>NZ_JACGLS010000009.1 GCF_014062345.1 Tenacibaculum pelagium | reverse complement strand
ATGGTTGAATATCCAAAAGAGTTTAATGAATAAAAAATACGACACCACAACAATGTATAAAAATAATTGCTCAATTTTGGGCTTAAACAAAGGTCGTTGCAAGTTTACTACGTCTGATTTTCCTACGGAAAATCCTCGCACGTAAACCCGCAACTATTCTTATACGAGACCGTTGTGCAACATTTGATAAAACCTGAAATTAAATGAAGTTATTTCCTGAAAACGACTATTCTATTGAATTAAATAATAATAGTTCATTAGCAATTTCGGAATTAGAAAATCAAACATTATCGAAAGAACAGTTCGTTACGAATTGGAATAATCAAGCTTTCATCGGAAAAATTGAAACGAATGAATTTGAAGTTAAACTTTCAAAAAAGTTAGTTGGAGAAGTTTGTGTTCTGAAAGGGAAATTGGAAAGTGAAAAGGGAACGTTGAAAGTACGGACTAGTAGAATTTTTAAAATTATTTTTGTTGCGATAGTCCTATTTGCTCTATCTGGAATAGTTACAGCAATAATCCAAAACAAACTAGAAATGATATTCCATCTTGTTATGACTATTCTAGTAATGAGATTTATTTTTTTAGAATTTGGATTTAGAATAATTTCAAAAAGCGGAATAAATAAATTGACTGAAATAATCGGAATAAAAGAACTGAAAAAAACGTTGCACAACAATGTATAACCGCAATTACGGCGGATTCGACTACGTCCGAATCCACTCGGAATTGCTAACCTCTGTGCTAAACCGAAAATTAACGCATATAAACCTGTAACTGACGGTTATACGAGACCGTTAGGTAGCATAAGGAAGAAATGACAGAACATGAAATAAATATTTTAGAACACACCGATGAATCAAAAAAATTGGCTGGTCAAAATTTTACTGATGTACTTGATTCGGTTCGAGAACAGCTTATGTTAAATCGAGAATGTATCGAAAGATATGAAAACTGGCAATCAAAAGCTGAATTTAACACCCAATATTTGATAGATTTAAAGAAGTTGCAGAATGAATTTGAGAGTATGTTCATGAGTTATTGGGACGTAGAAATATCAGTGCCAAATGAACTATTGATATTTAATGAGCTTTACGTTTCCCAAGCCTCAATAGTTGTAGAATGGCATGCCGGTTTCTCTTATAATCATATCCAAAGAAGATATTTCAAATTTTTTAAAAATGGTTTCTTTAATTCAATAAGTGCAAAACCTACTAAATCTTTAGAGGAGATTATTATCGCTCTCAACTCAAAACCCACAAATTATCTAAACATATATTCAGTGGATAGCGAACGAAATATTGAAATTAATAGTCCTTACTATGAACTGAAGGGTTTGATTTTACCAGAAGGTATAGTTTCCTCGAATTATAAAATAGGCGATTATAAAGACGGACTAGTTCAAGATAAATTCGAAATTTTGACTCACTTAAAATTAAATGTAACGCTACCTAACAACACCTAAACTGCATTAAAACGCAGCTTAGCCAAACCGTTGTACCACATTAATGAAAAATCAAACTCAAATATTTAGACGGAATAAACTAAAGGACTTAATAATCTTATTCATCTTATTAATATTTGTCGCTTGTGGCTATTCTATATTGGAAAAAAATCGACTTATGGGTTGGTTAGGAATTTCATTTTTTGGACTTGGAGCAATTTGTTTTTTTATTCAGCTTCTGACAAACGTTTCTTACCTGAAGTTTGACAAAGAAGGATTTGAGGAGAAAAATTTGTTTCAGACAAAAAAGTATAAGTGGTCTGAAGTGAAAAATTTTAGACAAGCTAACTTTCGAGGAAATAAAAGTATCTTCTTTGATTATAATCCCGATAATAATAAATGGAAAAACAGAAGTAAACTAACTGAAATTATATTTGGAAAACAAAAAGCTATTACATCAAGTCATAATATTAAAACTGAGGAATTATTGAATTTAATGAAAACATATAAACGAAAAAACAAATAACGTGGTACAACAACGTATAAAATTAATTGCTTATTTTAGGCTTAACCAAAGGTCGTTGCTGTTTTGTTACGTCTGATTTTCCTTCGGAAAATCCTCGCACACAAAATCGCAACTAATCTTATACAAACACGTTGTGGTGCATATAACAGGAACGCAGAAGAAACCGAAAAAGTAAATGAAATTAACGATAAGAAAAGAAAATCCAGAAGACTTTAAAACAGTCTTTAACCTAATAGAAAAGGCATTTGAAAATGAACAAATGAGCGACCATAAGGAACAGTTTTTAGTGGAACGATTGAGAAAGTCAAATGCTTTTGTTCCCGAACTTTCAATCGTAGCCGAAACTGAAAACAAAATTGTTGGACATATTCTGTTGACAAAACTTAAGATTAAAAACGAATCGAACGAATTTGACTCATTGGCTTTAGCACCTGTTTCTGTGTTACCTGAATTTCAAGGAAAAGGAATTGGCGGAAAATTGATAGTCGAAGCTCATAAAAAAGCTAAAGAATTAGGACATAAATCAATCATTCTACTTGGACACGAAAATTACTATCCAAGATTTGGTTATGAACAAGCTGATAGATATGGAATCGAATTACCGTTTGAAGTTCCGAAAGAGAATTGTATGGTAATTGAATTGATTGAAAACGGACTGAAAGGAGTAAATGGAATGGTTGAATATCCAAAAGAGTTTAATGAATAAAAAATACGACACCACAACAATGTATAAAAATAATTGCTCAATTTTGGGCTTAAACAAAGGTCATTGCAAGTTTACTACGTCTGATTTTCCTGCGGAAAATCCTCGCACGTAAACCCGCAACTATTCTTATACGAGACCGTTAGCGGTCAGCTAAAAAACGAACGTTATCAAATAAATGAAAGCAATTGAGTATATAGAAACGGAAAGAACTATAATGCGTAAACTAACAAAAGAAGACGCCATTGATTTCTACACTTTAAATCTTGACGAAGAAGTATTAAAATTCACAGGAGATAAGCCTTTTGAAAATATACAGACTGCTGTTGACTTTTTGATTAACTATGACCAATATGAAAGGTACGGAGTTGGACGACTTGCTGTTATTGACAAAGCAACTTTAAAATTTATTGGTTGGTGCGGACTTAAATATAGTCAAGACAAAAATGAATATGATATTGGATTTAGATTTTACAGAAACTATTGGAATAAAGGGTATGCGACTGAAACTGCAAAAAAATGTCTTGATTTTGGGTTTAGTAAACTTAAAATTGAAAAAATAGTTGGTCGAGCAATGAAAGAAAATATTGGCTCAATTAAAGTTCTTGAGAAAATTGGAATGACATTTAAAGGAAATTTTGACTTTGAAGGACAGCAAGGAGTAATTTACGAACTAATAAGAATATGAATAAAGCCAAACCGCTAACACCGTGTATAATTAATGTCTAATCCTCGCCTACTTACGAAAATTCTCGCGGATTTTCTATTCGGTATTTATTTGCTAAATTAGGTACTTAAACACGCCACTAATCATACACAAGACCGTAAGCAATTTGAGAATGAGTAAACTGAACTTCAATTTTATTTTTAAAAACGCATTCGATACGTTCAAAGTTTTTGAAACCATTCCCGTTGAAATAAGTGGAATTTTAATCGAGGGACATTCTAAAACTATATGGCAAACACTAAATCATTTGATTATATGGAGAGAATTTCAGATAGAAAAACTGAACAATATAGATTCGAAGATTGATTTTAATGAATCTGAATCTTGGATATTTGAATGGAAACCAAATAATTTGAACGAATGGAAAACAAAAATAGAAGAATTCAAAAATCAAACAGAACAAATTGAAAGAATAATATTGAATCTTGATTTATCGGACTTAAAATTAAATGAGAAACTCAAACTAATTCAAGATTCAAGTACGCATTTATCATTTCATTTGGGAGAAATAATATTAATAGCCAGACAAAAAAACGAATATCCAAAACCAGAAGAAATGAATGAATTTTTAAACCAATAAAAACTGCTTACAACACCGTATAAAATTAATTGCTAGTTCTAGCCAACTTACGAAAGTCCTCGCGGACTTTCTATCTGTAATTTATTTGCTAACTTTAGTGCTTAAAACACGCAACTAATCTTATACAAACACGTTGTAAACCATTAAAAAAACAGTATGGAAATAGAAATAAATATGATTAATGTTGAGGATGGAGATGCAATAATACTTACTTTAAAAAAAGAAGATAAAAAAGCATTAATTCTAATAGATGGTGGTTATAAAAAATATTATCCAAAATTAAAAAAACGACTTGAGGAATTATTGCCTTCTTTTGACAACAAAATAGACTTAGTTATTTGCACGCATTATGATAATGATCATATTGGGGGAATTGAAAAGATGCTAGATGATTATCATCAAATAATTCAAGAAATCTGGATTCATAAAATTTCTGACACCTTAACTGAACAGGTTAGCTTAATGAAAAGTGAATTAGATTCAATTGAAAAAATTGAGGAAGAATATAAAAGGTTTAAAACACTAGCAGGAATTAATGAACATCAAGATTTTTTAATAATTGAAGGGTATAGAGATTTATTAAGAGTATCTGAAAAATTAATACAATATGATTTAGAGTCTAAAACAAAAGAACCGACTAGAGGAGATTATCTTGAAGGTTTTGAAGAGTTTACGGTTATTAGTCCAACTGCAAAATATTACAATTCATTTTTACATGAACTTAAAGGAGAAACATTTCTGAAAGATATAAGGAATAACATTTCTGAAAATAAAATGATATTGGAGAGTTTTGAAGAGTTTACAGATCTGCAAGAAATCAGAAAAGGCATTGATTTATCAACACCTTGTTCAAGATTAGAAAAAAGTAGTCTCAAAAATAGCGTTACTGCAACAAATATGGTTAGTATAGTAACTTTATTAAAAGCAAATGATTGTAAATATCTATTTACTGGAGATGCTGGTATTGAAACTTTTGAAGACCAAAATATACTTGATGAAGATATCAAAAACCTTGATTGGTTAGACTTGCCACATCACGGTAGTAAAAATAATACTTCAGAAATAATGCTTTCACATTTCAATCCAAAAACTGTTTTTGTTTCAGCCAGAGGAACTGCAAATAGACCACATTACTTAATTAAACAATGTTTAAAAAATAAAGAAACAGGTGATAATATTTTTGTAACAAATTCTGATGAAGAAACTTGGTATTTAAAATATGATGAAAATGGAAATACCGAAAGAATTTTAAATACATAAAAACGGTTTACAACACTGTATATAGCAAATAGGGCGTTTAGTGGTTTACGTAAGTAGTGCTATTTACAAACACCGCCAAATCGTTGATTTGGCTTTTAAAATGAATAAGATAAAAACAAAATACAACGCTTTGGCTCATTACAAACTTGAGGGTTCAGTGCTCTCTACTGCCCTACTTCCCATATACTAAACGTTGCCACACATTAAAAAAAATGCCGTTAACCGAATTAGTAAATAGTTTAGAAAAGAAAACTCAAATCGAATTAGCTATCGAATTGATTGAAATCGGATTGCCAATTTGGGAAAATTACAACTCTGAAAATCGAATTGAATACACGGACTCTGTTGTTGGAATGTATCATATAATAAATAAAAATCTGATTAAAAAATCAATTAAGCTCTTAAAAAAAATAAACGTACAGAATAACTTTCTGACTGACAAAATAAATGCACTTAAAATTAAATCACTTCACGATGAAATTAGAGAACCAGTTGTAGCTAGAGAAGATGATGATTTTGAAATTCCAATAGAAGTTGAACTAATTTTATACTCGACTTCAAATCTAATTGAATATGTAATGGGTAAAACTCATAGTTCTTTAAATGAAAATTTAGCATATATTTCAATTAACCAATCTATTGATGCAATAACAAAAAGTAAAATAAAGACATTTGACCAGATAAATGAAATACTAAAAACTTGCAAAACCGAATATAATTGATTGAACTTGAACAGTATTATAAGGGACAAAAAAGTTGGGAGATTTTTATAGAGGTTTTTGACTACAATTGGAAAAATTCTGAATTTCAAAAAACACTTCTCTCTAAATTAGATAACAGAATTGATTTAGCGAAAGCCATTGATTACATTATTGGAGAAACAAGTTTAAGTTGGTTAAATAAAAATATTCCTGCTTTGGATAATTTGACACCATTAGAGTGTTTAAAATCGGAAAAACTTATTAATCGATTAAAAGTGTGTTTAATGAGAATGCATTGAAAATAGAAAATAATAACGTGTGGCAACACCGTATATAATTTATTGCTAGTTCTAGCCTACTTACGAAAATCCTCGCGGATTTTCTATTTGGTTTGTATTTGCTAAATTAGGTGCTTAAAACACGCAACAAACCATATACAACAACGTTGTAAAACATTAACCAATCAGAATGCTAAAAACAATAATGAATTTTAAAAAAGTAGATTTAGGAGAAACTTGCAACGGAATGACTTGTGACTTTTTCACTCAAAATTTAAGAGATACTCATCTAATTGACATTCTTCATATAAAATTTAGCGGAAAATATAGACCTGGTTCTATGGGAAAATCTGAATTGGGATATATGACAGGGAATTATGAACTTGGAAAAGCTGTGTGGAGACCATTTAAAATAGTAATTGACATTAGCGAAGTGGATTATGAATGGGGAGATGATATGGAATTATTACTTGACATATCTGACCCAAAATCTTCCGTTATGATTGTTGGAGACAAAAATAGAAAAGCAATATCAACTCTTATGTTTGGAATGGAAACAGAAAAAGATATAGTTGACAACAAGTTCTTTTTTGATGATTTGGAAAAAGGAATTGAAAAATTAAAAAGAAAATAACGTTTTACAACAATGTATAACCGCAATTACGGCGGATTCGACTACGTCCGAATCCACTCGAAATTGCGAGCGTCAGTGCTAAACCGAAAATTAACGCATATTAACCCGTAACTGACGGTTATACGAGACCGTTGGGCAACATTACCAAAAATGAGAAAAAAAATAAGCATTTTATTATTTTTTATAGTTTCATATTAATTTGCACAAAATGAAATTACTTATGAAAAAACTCTTGCTGAAATAAAAAAATCGTCCAAAGTTTTATGTACGAATTTAATAATTCCAAACGTTGAATTCTCAATTGGTATTTTCACAACTGAATGGGACGTTGAAGACTTAACAGAAGAACAATGTGGAGATATTAAAACGAATGAATTAAGAAACAGAAAAATTCTTGAAATTCTTGAATCTAAAAAACTCTTAGAAAAATTTTACGTGGAGATGGAAAACAATAGCTTTGAGAGTATTGAATCAAATGAAAAATTTGAATGGAACAAAACTAAACTAATTATAAATCTGAATTTCTCAAACCATATTAGCGAATTGAATCAAGTTTACATCCCAATAATGAATAAAAAAGAAGCGAAAGAATTAATTAAATCAATTTGTCCAATATTTGAATCTGATTTTTGCTTCAAAAAATTAAACCGGAAATTATAAAACGATTGCCCAACACCATATAAAATTAATTGCTTATTTTAGGCTTAAACAAAGGTAGTTGCTCTTTTGTTACATCTGATTTTCCTGCGGAAAATCCTCGCACACAAAACCGCAACTAATCTTATACAAACACGTTGTAGGCAATTTGAAAATCGTAAAAACCAATGAAAATTTACCAGATATTAATATTTAGTTTTTTCATATTTAACTCTTGTAAAAAAGAGAATAGAACTGATAATCAAATTGCTGAAAATGGAAATAGAATTGTATACAATCAAGAGACTTGGTATGAATTGTGGAAAAAAGACAAAAACGTAGAAGTCGTAGTTATTGATACAACTTGCATAAACCAAAGAAAACGTGCAAGAAATGACATAGAAAAAGGAAAAATGACTTACTTCTATTATATGGGAATGTTTAAAATGTATCGTAGTAACACTGAAATGACGGAATTACTTTCAGAACATAATATTGGAATTGACTCAACTCTGACAACTTGTTTCGCACCTGTACCAGGTTTTGAATATTACTGCTATGAAAAAGAAATGCAATCTGCTATCAACAAAAAATATGGAAAGGACTTTATAGATTCTCTTCGATTACAAGCAGAGAAAACATATGTCTCTAAACATCCTAACAAAATCTATAAGTTTGAGGATTGTGATACTATTGCTAGATATCCAAGTGCATTAAACTACAAAGAACATTTTGATAATTACGAAATAGATTATTTTAAAAATTTTAAATACCCAAAAGGATATAAATTTAAAAATGAAAAGTCCTATTCGTATACTACTGCTGATTTTATTTTACACAAAGATGGTTCAATAGATGATATTGTGGTTGAAACAACATTTCAAAATTCAGAAAATGAAAAATATCGTGAATTATTCGATAAAAGAATGACAGAATTTATCAAAAAGACTGAATGGATTCCTGCTAAAAGTGCTGGAATAACTGTAAATAGTGAGATGCCAATTTATGTGTCTTATAAATAAAAAAACTGCCTACAACAACGTGTATAGCTAATTATTGGTACAGCTTGCACTCGGAAAATCCTGCGGATTTCCCTAATGATTCGTTACCTTTTACTATCTTAGACCTAGACAACATAACTAGCCATACACGAACACGTTGTACTGCATTAAAACCAATTAAAAATCTATGAGTTTATTCAAGAGTTTGTTTTCCTCAAATAAATCTGAAAAGGATTTCGGAATTGAGCTTTTTCGAGCACTTTATGAACCGAACAAACAAAAGGTGATTGAATTAATTGAAAAAGAAAATATTGAAATAAACGAATACTTGGATTCATCTAACTCGAACTCAATTCTAATAAATGCAGTGAACTGCTCGTCTGAATTTCAAGATTCGAATGAACAAATAGAATTGATTGATTATTTAATTAACCAAAAAGCTGACGTGAATTGGAAAAACGATAATGGGTTTAATGCTTTACATATCGCTCTTGCTTATCATAATCTTTCGAAAACATCCTTACAGTTATTAAGAAAAGGGAATCCAGATGTAAATATTGTTGAGGATAAACACGGAAATAGTCCCATATTTACTGCAATTCGTGAATACGGACTGACTTGGCGAGAAGAACAAAAAGAAGTCAACCAATTGAGATTTGAAATTATCAAAGAACTCTTAAATCGTGGAGCGGAATTAGATAAAATAAACAATCACGGAATTTCAGCCAGAAAATGGACTGAAAGAGTTCCTGAAAAAGATAAATTACATAATCTGATAAATGAATTTGACAAAAAATAACGCAGTACAACAATATATAACCGCAATTACGGCGGATTCGACTACGTCCGAATCCACTCGGAATTGCTAACGCCAGTTCTTAACCGAAAATTAACGCATATAAACCCGTAACTGACGGTTATACGAGACAATTCTACGCAATTTGACCAAACCAAGTAACTGAATGAACAAACCTCAAATTTTGAATATAATTAAGTTTTACTGGAAAATCAATTCTTGTAATTCTGACAGGTATTTTAATATTTGCTTATTCAATTGCGTTAATCGAAAAAATAAAGCGTCCGACTTTTAAAAATCTTCCGACAAATGCATTTATAATTATTGGAATAATTTTGCTTATTTTAATTTTTATAAACCTAAAATGGGTTTTTGGAATTTTTAAAACCAATCCAAATGAAAAGTAAGACAGTATTCATAATTTTCACTTTGATTTTGGCTTCTTGTAAAAGAGAAATTGAAAAGAAAACGGAATTAGGAAAATCTGAATTTAATCTCAAAACTGATATCACCGATTTTAAGAAAAAAATGACTGAATCAGACTCAATTAAAATTTGGTTTGATCATTCTGTTTGTACTTATCAAGGAGTTGAACGAATTGAAATAACTAAAAAATCTGATTCAATTAAAATACGAACTGAATTTAAAGAAGAAACTTTTAACGAAAATCCAGAATGGAAATTGGTTTACGAAAAGAAAATATCAAAAACTGACTCGATATGGAATATTGAGAAATTCTTTAAGCGAAATATTAAGCGACGGAAATCTGAAGAAAAAGAACACGGAACACTTCAAGTTTCACACAAAGGAATTAAAGTGAATTATTTCACTAATGGTTTAGTCGATTTAAATAGATTTATGGCAGATTATTTTGAGGTTATGAGAGAATTACATCCTGAAAATAAAAATGGAATTTATGGAGTTGAAATAATAAATGAACCTGAATTACAAATTGAATAAAAAACTGCGTAGAACAATTTGTATATTGCATATGCCACCTTCAGTAGGCAAACGCAACATACAAGAAACGTTAGCTATAATTTAAAAAAATGAGAAAACAGATAATACTTCTAATTACATTATTAACATTTTCAAATTTAATATTTGGACAAAAAAGCGAGAAGGAACTAAAGCAATACAAACAATTTTTGCCTTACATAATTAAAGGTCTTAAAGAAACTAATAAAAATTATGCAACTAAAAAAATAGACCAGAGAACAGTTGGACTATTTGAAAAACCTTGGCTCATAAAAAAAATAAAAAAAGAAACCGCTAAAGAAATACTAAACTCAATTATTGAGAATGGAAGTTTTAACATAGAAAAAGATTACAGAGAAAAATGGAATCTTAATTTTTCTTCTCAAATAAACACAAATAGAGAAATAAAAGATGTTTATAATAGTAATGCTCAATTAGCAAATATGCTTGTAGCTATATCAAATGTTGAACTTACAGATAAAAATAAAACATCAATTATAGAAACAGAAGAAAGAAAAATTCAAATCAATCAGTCTAGAGAATTAAATTTTCAAACTGGTGGTATTCAATGTAGTTTTCCTTTAAAAAAAGAATACGAAAATATCTCTGGAAACATTAAACTAACCTTAACAGAATACCAAACAATTAGTTACAAAGAGTTTAATTCAAGCAATGAAAATGAGATTTTTGATTTAGGAAATGAAAAGAAACTAAAGCTTATAAAAATAGAAAATAATAAAGCATATTTTTACTTACCAAAATCAATAGATAACATCAAAATTTCTTCAGTAAATAAAGAAGGTGAAGAATATGGAGAAAATGCTAAAATGCAAATACCTGAAATTATATTTAATTACGGAATAGGAAAGAATATAACTGACGCTAAAACTAAATCTTTAATAGATAATCTAACATTGGGAGACTTGAATGAAAAATCTCAGATATTAATGTATGAAACCAACGGAACAATTGAACAGCTATACATTTACTTAAAATCAAACCCAAAAGGATTAGCTTCAGAAAAAATGGAAATAAAACTATAGCTAACAACGTATAAAAATAATTACTCAATTTTGGGCTTAAACAAAGGTCGTTGCTCTTTTGTCACGTCTGATTTTCCTTCGGAAAATCCTCGCATACAAAACCGTAACTAATCTTATACAAACACGTTGTAAATAATTATAGCCACATCTAAGAAATCATGAAATAATCAGGGTGAAAAAAAAATCTAACAAAGAAAAAGACGCAACAAATAAACTAAGATTATATTACTTAAAAAATCGATATTTCTTAAGTCTTCTAATTTTAGTAATTATTGGATTTGGGCATAATTTAAGTGAAGAAAAAATTATAAATAGTAATAATCATTTGTTCATCGGAATGTTTGTTTTTACTGTTTTTTCTCTTCTCTTTTTTTATCTAAAAAAGAAAAAAGGAATAAAGCTAATTGAAAGTAGTTTATTTTGGGGAATAGCTTTGGGATTTTTATCTTTTTGGAGTTTTAATTATTTAAATATTAAATCAAATAATAAAGCTCCTATTCAAATTGCAAACTGTGAACTCAAAGGAACATCATTAAGTAGAATGACTAGAGGATTTTACTTTTCTTTCAAAGGAGAAATAAAGTTTATATCTGGGTTTTATGATTTCATGAGAAAATTAGAGTCTAAAAACTATGAAAATGATTTGATTTTAACTTTACATTTTTCTAAAGGTTGGGACAATTCATACATAATACATTCTTGGAAAGTTAAAGAAAAGTAATATTTTGCTAAAGATGAATTAAAAACAACTATTTACAACGTATTTGTGTATAATTCATTGCGGCTGAATTTCCTCACCAGAAATTCAATCTTATTAATTATCTTTCCGCAACAACGGAAAACGACTCGCGTCCTTTTCCCGCAAAAAATCATACACAAATACGTTGTAAAACATTTTGACTAACCGGAACTCTATACTGAAATAATATGAATATTAAAACTGGAATTTTCACTTATTTCTTTTTGACCGTATGGTCAATCATTTTTAGTATTGGATCTATTATTGCGTATACCAATAATGGACTAATCAGAATTTTCGGGAACCTAACCGAAAGTAACTACTTGAATTCTTTACCATTTCTAATAATTGGAATTTTTGCACTCGGACTTTTCTTTGGAAATCTTATATTTTCTTTTTGGGTAAAAGAGAATAAAGATAAACTAATCATTAAAAACCTGTTTAGAAAGGAGAAAATAGAGTGGATTGAAATATCTGAAATCGATAAATTTCAGTGGACTAATCTTCCTCAATTTGCTATAATAAAGACTAAATCTGGAAGGAAATTTTATATTCACTGTAATTACGACGGACTAAAAAAAACGTTTTTCAACAATGTATAACCGCAATTACGGCGGATTCGACTACGTCTGAATCCACTCGAAATTGCTAAAACTAGTGTTTAATCCAAATTTAAAGTATATTTAATCCGTAACTGACAGTTATACGAGACCGTTAGCAATAATAAAAAACGAAAAAAGTAACAAAGAATGAATGAAGATAAATTAAAAGGTTATTTACTAATAGTTGGAATCGCATTAATAGTTTTATTACCAATAGTATATATTATATCTTCAAAAATAAAATCTAAAGAGTTAAATAGTAATGGGATTAAATCTACAGCTATTGTTCAAAGAGTTGAACGAAATAAAAACGTCAAGACAAGAACATTTTCATACTTTATAACTTTGAAATATCAAGATTATAATAACAATGAATATTCTGAAACATTACCTATAGATTTTTCAGAATATAGAAAAAGAGTTAAAGGTCAAGAAATTGAAATTTTGTATGACAAAATGAATCCTAAAAATATTGAGATTTTGGATTATAAAAAATTCAAAAAAACAGAAGAAAGAATATTGTTTTATGAAGATTTAATTGATTTTCAAAATCAATTAAATCCAGAATACATACTTGATAAGTTGAATAAAATATCTTATGGTTGGGAAATCAGAGAAAAGGATTCTTCTTTTTTCATAAATAGAATTAGACAGAGCTACCTTATCGTCAAAAAAGATACTACAAAGTATATTACTGATTTAATTCACAATAACGATATAACAAAACATATTGAAAAAACTGATTTTATGGAATCCGAAAAAATGAATGTAGGCTACATATATAACCCTTTTTTAAACATAGAGAAACCAAAAAAAAATATCTCAATGACTGTTTTTGCCAAAAATAAAATAAAAGGTGAGTGTACCTTAAAATTTTATGATCAGATAGACTATAAAAGAAAATTATGGAATGTAATGTCATCCGTCAAATAATTACTATTGCTAACAAGAGGGTATAATTTATTGTTATTTAAGTACTAATTTTAGAAATTAATTGATAACCCAAAGTTTGTGTTTTATTTACTAAATTACTAATAAAACGCCACAACAAACCATACCCCAAACCGTTGTATGCAATGCCTCAAAAAATCTAAATATGAAAGGAATAAAGAAAATAGTATTCATAATATTTAGAATTATATTCATCTATGTCTCATCCATATTTTACTTGCCAAAAACATATGGATTGAATAAAAATAAATTAAGAATAGAATTAGGTTTACCAACTCTTGACAAGAACTGGTTTATAGAAAAAACCGAAAGTATAAACAAAAAACTAAAAGTATCTAATCAAGTATGGAAAAATGCCGACACTCTTGCTTTCCATAAATATAAAGAAGTTGTCTATCGAAAAAGTTTTTGGATTGGAAAAAATGAAATAATTCAAGAAATTGATTCTTATACTAATTACATTTCTGAATCCGAATATGAACTACTAATATCTCAATATGATTTCAAATCTGATTCTTGGTTTGTGACATTAGACACTTTCAAAAACAATAAATTAGTTAATGAAAAATGGAGACTTAATTATAATGGCGGAATTGAAATGGGAATAATAGGAACTGACAAAAAATACCTTGATAGAATAATAGAAAAATGGGAGAAATAAAACACCGCATACAACAATAGCTAAAAAACATTGCTCACGGAATTTCCCTTTGGGAAATTACCGCTGATGACCAAATGTTTAAGTATATTTATAAACTAAACGTTAAAACCAACACAACGATTTCTTAGCTGAGACCGTTGGGCTTAATTAAAAAACAGTGAAACTTAAAAAAATTTTCATAATAGTAACATACTTTCTTTTGATTTCATGTCAAAATGAAATTGTTGTTGATCATACTATTCTTTCTAATTGCAATATCATCGATATTAAAACGGGAGAAATTACTAAAGGCAGTGACATTTGGATTGATAAAGATAGAATTCATAAAATCACACCTCACAATAAAAACTTAACCACAACAGATACGCTTATTGATGCTACTAACAAATATGTAATTCCAAGTCTTTGGGATATGCATGCGCACCTTGTGTTTAATGATTGGGTGGCCAATCTTAACACAGCAATGGGTGTTACTGGACTACGAAGTATGCACGGCGGAAAAAATATAGAAGATGTTTTAAAACATAGAAAAGATGGATTTTACAAAGGTTTTGAGTTTTTGTTTTCGAGTCCAATTACTGAAGGTCCAGGTGAAACATGGCCAGGCACTAGAGTTGCCTTAAATGCTGAAGAGGGTCGTCAATTAGTAAGAGAATATCATGCAAAAGGTTACGATTTTGTTAAGGTTTATAATTTTCTAAGCAATGAAACTTATCGCGCGATTGCAGATGAGTGCAATAAATTAGACTTCCCATTTGCAGGGCATGTACCTATAGAAGTCACAACTGAAGAAGCTATTTTGGCTGGTCAAAAGAGCATAGAGCATACCATAGGATTAGAGCATGCCCTTGCAGACCCAAAATCATTCAACAATAAAAATTTAGATTATAATCAAAATATGACTGCTTTTTTAAAGGCATATGATGATAAACTAAAAGATAATGTGCTTGCTATAACAAAATCGAACAAGACTTGGTTTTGTCCAACACTAGCCAATCTGAAGGCTTTTATAATTACCGAAGAAATTGATTCTATTTTTAGAAATGACCCAAGGTTAAAATACATACCAAAGGAAGAACAAAATTATTGGTTTGGTGATGTAACAGAAGAAGGAACACCTTCCTATTTAGCAGTCAATGAAAATTGGGCCAAAACCGAAAAAGCTGTTTTTGAACTTAGAATGTCGTACTTAAAACCAATGTTAGATAATGGCACCAAATTTTTGGCAGGAACAGATATAGGTAACCCAAATATATATCCAGGGTTTACATTACACGATGAACTTACACTTTTTGTGAAAGCTGGTTTTACGGAGTTGGAAGCATTACAAACAGCGACTTTGAATCCTGCGATTTATGTAGAACGTGAGGATGAATTGGGAACTTTGGAAGTAGGCAAAATTGCAAATATTTTAATTCTTGATAAAAACCCCTTAGAAAACATTAAAAACACCTTAACTATTAATGGATTAGTTAGACGAGGAGAATATTTTGGAAAAGATTATCTAAATAAACTACTGGATGACTTGATTAACTAAGCCCAACAACGTGTATAGTTCATTGCTTTGAAATTCCTACTCGGAATTTCCTCGCTGCTGAACAATGGTTTCTCTCCTTTTTCCTAACTTAGTACCAATCGCAACGAAACAATATACGAACACGTTGCCCACAATTATGAAAAACATCCTGCTGACATTTATAATCTTAATTTCATTAACTACTTGCGATTCGAAAAAAAGCAACTCGACTGAAATAAATGCAGCGGAATCTGAAAAAAGAACTACTGAACTAAATACTCAAAAAGTTGAACTGAACGAATTAGAGAAAGAAGAAATATTAAGAGAGGAAATTAATACTCAATATCTGGCTGAATTATCAAAATGCTTTCAAAACATAAATGCGGTAACTGATTTTAATGGGAAAAAAGAATTTTGGAGAATTTGCAAAACTGATAGTGGAAAAAGAATAATCCAAATTGACTCACACGAAGAAACTGCTCTTTACGAGGAAGTTTATTTTGAGCAAAATGGAGAATTAATTTACGCAGAGGAATCGATTAAATATATACCGATTAATCATTTTGTTCTTCAACTTTGGACTTGTCAATTTTATGCGGAAAAAGGAAAACTTGTTTCTCTGATATCATTAGGTCATGGAAAAACAGAAGATGACGAATGGAATCCTGAAATAATATTCGAGATGTATAAAAATAGAATAGCGGAATTGAAAAAAATAGCGGATGAATAAAAAAACTGTGGGCAACACCGTGTATAATTAATTGCTTTGGTCGTTGCTTATTTGGAAAATTCCTTCGGAATTTTCTCGCGTTCGTTTTTGTTTACTAAATTAGTTGCTGAAACACGCAACTAAACCATACACAAGACCGTTACTTACAATATGAAAAAGACCCCTATGAAATTAACAATATTACTTATAATAATTATCATTGTTATAATCGGAATATCGAGAACGAAAAAAAAGGGGGAAGTACAAGAACTACCCATTTTGGAACCTAAAACATTAAATGTTCAAATTGATAACGGAATAAATGAAATGTTAGATTTAATTATAAATAATTTAAGAAAAGAGAACAAGTCTTTCTTAACTAATATTATATCTAATAATATTGTACTCTTTCAATTGACACACCCTTCAATGTTTGAAATCACTAAGCCTAGTAATAATGAATTTGGAATAACTATTTCATTAAACTTTGGAGGTGAACCTAAAATGCAAGAAAAATTTCAAGAACTTGATTTCTCAAGTAGTTATAAATATTATGAATATCAGAAAATCCCTACATATTTGAAAAACAATGGAACTAATCTGAAAAATTTGGAATTTGAAATAAAGGAAATTTTAAATAAAGTCTATAGTTTGGATAATCAAACAAATATTGAAGTTGAAATTTATGACCAAGGACCTATCCAATATATAATTCCGAATTAATTATAACTGAATATATACTGTAAGTAACACCGTATAAAAATAATTGCTATTTTAGGCTTAACCAAAGGTCGTTGCAAACACGTTAGGCATAATTAGAAAAACCATATGATAAAAGATTTCCTTATTTCATTTAAAGATAATTTTAAAGAAAAAACACGTAATCCCTTTTTAGGTACAACCAATCTTTACTTAAAGCTACTTCTTTTTCTGTTTTAGTGAGCTTTGACCACTCAGAAATTAACACTCCTCCAGTGTAAATTTTAGGTTCAGAAAAATTGAGTTTCATATCAAAAAACGTTTACGGTAGCGTTTATGGTTTGTAAAAGTAAAAAACTTAAGGGTATAAAAAAACGGATTGTAGTAAACAATCCGTTAGTTTTAAAAGCTTTAAGCTTAGTAGCGGGAACTGGACTCGAACCAGTGACCTTCGGGTTATGAGTTCGAAGGAATACCTCTTTTCACGCTCTTTACACTTATTTTTTTTATAAAACTGTTTACGAAACCGTTTACGGTAAATTAAACATATATTCTGATGTAAATTTAACCATTTTCTACATTACGCAATAAGTATTTTTAATGTATTTTCATTTCAACCTGCAATGAAAATACATCTCTTTATATTTTAAATATAAAAACACCAAGTAAAAACAACGCATTTTCAAAGCACCAATAACTAACTAAAATACAAATAGTTATAATTAAAAATAATTATATTTATATAAAATTAAGTTATATAGAAGATGAAAGAATTGCCTCTAATTTTACTAGAACAAAAAAATCATAGAAAAGTTCATCAATTATTGGTTAAGTTTAAATACAATGAAAATTTAATCAATCTAATAAGAAAAATTCCAAATGTAAATTGGAGTTCTTCATTAAAATCTTGGTATATAAAAGACACACTAGATAATTTAAATTTAATTCTTAACACTTTTAAAAATAAAGCAACTATTGACCAAAGTAAATTATCAAGAAAAAATGCTTTTAAGAGGAATTTAACAGATGAGCAAAGGAAACTGCTAAACAATTTTTATCTCTATTTAAAAGGAAAAAGATATAGTCGAAGTACAATACAGACTTATACTTTTTTTATTGCAGATTTCGTAAATTTCTATACAAAAGTATCTTTAGAAAATCTCACAAACAGAGATGTTGAAATTCTTATTGAAAAGGTTTTTATTGAACGAAATTATTCTATTAGTTCGCAAAGACAATTTATAAGTGCTTTAAAAATTTTCATAAACTTTTACCCATATACAAAAATTAATAATCTAAAATTAGAAAGACCTAAAAAGTCACGCAAACTTCCAAATGTTTTATCACAAGAAGAAGTTTTAAATATTATTCGATGCACTCAAAATTTAAAACACCGCGCTATTATATCTTTAATTTATTCTTGCGGATTAAGGGTAAGTGAATTAGTAAATTTGAAATTAGTCGACTTCCATATTGAAAGAAAACAGCTAATTATAAAAAATGGAAAAGGAAGAAAAGATCGGTATGTAAGTTTAGCTGAGAGTTTTTTACCACTTCTGTCTAATTACTATAATACTTTTAAACCTTCTATTTATTTCGTTGAAGGGCAAAAAGGAGGAAAATATAGCACTGAAAGTATTAGACAATTTTTAAGAAGAAGCTGCAAAAAAGCTCATATTAACAAAACCGTTACACCACATACACTAAGACATAGTTATGCTACTCATTTATTAGAAAACGGTGTTGACATAAGATATATACAATCTTTACTAGGTCATGCAAAACCTGAAACCACAATGATTTACACTCATGTAAAAAG
>NZ_JACGLS010000008.1:7500-59329 GCF_014062345.1 Tenacibaculum pelagium | reverse complement strand
TCTCCTGCTGGTACCTCTGAGATACATTGTAAATCTAAAATATCTCCTGGTGCTGTTCCTGTTGGTGCCGTGGTATCTTCTACTCTGATTGTTTGTACCAAATCAGTTATACTTCCACACTCATCTGTTAAAGTATAAGTTCTTGTGACAATATATGGTGAGCCTTTACATCCACTTCCACCATTGTTTGTGTCTTCAAAACTTACGGTTACTAATCCACCACAATTATCTGCCTTATCTGTAATTAATTCTATATCTCCTGCTGGCACCTCTGAAATACATTGTAAATCTAAAATATCTCCTGGTGCTGTTCCTGTTGGTGGTGTGGTGTCCTCTACCGTAATCGTTTGAAATGCTATAACAACATCACATGGAGTTGGTGTTGATGGATCCTTAACTCTTAATGCTACGTCATAACTTTCACATGTATCAAAATCATTCTGCACATTAACTCCTATAGCATCAATATTAAATGTATTTCCATCATAACTAAAATCCCATTCATAAGTCAAGTCATTACCTCCTGTAGGATCAATAGATATACTCGCGTCAAAAGCAAATGAATAACCACACGATGCATCAGCAGAGTATGTAAATTTTGGCTGTGGTGCACTAAAAACACAAACTTCTTGAGTTGTTATGTCAGTACACCCATATTTATCAGTAACTCGCAATGCTGTAGTTACAAAACCTGGTGTTGTATAGGTATAGTTACTAGTTACTCCAGTTGCATCTGTAGAAAAAATTCCTGTATATTCAAAATCCCATTCATATAGAACAATAGCGTCATTAAAATCTGGAGCCGTCATAAGTGTATAAGGTGGATCTGCATAGAAAGTAGAATTTGATCCATCAAGAGTTACTGTAGCGCCAGTACAAACGTGCCCTTGAGTAAACTTTGCTGTAGGAACTGAATTAATTCCTATTAAAGAAGGCACTTCAAATTCATCTTTTAGTGATGAATTTGGTGATCCTCCTGCTAAAGAAGCTCCTACTTCAATTGTTAGATTATTACAAGTACTTGTTGGATTACAAACATCAAAAATATCTGTAATTTTAATTCTAATTTCAAAAAACAACCCTAAGCTACCATTACAACTTTCTTCTCCTAATTTTGCCTCAAAACTAACTCCAGTATCCACAAACATGCTTCCATCCCATGTATAAAGCGTATTATCTGTTATAACAGGATTACTACCAGGGCTAATTGAGAAAAATGCAGCAACATCTGAACCTCCTTTAGAAGTGTCTCCAGTAGAAGAATTACAATCAGTATTAATAAAAAACGAAAAAGAAGAGTTTCCTGTTGCTTCTCTATCAAAAGCCATGTAAACATATTCGTTATCTTGATCAAACCAAAAATTTAATATATCTGCAGTTCCAGTTGGAGTATCATCACCATCAACAACATCTGGGGTTCCCCATTCATCTCCCGAAGGTGGAACGCAATTATTTCCATCAAAATTTACTATTTGTCCAAAACCAATAAAGGAATTAAATAATAAAAATGTAAATAAAATTCTTTTTAAATGAGTAATTTTTAATCCCATACCTTAATACTTTAAAATTATTTATGCTTTGGAAAAACCAAAACTTTCATAAGGGGTTTGGGGTAACAATAAGGGTATAAATATTCATAGTATGACTTTTTAAGTCGCACTTATGCACACAAGAAATCCATTAAAATTTAGTGGGAAATAAAATTAACAACAATTGGGAGTAGTGTTAATTTTGAGAGGTTAACGTTTTTATAGGTTTTAATAAACGGTTATACCAAATGTAACATATATTTTTAGTTTTAAAAAATGTAAATCTAAAAAAGGGGAATTTCCCCTAAGAAGTTACAGTTAAAAAAATATCTCGAAAATATTTTATAAAAAGTGTTTCTTAATAGGTAATTTTGCTACATGATACAAAACGATACTATTATTGCTTTGGCTACACCTGCAGGGGTTGGGGCTATTTCTGTGATTAGACTTTCTGGTGAAAATTCTATTACTCTTGTTGATACTTTCTTTAAGTCTGTAACTAATAAAAAATCTCTAAAAAGTCAAAAAACACATACTATTCATTTAGGACATATTGTACATAATGAAATTGTTTTAGATGAAGTTTTAGTATCTGTTTTTAAGAATCCTCGCTCTTATACTGGTGAAAATGTAGTTGAAATTTCTTGTCACGGCTCTAGTTTTATTCAACAAGAAATTATTCAATTATTCTTACAAAATGGTTGTAGAATGGCTGATAATGGTGAGTTTACCATGCGAGCATTTTTAAACGGAAAGATGGATTTAGCTCAAGCTGAAGCGGTTGCAGATGTAATAGCATCAAATTCGGCGGCTTCTCATCAAGTTGCTATTCAGCAAATGCGTGGCGGTATTACTAATGAATTAAAAGAACTACGAGCACAATTATTAGATTTTGCTGCTTTAATAGAATTGGAATTAGATTTTTCAGGTGAAGATGTTGAGTTTGCTGACAGAACAAAATTTAAAAAATTAGTTTCTAAAATCACATTAGTTTTAAAGCGTTTAATTGATTCTTTTGCTTTTGGAAACGCAATGAAAAATGGAATTCCAGTTGCTATTATAGGTGAGCCTAATGTTGGTAAATCTACATTATTAAACGCTCTATTAAATGAAGAAAAAGCAATTGTATCTGATATTGCAGGTACCACTCGTGATGCTATTGAAGATGAATTAATTATAGATGGTGTTGCATTTCGTTTTATAGATACTGCTGGAATAAGAGAAACAGAAGATATCGTTGAAAATATTGGAATTAAAAAGGCATACGAAAAAGCAGAAAATGCGCAATTAATCATCTTTTTAATTGATTCTAATAAATATTTACATTCTAAAGAGGATTTCTTAGAAGAAATTAAAATTATAAAAAATCGTTTTCCAAATAAACGTTTATTAGTAATAGCTAATAAGATTGATACTCTTTCTTGTCATGATTCTTCTATTTTACAGTCAGAAATAGAAAACCTTATTCTACTTTCTGCTAAACAAAAAACAGGAATTGACGAATTAAAGCAAGAATTAACATCTCTAGTAAATACCGGAGCTTTAAGTAATAATGAAACAATTGTTACCAATTCTCGTCATTTTGAAGCCTTAAACAATGCTTTAATGGCTATAACTTCTGTACAACAAGGAATTGATTTAGAAATTTCTACCGACTTATTTTCTATTGATATCAGAGAATGTCTGCGTCATTTAGGAAATATTACTGGTGAGTATGATGTTGATAAAGATATTTTGGGGCATATTTTTGGTAATTTTTGTATCGGCAAATAGATTTCTTTCCCTTTTGTTTTCTTTGATTATATTTTATTTAATTTTAATAAAAAAAATAGAAAAAACCTAACCAGGTAATCTGATTAGGTTATAGTAGATAAATAACATTTATATTTTAAAATTATAAATTCTTTCCAAACTTTTCTAGTTCATTTAATACTGAAAAAAGTTTTTTACCTAAAGGAGCAATTGTGTATTCGGTTTTTTTAGGGTACTCATTAAAATCCTTTTTCTTAATAACCTGAGCATCAATCATTTCTTTTAACTGCTGTGTTAAAGTTCTTTTTGAAGCTGTTGGTAAACCTTTTTGAATATCTTTTAATCTTAATTTTGTTTTGAAAAGTTCCTTCAATATTGCAGCTTTCCATTTACCAGAAATTATATTAAGCGCTTTCTCAATAGCTTGATTATTTTCAAATTTAACTTCTTGACCTTCTAACATTTCATTCTGCTTAAATTGAATAGCAATGATACATGAGCTATATAGGGTATGAATATCCAATAGTACAGAGGTTTTGACATTCTAAAATCCTTTAGTTAGTTTTAAAATGTTCTTCTAAAAATTGAAAAACTTTATCAAAGTGCTTTAATGGTTCTGTATGTCCACCTTCAATTGGAATATGCTCATAATAATTATTAAAATTATTAACTTTCAGCCTATTTATAATTTTATTAGACATTAATGTAGATGGCCATAATTCGTCTTGAGTAGCTGATATTAGTAATAAATTACCATTAATTTTTTCTACAGCAATACTTGCCTTATCTTCTGCTACTTTATTTTCAAGCATAATCTTATAAGCATTACTCATTTCTCTTTTTAAAACAGAAGGGACAGCTTTCCAAGGCATTGGAATAAAAGGAAGTTCTTTGTCTTTAAGGCTCCAAGAAGATGTTGAAGCATTTACTGTGGTTGATGG
This sequence comes from Tenacibaculum pelagium, assembly GCF_014062345.1. GTDB lineage: Bacteria > Bacteroidota > Bacteroidia > Flavobacteriales > Flavobacteriaceae > Polaribacter > Polaribacter pelagius. The sequence goes on along the minus strand of NZ_JACGLS010000008.1, from coordinate 55,107 downwards.
AAAATTAGCATGACTAGGTACAATAGCTATTACAGCATCTATATCATTATAATGACTTGCAAGGTTTAAGACTAATTCACCACCTTTAGACCCTCCTATGACTGCTATTTTTGTGTTATTTATTTTTGGATTGTTATTAGCAATATTAATAATAGAATCATGTATTGCATTTAATGATATTCTATCTAGATACTTAGGTGTATTTTCCATCCCAAAATAGCCCACTGCTAAAAAGGCATAACCTTCGTTAATAAATTTATCTCGTGTGCTTTTCCAATAATCACTAGCCCAAGCATTGCCTCATTCTCCTCCTCCAAAACCTACAATTAGAGGTTGATTTTCTGACTCTCCTAAATATAATTTGGATTGTATTTTTCCATGATACTCTGACAAAGAAGGTCTGTGAAATTCTAAAAATAAAAATAATCCTATGATTAAAACAACTATAACTGAGGTAATAATCTTAACTATTTTTTTTAACATAAGTCTCTTTTTAAATTATATTGCAATGTAAAGAGAGTCTCTGAAAATAAAAATTGACCTATATCAATTAATTAAGCTTGCTTTCTTATTCTGCTTAATGTTTCAGGAGTAATACCTAAATAAGAGGCAATCATTTTTAAGGGTATTCTGTGGTAGGTAGTCGTGTATGTTTTACAAAAGTGATCATATTTTTCTTTTGCAGATGTAAATCTCATAGAAGTAATACGCTCCATTAAAAGACCAAAAGAATTCCCCATATCCATGCGAGCATATTTCTCCATCGCAGGAAAATTTTCGAACAAATAAACTAAATCTTCCACAGCCAATATGACAACTTCACAGTCTTCAATAATATCTATGTAATAGTGATCTATTTTTTGCTGCATGAAACTTCTTGGGGAATTAATCCACTCACCAGAACTACAAAAAAATTCGCTAATCTCCTTTTCATCTTTTACAAAATATAGCCGAAGTATCCCTTTTTCTATAAAATAGCTATGTTGACAAATTTCATTAGCATCGTGAATAATAGTTCCTTTCTTAAAGGTTTTTATTTTTGTTCTATTAGTTAGCTCTAAACTTAACGCTTTTGTAAGAGAGGTATATTTGGATATGTTTTCAAATAATTTTGTCATTTTCAACTATTAAATAATTCTTACTGTAAATGGGAAATATAGTTTTATTCAGAGAAAAGAACAATAAAAACATAAGAATATTCTATTGTACTGTAGCTATAAGAGTATTAAACTTATAATAAAGTTTAATTTAAATGATACTAATATTTTGGTAAAAAAGAGTTGTAGAAACAAAAGCCACTACTTTATTTCTATTACATTTCTGTTTTCCTATATAATACTGTTTTCTTTATTTTATCATTAGGGAAATTGAATTGTTCTTTAAATTCTGGAAAGGATTTTTTCAATCTTTTTATTAGGGTTTCCCATCCTTTAGTACTTTCAATAATTTCATAACGCGATTTATTTTCTAATTCTATTAATAGCGTTAATATATCTTCTTCTAGATATATAAAAGGAATACCATATGCTTCAATTTTAATAATATCTCTTAAATACACATTCTTACAATGACTATCTATTTTTAGTGAAAAAAAATTATTATAACATGATATTTTTGATATTTGATCGAAGTGAACAGTCATACCTCTACAATAATTTTAGAAACTTTTTTGTAAATTAATACTCAAAAAAGATGTCTTTTAGTTTTTAATCTCATTTGTACAATAGCAATATAACTAACTATTAATCAATTTTGAATTTTTAACAAACTCTCTTTGGATATATTCATTTGATCTTCCTTTTGGAATAGACAAAGAGTGCCATTTATCATTTAAAATCATTTTTCCAATAAAAGTAATTTGTCCTATATGGTACGGATAATGTGCAATTTGTCGTGTAAGACTCTCTATTAATTTCACTTCCTTATTCCGTATCAAAATTGGTTTTTCAAAATTATCTTGATTTAAAGTATCTAATGCTTTAAAAAGACAATTCCATCCATTCTCCCATCTTTTAATTAATTCTGTATAACTCAAATTTTGCTTTTCAAATTCATCATCTCTATTTCTCCATTTCTTTTCTCCGTCACTTTCAAAAAAATCAGTCCATCTCGATAGCATATTTTCAGACAAATGAATCATTAAACATGCAATATCATTGCTCTCTTTATTAAACTTGAAATACAAATCTTGTTCTGATAACTGAGATATTGTTTTATCTGCTACTTCTTTATACGATCTAAATTGTTTTTTTATATTTCTTAAATATTCTTCTATCATATTACTATTTGTAATTATTTTTAATTAATTCTACCAATTTAGTACAGTTTTTTTCGATTGCTTTATTAACTAAATGAGTAAACTCTGGAAACTTCTTATGAGCTCTTATTTCCTCTGTATTAATAGTAAGTGTTCTAGAATGGTATTCTTTACCATCAATCTGAATATCTATTACAACTATTAGAGGGTCACCCTTACTTTCCTTTGGTATTTCTTTTAATAAATATCCTCCATAGAGATCATCTCCAGAACAACCTACAATAAGTTTCTTCTTTTTTTCACTAACTTCTAAAGTCCTTTTAATTGATTCTATTAAACTTCTTGCTGAGTTTAGATGTATTGTAAAGTTCTTTACAATTATCGTGTTACTTTCAAGGCTATAATTTATTTTTTCAGAAAAATGTCTTTCAAATATATTCATCCTAGTATCAATCAATTGTTTATCTCCAATTTGATATGAACCATATTTACAGCTTGAAATAAATAATGACATTATCTTTTTTTTAGTTTGTTTTTTAGGAATCTTATTAACAAAAACAATCTTCTTTTTATCTGAAATTTTATAATTAATAGATAATTTATAATCTTCAAACTTAGGTGTAAGTTTATGTAAGGTATTTGATTTCCATTTAGGGATTTTTTTCACTAATTCGACTGATGCGCTATCAATAGTTTTATGTACTCCTTTAAGCACTATAATATCATTAACATTACCGAATTTATCGATTGAAAAACTTACTTCAACATCTCCTTCTATTCTTGCTTTTTTTGCTTTTTCTGGATACAGAAAATTCTCACTTAAAAAAGCCTTTAATTCTTTTTCACCTCCAGGAAAAATAGATTCTATTTCCTTACCTATTAATTGTAAAGTATTTTTTTCTTGAATTTTCTTAATAGAATCTTGTACCTGAGCTAACATTGTTAATTTAACAACTGTTAGCATTAAAAAAAATATATTTTTCTTCATTTTTATTAAATACTTAATTCGATGTCATAAGATTAAACCCCAATAGTTTCCACTCCCCATTTTCTATAATGTACTTTTGCTCAAAAATAATTTTGTTGATTCCCCCTTGTCCATTTATTGGATAGTACCCATTTAACAATAAAAAACCTTCTTTTGTTATTTTAGATTTGTGTTCGATTAAGGTTAATGGGGCATTTACAAGTGTTATCAAATCTACATTAGCATTTATAATTCCGTTATAATTTGAGTTAAAATTCTCTAATGTATGTTGCGACTGCCATACTTTAGAAGTGCAGTCTCTAAACCTCTTCATATTCTTTTCATTAACAGATTGACCAAAAACTGCTAATGACGTTTTAAAAAGTTTTTCGACTTCATCTTTTGATGGCATTTTTATAGCTTTATTTGCAATTACCATAAACGGAAATGTAATAATGATTGAGTTATCCTTATTATTTTTATCCCATACTTTAGAAGTAAGTATATACTCTTTATTTTCTTTAAAATTAGTGCCTGTATAAATGTTTAACTCAACGGTTTCTAAGAACTCAAAAGAACCATTATTAGTAAACAAATCTGGTTCGTCCATAATTATATTATTCTCTTTGTCTTTGATGATCATTTCTGCACCAACACTTACTTTCCCTTCTTTTTTAGTTAAAAAATCTAATCCGAAAAGATTAAAATAAATATGAGAGAACTTTTCTATATTATTGTTTTGAAGAGGAATTGTATTGTCTTTTAAAATTTTAACTCCCTCTATAGATAACCCGTTGTAAGAATAAGATAACCCAGTTTTTAAATCTTTGTATGTACCTTGAGAAAAGTTACATGACGTAAAGACTAATAAAATGATACAGGTTATTGAAATTTGTTTTTTCATAATTAGTATATTTAATAATAAGTTTGATTTAATTGTGATATAAGTCGATTTGTTTTTCTAATAGAAAGCTCAAAAACTATGAGTGTAACGCCAAGTATTATTGTCATAATTATGTATAGTTGCTGCTCATAACCTGCTATAAAAGGAATATCTATTAAAACAGCATCTACAGTTTGGTCTCCTATTACAAAAACAAGGAAGTCCCAAATAAAATGAAACCCTACAACAGACCATATAGAGCCTGTATATCTATATAAATAGCATAACAAATATCCCATGAAAAATAGTCCTATAAACCAAACGCTATGAGTAATATCATAATAGTGTGAAAATGAAAATATTAGCGATGAAATAATAGCAGATATGTGAAAATTCACTTTATTTTTAAGTAATGTTATAAATAGAAGTCCTCTAAAAAAGAATTCTTCCCAACATGCAATAGCGAAACTAGTAAGTAATACCCCAATGATAGAATAAATTAAACTTTTTTCGATTAGTATAAATCTAAAATTACCTTCAGTAAAAAACTTAAAGGAAAGTAGAATAGAACACATAACTAAAAACCCCAATGTAATTCCTAATCCAATATTAAAGATATTTTTTTTAGTTCTAAATCCAAAATCACTTACTTCTAGTTTATTGATTTTTTTATTGGAGTATACTACTAAATAGTATATAAACAATGGAAACAAAATCCATAAAATATTTTTATATAATGTTAAATTATTTTCGTTACAGAATGTAATTAAAATTAAAAAAGTATAAAATACTAAAAGCCCTATTAAGGCTTCAAGTGTAATAACTCCAAAAATTCTGAAGGTTATTTTATTTTTTTGTTTCAATTTCTAATTCGTTTTGCTACAATTATCATAATAATCTAATAACATTATCAAATCTTCGTAAGTATTTTTATACTCACCATTAATCATTTTTTCTTTTAAATCATTACAGTCAGAAAAGATTTTAGCATACTTTTTACGTATACTTTTTTTCTTTTTTTTAGGATGCAACCAAAGAAAATGAGATTCAGCTTCATTATGCTTTTTAATTACATAAATTTTTCCATACACCGCTAAATGTGAATATAAAGAAACTGAATTGTTCTTATATTCTAATGCAACAAAACCGTGAATTTTAGGCATTTGCAATGTATGAAGAACTACTTTTTTATCTGATGAGCCCAATTCAACTTTAAAGATTTCTTCCGTAGGGTAAATAGCCCAAGTATTAGCATATTTATTACTTCCAGGGTCTTTAGTGAATTTTATACTTGTCATATTAGTACCATGTAAAGAACCATATCCATTAATAATACTATCGTTTGCTAAATAGATTTTTACAGGTGCAAAATATTTAGCTTCTACATCTATACCATAATAGGATTGTTCTTTTTTGTAAGCATTTTGCCCATATAATTTTGTAAAAAAAAAGATACTTAATAATAGTAGTGAAATATTTTTTTTCATCAATATTGTTTTATATTTTATAGGTCAACCCAAAATATAAATCGATACCGTCACCTTTTAATTTGTCGAAATCTGTATCATTTACAGGTTGTTTATTATCGTAAGTTGCATTGTAATACTTTATTCCAATAAGGGCACCAAGCTTTTTTGTCCCAACTAACTCATATTCTGTTAAAAATACAATTCCCGAAGCTTTTCTATAATTTAATATTTCTTTAAACCCTAGTTCTTCAGCATCAACTTTTAACCTTCCGCCTGTATAAAAACCATAGCCAATACCTAAGTTTAAAGTTTCATTCCCTTTAGAATCAAGTCCTATTAAATATTTAAAAGTCGGCTGGATAGAAATTCTATTAAAAGATGTAGATACGTTTGAAAGTTCTGGCCTAAGTGTACTTGAATTATAAGAAAATCCTGTACCAATTTCATATTTGTTATTAAAAATATATCTTAGGTTAATTCCTATTTTCAAGCCTCCTCCTGCACTTATTGATGAGGGTTTGTTATTTTCATCTACAAATAGATCGATACTATTAAAACCTACACCAACACCTAAATCTAGTCCGATTCTTAATTGATTTTTTAAAATTTTATTTGTATTTTTTTGTTGAGCTAATAAACATGTAGTTAGCATCAATATTATTAAAAAGGGAATTTGTTTTTGCATTAATTTTTTTTAACTTTATAAAAATTCATATAAGAATGCAAGTATATATTTTTATATGAAATAAAAAAATAAGGGGTAATTTTTGCTCTATCAAAATAATAACCTATTTCGCTGGAAAGTTTTTATCTAAAAAATCAAATACTAAATCAAAATGCTTTAATGGTTCTGAATGACTTCCTTTTATTGGAACATGATTATAATAATACTTAAAGTTATTTTCTTTTAATCTCTTTATAATTTTATTAGCCATCGTTGTTGTTGGTGCTACTTCATCTTCTGTTGCTGAAATAAGTAATATACTTCCTTTTATTTTCTCAACATTTATCAAAGCTTTTTTTTCTGCAACTGTATCTTTTAGCATAGCTGAAAAAGTTCCTCTCAAATCTCTTTTCTTTAAAAAAGGAATAGCAGCATTGTTTACTGGTATAAATGGAAGTTCTTTATTTTTAAATGTCCAAGAAGAAGTACTAAAATGATTAGTATTTCCAGGGAAAACGGCATGACTAGGAACTAATCCAATAATACAATTAATATCTTTAAAATAGCTCCCAACTAATAAAGCTAAATCAGCTCCTCTTGAACCTCCAATAATAGCTACTCTTTTTCTATCTATATTTTTATTTTTAGTAGCTTCTATAATTGAATTATAAATATCTTCAATTTCTATTTTTTCAAGTAGTTTAGGAGTGTTCTTTGAACCAAAATAACCAATTGCTAAAAACGCATACCCTTTTTCTAAAAATTTATTTCTAGTCTTTTCCCAATAATTACTAGCCCATGCATTGCCTCCTTCTGACCCTCCAAGACCAACTATCAATGGTTTACTGTTATTATTACTACTACCAACATATAAAATTGCTTCAGTATTTTTCGTTTTTAAAACTTCTTGTGCTGTTATCTTAAATGATAAAATAAAAATGAATGTAATAAAAAATGTTCTCATATTTTTTTTAATGTTTATATTTTTCGGTAAAGATGAGTAATAAATTAAGAAAAAGTACTTGACACAAATCAATTATTAATAAATAAAAAAGTAATAACTTTAAAAATATAATTAAACTTAATTATCTCAGATTAGTTTTTGGCTTTAAATCGACAAAATGAATATGAATTTATCATTACTATTTTTACCAGATATATCTGGTTTCACTAAATTTATTCAAACTACTGAGGCGGAACATAGTCAACATGTAATTGCAGAATTACTTGAAGTTTTAATTAATGCTAACACTGAAGGTTTACATTTAGCAGAAATTGAAGGTGATGCGTTATTTTTTTATAAGGAAAAAGAAATTCCTTCGTTAGAAAAATTATTAGCTCAAGTAGAGCAAATGTTTACGGCTTTTTATAGTCATTTAAAACTTTTAGAAAACAATAGAGTTTGTCCTTGTAATGCGTGTTCTACAGCACATAATTTACAATTAAAAATAATTGCCCATTGTGGAGATATACAGTTTATTAATGTGCAAAATAGTAGAAAACCTTTTGGAAAAGAAGTAATTGAAGTTCATAGGTTAATGAAAAACTCTGTAAATAGTGACAACTATGTTTTATTTAGTTCAGAATTAAGTGATATCATTCATTTATCAAATACCTATAAAACGAAGCTATATCATTTTAAGAGCGGTAGTAATACCTATGATGGCAAAGAGTTATCTTATTTATATTCAATTATTGATAAAAAGGAATTAAAGTTGAAGCCTTATCAACAAGCAAAAAAGATTGAATTTAAAAAAACATCAGCTTTTATAATTGAAAAAGAATTTCCCGTTGCCGCAAATGAACTATTAGAGTTTATCACAAATTTTAAGTACAGAAAATATTGGATTGCTGATGTAGATGATTTTGAGTTTAATATAAATGAAGTAAATAGGATTGGAACCGAACATATTTGTGTTATAAAAGATAAACACCTTAATTTTATTACGGTAACAAAAAAAGGGAAGCCAGGTCAATTAGTATATGGAGAGATGACTACTAGTCCTCCACCGGTTGATGCTTTATACCAATTTCATATTATTTCTCCACTTACTTCTAGTTCTTGTAAATTAGAAACAGAAGTTTATTTTGAAGCTAAATCACCTATTAAAAAATTATTGACTTTCTTATTTCTAAAAAAAGTTTTAAAAAAGAACACAACACATGCTATAATTAATCTATTTAATTTTGTAACAACTAAATATCATTAATCAAAATTCCAAAGATTATTTTTAATACTTTTTTACTATTTGCACAACTCTAATTATTATTTGACACAATTTTTTTTAATTAAAAAATATTAACCTCGTCTAAAAAGAAAACATGAAAGAACAACACCTAAATATTCCAGCTAAAGATGGTTATAATCTTTCAGCTATCTTAAGAGAACCAAAAACAAATAGAAAAGGAATTATACAGATTCATTGCGGAACAGGAATCCCTCAAAAATTATATTCTAATTTTGCTATTTACCTTACAAAAAAAGGATATACAACGTTGACCTTTGATTACAGAGGAATTGGGGATTCAAAACCAAAAAAACTAAAAGGATTTGATGCAACAATTCGAGATTGGGGGCAAAAAGACATGACTGGTGTTTTTAATTGGATACTCGACAATTACCCTAATGATAAGAAAATAATTATAGGTCACAGTATGGGAGGTCAAATGATCGGTTTAATGGAGAATAATGATAAAATTGACCATCTTTTTTTAATAGCATCCTCTACAGGATATTGGCAAGATATGAGCAAACCATATAAATGGATGTTGCCACCAATTTGGTTTTTATTTATTCCTGTTAGTACTTTCTTTTTAGGATATGCACGAACTAAAAAAATAAATCTAGGAGAAAACTTGCCAAAAGGAGTAGCTCTAGAATGGAGAAAATGGTGTATTAACCCTAAATATTTTGAGAATGAATTCGGAAAAACATTAGATCCATTATATTTTGATCAAATTAAAGTACCATTAAAATCAATACAAATAACAGACGATCCAATTGCAAATCATGTAACAACCAATAAATTATTGAAGTATTATAAAAATGCTAAAATATCTATTGATAAAATTTCACCTAGTGACTTTGATATGGAAAAAATTGGGCATTTTGGTTATTTTTCGCGTAAGTTCAAAAATACTCTTTGGAATAAACTTGTATTAGAAATGAACTAAAGTTGAATATTCTCTTTTACTTCTTCATTTAAGCTGTTTACAAAAAGTATTTGTTTCATGCTATAATAATCGAGTTAGATTTTATTACGCCTTATCTTCTCTATTTGTTTTTGATAATAAACTAACAATTAAATCATTCATTGGAGTGTTAACATTATAATGTTTTCCTAAGTCTGAAATAACTCCATTTTTCGCTCCAAGCTCAATTGGGTTACCATTTAGTCGATCTATCAACATTGAGCTGCTTTTTGTATCTGGGTATGTCATTAATTTTATTAGCATCTCATTTATAAAACTACTTTCTATTTTAGCGCCATCTGCTTGTGCTACTAACACTGCTTCTGTGATTATATTTCTATATAGATCTCTCATTTTTTTATCTTGAAAAACCCAACAAGTTTCTCCGCTTAAACAGAGAATGGCACCAAGCGTAGCACTTTCGCATAACTTTCTCCAGTTTGCAGTTTTAAAATCTTTTGTTTGATTGACCTCAATACTTTGTGCATCAAAAAGCAATTTAAAATTGTTTGCTATAGGGCTCTTATTAACTGTAAGTATAGGTTTGCGAATTACTTTATAAGAGCCTTCATTTTGAAGTTGAATAGGGCAATCTATCATGCATTCTAAAATATTTTTTTCTGCTGCAAAATCTAATAAAGGAGCTTTTAGATTAATACCATTTCTTATAACTGCTATTTGTGTTTTTGGGCTTATTAGCTTTTTAAACCAATACTTAGCTTTAGAATATTGGTGCTCTTTAAGACATATTATTAGCCAATCTAATTTTGGACTACCAGTAATTGATGTTTCTATATTTATAGGAATTTCACATTCACTATTCTCTGAAATTAATTTTAGGCAATCCTTTTTAGTTCTATTATAGTAAAACAAAACATGCGAATCACTTTTTTGTAGTTCATAGGAAATTACGGTGCCAATTGCACCTACGCCCAATATTCCTATTTTACTTTTTGGTTTCATGTTCTTAAAATACATAATAAGTGTTGTACAGCTTCCAAAATCCTATAAACTCATCATTATTTAGAACGAATAATTTTGGACACTAACTGTTTTTATATTTTTCCCAGTCCAATTCAACCGAAATTTCAAAATCTCCTTGTTTAATTATAGGTGTTTTAAGCACTAATTTGTTATCTACTATTTTAAAAATTCTAAAATGCTCTTTATCTTTCCAGTTAGGAAGAAGTGAAGTTATGACTTTTACATAAATTTTGTCGTCTACTAATCTCCAATATCCTGAATAAGAAAGATAGGTTTCTATTGCTTTTATTTTTTCACCTGGAGAAGACATTTGTAGTTATTCTATTGAAAAAGGGGCTTGATTATCTGCCATTATAGAAACAGGCATTAACTTTTCTTTACTAAATAATAGTATTCCTATAGGTTGTTCTCCATATGGGAAAATAGATTTATCAAGTGAATGATTTCTTACATTAAAAGTATTTAGTTTCCAAGCACCTATTAATTAGTCTTCGATTTTTTTCATTACATTTATCTGAATCCATGATTTTAATTTTTCCTTCCCATTTTTAAAGCTTTTAAGAAAAGGTCTATTATATCATCATTTGTTTATTTTCTTGTTTTCTGTACATAACATGATAAAAATGTAAATCATATAAATTAATAGTAATACAATACTACTCTCTTCAGGAAATAAATTTTAAAAATTAATTATACAAAACTGGGTTATTGCTGTAACCATCTATATTTAGTATAACTTCTTGTTCATTATTTGTACTTTTTAAATTACTAATATTAAATGAAATTTCTTTAGTAATTAATGCTTCACAATTTTCATTATTGTTTAAAAATAATCTTAGTCTTCTTTGTGGTGGTTTTGACTCCATAATACTACTTGAAATTAATTCTACTTCCATAGAATCATCATTACAACCAGCAGATGAAAAGTTTATTTTTAAACAATCATTTACAAGCTCAATTTTATTAATAACTAAATTATCATTTGTACTATTAATTAATAATTGATTGTTTATTATAGGCTCTTTATCACAAGTTATTATATTACTATCTTCTTTATTACAAGACAAAACAATGAACACTAAAATTAAAACTGTAAAAAAACATTTATAAAATGTCTTATTTTTTCTATTTTTTTCATAAGGTAAATATTCTTTTATATATTATTTAATTTTTATTGGTATACTAAAGTAATTGATTGAGGTAAACTTTCAAATAAGGGGCTTTTTTTGCACTATAACCTTATACATTTTTATCATTAGTTTTATCTTCCCATTCAGCTTTTAACATAGACATAACTATTTTATCGTGAAATTTATTATCTCTTAAACAAGCTTGTCGCAATTTCCCTTCCAATTTAAATCCAGTTTTTGTATACGCTTTAATTCCTCCAATATTAGGTTCAGAAACCGTTAAAAAAATCCGGTTTAAGTCATGTTTGGTAAATCCAATGTTCAATACTTCTTCTGTAACTTTTTTCCCAATTCCTTTCCCCCACATTTCTTTATTTCCAATAAAAATATAGTATTCAGCAGATTTGTTAGTTTTTGAAATATTACATAATCCTGAATATCCTATTAACTCTCTGTTTGTTTTTAAAAATATACCATAGTCTATATTTTCTTTATTTTCAATCAATTCTTCATACCACTTGTCAATTTCAATCTTCTTGCTTATTTTTAGAAATAATGGTAATGAGTATTTTATTACTTCATCGTCATTTACCCATTTATAAAAAGGTGTAACGTTTTTTTTTGAGAGAGGTCTTAATTCTATCATTTTTTTTCTTATTTAATAGTTTAACTTAATTACCTGTTATTTACTTGCTAGTTATTTTTAAGTTCTTCTCAAATTCTCTTTGTATATATTCTTCCGATTTCCCTTTTGGAATCGGTAAAGAGTTCCATTTTTCATTTAAAATCATTTTTACAATAAAGACAATTTGTTCTATGTGATATGGATAATGTGCAATTTGGCGTGTTATACTCTCTATTATTTTTACTTCTTTATTTCTTATTAAGATAGGCTTATTAAAATTATCATCATTAATAGCATCTAGTGCTTTAAAAAGACAATCCCAAACTTTTCCCCATTTTTGTATTAACTCTTCATTACTCAAATCTTGGATTTTAAATTCATTATCTCTATTCCTCTACTCTTTTTCTCCATCGCTTTCAAAAAAATCAGTCTATCTTGACAACATGTTTTCAGATAAGTGTACAATTATGCAAGCTATATTATTGCTCTCATTATTAAATTTCCAATACAAATCTTTCTCCGATAATTGAGATATTGTTTTATCTGCAACTTCTTTATAAGATTTAAACTGTTTCTTTATATTTTTCAAAAAATCATCTAACATATTTATTGCAAGTTTTATTTTGATTATCTTGTTTAAAATAAGATGTTTGATAATAATTATTTCTCTATAGATTCAAAAAAAAGCATTTTATTTTTTGAATCTATAGTTACTACAAAATGTTCTAAAAAGTTGTTTCCTATATTCGCTATTAATTTAAAAGGCAAACTCTTATAATTTTGTTTTTGGTCGAGTTTTTTAAATTTGATTTTATCAGATATCCCCGTTTTAAATCTACCAATTTTAAATTGAGAAATTTTATTTTTTACTTTTGTTTTTTCAACCCAAGTTAAAGGATACCCTGTATCTATATGAGCAAAACCTTCTTTATTATTTATTTTAACAGGTATCCATATATTATCTTGTTCGTTACGGTATTCAACTTTAATAGAAGTAAGTTTATCACCAAGTGTTCTCTTTTTATTATCAGCATTTTTTAAATAAATTTTTTCGTTAGATATATCTATAGATACCAAATAATTTCTAAACAAATTATATCCCATTAATCCAACTATTGGCTTACCTTTGAGTTTCTCAGGAATTTCAGATGTATATACATCATTATAGTATTTTATTCCTTCTGGAATACTAAACTCTCCAAAAACTGGATTATTTATTTTAAACCCATCAACTTTAATACTGTTAGTCGTTCCCAATGATTTCTTAAATTCATTATCGGTTATTATTAAAGGAACAAAAGTTCCTGTATCAAAAATTAACCAAGCTTCTTTATATAGTCCTTTTTCCGATTCAAACTTTACTGGAATTAAAATATGCTTATGATAAACAATTTTTAACTCAATAACTTCACCTAATTCTATCTGTTTTTCGGCCTTATTGTATTCTAATTTTTCATTACCATTTTCTTTAAGAGATTTTAGCCTAAAACCGATATGTACTCCAGATTCATTTTTTAAAGGAATCATTGTAAACTTTCCTGTGTCCATTTTTTCGACAAAGGAAGAATAGTCTATTTTTTTACCGTGTGTGTCTTCCAAATAAGAAGATTTTGTAATCATTTGCCCAAAACTAAATTGAACAATTAAAATAAATAATATTAGTATTATTTTTTTCATTTTTATTTGTTTTAATATTATTATAAATAATCTTATGTTAATCTATATTAATTAAGTTTATGTTTAATAATTAATAGTAACCATATACTTATAGCAATAAAGCATGTAATAATAAAGATGTAACTTGAGAATACGTTTAAATTATCCATATAATTCATCAAAAGGATATCTAAATTAACTTCGCTTATTTTACCACTATTTCTTTTTACAAAATGAGGAAAAATTAAGCCTGTAATTATTGAATTAAACATTTTAACCAAAAGTCCTAATACAATAATTATAAAAGCCAATAAAGAAAACCTTTTTTTATCCATTAACATTTTTGCAACTTCGTAGAATCCAAATATTAATAAAGGAATAGTTAAAATTATTTGAGAGTGTTTTAAAATTAACTCAATTGAAAAAATATTGACTTCGTCTAGTATTTTTGGTTTTGGAAGGGTTAAATGAGTATATAGTATTACTAATAATAAAAATATAATGGAACCAAAAATTTTTCTATTTAAACCTAATATCATTTATACGTCAGTAATTTTTATTAAATATTGGAGTAATAAACGTAGTACATTTAACCTAAAAATAAAATAAGGGGCAATTTTTACTCTATAAAAACTTTGATTATTATACTATTGTTATATTATTTTATCAATTAGTAATAAAAAATCTAAATAATTTATATGCTCATAACAAAAATTACTCTACTGTAAACTTATAAAAACCTTCACTACCTGTATTAACAATAGAAGTAAAGATTGTTACTTGTTCAAGATCTGGTTCAGTTAATGATGTTATAAAAACGTTCTGTTTTTTATTTTTATTATTAGAATAAATACCTTTTAAAAAATATGTTCCAGGCTCTGAAAGTTTTATTCCAATCTTACTTACTAAAGAATCAATATTTGTTTTATAATAGTTTTTTAAAAATAGTTTAGGATAGTTATCAAAAAAAACAGCATCTCCATCTATGATTTTTACATCCTCAATATTTGATTCTAAAATTTGACCTTTATCCGAAAATTTATATAATTTAACTTCATAACTAACAAAATGATCTTCAGTATTAGCTCCGAATGAATCTGTTATGTAAATATTTTCTCCATCATTAGTAGTTAATTTATTAGGTATAGAAGTATTTATAATAATATAATCTCCTACTAAAAATTTGGTTGTGTTTTTTTCTATTTTTACTAAGTTAGGTAACTCAATTGTATGTGTTTCTACTATCTCTTTTTTATCACATTGCATAGCCATTAATATTGACGATAATGTGAGCACTAATAATCCTTTTTTTATTATTCTCATTTTTAATTAAGGTTTATAAGTTAATCATATTAGTTTATTTCTTTTTTTAACAACTTTCCCCTTTTAACTACATATAATGTATTATTAAAAAAAGTAACTGTAGTAATTTCTCCTGGTTCTCCTAGATAAAATAACTCCCATGTTTTTCCACCATTAGCAGTATATAAACTACCTCCTTCTTCTGTCAAAAGGTGTCCTTTTAACTCATTGGAAAAAGCAATATTTATTATTTTCTCATAAGATGTAGGCTCTTGTATTTCTATTTTCCCCCAATTGTTGCTTGAATTCTTATTAAATAAACCTCCATCATTTCCAACTCTTGGAAGCATATTTAACCAAATATTATTTTCGCTCACAAAATGAAAAATAGGGTTATAAGTAATTTCTACACCTAAATTTTCTTCTTTCCATGTATTGCCCCCATCTGTGGTGCTTATAATACTATTTGCTTTCTCATTAAATAATTTAATTGTATCGTTTTTATGCTGTATTAGTTTAATATATGATGTAGATACATCTAACACTTTATTCACTCTCCATGTATTACCTCCATCTATTGTTTTAATAATGTTCGTTTTGCCTGATTTTCTAGCCAATAAAAAACCTTCCAATTCATTCTTAAAGAACATTTCTTCTATTAAATTACTAACATCAAAAGCTCCTACATCTTGCCAAGTAACACCAATATCAACTGTTTTTTTTATAGCTCCATTAGTAGTTTTAATGTAAAATACATTGCTCGAAACAGCCTCAAAATCAGAAATAGGAAATGATATTTCTATAGTAGACCATGTATTACCTCCATCTGTTGTTTTAACTATTACATAATTGTCAGGTTCTCCATGCTTTGCAAAACCAACTCTGTTTGATATAAATTCCATTTGAAAATAGTAAGCAGCATCATTAATAATACTCCAGTTTGTATCTAAAACTTTTAAATAATGTTGATGTTTATATTGAGATTCTTCAAATTCAATCTCTAATGCCCCACTTGAAGCTTTCTCAGGAATTCTTATTGTAACATTTGAATTAGTAACTTTAGAAGTTTCTAAAATTTCTCCATTAAAAATAAATACTGGATCATCATCCAAATCTTTTCCTGTTATAGTAATTTCACTTCCAGCTTCTACTAAATCTGGAGTTATTTTAGTAATACTTGGTCTTTTTAATTCTCCTATAATATCTTCATCATTTCCACATGAAAACATAATAAAAGTCAATAATAGAATAAGTAATGGTTTTTTCTTTTTCATTTTTATATATTTTGTTTTGTTAATACTAAAGTTAAAGTTTCGTTAACATCAATAATATTTCCATTTCTTTCTGATTCAATAACAAAATTATCAATAACAATAGTTATAGTAGAACCAGAAATTACTCCTTTTAATTTTATATCATCTTCTATAACTATATTATTATCAGTTTGTGACCAAGATATAAGTTCTGAATAAGGGTCATCTGTTACACACTCGAAACTGTATTCCAATTTATTTGTTGAAGAATTAATTAATAACTCAATCTTATCAAAATAACTTACTGAGTTAAACACGCCTGTTCCATTAGATAAAAATTCATAGGTTTGATTTTGCAAACAATTATTAGTTTCTAACATAAGGTCTTTTGTTGCAACCCCATCTCCGTTAATATCATATTTATTTTCAAGAAAAAGAGATTGAAACTTCCAAACACCTTCTATAGAATTCTCTGTAGGGTCTAATTCATTGTTTTTTTCACAGCTATAAAGCGCTATAACTGTAACAATCATTAATATTGTTTTTTTTGTTTTCATATTATTTTTTTATTATAGCTGATTATTCGCAAACATACTTTCATTATTTTTACTATCAAATAAGGGGTGGTTTTTGCTCTAAAAAATTAACTTTTAAATTGAAAGGCAAATGTTTAAACTTTAGCATTAATAAGTTTAACCGATTTCAGTGATTTTATTAATCACGGTTTTCCGTGACATGAGTACAATTCATTTTTATTTTCTTTGCAAGAAAATTATCTATAATAATGAAACCTTCATTAAATCTTTTATTTTTAATAATTATACTTTTATTTTCGAATTGCAGTAGAGAAAAAAAATCTGATTTAGAAATAAAACTAAAACCTGAAGATGAGAAAGAAGTTACCTCTTTAGGGAAAGCTCTGTATAAAAATATTAGTAGTAAAAACCATGACTCTGTTATTATTATTGGGAAACAATTCATTAAATACATGCAACAAAAACCATATTTAAAAAATGGTATTTATGCTGTAAATGATGAAATGGGAAAAGCTTATTTAGCTCTTAAAAAACATGATTCTGCTGTATTAGCTTACAAGAAATCTATTAAGTTTTTTGAGCAAGAACCAGGTGCAATAGAAGAACTCTCAAATCAATATATTAACACTATAATAGGACTTATAAATATTGATAAAAGAACAGAAAACTACGATAATGCAATAAAAGTGTTATATAGAGGATTAATAAATTTAAACGGAGAAAAACCTAAACTTAGAAGTAGATTATTTAATGAACTAGGCTATGTGTATTGGTATATGAAAGACATAAATTATGCTGAAAAAATGTTTAGAAAATCTCTTCTAATTCCTGAAAAAAGTGAGTTCACCAAAAATGCTAATTACATGGGACTTGGAGATGTATTTTTCTCTAAAAACCTAGACTCTGCTTACTTTTATTACAAAAAAGCAAGTTCATATTTTAAGAAAAAAATAGACAAAGGAAATTACTATACAAATATTATAAACATTTCTCAAGTTTTAATAAGAAAAGGGGAAGTAATTGAAGCTGAAAAATTATTATTAGAAGCAGAGAATCACTTTATAAAGAGTGGATCAAAATACGATATAGGGAGAGTTTATTTAGGTCTTGCTAAAGTTGCAATGTATAATAAAAATATTGATAATGAATTTAAATATTTAGAACAAGCTAGACCTTTTCTTGAAAAGAACGGAGGAATTGTTAATCTCCATAAATTATACCTTCAATTCTCTAAATTTTATACTAAAACAGGAGACTTAATTAAACAAAAACATTATGCAAATAAAGCAAATCAAATAAAAGATAGTATTTATAATCCTAATAAAAGAAGTTTAATAAATATTTATAAAATTAATCATTTATATGAGTTGAATGAGTTAAAAGTTCAAACTCAAAAGAAACAAATTTCTATCCAAAGCAAACAAAAAAAATGGTTAATTATTGGAGTATTGATATTATTGTTTTTAATTATTATTTTATATATTTTATACTTACAAAGGATTAAAACTCAAAAAGCATTACTTAAAAATCAAGAAGAACTATCTGCCCAAAAAGTAAGCACTTTATTACAAAATCAGAAAGTAAGATCGATGCAGTCTCATATAGAAGGCCAAAAAAAAGAACGAGAAAGAATTGCTAAAGATTTACATGATAGCATTAGCGGTAATTTAGCTGCCATAAAAATGAAACTAACTGATATTAAAGAAAATCAATCTAAAGACATTGATTTAATAATTAGTAATATCGATAAGACATACAATCAAGTTAGATCTATTTCTCATAATTTAACACCACAAGAAGTTGTTGAGTATAATTTTATAAATGTTTTAAATCAATTAATTTTATTATATCAATCGGAAAATTTAAAACTAACTATTGAGGTTTTTCCTGAAGAAGAATTAAATTTAGTTAATAATAGTATTCAAATAGAAATTTATAGGATATTACAAGAGTTAATTACAAATATAGTAAAACATGCAAATGCAACTAAAGGACTAATTAACATCACTTTACATGATGATTATTTAAATTTAATCATTGAAGATAATGGTATAGGAATAGACATAAGGAAGAAAGAAAAAGGTATTGGTTTAAAAAATATTTCTTCGAGAGTAAAATCATTAAACGGAACAATAGAGTTAGATTCAGGATTAAATAAAGGAGTAACTGTTAATATTAATATCCCAACCCCAACCTAGAAATGGAAGTAAATAAAGAAATAAAGATATTTATTGTTGATGATCATAAAATGTTTTTAGATGGTATCACTGTGATTCTAAATAATATTTCTGGTTTAATTATTCTAGGAGTCGCTGAAAATGGGAAAGAAGCATTAAAGCTTATTCCTAACTTAAAACCTGATATTTTAATTACAGATATTGATATGCCTATTATTGATGGTATTGAGTTAACAAATCAATTAAGGTTATCTTACCCAAATCTTAAGATACTAGCAGTAAGTTCTCATAATAATAGTACTACAATATCTAAAGCTATTAAAGCTGGTATAAATGGATATATTTTAAAAAACACCGGTAAGGTAGAATTACTTAAAGCCATTAACACCATTTTTAATGGTGAAAACTATTTTACAAAAGAAGTAAAGCAACTGATTAATGATAGTATTTTTAATAATAAAGAAGCTAAAAAAAATAAAGTAAAATTAAGCGATCGAGAAAAAGAAGTACTTTATTTAATTGCACATGAAAAAAGCACAAAAGAAATCGCAGAAAAATTATATGTATCTATAAATACAGTAGAAACTCATCGCAAAAACCTAATGCGCAAAGTTGGTACAAAAAATATGGTAGGGCTTGTTAAATATGCTATTCAACAAGGATTGATATAAATAAGTTTTTTGTTTTCTTCTAA
The DNA here is from genome assembly GCF_014062345.1 of Tenacibaculum pelagium. GTDB lineage: Bacteria > Bacteroidota > Bacteroidia > Flavobacteriales > Flavobacteriaceae > Polaribacter > Polaribacter pelagius. The sequence continues at coordinate 35,318 of NZ_JACGLS010000008.1, read as the reverse complement.
AAAAATAAAAACCCGTTGTAAATTTATTAAATTAAAACAACGGATTTAAAATCAACCAAAACTAATTCTTTTACATAACCTCAATTTTATTCTTCTTTCATTTCTACTTCTTATTTTTATTGTAATTTATAATTAAAACCTTGAATAAGTGTAGAGCTTAGAGCACCTGAAACTATATTGAATTTATTTCTTATCATTTGAGACGGAAACCCCTCTTCATTATACTCATAATCAAAACTTAACCTTGTCTTTTTTAGATTAGTATTAAAATCAACAATCATTTCTTTAGATTTAGGATTATTAGTATTATACATAAATTCATAGTCCATACCTGTACCATCAGTTGCGTATGGTAATTGAATCTTTTTTATAGCTTCTCCAAAGTATGGCCTTTTATTATTATCAAAATTCCATTCTGAAACTTCTGAAATTTCTGCTCCAAAAATAGAAACTTGAATAAGTGTTTTACTAAAATAGTTTTTAGTATTTCCTATATAAGAAAACTGATAATATAAATTGCACTCTTTCTTATTATAATCATCTAGATTAGTATATAAGCATGCTCTAGAAATCCGATCTTTTGAATCATATTGATATGTAACATAAAATAGATTATTACTAAAATGATCGTCTCTTTTTACTTCTACAACTCTATTTGAAGAATCATAAATAAATTTTATAGTATAGTATGGTGTATTTGGTAGGGTAATACTTTCTATTTTAACGATATTATCTCCTTCATATGTAAACTCTCTATAGTATTTATCTACTCCATTTTGTGATGATTGATTTCTTATTAAGTTATTATTATCGTCATAGACAAAAAGCAATTCAGATGCTCCATTATTTGTCGTTGTTATAATTTTCTCTACATAATGTTTTAATTCTTGATCAGGGGTTTCAACAACTGTATTATTACTGCTACATGAAATAAGTACAAATATTAATAAAGTGTAAGAATAAACTAATCTTTTCATTTTAATTAAATTTTAATTAAATTTTAATTTAAAGGCGTAAATCTATTTTTATTATTTCTAATATAAAATAAGGGGCAATTTTTACCCTATAAATTTCTTTCAAACTCTTTCAGTTCTTCAAAGTGCTTGTGATAGTTTCTTTTCATTTACTTTTTAGTTAATTAATAGCATTAACTAATTTTATTAATATTTTTAGTATTTTATTACTTCTAAGATCTTCTGATAAATAAGTGTTTCATCTCCATTGACAAAGCCTTGTTTATCCCAAATTACTTCACCTTTCTTGTCAATTAAAAAAGAGTGCGGTGTACTATATGCATTCATAGCTTTCATTAAATTACGTTCAACATCTAGATAGACTTTAAAATTCCAGTTATTAGCTTCAATAAATGGCTTTACTTCATTAATATATTGGGGTAAATCTACAGAAACAGCTACAACTTCAATTCCTGTTTTATTTTTCCATTCTTTATAGACTTTAGATATGGATGATAACTCTTTTTTACATGGTGCGCAACAAGTTGCCCAAAAAACTAATAAAGTTGGTTTACTTGTAGAGCCAATATTGGCAGCATTAAACGGTTTACCTTCTAGAGTTTTAATTTCTACGGCAGGTATATTAATTTTTAATAGTTTCATATTAAATGGTTTAAATGATAATATTATAATTGAAAATAACAACCCTAATATTATATGAGCTACATATTTTTTCATTTTTAATTATATTATTTTGAATACTATTGAGGAGGAAAGTTAAAAACACCATGAATCATATCTATTCTTGTTAAAGAATTATTTAGTAAATATTCGTGTTTCTTAAATTCTGGATCAGCTATTAATCCGTAGTATGCATTTGTGTTATTCCATTCAACTATGCCCGTCATATGAGGATGTAATACATAGCTTTCCTTAGGTCCATTTTTTAAAGGTTTTAAGTTAGCAAGAAACGCAGGTGGACCATATTTCTTTTTTACTTCATCTGTGTTTTTAAAATATTTTGGCAAAGCAGTTTTAGATTCTGGAGTTAACCAAGCGTTGAAAAATTCATATGTTTTTCCCTCTTTAAAAGTAACGGTTACATCTTTATCAACTGTATAATAAGCTTGTTTAAAAAATGTCATTGCATCATCTCTTATCGGAAATAATTTTTTAGCGTCTTTATCTTTTAACAACTTTTCTCGCTCTTTTAAATTTGGCCATTCAAAAAAGGCAATCATTTGAGGGTGTATCTTACCATCAGTTACCGCTGTAACTTGTAAACTCCCTAACATTTTTCCACCGTATTTTGCAGCAATAGGTAGTATTTTAGGAAAATATTCCATCCCTATTTGTTTCTCTTTTCCTCCTTCAAGAGAAACAAAAGCAACTTCAATTATTGTATTTGCTTTAAAAGTAATGTTAGCTTCTTTTACATTATGATTATCGCTTACGTCAATAGTAGTAGAGTTATTTAATTCTGAGACAATTCTTTTTTCTTTAGAAGTATTAACTGATTCACAAGCATAAGTACTACTAACAAAAAAGAGTACTATTAGTAATAAAAATTTTGAATTCATTTTTTTCATGAGATAATGGTTTTATATTAAATATGTTTTATAAATCCAAAATTATAGTATATTTACATACTATTTATTGACATAAATCTATTAAACATATCCATTAGTCTAAATTTTAAAAAATGAAAAAACCATCGCAAAAAATTATTGATGTTTTATCTAATGTGTTGTCCATTTATAAAATGGGAAATTCCGTGATTTGTAATCCAACATTATCTGGTACTTGGGGAATGAATTTTGAACCAGACTCTAAAGCCATGTTTCATTTAATACAAAGGGGTAGTTGTGTTTTAAAAACAAAAACAATTAAAAAACCTATTCAATTAATGCAAGGAGATATTGTACTTATTCCAAGATGTAATGGTCATATATTAGCTGATAATATGGACTCTAAAACGGAACCATTTAAAAAAGTTATCAAACGTTATAAGGAGTTACATTTAAATAGCTCATTAATTAATAAAACTTCATTATTATGCGGTGTATACTCTTTTAGAAATTACTCATATAACCCTATACTTTCTATACTTCCAGAAGTTATTCATATACCTTCTAATGATGTACAGAATAATATGCAATTACAAGCTCTCATTCAATTAATTTCATTAGAATCAAAAAACAATGAGATTGGGTCAGAAATCGTAATTTCTAAATTAATTGACGCAATGTTTATTTATATAGTAAGAGCATGGTTACAAAAACAACCAAAAGGGACAACTGGTTGGTTAGGAGCTTTAAAAGATGAAAGAATTGGTTTAGCCATTGGTTTAATTCATAAAAAACCTTCTAATAAATGGACAGTAGGTTTATTAGCAAAAGAAGTACATATGTCAAGAGCATCTTTTGCACAAAAATTTAATGACCTTGTAGGTATTCCTCCTTTAACATATTTAACTAAATGGAGAATGGATTTATCATCTAAACTATTAACAGATTCAAAACATAAACTAATAATAGTAGCTTCAGAAGTAGGATATGAATCTGAGAATTCTTTTAGCAAAGCTTTTAAAAAAATAAAAGGTATTTCTCCTGGAGAGTATAGAAATAAACACAGTTAACGCTTAAATTTATCGATATATTATTAAAAGAGTAAAAAATCTTTTTTTCATAAAAGTAGAACAAAAGCAAACAAACTACTACACCTGCACTCCACCTCTATCGCCTATAAGTACTATTAAATAAAGGAAAGTTACATATTGTATCGGCAAATAGATTTTTTTATTTTAATTCTATTTTTTAAACTACGAGAATATAACACTTAACTATTCGTAAACTATTTCTATTTCTTCAGTTAAAGGAATACTCTGACAGCTTAACGCATAGCCTTCTTCAACTTCTTTATCTGTTAAAGCTAAATTGTTTTTCATATGAACTTTACCTTTATTAACCTTGCATAAACAAGTTGAACAAACTCCACCCTCACAAGAATACGGTGGTTCTTTTCCTTCATCTATTAAAGCTCTTAATATTGTTTTTCCTTTTATGATAGGAATCTCTATTTTTTCACCATTTAAGTGAGCTGTTAAATTTGCATTTTCAAAAGCTTCTGTAGTGTTTTTAGCTTCATCTCCTCCAAAGCTTTCAATAAAAATTCTATCAAAGGGAACATCAATATTCTCTAATGCTTTTACTGTATTATCTATCATCGTTCCAGGTCCACAAACATAATATTCAACATTTTGAGCATAAGGAGGATATTCATTAATAAACCATTCTATACAAGCAGTATCTACACGTCCCTTCCTAAATTCTTTGCTTGGAGTTTTCCATAAATCGCTCCAGTTACTTTTTGGTCTACTCAAAGTTTGAACTAAAACAAATCGATCTTTATATTCTTCTTGAAGTTGTTTTAATTCTTCATGAAACATAATGGTTTCTTGACTTCTGTTTCCAAAAATCATGTGTACATAACTATGTTGTTCAGTTAATAATACTGTTTTTAATATCGATAAAATTGGTGTAATTCCACTACCTGCCGCAAATAGATAATACGTTTTGTAGTTTTCTTTCTTTACATCAGCAAAAAAACGCCCATCTGGTGCTAAAACTTCAACTATATCTCCAACTTTTAAATTATCATTAATATGATTTGACATCAAACCTCCTTTTACTCTTTTTACGCCAATTCGTAAAGGTTCTTCAATAACTGGCGAACTACATAAAGAATAAGATCGACGAACTTGCTGTCCTTTTAAATTGAATTGCAACGTTAAATATTGCCCAGGTTTATATTTGAAAGTATCGTACAATTCAAACGGAACATCAAAGGCAACAGAAGTCGAATCTTTTGTTTCTTTTTTTACTTCTAAAACTTTAAGAGAATATAACTTACTCATTACTCTAGTTTGTGGATTTTTTTAACAAAAATTTGAGTTGGAAAACTATCAACATACTCCCCTTCTACTTTTAATCTATCACCAACTTTTAATCTAATATAATCTTTACCCAAATTAGGAATACTCACAATCATATTATAAGCTTTTTTTTCACTGTCAATAAGATGAATAGTTTCTCCATCTTTTTCTCCAATTACTTTGGTTACTGTAAGCTTAGGTAAGTTTTTTAAAGCCGTTCTTTCTATTACTTTTATTTTTTTAGCATAAATTTGTACAGGATCACTCTCTGCATATTCACCTGCAACTTTTACTTTATCTCGAACTTCTAATCGAACGTAATTGTCTTCTAAATTAGGAATACTTATTGTACTAGTATATAAACCTCCTTTACCGTCTTTTAGAGTTGCGGTATAACCATCTCTACCATTTTCAATTTTTGTTACAGTAAGTGTTTCAAAAGCTTGCAATTCTTTATCTGAAATAGGTTTTTCTTTCTTAATTACTTTTAATAGTTTAAAAAAAGTATCTCCTACATCTTGAGGTGGATTTTTCAGTACAATTTTCTCTACCTGTAGATTATAGACAAAACCAGGTACAAAGGTAAACCCTTCAATTCCTTCGTACTGATTTTGCCATTCTTCATCTACCCCTAATTCTTTAATCTGCAAACATTTTTGCTTTCCATGAGCACCAAAACAATCTACTTCTTCAGCATTTACTTTTAGTACAACTATAGTTTTACTTTTAATATTATCTTCATTCATTTCATCAGTTATAAAATGATTATTTTCTTTTTTGTTTTTTACAGAATTACAAGCTGTACTTACAATTAATAATAGTATAAATAATTTCTTCATCTTGTTTTGTTTTATTGATTAAAGACAAGCTTTGTACCAAAGTTTATTTTTTATCAAAAGCTCCATGCTTTTCCATCCATTTTTTTACTTCTTCTTGAAAACGCATTACAGCATACTCTCCTCTTTGCGCTCTTGCTCCTACGCTAAACATTGGCGAACTCAACGATTTTTGTTGTTGCTCACAAGCGTATACATCTTCTTCCATAAAATCTCCTGAAGCCATTGAATCGCTAGCATCCCCTTCATATTTTCCTTTATTTCCGTAATGCTGCCACACTTTACTCATAGATGATTTTGTGTATTGCTTCGTAAATTCCCATTCGCTAGCATTTTCCATTTTAGAACGAATAACTACTAAAGTTCTATCTGGAGCTAACGGAATTGCATGAAATGTGTTCCAAGCCGACTCCCCTTCAGTAATTCCTATATTTGGAAATAACCAAGGAACATACACGCGCATATCCTCACTTTTATTTGCTTTGATTAATGGTTGTGGCGATGCGTTTTCTACATCAGCCATATATTCTGGAACTAAAGGTTCATTGAACCAATAATGCTGTCCAGCCCAACCAAACTCGGCTTTTGCATGATCGTACATATTTAACGTACCTTCATGTAAATGTGCTAAATGGTAATGATCTATATAGTTTTCAACAATAATCTTCCAGTTGGCTTTGATTTCTTTTGTATAAAAAGGCTCACCTTCTTTTTCTTGATATTCTACTAATTCTTCTACAATGTGAGGTCCTAAACACGGTTCTACATCACCAAAAAACTCCATAATATTTGGTGCATCTTTATCTGGATGCACAAACAACATTCCTTTAAAAATATCAACTGAAGCTTCGTGTAGGTTTAGCCCACAATCATGTAGTTCTTTATTACATAAATTTGGAAACTCTTCTTCTTTTTTAGGAACACTAATAAGTTTCCCTTCTAAATTATACGTCCAATCGTGATATGGACAGGTAATTGCTTTTTGGTTTTTACCAACAGCACGTAATAGTTGTGTTCCTCGATGGCGACACATATTATGAAAGGCTCTCAAACGATTGTCGCGTCCTTTTACTATAAAAATATTGTTTAATCCTGCTTGTACAGAAATATAATCGCCTGCATTAGCAACGTCTTCTACCAAACCTGCAAATTGCCAAGTTGTACTAAAAATGGTTTTCATTTCTAAATCGAACCATTCTTGCGAGGTGTATGCTTCTACTGGCAATGCATGCATCATTCTTTTTGTATTCATAATCTCTTATTTATACTTTGTATTTCGTTTCCAAACTTCTTTATAAGGCTGCCCTTCAACAGTCATTAAAACCTCTAAGGTATTATCATTTTTTAAAGTAAAAATAACTTTATAAAAACTACCGTCTGGCAAATACATCTTTCCATTTATATATTTTTCTCCTTTCTTTTCAATATCAGTTAAAAAGTAATCCTCTTTTTTATTACTTCCTTTATATTCTGATGTTCCATCGTTGTAATAATGGATTTTACCAAAGAACTTCCCTTTATAATCTACTATTTCATAAATAGCTTGATAGTAATCAGTTTTAACATCCCATACACCTACAATTTTATCATTGTTTTGCGCAGAAGAAGTGAATATTGTTAGGCTAAATATTATTAATAATAATTGTTTCATTTTTTTAATTTTAAAATAATCCAAAATAATTATACTCTACTCCCATTTCTATTACTGATAAAACTATCGCAAGAATTATATAATCTTTCCAAGAAAACGGATTATTATAGGTTAAGTAATCTATTAATGTCCACAGAACAATCAAAACTATCCAAATTACTAAAGAACTTATTCCGTAATACGCCAATCCAAAATAGGCTAAAACTGATACTACTAATGTTAAAAATAATTTCATTTATATTTTATTGTTATGATTTATCATTTGGCATCCAATCTGGTGGTTTTACAAAAACCAAAAGTTTGTTTTTAACTCCAGAAACTTGCCCTAATTTTCTATTCAGCCTTGTTATTCCGTGAAAGAATACTTTAATTGGATTTACGCTATTTAAAGGTTCAGAAATTCCATACACGACCTTTTCTTCTTCAGGTTCAAACGTTCCTAACATTCTATCCCAAATAATTAAAATACCTGCATAATTTTTATCCCAATATTGTCTATTTGATCCATGGTGAACTCTATGGTGTGATGGTGTATTAAATAAGAATTCTATTGGCTTTAATAATTTACCAATAATTTCGGTATGCAATAAAGTTTGAAATACTTGCACAAACACTTCTGATAATAATACTAATATTGGATCGAAACCTAGCATTACAATTGGTAATGAAAAAATAATTGGCATAATAGCATCTAAAGGTCCAAAACGATATGCTACCGACATATTAAAATGTGGTGAGCTATGATGTACAGTATGTGTTGCCCAACCAATTCCTATTCTATGCATAGTTCTATGCTCCCAATAATAAGCAAAATCAGCCAGTAAAACACATGTTATAATTGTTGTCCAATTTATATCTAAATGTGGTAAACTTATATTGTTATATACCCAATAATATACTTTGGTAATTGCTAAAATACCTAGGATTATTTCTATTAAAAAGAAACCTCCAAACGTAAGTACATTAGCTACACTATCTAGAATTAAATCTTTATTTAGTTTTCGTAAATAAGCATACCTGATAAGCTCTATAACAAAGAAAGGAACGATTATATATACCAAACTTAAATCGTTGAATATATAAAACCAATATTCTACAATATCCCACTGTAATGTATCGGAAAAGAAAGAAATCACACTCGAGCTTCCATCTATATTATAGTTATAATAGAAGAAATGAGCGAAGCCAGTTAAAATTGCAATAATTAATACGCTTCTTATTAATAATGTTGAATTTTTCATGTTGAATAATTTTATACAAAATTGAAAAATATTGCACTGATATCTTTTGATTTAGGTCAAAATATTCAGGTAATTTAAAATAGAAAATAATGCTAACAGAGACCAAATAATAACCATTATCCAATATAATTTTGGAGATTCATCTAATGAAACTTCTTCAACAAAATGAATAGATTTGCTGTTTAGAACATTTAACAATCCCATAAGAATAAAAAATGCCCAGAACCAATTCCATTCAAAAATTACTGCAAGAATTAATAAGATTAATGCTAAAATAGTTTTCCACTTTTTCATACTAATAATAATATTGACTGTAATTAATAAATAATGTTGATAAGGAATAAACCGCCATTAAAATCCAACTAATAATTATTACCCAATATAAGATTGTATTTTCTTTTCTAGAAATTGGTTCTATAAAATAAGTGACTCCTGAAAAAATATCAGGAATTACCCAAAATAAAAACAAAATTCCCCAAGCCCATTCCCAATTCATTAGTATTGCTATATACATTAATACTAAAGCTATAATGGTTCTCCACTTTATCTTTTTTTTCATTCTTAAATATATAAAGAATATCTAAACAGTTATACCAAACCTTTTCAACATTTTCTTTTCCATATTCCAGAAAAAAGTAAACTGTCCAAAAAGCCAACCGTAGGTTACTAAAAGTACTTGATAGCAAATAAAACTTAAAGCTATAAAAAGAGGATAATACACAACCGAAGGTAAATTTTGCAATGTAATTCCTAAAGATTTTAATATCGGTCTTCCTACCATTATTGAAGAAGATCCTGTTATTGAAAACACAAAAAATATAATTATTAATTGCCATGGTTTCTCAATATTCCAACGTAACATTAATTTTTTCATCTCAAATAAATTTAAAATCCAAAACTACCTTACACTTTACTATTTCTATTTGACCTATATCAAAAACATGATTTCCTTATGATTTTGACATAGGTCAAAAATCTTTCTCATAAGTCTTCTCAATTTTGTCCGCATAATATTATTAGTTAAAGATGAAAAAAACTCTTTTAAGTTTAATAGTGCTACTTACAGCTTGTTCTACACAAATAGACAAACAAGTTCTTGGTACTTGGAATGTTCAAAGTAATTTTTACAAAGCAACTTATAAAATAGAGAAACAAGGCAAAAAGCTAATTGGTAAAGTTTTGTATTACAATGATGACACTACTGTTTTACACGAAACAAAAACTGATAAAGATATCTTTTTACATGACTTAAAATATAAAAATGAGGTTTATGTAGATGCTATTTCAGGTGCGACTAATACAGTTTCAGAAAAGCTAACAATTAAAGTTAAACATAAAGACACCCTAGAGGTTACTAGTTATATAAATAAGAAACCTTTAATAGAAAATTGGACTAGAAAACAATAATAAAAACTAAACAATGAAAAAACAAGTTATAATCTTAGGATTACTTTTATCATTCTCTTTAATAAGCTGTGAAGATGGCGTTAGAGATATTACAGGAGATGGTACAACCCCAACCCCACAACCTACACCTACAACAGAAGTTGTTCCTGTTGACATTAATACAGATGGTTTTGATTTCTTAGAAAAAATGCAAGGGAATTGGGTAGGTACTAATAGAGTAATTGCCGATGATTACCCTTGGTTTGCTTGGGATTATAGAGCTATCTCAAAATCACATATTCATGGAATTCACGAAGGTGGATCACTTGGTAATTTATTTACTTCATTTTTTGTAACTAATTATAAAAACAAAAGAACCTTAATGGCTCGTAATGGAGGTTTATTAAGTGGTATTTATAGAACTAGTTATTTTGTATTAGATAAAGTAGAAGATCGAGGTGCTGAAGGTAAATACTATCGTTTTGTTGATGCTATTGGCGGTGACGCGATTATGTATTTCGAATTACGTTTTGATGAAGACGAGTTGTTCTTCAACTCTTATACTAGTAATTTAGGAAATAGAGTTCCTTCACGTCATATGACTTTTAAAGGTAAAAAGATGCATATCGAATTAGCTCAAGCTGCTGCAACAGCAACTGATTATCCTAAAAACGAAATAGATACTGGTTTAGATTTTGCTAACGGATTTAATGCTGATAATTTATATGTTCCAGCTGGAGAAACGGCTCCCAAATCAGCTACTTTTTTAGCGCAACAAACTAATAACGATGTATATGAATTAGCTCCTCAATCTGGTGATCCTTATCAAATAACAGATCACCCAAGATTAGGAACATTAACTGCTAATATTACTCGTAATTCAGAAATTACTGACACTAATTTATTTGTATACCTATCAAAAGATGCTTTAACAGATGCTGATGGTTTTTTAACAACAAATGCTGAAGCTTATGATACCTTATTACACTTTCCAACGCTAGAAAATAAAGAAGATAGTTTCTTATTTACCTACTTGCATCCTGGAGATTACTACCTAACTGTCATTGCAGATAAAAGTAATGATGGAGCTCCATCAGAAGGAGATATATTAAGTATAAGTAAAAGAATCACAGTAGCTCCTTTAGAAAACAAAGTTGAAAACGTAACCAATGTTGATGTTCAAAATTAATAACATGAAAAAAATATTCTATATCTCAATTATAGCTTTAATCGCTAGTTGTACAACTGCCGAAATACCTTTTGCTGGTGCTCCTGTAGACAGAACTGTAACCTATTCTCAAGATATTCAGCCAATAATGTTTAATAACTGTTTAACCTGTCACAGTTCAGTAAACCCTAGAAATGGCTTGATCTTAGAAACATATAGTCAAGTAAAAAATTCTGCACAGAACGGAACTTTAATTGACAGAATGAATGATGTTGCTAACCCAATGCCACAAAGTGGATTATTAACTCCCGACAAAAGAGCTTTAGTAGATAAATGGAAAGCTGACGGTTATTTAGAATAATCGTTTTAGTAAGAAATATTAAAAACAATAGACATGAAAAAAATAATTATCATGGCAGTTATATTGATTAGTCAAACAATTGCTGCTCAAAAATACTTTACAAGAACAGGAACTACTCATTTTAAAGCTTCAGTTGAAGCATTTGAACCTGTAGAAGCTGTAAACAATAGCTCAACTGCTATAATTAAAAGTAGTACCGGAGACATTGCTGCCCAGTTATTTATTACTGCCTTTAAATTCGATGTTGCTTTAATGCAAGAACACTTTAATGAAAACTATATGGATAGTGATCAGTTTCCAAAAGCAACATTTAGAGGTAAATTAAAGGGATTTTCTTTAGAGAACTTAACTTCTGAAAAAGAATTCCCTTTAGAAGGAACCTTAACTGTTCGTGGTATTAAAAAAGAAATTAGTACTACAGCTTTAGTTTGTTTAAAGAATAATAAAATTGAATTAACAGCTAACTTTTCTGTACAACCTCAAGATTTTGGTATAAAAATACCAAGCATTGTACGTAAAAAAATAGCTGAACATATAAACATCTCTTTAGATTATGAATTGGTTGAAAAGAAATAAATTATTAGTAATACTACTTATTCTATTAGCAGGCGGATATTCAGCATATAAGTATTCTTATAAACCACATGAAACAATTGAAGAGTTAGCTATTGATTTCAACGGAAACGCAACAGAATTCTTACAAAAAGCAAGTCAAAATTTTGCTAACTGGAATACTAAAATTGTAGAAATATCTGGAGAAGTAACTGCTAAAGATGAAAACGGATTTACATTAAATAACCAAATCTATTGTCAACTTAAAAATATTGAAGATAACTCTTCAATAAAAGAAAATCAAACTATAAAAATTAAAGGTCGTGTTATAGGATACGATGATTTACTAGACGAATTAAAATTAGAACAATGCATACTAAAATAAAATACTTTTTCGCTTTTTTAATTGCTTTTACATCAATAAGCTCATTTGCTCAAGATGATTTATTAGATGAATTAGATAACGAAACAAAAAACGCAAAACAATTTGCTTTACCTGCTTTTAAAGCAATGCAAATAGGAAACTTACAATCTACCAAAATTGCTGATAAAGGTGATTTATATTTAATTGTATCCCACCGTTTTGGTTCATTAAAAGATGGCATTGATGAGTTTTTTGGATTAGACCAAGCCAATACTAAAATTCAATTAGCTTATAGCTTTTGGGACGGAGTTCAATTAAGTTTAAGTCGTGATAGTTTCGAAAAAACATATTCGGGTACTGCTAAAGTTCGTTTTACAAAACAATCTACCAAATTTCCTTTAAACTTAGTTGGATATGCGAGTGCAGATATTAATTCTGAAATTAAAAAAGCAAACTATCCTAATTTAAAGTTTGGTGACCGTATGAGCTACACAATGCAATTACTTGCTTCTCGTCGTGTATCTAAAAATTTCTCTTTAGAATTAGCACCTTCATTTGTACGTCAAAATTTACAAGATTTAAACTTTACTGGTGATAGAACACATAATCAATTTTTAATGGGATTAGGTGGTCGTTTAAAGGTAAGTAAACGTATGAGTCTTAATCTTGATTACGCATATAACTTTAACAAACATAAAGATTCAAAATATAACAATCCACTAACTCTTGGTATCGATATCGAAACTGGAGGACATGTATTTCAATTACTATTTTCAAATGCTAGAGGAAGTAACGATAGTGCTTTCTTAACTAAAGCGCAAGGAGATTGGGGTAAAGGAGATATCTCTTTTGGATTTAACGTTGTGAGAGTTTTTTAACCCCTCATTTTATTAAACTCTCCTTTTCATGTTGGGACTTTCTTTTAATTAAGAAAGTCCTTTTTTATTTACTTTCTAATTCTACTCAAGGTTTCTTGGCTAATACCTAACATAGAAGCAATATGACCCAAGTTTGCTATTTGAGTAATTTGTGGAAATACATTGGTTAGTAATTCATACTTTTCTTTAGCTGTTAAAAAGTAATAGCCTTTATAAAAATCATCAATCAAAGCTATTTGTTCTTCAATTAATAAACGACCAAATCTTTCCAATTCTGGGTAAGTTTGATATAACTCTTGCCAATCATCATAAGATACTGATACGATATCAGCGTCCGTAGTAACTTCAATATATTCAGACGATGGTTTTCTTAAAATATAACTGTGCCATGATGTAAAAACTGATTTCTCTGGATAAATCCAATTTGTGATGTCTTTTCCTTTTTGGAATAAATAAACCCTAACAATTCCATTTGAAGAAAAAAATAAATGATTACACGTTTTTCCTTCTTCAACAAGTAAATCACCTTTTTCGTAGTTTTTCTGTTTTGCTACTGCTTTAATAGCAATTATAGTTTCTTTAGAAAGAAATGCATATTGTTGTATAAATTCTATAAAATCTTCCATGCTGCTAATTTAATTAAATAGGTTTTATTGATAATTATTTTGTTCTAAAAAGATAATAAAACGGTAGGATTTAATTTCGTTCATTTTTTTAAACATGACCTTTATCATATTATTAGATATTCATTATATGGAAATTTGTCTAAATAATAAAAGACAGAAGACCATGAGAGCACAAAAGTTTCTTAGTATAGTATTAACATTAATCGCTACAATTTCTTATGCACAATTAACTATTGATGCAGAAATACGTCCAAGAGCAGAATATAGGCATGGATTTAAAACATTAATCCCAGATAATACAAATGCTGCATTATTTGTATCGCAAAGAACAAGGTTAAACACTAAATATTCGATTGATAAGTTGAACTTTTACATAAGCTTACAAGACGTTAGGGTTTGGGGAGATGTTCCTCAATTAAATGTTGTTGATGCTAACGGATTAAGTATACATCAAGCCTGGGCTGAAATCCTATTAGATTCTAATTTTGCTTTAAAATTAGGACGTCAAGAAGTTATATATGATGATCAAAGATTTTTTGGTAATGTAGGTTGGGCACAACAAGCACGTAGCCACGATATGGCTTTACTTAAATATAAGGATGGTACTTTTAAATTAGATGTTGGTTTAGCCTTTAACCAATCTAAAGAAAACTTAACAGGAACTAATCTTACAACTCCAAAAACATACAAATCAATGCAATATGCTTGGTTACATAAAGATTGGAGTAATTTCTCTGGAAGTTTCTTATTCTTAAACAACGGTATGCAAACACCAAATGGTTTAAAATACAGTCAAACCGTAGGAACACATTTAAAATCTAAAAAAGATAATTTAAGCCTTGTAGCAAACCTATATTATCAATTTGGTAACGACGCTGCAAACAGAGATTTAAGTGCATATTTATTAGGTTTAGAGGTAAACTATAAAACTTCAACTACTACAAAAGTAGGTTTAGGTGTAGAATTACAAAGTGGTAATAAAAACGGAGCTCCTGCCAATAATGAAAATAATGCATTTACTCCTTTCTATGGAACAAACCACAAGTTTAATGGATTAATGGACTACTTCTATGTAGGAAATCACATTAACAATGTAGGTTTATTAGATATCTATGCCAAAGCTAACTTTAAACTAAATGCTAAATCAGGATTAACAGCATTTATCCATAATTTCTCAGCTGCTGAAGAAATCAATAGCACTGTTTCAAAACAGTTAGGTACTGAATTAGATTTAGTGTATGGATACAAATTCACAAAAGAAATCGGATTTAAACTAGGATACTCACATATGTTCCCTACTGACGGTATGGAAGTATTAAAAGGAAATAGTGATAATAATACTAACAACTGGGCATGGGCCATGGTTACCATTAAACCAACATTATTCACTTCTAAAAAATAAGTACTATGGTAATGTCAAACGAAAAAACAGTTGCTGACTATGTAACTGAAAACATAAAAACAGCACATATATTCAAAAAACATGGAATAGATTTTTGCTGTGGAGGTGGAATTTCAATTGAAAAAGCTTGTGCTAAAAAAAATGTTGACCTAGCTGTTTTAGAAAAAGAACTTTCAGAGGTAGATGCAGTAAAAGATTTAATTGAAGATTATGATAAATGGGATTTAGATTTTTTAATGATTTACATAGAAAATGTTCATCATACTTATGTAAGAGAAAGCTTGCCTCTAATTTCTCAATATGCTAATAAAGTAGCTAAAGTTCACGGACATCATTATGAAGAAGTAGTAATTATTAATCAGTTATTTCATGAAGTAGCTAACGAGTTAACTTCTCATTTACAAAAAGAAGAACAAGTTTTATTTCCTTTAATAAAGCAATTAGTAACTGCAAAAAAAGAGGGTGCTAAAAACATCACTGCTCCTTTTGGCACCGTTAATAATCCTATTAAAATGATGGAGCATGAGCATGAAAATGCAGGAGATATTTTTAAAGAGATTTCAAGGTTAACCAACAATTACACTCCTCCAGCTGAAGCTTGTAATACATTTAAAGCATTGTATGCTAAATTAGAAGAGTTTGAACAAGACCTACATCAGCATATACATTTAGAAAATAATATTTTGCATCCTAAAGCAATTGAATTAGAACAAACATTTATATAATTAAATATAATTTAAACCATAAAAAGAAGCATCAAATTGATGCTTCTTTTTGTTAATTAAAAACTTATTTATTAAAAAACTCCATACACAATAAAGGGGAAATGTATGGAGTTCTTAAAAAATGAAGGGATCAATTAAAGTGAGAATCTTTTTGCTGCTTCTCTTTCTAGTTCTTCTCTAAAATTAGGATGCGCAATAGATATTAATGCTTTTGCTCTTTGTTTTAAACTTTTACCAAATAAGTTTACAACACCATATTCGGTTGCTACATAATGTACATGAGCTCTTGTAGTAGTAACCCCTGCCCCTTCTTTTAAAAACGGAGTGATTTTAGAAATTCCTTTTGGTGTCATTGATGGCATTGCTATAATTGCTTTTCCTTCTTTTGATAAGGATGCGCCACGAATAAAATCCATCTGACCACCAACACCAGAATACTGATATTTACCAATCGTATCAGCACAAACTTGACCTGTAAAATCAATTTCTATAGCACTATTAATCGCTGTCACTTTCGGATTTAGTTTTATAAGTGATGTATCGTTTGTATAACCTGCTTCCTTAAAATGTACTAGCGGATTATCATCAATAAAGTCATATAACTTTTGTGAACCGACTGCAAAACATGTTACAATTTTACCTGTTTTAATTTCTTTTTCTTCCCCAGTAATAATTCCTTTTTCTACTAAAGGAAGAATTCCGTCAGAAAACATTTCTGTATGAATACCTAATCGTTTATGATTAGTTAAATTGTGTAAAACTGCATTGGGTATATTACCAATTCCCATTTGCAAGGTTGCCCCATCATCAATTAATCCAGCTACGTGTTTTCCTATTTGAGATTCAGTTACTGAAGGAGTCCCAGTAATCGATGCATGGATTGGCTCATTGGTTTCTACAGCAAAATCAATATTTTTAATATGAATAATTCCATCTCCATGAGTTCTTGGTACATTCGGATTTATCTGTGCAATTACAATTTTTGCGGTTTGTATAGCTGGTAAGGTAATATCAACCGAAACACCTAAAGAACAATACCCATGTTTGTCTGGGGGAGAAACTTGAATAAATGCTACATCTAACGGATAAATATTACGTCGAAACATCCAATGTATTTCACTTAAAAATATTGGAATATAATCGCCATTATTAGTGTTTACACCTTTTCTAACATTATCTCCAACAAAACAACTCACTAACTTAAAAGAATCACTATACGGAGCTTCTAAATATTTTGCTTTACCATGCGTATGAATTTGAATTATTTCTACATTTTTTAAATCTTGATGTCTTTCACATAAACTATCAATCAATAAATTAGGAGTCATTGCAGCTCCTTGAAAAAACACTTTATCATTTGATTTTACAATTGACACAGCTTCTTGAGCTGTTACAATTTTTATATTTTTTGTCATTTATTCTATTCTAATTTTAATACAAATTTCTGAACTTAATTAGTGCTATTCCATGATAAAAATCATTCTTAAAAATATTTATTTAATTGTTTGTCTAAATACTTCCAACAATTAGCGTTTATAGTTTCAAAAATTGCTATTAACTCTTTACCGTAACTTGTTAATTTTGTTCCTCCGCCTCCACTTCCACCAATTGTTTTAATTACAACAGGATTTTCATAACTTTTATTCATAGAGTCAACTAAATTCCATGCTTTTTTATACGACATCCCTAATTCTTTGGCTGATTTAGATAAAGAATTTGTCCGATTAATCGATTTTAATAGCTTAACTCTTCCTTCTCCTAGAAATACCTTATCATCAGCTTCAATCCATATTCTACTCTTAATTTTATAAGTCATATTTCACGTTTTAATATGCTTCAAAATTAAATTGAACTTAAAAAGTTTGCTATGATTTTTATCATGTTCAAAAATTATTTAGAAAGAAAATAAACTGTTTAATTTTCATCAATCTTAATATCTTTCAAACCCTTATTCTTTAAACACCTAACTAAAAAACGCTATTTCCCTCAAAATATAACGATTTGATTTTTCGCTACTTATGACATATATCATGTTTTTTAAACTGATATATTTCTTAATTTGTTAAAGATTAAACAAACCATTTCAAATGCCAATAAAAAGTTATCTCGCCCATCCACTTGAAGGTAAAAAAGAAGAACTACAACAAGCTATTTCTTTACTAGATGGATGTGAAATAATTCCTGCAGAAAACAAAGATGTTTTAGTTGTTGTAACAGAAACAAAAGATGATGCGGAAGATAAAAGTTTAAAAGAAAGTATTGAAACCATAAAAAGTTTAAAACTACTAGCTCTGGTTTCAGGATTTAATACACCAAAAAAATAACATAAGATATGAGCGCCTCTTTATCAAGTAGACGAAGTTTTATTAAAAAAATGGCTGCTACAGCAGCAATGACAGCTGCAGCAACTATGTTTCCAGGAATCGTTTTTGCTAGCGAACAACTAGCAGGAGTACCTGAAGGAAGTTTAGATTGGAAAAAAGGACCTTGTCGTTTTTGCGGTGTGGGTTGCGGTATTTTAGTTGGTGTAGAAAACGGTAAAGCTGTTGCTGTAAAAGGTGATCCTAATTCTTCAGTCAACAAAGGGTTACTTTGTGTAAAAGGTTACCATCAAATAATGTGTATTCAAGCTAAAGACAGATTAGAACATGCACTGGTAAAAAAGAACGGTACCTATGTAAAAACACCAATCAATGAAGCTTTAGACATTGTTGCTAACAAAATGAAGGAAACCATTGAGAAACACGGTAAAGATTCTGTTGCAATGTACACATCTGGTCAGTCAACAATTCCAGAAGGCTATGTTGCTTCTAAATTCATGAAAGGCGCTATTGGAACCAATAATTTAGATTGTAATGCTCGTTTATGTATGGCTAGTGCTGTGGCAGGTTTCTTAACCACCTTCGGAGCAGATGAACCAATGGGTTGTTATGAAGATTTTGATTACGCAGATTACTATATTACTTGGGGAAATAATATGGCTGAAATGCACCCAGTATTATTTTCTAGAATGTTAGAAGAGAAAAATAGAAGAGGTGCTAAAATTATCGATTTTGCAACTAGAACAACACGTTCTAGTATGGCAGCCGATAGATCTATCTTATTCGAGCCTCAAACAGATTTGGCTGTTGGTAACGCTATCTGTTATGAAATAATTAATAATGGTTGGGTAAACAAATCGTTTGTAGAGAAGTACTGTAATTTTAGTAAGGGACTTACTAAAATGGGTTATGGTTTAGAAGACAAGTATAAGTTTAAAGATAAGCCTACAAAAATAAACTTTGA
Organism: Tenacibaculum pelagium; assembly: GCF_014062345.1. Taxonomy (GTDB): domain Bacteria; phylum Bacteroidota; class Bacteroidia; order Flavobacteriales; family Flavobacteriaceae; genus Polaribacter; species Polaribacter pelagius. The sequence continues at coordinate 15,956 of NZ_JACGLS010000008.1, read as the reverse complement.
GGATTACAAAGCTTTTTTAGAAGATTATTCTCCAGAAAAAGTTTCTAAGTTAACAAAGGTTTCTGTAAAAGACATCAAATATTTAGCCGCTATATATGGTGATCCAAACAAAAAAGTAATGTCACTTTGGTGTATGGGCGTTAACCAACATACTAGAGGTACATGGATGAATAATATTATTTACAATATTCACTTATTAACGGGTAAAATATCAGAACCTGGTAATAGTCCATTCTCATTAACAGGACAACCATCTGCTTGTGGTACTGCTCGTGAAGTTGGAACGTTTACACACAAGTTACCAAAAGGAGTGGTAATGAATCCTAAGCATAGAGCTAAGGCTGCAAAAATTTGGAAAGTTCCAGTGGAAAAAATTCCATCAAAACCAACCTATCATGCTACCGAAATGTTTAGAGCTGTAGACAGAGGTGATATTAAATTTATATGGACACAAGCTGTAAACCCATTAGTGTCTTTACCAAGAACGAGTAGATTCCGTCCAGGAATGGAAAAAGAATCATGTTTTGTAGTTGTTTCAGATGTATTCCCTACCCCAACTTCGGATGTTGCTGATGTTATTTTACCAGCATCATGGCATATTGAAAAATCTGGATTATATGGTAATTCAGAAAGAAGAACACAACACTGGGATCAAATGGTTGAAGGACCGGGAGAAACAACTCCAGACGCTTGGATGTTTATAGAAGTTGCAAAACGTATGGGATACGGAGATTTATTCCCATATTCAAAAGAAAATCACGTAGAAGAGATTTATAATGAGTACCGTCAATTCCATGCTGGTAAGAAACACGAAATGGCGCCTCTTGAAGTTCTTAAAAAAGAATCTGGAGCTATATGGCCGTATGTAGATGGAAAATCAACACAATGGCGTTTTAATGCTAAATATGATCCAGCATGTAGTAACGGAGAAGAATTCCATTTTTATGGAAAACCAGATGGAAAAGCTGTCATATGGCAACGACCATACGAACCAGCACCAGAAATGCCAGATAATGAATATCCGTTTTGGTTAAATACAGGTCGTGTAATCGAGCATTGGCACACTGGCTCTATGACACGTAGAATACCTGTTTTACACAAAGCAATGCCACACGCCTATGTTGAATTTCATCCAGACGATGCAGCAGCATTAGGCATTAGAAATGGAGCAAAAGTAAAAGTCTCATCTCGTAGAGGTTCTTGTATTTTACCTGCATCTATTAACGAAAGAGGTTTACCAACAAAAGGACAAATATTTGTACCATTTTTTGATGAAAACATGCTAATTAACGACGTTACATTAGATGCTTTTTGTCCGATCTCTAAAGAACCAGATTACAAAAAGTGTGCAGTTAAAGTAGAAAAAGTATAGAATCATGAGAAAACGACTCGGTATTATATTTTTATTTGTTATGCTGTTTATCTCTTTTATAACACTGTGGAATTACAGTTACTATAAAGGGAAAGAAGAAGCATACGTACCAATAGATAAGACATCTAAAGCACCAATAATTCCAAATGAAAAAGGTGTTTTTAAACGATCAGAGCATGCTTTAGATTATGTTAATATGCCAATTGATGAAAACCATCAGCGAAGCATAAATACCTATTATAAGAATAGGGAATTTTATGGAGGACCACCTAGCATTCCTCACAAGGTACAAAGTGAGCGAAACATGGGAGATAATAGTTGCTTAAAATGTCATGAAAATGGCGGATATGTTGAAAAGTTTAAAGCCTACACACCTGTTACTCCACATCCTGAATTGGTAAACTGTCGTCAGTGTCATGTACCTGAAAAAAGTAAAACACTATTTGTTGCCAATAACTTTAAGAAAGGAACTATTCCTAGTGTTGGAACTAATAACGCTTTATTAGGAAGCCCTCCTGCAATTCCGCATCAATTACAAATGAGAGAAAATTGTTTGTCATGCCATGCAGGACCTAGTGCTCCTAAAGAAATTAGAGTTACACATCCTGAAAGAGTTAACTGTCGTCAATGTCATGTTCCTAACAATAAAGTAACCGTAGATATTGGTTCTTTTATCAGAAAATTTGAAAACTAATGAAAATACATCGCTATATATATAACTTAACCTATTGCTTATTAATAGTTATTTTAATGACTTCTTGTAAGCACGATAAAGAACACGAATACCATAGTGTTACTGATAAAATTGAAGCTGAAAGTAAAAACTATAAAGGAATTAAAACTAGTTCAGAAACTTTTATAGATGGTATGAACTTATTTGAAGTTACTGAAAATGAAATCACTTTTTTAATTCCAACTAGAAAAGATAAGATTAAATCTTATAAGTGTACAGAATGCCACACACAGCCATTGGCTAAAATGCAAACTAACGATATAAAGAAAGCACACTGGAATATTAAAATAAATCATGCTGATGCCAATACAATGAACTGTGTTACTTGCCATAATAGCGATAATATGAATGATTTAAAAAGCATTACAGGTCATAGTATCGATCTTAACAAAAGTTACAAATTATGTAGCCAGTGTCATCAAAAACAATACAAAGATTGGACAGGTGGCGCACATGGTAAAAGAATAGAAAGTTGGGCGAACCCTAGAGCATCTATGACATGTGTAAATTGCCATAACCCTCACTCTCCAGGTTTCGATACCAAGTGGCCAGCAAGATTTAATACTCAAAAAGTAAAAGAACGTAAATAACTTAGGCATGAGCGATAACAAAAAGAAATGGTTTACTCTAAACCTAAATAGCAAGCACAAACAAACATCGAGCTCTTGTGGTTGCGGTAAAACTTCTGGTGGATGTAATTCTCATCAACCTAAAAAAGAAGAATTAAGTAATGATGCCTTTTTTGAAGCTGCAGTAGATGCTTCTATTGGAGATGAAAGACATAAAGATGGTTTTGATCAAGTTTTTGATGTAAAAATGGATCGTAGATCTGCCTTTAAAAAACTAACGGCTAGTTTATTAATCGGTGCAGGAGCAGCTGCTTCATGTACAAGTGTAACATCTAGTAGCGAATCTAAAGAAAAAGCACAAATAGATTGGGAGGAGCAATTTAAAGGAAACTATAAATTGATGGACGATAAAGAGAAGTCTGCTACTGTGGATAGATTGGTTCGTTCATATCAGTTAAGAACTGGTAAAAATATTAACATGTCTTCTAAAAATGCAGAAGAAGATGTGTTATTTGGATATGCTTTCAATATTTCAAAATGTCAAGGGTATATGGATTGTGTGAGTGCTTGTGTTGAAGAAAATAACCAAGATAGAAACTCAGAAATGCAGTATATCCGTATTCATGAAATGAAAGATGGTAAAGGCTTCAATTTTAATGAAGCTGACGACAATTACTATCATGAAGTTCCAGCTGAAGGGCACTTTTATATGGGTACACAGTGTTTTCATTGTGATAATCCACCATGTGTAGAAGTATGTCCAGTACAAGCAACATGGCGAGAAGAAGATGGTTTAGTTGTAGTTGATTATGATTGGTGTGTAGGTTGTAGATACTGTATGGCAGCTTGCCCTTACGATGGTCGTCGTTTTAACTGGAGCAAACCAGAAGTTCCTGAAGAAGAAATCAATAAAAATCAACATTATCTAGGGAACAGAATGCGTAAGAAAGGGGTTATGGAAAAATGTACTTTTTGTGTACAACGATCTAGAGCTGGTAAAAACCCTGCTTGCGTTGAGGCTTGTCCTACTGGCGCACGTATTTTTGGAAACTTATTAGATCCTAATAGTACCATTAGATGGGTGTTGGAAAACAAGAAAGTATTCAGATTAAAAGAAGATTTAGGTACCGAGCCAAAGTTCTGGTACTTCATGGACTAAAAAATATAGAATGAAAACATTGAAAGTTTTTGGAAGCTTAATAAAAGATAGTTTAGATACAATAACAAAAGGCTCTAAAACATACCATTTATGGATGGGCTTTTTAACCTTAATAATGTTAATTGGTATGTATTGTTACTCGATCCAATTAGATCAAGGATTGAGTGTTACCGGTATGACTGATCGAGTAAGTTGGGGATTGTATATTTCTAATTTTACATTTTTAGTCGGTGTGGCAGCAGCAGCAGTAATGCTAGTAATGCCAACTTATGTTTTAAAGGATATTGATTTTAAACAAGCTGTTTTAATCGGTGAAGGATTGGCTGTTGCTGCATTAATAATGTGTTTAGCTTTTGTAGTTGCCGATATGGGAGGACCATCAGTTTTATGGCATATGCTACCAGGAATTGGCGTTTTTAATTTTCCTAATTCTATGCTTACTTGGGATGTTATTGCTTTAAACGGATATTTATTTATCAATATTAGCATTCCGTTGTATATCTTATTCAGGCATTATCAAGGAAAAGAATCTAAAAAAAGTGTGTATTTACCAGGAGCCTTAATCTCTGTATTTTGGGCTGTGGGAATTCATTTAGTTACTGCTTTTTTATACCAAGGATTACAAGCAAGACCCTTTTGGAACAATGCTTTATTAGGGCCTCGTTTTTTAGCATCAGCTTTTGCAGCAGGACCTGCTTTAATTATTTTAGTACTGGCAATTATTAGAGGTTTTACTGATTTTAAAATTGAAGATAAAACCATAAAAAAAATAGCTTTAGTTGTTACTGTTGCCGCACAGGTAAACATCATCATGTTAGTTTCTGAGCTGTTTAAAGAATTCTATGCCCCTACGCACCATAGTGAAAGCGCTTACTATTTATTCTTTGGTTTAGACGGAAAAACAGCTTTATTACCTTGGATTTGGACAGCAATATCAATGAATGTATTAGCTACAGTTATTCTTACATTCCATAAGTTACGTAACAATTTAAATGTACTTTATTTTGCTTGTATCCTTTTATTTGTTGCTATTTGGATTGAAAAAGGTTTCGGACTAATTGTTCCTGGCTTTATCCCTGGACCATATGGCAAAATTGCTGAATATACTCCTACAGGAATAGAAATTGGTGTAACTTTAGGTATTTGGGCAATGGGAGCTTTAATATTTACCGTATTAGCCAGAACTGCTATTGGTATAGAAACGGGTAAGTTGAGATATAAAAAGTAGCTAATTAATAATTAGCTACTTTTTATAAAACTTCAAAGACTTTATTAACATGAACAACAATCAGTATTCGATTCTGTTTCATTAAAAGAACAATCTAAACCTTCATCTATTGCTTTTTTTAACTGATGAAAAGCTTGTTGAATTTTAGATAATGGTGAAGCTACATTCATACGCATAAATTGTGTATGCGAGCCTTCAAACCAATCACCAGGGGTTAAAGCTAATTTTGCTTGGTTTACAACCAAATACTTTAAAGCGGCATCAGATAGATTAAGCTTACTAAAATCTAACCAGATTTGGTAAGTTCCTTCAGGTTTAAAAAGTGTTACTTCTGGTAATTCATTTTTAACAAAATCTTCAATCCAATCCATTGTTTTTTCAAGGTAGATTAGTAAATCATTTAACCACTCCTCTCCTTTTGTATAAGCAGCTATTGTAGCATTAGCAGAATGTATGCTTCCATGATCTAAATATAAAGAACCAATGGTGTGTTTTACTTGTTTTAGTGTTTTTTGATTTGAGATATATAAATAACCATTAGAAATACTCTGCATACCAAATGTCTTTGCTGGTGAACCTAAAACAGCAATATGCTTCTCACTATTATTTAAAGAAACTATACTATTAAATTTAGAGCCAGAATACACAATATCTGAATGAATTTCATCACTAATAATCGTAACATCATATAGGTTTGCAAGGTTTACTAGTTTTTGTAATTCTTCTTTTGTCCAAACACGACCAATTGGATTGTGTGGATTACAAAGTAAGATGGCTTTAATATTAAGTGTTTTAAGTTTGCGTTCAATATCTTCAAAATCCATTTGATAGTGACCATCATCAACTTTTAATTTATTATGAATCACTTTTCGACCAGAGGATTCAATAACTTTAAAAAATTGATGATACACTGGTGTTTGTACTAGTATGCCATCTCCTTCTTTAGATAGTTCTCTAATTAATATACCTATTCCTGTAAGAACACCTGAAACTTGTACAAACGATTTAGGATTTAACTGTAATTGATGACGCTTTAAATTCCAATCTGAAATAGATTTAAAAACTTCTCCAGTATTAAATTCATAGGCATATATATTACGTGTTACCAATTTTTGTAACGCTTCTTGTATAGGCTTTGCTATTTCAAAATCCATATCTGCAATCCATAAAGGCATCACATCAGTTGCACCAAACATACCTTTTAAATAATTTGGATTGCTTTTTGCAAAATTATTCTTTACTGTTTGTATTTTATCAAATTGACTCATTCTTTAATATTTTAATATTTATATCCAACCTAATAACAAACCAAAACCAAACGTAATTAGGGCTACACCCGATATTTGACTTATAAGTTGTTTGTTTTGTAATAGTTTATCTGAAAATTTATTGAAGCCAAAACCAAAACCAACTAATAAAGCTCCTAAAGGAATACTATAACCTATAGCAAATACAAATAAAGTAAACCAACTCATTAATAAACTTCCTTGAAGATAAGAAGTTCCTAAAATTATTGGGAAAATTGGGCTACAACCAACAGAACATGCCGTTGCAAAGCCTCCTAATATTAATCCAAAAAGAAAACTTTTATTAGCTAATTTTGATACTTTAGAAGACAAATTTAGACCAACTTTTAAGCTAAAAGGAAGCATATTTAAACTTGAAAGTCCTAAATAAACAACTAAAACGCCAGCAATTATAGTCCAATATTGACCAACTATTTGACCAATTGAAGCACTAATTAAACCTGTTAAAGCTCCTACAAGTGATAATGAGATAATGTTTCCTAATAAAAATGAAAATCCTGTTTTTAAATGAGAAGCTTTGTTTTTAGAACTAGTTTCTGAGCCAGCATAACTCGTAATTGCTGCCAAAACACCAACATTACAAGCAGAACCAACTGCAGCAACCAGACCTAACACAAAAATAGCTATAAAAAAAAGTGGTGAGTTTAGTTGACCTTCAATAACACCATTAGTCCACTGTTGAATATTTTCTAACATCCTTATTAATTTGTTTTTTTAGAACCAGAACAAGCTGCTTTTTGTTGAGGTGTGCAAGAGACTTTAGCTTTTAAGTCATACGATGTGTTGTTTTTTTCTGCACAAGCTGCTTTCTCTGCTGGTGAGCATGAAGCTTTTGGAGTTAAGACAACATCATATGCTCTAATTAATTTAGCTGAATTCACCTCAGATCCATTAATAATTAAAGCACTCTTTCCTAGAACAACAATTGATGGCGTTTCTTCAATTTTTAATTTTGAAACAACGTCTTGGTAATTTGGATTATTAGCCTCTAAAGCAAGAAAATGAGCTGAGCCATCTGTTTCATTTAATTCGTTAATAATACTTTCTACTTTCAAAGTGATTTCTTGATTCTGATTAGTATTATTACCTTTTAAAACTACATAAGCTACCTTTTTATCTGTTTTTATCCATTCAAAATCAGCAATAGATAGTGTTGGAGTATTTGCAGCTGTAATACAAGATATTTCGGCTTTAGACGAACCTTTAAAAGCTGTCATAAAAGCAAAAATTAATGCTAGCCCTAAAATGCCTAATCCAATTTTTTTCTTCATTCTTCCATTCTTGTTTTTTGAATTAGTATTTGATGTACAACAATCAGTATTATTTTTTGATTCTTGATTAGGTGTACAGCCATTTGCGTTGTTTGAATTATCCATTCTGTTTATTTATAAGTTATTTTCAATCTATAGACGCAACATCTTAAAAAAGACGCAAAAAAAATTGCCTCACAATTAAGTAAAGTAATTTTTACTATATGTCAATCTGCTAAAACTATTTTTCAGCATACACACCAAGGCTAACAACAGCATTATCACTTGCCTTGAATTTTTCTAATTCTTCAGGACAACATACATATTCTAGTAATACATCATCTGGTATATTTATTATTCGTTCTTTAGTGATTGTAATATTTTTAAATCCAGCTTCTTTTATCGCATTTATATAATCTTCTTGCTCAAGTGCTCCGGAAATACAACCAGCATACATTTCTGCAGCTTCCTTAATCCCTTTTGGCAAATTACCTCTCAATACAATATCTGACATACTAAAGTGTCCCCCAGGTTTTAATATACGATAAACTTCTTCGTAGGCTTTCTTTTTATCTGGAACCAAGTTCAATACACAGTTACTTACAGAAACATCAATTGAATTATCATTTAAAGGAAGTGCTTCTATTTCGCCTAAAACAAAATCTACATTAGTATACCCTAGTTTTTGTTTATTTTCATTGGCTTTTTCAATCATAGCTTCTGTCATATCTACACCGATTACATGACCAGATTCTCCAACAATTCTTCTTGCTACGAAGACATCATTACCAGCACCAGAACCTAAATCTAGAACAGTATCTCCTTCTTTAATTTTTGC
>NZ_JACGLS010000008.1:0-2500 GCF_014062345.1 Tenacibaculum pelagium | reverse complement strand
AGAACGAGCTCTTTATAATTCTTAATTTTATAAAAAATATTGTGTTAATCGTTAGATTAACTCTCTATCTTGATTCTTTACGATATCATTTTACCAATATGTCAATGAACTTTGTGGCGAGTCGCCACTGACAAGTATTTAAACTTGTTAGCTACAATCTGCCCGCAATACTCATGAAGATAATTTTACTTATCTCCAGGCATCGCCTGGTGGAGAATACCGGAGTCGAACCGGTGACCTCTTGCGTGCAAGGCAAGCGCTCTAGCCAGCTGAGCTAATCCCCCATTACTAGTAGTTAGTAATAGTGATAGTAATTAATCTTAATTACGTCAACTTCTAGAATTTCCTTTCTAATATTTAAGTTTTTGTAGTCTCGGGCAGACTCGAACTGCCGACCTCTACATTATCAGTGTAGCGCTCTAACCAGCTGAGCTACGAGACTATAATAGCTTATATATTAGTGTGTTTTAAAATTAACAGCAAAGAGTAAAATCTCCTTTTGTAACTCACCATCTTTCTCTAGAAAGGAGGTGTTCCAGCCGCACCTTCCGGTACGGCTACCTTGTTACGACTTAGCCCTAGTTACCAGTTTTACCCTAGGCCGCTCCTCTCGGTAACGGACTTCAGGCACCCCCAGCTTCCATGGCTTGACGGGCGGTGTGTACAAGGCCCGGGAACGTATTCACCGGATCATGGCTGATATCCGATTACTAGCGATTCCAGCTTCACGGAGTCGAGTTGCAGACTCCGATCCGAACTGTGATATGGTTTGTAGATTCGCTCCTATTCGCATAGTGGCTGCTCATTGTCCATACCATTGTAGCACGTGTGTAGCCCAGGACGTAAGGGCCGTGATGATTTGACGTCATCCCCACCTTCCTCACGGTTTGCACCGGCAGTCTCGCTAGAGTCCTCAGCATTACCTGTTAGCAACTAACAATAGGGGTTGCGCTCGTTATAGGACTTAACCTGACACCTCACGGCACGAGCTGACGACAACCATGCAGCACCTTGTAAAGTGTCCGAAGAAAAAGCTATCTCTAGCCCTGTCACTCTACATTTAAGCCCTGGTAAGGTTCCTCGCGTATCATCGAATTAAACCACATGCTCCACCGCTTGTGCGGGCCCCCGTCAATTCCTTTGAGTTTCAGTCTTGCGACCGTACTCCCCAGGTGGGATACTTATCACTTTCGCTTAGTCACTGAGATAAATCCCAACAACTAGTATCCATCGTTTACGGCGTGGACTACCAGGGTATCTAATCCTGTTCGCTCCCCACGCTTTCGTCCATGAGCGTCAGTATATACGTAGTAGACTGCCTTCGCAATCGGTATTCTAAGTAATCTCTATGCATTTCACCGCTACACTACTTATTCTATCTACTTCCGTATAACTCAAGTCAACCAGTATCAAAGGCAGTTCCATAGTTAAGCTATGGGATTTCACCTCTGACTTAATTGACCGCCTGCGGACCCTTTAAACCCAATGATTCCGGATAACGCTTGGACCCTCCGTATTACCGCGGCTGCTGGCACGGAGTTAGCCGGTCCTTATTCTTACAGTACCGTCAAGGCCGTACACGTACGACTGTTTCTTCCTGTATAAAAGCAGTTTACAACCCATAGGGCAGTCTTCCTGCACGCGGCATGGCTGGTTCAGAGTTGCCTCCATTGACCAATATTCCTCACTGCTGCCTCCCGTAGGAGTCTGGTCCGTGTCTCAGTACCAGTGTGGGGGATAATCCTCTCAGACCCCCTACCTATCGTTGCCATGGTAAGCCGTTACCTTACCATCTAGCTAATAGGACGCATAGTCATCTTGTACCCATAAATGTTTAACTAAATTGTGATGCCACATCTCAGTATTATGGAGTATTAATCTTCATTTCTAAAGGCTATCCTCCTGTACAAGGCAGATTCTATACGCGTTACGCACCCGTTCGCCGGTCGTCAGCGGAAAAGCAAGCTTCTCCCTGTTACCCCTCGACTTGCATGTGTTAAGCCTGCCGCTAGCGTTCATCCTGAGCCAGGATCAAACTCTTCATTGTATATTTTAAATAATATTAATGAATAAGTTTCAAAAGAATTTAACTTCGTTAGAAGTTATGGTTATTCTACTCTTTGTTTACGCTGTCAATTTCAATATTTTCAATGAACTTGGTGAGTCGCCAATAACAAGTATTATCTTATTTTTTTAACTCAACCTTTTGTAGAAATACTAGACTCGAACTAGCTGATTTTATTATCTCAAAATCATTCCAAAATTTCTGTGATCGTATCGCTTTCTTAAAGCGGTTGCAAATTTATAAACTATTTTAAAACTGACAAACTTTTCTGAAAGTTTTTTTTAATTTATTTTTTCGCTAATTTTAATGAACTTCCGTTTTTAAAACGGACTGCAAAGATACTCTCTTTTATTTATTCTAAACAAATAAAATCAAACTTATTTTTAATCTTTTTTTGAAAATTTCTTTACACTATTTTAATGAACATTCGCTATT
>NZ_JACGLS010000007.1 GCF_014062345.1 Tenacibaculum pelagium | reverse complement strand
ACTACAGCAGGCGGAACAATAAGCTTCGATCCATTAACAGGAGAGATGAGTTATACACCGTTAGCAGGTGAAGAGGGAACTACGGTAACGGTAGAATATCAAGTGTGTAATACAGCGGTATCACCAGCAGTATGTGCTACATCAATAGTAACAATTACAGTTCAGGTAGATACAGATGGCGATAGAATTATAGATACTGATGATTTAGATGATGATAATGATGGTATTCCAGATTCAGCTGAAGGTACAGGTGATACAGATGGTGATGGCATTCTAGACAGTTTAGATTTAGATTCAGACAACGATGGTATTTTAGATGTAGATGAAGGAGGGAATGGAGATTTAGATACTAACGGAGATGGAGTAATCGATTCAAATGATTCAGGATTCTCAGATTCAAATGGCGATGGTCAAGCAGATAGCTCAGTAGATACAAATGAAGAGCCAGATACTGATGGAGATGATGTACCAGATTATCAAGATTTAGATTCAGATAACGATGGAATGAATGATGTGATTGAAGGAGGTAATGCTGCTTCAGATGCAAATGGAGATGGTGTAATAGATTCAAACGATACAAACGGAGGAGATAATGATGGTGATGGTATATCTGATAGTGTTGATGTAGATGATAATAACTTTGGTGAAGGAAACGGAGGCGAAGTAAATACTGTAGATACAGACGGAGATGGCGTATCAGATTATCAAGATTTAGATAGTGATGATGATGGAGTAAATGATGTAGAAGAAGGAGGTAATAGCGATACTGATGGCGATGGTCAAGTAGACAATTCACAAGCAGATACAGATGGTGATGGTATTGCCGATAGTGTTGATGGATTAGATGGTCATGGAGATGCAAACGATCCAGATAATGATTCAGATCCAACCGATCCAGATAGTGGAGGAAACGGAGTAGTAGGAGATAGCGGAGCCGATACAGACGGTGACGGTATTCCAGATAGTGTTGATGGATTGGATGGATTTGGAGATTTAATTAGTAAAGGAAATAAAAACAGTATAAATGGTTATCCGAACCCAGCAGTTAAGGAAATAAAATTACCTGCAAAATTTGAGGGAAAAGAGTTTAAAATATTAAACACACTAGGGAGTGTTGTTGATGAGGGAAAAGTATCTAATTTCCAAATTAGTATTAAAAAATTAGGGAAAGGAGTATATTTCTTAAAGATAAAAGAATATAAACCATTCAAGTTTATTAAGAGTTGATAAAAGAAAAAATCTCTTAATAAATTTATTAAGAGATATAAATTTGTAATGATCTTTGAAAAATAAGATTATATTCTTTCATTTTTAAAAAAAGCTAAACCCTATTCCTAGCGATACGCTATCTAAATTACCATTTTTAAAATCATTAATTTTTTTTCGATGAAAGTCTAAATGGATAACAGCATGCCATCTGCCAGAGCCTTCTATTTGTGCTCCAACACCAAAGGCATAATACCTTCCGTTTTCGTATTTGTTGGAAGGTCTCCATAAGTTACCGTAGCTTACCTGTGTGAAAAAGGTATCATAGCCATCCTCAGAAATGTTATAGCGTAAAGTACCAAACATTGGTATCGCATTTATATCAAACTTAGTGTGATGATCGTATCCTAAGTTTACAATTCCTGCCCATTTTTTATCAAACTGATAGCCGAAACCGAAACGAGTCATCAGCGCAGAAAACTCTAAAAGTTCTTCATCGTCATCAGGTTCAAACAAAACATAATTGTCGTTTAAAGCAAAAGTGAAATTTAAAGCTCCAGTGAAAAAAGGACTTTTTTCTTGGGCGTTAGCTGTTAAGTTAGCAAGTAATATTACTGCTATTAATAGTAGTAGTTTTTTCATAGTGGCAAATAATTTTAGCACATTAAGGCAAAAACTATTCCACTTCTAAAGATTTTATAAATTCATCAACGTTTAATGCGTTGTCTACTGAATAATCACCAATTTTTGTTCTTCTTAAAACAGATAAATGTGCTCCAGAGTTTAAAGCTTCACCATAATCGTTTGCTATAGAACGGATGTAAGTTCCTTTACTACAAACAATTCTAAAGTCTACTTTTGGTAAATCAATTTTAGTGATTTCGAAAGTATTTACTTCTACTTCACGAGCTTTAATTTCGGTAGTTTCACCTTTTCGTGCTAATTCGTAAAGACGTTTTCCATCTTTTTTAATTGCAGAAAAAATAGGTGGTTTTTGCTGAATCTTACCAGTAAACTGTTCAGTTGTTTTATGTAATAATTCTTCCGTAATATGTTCGGTAGGAAAAATTTCGTTTATTTCAGTTTCTAGGTCATAACTAGGTGTTGTTGCACCTAATACAAATGTACCTGTATATTCTTTAATTTGACCTTGATACTCGTTAATGTTTTTGGTTTGTTTACCTGTGCAGATAATCAATAACCCAGTAGCTAACGGGTCTAATGTTCCCGCATGTCCTACTTTTATTTTTTTAATATCAAAACGTTTGCGAATGTGCCAACGTAGTTTGTTCACTACTTGAAAAGAAGTCCATTCTAAAGGTTTATCAATTAATAAAACTTGTCCGTTTTTGTAATCTTCAGCAGTTTTCATATTAGCTTAATAAAGAATATCCGATAGCAATTAAACCTACTACGGCGCAGTAAATAGAAAAATAAGATAATTTACTTTTTTTAACTAAAGCAATCATCCAGTTACAAGCCAATAAACCAGCAAGAAATGCAGCGATAAATCCAGCAGATATAGGTGCGATTTCTGATGATTGAAAGTTAATATCTCCGCTTAATAAATCTTTAGCTATTTTTCCAAAAATAAGAGGTACAACCATTAAAAATGAAAAGCGAGCAGCTTTAGTACGGTCAATACCTAATAAAACAGAAGTTGATATGGTTGCGCCCGATCTAGAAATACCTGGTAGCATTGCTATGGCTTGAGAAACACCAATAATTACTGAGTTTGAAAAAGAAACATCTTTAGTGGTATTTTTTGCTTTGTCGGCCAATAAAAGTAATACCGCTGTTACTAATAACATAGCACCAACAAAAAGTATTTTTCCGCCAAAAAAAGCTTCTAATTGCTCTTCAAAAAGTAATCCAACAATTACTGCAGGAATCATAGAAAGGATAATTTTTAAAGAAAATTTCATTTCTTCATTCCATTTAAATTGGAACAATCCTTTAAAAATTTCTGCTACTTCTTTTCTAAACACAACTAAGGTGCTTAATGCGGTAGCAAAGTGCAAAACAACAGTAAAAGTTAAACTTTCTTCAGGAACAGAAGTGTCGCCTAAAATAGCTTTTGCTAATTCTAAATGTCCACTAGATGATACAGGTAAAAATTCGGTAAGTCCTTGAATGATTCCAAGAATAATTGCTTCTAATAAATCCATGCTTATTTTTTAGGATTGGCAAAAATAGCATAAATTTCTATTCCTAAACCAATAATTACTAAGGTAGGGGCTAAACGAATTCTACGCCAGCTATATATTTCTGGATTAAATACATTTGGGTCGTCGCTACCGCCGCCTGCCATTAAAATAAAGCCTAAAGCGATTACAGCTAAACCTATTAGCATGATGATATAATTTCGTTTACCGAATAAGAATTCTTGTTTTGGTGAATTGTCTTTTTTCATAAAATCTTAGTAATACAAATCGTTAGTTTGTAAATTTAAAAAACGCTGAGTTGCAAAAAATGTGCTTATCCAAGTAATAAAAAAAGCAATAAATAAAACACCTCCAGCTACATATCCTAAAGTAATGTAATCGGTTAATAGCTCTAAAGTTGGAATGTATTCTGCTACATAATAAATTAAAATTGCCAATCCGCTTAAAGCTATAAAAGCTCCTAATAATCCTAGCTTTATACTTTGCCAAATAAAAGGACGACGGATAAAACTTTTGGTAGCACCAACCATTTGCATGGTTTTAATATTGAATCTTTTTGAATAGATTGATAATCGGATTGAGCTGTTAATTAAAATAATAGCAACTAAACCAAAGAAACCACTTAAAACTAACAACCAAAAACTGATTCGTTGAATGTTTTTGGTTAGTAATTCTACTAAAGGCTTGTCGTAATTTACTTCAACTACAAATTTATTTTTCTCAAAAGACTTTTCAATCTCAGCCATTTTTTCTGGCGTAACGTATTCTGCTTTTAAGTATACGTCTATTCCATTTTTTAATGGATTATCACCTAAAAACTTTAGAAAATCTTCTCCTAAATCTTTTTTGTAAGTTTTAGCCGCCTCGTCTTTAGTTATATATACAACTTTACTGGTGTATGTTTCTTTTTTAATAGCTTCTTTAAAACTTGCAGTTTGTTTATCGGTAACTTCATCTTTTAAAAACAATGTCATTACCACTTTTTCTTTAAAGTGATTGGCGACTTTTGTTGATTTTAATAAGATTAAGCCTAAAACACCAATCATAAATAACACCAAGGCAATACTTACTACAACAGAAACATATGAGGATTGTAAGCGTCGTTTTTGAAAAGAATCAAAAGAGGTTGTCATTATTTAATGTAGGTTTTTATGCTTGCAAGATACAAATATTTACTGTTTTGAAAACCGATGATTTATTCGATTTCTTGACATAATTCTATTAAAACTCCATTGGTAGTTTTTGGGTGTAAAAAAGCAACCAATTTATTGTCTGCGCCTTTTTTAGGTATTTTGTTTAATACAGTAAAACCTTCTTTTTGTAATCTTTTAATTTCTGATTTTATATCATCAACAGCAAAGGCAATATGATGTATGCCTTCTCCTTTTTTTTCGATAAACTTGGCGATTGGGCTTTCTGGCTTAGTAGCTTCTAATAGTTCAATTTTATTAGGCCCAGATTTAAAAAATGAAGTTTTTACACCTTCGCTAGCTACTTCTTCTATTTTATAATGTGGCTCTCCAAATAAAGAAGCGAAGAGTTGATTTGATTTTTCTAAGTTTTTAACTGCAATACCAATATGTTCTATTTTTTTCATGTGGTAAAAATAAGAAAAACTCTTTTTTCTTATTGAATTAAAAACAAGAGTAAATAACTTAATAAATAAAGAGTTTAATCATTCTAGTTGCTAGGGTGTTTTTCCTGTTTTGCTATTTTCTAATATTTAGATAAGTATTTGATTATTTAGTTTTTAATAATGTTTTTGCTTTTGAGTTTTTTAGATTAAATAATATACCGTTATATTTAAACATAAATTTAAAATTAATTTACAATGAAAAAAACTAACCTACTACAATTGTTAATCATTGTTTTTGCAATGAGTTTTATTACTTCATGTGAAAAGCATAAGTGTGATGATAAACAAGAAATTGACCCTGAGGATATTGATGGGTATTTTTGTTATCCAGCAGTAGATTCTAGACCAGATGTGTCACTAAATTATCCAGAAATTGTGACAATGCTTAGAGCTTACGATACGACAAGGATTGAACCTCTTGAAAAAGCTTTAGGTTATCCAGATAGTAGAATTAACACCTATAATTTCGACAGTTTTATTCAATACTTAAATTATGTTAAGAAGTTGAGTAAGAAAGCTGGAATTACAATATCAGGAATAAGCTTCATCTCTGCAGCTAAACTTGATTACAACGGAACAGGAAAGAGTTATCAAGATTTAATTTATATACCAACAACTACTATAAATGGTGAGCAAGTACAGTTTGATGCTGTGCAATCTGTTGAGCAAAATAGATTAGTCACTTTTAAAGAGGCTTTAGCTGAGAATGGTTACAATTGGATTTACAAGTCAAAAGAAGAATTTGAGGCAGGGAAAAGAGCGGATAATAATTATAGTATAAAAATTGTAAAGCAAAATAAAGCTGGGTTTATTAGTTTACCACCACCACCAGTAGATAGTGGGGCAGGAAATTTTGGTACTTTAACACCTCCTTTTTAAAATTATTTATTAATGTATTTTCAATACTCATTTATAGGGCTCCAACTACTAGCTTTTTTTATAGCTGTTTTTAGATTAAAAAAGTATAAGTCACAGTTTTTGTATCTGTTAACAGCTTTACTACTGGTAACTTCTATAAATGAGTTAATTGGTTTATATCATGTTTTTGTAAAAAAAACAGGAGGACAAATCTATCATTTAATTTATGCTTTTTTTCAATTCAATATAATAGCTATAATGTATTTTAAGTTAATGAAAGATAAGAAATCACAAAAAGTTATTTTATTCTTAATGGTTTTATTTATTGTTTTTTTTGGTACAGTATTTTTTAAAACCTCATCATTTATATATTTAATAATATTTGGAGCTTTAAATACAAGCCTATATGTTTTTTTGTATTTAAGGGAATTGTTGTTGTCAAATGAAGTGTTGAATTATAAAAGAATGCTTCCTTTCTGGGTTTCAGTTGGTTTTATAGCTTTTTACTTACCGTCAATTCCTTTTTTTTCACTGATTAAACATATGAAAGATAGAGGACTCTTTTTTATATTGTATATTCTTATTGCTCTAATGAATTTATTCATTATTTATGGTTTAATATGCAGCAAGAAGAGAATTTAATACTAATTGTTTCAACATTAGTAATCGTTTTAATTGTACTGTTTGTAATAGTTTTATTCACGGTTTTTCAACAACGTAAAAACAAATTATTGTTGAATCAAGTAGAAAGCAGAAAACGTTTTGAAAAAGAAATGGCTGAAACTCAAATAGAAATACGAGAAGAAACTTTAAGAAATATAAGTTGGGAGTTGCACGATAATATTGGGCAACTCTTAACTTTAGCTAAAATACAGATGCAGCATGCATCTCCTGAAAATATTGGAGAAATATCAGAAACTATAACAAAAAGCTTAAAAGAAATAAGGGCTTTATCTAAGATAATTAATCCAGATTTTATTAAGAATATAAAGCTGAAAGAAGCTGTTGAATTAGAGGTTGAACGTTTTAATCGATTAAATTATATAGATGCTAGCTTAACTATTTCAGGAAAAGAGCAAGAGATAAATCAAAAACATGGAATTGTAATTTTTAGAATGCTCCAAGAGTTTTTTTCTAATACAATTAAACATTCTAAAGGCTCTAAATTAGATGTTTTTATAAGCTACTCAGAAGATTCCATTGAAATTATAGCAAAGGATAACGGAGTTGGTTTTGAAATGAGAAAAATAAGGCTAAAAGGCATTGGTTTACAGAATATTAAAGCAAGAGCGAAATTGATAAATGCGAAAGCAAAACTAAAATCAGAACCAGAAAAGGGGACAAGTTTAATAATAAATTACTATATTTAGAGAACCTAGTGTACACACCCCCAACAGCAAAAAAACACCAAACCTACCCAGATTATGAAATACTCAGTTGTTGTTGTAGACGACCATACATTATTATCGCAGGCTATAGAAGGCATGGTAAATACTTTTGATAAGTTTAAAGTATTATATACATGCAAAAACGGTAAAGAAGTCGCCGAAAAATTTTCCGCTTCACCAAAAAATATTCCAGACATAGTTTTGGTAGATGTTAATATGCCAGTAATGAATGGTATTGAAACAACCGAATGGATTGTTGAACACCACCCGCACGTCCATGTGATGGCGCTATCTGTAGAAGATGCCGATGGCACTATTTTAAAAATGTTAAAAGCGGGCGCCGTTGGTTATTTACTTAAAGATACCAAAAAAGAAGTGCTAGAGAAAGCATTACTAGAAATGATGGATAATGGGTTTTATCATACAAGAAATGTAACAACCTTATTGCTTGATTCTGTTTCAGGAAAGAATGGGAAAAATAGTGTGACTTTTAAAGACAATGAAGTTACTTTTATGAAACTGGCGTGTTCAGAATTAACCTATAAAGAAATCGCAGATAAAATGTTTTTAAGCCCTAAAACTATTGATGGGTATCGCGATAGTTTATTCACAAAATTAAATGTTCGAAATCGTGTTGGTTTGGTAATGTATGCAATTAAAAATAAAATTTACACTCCGTAATTTTATCCCTAAATTTGCAGCATGGAAGAAACAAATAGACAACGAAAGATTGCAGGGGTATTGCAACAGGATTTGGTAGATGTATTACAGCGTGCTGCACAAGATGGAATGAAAGGGGTGATTATATCAGTATCTAAAGTTTCGGTTACTGCCGATTTAGGAGTAGCTAAAGTTTACTTAAGTGTTTTTCCATCAGAAAAAAGAACAGAAGTTTTAGAAGGAGTTATTTCTAATACACCTTTAATTCGTCATGAATTAGCAAAACGAACAAGAAATCAATTACGAAGAATGCCTGAATTATTGTTTTTTGGAGATGATAGTTTAGATTATATCGAAGAAATAGATAAGTCTTTAAAAGGAAAGGATGTCGATCCTATTAAAAATCCAAGTATTCTTCCACGTAGAAAAAAGATGTAACTATTAAATCGTTACATTAGTACTTTTTTGTTGATACTTGAACTTTTCATATTACATAGCTAAAAGATACTTGTTTTCTAAAACAGGAACCAATGCAATTAATGTTATTACGTTTATTGCAGTATTTGGTGTGCTAATTGGTGCGTTAGCGTTATTTATAATTTTATCTGGTTATTCAGGGTTAAAAGTATTTAATGATTCATTACTCGGTAATTCTGATCCAGATATTAAGATTAGTGTTGTAAAAGGGAAATCATTTCAATATACTGATACTATACACCAAAAATTGATTAATAGTAATGCAATATCTACAATATCAAAAGTAGTTGAAGAACGTGTTTTTTTGAGTTATAAGAATAAACAACACATTGCTTATATAAAAGGAGTAGATCAAAATTATAGTAAAATAATTCCAGCCGATTCAATTTTAACCGTTGGTACTTGGTTAGATCCTGAATTTAAAAACACTGCAGTTATAGGTTATGGAGTATCATATAAGCTCTCGTTGGGAGTTATGAATTTCGGAGAACCTTTACAGATTATGGTGCCTAAACCAGGAAAAGGTTTTGTAAATCCGAATAATGCATTTCGTTCTATAGCAGTTCAAATTATCGGAGTGTACACAGGGGCTGAAGATTTTCAGAATAAATATGTATTTACCGATCTTTATTTAGCACAAGATTTATTAAAGTACAAAGAGAATCAAATTTCTGGAATAGAAATAAAATTAAAAGAAGGAATAGATTCTGATAACTTTCAAAATATTTTACAGGAAAAATTAGGAAGTAAATATAGAGTGCAAACCAGAGGGCAATTAAATTCGTTATATTATAAGGTGCTTAAAACAGAAGGTTTTATAACATATTTAATATTTACTTTAATAGTAGCAATAGCATTATTTAACGTAATAGGCTCAATAATTATGATGATTATAGATAAACGCAATAACTTAAAAACCTTATTTAATTTAGGAACAAGCGTTAGTGATATAAAGAAGATATTTGTACTTCAAGGTTTTTTACTAACCTTGGTAGGGATGAGTGTTGGCTTGCTAATAGGAATTATTTTGGTGTTAGTCCAACAACGTTTTGGGTTGTTTATGATTACACAAAACCTGCCCTATCCAGTTGAATTTAGGTGGTCAAATTTATTAATAGTAACACTTACAATTTCGGTACTAGGTTATATAGCAGCTAAAATTGCAAGTAGTAGAATTTCAAAAGATTTTATAGAAAAATAAACTTATCCTATTTCAGGAATAGTAGCATTACCAAACTTTCTTTCAACTTCATCAAAAGCAGCAAAAACATCTTTTGCGTCATCTGAAGTAACCATTTTCATTCTGTGTTCCTTAAAATGTGGTATCCCTTTAAAATAATTGGTATAATGTCTTCTAGTTTCATAAACCCCTAAAATAGGTCCTTTCCAATCGATAGACATCTGTAAGTGTCTACGTGCCATTTCAACTCTTTCTGCAATAGTTGGTTTCGCTAAATATTCTCCTGTTTTGAAATAATGTTTTATTTCATTAAAAAACCAAGGGTAACCGATAGAAGCTCTACCAATCATACAACCATCTAATCCGTATACATCACGCATTTCCATTGCTTTTTCAGGAGAAGTAACATCGCCATTTCCAAAAACAGGAATGTGCATTCTTGGATTGTTTTTTACTTCTGCAATAGGCTTCCAATCAGCTTCTCCTTTATACATTTGTGCACGTGTACGACCGTGTATTGAAATTGCTTTACAGCCAACATCTTGTAGTCGTTCAGCAACTTCCACAATACGAATAGAATCATGATCCCAACCTAAACGAGTTTTTACAGTAATAGGTAGATTGGTGTGTTTTACCATTTCTTTGGTAAGCTTCACCATTAAATCAATATCTTTTAAAATACCAGCACCAGCACCTTTAGAAACTACTTTTTTAACAGGGCAGCCAAAGTTGATGTCAATAATATCAGGATTCGATTTTTCAACAATCTCTACGGTTTTTAACATAGAATCTAAATTCGCTCCGAAAATCTGAATTCCAACAGGGCGTTCTTTTTCATAAATATCTAATTTCATAACGCTTTTTGCCGCATCACGAATTAAGCCTTCCGAAGAAATAAATTCAGTATAAACTACATCAGCACCGTTCTCTTTACATAAAGCTCTAAACGGTGGATCACTTACATCTTCCATCGGTGCTAATAATAGCGGAAAATCCGGAAGTTCTATGTTGCCAATTTTTACCATGCTGCAAAGTTACTTTTTATTTTTTATTGAATAAATTTTTAATTGTACAACGTTTTTCAATAAAGTATCTTTGTCGGTCATAAGAGGTTAGAAATACGACGAATGAAGAATATTAGAAATTTTTGCATCATTGCACATATTGATCACGGTAAGAGTACTCTTGCTGATAGATTATTAGATTATACAGGATCGGTTACAGAGCGGGAAAAGCAAAATCAGCTTTTAGATAATATGGACTTAGAGCGTGAGCGTGGTATTACCATTAAGTCGCACGCTATTCAAATGGATTTTGAATTAAATGGAGAGCAGTATATTCTTAATTTAATTGATACTCCAGGTCACGTAGATTTTTCTTACGAGGTTTCTCGTTCTATTGCTGCTTGTGAAGGAGCTTTGTTAATTGTTGATGCTGCGCAAAGTATTCAAGCGCAAACAATTTCTAACTTATATTTAGCATTAGAGAACGATTTAGAGATCATTCCAGTTTTAAATAAAGTTGATTTACCATCGGCAAATCCAGAAGAAGTAACAGATGATATTGTTGATTTGTTAGGATGTGATCCTGAAGAAGTGATTCATGCAAGTGGTAAAACAGGTTTTGGGGTTGATAATATTTTACAAGCTATTATTGATAAAATTCCGGCACCAAGCGGAAATCCCGAAGCTCCACTAAAAGCCTTAATTTTTGATTCAGTATATAACTCTTATAGAGGGATTGAGACTTATTTTAGAGTAATCGACGGTTCAATTAAAAAGAATCAACGAATCAAGTTTATGGCTACTGGTAAGGAGTATGCAGCTGATGAGGTTGGTACTTTAAAACTAGAACAAGTAGTTAAAAAAGAGGTTAAAACAGGTGATGTAGGTTATTTAATTACTGGTATTAAAGCAGCAAAAGAAGTAAAGGTTGGAGATACAATTACAGATTTTGTAAACCCAACTACCGATAGTATTGATGGTTTCGAAGATGTAAAACCAATGGTTTTTGCTGGGATTTACCCGGTTGATACTGAAGATTACGAAGAACTTCGTAACTCAATGGAAAAGTTACAGTTAAATGATGCTTCATTAGTATTTCAGCCAGAAAGTTCAGCGGCTTTAGGTTTTGGTTTTCGTTGTGGATTCTTAGGAATGTTACACATGGAAATTATTCAAGAGCGTTTAGAGCGTGAGTTTAATATGACGGTGATTACTACAGTTCCTAACGTGTCGTATCACGCATTTACAAATAAAGAGCCAGATGAGGTTTTAATTGTAAATAATCCATCAGATTTGCCAGAGCCTTCTAAATTAAATAGAGTAGAAGAACCATTTATAAAAGCATCTATTGTTACAAAATCTGATTTTGTAGGACAGGTAATGAGTTTATGTATTGAAAAACGTGGGCAAATTATTAATCAAACCTACTTAACAACACAGCGTGTTGAGTTAATCTTTGAAATGCCTTTAGCAGAAATTGTATTCGATTTTTATGATCGTTTAAAAACAGTTTCTAAAGGGTATGCTTCATTTGATTATGCACCTATAGGAATGAAAGAATCTAAATTAGTTAGAGTTGATATTCTATTGAACGGTGATTCTGTAGATGCACTTTCTGCATTATTACATGCCGATAATGCCTACACAATAGGTAAGAAGATAGTTGAGAAGCTAAAAACTTTAATTCCACGCCAACAATTTGATATTCCTATTCAAGCAGCTATTGGAGCAAAAATTATTGCTAGAGAAACTACGAAAGCTTTACGTAAAGATGTAACAGCAAAATGTTATGGTGGAGATATTTCTCGTAAGCGTAAATTATTAGAAAAACAAAAGAAAGGGAAGAAACGTATGCGTCAGGTTGGTAATGTTGAAATTCCACAAGAGGCGTTTATGGCGGTTCTTAAATTAAATGATTAAATTATAAAAAAAACCTTCAGAATATTCTGAAGGTTTTTTTATTGTTCTAACCATTTTCTAAAATCGGAAGTAGAAGAAGAGCTAGTCATAGGTTTTTCTTTAACACCTTTCATAGAGATTAAAAGTCTGTTTTTAAAATGACTCTCGATATTTTCGATATAATCTATACAAACAATTTCACTTCGATTAATTTTAAAAAATTTAGTAGGGTTTAATTGCTGTAAGATGCTTCCTAAAGTTTGAGAAATAGTATGCTTTTTACCAGAATTGTCTGTTGCAATACAAAAATCTCCTGAAGCTTCAATTAAACTAATATCAACAACATTTAAAAGTTGAATTCCTTTAGTTTTTTTTATTACAAATCGTTTTTTGTATGAAGTGTTTTCTTCTTGTAAAGCAGATTTTAAATTAGATAAAGTGTCGGAATTTAGTTTGTTGTAATTTCCTTGGTTGAATAGCGATTGATACTTTTCAATAGCTTTGTTAAAGTCAGATTTCGAATAAGGTTTTAAGATATATGCAATTCCGTTTGTGTTAAATGCTTTGAATAAATATTCGTCGTGTGCAGAACAAAAAATAATAGGACAATCGATGTTTATTTCATCAAATAAATCAAATGATATTCCATCAAGTAACTGGATGTCCGATAAAATAAAATCGTATTTATTTTTTAGTAGAAACTCTTTTCCATCAGTATTAGAACGCGCAATGTCATGCGTAAAATCTTCACCAAAAGAATTGGTTAAATAGTTTATCAATTTTTGATAAGCTGGTATTTCGTCTTCTAGAATTAAGATATTCATAATGCTATTTTTATTCACTTAATTTAATGATTGGAATAGATACAGTAAAACTATTGCTTGAGCCTTTAATCTCTACTTTTTTGTCTGATAATAACTCGTAACGAGTTTGTAAATTTTGCAATCCAGTTCCTAAGCTTTCTTTATTAGGATTGTAAGATATAGTATTGTTTACAGTTAACCAATCATCAGAAATACTGATTTTAGTTTGTATTGATTTACCATTCGCTTTGTTATGTTTTACCACATTTTCTAATAATGCTTGTAAAGCACCAGTTGGAATAAACTTATCCGTAATTTGTACATTTTTATCAATGGTAAATTCATAATCATTTCCAAAACGAGTTTCAATTAAGAAAATATAGTTTTCTGCAAACTGAATTTCTTTGTAGAGTTCCATTACTTCAGCATCTTTTGTCTGAATTAAATAACGATAAATTAACGATAATCGGTTAATGTATTCCTTTGCTTTTTCAGAATCAGAATCTATTAAACTATCTAATGTATTTAGATTATTGAATAAAAAATGAGGGTCTATTTGAGAGCGTAATAATTTTAACTCGTTTTCCTTTTGTTGTTTTTCTATTTTTAAATACTGTGTTTGTCCTTCATAAAATTTTTTGGTTAATAAAAGAGCAAAAGGAAAAGCAGTGGAATAGGTCGACCTATCTATCATTTTAAAAAAGAAATCAACTGGTTTCGGAAATTTAGACCAATCATTATTTCCAGACCAATAACCAATAACATAATCTATACCTGCAAAAAATACTAAAATAAAAACCCCAATAATTGTAAATAATAAATATTGTTTTTTTATCATAAATTTTGGAATCAACCAAAAAATAAATAGGAATACGATAGAGCCAATCATGAATATTTCTATAGGAAAATCAATGAAATATTCACGTATTAAAGCATTTCTATTATAATAATCTCTTCCTTGCATTATAAAAGAGATTATAAAATAAATAGTTAATAATATTATGTCAGATTTATTAAGTTTGGTGTTCATTGCTTGTTTTATGATTAAAAAAGATTAATCCGTAACCAATAGCAGTAATTAAATATGCATAAATTAATCTTGATGGAATAAATCTAATAAAAAAGACTATTAATGTTGCGAGTATTATTAATAAAACACCAACTTTATTTTGTTTAAAATAGTTTAAGGCTAATAAAAATAATCCGACATTTAAAAAGTTGGGTCCAGTTGTAATAAAAGGTTTCCAAATTGAAGGGACTTTTGAAATTTGACCTGCAAATTGATTTCTAATTTCTTGTGTTGGCTGACTCCACCAGATAAAATCTAAAACACACATTCCTATAATACAAGTGATTCCTATCATAATAAAAGGTACTCCTATATAAGTAAATATACTTTTTCTAAAATAACCAATTTGTGGTATTAATAACACAACTCCTGTAAGTAAAGACCAGTGCGCAAAATCTATAGGTTTTAAAGCATAAACAAAATCATTTCCTTTAGATAGCAATATTTGCCCGATTGATTCAAATAATAGGCCTATAACAAAAAGTATTTGATAGTATGTTTTCATAATATTGTTTAATTATTGTCGTCAATTCTATTTTCTTCGTCTCTAGAGGAGTTACGTCTCGATTTTTTCTTCCCGAATTTAGAACCGAAACTATATACTAGTCTTAATTGAATGTTTTGACGAGAGCCATTGCTTTCTACTTTAGCTGTTCCGTTACCATAATCTATTGTTCCATTAAATCCACGATTTAGCATTTTATTAAATCCAAGATTTACTTTTAGTTTTTCGTCTAAAAACTTCTTACCAAAAGAGAAGTCTAATCCTGCTAGCCAATCTACGTCAATTTGACCTTCTAAAGCACCAGTTCCGTAATTTCCACTCATTTCAAAGTTAACATCCCAAGGTAATTTATAACTTGCTTGTACAAACCAAAATAAACTCCATTTAGATAAATCTACTCCATGTAGATCTGAGTTGTACATGTTTTTGTTTGCAATAAATCCTGTATAGCCTTCTAAACCTTTTGTAAAACTTAACGGAGCAAATAATCTAAAGTTCCAGTTCGTAAAATTCTTAACATTTACAGCTTGCTGTCTAATTTGAGCGGTTGTGTTATCTTGTTTTATTAAATCGAAAATAACGTCGTTGGTTTGGCTATAGCCAACAGTAAAAAAAGGTTGACCTTGGTGAGTTAAATTAAATTGATAGTTGTTTGTAAATGCAGGTTTTAAATTAGGGTTTCCTTCTTCAGCAGAAAACGGATCTAAAAATTCTTGAAAAGAATTTAAGCTGTTGTATGATGGCCTTCTAATTCTATAACTATAAGATAAACTAGCACCAATTTTATCAGTTACCTTTCTACTAATAGAAGCGCTTGGAAATAATTTACTAATCGGTCTTTTTTTAACTTTAGTGGTAGGTTGATTGTTTTCTATAAAATGAGAAGTTCCGTTTGTATTACTATCTTCATAACGTAACCCACCAGAAAATGACCATTTTCCCATAGTTGCGTTTACTTTAGAATACACTGCGAAAATAGTTTCGTCAATTAAAAATTGACTACTAGTTTCTGGATCTAAAACAAAAGCACTTGTAGTTTGATCTTCTAAAAATGATTGTAAATCATTATCAGTATTCACCATTGCGTATTTACTACCCACACTTAGTTTAAAATTATCAGAGAAGTTTTTACTGTAATCTGCTTTGTAAGTTTTAATAGCATATTTTCCGTCTTGAATATATTGTCTGTCAGTAAACGAACGTGTACTTCCTGCAATATCGTAAAGAGTATTTGTGTTGTCGTTATTGTAATTGATATAGTTAAAGTCTACTACTAGTTTTTCTGTATCTGATTTATATTCGTAATAAGGATTGATATTAAAATTAGTTCTTTCTCTATCAAAGTTATTTTCAGAAAATAATGTACTTGTGTTAGTTGCATCAGAAACAATAGTTCTGCTAGTTGTTATTCTATCAGAGGTTCTTTTGTTCCAACGTCCTCCTATTCCAAATGAATTGTTGTCATTAATATAATAATCAACATTTCCACTAAAACTAAGATTGTTTGGGTCGTAAGGAGATTTACTTACTTGATCGTAAGTTTCAGAGTCAACAGTTCTTACTAAAAATAAATCATCTCTCCATGTTGGTTTAGAATGACTGATGCTTGTTTGCCAATTTAATTTGTTTTTGTAACTAGCAATAGAAGCTCTTGTTCCATATTCAAAACCTTCATCCTCACCAATCCAACCAGTAATACTTCCATGAGTTCCTAATCGAACATTTTTCTTTAAAAGAATATTTATAATTGCGCCAGATCCAGAAGCTTCATATTCAGCACCTGGCTGTTCAACTACTTCAATTTTAGCAATATTATCTGCAGGAAAATCGCGTAATAAAGTGTCAACGTCCATGTATTCTGTAGTTTTGCCATTGATAAGAATTCTTACCCCGCCTTTACCAGCAATTGTAATTCCGTTATTGGTTACTAAAACACCAGGAACCTTTCTCATTACATCTTGTAGATTTGAATTTAACATTTCTGTTTTTTCTAAATCAACAATTAGTTTTTCTGCTGTTTGTTTTATTACAGGTCTAGTAGACTTAACAACAACTTCATCTAGTGTTTGATTATCTTCTTTTAAAGTAATATTAAAAGTTTTGTTAGAGTTTAATTCAAATTCCTTGATTTTTTCTGTTTTAAACCCGATGCTAGAAATGGTGATTTTATAATTTCCTTTTTCAATGTTTTTAAATTGATAATTACCGTTCTCATCTGTAATAGTTCCAGATGGGGTTGCTTCATTTCCTATTTTGTATAAGATTACATTGGTAAAAGGTAGTGCTTGGTTTTGCTCATCTACGGTTTTTCCTTTGATGTTAAATTGACCCAATGCAGTAGTAATTCCGATAAAGAATAAAATAAATGTAGTAATAAGAGTTTTCATATCTTTTTTGTTTTACACTTCAAAAGTGCATGATTAGTTATTGTGAGAAAATCTAAATCAGACGAAATGGGATAAATTTCCGATGAATAGATATTGATTTTCCATAAACTAATAGACGCTTTTTAAATAGATATGGTTTGCTCAATAAAAAAAGCTCCAGAATACTCTGAAGCTTTTTTGTGTAATTTGTTTTGATGTTAATCTCTACTTCCTAAAACTCTTAGTCCCCAATATAAAAGCATTGCAAGAGACCCTAGAGCAGCTACTAAATAAGTTCTCGCAGCCCATTTTAATGCATCTTTAGATCCTGCTAGTTCTTCGCGAGTTACCATGTGTTTGCTTTCTAACCAAGCTAAAGCTCTATTACTGGCATCATATTCAACAGGTAAAGTAATAAAACTAAATAAAGTACCTAAGGCCATAAATATTAATCCAGCTACAGCAATCATAAGTCCAATACTTGAACTTCCTGATCCAATTCCTATTGCGATTCCTCCAATAATCATCCATTGAGAAAATCGAGAAGAAATACTTACAACAGGTACTAGTTTTGAGCGCATTTGTAACCATTGATAAGCTTTAGCATGCTGTACAGCATGTCCCACTTCGTGAGCTGCAACAGCTGCGGCAGCGGCATTACGTTGATTGTATACAGCTTCACTTAAGTTTACAGTTTTGTTTTGTGGATTATAATGGTCGGTAAGTCTACCAGGAGTAGAAATTACTTGGACATCAGAAATTCCATGGTCCGCAAGCATTTTCGATGCAATTTCTGCACCACTCATGCCATTTCGTAAATGGACTTTCGAATATTTTTCAAATTTTCTTTTTAAGGTGTTGCTTACAATCCAGCTGAATAAAGAAATAACACCTATTAAAGCATAAAATCCTATCATAATATTTTTAGTTTAAAAATTTTGTATCAAATTTGTTTGATAAATTTACAACATAAATTATTCCAAATAAAAAACGGAATTAAAAAATGTCAAAATGACAAACACACCTAATATTTTAATTGTTTATACAGGAGGGACTATTGGTATGGTGAAAGATTATAAAACAGGTGCTTTAAAAGCGTTTGATTTTAGTCAGATTTCAAGTAAAATCCCAGAGTTGCAACAATTAAACTGTAGTATTTCTACTATTTCTTTTGATGAGCCTATCGACTCGTCAAACATGAATGTGAATTATTATGTGAAAATAGCTGAGATTATTTCTGAGAACTACGAAGAATATGATGGTTTTGTAGTTTTAACAGGTTCGGATACAATGTCGTATACTTCCTCAGCAATTAGTTTTATGTTTGAGAATTTACAAAAGCCAATAATTTTTACCGGATCGCAATTACCAATTGGAGATTTGAGAACTGATGCTAAAGAGAATTTAATAACCTCAATTCAAGTAGCTTCAGCAAATAAAAAAGGAGTACCTATTATTCAAGAAGTCGGTTTGTATTTTGAATATAAACTGTATAGGGCTAATAGAACTACTAAAATAAATGCTGATCAGTTTGAGGCATTTGCGTCAATGAATTATCCGCCTATAGCAGAGAGTGGAGTGCATTTAAACTTCAATCATCCATTATTGTTAAAACCAAAACTAAACGAGAGCAAGCTTGTTTTTAGGAAAAAGTTAGATAATAATGTGGCTATTTTAAAATTATTTCCAGGGATTACAGAAGCAGTAGTGAGGAGCTTTATAAACATACCTAATATAAAAGGTATTGTATTAGAAACTTATGGTTCTGGAAATGCCCCAACCGAAAAGTGGTTTATTAATTTGTTAGAAGAGGCTATTGCAAAAAATATTTACATAGTTAATGTGACTCAATGTACAGGAGGTAGTGTAATTTTAGGTCATTATGAAACAAGTTCTGACTTAAAACGCATTGGAGTAGTGGGAGGAAAAGACATAACTACAGAGACAGCAGTTGCAAAAATGATGTATTTAATTGGAGAAAAACTCCCAAAAGAAGATTTTAAGCGTTATTTTGAGACTTCTTTAAGAGGTGAAATAGGTTAGTTTGTAAATTTATCGTTAAATTTACCCCATATAACTACTTGAATAAGTAGAAGAAAGAATAAAAAAAAGCTGTGAGTGTATAAATACCATAGTTTTTTTTTAATGTCCCAACATTTTTTTGTTACTTGGCACTCTGAAAAAATAAAAAAGTGTAATAAGTGCAAGTAAAGAATTACTTATTGATAAAAAATTAAGTATTTCATAGTAAAATTTGTATTTTTAACCCGTTAACTATTTAAAATTAATTATAACAAAATGAAAAAAGTAGTAAATATCCTAACTGTTACAGGATTTATGTTTTTAGGAGCTGTTCAGTCAACTTATGCTCAAGCAGCTGAAGCTGATAAAACTTTTCACCAAGAATTAAAACAACGTTTTATTGAAGGGGATCCTAAATTTATGGGGATTGTATTAGTAGCTTTAATCTTAGGTTTAGCTATCGCAATTGAAAGAATTATTTATTTAAACATGGCAACAACTAACACTAAGAAATTAGTAGCTAGTGTTGATGATGCTTTAAGTTCTGGTGGTGTTGAGGCTGCTAAAGAAGTTTGTAGAAATACAAAAGGACCTGTTGCTTCTATCTTTTACCAAGGTTTAGAAAGAGCTGACGAAGGTTTAGAGGCTGCTGAAAAAGCTGTAGTAGGTTACGGTGGAGTTCAAATGGGATTATTAGAGAAAAACGTTTCTTGGTTATCTTTATTTATCGCATTAGCGCCAATGTTAGGATTTATGGGTACTGTAATTGGTATGATTGAGGCATTTGATAAGATTGCTGTTGCAAACGATATTTCTCCAGCGGTAGTAGCAGGTGGTATTAAAATTGCACTTTTAACAACAGTATTTGGTCTTGTTGTAGCAATTATCTTACAGATTTTTTACAACTATATCGTTTCTAAAATTGATAGTATTGTAAACAACATGGAAGATGCGTCAATTTCTTTAATTGACTTATTAGCTAAGTATAAAAAATAATAAAACAGTATGAATAATAAAATATTAACATTGCTTATAACAGCGATATCACTTATTGGTATTGGGTTATTTGTAAACGTTACAAGAATAGATATAGAAGATAAGCAAGCGCTTTCTGATGCTGTTTCTCCGTTAGTAACTTATTCATATTGGTTATTAATCGCCGTAGTTGTAGTAGCTGTTGTAGCATCTTTATTAGGGATGTTTAAAAATCCAGCTGCTCTTAAAAAAGCATTACTAGGTGTATTAGCATTAGGTGTACTTTTCTTAGTTTCTTATTTTATGTCTTCAAACGGACAAGTAATGGGAGCTGATGGAGCTGAATTAGTAGCTGCAGGTAGTACTTCTAAATGGGTAGGAACAGGAATTACTTTTAGCATGATCTTAGGAGCTATTGCTAGTGTGTTTTTTGTTTGGGATTTATTAAAAGGAATCGTTAAATCGTAAGTTATTATGGCAAGAAGAGAAAACCCAGAAATTAATGCAGGTTCGATGGCAGATATTGCATTCTTGCTACTTATCTTTTTCCTAGTAACAACTACAATGGATGTTGATTCAGGTATCCCTAAAAAGCTAGCTGAAAAAACAGAAGTTAAACCACCAATTGTAAAAGAGAAGAACATTTTTCAAATTAGTATTAACAGTAATAACGATTTATTCGTAGAGGATGCTGTTATGGAGTTAAAAGATTTGAAAGAAGCTGCTATCAAATTTATAGATAACGGTGGAGGTGTTGGTAACCCAATGCCAGATAAAGAAGCAGGAGCTCCTTGCGATTATTGTAAGGGAGCTAAAGATCCAGCTTCTTCAGATCATCCAAATAAAGCAATTATTGCTGTAGAAAGTGATAGAGGTACTGAGTTTGGAGTATATGTAGCTGTTCAAAACGAGTTGTTAAAAGCATACGCTGAATTACGTAATAGACTAAGCCAAGAGAAATACGGTATTAGCTTTACTGAATTAGATCAAGCTTTTAAAGATAGTGGAAGAAAAGATGAAGCATTAAGAAAGAAAGTTTTAGATATTAAATCGAGTTATCCTCAAATTATATCTGATTCTGAACCAACTGATGTTCAATAGTATTAAAACAATTTAAGTATGTCTAAATTTAAAAAGAAGAAAAAAGAGATGCCAGCGGTGAACACGTCTTCACTACCTGATATTGTTTTTATGTTATTATTCTTCTTCATGGTAACGACGGTAATGAGAGAAACTGACCTACAAGTTGAGTCTCCTCGTTTACCAAGTGCATCTGAAGTAAAGAAGTTAGAACGTAAAAGTTTAGTTAGTACAATTTATGTTGGTAAAGCCAAAGATCCTAAATATGGTACTACTTATAATAGAATACAGTTAAATGATAAGATTGCTACACCAGATGATGTACCTGCTTTTATATTTATTGAAAGAGGAAATCAAGCTGAAGGTGACATTCCTTTCATGACAACATCTATTAAGGCAGATAAAGAATCGAGTGTTGGTACATTAGCTGATATTCGTGAAAAGTTAAGAGATGTAAATGCTCTTAAATTAAGTTTATCTACGCATAAAGCGAGTGAAATTAGTAAGTAATTACTTTTAAATATTATTAAAAAGAGCAATCATAATGATTGCTCTTTTTTTATACAAAATAAACTATATTTAACGTTAGTTAATTATGATGAAATATTTTATAACTTTTTTCATGTTATTTTCTATGCTTAATATTCAAGCACAGAAAGATTCACTACAAGTAGGAGATAAATATTGGGAAGATCAATTATATATAAATGTAACGTATAATGTTTTAAATAATCAGCCAAGTATTATTAATCGAAGCGGATTTTCATATGGTTTTTCTGGAGGGTATATCAAAGATATTCCGCTTAAAAAGAACGGAAAAATAGCTGTAGGGTTGGGTTTAGGTTATAGTTTTGATTCTTTTAATCATAATTTAAAGGTTGTAGAAGGTACATTAAATAGCTTTGAATCTGGCAGCGATATCGCATCAAACAAAATAAAACTGAATAACCTAGAAATGCCTATTCAGTTCAGGTGGCGATCTTCTACTGTAAATACTTATTCGTTTTGGCGATTTTATGCAGGTCTAAAACTGAGTTATAACTTAAGTAATACATTTTCTTATACAGATAATAATACGTCGGTAAGTATCAATAATATTACTGAATATAATAAATGGCAAACAGGGTTAATTATGTCGGCTGGATATGGAACTTTTAACTTTCATGTTTATTACGGTTTAAGCCCACTTTTTAAAAATGCATCAATAAATGGAAATCCTATAGACACTAAGATATTGCGTTTCGGGCTAAGTTTCTATTTATTATAAAATATAATAAGCTAAAAAAGGACAGCAAACGCCAATAAAAAAACCAATATAAACTTCTTTTGCGGTATGGGCTTTTAAATGCAATCTAGAGCTTGCTAATAAGCCTGAAAGGAATATTAAGGTGATAACTACAGGTAAAGTGTTTATACTTTGAAGTTGTTGAAATAATAAGAAAAAACCAATTGCAGACCCAATTGATAATAAATGTAGGCTAGCTTTTATTTTAGCTAAGAAAAGAAGGTATATAATACCAAGACCGAAAACTACACCAAAAAACAAATAGCTCAATTCCTTTATAGTACTTATCTCAGAGAAAAATTTACCTAACACAAATAGAAGTGTCATCATAAAAAAAATGGGTAATCTGCGCTCATTAATAGTATGCGCTTGAAAAGATTTTATATATCCAATAGATTTTAACAAGATTAAAAGCAATAAAGGAATGATATAAGTTGCAATAAAAACTACAGCTAACAAGCTAAGTTGCTGTTTACGGCTTAAATAAACAGGTGTAAAAATAAAATAGATTAAGATGCCAATTGTAGGCATAACAATTGGATGTAAAACAGTAGATATGAATTTATGCCAACGCATTAAATTTCTTTACGTAATCTAGCAACAGGAATATCTAATTGCTCACGATACTTTGCAACTGTTCTCCTTGCAATAGGATATCCTTTTTCCTTTAATATTTTAGATAACTTTTCGTCTGTTAAAGGTTTTCTTTTATCCTCTTCTTTTATAACGGTTTCTAGTATTTTTTTAATCTCTCGAGTAGAAACATCTTCACCTTGATCGTTTTTCATTGATTCAGAGAAAAACTCTTTAATCAATTTTGTTCCGTAAGGTGTAGATACATACTTGCTGTTTGCAACCCTAGATACTGTAGAAACATCCATGTTAATTTCGTCTGCAATATCTTTTAAAATCATTGGTTTTAACTTACGTTCATCACCAGTTAAAAAATACTCTTCTTGACGATGCATAATCGCATTCATGGTTATTAACAGCGTTTGTTGACGTTGTTTAATAGCGTCGATAAACCACTTAGCAGCATCTAATTTTTGTTTGATGAACATTACAGCATCTTTCTGACTCTTGCTTTTTTCTTTAGAGTCGCTATAACCCTTAAGCATGTTGTTGTACTCACGGGAAACATGTAGTTCTGGAGCATTTCGAGAGTTTAGAGTTAACTCTAAAACACCATCAATAATTTTAATAGAGAAGTCAGGAACTATTTGTTCGGCTATTTTGTTATTACCAGCATAAGAACTTCCAGGTTTCGGATTTAGTTTCCCTATTTCGGTAATAACTTCTTTTAATTTTTCTTCATTAATATCGAATTTTTCAAGAAGCTTTTTGTAATGCTTTTTCACAAAATGATCAAAGGCCTCATCTAAAACTCTTATCGCTAAATCCCTACTTTCTTTCTCTGGTTTAGATTTTAATTGAATGATTAAACATTGCTTTAAATCTAAAGCACCTACACCGATAGGGTCTAACCTTTGAACAACATTTTTTAAAACACTCTCTACTTTCTCTTCAGTAGTAAAAACGTTCTGAGTAAATGCTAAATCATCAACTAAGTCAATTATTTCTCTACGAATATATCCGCTATCATCAATGCTACCAACTAAAAACTCAGCAATAGCTTTTTCTTCTTCATCTATTCTAAAAGTACTTAATTGATTTTTTAGTGATTGATGAAAGGTGGTTCCTGCTGCATAAGGAACTTGTTTGTCGTCATCGTCAGCAGAATAATTATTTGCTTGCGTTTTATAACTCGGGTATTCGTCGTCGCTTAAATATTCATCAATATTAATGTCATCAGCTTCAATCTTTTCATTTGCATCATCATGATCTGATTCATTAGTTAGTGTGTCCTCAAAGTTTTCTGGTTCTTCTTTACCAGTATCTAATGCAGGATTTTCCTCAATTTCTTGTTTTAAACGTTCTTCAAAAGCTTGTGTTGGCAATTGAATTAGCTTCATCAACTGAATTTGTTGAGGAGATAATTTCTGAAGTAATTTGTGATGTAAACTTTGTTTTAGCATATTTACAAATATATGAAATAGGATAAAAAAAATCGCCATTCTTTGAGGAATGACGATTGATAATTATAAGTTTTATGATTTTTTTAGAACTCTGCGTTTTGTGGTGTTCTTGGAAAAGGAATAACATCACGAATATTACTCATTCCAGTTGTAAATAACACTAAACGTTCAAAACCTAAACCAAATCCTGAATGTACTGCAGTTCCGAATTTACGAGTGTCTAAATACCACCATAATTCTTCTTCTTCAATATTTAATTCAGCCATTTTAGTTTTTAAAACATCTAAACGTTCTTCTCTTTGAGAACCCCCAACCATTTCACCAATTCCAGGGAATAATACGTCCATTGCGCGAACAGTTTTTCCATCGTCGTTTAAACGCATGTAAAATGCTTTAATATTTGCAGGATAATCAAATAAGATTACTGGGCACTTAAAGTGTTTTTCTACTAAATAACGCTCGTGTTCAGATTGTAAATCAACTCCCCATTCGTTAACAGGGAATTGGAATTTTTTCTTTTTATTAGGTTTAGAATTACGTAAAATGTCTATCGCCTCTGTATAAGAAACTCTCTTAAAGTTATTTTCAGCAACAAACTTTAATTTTTCAATTAAGCCCATTTCACTTCTTTGTGCTTGAGGTTTTGTTTTTTCCTCTTGTGCTAAACGATTATCTAAGAATTCTAAATCATCTTTACAGTTGTCTAAGACATATTGTAAAACATCTTTGATAAAATCTTCTGATAAATCCATATTCGCATCTAAATCGTTAAATGCAACCTCAGGTTCAATCATCCAAAATTCTGCTAAGTGGCGTGTAGTATTTGAGTTCTCAGCTCTAAAAGTAGGTCCGAAAGTATATACTTTACCTAATGCCATGGCATAAGTCTCAGCTTCTAATTGACCAGAAACCGTTAAGTTGGTTTCTTTTCCAAAGAAATCTTGCGTATAATCTACATTTCCCTCTTCGTTTAGCGGAGCTTTATTTGCTTCGAAATTCGTAACGTGAAACATTTCTCCAGCACCTTCAGCATCAGATCCAGTAATGATAGGAGTGTTTACATAGTAAAATCCATTTTTTTGAAAATACTGATGCACAGCAAAAGATAATGCCGAACGTACACGCATCACAGCACTGAATGTATTCGTTCTTACACGTAAATGCGCATTTTCACGTAAAAACTCTAAACTGTGTTTTTTAGGTTGAATAGGATATTCATCAGGATTAGAATCTCCTAATATTTCTAAATTCGTAACTTTTATTTCTACAGTTTGTCCTTTACCTTGACTTTCAACTAAAGTTCCAGTAATGCTGACAGCAGCACTAGTTGTTATTCTTTTTAATAAATCTTCATCTGTGTTTTCGAAATCTACTACACATTGAATATTTTTAATAGTAGAACCGTCATTTAAAGCAATAAAACGATTGCTTCTAAAAGTTCTTACCCATCCTTTAAGGTGGACTTCTTGTAAAAATTTATCCGACTGTAATAGTTCTTTAACGCTACTTCTTTTCATCTCTTATATCTTCAATAAAATCAAGCAAAGATACTTTTTTGATGTTAATTGGGCAACGAAGAAATATAAGAATACTACTTATCTTCTTTTGGAGGTAAGATTTTAAATTTAGTTTCTTTTAGTACTTTTTTATTAGCAATTTTTTTCTCAAATGAAAGTAGAAGAGAAGGTAACAATAATAAGTTTGAAACCATAGCTAATAATAAGGTTACAGAAACTAATCCACCTAAAGCAATAGTACCACCGAAGCTAGAAACGGTAAAAACTAAGAATCCAAAGAATAATACGATAGAAGTATAAAACATACTTACTCCAGTTTCTTGAAGTGCAGAATATACTGCAGGCTTAATTTTCCAGTTATTAGCAAGTAATTCTTGCCTGTATTTTGCCAAAAAGTGAATAGTGTCATCAACAGAAATACCAAAAGCAATACTAAATACTAATATTGTTGAAGGTTTAATAGGAATATCGAAGAAGCCCATTAATCCAGCAGTAATTAATAAAGGCAGCATGTTTGGTATTAATGATATAAAAATCATTTTATAAGAACGGAACATCCAAGCCATAAAAATTGAAATCAATAAAATGGCAAGCGATAATGAAATAACTAAGTTTTTGATTAAGTAATTCGTTCCTTTTAAGAATACCAATGCTTTACCTGTTAAAGAAACATTAAACCTTTCTTCTGGAAATTGCTTTTTTATAACAGCTTGTAAACGATCTTGGATGATATCCATTTTATCAGTACCAATATCTTTCATAAAGGTTGTGATACGAGCATAACGACCTGTGCTATCTACAAAATTATTTAACATACCAGCATTACTGTCAGAATTTTTTGTGTAAGCAAAAATATGCGCTTTTTCTTGACTCGTAGGTAGCTGATAATATTTTGGATTACCTTTATAATACGCTTGTTTAGAGTATTTAACTAGGTTTGTTACCGAAATTGGTTTTGATAATTCTGGAAAACTTTCAATAGTTTCATTTAACTTTTCCATCTTTTTTAAAGTGGAAAGCTTCATTACTCCTTTTTCTCTTTTAGTATCAATTAAAATTTCTAAAGGCATAATTCCACCAAACTCAGTTTCGAAAAACTTAATATCCTTGTAAAACTGCATTCCTTTAGGCATGTCTTCGATTAAACTACCAGAAACTCTAATTTGAAATAATCCAATCATACTTAATATAATAACAACAACTGTGGTTATATATATTGAAATACGTTGTTTTTTTACCATTCTTTCCATCCAAGAAACTACATTTCCCATCCACTTTTTTTCTAAGTGATTTAAATGTTTCTTTTCAGGAAGAGGCATGAAACTATAAAGAATCGGAATGATTAATAGAGCTAAAATAAATATGCTAATAATATTTACTGAAGCTAAAATTCCGAATTCTCTTAATAATTGACTTTTTACAAATACAAAAGTTGCAAAACCAGATGCAGTAGTAATGTTCGTCATTAAAGTAGCGTTACC
Organism: Tenacibaculum pelagium; assembly: GCF_014062345.1. Classification (GTDB taxonomy): domain Bacteria; phylum Bacteroidota; class Bacteroidia; order Flavobacteriales; family Flavobacteriaceae; genus Polaribacter; species Polaribacter pelagius. Next base: position 70,604 of record NZ_JACGLS010000007.1, on the reverse strand, counting down.
AATTTTTGATATTACACGCTGTAATGACTTAGCTTGGTTACCATGTTTCTTTATTTCCTGCTGGTATTTGTTAATTAAGAATACAGCATTGGGTACCCCAATAACAATGATTAATGGAGGTATTAAAGCAGATAAAACAGTAATCTCGTATCTAAACCATCCAATAAAACCTAAAGCCCAAACAACTCCAATACAAACGACTAGGAGTGTAATGAAAGTTGCTCTAAATGAGCGGAAAAAGAAAAAGAAAATAATGGCAGTTATTAATAAAGCTCCCACTACAAAAATCCCCATTTCATTGGTAATGTTTTGAGAATTTAAAGTTCGAATATACGGCATTCCAGAAACACGAATATCCATACCATTATCTTTTTCAAAAGCTTTAATTTTAGGTATTAATATTTGATTGATGAAATTCGCTCTTGTTGGGGTGTTTACAATGTCCTTATTAAGATAAATGGCTGTTTGTAAAGTTCCTTTGTCGTTATAAAGCAAATTTTCGTAAAAAGGGAGTTTGTCAAAAAGTTGTTCTTTTATTTTAAGAACTTCTTCATTTGTTTTTGGAAGTTCTTTAAATAAAGGTTCTACAATAAATTTACGAGTTTTTCGATCAGCCTTTAACTGTTTTACATCAGCAATAGAAACAGAAAAATCTATTTCTGGTAAGCTATCAAAACTCTTAACTAATGAGTTCCAATGATTAAATTTTTGAGGCGTAAAAATTGTAGTGTCTTTTACACCAAGGATGATTAAATTACCCTCTTCTCCAAAAATTTCTAAAAATTTGTTGTATTCTATATTTACCTCGTGGTTTGCAGGTAATAGGTTTGCTTCTGTGTATGAGAAGCGCATATATTTTATTTGAGTAACTAAAAGCCCAGTAATAACAGCTATGGTAATTAATACCAGATATCGGTTTCGTAAGATGAATCCTGCGATTTTAGTCCAAAAAGTCATTTAAAATATTTTTAGCAAAGTTATGGTAAATGTAATAATTAAGTAAAAAAAAGAGTGTTTTAAAAAACACTCTTTTTAATATATGTTTAAAGAAAATTATACAGTCATAATTTCTTTTTCTTTGACTAAGAATTTTTCGTCAATATCTTTTACAAAAGAGTTTGTTAAATCTTGTACACTTTCTTCAGCTCCTTTTTTCATATCTTCAGAAGCTTCAGTCTTTTTAATTTCATTATTAGCATCTTTACGTGCATTACGAACACCTACTTTAGCATGCTCTGCTTCAGCTTTTGCTTGTTTAGCTAAATCTCTACGACGCTCTTCTGTTAAAGGTGGTACGCTAATGATAATATTATCACCATTGTTCATTGGGTTAAAACCAAGGTTGGCAATCATAATTGCTTTTTCGATTTCTTGCAACATGTTTTTTTCCCAAGGCTGAATTGTAATTGTTCTAGCGTCTGGAGTACTAACATTGGCTACTTGTCCTAATGGAGTTGCAGATCCATAATAATCTACTTGAACATTTGCTAACATAGATGGTGAAGCTTTTCCAGCTCTAATACTACGTAACTCTTTTACTAAGTGTTCTACAGCACCATTCATTGATTCTTTTGCCGAATCTAAAATAAAATCTATCTCTTCGTTCATTTTGTTCGTATTTATAAAACCTCTAAAATATTGTTTGAGGTTATTTCAATTTATTCGTTATCAACTATTGTTCCAATTTGTTCACCAGAAACTAACTTTAATAAGTTTCCGTTAGTATTCATATCAAAAACAATGATTGGAAGTTTGTTTTCTTCACTTAAAGTAAAGGCAGTCATATCCATTACTTTTAACCCCTTTTCAATAACATCTTTAAAAGTAATAGATTCAAACTTTACAGCATTTTTATCCTTTTCAGGATCTACATTGTAAATACCATCTACTCTTGTTCCTTTTAAAATTGCATCTGCATTAATTTCAATAGCTCTTAATACAGCAGCTGTGTCTGTAGTGAAATAAGGATTACCTGTTCCTCCTCCAAAAATTACTACACGTCCTTTTTCTAAATGACGATTAGCTCTTCTTTTAATATAAGGTTCTGCAATTTCTTTAATTTCAATAGCAGTTTGTAGACGTGTATGGATTCCTTCGTCTTCCAAAGCACTTTGTAAAGCTAAACCATTTATGCAAGTTGCTAGCATACCCATATGGTCTCCTTGTACACGATCCATACCATTACTAGCTCCGGCTACACCTCTAAAAATATTTCCACCACCAATCACTATGGCAACTTCAATATTTTTATCTACTACTTGTTTAATTTCTTGAGCATATTCTTTTAAGCGCTTAGGGTCGATACCGTATTGACGATCGCCCATTAAGGCTTCTCCACTTAATTTTAATAGGATTCTTTTGTATTGCATAGTCTTATTGAAAGTTGTGCAAAACTACGTATTTTTTTTGAGTTTAATCACAGGGTGATAATCAAGAATTGAATTCTTAAAGTTTGTTTTAGATAAAGGAGTTTTTTTTAGAAGCTATACTTTGTAGATTGAATAGCTTACTATATATAAAATAAAAAACCATCCAAAAATGGATGGTTTTTATATAAAATGTTTGTTGAGAATTACCCTAAAGTAACTCTTACGAAGTTTTTAACTTCTACGTCACCAAAAGAAGTAACGTATTCTTCAACAGTTTTCTTTTCGTCTTTAATAAACTTTTGATCTAATAAACATTGTTCTTGATCTAAAGTTGTATTGTCAGAAATAAATCTTTCCATTTTACCTGGTAAGATTTTGTCCCAAATTTGCTCTGGTTTACCTTCTGATTTTAATTGCTCTTTAGCAGCTTCTTCAGCATTAGCTAAAGCTTCATCAGTTAATTGTAATCTAGATACGAATTGAGGTACATTTTTTAAAGTTTTACCTAAACGTACTAATTCTTCGTTATCTTTTACAATAGCAGCAATTCTTGCTTCAGTTTCAGATGCAACATAAGCTGGGTCGAAATCTTTGTAAGATAATGAAGTTGCTCCCATAGAAGCAGCTTGCATAGCTAAATCTTTAGTTAAAACAGCAGCATTATCAATTGCAGATGATAAACCTACCATAGCAGCAATCTTACCAACGTGAGTATATGCTCCTACATATGGTGCTTCAATTTTTTCGAAAGAAGTAATATCAATCTTCTCACCGATAACACCAGTTTGCTCGATTAATTTTTCAGCAACAGTAATTCCACCGAAATCAGCAGCCAAAAATTCCTCTTTACTATTTGTAGTAAAAGCAATATCAACAAATTCTGAAGCTAAAGCTTTAAAAGAATCGTTTTTAGATACGAAATCTGTTTCACATGCTAATACAATAGCTACACCGTAAGTGTTGTCATCACTAATTTTAGTAATTGCCACACCTTCAGTAGACTCTCTATCTGCTCTTTTAGCAGCGATTTTTTGTCCTTTCTTACGTAAAATTTCAATTGCTTTATCAAAGTTTCCTTCTGCTTCTACTAATGCATTTTTACAATCCATCATACCAGCTCCGGTAGTTTCTCTTAATTTTTTTACGTCTGCAGCGCTAATTTTTACTGACATCTCTATTGTTATTTTTAGTTGTAAATATTTTGTTATAAAAATTAAAGGCTTCAAATTAATTTGAAGCCTTTAAAAATAAATTATTTTGCTTCTTCTTTAGCTGGTGCTTCAGTTTTAGCTTCTTCTGCTTTAGGAGCAGCTTTAGCTTTTTCTTTATCAGCTTTTCTTTCTGATAAACCTTCTGCGATAGCATCAGTTACATAAGATAAAACTTTATCGATTGATTTAGAAGCATCATCGTTTGCAGGAATTACAAAATCAACTGGTCTTGGATCAGAGTTTGTGTCAACCATTGCAAAGATTGGAATGTTTAATTTCTGTGCTTCAGCAATAGCAATGTGTTCTTTCTTTACGTCAATTACAAATAAAGCTCCTGGTAAACGAGTCATATCAGAAATTGAACCTAAATTCTTTTCTAATTTTTCACGTTGACGGTTAATTTGTAATTTTTCTCTTTTTGATAATGCATCAAAAGAACCATCTTGCTTCATTCTATCAATATGAGCCATTTTCTTAACAGCTTTACGGATAGTTACAAAGTTAGTTAACATACCACCTGGCCAACGCTCAGTAATATAAGGCATGTTTACAGCTTTAGCTTTCTCAGCAACGATATCTTTAGCTTGCTTCTTAGTAGCAACGAATAAGATTTTACGTCCAGAGTTAGCTATTTTGTTTAACGCAGCAGAAGCTTCGTCAATTTTAGCTGAAGTTTTATACAAGTCGATGATGTGAACACCATTACGCTCAGTATAAATGTATGGAGCCATGTTTGGGTTCCATTTTCTTGTTAAGTGACCAAAGTGTACGCCACTTTCTAATAATTCTTGAATGTTTGCCATTTTAATAAAATGTGTTTACGTTCTGTTTTCGCAATATTTCAGTAGTTATAAAGTCTGAAATATTTAGATACTAAACTGTTATAAATTGTTTTATAAATAACAGTCTCTTTAGAAAATAAACATTGCATGCCTTTTGTAAGGCAAGAATGTAAATATTAACGTTTAGAGAACTGGAATTTCTTACGTGCTTTCTTCTGACCGAATTTCTTACGTTCAACCATTCTAGGATCACGAGTTAATAAACCTTCTGGCTTTAATACTGCTCTGTACTCTTCGTTAATTGATACTAATGCTCTAGTAATTGCTAAACGAATTGCTTCTGCTTGACCAGTAACACCTCCACCATAAACATTTACTTTAATGTCATAAGACTCTAAGTTCTCAGTTAACATTAAAGGCTGTCTTACTTTATATTGTAAAGTAGGAGTTGTTAAATAGTTATTTAAATCTTTTTTGTTTACAGTAATGTTCCCTTTACCTTCTGAAAGATAAACACGAGCAACAGCTGTCTTTCTTCTACCTATTTTGTGTACAGTTTCCATTATTTAAGATCGTTAAGGTTAATCAATTTAGGGTTTTGAGCAGTTTGTTGGTGCTCAGTACCTGCGTAAGTATACAAGTTTTTGTATAACGCACTACCTAATTTATTTTTAGGTAACATTCCTTTTACTGCTTTTTCGATTAATCTTGTAGGATCTTTTTCGAACATTTCTGTAGCAGTTAATGATCTTTGCCCTCCTGGATATCCTGTGTGACGGATGTAAGACTTATCAGTCCACTTTTTACCAGTTAAGTTAATTTTTTCTGCGTTGATGATAACCACGTTATCTCCGCAATCTACGTGAGGAGTATAGTTTGGTTTGTACTTACCTCTAATTAGCATAGCTACTTTAGAAGCTAGACGACCCAACGTTTGCCCGTCCGCATCAACTAAAACCCACTCTTTGTTAACAGTGTTTTTGTTAGCTGATACTGTTTTGTAACTTAATGTGTTCATAATTACACGATTAGTTTTTGTTTATTATTAATTAATTTTGTCCTTAAAAAAGGTGTGCAAATGTACAACTAATTCTTTGATTAACAAATAAGCAGCTGCTTTTGTTTTATTTTGTGAAATGGAAGTACTGAATTAACATATTATTAAGATAAAACTATGGTATTTTTGAATGGTATTTTGAACATTTATAATGAAAATAAAATTAGTACTATTCATCACTACCTTACTTTATATTCAAGCAACAAAAGCTCAAGAAGAAAATAAAGTTTTAAAAAAGAAAACATATACTACAAAATTTATTAATGAATCTCCAGAAATTGATGGAAAAATTAATGATGCTGTATGGCAAAATTTGGATTGGGGTGTAGATTTTACCCAAAAAGCTCCTACAGAAGGAATAGCGCCTACATATCAAACGAAGTTTAAAATAGGGTATGATGAAAAGTATTTATACATTGCTATTAGAGCTTTTGATGATGAACCTGAAAAAATAGAAAGAAGACTTTCTAGAAGAGATGGTTTTGCTGGAGATAGAGTAAATGTACTAATTGATAGTTATCATGATAAACGAACAGCTTTTGTTTTTACAACAACAGCTGCTGGAGTTAAAGGTGAGGAAATTGTAACTAGAAACGGAAATAATTGGGATGCAAGTTGGAATCCTATTTGGTATACAAATGCTGTAATTGATGATAAAGGTTGGACAGCAGAAATGAAAATTCCATTTAGTCAACTTCGATTTGGAAAAGCAAAAGAACAAGTTTGGGGATTAAATATTATTCGTCAATTTTTTAGAGAGCAAGAACGATCTTTATGGCAACGCATTCCCAATAATGTAGCAGGTTTTGTATCTGAAGCAGGAGAGCTTCACGGTTTGGTAGATTTGAAATCTCAAAAACAGTTAGAAATTCAACCATTTACGGTATTACAATACGATTCATATAAAAAAGAAGGATCGAATCCTTTTAGAGATGGAAGTGATTTTAAGATAAATGGAGGATTAGACGCTAAAATAGGCGTAACTAATGATTTGACATTAGATTTAACGATAAATCCAGATTTTGGACAAGTAGAAGCAGACCCAGGAGCTATCGCTCTTGATGGTTTTCAAATTTTCTTTAATGAACAGCGACCGTTTTTTGTTGAAAATAAAAATATTTTTGATTTTCGATTTGCTAACGGACCCGATAATGTTTTTTATAGTAGAAGAATAGGTAGAAGTCCTCAAACGAATCCTAGTGTAGGAGTAGGAGAATATGCTGATGTACCGATTAATACATCAATTTTAGGGGCTGCTAAGTTTTCTGGAAAAACAAGAAATGGTTGGTCTATTGGAGTTTTAGAAACATTGACATCTAATGAATATGCTGAAATTGATGCTAATGGAACTCGTAGAGAAGAATTAGTAGAGCCTTTGACCAATTATTTTGTAGCGAGAGCACAAAAAGATTTTAATGATAGGAAGTCATATGTTGGAGGAATTTTTACAGCTACTAATAGAAATTTACAAGGGTTAAATAGTTTGCGAAAAGCTGCCTATACAGGAGGTATGGATTTTAGGCACGAGTGGGACGATCGAAATTATTTTGTTCAAGGGGATTTTGTAGCAAGTCATGTTACAGGTAGTAAGGAATCTATAGAGGCTACACAAAGATCGTTAACACATTTATTTCAAAGAGTTGATGCAAGCCATGTAGAGGTAGATCCGAATAGAACGTCATTAACTGGTACAGGGGGAAGGATTTTTGGAGGAAAAAGAGGTGGTGGAAACTGGCGTTACTGGGGAGGTTTAAATTGGAGATCTCCTGAGTTAGAACTAAACGATATAGGTTTTTTAAGGCAGGCAGATGAAATAAGACAATTTGCTAACGTTCGTTATTTATGGCAAAACCCAACCAAAATATATAGAGAAGCAAATGTTAGAATGGGAGTTTCTACATCGTTTGATTTTGAAGGAAATTATAATCGAATTCAATATACGGCTAGAGGTAATGTTAATTGGATTAATAATTGGTGGACAGAATTAGAATTTGGTCATAAGCCTAGAATTTTCATTAATTCTTTTTTAAGAGGTGGACCACGTTGGCGATTTTCAGAAGAAAATTTCGCAGTATTATTTTTTGGGTCAGATAGAAGTAAGAAATTTAGTTTTAGAGGAGGAACGGTACAAAGTACAACTAAGCAAGATAATTTTGCTTTTAGAAGGTATGTTTTGGGGTTAAATTATCAACCACTTGATGCATTGAATGTTTCTTTAGAAGCAACTTTTAATGAAAATCCTAATAAAACACAATATGTAACCCAAACAGATTATAATGGAGGGAAAAGATATATTTTAGGTAATATCGATCAAAAAACTTGGGCAACCACATTACGATTAAATTATAGTATCAATCCTAATTTATCTATTCAGTTTTATGGTCAGCCATTTATATCAAGAGGAAGATATTCTGATTTTAATTTTGTAAATAATTCTATTGCGGAGAATTTAAATGATAGAGTAACTTGGTATGGTGCTAATCAGATTTCAAAAACTAACAATCCTATAGCTATAGATTTAAATAATGATGGAGAGTTAGAGTATGATCTTGCTAATGGAGGTTATCAGGTAGATGACAATGGAGATGGAAATTTAGATTATGCATTTGGGAATCCAGATTTTTCAGCAGTACAATTTAGGTCTAACTTAGTTGTTAGATGGGAATATATACCAGGTTCGGAATTGTTTTTTGTTTGGTCTCAAGGAGGCGCAGGAGGAGCAGATCCTAGAGAATCATTAACTAGAGGTTTACAAGATCAAATTTTAAATCAGCAATTAGAAAATACCTTTTTAATAAAAGCTACCTACCGATTTGTTAGGTAATGTTTTTATTTAACCTTTAATTTTCCGTTTTTAAATAACTCAAAAGCAGATTGGTAATAGGATATTGTTTCATCTAAAAATAAAGAATCGGTTTGTATTGGAGTAATTTCGTTTTCTTTTTTATTCCAATCATAAAATATATGTTGCTTATTTGTTTCAAGTAACATAAGTTTTCCTTTTTTAGCAAGCCTACTTTACGATGATTCCCAATAAAAGCACGCTCTTCTTTAGGAGTCATTCTATTAATATCTTTTCCATACAAGCTAGTGTTGTAAGACCAACCTAAATATCCGAATAGTGTAGGGAAAATGTCTATTTGAGATGATAATTTATCAATTTCTTTTGAAGTTTCGTTTTTTAAATTAAAAATGTAAGCAGGTATGTGATGGTTTTTTACATTTATTTCTGTTTTTCTAGCACTATACCCACAGTGGTCAGACATTATTACGAAAACAGTGTTTTTAAACCAGGGCTTATTTTTTTGCTTTTTTAAGAAATTCATCTAAACTTTTGTCAAGATATTTTACTGATCCATGCATGTTTGTTCCAGAAGGAATGTCAACAACATTATCCGGGTATGTATAAGGTTTATGATTAGAGCTTGTCATTATAAAGTCGAAGAAAGGTTCTTTTTGTTGATGTTGCTTGTCAGCATACTTTAGAACTTTATTATATAGGTCTTGATCTGACACAGCCCATGCATTCTCAAAAACCATTTCATCATCTTCAATACGAGTTCTGTTTGTAGGTAGTTCTTCTTTTAATCGATGTAGTTTTCTTCTATCAACAATATCAAATCCGTTATAACTAAAATAATTTGTCATGTTATGAAAATGACCATCTCCTCCATAGAAAAAAGTTCTGCTATATCCTTTTTTCTTGAAAATTTCACCAATAGTAAAAAGGTTGTCATTGTTCTCTCTTTTTAAAATACTTCTTCCTGGAGTATGTGGTATTGCTAAACTAATAGCTTCAATACCTCTTATGGTTCTAGTTCCGGTAGCGTAGAGGTTGGTGAAAAAGATAGAATTATTTGCAAGTGAATCTAAAGTAGGAGTCCAATTTTTCTTGCCGTTAAAAGCTTCCATAAACCTAGCATTAAGACTTTCTAATCCGATAAATATTACATTAGGTTTTAACTCGGTACTGTCATTTTTTGTGTACCTTAAAATGTTGTCTTTAGTGAATAAACTATCATTAGGGCTTTGTATGTTTCTTAATAAAAGATTGTAAACTTTATTATTAGGTAAGGTTGGGTAGAATTCATTATAGTTTAATTCGTTACTCTTATAGGCAGCGAAAAAAGAATACATGCCAGATTTTGCTAATTCATTTTCATTAATGTTAGAAAAAACTTCAGCTTTACTGTTAGTAATAAAATTGTGGTAAAGGCCTAAACTAATTAAAATAATAAAAGAAGGAATAAGTTTAGATTTAAAAGAGTCGGAATTATTAAATGTCTTTTTGTAAGCCTCTTTTTTTGAAGCAAAACGAATGCTAAGAATCAGAATTAAAACAATAACTCCAATTAACAATGGCAGTGGGAAGGATTGGTGGATATTTTGAACGACTTCATAGGTGTACAATAAATAATCTACTGCAATGAAATTGTACCTTCTCTGATATTCTTGCCAAAAAGGGATTTCTGCTAAAAAAGAGAAAATAAAGACGAAAAGAAAAAGACCATATAAGAACTTGGTTATAACCTTGTCTACTAAGCTACCATGAAATCTTGTTGGTGTAATTAATAGATATATTACATAAATACCTAAGAGATATAGTAGGTTACCGATGTCAAAAAAGAATCCTATAAAAAATATTTTTATGAAGTTGATTATTGAAAAATCAACATATTTAAAAGCTAGAATATAAAGTATTGTTCTTACTATAAAAGCAAAGAATAAAACTGTTAAGCTAAACGTTTTTAGAAGTTGAAACCTTTTAGGCAAAAGAATATTCAGTATAGTTAATCTGGTTATAGAGAGCAAAGAACGTTAGTTTTTTTGAATAAAAAAAGACTACTCATTTAGAGTAGTCTTTTTAAATATCTATTGAAGAAAAAATTATTCAGCTTTTTGCTCTAACAATTCGAAGAATTGATTTAAACGAGGTAAAATTATAATTTTTGTTCTTCTGTTTTTTGCTTTGTTAACTGGTGAGTCGTTTGCTACTAATGGAGCGAAACTACCTCTACCTGCGGCAATTAATCTACTAGGTGCTACACTGTATTTGTTTTGTAATTCACGAACAATTGATGTTGCTCTTAAAACACTTAAACCCCAGTTGTCTTTTAAAGCTGATCCAGCAGTTACAGGAGTGTCATCAGTATGACCTTCAATCATTACATCCATTTCTGGCTGTCCGTTTACTACAGTAGCAACTTTTTCTAATACTTTAGATGCTTTGTCTGAAACAGTGTAGCTTCCACTCTTGAATAATAATTTATCAGAAATAGAAATAAATACTACTGTTTTTTCAACATTTACTTCGATGTCTTCATCGTCAATTCCTTGTTGTAATTCTTTCTTTAAGTGAAAGGCAACTACTAAATTTAAAGAATCCTTTTTAGAAGCAGCAGCTCTAATTCTATTAATGTATTTGTCTTTTTTACTTAATTGAGTTAATGTTTCTTTAATATTGTCATTAGCTCCTTTCGTTAAAACAGTTAAGTTTTCAACTTGTTGTAATGTGTTTTCTTTGTCTTTTTTTAAGTCGCTTACTGAAGTCTCTAGATTAGCTACTTTGTCTTGGCAACTTTCTTTTTCAACCAAACACTTAGTTAAATTAGCTTTTACAGCTAATAATTCTTCTTTTGTTTGAGAGTGTTTAGCTTTTAAAGCTTCCAGTTCTTTTGTTGAAGCACAAGATGCTAATAAAATTGAAACGGTAAGGAATGCAATTATTTTCTTCATTTTTTCTGATTTTTCAGATGAGTTATTAAAACAATATTAAAGCAAATTTAAAAAAATGAGTACACAAAAAAGAGAATTAACAATCTTTTATGAAGTAAGAATCAATTATTTTTGTGATTAAATTAAAAAGATGACAAAAAAGATATTTTTTATAGCAAGTTTACTGCTGTTTTTTATAACTGCTTGTAAACAAGAAAAAAAGGTAAACAAAACTAAGTTACAAGGTTTGGTTTTTGGAACTACTTATCATATTACTTATCTAGATAATGTAGACTATCAGAAATCGATTGATAGCTTGTTTTATATAGTGAATAAATCATTGTCGACTTATATACCTACTTCTGATATTTCAAAAATCAACAAAGGGGATTCTACAGTAGTTATTGACGATTTATTTTTAGAAGTTTTTCAAAAATCTAAACGCATTTATAAAGAAACTGATGGGTACTTCGATCCAACTGTATGTAATTTGGTTAATGCTTGGGGTTTTGGTTATAAAAGAGAGAAGAAAGATTTAGATACTTTACAAGTAAATGAATTAATGAAGCAAGTAGGTTTGGATAAAGTAAGTTTAAAAGGAAGAAATATTCAGAAACAATTTAAAGATGCTTGTTTAGATTTTAATTCGATTGCTAAAGGATATGGAATTGATGTTGTTGGACGATTTTTAGAAAGTAAAAACGTAACCAATTATTTAGTTGAAATTGGAGGAGAGATTCGAGCAAAAGGTAAAAATAGTAGAGGTGCCTATTGGAAAGTTGCTATTGACGACCCAAATGCTGATGGCACAAGAAGTGTGTCAAGATTTATTGACTTAAACAATCAATCGATGGCAAGTTCTGGTAATTACAGAAAATTTAGAGTTGGAAAAAATGGACAAAAATATGTGCATACCATAAATCCTAAAACAGGTTTTGCAACAGAAAGTAATTTATTAAGCGCTACAGTTTACGGAGAAGTTGATTGTGCAGATGTTGATGCTTATGCAACTGCATTTATGGCAATGGGTTTAGAAAAGTCTAAAGAGTTTTTAAATAAATACCCACGAATAAAAGCGGTGTTGTTATATGCGGATAAAGATGGAAAAATAGCAGAGTTTTCTAATTAATTCTTAAAACACACAGGCAAAATTTCGCCTTTCATTAAAGCAAATCGTTCTAGTTTTTCTGGAGCGATTTTTTTTGTGAAATCAACTTCTTCTACTTCAAATCCAATTGAACGAAGTTTGTCAAAATAATCACGACCATATACTCTTACGTGATCGTATTGTCCGAAAATTTTAGCTCGTTCTTTTGGGTCGGTAATAGTATCGTCTTCAAAAGTAGTTTCTCTATTTAAATCTTGTGGAATTTGAAAAATTCCAAATCCCCCTGATTTTAATACGCGATATAATTCTTGCATCGCTTTAGTGTCGTCAGGAATATGTTCTAAAACATGATTACAAAAAACAACATCAAATTCATTGTTTTTAAAAGGTAAATCGCAAATATCTGCTTTTACATCTGCAATTGGCGACTCTATATCTGAAGTGATATAATCTAAGTTTTTTTGCTTTCTGAAAATATCTAGAAAGCATTGCTCAGGAGCAATATGTAATACTTTTAGCTTTTTATCTGTAGAAAAAAAATCAGTTTCGTTTTGTAAGTACAACCATAATAAACGGTGTCTTTCTAAAGACAGTGTAGAAGGAGAAAGTGCATTTTCTCTTTGTATTCCATAACCATAAGATAAAAATTTACGGAAAGATTTCCCATTAATAGGGTCGGTAAACTTATCACCTTTTAACCACCAAGCAATTATAGGGCGAGCTAAATAGCTTGCCTTGATTAAAATTGGTCTTGGAATAGTGTTTAATATAGTTTTGAATAAAGACACCTTATAAAACTAAAGGTTGCTGTCTGAACTCATCTTCTTCATCCGTTTCAATACCTAAAGCTTCGTTTATGTATTTAAAAGTTGAAAGTATTTCTGGTTTACCATCAACAATGGCAACATCATGTTCGAAATGAGCTGAAGGTTTACCGTCTAAAGTGGTAATTGTCCATCCGTCTTTATGTTGTAATATTTTTTGAGTTCCCATGTTTGTCATAGGCTCAATAGCAACAACCATCCCTTCAATAAATTTTTTACCACGACCTCTACGCCCATAGTTTGGCATTTCAGGATCTTCGTGCATCACTTTACCAATACCATGACCAACTAGTTCTCGAACAACTCCATAACCATGTTTTTCAGTGAAATTCTGAATCGCAAAACCAACATCGCCTACACGATTTCCTACTTTTAATTCACGAATGCCAACGTATAAACTTTCTTTGGTTACGTCCAATAATTTTTGAACTTCAGGAGCGATTTCACCTACACCAAAAGTATAAGCATGATCTCCATAAAATTCGTTTTTAATAGCACCACAATCAATAGAGATAATATCACCTTCTTGTAAAGGTGTATTGTTTGGAATTCCATGTACAACTTGTGAGTTTGGACTCATGCAAAGTGTATTCGGAAAATCATACAGTCCTAAAAAACCAGGAATAGCTCCTTGCTCTCGAATAAATTCTTCAGCAAGCTTATCAAGATATAAAGTAGTAACTCCAGGTTTTACCTCTTTCGCAAGCATTCCTAAAGTTTTTGATACTACCAATGCACTTTCGCGCATTAGTTCGATTTCTTCTCTAGTTTTTGATTTGATCATGTTAAAAATATTGAAGCGCAAATTTACGGTTATTTTTGATATGGATGCGTGTATGGCTGACCAGAAACTATTTTTAAGAAATCTTTTTCTACAGTGCTATTATCAACAGCATGCTCTACAAAACGCCCAATTTCTTTTCCGTCTTTATAAAAAATAAAAGTTGGTACTCTAAGAACGTTAAAACCTTCTTCCAGTCCGTTTGCTTTCTTTTTACGATTTACGGTTACTAATTCAAGGTTTTTATAATTGAATTCAGCTTCATCTAATATTTTGTAAAAATTAGGAACTTCTCTTTTACTATCTCCACACCATGTACCCATAAAACCTTTAATTTTTACATCTTTTAAATATGGCTTTAATTGATTTACAATATTCTTGTCAGTTTCGTAATACGAGTAGAAATCATTAAACCATTCTGATCCGTATGGTTCTTGTTGAAAATCTTTTTTAGTAGCAATTCCTACTAAGTTTCCATCTTTATCTTTTACTGCAGGTTGCTTTGGTGTTGTAGCACATGATGCTATTAAACATACGGTTAAAAAGTATATAATTTTTTTCATTGTAGTTGTTGTTTTAAATTAACGAATGTTGTGTCATTTCTTTTGGTTGATCTATTCCCATTAGTCGTAAAACAGTTGGAGCAATATCACCTAAAACACCATTTTTTATTGACTTTAAATCTTTGTCAATTAAAATCATTGGTACAGGATTAGTTGTATGTGCTGTATGTGGCGATCCATCTGGATTTATCATGGTTTCACAGTTTCCGTGGTCGGCAATTAAAATAGTAGTATAGTTGTTGTCTAAAGCAGTGTTGATTACATCTTTTACACAGTTATCTACCGTTTCGCAAGCTTTAACTGCAGCCTCAAAAACACCAGTATGTCCAACCATATCACCATTTGCAAAGTTTAAGCACACAAAATCTACTTCTCCGTTTTTTAATTCAGGAACAATAGCATCGCGAATTTCGTAAGCACTCATTTCTGGTTTTAAATCGTAAGTAGCTACTTTTGGCGAAGGACATAATAATCTTTTTTCTCCTTCGAATTCTTGCTCTCTTCCTCCAGAAAAGAAAAATGTTACATGTGGATATTTTTCAGTTTCTGCAATTCGGATTTGTTTTTTATTTGCAGCTTCTAAAACTTCACCTAATGTATTTTCAATATTGTTACTGTTGTAAATAACATTGGTGTTTTTAAAAGTTTCATCATAATTTGTCATGGTAACAAAATATAATGGTAGTTTTTTCATGTTAAATTTAACAAAATCTTTTTGATGTAAAGCTTCCGTTAATTGACGACCTCTATCAGTTCTAAAATTAAAGAATATAATTACATCATCTTCTTTAATCGTAGTTTTTGGTTGATTATTATCATCAACCATAATTATTGGTTTTATAAATTCATCGGTAACACCGCTATCATAACTTTGTTGAATGCTTTCGGTAGCGTTGGTTGATAAAGAACCTTTGCCGTTGACTAAAGCATCGTAAGCTAATTGTACACGTTCCCATCTATTATCACGATCCATAGCGTAATAGCGACCGGTGATTGTTGCCAACTCACCAGTAGTTTTTTGCATGTGTTCTTGAATATCGTTGATAAAGTATTTTCCTGATTTCGGGTCACAGTCACGACCATCTGTAAAGGCATGAAGAAATACATTCTTTAGTTCATGTTTACTTGCTGCATCAAGTAGTCCTTTTAAATGATCAATATGTGAGTGAATTCCGCCATTAGAAACTAATCCTAAAAAATGAACATTTTTATTATTCTTTTTAGCGTATTCGAAAGCGTTGAGTAATTCAGTTTCTTGAGCTAAAGAACCATCTTTAACTGCCTTGTTTATTTTCGCTAGATTTTGATACACAATTCTACCAGCACCTAAATTCATATGTCCAACTTCTGAGTTGCCCATTTGCCCTTCAGGTAAACCTACATGTTCACCATCGGTGCGTAATTCAGCATGAGGAAATTTGTTGTGTAATGAATTTATATACGGTGTTTTTGCATTGTATATAGCAGACACTTTAGGGTCTTGGGTAATTCCCCAACCATCAAGTATCATTAAAATTACTTTTTTATTCATTTCTGTAGAATTGAATGGTAAAAGTAAGAAAGATTATTAAAAATTAATGAAACTAATCGCATAGTATAAAATAGCTAATGCAATCATAAAAAGAAGGATGTTTTTAATTAGTAAAACGTTGTTCTCTTTTTTTATGCGAGATTTTATAGCTTCAAGTTCTTCTTGAGTCGCAGAGTTTTTAAAATGTAGTGTATCACTATTTTCTTTCTGAAAACGGTCTAATTTTTCAAAAGTACTTTTACGATTTCTTTTATTGTTTTTTAGGCTAACGATCATGCCTGCAACCGAACCTCCAAATCCCATAGCTAATAATTTAAAGTTATACTTATTAGTAGCTTTTTTATTGTTTTTGTTACAAAAAAATGCTTTTAGATTTAGTTTCTAAAAGCATTTTTAATAAATATGATTTATAAATTATTTACGATACTTACGAATCGCTTCTTTAATTTTTTCAATTCTATTTTCAGGGTCGGGGTGCGTACTTTGGAATTCAGGAGTTCTATTTGGACCCGCAGCAGCTTTTAAAATTTCCATTACACCAATTAAACTTTCAGGATTATAACCTGCATCTACCATTAATTTAACTCCTAAGTCATCACTTTCTAATTCATCTCCACGACCATACTTCATGTTTACAACATTGGCTATGGCAGCAGCACCTTGAGCGGTACTGGGGTCGAACCCAACTGAAACCCCAGAAAGTAACCCTTGTGTTAAATCTTGTTTCGCCATGCGAGCAGCAGAATGACGTCCGATAACATGTCCAATTTCATGCCCTAAAACACCCGCTAATTGATCTTCATTTTTTAGTTTAGAGAATAAAGCATAGGTAATAAATACTTGTCCGCCAGGTAAAGCAAATGCATTAATGGCTCTTTCGTCTCTTAATAAGTGAAATTCAAAAGGATAACCAGATTCTCTAGCGATACTATTGTCTACCAATTTTTTACCTATTTGATCTACTAGATCTTGGTACTGTTGATTAGGGTATAATCCACCATGTTGTTGTGCCATTTGTGGAGCACTGCTTAAACCAATGGCTATTTCTTGTTTTGGAGAAATAGAAATATGCTGTTTTTTACCTGTATATGGATTTACTTCTGCGCTAGAACAATATTTTACTAAAGCAAATAATGCAATAGCAGCTCCGATTAAAAGTCTAATTTTTAAACCTCCGCGATTTCTCATATTATTTTTTGATTTTTGTGATAAACGTAAAGATACTAAATATTATAATTTAACTGATATCGATTTTTTGTGAAGCATAAAAAACTTAAATTTACCCAGCAAAACAAACAACTATATGGAATCTCATTTTGAATTAAATGATGTCACTAAAAAACTACCAAAACACTTACATAAATTTGTAGTAAAACAGCCTTATGATGAATACACGGCGCAAAACCAAGCAGTTTGGCGTTATGTAATGCGTATGAATGTTGATTATTTAGGTAGAGTAGCACATTCATCATACATAAATGGTTTAGAAAAAACTGGTATTTCTGTTGATAGTATTCCTTATATGGAAGGAATGAATCGGATTTTAAAAGAAATTGGTTGGGCAGCAGTTTCGGTTGATGGGTTTATTCCGCCGAATGCATTTATGGAGTTTCAAGCTTATAATGTTTTGGTGATTGCCTCTGATATGCGTACTATAGATCATATAGAGTATACACCAGCACCAGATATTATACATGAAGCAGCTGGTCATGCACCTATCATTGCAAACCCAGAATATTCAGAATATTTACGCCGTTTTGGAGAAATAGGATCGAAAGCAATTTCGTCATCAAAAGATTATGAGATGTATGAGGCGATTCGTTTACTTTCTATTTTAAAAGAAAACCCGAATTCTACTCAAAAAGAGATTGATGAAGCACAAGAAAAGGTAGAATGGCTGCAAGACAATATGGGTGAGTTATCTGAAATGGCTCAGATTAGAAATTTACACTGGTGGACAGTTGAGTACGGATTAATTGGTGAGCTTAATGATCCTAAAATTTACGGAGCAGGTCTATTATCATCTATAGGAGAAAGCAAGTGGTGTATGCAAGATGAGGTGAAAAAAGTACCTTATTCTATTGATGCAGCAAATGTGAGTTTCGATATTACAAAACCTCAGCCACAATTATTTGTAACACCTAGTTTTTCGCATTTAAGTTTAGTATTAAATGAGTTTGCAAATACTATGGCGCTTAGGACAGGTGGTTTAAGAGGAGTTGAGAAATTAATAGATTCTAAAAACCTTGGAACACTTGAATTAAGTACTGGTTTACAGGTTTCGGGAGTATTTACTAATGTGATTAAAGACGAGAAAAACAACGCTATTTATATTCAAACTACCGGACCTACAGCTCTAGCGAATAGAGATAAAGAATTGATTGGGCATGGGATTGAATATCATGCTGAAGGTTTTGGAAGTCCTATTGGTAAACTAAAAGGAATTAATTTACCTATTGAAGATATGAGTCCGCGTGATTTAGAAGCATATGGAATTTATGAAGGTAAGCAAGTACAACTCGATTTTGAAGGAGGAATAAAAGTTGTTGGAGAAGTTATTACAGGAACAAGAGACTTAAGAGGACGAATTCAATTAGTTTCATTTAAAAACTGTATGGTAACTCATGGAGAAAAAGTGTTATTTCATCCTGATTGGGGAATTTACGATATGGCAGTTGGTAAAGAAATTAAAGCCGCATACTCAGGGCCAGCAGATGTTAATTCTTTTGGAGATATAGGAAAGGTTTCTGAAACAAAAACACATAAAATTAATTATTCTGAAGCTGAAAAAGAGTTGTATAAATTATATAATGAAGTAAGAGTAATACGTGAAGAAAATACGGTTTCAGAAGAGAAAGTAAAAGTTGTTTTCTTAAAATTACAAAATGAGTATGAGAATGATTGGTTATTGCCTTTAGAATTATTAGAATTGTCAATCATAAATAATTATTCTATTCAAACAGAATTGAATAATTATTTAGAGAATTTAAAAAGTAACAAGAGTTACAAATCATTAATAGAAAACGGATTAAATTTGTTGTCTCATAATTAAAAAAGACAAATGGGATTATTTAATTTATTTAGAAAGAAGAACATGAATAACGAAATAGAAGAATATTTAAATAAAGGAGCAGTTGTTTTAGATGTTAGGACGTTAGCGGAGTGGAATGAAGGACATTCAGATGGTGCAAAGCATATTGTTTTAACTGTTGTTCCTTTGAATGTTGAGGAGATTAAATCTTGGAATAAACCGGTAATTGCGGTTTGTAAAAGTGGTGGACGTAGTGGACAAGCAGCACAGTTTTTACAAAATCACGGAATTGATGTGATTAATGGAGGTCCTTGGCAAAATGTAGATCAGTATTTAGTTAAGTAAAATACTTCGATACTTAAAAATTCATAAAAGGAAATGCTTTAATAAGTGTTTCCTTTTTTTCTTGGAGATTTTTTAAAAATAATTGATGCTGTTCAGAATTAGGATTAAAAGAACGATGCGTTAATCCTTTTTGAATTGTTGCTACTTTTTTCATTGTTTGTTGAGCTTTTTCAGAAATCCAAACATCAGAAAACTTTTCCCAGATATAATTTATAGCTGTTTCATTTGGGTGAATCATGTCTTCTGCATAAAAACGATAATCACGTAATTCATCCATCATAATTTCATAGGAATGAAAATAATAAGTATTTTTTCTAGGTTCTACAACCTGATGAATTGCAGAAAGTAAATGTGCTTTGCTTTGCTGATTTTCTATAAAACCATCTTTAATATGACGAACAGGAGATACTGTAAAAAGGATATTAATTGTTGGGTTAACAGACTTTACTAAAGCAATTATAGCGTCTAAACTTTCTGTAATCTCATTAATAGATAAAATCTCTTTTAAGAATTTCTTTTGCGGAACCTTATGGCAGTTAGCAACAATGGTATCAGATGAAATTTCTCTATAAACCCAGGAAGTCCCTAGTGTAATTATAAGATGGGTTGAGTTTTGTAATTTATTATTTGTTGCTTTTATAGTAGCATTTAAGTTCTGCGATAAATCTTCTTTATCTAATGAGCTTAAATTAGAATGTGCTTCAAAACAATGCCAACGCTCATTGTGAAAAAAGATGTCATCTTCAGTGTATTCTTTTTTATTAATTGCACTTGTAATTAAACGCTCTATAGCTTTTGGGTGAAAAAGAATTCCAAAGGGGTTTTGCTGTGATTGAAACTTATAATAATCAAGTTTATTTCCTATGTTTTCAGAAAAACAAGAGCCTAATAAAAACAATTTTGAATTGTAGTCAATTTGGTTGTGCTGTTGCTTTTTTAAAGGTATTTGAGTGGATAAAATCATTAAATTTGATTATTTCAATTCAACTCAAAAATAGAAATTAGTTGGCATACTTTTTAAAAGAGATTATAGTTTATTTAAAATAAACTATATTTGTTTATTAATATTTAAAATAAGTTGAACAATATAAAAACCATATTTACAATAAAAGACCTGGAAAATATTTCAGGGATTAAAGCTCATACAATTAGAATATGGGAGAAAAGATATGGTTTGTTAGAGCCAAATAGAACAGATACAAATATTAGGTATTACTCATCAGATAGTTTAATGAAGTTGCTTAATGTAGCACTTTTAAACAAGCATAATTTTAAAATTTCTAAGATTGCAATGATGAGTGGAGATCAGATTAAAGTAAATGCAAGAGAGTTGGCTTTTAAATATGCAGTAAATGATGAAGCTATAAATTCTTTTAAAATAGCGATGTTCCAATTTGATAAAGCATTATTTAATAATACTTATAATAAATTACTGCATCAAAAAACATTTAGACAGATTTTTAAGGATGTTTTTATTCCTTTTTTAAATCATATTGGATTATTATGGCAAACGGATACTCTGCTACCTGCGCATGAACATTTTATATCTAATCTAATATTGCAGAAGATTCAAATTAATATAGAGAATTTAGAATACTCTGTTTCAAATACAGATATTACTTATGTTTTGTTCTTGCCTGAAAACGAGATACATGAATTGGGGTTAATGTATTTAAATTATGAGTTGGTTCTTAGAGGGTGTCAAACCATATATTTAGGGCAAAGTTTACCTTTAAATAATTTAAATTATTTTTTTGAAAGTGAGTCAAAAGTGTGTTTCATTACTTCAATGACCGTAAGACCATATGACGACAAAATTGTTGATTATTTTTATGAAATTGAAAATATTTTAAAAAATACCGATCATCAATTATTTGCTGTAGGTAAAAAAGCTATGGACGTTTCTAGTATTGACTTTAAGTCTAAAATATCAGTTTTTCCATCTGCAATAGAATTGCTTAATCAGTTATAATTTTTTTTACATAACAATATTTTGTTTAATGTTTTTTTTGTTTAATTAAACAAAATATGTATATTTGGCTAATGTTTTGATTTTCAAGACATATTTTTTTAACTAAATCAATTTTGTTTAATGTTTTTTATTAAAAAATAAACAAAGTCTAAGATGGCAGAAAAGTAGACTATAAAGATTTAAGAGTACGCACTAATTAAAATCATACAACCATGAAACTTAAAAATTTAATTTCTGTGTTTTTTATTAGCTTATTTATAGGAAGCTTTAGTTTGTTAACATCGTGTAGTGATGATGACCCGGTAATAGTTAAAAAAGATGATATTGTGCAAAGTGCAATAAAAACTTCTGATTTAAGTATTTTAGTGTCTGCTCTTCAAAAGGTAGATTTAGTATCTGCTTTGCAAGCAGATGGACCATTTACAGTATTTGCGCCTACAAATAAAGCTTTTCAAGATTTATTAGACTCTAACGCTGCATGGTCTTCGTTAGATGACATTCCTACTGAAACTTTAAAATCAGTATTATTATTTCATGTTTTAAATATGAGTGTTACATCATCAGATTTATCTGATACTTATGTTAAAACTTTGGCTACAGGACCAAATGATGAAAATTTATCATTACAAGTTGAAGTAACGGGTGCTATTGAATTTAATGGAGACTCTAAGCCAATTGATACTAATATTATGGCATCTAATGGGGTTATTCATACCATAGATAAAGTAATGCTACCTCCAAATATTGTAACCTTGGCCTTAAACAATGCTGGTTTTACGAGTTTAGTTGCTGCATTGACAGATTCTAGGCATACAACAGATTTTGTAGATATTTTAAGTGGAGATGGACCATTTACAGTATTTGCTCCAACAAACAATGCCTTTCAAGCTTTGTTAGATTCTAATGCAATGTGGAATTCATTAGCAGATATACCTATCGCTACTTTAGAAGCGGTATTAAAATATCATGTTTTTGCTGGTGGTAATGTGCAGTCTGATGAGTTGAGCGATAATCAGGTTATTACCATGTTTGATGGTAATGATGTTACTGTCGATTTATCAAGTGGAGCAAAGTTAGAAACTGGTTCAGGTCAATCTGTTGTAATTTCTTTAACTGATGTGCAAGGAACTAATGGAGTTATCCATGTGGTAGATAATGTTTTATTGCCATAATAATAATAATAATAATAATAATAATGAGACCATTAAGTAATTGGATTGAATTTAAAGATACATAAATTGAAAAAAAGTGTAAACATAATAGGTTCAGGTTTTTCATCGCTAGCAGCTTCATGTTATTTAGCTCAAAAAGGTTATGAAGTAACAGTTTTTGAAAAAAACACAAATGTTGGTGGTAGAGCAAGACAATTATTAAGAGATGGCTTTACTTTTGACATTGGGCCAACTTGGTATTGGATGCCAGATGTTTTTGAGAAATTCTTTGCTGATTTTGGTAAAAAACCTAGTGACTATTATGAGTTAGAAAAACTAGCACCAGCTTATCAAGTGTATTTTAATAAAGAAGATTCAATTACAATTCCTGGAAATTTAGAAGAAATTTATGAAGTTTTTGAGCAGGAAGAAAAAGGAAGTTCTGTTCATTTAAAATCATTTCTAAAGTCTGCACATTATAATTATGCTGTTTCAATAAACGACTTGGTTTATAAACCAGGTGTATCTCCTTTAGAGCTAGTAACTCCAGTTACTCTTGGTAAAATTACTCAGTTTTTTTCAACTATTAGAAAGCAAGTTCGAAAGAAAATTAAGAGTAAAAAGTTAATTCAAATTCTTGAATTTCCAGTATTATTCCTTGGAGCAAAACCTAGTAATACTCCAGCTTTTTACAATTTCATGAATTATGCTGATTTTGGTTTAGGTACTTGGCATCCTAAAGGAGGAATGTATAAGGTTATCGAAGCTATGGTAACTTTAGCAATAGATTTGGGTGTAGAGTTTAGAACACAATCTAATGTTGAAGAAATTACTGTGAATTCTGCAGGAGAAGCAATTGGTCTTGTTGTGAATGAAGAGTTTATTCCTTCTGATATAATATTAAGTGGAGCAGATTATCACCATACTGAAACTTTATTACCAAATAATTTACGACAGTATTCTGAAAAATATTGGGATAAGAAGGTTTTTGCTCCATCATCATTATTGTTTTATGTAGGTTTTGATAAAAAAATAGAAAATGTATGTCATCATACTTTGTTTTTTGATACTGATTTTGATATGCATGCTAAAACTATATATGATTCCCCTAGTTGGCCTAAAGAACCATTATTTTATGCAAGTTTTCCCTCAATAACTGATGGTTCTTTTGCGCCAACAAATAAAGAAGCAGGAACTTTTTTAATTCCATTAGCTCCAGGAATAGAAGATACTAAAGAAATTAGAGAAAAGTATTTTAATATTATAATTAATCGGTTAGAGAAACTAACTAATCAATCGGTTAAAGAGCATATAATATTTAAGGAGAGCTATTGTGTAAATGATTTTGTTAAAGATTACAATTCATACAAAGGGAATGCTTACGGTTTAGCTAATATTTTAACCCAAACAGCTTTTTTAAGGCCAAAAATTAAAAGTAAAAAAGTAAAGAATTTATTTTTCACTGGTCAACTTACAGTTCCAGGACCTGGAGTTCCTCCATCATTAATATCAGGAAAAATAGCTTCAGATTTAATTTTAAAACACCACTAAAATGAAACAATTATTTGATGAGGTTTCTTGTGCTTGTAGTAAGCTTGTAACTCAAAAATACAGCACATCATTTTCTTTAGCAACTAAAATGTTGTCTCCTAAAATACGTTCAGCAATTTATAATATTTATGGATTTGTTCGTTTCGCAGATGAAATTGTAGATTCTTTTCATGAATATGATAAGGAGACTTTGTTAAAAAGATTTGAAACAGACTATTATCTTTCTAAAGAAGAAGGAATAAGTTTAAATCCTATTTTAAATTCATTTGTGCATACAGTTCATAAATACAAAATTACAGATGATCTTGTACAGGCTTTTTTAAAAAGTATGAAAGCGGATTTATACAAAACAGAGTATAAAACAGTAGAAGAGTATAATGAATATATATATGGTTCTGCAGATGTAGTTGGTTTAATGTGTTTAAAAGTTTTTGTAAATGGAGATAAGCAAAAGTATGATGAGCTAAAAGATGCAGCAATGCGATTAGGTTCGGCTTTTCAAAAAGTAAACTTCTTACGTGATTTAAAAGATGATATTGAAGTTTTAAATCGCTCATATTTTCCAAATGTAGATTTAAAAGAATTAAATGCAAGATCAAAAGAGTTGATAATAAAGGATATTGAAGCTGATTTTGATTATGCTTTTCAAAATGGAATTTTAAAGCTTCCAGTAGAAGCAAAGTTTGGGGTGTTTATGGCTTATAGATATTATAAAAAATTACTTAAAAAGTTAAAAGCTACACCTTCATCTAAAATTATGGATACTAGAATTAGAATTTCAAATCCAATGAAAATTAATTTATTAGCAAGGAGTTATGTAAAATATAAACTTAATTTAATTTAGTGTTAGTAGTATTATTACATATTATATTATTTTTTCAATCAACGAATTTAAAAGTTCCTGATTTTATAAAAGAGTATGATGCATTATCCAATAAAGCAGAAGAGTTAAAATACATTGATAAATATCAGGATAGTAATAATATTAATATTAAAGCATATGTAGTTTCGTTAAAAATGAAACAAGCAGAATACAAATTGTTACCTTGGAGTAAATTAAAAATATTCAATTCAGAAAAAAGGAATATTGAAAACTTAATAAACAAGAACCCTAATAATATTCATTTGCGTTATATAAGATTGGTAATTCAAGAGAATTTACCTAGAATATTAAATTATCATTCTCATATAAAAGAAGATCAAAAGTTTCTTAAAGAAATGCTTAGTAAAAAAGATAAGACAGATTATTTAGATAAATACATTATTAAAAATACATCATTATGAGTTTTGTAATTTGGATAGGAACTACAGTTGCTACTTTCCTTATAATGGAAGGAGTTACTTGGTGTACACACAAATATATAATGCATGGTTTTGGATGGTATTTACATGAAGATCATCATCAACCAGGATATCCACACGTTTTTGAAAAAAACGATGCTTTTTTTGTGGTATTTGCAATACCAAGTATACTTTTATTTTACTTTGGTATAAGACCAGAAATTAATTATTTGTTCTTTATTGGGTTAGGAATTTTATTTTATGGTATTGCTTATTTTTTAATTCATGATGTATTAATTCATAGACGATTTAATTGGTTTAAAAACACCAATAGTCAATATTTAAAAGGTTTAAGAAAAGCACACAAAATTCATCATAAACACCTTGATAAACCAGATGGAGAATGCTTTGGTATGTTATTCGTTCCGTTTAAATACTTTAAGAAAAAACAATGAGTGAATATCTATACCTTATATTAAATTTAGGAAGTTTAAGTATTCCGTTACTCTATAGTATAGTTGAAAAGGACTTTCATTTTATTCAATACTTTAAAATTGCATTGATAAGTATTGTTTTAGTTGCAATTCCTTTTTTAATTTGGGATGGATTTTTTACTGCTGAAGGTATTTGGGGGTTTAATTCTGATTATTTTTTAGGAACTAAGGTCTTTAAAATGCCTATAGAAGAATGGATGTTTTTCTTTTGCATTCCTTATGCCTGTTTATTCACACATGAAGTATTAAAGTATTACTTACCAAACTTTAAATTATCTAGGATAGTTACTAGATTTATAGGTTTAACCTCAGTCATAATTATTTTTTTCTTATTGATATTCAATTTTGGTAAGTGGTATACAACGGTAAATTTCATCTTTTTTCTTGCCTTATTAATATATGGTTTAAAGAATCATTTAAAAATATTACAAGAATACTTGCCAAGTTTTGTGGTGATTTTGATTCCGTTTTTCTTAGTAAATGGAATTCTTACAGGGAGTTTTATAGAAAGTCCAGTAGTGTGGTATAATAATGAAGAGAATCTAGGATTTAGGTTGTTTACAATTCCGTTTGAAGATGTTTTTTATGCATTTAACCTATTGTTTTCAATCCAATTAATTTTTAATCATTTAAAAACGAAACAACTTGAAGGAAAATAAATACATACGATTCCTGCTATTCCTAGTAGTTAATTTTTTAGCCTTAGCAATTGGTGTTTGGCTAATGAACGACGGACCAAGAACAGATTGGTATCTATCATTAAATAAGGCACCTTGGACACCTGAAAACTGGGTGTTTGGAGCAGTTTGGACTACCATTATGATTTTGTTTTCATTTTATATGACAAAACTAAGTTTTGAATATGATTTTTTAGATAAAAAGTTAATGACTTTATATGTAGTTCAATGGTTTTCAAACATAAGTTGGAACTATATTTTCTTTAATCAGTATTTAATAGAAGTAGGATTACTAAGTATAACTTTATTATGGCTATTAATAGGTTATTTTACTTTTGAGCATGTTAAAAAAGTAAAAGGTTATACACTGCTTATAATACCTTATTTAGTTTGGATGACCATTGCTACAAGTTTAAATGCGTATATTGTAATGTATAATTAACACTATTTAAATGAGCTTACACGATATTCAAATACATGATATTTCAGGAAGTAGAATTGATTTATCTCAATTTAGAGAGAAGAAAATATTTTTTGTAAACGTAGCTTCTAAATGCGGATTTACGCCCCAATATGATGGCTTGCAAGAATTATATGATGCGTATAAAGAAAAATTAATGATTATTGGAGTTCCTTGTAATCAATTTGGAGGTCAAGAACCTGGAAATTCAAGTGAAATTCAATCGTTCTGTAAACTAAATTACGGAGTGTCTTTTTTAATCACTGAAAAAGTTGAGGTGAAAGGAGAAAATCAACATGATTTATACAAATGGTTAACAAAGAAAGAGTTTAACGGAGTTAAAAACTCTTCAGTAAAATGGAACTTTCAAAAATACTTAGTGGATGAGGAAGGAAAATTTATCAACTATTACTACTCAATTACAAAACCGATGAGTAAGAAAATCTTAAAACATTTAGCATAAAAAAAAGGCTCAAAATTAATTTTGAGCCTTTTTAGTTTTTATAAAATAGTAGCTATACGATGTATTCTTTAGCTTTATCTAAAACTTTAGGTAATCCACCAGGGTTTTTACCACCTGCAGTTGCAAAGAAGTTTTGTCCACCACCACCACCGTGGATGTATTTTCCTAGTTCGCGAACTACTTTACCAGCATCATAACCACGTTCGTTAGCTAGTTCTTTTGAAATATAACATGTTAACATTGCTTTTTCTGGTGAAGCAGAAGTAGCGAATAATAAGAATAGATTTTTGTGTTCTCCTCCTAGTTCAAACATTAAGTTTTTAATACTATTCTGATCTAAATCAACTTTAGTTGCTAAAAACTGAACGCCGTTAATTTCTTGTAGCTGATTTTTAAGATCTCCCTTCATGTTCTTAGCCTTATCTTTTAAAAGCTGCTCTATTTGCTTTTTTAAAGAAGCATTTTCATCTTGTAAGTTGCTTACAGATTTAGCTACATCTTTAGGGTTTTTTAATAACTGTTTTACTGATGTGTAATTTTTCTCAACATCTTCGAAGTAATCACCAACAGCTACGTTTGTTATAGCTTCTATACGACGAATACCAGCAGCAACAGCTCCTTCAGATTTTATTTTAAAATACCAAATGTCACCAGTTTGTTGTACATGAGTTCCTCCACATAATTCCATAGATTGCCCAAACTTAATTGCACGCACGCTATCTCCGTATTTTTCACCAAATAAAGCCATAGCTCCTTCATCAATAGCTTGTTGCATTGGTATGTTTCTTCTTTCAATTAAAGGAAGGTTTTCACGAATACGAGCGTTTACAAATTCTTCAATTTCTTGTAGTTGATCTTTGTCTACTTTTGAGAAATGAGAAAAATCGAAACGTAAATAATCTGGACTTACTAACGATCCTTTTTGCTCTACATGTGTTCCTAAAATAGTTCTTAAAGCTTGGTGTAATAAGTGTGTTGCAGTATGATTACTTGCAGATAAATTTCTGAATTCACTATTTACAACGGCTTTAAACGTTTCGTTTAAGTTTTTAGGAAGGTTTTTCGTCAAATGTATAATCACATTATTTTCCTTCTTAGTGTCAATTACATAAATTACATCACCATTAGGAAATTCAATATATCCTTTATCACCAACTTGTCCACCTCCTTCTGGGTAGAACGGTGTCATATTAAAAACTAATTGGTATTGATCTCCATCTTTCTTAGTAGTTACTTTTCTGTAGCGAGTTAATTTTACATTAACTTCTAAAGTGTCGTAACCAACAAACTCTTCTGTTTCATCTTCAATTAAAGTAACCCAATCACCAGTTTCGCTTGCTGATGCAGCACGAGAACGGTCTTTTTGAGCCTTCATTCCAGCATTAAATTCATCTTCATTAATATCATAACCCTTTTCACGAGCAATTAACTGCGTTAAATCTAAAGGGAATCCATAAGTATCGTATAATTCAAACGCTTTCTTACCAGAAACAGTTTTACCGTTTGTAGTTTCAATTACTCTATCTAATAATAACAATCCTTGATCTAAAGTTCTTAAAAAAGAAGCTTCTTCTTCTTTAATTACATTATGTACAAGAGTGTCTTGTTTTTTAATTTCAGGGAATGCATCTCCCATCTGATGTGCAAGCGTTTCAGCTAACTTATAAATAAAAGGTTCTTTTTTATTTAAGAACGTAAATCCGTAACGAATTGCACGACGCAATATTCTACGAATTACATAACCAGCACCGTTATTACTTGGTAATTGACCATCAGTAATTGCAAATGCAACTGCACGAACGTGATCTGCAATTACACGAATAGCAATATCAATCTTTTCATCTTTGCCGTAAGTAATCCCTGTAATAGTTTCAATTTCACGAATTAACGGAGTAAAAACATCGGTGTCGTAATTAGATTGAACACCTTGTAAAACCATACATAAACGCTCAAACCCCATACCTGTATCGATATGTTTAGAAGGTAAATCTTCTAAAGAACCATTTGCTTTACGGTTATATTGCATGAAAACTAAATTCCATACTTCTACAACCTGTGGATGATCTTCATTAACTAATGATTTTCCGTCAACTTTTGCTTTTTCTTCAGCAGAACGGATATCTACATGAATTTCTGAACATGGACCACAAGGACCTTGTTCTCCCATTTCCCAGAAGTTATCTTTTTTATTTCCCATTAAAATACGATCTTCAGAAATGTATTGTTTCCATAGGTCGTATGCTTCTTGGTCCATTTTTGTTCCGTCTTCTTTGTCTCCTTCAAAAACAGTAACATATAAAATATCTTTATCTATTTTATAAACTTCGGTTAATAATTCCCAAGCCCATGCAATAGCTTCTTTTTTAAAGTAATCACCAAAACTCCAGTTTCCTAACATTTCAAACATGGTATGATGATAGGTGTCGTAACCAACTTCTTCTAAGTCGTTGTGCTTACCAGAAACACGTAAACATTTTTGAGAGTCAGAAATACGATTGTTTTTTGGTGCGGCATTTCCTAAGAAAAATTCTTTAAATGGCGCCATACCAGAGTTAGTAAACATTAAAGTAGGGTCGTTCTTTAACACCATTGGTGCAGAAGGAACGATATCGTGTTGTTTTGATTTAAAAAAATCTAAAAACTTAGCTCTAATTTCTTGAGATTTCATACCTCTAGTATCTTGATTTCTGTTAAAATATCATTAAAAAACTACTTGTAAAAAGAAGTTTTAAAACATTTTGTAAATTTGTGAGTTTCCAAACAATAACCTCTTTTGAGGTAGCTCGTTTAAAGAGCACAAAAATAGTATAATTAGTATTATGGCGAAAGTAAAATATTATTACGACCCAGAGACGCTGTCTTACCGAAAAATAGAAGCTAAAAAAAGCGAGACTCTTAAAAAAAGTGTTTTATGGGTTTTAGGAGCAATGTTAATTGCTTTCTTTGGTTTTATTGGGTTTAGTCAGTTTTTAATGTCTCCAAAAGAGCGTACTCAAAAAAGAGAATTAGAAAACTTACAATTACATTATGAGTTACTTTCTAAAAAAATGGAAGAGAGTTCTAATATTTTAACAGAACTACAAGAAAGAGATAATAATATTTATAGAACCTATTTTGAAGCTAGCCCGATACCAGAAGAACAAAGAAAAGCAGGTTTTGGAGGGGTAAATAGATATAAGCATTTAGATGGTTTTGATAATAGCGAAATGATAAAAAATGTGACCAAAGAGATAGATGTATTGTCTAAACAAATGGTGGTGCAATCAAAATCGTTAGATGAAATTGTAAGTTTAGCTAAAGAAAAAGATAAGATGTTAGCTTCTATACCAGCTATTCAACCGGTAAAGAATGAAGATTTAAAGCGTATGGCTTCGGGTTATGGTATGCGTATGCATCCTATTTTAAAGTCGTGGCGTATGCATAATGGTATGGATTTTACAGCTCCAACTGGTACACCAATTTTTGCTTCGGGTAATGGAACTGTAAAAAAAGCACACCGTAGTTCTACTTTTGGTAAAGTAGTATATATAGACCACGGTTTTGGGTATGAAACCATTTATGCACATATGAATAAAATTGTTGCTAAAAGAGGGCAAAAAGTGAAGCGTGGAGACTTAATAGGTTATGTTGGTAACACAGGTCGTTCTGCTGCCCCGCATTTACATTACGAAGTGCATAAAAATGGTAGACCGGTAAACCCTATTTATTATTATTATGGAGATTTAACTCCAGAAGAATTTGTAGCTATGCAAAAAGCTTCACAACAAAAGGGGCAATCGTATGATTAATTAATAGTGCTATGAAGAATGTATATAGAATTACCTGAAAAAAGATATTATAAAATTGGAGAAGTAGCTAAAGCATTTGGAGCTAATACTTCTCTAATTCGTTTTTGGGCGAATGAGTTCGATATTATAAATCCCAAGAAAAATGCAAAAGGTAATCGTTTGTTTACCAAAGAAGATGTTGATAATTTTAGATTGATATATAATCTTGTAAAAGAAAGAGGATTTACTTTAGATGGAGCAAAACAAAAGTTAAAGAAAAACCCAAACAAAGTCATTAGTAATCACGAAATTATTAGTAGATTAGAAAAAGTAAAAGCTGAATTAAAAAAAATCAAAAATCAATTATAAAACGAAAAATCAAAAATTATGAAAAAATTACTTCCTATAATCATACTTGCAGTTGTTGGGTTTGGAATCTATGGATGGGTAAAAGGGTTTTACAATACAACAATTAAGTTAGAAGAAAATATAAACGAAAAATGGTCTAAGGTAGAAAGTGCTTACCAACGTAGAGCAGATTTAATTCCTAATTTAATGAAAGTTGCTGAGCGTTATGCAGAGCATGAACAAGAAACTTTTGTAAAGGTTATTGAGGCTAGATCTAAAGCAACAAGCATTCAGATAGATCCAAGTAATATTACACCACAACAATTACAACAATTTCAACAAGCACAAAGCGGATTAACATCTGCTTTATCACGTTTATTAGCTGTTTTTGAGCGTTATCCAGAGTTAAAAGCTAATGAGAACTATAAGGAAATGATGAACGAATTAGAGCGTACAGAAAACAGAATTAAAGTTGAACGTGATCGCTATAATGAAGAAATTACACCATATAACAATCATATCAGACAATTTCCAGGAAATGTTTTAGCAGGAATGTTTGGTTTTGAAAAGAAAGATAGATTTAATGCAGATGAAGGTGCTGAAAAAGCTCCAGATGTTAATGATTTTATTAAAAAATAATGTCTGAAGTAGAAGAGTTTTTAACTTCGGAAGAAGAATTAGAAATTGTTCAAGCAATAAGACAGGCTGAACGAAATACTTCTGGTGAAATACGTGTGCATATAGAAAAATCGTCTGAGATTTCTCATTACAATCGTACACTAGAAGTATTTCGTATGCTTAAAATGTTTAACACAAAACAACAAAATGCTGTTTTAATTTATATTGCAGTGCATGACCATAAATTTGTAATTTATGGTGATAAAGGTATTGACAAAGTAGTACCAGAAAACTTTTGGGACACTACTAAAAATAGTATGCAATCCCAATTTAAACAAGGAAACTTTAAGCAAGGTATTGTCAATGGGATTTTAAAAGCTGGGGAAGAGTTAAAGAAACATTTTCCTTGGCAGATCAACGATGAAGATGAATTGTCTAATGAAATTTCAAAAGGGTAATTCGAATGAATAAAATTTCTAAAATACTTAGTGTTGTAATCCTACTCTTTGTTTGTAATGTATATTCACAAGACGGATTTACAATTCCGAAAAAACCACCTTTAAAAGAACAAACAAGTGTTTATGATTATGCGAATATTTTTTCAACGAATCAGAAACAGTTTTTGGAGGATAAGCTAGTAAAATATTCCGACACAACTTCTACTCAAGTTGTAATTGCAACCGTTAAAACATTAAATGATGACGATATTTCTTTAGTAGGAGCTAATTGGGCTCATACTTGGGGGATTGGGCAAGAGAAAGAGGACAATGGAGTTTTCATTTTATTGGCTGTAGAAGATCGAAAAATTGATATTTCTACAGGGTATGGGGTTGAATATCTGCTAACAGATTTAATGTCTGAAAGAATCATTAATAGAGTTATGATTCCTGAGTTTAAAACTGGTAATTATTTTATTGGTTTAGATAAGGGAACTACTGTAATTTTTGATGCTTTAGCAGGAGAGTATAAAGGCAATCGAAAAGAATCATCAGAAGGTTTCGACCCAAGTTTCATTATTTTTATTATCATAATAATCATCTTCTTTATTTTAATTTCAAGAGGAAATAGAGGCAATCGTGGTGGTGGTAGAAGAAATTATAGAAGAACAGATTCTAGAGATATTTTAGAAACGATTATTTTAAGCAACGCAGGTCGAGGAGGATTTGGTGGTGGTTTCGGCGGGTCATCAGGAGGTTTTGGCAGCGGAGGCTTCGGAGGAGGTTTTGGCGGCGGAGGCTTTGGTGGTGGAGGAGCTTCAGGAGGTTGGTAATAACTACTATGAAAAAACTACTTGTATTTTTTTCTTTTCTATTGATAATAAGTTGTCAAAATTATGGACAACTAAAAATACTTGCTAGTTTATCCGATGAACTTAAAGAAGTTTCTGGAATAGAAAAAACAAATAATTCTGATTTATTGTGGATGCTTAATGATGGAGGGAACTCACCTACCATTTATAAGGTTGATTTAAATGGAAGAATTATTAAAGAAATAGCCATAAAAGCAAAAAATAAGGATTGGGAAGATTTAACATCTGATGAAGAAGGGAACTTGTATATTGGAGATTTTGGAAATAATAATAACAAGCGAAAAGATTTAAGAATTCTTAAAATTAAGCATCAAGATTTATTAACTAAAAATAAAGTTGAGGTTGAAAAAATCCATTTTTCATATCCATCGCAAAAAAAGTTTCCGCCAAAAAAGAAAGATCGTTTTTTTGATGCTGAAAGCATGTTTTATAAAAACGGATTTATCTATGTTTTTACGAAAAGTAGAGTTAAAGGAAATTACGGTAAAACATCACTTTATAAGATACCAGCAACTAAAGGCAATCATGTTGCTGAATATATTTCTGAGTTTGAATCTTGTAGCAATTTACATTGTTGGATAACTGCTGCTGCAATTTCTCCGAATGGAAAAAAAGTAGCATTGTTAAATCATCAATCAGTACTCGTTTTTACTGATTTTAATGATGATGATTTTTTTAGTGGAGTTGTAAAAGAATATTCATTTAATCATGTTTCTCAAAAAGAAGGGGTTACTTTTAAAAATAATAACACACTATTTATTACAGATGAGAAAGCACATTTAAAAGGAGGTAATTTATATGAGTTTTCTATAAAATAACTATGGTAAAATATATTCAAACTCTAAGATTCTTTTTACAGTTTTATTACAAGTCATTTTTATATGGAATTGTGTTCTCCTTTCTAATTACTTTTTTAACAAACTTTTTTGTCGGATTAGTCTTTTTTATTAGTCTTGGATGGTTGCCATATTTTATATATTCAACTTATTTTAAGCAACAAGAATTTTATTATTATTTTAATAAATCCATAACCAAAGCACAATTGTTTTTATTCGTATTTATATTAAATTTTATGATAGGTGTGGTTGCAAAAATGATTTATAATGTCTTGTAGTTTCGAAGCTGATAGCATAGTTAAAAAGTATAAAGACACTCGAATTTTAAACGGAGTGTATTTAAAACTAAATCCATCTGAAATTGTAGCAATACTTGGAAGAAATGGTTCTGGAAAGTCTACATTACTTAAAGTTTTATTTGGAGTTGAGAAAGCCGATTTTAGCTTTTTTAAATTCAATAATAAAGTACTTAAGCAACCGTATAAATATAAAGATGTAATTTCTTATTTACCGCAAGATGGATATTTGCTAAAAAGCTTATCGGTAAAAAAAACAATAGCAATGTATCTTTCTAAAGAAGTTATTTTACCTGAGATAGTAAAGGAGTTTTATAATAAGAAAGTTGAAGATTTATCTTATGGAAATAGACGGTTTTTAGAGGTTTTTATTTTATTAAACCTAGAGCATAAATTTGTGCTACTTGATGAGCCTTTTAGTGGGATGTCTCCCATATATACTAAACTAATCTCTGATTACATTTTAGAAAATAAAAAAGATAAAGGAATTGTAATTGTAGATCACAATTATGAAAACACATTACAACTTTCAGATAAAAAATATATGTTGTTTAAAGGTGTTTTAAAAGAAATTAAAACTGAAGAAGATTTAATTTCTTACGGATATATTAGGCAATAAACTTAAATAACACCGTAGCCCATCCAATAATTAATAATAAACCTCCTAGCGGTGTAACAGGCCCTAAAAACTTCATCTTTTTACCTTTGGCATCCGATAATACTAACCCGTAAATACTAAAGGAAAATAAAATAATTCCGATAATGAAACACCAACCCATTAGTGGATTTGGAGTTGTAAAATGGTTGCCAATAAATAGTAACACAATTGCATGATACATTTGGTATTTTACACCAGTTTCAAAGCTTTTAAGTTGATCATCGGTTAAGATTTTTTTTAAAGCATGTGCCCCAAAAGCACCAAACACTACTGCTAACATACCGAATACTGCGGCAAAAACTAATATAATTTGTTGAGACATATAAATAAATTAAAAGGCAAAGCCAATTCCGAAAGCAATCCTGTTTTCATTTTCATTTCCTTGAAAGTAAGAGATGTTAGCAGTAAACATATCAATACCGCTTAACCAAACAGAACCACCATAACTGGTATGCCAAGTAGTTGAATTAGGAGAATGCGGCGACCAAACACGACCGTAATCGAATCCACCAGAAACACCAATTTTCATAGGAAGAACTCCTGTTTTAAACCTACCAAAACGTAATCTTAAATCATTTGAATGATAAAAGCTTTCGGTACCTGTAAAACGTTGACGATTAAATCCTCTTAAGCTTTTATCACCTCCTAAAGTAGCTCCTTGGTAAAACTCAAAACGGTTACCAAAATTAATATGTGTGCCTATTTCTGATGCAAAAACTAACGATCGATTTTGTACTAAGTTCTGATAAAAAGCTAATGAACTTTTAATATATCCAAAGCGTCTATCAAAATCGTCAGATTTTGCTTTAGCTCCTATAGAAGCTTCAAAATTCATTCCTTTGGTAGGGAAGCTAGTATTGTCTACTCTATTGTGCGTGAAATTTAATTCACCTCCTAAGAAATAGTTTCTGTCGAAAATATTAATCGGACTTTGATTATAGTTTGTAATAAATCTATTAGGAGTGTTTTGTACTTCAATTCCTTCAATTAAAGCAGATAGTTTTAAAATGCTTCCACCGCGTAATCTTCTTAATAGTGATGGTGTAAAACTCAATTCACTTCTTTTCACTCGATATCTATCTAAATCTTCATCAATATCTCCAGTTGGCATTAAGAATTGTGTATCATTACCAAAGCCAAAGAAATTAATTGAATAATTATTACTCGTAATTTTACCTCGTAAATGTAGGCTCCAGTTACCAATGAACTCTGTGAATTCTCCATTGTATTCGAAGTCGTAACCATTAGTTGACGAATAATAATTCGCTGCTAAGTTGTGTTGACTAGCAAATGGACGTTTTTTAAATCCGTGCTTAGTATAGGTTAATGCAGCACCAAAGAAAAAGCCATCATCTGGGTTGCTACCTAAACTAGGAAAAACTACGGTAGTATTATTGTTAATATCTCTGTGGTCGTATGTATTTTTGATATAGTTGTCTGAACGTAAATCGGCTGTTTCTTTACTTGGGTTTACCGTATTTTTCTTCGATTTATAATCATAGATTTTTGTTTTTTTACTCCATCCAGCTACTCTAGATTTATCGGTATATACATCATGGTCTTGTCCTCCAATAATTCTAAGTAAAATTCCATCGTTTACATCTCCAGAAATTAAGAATTCATCATTGCCGTTTAGTCCATATAGTTGAACTTCCTTGGTTTCATCTGTTTTAAAAGTACGATTGTATATTTCGTCTTCTTTTCTAAAGACTGTAATATTGGTTTCATCATCATTTAACCTTTTAATGATGAATTTATCGTCTTTATCAGTACCAACTACATAAACAGTCTTTGCTTGCTTTTCATAGTAACGTTTAGCAATGTCATTTAATTTATCTCTTCGAGATTTAATTTTATCAATGGTTTCTTTTCCATCTAAATTGTAAATCGCTTCTGGCAATTGTTTTATGGCATTTTCAATAACAGTATCCGTTAAATTTTCTTGAATATAATCAGCTTGCTTTTGCCAATCTGCAAGCGTTAATTTATTTAAAAACTCTGCATCAAAGAAACGAGGGTAATTGTTGTACCATTTCATGTCTTTAATATCGTGATCGAAAGTTTGCATGTTTTTTACTAAAGGTGCAAACTGTTGAAATAAAGGAATCATTACTCCATCAAACTTAGAAAACGGTTGATCTCTATCTCTAGGAATTGGACGATAATAAGTTTTACCATCATCAGTTTTAAAAGATGCCCAACGCCATTGGTCTTCGTGTCTATCCCAATCACCAATTACCATGTCAAATAATCGAGAACGCATAGCCCACTCTTGATCTACTGAATGTTTACCGTTTTTACGAATCTTTTCTAGTACATCCAACGTATTGATGATTTTTTTAGAATTCCCGAAGTTATCTAACTCACTTCTGTCTCCTGCAGGACGCTCTTCTAATAAGTACAATCCACCACCAAAAACATCATTGTATTGTGCTAAAGCAGGCTGTTTTGGCATATAATATAATTTCGGATTGGTATGATAAATATTTACTGCTTCTGCCATATCTGGAACTACAAATGCAGCATACGGATGCGACATGGTAAAAATATCTTGAACCACATCAATTAAAATAGTTCCTTTTAAAATACCTCCCATAATACGACTTCCGTCTTTTACCATAGAGCGTAGTACATATTGCTTTCCATCAGTATTTTCTAAACGTAAAGAATTGGTTTGGTTTCCTCCACCTCGTTGAATAGGTTTTAATCCTCCATATACATTCTCTAATTCTAAAACAGGAACTTTAATTTTTTTGCCGTATTTGTCTCTGTGTAAATCTCCCCACATAAATTTATGAAAACCACTTACATTAGTGTTTTTAGAATCATAAATAGATGCCTCTACAAATTCTTTATGAGTATCGTATTCTGGAAAATTATTATGGATTTGTGCCTTTTTAGGCTCAATGATTTGTTTGCTGAATAATAACTTGTTTCCATCTTTTTCATTGGCTGAATAAAACTCTACAATAGCAGAACCGTCTTTGTAGTAGTTTAAAATAGCATATCCGTGATTTCCATACGTAAATTGAGCTCCGTAATTAGCCAATGCAGCTGATTGTTTCGATCCTGCACCACTAATAATTTGTTTGAATTTACCGTATTGTAAATTATTTTCAGTCTCAGGATTTTTTTCAATGTATTGTAAATTGTGTTCGTGCCCAGAAACAAAAACAATGTTTTGTCTAAAGTCTCCAGAAATAGCTTGAAGCCTGTTTACAAAAGAGGTATAATTTTTATTGAAAATATCGGTTTGAATTCCTGCATGTGTACGCAATCCATTTTTTAGTGTACCTAAAATAGGTAATGGACTCATGTGATCTTTAAAAGAATAACTTCCACCATGTGGTCCGTTTGAAAACATTGGGTGATGCATTGCAACTACCACATTTTTATATCGGTTCTTTTTAAATAAAGCCCAAACTTCATCTATAAATCGTTCACGAGTTTTTATGTCACAGTTTTCGTTAATTGTAGGGTGTTTGTTCCAATCAGTAATAAACCAACGACTATCAATTATAATTAAAGTTAAATCATCATTAATTTCTACTTTCTTAAGTCCACATCCGTTTTCAGGTAAAAAAGAACCTTTACCTAAAGCTTCTTCAACTATTTTTTCTTGTCGTTTTAATCCTTTTACACCATTGTACCAATCATGATTCCCAGGAATGAAAATTGGGTTTCCTTTAAAACCATTTACCGCATCAATTTGTGTTTGTATACGATGTTCTGCTAGGACTCTATTTTTATGGTCTTTCTTAGGAACACCATGCGGATAAACATTGTCACCTAAAAATAAAGCTGTAGCATTTTTGTTAGATTTTTCTAATGCTTTTTGAAAATAAGTTAGTGATGGAATAGTCTCTCCTATGTTAGCATTACCAGCATCTCCAATTAAGTAAAAAGAGTGTACTAGCTCTTTATTTGAAGTAATGGTTTTTTGAGTAATATTATCTGCATATTTAGCATTGTATGAGGCACATCCAGATAAAATGATTACTGCTATGTAAAATAATAAAGATCTTAATTTCATAAGTTTATTCATTAGATTGTAAAAATACTTCATATTCTTCAAATCGGTGCTCTCTAATTGGTCGAACATAAGGCTCGGTATTAAAATAAAGTAAAAGGCAAGGTGAAATTTGTTTGTATTTGGCTACATATTCAAACTTAACTAATTCTCCGTTCTTGATTCGTTGTTTTATTTTATTGTGATATGGATACATTAGCTAATTAAATTTTGATAATCTTCTTTTGTATCGATATCTGTTAAATTAAAAGGAAGCATTTTTATAATGTCCGATTTATTGTTATTTAAAATATTTTTCGCTCCTTTATCTCCTTTTAATTCTAGTAGTTGATTAAAATACTTTTTAGGAAAAATTGCAGGAACTCCTATTTTGTTTTGATAGTTAGAAGCAATTATTTTTGATGGATTCTCTTCTGATGTTTTTATAAGCTTGTTTAAGTAAATAGCATCTATATTTGGTTGATCTGCTAACATGATTAGAATAGTATCAAAATTGTGTTGTAGATCTTTTATACCGATAACAATACTTGAGCTCAAACCGTTTTTAAAATCTGGATTGTAAATAGTCTCAATTTGATAATTTTCAATTGATTTCTCAATAATCTCTGCGTTTGCACCTAAAACACAAAAAACTTTTTTAACATTAACCTGTTTGGCTTGTTCAATTGAGTAACCTAATAATGTGGTGTTTTTATAAGGGAGTAATTGCTTTGGAGTTCCCATTCTAGATGAACTTCCAGCGGCTAATATGAGTATAGCGGTTTTCATAATTTAATTATGAATTCTACCAGTAATCTTTTTCAAAGAAAAGACTTCTTTATTTCTAACTACCGATAGTATTTCAGCTAAAATTGACAAAGCAATTTCTTCAGGTGTTTCTGCTCCAATATTTAAACCAGCAGGAGTGTGAATTTTTTCTAAAAACTCATCCGTAACTTCTGGAGTGAAATCAAACAATTCGTTCAATAATTTTTCACGACGTTTTGCAGCTCCTAGAATGCCAATGTAAATTGGGTTTTGTTCTTGTAATTTTACCAACCATCTTAAATCATAGGTAAAATTATGATTCATAATTACCACAGCGGTATGTTCATTTACATCAGATAATTCAATCATTTCAGGAGTTTGTGCCACTACTGATTTCGCATTCGGAAAATCTGACAATTGTTTCGGGTCTTTTATTGAAGTTACTACATCAACCTCCCAACCTAATTGAGTAGCATGAGTACACAATTTTACAGCATCATGCTCTCCGCCAATTATTAATAATTTAAATAACGGGTGAAGTGTTTGAGAAAATATTAGATTGTTTTTGTCAATTTTATTTTCAGAAAAAGTAAGTGTTTTTCCGTTTTTAAATTGAACTATTGAACCAAAATCACCAAAAAACTCATCTTTTTTTTGGTAGAAAGAATCAATACTAAATGATTCTCTTTTATTTAAAGTGTTAGAAAAAGCATTCACAAAATCTGTTGAAATTGTTATTCGTTCTAATAAAATGTATAGTATTCCTTCGCAACCTAAACGATAGCGACCATCGTAAATCATTATTTTAGACCTTCCATCAGCAAAAACTGTTTGTGCCCTACGTTGTACTTCTTTTTCTACACAACCACCACTTACAGCACCAACCATTTTTCCGTCGGAAGACAATAACATTCTAACACCAGGTTTTCTGTATGAAGAACCATCTAAATCAACAACAGTAGCTAATACATTTTGTATTTCTTCCTGTTGATTGAGAAAAGCTTGCTGAATAATTTCTTTGAATTCGTATGTCATCTAGTTGTGTGTAATTTCTACTTCTAAATGTACAATTTTTTACGAACTACAGCTTAACATAGAACAACCTACTTTATGACGTGCCCATTCTGGTCGTTTTGCAAACCATTTTTCATATTCAGGTTGTTCGGAATATGGATTTTTAAGTAATTGATATAATTCATCAATCAATTTATAATCTCCCTTATCCGCATCGTCGATAGCTAATTTCGCCATGTAGTTACGCAATACATATTTTGGATTTACTAAGTCCATTTTTTCTTTTCTCTCTTTATTAGAAAGGGTTTCTAATTGTAATCTTTGGAAATACCTACTAAACCAATCTTGCCAATGATTTATAATTTCTCCTTGTATTTCATTGATCGAATAAAAAGCACCCTTAATTTTATCAAAAGCAATTTCAAAGCTATCTTCTGAAGTAATGTTGGATAAGTTTCTGAAGAAAATTGTCATATCAGTTTCTGATAAATGCAAAGTTTCTTCTAATCTACCAATTAACTCTTTATCATCTTTATCCTCAGTAAATAAACCGATTTTAGATTTCATCATTTGATGATATTTTGCATTATAAATGGTAGAATAATTGTCTAAGATTTCTTGTAAAGGTTCAACTTCTTCTATAAGCGGGTACAAGGCATTTGCTAATTTGAATAGATTCCATAAACCAATTTGAAATTGATTTCCGTAACGGTATCTTTTATGTTGATTATCGGTAGTGTTAGGTGTCCAATCAAAATCATAACCTTCTAACCAACCATAAGGACCATAATCAATCGTTAACCCAAGGATAGACATGTTATCGGTATTCATTACTCCGTGTACAAAACCAACACGTTGCCAATGGACAATCATATCTATAGTTTGGTTACGAACTTCCGTTAGAAAATCAAGGTGTTTTTGTTTTCCTTCGGATGTAATTTTAGGATAAAAGTGCTTAATTGTATAATCAGCTAATTGTTGTAAGATTAAATGTTGTTTTCTTGCAGCTAAAATCTCAAAATTCCCGAAACGAATAAAACTTGGTGCTAAACGAGAAACAATCGCTCCTTTTTCGTAAGCTGGATTTCCGTTGTACATAACATCTCGTAAAACTTCATCACCAGATAAACTTAATGATAAGGCTCTAGTCGTTGGAACTCCTAGATGAAACATAGCTTCACTACACAGGTATTCTCGAACAGAAGAACGCAATACGGCCAAACCGTCTGCAGTTCTTGAATATGGAGTTTCACCTGACCCTTTTAATTGTATTGCCCAACACTTATTATTGTGTACAACTTCAGTTAGGTTGATAGCACGACCATCGCCTAATTGACCAGCCCAATTACCAAATTGATGTCCGCCATAACACATGGCATACGGATGTGTATTTTCTAAAACTGTATTTCCAGTAAAAACCTTTAAAAAATCCTCTGATGTAGCGTTTTCAGAAGTTAATCCGATAGCTTCTAGCATTTCTTTAGAAACATGAATGAGTTTTGGATTGGCTGTTTTTTTAGGAGTAACAAATGAAAAACAAGCATCTAAAACTTGCCTACGCGAGTTTTCTAAAATTTTATCGGCAGGTAGTTCTTTATTAAAAGTATCTTGAATGTTTAACTTCATTTTACAAAGGTAGTACTAACAGAATTATTTATAAGATGTTTTACATGTTTCGCAAACTAAAACGTCTTCTTTTAAAGTTATTTTATCGAGTTTCGAAGCTACTTCGTGTATAAAGCTGTCGTAAGTATTGTGTTCAGGGGTTATGTTGTTGGCTTTAATTTTCTTGTAAAATTCTCCTTCCCATTCCTGTTTCCCCCAGCAGTTAGGGCAAATTCCTTCAGGAGCTTTTAAAGTTGTGTTGTCTTTTGATTTTGATGAAAAGTAATTTTTAAGGTTTTGAATTAAGTTCATATCTCTTCAGTTTTAAGTTTATCTAACCATTTGTTTAATTCTTTATCTGTCGGATTTCTTAGCTTTTTCTTACCAATGGTAATTGTTGGGAAATTGAGTTTACGGTTTTCGTATAAGCTACGTAATTCTTCAGCAAAAAGAAGGCTTTGTTCAACATCAAGAAACGCGTAATCTAGATTACGCGTTTCAAAAAATGTTTTATAATATTTAGTTTTATGACACCTTTCGGCTCCGTATAATTTAATCATCTTACTTTAATTTATCAGCATGTAATTTTCTCAATTTTGTTAGTTTAGGTGTTATTACAAAGCTACAATACCCTTGTTCTTGATTTCTTCTGTAATAATCTTGATGTGCGGTTTCAGCTTCATAAAAGACATCAAAAGGGGCTATTTCTGTAACAATAGAGTTTTCGTAATATGGTGAAATTTCTTTCGAAACAGTTTCTGCAATTTCTTTTTGAATTTCATTATGATAAAAAATTACAGAACGATATTCTGTACCACGATCTGCTCCTTGACGATTTAGTGTTGTTGGGTCGTGCGTAGTCATAAAAATGATTAAAATCTCTTGATAAGAAATAATATGAGCATCAAAAGTAATTTGTATAACTTCTGCATGACCTGTTAACCCAGAACACACTTCGCGATAAGTAGGATGACCAGGTGCATTTCCGCCTGAATATCCTGAAACAACTTTTGTTATTCCTTTTACTTCTTGAAAAATTGCTTCAGTACACCAAAAGCATCCACCACCTAAAGTAGCTATTTGT
The DNA here is from genome assembly GCF_014062345.1 of Tenacibaculum pelagium. Lineage (GTDB taxonomy): Bacteria > Bacteroidota > Bacteroidia > Flavobacteriales > Flavobacteriaceae > Polaribacter > Polaribacter pelagius. Next base: position 26,926 of record NZ_JACGLS010000007.1, on the reverse strand, counting down.
ATATTATTACTATTCATTTTCTACTCCTTTCTCTAATTGCATAGATTCAGAATTAATACAGTAACGTAATCCACTTGGTTCTGGGCCATCAGGGAAAACGTGTCCCAAATGAGCATCGCAAGTATTGCATAAAACTTCAACACGTACCATTCCAAGAGTTATATCTTTATGATACTGAATCGCGTTTTCTGTAATAGGTTGCGTAAAACTTGGCCAACCAGAACTTGAATTAAATTTAATAGTTGAGTCGAATAAAGGAGTATTACAACAAACACAGTTGTACTTGCCTTCATCATAAGCTGAACATAATTCGCCAGAAAAAGGACGTTCTGTTCCTTTTAAACGTGTAATTCTAAACTGCTCAGGGGTTAATAATTCTTTCCATTCTGTTTTGGTTTTCTCAACTCTTTTATCGGGAGTTAGATTTCCATTTACAGCATAATGAATAATGTTTTTCCATGTTAGCATATCAAGATCCTTTCTTTTAGTTAAAATTAAAAATATGAAAAATTTAGACAAAAAATATAGTACAACGTCAACTGAGGTGTTGTCGCTGTACTATATCTTATTGCATTTAACACTAAGGTAGTCGTACTAATCCCATGAAACTTACGTTTAACAGAAATTAAATATTATTTTTAATTTAGCAAAAACCTTTTTTGATGGAAAACTTATTAATTGAAGTAGAGAATTTTGTAATAAATCTTTTAAATGATGAATTAGATTCTTCGTTTGTATATCATAATGTTTTTCATACGCAAAGAGTAGTTGAGAAGACTAAGGAGTTGATAGAAGGAATGCAAATAGATGAGCAATCTGCTCATGTATTAATGCTTACTGCTTGGTTTCATGATGTAGGTTATACAAAATCAATTGAAGGTCATGAAGAAGAAAGTGCAAAGATTGCTGAAGATTTTTTTAAAAGTAAAAATGTTTCAGAAGATGTTATTAAGCAAATCTCTGAATTAATTTTAGCTACAAAGATGGGGGTAAAACCGTCATCTAATTTAGAAAAAATTATTAGAGATGCCGATTGTGCTCATTTAGGAAGTAAAAATTTTAGTGACTATACGTCGCTTTTAAGAAAAGAGTGGGAGCTAACGAAAAACCATGTTGTTTCTGATGCAAAATGGAACGAAGAGAATATTCAGTTTTTAACAAATCATCGTTTTTATACAGATTTTGCTGCTAAAAATTGGAGCAAGACTGAAAGTAAAAATTTAGCTCAATTATTAAAAGAACAAAAGAAATTAAAGCAAGAATCGCAAAAAATTAAGCAAAAGAAAGCAGAATTAGATTTTAAAAAAAATAAGATAGAATTACCTGAACGTGGAATTGAAACGATGTTTCGAGTTGCGTTACGTAACCATATTACTTTAAGTGATATTGCTGATACTAAAGCTAATATTTTGTTATCGGTTAATGCAATTATTATCTCGATGGCTTTATCTACATTAATTCCAAAATTAGATAATCCATCTAACCATTACTTAATTATTCCTTCTTTAATTTTTATAGCATTTACGGTAACGTCTATCATTTTATCAATTTTAGCAACAAGACCTAATGTAACAGAAGGGAAATTTACGAAGGAGGACGTAGCTAACAAAAAAGTGAATTTATTGTTCTTTGGAAATTTTCATCAAATGGATTTACCTGATTTTGAATGGGGGATGAGTGAGATGATGCAAGACCGCGATTATTTATACAATTCTCTTACTAAAGATTTATATTTTTTAGGATTGGTTTTAAATAGAAAATATAAACTTTTACGTACTACTTATACTGTTTTTATGATAGGAATTATAGTAAGTGTTGCTGCTTTTGCAATTGCTTTTTATAATCAAGAAAGAGAGTTAGGAGCTATTGGAGAAGTAGCGAGCTTATTATCTACTTTTTAGCTGAAATTCTTTCAGCTAACTTACCACCGAGATACCCCATAGGGATATAGGCCAAAAGAATATCTGTAATAGCGAACCAAGTAGGTCCTGGTAACATATAGTTAACCATAATTCCTCCTAACAAAAAAAGTACACCAATTGTAAGCGCAAGTTTCATTTTATGGTTAGAAGCGATACTCCATGCAATAGCAGCTCCAACCAAAGTACCCAATGCGTGAGCTAAAAAAGGAAAAAGAAAATACTTAGTATCTAAAGTTGGCATAATTTCAGCCAACTGATTCATGTCACTTAAATCTATCCCTTCTATAGGAAATATTTTGTGTCCTAAATTTACTAAAGAAATGTTTACAATACTTCCTGTAATCCATCCAATAATAACGGCTGAAATATTTCTAAGAATCGGTTTCATAGGTTACTTAAACTCTTCAATCAGTTCGTCGATAGTAATTGTTTTTTCAGAATCAAAATCTTTTTGATAGATAACTTCTGCACGTAATGCTTTTAATCCTGAAACACCTTGTAAATCTTCTAACACTAGGTTTTCAACTTCTCCTAACAAGTTCTTTGATTGTAAATATTTAATGTATTTTAAATACTCACGGGCATCCTTATCTTGTGAGTAAACAATGGCAATTTTACCAGGAACAGTTAATCGTTCGTCGGTACCTTTTATATGTGCTTTATCAATACGTTTTTTAATAATTTCATATCGAATATTGTAAGCGCCATCAACATCAAATTGCTTTTCATCCATTCTAAATTTAATAGCTAACGGATTACTGTGTACTAAAATTAATGAAGCTACTTGTAAATCGTGTTCCATAGATTTTCGAGCTGTATTAGCTACGTTTTCCATTTCGCACATTACCTGTAATTGCCATAATCTTAGGTTGTATAAGTATAAATCGTCGTATTTTTTTTCATTCGTTAACGATTGCCCGATATACATATTATACTCTACACCATCTGTTTTATAACGTTCGAAATAGTGAGGGAACATTACTTGTGCTTCTTCTTGTTTAGCATCAATAAACTTAGCAAGTTTATCATTTAAAAGTGTAACACTATGCTCGTAAGCTCTTCTCTTTTCATAAACAACATGTAAATTAGGGTCTAAGCGATCCATGTAGGTTGTAACTAGTACTTCTAAATCAGTATTGATTTCTTTAATATGACTAAATACAGGATAAATATCTTGTTTTAAGAAGTCAAGAATTCCAATTTCATCTCCTGCTTTTAAGCCGTTTTTTACTTCTAAAAGATATTCTTCTACACGAAACATTAGTTCTTTGTAGATAGGTAATTCTTCCGATTTACAAGCTTCTTTTAAAACAGAAATAGCTAAAGTAAGTTGAGTTGTTAAATCTTCTTTAATAGCTTCGTTTCTTGCAATAGACGATCCTTTAATGTCTGACTGTCCATATAAAGGATGCACATCATCAAAAACTATTTGATCAATTTTAACATTCTCAATTTTATTAAAAACATCTGTTTGATATTTTTCTGCAGCATCGTAAAAACGCCATTTTACAGATGGATGAATTGAGGTATAATGCTCTTGAATAGTAGCTTCTAAAATATTTTGATGTTCGTCTGCCGAACGTTCAACAGCAGCTTCAAAAACAGGAATTAAATCTTTTAATTTTTGTTGATTAACTGTGTTTAGCTCATACGGTCTTGGTGAAGCTATTTCAACTAAGGCCAAATCGCTATTTGAAGAAGCTTTTATAGGAATTAATATAAGGCTACCTATGCCTTTTTCTTTTAGTCTTTTATAAAATGGGTTTTGATTTGATTGTCTTCCATATTTCTCAACATCAGAAATAGTAACAGCTTCAGTTTTGCAAAATATTTTTTCTAGAATATGATTACAGAAAAACTGATTACACATAATAGAGCGTTCATCGTTTAAAATGAGACTTTCTGATTTTTTTACACGAGTAGATTCTAGTGTTTTTCTAGAGGTGTCAAAAACTGAAAAACCAGTGGTTAAATCTTTAATGTTAAAAAACTCACTTAAATCTTTTTGAAGCTTTTCATTTATATTATTATCATGCTTTTCTAGCAAGGTGTTTCTAACTGAAGAAATAGTTTCGTCAGCAGTAACATCAAATAAATTCATTAGTCCAAATCCCTTAAAAGTATATGAGTTTGGAGGAAATTTTTCTTTCCAAACATCTATGTTGTTGAAATTATCTAACAACATCTCGATATCTTCTTTGGTTAGTTTTGGTGCATTTTCTTTTGGATAAATTTCCATAAAGTCGCCATTGAAAGCAACACGATAGTGTTTTATAATTCCTGAGTTTTTATCTGGAATATCAAAAAAGAAAGGCCTTTTTAAATCTACTGGATGTTGATAAACGATGTTTAAAATTAATATACAAGAGTGAATGTACATTAAATCTTCTTCGAAATTTCGAACTTTTAACTCATAATCGTTACCAGCATTTTTTATGATATTTTCAAAACGATTGGTAAACTTAAAAGAAGTGAAAGTAAATGGAATAGTGGCAGCTTTAATTTCATTATCTGTAAGTGCTATTGGAAATAAACCTTCTAATAAAAGATTAATAATTTCATCATGTTTTTCTAAAAGAGAAAAGTCAGAAAAACCATTAATTAGTTCAGGATGTTTTTCTACTTCTTTTACTAAGATAGTAGCAGAAGCATAAAAAGGATGATCCTTTTGTTCTTCACTAGCATATCCACGTAACATATCATACACCTTTTCAAAACTAATGTTAAGGTGTAATGGTAATTCTATGTTTTGTAAGCTTTTAGGTTGCCTTATTTCCATGTTTTCTATCTCTTTCTAACTGCAAATTTACAAAATTGTAAGTAGTTGGTCGTTTTTTACTACTGATACTATCTTGTTACCAATAAAAAAGCCATTATTTAAATAATGGCTTTTTAAAAATATTTAATGAATATTATTTCTGTCTGAAATAAATACTAATAGGAACCCCTTTGAAGTCATATCGCTCACGTAATTGGTTTTCCAAATAACGTCTATATGGATCTCTAATATATTGAGGTAAATTCGCGAAAAATGCAAATTGAGGTGTATGCGTTGGTAATTGCATACAGTACTTTATTTTGATAAACTTTCCTTTCGTTGCTGGTGGTGGATTATGATCCATGATTTCCAACATTGTTTCGTTTAGTTTACTTGTTTGAATACGACGTTTTCTGTTTTCAAAAACTTCAACAGCAGTTTCAATTGCTTTAAAGATACGTTGCTTTGTTAATACTGAAATAAATACAATTGGCACATCTGTAAAAGGAGCAATTTTCTTTCTAATATGCGCTTCAAAATCACGCATTGTGTTGGTTTGCTTTTCTACCAAATCCCACTTATTAACAAGAATAATGATTCCTTTTCTGTTTTTTTCAGCTAACCAGAATATTTTTTCATCCTGACCCTCAAAATCACGAGTAGCATCCACAACTAAAATAGCAATATCACAATGTTCAATTGCACGAACGGCACGCATTACAGAATAAAATTCTAAATCTTCTTTTACTTTCGATTTTTTTCTAATTCCAGCAGTATCTACTAAGTTAAACTCGAAACCAAAACGATTGTATTTTGTATCGATAGAATCACGAGTAGTACCAGCGATATTTGTAACAATATTTCTATCTTCTCCAATCAACGCATTGATAAATGAAGATTTACCAGCATTAGGACGTCCTACAACTGCAAAACGAGGTAGTTCGTTTACTTCTTCTTCTTCCTCTTCTGGAATAGCTTCCGCAACAGCATCTAATAATTCACCAGTTCCACTTCCGTTTATTGAAGAAATAGTATAGTAATCACCTAAACCTAAGTTGTAAAACTCAACAGCATCAGCATCACGCATTGCATTGTCAACTTTGTTTACAGCCATAAAAAGAGGCTTTTTAACTTGGCGTAATATTTTAGCAACAGCATCATCCATTGGAGTAATTCCTTGCTCAACATCGACTACAAAAACAATAATATCAGCTTCATCAATTGCTAACTGAACTTGTTTACGTATCTCTCCTTCAAAAATATCATCAGAACCAACAACATACCCACCAGTATCTATTACCGAAAATTCTTTTCCGTTCCATTCAGATTTCCCGTAGTGTCTATCTCTTGTAACTCCACTAACAGAATCTACAATAGCTTCACGACGTTGAACTAAGCGGTTAAATAAAGTGGATTTACCTACATTAGGTCTACCAACAATGGCTACAATACTACTCATTTTGTTAAAATTTGTGCAAAGATACAATTTAACGTTGCAATATTTGTTGTAGTTTTATATGAATAAAAAAAATGATTATGAAGAACACGAATTTAAATGCTGTAATTTTTGGAATAGCTATTGTAATTGCTGCTTATTTATTAGGGAATTCGATTATAAATAGAAATAAACCTCAAGGAAATATTGCTGTTACTGGTTTAGGTAAGGCAGATTTTACATCAGATTTAATTGTTTGGGAGGGGTCTTTTTCGAAGGAGAATCCAAATTTAAAAGAAGGGTATAATAATTTAGAAAAAGACAAAAAAATTATCACTGACTATTTAATGTCTAAAGGCATTAAACCTGAAGAATTAATTTTTAAAGCTGTAAAAAGTAATAAAAATACAAGAACTAAATATTCTCCTGAAGGAAAATATATGGGAGAAGAGTTTTTGGGTTATAGACTAACGCAATCGATAAAAGTTGAATCTAATAATGTAGAAAAAGTTGAGAAAATTTCTCGTGAGATAACAGAATTATTGAATAAAGGAATTCAGTTTTATTCACAGCCCCCACGATATTATTATACAAAGTTAGCTGATTTAAAAGTTGAAATGATTAGTAAAGCTACTGCTGATGCTCGTTCTAGAGCTGAAAAAATAGCAGAGAATTCAGGTGAGAGTTTAGGAGATTTGATTTCTGCTAAAATGGGAATTTTCCAAATTACAGGTCAGAATTCAAATGAGAATTATTCTTGGGGAGGAACTTATAATACATCATCAAAAGAAAAAACAGCTTCAATTACTATGAAATTAAATTTTGAAGTAAATTAGTTTTATGGATGATCAGTTATACAATCAGATTTTTTTAAAACCTCGATTTCAAATAAATTTTGATTTAGAGTCAGACGCTTTGTTAAAAGAGATTAGTAAGCATACACTTGATGATTCTAAGTACAAGATGAAAATGGTAGATAACCATGTAGTTATTGATGTTCCTGAGAGTGAAACACATTTTTGGTCTCCTCAATTACATATTGAAATAGAAGAGTTAACAAAAGAAACTTCTGTTATTAAAGGATTGTTTGGACCCAAGCCTCAAGTTTGGACACTTTTTATGTTTCTTCACTTTTTTGTAGCAACTGCTTTTTTAGTTTTTGGAGTAATAGCCTATAGCAATTGGTCGCTAAATAAAACTTCTTTATTATCTATTGTAATGTTGTTTGTTTTGCCAATAGTTTGGGTGTTATTATACTTTGTCGGAACCATAGGTAAGTCTACAGGTAAAAAACAAATGGACGAATTAAAGAAGTTTACAAAAGAGTTGTTAAATAAAATAAAAACCAGCTAGTCTTTATAACCAAAACGCTTTAATTGACGCTCATTTGAACGCCAGTTTTTATTCACTTTTACATATAAATCTAGAAATACTTTTTTCTCAAAAAAAGTTTGTAAATCTTTTCGAGCTTCAGTTCCTACACGTTTAATTGCGCTTCCTTTATGCCCAATGATAATTCCTTTTTGAGTATCACGTTCAACCATAATTACCGAGCGAATTTTAATAATGTCTTCCTCTTCAACAAATTCCTCAGTTTCTACTTCAACAGAATAAGGGATCTCTTTCTTGTATTGTTGTAGGATTTTTTCTCGAATCTTTTCGTTTACAAAAAAACGCTCTGATTTATCAGTTAGTTGATCTTTTGGATAAAAAGGTGGCGCTTCAGGAAGCAGTTCTATAATTTTATAAAAAACAGTTTCCACATTAAATTTTTCTAAAGCCGAAATAACATAAACAAAAGAGTTTGGTACTTTATTTCTCCAATAAGCTATTTTCTCTTCAACTTCTTCTTGAGAAGACTTATCAATTTTGTTTAATAATAAGATAACAGGAATCTCACTGTGAATTATTCGTTTAAAGAAAGCTTCATTTTTAAGTTCTTTTTCTCCAACTTCAACCATGTAAATAAGTACATCAGCATCTTCAAAAGCAGACTTTACAAAATCCATCATTGATGATTGTAATTCATATGCTGGCTGAATAATTCCTGGAGTGTCGGAAAAAACAACTTGATAATCTTCATTATTTACGATACCTAAAATACGGTGTCGAGTTGTTTGTGCTTTAGAAGTAATGATTGAAAGTTTTTCACCAACCAATGCATTCATTAAAGTTGATTTACCAACGTTTGGGTTACCAATAATATTTACGAATCCTGCTTTATGTATCATGTGGCAAAGATAAGTTGTTTTACTTAAGATTTATTGTTTTTTATTGTGCTGTTATGGTGTGAGTTATAAAATAGTTTCAAAATAAGTATTGTTTTATTTGGATAGAAGAAAGAAAAGGTTGTATATTTGCAACCGCAAATCGCGGGATAGAGCAGTAGGTAGCTCGTCGGGCTCATAACCCGAAGGTCACTGGTTCGAGTCCAGTTCCCGCTACTAAGCTTAAAGCTTTTAAAACTAACGGATTGTTTACGACAATCCGTTTTTTTATGCCCTTAAGTTTTTTACTTTTACGAACCGTAAACGCTACCGTAAACGTTTTTGATATGAAACTCAATTTTTCTGAACCTAAAATTTACACTGGAGGGGTGTTAATTTCAGAGTGGTCAAAGCTCACTAAAACAGAAAAAGAATTAGCTTTAAGTAAGGATTGGTTTGTTTATTATTCTTATCGAGACCCTAAAACGTTAAAATTAAAAAGACAGCCTTATATAAAAGCAGGTGTAAATAAGTTAAAAACGAAAAGGGAACGAATTGCATTTTTGAAAACAATGCAAAGAGCCTTATTTCAATTGCTGCAAGCTGGTTTTAACCCTTATGAAGATAATTCATTATTAGAAGCAGAATTATTCGGAGAAGAAAAACTTAAAACAGCTTCACAAAATTCTTTTGCGCTTTCCGAAAGAACACAAAAAAGCGCAAAACAAGAGAAGGAAGTAAGTGAAATTTCAATTGATAAGGCTTTTGAGTTAGGACTTAAATTGAAGAAAAGGTTAATGAATAAAAATTCTTTTACTAAGTATAAAAGTAGAATTATTCGTTTTAGCAAATGGCTTAAGAGGAAGGGTTTTGAAAACCAATCAATAGATACTTTAAATAAGAAAATTATTATAGAGTATTTGAATGAAGTGTTACAAGATACAAGTGCTAGAAATAGAAATAATACGCGAACAGATATTAGTTCTTTATTTCAAATGCTAGAGGATAATGAATTGATTTTAGAAAACTATGTTAAGAAAATTAATGTATTGAAATCTATTCCGAAAAGAAATAAAACATACACCCCGAAACTTCAAGAAGATATTTATAACTATCTAGAAGATAATAATAAGCATTTATTACTATTTATTCAATTTGTTTCGTACAACTTTCTACGTCCTATTGAAGTTTGTAGATTACGAGTTGAAGATGTTGATATAATAGATAAGAAACTGTATGTAAAAGCAAAGAATAGTCCTGTAAAAATTAAAATTATTCCTGAAATATTATTAAATCAGATTCCTAACCTTTCTAAAAAAGATCCTAAGTCATTTTTATTTACTCAGAAAGAAATAGGAGGTATATGGAATATTGATGAGACCAATAAAAGAGATCATTTTACAAAAAGATTCAAAAAAGTAAAAGAGCATTTTGAACTAGGTAAAGAATATGGACTTTACAGTTTTAGACATACTTTTATCACAAAACTATATAGAGAAATACGACAAACAATGTCACCATTTGAATCAAAAAGTAAATTAATGTTAATCACTGGTCATACGACCATGACAGCATTAGATAAATATCTCCGAGATATTGATGCTGAGCTACCAGAAGATTATTCTTCATTGATAGAATAATAGAAAATAAAGTTTGTGCCTTTTTGAATAAACTTACAAACACTATAATTTTAGAGTAGTGAGTTATTTTGAACCTTTGGCAATTAGAGCTTTTTTGTAATCAAATAACTCTTTTTTGCGTTTTGCGCTTTCTTTGCGTTTTCTTGCGGAAATGACATTTTTCTTAGATGGATTTTGTTAACTAGCTGATAGCAAGTATATTAATTGTGTTTGAGTAGTTGTTTTTATTTTTTGCGTTTCTATTTGCGCTTTTGCGTAAAGTCTATATCTGATTAATGTTTCATTTTTGAGCGAAAGTAATTAGAACTACTAGTGTGCCATTTGGAACTTTTTTATAGTAAGTTTTTCCTTTTTTTTTTAAAGTTTCTTAGAATCAACCAGGTTTTGATTATACGTGCCAACTAGTTATATATAATTAAGTAACTTTTTTGGATTTTTATCTGTTGAGAAATGAGATTTTGACTTTGTAATTTTTTCCATGTTTAGCTTATTTCTTTACATTAATTGCGTTTTTTAGAAAAGTATATTCCAGAGTTACTAGAAGATTATTTTTATATTAATGAAATAATAACCTTAATGTGTTGTGCATTATAGAGTAATATTTCATTTTAACCTAACCTAACCTAACCTAACCTAACCTAACCTAACCTAACCTAACCTAACCTAACCTAACCTAACCTAACCTAACCTAACCTAACCTAACCTAACCTAACCTAACCTAACCTAACCTAACCTAACCTAACCTAACCTAACCTAACCTAACCTAACCTAACCTAACCTAACCTAACCTAACCTAACCTAACCTAACCTAGCTTATTTTTTATATTTTAAACATACTATTATTGCGTTTTAATATCATTTTTAAGATAAGTTTTGAACGCAAAAGTAGTATATCAAGTAGCAGAAGCTCTTCCAAAAGAAGAGCAAAGGTTGTTGTTTGAAATGCTACAGAAAAAGTTTAGTATTAATAAATTTTATGTTGAGAAAGATAAGAGAGTAATATTAACAAAGGAAGAGGCTATTCAATACTTGTTAAAGAATATTTTTAATAAACGAAATTAACGCAAAAAAGAAGTATTAAATATTTATTTAAAACATATTAAATATCAGTTGTTTCTGTTTTTTTAGAGTTAGTAATTAAGAAAAATCACCTTAACGCAACAAAGCGCAAACAGGAACGAAAGTTATTTTTTGTATATTTGAGGTAACCTTTATTTGTCTGACTTATCGCAATCGGAGCGTGTAGTAACGAAATGAAGGTTTTTTGTTTTTCTAATTCTATTGGAAACATCAAAATTCCCCATTTCTTTCAGCAAAAGGTTTTCAACTGATAATTTTTTGTCAGAATAGAATTAATAATTTCAGATTTGTTTTTTATTAATTAGATGTTGTTTTCGGTGTCGATTTTAATGCAGTGCAACGTCTCGGCTATGGTTAGTACGGGAATTAAAATTACTAAATTTCCGATTAAGCACTTAGCCAAAACTTTTTATTTTGTTTTATCTTTTTTGTTCTAAAGCCAAATCAAAAGATTTGGCGGACTTAGTTAAAAAGCACTACACTTTGGGTTAAGCACCAAAACCCGTATTAATTATAGCCATTGTTAGGCAATCGTTATTTCTTTTTCAGTTTAAATTTAGTTCCTTCTTTATAACCAATTGGATGATTAGGGCTTTTAATTCCAAAAGGTCCAGAACCACCATCTGTATAATAGAATTCATTTTTATCATCAGAATATCTACCCGCACATAGAAGTTTAAATGTTGTTTTCTTTCTGTCAGATTTAGAGACTGCAATATCAATCCAAACAGGAATTTTGTTTTTTCGACATAGAATTTCGACTACTTCTTTGTCAGTTAAATCAAAGTATTTCTTTCCGTTATCATCTGGATAAATGTCAAATTGTTTTAATTCAGGATTGTCGTGAGAAACATTTAATTCTAAATCATACTTGAATTCAGATTTTAAGTCGTTTTTCACAAATTCTTTAGCAAATCTGAAAGAGGAGTAACTTGCTCCAAGTAGTAGAAATAAGAAGTCAGGTTTGTTCATTAATAACTTTTTTTAATACTCTTTAAATATTTCATTTAGGTGTTATTTTAGTTTCTGTCGGTTTATAATAGTCCAAGCCATACGAGAATAAATAATGCCCAAAAAATAGAGGTATTCCAAATTATTATTCTCCTTTTTCTTCCATCAGGGTATTTTTTTCTAGAGATGAGTTTATATGTGTAAAATGAAATCAATCCCAAGCCATAAGAAAGAATCAAGTGCCCTAGGCCATCTCCAATAAGCGACCCTTCTTTAAATTCTCCTTTATCTAGTATTCCATAAATTGTCCCAATGATAAAAACGACTATAGCTCTTAATACAATTTCACCATTTAGTTTTTGTAGATTCATATTTGGTTTTATGTTGCCTAACTGTCTCGGCTATGATTTCGGCGTGGAATAAGTCGGAGACTTTTCCTTAGTAGAAATCAGCCGTTTTAAAGTTAGTAAATTTTGTTTCTTATTCATTCGGAACGTTGAATTATAGCCATTGTTGGCAACTGTAATTTATAATTTAGTTGTTGTTATAATTTTATCATTTTCATAATTATATTCCCAGGTTAGAATTATATATGAAATCAGATTTTCAGTCCTTATTCCTTTATCTACTTCGTTTATTTTATAACCTATTTTACTAGTTAATTCTTTTCTGATTTTTTCATTAAAGTTTCGTTTAGCATTTTCATTAGAGGGTAATATTTCTTTGATTCTCAAATCTGAATTTAAAATAACTTTGTAGAGGAAAATCCCATTTATTGCTTTTTCAAAAAGATTAGAATTAATTTCATTGTTAAGAGTTTGTCTTAGATTAGAACTTATTTCGTTCTCAATTTTTTTCTTTTTTAAATATCTTAAAATAGATAAACTTCTTTTGTCTGGATTTCCTTGAGCAAGACAGAAGGAAGTCATAATTTCCCCGTCTGTATTTTTGTAACCAAAGATTAAATATTTGCTATTCTTTTGCGGAATAAAAGAACAAGAACTATCTTTCATACTATCTACAAATATTTTCTCATTTTCTTTTCCCTTAAATAGCTCTTTTATTTCAAAAGTAGATTTATAGATTCCGTAATTATTTTCAATTTCTGTCAAACTTTTGAATTCAATAATTCCAATGAAATCCAAAATAGAATAAGCATTTGTAATTTTCATTGAACTACAACTACATCCGAAAGTTTCCGTAAAGGTTGTTGTTAAAATCAATACTAGAATTATCTTTTTCATTTTCATTATTGTTGCCAACGGTCTCGTATAACCGTCAGTTACGGGTTAAATTAGCGATTATTTTCGGTTTAGCACAGGCTTTAGCAATTCCGAGTGGATTCGGACGTAGTCGAATCCGCCGTAATTGCGGTTATACATTGTTGTAAACAGTTTTTATCCATCATAACCAAACCATTCGTTTTCACAGTTAACTTTTTTCGATTCAATTTCCTTGAATTTATTTTCCTTTAAGTCAATAAACCAAGTTTTTAATATTTTGTCAAAAAATTCAACATCCTCATTCTCTACCAAACTAAAAACCATTCTTTCATTTGGATTTTCAATTAATTCACATTGAGTTAAAGCAACGTATTGGTCAGAATTTTTAAATATCAAATTCACTTCGTCAAGAATTGAATAATTAGGTATAGGGGATGAATTTTTAATTATTTTCTCTAAAATCAACACTTTCAAACTGTCTTTTTGAATGTAAACCAAAGCCTTATCTGAATTACCTAAAACTTGTGCACTTACTTTTTCAAATCCATTATATTTTTCTAAATCCGTTATATTTCGGAAAGTAACACTTTCAGAATCATTTTTTGAGATAGTCTTGGTGTCAGAATTTAATTCTATTTCTGAATTTTGATTTTCAAGTTCAGTTTTCGAATCAGTTTTTGTTTCCGACTCTTTCTTTCCTGTTTGACAACTAAATGTCAAAATCAGGACTAAAATTATTATTATTTTTTCGGTTCTCATAAATTGTTTACAACGGTCTCGTATAACCGTCAGTTACGGGTTAAATTAGCGTTTATTTTCTGTTTGACACAGGCTTTAGCAATTTCGAGTGGATTCGGACGTAGTCGAATCCGCCGTAATTGCGGTTATACATTGTTGTGTGTAGGCTTTTTTTATTCAACTGTATTTTTTCTTTTGTTCCACACTTTTCGGTTCAAATGACGTTTGGTAATTTCCATTTTTGTCAGGTGAGTGAATCTTGTAAGGTTCTCTGTCTTTATTCTGCTCTTTTCTAATTTTATGGAACAATTCCAATTCTCCATTTAGAAAAGTCAGTCCGTATTTTATTAATTCAGAGTTAGCATTTTTCAAACTTGGTTCAATTCCGTTATCCTTTGGGAATTCATATTCCGTTACTTTTAATTCTGGATTAATTTCCTTTTTAAATCTCCAGAGTGCAATTGAATTCCAGTCGTATTCAAAAAAGTCTTCGCTATTTCCTTCTCCAAGTATTATGTTATAGTGATAAGGATAATCCCTTGGATAAGTGCTACTTGATATTTTAAGATACTGTTTGTCTTTTCGGTAAATTATTGTCGAAGAATGTTTTCCGATTTCAATTCGGTGTTTTTGGAATCCGAACTGTTCAAAAGTCGGAATTACGATTTCCATAGCTTTTTCAAAGAATAACTTTTGTTCAGGCGATGGCTTTTCGGTTCTTTCCGATTTACCTTTTTTATTACCTTTTAAAAAGTCAAATACTCCCATTTTCTTATTTCACGAATTTTTTGTCAGCTTACGGCTTCGGCTAAGGTTAGTACGGGATTAAATTAGCATTTAATTTCGGATTAAGCGATTAGCCAAAACTTTTTATTTTGTTTTATTTTTTTCTATTCTAAAGCCAAATCAAAAGATTTGGCGGACTTTATAAAAATACACTAAACTTTGGATTAGACACTCAAACCCGTATTGATTTTAGCCATTGTTGGCAGTAGTTTTATTCATCTCCGTAAAGTAATTTAGTGCCGAATTGGATAGATTCTAACTTTTCCTTTGTAGGGTCAAGAACCAATCTAAAATTAGTGTAAACCAAATCGTACCCCTCTATTTCATACAAATCCATTGAATATATATGACCAATTATAGCATACTCAGAAATTGGTTTTCCAAATTTAATAGAAAAATCAAGTTTTGATATATTTTTAATAACTAAACCGAATCCGATAATTTCACCATTTTTGACTTTATAATGGTTTTGATAATTTGAGGATCTGTATATTTTTCGATTATCTTTTTCTGTATTGTTGAAAACAGTAGATTTGTAGCTTTTATCAATAAGGTTTTCAGAGTCTGCAATCTTTAGTCCATTAAGAGTGAAAACTGAATCTAAAGTTAGTTTGTTAAACCAATCTTGGTTGTTTAATTCTAAATAGTTCTTTGAAGTTGTATGCATATTAATTTTCTATTTAGGCTTAAACTTTATTATATTTTTTTCATAGTCAGATATTTTAGATTCTAATCTTTTATTTAGATAATTGTTTTTTTCTTTAAGTAAATCTGAAATGATTTGAGCTTCTTTGTGATATTTAATTATTTTTTCTCTGCTCCAATGTTCAGGAGGTGATTGTAAGTTTGTTATGCGGTCAGCAATTTTAACAATTCCCACTTCTTTTTGTAATGTGTTTATTCTGTTCAAGCTGTCGAGCATTCTTTCAGATTTTGATTTCAGATTTTCATTTTTTGTTAAGGCTTGAACTCCCATTGCGATATCTTGTCCAAATATTTTTTTGATTTCTTCATAATTGGTATCAGTATCCTCAATGGTATCGTGTAAAATAGCTATTTGTATTGCAAAGTTTAAATTAAAAGAACTTTCAAAGTTATAAGCCATTATCACTTCCATAGCTACATTAGAAATATGTAAAAGATAGTTTGCTTTTGTTCCTGGGACTTTCTGATTACTATGCTTTTGCCCAGCAAATTTAAGAGCTTTTTGATATAGTTCTTGAGTCATTATTGTTTTTCTAAATTACTGCCAACGTGTTTGTGTATGGAAAGTTGCGTTTTTTGTGTGCGAGGATTTTCCGTAGGAAAATCAGAAGTAGCAAAAAATGCAACTAACTTTGTTTAAGCACTAATTTAGCAATTTTTTATACACGGTGTTGGCAATAGTGTTCTAATCAATTTTTTAGGATATGTTTAATTGTTCCTTTGTATTCAAATTTAGGGTGTCCAATGTGTCCTTTGTGTTGTTTAGATATACATTTTAATTTAATCATTATTGTGTCGCCAGATTTGTAATTTTTTTTATTCGCAATAATCTCTAAGTGTTCAAATTCAAGAGATTTAAAATATTTACCATTAAAAGCGGGATAGTCTGACCATAGAATTATTTCAGGAACTATAGTGTCAGTGATATTTAGTTTAAATATTTGGCTTCCAAGTCCTTTTCTAGCAAACATTAATGTCAGTGTATCGTTGGAATATTTTTGATTATAAATAGAGTTATAATTATAGCCTTTGAGCTTAATCAGTTTTCCGTCAATTGTGCTATGATTTATAGTTTCAATGAATGTGGTTTTAGTTATTAAAGTTGAGTCAATAATATTTTTTTGAGCATTTAACAAAGTTAATGTCAATCCGAAAAGAATAAGTAAAATTTGTTTTTTCATATTATTGCCAACGTGTTTGTGTATGATTTCGTTGCGTGTTTCAGCAACTAAATTAGCAAATACAAACCGAATAGAAAATCCGCGAGGATTTTCGTAAGTAGGCAAGTAGTAGCAATGAATTATACACGGTGTTGCCACACGTTTTTATTCGCATTTATATTCTTTTAGTATTCTAGCTTTGGAATTTACATTCTTAATTTTTTGATAAATATCACAAGTTTTTTTCTTCTTTTTCATTTTCGAATAGAAGTCAAGTTGATAAGAATAAGCCTCAAGTAAAACCGTTTCATTTTCAATTCCCGTCTCAATAATTTGGTCTAACATTTTAATTGCTTTAATGTACTCACTTTTTGCTCCAAATATTGAAGATTTGATAATCAACGTGTATTTATATTCAACAGAATTTTTATCCCAAATTTCTAAAATAGTATCAATGTTTTTAATCGCAGTATCATATTTACCTAATTCATTAAGTATTTTAATTTGCATTTCAACATAATCAAAATCTAATGTTTCGCCTTTTGTTTTATTTATGGCAGAAGTGAAGTATTCAACTGCTTTTTCTTTATTTCCGCTATCATATGCTATCAATCCGAGATTATAATCAACTAATCCTAAATCTGGCACTTCTTTTTCTACAATCAAAAACTGTTCTTTTGCCTTTTCTAGTTGATTAGTTTTATAGTAACTATCTCCTAAATTCACTCTTTGAATGTAACTTGGGTCACATTCCTTAATGTATTGCTCATAGTAAGAAATCGATTTTGAATGATTATTTAAATTTCGATGACTAAATCCTAAAATTTCCAATTTCTCACATTTTAAACTATCGTTAAGCTTTTCAGTAAATTCAATAGCGGATTCATAATTTTCCATTTGAATCAATAATTGAATTCGATACATTGGGTCGATTGTTAATTCTTGACTAAATGATTGATTAATATTTCCGACAAGAATTAATATGATTATAATTAGGGTTTTCTTTTTCAGCATTATATTTTTTTTCTAATGTGTGGCAACGTTTAGTATAAGAAACGTAGGGCAGAAGATAAGCACTACATTTCGGGTTTATAACTTAGCCAAATATAATATTTTGCTTTTATTTTTTTTATTGAAAATGCCAAGTTTTATATTTGGCGGACTTCATAAAAATACACAGACCTTTGGAGTTTACACAAAAGCCCTATGTTTTTTATACATTGTTATGTGCTTTTTTGTCTCCAAAAATCTTCATTCCAGTTTTTATATAATTTATTAGTATCTAATTTTTCGAAATCGTAATTTACAGTTACTACCCTAAATTGACTTAATAAATCAAAAATATTATCAGCTAAAAATTTGAATTCATAAGAATCAATGGCATAGTATATTTTGTCAAGATTGTCTTTTTTCATTCCAATAAATAAAGACCCTCCATGACCATGATAACTAATAGGTAATAAGTCAAATTCTTCTATATATGACTTTTGACTATCATATTTTAATAAATCTTCTAAATCTATAAATGATTCAAAACTCAATTCATCATCATCAATTTCATAATTTTCTTTTTTAACAGAAGAGAATATATGAGTCATAAATTCCTTTTCAATATTATCAGATTCGTCTAAACAATTTGTAAACCCAAAATAAGGTTTAAATGCAGAAATGAATGACCTATATACAGGAGGAAGATTCAAGTTGTTTTTCTTTTCAAATTCAGTAACATTAATTTGCTTATTTCTAAACAATAATAAATCTTTCATAGCTGTTTTTAATTGCACATAACGTGTTTGTGTATGGTTTGTTGCGTTGGTTTAGCGTAAATTTAGCAAATAAATACTGAATAGAAAATCCGCAAGGATTTTCGTAAGTTGGCTAAAAGAAAGCAATAAAATATACACGGTGTTACCTACAGTATTATTCATTTATCCAATTTGTTATTTTTTCAATCAAGTCTTTTTCTGAATTTGCAATTTCGTCTGGTATTATCGATTTTGAAATTTTATTTCCAAGATGATTTTTCCAAAATCCAGTTGTTAAATGAAGATAATCTCCGTTTTTCATTTTAATACTTGTATTGTTAGATGGATAACCTAATGTTTTAGTTCCAAAAAATTTTACATTAGAATTACTCATAACTGCAATTGCTGTTGCTTCTGCAGAACTTGCTGTCCATTCGTTGATTAATACAGCAACTTTCACTCTTGGGTTTTTTAGAGAATAATTGAAAGTTTTTCCTAAATATTTTTTCGTTTTATTTCTTGTTCCATATAAGATTTCACCATTCACTTTTCTCCAATTGGTTTCTTTTTTCCCTTTAATTGTATATCCTATATTTCCTTCCTTTAAAAAAGGAGTTAATGAAATTATCATTGGCCACATTTGCCCACCTCCATTATTTCTTAAATCAATAATCCAACATTTTAAATTTTCACTATCATTAGATTTAATATTTTCAATATTCTTATTTATATAAATTTTAGAACTTTCAATTGTTTCTTTTAAACTTACTTTAGATGAAATAAAGTGGTTTATTTTAATAAAACCAGTATTTTTAATTTTAATATCACTTATTTTCTTTCTTTTTCCAAGAAAAGATTTTGACTCAAAATTTCCATAGATTCTTATTTTATTATCTAATTTGTAATAAAAAGAGTGACTTTCTCCGTTTATAGTTAGTGCTGTTTTAATTGCTGAATCTCTAGAAATAAGAGCTTTTTTTAATATTTTTTTTTCAAAATTTTCCCAGTCAATTGAATCTTTGTTTATTGATTTAGACTTAAAATGTTTTATTAGTTCTTTGTAATACTTTAATTCACTTTTTCCTAGTTTTTTTTCTTGTGAAAAAGCACTAATGATTATAAAAAATGTTAGTATAAAAATCGTCTTTCTCATATTGTAGGTAACGGTTAGTATAAGAATAGTTGCGGGTTTACGTGCGAGGAATTTCCGAAGGAAATTCAGACGTAGTAAACTTGCAACGACCTTTGGTTAAGCCCAAAATTGAGCGATTATTTTTATACATTGTTGTGCAACGTTTTTATTTTTTCGTACAGTATATTTTCCAATTCAACTGATTTTTTCACATCCACACTTTCAATTCCATAAATCCATTCATTTTCATATTCAGTCCAATTAGTTTTGTCCGACGCTATTTTCAGTCCGATTTCGGTCTCAAGTGATTCAATTACTTTAAATTCAGGATTGGTCATTTTAATAATTCTCACATAATTTTCCGAAATCAATTCAGAGAGTATTTTTCCGCAAACAAACTCAGTTTCGTTTTGAGTTTCCAATTCAGAGTAATATTTTTTCACAGCATAATTCAATTCATACATTCCTTGAATATCATCATTTATTGAGTCAATTAATATGAATTTTATATGTTCAAATATTTCCGAATTCATTTTTTGCGTGTGATTTGTCAAATGTTGCACAACGGTTTTGTGTTATGATTTGTTGCGAGAAAATTCGCAAGAATTTTCGGTTATAAACCAAAGATAGTAAAAGTACGAGGGTTTTTCGAGAGGAAAATCAACAAGCAATGAACTATACACGTTGTTGTAGGTAGTTTTATTTCCATTTTGGGTTAATCCTTTTTTCAAACCTTTCCGCTATTATCAGGTTTTGATCAGAAGTTAATTCTAAATAACTTGTCAATGAACCTTTTCTTAACCTTTTTTCGATAAAAACATTGTAAGTTCCATTAAGTCTTGAATAATTCGAGTTGATAATTTTGATTTTAGTTGAATCAATTCTTTCTATATTTCCTGTTAAATAAGTATTCGCAGAGTCAATTAATTGAATTAAAAAAAAGCCATTTCTCCTAATAGATAGTGGTTTAGTCAAAATACTTTTTTGTGAATAATTTTTTGCTAAATCTACATTGTCACTATTGATTATATAAAAAGTATTCCACTCTCCAATTAATTCGTCATTTCTGAATTTATTCAAAGTACAAGAGATAATCAGAAGTAAAATTGAAAATCTTAACAATAATTTCATTAGTGAGTTTTTAATTACCTACAACGGTTGGTGTAAGAATAGTTGCGGTTTTGTACGCGGCAGATTTTCCTACGGAAAATCCGAGTGTGCAAAATTGCAACTACCTTTGTTTTGTACTAAAAATAGCAATTATTTTTACACGTTGTTGTGTGCAGTTTTTATTTTTTTAAATATTTTTCAATTTCATTCTTATTCAGATTAATTGACTTAAAATATCCTCTATAAGCATTTTCAGGATGGGATAATTCCCAAAGAGATTTACAGTTAGCACATTCATAAATTAATCCACCTTCCCAATTTTCCGCTCCATATTCATAAATTAGAAACTTAACTTTTGGTGAATAAGAAATTGTTTGTGCGATTGGTGTAAATTTCTTTTCTAATATTTTTTCAAATTTAATAAAGTCAGATTCTGAATGGAAAGATTCGTTCCAATGTTCATTACAGTTATCTTCTCTACGTATAAATTTCCTTATAGTATGGTAGTATTCCGTTTTGTCATTTCCTATGAATAGAGAAATGAACCAGAGGAATGGACTAACAATAATTCCAATTAAAAATATTAGAATAAGTAAAATTGATTTTAAAATGTCTTTCATTTCTCAAATTGCACACAACGTTTAGTATAAGAAACGTAGGGCAATAAATAAGCACATTCGTTTCGGTTTATTACTTAGCTAAATATAAATATTTTGCTTTTATCTTTTCTTCTATAAACGCCAAATTTTATATTTAGCGGACTTTGTTAATAGACATAGACCTTTCGATTTAGCACAAACGCCCTATGTTTTTTATACATTGTTAGCAAACGTTATTTTTTTCTTTTTATACCTCCTACATATTTTCTACAATCTTCTCTTACTATATAAATATTAGTATTTCTTTCTTTTATTTGATTGATATTTTTATCAGAAATAACTTCGTGGTCTATTAACAAGTGAGTGAGTTTTGTTAAGTTACCTATATCAGTTGGTAAATGCGGTATATTATTATTGTGAAGCCACAGCGTTTGTAGATTTTTTAATTCTAGTACTTCTGATGGGAATTTTCTAAAGCGATTAAATTCAATACTTAGCATTTGTAAGTTTTGTAAATTTTTAATTGTTTTTGGTAATTCTCTAATTTCATTACTACCTAAATCAAGATTGGTTAAATAATTAATATCTCCAATACTTTTAGGAATAGTCTCAATTCTATTGAAACCTAAATTTAACGACCTCAAGTTTTTTAAATTGCCTATTGTATGCGGTATCGTTTTAACTTTAGAAGCATTACTCTTAATTGAAATTAGGTTGTAACATAGACCAACTTCTTCTCTTAATCTTTGAATTCCACTTCCTGAAACATCTAAACAATTTAAATTTTTTAAATATTTTATTTCTTTTGGTAAATCTTTAATTTTTCCATTATTACGAATACTTAAATAACCTAAGTTTTTTAGTGTTCCTATTTCTGGTGGAAGTTTACGAATATTTGAAGCTTCAATTGATAAACCTTTTAGTTTTTGTAATTTGGATATAGAAGAAGGAAATTCTTTCAGATTTGAATAATCTAATTCTAAATATTCAAGACTTGGTAATTCACCTAATTGATTAAATAATTTATCAAAATCTTTGATTCTGTTTCTCGATAAATCTAATGCCTTTAATTTTTTAAATACTTTTATGTTATCAGGAAGCTCAGATATATTTGAAGAACTTAAATTGAGAAGTTCTAGATTTTTATCTAAGTTTTTTAAGTCTTTTACTGTTTTTCTAGGCTCATAAAATAATTTTTCTGTATATATGGGTTTAAAAAGCCTGTCATAGCTTAAATTTATTTTTAATCTAATTTCTTTATCAAAGTTCTCTGATTCTGCATAAAAGGGGATTTTATTATAGTCATCAATATTGAGTTGGTCTTTTGAAATTAAACTCATCAATTCCATATCTTCTTCAAGCCCGTAATTTTCCAAAAAAGCTGTATCCCATGACGCCCCTTCTTTGTTTCCTGCAAAATATTTGGAATAAATTTTATAATAATAAATAGCTTTAAACTTTTCTATAGAGTTAGGGTACATTGTTGCCTCTTCATAATTAAAAGCAGCATTTTTGTAATCTTTATTTAAAAAATGAGCATTTGCTTTCATCAAAAGTGTAATGGCTGAAATTCCGTAATATTTCTCGATTCTTTCTACTTCTTCAATTGATTCTGTAAATAGATCATTTTCGTAGTAATTTATATATTTTAATAATCTCCCCCGACTAGATGTTTTATAATGATTAAGGTATATATTTATGTTTGTTAAAACCTCTTGATGGTTCTTTATAGGGTTTATATTTTTCAAACATAATGCTTGACTAAAATATAGAGAAGTATCAGTAGGTTTTCTTATTAATCCTTCTTTTACACAATCAAGAGCCTTTTTCCATTTATGATTATTAATCGATTCTTGATATGTTTCTATTAATTCTTCATCAGTTAAATTTTTTATACAAGAGCTTAAACAGATTAGGCATATAATTAATAAGTATTTTCTCATATAGTGTTAATGGTTCATTGTGTTAATTCTATTTTTTTAAACTTGAGTGAGTTATGTTTGCTAACGGTTTTGTATAAGCGTCAGTAACGGGAAAATGCGCGAGTATTTTCCGCTGACGCAACCAAGATAATAAAAAGGCTTGAATTTCCGATTAGGAAATTCAGCCGTTATTGCGTTTATACGTTGTTACCTGCTGGCTTTATTTCCTAAATTTTCTAAATGAAACCAAAATTTCATAAATTCCGATTCCAATAAATATCTTTCCGAAAATAAATGGAATCCATTCCCAAACACTTGTCAAATACTCTCTACTATTTACTAAAGGATTATGAAAGTCAGTTAGCAAAAAGTACCTAAATAGTCCAATAAAATACTCACTATAAGCAGATGTATTTAACAAATCAATTTCTCTTTCGGAATTATGAATTCCATAAAATATTGAATAAAATAGAATCGCAACAAATAAAGTTCTTTTAATTGCTTTAACCCAATCAGTTCCGTTGTTTGAGAAGAATGAGTTTACTCGTAAAATTGTTAAATCTCTCCGTAATTTTTTCCGATTAGCTTTTGGTTTTGACTTAATATTTTTCTTTAATTCTTCTTTGTATGAATTAAGTTCGTGAGCACGGAAATTGTCGTAATCTATTTTATTGTCAGCTCGTAATAATTGTTGTTTTATATTTCTTAAAGTTCTTTTGTTGCATTTACTGAATTTAAAAATTTCAATGTCATCAAAAAAAGCAGATTTTTCAAATATGGTTCTGTCTAAAAATATAGAGTTTAACTCTAGTTCTTGAAAAGAAGTAAATTCTTGAAATTTTGAAGTATCAATATATAAGTCATAAAGAGTTGATTTATTGAAATATGTGTATTTCATAAAATTACAACTCTTGAATTTAACTCTAGTTCTATTCTCGTTTTTTAGTTTCTCAAACAATGCAGTTCCAGAGAAATCATTAAAAGAAAATTCTGCGTCAATTCCGAAATCTGTGAGTGAAAAATTTGTTTTATTAAACTCGTTATGTTTAAAATAACTATCCTCTACAGAATTGAGAGTAAATTGAAAATCACTAACAAAATTACAATGGTCAATATCTATTCTTTTGAACTTGGAATCGTGGATTTTAACCCGATTAATTTTACAACGAGAAATCAGTAAATTGCCCGTTGATTTTAGATGTAAGAAGTCTAAAAATTTTACAATTTCACAATTATGGATAGTAATATTAATTTCATTTAATATTTCTCGCTCTAAACTTTCCGAACACTCAAAAGTAAAATATCCAAGCTTTTTTGGTGCTAAATGTAAGTTTTTAATTGGCTTTGAAATATTTGAAAATTTAATCTCTTGAACAAAGCAATCTTTAAAATAAACATCGTTTTCAAATTCGCAATTATCAAAGCTAAAAAAATGAGTTAATTCAGAGTTCTCTTCAAGACTCAAGTTCATAAAATCAACTCTTTTACCTGTAAGTTTACAGTTTTTAAACTTATTTGAAAGAGTAACTTTATTTAAGTTTACATTAGTTACACTCTCAAAATTTATTAAAAGGTCATTGTGTTCAGAAATCTCCGTAGAAGCAAGTAATTCTTTAAATTGTAGTTCGTTTATTTCTTCCATTTACGGATTTTTTTTTCAGCTTGCAGGTAACGGTTTTGGCTATGATTTCGTTGCGTGAAAATCCGCGAGGATTTTCCGCCGTAAACCGAAGATAGCAAATCTGCGAGGACTTTCCGAAAGGAAAGTCAGAAGCAATGAATTATAGCCGTTGTTGTACACAGTATTTTATTCCTTTTTTTAATTATCAATCCGTTCTTTAAACCTCTTTTTTTGAATATTCAGTTTTTTTAGGTCTAATTCCGTTGAATTAAAGTCCATAAATGCATTATTCGGATTTTCTATGTCATAGTATACAGGATGCTTAACTCCGATACAATTTTTTGTTCTTTGGCAATCTGAATATTTAAAACTATAATTTACAGATTTTGAGTATTCAGTTCCATCAACGCTATACTTATAATAAATATGATAGGTTTCGGCTAAACCTGTTACTTTATGGTCTGTAATTTCTCCAATCACATAATTATTTTCTAATTTCAGTTGTTCCTCTTTTTTGTCATTCTTAATCGTTTTGAAAATAGAAAATATTACAACGATTACCGCAATAGGTATTAAAAATCGATTTACTTTCTGGTCAGTCAAATTCTAAATGGGATTGAGTGGTTATATTTTGTACAACGGTTACGTATAAGAATAGTTGCTTGGTTAGGTTACTAAATTACCAAATAAAAACTGCCATTGGAAAATTCGGAAGGAATTTCCCAAGTACGCTTGTCGAGCAATTATTTTTATACAATGTTGGCAATAGTTTTTTATTTTATTAGTCAGCTTTTAATTTGTCTATATTACTGGATATTTTCAAAGGAACCTCTAATGTGAAATTTGTTACTACTTCAGTGTCTTTAAATCCTCCGTACAAAGAAGATGAGTCTTTGAATAGTTTCTTTTGTAAAATTTTGTACTCATCTTTAATAGTTAGAATGTTAT
This sequence comes from Tenacibaculum pelagium, assembly GCF_014062345.1. GTDB lineage: Bacteria > Bacteroidota > Bacteroidia > Flavobacteriales > Flavobacteriaceae > Polaribacter > Polaribacter pelagius. The sequence continues at coordinate 1,244 of NZ_JACGLS010000007.1, read as the reverse complement.
CTTTTATATCGGTTTTATTCAAAATTCCGTCATACAATTCAGGGAATAAAGAATAGTAAGTGATAATAGGGTCTTTATGGCTTTTTTGAATAAAGTCATGATTGATTTTTTCAGTATTCCTAGACAGGAAATTTAAAAAATTCATATAGTGTTTTTCATACAGACTCTGTTTTCTATATCTTGAGGGTTTGATAAGGTGAATTATTTTAATAAGTTCGTTTATTTTGTCAAATCGATTATGAATAATCCAAAGGTTTAGTTGATAATAAACATCAGCTATTGATACTTCTGTCTTATGTATAATACTGAAAAGAGAATCTAATATTATTTCTTTATTTTTAAATTCTATTTCAGAACCTAATTTTATTTTACTTCTTCTTTCTAACATGTGAAGACGTAATAGTCCAGAACTTAAACTTTTATTACAAAATAATATTTGACTCCAATTTTTTTCTTTTAAAAGTGTTTTATGCACATCAACGGAAGAATTAATGGACATTTCAATTGCAAGTTTGGCACGATTATAAAAATCATCACTAATGCTTTTGGTTTCTTTTTTAAAAAATTGTCTAAATAAGTTCATTTCTTAATTGTTGCCAACGGTCTCGTATAAGAATAGTTGCGGTTTTGTGTGCGAGGATTTTCCGCAGGAAAATCAGACGTAACAAAACTGCAACTACCTTTGTTTAAGCACTAATGTAGCAATTATTTTTATACATTGTTGGCAGTAGTTTTTATTTTTCCCATTATTCCCTCGTTAGTATTTTTGTCAATAAATCCGCTTTCTAATCCAGACCTAATGTCCAAATTCTGATGTTCAATTATATTTTCTCCAAATTCGAATTTGTTCCGCATTTTTTTTAAGTCAAACACTTTGTCAAAATAAATCCAATTCGCTTTACTTTCAGACCAAGCTTTTCCGTAAAATGTAATTCTCGTATTTTCCTTAATTAATTTTTTCGCTAAACGTTTCAATTCAGCTGAACGAATTGAGTTAGAAAAGTCAGAGAAATAATTCTCAAATTCAATTAATTTTTCTCCGATTTTAAATTCATAATCGAGGCTGTCAACAACAAGTCTACTTAAAATTCCATTCAGGTCAGAAACAGATTGTAATGAATTCAAATTCCGATACAATGATTTTAGAATTCCATTGTCAAGATTCCGTTTAATTTCGAAATCTAATTCCAATAGTAATTTATCTTTTTCAGTTTTAAAGTTCGTCATTTCAAATTACTGCCAAC
>NZ_JACGLS010000006.1 GCF_014062345.1 Tenacibaculum pelagium | reverse complement strand
CATCATTCGATAATACATTTACTGTACCTGTAGTTCCTTCTACAACTGTTAATACATCTACATCTGTTACTGGATCTAATGGGTTGGGATCAGTAACATCTGGATTTCCATCATTATCATCATCTGGATCTACATCATCAAACACTCCATCTCCGTCGGCGTCGGGAATTGAATTCTCAAGTGTAATTTCTTGGCTTAATACGCAACCAACTTGATCCTTAATAAAAAGAGTATAATTTCCAGCCGATAAATCAGAGAAAACATTACTACTTAAAAATTGATTAGAAGACATGCTACTTATGTTATACTCATATGGAGGGGTACCACCAGTTACATTGACTGTAATTTCTCCATCATTATTCCCAAAAGTTGGCTCTTTAGTTACTAAAATATCAGAAACTAAAACTGAGGGTTCGGTAACCACTACTGAGTTAACAACATATTCGTTATTTCCAGAATCTTTAACATAAACACTAAAACTACCTGCACATAAATTTGTAAAAATAGATGAAGTAGAAGTGGCGATTAACACCATTGAAAAATCATACAATTCATACTGATACCCCCCTGTACCTCCTATTGCATTTACTGTAATAACCCCATCACATGCACTATTGCACGTAACTGAATTTACTGAAACAGTGCTTACCAAGTCTTGTGCTGTTACAGAAATAAAAGTGAAGAATATAAAACTTAAAACTATTATCTTTTTCATATAAAATTTATTCTTTTAACAAATGTATTATAAAAACCGATTATACCAACTGTCTGTAATTGGAACTTCCCAGTAATTTTCTAATTCAAATTTTGTTTGAATTAAATTGTCAAAAATTATTGTTTTTCCAGTTACAGCTTTATTTTTAATCAACTTTTTAAAGTCTTTTAGTTCTTTATACTGTGTGTATTCACCTTGCTTAAAACACACATTCATTTTATCTAATAATTCAATTTCATACTCTTGCTGTAACTGTAAAACAAAAGCTACCTGGGCATCCAAATCAGCATTTGTTAACTCTGAATTTTCTTCTGCTAGAAAAACAATAAAACGATTGTGTAAAAATTGAAATGAAGCTTTAAAATCTGCATCATCAGTTTTCCATTGATCAACAAAAATTTGTAATTTCTCTTTTAATCCTTCAATTTCTTGAGGATAAAACTTTCTACTTGAAGGGTAAATCCAAACTTTTGATTCTTCTGATAAAGTACTGTAATCAACAAACATAATAACGCTTTCGGTTCGGCAAATATACAGAAAACAAATCCCCTTTTTGATTGTACTCAAAAAGGGGATTCTTTATTAATTTTTTATTGTTTAAATAAACGATATAATGTCTTTCTGAACATCGTTTCCTTTATCTTTATTATACCAAACTTGTAAATATTTTTTAAATTCAGCATCCAAGCTTCCATGTTCATTTTTATAATCAGCAACCATTTTAGTAGCAGTTGTTGGTCTTGGTCCCCAAGTCGAAATCACTTCATTTTTATTATCTAAAGCAATTAATTTAGGTATAGATCTACCTCCGTTTGTTAAAAATTCATCCATCAATTCAACATTCTCATCTCTAAGAACCAATTTTAAATTAATATTTGGGTTTTCTTCAGCTATTTTATGAATTACTGGTAAATTTTGAGCAGCATCTCCACACCAACCTTCAGTTAAAACCAGCCATGTTTGTGGCTCTTTCACATCTTTAACCTTAGCAATAGTTTCTTCGGTAAGCTTAATAGTTTTATCTAAACGTTTCATACGTTTGTCATTTAACAAACTATAATTTAATAAATCATCTGATTGACTTGGCCCTGTAGATTTTCCTTGATCTAATAAATCTTTAACAAGAGTTCTGTATTCTGGGTATGAAATTGCTTTTTGTAAGCTGTTTTTTATTATTTCTTTCATCTTCATTATTCTATATTACAAAAATATCTGTTTCTATTTAAACGCTTAGCTACCTAAGTTACAAAGCATGAAAATAGATTACAATAGACGAGAAAATTTGATAGAACTTACACTTCTTTTAACTGCTGACTTTCTAACTTTTTTAAATTGGTGATAATATCCTTAGTCATTGAAGCTAAATCGAATTGATGTTGCCATCCCCAATCTTTTCTTGCGTGAGAATCGTCAATAATTTGAGGCCAACTATCTGCAATAGCTTGTCTAAAATCTGGATTATACGCAATTGTAAAATCTGGAATGTACTTTTGTATTTCAGTAGCAATCTCTTTAGGTGTAAAGCTTATTGCTGCTAAATTATATGAAGTTCTTGTTTTAATTTTATCTGCATCCGCTTGCATTAATTGGATAGTCGCATTAATTGCATCATCCATATACATCATTGGCAAACGTGTATTTTCTGATAAAAAACATTCAAAAGTTCCTTTCTTTAAAGCATCAAAATAAATATCAACTGCATAATCTGTAGTTCCACCACCAGGTAACGTTTTCCAGCTAATAATTCCAGGATAACGAATACTTCTTACATCAACTCCATATTTATCATGATAATAATTACACCAGTGCTCTCCGGCAACTTTACTAATTCCGTATACTGTAGATGGTTCCATTACAGTTTGCTGCGGTGTATTTATTTTTGGTGATGTTGGTCCGAATGAAGCCATCGAGCTAGGCCAATACACTTTTTCAATATACTTTTCTTTTGCTAACTCTAAAACAGCTAATAAAGAAGTCATATTTAAATTCCAGCCTTTTAAAGGATACTTTTCTGCTGTAGCCGATAACATCGCAGCCATTAAATAAACCTGGTTAATTTTATACTTTTGAATTACATTTAAGATACCTTCTTTATCGGTTGCGTCAATAATTTCAAAAGGTCCTGAACTCATCATTTCTGCCCCTCCTTCTCTAATATCAGAAGCTATAACATTATCATTCCCGTATATAGAACGTAACTTTTGAGTTAACTCAGTTCCTATTTGCCCGCAAGCTCCTAAAATTAATATGGTGTCATTCATTTTTAAAAATTCAAAAATATAGGTTGACAAAGTTATTAAATTTCACATTTCGCAAAAAACATTTCTACTTTTTTAACTATCAGCAAATTAAAAAGATAAACAACTGATTACAAACTAATAATCGCATCAGCGTACATAACCCGCTTAAAATATGTACTTTTATCCCTTTAATTATTAAGTTGAATGAGATATACTTTAGCCTTTTTAGTTTCTTTTTTATTAATTATTACTTCTTGCAAAAAAAACAAGGAGCAAAAAAATACTCCAGTGCAAAAAACAGGAATGAATGCTGTTGCAAACCACACTCCATTTGCAAAAATTGATGAAGCATCAATAAAAGAAATAAAAGACTGGAAAGAGTATTTTATTGTAGAAGAGTTTATGGAGCAATTTGAAAAAACCTCAGCAACAGAAGCTCTAAACAATGCTATAGAGTTAAAAACATTAACTAAACAACTTAAGGATAGCTTAAACATTGAAACCTTAAAAACCTCAGCTTTTAAAGCTCGAATTAATGTTTTTCAGAATGAAGTTCTTCGATTAACTGACATGACTTTTATTCCTTCAATCACATCACAACAAGTAAATAGCCAAGTTGAAAAAACTTTAGCTCTTTTTGGAAGCATGAATGATAAAATTAATACTGTTTATGCTAAAAAACGTTTTGATAAAGCTATTAAATTAGATAGCCTTTTTACTATTGAATAGTATTTAACGCCTCATAAATTAAACGACTTTCGTACCCTCTATACAAAAGATAATCTGCTATTTTCTTTTTTCTTTTATACAGATTTACTTCTGTAACTAGCTTATTTTTTTTCTCTACCAGCTCATATAAAGTTGCTATATAATCTTGCTCGTTGATCTCTTTTAACGCTGTTTTTATATTATAAGAAGAAATATCACGAAATTTTAACTCTCTTGTAATACGCTCTTTTCCCCACTTTTTTATTCTGAATTTTCCGCGAGCAAAACTTTTTGCGAATCGCTCTTCATTTAAAAAATTGTGTTCTAAAAGGTGTAGTAAAATGTATTCTTTTGCTTCAGGTATTAAATTATACTCTGTTAGTTTTTTTTCAATTTCTTTATGACAGCGATCTTGATATACGCAATACTGCTCTATCTTTCTTTTAATTTCATCAACTGTAAAGACTTGTTTACTCATGCTACGAAAATACCATCCTATTTCCAATTATTTAAAAAAGAAACTACCTTTTCTTTATAACTAGCTCCGATAGGTATTTCGGTAGAATTTACTTCGACATCATTTACTGTAAAAGCAGATATTTTATCGATGTTAATAATATAAGAACGATGTACTCGTAAAAAGTTTTTAGCTTTTAATTCTTGCTCTATTTCACTAATTTTATACTTAGAAACGATGCGTTTATTATCAACTGTATGAATCTTGATATAATCTTTTAAACTTTCGATAAATAAAATATCGTTTACAATTACTTTATGATGCTTATTTCCTGATTTTATCAGCATAAAATCATCTGAAATAGCATTAGCAGAATTACTTATTTCTGACGTTTGTTTTTGCTCTCTTAAAAAACGTTCAATTGATTTGAAGAATCGCTCAAAAGTAATTGGCTTTAGCAGATAGTCTTCTACTCCCAAATCATAACCTTCTATCGCATAATCTCGATAAGCAGTTGTAAAAATAGTTTTAGGCGGATTTTTTAATGATTTTAAGAAGTCAATCCCAGTTAAATTGGGCATTTTTATATCCAGGAATAATAAATCTATTTGCTGTGTATTTAATATTTCGAATGCTTTTATTGCATTATTACAGGTTGCTACAATTTCTAGCGAATCAATTTTAGCAATATGCTTTTCCATCAATCTAATTGCCAAAGGCTCATCATCTACAACCAAACATCTAGTTTTCATATTTCTAATTTTGATTTATTTTTAGCACTACTGTAAAATCATTTTCTGTAGGGTGTATATCTAAGCTATAATTATTCTTATAAATTAAAGCTAATTGTTTTCTAATATTAGATAGTCCTATACTTTGTTTACCTTTTAATTCTTCATCTGCAGAAACGGTATTCGAAATATGGAACTCAAACTCATCATCTTTATTAGAAATATGAATTGTTATTTTAGGTGACCCACTATCTTCTCCTGCACCATGTTTAAAAGCGTTTTCAACTAAAGACAATAATATTAAAGGCGGTATTTCTGTATCATTCTCTACTGCTGTTGTAAAAGAAACTTGTAACCTATCATCGTATCTTAACTTTTCTAAAGATATATAGTTTTTTAATAATTCTATTTCGCTTGATAATGTAACAAACTTCGTGTTACATCGATATAAAACATGATCTAATATTTCAGATAACTTCCCAATTGATTCAGATGTTTTTGGCGAATTATCTATTGACAGTGAATAAATATTATTTAAAGTATTGAATAAAAAATGGGGGTTTAATTGTGCCTTTAATGTTTTTAATTCTATTTCTGTTTTTTCCTTAGATAAAGAAAGTTTTTTAGACTTCTCTCGCTCATCTTCAAAATAATATTTAACAGCCACAAACACTAACGAATTCAGTAAAATATTGGGGATATATTTTGCCAATAACCATCTATAATCTGTAAATATTTCTTGTATTGATTCTTGTTCAAAAGGAGGTATTCTTATTATTGGTTCACCTACATGCACTACTAAAATTCTACTAACAACACCTATAAGGTAAATAACACCACAAAAAACAAGAACTGCTAAAATGTACTTTTTTGTTTTTACAAACCTAGGTATCCAAAAATAAGCTATAAAATAAGAAGCTACTATTTGCATAGAGAATCCTATAGAATTAAAAACAAGCCCTTCAAAAATTGTAAAATGTTGATTCTTCTCGTTTATAATTATATCTCTAAAAAGGTCTAGTAAAAAGAGAGCTGTCCAAAATAAAATATGAAGTAATATTCTATTGCCTTTTATATATGTTGATATTTTATGTAATCTATTCATACCAAACAAAAGTAATCGCTATCATTTAATTTATTTTCTAAAATCGACAAAAACTGTTTTTTTACTCCTAAATGCAACATTACATCATCTAAACAAGTCTTTTATATCAAACAACGCTTAAACGTCGACTTTTTGCACCCATTTATCTATTCTCAGAATATCACTTTATAATCCAACTCATATTTGCACTATAAATAAAATAATGTTTAAAATGAAAAAATTACTATTCATCACCATATTGCTACTTAGTTCAATACATTTATCAGCTCAAATAACTATTGCTGGTAAAGTCGTTGAAAAAAACACCCAACAACCTTTAGAATTTGCTACAGTTATTTTAACAGATGCAACTACTAACAAACTTATTACTGGTGAATCTACCAACAGTAAAGGAGAATTCTCTATCAAAGCTAAAAAAGGAACTTATAATATTAAAGTTGAATTTATCGGATTTAAAAATCATTTAATAAATAATGTGTCGCTTACTAAAAATCAGTCTTTACAAACTATCTTTTTACAAGAAGATTCTCAGGCATTGGACGAAATTGAAGTGGTTGCCGAAAAATCTACCACCGAATATAAACTAGATAAACGTGTATTTAATGTTGGTAAAGATTTAATTTCAAAAGGAGGGTCTGTAAACGATATTTTAAACAATGTTCCTTCTGTAAATGTAGATATTGAAGGTGTGGTAAGTTTAAGAGGAAACTCTAATGTTCGAGTTTTAATTAACGGTAAACCATCTGTATTAACCGCTAATAATGGCTTAGAGTCTATTCCGTCTGAAACTATAGAAAAGGTAGAGGTAATTACCAATCCATCTGCTAAATATGATGCTGAAGGAACCGCAGGAATTATCAATATTATTTTAAAGAAAAATAAAAACGGTGGTTTTGGTAGTTCTTTACAATTAACTACTGGAATACCAGATAATCATAGAATTAATTACAATGCAAATTACAAAAGAGAAAAATTCAACTTGTTTTCAAACATTTCCTATCGATATATGTCTTTTGATGGAAATGGTTATTTAAACAGAACTAATTTTAATAATAATGTTATAACTGATTTTTCTAACAGAACTACAGCTACAAATAGAACTCGTCGTACTTTTAATTTATATTTCGGAAGTGATTACTATATAAACGACTTTAACACACTTACATTAAGTTACTATTACAGAAACAACACGAGTAAAAATAATGTTGATTATACTTTTAACTTCTTAGACAGTTCAAAACAGATTGAAAATGTATTAACTTCGAAAGAAACCTATAGGGAACCTCAAAAAGCAAATCAGATTGAATTAAACTATGTGAAAACATTTGCTAAAAAAGGACAAAAGTTAACCCTTAATTTTCAATATGATTTTTGGAATGATGATGAAAATGAATTGGTAGAAGAGCAAGAGCAATTTCCAACAGTATCGGCTATAAACTTATTAAAAAGTAGAGATATAGAAAGTAGTAAAGACTTTTTATTTCAATCAGACTTTAAGTTACCTATTACTAAAAAATCGCATGTAGAAATGGGTGTAAAAGGTGAAATTAGAAATATTGATAGCGACTATAAAGTTTGGGACAATACTGTTTTAATTGATAGTTTAGACAATTTATTAAAATATAACGAACGCATTTACGGAGCTTATGTTCAATATGGAAATAGAGAAAACAAATTACAATACTTATTAGGTTTACGTGCTGAGCATGCTAATACAGGAAGCACTGATAGAAAAAATCAGTTTAAGACTGACAAAAGCTATACTGATTTATTTCCTACAGCACATTTAACATATAATTTTAACCAAGCTACAAATTTACAATTAAGCTACAGTAGAAGAATTAGACGTCCTAGTTTTTGGCACCTGAATCCTTTTGGAGGAATATCTGATCGTAGAAATATACGTGTTGGTAATCCTGATTTAAACCCAATGTACACGAATTCTTTTGAATTAGGTTTATTAAAACGTTTGAAAAAGTTCACGTTGAATCCATCTATTTATCACCAAAAAACCACCAATTTATTTGAAACTTTAGTTACACCTAATGAGTTTGGCGCTTTAATTTCAAAGCCTATAAACTCTGGAACAGAAAACAGATTTGGTGCTGAATTAGCTATTCGATATTCACCATACAAATGGTGGCGATTATCTAGTGAGTTTAATTACTTTACTTTCGATCAAAAAGGAATATATACTGTTGATGACAGTGCTTGGTCTACTCGTTTAAATTCGAGAATGAAGTTTTCAAAACTAACTATTCAATCTAGTTTTAATTACCAAGGAGAAAGACAAAGTGGACAAATGTTTACTGAAGCTCAATACAGAGCTAATATTGGGGTTAGTAAAGATCTTTGGAATGATAAAGCAACTGTTACTCTTAACATGAATAACATTTTAGACTCAAGAGAGAGAACACAGTTAATTACTGGTGAAGATTATACAATAAATAGTTATAACAGACCTATAGGTAGATTTACCTCTGTAACTTTTACTTACAGGTTTAACAGAACTAAAAAAGATAGAGATCGTTTACCTGATTAACTCTTTTAAAAAATTATAAAAAAAGGGTTAAGAACATAATGTTCTTAACCCTTTTTAAGTTAACAAAAAAATCAATTTATAAAACGCTACGTAACCACATTTTAAATCGTGTGATTAAATAGAATAAGATTGGTACTACTATTAATGTTAAGAAGGTAGCAATAAATAATCCGTAAATTACTGTCCATGCTAATGGCCCCCAGAAAATTACGTTATCTCCTCCCATATAAATATGCGGATTAAACTCACTAAATAACGTAAAGAAATTAATATTAAATCCTGTTGCTAATGGAATTAAACCCAAGATAGTTGTAATTGCTGTTAATAATACTGGACGTAAACGTGCCTTACCTCCTCTTATAATTGCTTCTCCTAAAGTATTTACATCTACAAAATCGTCTTCATCTATTCCATTTTCTGCTTTCTTTCTATCAATCAATAACTGGGTATAATCTAACAGTACTACCCCGTTATTTACAACAATACCTGCTAATGAGATAATCCCCATCATTGTCATCATAATTACAAATGGCTTAGCTGTAATAATTAATCCTCCAAACACTCCAATTAAACTTAAGAAAATCGCTAACATGATTATTCCTGGTTTTGAAACTGAGTTAAATTGGAAAATTAAAATCAAAAAGATCAATCCTAAACCTGAGAAAAATGCTCCCATTAAGAATGCCATTTGTTTGTTTTGTTCTTCAATCTGACCTGTATAATGAATCTTTACTGAATCTGGTTGTTCTGTAAACGATTTCATCTCATTCTCAATCTTCGCTACAATTGCTGCTGCATCTGTATATCCTGGTGCTAATGCCGAATACACTGTTACGATACGCTTAGATTGTTTATGCTTAATTGCACTATATCCAGATGCATTGCTTTGCTTTGCTACAGCAGATACTGGAATCTCTTTAACTTGACCTGAAGCCATATCTCTGAACGTTATTTTCTGATTGAAAATAGCACTCTTATTGTATCTATTATCCTTATTAAAACGCACATAGATATCGTAATCTTCTCCATCTTCTTTATAAATACCAGCTTTAGACCCGAAAATTGCATTACGTAATTGACCACCTACTTGAGAAGCACTTACTCCTAATTCTCCAGCTTTTTTACGATCTACATTTACTAACATAGATGGCTTTGATTTGTTAACATCAATCTTTAACTCATCAATACCTGCAATACTTTTCGAGTTGATAAAATCACGCATTTTTTCAGCGGTATTAATCAATTCAGCATAATCTTTTCCTTCTAATTCGATATTAATAGGATATCCTGCTGGTGGACCAACTGCTTCTTTTTCTACAGAAATTGCCAATCCTGGATAAATTCCTTTTAAAGCTTCTGTTACTTTCTTTTGCAACTCCTTACTATCTGCTCCTTCACGATATTTATATTCACGCATTGAAGCCGTAATCTTACCTCTATGTGGCATTTCTGCTGTAGAACCTCCGTCCGTTTGTGGGTTTCCTGACCCAGCCCCTACTTGAGAAACTGCACTCTCTACTAAGAAATTATGATCACCATGCATATACTCAGGTGAGTTTAGCACGTTGTACACACGCTCTTCCAAATCTTTCATAATCAGATTTGTCTTTTCAATATCGGTTCCTTGTGGATACTCGATATACACAATAATCTGGTTTGGTGTATTATCTGGGAAGAATTCTACTTTTGTTCTCTGGCTTGAAACTGAAGCTCCAAATCCTCCAAAAGCAAAAAATAATAAAAGTACTGTTGCAATTGTAATTACATATGGTCTCCATCCTTTTAATGCACTTCTTAACATTTTTTCGTAAAAACGTTCCCAGCGTGGCAATACATTATTTTGAAAAGCATTTGCCCAAGGTCTTAGTGCCATTCTATACACCCATAACATAATTGCAGTAAATACCATGATAGTACCTAAAGCTCTATAGGCTCCACCAAAAATAACAATCAACAATCCGATTATTACCATGATAGATGATAAGGTAATAATTCTCTTTAATGGCATGCTCTTATCTTCTACACTCATAAACTGTGATACCATCACTGAGTTAAAGAAAATTGCCACAAATAACGACGATCCTAATACTACCGATAAGGTTACCGGGAAGTAAATCATAAATTGCCCCATTACACCAGGCCACATACCTAATGGAATAAATGCCGCTACTGTAGTTGCTGTAGAAATGATAATTGGAAAGGCAATCTCTCCAATACCTTTTTTAGCAGCTTCAATTCTAGGCATTCCCTCATCCATTAAACGATATACGTTTTCTACAACTACAATACCGTTATCTACTAACATTCCTAGTCCCATGATTAACCCGAAAAGAATCATGGTATTCATGGTATATCCTAACCAACTTAAAATCATTAAAGACATGAACATCGACATTGGAATTGCAAATCCTACAAACAATGCATTTTTAAATCCAAGGAAGAACATTAGTACTAATACTACTAAAATTACCCCGAAAATAATGTTGTTTACTAAATCATCTACTTGTCCAATTGTTTTTGAAGATTGATCGTTAGCAATCGTAACTTTTAAGTTACTTGGAAAAACATCAGCTTTGGCATCTTTTACAATCTTTTGAATCTTTTCGGCTGCTTCTACCATGTTTTTACCAGAACGCTTCTTTACATCTAGCATCACTACTGCTTCACCAAACTCACGAGCATAGGTAGTTTTATCTTTATCTTTAAAAGATACTGTTGCGATGTCTTTTAAGTAAATAGAGTTTCCTTTTTCCGACTTTACTACAAAATTTTGTAATTCTTGTGGATCTTCAATTTCTCCTAAAATTCGAATAGTTCTACGTTGTCCACTTGCAATTAAATTACCTGCTGACATTGTTAAGTTTCCTCCGTTTACCGAATTGATAATATCTTGAAAACTTACCTGAGCAGCCATCATTTTATAGATATCTACAGCAATCTCAACTTCTTTTTCTTCTGCTCCACGAATATCTACCTTCTTAATTTCATCTAGATCTTCAATCTCATCTTCTAAATACTCACCAAACTCTTTTAACTTATCTACAGGATAATCTCCAGAGATATTAATGTTTAAGATTGGCATTTCTTCAGACATACTCAATTCAAACACATTTGGTTCTACTTTAGCTCCATTAAAGGTTGGCCAATCTTCACCAGATGTTTCTTGATCAATCTCGTCTTTTACTTTTTGCTTTGCTTGGTCTACGGTAATGTTCTCATCAAACTCCACCACTACCATTGAATAATCTTCTTGTGATGTAGAAGTAATCTCTACTACATTACTTACCGTTTTCAGCTTATCTTCTAACGGATCTGTAATCAGTTTTTCTATATCTTCAGCTGTGTTTCCTGGATATACTGAACTAATGTAAATTTTAGTTTCTCTAATTTCAGGAAAATTCTCTCTTGGCATACTTAAAAAGGCAGAAATACCCATAATAAGTATCATCACCATCATTACATAAATGGTTGTCTTATTATTAATTGCCCAAGAGGATAAACCGAATTCTTTATCGACTTGTTTCTTTTGTTTTTCAGTCATCTTAACTTGTAGTCTTTAGTTGATTATTTTGCTTGTGAAAGAGTTAAGATCTTCACCTCTTGTCCATCTTTTACACTACGAGCACCCTCTTCTACAATTTGAGCTCCGTTCTCTACACCAGATAACACCTCAATAACATCTCCTTGAGTTTTTCCTGTAGTAATAATTGCTTGTTTTGCAACACCTTTTTTATCTTTTAAATCTTTAATTACATAAATATATTGCTCTCCTTTTGCGTTTTCTGAAATAATACTTTGAGGTATTAAAATTGCAGAAGGATTTGAATAATCGTTAATTTTCAACTTAGCCGTTAAATTTGGCTTAATGCTTCTATCTTTATTTGGCACTCCAATTTCTACTTTAAAAGTTCTATTTGCAGGATTTATAAAGTTACCTGCTTGACGAACTTTAGAGTTTAATGATCTTCCTAAAACTGGAAACTCAACCTCAACATCTTTTCCTTTTTTAACAGAAGTAATGTAGCTTTCAGGAACATCCGTTTCTATGTACATATCTCCTAAGTTAACTACTCTAAATACCTCAGAACCCATACCAGGAGCAACCACAGTACCTTGTTCTTTAATTACATCATCAACAATACCTGAAAATGGTGCTCTTATTATACTCTTACCTAATTGTTGTTTTAATTGATTTACAACTCTCGAAGAAGACTCGTAATTTGTTTTAGCTTGTAAATACTGAATCTCAGAACCTATTCTTTGCTCCCATAAACGTTTTTGACGATCGTACGTTGTTTTAGCTAAAGCTGCTTGTGCTTCTGCTTGCCCTACTTGTTGGCTTACTCCTCCGTCATCAATCTTTGCTAAAGCTTGCCCTTTTACAACTTTTTGACCTTCTTTCACATAAATTCTTACCAATTGTCCTGGCATTTCAGGATATACTAAAACATTCTTTTTAGTTTGTACATTTCCTTGTAATTCTAAATAATGAACAAATGGTTTTTCTAGAGCAACAATTGTAGTAATTAATGGAACTTTCTTGTTTGTATCTAATTTAGAAATCTCATCATTAAGTAACTTGATATCTGCTACTAATTCTTGTTGCTTTTTATCTAATGCATCTTTTTTTGCACGAATTGTTGTTAAATCTTTTGACGCTATCACTGAGTCAACTGATTGTTCCTTACTTCCGCATGCTGCAAAAAGTAATGAAATAATTGCGATGGTTAATATCTTTCTCATTAGTTGATTATTTTATTGAAATATTTAATGCGTTTTCTAATTTTGCTTTATTTGAAATAATATTTAATATCGATTGCAAATAATTGTTTTGCTGTGAATACAGCTGATTACGAGTAGCTAATAAATCTATACTTGTAGTTACCCCTTCATCAAATTTTATTTTTTGTTTTCTTTCTATTCGAGTAGCTAACGCTAAATTCTTTTTAGCTGTTTCGTAATTCGCTATACTTAACTCATAGTTACTTTGAGCTTGTTCTGCTTGTAAACTTAATTTCTGTTTAATCTCTGCCAAACGAATATCTGCACTTTCTAAAGCAATTGTTGCTTGTTTAACTTTAGCTTTTTTACCGAAAGAGCTAAAAATTGGCACATTTAAGCTCACCCCTAATAAAGAATAATCAAACCATTTTTGGTCACCATTTGTAAACGTAAAAGAGTCTGAGTTTGCATTAGCTCCATAATTTACAAATGCAGATAATGTTGGTAAATACTTACTCTTTTCTAACTTCATTAATAAACGCTTACTCTCTCTATCATTCTCAGCTATTCTTAAATCTATATGCTTTTCTAGGTCAAAGGTTTTTGTTAATAAATTTAAATCTGTATTAGTCACTACTAAATCATCTAATGAATCAGTTAAATTTAATTTGGTGTTAATAGGGTTACCAAGTGATAAGTTTAACATTTGATAAGCGATAACCTTATTTCTATCAGCATTTCTTTGCTGACTAATAATATTACCTTGAGTAATTTCAAATTGCTCAATAGTCTCTTCTTCTGTTAAACCTTCTTTGAATCCTTCTTTTGCTCCTCTTAATTGGCGATCTACTGTTTTCTTATTCTCTTTTAAAATATTTATACGCTCTTGAGCAACTAAAACATTACCATAAGCGTTAATTACTGCCTCTCTCGTAGCTAACTCAGTTTTCTCCTTTGCTTGTTCTGATATTTTCAAATAGGTTTTAGCTGATTGTAATCCTACCAAATATGACCCATCAAATAATAACTGATTTAAAGTAACAGAAGCGTCCATCGTCTGTTGAGTTCCAAAAGTAACTGGAACAAAAGTCCCAGGAGCTCCTCCAGCAATTTCTCCTGGCAATAGAGAAATTTGTTGTTTTAACCAGTTTTTATAATCAACTTTTCCACTTATCTGTGGTAAACCAATGGTTGTTGTTTCCCATTTACGTTGCTTTGCAGTTTCAATATCATTTAAAGCAACTTTGTTACTATAGCTATTTTTTATTGCATAATCCACAGCCTGCTTCATGGATAAGCTCATTTCCTTTTCCTGAGCTTGTAACACTCCTATCAAGAAAAAGCAAAAAATTAAAATTTTATTTTTATACATCGTTATTTATTAATTTCTAATTGATTTTCTAATACTTCAATTCCTTTTTTAGTAGCAATAGCTCTTATATGATATTCCAAAATCTGATATTCTACCTTCATTAATTCATCCATTTTTTCTCCATAATTATCACTATCAAATACCCCAAAAATTAATGTAAAGTAAAAGTTAGTAACTAAATCTTTATTTATCTCTGGTCTATACAACCCTTGTTCTATTCCTTTTTCTAAATTATCTGTATTACATTCACGAAACATACAAACCTCTCTTTCAACAAGATTTGTATATGATTCTGGAAAATATTTTTTTAATTGAAACATTGGAGATGTCTTTGCATTCTTAAACATCTCTTTAAAAACTGCTTTAACAGCAAACTCCTCTTCAATAGCATTATGCTTTTGTTCTTTTATAAACATAATTGTATCATCTATTGCTTTCTGAACAGCAACAATAGAATCATCAACTAAATCTGCTTTATTTGAAAAATACTTGTAAAGTGTTTTTTTAGATATTGCTAATTCATTCGCAATATCATCCATCGTTACGCTTTTAAACCCGTAGTTTAAAAACATCTCTCCTGCCTTTTCTAAAATTTTATTCTTCATAATTCGAGGGCAAAGATACAGCAGGAAACTTTAGAAACAAAAAAAGTTTCCTGAGTTTTAATAATTTTTTAACATTCCATTATAAATAGAATTTATGTTTGTCTTATTTTTACAAAAAATTTCAGATTTGGACATACTTCAATATCAATCAGACTTTTTAACTTATTTATCATCTCAAAAGTTAATCAAAGAACCTAAAAATCTTTACGAACCAATAGATTATATATTACAATTAGGAGGAAAAAGAATCCGACCTGTATTAACTCTCATTGCTTCAGATATTTTTTCAGGAGATTACAAAAAAGCGCTACCAGCAGCATTAGCTGTTGAAGTTTTTCATAACTTTACTTTAGTACATGACGATATAATGGACGATGCTCCACTAAGAAGAGGACACGAAACCGTTCATGAAAAATGGGATATTAACACTGGAATTCTTTCTGGTGACGCTATGTTAATCTTAGCATATCAGTATTTCGAAAATTATTCTCCTTTAGTATTTCAAAAATTAGCACAATTATTTAGCAAAACTGCACTTGAAGTTTGTGACGGACAACAATTAGATGTAGACTTTGAAACAAGAAACGATGTTACTATTGATGAGTACATTAAAATGATTACACTTAAAACTTCTGTTTTAGTGGCTGCTGCGTTAAAAATGGGAGCTATTGTTGCCGAAGCTGATGAAGAACAAGCACAGCATTTATACAACTATGGATTAAACCTTGGAATTGCTTTTCAGCTACAAGATGATTACCTAGATACTTTTGGCGACCCAGAAACTTTTGGTAAGCAAGTGGGTGGTGATATTATCGAAAACAAGAAAACTTTTCTTTATTTAAAGTCATTAGAAGTAGCAAATGATGAAGATAAAGAGCAACTTTACACCCTTTACAATAAAAAACAAAAAAATAATTCAGAAAAAATAGCAGCCGTTTCTACTATTTTCGCAAAGAATAATATACCTAATTACACCCACGAACTTATTGAGTATTACACCAATAAGTCTTTCGAGAGTCTAACCCACCTAAACATAGATGCTGCTTCCAAAGAAGGTCTACGTATGTTTGGTGAAAATTTAATGAGCAGAAAAGTGTAAAAAATTGCTTTTTATTTAAAAAAGTTTTTATTTTTGCAGTCAAAATTTAAGGGTCCTATAGCTCAGTTGGTTAGAGCACCTGACTCATAATCAGGTGGTCCGAGGTTCGAGTCCTCGTGGGACCACTCTTAAATTCAACCACTTACAGAAATGTAAGTGGTTTTTTGTTTATAAAAACACCCTTAAACTTGTACCAAATAAAAAACCCACAGTATTTACTGTAGGTTTTCTTTTTTAATTCTTCTTTATAATATAAAAATACGATCGCCTATTTTCTTGATGCTTCTCCTTTGAGCATTGATTTGAATCGTCACAATCATTGAGTAACTGATCTTCTCCATAACCAATAGCGCTTTCAATTTGTTTAGTATTAATTCCTCTTGCTAAAATATAATCTCTAGTTGATTTAGCTCTTTGATCAGATAGTTTTCTATTATAATCTTTCGGACCTCTACTATCAGTATGAGACTCGATCTTTATAACCATATCTGGATGTTTTTTAAGAATTGATACAATGTGTTCTAATTCATACTCAGCATCTTCTCTAATATTATACAAATCAAAATCAAAATAAATAGGATTAATAACTATTTGATCTTCTACAATTAATGATTCTAATTCAACATTTGCTGTAATCAATTGATTATTTACATCTAAAGTTTCTGCATTCTTTTGAATACTTCTATACCCTTCTTTTGATATTGCTATCGTAAACGTTTTCTCACAATCTACATCTTCGAAAACATAACTTCCATTTTCTTTTGAAAGTTCTTTTAACACTTCTTCTCCCTTGTCATTAATCAACCTAACTGCAACATCTGATATTGGCTGACCTGTTTTTACATCTGTAATTATACCTTTTATATTTTCTTTACAGAAATAGATAATAAAACTATAAATATCGTCATCTCCCTTACCTCCTTTTCTATTAGAGGAAAAGAACCCACTCGATTTTGCATCATTAATCACAAAAGAAAAATCATCTAAAGGTCCGTTTACTGGCGTTCCTAAATTTTTAGGCTTAGTGAAATTTCCGTTCATTTGTTTTGACTCAAACACATCTAGTGCTCCTAACCCGAGGTGTCCATCAGAAGAAAAGTACATAGTTCCATCTATATCTACAAAAGGAAAAGATTCTCTTGCCTCCGTATTAATTACAGCTCCTAAATTTTCAACTTCACCATAATTATCATCACCCAAAATAGCGACTTTATAAATATCAGTCGCTCCAAACCCTCCATTCATATCAGATACAAAATACAATGTTTTTTCATCTGGACTTAAAGCTGGATGACCACAAGAAAAATCATCTGAATTAAAAGGTAGTTCTCTAACATTTTTCCATTCTCCTGCTACATTGTCTGCTTTAAAAATTTTTAAATTAGTAACTTTATTTTTATCACTTGTTACCTTTTCTCCATCAAAATTATTTCTCGTAAAATAAATTGTTTTACCATTTTTAGTAATAACAATATTAGATTCATGATAACGAGTATTTATCCCTTCTAGTTTTTTTACATCTTTAACCTCTATAACATTTTGCTCATTATCTAAACTTTCTTCTGCTGAATAAATATTTAAAAAAGGTTGCTCGTTCCAACTATATAGTTTTTTATCAAACTTTGACCCTTCAGGTTTTGTTGAAGCGAAATATAGTTTGTTACCATAAAGAAACCCTCCAAAATCAGAATACTTAGTGTTGGATGATAAATTATTAATATTTACATAGGTTTTCTTTCTATTAGTATAATCAATAAAGTAATCTTTATTTTCTTCTAAAGCTTTAGGTCTGCTATCCTCATTTTTTACCTGACTTAATTTAGCCAACCACTCATCTGATTCTTCTACTTTTCCATTACTTTTTAATACTTGCGCATAACGAAAAATATACTCAGGCGACACTATAGACTCGTATTTATTCATTAATTCGGCATACCATTTCTCTGCCTTTAAAAGCTCAACATTATAATAGTACGAATCTCCTAACCTACTAACTACAACCTTAGAAGTATCTCCTTTTTTATAGATAGATTCATATAATTCTGCAGATTTTTTATAAGCGAACTCATTAAAAAACCTATTCGCTATAGATTTTCTTTGAGAATATCCAAAAACTGAAGTAATCAAACATACCAGCAGTATACATTTTTTCATATGGAAGGGATTAAAACATTTATTATTAAGAAACATTTGCATTTACTAAGTCACTTCTCTATTAGTAAAAATACTAAATATTTTATTTTAAACTAGTTAGTCTAGCAACATACTTTCCAATCACATCAAACTCAAGGTTTATTTTACTACCAACTTTAAAGTTTTTGAAAGTAGTATGATTTAATGTATAAGGAATAATAGCAACACTAAACTCTTCTTTTTTCGAATTCACTACTGTTAAACTAACTCCGTTAACAGTAATCGATCCTTTTTCGATAGTAACATTGCTTCCATCAAAATCATATGAAAAAGTAAAAACAGTACTTCCGTCTTGATCTTGAATACGAGTACAAACTCCTGTTCTATCAACATGTCCTTGAACGATATGTCCGTCTAACCGAGCACCTAGTTTCATTGCTCTTTCTAAATTAACTTCATCATTAACTTTTAAATCGCCAATATTCGTTTTATCTAATGTTTCTTTAATTGCAGTAACCGTATATTCATTATTATCAATTTCAACAACCGTTAAACAAACACCGTTATGTGCTACACTCTGATCTATTTTTAATTCATCTGTAATAGCACTTTTTATAGTTAAGTGTAAGTTTTCCTTATCTCTAACTACACTCTTTACAATTCCAAGAGTTTCAATTATTCCAGTAAACATTCTCTAAATTTTAGTTACTTTTGTTTGCATCAAAAATACAACTTTACGCACTAAAGTAACTATGGACAATACAAACAAAATTATTGTTGGAATTTCAGTTGGCGACATAAACGGAATTGGTATAGAAATTATTTTAAAAACATTTGAAGACAAACGCATGCTTGAGTTTTGTACTCCTGTGTTATTTGCTTCTAATCGATTAATTTCTTATCACAAAAAAGCTTTAGGTTTCAACAACAATATTCATGGAATTAACAATATTGAGAAAATTGTTCATGGAAAAATCAATTTACTAAATGCCTGGAAAGAAGAAGTTAAAATTGAAATTGGCAAAATAACAGAAATTGGTGGCGAATTTGCTTACAAATCACTTTCAGCAGCTACAAAGGCTTTAAAAAGCAATCATATTGATGTTCTATTAACTGCACCAATTAGCAAAGAAAACATACAATCTGAAGAATTCAAATTCCCTGGACATACTGAGTATTTAGAAGAAAACTTAGATGGTAAAAGTTTAATGATTTTAATGACTGATGAATTACGTATCGGTTTAATTACTGGTCATATTCCTATATCAGAAGTAGCAACAACTATTACTCCTGAATTGATAAAGTCTAAGGTAGAAACCATGCATAATTCTTTAAAGAGCGATTTTAACATAAGAAAACCTAAAATTGCAATTCTTGGTTTAAACCCTCATTGTGGAGATAACGGCATTATTGGTAAAGAAGATGATGAAATTATACGTCCAACAATTAATGAAATAAAAGAATCTGGTAAATTAGTTTTTGGTCCTTATGCAGCTGATGGATTCTTCGGATCAAAAACCTACAAACAATTTGATGGTATTTTAGCCATGTATCACGATCAAGGTTTAGCGCCTTTTAAAACATTATCATTTGGTAATGGTGTTAATTTTACAGCAGGCTTAAGTAAAGTAAGAACCTCTCCTGATCATGGAACAGGATTTGATATTGCAGGTAAAAACAAAGCAAACCCTACATCGTTTAAAGAAGCTTTATTCACCTCATTACAAATCTTTAAGAATAGAGAAGAGAATAAAAAACTAACCGAAAACGTATTAAAAGTTAAATAGTATATTTTTTTTAGGGAAAATATAAATATAAAAACATTTTTTATATCTTTGCACGCTCAAATTGATAGTTGTAGATGAAAGACTTAAAAGAATTCAACATACCTTTTATAGGTTTAAAAGAAGGAAGTCATTTATTTGAATATCAAATTGACAACAAGTTCTTTGAAGATTTTCAGTTTGAAGATTTTAACGAAGCTAATTTAAAAGCAGATGTTGATTTTGTAAAAAAGAATACCTTAATGGAATTTTCTTTTACAATAAACGGAACAGTAAATGTTCCTTGCGACACTACTAACGAGCCATATAATCAAGAAATTGATGGCAGCATGAAATTAGTAGTTAAATTCGGACCTGAATTTAATGACGAACATGATGAAATTTTGATTCTTCCACACGAAGCTTATCAAATAAACGTTGCTCAATATTTATACGAGCTAATTGTTTTATCGGTTCCGACTAAAAGAGTCCATCCAGACGTTTTAAACGGCTCAATGGAATCTGAAGCTTTAAAAAGATTAGACGAATTAAGAATAAAAGAGAATAAAACTGTTGAAGAAGAAATCTCAACAGACCCAAGATGGGATAAATTAAAGGATTTACTAACAGATAAATAAAAACATAAAATGGCACATCCAAAGAGAAAAATATCGAAAACTAGAAGAGATAAAAGAAGAACTCACTATAAGGCTTCTGTACCTCAAATAGCAACAGATCCAACAACTGGAGAAGCTCATTTATACCATAGAGCTCACTGGCACGAAGGTAAATTATACTACAGAGGTCAAGTTGTATTAGAATCTGCTACTGCAGAAGCTTAATATAACCTTCTGTTATAAAAAATCAAAAAATCCCTCTTTAAGAGGGATTTTTCATGTTTTTACGTCAAAATTTGTTGTTTTTGACGTTTTTTTGCACATAAAGTGAAATAATTTTCATTTCTTTGAAAACTCGTTTTACGACAAAACAAACAACTATGACTAAAATAACTGCAGCGATAACAGCCGTAGGTAAATATCTCCCAGAATATGCCCTTACAAATAAGGAGTTAGAGACGATGGTAGATACGAATGACGAATGGATTACTTCTCGAACGGGAATTAAAGAGCGTCGAATCTTAAAAGGTGAAGGAAAAGGTACTTCTTTCATGGCCATAAAAGCAGCCGAAGACTTACTTAAAAAATCAAACATCAATCCAGAAGAGATTGATATGGTTATAGTAGCTACCGCTACTCCAGATATGCCTGTTGCTTCAACAGCAGCATATACAGCCTCTAAAATAGGAGCTATAAATGCTTTTTCTTACGATTTACAAGCAGCTTGTTCAAGCTTTTTATACGGTATGTCAACCGCTTCTAGATATATAGAAAGTGGACGTTACAAAAAAGTATTATTAATTGGAGCAGATAAAATGTCTTCAATTATTAATTATACAGACAGAGCTACTTGTATTATTTTCGGAGATGGAGCTGGAGCAGCTTTATTTGAACCAAACAATGATGGCTTAGGATTACAAGACGAATACTTAAGAAGTGACGGAATTGGGCGTGAATTTTTAAAGATTGAAGCTGGTGGATCTATCTTACCAACTTCTGAAGACACTTTAAAAAACGGACAACATTTTGTACATCAAGAAGGTAAATCAGTATTTAAATATGCTGTTTCTAATATGGCTGATGTTTCTGAGAAAATGTTAACTAGAAATAATCTTACTAAAGAAGATATTCAGTGGTTAGTACCACATCAAGCAAATAAAAGAATTATTGAAGCCACAGCAAATAGAGTTGGGCTTGAAGATGATAAAGTAATGATGAATATTCATAAATACGGAAATACCACTTCCGCAACATTACCTTTATTGTTAAACGATTATGAAAAAGAGTTAAAAAAAGGAGACAATTTAATTTTTGCCGCTTTTGGTGGAGGCTTCACATGGGGAGCAATCTACTTAAAATGGGCATATAACTCATAATAAACCAAACAACTAAAATTAAGAAAAATGGATATTAAAGAAATTCAAAGTCTTATAAAGTTTGTAGCAAAATCAGGTGCAAGCGAAGTGAAGTTAGAAATGGAAGATATTAAAATCACCATTAAAACTGGAAGCGAAGCTCCTGAAACTACAATTATTCAAGCGGCAGCTCCTATGGCAGCTGCTCCCCAAATGGTAGCACAAGCACCAGTTGCTCAAGCAGCAGCTCCTGCAGCGCCAGCGAGTAATACTGAAGACGACTCAAAATACATAACTATCAAGTCGCCAATTATTGGTACTTTTTACAGAAAACCATCTCCAGACAAACCAAATTTTGCTGAAGTAGGTACAGATGTTAAAGTAGGTGATACAGTTTGTATTATTGAAGCAATGAAATTATTTAACGAAATCGAATCTGAAGTTTCAGGTAAAATCGTTAAAATATTAGTAGATGATTCTTCTCCGGTAGAATTCGATCAACCATTATTTTTAGTAGATCCATCTTAATTAACATAAAAATCCAAATTAAATAAAATACACTTTTTATTTAATCTGGATTTTTTTAATTCTTAGAACGTATGTTTAAAAAGATATTAATTGCCAATAGAGGTGAAATTGCGCTACGCGTAATTAGAACCTGTAAAGAGATGGGAATAAAAACTGTAGCTGTATACTCTAAAGCAGATGCAGAAAGTTTACACGTAAAATTTGCTGACGAAGCAGTTTGTATTGGTCCTGCTCCAAGTAGCGAATCTTACTTAAAAATGGATCGTATTATTGCTGCAGCAGAAATTACTAATGCAGACGGAATTCACCCAGGTTATGGTTTCTTATCAGAAAACGCTAAGTTTTCTAAATTATGTGAAGAGCACGATATTAAATTTATCGGAGCTTCACCAGAGATGATTGACCGAATGGGAGATAAAGCAAACGCTAAATCTACAATGCTTGCTGCTGGTGTACCATGTGTACCTGGAAGTGAAGGTGTTATTGAAGATTTTGAAGCTTGTAAAAAAACAGCACTTGAAACTGGATACCCTGTAATGCTAAAAGCATCAGCAGGTGGTGGTGGTAAAGGAATGCGTGCAGTTTGGAAAGAAGAGGATTTAAAAGACGCTTGGGATTCTGCTAGACAAGAATCGAAAGCAGCTTTTGGAAACGATGATATGTACATGGAGAAGTTAATTGAAGAACCTCGTCATATTGAAATCCAAATTGTTGGAGATTCATTTGGTAAGGCTTGTCACTTATCTGAAAGAGACTGTTCTGTACAACGTCGTCATCAAAAATTAACTGAAGAAACTCCTTCTCCATTCATGACGGATGAATTACGTGATGAAATGGGTAAGGCGGCAGTAAGAGCTGCTGAATATATTAAGTACGAAGGTGCTGGTACTGTTGAATTTTTAGTAGACAAACACCGTAACTTCTACTTTATGGAAATGAATACTCGTATTCAAGTAGAGCACCCTATTACTGAAGAAGTAGTAGATTACGATTTAATTCGTGAGCAAATCTTAGTAGCAGCAGGTGTGCCTGTTTCTGGAAAAAATTACTACCCTCAATTACACTCAATTGAATGTAGAATCAACGCTGAAGATCCTCATAACGGATTTAGACCAGCTCCAGGAAAAATTACATCTTACCATGCACCAGGAGGTCATGGAGTTCGTATTGATACGCATGTATATGCTGGTTATATGATTCCACCAAACTACGATTCAATGATTTCAAAATTAATTGTTACTGCGCAAACACGTGAAGAAGCAATTAACAAAATGAAACGTGCATTAGATGAGTATGTAATCGAAGGTGTTAAAACTACGATTCCATTCCATAGACAATTAATGGATCATCCAGATTATGTTGCTGGTAATTATACCACAAAATTTATGGAAGATTTTGAAATGAAGTCATAAGTACTTTAACATAAATAAAAAAACCAGTGATTAAATCACTGGTTTTTTTATTTCATAAGTTTTAAAAAATTTTAATCTTTTTCAAAACTTGATTTTTCTGGCAGTATACTTTCAAAAGCATCATTAATATCCTGCATTACTTTATCATAATTTCTAATATGTACATTATCATTTAAACACACTAGTTTATATGATTGCTCTCTAACAGCTTTAATTGCCTTTTTAGATTTGATAACCAGTGAAAACATTTTTGTGTCTTGATATGTATTATAAGGTATAAAATTAGACTTACATATCTGCCAAGTTTTAAACAACTCTGGTGTATAATCATCATTACTACGGAATCTGTGCTTAGACATCTCTGTAAGTTCTTCTCCACAATGTTCCCAAACATCCTCAAAGGTAGATTTTAAATAAGGCTGAGCATTATGAGGTGTACGAAGTGTTACAAACTTATTATAGTATTTTAACAACTTTGTAATTCTTGACCTACTACCATATGAAGGGTGATACCATTTGTCATGATCTCTTTTAAAAACTTCCTTTTTATCAAAATGTTTATTGATAAGACGGATGTTGTTTTTAAGCATTTTTTCAAACTGAGAAATACCAGTATTTGTTCTAAAAGTTGCAATGTCTTTTGGCAATCCATTTTCGAAAAACCTACTCTCAGAAACATGATTTATAATAAAAAAATCATCATTAAAATACACAAATCGATCTGAAAGATCTGGTATTTTATGCATGTAAATTTCAATTAAATTTGAGTTAAAAACTGGTAAAAACTCATTTGGAATGTAGTCTGAATGACTAACTAAGTTTATTTTATGGTGGTTTTCGTCTAACCATTCAGGTTTTTGACCACTAGTTACAAAATGGATTTTTCGAACCCAAGGAGCAAATTTTTCAATTCCTCTAAACCAGTATTTTAAAAATCCATGATCTCGAAAACGCGCTTCTGATTTCTCATTAACAGAGTTATCTATTTTATCGGAATATTTTGAAAATTCCTTAATCCATTTAGGGTCATCCATATCAACCCAGGTAACTACAAAATCTATCCCCATAATATAAAGCTTAACAAATAAGATTCAAAAATAAGTCTTTTTCATTATTTATTCACGTATACTCTTTAATAATAAACACCCCAAATCTCATCAATAAACAATTTAACAACTCCTTTTTTGTAATTAACTTTTATAATTACGTCTAAAGATTGTAACCCAAAAATATGATTCATGAAAATTCGTTTTAGCTTATTTTTATTATTATTTACTTCAATAAGTTTACTTGCTCAAATAGAAATGCCTAGTTTAAGTCCTAAAAAAATTACTAAGCAAGAGGTAGGGCTTGCTAATTTCACTCTAGAATACGGACAACCGAGTAAAAATGGAAGAAAAATATACGGCTCATTAATTCCCTATGGCAAGTTATGGAGAACAGGAGCTAATGCCTCAACTAAAATAACTGTTGATAAAGAAGTTTCTTTTTCAGGTAATAAAATTCCTGCTGGAACTTACGGGTTATACAGCATACCAAACAAGAAAGAATGGACTATAATCATCCATAAAAAAAGTAAGTTATGGGGAGCTGGAGGTTATCAGAAAGAAAATGATTTAGTTCGTTTTACTGTACCATCACAAAAAACAAATGACATTACACAGACGTTAAATATTCGTTTTGAAAATTTTACCATTAATGGTGCAGATTTAGTAATTTCATGGGAAAAAACAAAAATTACGATTCCAGTTCATGTAGATTCTGATGCCATTATTGAAAATCAAATAAAAACAAAAATCACTTCTACCGACAAAATTATTAATCCTCAAACATATTTTGATGCGGCTCAATATTACTATCAAAAAAACAAAAATTTGAATACTGCTTTCGAGTGGTTCAACAAAGCGGTAGAGTTAAGACCTCAAGCATTTTGGTACGTGTATTACAAAGCTGAATTAGCACTTAAATTAGGAAAAGATGATATTGCAAAAGAAGGAGCCACAAAGTGTTTAAAAGCTGCTAAAAACAGTAAATCTTCTGATTATGGATATATTGCCAAATGCTCTATTCTTTTTAAAAGCATTAAAAATTAATCGGTGTTACAATTGTTACATATAAGAAAAATTAAACGACTATTTTTGTATTTTAAACAAAAAATAATTAAAGAATCGTAATTGTGGTATTAATAATACCAATGATGATTTATTTATAAATACATTAAAAATGGATTTCATCTTACAGCCTTGGCCATGGTTTATTTCTGGTCCGCTAATAGCATTTGTGTTATTCCTATTTTTCTATTTCGGTAAAAACTTTGGAGTTTCTACAAATTTAGAAACGATGTGTACTATTGCTGGTGCTGGGAAAGTTTCCGATTACTTTAAAAAAGATTGGAAAGAACGTGATTGGGCTCTAGTTTTTCTTATTGGATTAGTTATTGGCGGTTTTATAACTGCGAACTACTTATCAAACTCTGTTACTATAGATTTAAACCCAAAAACAGTACAAGAATTAGCTGATTTAGGATTTACAAACGCTGGTGACACTTTTGTTCCAAACGAAATATTTCGCATTGAAAATATGTTAACTCTAAAAGGTTTTGCTGTGTTATTAATTGCTGGAATCTTAATTGGTTTCGGCACACGTTATGCTGGCGGATGTACTTCTGGACATGCAATTACAGGTTTAAGTAGCCTACAATTGCCCTCTTTAATTGCTGTTATTGGTTTTTTTATTGGTGGTTTATTAATGACTTGGTTTTTATTCCCTTTAATTTTTGGTTAACATGAAGAATTTAAAATTTTTATTACTAGGTGTTTTCTTTGGAATAGTTTTAACCAAATCTGAAGCTATTTCGTGGTATAGAATTTATGAAATGTTTAAATTTCAATCATTTCACATGTATGGTATTATTGGTTCTGCCGTAGCAGTATCGATGGTATTAATGTATTTCTTTAAAAACGGAACAATTAAAGATTACTTAGGAAATCAAATTACTATAAAAGAAAAGAAAAAAGGATTTATCAAAACCCTGGTAGGTGGAACTATTTTCGGCTTAGGTTGGGCTTTAGCAGGTGCTTGTCCTGCTCCAATTTTTGTATTAATTGGTCATGGGATATTCCCAATTATGATTGTTTTAATTGGTGCAATGCTTGGAACTTTTATTTACGGATTACTAAGTAATAAGTTACCTAATTAGTCTTTAATTAAAACTTTATCTAACAGGTTCGAATTTGTATTATCAACTACCTTCCAATTATATATTTTAGATAGTTGATAAATTTTAGTCAGTTCTTCAAATAAACGCACTTGAGCGTCTTTTTGTAAGTTTGAAACCGTTATGGTCGATTTTATTTTCTCGATTGCCTTAGCGTTTAATTTATTTAATTCTGATTTTGAAAATGTATTAAACTGGCTTTGTTGTAAATCGAAATACTTAATATCTGGAGATATCACAATTTCTTCTTTTGGAATTTTATTGATAATTATTTGCTTACCTATACTATCTATTTGAATTTCTAGCTTTGATAAGTCATAGCCCACTTCGACCTTAGCGTTGACAGATAACATTGCTTTTTTCTCAAAAGACAAATAATCATAAAAGTATTTTTTAGTGTCAAAAAAGCTATACATTTCCGAAAAACTCCCTTCAGAAACCACCAATTTACTTAAGTTTTGTATTCCGTTTAAAACTACCTGAATTTCTTCTTGTTGGTGCTTTTCTTCTTTTTTATCATACCAAAATTTGGCTATTAAAAACCCCAGCAAAAAAATGGTTATATACTTTATAAGTCGCATGTAATATCTTTTCTATAAATATAGAAAAACTATATGAAGTATTATTTTAAAAACTATGCCGATGCTTCTTCTTTTGGAAATGCTTCTTTGTTAAATAAGAATAACAGTATAACTCCAATGGTTATCCAAGAATCTGCACCATTAAATATTGCGTTAAAAAAAGTAAAGCTTTCTCCTTCATACATCGGAAAATATAGCATATCTACAACTTTACCATAAAACAATTCTCCATATGGATTATCAGAAAACAAAGTTGCTACATTATGATATGATGAATCGAAAATAACACCATAAAAAACAGAATCGATAATATTACCAACAGCACCTGCTAAAATTAAAGCTATAGCAACTACAACTGCTGTATGTGCTTGTCTTTTTATTGTTTGCCATAACCAATACACAATTCCTGAAACCGCAACAACTCTAAACAATGTTAAAAACAACTTCCCTGCTCTACCACCAAACTCAAAACCCCAAGCCATTCCATTATTTTCAGTAAAGTGGATTTTAAACCAATCGCTAAAAACAACAACTTCTTCTCCTAATTGAAAATGTGTTTTAACGTATATTTTACTAATTTGATCAATTAAAATTGCTAAAATTACGGTAAGTATTGCGATATTTTTTTTAGACATTTCTAGAATTTAATAGCAGCAAAAATAAGAAAAGTATTGGTTTTTACTCTGTTATTAAATTAACATTCCCATTTATAGATTTCACAGTAAAATTTAAAGAAGCTTTATTATCATTCTTTTGAAAATATCTGCTTTTGTATTGCTGTTTATTAACAAGTATTTCTCCTTTTGTTGTTACAATATCAACATTGCTATCGTTTTTTAGCTTAGCATATACGTTTCCTAGAAATAAAGATGTGTAAATATTTCCTATAACCTTATTTAACTGAATATTTCCCCTATCAATAAATATTGATAAATCACCTTTATAGTTACTAGAAGTAACTCCTATAACCTTACCGTAGAGAATAATATTTTTATTTTTGGGCACTTTTATAACTGCGCTGGCCTTTTGTAATCTTTTAGTGATGTATTTTCTAAAAACATCGTTTTGAGGCGTCTTAAAGTTCAGTTGAAACTGAACTCTCAATACATCATCTTCCTCTTTAAAAAGGATACTATGTGTATTCGGATTCTCATCTAATAAAGACACTACTATCATATCATCTTCAGAATTTTCAATAACTATGTTATCCAATCCATCAGTAATAATTTCAATATTATTTTGAAAAGCGTCCCTCTGTTCTATCAACTTGTCTTGACAGAAAGTTAATGAACAAAAGCATAAAAATATTATTAATAGTGTTTTTTTCATACAAAAAAAGCCTCTATAAAGAGGCTTTGTGTTATTTAATAAACAATTATTATTGCTTACGTTTTGCTTCAATACTTAACGTTGCATGAGGCACTAATTTTAAACGTTCTTTTTGAATTAATTTACCTGTAACTCTACACACACCGTATGTTTTATTCTCAATACGAATTAATGCATTTTTTAAATCACGAATAAATTTTTCTTGACGAACAGCTAACTGCATGTTTGCCTCTTTCGCCATGGTATCAGATCCATCATCAAACGATCTAAACGTTGGTGATGTGTCTTCAGTTCCATTATCAGCACCGTTTTTATAAGAAGCTTGTAATAATCTTAAATCTTCTTCTGCGTGCTCAATTTTTTTTAAAATGATTTCTTTAAACTCTTGTAAATCATCATCAGAGTATCTTATTTTAACATCTTCCATAATGCTATATTTTTTCAATTAACATTTTACTTTTAATGGTATCGAACTCAATTTCTGTACCACTTTTTAAATCATCAACGAAAACCAACTCATTTGTTAAAGTTTCTGTTTTGATATAATCTGCATTTGCAGATACCGATTCTTGTAAGTCGGCAGCTTGTAAAATTGTTAACTTTATTTTATCGGTTACTTCTAAACCTGAATCTTTACGTGCGTTTTGAATTCTGTTTATCAGCTCTCTTGCAACTCCTTCTTTACGTAAATCTTCATTTATTGTAACATCTAAAGCAACAGTTAAACCTTCGGAATTTGCGACCAACCATCCTTCGATATCCTTCGATGTAATCTCTACATCTGCGGTTTCTAAGGTAATCATTTTTCCATTAATTTCAACAGAAATTTCACCCTCTTTCTCTATTTTAACAATATCGTCTTGAGTGAAATTCTGTATCTGATTCGCAATCAGCCTCATATCTTTTCCAAACTTTGGCCCTAGAGCTTTAAAATTTGGTTTGATTTGTTTTACTAAAATACCTGAAGCATCATCTAACAATTCAATTTCTTTAACATTTACCTCTGATTTTATTAAATCTGCTACTGCTAAAATCTCTTCTTTTTGAGTAGCATCTAGCACAGGAATCATAATTTTTTGAAGCGGTTGACGCACTTTTATCTTCTCTTTAGCTCTTAACGATAAAACTAAAGATGATATTGTTTGTGCATTTTCCATTTTACGCTCTAATGACTTATCAACTAAATCAGCATTGTATTTTGGAAATTCTGCTAAATGTACACTTTCAAAACTTTCTTTACCAGTAGCTTTTACTAAATCTTTATACAATCGGTCCATGAAAAATGGAGCTATTGGAGCACTTAACTTCGCTACTGTTAGCATACAAGTATATAAAGTTTGGTATGCTGATATTTTATCCTGCGCATACTCTCCTTTCCAAAAACGTCTTCTACATAAACGCACATACCAGTTACTTAAAAACTCTTGAACAAAATCTGAAATTGCTCTTGCTGCTTTGGTTGGTTCGTATTCTGCGTAGAAAGTATCAACTTTCTGGATTAATGTATTTAATTCTGATAAAATCCAACGATCTATTTCTGGACGTTCGTTTAATGGAACATCTGCTTCTGCATAAGTGAAATTATCAATATTAGCATATAAAGTAAAGAAAGAATACGTATTATATAGCGTTCCGAAAAACTTTCTACGAACTTCTTCTATACCTGCAATATCAAACTTTAAATTATCCCAAGGATTTGCATTTGAAATCATGTACCAACGTGTTGCATCTGGACCGTACTTTGCTAACGTTTCAAAAGGATCGGTTGCGTTTCCTAAACGCTTAGACATCTTCTGTCCGTTTTTATCTAATACCAATCCATTAGATACTACATTTTTATAAGCGACAGAATCAAAAACCATGGTTCCAATTGCATGTAAAGTATAGAACCAACCACGAGTTTGATCCACTCCTTCTGCAATAAAATCTGCTGGATATGACTTATTATCATCAATTAATTCTTTATTCTCAAACGGGTAATGCCATTGTGCATACGGCATAGAACCAGAATCAAACCATACATCAATTAAATCGCTTTCACGTTGCATTGGTTTTCCTGATGCAGAAACTAAAGTAATTTTATCAACAATGTTTTTATGCAAATCAATAGTGTCATAATTCTCATCAGACATATTTCCTACTTCAAAATCAGCGAAAATATCTTCAGTCATTACTCCTGCCTCAACGGCACGTGCAATTTCTGATTTCAATTCTTCAACAGAACCAATACAAATTTGTTCTGTACCATCTTCTGTTCTCCAAATTGGTAATGGAATTCCCCAAAAACGAGAACGAGATAAATTCCAATCGTTTGCATTTTTTAACCAGTTTCCAAAACGACCTGTTCCTGTAGATTCAGGTTTCCAGTTAATTGTTTCGTTTAAACTATGCATTTTTTCTTTTACATCAGTTACTTTGATGAACCAAGAATCTAATGGATAATATAAAATTGGCTTATCAGTTCTCCAACAATTTGGATAACTGTGCACATATTTTTCAACCTTAAAGGCTTTGTTTTCTGTTTTTAATTTAATAGCGATTTCAACATCTACAGATTTCTCTGGAGCTTCTTCATCAGTATAATATTCGTTCTTTACATACTTACCTGCAAACTCACCCATTTCTGGTCTGAACTTACCTTGTAAATCTACTAAAGGAACTGGATTTTCATTCGCATCTAACACTAACATTGGTGGAACTTCTGGTGTTGCTTGTTTTGCAACCATTGCATCATCTTGCCCAAATGTTGGCGCAGTATGAACGATTCCCGTACCATCTTCCGTAGTAACAAAATCTCCGGAAATTACTCTAAAAGCGTTCTCTGGATCCTCATATGGTAATGTATAATCTAATAATTGCTCATATTTAATTCCTACTAAATCTTTACCTACGAATTCTTTTACAACATTGTATGGAATCTTTTTATCTCCTGCTCCATAAGCTGATAAATTCTCTGCCGTTTCAACTTCATA
The DNA here is from genome assembly GCF_014062345.1 of Tenacibaculum pelagium. Classification (GTDB taxonomy): domain Bacteria; phylum Bacteroidota; class Bacteroidia; order Flavobacteriales; family Flavobacteriaceae; genus Polaribacter; species Polaribacter pelagius. Next base: position 89,826 of record NZ_JACGLS010000006.1, on the reverse strand, counting down.
AAATTTCTTTCCTCCAAATTGTTTTCCAACTAAATTCTTAGCTAAAACTACTTGAATTGGCTCAAATGTATATTGATTAAATGTTTGTACTAAAACATAATCAATCTTTGGACCAACAGTTAATGCTGTATTCGATGGTAATGTCCAAGGTGTAGTTGTCCAAGCTAAGAAATACACATCCCCGTCAACTTGTAAAAATTCTGGCAACGTTTCTTTTATAGCTTTAAACTGTGCAACCACAGTTGTATCTGTCACATCTTGATAAGTTCCTGGTTGGTTTAATTCGTGTGAACTTAAACCTGTACCTGCTTTTGGCGAATACGGTTGAATTGTATACCCTTTATACAGTAAATTTTTATTATAAATCTGTTTTAGCAGCCACCAAACAGATTCCATATACTTAGATTTATAGGTAATGTATGGATCTTCCATATCTACCCAATACCCCATTTTTTGAGTTAAATCGTTCCAGATATCAGTATAACGCATTACTGCTTTTTTACAAGCTTCGTTATACTCTTCAACAGTGATTTTTTTACCGATATCTTCTTTAGTAATTCCTAATTCTTTCTCAACACCCAATTCTACAGGTAATCCATGAGTATCCCAACCTGCTTTACGCTTTACTTGATATCCTTTCATTGTTTTATAACGCGGAAAAATATCTTTAATAGCACGTGCTAAAACATGGTGTACACCTGGTAATCCGTTCGCTGAAGGTGGCCCTTCAAAAAACACAAATGGCTTATTCCCTTCGCGTGTAGAAACACTTTTTTCGAAGATGTTATTTTCTTCCCAAGAGCTTAAGATTTCTTCTGCTACTTTTGGTAAGTCAAGTCCTTTATATTCTGTGAATTGTTTACTCATTTTATGCTGCTGTATATTGAATTTGCGAAATTACGTATTTTCTTGAAAAACTTGATAAAAAACAGCTTATAAACTCAAAAATTAATGTGTTTTTTGTTTAAATTTTAACACAAAAATTATATTTTTATTAAAATTAAACATTTTTTTTTGACGAAAAATTGGTTAATACAATTAAAATGATGATTTTTGACATAATTAATTCAAATTAAAAACACAATGAAAAAAAAGTTTAATGGATTTTTAACGCTTTTTCTGGCGTTTATTGTGCAAATAACCTTTGCGCAAGAGAAGACAGTCACAGGTACTGTAAAAGACTCTAACGGCCCTTTACCTGGGGTTAATGTTATTGTTAAAAATACTTCAACTGGTGTTGAAACAGATTTTGACGGAAATTATTCTATTAAAGCAAAAGATGGCGATATCTTAGTTTTTAGTTTCGTGGGGATGAAAACAACTGAAAGAATAGTCTCAACAAATAACAAGATAGATGTTACTATGTCTGAAGATCAAAACCTATTAGAAGAGGTTGTTGTTACTGCAGTTGGTATTAAACGTAAACAAGATGAAATTACAACTGCAAACCAAGTTGTAAAAGCTGATGAATTAAACCAAGCTGTAAACCCTGATGCTGTTCAAGCACTTTCTGGTAAAGTCTCTGGTTTACAAATCAACACAACATCTGCCGGTTTAGCACCTAGTACTCAAATAACATTAAGAGGAGCTAGATCTATATCTGGAAATAACGATGCTCTTATCGTTATTGACAACATTGTTTCTACAGCTGAAGTACTATCTACTTTAGATCCTAATACTATTGAATCAATGAATGTTATTAAAGGTGCTAATGGTGCTGCTCTTTATGGTGAATTAGGTGCAGCCGGAGTAATTATTGTAACAACAAAAAAAGGGATTAAAGGTTCTGATAAATTTTCTGTAGACTTTAAGTCATCTGTTACTATTGAAAGTATTGCATATTTACCAGAAACTCAAGATCGTTTTGGTCAAGGTTGGGGAGGTGTCATTGAAACAGTTGATCAAGGTTCTTGGGGTGTACCATATAATGGAGCTATCATTTCTGCTGGTACTCCTGACGCTAATGGAAATTTCAGAAATCTACCATATAGTCATATAGAAGATAACATTTTACCTTTTTTCAACGAAGGATACAACTTTCAAAATGCTATATCAATAGCTGGTGGAAACTCTGAAACTGGTTTTTTAAATTTCGGGTATTTAAGACAAGATTTATCAGGTGTTATTCCTGGAGCAAAGTTAGTTAAAAACAATTTCTCTTTAACTACTGGAAAGAAATTAGGTAAATTAAGAATTCAAGGAATTGCTAGATATACTGATGAAAAAACAAATGATGTAAATGATGACCTTTATAGAAGATTAGCGAATACTCCTGGAAACATTCCTGTAGAATTATTTAATAGTGGAAGTAATGATGATCACTGGACTATTTATGATGATAGCCCATACTGGACATTAAAAAATGATCGCAGACCAGGTAGAAGAGAAATCGTTGATTTATCTGCTGAATTAAGCTATGAATTCAATGATAACATTAGCGCAGTGTTAAGATCATCAGTAAGAAGTCTTAAAGACAATGATAAAATAAAAAGAAACGCTTTTGAAGATACTATCCTTTGGCCTGCTGCTGGAAATAGATCTATTCGCTCTAGATATAGAGTAGATAATTATAATGACAGAAACATTTACACTGATTTATTAGTTAACTTTGATTATAATTTAACTGATGATTTAACCTTTAAATCTAACGTAGGTGTAAATGCTACTGACTTTAGTTCAACTTTTTACGAAAAGGAAGGTTTTGATTTATCAATACCAGGTCTATTTAATTTTGGAAATGTAACATCTGTTCCTTCAATTGAAGAAGAAAACACAAAGAAAAGAACTGCTAGTGTCTTTGCTCAAGTTGACTTAGGTTATAAAGATTATTTATTTTTAAATATGACTGGAAGAAATGACTGGAACTCAGTGTTACCAGAACAAAACAGAAGTTTCTTTTACCCTTCAGTAGGTATGTCTTTTATTCCTACAAAAGCTTTTCCTAATTTAAAAACCAAAGTTTTACACAAAGCAAAAGTATCTGCTAGTTATGTAAAAACAGGTAATGCTAGTGCTCTTGACCCTCATCAATTATCAAGAAGAACAGTAAATTCTGGTACTTTCCCAAGTACAGGATTAATTTCTTTAGTTGCCGAAGGAACTGTTGTAGATGCAAATATAAAACCAGAATTCATCAACTCTTATGAAGCAAATATTAACTTAGAATTCTTAAATGTTAGAGGACCAAGAATAACTTTAGATGCATCGGCTTCCTTTTCTAAAAACACCGATCAAATTTTAGGTATTACTAGCTCTAGAACACCAGGAACTACTGATGCAGTTATTAATGTTGGTGAAACCTCTTCAAAATCATTTGAAATAGATTTAGGTTTTACTCCTTTTAAAACAGAAAATTTTGAATTAAATGGTAGAGTAGGTTATAGTACATACAGAACAGTAGTAGACAAAGTAACTGATGGTTCTGACAGAGTTGAAGTAGGAGAAACTACTGGTACAATTGGCGCTTATGCAATTGAAGGCGAAGAATTTCCTGTTTTACTAGGTACAGGTTACTCAAGAGATGACCAAGGTAGAGTAATAATAGACACTAATGGTAACCCTATTAATGATTCAGAATTAAAAGTATTAGGAAACACTACTCCAGATTACATTTTAAACTTTTCTTTAAACGCAAGATATAAAGGCTTCCGTTTTGCAGCAGTAGGAGATTATAGAACTGGTCATGTTTTCTACAATGGTATTAAAGCTCAATTAGCTGGTCAAGGTAGAACTATTGAAACAACACATAATGACAGACTTCCTTTCATCTTCCCTAACTCAACTGTTGAAGGATCTGGAGTTGCTAACACAACTGTATTAACAGCTAATTCTGGTGGTCCTTTTGGTCCTGGTGCTGATCCTTTTATTCACCCATATAACTTTGCTTACGACTATTATACTGGTAATTATACTAGATTTGATGAAAACTTTGTTACAGATGCAACTGCTTTTAAATTAAGAGAAGTTTCTATAAGTTATGATTTACCTGCTAAATTTACTGAAAAGTTAAATTTAAGTAGATTCAATATTGGTTTAAGTGGTAGAAATTTATGGACAAGTTTACCTGAGGAAAATTTAGATTATAATGATCCTGAATATGGAGGAAGAAATGGTCTTGCTTTTTATGGCATAACACCTCCTACAAGATTTTACACACTTTCTGTTAATTTATCTTTTTAAAAAATAAAAAATATTAAAAATGAAAAAAATATTAAAAATAACATCTTTATTATTACTTCTTATAAGCATTGTATCTTGTGATGATTATTTAGATGTTAATGATAGTGTAGATGATCCTATACTTGAAAATGTAGATCCTAACCGATTATTCGTAGGTGCTCAGACTTTAACTGCTGAAAATTATGCAGATGAATTAAACAGAGTTGGGAACTGGATGGGTGTTGCTTGGTCTGGTAACTATAATGCTTTTAATGATGCTTATGGTGATGAAAGTAGATATTTACTTTCTAGTACGTTTTATGATGAAGTTTGGGATAACATGTATCGTTTTGCTTCAAATTTTGCAGCTATTGAGCGATATAATGATGGTAAAAACTGGAACAACCAAAAAGCTGCGGCTAAAATATCTAGAGCTTTTTACATGCAATACATTGTAGATTTATACGGAAATGTACCTTTTACTGAAGCTTTTAAAGGAGGTGAAAACCTTTTCAATAAATATGATGATGCCGAAGCTATTTACAAAGATTTGATCTCTCTAACCGATGAAGCAATTCAATTGATAGATAATGGTGCAAATTCTGAAGATTTTGGTAATTTTGATATAGTTTTTGGAGGTGATATGCCAAGATGGAAACAATTTGCACAAACTTTAAAACTAAGACTATTAACGCGTTTAGTTTTAAAAGCTGAAAATGACGGTGGAGATTTACTTACTTATGTAAATACTAAATTTGCCGAATTAAGTAGTGCTCAATTTATTTCTCAGGATGTTAGTGTGAATCCAGGTTATGCCAATGCTGACGACATACAAAACCCTTTCTGGGAAAGATATGGCTTTAATGTAGCAGGTGTCCCTACAGGTCAAGGTAGACAAACTGGACCTTCTCAATTTGCTTTTGATTTATTAACTAATTCAAATGATAATAGATTAAATAGATTATGGAGACCAAATATTATAAGTGGTCACTTTACTGCTACTCAACAGAATGGTACAGGAAATGCTGCTTCAATTGGAGTTGGAGTTTTAAAAGGTGCCGATGCTCGTTTACCAATTATGCTTGCTGCTGAAAGCTATTTCTTACAGGCTGAAGCAATAGAAAGAGGATATTTAACAGGCAATGCTAAAGCATTATTTGATCAAGGTGTGAATGCTTCTTTTAACACACTTGGAGCTTCTGACGCTGCCACTTACATTTCTAATAATGATTCTAATATAGACTTAGGATATAATGGAGGAGATGCTTTAAGAGCAATCATTACTCAAAAATGGATTGCTTTAACTAGTATATCTGGAGCTGAATTATGGATTGAATATAATAGAACTGGTTTTCCAGCAAACTTACCATTACCAAGTGGCTCTACAGATTCAAATATCCCTGTAAGACTATTATACCCTGCCTCTGAATACTCAGGTAATTCTAGCAATGTTATAAATCAAAGTAGAAGTGACGGCTTCTCTTCTAAGATTTTTTGGGATGTTAATTAATATTTAGAAATCTATAAATTTATAAAAAATGAAAACATTAAATAATATAAAAATCTTATCTGCTATTTTCGCACTTGGGTTAATTTTCACATCTTGTGATCAAGATGTAAGTGTTGAGGATATTGAAAGATTTAACAGCACTAATGCTGTAATTGAAGAAAGTTCAATTACTGTTAATGAAGGAGATGACGCAAGTTTTACAATCGTTCAAGAAAATTTAATTGAAAGAAAAATAGATGCTCAAGAATTATATGCTTGGGTTTCAGGGCAAATAGGAATAAGAGTCGTTGGAGGTACTGCAACTGAAGGTGTAGATTACTCCTTTAATTTAGATCCCATCTATCCTAATGTTAGTATATATTTACTTCAAGATGGATTTTACTACCCTTATGATGCTACTCAAAGCTTAAATAATGTTGTAAGTAATATACTTACAATAAATAATGATGGAGTAACTGAAGGTGAAGAAACTATTGAACTACAATTTTTTCCTGTAGGTTTAGCTGGAGTAATAATTGATGATACTTTAACTATTAAGATTAACGATTAGTCGTTTATAATTATTTGATTAACAAATAGAAACCACTCTAATTAAGGGTGGTTTCTTTACTTTTAAAGGAGCCATTAAAATTAAGCCATTCCTCTTTCTTTTTTTATTTGTTCGTAAGCTGATTGAATTTTTTGAAATTTTTCATTCGCTCCTCTTTTATGTTCTTCTCCTAAACCTTCTAATTTATCTGGATGATATTTTTTAGCCATTTTTCGATACGCTTTTTTCACCTCGCCATTTGTAGCAAACTTTGTAATTTCTAACATTTTATACGCGCTATCTGCTTCATTATAAAACATTGCTTTAATTGATGAATAATCATAATCGTTTATATACAAATACCCTGATATTTTTCTTATTTCTTGTTCTTCTGGAGACGTTACATGTCCGTCTGCTTTGGCTATTCCGAATAAAAAATGAACTAATTGTAAACGTGAAGAATGCGACATATGTTGACGAATTTGCATACAAACTTGGCGTGTTGAAATTTGTCGTTTCATAATTCCGTTAAACAACTTAAATGCATGATTTGCTCTTTCTTTACCATACATTTTCACAAAGTGCATACGTACATAATCTAACTCTCTTTGGTCTACTCTTCCATCCGATTTTATAACTACCGAAGCTAAAATTAATAAGCTAATTTCAAAATCACCTGAAGTAGCTCTACCTCTTTGATGTTGACGTTGTGTTTGTCTTTGATAATCTTGTTGTTCCTGTGTAAAATCTTCAATCGAAATTCCGTCAATAAAACTACCAACAGCATATCCTATTATTGCTCCAATAGGACCTCCCATTGTAAATCCTGCTCCAGCTCCGAGCCATTTTGCAAATTTTCCCATTCTTAAATTTTAAAGGCGTAAAGATAGTATTAACTCTTTATAAAAGAGTGATTTGTTTTGGTTTGATTCTTGCTTGTAAATGAAGTATCTTTGCATTAAATTTTTAATTAAAAAATATGTACCCAGAAGAATTAGTAAAACCAATGCGTGATCAATTAATTGATGCTGGTTTTGACGCTTTATATACTGCTGAAGATGTTGACAATGCTTTAGCTAAAGAAGGAACAACATTAGTAATGGTAAATTCGGTTTGTGGTTGTGCCGCTGGTACAGCAAGACCAGGAGCTATTGCTTCTTTAGGAGCAGACAAAGCACCCACTCATTTAACTACTGTATTTGCAGGTGTAGAAAAAGAATCTACAGCGAAGGCAAGAGAATATATGATTCCTTTCCCTCCTTCTTCACCAGCTATTGCTTTATTTAAAGATGGTAGTTTAGTACACATGTTAGAACGTCACCACATTGAAGGTCGTTCTGCACAGGCAATTGCTCAGAATTTAGCAGCTGCTTATGATGAGTTTTGCTAATAAATAGCATTACAAAAACCCTTAAAAATAAAAAACCACTCAAAATGAGTGGTTTTTTATTTTATAGTAAAAGCATCAATGACGCTTATAAATCGAATCCAATATTAACGCCTAATTTATTAGCTATTAATTTATTTATACGTTGTTTTACTTCAGGTATTTTTACACTTTCTAAAACTGTATTTGCAAAAGCATACATTAATAAAGCTTTTGCTTCTTTCTTAGGAATTCCACGTTGTTGCATGTAAAATAAAGCATCATCATCTAACTGACCAATCGTACAACCATGTGAACATTTTACATCATCTGCAAAAATTTCTAATTGTGGTTTTGCATTAATAGTAGCTTTATCGCTTACTAAAACATTGTTGTTTTGTTGATAAGCATTTGTTTTTTGAGCTTCCTTCTCAACAATTACCTTTCCGTTAAAAACTGCAGTAGAACGTTCATCATATATTCCTTTATAATCTTGATGAGATTCACAATTAGGCTCTATATGATGCACCAATGTATGGTGATCTATATGTTGTTTTCCTTCAATAATTGTAACACCTTTCAAAATAGAATCAATATGTTCTCCTCTTTGATAAAAATTTAAATTATTACGAGTAATATTTCCTCCAAAAGAAAATGTATGTACAGAAACAATACTATTTGACTTTTGCTCTATATAAGCATTATCTACCAAAGAAGCATTGTTGTTGTCGTTCTGAATTTTGTAAATGTCTACAGTTGCATCTTTAGCAGCATAAACCTCAGTAACCGCATTTGTTAATACAGGATTTGAAGTTAAACTTTGATGACGCTCAATAATTTGTACATGTGCATTCTGTTCAGCTACAATTAAATTACGAGGCTGTAACATTGTTGCATCTTCTTTTCCAGTAGTAAAATTGATGATTTGAATTGGTTTTTCTACCTCAACATTTCTTGGAATATAGATGTATGCACCTTCTTTAGCAAAAGCTGTATTTAAAGAAGTTAAATTATCTTGTTCAGCTATTTTATTGAAATAATTTTCAATAACTGCCTTGTATTTTGGCTTTTCTAATGCAGATGATAATAAACAAATATCCATTTCATCATGCGTAGTATCTGACAAGAAAGAACTGTATTTTCCATCAATAAAGATAATCTTATAAGTATCAATATCATGAATAAAATATTTCTTCACATCTGCTAGTTCTATAGCAGCTTCATTATCTGGGAAAATACTATAATCTTGCTTTAACACAGAGTTTAAAGAAGTATATTTCCAAGCTTCTAATTTCTTAGTAGGAAAACCTAATTCTTCAAAATTTTGAAGTGCTTTTGTTCTAATTTCATGAACATCAGAATTGATATTCACGTCATTTTCAAAAGCTACATATGATGCTACTAATTTTTCTTTTAAATCCATTCTCTTAAGAGTTCACTTCTTCCTTAATCCAATCGTACCCTTTTGCTTCTAATTCTAATGCTAAAGAAGCATCGCCTGTTTTTACAATTTTACCATCATGTAAAACGTGTACAAAATCAGGAACTATATAATCTAATAAACGCTGGTAGTGTGTAATAACTATTACCGCGTTATCTTTAGATTTTAATTTATTTACACCATTAGCAACAATACGTAACGCATCGATATCTAAACCAGAATCTGTTTCGTCTAAGATTGCTAATTTAGGTTCTAACATTGCCATCTGAAAAATCTCGTTACGTTTCTTTTCTCCTCCAGAAAACCCTTCGTTTAAAGAACGTGATAAGAACTTACGATCGATCTCTAATAATTCAGATTTCTCACGAATCATCTTTAACATATCTTTCGCAGGCATCTCTTCTAAACCTTGTGCTTTACGAGATTCGTTAATTGATGTTTTAATAAAGTTTGTTACCGTAACACCAGGTATTTCTACTGGATATTGAAAAGATAAAAACACTCCATTATGTGCTCTTTCTTCAGGAGCTAACTCACTGATATCTTCTCCATTTAATTCGATAGTTCCTTCAGTAACTTCGTATTCTTCTTTTCCTGCAATTACAGATGCCATTGTACTTTTTCCAGCTCCATTAGGCCCCATTATTGCGTGAATTTCACCAGCTTTAACTTCTAAATTCAACCCTTTTAAGATTGATTTATCTTCTATGTTAGCGTGTAAGTTTTCTATTTTTAACATGGTAATATATCTTTGTTGTTAGTTTTTAACCAACACTTCCTTCTAAACTAATTTCTAATAATTTTTGTGCTTCAACTGCAAATTCCATTGGTAACTTATTTAGTACTTCTTTACTAAACCCATTTACGATTAATGCAATTGCTTTTTCGGTATCTATACCACGTTGGTTACAATAGAATAATTGATCTTCACCAATTTTACTTGTTGTAGCTTCGTGTTCTATCTGTGCCGATTTATTTTTTGTTTCTATATATGGAAATGTATGTGCTCCACACTCGTTCCCCATTAATAAAGAATCACATTGCGAGAAGTTACGTGCATTTTCAGCTCGTGGACTAATATGAACTAATCCTCTATAACTGTTTTGTGATTTTCCTGCTGAGATTCCTTTAGAGATAATGGTTGACTTAGTATTTTTACCTAAGTGAATCATTTTTGTTCCTGTATCAGCTTGTTGGAAGTTGTTTGTTACTGCAATTGAGTAAAATTCACCAACAGAATTATTTCCTTTTAAGATACAACTTGGGTATTTCCAAGTTACTGCAGAACCTGTTTCTACTTGTGTCCAAGAAATTTTTGCGTTGGTTTCACATATACCTCTTTTAGTTACAAAATTGTATACTCCACCTTTTCCTTCTGCATTTCCAGGATACCAGTTTTGAACTGTAGAATATTTAATTTCAGCATCGTCCATCGAAATTAATTCAACTACAGCTGCGTGTAATTGATTTTCATCTCTACTTGGCGCAGTACATCCTTCTAGGTAAGAAACATAACTACCTTTGTCAGCAACTACTAAAGTTCTTTCAAACTGACCTGTACCTCCTTCGTTAATTCTAAAGTAAGTAGATAACTCCATCGGGCATCGAACACCTTTTGGAATATAACAGAAAGACCCATCAGAAAATACCGCTGAATTTAATGCTGCATAAAAATTATCGGTAGTTGGAACTACAGTCCCTAAATATTTCTTTACTAATTCTGGATGCTCTTGAATAGCTTCAGAAATAGGCATGAATATAATACCTTTTTCAGCTAATGTTTCTTTAAAAGTTGTTGCAACTGAAACAGAATCCATTACGATATCAACAGCTACATTTGCTAATTTTTTCTGCTCATCTAAAGAAATACCTAAACGTTTAAACGTATCCAATAATTCTGGATCAACTTCATCTAAACTATTTAATTTTGGTTTTTCTTTTGGTGCTGAATAGTAAGCAATCTCTTGAAAATTTGGTTTTTCATAATTTACATTAGCCCATTCTGGCTCTTCCATTTTCTCCCAAACTCTAAATGCTTCTAAACGCCATTCAGTCATCCATTCTGGTTCGTTTTTCTTTTTAGAAATAGCACGAACCACATCTTCATTTAACCCCTTCGCAAAGGTTTCACTTTCTATATCAGTATAAAAACCATATTCATATTCTTTGGTTTTTAACTCTTCTCTTAAATCGTCTTCGGTATACTTGCTCATAATTGAGATGTAATGTTATAAAGAAAAACTTTCTCCGCAACCGCATGTACGGTTAGCATTAGGATTATTAAATACAAATCCTTTTCCGTTTAACCCTCCAGAGTACTCTAAAGTTGTACCAACTAGGTATAAGAAACTCTTTTTGTCAACAACAATTTTCACACTGTTTTCTTCAAAAATTTTATCGTTTTCTTGTGTACTCTTATCAAAGGTTAAATCATACGATAGCCCTGAACAACCACCACTTTTAACTCCAACACGAACAAAATCGGTTGTAGCATCAAATCCGTCGTCTGTCATTAGTTCAATGACTTTCTTTTTAGCTGTGTCTGAAACTTTTATCATATATTTTAAATAGATTAACTCTAAATAGTTTGCAAATATACAATATAAGTCTCATTTAATAGCACAACCTTTCATTGTGTTTTTTTATGTAATTATTGAGAATGTTTATTACTCTTGAAAGTTAGGGTTAGCAACAAAATCATTATCTGAAAGAGAAAGTAAAAAAGCTTTTAAATCAGCTTTGTCTTTATCAGAAAGATTTACGCCACCCTGATTTACTTTTTTCATTAAAGGATCGATAGTTGGAGATGATTTTAATCCTGTTGAGTAATGATTAATTACCTCATCTAAAGTAGCAAAACGCCCATCATGCATATATGGTGCAGTAAATTTTAAATTACGAAGAGATGGGGATCTGAATTTCCCATTGTCGTTAGGGTCACCAGTAACTTTCCCTAAACCTAAGTCTGAAAAAACAGCATCTAAACCATTATTATGGAATTTATTATCTGTCCATAAAGGATTGTTATTACTCCCATGGCAATGAAAACAATCTCCACGAGTTTCATCCATAAAAACATCAAATCCATTTTGTTCTTCTGGAGTTAACTGTGCTTTACCTAATAGAAATTGATCAAATTTGGAGTTTCCAGAAATTAAAGTTCTTTCGAATTGGGCAAGTGCTTTAGTTACTAAAGTAGAATCTATTTTTGAAACTCCGAATGCTTGCTGAAACAATGTTGGGTATTCCGAGTGATTTTGTAATCTCTCTGTAACATTAGTCCATTTACTATGCATTTCGATAGGATTTCGAACAGGTTCTAATGCCTGACGTTCTAAACTTAACTCTTTTCCGTCCCAAGCAAAACGCTCATCGAAATTCCAAGCTAAATTAAATATTGGCATAGAATTACGCGTTCCAAATGTACCATTTACACCATCACTAAAACGATTCTCATCGGTAAAGGCTTTTTTAGGGTTGTGACAAGTAGCACAAGATTGCGTATTGTCTTTCGATAAAATTTTATCAAAAAACAACTTTTTACCAAGCGCAATACCTTCTTCTGTTAAAGGATTGTTAGTTGGAATAACTGGCGCTATTAATTTTTGTTGAAATAACTCAGGTATTTTTAAACTAGCAGGTTTTGGAGTATATACATCTTCTTCTTTTGATGAACAACTCATTAAAAGAAGTAATAATAAAGTGTATATACTCTTTTTAATCATTAGATATTTATTGTGAAATGTTACCTAAGCTGAAAACGCCACTTTTACCATTCGCAGACATTAATTTTTGAGCATCATAATTAGGCATTAACATTGAGTTCAAAACATCTAAATCCCATTCGTTTGGATTTTTAAACCATTCTGCAACATTCATTTTAACTTCGATAGTTGCATTGTTTTTAATTGATATTGTACCTAAATCTACCGTAAAAGAAGTGTCTTCAACTTCTTTTGTAGTTGAGTTGTATGCTCCAATTGTATGATATGCAAAACCTTGTTGCTGTATATTTTTATTAAGAAACTTCCCTTCAAGTTGCATATAATGATACCCCCCACCTAACGTATCTGGAACATCCCAAGACGCTGAGTTTAAATCTGCATATCCTCCTGCTTTAAAATTATCAGCGTTATTAAAACCAAAAGTCATCGACAAATTATAAGCCCCTTCTGATATTTTTTCAGTTGGACTAAAAGTTAAATTCTCAGACTCGGTTATGTCAACCAATTTGTATCCTTCAAAAATAGTTTCTACACCAGCCCCGTTTGTTAAAGTGATTTTAGAAATTAAATAGCGTAATTTTTCAATAGTGAGCTTAGTTCCTAACTTATTTGTGTATTCAGTGTTACTTAAATCTGATTTTTCAATTACAGTTCCATCCCAGTTTTGAGTAAAATTAAACTTAACTGTAACTTCTTTTGTTAATTCATCATTATCTGAACTACATGAGAAAAGTAAAAGACTTAAAAAAAGGATTAAATATTGTTTCATTTTTTATTTTAATTTGATAATTAATAGGTCTGAAAACCCTTTGTTTGATGTTATATCTAAATTACTACTACTGCTTTCGCCAACTGCAATGATATTTCCGTTAGAAAGTTCAATGGCATCGTAACAAAAATCTATATCCGTTCCACCTATAGTTTTTTGCCACTGCTGGTTTCCGTTATTATCTATTTTTAGAATCCACGCATCATTTTGACCTTTATTTATTATACCATTATCAGCACTTCTTGAACTTCCTGATATAATAAATCCACCATCTAATGTTTTGTTAATTGATCTCCCAACATCAAAACTTGAACCTCCATAGTTTTTTTGCCAAATCAAATCTCCATCAGAATTTATTTTTATAGCCCATAAATCTGCTCCACCACTATTATTGGTCACATCATTATTGGAGCTACGAGTATCACCAACAATAATAAAACTTCCATCATTTGTTGGTGTTATCGCTCTGGCTTCGTCTATTTCGGTTCCGCCGAAAGATTTTTCCCAAATAAGAGCTCCAACTTTATCAATTTTAACAATCCAAAAATCGTAAGAGCCTTTGTTGTTTTTAATATCAACATCATTACTATCGGAAGACCCAATCATTATATATCCATCTGAAGTTTCTGCTATACCATAACAAGTATCTGTATTTGTTCCTCCAAAATATTTACGCCACTCAATACTTCCGCTTGAGTTTAATTTAATACCCCAATAATCACCTCCAGCATGTCTTGATGAAGATCTTGAATTCCCTTGACCTCCGGATGCAGTTACATCTATAATACTACCAACAAAATAACCTCCATCTGTAGTTTGAATTAAACTAAAACCTTGATCTGAGCCTGAAAACCCTGTGGTTGTTTTCCATAAAATATTACCCGTAGCATCTATTTTCAAAACCCAAACATCTTCAAATCCTTCGTTAGAAGTTAAATCTCCGTCGTCACTTTTATTATAGCCAACAATTGCAAAACCGTTATCATTTGTTTCAATTATTTGATACGCTTTATCATCTTTTGACCCACCATAGGTTTTTTGCCAAAGTAAATTATCATTTTCATCAAACTTTAAAACCCAAAAATCAAATTGCACATCAGATTTTGTTGTTAAAACATCTCCATCAATACTTTGAGTAAAACCTAAAACAGCATAACCATTATCTGAAGTTTGAACTACGCTTCGACCACTTTCATTTCTTGAACCTCCAAATGTTTTTATAAAATTAATTTGTGGAGCTTCTTTAGTTGTTGGAAAAAATATACCAACATCATTACTACAACTTGAAATTAGCATTGTTGTAATTAGAAAGATAGAAAGCCTTTTTATCATTTATTGTTTCTTTAAAATAAACAATCCTTTTTCAATATCACTAACAACTATCTTCCCACTATTAAAATATGGGTATACATTCCACACACCATGCCAGTTGGCATCGTCATTATCAGGATAAGTATCGAAGTAACCAACTTCTGTTATAGATTTACTATCTATGCTAGCAATATCAATAAAACGAACCCCAGCAGAATAACTAGCTAAATAAAACGTATTCCCTTTTACATAACCATTATGATCAATAGATTTTGTTTCTGCAGAATATATAAAGTGCTCTTTAGGGTTATCTAAATCTGTAAAATCAAAAACGATGCTTCTTGTGTTTATTCCAATTCTTAATTCATCTAACTCATCACCTAGAATAAAATATTTCTGATCTTCAGTAAACCATCCTTGATGTGTATATCTTACATTAGGATAAGAAATTTTTGAAATATTTCTAGGATTAGCCTTATCAGTAATATCCACGATAACAACTTCATTCTCGTTACTTCCAATTATAATTTCTTTCCCAGTATAATCTGAGTCTGGCCCGTTATAAGTAACAACCTGTGCATCATGACTGTAATTATCAGTCCCCCAACCACCTTCGCTTTTAGGGTTTTTAGGATCTTGAATATTAATAAACAAAGGTCCTCCTTTATAAATGTTATTTCTATTGGTTCCTACTGGATAAGCATATCCTGTATCTTCATTAATTACAATATTATGTGCTCTTCCAAATTCAGTAAAACGAGTGTCTGCTGTAAAAGTTTGAGGAGGATTTGACACATTTCTTAAGCGAGTTAAATCAAAAACTTGCATACCATGACTATCTTCCCCAACACTATTATCAGCTACAATAAAGGCATGATCTTTATACACTTTAACATCCCTCCAAGGACTACTAATTGTTGCTGTAGGTAATTTACCAAGGTAAATAGGGTTTTCAGTATCAGAAATATCAACAAATACAGTTCCATTGTCTAACCCCATTATAGCGTATTCTTTTTGAGTTGTTGGGTCCGTCCATCCCCAAGAGTCGTTTCCTTCTCCTCCTCCAAAAGTACTTACTGGAATGTTTAATAATAAATCATACCCTTTACAAGGAAAACCATTTGCCATTCCATTTTCGCATGGCTTTTTATTTAAAGGTGTACAAGCATCTCCAACTCCATCATTATTTGAATCTTCTTGGTTAGGATTAGCTATATCTGGGCAATTATCTTTTGAATCTATTATACCGTCATTATCTTTATCCAAAATTTGTTTTTCTTCAGATGATGAGCAAGACATTAAAAAAAACAGACAAATAAAAATAGATAAAATTTTATATTTTTTCATGAGTTAAATTTTAAGAGAGTACTAAGTTAAAGAAATAGCTATATATAAAACATTTAAAAACTCTTAAACCCTATATTTATTTCAAATGAACAATGAAATATTTATCTATTTTGTATAAATACTTGTTAGTATCTTTGCAGAATGTTAGAAGATAAGAATCAAGAAAAAACTTCATTAGCTGAACTTGGAGAGTTCGGATTAATCAACCACTTAACGAAGCATTTTAAAGTGTATAGTTCAGCAACTCTAAAAGGAGTTGGTGATGATGCTGCTGTAATTAGTCAATCAGAAAAAGAGCTATTAGTAACAACTGATTTATTGGTTGAAGGCGTTCATTTCGACTTAAGTTACATGCCTTTAAAACATTTAGGATATAAAGCTGTAATGGTAAATTTATCTGATGTATATGCTATGAATGGGGTTGCTGAACAAATAACTGTTTCTATTGCTGTATCTAATCGTTTTCCATTAGAAGCTTTAGAAGAATTATATGCAGGTATTAAATTAGCATGTGACACTTATAAAGTAGATTTAATCGGTGGAGATACCACATCATCAACCAAAGGAATGTTGATTTCTGTAACCGCATTAGGTTCTGCCAAAAAAGAAGACATTGTTTATAGAAATGGAGCAAAATCGACCGATTTAATTGTTGTTTCGGGTGATTTAGGAGGAGCCTATTTAGGGTTACAGGTTTTAGAAAGAGAGAAACAAGTATTTCAAGTCAATCCAGAAAACCAACCAGATTTAGATAACTACACCTATTTAATAGAGCGTCAATTAAAACCTGAGGCACGTAAAGATGTACCTGAATTATTAAAAGAACTGGATGTAAAACCTACGTCTATGATTGATATTTCTGACGGATTATCTTCAGAAATTATGCACATCTGTACACAAAGCAAAGTTGGTTGTAAAATATATGAGGACAAACTACCGTTAGACCCACAAGTTATATCAACCTCAGAAGAGTTTAATATGGATAGTACGATGATTGCTTTAAGTGGTGGAGAAGATTATGAATTATTATTCACAGTTCCAATTGCGGATTTTGATAAAATAAAAGGAAATCCAAATTTTTCAATTATCGGCCATATAACTGAAGAAAATCAAGGAATGAATTTGGTAACAAGAGCCAACCAAGAAATGGAGTTAAAAGCTCAAGGCTGGAATTCTTTTAAAGGATAAAATAAATACGATTGCATAAAAAACCACACTTTTAAAAGTGTGGTTTTTTTTATGAAAGCCTTTAATATTACATTAATACTGATTATCAAATAAATAGAAGTTATTTTCTAAGTATATAGTTATACTCAGTACCTGAGTCAAGATAATTCTTATTTGAATTAAAAACATTTGGTATAAAAATTGTATCTTAGGCAAACAGTAAAACAAATTATTAATTAACAAAAAATCAAAAAAGAAAATGGGAATTTTTTCATTTATTAAAAATGCCGGAGCTAAAGTTTTTGGAATCGGAAAAACAACGGAAGAAGAAGCTGCTGAAAAATCTGCAAAATTAGTAGACGCAGTAAACAAATTAGAATTATCTGTAGAAAACCTTGTAGTAGGTGTTGATGATGATAAAGCTACAATTTCGGGTGAAGCTGCTGATTTAGCAACAAAAGAAAAAGTTGTTTTAGTAGTAGGAAATACTGATGGTATTGCATCTGTAGAAGATAATATGACAGTTGCTGAAGTAGAAGAAATTGAAGAAGCTGCAATGGCTCAATTTCATACAGTAGTAAGCGGAGATACTTTAGGTAAAATTGCTAAAGAATTTTATGGAGATGCAATGAAGTATCCTGTAATTTTTGAAGCTAACAAACCAATGTTATCTCATCCAGATAAAATTTATCCAGGGCAGGTATTAAGAATTCCGCCTTTAATGGACTAATCAAAAGTTAATCAACCAAAGAAAAAGCACTGCATATGCAGTGCTTTTTTTGTTTCAAAATATATCGATTATTAAAAATTAGTTTAATTCAAATTCTTACAGTAAAAAGAGAAATTATATTTTCATCTTTGCACTTTAAATTCTTAGATAATTAAAATGAATCAAAGAACGCTAGCAATCATAGCTGCATCAATAGCAACACTTATTTACGGAGTTACTTTTACGGTAGCAAAAGAGGTGATGCCAATGTATATAAAACCTTTCGGATTTATATTGCTTCGTGTTGGTGGAGCAACTGCAGTTTTTTGGTTATTAGGGCTTTTTGTGAAAGCAAAATCTATTGAAAAATCAGATTTTAAAAGAATAGCTTTAGCAGCTTTTTTTGGAGTTGCATTTAACATGCTTACTTTTTTTAAAGGACTAAGTTATACTACACCGATTAACGCATCAGTGATGATGGTGTCTACTCCTATTTTAGTGTTAATTTTCGCAAGCATTATTTTAAAAGAAAAACTAATAAAAAGAAAAATTTTAGGGGTAATTATCGGATTAATAGGTGCTGTTATTTTAATTGTTTATGGTAGTACAAAAGGAGCAGGTGCTAAAAATATGATGTTAGGTAATTTTCTAGTGTTTGTTAATGCAGCATCTTACGCTATGTACCTGGTTATTGTTAAAAAACTAATCGAAAAATACAATCCAATTGTATTTGTAAAATGGCTGTATTTATTCGGTTTACTATTTGTAATTCCTTTTGGCATCTCAGAATTATCTGAAGTACAATGGCAAATAATGCCAACATCAATATATTTAAAAGCAGGTTTTGTGGTGTTATTTACAACCTGTATTACATATTTATTCAATCTTTTTGCATTATCTAAATTAAAACCAACAACTGTTAGTGTGTTTATGTATTTACAACCCGTAATCGCATCAATTTATGCTTTAATTGTAGGAAGTGATAATTTAAATATAGTTAAAATTTGTGCAACACTCTTAATCTTTTTAGGGGTCTTTTTGGTAACTAAACAAGTGGCTACTAACAATAAATAAACGTATCTTTGCCGTTTATTAAATTGGAGTTATGATACAGTCTATGACGGGTTACGGAAAATCCGTATTACATTTACCATCTAAAAAAGTAACCATTGAAATTAAGTCTTTAAATAGTAAAAATTTAGACTTAAACACAAGAATTCCTTCTTATTATAAAGAGAAAGAATTATCGGTTCGAAAAAAATTAGCAAGTAATTTAGTAAGAGGTAAAGTAGATTTTTCAATTTATGTTGAAATGACTGCAGATGAAACTTCAACAACAGTTAATAATGCAGTTGTTAAAGAATATATGCAACAGCTAAAAAATGTATTATTTGTAGGGTCTGAAGATGATGTCGAGTTATTAAAAATGGCAGTAAGAATGCCTGATGCTTTAAAAACTGAGCGTGCAGAATTAGATGAAAATGAATGGACTGAGATTGATATTCATATTGATGAAGCTTTAAAAGAAATCATAGCTTATAGAACTGATGAAGCCAAGTCTTTAGAAGATGATTTCAAATTGCGAATTGCAAATATTAAATCAGCATTAGAGGAGGTAAAAAAGCTAGACGGAGATAGAATTGAAAACGTAAAAGAACGTTTGCAAAAAGCATTAACTGATTTAAAAGTTGAGATCGATGAAAATCGTTTTGAGCAAGAATTGATTTACTATTTAGAAAAGTTAGATATTAACGAAGAAAAGGTTCGTTTAGCGAATCATCTAGATTACTTTTTAGAACAATTAGCTACTGCAGATTCTAACGGGAAAAAATTAGGTTTTATCGTTCAAGAAATAGGACGAGAAGTAAATACCACTGGGTCTAAAGCTAATTTTGCACCAATGCAAAAATTGGTAATCCAAATGAAAGATGAACTAGAAAAAATAAAAGAACAAATCTTAAACGTTCTTTAAAAAAATACTGAGAAGTCAAACTACAACACACAACAAAATGAAAAAAGACTTTCAAGGAAAATTATTTGTTTTTTCTGCACCTTCAGGTAGTGGAAAAACAACTATCGTACGCCACTTATTAAAACAAGAACGTTTCGGATTAGAATTTTCAATTTCTGCAACTTCAAGAGAAGCAAGAGGAAATGAAGTTAACGGAGAAGATTATTATTTTATATCAGCAAAAGACTTCAAACAAAAGATTAAAAACGATGAGTTTTTAGAATGGGAAGAAGTGTACCGTGATAATTTTTACGGAACCTTAAAAACAGAAGTTGAGCGTATTTGGGCTCAAGAAAAACATGTTATTTTTGATATTGATGTTGTTGGAGGATTAAGAATTAAAAAGAAGTTTCCAGAAGAAACTTTAGCTGTTTTTGTAAAACCACCAAGTGTTGATGAATTAAAAATTCGTTTAAAGAAAAGAAGCACAGAAAGCGAAGATAAAATCAACATGCGTATAGCAAAAGCTTCAGTGGAATTGGCTACTGCTCCACAATTTGATCAGATCATTAAAAATTATGATTTAGATGTAGCTTTGCAAGAAGCAGAAGATTTAGTTGATGATTTTTTAGGCTTAGATAAAAAATAATGAAAAAGAATATCGGGCTGTATTTCGGAACTTTTAACCCTATCCACATAGGTCATTTAATCATAGCAAACCATATGGTTGAAAATTCTGACTTAGATGAAATATGGATGGTAGTTACTCCTCATAACCCATTTAAAAAGAAAAATTCATTGTTAGATAATTACCATCGTTTAGAAATGGTGCATCTAGCAACGAAAGACTACGATAAAATTAAGCCTTCAGATATCGAGTTTAATTTACCACAACCAAACTATACGATAAATACTTTAGCGCACATTTCAGAAAAACACCCAGATTACAATTTTAATTTAATTATGGGTGAAGATAATTTGAAGAGCTTTCATAAATGGAGAAATTATGAAGCTATTCTAGACGATTATAACGTTTATGTATATCCAAGAATTTCTGAAGGAATTATAGAAAACCAATTTAAAGAGCATTCTAAAATACATAGAGTTGACGCTCCAATAGTACAAATTTCATCAACAATGGTTCGTAATTCTATAAAGGAGAAAAAGAACATTCAACCTTTATTATCTAAAGAGGTTTGGAAATATGTAGATGAGATGAATTTTTATAAAAAATAATTTTTTTTCAAACTTTTTTAAAATACCAAGGTCAAAGAACTGATTAACTTTAAAAATTAGGAATTATGACTTTTAAAAATGTACAAAAGAAATTAGCTTACCTATCAATTATCGGTTTATTATTATTTGCTTCTTGCGAATCTTCTGAAGAGATAAGTAGTTTTGATGAAACTCTAACAGAAGAAGCTTTAAATGTAGTTTTAGCAGATGATATTTCAACAGAAATAGATGAGGTTGTAGAAGATGATAGTATTGAAAGTGGTTATGAAAGTAAAGGAACGACTACTACAAGCTATCATACAAGTTGTATTGAAAGAACAGTAGAAGAAACTACAAATGGGAAAATTGTAACTCTAGATTTTGGTGATGGATGTGAAGGTAGAAGAGGAAGAGAATTTGCTGGAAAAATAATTATTGAATACGAAAAAAACGATACTAGTTTATCTAAAACATTAACATTTGAAAACTTTTCGGTAGAAGGCAACACTGTTGAAGGAGGAAAATCTATTGTTAAAGTAAAAGAAAATGCAAACGGAAATCCAGAAGCTACTTTTAATATAGATATTACAATTACTTTAGAATCAGGAGCTGTAATAGTTAGAAAAGGAACTAAAGTAAAAGAAAAGATAGAAGGAGCAGATACCGATACTAGAGGAGATGACGTGTATTCAATTTCAGGAAACTGGGAATCTGTAAATAAAAATGGAGTTGTAAAAACAGCAACTATTACTACTAACTTAAGAAGAGAATGGGCTTGCAAATACATTGTAAGTGGGGTAATTGAAATTTCTAAAGACGGAAGAACAGCTACTTTAGATTTTGGAGATGGATCTTGTGATAATAAAGCAACATTAACCGATGCTGAAGGAAACACTAAAGAAATTACACTAAAATTAAATAAAAAGAAGAAGTAAAAAACAAGTTTAATGTTTTAAACCAGCTTTTTTAAGCTGGTTTTTTTTGTGTTCAGTATTTTCAGTAAATTAAAAAAGTAAAAATAAATCTAAACTTTTTTAAACTTTAAGGGTCTAATTAAAAATAAGACTAACAAACCTATGAACGAAGCTGATTTTATAAATCAATTAACAAGTAAAAAGCATAGAGAAAAGGCATTTTCTAAGTTGTTAGACTTATATCAAGAACGCTTGTATTGGCATATAAGAAAGCTGGTAGGAACTCATGAAAATGCTGATGATGTTTTGCAAAACACCTTTGTTAGGGTTTATAAAAGTTTAGCAAATTTTAAGCAACAAAGTTCTTTACATACTTGGATGTATAAAATTGCATACAATGAATCTATGCGATTTTTAGAGCGAGAAAAAAAGAAAACATTTTCATCTTTAACAGATGTAAGCGATAAGTACCTAGGTGATTTAACAGGTGATGTGTTTTTTGATGGAGATGAAGCACAGCTAAAACTGCAGCAAGTTTTAAACGATTTACCTGAAAAGCAACGGCAAGTTTTTCAAATGAAATATTATGATAATTTAAAGTTTAGAGAAATTTCAGGTATCTTAAAAATAAAAGAAGGCACCTTAAAAACATATTATTATGATGCTGTAAAGCATATAGAAAACAACATTACAGCAGTAGCGTATGTAGAAAAAATTAAAGCATAGTTTGTTATGAACTCACAAAACAATAACTTTAACATCCGAAACACTTTTGATGTGAACACAGAAAAAAGACATAAAGCAGATTTAGGTTTAAACATCCCTGATGGATATTTTTCTAAATCGAAAGAATCTATTTTAAACAAAACAGTTTTTAAAGAGGAAAAAAAAGTAATTCCTTTATACAAGAACATCTACGCTTGGTCTACAGCAGCAGTTATAGCTTTGTTGTTTACTTTAGCCGTAATAAACCCTTTTTCATCAGAAGGAAATGAAATAGTTAATGATATTTTAATCGCTTCTTTAGTAATTGATGATGAAGATGTAGATCAATTATTAAATGAATATGTAAACGATGAATTATTAACTGATGAAATTTTTTCTGAATAATCAAAACTTTTTTAAAAAGCTTAGGTCTAAAAAATAGAGTTAATACCAAAACAAAAAAATGAAATCTTTACAAATTATAACTGCACTTATTTTTACACTCTTAATAGGAAGTGTAAATATTATTGCTCAAAACTCAATTGAAGACTTAAACCTTTCATTAGAGCAAAAGCAGTTATTGAAGGCACAAAAAGAGTTGATTAAAGAAAATAGACAAGCCTTTAAAGCGACTCTTACTTCTAGCCAGTTAGCGATATTAAAAAACAAAGCACTAACAAAACTAGAAAGACAAGAAGCATTAAAAAATTCGCTAACAGTAACTCAAAAAAAGCTTGTTGCTCAAAATAGGTTGAGTGTTAAACAATCGAAATCTAAATTTAGAGGAACTCTTACTAAGTTGCAAAAGCAACAATTAAAACAACGATTTAATTCAAAAAGAGGAGTGTCGAAAAAAAGAGCAAGAAAAAACATACGTAGAAGATTACAAAAAAGATAAAAAAACTCTTGTTTAAAATTAATGTTTTGATTGATTTTTAGTGGTTGAGATCCCTCAACCGCTTTTTTGTATTTTTATACCATATATGAAAAAAAACGTCACATTTTTCTTTTTACTTTTAGGTTTTTTAAATTTCTACGGACAAAATATTCCTGAGAAAAAAAGTGAAATTCAACTATCGGAAGAAGATGAAATAATAGATAATATTTTAGGAGAAGAAAGTGAAGAGGAATTTTTAAAATCAACTACAAAGTTTCAGTTTATTCATGTCTCGTTAGAATATAATAACAAAACATATTTTTCTGGTAGAGAGCTTAGAGTCGATCAATTCAATATAAGTCCTCAAATTATTTATTTGCATTCCAATGGAATCTACGCAGGAGTAACAGGGATCTATTATGATCAATTCACACCAAGATGGGATTATACTTCTGCGACATTAGGATATGGTAAAAGTTTTGGAAGAGATAAAAAATATAGATGGTCCACTTCATATGCTCGATATTTTTACACGAATACTTTACGAGATAATCCTTTTAAAAATGCAGTTTCATTAGGTTTTGAATTAGATAACAAAAAGAAAACTCTTGGAGCGGAAATAGAAACAACGTATTTATTTGGTAGTGATAATTCATTTCAAATAATAGGATCTACTTACGGAGTTTTAAGTTTATCTAAAACTAAAAAACATCATTTGAAATTACGCCCACAATTAAATATTATTCTAGCAGAACAAACCATCCAATTATCACAAACATTTACTTATAGAGATAGAGAATTTACAAGGTATTTTGAGAATAATGATTTTGGGTTAATTAACACCGAGTTAATAATTCCATTACAATACGATGTTGGTGACTTCGATTTAGAGTTAGGGTATAGAATTAATTTTCCAACAGCATTAGAAGGAGAAACGAATTTAAAAGTTACTAATTCATTTAATTTTTCTATGTCTTATTTGTTTGATTTGTAGTGTGAGTATTTTATGTTAAACTGTAATTTATTTAAAAAATAGTTTCGCCATTTTTTCGTTGTATATTTGAAGTCCAAACTAGTATTAAACGTGGCAAAAACTCAAGACAAACGAAAAATAAAACAAAAGCTTACCGATAAATATCGATTAGTGATTTTAAATGAAAATACTTTTCAGGAAAAATTCTCATTAAAATTATCTAGACTTAATGTATTTGTCTTCGGTGGTGTTTTTTCTATAATATTAATAGGTTTAACTACTTTATTAATTGCTTTTACAGGCATTAGAGAATATATACCTGGTTATTCATCAACTTCATTAAAAAAGAAAGCTACAAGATTAACTTACGAAGCAGATTCATTAAAAACCAGATTAGATATTATAGAACGTTATACAAGTGCTTTAAAACCTGTTTTAACTGGTGAAATTGAACCAGAAAAAATAGATTCAATTAAAAACGAAGCGCAAAGTATTGCTTTAGATGAAAGTAAACTACAAGCAACTAAGCAAGATTCTTTATTTAGAGAAAAAATAGAAGGTAAAGATCGTTTCCCTTTATCAGATGGGGCAATTGGAAGAGCAAAAATCGTATTCTTTTCTCCGCTTACAGGAACAGTTAGTCAACAATACGATGCAAGCGAGAAACATTATGCTATTGATATTGTAGCTCCAGTAGGAACTCCAGTAAAATCTGTAGCAGACGGAACCGTAATTTTAGCTGAATGGACCGCAGAAACGGGATATGTAGTAACAATTCAACACCCTAATGAGTTTATATCAGTATACAAACACAACGGAACTTTATTAAAGCAACAAGGAGATGTTGTTAAGTCGGGTGAAGCTATAGCAAGTGTCGGTTCAACAGGTGAATTAACTACAGGACCTCATTTGCATTTCGAATTATGGAATAACGGATTTCCAGTAAATCCAACAAATTATATAGATTTTCAGTAAATGAGCATCAAGTCAAAATTAGCAATCCCATTTGCAAAGCAAGTTAGAAAACGAGTTTATAAATGGGCCAATAAGCCACACAAAACCCAAGAAAAAGTATTTCAATACTTAGTTTCAGAAGGATGCAAAACTGCTTTTGGAAAAGATCATGATTTTATATCAATCAACAATTACGAAGATTTTAAAAAACGAGTTCCTGTAAACGATTATGAAGGTTTACGATCTTATGTAGATAGAATTGTTGAAGGTGAAGAGAATGTACTTTGGAAAGGAAAACCTTTATACTTTGCAAAGACTTCAGGTACTACTTCTGGCGCAAAATACATTCCGATTACTAAAGAATCTATGCCTACGCATATAAAAGCTGCACGTAATGCGTTGTTATTTTATATTGCAGAAACAGGTGATGCTAATTTTGTTAATGGTAAAATGATTTTCTTACAAGGAAGCCCTGTTCTAGAAGATGTAAACGGAGTTAAATTAGGGCGTTTAAGTGGTATTGCTGCGCATTATGTACCTAACTATTTATTAAAAAATCGTTTACCAAGTTGGGAGACGAATTGTATTGAAGATTGGGATACTAAGGTTGATAAAGTTGTAGAAGAAACATTACCTGAAGATATGACGGTGATTAGCGGAATACCGTCTTGGGTACAAATGTATTTTGAAAAACTGATAGACAAAACAGGTAAAACCATTTCAGAGATTTTTCCGAATTTTAATTTCTTTGTGTATGGAGGAGTGAACTTTGAACCGTATAAAAATAAGTTTGAAGCATTGATTGGAAAGAAGATAGATTATGTTGAATTGTATCCAGCTTCAGAAGGGTTTATAGCCTATCAAGATTCACAGACAGAAAAAGGAATGTTATTGCAGTTAAATTCAGGGATTTTTTATGAGTTTATACCAGCAATAGAATTTTTTGATGAAAACCCAACAAGAATTTCTTTAAATGATGTTCAAGTAGGCGTGAATTATGTAATTATTTTAAATACATCTGCAGGTCTTTGGGGATATAATATTGGAGACACAGTTGAATTTACCTCATTAAAACCTTACAGAATAAAAGTTACAGGAAGAATTAAGCATTTTATTTCTGCTTTTGGTGAACATGTAATTGGTAAAGAAGTTGAAAAGGCATTGAATGATGCTATTGTTGGCACTGATGTAAATGTTAGTGAGTTTACAGTAGCTCCACAAGTAAATCCTGAAAGTGGATTACCATACCATGAATGGTTTATAGAGTTTGAAAACGAACCAGAGAACTTAGAAGAATTAGCATCTAAAATAGATGTTTCAATGCAAAACCAAAATGTATATTATTTTGATTTGTTAGAAGGTAAAATATTACGTCCGCTTATTATTAGGAAAGTTAAAAAAGGTGGATTTCATGAGTATATGAAATCAATTGGTAAATTTGGTGGACAAAATAAAATTCCTCAGTTATCAGACAATCGTAAGATTGCTGATGTATTACAAAACTTCTTAAAGGAATAGTGTTATGAAAATAGTATCTACAAACTTAGGAGGACGAAAAAAGATTGATTGGAAAGGTAAAAGCATTACTACTGGTATTTTTAAATTTTCAGTTGATCAACCTATTTTTTTAGATACAAAAGATGTAAGAGAGGATGTTATTTGTGACAGAGAACATCATGGAGGTATAGATCAAGCTGTTTATGGATACTCTCTAAAACATTACGATTATTGGAAAGAATTGTATCCAGATTTAGATTGGCAATATGGAATGTTTGGAGAGAACTTAACTATTGACGATTTAGATGAAACCAAAATACACGTTGGAGATACATTTCAAGTTGGCGAAGTAGTTTTAGAAGTAACTAAACCTCGACAGCCTTGTATGAAATTAGGTGTGCGTTTTAATGACATGAAAATTGTAAAACAATTTTGGCAACAAGATTTCCCAGGTATTTATTTTAAAGTATTACAAACTGGTTTTGTGAAATCTGGCGATGAATTTAATCAAATTAAATCGTGTTCTGAAAACTTAACTATTGCAGAGGTATATGCTGCTAAGAAAATTGAAAAAGGAATTAAGTAATTAGCTTTTGTTTCTTTTTCTCTAAAAACTCTTTTTCTAAACCATTTGTTACTTTTTTTAAAGCAATGTCAATATATTTTATAGCTTCTTTTTTGTTTTTTATAGCTGAGAAATAATCAGCTTTAGCTCCGTAAAACAAATATGAACGTTGTTCTAAATCTTCTGGTTTTATTTGTTCAAAATAAAAATTAGCTTTCACATAATTTTCACTTTGTAAACATACTACTGCCATAGAAAGTAAGTGTGAATTATTAGGTTGTAATTTATATAAATATTGATACCATTGTAATATTTTATTCCAATCGGTTTGTTTAAAGTTTGGAGCTTTAATGTGTTCTGCTATAATAGCAGCTTCATAATGATAAGAAGAAAACTCATTATTTTCTACAGCTTTATTCATCATAGCATTTCCTAATTGAATTAAAGGAAAAGACCATTTGTTTCTATCTTGATTTTTTAAATCTAACAACTCATTTTCAATATTAATTTTAGCATCTAATCTCGCAGCGTGAAAACACATTAAAGCAAATAAAGCATAGCTAGCAGAAATACTGGTATGCTTATTTTTTAATAAGCTTTTACACAAACGCATAGCTTCACCACATAGCTCTTTTCTAATTAAAACCTCTTTTTTATTAGAATGAAAGCCTTCGTTAAAAATGAGGTACAAAACTTCTAAAACACTCTCAATACGTAATTGTAATTGTTTTCCTTGCGGAATTTTAAATGATAATTCTTTTTTTTGAATCGTTTTTCTAGCTCTAGACAATCTTTTTTTAACAGTCTCTTCTTTAATTAGTAAAGCAGAAGCGATTTCTTTCGTACTAAATCCAGAAATAGTTTTTAATGCAAAAGAGATTCTATCTTTTGGTTCTAAACTAGGGTGACAAGCCGTAAAAATCATTCTTAATTGAGCATCTTCAATCTCGGAATCTAGAAAAAGTTCGTTGATGGCTATGGCTTCGGCTCCGCTTTTAATTTCTGGTAAATGTTTTTGCTCCGCTTTAAGTTTTCTAAAAATATCTAATACTCTATTTTTAGCAGCCTGAGTTAACCAAGCTTCAGGATTATCTGGTTGTTTAATGCGCCATTGAATGCTGGCTTTTAAAAAAGTGTCTTGTATTGCATCTTCGATAATTTCAAGGTTCGAAAGCCCGAATATTCGAGTTAAAACAGAGATCATCTTTCCGCTATGATGACGAAAAAGATGATCTATGTGATTAGCTTCCATTAACGGTCAAAAACCATGATTTCACGAATCTCAACAGTATTTCCTAAATCATAATCAGGAAAATCTTGTGCAATTTCTTGTACAGCGTCAAAATCCTTAGCTTCAACTAAATAGAAACCTCCAACAATCTCTTTTACATCTGCTGAAGTTAAATCAGTAACAGTTCTGTCTTGCCCTATAACTCGTCTTATTTGTGGTGTTAGTGCTTCTCCACCACGTAAAACTCCAGCTTGCTCCATTTTATTTCCCCAAGCAAACCATTTTTCCATACGTTGTTGCATTTCTTCTTGTGAAAGTCCTAAGTCGGTATATTCTTTACCGATAAAAATCATCATAAAATTTTTCATAATTTAAAGTTTTAAAGTTATTCACTTATAAGACGTTTGTTAAAATTAAAAAGGGGACACTTTTTTAAATTAACTTTTAGTGTTACTAATTTAAAAGAAAAACAGTTACTCTAAAAAAGAATAACTGTTTAATATATAATAAAAACTAAAGTTTAAATCTTTCTAAGAAAAATATCTCCACTAATTGTTTTTAGTTTTAATGATGAGGTTCCGTTTTTAATGGTTCCGTAAATTTTATTTCCAAAAGATTTTTTGCTGTTTTTGCTAAAGTCGATATCTAAATCAGAATACACGGTTCCAGTTAATGTTTCAGCTTTAAATTCAGCATCAGAAACTACTACATCAATATCCCCGCTAATAGTTTTTAAATTCATTGCTTTTGAGTGTTTTTTTACATTAATATTTCCGCTAATTAAATCTAATGTTAATTGACCATTGTAAGCCAAAGCATCTACGTTTCCTGAAATACTTTTTACTTTTAGTTTCATGTTTTTTGGAACATAAACAACATAATTGATATCCATTTTATTGTGGTTTGTGCAATGATTATAACCATTACACCCTTCTCCTCCATGAGTTATTGTTACTCCTTTCTTATGTTTTTTAAATAATGTTCCGTAATCAGATTTTATAGTGTATGTCGATCCTGTTTCATCTTCTTTTAAGCTAAATAGGTTATTGTCTTTATTATCGTTGATGTTAATCGTTGTTTCAACCGAAATTTCATTTTTATTCCAGTTTTTTATTTTAATCTTGTCAGCAAACCTTACGTGTACATATACCTCGTCAATTCCTGATGACTTAGTGTTTTTAGTAATTTTTTTCTGTGCTGCTAGGTTACCAAAAGTCAATAGTAATCCTATGAATAAGAATAATCTTTTCATTAGTAGTGTTTTAAATTATGTGTGAATTAGTTTTTTAGAGAGCTTATTTTTTACGCAAATAAATGTTTCCCATTGATGATTTAAGCTTGATATTTACACCTCCGCTATTAATAGCGCTTGTAATCTTTTTAGCTCCACTAACGTTTTTCATTCCCTTTTTGGTTGGAATTTCAATGTCGAAATTTGTGTAAACAGTTCCATTTGTTTTTAGCTCTAAATTAGCTTTGGTACTAGAAGGAATTGCAACATCAATTTCACTTACAGAAGTACTAACTGTAATAGGAGATGATTGGCTTACTTTTGAAAACTCAATATTTATTGGTCCAACACTAGAATGTGCTGTTATTGGTCCTGTAACATCTTTCATTGTAATTCTACCAACATTGGTATTAGCTTCAACTTCAGAAGTAAATCCTTCCAATTCAATGCTTCCTAGATTACCAGAATCAACAGAAATGTTCATGCTTTTTGGTAATTCTAACTGAATACCGTGTCGTTGAAAATGTGATTTTAGATCTCTAATAATTAACACAGTTCCTTCCTTCTCAACAGAAAAACCAAAACCATTAGTATTATCTTTTCCTCCTGGATAAATAGCAGTTAAACCTTTGCGTTTATCTTCTTTTGTTTTCGTTCTTTTATCTCTATCATTCTTTACTGACCAATGTACATTATCATGGTCATGATCGTCATCATGATCGCAATTATCACAATCGTTATGTGAAAATTTATAATTTTTAAGGATTAAGGAATTTGTTGCTCCTACTGTAATTTTAGCTGTAGTGTTTGTTTCTAAACGCACCTTTTTAATTCCAGATAAAGAGTGTTTGTATTCTTTGTTTTGAGCCGTTATAACTCCAGTTATAAATAGTAGTAATAAAAATATTTTTTTCATGATTTTGATATGTTTTTTTTACAATAAACTAGCAATGTTATACTGTAATTCTTGTTTAACGTAATTAGGTGTTTCTTGCTTTTCTAATAATTTCCTCATAGGTTCGAGCGCTCGTTTCTCTTGAATTTTTCCTAAAATTTGAATTAATTCAATTTGCATTGAGGAAACTTTTTCGGT
Source organism: Tenacibaculum pelagium (assembly GCF_014062345.1). Classification (GTDB taxonomy): domain Bacteria; phylum Bacteroidota; class Bacteroidia; order Flavobacteriales; family Flavobacteriaceae; genus Polaribacter; species Polaribacter pelagius. The sequence continues at coordinate 58,588 of NZ_JACGLS010000006.1, read as the reverse complement.
TTCTAGCGATTTTATTAATGCGGCTTTTACTTTTTCTAATGATGAGAATTTCGATAATGCTTCTGCTGCAGCCAAACGCACATTTACATTCTTGTCATTAAATAACTTGTTTATAAGCGCATCAATTATTTTTGTGTCGGTTTTGGTAAACTCTTCTGATAAATCAATTGCTTGTATTCGTTTACTAGCTGATTGATTTTCTAACAAAGCCAATACTTGTTTTTCTTCTTTTATTTTTTGTTTCTCAGCAATCGTTAATTGACTTTCACCTGATTGATGTTTTCCAATTAAAAAGGCACTAACAACTATTAATATGCTTGCTGCGATACGTAAGTGTGATTTCCAGTTCGTTTTTGGTTGCAATTGCACGACCTTTATTTGTTGCTTTTCTTGTTCTAAAAATGTATTGAAATTCATTTTTAAATTTGCTGAAGGCATTTCTTCTACATCAGCATCAAAAACTCCTAAAAATGATTTCATTTGAGCAACTTCATCTTGACAGTTACTACAAGAGTCAATATGGTTTTGAATTAATGAAGACTCTTGCTTTGTAAGCTCTCCTTCAATAAAACCAATTAGTTTATTTTCTATGTCGTTACACTTCATTGTTTGCTGTTTAAAAATAAATGTCTTTTAACTTTTTTAATGCTCTATGCACTCTAACTTTTACGGCATTTTCTGAACTTCCGATAATTTCAGCTATTTGCTCGTATTTTATTTCTTGATAGCGATGCATTACAATTAACTCTCTGTCTGAATTACTAAGCTGTAATAAAGCTACCTTTAAATGATCTAATTCTTCTTTTTTTCCTTCTGATAAAACAATATCCTCTGAAGAAAGTTTATCATCTTCAATAATATTTGTTCTTTCTTTTTTTTGCTTTTGATAATAAGCAGAAAATATATTTCTAGCTATTGTGTAAATCCATGAGGCAAAATTCCCATTTTTATAAGATGTTCTGTATTTTAAAATTTTAATAAAAACATCTTGTGTTAAATCTTCACTAACCATTTTATTATGTAGCATTTTATTAAAGAAATTATAGATACGCACATGATATCTGTCAAATAAAATAGACATCATATCTAAATTTCCGTTAGCTACTTCTAGCATTAAATCTTCATCGGTTAGATGCTTCAATGTGTTAGTTTTGATTAGTTTCTATATTAAAAACCATGAATTTACAGAAAGGTTACATTTAATAGTAATTTTTTTGCAAAAAAAAGCCTCGTTGGTTAACGAGGCGTAGTTTTATTATTGTTTTTCTAACTCAAATACTTTTTGCAGCATTTTATCGTCAGGTTGATTTACTTTGTATAAACCTTCATCGTTAAAGAGCTCTCGAGCTATTAATGTTTTTAAGTTTCTCTTCAATTGATTTCTTGTTCTTTGTGAAACTCTAAAATCTTTTAATTTTAAAAAGAACTTATCAAAAATAGATCCATCCTTATCAAAAGTTTTAATATAATCTTCAACATTAATATTGGCTAACTTCTTACGATTAGCATCCACATAATTAAACGCAAAGTTGTTTAGAGGTCTAAAGAAAATTGTTGGAACGTAAGATGAAGTATCTACAGCCACAAAATGATCAGGGATTATTCCACCACCGCCATACACTGTTTTTCCTTTTGGTGTGGTAAACTTTAAACTATCAATCGTTTTAATACTGTCTTTACTAAATAACTCACCGTTACGATACCTAGATTCAATATCGCTTGAATAGGCAGAAGAGGTATCTTCTTTCTTATAAGGCTTTTGTATTGAGCGACCAGTAGGTGTATAATAGCGAGCAGTAGTTAAACGTACAGCAGAACCATCACCTAAATCCATTTCTTGTTGTACTAAACCTTTACCAAAAGAACGACGCCCGATAATAATTCCTTTATCGTTGTCTTGTAAAGCACCTGCAACAATTTCGGAAGCAGAAGCCGAGTTTTCATCAATTAGAACATATAAACCTCCATCTTCAAAATCTCCTTTACTAGTAGCAAATGATTCGTTTACGTCTCCTTTATTATTTTTTGTGAATACAATTAGTTTGTCGTCTTCTAAAAATTCATCTACAATTTTATTAGCGATATCGATAAATCCACCTCCATTACCACGAAGATCTAATACTAAATCTGTCATTCCTTTTTCTAAAAGATTGTCTAATGAAGATTTAAATTCACTATAAGTATTACGAGCAAAACGATCTAACTTTATGTAGCCAATACTATCGTTTAGCATATAAGCAACATCAACACTTTTAATATTTACTTTCCCTCTATTAATCGTTACATCGAAAAGACTATCGTTAGTTTTTCTATAAAGTTGAAGGTCTACTTTTGTATTCGGTTTTCCTTTTAAGGCTTTCATTATTTGCGCCGTCTGCAACCTTTTACCATACATGGTATCTTTATTGGCTAACAAAATTCTATCACCAGCTTTAATTCCTTCTTTTATACTTGGTCCTCCTTTAATTGGTGAGATTACCGTAATGGTATCACCAATCATTCTAAATTGAACACCAATTCCCACAAAATTACCTTGCATATTCTCGGTAACTAGTTGTAGATTTTCTTTAGGGATGTATACCGAATGTGGATCTAGTTTGTCTAACATTTCGGCGATTGCTCCATCTAATAATTCATCAGTATTTACATTATCAACATAATCACTTTGAATATAATCAATCAAGCGCTTTATTTTTCGCTCATTAGCCGAATTTGAACCAATAAGATTGTTTGAGTTTGAACCGCTAAAAAAAGTTCCGATAAGAATACCGAAAACAACAGCAATAGAGAAATATATAGGTAAATTATTTTTGTTCATTTGGTAAATACGTCAATTCAACACCTGCTTTTTCTAAAAAATCTATTCCCGACGAATCTTTGTAAGCTTCAGCATATACCACACGTTTTATTCCTGCTTGATGTATTAGTTTGCTACACTGTTTGCAAGGTGAAAGTGTAATGTATAAAGTGGCTCCTTTACACGACTGTGTTGAGGCAGCTACTTTTAAAATAGCGTTTGCTTCGGCATGTAAAACATACCATTTTGTGTATCCTTCGTCATCTTCACAATAATTTTCAAATCCTGATGGAGTTCCGTTGTAACCATCAGAAATAATCATGCGATCTTTTACAATTAGTGCACCTACTTGTTTACGTTTACAATGCGATAATTTACCCCATTCTAGCGCCATTTTTAAATAAGCGTTATCGTATTTTAATTGTTTTTTATCCAAGATTAATTTTGATTAATTATGTGAAATGCTAATATAATTAGATTTAAAGCGGATAGACGTTAATTTTTTACCAAAAAACACGGTCAATCATCATCTGAAAAGCAAAACCAATTACGATAGATGATCCTACTAAAATCCAATCGCGACGATTCACTCCGAATATCGATTGTACTAACGATCCTACTAATAAAATTAATAAAACAATAATAATTTGCGCAGCTTCGACACCTAAGGCAAATTCAAATAAAGGAACTAGTTTATCAGAAGTTTTTCCGATCATTATTTTAAAATAATTTGAAAAACCAAGTCCATGAATTAATCCAAAGAATAACGCAAAAAATAAATTCTGATTCTCTTTTCCTACCGATGCTTTCTTAGCTGTTAAAACATTCATTAATCCGGTAATAAAAATGGTCAGCGGAATTAGAAACTCAACTAAATCAGATCTAACATTTAAAATTCCATAGGCAGAAAGTGCTAATGTTATAGAATGCCCTATGGTAAATAAAGTAATTAACCATAAAACTTTTTTCCATTGCTTAAATTGATAAACAATTGCTAATACAATTAAGAATAAAATATGATCATAGGCTTTAATGTCTAACACATGAAATAAGCCCATTTTAAAATAGAAAATGAAATCGTTCATTCGGGGTTTAAATTTTTATTTGTCGGTCTATTTGTTGGTCTAAAGATATAAAAGTTTCGGTTCTTGAAACACCTTTTATGTTTTGAATGTCTTTATTTAACAAATGCATTAAATCTTCATTATTCTTACATAATATTTTAATAAAAACTGCGTAATTACCAGTAGTATAATGGCTTTCTACAACTTCAGGAATTTCTTTTAATCTTTTAATTGCAGATGAATATAAACTAGAAGAGTCTAAAAAAACACCAACAAAAGCGGTAGTTGTATAACCTAAAGCTTTCGGATTTAAGGTCATTTTATAACCATCTATTAAATCAGAAGCTTCCAGTTTTCGTAAGCGTTGGTGTATTGCAGCACCTGAGATTCCTACTTCGCGAGCAATACTTAAAATAGGAGTACGAGCATCGTTTACTAGTCGTTTGATAATGATTTTATCAATTCCGTCAATCTTTAATTTCTTAACCATACAGCAAAAATAAGGAAAGTTCATTAGAATGATTTTTTAATATTAAGTACCTTTACAGGTATGTATGCTCTTGTTGATTGTAATAATTTTTATGCCTCTTGCGAGCGGGTTTTTAATCCGAATCTGCAAGGAAAACCAGTTGCTGTTCTAAGTAACAATGACGGTTGTGTTATTGCAATGAGCGATGAAGCTAAAAAACTAGAACTTCCATTCGGTGCGCCAATTTTTAAATGGGAAAAATTCTGCAAGGATAAAAACATTACTGTTTTATCATCAAATTATCCATTGTACGGAGACATGAGTGCTCGTGTAATGAAAATATTGGAGCAATTTTCTCCAGATATTGAAGTCTATTCTATTGATGAAGCTTTCCTTCAGTTTAAAGGATTTGATAATTATAATTTTGACGAATACGGAGGGGAAATTAGAAATAGAGTACTGCAATGGACAGGGATTCCAACTTGCGTTGGTATTGCTCCAACCAAAGCATTAAGTAAAGTTGCTAATAAAATAGCACGTAAATTTCCGAAAAAAACAGGAGGTGTTTATGTAATTGATTCTGATGAAAAAAGAATTAAAGCATTAAAATGGACTTCGATAGAAAGTGTTTGGGGTATTGGTAGGAGATTACAAAAAAGACTCTCAGAAAAAGGATGTGTAAAAGCTTACGATTTTACGCAGTTAAATGACGATTGGGTTCGTAAAAACTTATCAATTACGGTTTGGAAATTAAAGAAAGATTTAGAAGGTCAGTCTGAAATTTTACTAGATGAACCAGAAACAAAAAAAGCAATTGCAACTACTAGAAGCTTTGAGTATACGTTTTCAGATATTGATAATATAAAAGAACGTGTTTCAACATTTGCTGCAAGTTGTGCAGAGAAGCTAAGAAAACAAAATTCTAGTTGCCATATGGTAATTGTACTATTGCGTAGCGATCGCCATAAAAAAGATAGTCAGCAACATAAAGTTAGTAAAACTGTAGTGTTTTCCTATCCTACAAATTCTACATTAACCATAAGTAAAAGTGCGGTACAAGCGGTAACCACTATTTTTAAAAAAGGAATAAAATACAAAAGAGCAGGCGTTATTGTTACAGGATTGGTACCTACAGATAATTATCAATTAAATATGTTTGAAGCGGAAAACCCGAAACACAAACCGTTAATGAAAGCAATTGATAAATTAAATAAGACTTTTAAATCAGATAAGGTTAAATTAGCAAATCAAGATTTACAACGTACATGGAAAATGCGTCAAGAACGATTATCGCCAAAGTACACAACCAATATTAACGATATTATAAAGGTGAAATAAATTATGAAAACATCAGAGGCATTAACTTTTTTCTTACCGAAAGAACTAAGCGAAAAAGAAGGAGCTATTTTTATGGATATCGGAATTTCTGCAGGATTTCCTTCACCAGCAGATGATTTTAGAGAGACACGCATTTCTTTAGATGAAGAATTAATAGGGAATAAAGAAGCTACTTTTTTCGCAAGAGTTAGCGGACAGTCTATGATAGGTGCTGGATTGGATGATAATGATTTATTGGTAATTGATAGAAGCATTGAACCAGAGAATAATAAAATAGCGGTTTGCTTTTTAGATGGCGAGTTTACCGTAAAACGATTACGTGTAGAAGGAAAAGAGGTTTGGTTGCAACCGGAAAACCCAGACTACCCTATTATTAAAATTACAGAAGAAAACAACTTTGTTATTTGGGGTATTGTAACTAGTGTGATTAAAAAAGTGTAAATAACACTGTTTTTCATATATTTAGAAAAAACATTTGAAATTATGAACAAATCAATTCAAACAATTTTGTTAGTAGCAGGAATCGTTATTCTTTGTTACGGTATTTACACAATGATTCAACCAGAAGCGCAAGTATCAATTGGTGACGTAGCATTAGTAAAAGCACAAGACAATACAAATTCGTATATAACTATGGCGATTGGTGTTGCAGCGATTGCACTTAGTTTTTTAAAGGGTAAAAAATAATAAACCATATTTTTAATCAAAAGCCACTCAAATTGAGTGGCTTTTCTTTTTCATAAAGAAAATTTATAAAGTTTTGTAATGTGTTAAAAAAAACTACGTCAAAAGTTATCAAATGTCTCACACTACTTAAAACTAAAAAAATGCGAAAAACAATTATACTCTTCAGTTTACTATTTATTAGTATTCAATCGCAATCGCAAACCGATGTATTTAACGCCCTTTTAAAAACCTATGTAACTTCTCAAGGTGAAATAGATTATAAAGGTTTAAGAAAAAATAGAGCTCTTTTAGATATTTATTTAAAGCATTTAGAAAAAACAGTTCCAGGAAAAAAATGGTCGTCATCTAAAGCTAAAGCATTTTGGATTAACGCATATAACGCTTATACTATAAAGCTAATTTTAGATAGCTATCCTTTAAAAAAGATTACTGATATTAAAAGAAAAGGAAGAAATGCTTGGAAAATTCCTTTTGCTGTTATTGGTAAAAAAACATATTCTCTCGATTATATCGAACATAAAATATTACGCCGTTGGCATGATGATCCAAGAGTTCATGTAGCTTTAAATGCAGCCTCTAAATCTGGGCCTACATTTCCTAATTATGCTTTTACAGCTAAAAATATTAACTCGAAATTAGAAATGTTAATGAAAGCTTTTATTAACGATCCTGCAAAGAACAAAATATCTATAACTAAGGTTGAGGTTTCGAAAATGTTTGAATGGTATCAAGAAGATTTCACTATTAATCAACCTTTAATTGATTATATAAATAAGTATTCAAAAGTTCAGGCAAACGATAATGCCGACATAGTTTATTTAGAATATGATTGGAATTTAAACGGTAAATAAAAACTTAATTCCCCTTTATTATAATCCCTTATTAAAACGAAAAGCCCCCTAACTTTTCGTTTTATTTTTTTATATATGTTGATCTATTAAAATGGTATTTCCATCAGGGTCATAAAAGACCATACTTGCAGGTCCAGAAGTAGACTCGTCAGCTTCTCTTTCTAGTTTGAAATGATTTGCTTTTAAATGTTTTTGAATAGCTCTAACATCATCAAACTTATCTAACATGTTAGCACTTTCATCCCAACCAGGATTAAATGTTAGAATATTATTTTCAAACATTCCTTGAAACAAACCAATTAATGAGTTGCCATTTTTCATAATTAGATAATTCATTTCCATACTTCCTGCAAAGACAGTAAACCCTAAGGTTTCGTAAAACGATTTCGACTTGTTTAAGCTTTTTACCGCTAAACTAATTGACATTGCTCCTAATTTCATAATTGTTTTATTTTATGCTTTACGTAGAATTTTTTCCATTTTCCTACCCTTAGCCAATTCATCAATTAGCTTTTCCATCTGTCTACATTGTTTATATAGTTCAAATTCATCAGCTATTTCTTCAATTCTGTAACCACAAACAACACCTTTAATCATATGTGCATTTTCGTGCATCGTTGCTCCTTCAAAAAAATCTCTAAACGTTTTTTTACCATCAATGAATTCTTGCAATTCTTTTGCATCATAGCCAGTAAACCATTTCATTACCTGATCTAGTTCTTCTTTAGTTCTACCGTTTTTTTCTATTCTAGTAAGATAATGAGGATAAATAGATCCAAAAATCATATTAGCAACTTGTTCGTTTTTTTTAGCAGTGACTTCCATTTTTTAAGTATTAGTATAGCAATTTACAAAATTCTATAAAACAAAAAATCCCACACTTGCGTGTAGGATTTATTTCAACCAAAACTAAAAGATTAGAATTTTCCGTTTTTATGAGTCATTTCAGATGGGATTTCTTGAATTACATCCCAATGCTCAACAATTTTATTGTCTTTTAATCGGAATAAGTCATAAAATGCTTGTGGCTTTCCACTCCATTCACCTTCGCTCATTGTTAACACAAAATTTCCTTCTCCTAATACTTTATGTACTTTCTTATAGATAAACATATTATTTTGAGAAGTTAAATATTCTATAGCCTCCCCTAAACCTTTTAATCCATCCTTTACTAGAGGGTTGTGTTGGTCGTATTGCTCTGTACTCACATATTCTGTAATTTTTTCAGGGGCTTTCCCAAACAAAACATCATTAACAAAATTCTTTACAATTGCTTTGTTGCCATCTGTTTTGTCTAAATCTGTAATTTCTGTTGCTCCATCAACTTGTGAACGTCCGCTAGCGGTTTTTTCTACTTTAGGAGTTAAATTATCCCAATGCTCAGCAACTTTTCCATCTTCCATACGCCAAACATCAAAAGCTATTATTTCTTTTCCTCCAAGAGCTTCTGCATTGTGATATGAATTGTGGAAAACAATAAAGTCTCCATCCTGTAAAAGTCTATGCGTAGTATAACTTGTATTCCCTTCTTTTAAAACAGGTAAAAATCCCAATACTGGTTCAATTCCTGTTGGTACATGAGGATTATGTTGAATATAATCTTCTTTGAAATATTTTTTTATTCCATCAGCACTATAATCTTTAAAGAAAGCTTCTTGTGCTTTTTCTGCTGTAGTTTTTAAATTTCCCATCTTTTGTGTTGTTTTAGAATTATTACTCTTTATTGTTCCCTTTTTTTGAATTGAATTACAGCTTACAAAAGCTGCAATACTTAATACAATTATGATTGCTTTTTTCATCCGATACTTATTTTTAAATGATAGGACAAAATTATGAAGAAGGGAGAGTTAAGTGTGGGTTAACCTAAAGACAAAAAAGGTAAATATCAAACCAAATAACCTAAATGTTATTGTTTTTAAATGAATTTGGGGTGAATCCCGTGTGTTTTTTAAAGTATTTCACAAAATTAGTTGATTCTTCAAAACCCATTAAATAAGCTAATTCAGTACTTTTAATAGTTGAGTTTACCAAATTTCTTTTAGCTTCTAAAATGACAAATTCATCAATATATTGTTTTGCTGTTTTATTAATTACCTCTTTACATACAATATTTAAATGCTTGTAAGTAATGTTTAAGTTTTGTGCATAATAATCTGCATTTCTATTAAGTGTATAATCATTTTTTAAAATGTTTTGAAATGATAAAAACAGACTTAACTTATCAGATTCTTGTATATAATTTGTTTGATTCTTTTTTATTTCTTCAACCTTTGAGAAAATGATATTAAACAAAGAATCTATGATGTGCTTCTTATTGAATTTCTCTGATGGGTTATAAAATTCTTTGTAAATCAATTCAATATATGCGGGGATATTAGAAGCTTCTGGAATTTGAATTTTAGGAGAAAAAAGTTGAGGTGTTAATAATCTAACTGCAGTGTTTTGTGGAATATTATTTAACTGCTTTTTAAAATACTCCTCAGTAAAAAGGATTAAATATCCTTTAGTATCCTCAGTAAATTTAAAAGCATTTATTTGCCCTTTAGAAACATAAACTATGGACCTATTCTGCACTTTATGTGAAACAAAATCTACTAAATGTTCAGTTTCTCCACTTGTATAAAAAGCTAATTGATAAAAATTTAATTGATGAGGTTTACTTGGTAAATGCTCAAACTCTTCTTTTCGTCTTTCTATATCTTCTAATCTAATTATTTCTATCCCTTCAATCTCAGAAGATTTAGATTCAAATATTAAATTAGGAATTTCTTTAGACATATTTTATTTCGCTCTTTTAATAATCAATCTTATTTGCCCCATATGATTTGCCTGATGCTCCATAACGTGATACCAAGCCCAATAATTATTCATACTACCTCTTCCTACCATAGATTTAAACCATTTATCATCTTTGGTTTTTAATAGCCGTAAAGTTTCTTTTCTTACCTTATCCCATATTTTAAGATAATATTTTATTGGCTTGCCTTTTAATTCTTCTCTCCCCTTTTTTCCTAAATTTAAAGCCGTCTCCCATAACTTTTCATCTTTATTAAATCCTCTGTTTTCGAAAGTATATAATTGATAATACTTTTCTGTTGCTGCTAAATGTAGAATCATTGCTCCTATTCTATTTGCATCTTTATCAAGTAAAAAGTCTGTTTCCTCATCTGTTAAATTAATAACACTATTAGTAACTCTCTTTTTTAAATCTTCTAACATTGAAACTGTTGTACCTATTTGAGGAGAATATCCTTTAGGTGATTCAATTATATTTTGAGCATTTGATATAAAAACCTTTAATAAAAAAATAATTATTAAAGGTTTTAAAAAAGTGTAGCTATTGTTTTTCATCTTCTGTTAGTTTTATCTTTAAAAATAACTATAATTATATTTAGCATTGCTTAAAGTTTTCATAAAACAAAAAATCCCGCACTCTCGTGCAGGATTTTAATATTTATCTAGCAACATTGTTGCTTACATTTCTAATGCTTTGGTAGGATTGTTATCCATTAATAATTCTACTGGATTTTCTAAAGCTTCTTTCACAGCAACTAAGAAACCAACAGATTCACGACCATCAATAATTCTATGGTCATAAGATAAAGCAACATACATGATTGGTTGAATTACTACCTCACCATTTACCGCCATTGGACGATTAACAATATTATGCATTCCTAAAATTCCACTTTGTGGAGGATTGATAATTGGTGTAGATAACATTGATCCAAATACACCACCATTAGTGATTGTAAATGTTCCTCCTGTCATTTCATCAACAGTAATTTGTCCATCACGAGCACGTAAAGCTAAACGCTTAACTTCGCTCTCAACACCTCTAAAAGATAAGTTCTCTGCATTTCTAATTACAGGAACCATTAATCCTTTAGGTCCAGAAACTGCAATAGATATATCTTGAAAATCGTGTTTTATTTGTTCTTTTCCATCAATCATTGAGTTTACATCTGGATACATTTGTAAAGCTCTTACAACCGCTAAAGTAAAGAAAGACATAAATCCTAAACCAACTCCGTGCTTCGCTTTGAAATCTTCTTTATACTGCTTACGTAAATCGAAAATTGGCTGCATGTTTACTTCGTTAAACGTAGTTAACATTGCTGTTTCACTTTTTACAGCTACTAAACGCTCTGCTACTTTACGACGTAACATCGACATTTTTTTACGCTCAGTACCTCTAGAACCATTTGCTGGTTGTGTTCCCATAGAAGGAACCGCTTTTACAGCATCTTCTTTAGTAATACGACCATCTTTTCCAGTTCCTTTTACAGATGAAGCATCTATTCCTTTTTCAGCTAAAACTTTCTTAGCAGCAGGAGAAGCAGTACCCGTTACATATGTTGCAGCTTTTACTTCCTCTTTTTTAGGAGCTTCAACTTTTGGAGCTTCTTCTTTTTTAGTTTCAGTAGAAGATCCTCCTTCTGGTTTAGCAGCACTCATATCGATATGACAAACTACTGCACCAACCTCAACAGCATCACCTTCTTCTGCTTTTAAAGTGATAATTCCGCTTTCTTCCGCAGGTAACTCTAACGTTGCTTTGTCAGAATCTACTTCGGCAATTGGTTGATCTTTCTCAACATAATCACCATCTTCAACTAACCAAGTTGCTATTTCTACTTCTGTAATTGATTCCCCCGGAGAAGGAACTTTCATTTCTAAAACACTCATGTTTCTTATTTTTATTCTGAAATACTTTCTTTCTTAAAACTTAATCAAAAACTTTATCTAATACTTTTTGATGACGACGCTTGTAACGTGCACTTGAACCTGCCGCTGGTGCTGAATGATAATCTCTCGAAGCACATTCTAACCTTGCTAATTCAAAACGTTCTAACATATATCCCCAAGATCCCATATTCTTAGGTTCTTCTTGAGCCCAAACGTAACGTTCTACATTTGGATATTTATCCATTACCTCTTTAATCTTATCGTTATGCAACGGAAATAATTGTTCTATTCTAATCAAGGCAACGTCTTCTCTTTCTAAACGCTCACGCTCTTCTAACATATCGTAGTAGAACTTACCTGTACAAAATACCATTTTCTTCACTTTAGAAGTATCAACAGTATCATCGATTACTTCTTGGAAAGTTCCATTTGCTAAATCTTCAATAGGATTTACCGCTTTTGGTAAACGCAATAAACTCTTAGGAGTAAAAACTACTAAAGGTTTTCTGAAATCACGTTTCATCTGACGACGTAATATGTGATAGATATTTGCTGGATTAGAACAATTTGCTATCGTCCAGTTATCAATTGCTGATGATTGTAAAAAACGCTCGATTCTTGCCGAAGAGTGCTCTGGTCCTTGACCTTCATAACCATGAGGCAATAACATTACCAATCCGTTTTGCAACTTCCATTTATCTTCTGCCGAAGAAATATATTGATCGAACATAATTTGTGCTCCGTTGGCAAAATCACCAAACTGTGCCTCCCAAATAGTTAATGTATTTGGAGCAGCCATCGCATAACCATAATCAAATCCTAATACACCATATTCCGATAAATGAGAATTGTAAATAGTCATTTCTCCTTTATTCTTCGGATTGGTATTTAATAGATTTACACGTTCTAATGTTTCTTCATCACGCATAATTGCATGACGGTGAGAGAAAGTTCCTCTTTCTACATCTTCACCAGAAATACGAATATTATATCCTTCTTCTAATAAAGTTCCGTAGGCTAAATTCTCTGCAGTACCCCAATCAAGCTTATTATCTTCAAAAACTGCTTTATCACGTCCTTTTAAAATACGTTCTGCTTTACGAACAAATTTATATCCCTCAGGAGTATTAGAGATTACTTTTGCAATATCTTTTAATGCTTCAACCGAGTAGGTAGTATCTACTGGTTGTAACATGTCTTGTAATTGTTTACGAACAAAGCCATCCCAAACCTCTGGCATAAATTCTTGAATCTTAGAAGTTGTCTTCTTTTTAGATTCGGTGAATTCTGCTTCTAAATGAGCTTTAAATTCGTCTGTAATTTGCTTTACATAATCAGAAGAGATACTTCCTTCTTCTATTAATTTTGCAGCATATATTTCTTTTGCATTTTTATGCTTAGAAATTGCTTTATATAATTTAGGCTGTGTAAAACGTGGCTCATCACCTTCGTTATGCCCGTATTTACGATACCCTAATAAATCAATATAAATATCTTTCTTAAACTTAGCTCTGTATTCAACAGCCATTTCCATTGCATGACAAACAGCTTCTGCATCATCTGCATTTACATGTAAGACTGGTGACAATGTTACTTTTGCAACATCTGTACAATATGTACTAGAACGTGCATCTAAGTAATTGGTTGTAAAACCTACTTGGTTATTTACAACAACATGAATTGTTCCTCCAGTTTTATACCCGTTTAAAGTCATCATTTGAGCAACTTCATATGCAATTCCTTGACCTGCAATTGCAGCATCTCCATGTACTATAATAGGTAAAATCTTACTGTTGTCACCTTTATAATCTTGATCTACTTTAGCGCGAACAATTCCTTCAGCAACTGCAGCAACAGTTTCTAAATGTGATGGATTTGGAACCAAATTCATCTTCATTTTTTGTCCGCCTTTGTATTCTTTACTAAGCGTTAATCCTAAGTGATATTTAACATCTCCATCAATATCTTGATCTTCGAAATCTTTTCCTTCAAACTCACTAAATAAATCGCGAACTGGTTTTTTAAAGATGTTAACCAACGTATTTAAACGACCACGGTGTGCCATTCCTAATACACATTCTTCAACTCCATATTTTTCAGCTGCATCACGTAAAGCTACACTTACACCAGGAATTAAAGTTTCTCCTCCTTCTACAGAAAAACGTTTTTGACCAACATATTTAGTTTGCAAAAAGCTCTCGAAAGTAGAGGCCTGATTTAACTTAGTAAGAATGTATTTTTTTGCCTCGACATCATAACTTGGATGATTATCATTCTTGTTTAAACGATTTTGCCACCATTTAAGTTCTTCCGGATTTCTTAAATACATGTACTCAACACCAATAGAATCGCAATAAATTGCTCTTAAATGGTTGATGATATCTGATAGTGTCTTAGCACCAATTCCTAAAACTTCTCCTGCATTAAAAACTGTTGATAAATCACTATTTGACAACCCGAAGTTTTCAATATCAAGTGTTGGAGTGTATTTTCTACGCTCACGAACTGGATTTGTTGCTGTAAACAAATGCCCTCTAGTGCGGTAACCGTTAATTAAGTCGATTACTAAAAATTCTTTACGTACTTCTTCAGGAATTTCTACTTCATTTTCTTCATCAGTAAGAGAATAATTCTCGTTAGCTAAATCGTATCCTTGAAAAAAACTTCTCCAACTCGGTTCTACTGCATCAGGATTTTTTTGATACTGTTCGTACAAATCACCAATAAAACCTGTATGTGCTGCGTTTAAGAACGAAAACTTGTCCATATATTTTTATATACTTTTCTATCAATAAGAATAATGTTGACAAAAGTACAACTTTTAGTAAAAACAAGACTTTTTTTTACGCTATTTTTAACGACTTCAATTCTTTATTTTTCTTAGAAAAACGCGTTTATCTTGTTAAAAACATGAATTTAAAAGTTTGAAAACCAGAATTGAATATTTTTAACTGCATTTTTTATTGAAAATAGTTTGTAGATATCAAAAAAGAAATTAAATTTGCACTCGCATTTTAAAACAAATACGTTTTAAATTCCTCCTTAGCTCAGTTGGTTAGAGCATCTGACTGTTAATCAGAGGGTCCTTGGTTCGAGTCCAAGAGGAGGAGCAAAAATGCTGAAGGCAACGTAGAAGCCGATAATTTCTACAACATACATATTTTGTTCTATAAGAACATTCCTCTTTAGCTCAGTTGGTTAGAGCATCTGACTGTTAATCAGAGGGTCCTTGGTTCGAGTCCAAGAAGAGGAGCAAAAAAGACTTACAATATTGTAAGTCTTTTTTTATTTTTACACTATGCAATTTCCAGAAAAACTTAACAGAAAAATATCGAAACGTATAGACAATGAATCTTTAAGAAGTCTAGGTAAAAAAAATGACCTAATTGATTTTTCTTCTAATGATTATTTAGGTTTTGCTAAGTCTGAAGTTATTTTTGATAGAACTCATCAATTTTTAATTGAGAATAACTTAAAGCAAAACGGAGCTACTGGTTCCCGCTTACTTTCTGGAAACCATAATTTATATACAAGCGTTGAAAAACAGCTATCTGAATTTCATAATTCTGAAGCCTCTTTAATTTTCAATTCAGGTTACGATGCTAATATTGGTTTTTTCTCATCGGTACCTCAGCGTGGTGATATTATTTTATATGATGAGTTAATTCACGCTTCCATTAGAGACGGAATTAATTTATCAAACGCAAAAGCATATAAATTTCAACATAACAACTTAACGCATTTAGACGAAGTTCTAAATCGTGTTAAAAATGAAACAGCAGCTGTTTATGTTGTGACAG
Source organism: Tenacibaculum pelagium (assembly GCF_014062345.1). Lineage (GTDB taxonomy): Bacteria > Bacteroidota > Bacteroidia > Flavobacteriales > Flavobacteriaceae > Polaribacter > Polaribacter pelagius. The sequence continues at coordinate 42,893 of NZ_JACGLS010000006.1, read as the reverse complement.
AATCTGTTTTTTCTATGGATGGTGATTCGCCAGATTTAGTGACTATGTCGCACATAATAAAGAAATACGCAAATGTGTATTTTATTGTAGATGAAGCGCATGCTGTTGGAGTTTTTAATAAAGGATTAGTTCAAGAATTAAATTTAGAAAATTCAGTTTTTGCAAGAATCATCACTTTTGGAAAAGCGTTGGGATGTCACGGAGCAGCTATTCTTGGATGCAAAGAGCTACATCAGTATTTAGTTAATTTTGCTAGAAGTTTTATTTATACTACTGGATTATCACTACATTCTATAGCTACGGTTAAGTTTGCTTACGAAGAACTTGCTAAGAATCAAGCAAAAGAAAAACTTCAAAAAAACATTAGTTTCTTTAAACAAGAAGTAAACAGACTAGATTTAAACTTTATTGAAAGTAATTCTGCAATTCATTGCTGCGTGATTTCTGGAAATGAAAAAGTAAAATTAATCGCTAAAAAATTAAATAATAAAGGGTTCGATATAAAACCCATTTTATCACCTACGGTAACTAAAGGAGAAGAAAGACTGCGTTTTTGTTTACATAGTTATAATTCAATCAAAGAAATAACCAATGTTTTAGAGAACCTTGCTACTTTTGTTTAATAAAAATTGATATATGAGAGACGACTATACTGTTTTAGCAGTTTTTGAATATTCGACCGAAGCTCAGGTAGTAAAATCTAAATTAGATTCTGAAGGGTTTAAAACAATGTTAATGGATGAAAAAACTATTGACACTGATCCTTTATTAAGTCAAGCTATTGGAGGAGTAAAACTACTTATTCATAATAATGATTTAGAAAAAGGAATTATAGTTTATAATGAGATTCGAGAATACGAAAAAGATGAAAATGGAAACACTTATCAATGTGGTAAATGTAAATCAACTAGAATACTAGTTGCTCCACCACAAAGAAAAAGTTTTTTCTTTATGTTATTTCCTTTTTTTGAAAGCAGAAAATTAATTTGTAACGATTGTAAAACAATCTTTTAATGAAAAAATATTTCATAACCGGAATTTCTACTGAAGTAGGAAAAACAGTTGCTGCTGCAATTGTTACGGAAGCTTTAGAAGCTGATTACTGGAAACCTGTGCAAGCAGGTGAATTAGATAATTGCGATACTCAAAAAGTTAAAAAATTGATTTCGAACACAAAATCAGTTTTTCACTCAAATTCATATGCATTAAAAACTCCGATGAGTCCACATGCAGCTGCAGAAATTGACAACGTTACGATTGACATCAACAATATAAAAGAACCTTCAACTAATAATAATTTAGTTATCGAAGGTGCTGGCGGTTTATTAGTTCCGTTAAATGATTCTGAAACTATTTTAGATCTTATTAAACCAAACTATAAGGTAATTGTGGTTTCTCGTCATTACTTAGGAAGCATAAATCATACCTTATTAACTGTTAATTTATTAAAAGAAAAAGGGTTTGATGTTTCTATAATTTTTTCTGGAGAAGAACATAAAACTACAGAAGACATCATTAAAAAAACGACAAAAGTTCCTGTTATTGGAAGAATTGAAGAAGAACCTTATTTTGATAAAAATGTAATTAAGGAATATGCTGAACTTTTTAAAGATAAGTTATGAGTTTACAAGAAAGAGATAAAAAACACTTATGGCACCCGTTAAAACAACATCAAACACATCCAGAAAGCTTAGGGATTGTAAAAGCGAAAGGATGTATTTTAACTGATGAAAACGGAAATGAATATATCGATGCTATCTCATCTTGGTACACTTGTATGTTCGGACATTGTAACGATTATATTACAAGTCGTGTTTACGACCAAATGCAAACATTAGATCAAATAATGTTTAGCGATTTTACACACGAGCCCGCTGTAAAACTATCTGAAGAATTGATTAAAATTCTTCCAAAGAATCAAAACAGAATTTTCTTTAACGATAACGGATCAACTGCTGTTGAAGCTGGAATTAAAATGGCACTACAATACTATTTTAATATCGGTGAGAAGCGTAATACATTTATCGCTTTTGAAAATGGATTTCATGGAGATACTTTCGGAGCTATGTCTGTCTCTGGGCTATCTGTTTACAACGGTCCTTTTGAAGATTATTTAATGGATATTCAGCGTATTCCTGTTCCGAATGGAGAAAATAATCAAGCGATTTTAAATCAATTAAAACAAATTGTTTCCGAGAATAATGTTGCTGGGTTTATTTACGAACCACTCGTTCAAGGAGCTGCAGGAATGAAAATTCATAAAGCAGAAGATTTAGATGTAGTTTTAAAGTTTTGTAAAGAAAATAATATTTTAAACATTGCTGATGAAGTAATGACAGGGCTTGGAAAAACAGGCACTAATTTTGCTTCAGATCAAGTTGCTACAAAACCTGACATTATCTGTTTAAGTAAAGCTTTAACTGCTGGATTAGTCCCTATGGCGATTACATCATGTACCGAAGAAATTTACGAAGCCTTTTTAAGTAATGATATTGCTAAAGGATTTTTTCACTGCCATACCTATTCAGCAAACCCAATAGCTTGTCGTGCTGCTTTGGCAAGTATTGAATTATTACAATCAAAAGAAATCCAAGAAAATATCGCTTATATTTCTAATGCTCATAAAACCTTTTTAGAGGAAATTAAAAATCATCCGAAGGTAACTTCAACAAGATGCAAAGGAGTAATTTTAGCGATTGACTTAAAAACAAATGCGAATCGTTATGGTACTTTACGTGATAAGTTGTTAAAATTATTTATGAAAGACGGAGTATTCTTACGACCATTAGGAAACACTATTTATATTCAACCACCTTATGTAATTACAAAAGAACAGTTAGATAAAGTTTATTCAACTATTGAAAAGGTTTTAGATACTCTCTAAGACCTTTTCTTTTTCAAGTAAATTAATTTCTTCTTGAGTCTCTTTAATACGAACATATAAATCTTCGTATATCCATTCACCATTAGATCTTATCCCTCTTATAACTAGAGTTCCTTTTCCTTTTTGCCCTTTTATAGGAATTGAAAAATCAACTTTACCATCATCATTATTTAAAGAAATATTCCCTGAAGGAACACCATATTTTCTTACTCCATCTCCCAAAGCATTTATTACTTCTTTATCAAAACAAGCTCGCTCAAAAGCATAATCAATAGGTTCACTTTCACTTATCATGTTTGATATTCCAAAAAAAGCAGCTCCAATACCAAAAACAAAGAATAATATAATTAACAAACAACCGCATCCACAGCCTCCAACAGGCACTGCCCACATCCAATTTCTATTAAACCAACTCTTTTGATGTTGTTCCTTCATATTTTTAAAATTTAAATACAAGATAACTATTTATTTTCTTCATAATCCTTGATTTTACCTTTATTTTTGTCGAAAATTTTAGTGCATTGAAAGATCTTATTTCTATAACTTCATTTGCTTCTGTTTCTGCCTTAGGTAGTACTCCTGAAAAAATATGGGAGAACTATTTAACATCCGAACATTTTCTATCTTTAAAAGAAAATGTTTGGGTAGCTCAATTAACTAATGAAGATAAATTGGCTATCGAAGAAATAAGAAACTCAGACAATAAGTATAAGAAGTTAGATGATGCGGTTTTATACACGCTATTTGCTGCTAGAAAAGCCATCGAAAAAACTAATTGGAGTTCTGAAGATAATTTTGGAATCAATATTGGGTCATCACGAGGGGCAACTTCTTTATTTGAAAAATATCATAAAGAGTTTTTAGAAACAGGAAAATCATCAACATTAAGCTCTCCAACAACTACCTTAGGTAATATTTCATCTTGGGTTGCGCACGATTTACAATCTAACGGCCCAGAAATTTCGCATTCAATTGCTTGTTCTACAGGACTACATTCTTTATTAAATGGAATAGCCTGGTTACATGCAGACATGTCAGATAAATTTATAATTGGAGCTAGTGAAGCATCACTAACTGATTTTACGATTGCTCAAATGCAAGCTTTAAAAGTATATTCAAAAGAAAAGGATGATTATCCTTGTAAGGCTTTCGATATGAATAAAACAAAAAACACGATGGTTTTAGGTGAAGCCGCTGCCGTTTTTTGTTTAGAAAAAGGAGAACAAGAAAATGCTATCGCTCATATAGAAGGAATAGGTTATGCTACTGAAATATTAAAACACAATACTTCCGTTACAGATAATGCCGAGTGTTTTCAGAAATCAATGAAAATGGCTTTGGGATCAGTTTCTCCCGATGAAGTTGATGTTATAGTTATGCATGCTCCTGGTACTTTAAAGGGAGATTCATCAGAAATTAATGCCATTGATAAAGTTTTTTGTAACAAAACTCCATTTTTAACTACCAATAAATGGAAACTCGGGCATACTTTTGCTACTTCTGGATTACTTAGTTTAGAACTTGCTGTTCTGATGTTAAAGCATCAAAAAACTATAGAAGTACCTTTTGCTGAAAAGCAAGAACAACCAAAAAAGATTACTAAAATATTACTGAATGCTGTTGGTTTTGGTGGAAATGCCGTTTCTGTTTTATTGACGAAATAAAATTGTTCATTTCCGTCAATTTCTATACTTTTAGTAACTCAAAAAAATAATTGCTTTATGATGGAATGGTTTTCAGAATTAACTTCTTTTCAAAAAATGTATTGGGTTGTAACAAGTGTTTCAACTTTAATTTTTCTTTTTGTACTTATCGGTGCTTTCATGGGAGCTGATAGTGATGACATTGGCGATGTTGACGCAGAAATGGATGCAGATACTGGTGCAGGATTTCAATTTTTTACTTTTAAAAATATGGTAGCATTCTTTACCATTTTTGGCTGGAGCGGAATAGCTAGTATTGATGCAGGAAACTCAAAAACAACTACTTTGTTTATTTCTATAGTATGTGGTTTATTAATGATGACAGCGATGGCTGCTTTATTTTACTACATCAGTAAGCTAACAGATAGCGGAACTTTAAAAATGAAAAATGCACTAAATGCTATTGGAGAAGTTTATTTAACTGTTGGCGCAAATAGGTCTAAAATAGGAAAGGTGCATATTAAGGTTCAAAACTCGTTACGAGAGTTGGAAGCTTTAACAGATTACGATGCCGATTTAACACAAGGAACTGTTATAACAGTAGTAGAAGTAACACCAAACGGATTATTAATTATTGAACCACAAAAATAAAAATTGACTATGCTAAAATTAACACTATTACAAATTGACGGATTCGCAGGTCCTATCGGAATCATTATCGCAATCCTCTTTATTTTCATTTTATTTATCACTTTAGTTAAACGCTATAAAAGATGTCCATCGGATAGAATTTTAGTAGTGTATGGTAAAGTTGGTGGCGGACAATCTGCTAAATGTATTCATGGTGGTGCCGCTTTTATTTTTCCTGTAATTCAAGATTATCAATTCTTAGATTTAACTCCTATTTCAATTGAAGTAAATTTAATAAACGCACTATCTAAACAAAATATTCGTGTAAATGTTCCTTCTAGATTTACCATTGGTATTTCTACTGAGCCAGGTGTAATGCAAAATGCTGCTGAACGTTTGTTGGGATTAGGGCAAAATGAAATTCAAGATTTAGCACAAGAAATTATTTTTGGTCAATTACGTTTAGTAGTTGCCTCAATGGATATTGAAGAAATTAACTCTGATAGAGATAAATTTTTAACCAATATTTCTAAATCTGTTGAATCGGAATTGAAAAAAGTAGGTTTAAAATTAATCAACGTAAATATTACTGATATTGTTGATGAATCAGGTTATATCGAAGCTTTAGGTAAAGAAGCTGCAGCTCATGCAATTAACGCCGCTCGTAAATCGGTAGCTGAAAAAAACAGAGACGGTTCTATTGGTGAAGCAAATGCTGTACAAGACGAAAGAACCCAAGTCGCCGCTGCAAATGCACAAGCTGTAGATGGAGAAAATACCGCTAAAATTGCCGTTGCAAATTCAGATTCATTACGTCGTCAAAGAGAAGCTGAGGCAGAAAGAGTAGCAATAGCTGCCGAAAAAGTACAATCTGCAAAAGCATTAGAAGAATCGTATGCTGCAGAAAAAGAAGCAGAACTTGCTAGAGCTGAAAGAGAACGTTCTTCTCAAGTAGCAGATATTATTGTACCTGCAGAAATTGATAAGCGTAAAGTTGAGATAGATGCTGAAGCTGAAGCTGAAAGAATTCGTAGAAAAGCGAAAGGAGAAGCAGATGCAATTTTATTTAAAGCCCAAGCAGAAGCAGAAGGGTTGTATGAAGTATTAACCAAACAAGCTGCTGGTTTAGACCAAATAGTAAAAGCTGCTGGTAACGATTCTCAAAACGCTGCCTTATTATTAATTGCTGATAAACTACCTGAATTAGTAAAAACTCAAGCTGAAGCAATCAAAAATATTAAAATTGACAAAGTTACTGTTTGGGAAAACGGAGGAGGGAAAGATGGGAAATCATCTACCTCGAACTTTATTTCTGGGATGTATAAATCAGTTCCACCATTACAAGAAATGTTTAACATGGCAGGAATGCAACTTCCTGAGTATTTAAAAGGTAAAGAAATTCCGTCAGAAATAGTCGAAGATGCTAAGGATGATGGTAATTCTACTCCAGAAGAAAAATAAACACTAATAAAATTCCGCTTTCGTAGCGGAATTTTTTATTTTTACCCCCACAAACAACTTGAATTCATGAGCGAAGTAAGACATAACTGGACGAAAGAAGAAATTCTAGAAATATATAACAAACCTATGATGGAGCTTCTATACGAAGCTGCTACTATTCATAGAAAAAGTCACGATCCGAACGTAGTACAAGTTTCTACATTATTATCAATAAAAACTGGTGGATGTTCTGAAGATTGTGGGTACTGTCCACAAGCAGCACGTTATCATACAGATATTGAAGGAAACGATTTAATGTCGGTTCAACAAGTAAAAGCACAAGCTTTAAGAGCAAAATCTGGTGGTAGTTCTCGTGTGTGTATGGGAGCTTCTTGGAGAAACGTAAAAGACGGACCAGAATTTGAACAAGTATTAGAAATGGTACGTACCATTAATAAACTTGACATGGAGGTTTGCTGTACTTTAGGAATGGTTACAGAAAATCAAGCCAAACGTTTAGCAGAAGCAGGTTTATATGCCTATAATCACAATTTAGATTCTTCTGAAGAATATTATAAAGAAGTAATTTCTACACGTGGTTTCCAAGATAGATTAGATACTATTGATAATGTTCGTAAAACAAACGTAACTGTTTGTTCTGGAGGAATTATTGGTATGGGAGAATCTGCTGAAGATAGAGCAGGTATGTTAGTAGCTTTATCAACTTTAGACCCTCAACCAGAGTCGACTCCTATTAACGCTTTAGTTGCTGTAGAAGGAACTCCGTTAGAGGATGAAAAACCTGTTGAAATTTGGGACATGATTCGTATGGTAGCTACTACACGTATTGTTTTACCTGAAACACAAGTACGTTTATCAGCTGGAAGAACGCAAATGAGTAGAGAAGGACAAGCCATGTGTTTCTTTGCTGGAGCAAATTCAATTTTTGCTGGAGATAAGTTATTAACTACACCAAATCCAGATGTAAATGAAGACATGAAAATGTTTGAAATGTTAGGATTAAATCCGCAAAAACCATTTACTAAAAAGGTGCAACCACAATCGGTAGAAGCAAAAGATTCTCAGTTTGAAGCTTTAGGAGAGAAACCAAAATGGACAAGACCTGAACACAAAATTGATCGTAACGAGCAGAAAAAGCAAGAAGCTTTAGAATTAAGGAAACAATCGTAAGTTTAGTAAAAACATATATGACACCCATCAGAAATGATGGGTGTTTTTTTTAACAATACCTATCGAATAAAACTTCCTAACATTTTCTTAACTTTGCTTCTTGAAAAATTGGACGTATGGGATTACAATTACAACAAATAGATAGAGTTGAAACCATTACCAAAGAAGACTTTATCAAAAATTACTTTAAACCACAAAAACCAGTGGTTATCGAGCGTTTCATTGAGGATTGGCCAGCATATTCTAAATGGTCTTTAGATTATATGAAAGAAGTAGCAGGCGATAAAACTGTACCTTTATATGACGATAGACCTGTGGATTATAAAGATGGATTTAACGAGCCACATGCTACTATGAAAATGAGTGAGTATGTAGACTTGTTAAAACGTGAACCTACTAAGTTCCGTATTTTCTTATGGAATGTTTTAAAAGAGGTTCCTATTTTACAAAAAGATTTTAAGTTTCCAGATTTTGGTTTACGTTTAATGAAGGGCTTACCAATGTTATTTTTTGGTGGTACAGACTCGTATACCTTTATGCATTATGATATTGATTTAGCTAATATTTTTCACTTCCATTTTGAAGGAAAGAAACAGGTTATTTTATTTGATCAGAAGCAAAATAAATATTTATATAAAATTCCACATTCTTTAATAACTAGAGAAGATATTAATTTTGCAGATCCTGATTTTGATAAATGGCCAGCTCTTAAAAAGGCTAAAGGTTATATTGCTGAACTAGAACACGGGAACGTTTTATATATGCCAGAAGGTTATTGGCATTATATGCGTTATTTAACGCCAGGTTTTTCTATGAGTTTACGTGCCATTGCTCGAAACCCTAAAAATTTAGGAAAAGCAATTTATAATGTATTTATTATGCGTACTATTGATAATGTAATGCGACGTATAAAAGGTCAAAAATGGATTGATTGGAAAAACGAACAAGCCATTACAAAAACAAATAAAGCAAACAATATTGCATAAAAAAAGCGCCAAAGAGGCGCTTTTTTTATTTTTGAGCTTAACTATTTTCCAAATAATCTTTGAAAAAAGCTTTTACTTTTCTGAACTACCTCTTCCGCCTCTTCTTGAACATCTTCAGCAAAATCTACTAGATGCTCACCAGCTTCTCCTGCCAATTCAGATGCTTTTTCTGTTACATTATCCATAACTTCTTTTGCTTCGTCTGCAAGTTCACTCGCTTTTGCTTTTATTTTCTCTACAGATTCATCAGACATCATCTCACTAACTTTCTCTTTTACATCTTCAACAGCATCAACGATATGCTCTCCAGCTTCACCAGCCATTTCAGACGCTTTCTCTGTTACGTTATCCATAACTTCTTTAGCTTTATCTAAACCATCGTTTAAATTATCTTTAAACTCTTTATTTTCTTCTGCCATTTTATTTTAATTTTATGTTAGTTATTTAATCTAAAACCAACCTCTTTGATTTGTTTGATATGTATATACAAACTCTTCATCTGATTTAGTTAAGTAAATGATCCCTTCAATTAAGCTAACCAACCACATTACTCCTGAAAAAATACCACAAGTTATAATAGATAATACGATTGTTAATACTAAAGTTACTATTCCTTCTTTAGTATAGCCTAAAATAAATTTATGCACTCCAAATCCACCTAATAAGATTGCTAAAACACCAGCTAAAACTCTTTTACTTTCTTGATTTGGAACTGGGTTCCCGTTTTCATCAATTACATTCATTTTTTTGTTTTTAATAATAGTTGGCTATAAATTTATAAAAAAGCTTCGTCTTTTGGCTCCCACAATTCAATTTTATTCCCATCTAAATCAACAATCCAACCAAATTTACCGTAATCATATTCTTCAACTTTATCCATTACATTAACTCCTTTATCTTTCAACTCATCAAGTAATTCAACTAAATTTTCTACACGGTAGTTAAACATAAAGTCTTTTTTAGAAGGTGCGAAATAGTTAGTATCTTTTGTAAACGGACTCCATTGTGTAGATGCTTTTTTTCCTTCTTTATCTTTCCACCAAAAAGTACAACCCCAATCATCGGTATTAAACCCTAGATTGTCTTTATACCAGTCTTTTGTAGCTTTTACATCATCTGTTTTAAAAAATACTCCTCCAATACCTGTTACTTTACCTTTCTTCTTCACCTATTTCTTCTTTACATTAGTTTCATAAATTTCAATCCATTCTTCTACAGTCATTTTCTTGCATAAATCAGCTATTAAATCCATCGGGATTTCTTCGATCTTTTTAAAACGGATGCAACTTTTACCCATGTCTAATTTTCGCTTACTATATTTAGGATATTCTGCAACAAACCAATCTAATAATTCTTTCTTTGCATAAATTCCACTATGGTATAAATTAATAGAATTCTTCTGTGAAGCAATATTCATAAAGGGCAAAGGCAAACTTGTATCGCAATGGTAACCATCTGGATATATAGAATGTGGTACATAATAACCAATCATGTTATAATTCATACCTTCTTCGAAACCTTTAGGTAAATTATCTTTAATTGTATCCCTTAATTTTTCCATTATAGCTTGACGCTCTTCTGGAACTTGTGCAATATAATCTTCAGGAGAATTAGCTTCGTATTTCATTTTGAATGGTTTTAGAATATAAAGTTAACAAAATTTTGCTTTGATTTTATCTACAATGGTCTGAGCTAACTTTTGTTTACTTTCAACAGTCCAACCAGCTACATGCGGAGATAAAATCACATTATCAGCATTAATTAAATATTGAAATGCTTCTGGTATTTCTTGATTTGTAAATAAATTCTCGAAAGATTTTTTCTCATATTCTAATACATCTAAACCAGCTCCTAAAACTTTATTAGATTTTAATGCTTCAACTAAATCTAAAGTAACAACCGATTTCCCTCTTGCTGTATTAATCAACCAAAAAGACTTTTTAAATTGATTAATAAACTTATCATTTACCATATTTTTTGTTAATTCAGTTTGAGGAGTGTGTAGACTTAAAACATCTGCTCTTTCTTGTAACTCTTGTAAAGAAACTTGTTTACAATTTTCATCACCTACATTTGGTTTTATATCGTAACATAGAACTTCAACATCAAATCCACGAAGTTTTTTAGCAAAGGATTTCCCCATATTACCATAACCTATTAAACCAACTGTTTTTCCGTCTAATTCAATTCCGCGATTTTCTTCACGAAGCCATTTTCCGCTTCTTACTTCTAAATCTGCTTTATTTAGTTTATTAAAAAGCGATAATAACATCCCCAAAGAATGTTCACCTACAGCATTTCTATTTCCTTCTGGTGAAGAAATTAAATACACTCCTTTTTCTTTAGCGTATTCACAATCTATATTTTCTAAACCAGCACCTACCCTTCCTATAAACTTAAGATTTGTTGCTTTATCTAAAAACTGTTTATCAATCGTAAATCTACTTCTAATAATAATTCCATCATATTGATGAATTTTAGCTTCTACCTCTTCTTTTGAAGAGGTGTAATCTTCATCATTTTGAAATCCTAAATTAGAAAGTTCGTTTATTAATAAAAAGTGATTTGAGTCTATGTGAAGTATTTTCATTAATTAAAATCTTTTTAGACTTAGTAACTTATAGCTACTTTATTTTCAATTTTAGATTTTGCTTCTTTTAATGTTAACTCTTCATCTCCTAAGTATAAATACACTTCTTTTGCATTCATATGCCTTGAAGAATCAATAAGCGCCCTTTTTTCCACTTCAGTTAAACCTCCCTCTTTCATTTCTGCTTGTTGCAAAAGCATCAGCAAAGATGGTGATATTAAATAATTATCACCTTTCACTAATTCAGAAACTATTTCTTTTACCAATCTTTCTCCTTCTTGAAAATCACCAAACAATACTCTATTATTTGAAAAGGGTTTTTGAGCTATTTTTTCTATATACTTACCTGTATCTAAACGAAAAATCTTTACTCTGTTTTTATATAAAATTACATAAACAGGTAATCCTTTTATACCTATTTTTTTAAACATATTTTTAATATTGTTCTTTTTCGTTTGGAAAATCTTGAGATTTTACATCCGCTATATAACTTTGAAAAGCTCCTGTCATTTCTGTATATAAATCTAAATACCTTCGTAAAAAACGTGGATTAAATTCATGAGTCATTCCTAACATATCATGTGTTACTAATACTTGACCGTCTACTCCTCCTCCCGCTCCAATACCTATAACAGGAATCGTTAAACTCTCAGCAACTTTTTGTGCTAAAGCTGCAGGAACTTTTTCTAAAACCAAAGCAAAACAACCTAATTCCTCTAACAATTTAGCATCTTCTAATAGTTTTTCTGCTTCCTCCTCTTCTTTAGCTCTAACAGTATAAGTTCCGAATTTATATATTGACTGTGGCGTTAATCCTAAATGACCCATTACTGGAATTCCAGCGGTTAAGATTCTAGAAATTGACTCTCCTATTTCGCTTCCTCCTTCTAGTTTTACTGCGTGACCTCCAGATTCTTTCATTACTTTAATTGCTGAATCTAAAGCGCTTTTAGAATTACCTTGATACGTTCCAAAAGGTAAATCTACCACTACTAAACAACGCTCAATAGCACGTATTACAGAACTTGCGTGATAAATCATTTGATCTAATGTAATAGGCAATGTAGTTTCATGACCTGCCATAACATTTGATGCAGAATCACCAACTAAAATCACATCAATTCCCGCTCCGTCTACAATTTTTGCCATCGTATAATCGTAAGCTGTTAACATGGAAATCTTTTCTCCATTCGCTTTCATTTCTACTAATGACTTAGTGGTAACTCTTTTATATTGTTTTTTTGCTACTGACATTATTTATAATTTTCTGAATTGTAAAAATACGGATTTATTCTATTGATTTAATTTAAAAATAGAAGTTACGAACACTTTAGTTCCATGTATAAAAGTCGTTAATCTTCTGTTAATTATAGTTTAGAAACTCTCTTTTTTAATAGCTTTACTTTTTAAATCTAACTACCATGCATAAAATAATTACTCTTCTCATTGTTTTAGTTCTTACTACTGTTGTTAATGCACAAGACAAGAATGATAAAAAAGCAATAAAAAATACTATTGAAACTTTTTTCGAAGGATTACACAAAGGTGATAGTACAATTGTAAGCTCTACACTACACCCAACAATAAAAATGCAAACTACTTTCACCAATAAAAAAGGTGAAAAAAGATTGGTTACTGAGAGTAAAGAAAAAGTTTTAACGGGAATTGCTAATAAAAAACCTGAGCATACTTATTTTGAAAAATTATTATCATGGAATATCCATATCGATGGTAATCTTGCTTCAGTTTGGACCCCTTATGAATTCTATTTAAACGATAAGTTTAGTCATTGTGGAGCAAACTCTTTTCAGTTATTTAACAACAATGGGAAATGGGAAATTATTTATTTAGTAGATATGAGAAGTAGAAGTAATTGTAAAGCTTATAAAAACTAAAAATGAAAAAGTGTTTTTTTTATATTTTACTATTATCTCAATTTGGTTTTGCTCAAAAAGCAGAAATGTTTTTACCCGAATTATTTAAAGACCTTCCTAATGTTAGAGATTTTTCAATGGCTAAAAATCAAGATGAATTCTATTTTACTATAGAAAGTTATGCTAAAGAGTATTCTTTTATCGCTTATTCAAAAAAAATAAATGATAAATGGACTGCACCAAAAGAGGTAAGTTTTTCTGGGCAGCATAAAGACTTAGAGCCTTTTTTATCTCCAGATGGCTTAAAATTATTCTTCGCTTCTAATAGAAAAAACAATACTTCTTCCGAAATTAAAAAAGACATAGATATATGGTATGTTACTAGAAAATCTAAAAATGATAAATGGTCTAATCCAAAAAACATAGGACAAATAATTAATACTTCTGCCGATGAGTTTTATCCGTCAGTAAACAATACTGGAGATTTATTTTTTACTGCTCAATATGAAAATTCAAAAGGAAAAGAGGATATCTATGTGAGTAGATTTATTAATGGAAGCTATACTAAACCTACATCTTTAAGCTCTGCTGTAAATTCAAAAAAGTATGAGTTCAATGCTTTTGTTGCTCCAGATGAAAGTTTTATAATTTTTACTTCTTATGGACGAAAAGATGATTTAGGACGCGGTGATTTATACATTAGCAGAAAAGATAAAAACAATAATTGGTTACCTGCTGAGCATTTAGATGTAGATATCAATTCAAAAAAGCTAGATTACTGTCCTTTTGTTGATATTAATAACAACGTTCTATATTTTACAACAAATAAAAGCTCAATTCCGAAAAATTTCAAAAAAAGAAAAAACCTTGAAGAAATAATTGATTATATAAATACTAATCCAAATGGATTAAGTAGAATATACAGAAGCTCTTTCAATAAAAAATAGTTTATATTTGGCATAATGAACCAAACTAATAACTCCAATAATTTATCACCAAATAAATGGGTTGATGACTATGCTGATTATTTATTTAATTATGCCGTAGTTCGTGTAAATGATTCTAATATCGCCAAAGATTTAGTGCAAGAAACTTTTTTTGCTGGATTAAAATCTGCAAAAAATTTTCAAGGAAAATCAACTGAAAGAACTTGGTTGGTTTCTATTTTAAAAAGAAAGATAATTGATCATTACCGAAAAATAAATTCTAAAAAAGGACAAGCCGAAGTTAGAATGAACTTTTATGACAATGGTGAAAATGAAGGTAGTTGGATTGAAGAAAGAGTCCCTCAATCTTGGAACAATGAAGCTGAGAAAACTATTGAAAACAGAGAATTAAAATCTCAAATAGACAAATGTATCGATGCTCTTCCTGAAAAATATGCTATGGTTTTTAGGATGAAAACGATTCAAGAGTTTGAAACTGAGGAAATTTGTAAGGAACTAGACATCACTCCGTCGAACCTATGGGTTATCATTCATAGAGCGAGAACTCAGCTAAGAAATTGTATGGAAAAAAACTGGTTTAATAAGTAAGAGAATAATGTTTAAGAAATTCAAAATAACATGCGATGAAGCTACTACTATTTGTGATAAAGCACAATATGGGGAGGCTTCATTTTATGAGAAATTACAACTTAATTGGCATATTTTAATTTGCAAAATATGTGCATTATATTCTAAACAAAATAGAAAAATGTCACATCTTTTTAAAATGAAAGCTAGTGAGTGTAAAAACGAAACAAAGTGTTTATCTAATATGGATAAGGAAGCACTAAAGGAACAATTAAGTAATTTTAATTAACAAGTTTGGTTTTTTTATAAAACCAATTTTTGATTTTTTGTTAGATTGAAACGGAGTTTATTGTAATGATAAATTCCGTTTTTTTATTTTTGCAACACAAAATATATACGAATGCACTTTTTACCTGAAAACATTGATAGTTACGTTGTAAATCACTCGCAACAAGAACCAAAAATATTACAAGAACTAAGTAGAGAAACTTGGCAAAAGGTATTGAACCCTCGTATGTTAAGCGGAGGATTTCAAGGAAGAGTTTTATCAATGATATCTAAATTAATCCAACCAAAATCTATTTTAGAAATTGGTACTTATACTGGTTATTCTGCATTATGTTTAGCTGAAGGATTGGCTGACGATGGCGAACTTTATACTATTGACAAAAATGAAGAACTAGAAGAACTGCAATATAAATACTTTCAAAAATCAGATTATAAAAATCAAATAAAACAGTTCGTTGGAAATGCTATTGATATTATTCCAACAATAGACAAAAAATTTGATTTAGTGTTTATTGATGCAGATAAATCAAATTATTTAAATTATTTTGATTTGATCATTGAAAAAATGAACAAAGGTGGAGTTATCTTATCTGATAATGTACTATGGAGTGGAAAGGTTGTAGAAGTACTTAATTCTAAAGATAATGACACTAAAGTTCTTTTAGAATACAATAAGCGTTTAAATGAAGATGCTCGCTTAGAAACCGTTTTATTACCAATTAGAGACGGCTTAACGATTAGTAGAGTTAAATAATATTTATAAATTACGCTTTATTGGCCCAGTAAAGTCATCAATACCATCTTTAACTTCATTGACTTCTTTATTAATGTCTCTTACAAAGTCAGTGTCTATTCCTTGATTTTTGGCGCTATCGTTAATTTCTTTTTTAATATCGTTAGTTGCATCTTTAATTTGACGCATACCCTTACCTAGCCCTCTTGCTATTTCTGGAATTTTGTCTGCCCCAAATAACATCACAACGATTAATAAGATTACAAAAATCTCTGGTCCTCCGATAAATAAAAATACTCCATTCATTACTGCAAAGATAATCAAATTCAATTTTCTAACTCTTTATTGTATAAAAAAAGCCAAACATAATGTTTGGCTTTTTTCTATGATTTAAAAACAATTAATCTGCAAGGATAATTGCTTTATTATCTTTCATTTCGATAGTTCCAGATTTAATTGCTAAAGTTAAAACTTTATCATCTTCTGGTAAACTTACGATGCTTCCATGTAAATCATCAAATACTAAATGATTCTGTGTATGAACGTGAACTTTTACAGTCCCTTCGTTTAAAATAGATACAACTGGCGCGTGATTATTTAAAATCTGAAATTCACCGGTAATACCTGGCACAGTAACAGAATCAACTTCTGATGAAAACAAGATAGCTTCTGGAGTTACAATTTCTAAAAACATAATTTCAATAGAATTAATTATTGTTAATTGTTATTTGAATTATGCTTCAGCTAACATTTTTTCACCAGCATCAATTGCTTCTTGAATAGAACCTCTTAAGTTAAATGCCGCTTCTGGGTACTTATCTAACTCACCGTCCATAATCATATTAAATCCTTTAATAGTGTCTTTAATATCAACTAAACATCCTGGGATACCAGTAAACTGCTCAGCTACGTGGAATGGTTGAGATAAGAAACGTTGTACACGACGTGCTCTGTGAACTACTAATTTATCTTCTTCAGATAATTCTTCCATACCTAAAATTGCGATAATATCTTGTAATTCTTTATATCGTTGTAAAATCTCTTTTACTCTTTGTGCTGTATTATAATGCTCATCACCTAATACTTCAGCAGATAAAATTCTTGAAGTAGAATCTAATGGATCTACTGCAGGATAAATACCTAATTCTGCAATTTTACGAGATAATACTGTAGTTGCATCTAAGTGAGCAAATGTTGTTGCTGGTGCTGGATCTGTTAAATCATCTGCAGGTACATAAACCGCTTGTACAGATGTAATAGAACCCTTTTTAGTAGAAGTAATACGCTCTTGCATTGCTCCCATCTCAGTTGCTAATGTTGGTTGGTAACCTACCGCAGATGGCATACGTCCTAATAATGCCGATACCTCAGAACCTGCTTGTGTAAAACGGAAGATATTATCTACGAAGAAAAGAACATCTTTTCCTTGCGCTTCTCCTGCTCCATCACGGAAATATTCAGCAATTGTTAAACCTGATAATGCAACACGTGCACGTGCTCCAGGTGGCTCATTCATTTGTCCGAATACGAAAGTAGCTTTAGAGTCTCTCATTCCTGGCTTATCTACTTTAGATAAATCCCATCCTCCTTCTTCCATAGAATGCATGAAATCATCACCATATTTGATAATTCCTGATTCTAACATCTCTCTAAGTAAATCGTTTCCTTCACGAGTTCTTTCTCCAACTCCCGCAAATACAGATAAACCTCCGTGTCCTTTTGCTATGTTGTTAATTAACTCCTGAATTAATACTGTTTTACCTACTCCAGCTCCTCCAAATAATCCAATCTTACCTCCTTTTGCATAAGGCTCAATTAAATCGATTACTTTAATACCAGTAAATAATACTTCAGTAGAAGTTGATAATTCGTCAAATTTTGGTGCTTGACGGTGAATTGGCAATCCATCTTTACCCACTTTAGGTAAATCTCCTAATCCATCAATAGCTTCACCTGTAACGTTAAATAAACGTCCATAAATATCACTACCAATTGGCATTTGAATTGGGTTTCCTGTAGCTACTACTTCAGTGCCTCTACTTAAACCATCAGTTGCATCCATAGAAATGGTACGAACTGTATCTTCACCAATGTGTTGTTGAACTTCTAATACTAAAATAGAACCATCAGCTTTTTTAATTTCTAATGAATCGTAAATTTTTGGTAATTCAGCACTTCCTGTATTAAACTCAACATCGATAACTGGACCAATAATTTGAGAAACTTTACCTGTTATTGTAGACATTACTATATGTAATTAAAGTTATTTAATTTGCTATGTGAGCTTTAGCTCCTTTTTTCAAGGTGCAAAGGTAATTTTTTTAGTGGAATTTAAAAAACCTTTTACAGTATTTTTCGTAAAAATATTCCATAAAAAAAGCCTCGCAATTGCGAGGCTTAATATTATATGTGATGTAAATTATTTTACTAATTTAATTTCAACACGTCTGTTTTGAGCTCTACCAGCTCTAGTTTTGTTATCAGCGATTGGGTAATCTTCACCAAATCCTGCAGAAGTTAATCTAGATCCGTCAATTCCGTGAGAAGCTAAATAATCTAAAACAGCTTTAGCTCTTCTTTCAGATAATCTCATGTTGCTTGCAGCAGGACCTTGACTATCAGTATGACCTTGAATACTAAAGTTAGCCTTAGGATATTCTTTCATAATTCCAGCGATTAAATCTAATTTACCAGTTACACCAGTTCTAAAAGTAGATCTTCCTGAGTTAAAGTAAATAGCTCTTGCGAAATCGTTTAATTTAGCTACAGCTTCTTCTTTAATAACTACTTCTGGACATCCGTTGTTAGAAGCAACACCAGCCTCTTTAGGACATTTATCGTCTTTATCTAAAACTCCGTCACCATCAGTATCTGGCCAAGGACATCCATTGTTAGCTGCAGGACCTGCAGTATTAGGACATTTATCTTTACTATCAACTACACCGTCTCCATCAGAATCAGGACATCCATTGTTAGCTTTAGTTCCTTTTTCAGTAGGACAAGCATCGTCTTTATCAGCAATACCATCACCATCTGTATCAGGGCATCCGTTTAAAGCAGCTAAACCAGCAACTTCTGGACAAGCATCATCAGAATCTTTAATACCATCGTTATCAGTATCAGGACATCCGTTGAATTCTTTTAAACCAGCAACCTCTGGACATGCATCATCTTTATCGAAGATACCATCACCATCAGTATCAGTTCCTCCGAACTTAAATACTAAACCAACTGAGTGTTGGAAGTGATCTCTTACTTTATCAGCGAATTCTTTTTTACCTCCAGACTGGAAGTTTAAACCTAAGTTATCATTGAACCAAGTATTGAATCCAAAACCTGCATTTAACATTCCTTCACCGTTATCAGCTAAAGAAGTGTAACCACCACCTAAATACACATAAGGATCAAACCAAGAAGTCTCTCCGAATAAATTATTTAAGTCATACTTTACATTTGCATCGACAGCCCAGTAAAGCTCATCTATGTCATTTTCAGTAGCAAAAGTTTCAATCTTATTTAAAGACCCAGCTAACTGTAAAGAAAAACCATCGTTTAAGTATCTATCAACAGTTACTCTAGAAATAGATGGTAAGATATTCCAGTCACTAGTACCGATGTAATCTTTTGCATACTCTGAAAATTCAGTAGGAATTCTAACGTCAACAGCGTTAACTCCAAATCCAACCGCCCATGGGTTGTCTGAATCTTGTGCGTTTGCAGTTCCTACAGTAGCGAATGCAAACAAAGCCATCACAGCTAATTTGATTTGTTTCATTATTAAAAATTTAAATTAAAAGTTCGTTTATATAACGCAAATGTAAGTTGTTAAAACTTATTTACAAAACCAAATCTACAAAAACTTATACTAAAAGCAAGTTTTTAATAAAACTTATTGAATCACTTTGAGTTCCTTACCTACCTTAACAAAAGCTTCTACCGCTTTATCTAAATGCTCTTTTGTATGAGCAGCCGATAACTGTACTCGTATTCTTGCTTGTTCTTTTGGCACAACTGGAAAGAAAAAACCTATTACATAAATTCCTTCCTCTAACAACTTATTTGCCATAGTTTGAGAAAGTTTTGCATCATATAACATAACAGGTACAATTGCAGCATCGGCTCCAACTAAATCAAAACCTGCTTTTTTCATTTCTGTACGGAAATAATTTGTATTCCATTCTAATTTATCTCGAAGAGAAGTATCATTAGATAATAAATCAAATACTTTTAAAGAAGCCCCTACTATTGCTGGTGCTAATGAATTTGAAAATAAATAAGGACGAGAACGTTGACGTAAAATTTCAATAATTTCTTTTTTACCTGTTGTGTAACCTCCCATAGCACCACCAAGAGCTTTCCCTAAAGTTCCAGTTACAATATCAACACGATCCATTACGTTTTTTAACTCTACGGTTCCACGACCTGTTTTACCGATAAATCCAGCAGCGTGACATTCATCTACCATAACTAATGCATCGTACTTGTCTGCTAAATCACAAATCTCATCTAATTTAGCAACAATACCATCCATAGAGAAAACTCCATCTGTTACAATAATTTTGAATCTATGATTCTGCTTATTTGCTTCAATTAATTGCTCCTCTAACGCTGCCATGTCATTATTTGCATAACGATAACGTGCTGCTTTACATAAACGAACTCCATCAATAATAGAAGCATGGTTTAAACTATCTGAGATAATAGCATCTTCTTTTGTTAGCAAAGGTTCGAAAACACCTCCATTTGCATCAAAAGCTGCTGCATATAATATGGTATCTTCGGTTGTATAAAAATCTGCTATCTTTGTTTCTAAGTTTTTATGAATATCTTGAGTACCGCAAATAAAACGAACTGATGACATTCCAAAACCATGGGTATCCATCGTATCTTTTGCTGCTTGAATTACTTCTGGATGATTTGACAACCCTAAATAGTTATTTGCACAAAAGTTAATTACCTCTTCTCCTGTTGATATTTTAATCACCGCATCTTGCGACGAAGTAATAATTCTTTCCGATTTATATAATCCAGCATCTTTTATATCCTGAATTTCTTGCTGTAGTTGTTGTTTTATTTTTCCGTACATAATTTATGTTTGAAAGTTGTTTGTTTTAAAAGGTCAAAGTTAATTCTTAAACTTCTTCAACCAAAATTTCTTCATTAATATATATGAGTAGTTTTTTATTCACTTTAAAATTCATTGTTTTTAAAACTCTCTCGTATTTTAATAATTGTTGATGGTAACTCATAGACGGCTTTCCTGTTTTATAATCGATAATTACAACTTCATTATTATGATTGACGACTAATCGATCTGGAATCATAATTTGATTATCAACATCAACTATTTCACGTTCATTAAAAACAATAGAGTCTTTAGAAAAATATTCTTTTAACTCTGGATGATTTACAATCCTATAAATATCTCTTTCAATTAAAACAGATTGTTTTCTATCTATAATTCCTTGTTTTTCGTATTGATTTACTATTTTCTTCACGTCATCAGACACAAATATCTTCGCCATCATTTCATGAATTAAATTACCAAATTCAATTGCTTTACCTTGATCAGTATCCCAAAGTTTTGAAGCGCTGGCTAACATTTTAATATTATGTTCTTGCCAAGGAGTAGAAATAAAATCTTGTTGAATTTCTGTTAATAATTCTTTTTCTTCTTTTTTACTAACTCTTTCTTGACTTCCGAAAGCATATTCTAATCGCTCATTATTCCAATCTCCAATTTCTTTTAAGTAGTTAATAAACACACCAGAGTAAAAATTGGTGTTTTCAATTCCTTTTGATGAAATTTTATTTTCAGTAATTATATGTAATTGCTCAACCGCTCTTGTTAATGCTACATAAAGTAAATTAAAATTATCTAACTCTAACTCTTCTCGCTGCCTATTATATATTTCTGAACTAGTATCATTTACATATTTAAAATCTTTATTAAAAGGAATCAACAATTCTTTAAAACCATCAAAATTTTCAGGCAAATCATTTAACCAAACTTTCGGATTTATTTGACGATACACATCCAAGTCATACGGAAAAATAACTACTGGAAATTCTAATCCTTTTGATTTGTGAATTGTCATTACCTGAACTGCATCTCCACTCTCAGGAACTACAATGCTTAATTTATCTTTTTTCTCTTCCCAAAATTCTAAAAACTCTTGCGTACTTGTTCCTTTTCGCTGCTGCTCTAAAATTACATCTAAGAAAAATTGCACATACGCGTCTGATGAATTTATTAATTTAAAGCTTCTAATAATCTCTTCTACTTTTTCGTAAAAAGGTAGTTGATAGAAATCATTTAATTCAAACGAAATTCCATAGTTTTTCATTTGATCAAATAGAGCTTCGTTTGATTGAGATATTAATTCAGATATAAATAAATGTTTCTCTATTTTAATCTGTAAATGATCATGTAAAAAATACAATAACTCTAATAAAGTCTCTTTATCATTTGGATGTTGAATTACTTGTAAAACATCAACTATAAAATTGACTCTTGTGCTATTCTGCAATAACAAAGTTTCAGAAGAAATAATATTAATCCCGTTTTCTGACAAATAATTTGCCACTGCTACTCCATCTTTCTTTTTACGAACAAGAATGCAAATTTCATTTAATGAGAACTCAGATTTAAGTTCGGATATTTTCTCTAATATTTTCTTCGGATATTTTAAAACCTCATCTTCATTTTCTTCCTCTTTATCTAAAAAAGATAGAGAAACAAATCCGCCTTTTTTAGCATTTTCTAACTGCTTATTTCCTTCAAAAAATAATTGACTGTAATTTTCATTTTGAAGAAAACTTGCTGTGTGTTGAAAAAATGAATTATTAAAATTAATTACTTCAGAATAACTCCTATAATTGGTTTCTAAAGTTTTTGTTTCTTTCGAAATATGAAACGGATTATCAGTATCAGAACCTAAACCTATAAACTGTTCTGCTTTTCCTCCACGCCAACGATAAATGGCTTGTTTACCATCACCAACCAACAACAAATTACTGTTTTCTTGCGCCAACGCATTATCTATCAACGGAATTAAATTCTGCCATTGCAATACAGATGTATCTTGCATTTCATCAATAAAATAATGCATAAATCGCTGTCCAATTCGTTCATAAATAAAAGGAGCTGGCTGGTCTTTTATATTGTCAGAAATTAATTGATTAAATTCTGCATTTAAACGAAGATTATTTTCTTCTTTTATCTCTGTTAATTCTAAATTTATATGATTTAAAACAGCCAACGGAATTATACTTTTCAACACCAATTTATTCATCAAAAATTGCTGATACAATTCTTCTGATTCTTTATATAAATTCAATAACTCTGGTAAAATGCTTTCAATCGCATTTTTAATATCATCAGATTTAGACTTCGCATAAAAATTATTCTCTTCTATACGCTCTCTTAACTTAGAATCTTCAAAGAATTTTACTTTCTCAAAGTTTTGAGATAAAGCCACAAAATGATTTGGAAACATTGATCGATAAAAATCTTTATGATCTAATTGAACTGATTCAATAATTTTCAGTCCTTTTTTACCAATCTCTTGAAAAGAAACTTTTATTTCTTTTTGATGTTTAGATAGTTTAGTCTTTAATCCAGTAAAATCTGCTACTTTTTTATCGGCAAGATTTCTAAAATGTTTGGTGTCATCTTCATTTAATAAGATTTTAGAAAACTCATTTAACTCTCTGGAGATATCCCAAGATTTATCATCATCAGCTTTATCTAAAGAGAAATCTATTAATAGTTTTGTTAGTTCTTTATCTGTTCCGATTTTAGAAATCAACACATCTACCGCTTCATTTAATAACGAAACTGCGTCCATTTCTACTTCGAAATTGAGTGACAGTCCTAAATCGTAGGCAAAACTTTTAATAATCTTATGCGTAAAACTATCAATCGTAGTTATTGAAAAAGCGGAGTAATTTTGCAGAACAGCATCTAATATCTTTTTACTGCGTTCTTTAATTGTAATTTTATCAACAGGAATTTCATTGGTTATTATTTGAAATAAATCATTTTCTTTTCCTTCAGAGAAATCTTGCAAGTTTTCTAAAACTCGCTCTTTCATTTCTCCTGCAGCTTTGTTAGTAAATGTAATTGCCAGTATTTTTTGAAAACGGAAAATATCTTCAGAATTCAATAAAACTTTTAAATACTCTTTAACTAAAGTGAAAGTTTTTCCACTACCTGCAGATGCATTATATACTTGAAAAGTTGATGGTTGTTGCACAATTATTTTTTAGATACTAATTGTACGAATTTACGGAAAGTTATAATGGATTTTAACCTCTAAATAAAAAGAAATCTTTTTTCATTGATTCGATTTTAGAATCATCATTTGTAATAATATAATCTATTGCTTTTTCAGTAAAAACTTTTCCTTTTTCAGTTAGCGATATAATTTGATTATCAATAACAATCATATTATTTTTCTCTGCTAATTCTACCACGGATTTCGCTTTTACTTTGTGCCAGTTTATATGCTCATTTAAATGATTAATATGCCTTTCACTTTCTTCCTTATGGTTGTTAAGGTGTAATAAAAAAGTAAGTAACTGTACTTCTTTTTGCTGTTGTTTGTTACGATAAACTACAGATATCAATCCTTTGTTTGGCGCAAACAAATACACTACAAGAAACACCAAACCTAACATTGTAGTCATAGAACCAGAAATTGATGCATCTAACCAATGAGCTACCCAATAACCAGAAATAGCTGAGAATACTCCAAAGATTATTGACAAAATCAACATTTTCTTCAAATCGTTGGTTAACAAATAAGCTGTAGCTGCTGGCGCAATCATTAAAGCGACTACTAATATAGCTCCTACTGCATCAAAAGCTCCAACGGTTGTTACCGATGCTACACTCATTAATCCGTAATGTAATACTATTGGCGAAAAACCTAAAGCCGTCGCTAAACCTGTATCGAATGTACTTACTTTCAATTCTTTAAAAAAAGCTATTAAAAGGCTTAAAGTAATTAATAATATAGTACCGATAACCCATACTGATTTCGGACCTAAATCGACATCATTAATTAGTAACCTATCAAACGGAGCAAAAGCTAATTCTCCTAACAAAACTGCATCTACATCTAAATGTACATCATTTGCATTTTTTGCGATTAAAAGAACACCAATACTAAATAAAGCAGGAAATACTAATCCTATTGCAGTATCTTCTTTTACTAACTTAGTTTTTTGAATATACTCAACCAATACAACAGTTAAAATTCCTGACAACGCTCCCATTAAAATCAATAATGGTGAATTTAAATCGTGCGTTATAAAAAAACCGATTACCAATCCTGGTAAAATAGAATGGCTAATTGCATCACTTATCAACGCCATTTTTCGCAACACCAAAAACACACCTGGTATCGCACAAGCTACAGCAACTAAACTTGCTATTAATTGTATTTCTATTTGTGCACTACTCATTTTCTATGTGTTGGTTATATAAATTACCTGCAAACTGATAACCTTCTTCGGTCATCGACCACATTTTTCCTTCTACTTTTATATACTCTTTCTCTTCTAATTTCTTTAAAGTTCCTCTAGTATACCCTTGAAAATTATTTAAAATTTTTACCGCATGCGGATGCGATTTATCTTCGTGTGTTTTTACCAAATCAAACATAAACGATAAGGTTTTATGTAATTTTAAATCTCTACGATTCTTTAAGAAACGTATCTGACGAAACAACAAACCTCTTGATGGTGAAAATATAAATGAAAAAACAACAAATATAGCTGCAACTAAAACAATCACTGGTCCTGTTGACAAATTAGATTGACTTGCACTAATACCCGTACCAACCACACCTGATAACATTCCGAAAATTGCAGCTAAAATAATCATAGTACTCAAACTATTTGTCCATTGACGTGCAGCTGCAGCTGGTGCCAATAGCATTGCGCTCATCAAAACTACCCCAACAGTTTGCAATCCTAAAACAATAGCCAACACTATAAAACTGGTAATTAAAGCATCAATGAACTTTGTATTGAAGCCTAAAGTTTTTGCATAATCTGCATCAAATAATAAAAGTTTAAATTCTTTCCAAAAAAGGAATAATACAACTAAACAAATACCTGTAACAATTGCCATAAACCAAACATCACTAATCAATAAAGTTGCTGCTTGACCAAATAAGAATTTATCTAATCCCGATTGGTTTGCATTTGGCATTTTTTGAATAAACGTTAACAATAGCATTCCGAATCCGAAGAAAACAGAAAGGATTAACCCTAGAGCAGTATCGGTTTTTAAATGGGTGTTTTTTACAATTCCTCGAATCCAAAAAGCACCTATTAATCCACTAATCAATGCGCCTAACAATAATACATTAGTGTCTTTTGTTCCTGTAATTAAAAAAGCAATTGCAATTCCTGGAAGAGATGCATGAGAAATTGCATCTCCTAATAAGCTTTGTTTTCTTAATACAGCAAAACTACCCAACATACCGCAAATAGCACCCAAAATTGCGGTACCTATTGTTATCGTACGAAGTGTATAATCTGAAAAAACGAGACTAAAGTATTCTTGTAAACTCATTATTGCTGTACACTTACCTTATAATTAATTCCGTAAGTTTTTGTTAGATTATCATCATTAAAAATTTCCTTAACAGGCCCTGTTGCAATCTTTTTTACATTTAAAAAAGTTACCCAATCGAAATACTCAGGTACCGTTTGTAAATCGTGATGTACAACCACCACAGTTTTTCCTGCTTTTCGTAATTCCTTTAAAATATTGATAATGGCTATTTCAGTAGTCGCATCAACACCTTGAAAAGGCTCATCCATAAAATAGATTGAAGCATTTTGTACCAAAGCTCTTGCTAAAAATATACGCTGTTGTTGCCCACCTGAAAGTTGAGAGATTTGCCTCCCTTTAAAAGGCAACATTCCAACTTTTTCTAATGCTTCTAATGCGGCTTTCTTTTGAGTACTTCCTGGACGTTTAATCCAACCTAAACTTCCATATGTTCCCATCATAACAACATCTAAAGCTGTTGTAGGAAAATCCCAATCTACGCTTCCTTTCTGAGGAACATAGGCTACTAATTTTCGTTGTTTGTCATATGGTTTCCCATATACAGAAACACTTCCAGCAATTGGATTTATAATTCCTAAAATAGATTTTATTAAAGTAGATTTTCCGGCTCCGTTTGGACCAACTATTGCCATCAACACTCCTTCTGGAATCGATAAATCAATATCCCAAAGTACTGGCTTATAATTATATGCAACCGTTAAATCATCTACTGTTACTGCGTATTTTGTTTCCATATTATTTTAAGGCATCAACAATTGTATGCACATTTGCTTTATACATCCCTACATAAGTTCCTTCCTCTGTCCCTGCATTTCCTAATGCATCAGAATATAAAGTTCCACCAATTACAACTTCTTGTCCTTTTGATTTTACTGCAGCTTCTAAAGCTTCAATCGTTCTTTTTGGCACTGATGTTTCCACAAAAATTGCTTTTACTTTATTCTCTATAATAAACTTTGCTAATTTTTGAACGTCTTGAACTCCAGCTTCAGTTGCTGTTGACAAACCTTGTAAACCAACTACATTAAATTTATGTTGTCTTCCGAAATAATTAAAAGCGTCATGAGCTGTTACCAAAATCCTTTTTTCTTCTGGCAATTCACTTATCTCAATAGTAATCTCATTATTTAACGCTGTTAATTCATCTAAATAAACTTTAGCTTTTTCTTTATAAAATGCTGCGTTTTTAACATCCATTTTTCCCAATTTCTCAGAAACGTAGTTTGTTATTTTTATCCAATTATTAATATCAAACCAAATATGCGGATCGTAATTAGATGCAAATAATTCTGAACTTATCAAGTTATTTTTATCAATCACATCAGAAACTACAATTGTCTTTTTGTTTTGGTGTTCCATTTTTTCAAACACCTCTTCCAGCTTACCTTCTAAATGTAATCCGTTATATATTACAACGTCTGCATTAAATAATTTAGAAACATCTCCTTCGCTTGCTTTATATAAGTGCGGATCAACACCCGAGCCCATCAATCCTTTTACCTCTATTTTATCACCTCCAATGTTTTTCACTAAATCGGTAATCATTGTAGTTGTTGTAACTACATTTAATTTCCCGTTTTCTTTCTTTTCTTTTTTACCACAACCAACTGCTAATAAAATTACTATTAATGTGATTATTTTTTTCATTCTAGTTTTTTTGTATGTAAATATTGTTAGCTACTTTGTTTGATATTGTCATTTCCTTACCATTTATCTTCACTAAAAAAGAATCATCAAAAGGCTCTTTATCTAAGACCTCAATATCTTGACCCAAACCAATTTCTTGTTTATCTAAAAAGCGTAAAAATTCAGAAGACGTATCATTTACACCTACACAAACTCCCTTTTCATTTTTCTCTAATGTTGATAATAAACTTTTTTGAATCTGTGGTAAATTCCCTTCTTTATCAGGAATAGGATCTCCATGTGGATCTCTTTTCGGATGCCCTAAAAACGAATCTAGTTCATCAATTAGTTTTGGTGATTTAATATGTTCTAATTGCTCAGCAACTTCATGCACTTCGTCCCAAGAAAAATCTAATTTTTCAACCAAAAAAACTTCCCATAATCTATGTTTACGAATAATATTAGCTGCCGTTTTTTTACCGAAATCAGTTAAAGTAACTCCTTGATATTTTTTATAAACCACTACTTCTTTTTCTGACAGTTTCTTAACCATATCAGTAACTGAAGAAGCTTTAGTTTCTAGTTTCTTTGCTATTGCATTCGTACTAATTCCTTTTTCAGAAACCGAACTTAAATGATAAATAGCTTTTATGTAATTCTCTTCTGATTGACTAAACATTTTATTTTTTTGGTTTTACAAAAATACAAATTTCAATCTAAATAAAATAATTTTTAGTCTAGACTAAAAATTATTTTATATTTGCAAAAAATTAAACAGTAATTATACTGAAACAAAAAACAATGAGAAAACTAATTTTAGTTAGCTTTTTATTAATAGCTGCTTTTACTAAAGCGCAAACCATAACAGGAAAAATAACAACATCGAAAGGAGAAGCTTTACCTTTTGCAAGTATCACTGTTAAAAACAGCAACATTGGTGTTAACGCCGATGAAAACGGGATATTCAATTTAGAAAATGTAAAGAGGAATAAAATAACCTTAATTGCTTCTTTTACAGGATTCATTTCATCTCAAAAAAAAATAAATTTATCTACCACAAAAGAAAATATTATAAACTTTTCTTTAACGGAACATGCTGAATTACTAGATCAAGTTACAGTTACTGGAACTAGAACCGACAGACGTAGTACTAAAAACCCAGTAATTGTAAATGTAATTAACAGTGAAACCTTGGCTAATGTACAAGCTTGTAATTTATCTGAAGGGTTAAAGTTTCAAACTGGTTTACGTGTAGAAACCGATTGCCAAACCTGTAACTACACACAATTACGCATGAATGGTTTAGCTGGTGGTTATTCTCAAATACTAATTAATGGTCGTCCTATTTTTAGTCCACTAACTGGTTTATATGGTTTAGAACAAATTCCTACAAACATGATAGATCGTATTGAAGTTGTTCGCGGCGGTGGATCAGCTTTATATGGATCTAGCGCCATTGGAGGAACTGTAAATGTAATTACAAATATTCCTAAAAAAGACGATTACAGTATTGGTTACACTTATCAAAATCTTAAAGGTACTTCCGATCATATTATTGCAGGTAACGCTACCGTTGTAAATGAAGATAAAAATGCCGGAATTTCATTTTTCATAAATAATAGAGCTCGTGAAATTTACGATCATAACGGAGATAATTTTTCTGAATTACCACAATTAAAAAACAACTCTTTTGGTACAAATTTGTTTTTCTTACCAACAGAAAATCAGAAAATTGAAGTTAATTTTAGTAAAATGAATGAGTATCGTTATGGAGGAGAAATGGTAAAAGGAGCTCCTCATTTCGCATTACAATCAGAAGAAAGAACACACGATGTGTATGTTGGTAATATTGATTATCAAATTAATTTTAATGAAGATAAAAGTTCGTTAATTACTTATTTCGCTTCTCAATATACAGGTAGAGAACACTACACTGGTATTCGTCCAGATATTGGAACTCCAGAAGATACAGCTCATTTAGCAAATCCACCTTATGGAAATTCTGAAACCACTACTTTTCAAGGAGGAATTCAGTTTAATCATAAATTAGAAAACTTCTTAAAAGGAAACAATGTGTTAACTATTGGCGGAGAATTTGTACAAGATAATGTTTTTGATGTTATTACTGCCTATGAATATGAAATTGATCAGGTAACCAAAAACTACGGATTCTTTTTTCAAAGTGATTGGGAAATCAATGACAAATGGAACCTTTTAGCGGGAATACGTTACGACAACCATCATTTAAGATCCTTAGATATTAATGAAATTACAAAAGCTAGAAGTTATAAAGAAATTACAAATAATGTAGCTAGTCCACGTGTTTCTTTATTATTTAAACCTTTTGAAAACACTCAAATTCGTGGAACATGGGGAACTGGTTTTAGAGCTCCCCAAGCTTTTGATACCGATTTACATATTGCGTTTGCTGGTGGAGGTATTTCTAGAGTTTTACTTGCTGATAATTTAAAGAGAGAACGTTCAAATAGCTATACAGTTTCTTTTAATTACGACAAACCTACCGAACATTATATATACGGATTTACTGTAGAAAGTTTTCACACTCAATTAGATGATGCCTTTGTTTTAGAAAACATTGCTCCAGATGCAAACGGAGAACGATTTGAAAAAAGAAATAGTGACGGAGCAGTAGTAAAAGGAATTACTATTGAAACTCGTTTAAATTATGATGGTATTGTTCAATTTGATGCTGGTTTTACATATCAATCTAGCAAGTACAATACAGCTGTAAACAATTCAGATGATTTAGAAGCAAAAAGAGAATTTTTACGCACGCCTAATACTTATGGATACGCGACAGCAACTTATACTCCAAATCAAAAATTTAAAACAGCTTTAAATTTAGTTTATACAGGTAAAATGGAAATTTTACACTTAGCATCTAACCCACAAAATATAACTGCAGACGAGTATTTCACCTCTCCTTCATTTTTTAATTTAGGAATTAACTCTAGTTATAAGTTTGAAGTAGAAAAACTAAAAACAAATATTGAAGTTTCTGCAGGTGTAAAAAGCATCTTTGATAATTACCAAACAACATTTGATGTAGGAAAAGATCGGGACAGCAACTTTATTTACGGGCCAGCTAACCCCAGAACTTATGTTATTGGGTTTAAAATATTCAAATAACAAAAGAACATAATAAAACATTAAAAGAGAAAGCTTTACATAAAGACTTTCTCTTTTTTTATAACCTCAAATTAATACTCACTTAACATAAAGCTTATTCATTAACATTAAAGAAACATTCTAATAAAACAACGATAATTTACATGTAACATTAGATTTACAATGTAGTATCACATTTGCAGAGTATTTAAAAGAACTCAAGAAATTAGAATGAAAAAAATATTATTTATTACTCTTATCTGTCTTTGTAATATCGTTTTTGCACAAGACAAAGGAACTGTTACTGGTACACTTACTGATAAAGAGATGAATGGAGAAGCATTACCATTTGCTAATGTTTTTATTAAAGGAACTACAATAGGAGGAACTACCGATATGGATGGTAAATACACCTTAAATGTTCCTGTTGGAAATCAAACAATCGTATTTAGTTTTATTGGATACCAAACAATAGAAAAAACTATTGAAGTTAAAGCTAATCAAACATTAACTATAAATCAAGAGCTTGGAGCTAACGAAGGAGTTACTTTAGATGAAGTTCAAATTAAGGCCACTGTAAGTAAAGAAAAAGAGTCTGCTTTATTATTAGAACAAAAGAAAGCTGTTTCTATCAAAACTACTATTGGTGCACAAGAATTATCTAAAAAAGGAGTTAGTGATGTTGCAACCGCAGTTACTAAAGCTACAGGTATTTCAAAACAAGAAGGTTCTAATAATGTATATGTTCGTGGTTTAGGAGATAGATATAACTCTACTACTTTAAATGGCTTACCATTACCATCTAACAATCCATCTAAGAAAAACATCAATTTAGATATTTTTTCTACTGGTATTGTAAAGCTAATTGATATTAATAAAATTTATAACAATCAGATTTACGGAGATTTTGGTGGGGCAAACATCAATATTGCTTCTAAAGAACATACAGGAAAACCTTATTTAGAAATTGGTTTAGGTTCTGGAGTTAACTCTAGAGCTGCTGGTCAAGACCACTTTTATTTACAAGATGGCCCTGGGTTTTGGGGATTTGATAATCCTACATATCCAAATAATCCTTTAACTAATTATAATTTTACTACAAGTTGGGATAAAACAACTAAATCTCCTTTTAATACCAATTTTTCTTTAAAAGGTGGAAAGAAATTTAATATTGGTGAAGAAAGCTCTTTAAGTGTATTTGGAACTCTTGCTTTTGGTAATGATTTTAAATACAAAAATGGGATATCGAGAAGTGTTAATGGTAATGCGATTCTTTTTACCGATTATAATTATGATTCGTTTGACTACAATACCAATACAACAGGTATGTTAAATGTATTGTATAAGATAAACTCTAAACATAAACTTCGTTACAACACTCTATATATTAATTCTTCTAACCAAAGTTTAGATGATTATAATGGAGTGATAAACACTTTTGATAACGCTTCTGAAGGTGGTGGTCTTGTTCGTCGTTCAACTTTTGACAGAACAACCTTGTTAGTAAACCAATTATTAGGTAATCATAAAATTAAAGATGATTATTTAAATGGGGAATGGGGAATTGCTTTTAATAAATTAGATAACATTGTCCCAGATCGTCGTCAAAACATGTTGGTGCCTCAAGATAATGATAATATTAATGGTCCTAAAATTGTTTCTGATTTAGCTTCTTCTGATAATCATCGTTACTACCAAAACTTAGATGAAAAAGAATATGCTTTTAATGGTTCTGTTAACTACTTATTCAATAAAAATGAAGATGAAGTTTATAACGGTAAAATAACCTTAGGATATAGTGGAAAATGGAAAGATGTAAATTTTGATGCAACCCAATTTAACTTTAAAATTAATAGAAATATTACACAGCCAATAATTGATGTTAATGATTTAGACGCATACTTTAGTCAAAACGGGTTAAACAACAACTATTTTGATATTGTAACTTTTAGAGGTAATGCAAGTATTTCAAATGCATTAACACCTCAGTTTTATAAAGGACGTCAAATTATTAGTGGTGTTTTTGGAAATATTGAGTATAAATTTGGAGAAAAATTGACAGCTAATTTAGGTGTAAAGTATGAGCAGATTTATCAAAAAGTAGAATGGGAAACTGCTTTACAACCATTAGGAGGTGAAAACTATTTCTTTAAAAAAGAATTACTACCTAACCTTGCTTTAAAATATGCTGTTAATGATAAAAATAACATCAAGTTTGCAGCAAGTAAAACATATACATTACCTCAATTTAAAGAACGTGCACCTTTCCAATTCGAAGATGTTAATCAAACAAAATTTGGTAATCCGTATTTAGATTTATCTACCAATTATAATTTCGATTTACGTTGGGAAATGTTTCCTAAATCTGGTGAAGTCATTTCTTTAACTGGTTTTGGTAAGATTATTAAAAATCCAATTAACGAAATTATAGTTGCATCAGCTACAAACGATATTTCTTACGCTAATACTGGTAATCAAGCTGAAGTATTTGGTGCTGAATTTGAAATTAGAAAAGAAATTTTTAATCATGTAAGAGAGACTGAAACAGAAGATTTTGATAATAAATTAACTGTAGGCTTCAATACTTCTTACATGTACAATAACCAAGACATTAATAGAGAAAAAGTTTTTAATGATACTAAAGGTTTCTTAAACATTTTCCCTACTAATACTGAAAGCAAACTTACTGGAGCTTCTGATTTATTAGTGAACGCTGATGTAAGTTATTTAAAAGAATTTAATAAAAATCAAAACTTATTAATGACGCTAGCTTATAACTATTTTTCTGATAGAGTATACGCTATTGGTGTTGCTAGTAAAGGTAATTTAGTTGATCAAGGAGTTTCAACATTAGATTTCATCGCTAAATCTAAATTATCTGATAGAATTAATGTTGGTTTAAGTTTAAAAAACTTATTAAATCCAACGGTAACTAGAACGCAAGAAATACAAAACGTAGATGTTTTATCCTTTAAGAAAGGAGTGAATTTTGGACTATCATTCTCATACAAAATAGACTAAAATACTCTTAACAAATAAGTAACATTATATAGCAAGGAGATAACAAACACATAATAATTAGATAAAATCAAGAACAAATTAATTAAAGTTATTTGTAAAAAAATTAAAAATAAACACAAACTAAAAAAATGAAAAAATTAATTGCACTTTTTATTACAGCTTTAACTATTACTAGTTGTATTCAGGTAGATGAAAATGTTGTAGGTACTGATGGAGGCTCTACAGGAACTAATATAGACCCTACAAATTTTCAAGGAAGAATTAGCAACGAAACTACAACTTTAGATGCAACCAAAGAGTATAACTTAACTGGTCCTTTTATTATTCAAGACGGAGCAAGATTAGTTATCCCTGCTGGAACAGTAATAAAAGCATCTGGAGGAACCAGTTCTTATATCGCAGTTGCGCAAGGAGGACAAATTGATGTTAACGGTACATCAAGCAATCCTGTTGTAATGACATCTGCAAGTAGCACACCAGCTCCTGGAGATTGGGGTGGTTTAGTTATTTGCGGTAAAGCACCAACTAATAAAGGAGGTTCTAACGGAGAAACTGCTACTGCGGAAGTATCTGACTTAACTTATGGAGGCTCTATTGCTAATGATAGTTCTGGTTCTATCAGATATTTAAGAGTTGAATATACTGGAGCAACATTTAATGGTTCTAAAGAATTTAACGGAGTTTCTTTATTCGCTGTTGGTTCAGGTACAACTTTCGAATATGTACAATCATACAATGGTGGAGATGATGGTATCGAATTTTTTGGAGGTACTGTTAACGGACGTTATTTAGTATCTACCGGTAGTGGTGATGATTCTATCGACTTTGCTGATGGATGGTCTGGAACTGGAGAATACTGGTATATTAATAAAGGAACTAAAGCTGGTATCGAAGGATCTAACAATGGAGATAACGGTAATGCTGAACCTAAAACTACTGCTACTTTAAGAAATATTTCTATAGTTGGTCCTGGTACTGAAGGCGCAATGTATATTAAAGAAGGTGGTGGTAACTGGACAGTAGAAAATGTATATGTTGCTGATTTTGATTTAGGAATCAAGTTAAAAGATACTGATGCTCCTGCAATTCAAAGCATAACTGATGGTAATATTACTTTCAACCCTATTCAGTTTGACAACATTACTACAAAAGATCAATACACAGGTGCTGCTTCTTATATTACAGAAGGAAACAATACTGGTGCTGGTAATGGTAAAAATGCTCCTACATGGGCAGCTGGTTGGACTAAAGGGTTATAATACATTCCAACCCTATAAAACAAAAAACCGAAGCAGTTGCTTCGGTTTTTTTTATTCTTTCAACTTTGCCAATAAGAATAGTAAATTTTCTAACTTTTTTAATTCTTTTGGTGGATTACCAGCGTCAAAAGTAGATGAAGTATATTCTTTATCTTTTACCTTAAATGAAACTTTAGCAATCAAAGCTCTATCGGTTGCACTATTTTTTGATGGAGTTTTTAAATCTTTAATTTCATTAAGATTTATTTCGCTTACCAAATCATTTAACTTCCCTAGTTGATCTTGAGATAACTCATATGTCTCCTCACTATCATAAGTTTTATAATGCACCTTACCATCTTCTACATTAATTTTAACCATACTACCTCTCGTTTGAGCTTCATAGTTAATTGCATCAAAATTATTTGATTTATTTTGAGCAGAACAACTCGTTATTAATAAGATAAGCACAGGAGCTATTATTTTTAAATATTTCATTTTAAATTATTTAAGAATTGTAAATATAAAAAAAGACACCTTAATTAAGGTATCTTTTAAAATTTTACTATAAAAGTGATTTTTATTTAAGCTTTTTCTTAACTGCAACTTCAGTATAAGCTTCAATAGTATCTCCTTCTTTAATATCGTTGTATCCTTTAATTTGAAGACCACAATCGTATCCTTTCGTTACTTCTTTAACATCGTCTTTAAAACGCTTTAATGAAGTTAATAATCCGTCGTGAACAACAATTCCGTCACGGATAATACGAACTTTAGCATCTCTTGTAATCTTACCATTCATTACCATACATCCTGCAATGTTACCAACTTTAGAAATTTTATAAACTTCTCTAATTTCAACATTACCAAGAACTTCTTCCTTCATTTCAGGTGATAACATTCCTTCCATTGCATCTTTCAAGTCGTTGATAGCATCGTAGATAATAGAGTATGTTCTAATATCAACTTCCTCTCTATCTGCTACTACACGAGCATTTCCTTGCGGACGTACGTTAAATCCAACAATAATTGCATCAGATGCTGTTGCTAATAATACATCAGATTCTGTAATTGCTCCAACTCCTTTATGTAAGATATTAACCTGAATTTCTTCAGTAGATAATTTCTGGAATGAATCTGTTAAGGCTTCTACCGAACCATCTACATCTCCTTTTAAGATAATGTTTAATTCTTTGAAATCTCCTAACGCAATACGACGACCAATTTCTGCTAATGTTAATGTTTTCTGAGTTCTTACAGATTGCTCACGTTGTAATTGAGAACGTTTTGCTGCAATTTGCTTCGCTTCACGCTCATCATCAAATACATTAAACTTATCACCTGCTTGTGGTGCACCGTCTAATCCTAGGATTGATACTGGTGTTGATGGTCCTGCTTCTTTTACTTTATTTCCTTTATCATCAAACATAGCTCTTACTTTACCACTATGTTTACCAGCTAAAATATAATCTCCAATTTTTAACGTACCTGCTTGTACTAAAATTGTTGATACATATCCTCTACCTTTATCTAATAAAGCTTCTACTACAGCTCCAGTTGCATTCTTATTAGGATTAGCTTTTAATTCTAATACTTCTGCTTCTAATAATACTTTTTCTAATAAATCTTCAACTCCTTGTCCTGTTTTAGCAGAAATTTCTTGAGATTGAATATTACCACCCCAATCTTCTACTAATAAGTTCATAGAAGAAAGTTGTGTTTTAATATTATCTGGATTCGCATTTGGTTTATCAATCTTATTTATTGCAAATATGATTGGTACTCCTGCTGCTTGCGCATGCGATATTGCTTCTTTTGTTTGAGGCATTACATCATCATCCGCTGCCACAACAATAATTACTAAATCTGTTACTTGAGCTCCACGAGCACGCATTGCTGTAAAGGCCTCGTGACCTGGTGTATCTAAGAAAGCAATTTTTTGATCTCCAACACTTACTGCGTAAGCACCAATATGCTGAGTAATTCCACCAGATTCACCTTCAATTACATTCGCTTTACGGATATAATCTAATAACGAAGTTTTACCGTGATCTACGTGACCCATTACCGTAATAATTGGCGCACGAGTTTCTAAATCTTCTGGCTTATCTTCTACTTCTTCAATAGACTCTTCTACTTCAGCTCCAACAAACTCTACTGTATAATTAAATTCTTCTGCAACGATTGATAATGTTTCAGCATCTAAACGCTGATTCATTGTTACCATCATTCCAAGCATCATACATGAAGAAATAATATTTGTTACCGGAACGTCCATCATCGTAGCAACTTCACTAACCGTAACAAATTCTGTTACTTTTAATACTTTACTTTCAGCCTGAGCTGCTTGTAAATCTGCTTCTGATTGTTCACGGTGAGCATCTCTTTTATTTCTACGGTATTTTGCTCCTTTACCTTTTTTAGATTTCCCTTGAAGCCTTTCTAAAGTTTCACGTACTTGTTTTTGTACTTCTGCTTCTGTAGGTTCTTCTTTTTTAACTGCTGGTCTTTGTGCTCCTCTTCCTCTAAATCCTGGGCGATTGTTACCTCCTCGATTACCTCCTCCTGGACGATTACCTTGAGGTCTACCAACACCACCTCCGCCAGTTCTTGGTGTACCTGGTTTGCTAATTCTTTTACGCTTTTTCTTATCCGCGTCTGTCTTAGCATCTGGTTTTTTCTTCTTTGGTCTTTCAAATTGTTTTAAGTCAATTTTTTGACCTGTAATTTTAGGACCATCTAATTTTTTATACTGAGTTTTTAATTTCTCAGCATTCTCTGCTGTAATTTCAACAGCTGGTTCAGCTTTAACTTCCTCTTTTTTAGTTTCTACTACCTTTTTAGGTATCTCAACTTTTTTAAGAGCTTCTACTTTTACCTCTTTTGGTTTTTCAACTTTTTTAGGAGCTGGTTTCTTTTCTTCAACCTTTGCAACTGGTTCTTCAACCTTTTTAGTTTCTTTAACCGGAGCTTCTTTTTTAGGCTCTTCAACTTTTTTAGCTTCTGCTACTGGTTCTTTAGCTTCTTCAACTGCTTTACCAGTTTTTACATCTATTTTACCAACAGTCTTTAACTCTAATTTTTCAGCTTTAGCTTTTAAAACTTCTTGTTTTTTAGCTTCGTCTTCTACCCTCTTTTTCTCTTGCTCTTCTTCTAACTTTAGACGAATAGCCTCTTTCTCCTTTCGCTTCTCTTCACCAACTTCTTTAGAGGCAACCTTTTTAGATTTATCTGTCTGAAAACCATCAAATAATATTTGATATTCTGCAGAAGATATTTTAGTAGTAGGACGTGCTTCGATTTCGTGACCATTTTTTGCCAAATGCTCGACAGCCCTATCTAAAGAGATATTTAATTCTCTTAATACTTTATTAAGTCTTAATTTTTTAGCTTCAGCCATAAATTATTTTATACTTTTTATTGAAAAAACACACTTTATACTTTCAGTATAGTTATGTTCTTTTTCTTTAATTGCCAGCTTTTGTGTTATCACATCAGGAAATGTTGGCTTCCTTTTTTTATTTAGTCTTCGAATTCTTCTCTTAAAATTCGTTGAACATCTAAAATTGTCTCTTCCTCTAAATCTGTTCTTTGTACTAACATCGATACGTCTTTCTCAAGTACACTCTTTGCTGTATCTAAACCAATTTTATTGAATTCTGCTATTACCCAAGCTTCGATTTCGTCAGAAAATTCTGTTAACTCAACATCTTCTTCTTCTAAACCTTCACGTTGTACATCAATTTCATACCCTGTTAACTCACTTGCTAAACGAATATTAACTCCTGCACGACCAATTGCTTTCGAAACTTCTTCTGGTTTTAACAAAACGTTTACACGTCCTTTTTTACCATTCTTTTCTTCTTCGTATAATTTAATATCTACAGAAGTTACTTTTGCTGGACTTAATGCTCTCGATACAAATAACTGCTCGTTCTTTGTGTAATTGATTACATCAATGTTTTCGTTTCCTAATTCACGAACTATACCGTGAATACGTGATCCTTTAACACCAACACATGCTCCAACTGGATCGATTCTATCATCATAAGAGTCTACAGCAATTTTTGCTTTATCTCCAGGAATTCTAGCAACACCTTCAATAGTAATTAATCCGTCGAAAACTTCTGGTATTTCTTGCTCGAATAACTTTACTAAAAATGCTGGTGAAGTTCTTGATAAAATAATAGCTGGTTTATTACCTCTTAATTCTACCGATTTTATAACCCCACGAACTGCATCTCCTTTTCTAAAGAAGTCTGAACGAATTTGCTCACTCTTTGGTAAAACAATCTCGTTTCCTTCATCATCTAACAAAATTACTGCATTATGACGAATATGGTGCACTTCTGCACTATAAATTTCACCTTCTAAGTCTTTAAACTGCTTAAAGATGTTAGTACTATCGTGTTCGTGAATTTTAGAAATAAGGTTTTGACGTAATGCTAAAATCGCACGTCTACCTAAATCTATTAACTTTACTTCTTCTGATACATCTTCCCCAATTTCAAAATCTGGTTCGATTTTTCTTGCTTCAGCAAGTTCAATTTCTTCATTATCGTCTTCAGACATTCCATCGGCAACTACCACACGGTTTCTCCAAATTTCTAAATCTCCTTTGTCTGGGTTGATAATTATATCGAAGTTCTCGTCTGAACCAAATCTACGCTTTAATGCAGCACGAAATACTTCTTCTAAGATAGACATTAATGTTACTCTGTCTATACTTTTATTATCTTTAAACTCTGAAAATGACTCAATTAATGCAATATTTTCCATTTCATTCTCTTATTAAAATATGATCTTCACTTTTGCTTCTTTAATATCTTGATACGGTATTGCTACTGTTTTCTCTACCGTATGCTTTCCTTTACCAATTGGCTTAGGCTCTCTTGCTTTCCAAAACAGGGTAATATTATCATCATCTGCTTCGGTTAACGTTCCTTCGAATTCTTCAGTTGCTGTTTTAACTTTTAAAATTCTACTTATATTCTTTTTATACTGACGCTTAACAGTTAGCGGGTGAGCAATATCTGGAGTGGTAACTTCTAAAGAAAAATCTTCTTCTTCTCTATCTAAATTATGTTCTATATTTCTACTAATACGAACACACTCGCTTAAAGGCACTCCTGAATCTCCATCAACAATTACTTTAATCTTGCTATTTGCTAAGAATTGTAAATCGATTAAATACAACGATTCGTTCTCTTGCAAGGCTTCCTGTAATAATTCTTTTACTTTATCTTGATTCATCCTAAGGTATAAAAAGAGGGGACTCTCGTCCCCTTCATCTATCTAATTAATAAATTTGCTGCAAATATAGTAAGTTATTCATTAACATACAAATATCTTTCTAAATCAAAATGTTTTTCGTAAATTTAAAACACTATCCTTCTAAAAACCTTTTTATTATGAAAAAAATACTTGTACCCACCGATTTTTCAAAGCCCTCAGAATACGCATCAAAATTAGCTTCTACCATTGCAAAAAGTTCAGATAGTGAAGTACATTTACTTCATATGATTGAAATTCCTACAGGAATTATTGATATGGGAGGAGGAAGTAATTTTAGCATTCCTGAAAGCATGCTATACATAAGAAAAGTACGCGATAAATTAATTAATTACAAACAGA
Organism: Tenacibaculum pelagium; assembly: GCF_014062345.1. Classification (GTDB taxonomy): domain Bacteria; phylum Bacteroidota; class Bacteroidia; order Flavobacteriales; family Flavobacteriaceae; genus Polaribacter; species Polaribacter pelagius. Next base: position 1,881 of record NZ_JACGLS010000006.1, on the reverse strand, counting down.
AATTTTTTCCTGAAAACAACAATGTAAAACACTCTATTAGATTCCAAAATCCATATGAAGGAATTCGTGATTATGGGAAGAAAATTAATGCTGATTTAATTGTTATGGGATCTAAAGGACATACTGATTTAGAAGAAATTCTTATTGGATCGAATACCGAAAAAGTTGTTCGAAACTCTGAAGCTCCTGTTTTAGTAACAAAAAAAGACGGTGATAATTTTAATCCAAAAAACTTAATTTTTGCTTCTAGTTTTAAACCCGACAAGAACAAAGCCTTTACACGATTTTTGGATTTTGCTAATAACTTTGATAGCAAAATACATTTACTAAAAATTAATACACCTCAAAAATTTGAAAACACTCAAAAAACAAAAGATCGCATTGAAAATTTTATTAGCAAACATAATCTTAACAATTACTCAATAAATGTTTATAATGATTCATCTGTTGAAAGAGGTATCTTAAATTATTCTAATGAAATTAATGCTGATGTTATTGCTTTAGCTACACATGGACGAAGCGGTTTATCTCATATATTTAACGGAAGTATTACCAAACACTTATCAAAAAAAGCTATAAAACCAATGCTTACTTTTAAAGTTTAGAATTGAGCTATTAAAATTTAATTAACAAAAAAATACTGAGACTTACATCTCAGTATTTTTTTGTTAATACTTTCTTGTTTGTAATATGGAGCGCGGTAGAAAATCTAAAAATCACAAAAATTATTTATCTATTTTCTTAGACCGCGCTCCTCAATAATTCAGGTTACTTTCTCTTCTTAGGTCGTTTAGCGATAACTTTTCTGTTAGCTACTCCCTTACTTGTTATTAACCTAACTATTAATGTTTGATTCTGAACTCCTGTTAAATCTAACTTAGTTATATTACTAGTTGATTTTTCATAAGAATCATTAACAACTTTCTTAATTAGTAAACCATTAATAGTATATACTTCAATTGTCACATCAGTATCAAACTCATACTTGTATTGAATTGATAACTCATCTTCAAATGGAACTGGATATGCATTAAAACTTACTGGCTCAATAATTTCAACAGATTGACTTTCTGCCTCTCCACAATTAATACTACCTGAAGTTTCAATTTCCTTACCTTCATCTGTCGGAACTGAACATCTACATATTTCCTCACATGTTACCGCATGAGCTATTACATATATTGGTCCTGTAGCTGCAACTGGTTCAAACTTATAATTATAACCATAATCTAAGTTACCTGATTTGAAATTATACTGACCTGGTGCAACTGTTTCCTTACCATTCTTAGTAGGATATTTCTCACAACCAATATACACCTGAGCTGTATTCATTGCATAACCTTCAAATAAATTATATTCCACAGATACAAATCCTCCTTGATAGGTTACCGTAACCTCACCTGTTTGGGTTCCTTTACCTTCAGCTACTGGATCACAAACTGGAGCTCCAGCATACAACGGCATCGTATAAACCCCTTCTTCTGCGAAGTAATTTGTCCATCCCCAACGGTTAAATCCATCATTTAAAAAACATGAATTCTCGTCATATCTAGCAAAAGCTGTCTCACAAGCTTCAAACTGATCAAACTCAGATGACAAGGTAACTACTTCTCTCACTTTGTTTCCACAATCATCTTGTGCTTCGAAAACATAATCTGCGTACTTAATACAGCCTTCTATCCTTTCATTAGTCTTCAATGCTAATAAATCTCCACCAACAGAACAATTATCTTCCCATCTAGCCTCTAAAGATTCAGGCAACTCTTCGTTACACAATTGTGGTACTTCTGGTATTGCTACAATTATTGGATCGGTCTCATCGTAATCTCTACTTACCGTAGTGCTTACCGTTGCATCGTTTCCACAATCGTCCCTTACCGT
>NZ_JACGLS010000005.1 GCF_014062345.1 Tenacibaculum pelagium | reverse complement strand
GTGTAAAAAAAAACCTCAATCTAAAAAGATTGAGGTTTAAAAGAAAGGCAACGACCTACTCTCCCACCATTGGCAGTACCATCGGCGCAAATGGGCTTAACTTCTCTGTTCGGAATGGTAAGAGGTGAGCCCCATTGCAATAATCACCTTAAATCGTTCAGTATATTTCAACTGTATAAGTTAACATATTGATAAAATCATATTGTAAAAAATCAAAGAGTTTCGCTTCCGCTCACAAGGAGCGGAAGACTATACATAAGCCTATGGGTTATTAGTACTACTCGGCTACATACATTACTGCACTTACACCTATAGCCTATCAACGTGGTAATCTCCCACGACCCTTTAAAGAAATCTCATCTTGTGGTGGGTTTCGCGCTTATATGCTTTCAGCGCTTATCCCTTCCCGACGTAGCTACCCTGCAATGCCACTGGCGTGACAACAGGTACACTAGAGGTCAGTTCAACTCGGTCCTCTCGTACTAAAGTCAAATCCACTCAAATTTCTAACGCCCACAGCAGATAGAGACCGAACTGTCTCACGACGTTCTGAACCCAGCTCGCGTGCCACTTTAATGGGCGAACAGCCCAACCCTTGGGACCTTCTCCAGCCCCAGGATGTGACGAGCCGACATCGAGGTGCCAAACCCCCCCGTCGATGTGAGCTCTTGGGGGAGATCAGCCTGTTATCCCCGGAGTACCTTTTATCCTTTGAGCGATGGCCCTTCCATGCGGAACCACCGGATCACTATGCTCTACTTTCGTACCTGATCGACCTGTATGTCTCTCAGTCAAGCTCCCTTATGCCATTGCACTCTACGCACGGTTACCAAACGTGCTGAGGGAACCTTTAGAAGCCTCCGTTACTCTTTTGGAGGCGACCACCCCAGTCAAACTACCCACCACGCACTGTTCTCATTGCTGAGTTAGGCTCTAGATAAGCAAAGGGTGGTATTTCAAGGACAACTCCACAACGCCTAGCGACGCCGCTTCAAAGTCTCCCACCTATCCTACACATTACTTATCCAAAGTCAATACGAAGCTATAGTAAAGGTTCACGGGGTCTTTTCGTCCCGCTGCGGGTAATCGGCATCTTCACCGATACTACAATTTCACCGAGCTCATGGCTGAGACAGTGTCCAGATCGTTGCACCATTCGTGCAGGTCGGAACTTACCCGACAAGGAATTTCGCTACCTTAGGACCGTTATAGTTACGGCCGCCGTTTACTGGGGCTTCATTTCAGATCTTCGCCGAAGCTAAACCCTCCACTTAACCTTCCAGCACCGGGCAGGTGTCAGGCCTTATACATCATCTTTCAATTTAGCAAAGCCCTGTGTTTTTGATAAACAGTCGCCTGGACCTTTTCACTGCGGCCCCACCGAAGTGGGGCGACCCTTCTCCCGAAGTTACGGGTCTATTTTGCCTAGTTCCTTAGCCATGAATCTCTCGAGCACCTTAGAATTCTCATCCCAACTACCTGTGTCGGTTTACGGTACGGGTTCTTATAATCTGAAGCTTAGAGGTTTTTCTTGGAAGCCTTTAGGCACACTATCAACGCATCCGAAGACTTGTTGTACTATCACAATTCACCTAGCTCTGCGGATTTACCTACAGTGCCAATAGCTACTTGTTTCAACGAACTATTCCGTCAGTTCGCGGTGCTTTCATTACTCCGTCACCCCATCGCAATTATAAGAAGTACAGGAATATTAACCTGTTGTCCATCGACTACTCCCTTCGGATTCGCCTTAGGTCCCGACTAACCCTCAGCTGATTAGCATCGCTGAGGAAACCTTAGTCTTTCGGTGAGGGGGTTTCTCGCCCCCTTTATCGTTACTTATGCCTACATTTTCTTTTCTATCCGCTCCAGCATACCTTACAGTACACCTTCGGCGCAAATAGAATGCTCCCCTACCACTTATACTTACATATAAATCCATAGCTTCGGTAATATGTTTATGCCCGATTATTATCCATGCAAAACCGCTCGACTAGTGAGCTGTTACGCACTCTTTAAATGAATGGCTGCTTCCAAGCCAACATCCTAGCTGTCTAAGCAGTTTCACCTCGTTAGTTCAACTTAACATATATTTGGGGACCTTAGCTGATGGTCTGGGTTCTTTCCCTCTCGGACATGGACCTTAGCACCCATGCCCTCACTGCTGAAAAACATTTTATAGCATTCGGAGTTTGTCAGGAATTGGTAGGCGGTGAAGCCCCCGCATCCAATCAGTAGCTCTACCTCTATAAAACTTTTAATCAACGCTGCACCTAAATGCATTTCGGGGAGTACGAGCTATTTCCGAGTTTGATTGGCCTTTCACCCCTACCCACAGGTCATCCAAAGACTTTTCAACGTCAACTGGTTCGGTCCTCCACTGTGTGTTACCACAGCTTCAACCTGCCCATGGGTAGATCACTCGGTTTCGCGTCTACTACTACTAACTATGGTCGCCCTATTCAGACTCGCTTTCGCTTCGGCTCCGGACCTTAAATCCTTAACCTTGCTAGTAACAGTAACTCGTAGGCTCATTATGCAAAAGGCACGCCGTCACACAGTAAATGTGCTCCGACCGCTTGTAGGCGTACGGTTTCAGGTTCTATTTCACTCCCTTACTTAGGGTTCTTTTCACCTTTCCCTCACGGTACTAGTTCACTATCGGTCTTTCAGGAGTATTTAGCCTTACCGGATGGTCCCGGTGGATTCATACAGGATTACTCGTGTCCCGCACTACTCAGGGTACTGCTATATCCTCATCGCTTACCTATACGAGACTATCACTCTCTTTGGTTTGTCTTTCCAGACAATTCTAGTTCACTTTGATTCTAATGTCGCAGCCCTACAACCCCCAATTTGCCGTAACAAATTGGGTTTGGGCTAATCCGCGTTCGCTCGCCACTACTAACGGAATCACTATTGTTTTCTCTTCCTCTGGTTACTTAGATGTTTCAGTTCACCAGGTTTGCCCCCTTGCGGGTACTATGTCTTCAACATAGTGGGTTGCCCCATTCGGAAATCTACGGATCAATAGGTATGTGCCCCTCCCCGTAGCTTATCGCAGCTTATCGCGTCCTTCATCGCCTCTGAAAGCCTAGGCATCCGCCATACGCCCTTATTTAGCTTATTGTACTTTTTGCTCTAGTATAAATACTAGAACGAGCTCTTTATAATTCTTAATTTTATAAAAAATATTGTGTTAATCGTTAGATTAACTCTCTATCTTGATTCTTTACGATATCATTTTACCAATATGTCAATGAACTTTGTGGCGAGTCGCCACTGACAAGTATTTAAACTTGTTAGCTACAATCTGCCCGCAATACTCATGAAGATAATTTTACTTATCTCCAGGCATCGCCTGGTGGAGAATACCGGAGTCGAACCGGTGACCTCTTGCGTGCAAGGCAAGCGCTCTAGCCAGCTGAGCTAATCCCCCATTACTAGTAGTTAGTAATAGTGATAGTAATTAATCTTAATTACGTCAACTTCTAGAATTTCCTTTCTAATATTTAAGTTTTTGTAGTCTCGGGCAGACTCGAACTGCCGACCTCTACATTATCAGTGTAGCGCTCTAACCAGCTGAGCTACGAGACTATAATAGCTTATATATTAGTGTGTTTTAAAATTAACAGCAAAGAGTAAAATCTCCTTTTGTAACTCACCATCTTTCTCTAGAAAGGAGGTGTTCCAGCCGCACCTTCCGGTACGGCTACCTTGTTACGACTTAGCCCTAGTTACCAGTTTTACCCTAGGCCGCTCCTCTCGGTAACGGACTTCAGGCACCCCCAGCTTCCATGGCTTGACGGGCGGTGTGTACAAGGCCCGGGAACGTATTCACCGGATCATGGCTGATATCCGATTACTAGCGATTCCAGCTTCACGGAGTCGAGTTGCAGACTCCGATCCGAACTGTGATATGGTTTGTAGATTCGCTCCTATTCGCATAGTGGCTGCTCATTGTCCATACCATTGTAGCACGTGTGTAGCCCAGGACGTAAGGGCCGTGATGATTTGACGTCATCCCCACCTTCCTCACGGTTTGCACCGGCAGTCTCGCTAGAGTCCTCAGCATTACCTGTTAGCAACTAACAATAGGGGTTGCGCTCGTTATAGGACTTAACCTGACACCTCACGGCACGAGCTGACGACAACCATGCAGCACCTTGTAAAGTGTCCGAAGAAAAAGCTATCTCTAGCCCTGTCACTCTACATTTAAGCCCTGGTAAGGTTCCTCGCGTATCATCGAATTAAACCACATGCTCCACCGCTTGTGCGGGCCCCCGTCAATTCCTTTGAGTTTCAGTCTTGCGACCGTACTCCCCAGGTGGGATACTTATCACTTTCGCTTAGTCACTGAGATAAATCCCAACAACTAGTATCCATCGTTTACGGCGTGGACTACCAGGGTATCTAATCCTGTTCGCTCCCCACGCTTTCGTCCATGAGCGTCAGTATATACGTAGTAGACTGCCTTCGCAATCGGTATTCTAAGTAATCTCTATGCATTTCACCGCTACACTACTTATTCTATCTACTTCCGTATAACTCAAGTCAACCAGTATCAAAGGCAGTTCCATAGTTAAGCTATGGGATTTCACCTCTGACTTAATTGACCGCCTGCGGACCCTTTAAACCCAATGATTCCGGATAACGCTTGGACCCTCCGTATTACCGCGGCTGCTGGCACGGAGTTAGCCGGTCCTTATTCTTACAGTACCGTCAAGGCCGTACACGTACGACTGTTTCTTCCTGTATAAAAGCAGTTTACAACCCATAGGGCAGTCTTCCTGCACGCGGCATGGCTGGTTCAGAGTTGCCTCCATTGACCAATATTCCTCACTGCTGCCTCCCGTAGGAGTCTGGTCCGTGTCTCAGTACCAGTGTGGGGGATAATCCTCTCAGACCCCCTACCTATCGTTGCCATGGTAAGCCGTTACCTTACCATCTAGCTAATAGGACGCATAGTCATCTTGTACCCATAAATGTTTAACTAAATTGTGATGCCACATCTCAGTATTATGGAGTATTAATCTTCATTTCTAAAGGCTATCCTCCTGTACAAGGCAGATTCTATACGCGTTACGCACCCGTTCGCCGGTCGTCAGCGGAAAAGCAAGCTTCTCCCTGTTACCCCTCGACTTGCATGTGTTAAGCCTGCCGCTAGCGTTCATCCTGAGCCAGGATCAAACTCTTCATTGTATATTTTAAATAATATTAATGAATAAGTTTCAAAAGAATTTAACTTCGTTAGAAGTTATGGTTATTCTACTCTTTGTTTACGCTGTCAATTTCAATATTTTCAATGAACTTGGTGAGTCGCCAATAACAAGTATTATCTTATTTTTTTAACTCAACCTTTTGTAGAAATACTAGACTCGAACTAGCTGATTTTATTATCTCAAAATCATTCCAAAATTTCTGTGATCGTATCGCTTTCTTAAAGCGGTTGCAAATTTATAAACTATTTTAAAACTGACAAACTTTTCTGAAAGTTTTTTTTAATTTATTTTTTCGCTAATTTTAATGAACTTCCGTTTTTAAAACGGACTGCAAAGATACTCTCTTTTATTTATTCTAAACAAATAAAATCAAACTTATTTTTAATCTTTTTTTGAAAATTTCTTTACACTATTTTAATGAACATTCGCTATTCTCTAAACTCGCGTTTTTCCCTTAGCGGGTGCAAATATAGAACCCTTTTTTAACATAACAACAACCTTTTTTAAGTTATTTTTAGAGAAATTCTCAAGACACTAATCTACAGTTAATTATGATAAAAATATTTCTAAAAAGCATCTTCTCATATACTATCTATGAATGATATTATCTCTTAACACCTACTCTAAACGCAAAAGAAAAGCTCTTTAGCTTTTCTTTTTTCTTTTGTTCTTGCGATTACGCTTCTTGCGTATCTTCTTAAACATCTCCTTATACTCCTCTACATCCATCTCTCCCCTCGATTTTGAGACTATAGATATGAAGTCCTTGTTTAGCTTTGGCTTCTGATATTCTATCTTCTCATCTATTATAGCTCGCTGGAGAATATCCTCTACCAAATAATCCTCATTAACCGTTTCTGGACTGTACTCTGACTTTAAAGACAAATTAAAAACATTAGCCGTAGCATTATACCAAAAGGCTTTCCAACCACTTCTTAATTCTTTAATATTATTAAATGCTGTTTTACCAGTTTGACGATGTATTAACTTTAAAAGAATTCTTCCTTCTGTTCTTGTTAGCTTTTTAAGTGGTTTCGTTAACTCTTCTTCTAAATACTTTTGAACCCGCTTAACATACTTACGTTTTTGTCTTTTTGAACCTATTTTATCTAAACGAGAATTTACGCTATCAACTCTTTTTGCAGCAAGAACTGCATACGGGTACGCTTTAAAAACTTTTCTTCTTAACCAGTAATAGTAATTAACATCAGAAGCTGTTTTATATTTATGTTTCGGTAGTACAGAAACTTCATCCAAAGCAATCATTAAAGTATCTCCTTTTTTTACTAAAAAATACTCATCGTTAAAATTAGGTAAGGTATCTTTTATCTGAGCACTTAAAGTAGCTACAAAGAATACTATATATATGTATATTAACTTTTTCATTAATTTTTATTACTCAAAAAGGATTCCAAAAATATTTAGATTCTTCTATAAAACAAAAAACTCATGAATATTTATTCATGAGTTTTCATTATTAATTTTACTTTTTATTCTGCCATAATAGATTCAGCAACTTTTTTATAAGTTCCATTCTCTAATTTTTCACGAATTGCAGAGAAAGCAACAATTGTTTCATTAACATCTTCGATTGTGTGGCGTGCTGTAGGAATTAATCTTAAAATTATTAATCCTTTAGGGATTACAGGATACACAACAATTGAACAAAATACTCCATGGTTTTCACGTAAATCATGTACCATTGCCATTGCTTCTGGTATCTCTCCTTTTAAATACACAGGAGTTATACATGTTTGTGTTGTTCCTAAATCGAAACCTGCATTACGTAAACCTGATTGTAATGCATTCGTAATTTCCCATAAGTTATCTTTTAACTCAGGCATTGTACGAATCATATCTAAACGCTTTAACGCACCTTTTACCATTGGCATTGGTAATGATTTCGCAAACATTTGAGATCTCATGTTATATTGTAAATACTGAACTACATCTTTATCACCTGCAAAGAAAGCTCCAATACCAGCCATAGACTTTGCGAAAGTTGCAAAATATACATCAATCCCGTCTTGAACTCCTTGTTCATAACCCGTACCTCTTCCTCCTTCTCCTAATGTTCCGAATCCGTGAGCATCATCAACTAATAAACGGAAATTATATTTTTCTTTTAATGCTACAATTTCAGCTAAACGACCTTGCTCTCCACGCATACCAAAAACTCCTTCAGAAACTAATAAGATTCCCCCACCAGTTTTTTCAGCCATTTTAGTAGCACGCATTAAGTTTTTTTCACAACTCTCAATATCATTATGACGATATACAAAACGCTTACCTGCATGTAAACGAACACCATCAATAATACAAGCATGTGTATCCATATCATATACAATGATATCGTCTTTATTTACTAAAGCATCAATTGCTGACACCATACCTTGGTATCCGAAATTCACTAAATACGAAGCTTCTTTACCAACAAATTCAGCACATTCTTGCTCTAATTGCTCATGATATTTTGTGTGTCCAGACATCATTCTAGCCCCCATTGGGTATGCTAATCCGTCTGATGCAGCTGATTCTCCATCTACTTTTAAAACCTCTGGATGATTTGCTAAACCTAAGTAATCATTTATACTCCAAGTAATTACTCTTTTATTATTGAAAGACATACGGTTTGAGATTGGGCCTTCTAACTTTGGAAAAACATAGTATCCTTCAGCCTTATCTGCCCATTTTCCTAAGGGTCCTTTATCTCCTTTAATTCTTTCAAATAAATCTTTTGCCATTCTTACTTTTGATTTTGTAGGTTGCGAAAATAGTGCTTTTTTAACAGTTATTCAAATAGAATATCTTTCTGTTAATCTTACAACAAAAGACCTCACAATCTTTAATATTGTGAGGTCTAATTATATATAAACAATTATTTTACCCTTTTAATTTTTCAGAATTAGTTTTTAACTCTTGATCAAACGGTTGGTTATACAATCGTTTACCAAGTGCTTTATGAATGGCATTTGCTACTGCCCCACCAGCTGGTGGCAATCCAGGTTCTCCAAGTCCTGTTGGCGATAATTCATTCTCTACAAAATGCACCTCAACCTGTGGAGTTTCATTCATTCTGATTAATCGATAGGTATCGAAATTTTTATTCGATGGCTTTCCATCTTTAAAAGATAAATCTCCATACATTGCATGTCCTATTCCGTCTAAAACTCCTCCTTGAATTTGATTAATGGCTCCTGTTGGATTTACTACTATTCCACAATCTACCGCAGCAATTACTTTAGTTACTACAGGAAAACCATCTTTTAATTCTACTTCTGCTACTTCCGCTACATGAGTATTATGACTGTAATAAGCTGAAAAACCTTGATAAACACCTTCTTTCGCTTTACCCCAGCTACCTTTTTCTGCTGCAAGCTTTATCGTATCCTGCATTCTTTTACCAGAATATTCAATTTTCTTATCTGTAGTATTTTTAACATTCTCTAACAATTCTAAACGCAACTGAACTGCATCCTTACCTAAGTCTTGAGCAACTTCATCAAAAAATGCTTGTTCAGCAAATGCTAAGAAATTTGTGTAAGGTGCTCTCCACGCTCCTGTTGTAACATCGCTTTTATAATTTTTAGTAGACACTTTATAATTTGAAATGCATCCTGCAGGGAAGAAATGTGGAATTAATCCGTACATATTACTATTTATTGCAGCTTCTTTTAAATGATACCCTGTAATCTCTCCATTTTTTATTGACGCTGCGATTCGATATTTAATTGCTGGGCGGTAAATACCCGTAGTCATATCATCTTCTCTACTCGATACCACTTTTACAGGCTTCTTAATAGCATTTGATATTTCGGCAGCTTCATACACAAAATCCCCATATAAACGACGTCCAAATCCACCACCCATTCTAGTCATGTCAACTTGAATTTGATTAATATCTCGATCTAACATATCTGACACTGCTAAAGCTGCATATTCTGGTGTTTGAACCGGCCCCGCTAAATGTACTTTTTCTGGAGTTACATTTGCATAAAAATTCATCGGTTCTAAACAGTTATGAGGTAAAAATGGAGAATGATAAGTTTTCTCAATTACTTTATCGGCCTCAGTAAAAGCTTTTTTAACATCACCATCTTCACGACGAGTATCAAAATCTTTTCCTTCTAAAATTTCATTTAATATTTTATTTTGAGCATCCGTATTTTCTAATTCACCTGCATCTTCCCAAACTGCTTTTATTGCTTTTTTGCCTTTAAAAGCAGCCCAAGTATTTTCTGCTATGACTACAACCTTATCTGTATTAGACATAATAAATGTCCAATTGAACTTTCCTGCATCTAAAAATTTTCTAGCTTTTTCTCCAATGGTAATAACATCTATAACTCCATTTACTTTTTTAGCTTCAGAAGCATCAAAAGATTTTAACTTTTGCCCGAATGCTGGAGGACGTAATACAGAAGCATATAACATTCCTTCTGCTTTATAATCTAACCCAAATAAAGGTTTACCCGTTACAATCTTTTTTAAATCTACATTAACTGCATCTGTACCAATAATGGTAAACTCAGATGGCTTTTTTAAAGTTACGTTTTCTGGAACTTCTAGAGCAGCAGCTTCTTTAACAACATCTCCATACCCTAAAGTTTCTCCTTTTGCATTCGTAATTTCTCCTTTTGAAGCTTTACATGTCGATGCATCTACACCCCATTTAGCAGCCGCAGCATTTACCAGCATTTGCTTAGTAGTTGCCCCCGTTTGTCTAAGTGCATCCCAACCAAAACGAATTGACTGACTACCTCCTGCTAATTGACGTTTATACTCTTTGGTATTTAATGGTGCTTGTGCTACATGTACTTTATCCCAATCAACATCTAGCTCTTCTGCGATAATCATTGGCATGGATGTTTTTACTCCTTGGCCAATTTCTGGGTTCGGTGAATAAATAGTTACATAACCATTATCTGCAATTTTAATAAAAGCATTAAAATCATTGAAATTTAAGTTTTCAACATCAATTGACGGTTTTACATTCGGCTTGCAAGCTGTGAATAAATTGAAACCAATCATGATTCCTCCACTTGCAATGGCTGATGTTCTTAAAAAATTTCTTCTACTAAACGTTAATTTATTTTCTGTTGTGCTCATTTTTCAATTTTTTAAGACATTTTTTCAGCTGCAATTGCTACTGCTTTTTCTATTCTGTTATATGAGGCACATCTACACAAATTACCATTCATTGCTTCACGGATTTCTTGCGTAGTAGGATTTGGATTTTCTTTTAAAAACGAAGCTGCCGTCATAATTTGTCCTGCTTGACAATATCCGCATTGCGGAACATCAACTTCTTTCCAAGCTTGTTGCAAAGGGTGATCTCCTTTTTCAGACAATCCTTCGATTGTGGTAATATTTAAATCTTCTGCCATTGACACTTGCAATTGGCAACTTCTAATCGCTGCACCGTCTGCATGTACAGTACATGCACCACATTGACTAATTCCACAACCAAACTTGGTTCCGACCATATTTAGCTCATCACGTAACACCCATAATAAAGGCGTATCTTCATCAGCATTTACAGCAACTGATTTTCCGTTAATTTTTAAATTGTAAGTTGGCATTGTTCACAGTTTTATTTTATCGGTATAAGTTACGAAAAAAATGACGCTATATTTTTAATCAATCAATTTTAAGAAAATTTTAAGGTGAGTGTATTTCAAATAAAAACAACTTGAATCTATCATCTACAATTATAATTAATAGCTTTGCTACATATTATATTCTTATGAGCTTTAATAAACATTTCTTCTACAATTACTTGGTAGATTTTGGGTTATCAAATAATACTGCGAAGTATTTAAATATATTCATCTTACTAATTCTCTCTTTAGTAATCATCTACCTTATAGACATTATTGTAAGAAAAATATTTCGTGTACTATCTATCAGAATTGCAAAAACTTCGAAAACAAATTTTGATGATATTTTAATAACAAATAAAGTACCTACCAATATTGCGCACCTTGTTCCTGTATTTTTATTTTTTGAATTGATTCCTGTACTTTTTTATGACTTCGAATATTTAAGAAACTTAACTACAAAATCAGTTGAAATATTAAGTATTATTTTAACAATACAAATTGTTAGAAGTATTTTAAATTCGGTAAAAGACTACCTAAAAACATTACCTAGATTTAAAGACAAACCTATTGATAGTTATATTCAAGTATTCATGATTTTTGCTTGGTTAACCGGATTTATTCTGTCTTTTGCTATTATCACTAATCAATCTGTTTGGAAGTTCTTTACAGCTTTAGGAGCAGCTTCAGCCATTATTATCTTAATTTTTAAAGACACTATTTTAGGTTTTGTTGCAAGTATTCAAGTTTCGGTAAACGATATGGTACGTATTGGTGATTGGGTGACTTTTGAAAAATTTGGAGCCGACGGAGATGTAACAGAAATATCGTTAGCCACTGTAAAGGTTCAAAATTTTGATAAGACTATTACTACAATTCCTACTTATGCACTAATCTCAGATTCTTTTAAAAACTGGAGAGGAATGGTTAACTCGCAAGGTAGAAGAATTAAAAGGGCTTTAAATATTAAAATGGATAGTATTAAGCACTTATCTGATGAAGAAATTAATAAATTAAAATCTATTCAATTAATTGAATCTTATTTAACAAGTCGTCAAGAAAAAATTCATCAATTTAACAAAGAACAAAATATTGACAAGAGTTTACTTTTAAACGGTAGAAACCTAACCAATATTGGTGTTTTTAGAAAATATGCGCAGGCTTATATCGAAGCGCACCCTGCTATTAATAAAGAAATGATGATTATGGTGCGTCAGTTAGCACCTACAACACAAGGATTACCCATTGAAATTTATGCTTTTAGTGCTGATAAAGAATGGAAGAATTACGAATATATTATGGCTGATATTTTTGATCATTTATTAGCCTCAATAAAATATTTTGATCTTGAGATATTTGAATTACCAACAAACTCAAATTTTTAATCGCAGGGCGATAGCCAAAGATTAAATTCCTGAAAACTTTCCTCGAGACATTATTTTTGGAAGTATTGCTAGCGTCATTGAATCGAGGTTGTTAATTTATAAATCGAGTTCTAAAAGCTTTTCGTTATAATCGAACTGAAGATCTTCATGTAGTGTTTCAACAGCTTTTTTTATCAATTTAATTTGCGTTGTTAATACGTTTTGTATTCTTGGACTTCTTTTTATCGATGGTTTAAAGTTTTTCAGCTTGATACAGAAATACAATAACAATTCTATTTCTGTTTCTTTCTTTTTCGAATATCGAATATACTTTTTAGTAGTAGTGAGTATTTTTCGTACACTCTTCCTTATATAAAAAAAGCTTTTGGTGTTTACACTATCAAAAAGTTCGTCTATTTCTAACTTAACTCCATTTATATATTCTTCTTCATTATGCGCTTCGAATAACAAATACGTTAGCAATTCTTTATTCTCTTTTTTAAATCGAGCTAATTTTAAACACAACTCTCTTAATTCCTTTGATTCAAGATGTTGTAATTCGTCTTTTATTATTTTTACTGAAGCTGCTTTCATATCATTTTTAAAATCGAAATATAATTAAAAAACCTCATAGAAATTCTATGAGGTTCTTATTATACTTTTATAAATGCTTATTGAATACTTGGTACCGAAATCATTTCGTTTACATCAGCATCGTAATCTACTCCATCAACTTTAAATCCGAAAAGATTATAGAAATCATCACTATATCCTTTTAAATCTCCAATCTCAGATAAGTTTTCTGTAGTCGCTTCTTCCCAAAGTTTAGAAATTTCAGCTTGTACATCATCACGCATCTCCCAATCATCAATTCTAATTCTACCTTTCTCATCTAAAGCTAAATCACCACCGAATAAACGCTCGCTGTACAAACGTTGAATTTGTTCGATACAACCTTCATGAATTCCTTTTGCCTTCATTGTTTTATACAATAAAGAAATATATAAAGGAATTACAGGAATTGCAGAACTAGCTTGAGTAACCAAGGCTTTATTTACTGAAACATAAGCTTCTCCTTTAATCGATTTTAAATCGTCTGTAATTGTAAAAGCTGTTGCTTCTAAATGATCTTTAGCTGCACCAATTGTTCCATTTCTATATACTGGCTTTGTAACTTCAGGTCCTATATAAGAATACGCTACTGTTTTAATTCCATCCGCTAAAACTCCTGCATTACTTAGAGCATCCATCCACATTTTCCAATCTTCACCCCCCATTACTGTAACTGTATTTTCTACATCTTCTCCTTCAGCTGGATTGATAGAAATTTCAGATACTTTACCTGTATGAAAATCTACTGTTTTATTAGAAAACACTTCACCAATTGGTTTTAAAACCGATTTGTAACGTTTACCATCGTTAGGATTTGTTCTAACTGGTGATGCTAAACTGTAAATTACCAAATCAACCTGACCTAAATCTTCTTTGATTAAGTTGATTACTTGCTCTTTTATTTCGTTTGAAAAAGCATCGCCATTAATACTTTTAGCATATAAGCCTGCTGCATTCGCTTCTTGCTCGAAAGCAGCTGTATTGTAAAATCCTGGTGATGCTGGTCTACCCTCACTTGCTGGTTTATCAAAGAAAACTCCTATTGTAGCTGCATCTGAACCAAATGCACTTGATATTCTTGATGCCAATCCAAATCCTGTAGAAGAACCGATAACTAATACTTTCTTAGCTCCGTTTATCTTTCCTTTAGATTTTACATATTCAATTTGATTCTTAACATTTTGTGCACAACCTTTTGGGTGCGATGTTAAACAAATAAACCCTCTTGTTCTTGGTTCTATAATCATTGTTGTTTGTTTTAAAAGTTTACGAAGTTAAAAACTCCGTTACATTTTTTTCGATACGAGCTAGTACATTTTCCGTATTTGCTTTTACAAATGTTTCGCCAGTAATTTGCTCGTATAATTCGATATATCTATTTGAGATTTCGATGATTTTCTCATCTGACATTTCTGGAATTTGTTGTCCTTCTTTTCCTTGAAATCCATTTTCAATTAACCATTGACGCACAAATTCTTTTGATAATTGCTTTTGCTTCTCTCCTTTTTCTTGACGTTCTGTATATCCATCAGCATAAAAATAACGAGAAGAATCTGGTGTGTGAATTTCATCAATCAATACAATTTTACCGTCCTTAGTCTTACCAAACTCATATTTAGTGTCAACTAAAATTAATCCGCGTTTAGCAGCAATTTCAGTTCCTCTTTTAAATAAAGCTCTTGTGTAGTTTTCTAAAACCGTATAATCGGCTTCAGAAACAATTCCTTTTGATAAAATTTCTTCACGAGTAATATCTTCATCGTGATCTCCATTATCAGCTTTTGTAGAAGGTGTAATGATTGGCTCTGGAAACTTGTCGTTCTCTTTCATTCCTTCAGCCATTTCAACGCCGCATAAAACCCTTTTACCTGCTTTATATTCACGTGCTGCATGGCCAGACATATAACCACGAATTACCATTTCTACTTTAAATGGTTCGCATAAATGACCAATCGCTACATTTTCATCTGGGTTTGCAACTAACCAATTCGGAACAACATCTACTGTGTCATTCATCATTTTAGTAGCAATCTGGTTTAAGATTTGACCCTTAAAAGGAATTTGTCGAGGAAGGATCACATCGAAAGCAGAAAGCCTATCAGATGCAATCATTACCAATACTTCATCATCAATATTATAAACTTCTCTTACTTTGCCTTTATAAACAGACTTTTGTTTTGGAAACTGAAAGTTAGTTTCGTTAATTGTATTCATTATTGTGTTGTTGTGTTGTTGTCGCGCAAATGTAAGTTAAAAACTTATTTAAATAAAAAAGATGTGCTTCATAAACACATCTCTCTCAAATTATATTCTCAATATTTTATAGCCCAATTTTAATATAAGTACCCGAAAACTTTCCTTCTGAAATAAGAAGTGTATCTCTTAACCCTTTACCTTCTATTAATCTACCTTCAAAAGTTCCTTCAATTATTTTATTTTCTATATCTAACTTAGAAACTACAATTTTACCAATAGAAATACCTGAACCAGAGTTATAATTAGTATGATATATATTTTCTATTTCTCCATCATAATAACTAATACTTGTTGATGTATAACCTTTAATTTCAAAAACACCTACACCTTTAACATCATCAATAGTTAAAGATATTCTATCATTTAAATCGTTAATTTTAAGAATTATATTTATGTTATTATCATTATCATAACTAATACTACCAGTTGATGCTTCATCTAAGTTTGTAAGTTTAAAATCTTTTCTATAAAAATCACCTTCAATATTAACTTCTAAATAACCTTCAGAAAAAACATTAACATCTTCGCTATCAGAATCTGAACATGAAACAAAAGATATTGTAAAAAAAACAGTAAAAATAAAAATGATATTCTTCATAACTAAAAAATAGAATTGCGAAAATAATACATTTTTATAAAAAACTATTCCGTTTCAATACTCTTATAAGCTTTAATAATACTCTTTACTAATCGGTGTCGAATTACATCTTTATCATCTAAATATACTTGTGCAATACCTTTAATATCTTTTAAAGCTAACAATGATTCCTTTAAACCAGATACTTGTTTACGAGGTAAATCTATTTGACCAGGATCTCCATTAATAATAAACTTAGCATGTTTACCCATTCTGGTTAAAAACATTTTCATTTGATTATGTGTCGTGTTTTGTGCTTCATCTAAAATTACAAAGGCATTATCTAAAGTACGTCCACGCATAAATGCCAAAGGTGCAATTTGGATAACCCCTTTTTCTAAATGAGATTCTAACTTTTCATGCGGAATCATATCACGCAATGCATCATATAATGGTTGCATATAAGGATCTAGCTTTTCTTTTAAATCACCAGGAAGAAACCCAAGGTTTTCACCAGACTCTACCGCAGGCCTTGTTAAAATGATACGACGTACTTCTTTTTCTTTTAAAGCTTTTACTGCCAAAGCAACTGCTGTGTATGTTTTACCTGTACCTGCTGGCCCTACAGCAAATAGCATATCATTCTTCTCCATTAAAGAAACCATCTTACGTTGATTTGCAGTTTGCGCCTTTACTAATTTACCATTAACACCGTGTACTAAAACACCATCGATCTTACCAGATTTTCTAATTTCTTCTTCTTTTCCTGTAGAAGTTAAAATACGTTCAATGCTATTTTCATCTAACTTATTATACTTATTAAAGTATTTAATTAACATTTCTACACGCTTCTCTAATTCATCTAAAAGTTCGGACTCTCCGTATATTTTCAGTTTATTTCCTCTCGCTACAATTTTAACTTTAGGAAAATAAGTTTTTAATTGAGTTATTGTACTGTTCTGAGCTCCAAAAAAATCATTTGGATTGATTTCTGTTAATTCAATTATACGTTCGTTCAAATGGATATAAGTTTTAAGATTATTCACTTTAAAAATAATGATTATTTTTATCGAATTATGTAGTTTTGCTATAAATTCAATATAATTTTTCAACAAATTAATTAACACCTCAATAAATTAATGTCTCTAATTACATTAACTACCGATTTTGGAACAAAAGACCACTTTGTAGGAGCTGTAAAGGGAGCCATTTATTCTGAATTACCTGATGCTAAAATTGTTGATATTACACATCATATATCACCTTTTAACATCACAGAAACTGCGTATATCTTAAAAAACGCTTATAAGAGTTTTCCTGAGAAAACAATTCATATTATTGGTGTTGATTCTGAGCTTAGTAAAACAAACAAACACATCGCTTTAGAACTTGATAATCATTATTTTATTTGTCCAGATAACGGATTAATATCGATGATTGCTTCTGAAATAAAACCTACAAAAATTGTAGAAATAAACATCCATAATCATATAGAAAGTAGTTTCCCTGTTTTAGATGTTTTTGTACAAGTAGCGTCGCATATTGCTCGTGGTGGAAGTTTAAATGTTATTGGTAAAGAAATTAACTCTTATAAAAATATTGTTGAAATTCAACCTAAAATAAACCAAGACCAAACAGTTATTATTGGAGGCGTTATTTATATCGATAATTACGGTAATGTAATTACTAATATTAACAAAAAACTATTCAACACTATTGGTAAAGGACGTGATTTTACTATTACTGCAAGCAGATATACATTTAACAAAGTGTACAATCGTTATAATGAAATTGTAGACTATTCGGCTAAAGACAATAATCAATTTGATGGAGAAAAGTTAGCAATTTTTAATTCTGCTGGTTTTTTAGAAATTGCCATTTACCGTAGTAATTTAGATACAGTTGGAGGAGCTTCAAACTTATTAGGTTTAGAATATAGAAGTACGATTACTATTGAATTTAAAACCGTTATTACTCCAGAATTCACCACTATAAATTAATTTTATGTTTGTACGAATTGTAAAAATGAGCTTTCAACCAGAAAAAATTGAAGAGTTTTTAGCTAACTTCAATGCTAAGAAGGAGTTTATACGAAAATCTCCTAGCTGTCGTTTATTAGAATTGTATAGAGATAAAACAAATTCAGACATTTTCTTTACCTATAGTTACTGGGAAACTGAACAAGATTTAGAGAACTACCGTAATTCTGATTTATTTAAAGGTGTTTGGGCGCAAACCAAAATATTATTTAACGATAAACCTTTAGCTTGGAGTGTGGATAAAATAACATCACTAATTTAATTTTAAATATAAATTCAACCCTAATCAATTATGAAAAAAGAAATTCTTTTATTACTATTCACTTCCTTGACTCTAACATTTTCTTGTAGTAAAAATAGCTCTGAAGAAGAAATTGTTCCCCCTACTCCAGCAGTCATTAATCCAGAAATAATGTCATTATCATCTAACTTTATAATAGAAGAACAAACATTAATAGTTAAAGGACAAAATTTCAAGAGTGATAATGATAAAACTACTTTAATTATTAATAATAAAAATTATGAAGTTACACCTACTAACACAGAAATATTAGTTAAAATTACCTCTGAAATGGGTAAAGGAAAAAGCTCAATAATAATTCAAGTTGGAAATAAAAAAAGTGCTTCAGAATCTTTTTTTATAATGCATAAAGGATGGCAGGAAATAAATACTGAACTAGATATTCAAAAAGCTTTTATTTTTGATGATACAAATGAAATAACTCTACTAGCTGACACTGAAACATCATCTAATTCATATTATGGTTCAATAATTAGGTTATCAACCTCTTTAGATGGTTATGAGCCAACAACGCTTAGTATACCTGGAGGTAATAAAAATGATTTAAAAATGTTTAATAGTAAAGTTGGAGCTACTGTAACTTCTTCAACTGGATACTTTACATCTGATGGTTTTGAAAACTCGAATTCGTTTGGTAATTTTCTTGATAATGATGCATATGCAATTGATACTAAAATAATTTCTATCAATGAAAATTCTTGTGTTATAGTAAATTGTTGTGCTGATTATATATATACCAATGATAAAGGAACAACATCTAATTATTCCAGCCTATGGAAAGAGTTATCAATGGATAATGATATAAGATTATGGTCTTCAAAAAAACTTAGTGATGGTTATTTTTATGGGGCAGGTATAAGCTTAGAACAAAGTCCTTATACAAATTTTATTGCAAAATCTAACAATGGAATATCTAATTGGGAAATAATAGATAATAAGACAAACCCATATAGCATTGGAGGTCAACATAAGATGCTAGATGTTAATCTATTTCTACAAGTATTTTATACCAACAAAGAATTAAAGAAAAGTACAGATTTAGCCAAAACATGGACAATTATTAAAAACAATGTTGAGAAAGTTTTTATAAAAAATAAAACTAATTGGTTTATAATAGGTGATGACAATAAGGTATATAGTACAATAAATTCAGGAAATACTTGGGATCTTGAATTAGAACTACCGGCTGATTCAAAAATAAAACACATGTCTTTCTCTGAAAACAAAATTTTATTATCAGGTGAAAAAATATTATATATAAAACATCAATAATCTTAAAACACTTTAATGTTTCCAATTTTAAAAAAAGAATTTAGTTCGTTTTTCTCTTCTCCAATTGCCTACTTGGTAATTGGAGTGTTTTTACTCGTAAACGGACTCTATTTATGGGTATTTAAAGACAACTTAAATATTTTAAATGCAGGATTTTCTGACTTAAACTCATTCTTTTATTTAACACCTTGGTTATTCTTATTTTTAATTCCTGCGATTACTATGAAAAGTTTTGCAGATGAATTTAATAGCGGAACTATCGAAATATTAAAAACAAAACCACTTACCGATTGGCAAATTGTGTTAGGTAAATTTTTTGCATCGCTTTTATTAGTGGTTATTGCTTTATTACCTACTTTAAGCTATGCATATACAGTATATCAATTAGGAAACCCTATTGGTAACATAGACATAGGAAGCACGATTGGTTCTTATTTAGGGTTACTTTTTTTAGCGGCTACTTTTACAGCTGTTGGTTTATTTACTTCAACACTTTCTAAAAATCAAATTGTTGCTTTTATTATTGGCGTGTTTATCACGTTTATTTTATTCTACGGATTTGATGCTGTAAGTAACTCTCTTGGAAACTCAGGTTATACCTTACAACAATTCGGAATTAACGAACATTTTAAAAGTATTAGTCGCGGCGTTATAGACACTCGTGATGTTATTTACTTTTTATCTATTACTTTTTTCTTTTTATTCATCACCAAACAACAATTAAAAAATGAATAAGAAGTTACAACACATCGCATTTGTTTTTATAGGTATATTATTAGTCAATTATCTAGCTAACTCAGTTCACAAACGTTTTGACTTAACGAAAGATAAACGTTATACCATTTCTGAAGTAAGCACCAACTTATTAAGTAAACTAGATGACAATATTTTTATCAATGTATATCTAGAAGGAGATTTTCCTGCTGAATTTAAAAGATTACAAATAGAAACACGTCAGTTTTTAGAAGAATTAAAAGCTGAAAACTCAAATATCAGATTTCGTTTTATTAATCCTGATAACATTCGTGAACGATTAGTAAAACGTGGAATGTTACCAAGTCAATTAACTGTTGAAGAAGATGGAAAACTATCAGAAGCAATTATTTTTCCTTGGGCAGAAATTATTTCTGGAAAACAAGTTGAGTTAGTTTCTTTATTACCAAATTCAGTAGCAAAAACCCAAGAAGCACAATTACAAAATGCTATTGAAAAATTAGAATTCTCATTTGCAAATGCTTTGCATAACATCACCCAAAAAGAAAAACAGAAAATTGCTGTAATTTCTGGTAATGGAGAACTTGAAGATATTTATTTATACAGTCTTTTAAGTGAAGTTGGTAAAAAGTACCGTTTAGCAAAATTTACCTTAGATAGCGTTACTAGTAACCCTCAGAAAACATTAAAGGATTTAACAAAATATGATTTAGCCATTATCGCTAAACCTACTGAACGTTTTACTGAGCAAGAAAAGTTCACTTTAGATCAATTTATTACTAATGGTGGTAAAAGCTTGTGGATGATTGATAATAATTATGCTGATACTGATAGTTTGTATAACGAAGGTAAAATGCTAGCTTTTCCTCGTGATTTAAATTTAACTGACTTATTATTTAGTTACGGTGTTCGTGTTAACAATCATTTAATTCAAGACTTATACAGTGCTAAAATTCCTTTAGCAACGGGTAATACCGGAAATCAAGCGCAGTTTCAACATTTAAATTGGTTTTACCATCCTTTAACAAACGAAAATCCAAATCATCCGATTACTAAAAACGTAAATCCAGTACGTTTTCGTTTTACCACTCAGATTGACACTTTAAAGAATCCTATAAAAAAAACGCCTTTATTAATAACTTCTGTATTAACAAAAAAAGTGGGAACTCCAACTTTTGTAGAACTACAAGATATTGCTAAAGAACCAAAACAAAATGACTATGCTAGCGGACCACAACTACTAGCTGTTCTATTAGAAGGTGATTTTAACTCAGCTTATAAAAACAGAGTTAAACCATTCCAAACATCTCTATTTAAATCTGAAAGCAATTCGAATAAAATGGTGGTAATTGCTGATGGTGATCTTGGTAAAAATCAAATTTTAAAAGGAAAACCTCATGATTTATCGTTAGATAAATGGACAGGTCAACAATTTGGAAATAAAGATTTTTTAATCAACACTATTGATTATTTATTAGATGATTCTGGTTTGATTCAGTTACGTAATAAAACCATACAAATTAATCTTTTAGATAAGCAGAAAGCCTACACTAAAAAACGTTTTTGGCAATTCATTAATATTGGGGTACCACTAAGTTTATTAGCCTTATTTGGTTTTGTATTTAATTATTTGAGAAAGAGGAAGTATTCTTAAAGGTACCAACAGAATTATGATTATTATATTAAAAATATTACTCGGACTTAGCTTATCTATTTATGGTTTATATTATTTTTATAATGAGTATAAAAAAGGAAATTTTAAAATAGATACCTGGATTGCTGGTAGAGGTCAATCTTATTTTGGAGTTCTAACTTTAATTATTGTTGGGATTTTCTTAGTCTTTAAACAATTATTCAATCTACTTTAATTTTTATCTGTCAACAAATCATCAAACTTAAAAGTGTAACTCAATCGTTTTTGTAGCTTATCAGAATTTATAATTTTATACTTTAAGGGTTGAGAATCGTCAAAAATTGGTTTTTCTTTATTCGCTCTCTTTTTAGCGTTGGTATAAAACTCTTTTCGTGTTGGATGATGATTTGAACAAGCATTAAAAACTTCACCAAAAACATCTTGTTGTATTATTTGGTAAATTACCTCAATACAATCTTCTCTATAAATCATATTTACAAATCCGTTTGGTTGTGGTATTTTTCTACCTTCAAACCAATTAGCTGGATTTCTATTTTCTCCTAATAATCCAGCAAAACGAATAATTGTTGTCTTAAAACTCTGATTGCTTTTAAACTCATTTTCAATTTGTATTAAAGGGGAATTTATCGTTATATCTTCTTCAGTCATTTCTTTATTCAAACTAGGATATACAGAAGTAGAACTTATAAAAATCACTTTTTTAATTGATGATTTCTCTATTTGAGAAACCAGACTTTTAAACGCTTCAAGATCTTTTGAAGTAATTGCAATGATTAAAATTTCAGTAGAGAGAAACTCCTCAAAGTTTTTATTCGAAAAAATATCAACTAAAAAAGGAGAAATATTTACTGATTTTAAATCTTCTAATTTATTTAAAGAAGTTGTAGAACCTTTTACTGCAAAACTTTTTTTTATCAAAAATTCAGCTAATGGTTTTCCTAACCAACCACAACCTAAAATACTAACATCCTTCATCGCAGCAATTATCGTCTTTTACCAATTTACAAGAAATAACTGCTAATAAAGCTCCTAGTATCGGAGCTAAAATATATAGCCATAAATGCTCTAAATGACCAGAAACTAAAGCCGGAGCAATAGAACGAATTGGATTCATAGAAGCTTTTGTAATTGGACCTGCAAACATTGCTTCTAATAGAACTACACCTCCAATAGCAATTCCTGCCATGGTACCAACTTCTTTACTTCCTGTAGAAACATTTATAATTACCAACATTAAAAAGAACGTTAGTAATAACTCTAATATAAACGCTCGCCAAGGCTCTATTGTTGGAGTTGTGGCTCCGTAATATTCACTTGTAGGAAATAAAATCCATAAAATACAACTCGCTAGCAAAGCACCTAAAAACTGCGCTATAATATATTTTGGAACTTCTTTCCAAGAAAACTTTTTAGCATAGGCAAATGCAATCGTAACTGCTGGATTAAAGTGTGCTCCAGAAATTTCTCCAAAAGCATAAATCATCGCCATAACAATCAATCCCCAAGTAATTGCAACACCAACATGCGTTAAATCTGTACCATTGGTAACTTCATTTACAGTCATTGCTCCTGTTCCACAAAAAACCAAAGCAAAGGTTCCTATCAATTCTGAAATGTATTTTTTCATGTGTGTAAAGGTCTACTAAAAAATTGATTATTATTTTAAGTTTTCGTTAACATTAAACAATCTTATTACTTGTAATTTTAGCATTAGAAATAAAACAAACTATTATCATGAAAAAATTACTCTTAAGTTTATTTGTAGTAGCTATCTCAACAGGTGCTAATGCACAATTAAAAACACCAGCTTCTAGTCCATCTTCTAAATTAGAACAAACTGTAGGTTTAACTGATGTATCTGTAGAATATTCTCGTCCTGGGGTGAAAGGAAGAACAATTTTTGGAGATTTAGTTCCTTACGGAAAAGTATGGAGAACTGGAGCTAATGCAAATACAAAAGTTACTTTTAGTGACGATGTTACTATTGATGGAAAAGAATTAAAAAAAGGTACTTACGCCTTATATACTAAGCCAGGAAAAAGCTCTTGGGAAGTTATTTTTTATTCTGATGCTAAAAACTGGGGAACTCCTCAAAAATGGGATGATTCTAAAGTAGCTTTATCAACAACTGCTAAAGTTGTTAAAATGCCAATGAAAATTGAGTCATTTACTATTACTATTGATGATTTAACAGATAACTCTGCTGTTTTAGGTATGTTATGGGAAAATGCTTACGTTGGTGTAAAATTTAATACTCCTACTGATAAAGGTGTAGAAGCTAGTATTTCTAAAGTAATGGCAGGACCATCTGCTAACGATTATTTTAATGCAGCTAAATATTATTTAGATGGAGGTAAAGACATTAACAAAGCAAAAAACTGGATAAACAAAGCTGTTGATATGACAAAAGACCAACCACGATTTTGGTACTTACGTCAACAATCTTTAATCTTAGCTAAGGCTGGAGATAAGAAAGGTGCTATTACTGCAGCTAAAGCTTCTTTAGCAGGTGCTGAAAAAAGAGGAAATGCTGATTACGTTAAAATGAATAAAGAATTTTTAGCAAAAATGAAGTAAGCTTCTTTTTAAAATAAATTTTATAAAACCTCATAACAATTGTTATGAGGTTTTGTTTTTTAAACACGGTATTGTTAATTTATTGTGATATAGGTAAAATTTATAATAAAAATTTAAACTAAACATAATATAACCTTAAATTAGTAGATAATTAACCAAGTCAAACTAATTTATGAGTAATACTAAAAAACCCTTCTTAATTGTATTTTTATTTTTTCTATTACAAATTATTACAGCTCAAAACAACAATTATGATATTGGAGTTGGAATCTCTGATATTACAGGCCAAATAGCAGAAAGTGCCTTCTTTGGCTATGGTGATCCTTTTTTTAAAAACGGTGGAATTAAAGATCGACAATATGCAAGAGCATATATTATAAAAGAACCTAACGGAAATCCTGTAGTATTTGTTTCTATAGACAAAGGAGCAACGTTTCAATCAGTAAACCTTGCTGTGCTTGAAAAATTGAATAACCAATACGGAAGTACTTACACAGACACCAACGTTGTTATTAGTGCTACACATACACATGTTTCTCCTGGTGGATATTCTCATTACGGATTATACAATACATCTACAGGTGGATTTTACAAAACAAACTTTGATATTTTAGTAAACGGAATTTTCGAAGCAATAAAAAAAGCGCATGAAAATTTGACTCCTGGAAGAATTTACTATAATACTGGATCATTAACCAATGCAAGTATCAATCGTTCTTTAGTGGCATACAACTTAAATAGTGATGCTAACGATTATACAAATATTGATGATGAAATGACCGTCTTAAAATTTATACAAGGAAATACTGAAGTAGGTATGATTTCTTGGTTTGGAGTACACCCTACAAGCTTAACAAAAAAATATAAATATGCAAGTGGTGATAGTAAAGGGTATGCTTCTTTAAAATTTGAACGCATGAAACAATCTTCTTACGGAGAGAGCGATTTTACTTTTGTAGCTGCTTTTGCTAATACAAACCCTGGAGATATGTCTCCTAACTTAAATCAACCAGCTGCAAACGATTATACATCTGATGCCACAGGACCAGGAAACAATGAAGAAGAAAGTATGGAAATTATTGGAGATCGTCAATACAACAAAGCTATTCAATTATATAACAGCGCAACCCAACAATTAATTGGTTCTGTAAAAGCCGTATCTAGATATAGTGATTTTTCTAATATAGAAATTGCTTCAAAATTTACTGATGGAGTTATCCGTCATACATGTAAAGCCGCTTTGGGAATCTCATTTAGAGCGGGTGCAGAAGATGGTAGAAGTGGAATTGGAAGAGAAGGTGAAACAAGATCTGACCCTAATTCTGGTCCAGCAATTGATCAATGTCATATGGAAAAACCTATTGATCCATTATTCTATGTTGGTTCAAATGATAATGATCCACAAACACCCAAAATACTACCTACAAGTATTTTAAAAATTGGTCAGTTAGGAGTTTTAGCTGCTCCTGCCGAATTTACTGTAATGTCTGGTAGAAGAGTTAGAGCTACGGTTGCTGAAAATACTAATACCGGCATAACACACACAGTTTTAGCTGGATATTCAGATGCTTATTGTGGATACGTTACTACACGTGAAGAATATGCTTCTCAACAATATGAAGGTGCAAGTACACAATTCGGACCTTGGACATTAGCTGCTTACCGTCAAGAATTTGAAAGATTAGCTAATAAATTAGTAAATCCTAATGTAAACCCTTGGCCAAATGCAGCTCCTACTCCACCTCAAAAATCATATATAGGCGGAGATAAAACTGTAAATATTCTTTTTGATGATAAACCTTGGTTTAAAAGTTTTGGTAGCGTTCATTCAAACACCAATAGTTCTTATAATACTGGTGCGACTGCCGAAGTTACTTTTTGGGGAGCGCACCCTAATAACGATCCAAAAACAAATAGTACTTATTTTACTGTACAGAAAAAAGTTGGGAACTCATGGTTAACCAAATTCCAGGATAGAGATACTAACACTAAAATGATTTGGAATAGAGATGGTGTTTCAGCATCAAAAATCATCATTCAATTTAAAATTACTTCTGATGTAGAAAGTGGTTATTATAGAATTGTGCATAATGGTAAATGGAAAAACGGTTGGAACGGAAGTATTAATTCTTATAGCGGAACCAGTAAAACATTTTATGTAAATGCTTCTGCAGCCAGAGGTGTTAATAATAATGAGGAAGAAAATGATCTTATTGATACGAATGTTAATGTATATCCTAATCCCACTCAAGGTTTAGTAAATATCATTAATACGAAATCTTTTAAAGGAAGCTATACAATTACTAATATGTTAGGACAAATAGTAAAAAGAGGAACAATCTCTAAGAATCGCTACAATTCAATTAACATAAAAGGAAATTCAGGTGTTTATTTATTAAAAGTAACTTACGAAAACGGAGACGTAATGACTTCTTCTATTATGAAAAAATAAAATTAACAAACATTTTTTATAAAATCCCAAAACTTAAGTTTTGGGATTTTTCTTGTTTGTAAGACATCTTAAAAAAACAAATACTAATTTTGTTTTATGAATAAATCAATTGCTATTATTGGTGGAGGTCCTGCTGCTCTCTTTGCAGCAGCCTTTTTAGATTCAACAAAATTTGATATTACGATTTACGAAAAAAAGAAATCGTTAGGTAGAAAATTTTTAGTCGCTGGTGATGGAGGATTTAATCTAACTCATGGAGAATCTATAGAGAATATGATTTCTAGATATACTCCAGACTATTTTCTAAAAAAAGCATTACTAAACTTCTCAAATGAAGATTTAAGAAATTGGCTTGATAAAATCGGTTTATCAACTTTTATTGGAAGTAGTAATAGAGTTTATCCTGAAAAAGGAAATAAACCTATTGAAGTTCTTAACAAGATAAAGCAAGTATTAATCGATAAAAACATTCAATTTGAATATAACCACGAATGGAAAGGCTGGGAAAATGATTATGAATTTATTTTTGAAAACAGTAAAAGAGTAAACCCTGATTATACAATTTTCTGTATGGGAGGTACTAGTTGGAAAATTACAGGTTCTGATGGTGCTTGGTTAAATACTTTTAATAATAAAGGAATAAAAACACTTCCTTTTCTTCCTGCTAATTGCGCATATGAAATAAATTGGAAGAAAGATTTTATTGATAGAAACGAAGGAAAACCTTTAAAAAACATTGCCCTATCCTGTGGAACAAAAACCCAAAAAGGAGAATTGGTAATCACCAAATTTGGATTAGAAGGAAATGCTATTTATGCATTAAGTTCAGAAATACAACCTCAACTGTCTAATAACAAAACGGCTTCTATTTACTTAGATTTAAAACCAATGTTTACTCAAGAAGAGGTTTCTAAAAAAGTAAATAAATCACAACAAAAACCAACTGATATTCTTAAAAAAGTATTGAAATTAAGTCCACCTCAAATAGATCTTTTAAGAACATTTTTAACTAAAGAAGAATACACTAATAAAAACATCCTCTCAGAAAAAATTAAAGCTTTACCTTTAACCATTCTTTCTGCCGCAGATATAGATGAAGCTATCTCAACAACTGGAGGTATTAACTTAAATGAAGTTTCTGAAAATTTTGAATTTCATAAACTTAAAAATAGTTTTTGTATTGGTGAAATGCTAGATTGGAATGCGCCTACTGGTGGCTATTTATTACAAGCGTGTTTTAGTATGGGAGTTTATGTTGCTAATCATCTAAATAAGTTAGAACTAGAATAAATTTTTTATTTTAAACTCTTTCGCATATTAATTAAAAGACTTTTAAACCCTACTTTTTCATAAGCTTTAATAGCTCCAGGATTATCAGCATACACATCTAATCGAACCTCGGTAATACCTTTAGATTTTATCCATGAATATAGAGCCTCTATTACCAATTTATTAACTCCTCTTCCTCTGTGCGAGGGCTTTACAAACATAAAACCTAAATAGGCATGTTTTGAATGCTTTAAATATGGTTTTACTTCTTCTATTCTTGCATATCCCGAACCTATAACCTCGTTATTTTCTACAGCAACAATTACTTCTACCTCATCAGATAAAATCATTACTTTAATATCATAATACGATATTTTCTCTTCTTTTAAAGTAGGATCGAAAGGTCGCTCGAAATTTATTACTCCTTGTTCAAAGTCTAAAAGAATTGGTAAATCTTCTAATCTAGCTGATCGGGTGGCTATCATAATTATTTTTTAAATTCAATGACTGAATAATCATTGCTATTCCCATTACCAATCCACAACCTAAAGCATTTAACCACAAATAAGGTAACCAATCTAAATACCAAACTCCAATAATAAGAAGCTGAGTGATAATTGCTGCAATAAATACTGCATTTCCTTTTACAAACTTAAAAAAGAAAGCTAATAAGAAAATACCTAACACATTCCCATAAAAAATGGACCCAATAATATTTACCAACTGAATTAAATTATCAAATAAATTGGCAAAACAAGCTACTAGTATCGCTAATACTCCCCATCCTAAAGTGAACCATTTTGACATTTTTACATAATGCGCATCAGAATATTCTTTAGATACATTACGTTTGTATAAATCGATTGCTGTAGTACTCGCTAACGCATTTAATTCTGAAGCTGTAGATGACATCGCTGCCGATAAAATTACCGCCAATAATAAACCAATTAAACCTTTTGGTAAATTGTGTAATATAAAGTGGATAAAAACATAGTCCTTATCATTAGTTTCTACTTGAACATCAGCTTTAGTAATAACCGCTTTAGCTTGTTCTTTTAATGATTTATCTTGCTCATTTAACTCTTGTAACTGCTTTTTATTTTCAACATTTAAGCCTTCGAAAATTAAATCCTTCTTTTTATTTTCTATTTGTTGATGCTGTGCTTCTAAGCTTTTATATTCTGAAGCATATTGAGAACTAACAACTGCTTCTTGTGCTTTTGGATTAAAATTTAATGGTGAAGTATTAAATTGATAAAATACAAAAACCATAACTCCTACTAGCAATATAAAAAACTGCATCGGTACTTTTAAAAGTCCATTAAATATTAATCCTAACTGACTTTCTCTTAATGATTTTCCTGACAAGTATCGTTGCACTTGACTTTGATCTGTTCCGAAATAAGACAACATTAAAAAAGTTCCTCCTAAAATACCTGTCCAAACCGTATAACGATTATTTAAATCCCAAGAAAAATCTAAAACCTGCATTTTATCAGAAGCTCCAGCAATTTCTAAAGCTTTGGTAAACGTTATTCCGTCTGGTAAATATTGTAGTATTAAATAAAAAGCTACAAACATACCTGCAAAAATCACCGCCATTTGCTGCTTTTGAGTAACACTTACAGCTTTGGTTCCTCCAGATACTGTGTAAATAATTACTAAAACACCAATGATAACATTTAGCATAATTAAATCCCAACCTAATACAGCTGATAAAATAATAGCTGGTGCAAAAATTGTGATTCCTGCTGCTAAACCTCTTTGTATTAAAAATAGAATTGCGGTTAAGGTTCTTGTTTTCTGATCAAAACGACCTTCTAAATACTCATAAGCGGTATATACTTTTAATCTATGATAAATAGGAATGAATACTAAACAGATAATAACCATGGCTATTGGCAATCCGAAATAGAACTGAACAAAGCCCATTCCGCTATGAAAAGCTTGTCCTGGGGTTGATAAAAAAGTAATGGCGCTCGCTTGGGTTGCCATTACCGACAACCCAATTGTCCACCATTTACTATCATTTCCTCCTTTAATATACTCTTCTACATTTTTGCTTCCTCGTGTTTTCCACGCTCCGTATAAAACAATAAACAATAATGTTAACGAAAGTACAATCCAATCTAATGCTTGCATATTAACCAGTATATAAATTTGTAATAATGTAAAACGCTATTATATAAAGTAAATTAGCAAACAGTACTAAGGTGTACTCTTTTTTCCAAGTATATTTTTGTTGATTCATTTATTGGTTTGGTTTTTCATAAAAGCTGTCAGCTAATGAAGCTTGACTTAATAACGGTAATTTAAACTCAGTAGGATCTCCAGCTGGTTCTGTTGGATTACCTTTGTCATCTTTCTGATACCAAGTTATAGATTTTGGCAATAATAAACCGTTAACATTTTCCCAATCATTATATCTAATAACATTAAACTTATCTGATGGTTTTTTACTAAAATAAGTAACAGTATATCCTAACCATCTCATTTCTTTTGTTGCAGGGTCAAAATAGATAAAATAATTATCATCCGACGAGTTTCCAATATTTGCTTCGTAAGAAATCTTATACCCAGGATATTTTTTTCCTTCAAACTCTAATGGTTCAATTTCTGAATATGTTATTCCATCATCAGCTAATACAAATGGCATCGCGTAAAAATAAAAATACAAATTATAGTAAAACTTAGGGTCTTTTTTAAATTTAGTTGTATCAGAAACCCAAGTGTTTTGTCCGTCAAAACCATATGAATATTTAGGTGAATTAATCACCGCTCTTCGAGAATGTAAATCTGTAGTATGTTCTTCTTTATCTATACTATAAGACAAAGTTTTCATTTTATCCCAATTAGCTATACTACCATGCTTATCAAACACTTCTAATAAAGCTTTTGGATATTTTTCAACTGTTGGTTCTTTTTGGTCAATTTCTTTTTTCACTTCCTTTTTACAAGCTGTAAAAACTGCAGTAATAGCTATTAGTAAAGTTAGTTTTTTCATTTTTTAAATTGTTATTTTATTAATATAACATATGTCGAATAATGACAGTAAACTTACAGAAGTTATTTCTATATATAAAATAAAAAAGACTTCAAGTAAATTACCTGAAGTCTTATTCATTTCTTAACTAAGAATACTTAGTCTAAGCGTTTTGTTTTTTTATTAAATTTAAAGCAGCACCCTCATTATACCATTCTATTTGTCCTTGGTTATACGTATGGTTCGCTATAATAGTATCTTTAGAACCATCTGCATGAACAACCTCAATAGTTAAAGGTTTACCTGGAGCAAACTCATTTAAATCTAAGAAATTAAAAGTATCGTCTTCTTGTATTAAGTCATAATCAGCTTCATTCGCAAAAGTTAACCCAAGCATTCCTTGTTTTTTCAAATTTGTTTCATGAATACGTGCAAATGATTTTACTAAAACAGCAGCAACTCCTAAATGACGTGGTTCCATAGCTGCATGCTCACGAGAAGAACCTTCACCGTAATTATGATCGCCAACTACTATTGTATTAATACCAGCTGATTTATACGCTCGAGCTGTTTTTGGAACGGCGTCATACTCTTCTGTTAACTGACTTTTCACAAAATTAGTTTTCATATTATATGCATTTACCGCACCTATTAACATATTATTAGAAATATTGTCTAAATGCCCTCGATAACGTAACCAAGGTCCTGCCATAGAAATATGATCTGTTGTACATTTACCATATGCTTTTATCAATAGCTTTATTCCTTTTAAATCATTTCCTAATGGTTTAAAAGGAGTTAACAATTCTAAACGTTCAGATTTAGGGTCTACACTTACAACTACTCCGCTGCCATCTTCCATTGGTTCTATATAACCGTTATCATCAACCTCAAAACCTTTAGGTGGTAATTCCCAACCAGTTGGTTCATCTAACATCACTTCTTCTCCATTTTCATTAATTAAAGAATCTGTTAACGGATTAAAATCTAAACGACCTGCTATTGCAATTGCGGCTGTTAATTCTGGCGATGCAACAAATGCATGCGTATTTGGGTTTCCATCAGCACGTTTTGCAAAATTTCTATTGAATGAATGCACAATGGAGTTCTTAGGTGCATTCTTAGGATCTTCATAACGCCCCCATTGACCAATACATGGTCCACAAGCATTCGTAAATATCTTTGCATCTAGTTTTTCGAAAACTTCTAAAATACCATCTCTTTCAGCAGTATAGCGTACTTGCTCTGAACCTGGGTTAATTCCGAATTCAGCTTTAGTTTTTAACCCTTTATCTAACGCTTGTTGCGCTACTGATGAAGCTCTTGATAAATCTTCGTATGACGAATTAGTACAAGAACCAATCAACCCCCATTCTACTTGTAATGGCCAATCGTTAGTTTCAGCTCTTGCTGTCATTTCTTCACCTACTTGTGTAGATAAGTCTGGTGTAAAAGGACCATTTAATAATGGTCCTAATTCTGATAAGTTAATTTCAATAACTTGATCGAAATATTTTTCTGGATTAGTATACACTTCAGCATCACCTGTTAAATGTTCTTTTATTTTATTAGCTTCATCTGCAACATCGT
Source organism: Tenacibaculum pelagium (assembly GCF_014062345.1). Classification (GTDB taxonomy): domain Bacteria; phylum Bacteroidota; class Bacteroidia; order Flavobacteriales; family Flavobacteriaceae; genus Polaribacter; species Polaribacter pelagius. The sequence goes on along the minus strand of NZ_JACGLS010000005.1, from coordinate 113,039 downwards.
TTCTATCGGTAGCACGTAAATAACGCTCCATAGATTTATCGTAACCAAAAGTAGAAGTCGTGGCTCCTATTTCAGCTCCCATGTTACAAATAGTTCCTTTTCCTGTACATGACATTGAAATTGCTCCTGGACCAAAATATTCTACAATAGCACCTGTTCCTCCTTTAGCAGAAACAATACCAGCCACTTTTAAAATAACATCTTTGGGAGCTGTCCAACCAGATAATTTTCCAGTTAGCTTTACTCCGATTAATTTCGGAAATTTTAATTCCCAAGGCATACCAGCCATAACATCTACAGCATCAGCTCCTCCAACACCAATAGCCACCATTCCTAATCCTCCAGCATTTACTGTGTGAGAATCGGTACCAATCATCATACCTCCTGGAAATGCATAATTTTCTAATACTACTTGATGAATAATTCCTGCTCCTGGTTTCCAAAATCCAATTCCATATTTATCAGAAACTGATTCTAAAAAGTTGAATACTTCGTTACTATTATTTAATGCTGTTTGTAAATCTTTGGCTGCTCCTACTTTAGCTTGAATTAAATGATCGCAATGTACCGTAGTTGGTACAGCCACTTTATTCTTACCTGCTTGCATAAATTGTAACAATGCCATTTGTGCTGTTGCATCTTGACAAGCAATACGATCTGGAGCAAAATCAACATAATCTTTTCCTCTTATAAAAGCTGTACTTGGATTTCCATCCCAAAGATGAGTATATAAAATTTTCTCTGCTAGTGTTAATGGTTTACCTGTAAGTTTTTTTGCAGCATTTACTCGCTCCTCAAACTTACTATAAACCGCCTTAATCATTTCAATATCAAATGCCATTTGTTGTTTAGTTTTTGTTACACGCCTAAAGTTAGCAAAAAAAGGTGAAATCCGTTTTCTTCAGTTATAATTAAAACAAATACAAGTATCTGACTTATTGATATTATTTAAGCTATTACATTAATCAATACTATTAGAGTATCATCGAAAGAAAGAAAATTCTTAATTATTTTTCTCGTATTCTAATTTCTATAATACAATTGATGCCTTTTTCAATTAATTCATCTGCCATGTATTGAAAATCTGGATAATGATCACACCATTTTTTAGATTGGGTATAAATTATTTTCCCCTTTTCATTAACCTTTCCTAATAGTTCTTCAGTAGAACATTTTATTACCGATTTTAATTTTAGTAGGTTTCTCTTTTCAAAAGGTATTTCCATATAAAAATACTCTTCTAAATTTTGAACATCTAACTCAAAAAGATAAAGCCAATCAACCATAGGAGATGATCCCATTATTTCAAACTTATCAAACGTTTTAGAAATCATAAGTGGCCCTGCACCTACCCATCCCGATTTATAGGCATATTTGTCTGATTTTTTACACCATCCTATAGTATAGCATAAGGTATGCTCTTGAATAGTTTCTCGAAGTCCGCAAAACAAAAAATTTAATCGCTTTTCATTATACTCTTCTTCAAAATACTCATCAGATTTTAATAAAATTTTATCTAAAATTTTATCACTGATATTTTGTTCTAAAACCTTAAAATTTTCAATTCTTTCAATAAGAATACTTAATTTATGTTTTATATGCTCATTTGACGATTCTTCTAGCTTTAAATTCAAAAACGGGAGAACATCTGTATTTTCGCTAATATTACGTATAGTATCTAATGTTAGGTTTATTAATTTAGCTGTGTCCTTTAATTCTTTTTTCACAGGAAATGAACTTCCTGTAAAATTACTTAACAATTCTTCATCATATTTTGCTTCTATCCAACTTAATATAAGTTTCCCTATTTCGCTTGATAATTTCGAACTATCATGCTTCTTTAGATAAATTAAATCATTCAATGACTTAATACCCTCTAACCACGAAATATTATATATATAAAATAGATTGACAAGTCTATAAATTAATTTTTCTAAAATTTTTATATCTAGACCACCCTTTAATAATTTATAATCCTCAATGATATTTAAATTCATTTTTCTATACTTTTTTATTTTCTATTTCATTGATAGCTAATTAAACAAAAATAATTTTGTTTCCTTTCTATTTACAATAAAAAAAGTCCGAGTTAAAACTCGGACTTTATATATGTTGATGTCTAAATTGAGTCTAGTCGAAACCTAATTAAAAACTACGAATCTAAAGACTTTTCGACTGCGCTCAAAGTGACATTACATTACTAATTGTTTTTGAGAAGGCTTAAACTTGGTTAATACAATACCTTCTACTGCAGCTTCATACTCTTCCATAGTAGGAGTTCTTCCTAATATGCAAGATAATACAACAACTGGTGTAGAAGATAATAATGATTCTCCTTTTTTAGCATCAGTGTCTCTTACTACCCTACCTTGGAATAAACGTGTTGATGTTGCCATTACCGTATCTCCTGGTTCTGCTTTTTCTTGGTTACCCATACATAAACTACAACCTGGACGTTCTAAATATAATTTGTTGTCATACTTAGTTCTTGCAACTGCTTTTGGAGCGTTATCATCAAATACAAATCCTGCGTATTTTTCTAATACTTCCCAGTCACCTTCTGCTTTTAATTCATCAACGATATTGTACGTAGGTGGCGCAACAACTAAAGGAGCTTTAAATTCTACTTCTCCTTTTTGAGCCTCTAAATTTTTAAGCATTTGTGCCAAAATCTGCATATCTCCTTTATGTACCATACAAGAACCTACGAAACCTAAATCTACTTTTTTAGTTCCTCCGTAAAAAGATAATGGTTGAATATTATCATGCGTATAACGCTTAGATACATCTTCATTATTTACATCTGGATCCGCAATCATTGGCTCAACAATTTTATCTAAATCGATAACAACTTCAGCATAATACTTAGCATCCGCATCTGGCTTTAAAGCTGGCTTAGTACCTGTTTTTAATTCTTGAATTCTATTGTTAGCCTTATCTACTAATCCTTTAAGATCTTGTTTTGGATTATCCATCCCTTTATCAATCATAATTTGAATACGATCTCTAGAGATTTCTAATGATTCAATTAATGTTTCTTCTTCAGAAATACAGATAGATGCTTTTGCTTTCATTTCAGCAGTCCAATCTGTAAATGTAAATGCTTGATCTGAAGTTAAAGTACCAATATGTACCTCGATAATTTTTCCTTGGAAAACATTCTCTCCTTCAAATTGAGTTAACATTTGCTCTTGTGTTGCATGAACCACATCACGGAAATCCATATATGGCTTCATCTCTCCTTTAAAAGTAACTTTAACAGACTCTGGAATTGGCATAGTAGCCTCTCCTGTAGCTAAAGCTAAAGCAACTGTTCCTGAATCTGCTCCAAAAGCAACTCCTTTTGCCATACGCGTATGAGAATCACCTCCAATAATTACATCCCAATCATCAACTGCAATATCATTTAATACTTTATGAATTACATCTGTCATTGCATGGTACTTCCCTTCAGGATGACGTGCAGTAACTAATCCGAAATCATTCATAAACTTCATTAATCTTGGAATGTTAGCTTTAGACTTATCATCCCAAACAGAAGCTGTATGACATCCTGATTGATAACCTGTATCAACAATTGGAGATATAACTGTAGCAGCCATCATCTCTAATTCTTGAGAAGTCATTAAACCAGTAGTGTCTTGAGAACCTACAATGTTTACTTCTACTCTAACATTAGATCCTGCATGTAGTGTTTTTCCTGGAGTAGTTCCTACTGCGTTTTTATTGAAGATTTTTTCAACCGCCGTTAACCCTTGTCCTTCAATTGAAATTTCTTTTGAAGCTGCGTAAACCTGAGGTACCTCTATTCCTAAAGTTTTACAAGCAAAGGTTTGTAATTTTTTACCGAAAACTACCGCATAAGAACCACCTGCTTTCATAAACTCCATTTTTTGAGGAGTGAATGCAGCTGAAACATCTTTTAAGAAAGTGTCTCCGTTATATAATTTCTTCTCTTTTGTATTTATAGTAAGTACAGTTCCCGTAGCAACAGAATACTCTTCTTTTAAAACTGCATCTCCTTCTTCATCAACAATTGTATTTCCTTCAGCGTCCTTTTGTTTTACCCAGTTTTTAAGATCTAAACCAATTCCTCCAGTTACACCAACCGTAGTTAAGAAGATAGGTGCAATTCCGTTAGTACCAGCAATTACTGGTGCTATATTAATAAAAGGCACATACTCACTTGCTTGAATCCCTGTCCATAACGCAACATTGTTTACACCTGACATTCTAGATGAACCAACTCCCATAGTTCCTTTTTCAGCAACTAACATCACACGCTTATTTGGGTGTTGTGCTTTTAGTGCTAATAACTCATTTTGCATATCTTTATTATGCTCAAACATACATTGCCCATGTAACTCACGATCTGATCTCGAATGTGCATCTGCTCCAGGAGATAATAAATCCGTAGAAATATCTCCAACACCTGCAACAAACGTTACAATTTCAATTTCTTCATCTATTTCTGGTAACTTCGTAAAAAAATCTGCTTGCGCATAGCTCTCGATTAATTCTTTAGCTATAGCATTCCCTGCTTTATATGCTTCTTCTAAACGAGCTGTATCTGCTTCGTATAAGAAAACTTGTGTTTTTAATACTTTAGCAGCTTCTTCAGCAATTGCAGCATCATTACCTAACGCTAAATCTAACAACACTTCTACAGAAGGTCCACCTTTCATATGCGATAATTGCTCGAAAGCAAATGCAGGTGAAATTTCTGCTACTACTTCTTCTCCTAAGATAATTTCTTTTAAAAATTTAGCTTTTACACCAGCTGCACTTGTTGTACCTGGTAAAACATTATAGATAAAAAAGTTAAGAGACTCTTCGCGGTGCTCATTATTTACATCTTTAATTTGTGAGATGATATTTGATAATAATTCACTTCCATCTATTGGCTTAGGATGCAATCCTTGCTCTTTTCTTTCTTCAATCTCCTTAAGATAATCTAAGTATGTATTCATAAAAGGTTTATTTTTTATAATTATAAAACGACTTATTAATATCTTTAGAATAGAAATCTATCAATATTAAAAGCTAAATGTTCTATAATATATTGTGTTAATTTTAAAGCTTCACAAAAATACGTTTTTAGCCTCAAATTAAAAAATAACCAACAAAAACAGCAAAACAATGAGAATCATCAATTACAAACATATGTTTTTACAAATATCTCAAAAAAAGAATATCAAAGAGAATGAAAAATTACGAATATGATAATTCGTGTTTTTTAAAAAGTTCAAAAATAAACCTATAATGATTCTAAATAGGAAAAAAAGCAGACCAGTAAGCTGGATTCTGTTCCTCAAAAAAATGAGGCTCTTATCATTTATCTAGTTTTACAATTACTCGTAAAATCAATCTGCCTACCCTTTAGAATCGTGCGAGTTACACTCAAGTTCTAATATACATGGCATTGCACCGCATAGAGTTTACCTGGTTTCACTACAGCATTACCTGTACATACTTTCTGTTGCACTTGTCCTCGATTTACATCGGACGGATGTTATCCGCTATGCTACTCTATGGTGTCCAGACTTTCCTACTTGCACTAAATACAAGTCGATAAGATAGGCCTGCTTTAAATTTTTGTGATAGCTAAATTACTATGTTTATTTAGAAACTAGCTTCTATATTAAAAGAAAAAACCCACTCAATAAATTGAGTGGGAAAATTGCTATGAAAAAGAAAAAGTGCCTAGGATATCTCCTAGACACTACAAATATAGTAATGTTTTTTAATAAAAAAAAAGCTTTTAAAAAAAATTAACACGAAAAATGTATTTTTTTCCTTAAAAAGAAACCTCAATCAAAAAAAGATTGAGGTTTTATATTAATTTTTAAGAAAACATGTCTTTAACTTTCTCAAAAAATGATTTATCAGATTTTTGAGGATTTGGACTAAAGTTCTCATCTTCTTGCATTTGTTCAAAGAATTTTCGTTGTTCTTTTGTTAACTCTTGAGGTGTCCAAACATTTATATGAATTAAGAAGTCACCATTACCATATCTTTCGATACTTGGTAATCCTTTTCCTTTTAATCTTAAAATTTTACCAGATTGTGTACCTGCTTCAATTTTAATTTTAACTTTTCCTGTTACTGTTTCTACTTCTTTTGAAGTTCCTAAAACTGCTTCAGAGAAATTAACATATAAATCGTAATGAATATTACTTCCTTCTCTTTTTAAAGTATCGTGCTGAATTTCTTCAATCAATACTAATAAATCACCAGAAATAGAATTCTTACCAGGAGCTTCATTCCCTTTTCCTCCTACTTTTAATTGTACGCCTTCAGTAACTCCTTCAGGAATATTAATCGAAACTGTTTCTTCCTTAACAACTAATCCTTGAGCATCTGATCCGTTTGGTTTACTACCAATCATTTCTCCTGCTCCTTGACAAGTACCACATGTAGTTGCTGTTTGCATTCTACCTAAAATAGTATTGGTAACTCGCATTTGCTGACCAGAACCATTACAAGTAGTACATGTTTTATAAGTAACTCCTTCTGCTTGAACTTTACGACGAACTTTTACTTTCTTTTCAACTCCGTTAGCAATTTCTTCTAAAGTAAGTTTTACGCGAATACGTAAATTACTTCCTTTAACTCTAGCTTGACGTCGACCTCCGCCTCCGCCAAAGCCACCGAAACCTCCGCCGAAGATATCACCGAATTGACTGAATATATCATCCATATTCATACCGCCTCCTCCGAAGCCTCCACCTCCTTGGGGACCATCGAAAGCAGCATGACCGTACTGATCGTAACGAGCTTTTTTATTATCATCACTCAATACTTCATATGCTTCAGCACATAGCTTGAATTTTTCTTCAGCATTTTTATCATCCGGGTTTTTATCTGGATGATATTTTATCGCCATTTTACGATATGCTTTTTTAATTTCAGCCTGCGATGCCGATTTTGAAATACCTAATACTTCGTAATAATCTTGTTTTGCCATTCTAATAATCTAATCTGCTATTTTTTACAAACAACAGTTTTAATTTATGCTTGTCCTACCACCACTTTTGGGTGACGGATAATCTTATCTCCTAACTTGTATCCTTTCTCTACACAATCAATCACTTTACCTTTTAAATCATCAGAAGGTGCTGGTATTTGTGTAATAGCTTGGTGAACTTCTGCGTCAAAAACATCTCCTTGTTTAACATCAATTGCTGTTAAACCTTTTTGCTCTAATGTTTTTACCATTTTTTGATAAATCAACAATACACCCTTACGTAATTCTTCTGCCTCTTTATCATCTTCAATATGTGTCAAAGCACGCTCAAAATCGTCTAAAATTGGCAGTAAAACTGTCATTACTTCTTGTCCTGCAGTTTTAAAAAGTTCGATACGCTCTTTTGTGGTACGTTTTTTATAGTTTTCGAACTCAGCAAATAAACGTAAATACTTATCTTTTTCTGCTTGAATTAACTCTTCTGTCGTTGGTTCTTCTTTTACCTCAACCTCCTCGTTTTCTTGAGTTTCTTCTTGATTAGCTTCAAACTCTTCGGCTTTTAAAGCATCTTTTAGTTCGTCTTCTTTTGTATATTGATCTTTACTCATTGTAAATCGTTTCTTTAATTTCTTCAGCATACTTTTATCAATAATATTGCCAATAAAAAAATCGTGTCAACATGACACGATTTTTTTATTTATAAATAATTAATATTAATACAATCTAATATCATCACCATTTTCAACTTTATAAAAAGGAACGTAATCTCCTTTAATCAACTTAAAAACTATTGTCTTCCCACTTTTTAAAACTATCTTAACTTTATCGTCACAAGTATAAAAGTATGTTGGTTCTTCATCAACAAATAATTTAGCGGTAGGACTTCTACCCTTATCTAAAGAAACTATATTAGATCCTGAATATGCAACGAATTTTTCAAGGACTATTTTTGTGAAATTTCTTTTCTTTCTTCCTAAATCAAACTCACCATCTTCCTTAAATACAAATTCATACATATAGTTTCCTTCTCTACTAACCTCATGAAATTCGGATGTTTTATAATTCTTTACAAAATCTTGTGTTTTTGAATAATCTTTATAACCAGACATGAAAACATCAAAAAACCCTGCGTTCTTTTTAGCTAAATCAGCATATTTCTTAGCATTCTCTATATCATTTAATAAGATATATGCAGATGCTATGTTAGTGTATATTACTTTTAATTTTCTTTTTTCTTTTAATTTTTTTCCAAAATCAACATCTAACTGTTTCTTCCAGAATTCAATTGCTTTATTCAAAGCTTCTGGTGATTTATTCTTTATTATTTCTTCCACTATGGGCTTAGAGATCTTATTAAATTCAGAAGCTTTACCTTTTTTTACTTTTCTAAATTCTCCAAAATATAAACCTATTTTTGATGATCCTGTAAATAAAACACTTAGTTCTTTTAAATCTTTTTGAACCTCGCTTGTTAAAATCATTGCCTTAGATTTATTTCTTAGAAATCTATTTTCTGTAGGATAGTTACTTAAGTATGCAGTTATAGTAGAATTTACATCTCTGATTTTATTGTAAATTAATTTATCTCCATCAATAAACATCATTAAATTCATAGTCCCTTGTAAAACAAGAGCACCTGCGTTATTTTTCAATTGGCTACCTTTAAAACCAACTACTATTTGCAAATCAGCATTATTCTCAACTTCATCTAATCCGTCAATTTCTAAACCTTGAGTTAAAGATCTTAATGTAGGATAATCTTTAAAACTATCTGGTTTTTTCTCATCTTCATCATATTTATGATTCCAGTATACACCATCATCTTGAATTTCATAGCTGAAAGTTTCGAAGTTTTTAAAAATTTCTGGTTGAGAAAAAGCTAATTCAAATTTCTCATTTTTAAACTTAGCTTTTTGAGAAAATGCATTTGTAAATGCAAACAAAATTACTAAAAGAAATAAATTTCTCTTCATGGGGTTTTTATTATTTATAAGTGATTAATTAATTCTTTCAATCTTAGCACCGATAGATTTTAAACGAGCTTCAATATTCTCATATCCTCTATCTATCTGTTCAATATTATTAATTATTGATGTTCCTTTTGCTGATAAAGCTGCAATTAATAATGAAATACCTGCTCTAATATCTGGTGAAGTCATTTTAGTTGCTTTTAATTGTGATTTGAAATCGTGACCAATCACCGTAGCTCTATGCGGATCACATAAAATTACTTTGGCTCCCATATCGATTAATTTATCGACAAAGAACAAACGGCTTTCAAACATTTTTTGATGAATTAATACTGTTCCTTTTGCTTGTGTAGCAACTACTAACACAATACTTAATAAATCTGGTGTAAACCCTGGCCAAGGTGCATCTGCAACTGTTAATACAGATCCGTCAATATAATTTTGAATCTCGTAACTTTCTTGTTCAGGAATATATATATCATCTCCTTTTCTCTCTAGCTTAATTCCTAATTTTCTAAACACATCAGGAATTTGTCCTAAATCTTTCCAGCTAACATTTTTTATAGTTAATTCAGAACGGGTCATTGCTGCCATACCAATCCATGATCCTATTTCAATCATATCTGGTAAAACTCTATGCTCACATCCTCCTAAAGATTCAACTCCTTCAATAGTTAATAAATTAGAACCTACTCCTGAGATTTTAGCTCCCATAGAATTCAACATTTTAGATAATTGTTGAATGTATGGTTCGCATGCAGCGTTATAAATTGTTGTAGTTCCTTTTGCTAATACAGCAGCCATTAAAATATTAGCTGTACCAGTTACCGAAGCTTCATCTAATAACATATCGGTACCAACTAAACCTGTTTCGGTTTCTACTCCGTAGAAATATTCTTCTTTATTATAACGGAATTTAGCTCCTAAACGAATAAAACCTTCGAAGTGTGTATCTAAACGACGACGGCCAATTTTATCTCCTCCCGGACGTGGAATATACCCTCTTCCAAAACGAGCTAATAACGGTCCAACAATCATAATAGAACCTCTTAACGAACTTCCATCTCTTTTAAATTCAGCAGACTCTAAATATTCAAGGTTAACTTCATCCGCTTGAAAAGCATATGAATTACTACCTAGTTTTTCTACTTTAACTCCTAGTTCGCCTAAGATAAAAATCAGTTTATTAACATCAATAATATCAGGAACGTTATTTACTACAACTTTTTCAGGTGTTAATAATACTGCACATAAAATTTGCAATACTTCATTTTTAGCTCCTTGAGGCGTAATAGTTCCGTTTAATTTGTGACCTCCTTCAATTTTAAATGATGCCATTTATTTTTTTCTGTATTTATTATTACTGTAATTACTTTTTCCTTTCTGGTTATTTTTATGATGTCCTTTACCTTGATTATTACGTTTTCTAAGTAAATTTTTACTTTCAGACAGTTTCTCTTCTGACTCTCTTAAATCAATTTTTCCGCCAGATAAATCATATAAATGTTTAAAGATAACAGTATCATCAACAGTATCTTTATTCCAGTTTAAGTAACATTTTTTCATGTGGTTCGCAATGGTAAACACCAACGCTTCTCTCTTATCTCCTTCTTCCCAAGTTAAAGCAATATCGATCATGGTTTGAATATTATTACCATAATAACGGTATCTAGAAGCCGATTTAGGATAGTCCATCTTTTCTGGCTTCTCTCTTAACTCTTCTTTAGATGGAACTTCGTATTTTGAATCAACATCTAATTTAAAATCAGCCATGATATGTAACTGATCCCATAATTTATGTTTAAAATCTGGCACATCACGTAAATGCGGTTGTAAATTCCCCATTACATCTATGATCGCTTTCGCCATTGTATTTCTTTCTTCTTTACTCTCTAAAGCAATACAGTGGTTTACTAGTTTCTGGATATGTCTTCCATATTCAGGTATTATTAATGTAGACCTTTCTGAATTGTATTCTAAATCAAACGTCATTTCTCTATAATTTATCTATGCAAATTAAGTAATTATTATGGATTAGCTATCCGATTACCTTTAATTTTGCGAATTGTAATAATAATTTCTTCTTCCCCACAGTACTAAACTTTATTTCAGCTTTTTTATTGGGTCCTTTTCCTTCTAAAGCAATTACTTCACCAGTTCCGAAGCGATTGTGCTCTACAAAATTACCAACAACAATTTCTCCGTCAAATAAATTAGCTTTTGCGCTTACTTCAGAAACTTTTTTCATTTTTCCCTTTGGTGGCACCACAGCTGGTTTTGCTTTCTTAGCTAAAAACTCTTGTCTCTTTTTCTGAATTGGTTTTTGAAAACGAATTCTTTTAGGTGAATCATCAAATAAACTCGCATCAATAAATCGATTTGCAGATGGCTCTGGTGCTTTTGGAGCAATATGCTCTACATACTTTTCATCAATCTCTTCTAAAAACCTACTTGGTTCACCGTCGGTTAATTTACCCCAACGATAACGTGTTTGTGCATAGGTTAAATATGCTACTTTTTCTGCTCTAGTTAAAGCTACATAAAATAATCGACGCTCTTCTTCTAGCTCACTACGTGTATTCATACTCATTGCCGAAGGAAATAAACTTTCCTCTAAACCAACAATATAAACATACGGATATTCCAATCCTTTTGATAAGTGAATCGTCATTAACGAAACTCTTGGTGTATCATCCTTCTCACTATCAAAATCTGTTGCTAAAGCTACATCTTCTAAAAACACTGCTAAAGATGAATCCTCTCCAGTTTCAATTTTATCTGTAATAAAATCTTTTATTCCGTTCAATAATTCTTGAACGTTTTCAACTTTATTAACTCCTTCTGGTGTTCCGTCTTTTTGTAAATCTTTAACTAACTGCGTATTCTTCACTACCAAATCAGCAATTTCAAAAGCATTCTTTGTTTTTGCTTCAATTTGAAAACGCTGAATCATACGAACAAAATTCTCTAATTTCGTTTTTGTTCCTGAGTTTATTTTTAAATCAACTTTATCTAAATTTAATAAAATTTCAAAAATTGATTTATTATAATGATTTGCCGCAATCGCTAATTTATCAATCGTAGTTGCGCCAATTCCACGAGCTGGATAATTGATAATTCTTTTTAACGCTTCTTCATCATTCGGATTGATTAACATACGTAAATACGATAGTAAATCTTTAATTTCTTTACGCTGATAAAAAGAGATTCCTCCGTAAATTTTATACTTAATATCTTTTTTACGCAACGCATCTTCCATGGCTCTCGACTGCGCATTGGTACGATATAAAATTGCAAAAGAATCATTTGTTAATTGGTGGTTCATTTGGTTTTCCCAGATAGATTGTGCTACAAAACGCCCTTCTTCTCCATCAGAAATTGTACGCATTATTTTAATGCTTTCTCCAGCATCGTTTGCCGTCCAAACTTCTTTATCTAACTTGGTTTTATTTTTATCAATTACACTATTTGCAGCCTCTACAATATTACTTGTAGATCGGTAATTTTGTTCTAATTTAAAGGTTTTAACATCTGGATAATCTTTTTGAAAATTTAAGATATTATTGATGTTTGCTCCACGGAAACTATAAATACTTTGCGAATCATCTCCTACCACACAAATGTTCTGAAAACGATCTGCTAATGCCCTTACTATTAAATATTGCGAATGATTGGTATCTTGGTACTCATCAACCATTATATAACGAAAACGATCTTGATATTTCGCTAATACTTCAGGGAATCGAGTTAATAACTCGTTGGTTCTTAATAATAAATCATCAAAATCCATCGCACCAGATTTAAAGCATCTTTCTACATATGCTTTATAAATATCACCAACTCTTGGTCGGCTTGCTTCTAAATCTGCTTGTTGTAAATCGGAATTATTAAAGTATGCGCGAACTGTTATCAAGCTATTCTTAAACGACGATATTCGACTTAAAATCTGTTTTGGCTTATAGCGATCTTTATCTAAATTCATTTCTTTGATAATCGCTGTTATCAAACGAACTGAATCTTGTGTGTCATAAATGGTAAAATTAGATGGATATCCTAAACGATCTGCTTCTGAACGTAAAATACGCGCAAAAACAGAGTGAAAAGTTCCCATCCATAAATTCTTTGCTTCGCTATGTCCAACTACTCCGGCAATACGCTCTTTCATTTCACGAGCCGCTTTGTTAGTAAAGGTTAGCGATAAAATATTAAATGAATCGACTCCTTGTTGCATTAAATGCGCAATACGATAGGTTAAAACTCTTGTTTTACCAGATCCTGCTCCTGCAATAATAATCATAGGGCCATCTTTTTGCAAAACAGCTGCTCTTTGTGGTTCGTTAAGTTGCTTTAAATAAGTATTCAAATGAAAAAAATTGAAAGAATTTTAAAAACGGAAATTTAACCATTCTTTTAGGTTTTGTAAAGATTATTTGTCAATTTTTATTCACTATTTTCCCTCAATAAATTCGTCTTAAAACCCAAATAAAACAAAATTCGTCTTAAAACCCGAAAATTAAATAATTCGTTTTAAAACCCGAATTATTTTGAAAAATGAATTAGAAAAACTACATTTACTAAAATTTATATAATGACAAGCATTATAACTGGTGATATTATTAATTCTAGAAAAGTCTTAACTACGGAGTGGCTACCTATTTTAAAGCAAATTTTTGAGGCTGCTGGGAGCTCTCCTAAAACATGGGAGATTTTTCGTGGCGATAGTTTTCAGGTAGAAATTAAAAACGTTTCTGATGCTTTTCTTTTTGCTATCGAACTAAAAACTGCTATTAAAAAAATAAAAGGATTAGATATTCGTTTAGCAATTGGTATTGGAGAAAAAAGCTTTGACACAAATAATATTACTGAAGCCAATGGAGAAGCTTTTATAAACTCTGGTTTTGCTTTTGATCATTTATTAAAAAAACAAAACTTAGCAATTAAAACACCTTGGAGTGCTGTTGATGATGAGTTTAATGTTTCTTTTAGCCTAGCTTTACTTGTTATGGATAACTGGACTGTAAACTCTGCTGAGTATGTGAAAATGTATTTAGAAACACCTAAAGCTACCCAAAAAGTAATTGCTAAAAGATTAGATATTTCGGAAAGCAGCGCGAGTGAACGTAGAAAAAGAGCTGGTTTTGATGAAATTATGAAATTAGAAAAAAGATTCAGACAGGTTATGGAACAAAAAATTGCAGACTCATGATTTTATTTCTAAAACTACTCATAGCACATTTATTAGGCGATTTTGTCTTTCAACCTAAAAGCTGGGTAAAAGATCGAAAAAAGAAGAAAATAAAATCTTTAAAACTATATGCACATATAGGTGTTCATGCGCTATTATTATTTCTTTTATTAGAATTTAATATAAAATATATTGGTGGAATATTATTAATAATCGTTTCTCATTTTCTTATTGATTTAGGAAAAGTATACCTCCAGAAAAAGAACACAAAACGAATTTTATTTTTTGTGGATCAGGCTTTGCATTTGCTTTTTATAGGATTCGCCTTTTTATTATATGAATCAGCTGCTTTTAATTTTTCTGAGGTAATGAATCAACAAAATTTACTTTTAATCGCTTGCTTAATCTTTGTTACTTACACTTCGTCTATTATTATCAATACAATTATTTCTAAATGGAATCCTGTAAAAGAAAAGAAATCTGAAGAACAATCTTTAGCCAACGCAGGTAAATATATTGGTTTTTTAGAACGTTTATTAATATTTGTATTTATAGCCATTAATCAATGGGCTGGCGTAGGTTTTTTACTCGCAGCAAAATCAATTTTTAGATTTGGAGATTTAACCGCATCAAAAGATAGAAAATTAACAGAATACGTGCTTATCGGAACTTTATTAAGTTTTGGATTGGCTATTTTAACAGGACTTGTATATTCGCATTATGGAAGATAAAATTATTGAAGGATTAGCATACGCATTACCAGCTTTAATAACTGGTGGAGTTGCTTATTTAATATTAAGCAGATTTATAGAACAAGATAATAATGAGAAAAAGTTTAACGCTTTAGTTGATAAAAAACGTGAAAGCTTGCCAATAAAACTTCAGGCTTACGAACGCATGCTATTGTTTTGTGAACGTATAAACCCTACAAAATTATTATTAAGAGTAAACCCTATTGGAACCGACACTAATAGCTATTTACAACTCTTAATTGGAAATATAGAACAAGAGTTTGAACATAATTTAGTGCAACAACTATATATTTCTGAAGATAGTTGGAAAGCTGTTTTAGCCGCAAAACTTTCGATAATAGCAAAACTTAGAAAAGTTGCTGAAACTGCCGAAACTGCAAAAGATTTACGAGAAAATGTATTGATTGATTATTCTCAAAGTGAGAATCCAACTCAAACTTCAATTGCATATTTAAAACAAGAAGTAAAAAAACTGATCTAAATAAAAAAGGCTCGCAAAATGCGAGCCTTTTTTATTATTTTTCTTTAGTTAAGAAATAATAAATCACATACAACCATCCTAATATTCCATGAATAATTGCGTATAAAATAGATTTATTTCTATCCCATGAAATAACTATTGCTATCATAGCTCCTAAACCTATACCGTTTTTCGCTATCACTTTATTTGTAACTCCGCTATCGTGCGCAAAAGTTTCGATAGCAAACAATAATAACATCGTTACTAATAATCTTTTCTTTATCATATTTATTTTAAATTTTCCAGAATAAAATCTATAGTTTTGTTTTTGTTAGAATTCGCTGCATAAGCATCTGTAATATGTTTTGAGTTTACTGCATATTTGTTTTTAATTAAATATTTAATATCATCAATAAACTCTAAAGAAACTTTTCCTGTCAGCAACAAACTTATGTCTTTTCCTGATTGAAAATAATCGTAAATTTTCTTTAAACCTGTTAAGTATAAATAGTCTTTTGTAAATCCGCCGCCTCTATGAACTCTAGCACTTATATAAAAAGCTTGTTCTCGTTCTAAATCATAGGTGTTATGCAATAACCTAAATGTTTTAGAAAATGTATAACCTTTAGCTAAACTATCAACAGCAATAACTCTGTATGCTAATTCCTTTAATCTTTTAATGGTTAAATTACCAGACATATACTCACTAAAAACTGCTAATCCTTCTTGTGTTTCTACATTGTTAGGGAATCCGTGAGAAAATATTTTAAGCGGATGTAACAAACCATTCATCGTTGTTACCATGTGTACGCCAACTTCATGATTAGTTAAAATTGCCATTTCGTTTTCAGAAAATGTATGATTGCTATTTAACACCAATGTTTGAATGTTGTTTAACACCATAGCAATGGCTCCCATAGTTGAAGATTCTTTTATATTAAAAGTAAAATCATACTTATTAGCATACTCTTTAAAAATAGTTTCTGCTTCTTTTGTAGAATATTTTGGTTGAAAAATAGCATCAGCTTCATTTTCGGTTTCAAAATGTAAAATGAACTTCGCGTTTTCTACATCTTGCTCAGTTGGTGTACCAAACGATCGTAAACTATTGTAGTAAAACTTTTTTTCTTCGCCTATCGTTTCTATACACTGAATTAATCCTGAGTAAGAATAAATTATCTCTTCGTATAAACTTCGAATCTTTTCATCTTCGATTAACTCTAATTTTAAAGTAAAAAACTCTCTGTGCAACTTAAACTTATCAAAATCGCGAGTAGGATATTTAAAAACTGGATTGATTGTATATTTTGATGCAAAAAAAAGTTCTTTTTGCTCTTCAATATTTATTGGATTTACATAACTTAAAAGCTCAATTTTCTTAACTAGCTTATCAATTTGTTCATCAATAGCATAAAGAGTATTAATTGCTACATTGGTATCATTCATCATAATTCATTTACAAAATAAGAAGCACAAATTTACAATTTATGGGCTTTATAAAATGTTTCTGCATGCTTTTTTAATTCAGTTTTCAAATAATCTTCTACAGCAATAACAACTTCTGGATACATTATTTGATTTAATTCATCGCAATACACCTTTGCAATTTCTGTTGCTAAAACCAATGTATTCTTAAAATTTTGGGTAATGTATTTTAAGAAATATCCATTTCCTTGAAAAGTATCGTTAATTTTTGAAGTAGATTTTATACCGTTTGGTAAAGGCATTTTTTCTAAAATACTTCTCCAAGATTCTATTGCATTTCCAAATCGATCACTATCAACATTCGATGTCCCTAGATTCCAAGTAGGTACTTCCCTGTCCCAACGCTTCCAGTTATATGAATGCATATCATACACAACACAAGTAGAAAACTTTTCTTCTATTTTAGTTATTAAGACATGTACTACTTTATAAAAATTAGCATGTTTAGCTAAACTTTTTTGATGCATTTTATCAGACAATGGCTCTTTCCATAATTGTTTACCCCAAGCATCCGTATAAATTGCTGTTTCAGGCGCTCTATTTAAATCGTATTCGAACCTAGAGTCTGTTCCTGCAATTACTATTGGATGCGATTGTACCATTGCTTTGGTAGCAGGATCTTCTTCGTACCAACGCTCATATTCGGTATGTAAACAATTACTCCATAGCTCTTTTCTAAACTGATGTCCATCATGCACTGCACCACAAACGTATGGCACATATTCATCAATTTTTAAGGTGAAAGAATAATCGCTTGAAACTGCTTCAAAAATTTCTTCTTTTTGAATCTTATTTATGATTTCGTTTACTGAAAGTTTTAACATGCTTAACTTAAAATTTTCTGCAATAAAACAAACACCTTCTTTTCTATAGCATCAACGGTTCCATCAGCAAAGAAAACCTCCTTTATATCATTTAACAACTCTTTTCTATCTTGAATAGAATAGTTGTTTTCTAATAAATATTGTTGAATTTTCTCTATGTTCTGATGCTCACTTTCAACAACAATCTCGGTATGCATTTTGTTAAATGTTGCCTCATCTACTTTAGAAAGAATATATTTTCTTTCTTCATCAGTTTCTATATAATTACAGTGAGCTGCGTATAGTAACACATATACTTCAAACTCTCTTTTGGTCCAATCTAAGCTCATTATTTTTCAATTGGGTTTTCTAAATTACTAGCCCATGCTGTCCATGAACCATCGTAAACTTTATAATTTGTATTTCCTGCTACTTCGCTTCCTAAAGCTAAAATACAAGCGGTTATACCTGAGCCACAAGAAAAAATTACTTCTTCGTTATTAGGGTTTATCTTTAAAAATAATTCTTGCAACTCTTTCTTCGTCTTCATTTCACCATCAGTTTGCAATTCTGAATATGGCAAACTTTTAGAATTCGGAATATGCCCCCCTCTTAAATCTGCTCTTGGTTCTGGTGCTGTTGCATAAAAACGTCCTTCTGATCGTGCATCTAAAATACAATTATCATTCATCGAAGCATTTAACACTTCTTGTGAACTACTTACTTTTTCTGATTGATAATTGGCTTTAAAATTACCAAGATTTAGGTTTCTCTTTTTTGGTATTTCAGTTGGATAATTTAATTGATTCCATGCTGGCAAGCCTCCATTTAAAACTGCAACATTCTTAAAACCAAAAGTTTTAAACAACCACCAAACTCTTGGTGAAGAGTACACACCTAAATCGTCGTAAACCACAATACAACTATCTTGGTTAACCCCTAACTTCTGAGCTTCTTTTTCAAAATAAGATGCCTCAGGAATTGTATTAGGAAACGTTCCTTCTTTATCTAAAAAAACGTTTTTTAAATCAAAGAAAACAGCATTTGTAATTTGCTGTTTTTCTTTTTTAATATCATTTTTGGTGCCTACTTTAGCAATTGTTGCATCTAAAACAATTAAGTTTTCTGCATTTAGATTTTCATATAACCAATTAGCAGAAACCAAAGGGTTGGTAATACTAAGCTTCATCAACTCGTCTCTTTAAATCAGTCATACGTCTAAAAGAAGCATTCTTTTCTAAAACCTTACTTTCTAAAAAGTCGATTACTTTTTCTTGTATTTTTACTTTCGATACTTTGTTTATGTAGGTAATACCTCCTGGACTCATTACATTTACCTCTACCAACTTACCTCCAATAACATCAATACCCACAAAATACAATCCGTCTTTTACAAGTTTTGGTCCTATCTTCTCACATAATTTTTTCTCAGCAACTGTAAGTTTATGCTTTTCAACTCTACCTCCAGCAGTAATGTTTGATCGATGGTCTTTATCTCCAGGAATACGTCTCATTGCTCCTATCGGTTTACCATTTAATAATAATATTCTTACATCACCTTTGTCTGCTCCTTCTATATAATCTTGTAAAATCACGTAATCAGACGACCCATCACTTTTATAAATGTAAAAATCAAGTAATGAATTAATATTACTCATTGCTGATTTTTCAATTAAAATAACTCCTGATCCACCATAACCATTCAACGGTTTTAAAATCATTTTATCACAAGGTGATTCTTCAATCATTTTAATTAAATAATCCTTATTTTTAGATACGTGCGTAACCGGAATAATCTCGTTATTAGGATCTTCAAAAACTGCTGTATATAACTTATTATTTGCCTCACGCATTCCTTCTACAGAATTGATAACAAATACGTCGTCTTTAACCGAGTCTAAGAAATTCAACATTAAAGGATCTAATGGTGGATTTCCTCTCATAAAAATAGCATCGAACCCTGCTAAAGGCAACATTTCTTCTCTTAAAGTTGCTTTTTTATAAAACGATTTTATACTTGTAGGTACTTTATCTATCCTATTAATAATTGCGCAAAATGCATTAGTAACACTGTTACGAATTGTTAAATTTGATGGTGTGCAAATGGCGACTCCATGACCTCTCTTTACACATTCATGAATTAGTGTTAAAGTTGAATCATTCTCAGGATTAATCTCCTCCCAAGAATACATTAAAAAGCATATATTCATCCGATTAAGGGTACTAGTTTTTATTATTTATTTAGTTCTTTAAATTTACTTATTTTTCTTGAAGTTTTTAATTTATTTTACTTCATCGTAGTTATCGTCCCAGTTTTTAACATTAGGCTTCCCTAATTTCCCTACCGATTTTGCAACAATCATAGATACTGTAGCATCACCTGTTACATTAATTGTAGTACGTAACATATCTAAAGGTCTATCTACCGCAAAAATTAATGCTAAGGCTACTGGATATAAATCTTTTGGAAAACCAATAGATTCTAATACAATTACCAACATTACCATTCCTGCTCCTGGTACAGCTGCACTACCAATAGATGCAAGTAAAGCTGTTAAAACAATAGACATTTGATTTGCAAACCCCATACCTTCTGGCCATAAAACTTGCATTACAAATACTGCTGCTACTGCTTGGTATAAGCTGGTACCATCCATATTAATAGTAGCACCAACAGGTAATACAAAACTCGATACTTCTTTATCTACTCCAATATGCTCCTCTACACGCTCCATAGTTACAGGTAACGTTGCTGCACTACTACTTGTTGAAAATGCTAATAATTGTGCTGGACTTAATTGTTTTAAAAACCAAAATGGGTTCTTCTTAGTATATACACTTACCAAGATTGAATAAAAAACAATCATTAAAATTAATCCTAATACTACAACTCCTGCATACTTTAATAAGGCTAATAGTATATCAGGATCTCCAGAAGTAACCACCACATTTGCTAATAAGGCAAATACAGCATAAGGAGAAACCAACATAATTAAATCAACCATTTTTAAAATAGCATCATTTAAAGAATCGAAAAATTTCTTTAATGGTTTTGCTTTCTTCTCTCCTATTAATAACATTGATATTCCTAAGAAAATAGTAAAGAAAATTACTTGTAACATTGCTTTGTTGTTACTCATGGCGCTTATGGCATTATCTGGTACCATATCTACCACAAACTGCAATGGTCCACTACTTTGTTGCTTAGTCGCCTCCGTAATTTTAGCAGTAATACTAGAATTACCAGCATAGGTATTTGTTAACTTATCTACAGTAGCTTGCGAAATACCATCACCTGGTTGAATTACATTTACCAACACTAAACCAATCGTAATAGCAATTACCGTAGTACCAATATATATTAACATGGTTCTAACTCCGATATTTTTAAATTTAGAAATGTCTTGTAAATCAGAAATTCCTTTAATTAACGAAGCTATAATTAATGGTACTGCAATTAACTTTAGCAGTTTTACAAAAATGGTACCTAGTGGTTTAATCCAATCTGCAATAAAATTATTCCAGCCAAACTGTAATGCTATGAATCCGAAAAGGATACCTAAAAGCATTCCAATTAAAATTTGCCAGTGTAGTGCGAGTTTTTTCATGTAATCGTTTTAATTTTAAAAAGCTGAAAGGTAAAAAGAAATATTTAAAAAAATGTGACTATAAATACGTAACTTGTGTCTCAATTATTGAAAACTAATTACGAATCTGATTAAAAACAAAAAAATGGCAGGAATTTTAGACTTATTAAATAGCGACTTAGGTAAAACAATTATATCTGGAGTAGCAGGATCTACCGGGCAAGACCAAGGAAAAACAAGTAGTGTTTTAACAATGGCTTTACCTGTGTTAATGAAAGCAATGCAACGTAATACTGCAACACCTCAAGGTGCTGAAGGATTAATGGGTGCAATTAACAAACACGATGGTGGTATTTTAGATAATTTAGGTGATCTTTTTAAAGGTGGTGTAAATGCTGATGTTTTACAAGACGGTGGTAAAATTTTAGGTCATGTATTAGGTAATAAACAACAAGGTGTAGAGCAAGTAATTGGGCAAAAGGCTGGTATGGATACTGGTGCTGTTGCTAATATTTTAAAAACTGCAGCTCCTATTTTAATGGGTGTTTTAGGTAAACAATCTCGTCAAAACAACGTAAGTAACTCTGGTGACTTAGGTGGTTTATTAGGCGGATTATTAGGTGGTAACTCTGCACAAAAAGAACAAAGCTTTTTAGAGCAAATTTTAGATGCTGACGGAGACGGAAGTATTGTTGATGATGTTGCTGGTATGGTTTTAGGAGGTGGCGGTAGCCAACAAAAATCTGGTGGCGGATTATTAGGTGGTTTACTAGGAGGTATTTTTGGAAAAAAATAAATAGTACACATATAATATCTTAAAGGGCAAACATTTGTTTGCCCTTTTTCTTTTAATTACTTTTGCGCCCATGGAAAAATTAAAACAACGTTGGGGTTTAAAAACCACTTGGGATGTAATTGCGGTATTAATCGTGTTTTCTATAAACGGTTCGTTTGCTGCTTGGGTTGCTAAACCAATTACTACTTACTTTGGTCTTTCTACCGAAACCATATCTCCGTTGATATATTGGCCATTACGTATTTTACTTATTTTTCCTATTTACCAAGCTACTTTACCTATAGTTGGCTGGTTATTTGGGCAATTTAAATTCTTTTGGGCTTTCGAAAAGAAATTTTTAAGCCGTTTAGGCTTAGGTTTTTTGTTTAAAGACTAAACCACTCACCAAAACAATATTTTTTTACTCTTTTTACTGATTTAGCACTACCCTTTTTACACTCATAGTGAATGAGTTATACTACTATTGCGGAAAACCACATAAAAAACTGCGGATATCCCCAATGCTAACACTTATTTTCTTTTTAAGTTTAGTGTCAAACTAAACAATAAACAGCTACTAAAAGTTGTGTTATCCTTTTTTATCTTACCCGATAAAAGAAGTAATACTATTCTTATAAGTAGTTGGGTTTAATTAAAAATAAGCATGATTAAGAAAATATTTATTGGAATAAAGAGACATCCCAAAAGGTTTCTTTTAGCCATGGCTTTTGGTTATTCCCTTCTTTGGTCAATCTTAGAGCCAATACTTTCAATAACAGATATAAAACCAACAGGCTATAATGGGTATTATCTTGGAGCATATGGGTTACTTAGTCTCATTATAGCTGTAATAGTAAATTACCCTAAGAAAAGTGTGAAGTTTAACTTCAAAAACACCAATACAAAAGTCGAAATAGTATTCGGAGATCTTTTTAAAGTTTCAGGTCATAAAGTTATATCTGGGAGCGAATTCTTTGATAGTAAAATAGGCAAACCTGTTTCTCCAACTAGCTTACAAGGAGTCTTTATTAAAAATGTACTGGGCAATCATCAATCTTTAATCGATGATGCTGTTAATTCTCAGTTATCGGGAAAACAAATTGAGACAGTCCAAAGAACTGACGGAAAAAACCTTAGATATGAAATTGGTGAAACAATAACTATCTCTCATAATGAATCAATTTACTTCTTATTTGCTTTATCCAAGACCGATATTGATTGTACTGCCTTTAGCTCACCTTCTATAATGCTTAAAGCATTAGACGGTCTTTGGAATAAGGTCAGAACTGAAGGTAATGGTCATGAAGTTAATATCCCCTTAGTTGGTGATGGACTAGCCAGAGTTGGTTTGCCTGCGAGTCAATTAATTCAATTGATATTAATATCGCTTTTAAAGTCTGCTAAAGAAAGAGATTTAAGTTCAACAATTAGAATCGTTTTACAAGAAAATGTATTTGAAAAAGTTGATTTAGAATTAATAAAAAATAATTGGGAATAATATGGCATATAGAAATGGAACATATATAGCTTTTCACGCTGACGGGACAAATGTTCCAACAGAATCAGATATTAAATATTATAATTTAATTAAAGCATGGACAGCTAAAAAAGATGACGATTTTGCTATCGTAAACAGTCATGATAAAAATTCGACTGTTCGTGATTCTAGTAAGAAAAAGACTCTAGAGACTAGGCTAAAGGAAAGGCTTAGGAACAGTAAAAACATGGTTCTTATTATCGGAGACACAACAAAGAACGACAAGGATTGGGTTCCAATGGAAATTGAATATGCCGTAGATGTATGTAAAATACCATTGATTATTGCTTATACAGGTTACAATACCATTAAAGCTCCCAAAAAGCTGAGTAATTTGTGGCCAAAATCTTTAAAAGAAAGAATTGAAAACGGTACATTATCAGCAATACACGTCCCTTTCAAAAAAGAACCATTAAAAGACGCTATTGGTCAGTTTGACATTAAGAAAAAGCCTAGCGGTGGAAGTTTAGGCATATATTCAGATGAAGCATATAAAAATTTTGGTATTGAATAGAACTAAACCCAACAATGTGTATAGTGCATAGCGCCCTACGGGATGCTACGACACCATACACTAAACGTTAGCTACAATTAAAAAAACTATGGCAAAACCAAGAGTATTTATAAGTTCAACATTTTATGATCTTAAACAAATTAGAGCTGATCTAAATATGTTTATTGAAAACCTAGGGTATGAAACTATCAGAAATGAAGAAGGAAACATTCCTTATGGAAAAGATAAAGCTTTAGAGGAATATTGTTATAAAGAAATTAAAAATATTGACATACTGGTTTCAATTATTGGTGGTCGTTATGGAAGTGAATCTAAAAGAGAAAAATCTTCGATTTCCCAAATTGAATTAAGAACAGCTTTAAAAGAAGAAAAACAAGTTTATATTTTTATAGAAAAAAATGTTTTATCTGAATACGAAACCTATCTTCTAAATAAAGAAAATGAGAAAACTATTTATAAATACGTAGATAATTTAAAAATCTACAAATTCATTGAAGAAGTTAAAAATTTAAATGCTAATAACAACATTAAATCTTTTGAGACCGCTTCTGAAATAACTCATTATTTAAAAGAACAATTTGCTGGCTTATTTCAATCTTTCTTAGAAAATCAAAGACGAGTTAAAGAAGTGTCAATTATAGACAATCTTGAAAAAACAGCATTTACACTTAATAAATTAGTTAATTATATAAGTAATGAAAACATTGAAAAAGACACAGAAATTAATCAAATTTTATCTTTAAATCATCCGCTTGTTGAAAAGGTTAGAGAAAATTTACAAATTGAATACAGTTTTTATATTGAAGGCTTTAATGATTTAAATAAGTTACTTGAAGCAAGAGGTTATACAAAAGATGAATTTGATGAAATATTTTCGGACAATACTCCTAATGAATATTATTGGTTAAAAGAAACTGAAAGGAAAAATATTAAAATTACTATATCAAAAGAAATTTTCGAAAACAACAAATTAAAGTTCATTAAAAAGAATGAATGGAAAGAAGAATATTTCTTGTATCAAACTTCAGATAAAGAAATTGAAATACCTGACGACTTACCGTTTTAAAACTGTAGCTAACAATGGCTATAATTAATACGGGTTTTGGTGTTTAAGTCAAGATTTAGTGTATTTTTATAGAGTCCGCCAAATCTTTTGATTTGGCTTTTAAGAATGATAAATTAAAAACAAAAATATAAAAATTTGACTTTATTTTTATCCGAAAAAATAGCGTCTTTTTACACGCCACATTTCATAAACAAGTCCACTAGCTATAATTAGAAAAAATGAAAATAAAAGAACTTAAAATTTTACTTAAAGAAGTCTTAATCGATTTGGATTATAAATATGAGGAAGGTAAACAAGGAAATAGTTTAATGTCAGTCTTTTCAAATTTAGACCAATTCAGAAATGGAATTAATGCTTTAGAATCATCTGATTTACTAAAAAAAGAAATAACAAATGTAAGAAAAAGCTCAATATTCACTACAGCAAAAGACTTTGTGAACCTCAATGCTTCTGAAGGTAGGCAATTGAACGCAAAATTAGAAGAGTTAAAACGAATAGTATCTTCCGTTTCCCAAAGTATTGACCAAATAGGTGGAAAAACAGAAGAAAACACAGTTAGTATAAAACTACCTGAAGTAAGAGATTTTGAAGACCTTTCAAAATTTAGCTCAGAATTTCATAAAGTTTTAAATCAATCAATAGTCAATGATGAAATTAAAGGCGAAGTCAGAATCGATAGTGTTGAAAATGGTTCTATTTGGTTAGATGTATATTTAGGTTCAGCTGCAGCTGTTTCCCTTATTGGTGGACTTACTTGGGCTTCGGCTGTTGTATTTAAAAAAATTCAAGAAGGTAGAATAATACAAAAACACGTTGAAAGCCTTGGAGTAAAAAATGAAAGCTTAAAAGAGATTCAAGTAAAACAGAAAGAAGCACTTTCTCTAATGATTAATGCAGAAGCCAATAACTTGTATAATGAAAACTTCAAAAATGAAAACAATGAACAAGTAGAGAGGCTTAAGTTATCAATTAAAATGATGTCTGATTTAATAGATAAGGGTGCAGAAATCCACCCAGCATTAAATCAACCAGAAAAAGTTAAGAATCTATATCCCAAAATGACAAATTTGAAGACTCTTGAATCTAAAATTAAGAAAATTGAAGAATAAATAACTATTATAAACAATGTCCAAAAGTAATTGCTTGTTCTCGCCTACTTCTGAAAAAGTTCTCACTAATTTTCAATTTGTTGTACTTACTAAGTTACTTGCTAAACTATACAACTACTCATAGCCAAACCACTATACTTTAATCACCTTATGAAAAGGAATTGGTAATTGCACGCCTTCTGCTAAAAAACGTTTATGTACCGCTTCTTTTAAGGCGCATTTGGTTTTAAATTCTTGAAAAGGTTCGTTTAACCATACATAGGCACGCATGTGTATATGATCTGGGTGAATATCAATCACCCGAACATCTACTTGTTCTTTATCTGCCATTATTTGTTCTGGTGTTCTAAAATCGATCACAGTAGGTAACTTAATCGCTTCTTCTTGTATAATTTTTCGTGCTAAATCGATATTGGCTTTAATCCCTAGCTTAAAATTATTAAAACTCAACACGTGCGAATCTTCAATGGTATGATTCAACACCGAATCGGTACTAATTACCGAGTTGGGTATAATCAATCGTTTATTTTCAAAATTATTAATTACTGTGTGGCGTAGTGTAATATCTTCAACAATCCCCATACGTGTATCGTCTAAACGAATATAATCACCTACACGAAACGGACGGAAAATAACAATAAAAGCTCCTGCAATTAAATTAGATAAGGCTGCTTGTGCTGCAAAACCAATAATCGCCGCTAAAATACCAGCTCCAGAAAAAATTAAGGTTGCTTTGCTTCGAAAAGCAGGCACTGTCATTATAATATAAATAATGCCAAAAAGCCCTAGAAAAAACTTAACCGAATTACGTAAAAACAAAATGCTTGTTTTACCAAAACGATCGGTTTTTCTGCGCTTTATAATTTGTACAATGAAAGCTCTAATAATACGAGACAACACCCAGGTTACAAAAGTTACCAATAGTACATACCCAATAATGCCCCAAATAGAACTTAAATTAAACTGATATGTAAGTAGTTTATCCATTAAAATAATGCTGTTTGGCTATCATCGTCCTCTTCTTTAGCTTTCTTCTTTTTTTGCAAAGCTCTTGCTAATGCTTTCTTTGCTTTGTCTTCTTTCGTTTCAACAAAATCTTTTTGCGGAGCTTCTTCAATCTCTAACGGTAAAGTATCTTCAATAATTTCTTCTTCCTCATTTACCTCTATTTCTTCTACCTTTTCTTCTTCTGGTTCTTCATAAGGTAAAGATTCTAATAAATTAACCGTTCGTATTTTATCGGTTGTTAATTGATTTCCTTGTGCTTTAATACCTTTTACAGCAATAAAATCTTCAAAATTAACTTCAACCTTGTCTAAACTACGTTTAGAGAAAATAACCTCAGCCATAGGGCGGTAATCGGTTGCAATGATTTCTAATTTCGATTTTTCAGCATCCGAAATAAACACTTCTTCTTTATCAGGAGTTTCAATTAAAAAACGCTTTACATAATAACGCTCTTTGCCTCCATCAAAGTAAATAGCTGATATTGGTTTATTAGCTTTCCATTTTTCTAGCACTATCATATCGCTATCAAAATGCATGGCTAAATCTGGTGCTACAGCTTTAATTTTACCCGATTGTGTAGCAATTAGTATTTTATCTTCTGCTCTAAACTCTCCTAACAAATCTCCTCTGCCATCAACATTTAAACGCTGTACCGCATCATCAAACCAAATTTTACGAGGTTTTAAGGTAGAAACTCCTGCTGATTTAAATTCAATCTTCTTAATAGCAAACTTACTAACTTGATTACCACGAACACCACGACCTTTAATCGCTAAATCGGCAAAATCGATATCCCATTTTAGTTTTTTAATACTACCAACCGCACGTAAATTAATAGTTACTACTTCAGCTTCTCCATTCGGATTCGCCGTGAAATACAATACTTTAGATTTTGGATTGTCGTTGGCTAAATTGTATTCTTTATCTCGCGTTACACTGGTTACATTAAAGCGTTTCATATAACTCGGACCTTTTGGACCGTCTTTGTAAATCATATTATACACCGTACGCTTGTCTTTCTTTTTAAAAACCGCAATGTGTAATATACCTTTACCTACAAAGGTTTTAGATGCCACCTTAACAACTTGCATGCTACCGTTATCTCTAAACACAATAATATCATCAATATCGGCACAATCGGTAACGTATTCGTCTTTTTTTAATGAAGTCCCTACGAAACCTTCTTCTCTATTTACATACAATTTAGTGTTACGCATTACTACTTTTGTAGCAACGATATCGTCAAAAATTCTGATTTCGGTTTTACGCTCACGCCCTTTACCGTATTTTGTTTTTAAAGCTTTAAAATAATCAATTGCAAAATCGATAAGGTTCGCTAAGAAGTTTTTAACCTCAGCAATTTTATCTTCTAAACTTTCAATATGTTGTTTGGCTTTATCGATATCGAACTTAGAAATTTTCTTAATTCTAATTTCTGTTAAACGTACAATGTCCTCTTCTGTAATCGGGCGTTTTAAATGTTTTATATGTGGTTGTAAACCTTTATCAATGGCTTCAATTACGCCCTCCCAAGTTTCAACTTCTTCAATATCACGATAAATTCTGTTTTCAATAAAAATACGCTCTAATGAAGCAAAGTGCCATTGCTCTTCTAATTCATGTAACTGAATTTCTAATTCTAGCTTTAACAACTTCACCGTTAAATCGGTAGAATGCTTTAGCATTTCCGAAACTCCAACAAAAACAGGTTTGTTATTTTCAATCGTACATGCTAATGGCGAAATAGACGTTTCGCAATTGGTAAATGCGTATAAAGCATCGATGGTTTTATCGGGAGATACATTGGCTGGTAAATGCACTAAAATCTCCACATTTGCCGCCGTATTATCTTCAATCTTTTTTATCTTGATTTTACCCTTATCATTCGCTTTTAAAATACTATCAATCAATGAAGACGTGGTAGTACTAAAAGGAATTTCGGTAATTACTAAAGTCTTTTTATCTAACTGTGATATTTTTGCTCGTACACGAACCTTTCCTCCTCTTTTACCATCGTTATAATTGGTGAAATCGGCAATACCACCAGTTAAAAAATCAGGGACAATATTAAAGCTACGTCCTTTTAAATATTTTATAGAAGCATCGATTAACTCGTTAAAGTTATGTGGTAAAATTTTGGTTGATAAACCTACTGCAATACCTTCTGCTCCTTGTGCTAATAATAGCGGAAACTTTACTGGTAAATCAATTGGTTCTTTTCTTCTACCATCGTACGACATTTTCCACTCTGTCGTTTTAGGGTTGAAAACAACTTCTAAGGCGAACTTAGATAAACGTGCTTCGATATAACGTGATGCTGCTGCTCTATCTCCTGTTAAGATATTACCCCAGTTACCCTGCATATCAATCAACAATTCTTTTTGCCCTAATTGTACCATGGCATCACCAATAGAAGCATCACCGTGTGGATGATACTGCATCGTGTGCCCTACAATATTGGCTACCTTATTGTAACGACCATCGTCTAAATCTTTCATCGAATGCATAATACGACGCTGTACGGGTTTAAATCCGTCTTCGATAGATGGTACTGCACGTTCTAAAATTACATACGAAGCGTAATCTAAAAACCATTCTTTGTACATTCCGGTAACCTTGGTTATCGTTTCTGTAGGCTCAGATTGATTTTCGTTTGCTAACTCTTCGTCGTGTTCGTAATTATTGTTTTCTTCACTCATTGAATAATGTGTATTCTTTTAAGAGTTCTTATTTGTTTAGTTTTTTACTGCTTAAGAAAATTACTATATAAACCAATACAGCAACTAACATTCTTACATAAATTCTGCTGTTTTTAGTCCAGCTTAAATCATCAAAATCTAGTTTAAATAAACTGATAAAGAAAAATGTTGCAGCAATTGCTAAGTATATTCTTATTCTAGTTGGTTTATTCATTCTCTTAAACTTCTTCTGCCATATCTAATTCAACTTTTAAGTTTTCGATGATAAACTTCTGACGGTCTGGTGTGTTTTTACCCATATAGAATTGTAGCATTTGTTCTATCGACATTTCTTTATCTAACATCACCGGATCTAAACGAATATCGTCTCCAATAAAATGCACAAATTCATTCGGAGAAATCTCACCCAATCCTTTAAATCGAGTAATCTCTGGTTTACCTCTTAGCTTATTCATCGCATCTTGTTTTTCTTCTTCAGAATAACAGTAGATGGTTTCTTTTTTATTTCGAACTCTAAATAACGGAGTTTCTAAAATGTATAAATGTCCTTCTTTAATTACCTCTGGAAAAAACTGTAAAAAGAAGGTAATTAATAACAAACGAATGTGCATACCATCTACATCGGCATCGGTTGCAATTACAATATTGTTATAACGTAAATCTCCTAATCCATCTTCAATATTTAAAGCTGATTGTAATAAGTTGAATTCTTCATTCTCGTATACAATCTTCTTTGTTAATCCGTATGAGTTTAAGGGCTTTCCTTTTAAACTAAATACCGCCTGAGTATTTACATTTCGTGATTTGGTAATCGATCCACTTGCCGAATCTCCCTCGGTTATAAATAAAGTAGTATCTAAATAACCTTCTTTCTTGGTATCTCCAAAGTGGATACGACAATCACGTAATTTCTTATTGTGTAAACTCGCTTTCTTTGCTCTGTCTTTTGCTAGCTTACGAATCCCTGATAATTCTTTACGCTCCTTTTCTGCTTGTAAAATCTTTCTTTGTAAAGCTTCTGCTACTTCTACATTTTTATGCAGGTAATTATCTAGTTTCGTTTTTACAAAATCGTTGATATAGGTACGTACCGTTGGTAAATCTCCTCCCATATCGGTAGACCCTAATTTTGTTTTTGTTTGACTTTCAAAAACAGGCTCCATCACCTTAATAGAAATGGCAGAAATAATCGATTTACGAACATCTGAAGCTTCGAAATTCTTTCCGTAAAACTCACGAATAGTTTTAACAATCGCTTCTCTAAATGCTGCTTGATGTGTACCTCCTTGCGTAGTATGTTGTCCGTTTACAAACGAATGGTATTCTTCTGAGTATTGTGTTTTACTATGGGTAATTGCCACCTCAATATCATCTCCTCGTAAATGGATAATTGGATACAACATATCATCTTGATTGTTGTTGTCTTCCAATAAATCTTTTAATCCATTTTCTGAATGGAATTTCTCTCCGTTAAAAACAATGGTTAACCCAGGATTTAGGTATACATAGTTTTTAAGTAATCGGATAATATATTCTGGACGATACTTATAGTTTTTAAAGATCGTTTCATCCGCAATAAAAGTAACCTTGGTTCCTCTTCTACGCGATGTTTCTTCTAATAAATCCTGATTAGTAAGATTTCCTTTCTCAAATTCTGCTGATGCTGACTTACCATCACGCGTAGATTCTACTCTAAAAAAAGTGGATAAAGCATTTACCGCTTTGGTACCAACTCCGTTTAATCCTACCGATTTTTTAAAGGCTCTAGAATCGTATTTACCACCAGTGTTCATTTTCGATACTACATCGACCACTTTACCTAGCGGAATACCACGACCATAATCGCGAACAATTACTTTATCTCCTTGTACAGAAACTTCAATTGTTTTTCCTGTACCCATAACAAACTCATCAATAGAGTTATCTAAAACTTCTTTTACCAAGATGTAAATTCCATCGTCAGGAGAAGAACCATCTCCTAATTTACCAATGTACATTCCCGGACGCATACGGATGTGTTCTTTCCAATCGAGCGAGCGTATATTATCTTCGGTATATTTAGTTTCTTGAGCCATATAAATTGAGGAAATTGAAGTCTCTGCTAAAATAGCATTTACTGTGTAAAAACAAAAAACTCTGTTAATTTAATTATTAACAGAGTTTGTATTTATTTGAACTACTATAAATTATCTTCTACTATAGTTTGGTGCTTCTTTTGTAATTGCTACATCATGCGGATGACTTTCGTTAATTCCACTTGCTGTAATACGAACAAACTTACCTGTATTTTTTAAGGTTTCAATATCTTTAGAACCACAGTATCCCATACCTGCACGTAAACCTCCAATAAATTGATGAATGCTCTCAAACAATTCTCCTTTATAAGGTACACGACCTACAATACCTTCTGGTACTAATTTCTTAATATCGTCTTCTACATCTTGGAAATAACGATCTTTAGAACCTTGTTTCATTGCTTCTACTGAACCCATTCCTCTATACGACTTGAACTTACGTCCTTCGTAAATAATGGTTTCTCCTGGAGATTCTTTGGTACCTGCTAATAAAGACCCTAACATTACACAATCTGCTCCTGCAGCGATTGCTTTAGGAATATCACCTGTATAACGAATTCCTCCATCTGCAATTACTGGAACTCCGCTACCTTTAATTGCTGCAGCAACTTCTAAAACTGCTGAAAATTGTGGAAATCCTACACCAGCAACTACACGGGTTGTACAAATAGATCCAGGACCAATTCCTACTTTTACAGCATCAGCTCCAGCTTCTACTAAATATTTTGCTGCTTCTGGAGTTGCTATGTTACCAACAATAACATCCAACTCTGAAAACTTCGCTTTAACCTCTTTTAAAACTTTAACAACACCTTGTGTATGACCATGTGCTGTATCGATAATCACAGCATCAACACCTGCTTTTACTAAAGCCTCTGCTCTATCAACCGCATC
Source organism: Tenacibaculum pelagium (assembly GCF_014062345.1). GTDB lineage: Bacteria > Bacteroidota > Bacteroidia > Flavobacteriales > Flavobacteriaceae > Polaribacter > Polaribacter pelagius. The sequence continues at coordinate 80,153 of NZ_JACGLS010000005.1, read as the reverse complement.
TGGAGTAACTCCTAAGGCCGCAGCTACTCTTAAACGACCGTAAGTATCTTTATTTGCTATTGGCTTTTGAGTAACCTTGGTAATATCTCTAAATGTAATTAAACCTGAAAGTTTATAGTTATCATCAACAATTAATAGCTTCTCAATTTTGTTTTCTTGTAATATAGCTTCGGCATCTTTTAATGAAGTACCTACAGCAGCAGTAACTAAGTTTTCTTTAGTCATTACCTCAACAATAGCTCTATCATTTTTATGTTCGAAACGTAAATCACGATTGGTAACTATTCCTTTTAAAATTCCTTCATTATCTACTACAGGTATTCCACCAATTTTATGTTCTTTCATTAACATTTTAGCATCTAAAACTACTGCTGTTAATGGTAAAGTAACAGGATCGATAATCATCCCGCTTTCTGCACGCTTTACTTTACGTATTTCTTGAGCTTGTTGCTCAATCGTCATATTTTTATGTAAAACACCGATTCCTCCTTCTCTTGCCATAGCAATAGCCATTGCAGATTCGGTTACAGTATCCATTGCAGCAGATACAATAGGAACATTAATTGTTATATTTTTTGTGAATTTTGCTTGAATAGAAACTTCTCTTGGAAGTACTTCAGAGTAAGCTGGTACTAATAAAACGTCGTCGTACGTTAAACCTTCTCCTACAAATTTTGATTGATGAGCTTGCATGTGCAATTAATTTAGTGTGTTGTGTATTAATTGCATGCAAATATACTACATTCAGCTTAGACAGCTATATTAATAAAATGTTATCTTATTAATTTTTAGCCAATACACCTTTAAAAATAAAAAAAACTGAAGCTGTGAAAGATAATGTCATGAACAAACCAGAAATCATTATAACATATTTCATCCAAGTAATACCTGTCCACATTAAGTAAATACCACCAAAAGTACAAATGATTGACACAAAAGGTTCAATCATTAAAAATAGTTTCAATTGAGCATTAACACTCGTAGTAGCTAAAATAATCGCCAATAAAAAGAAAATCACAGAAAGTGATAATATATGATTATGTACTAATGTTTTTATTTCCCCTGAAGATTTTTTAAACTTCATTGTAGTAGCTTCCTCATCATTCTCGTTACCTAAATAACGTTGTTCTATTCCTTTAGGATTAGAGTTTGTGGTATCTCTAACAAATGATATCCCTCCAAAAAAACCAATACTTAATGTACAAACAAAAGCCAGTATTAAAAGCTTTATTTCTTTAGGAAATTGATGAATCGCTCCGTGAATTTGCATTTAAAGCACTTTATTTTGGTGAAGAATATTTAAATCTTGTAGAAAATTATTTACAGCTATTGTCATAGAACTTGCAGATATTGTTGCTCCTGAAATAGCTATAATATCTTTTTCGTATTGCAATTTATCTTTTGATGTTTTTCCTATAAACTGTTTTAACCAGCGTCTACTTCCTATTTCGCCTCCATAATCTTCTCTATATACCAATATTTTGGTTTTTGCTACAATTAAATCTTTATCTAATAAAACTAAATAATCAAACTCATCTGTTTTACTTGGAGCCTTATCAATAAACACATAGCCTATTGATTGATCATTCGACTGAATTGAAAATAGATTTTCTTCACCTACTTTTCTTTTCAACTGCATGTTTACAGAATCAGGAACAATTACTTTAGTAAGCGTAAAATTTTCAATACCATATGTTTTCTTAATCTCTTTATTTATTTTCTTCTTTAAGTTTTTAGGAATACTAAATGATAGAAATCCTATTGAAGCTATAATTAATAAAAAAGGTAAAAACTGTCGTATTTTCATATTGCAAAAATATTAGAATTAGTCTAAATAAAAAACAAAAACCGAACCAAATTTTAAAAACTTGGTTCGATTTTACAAAAAATAACAAACTTCTAATTATATGATTAGAACCAAACTCCGATTCCTAAGTTTAATTGTTTTGTTGCAATATCAGCTGCATTATTCTTAAATTGATAATCAGCTTTTACAACTGCTCCAGGAGCTAACTTATAGCTTAAACCTAATGTCCATTCTTGACGATCGTAAGCTAAGTTTCTTAAAGCTGTATTTTCGATAGAAGCTTGAGTATCATAATCTTCATATCTTACAAAACCAAATAATTGTTGTTTTTTACGTTGTGGTAATAAGTTATAAGCTGCTTCTAAATAGTACCCTTGTAAAGCACTACCTAAATCTCCACCAGTAGCTAAGTTATAATCTTCAGTATCTGTTAAATTCGCATATACAAATTGTCCTCTAGCTGTAAAACGTTGGTACGCATAACGAGCATCAAATCCAACCATAGACATTCCTACATCAGCTCCTGCTATATCTTCTACATCGTTTGGAGATTGAGTTCTTCCGAAATAACCAGATAAACCTAAACGTAATCCTGGTAATCCGTAGTAATCTAATTTCGCAGAGAAGTTAGGATTGTTAAAGTTAGATTTAGCACCTTTTTGGCGACCTCCTCTTAAACCTTTACTTCCTCCTAATTTACCACCTGTAATGTTTCCATTTCCATCTGAAGTAGTTGATTGGAATCCATTAAAGATATATGCTTGATAACGTAAAGATGCAGCATCAAATTTACCAGAAACTCCTACCCCAATCTCTCTCCATGTAGTTGGAATAATTGCACCATCCATACTTGGTCTTTCAACCCCGTTAAATGTAGTTGGTTCGTGATACTCATTTACAATACCCATTGGCACTAACATTAAACCTCCTCGTAAGTTTACATTTTCTGCAATTGTATATTGTAAAAATGCTTGTTCTACGAATACTTCTTTTACGTGTTCAAATTCGATTTCCGTTACAAACTGTAACTCATCATTAAATTTGTAACCGAACAGCATTACTAAACGCTGTACATCCATTTCTGCATTTTTACCTGTAGCTCTATTATATGTAATTTCTCCATAACCACCAACAGTAACACCTTTAGTATTAATGTTACCAGATAAAATACGTTGAGCTGCATTTTGTTGATTCTGTGGATTTGTTGGAATACTGTCTTGAGGTGCAGATTGTGCATTCGCAAATAAACTTGCCCCAGCTAATAATGCGAAAAATACTTTTTTCATTTTTATTTAGATTAATTTTAAATAACTATTTGTTTTACGGTGGCAAATGTAAAACAGTTAATCAATCTAAACAAGACTTATTAAGATTTATTTTAAATAAAAATAAGGAGATTTTAACATTTAATTAAAAATCAATCACTTACTTATTTTTCAAATAAGTGATAATCGCTTTTCTAATATCATAACTAAGCTCATCTGCTTTTGGTTTATATACATTTAGCACATCAGGGCTCTTATCAGATAGTATTGGTATGTCTAATCCTCTTAACAAATAATCAGAAAAAGCAACCTTATAAATTTTATCATTTTGAATTGGATTATTTTGAATCATCCATTCATCTCCTTCCTTTTTCACATTGAAACGCTGTAAATAAGCCCCGGTTCCAGCAGCATTTTGTCCGTAATCTAGAACTTGTTTTAAAAGACTTCCTTTTATGTCTACCTTTAAAACTGAACCTCCATATGGTAATACTCTAAAAATGTCAACTACATTGATATCTCCTTCTAGTTCATCATCTATTCTTACTGACCCACCGTTTACTAAAGCGCAATCCACCTTATCATCATAAGCAAAACTCATAGCTTTGGTTATAATATCTCCCATATTGGTTTGCACACTTCTAATCGGTGTTTCTCTAGCGTCTAAAGGTATTTTAGCATTATAAATAACTTCGTATGGATTAGATACAATATCTTGAATTTTCTCTTTTAAAATCTTTTGCCATTTACTAACAACAGCCCCTACTTTCTCATCTGTAGGAATTTGATCGTTTATCTCTTTTAACTCAGATTTAAATTGTACTTTTTTAGTGTTAAGATCATACTCAAAGCGATGAATATAAGCTGTCTTAGCATTTGCATCAGCTTTAGTTATTATAACATCTCCAACCTTATCATAACTATTGGTATGTTCATGCCCTCCCATAATTAAAGGTACATTAGGTAATAATTCTGCAACCTTTTTATCTTGAGCTATAGATAAATGTGTTAATCCTAAAACAACATCAACTTTATCTTTAATTTCATTATAGGCTCTTTTTATTTCTTCATACATATCACCATAATACACATAACTTTTAGGGTTAGAAGGAATACATACACTTATAAAACCTACCTTTAATATTGAACCATCAGAATTCATAAATTCTTTTACAAATGAATCTTGTAGATTTTCTTTTTTACCATTTACAACTTTATGAAAATAGTGATGTTTACCATCTTTATTATGTAATGTATTCGCTGAAATCCAATCGAATTTACTTTCGTTTAATCGATCTTGTAAACTAGTATAGCTTAAATCAAACTCATGGTTCCCAAATGCTACCACATCAAAATCCATAGCATTCATCACTTCTACCATTTGTTTACCTCGCACACGAGAACCGTCAACTTTCATGGTTCCTATTAATGATGGATTTAAAAAGTCACCTGCTAAAACTGTCATAGTGTTCTTATCTTCTTTCAATAAGTTTTGGCGAACAGTTTCTACTCTTGCCATTCCACCAAATTTCCCTCCTTGAATTGGGGCTATCTCATACACATCGTTAATTTGAAGTATATTGAAATAGGTTTTTGCAGTATCTTTTTTAAATTGATAAGCTGATAAAGGTGAAGAATCTTTTATGTTCTTTGGTGAACCACAACTAACTATGAATATAGAAAGAACAGCTATTAATAAAAATTTACAGTATTTCATTGAGCATTTATTTAATAGTAGTAAAACTTATTAAGCCTACTTTTTAAAGAAAGGTTTAAAATATTAATTAAACCAAAATTACAAATTCTAATGCAGATATTTACGAGTATTCTGTCGAATCATTTTTCGATAAGCAACAAGCTCTGGAAATTGATAAAAGAAGTTTATTTTTTTATGAGCAATCGTTTTTGGATTTCTAACTTTTGGTCTTAATACGAAAGCTGTCCAGCTTTCAACAATATCTTCCTCTGGACTTTCAGCTGCATAATCAGTAAGAAATTCAGAACGATTGTTATCATATAAGTCAAGTAACTTTTCAACACAATTTGCTTCTGTATAACAATATTCTCTTTGAATAACATCCCATCTATTTAATAAGGCTCCTTTCCAAAATAAATTCACAAACTTGTTTAAATAGCTTTTTTTATAAGCTTCTCCTTCTAAAGTTAAATAAAGTTCTCCTTCATCCTGAAGCCCTTTTTTAGTAGGTCGTATTTGCGTTTTATTTAAAGTTAATAAATGACCAAACTCATGCACTAAAGTATAAACCGATTCGTGCAACCTTCTTCTATTTCTGGTTTTAAGATTCACATCTTGAACATCAATTTCTAATTGCCATTTGTCATTTCTAGAATTTAAAGAAACTAAAGCTCCAGTTTTTTCATCTACACCATCAGTCATTAATACGATACGCTTAATGTACTTTTTGGTTAGCTCTTGCGGGAAAATTCTATTAAACTCTTTCCAGTAATAATTTGCTAAATCATTTTTATTAGATCTGTTCTTTACTAACTCGCCATTTTGTATTTGCCATACTCCTATCCTCTTATCAATTGTAGATTGATAAAATGTAGAAAAAACAAAAAAAAGGGTTATTAATTTTAACTTCATTATATACTAAAAACTTCTAGTGCTTTGTTATATGCACTTTCAAAACTCATTGGTTTAATATTTGTATCAACCTTTTCAGCAGTAAAGTATGATAACATTTTTTCAGTTGGCATATTACCGGTTAACTCATCTTTTGCCATAGGGCAACCTCCGTAACCTTTAATTGCTCCATCGAAACGACGGCAACCAGCTTTAAAAGCACTATCTACTTTTTCGTGCCATTTTGTAGGAGTTGTATGTAAATGAGCGCCAAATTCTATATCAGGGTAACTAGGAATTAAGTTTGAATATAAATAATCGATATCTTTTGGTGTTGAACTACCAATGGTATCTGACAATGATAATATTTTAACTCCTAATTTTGATAATTTCTCTGTCCACTCTCCTACTATTTCCACACTCCATGGATCTCCATATGGATTTCCAAAGCCCATAGATAAATATGCTACAACTTCTTTATTGGTTCTATTTGCAATAGCCAATACTTCTTTTAACGTATCAACAGATTGCTCTATTGTTTTGTGCGTATTACGCATTTGAAAATTTTCAGATATTGAAAAAGGGTATCCTAAATAATCAATCTCTTCAAACACAGATGCGTCATTAGCTCCTCTTACATTTGCTACAATAGCTAGTAATTTACTTTGTGTTGTAGACAAATCTAATTTTGATAAAACCTCAGCGGTATCTCTCATTTGAGGAATTGCTTTGGGCGACACAAAACTTCCAAAATCAATTGTATCAAATCCCACTTTTAACAGTGAATTGATATACTTAACCTTTGCATCGGTAGGAATAAAATGACTTTTAATTCCTTGCATAGCATCTCTTGGGCATTCTATAATTTTAACACTGTCAATCATTGTGCCAAATATACATATTTAGATTCATTTTTATAAACCTCGATATGTTATGAAACATATAAAATTCAATTAACTAAATAACAAGATATTACCTATAATTTAACAGGATTTCATTATAAAATTTTACTTTTATTAAAAATAAACTGTCACAATTTAAAAATTGAATTGTCTCTAGTATAGAATGATTTCTTTGGAGTCTAAAACAACACATATCAACCAACTACTCGAACGCTGTAAAAAAAACGATAGCACTGCACAAATGCAGGTGTATAAGGGGTACTATAAAGCCATGTATAATACTGCTTATCGAATTTTGAAAGATGAATTTGAGGCTGAAGATTTAATTCAGGAAGCTTTTTTAACGGCTTTTACTAAATTAAATACTTTTAAAGGAGAAGTTGCTTTTGGAGCTTGGTTAAAAAGAATAGTTGTTAATAAGAGTTTAACTCAATTAAAAAAGAATAACCGTTATGATGAAGTTAAGCTAGAAGTGATTCCTAATTACGAAATAGAAGAAACTTCAATTAACTATGATTCTATTAATGTAAAAGAAGTTTTAAACCATATTAAAAATTTAAAAGACAATTATCGTGTTGTACTAACTTTAAACTTAATAGAAGGTTATGATTACGAAGAAATCGCTGAGATATTAAACTATACAAACGAAAATGTAAGAACAACAATATCGAGAGCAAAAAAGAAATTAAAGCAAGTTTTACTTGCTAACACTAATAAAACAAAAGTATATGGAGGATAAATTACATCAGTTTTTCGATGATAATGATTTCGATATTTTCGAACCTCATTCGGGACATCTCGAACGTTTTCAGAGAAAACTTCAGCAACCTAAAAAGAAAAGTGGTCCATCATTTTTTTGGATGAGTATAGCTGCATCAGTTATTTTAGTTTTAGGGTTTTACTTAGGTAATTATCAGCAACAACAAACTTATGATTTAGCAGATGTATCGCCTAAAATGGCTGAAGCACAAAGTTTCTTTGTTAAAACTATTAATCAAGAGTTAAAAGAAATAGAACAGTATAGAAATATTGAAACAGAAACTGTTATTGAAGATTCTTTAGATGAAATTGAAGAATTAACAGACCAATATAAAACTTTAGTAACAGAGTTATCTAAAAACGAAAATAAAAGACAAGTAATTCAGCAAATGATTGCGAATTACCAAGAAAGATTAAATGTTTTAGAGAAACTCTTATTACAATTAGAACAACAAAAAAACCCTGCAAAATTAGAACTTAGAGATGATGAAATTATATAAAATACTATTCATATTATTGCTTGCACCTACTATTTTAATAGCAAATGATGGTAAAAAGCATGAAAAAACTAAAACCATTAACAAGTCTTTTTCAGTAAATGAAAATGCCACACTTTATGTTAAAAATAAATATGGTAATGTACAAGTAACTACTTGGAACGAAAACCGTATTGAAATTAAAGTTAAAATTACCGTTAAAGGAGATGACTTAGATAATGTAGAAAAAAAATTAAGAGCTATTGATGTGCTTTTCGAAGCTTCGAATAGTTTAGTAGAAGCTCGTACTCAAATTGAAAGTACTAAATCGAAATGGTCTTGGTGGGGAAGTAGTAACACCAATTACAAGATAAATTATTTTGTAAAAATGCCTATCACCAATAATGCAGATTTAAATAACAAGTATGGTAATATAGAACTTGATAAACTACAAGGAAAAGCGAATCTTAATTGCGATTATGGTAACATTGAAGTAGATCAATTACTAAATGATACCAACAGTATAAATTTAGATTACTGTGGTGATTCCGATATTAAATTCATGAAATCTGGTAGTATCAATATTGATTATTCTAAATTAAAAGTTGACGAATCTGAATCGTTAAATGTAAATGCAGATTACTCTACTGTTAGGATTGGAAAAGTTGAAACCGTAAAATTCAATACCGATTACGGCAGCTTATCTGCTAACGATGTCGTTAACCTTTCAGGAAGTACTGATTATGCAAGTATTAAAATTGGTACTCTAAGAAAAAACTTAAAAATTGATACTGATTATGGTGGTATTAGAGTTAAAAATATAGCTAAAGGTTTTGAAAATATTACTATTGATGGTAGTTATGCTGGAATTAAATTAGGAACAAGCAGCGACAATAATTTCAACTTTGTAGTTGATTTAGGTTATGCTGGATTTAATTACCCTCAAGATAATGTTGAAATGTTTAAAAGTATTAAAAAGACATCAAAAAAACATTATGAAGGTATGTTTGGTAAATCATCAAACTCAACGATTAATATAAAATCAAATTACGGAGGTGTATCTATTAAGGTTAACGATTAGTTTCTTCAATCATAGATTGACAAATGAAATAGCGAGCAACATAATACATCGATGTATATATAATAACGTAAGCTAAATGATAATCTAAAAATTTATTAATAGCGATTAAAACATCAGCTGTAACAATTAGTAACATTCCAAAGAAAAAAAGTTTATTCTTTTCATTCATATTATTCATGTAATTCATAAAAGATAAACCAATTACAATAGCAGAAGAAATACCAATTAATAAAAAGGATAATGATATTTGTTGTAAATAAGGCTTTAAAAGCTCATAAATAATTACAAACAAGAGTAAACTAGGCAGTAAATAAGATAATGAGTTTTTAGGATTTATATCAGATAAAGCTCTTCTTGATATAATTATATATAAAATTCTATTAGCTAATAACAATATTGTTCCAAGCATTAAAAAATCATCATCAAAAATTAAAAAAGTATCTGACGCTATAGAATTCATTAAAACGAATAAATAAAAATAATTTATTGTTTTAGTTGAACTTAAATATAAAAATGATAAAAATATCAATGCAGATATTTTAACTATCATTTCAGTAATAGAAGCATTAACGTCAATAAAAAATAAAGACACTAAACAAGCCACAAAATAAGCTATACTATAAAAATTAATCTTTTTAATCATAAGGAGGCTTAAATATAACTAATTATAACTCTAAAATAGAAAAAAATGAAAAAACAACTTATTACAACTATAGTAGTTTTACTTTCAGTTACCATAAACGCACAAAGCTGGTGGAGCTCGAAAAAAGTAAAAGGTAATGGAAATGTGATTACAAAAACTAGATCTATTGATTCTTTCGACAAGGTAAGCGTTGGCGGATCTTTCGATGTAAATCTAATTGATGGTAAAGAAGGTAAAATTACAATCGAAGGTGAAGAAAATTTAATTACTTATATAGAAACTGAAGTAAGAAATGGAAAACTAAAAGTTCAATTTAAAGAGAATACTAATATTCGTACTACAAGAAAAATAACTGTTACAATTCCTTTTGAAGAAATCGAAGCTATTTCTTTAGGTGGTTCAGGAAATGTTACTGTAAAAAAACGTATCAAAGCTGACAGTGCTGCTTTTAGTATTGGTGGTTCGGGTAATATTATTGCCAATATTGATGCGAATACTGTAAAAGCCTCTATCGGTGGATCTGGGAACATTAAATTAAAAGGAAAAACGGATAATTTTAAATGTTCTTTAGCTGGATCAGGAAGTATTAAAGCGTACGATTTAGATGCGAACTCGTTAAAAGCTAGTATTGCTGGTTCTGGAAGTGTACAAACATCGGTTAGTACAAAAATTAAAGCCAGTGTTGTTGGTTCTGGAAGTGTTTATTACAAAGGAAATCCAAAACACATTGACACTAATTCTATTGGATCTGGAGATGTAATTGATAGAAATTAATTCTTATTTGAAGAGCATAAAAAAACCGCTGAATTACTTCAGTGGTTTTTTTATAGATTTCATTTTACTCTATTTTAAAGAAGCTAAACTCGATTTTATAGTTTCAATCTTCGCTAAAGTATCTGATTCCTTTTTACGCTCTAAAGTAATTACTTGCTCTGGCGCATTACTTACAAAACGCTCATTAGATAACTTCTTTTGAATTCCGAATAAGAAACCTTCTGCTCTTTTTAATTCTGCATTTAATTTTTCCGTCTCAGCTTCAATATCAATATTTTCTTCAGCTACAGGGATAAAATATTCGTTAGATTTCACTCTAAATGAAGCGCCATCAACTTTATCTAAAACATAATTGATTACTGATGCATTTGTTAGTTTCTTAACAACAACATCAAAATCTTTAGTGAAATTTTCATTATTTACAACTGACAACTCAACTGCATCTTTAAATGAAATATTTTTATCCTTTCTAATTGTTCTAATTCCTGAAACTACATTTGTAGCAAAGTCAAATTGATTGATAATCGCAGTATCTACCTTTTTAACTTTTGGATATTTTGCTATAATTAAAGCTTCTTCCGGAGTTCTCTCAGTAATATGCTGCCAAACTTCTTCTGATAGAAAAGGCATAAACGGATGTAATATTTTTAAATTATCTTCAAAAATTGAAATTACAGCATCAAACGTTTTTTTATCGATTGGTTGTTGGTATCCTGGCTTTACCGTTTCTAATAACCAAGAAGAAAAATCATCCATAATTAATTTATAGATTGCCATTAAAGCATCAGATAAACGATATTTAGAAAAATGATCTTCAATTTCAGCTAATACAGTTTGGAACTTAGCCTCATACCATTGTAATCCGATTTTAGCCGATTCTGGTTGTTCTAAACTAGCATCAACTTCCCAACCTTTTACTAAACGGAAAGCGTTCCATATTTTGTTTGCAAAACCTTTTCCTTGTTGACATAAATCTTCATCGAACATTAAATCATTACCAGCAGCAGAACTTAATAACAGTCCAACACGAACTCCGTCCGCTCCATAATCTTCGATTAATTTTAAAGCATCTGGTGAATTCCCTAATGATTTAGACATTTTACGTCTTTGCTTATCACGTACTAATCCTGTTAAGTAAACATTCTCAAAAGGCTTTTCATCTTTATACTCATACCCAGCAATAATCATACGAGCAACCCAGAAAAATAAAATATCTGGACCTGTTACTAAATCGTTTGTTGGATAGTAATATTTAATTTCTTCGTTCTCTGGATTACGAATTCCATCGAAAACAGACATTGGCCATAACCAAGAAGAAAACCAAGTATCTAAAGCATCTTCGTCTTGTCTTAGAGTTTCCATTGTAATAGATGGATTCTTCTCTTTTGCTAAAGCTAAAGCTTCTTCTTTGCTCTCAGCTACAACAAAATCTTCTTTTCCATCTCCGTAGAAATACGCAGGAATTTGTTGTCCCCACCATAATTGACGAGAAATATTCCAATCACGAATGTTTTCCATCCAATGACGGTATGTATTCTCAAATTTCTTTGGATATAAAGTAATATCGGTATCATCACCTAAAACTGCTTCGATTGCAGGTTTAACTAAATCTTCCATTTTTAAGAACCATTGATCAGACAATCTTGGTTCAATAACTGCTTTTGTTCTTTCTGATGTGCCTACTTTATTTGTATGAACTTCAGTTTTAACTAAAATTCCTTTTTCTTCTAATTCTTTTATAACTTCTTTACGTGCAACAAAACGATCTTTACCTTCGTGATGTAATCCGAAAGAGTTTAAAGAAGCATCGTCGTTAAAAATATCGATTACTTCTAACTTGTGCTTGTCTCCTAAAACTTTATCGTTTTCATCGTGCGCAGGAGTTACTTTTAAACATCCTGTACCGAATTCAACATCAACATATTCATCTTCAATAATAGGAATAACTCTTCCACAAAGCGGAACAATTGCTTTTTTACCTTTTAAATGTGTAAAACGCTCATCATTTGGGTTGATACAAATTGCTGTATCTCCAAAAATAGTTTCTGGACGAGTAGTTGCAATTGTTAATTTATCTTCTGACCCTTCAATTTGATATTCTAAATAATAAAGGTTTCCTTGTTTTTCAATATGAATAACTTCTTCATCGGAAAGGGTCGTTTTTGCTTCAGGATCCCAGTTTACCATGCGGTAACCACGATAAATTAATCCTTTATTATATAAATCAACAAAAACTTTTATTACTGATTCCGATAAAGCAGGGTCCATTGTAAAAGCAGTACGCTCCCAATCACATGAAGCTCCTAACTTTTTTAATTGTTCTAAAATAATTCCACCATATTCATGTTTCCATTCCCAAGCATGCGCTAAAAATTCTTCACGAGTTAAATCGTTTTTATCAATTCCTTGCTCTTTTAGTTTTGCAACAACCTTTGCTTCTGTAGCAATAGATGCATGGTCAGTTCCAGGAACCCAACAAGCATTTTTACCTTGTAAACGCGCACGACGAATCAACACATCTTGAATCGTATTATTTAGCATATGCCCCATATGTAATACTCCTGTAACGTTTGGAGGAGGTATTACAATTGTATATGGTTCACGATCATCTACTTCTGAATGAAAATAATTATGTTTCATCCAGTAGTCGTACCATTTACCCTCTACTTCTTTAGAATCGTATTTTGATGGAATATTCATATGCTTTATGTATCTTTATAACCTAAGTGTATTAACAATATTTAACTTTGGCATTATTTTTGAAATTGAAAAAGCAAAAATACAACTATCTCTGGTGTACAGAAAATAAGATGTTGGTTTTTTTAGTACTAAAAAAATAATACTAAATTTGTATCGGATTAAACCCCTAAATTAATTTTATCAATTATGAAAACAATTTTATCATTTATCGCTGTTTGTTTTATTACATTAACAGTAAGCGCTCAAGAATTTAAATTCGAAACAGAAACTATCGATTACGGAAAAGTAGCTTTAGGATCTGAAGGAAAACGTACTTTTGAATTTACAAATGTGGGTGATGCTCCTTTAATTATTAAAGATATCAAATCTACATGTGGATGTACTGTACCTAAGAAACCAGAAGCGCCAATTATGCCTGGACAAAAAGGTCAAATAGAGGTTTCTTACGATACGAAAAGACCTGGAGGATTTTCTAAAGCAATTACAGTAATATCTAATGCTAAAAAATCTAGAACTATGCTAAAAATAAAAGGATTTATTTCTAAAAAAGCAGTTCCTGTTAAAGAAAAAACTATGATGAGTGATAGTGAATAATCATTCTATATAAATAATAAAAAAAGCCACAAATTAAATTTGTGGCTTTTTTTATTATATTCTTTTTTCTAATCTAAATTCGAACTTCAAATCTGTTACTCCTCTTTTTACTTTCATTCTAATTTTCCTATTAGGTTTCGTTTGAAATAGATTCATAATTTCACTTAAATCATATTCATAAGCAGGCTTACCATTTATACTTTTTATAAAATCTCCTCTTAACATTCCTGCTTTATCTGCAGGTGATCCAGTTACTATATTCTCAACTTTATATTTAGGCTTAAAAATATAATAATAAGTATTAACAAATGAGATTGTATTATTTTTATTTTGATTACTATCATCAAAAAAATTTGTAGTTGCATTTCCTCTAACTAGTTCTTGACCATCATAAACTAAATTTAACCCACTCATATTGTAATAAAAACCTTCTTTTAAAGATGCGTTTTTCTTTAAAGTTATCTTCTTATTAGGATAATCTATCAAAACCTTAAATCGTTTTAAAATATTACCTCCAATACTACCATTTCTTTCTTTAAATTTACGAGCATTAAAAGTTGAAGTAGAATCTAAAAATGATACTGTAGGTTCTTCAATAATATAATTACCTAACGAAACATTCGGTATTTTACTCCTATTTCCATAAATAGTTCCACTAATACCTTCTCCTAAAATATCTTTAAAATGCTTTATAGGTGTTTTTATAACCTCTTTAGTATCTTCAAATAACCACATTGCATCACTCCCACCAGTATCTATTAATAATTTTACAGGAGTTTCTATACTATTAACTGTATCTATTCTAGCTTTAACATCAATATATGGCTTGTTTCTATAAAATTGTAAAGGAAGTGTTACGCATTTTCTACACTTTGATGCTTTATACTTTTGGGGATTATAAAATACAATTCGTTTTGAACTATAGTTTATTCTAACAATTACATCTTTTAATAAATCATAACCTATAATACCATGAATCGTAGTACCCATTTTAGCAGATAGATTAAAAGCATCTCTTAATATAACATACAAATCTTGATTTTGACTAAATATATTTTTAACTCTAAACCTATTCTTTTTTGAAAGTAATGCTTCTATAGGTTCTCCATCACCTAACCCCCTTATAAAAACCTTTTTTACATTATTCAAACCTATACTATCATTTTTCGTAAGATTGAATAAAATTGTTTTATTTACACCTGTATCTAAAATAAAAGACAATTTATGTCCGTTTATTTCTAGAGGAATAACAATTAAATTATTAATTAATTTAAAAGATATTTCTTGCTTATCTTTATTACTTCCAAAAAACTGAAAATTCTTTTGTGAAAAAGAAGAAAGGCAAAAAAAGAATATAACTATATTAAGTAATTGTCTTATCAAAAGGGAATGATTTTAAGTTATATATCAATATACGCAGTTATTTCTATTTTTTATTTTTTTTAATAAATCTTTAACCTTTTATTTTTTATATCTAAGATGTATGTTTATCGAATAAATTTTGCAAATTTGCACATCAAACAACTATAAATTACACACTATGCCTTCTATTTCTCAGAAAGGAAATTCAATGCCTCAATCGCCAATTAGAAAGTTGGTACCTTTTGCTGAGGCTGCTAAAAAAAACGGAACAAAAGTTTTTCATTTAAATATTGGTCAACCAGATATTAAAACTCCTCAAATAGCTTTAGACGCTGTAAAAAATAATGCTATTCAGGTTTTATCATACGCCCGCTCTGAAGGTTCTGAGGAATACAGAACTAAGTTAGCAAATTATTATGCTAAAAACGATATTCATGTAGCTGCCAATAATATTATTGCTACTACTGGTGGTTCTGAAGCTTTATTATTCACTATTGGTAGTATTACAGACCCTGGTGATGAAATTATTATTCCAGAACCTTTTTATGCTAACTACAATGGATTTTCAACTGCATCAGGAGTAAAAGTTGTTCCTGTTATTTCAAAAATTGAAGACAACTTTGCCTTACCTGCTATTGAAGATTTTGAAAAATTAATTACTTCAAAAACAAAAGCAATTTTAATTTGTAACCCTGGAAATCCAACAGGGTATTTATATAGTGAAGCTGAAATTGAAAAATTAAAGCAAGTTGTTTTAAAGCATGATCTATTTTTAATTGCTGATGAAGTATATCGTGAGTTTACTTACGATGGAGAAAAACATAATTCGGTAATGGCTCTTGGTGGATTAGAGCAAAATGCAATTATGATTGATTCAGTTTCTAAACGTTACAGTATGTGCGGTGCTAGAATTGGGTGTATCGTTTCTAAAAATGAAGATTTTATTAATACAGCTATTAAATTTGCTCAAGCACGTTTAAGTCCACCAACTTATGCTTTGTTGGCTAGTGAAGCTGCTTTAGATACTCCGCAAAGTTATTTTGATGAAGTTATTGAAGAATATCAAGAAAGAAGAGATACTTTAATTGCTGAATTACAAAAAATTGATGGTGTAAAAGTAGCAAACCCTAAAGGTGCTTTTTATTGTATCGCTGAACTTCCTGTTAAAAACTCAGATGATTTTGCTCAGTGGATTTTAGAAAAATTTAATCATAATAACGAAACTGTAATGGTTGCTCCTGCTGGCGGATTTTACTCTACTGAAGGTGAAGGAAAAAACCAAGTTCGTATTGCATACGTATTAAACAAAACAGATTTAAAACGTTGTGTAGAAATATTAAAAATTGCTTTAGAAAAATATAATAGTTAATTGAATATTCAAGAAAACATATCTTTAAAAGAATACAACACGTTTGGGATTGATGTAAATGCCAAACGTTTTGTTTCTATTGATTCACTTTACAATTTACAACAACTTTTAAAAAAAGAACAAGACATTTTTTTAATTAGTGGTGGTAGTAATATGTTATTAACTAAAGACATTGAAAAATTAGTTGTTCATATAGATTTAAAGGGAATTTCTATTGATAGAGAAAATCATAATGATATTTATTTAACTGTTAATGCTGGTGAAAATTGGCATGATTTTGTTCTTTGGTGTGTTTCACAAAATTATGGCGGAATTGAAAACTTATCTTTAATTCCTGGAAACGTTGGTACCTGTCCAATACAGAATATTGGCGCTTACGGTGTTGAAGTTAAAGATACTATTACTCGAATAGAAGCTGTTGAAATTGAAACAGGTAAACTTATTGAGTTTTCTAATAAAGAATGTGAATTTGGCTATCGAAACTCAATTTTTAAAAATAAAGCAAAAGGAAAATACATCATTACTTCTGTTAGTTTTCAACTAACGAAAAATGAGCATAACCTTAATACATCATACGGGGCAATTGAAAATGAACTAGCTTCAAAAAATATTGAAAATCCAACTTTAAAAAATATTTCTGACGCTGTAATTGCTATTCGTCAATCTAAATTACCAGACCCGAAAGAAATTGGTAACAGTGGTAGTTTTTTTAAAAACCCTGTAATTTCTAAAACTCATTTTGATAAACTTCAAAAAGAATTCCCTAACATCCCCAGCTATATAATTTCAGAAACGGAAATCAAAGTTCCTGCTGGTTGGCTAATAGAACAAAGCGGATTTAAAGGAAAACGTTTTGGTGAATATGGTGTACACGAAAAACAAGCTCTTGTTTTGGTAAACTATGGAAATGCCAGTGGTAAAGAGATTTATGAGCTAGCAGAAACCATTAAAAAAACAATTAAAGAGAAATTCTCAATTGAGTTAGAAATTGAAGTAAATATAATAATCTAACCTTCTCTTTTCAATATTTCAATATGACGGATTAACCTTTCGGTATCCAAGGCTAAAGTTCCGTTATAAACTCCTCGTATCCTTCCTTTTTTATCTATTAGCACAAAATTTTCTGTATGAATAAACGCATCTTCATCTTGAGTTTTTATAAAGTCTTCATCAGCAAAATATGATTTTCTCGCTAAATCATAGATTTGTTTTTTATCGCCTGTAACTAGATTCCACTTTTTAGAATCAATTCCATTGTCAATTGCATATTGTTTTAATACAGAAACAGAATCTTTTACCGGCATTACTGTATGAGACAACAACATTATATCATCATCTTCTCTATATTTTTCTTGAATTTTATTCATGTTTTTTTCAAGAATTGGGCAAATTCCTGGACAAGTTGTAAAAAAGAAATCTGCTATATAAATCTTATTGTTGTATGTGCTTTTTGTTACTTCTTTACCATCTTGATTAACTAAACTAAAATCAGCAATAGTATGTATACCCTTATAGACTGGTGAATCTTTTTCAATCCACTCGGGTGTGAAAATTGCTGAATTAAAAAAAGGTAACGTATTTATCTCATCTACCTTTTTTCCTTTTTTACAAGAAGAAACAACAAACAAAAAACAAATTAAAACTCTACTTAAATTCTTCATTTTTAATATTTACTGAATAACATTTTTTTAAACCAATTAATCCAAAACGTTGACCGTTTTTTGTTACATAATTAGCTCTTACCTTCCCATTAGGTTGCCACATTTTTTGATTTCCTTCTTCTCTCCCATTTTGGTAATTAAAGCTTTTAAACTCCTGTCCGTTACTGAACCATTCTTTAACACTTCCATTATACTCACCAGAATCATTAAACTGAAATTCAAACATTTTTTGATTGTTTTTGTACCATCCTATGTGTTTTCCAATTTTTAATCCGTTTTTATAAGCTCTCTTAAATTGCTTATTTCCTTCGATATACCAACCATCAAAATACCCTTCTCTTTTTCCATTTAAATACTCTGATTTCGATTTAATCGCCCCATTAGAATAAAATTCTTTAACAATCCCAGAGTATGGTTTGTCTTCATAAAATAAAACTCCATTAACCAAACTAAAATTTAAATCCTTTATATCTTTCTCTTTTAAAGGCATTTTAGTTTCATTAATAAAATTACTCATTCTTACTTCTTGCTTTTGAGTATTACAAGAAATAAAAATGAATAAAATAAAAATATAATAAATTGTTCTCAATACTACCTTGTTACTGTTCCTGCTGTACCATAAAACCCATTACCATTTAAATATGGATCTTCATTTGTTATGTGATAATGGTAAATTCCATTAGGAAAATCTGCTGTTGGAGATACATGACCATGGTATGCATCTAAATCGTCATTCGTAATAGTTTGTCCATTTTCCATAGGACCATATACTGGAAATCCATCAGAAAGTAACCCTAAAAAAGCATCTTCACCAAAAGTATCTGTTAAAAATTTTGGTTTGATATGATAATGATACTGTGTGTTTGCCGGGTGTCCTAAATACTGGTCAAATGAATTGATTTCATTTGTTAACGGAGCTCCACCAGCAGCATATTGATTAAAAAACACAATTCCGTTTCTTGATACACCTATTGGTCCCATTGGTGTAGCAGTTTTATTTGATGCTTCCAAAGGATTTAAAGGTATTTGAAATGTAATATTTTGCTCTCCTATAGAATTTTGGTTTTGATTCCAACTCGGATTTGTACCATTATAAGCTTCATACATTGCATGTCCTACTCCCCAATACGGACTTTTATGGTTAGGTAAATTCGTTGTTTGAATCGTAATAGTATTTCCAGACACTGAATATGTAATTGCATCAATATTGTCAAACTTTGATAATATTGGCGATATATCATAAACTATTTCACTTACATCATCGTCATTATTCATTTCTTCAGAATCATCTGATCCACATGAGTAAACTAAAGCTAATAATCCAAATAATAAAATAGATATTTTTAAGTTTTTCATCTTTATTAATTTTTTAAGTCGTTAAGGGTTTGTTTCAAATTATCTAATTCTTGTTGATCTTCAGCACTTAATGTAGAATCTAACAAATTGTTTACTTCAAAAAAATCATCATTTAAATTATAAAGCGCTTCGCTTCCGTCAGTAAATTTTATATACTTATGTGATTCATTTCTGATTGTAACATCATCATCTCCTATATCTTTTCCTATTTCAGTATAGGCAAAATCCCTATTATTACTATTCGAAGTAGCTGTAAATAATTCTTTAAAACTATTACTATCATGATGTTGTTTAGTTCCCGTTTCAGCAATATCAGCAATGGTTGCAAATAAATCGACCGTATTTAATAAACTATCATCGGTTTGATTCGAGCGTGCTACATTTTTACCTGAAACAATCATAGGAACATTAACTCCTCCTTGATATACTGTTCCTTTTGCTCTCCTGCTTCTATAATCTTGAACTACCTGATTTGGAGTACCATTATCACCAATAAAAATAATTATAGTATTATCTTTTTCTTCTTGAGTCATAGAGCTCAACAAGCGTCCTATTTCAGTATCCATAGCCTCAATCATAGCCATATAATATGGTACAGGGTTAGCATTAATACTTGCATCATCTGTTGGTAAACTTCCTTGAGTATGTAAATTTGTTGGAGGCAAGTGAAATGGGGTATGTGGCGCATTATAAGCCAACCATAAAAACCATGATTTATCTTGTTGAGCTACCCAATCTATTGCTAAATCGGTAAATTTTGTTGTCGTATATTCGTTAGAAGAAGTTGTTGCTCCATTTTGAGTAAAATTCCAATTGGTGTACGCTTGAACTCCTCCGCTCAATAACCCAGCATAATAATCAACTCCCATTTGTGTTGGGTGATTTTCATCTCTAGATAAATGCCATTTTCCTATAACTGCATTGCTATATCCTGCTCCTTTATCATCTAAATATTTTTGCAACGAAGTTTCTGAAGTTGACATAACATCATCTACTTTCATGACATTAGTTCGAAAACCATATTTACCTGTTAAAATACTTCCTCTTGTGGGTGTACAAGTTGGATATGACCATAAGTTTGTAAAACGAACTCCATTATTAATCATATTTTGAAGATTTGGAGTATTTGGTTTTATTGATCCTACATTAAAGCCTGGAGTAGCATCTAACCCCATATCATCTGCAATTATTAATAAGATATTTGGCTTAGAATTTTGAACTGGTGTTGAATCTTCTTCAACTACGGCAGTATCACTTCCACAGGATAAAAAGAATAATGAAATTAATAAAATTAAGGGGATATTCGTTGATCTCATAAAAAAGAGTTTTTATTAAGACCCGCGAAAATTAAAAAGGTTTAAAAAATAGTATACTTTTTTTTATAAAAAAGCAGATTCAATTATTACTGAACCTGCTTTAAACCTCTTATACTAAGACGTAATTTATTCTTTGTCAAATAACGCTTTATGAATAAATCCTGCAACAACTGCTCCAGCTATAGGAGCAACCCAAAACAACCACGATTGTGTTAAATACTCACCTCCTGCAAATAATGCCTGACTCATAGAACGAGCCGGATTTACTGAGGTATTTGTAATTGGAATACTAATTAAATGAATTAATGTTAAACCCAAACCAATAGCGATTGGTGCGAAACCTTTTGGAGCTCTCTCGTTTGTACTTCCTAAAATAATTAACAAAAAGAACATTGTTAGTAAAAACTCTGCTATAAAAGCTGAAGACAAACTATACCCTCCTGGTGATAATTCTCCATATCCATTAGCTGCAAAACCTCCAATCGTTTCGAAACTAGCTTTACCAGAAACTATTATATACAATGCTGATGCTGCTAAAATTGCACCTACTAACTGAGAAATTATATAAGGAATAATTTCTTTTGTTGAAAATTTTCCTCCAGCCCATAATCCTAATGATACAGCTGGGTTAAAATGCCCTCCAGAAATATGTCCTACGGCGTATGCCATAGTTAATACTGCCAAACCAAAAGCTAAGGCAACCCCCATAAATCCAATTCCTAAATCTGGAAAAGCTGCTGCAAAAATTGCGCTACCACAACCGCCAAAAACTAGCCAAAATGTTCCGAATAATTCCGCTAAATATTTTTTCATATTTATAAAGTTTTAATTAATTGATTATTAATTATGACACTTATATTCATAAAAGTCACACCCTTATAAATGTATGATATTTTATTTTAATGAATTTGGAACTTCGTATCTTTGCAGCATAAAATTTATTAAAATGAAGTTAGTTTTTGTTACAATTGGATTATTAGCTTTAGCCTTTGCAGGAATTGCAATTAAAATTTGGGCTAAAAAAGATGGTGAATTTGCAGGTACTTGTGCAAGTCAGAATCCAGTATTGAATGACAGCGGAGAAGCATGTGGGTTTTGTGGTAAAACACCTGACCAATTTGACACTTGCAGCGAGCCTCAACACGACAACTAGCCCCATAAAACTAACCAACCTTTCTTTATGATATTTACTGTACTTTTCTACATTTTTGTAGCAGCTACGGTTATTCAAATAATTTATTACTTCTATTTTTCTGTTTTTGCTTTTGAAAAAAAGAAAACTCAATTAAAAAGCAACGAAATACCTGTTTCTATAATTATTTTAGTTAAAAACGAAGCAGGAAATTTAGCTAATTACATTCAAAATATTCTTCAACAAAATTATTCTAATTTTGAAATTGTTTTAATAAACAATGCTTCTTCTGACACTACTCTAGATATTATTGAAGAGTTACAGAATCAACATTCTAATATAAAATTAGTAAACGTAAAAAACACTGAAGCTTTTTGGGGAAATAAAAAGTACTCATTAACATTAGGTATAAAAGCTGCTTCTCATGAACATTTATTGTTTACAGAAACAAATAGTACCCCTATTTCTAAAAACTGGATTAACGAAATGGCATTTAATTTTTCGAAAGAAAAAACAATTGTTATTGGGTACAAAAAATTAAAATCTAAAAAACATTCTTTTAGCAATTTACTTTTCCGTTTTGATAATATCATAAACACAATTCAATCTTTTTCTTTTACCAAAACTGGTAGTGCGTTTACAGCTAATTCTGGTAATATTGGATATACAAAAAGTGATTTTTTTAAGATTAACGGATTTATAAACCATTTAAATATTTTTATCGGTGAAAGCGATTTATTTCTAAAAGATGCATCAACAAATAAAAATACTGTAACAGCCACTAGCAATGCTAGTTTTGTTGAAAGCTCAGGTATATATTCCTTTAAAAAATGGTTTTCAGAAAAAAGAAAACAATCAATAGTAACATCTTTATATAAATTTAAACATAAATTCTTTTTACGTTTATTTATTATATCCAAGATTTTATTTTATCCTTTAGCTATTTATCTAGCAGTTTTAAATTGGAAAATTATTACTCCTATAATATTTGTTTATTTTCTTATTCAATATATCATTATTGGAAAATCAGCCTATAAATTGCAAGAAAAACAAATACTATTCTTTTTACCAATACTTGATATTTGTTTATTGTTATTACAAATCACTATATTTATATCAACTAGAATTTCTAAACCTACACATTGGAAGTAAATAAAGAAAAAGTACTTAAACACATTCAAAAAGCTAAAAAAGGGAATCAAATATCTTTTAATTTCCTATTAGATACTTTTTGGGGAAGTGTGTATAATTATCAGTTATCAAAAATTAATAATGATAACGATGCTGAAGATATTACGATTAGAACTTTTTCAAAAGCTTTCGATAAAATTGATACGTTCGACGAACAATATCAATTCAAAACATGGTTAATTACCATTTCTAAAAACGTTTATATCGATTTTCTTAGAAAGAAAAAATCTTCTTTACAAATAGAAACGACAAAAGAACAAGAAGAAGCTGCTTTTAAAGTTATTGACAACTCTCCTTCTCCTGAAGATAAAATTATTACAGAACAAAACCTTGCGAAGCTTTTAAGAGATATTAAAAAACTAAAACCAAAGTACCAAGAGGTAATTAATTTACGTTTTTTTCAAGAGCTGAGTTACAAAGAAATTTCTAAAAAAATTGATGAACCAATCAACAATGTTAAAGTTAAATTACTGAGAGCTAAAAAATTATTAGCAGAAATAATAAAAAAATCATAGATTGCCATGCTTTTTAAAAAGCATATTATCAATCAATTATAACATTATTTAAAACAGCCCTCAACACTTTTCTTTAACCCCCTTCCCTTTTCATGAAAAAATCCATTTTAAATTTACTTGGACCAGGACTCTTATTTGCTGGTGCAGCCATTGGCGTTTCTCATTTAGTACAATCTACTAGAGCAGGTGCCGATTTTGGATTTGGTTTACTATGGGCACTTTTAATTGTAAATATTTTTAAATACCCTTTTTTCCAATACGGTCCACGTTATGCTGCGGCTACAGGAGAAACGTTATTAGACGGTTATAGAAAGTTAGGTAAAGGCTTCTTAGTAAGCTACTATATTTTAAATTTCGTAACCATGTTTACCATTCAAGCAGCGGTTACTATAGTTACAGCTGGTTTAGCTGCTAATCTTTTTGGTGTTACTAATAATTTAGTGGTTTGGTCTTTAATCATAATGACAATAAGTATTGTCATTTTACTTATTGGTAAATACAAGCTTCTTGATAATTTAATGAAATACATCATTATTATATTAACAATTAGCACAATCATTGCTGTAAATGTTGCGCTATTTAGCACCAATAAAGGATTTTCTTTTCAACAAATAATTCCTAGTGGTACTGCACAAGTTACTTTTCTGATTGCATTTTTAGGTTGGATGCCAGCCCCATTAGATATTTCTATTTGGCATTCATTATGGTCGGTTGAGAAAAGTAAAAATACTTTTGAAAAAATTAAACCAAAGCATGCCATTTTCGATTTTAATGTTGGCTACATCAGCACTTTATTTTTAGGTGTTTGTTTTGTGATGTTAGGCGCTTTGGTTATGTATAGATCTGGAGAATCTTTTTCAAATAAAGGAACTGTATTTGCCTCACAATTAATTCATTTATACACAAAAAACTTAGGGGAGTTTTCTTATTTATTTATTGGGATTGCTGCATTCACCACTATGTTTAGCACCACTTTAACTACGTTAGATGCTTCTCCAAGAGCAATGACTAAAGCATCGAACCTTATTTTTGATAAGAAAAATAAGTTCAGTTATTGGTTTTGGATGTTACTTTTAGCTTTTGGAACTTTTATAATCTTAAATTACTTTTTATCTGACATGGGTTTCTTAGTTAAAATAGCTACTGTTTTATCATTTTTAACTGCACCTTTTTACGCTATTTTAAATTATATATTAATCACAGGAAAACACACTCCAGAAAAGCATCGCCCAAAATTAGGTTTGCGAATTTTAAGTATAACTGGCATCGTTTTTTTAGTTGGATTTAGTATTTGGTTTTTACTTAGTTTGTAACGCTTTTCTTTGTAAATTTGCTTTTCAATTTTTAGAGAATGACAAACGAAACAGTTACACTTCCTGAAAGACAAAAAAAACCAAAATGGTTACGTGTAAAATTACCTGTAGGTAAAAAATACACGGATCTTAGAGGATTAGTAGATAAGTATAAATTAAATACAATTTGTACTAGTGGAAGTTGCCCAAACATGGGTGAATGTTGGGGGGAAGGTACAGCAACCTTTATGATTTTAGGTAACATTTGTACTAGATCTTGTGGATTTTGCGGTGTAAAAACTGGTAGACCAGAAACTGTTGAATGGGATGAGCCTGAAAAAGTAGCTCGTTCTATAAAATTAATGAGTATTAAACATGCAGTATTAACTTCGGTTGATAGAGATGATTTAAAAGATGGTGGTTCTATTATTTGGGCAGAAACTGTAAATGCTGTTCGTAGAGCAAATCCTAATACTACTTTAGAAACTTTAATTCCTGATTTTCAAGGAAACGAAAAATTAATTGATCGTATTATTGAAGTTGCTCCAGAAGTAGTTTCTCATAATATGGAAACTGTTCGTCGTTTAACTCGTGAAGTTCGTATACAAGCGAAATATGATAGAAGTTTAGGTGTTTTAAAATACTTAAAAGTAAACGGAATGCGTACTAAATCTGGAATTATGCTTGGTTTAGGGGAAACGGAAGAAGAGGTTATCCAAACGATGAAAGATTTACGTGGTGTTGGTTTGGATGTTATTACTATTGGTCAGTACTTACAACCAAGTAAAAAACATTTACCTGTAAAAGAATTTATAACTCCTGATCAGTTTAAAAAATATGAAACTTTAGGCTTAGAAATGGGCTTTATGTATGTAGAAAGCGGCGCTCTAGTCAGATCTTCTTATAAAGCACATAAACATGCTAGTTAAATAATAAATCCTCCTAAATTGGAGGATTTTTTTATGCTATTTTGTTTTTCTCAAAAAAACCACAAATTCCCTACGATTCAAAAATAAAAAACATTCAAAAATTATCAATTCAATAATTTAAAACTTTTAAATGTTAATTAAATGTAAAAATCACATCTTTTTAACAAATAATCACTTAAAAACACATTTTGGCACGAGGTTTGCAAAGAACTAATCGAAGACGACGTAGTAAACCGTTTTCATTGTGTAAATTATTTGAATTAGTTGATTAACAAAAGCCCACTCATATGAGTGGGCTTTTGAATTTTATATGTATAAATGTGATTTATTCGATATATCCCATCTTACGCATCCAATCGTCGTTAAACATTTTCCCAACATATCTACTTCCGTGATCGTGGAATAAAACAACAACTACATCATCTTTAGTAAATTCATCTTTAAGCTGTAATAATCCTTTCATAGCAGCTCCAGCAGAGTTTCCTAAAAACATTCCTTCTTTCTTTGCTAATAACTGCGTGTAAACTGCAGCATCTTTATCAGTTACTTTGGTAAATCCATCAATAATAGAAAAATCTACATTTTCTGGTAAAATATCTTCACCGATACCTTCAGTTACATATGGGTAAATCTCTTTCTCATCAAACTCACCAGTTTCATGGTATTTCTTAAATACTGATCCGTAAGTATCGATTCCCCAAACTTTAATGTTTGGATTTTTTTCTTTTAAGTATTTTCCAACTCCAGAAATTGTTCCTCCAGTACCAACTCCTACTACAAAGTGTGTGATTTTACCTTCAGTTTGCTCCCAAATTTCTGGACCAGTACTTTCGTAATGTGCTTTTGCATTACTTGGATTATCATATTGGTTTACATACCAAGAGTTAGGTGTTTCTTCTCCTAAACGCTTAGAAACAGAATAATAAGAGCGAGGATCTTCTGGCTCAACGTCTGTAGGACATACTACTACTTCTGCTCCAACGGCACGAAGAATATCCATCTTTTCTTTAGATTGCTTATCAGATAAAACAAAAATACATTTGTATCCTTTTACAATCGCTGCTAAAGCCAATCCCATACCTGTATTACCAGAGGTACCTTCTATAATAGTTCCACCAGGTTTTAGACGACCGTCTGCCTCTGCATCTTCAATCATTTTTAAAGCCATTCTATCTTTAGTAGAATTACCTGGATTAAACGTTTCGTATTTAGATAAAACTAAAGCTGGTATTTCTTTAGCTAATTCGTTTATCTTAACTAATGGTGTGTTACCAATAGTTTCTAATATATTTTTTGCGTATTTCATTTTCTAAAATTATGCTGCAAATTTATGCAAATCGAATGGATTTTGAAGGTTGAATTTTAGTGATAATAAAAGACGGAATTATTAACATGATAAAACACAATGCTAAGGTTCCTAAATTTAAGAATACTATCGACCATAAATTAATATCAACTGGTACAGTAGATACATGATATGTTTGTGGATCTAAAGAAATTACTTTAAAATATTTTTGAATGAATAATACAGCTATTCCTATAATATTCCCCCACAAAAGTCCTTTTAAAATTAAATAAGATGCATTGTACAAGAATACTTTTCTAATACTCCAATTAGTACTTCCTAAAGCTTTTAATATCCCTATCATTTGTACTCGTTCTAAAATAAGTACCAATAATGCAGTAACCATATTTATCCCCGCTACTAAAACCATGATACCTATTATAAACCAAACATTATTATCTAAAAGGTTTATCCATTCAAAAATTGCAGGGTTGCTATCAACAATTGTATTACTATTTAAAGTAGTACCAATAGTGCTGTATATCTCGTTTCCTTTTTCTTGAATCTCATCAAAATCATCTAATAAAACTTCGAAACCTCCTATTTGATTATCATCCCAACTATTAATTCGTTGCACCTCTCTAATATCTCCGATGATAATCGACTGATCATATTGCTCTAAACCTGTATTATAAATTCCTACAATAATAGGTTTACGCATTTTGTGTTTTAATCGACTCTTCTCCGAACTAAACAGTGTTTGAATGGTATCATTTAATTTTAAGTTTAATCTATTTGCTATAGATTCAGAAATTATAATTTCTTTATTTCTACCTAAACTAAAGTCTGGCAACCTTCCTTCTTTTAAATATTCTTTAAAGAAAGAAAAATCATAATCAGTAGAAACCCCTTTAAAAATAATTGCTTCAAAATCGGTAGGTGTTCTAATAATTCCACCTACATTGGCATAAATCTGTACATTTTTAATACCATCAATATTTTTAAACTCTGGATAAAATTCTTGGTTTTTATCTATTGGAACAGTTGATACATCCGAGTTATTATTATCGTAATTTATAATCTGAACATGCCCTTTAAATCCGCTCATTTTATCGCGAATCTTATTTTGAAAGCCAGCACCAATTGAAACCGCAATTAACATAATAGCAATACCTAAAACAATCGCAGTAATTGCAATTTTTATTATTGGTGATGATATGCTGTTTTCATACTCTTTCCCAGCAATAATTCTCTTAGCTATAAATAACTCGTAATTCAATATTTATGATTTTGTATAACACCAAAAGTAAGTATTTCTTACTAAACCTTTAATTAAAAAACTTGTTAAAACTACTATTAATAATAAAGAGTAAATTACTGATATTACAATTTCAAATTATATAAGATCAATTGTAAAAACAAATAACATAACTTCATTATTTACCCATTAAACATCACTTTTTAATATTTGACTTTAATGCGCTGTCTTTTTTTATAATCAAACCATATTCTTTTCCTAATTTTGCAACCTATAAACCTGAATAAAATGCCACGTAGAGAACGAAATAAATTTGTTAGAAAAAATCAAATTATTGAGATTTTAATTGAAGATTATGCCTTTGGCGGAAAAGGAATTGGAAGAATTCGTTCTGAAGAAGGAGTTTTCGTGGTCTTTGTTCCAAATACTTTACCAGGACAGTTGGTAAAAGCTAGAGTTGCTAAGTCTCAAAAAAAATATGCTGAATGTAAACTAATTGAAGTTATAAAACATTCTGATAATGAAGTTGAAGTTCCTTTTCAAGATATTCCAGGAGCTCCGTATATTCAGCTACCAATCGATTTACAACATCAATATAAAAAAGAAAGTACCTTATCGTTATTTAAACGCATTGGTAAAGTAGAAAACATCGAAGATTTGTTTGACGAGTTTGTTACTTCTCCTAATGTATTTCACTACAGAAATAAAATGGAGTATGGGTTTTCTGCAATTGGTTACGACAGAATTAATAAAACTGATGCCGACTTCTTCACCTTAGGCTTTAAACGTCGAGGTGTTTGGTGGATGGGAGACAATTTAGATAAAGATTCTGGTTTGTTTGATAAGCAATTTGAAGACAATCTAATAAACATTCGAAAGTATTGCGAAGCAACTGGTTTAGCTCCTTGGCATGGACCTAAAAAAGAAGGTTTTTTTAGATACTTCGTCGTTCGTAAATCATATAAAACTAATGAGCTATTATTCAACTTAGTTACAACCTCACCTGATTTACCTAAGTTCGACTTAAACAAATTTGCTAACTTTTTAGTTGATTTATTCGGCGATAGAGTTGCTGGTTTATTACATACTATAAATGATGAAACTGGTGATAGAACTATAGCAACATCAGGAAGTATTGATTTAGTGTACGGAAAAGATAAAATTGTAGAAGAATTATTAGGATTAAATTTTGAGATTAGCATGAAAAGCTTCTTTCAAACCAATCCTAAATCAGCAGAAAAACTATATACAAAAGTTATCGATTATGCGTTAGAAAATAAAGAAGCTGTTGATAATACTGTGGTAATGGATTTGTTTTGTGGTACAGGAACTATTGGTCAAATTTTAGCTTCTAAAAGTGAAAATGCAAAAATAGTTGGAGTAGATATTGTTGCTTCAGCAATTGAAGATGCAAAGAAAAATGCTAAACGAAATAATATTGAAGGTTTAGAATTTTATGCTGCCGATGTTGGTAAATTTTTAAACCAACATCCTCAATATCAAAATAAAATTAGAACTATCATTTTAGACCCTGCGCGTGCAGGAATCGCTCCCAAAACATTGAAAAAAATCATCCATCTAAATGCAGATAGAATGGTTTATGTATCTTGTAACCCAGCAACACAAGCTCGTGATACAGAAATGTTACGCGAAGCTGGTTATCAAATAAAAAAGATTAGTTTAGTAGACCAGTTTCCTCATACATCACATATCGAAACTGTTGTTTTATTTGAAAAATAAATTTTAATGAAAAAATACATCTTTCTATTAATTCTTGTTTTTATAGGAATTTCAGCTTGCGAAAAAGACGATTTTTGTGTCCAGAATCCCGTAACTCCAAATTTGGTTTTACGTTTTTATGATAAAGATGATACTTCTCAACTAAAAGCAGTTCAACGTTTATCTATTATAGCACAAGGTAAAACAGATAGTTTATTTACCGGTCAAACTACTGATAGTATTGCTATTCCTTTAAATAGTTTAGCGCAAGAAACTATTTACACATTAAAAATGAATAGTGTTGATGGAAATATAGCTAACAATCAAACAGCTACACTTACTATAAAATACAATCCTGAAGACGATTACGTGTCTCGTTCATGTGGATTTAGAGTTATATATAAAGATGTAAATTTAGAATACACTAGTTGGATTGATAATTTATCTACTTCACAAATTACTAATATCGATAATCAAGCAAGAGCTCATGTACAAGTATATTATTAGTATTTCTTTACTTCTTTTTTGTGCAAACGGATATGCACAAAAATCAGATACAGCCACAGCTAAAAAAGACACAATCGTATACAAAACTGGTTACGGACTTCGCTTAGGTGTAGATATTAGCAGACCTGCTTTATCAATATTTGACAAAAGTTATAGCGGATTAGAACTTGTTGGTGACTATAGAGTTTCAAAAAATTGGTATGTTGCCACTGAGTTAGGATATGAAGAAGAAATTACCTTCGAAGATTTTACAACTTCAACATCAAAAGGTAGTTTTATTAGATTAGGTGCTAACTACAATGCTTATAAAAATTGGTTAGATATGAATAACGAAATCTATGTAGGTATGCGATATGGTTTTGCTTTATTCGATCAAACTTTAAATAGCTATAAACCAAATGTAGGGAGTCCATATTTCCCTTCCAATACAATTCAAACACCAGTTACCGATACTGGATTAACTGCTCATTGGACAGAATTACAACTGGGTATTAAAGTAGAAACTTTTAAAAATCTTTTCCTCAGTGCAGGGTTTTCTTATAAAATCGTGATTAGCATTGATGATCAAGAAAACTTCAAAACGCTTTATGTTCCTGGCTTTAACAGAGTTTTTGAAAGCAATACAGGTTTTGGTTTCAACTACACAATATCCTATTTAATTCCTTTTGTTAATAAGTAATTTTTAATCGTCCCCTTGTTTTTAATACCTTTACAGTCATTTTTATAAAAGTTATTAACAATGAGCAAAGTCCCAAGTGTAAATTTAGCTGACTTTTTATCTAACGATGAAAGCAGAAAACAAAAATTTATCAACGAAATAGGTAACGCATACGAAACTATTGGTTTTGTTGCTTTAAAAGGTCATTTTTTAGATGACGAATTAGTAGACAACCTATATAAAGAAATCAAGAACTTTTTCGATTTACCTACTGAAGTAAAAGAAAAATATGAAATTCCAGGAATTGGAGGTCAAAGAGGATATGTATCTTTTGGTAAAGAATCTGCTAAAGGTAAAAAAGAAGGAGATTTAAAAGAATTTTGGCACTTCGGACAATACGTTGATGCTGATTCTAAATACGCAAAAGAATATCCAGATAACGTAGAAGTTTCTGAATTACCTAAATTTAACGAAGTAGGTAAACAAACTTACCAAATGTTAGAAAAAACTGCTAAGTACGTTTTACGCTCTTTAGCATTGCATTTAGGTTTAGAAGAAACTTATTTTGATAATTATATCAAAAACGGAAATAGTATTTTACGCCCTATCCACTACCCACCTATTGAAACTGAACCTAAAGGAGCAGAAAGAGCTGCAGCTCATGGTGACATTAACTTAATTACATTGTTAATGGGAGCTCAAGGTAAAGGTTTACAGGTGCAAGATCATGACGGAGTTTGGCACGATGCTATTGCAGAACCTGATGAATTAATGATTAATGTTGGAGATATGTTATCTCGTCACAGTAACAATAAATTAAAGTCTACGATACATAGAGTAACGAATCCTCCTAAAGAAATGTGGGGAACTTCACGTTATTCAATTCCTTTCTTTATGCACCCAGTTTCTGATATGAAATTAGATGTTTTAGATAAATGTATCGATGAGAATAATCCGAAGCAATTTGAAGATATTACTGCTGGTGAATTTTTAAATGAACGTTTACGTGAATTAGGGTTAAAAAAATAATTTAATGGATTTTCAAGATCAATTAAAAAATTTATTTCCAGAACATCAGTTTGAAGAAAAACCTGTTGAAGAAAAATCGGATGTTTGGCTACAAGATGATCCTATTCTTTGCAAGTACGAGAAACGCAAAGGTAAACCTGTTACAATTTTAGATGGTTACAACGGAGCAACTCAAGATTTTAAAAAGCTTGCAAAAGAAATTAAAACTAAATTGAGTGTTGGTGGTAGTTTTAAGGATGATAAAATAATCATCCAGGGAGATTATCGCGATCAAATAATGCAAATTTTAAAAGATAAAGGCTTTAACGTAAAACGCGTTGGAGGATAATATTATTAAAGTGTCAAGAATTTAAATTCTTGACACTTTTGTTTATTTACAATAACCGAATGTTAAAATGTAAATAATTAATAATAACGTTAAAAAACAGACGTTTATTATATACTGAATAAAGCGAGTTCAATTAAATTCCCCAAGAGTATGGCTTCCTCTATATTACACATCACAAACGGAGACAGCACCACAGATAGAATTAATAAATTAAATTTTAAAGGTGATATAATCACATGGCGAGAGATGCTATGTGAAGGTAAAACATCAGTTGATGTTGGTAGCGAAAGCTTTTGGAAAACTCGTTTCGACTTTTTAAAATCTTCTTATAAAGTTTCAAAACAAAAATTTATTGATTACACCGTAAAAGAGTATAGAAATCTTTGCAATCAAAAAGAGCAAGATGAAATTGTTTTATGGTTTGAATATGATTTATTCTGTCAAATAAATATGTTAGCAGTAATAAGCTGGTTGAAGCGTTACCGAAAAGAACGACAAATATCTTTGGTTTGTAGTGGTACGATAAATGACCAAGAGAAACTTTTTGGCTTAAATGAACTTACAAATTCTCAATTAAAAGAACTATACAAAAAGAGAACTCAACTTACAAAAGACGATATTGAATATGCCGATTATATTTGGCAACTATATTGTTCAGACAGTCCGCTACAATTAGAAAACGCTTACAAATTTAATTCAAGCGCTACTTTCAGTTACCTAGAAGAAGCTATAAAATCACACTTATTACGTTTTCCTTCTATCAAAAACGGATTAAATCATGTTGAAAATAGTATTTTAAAAACTGTAAAAAACAATCAGTTCACATCAAAAGAACAATTAGTAGGTAATCTTTTAAGTAATCAAGAAAACTATGGGTTTGGTGATATTCAATACTTTAATAAATTAGATCAACTAAAAAAACTATTTACTTCTTTTAACCCTGTTAAATTAAGTAAAGTAGGTAAGCAAGTACTTCATAATCAAACAAATTATTATAGTAAAATGCGTTCTGATTTTTCGTATCTTGGCGGCTCAAAAAAATACAGCTATCTATATGTAAACTCTACTGATAAGCTGTTAAAAATTACATCGTAAATGAACATACAACATTCTGAACTCATCTTAAATCCTGATGGAAGTATTTACCATTTAAATTTAAGACCTGAGCATATAGCTACCGATATTATCTTTGTAGGAGATCAATACCGTGTAGATAAAGTAACACAACATTTTGACTCTATTGAATTCACTACTCAAAAACGTGAGTTTAAAACCACAACTGGAACCTATAAAGGGAAACGTTTAACTGTTATTTCAACAGGAATCGGTCCTGATAATATTGATATTGTTTTAAACGAATTAGATGCTTTAGTTAATATCGATTTAGAAACGCGTCAAGTAAAAGAAAATCATACACAGTTAAATATTACAAGAATAGGAACTTCTGGTTCTTTACAAGCAGATATTCCTGTAGATAGTTTCTTATTAAGCTCTCATGGGTTAGATTTAAACGGAATGTTATTATCTTATCAAGTAAAAGATATTGCACATCCAGAACTAGAAGAAGCTTTTATCAATCATACTGGTTGGAGTTCAAAAAAATCTTACCCATTAATTGTTGCTAACGGAAAAGCTTTAGAAGATAAGTTAATGTCTGATAAAGTTCATAAAGGAATCACTGCTACTGCTGGTGGATTTTACGGACCTCAAGGTCGTGTTCTTCGTTTAGGCTTACAAGATACTGAATTAAACAAAAAGATCGATAGCTTTAACCATAGTGGAAATAGAATCACCAACTTAGAAATGGAAACTTCTGCAATTTATGGCTTATCAAAGTTATTAGGTCATAATGCCGCATCTATGAATGCTTTAATCGCAAACAGAGCTAACGGAACATTTAGTGAAGACCCTGGTAAAGTTGTAGCAGATTTAATTTTATATACATTAGATAAACTAGCTGAATAAATGCTAAATTTAAAAGTAGGTGGTGTACCAGAGCATTTTAATTACCCTTGGTATGTTACTTTAAAAAATAAAGAATATACAAACGAAGGAATCAACTTACGTTGGCAAGATTTTCCTGGAGGTACTGGTGCTATGTGTAAAGCGCTTCGCTCTGGTGATGTTGATATTGCCATTGTACTTACCGAAGGAATTATAAAAGATATAATTAACGGTAATCCTTCTAAAATAACGCAGACTTTTGTTAAGAGCCCTTTAATTTGGGGGATTCACGTTGGCGCTAAATCAAAATTTAAAAGTATTAACGATTTAGAACATGCAACTGTAGCAATAAGTCGTTTCGGCTCTGGATCTCATTTAATGGCAATTGTAAATGCGCATAATAATGGATGGGATATTGATAAATTAAAGTTTAAAGTTGTTGGTAATTTACAAGGCGGAATTGATGCATTAACTAATGGTGATGCTGATTATTTTATGTGGGAACATTTCACTACAAAACCTTTAGTTGACAACGGTACGTTTAGACGCTTGGGCGACTGCCCTACTCCATGGCCTTGTTTTGTAGTAGCAGTTCGTAATGAAGTATTAGAAAACAATTTCGAAGAAGTAAAAAAAGTACTTGATATTATTAATAATTGTACCAAAGATTTTAAAGACTTTGATAATATTGATGAAATACTTGCCGAAAGATACGAGCAACAGTTAGAGGATATTCAAGAATGGTTATCTATAACCGAATGGAACGATGGTAAGCCTGTTACAAAAAATTTAATTACCCGTATACAAAATAAAATGATTGGGTTTAACGTTATTGAACAGAAGAAAGATTCTGGTGAGTTAATCAGAAATATGTATATTTGATTTTTTAAAACTAAAAAAATGAGAAAAGTAGTATTTATTGCAATTTGTGCTGTTAGCTTAATCGGTTTTTCTTCTTGTGGAAGTACTAGCCCTTGTGGGTTATCAAAAATTGACCAAACAAAACAAAAACAACATCAACAAGAAATCGTAGTTGCAGATGCAACTGTGGTTGCTGAATAAGTTGATGTTTCTTTTATTCAAATTCAATAAATCCGCTTTTTAAGGCGGATTTTTTAATTCTTCTTTTCTAACATTGGCACAAACTTAAAATCGCCTAATTCATGCTTTTCAAATTCTTTTGGTGATTTACGAATAAAAAGTGTCATTACTTGTTCTTTATCTCCTACAGGAATTAACAACTTACCTCCTACTTTTATTTGTCCTAATAAAGCTTTCGGCACAAATGGCGCACCAGCAGTTACGATGATTTTATCAAAAGGAGCTTCTTCAGGCAAACCTTTATAACCATCACCAAAAATAAAACGTTTAGGTCGATAACCTAATTTAGGTAAAAACATCGATGTTTTTTTAAATAATTCATGCTGACGTTCTATCGAATACACTTCAGTTTTTAATTCTAATAAAACGGCTGTCTGATATCCAGAACCAGTACCAATTTCCAAAACTTTTTCACCTGGTTGTAATTTTAATGTTTGCGATTGGAATGCTACTGTATAAGGATGCGAAATTGTTTGTTCTGCTGCAATGGGAAATGCTTTATCTTGATACGCATGAGCTTCAAAACTACTATCAATAAACAAATGTCTAGGAATTTTTCGCACAGCATTTAACACAGCTTCATTTGTAATTCCTTTAGCTTGTAAAACGTTTGCTAGCTGATTTCTAAGCCCTTGATGTTTGGTAGTATCTCTCACTAATAGTTAAATTTCGTCGGGTTAAAAATAGCAATAAATATGTATAAAAGCGTATATTTGTTAGCGTTGATTTTTTCAAGTAAAATCAAGAAGTAAAACTAAAATCATTTTTTTCGAAATGATTCAAATACAATAAACAAACTATGTTAAAAGCTGGGGTTTTAGGCGCAGGACATTTAGGAAAAATTCACTTGCGTTTGTTGCAACAATCAGAAAAGTACCAATTAGTAGGGTTTTACGATCCTTTTACTGAAAATGCGAAAAAAGTTGCTGAAGAATTTGGATACACATTATTCGATTCTGTTGAAGAACTAATTGATGCTGTTGATGTAGTTGACATTGTTACTCCTACCCTTTCTCATTTCGATTGTGCAAAACAAGCTATTGAAAAAGGAAAACATATTTTTATTGAAAAACCGATTACTAACACAGTTTTAGAAGCTGAAGCAATTAGAACTTTGGCTAGTCAGCAACATATTCGTGGTCAAGTTGGGCACGTAGAACGTTTTAATCCTGCTTTTACAGCTGTAAAGGATATGATTGACACTCCGATGTTTATCGAAACACATCGTTTAGCTGAATTCAATCCTAGAGGAACTGATGTACCTGTGGTATTAGATTTAATGATTCATGATATTGATATTATTTTATCAGTCGTAAAATCAAAAGTAAAAAACGTACATGCAAGTGGAGTGTCTGTAATTTCTGAAACACCAGATATTGCCAATGCCCGTATTGAGTTTGAAAACGGATGTGTAGCCAACTTAACATCTAGTAGAATTTCAATGAAAAATATGCGTAAAAGTCGTTTCTTTCAAAAAGACGCTTATATTTCTGTTGACTTTTTAGAGAAAAAATCTGAAGTAGTTAGAATGAAAGATGTTCCTGAAAAGCCAGATGAGTTTGCGATGATTTTACAAAATGCTGAAGGTGTTAAAAAGCAAATATATTTCGACAACCCTGAAGTAACTGCTAACAATGCTATTTTAGATGAGTTAGAATCGTTTGCGGATGCTATTAATAACGATACAACACCAATTGTATCTTTAAGTCAAGGAACTGAAGCATTAAGAGTGGCTCAAATGATAATTGATTGTTTTTAATCAATTCTTAAATAAAAATTTAAACTAAACAAACAACATGAAGAACATCGCTGTAATTGGAGCTGGAACTATGGGTAATGGTATTGCTCATACATTTGCTCAATTT
Source organism: Tenacibaculum pelagium (assembly GCF_014062345.1). Classification (GTDB taxonomy): domain Bacteria; phylum Bacteroidota; class Bacteroidia; order Flavobacteriales; family Flavobacteriaceae; genus Polaribacter; species Polaribacter pelagius. Next base: position 42,748 of record NZ_JACGLS010000005.1, on the reverse strand, counting down.
GGATACAACGTACAATTAATAGATATTTCTCAAGCTGCCTTAGATAAAGGTGTTGCGACCATTACTAAAAATTTAGATAGAATGGTGGCTAAAGAAAAAATATCTGAAGATGATAAAAACAATACATTAAATAACATTTCAACTTATACATCAATAAAAGAAGGTGTACAATATGCTAGTTTAGTTATTGAAGCTGCTACCGAAAATGTTACTTTAAAATCTAAAATTTTTAAAGAGTTAGATGAAGTTTGTCCTGAAGATACCATTTTAGCAACCAACACTTCTTCGATTTCAATTACTCAAATTGCTGCTGTAACTAACAGGCCTGAAAAAGTAATCGGAATGCACTTTATGAACCCTGTACCAATTATGAAATTGGTAGAAATTATTAGAGGTTACAATACTTCTGATGAAGTAATGGAATTTACAGTTGATTTAACAAAAAAGATCAACAAAATTCCTGTTGAAGTAAATGATTACCCAGGTTTTGTAGCCAACCGTATTTTAATGCCAATGATTAACGAATCTATTGAGACATTATACAATGGTGTTGCTGGTGTTGCTGAGATTGATACAGTAATGAAGCTAGGGATGGCACATCCAATGGGGCCATTACAATTAGCTGATTTCATCGGATTAGATGTTTGCTTATCTATCTTAAACGTAATGTACGACGGATTTAAAAACCCTAAATATGCTCCATGTCCGTTATTAGTAAATATGGTAATGGCAGGTAAATTAGGAATTAAATCTGGTGAAGGTTTTTATGATTATTCTGAAAGTAGAAAAGCTGAGAAAGTAGCGAAGATGTTTTCATAAGAATTTACAAATCAATTATAAATAAGAAGAGCTAACTTTTAAAAGTTAGCTCTTCTTATTTATCTAAAAAATTATACTTAGCACGAAGTATCTGCAATAATTTTCCAATCCCCATCTATCTTTTTAAAGATAACCATGAAAACACCTTTAGCATCTCCTATTTCTCTTTTTAAATGATATTCTCCCATCACAAAATAAGCTCCGTTATTTATTTTTGAAATGTCATTAACCTTAAAATTCAGCTTTCCTGAATGTTTAGGTGTTGGATATCCTTTTTTATAATTGGCTAAGGTTTTGTCCCAACCAAAAGTAATACCATTACTTCCATAAAATTTTAAAGAATCACTTTTCCAATATCCCTTCATAAAACCTTCCAAATCATGATTAGACCAAGCTTTCTCTTGAGCAGTCATAATTGCTAAAATTCCCTGTTTTTCTTCTTCTACAGATCTTTCTTTTGACTTCTTTACCTCAACTACGCATGAGGTCAAAGTAAATAATAAGCCAAAAACTAAAGGATATGTTTTTCTCATCTTAAAACAATGAATTAATAATTTCTTTTACAGTTATTCCCTCTGCTTCTGCTTTATAGTTCTTTACTATTCTATGAGATAAAATAGGAATAGCTACTGCTTGTACATCTTCAATATCTGGAGAGTACTTTCCATTTACAGCTGCATGGGCTTTGGCTGCTAAAATTAAATTCTGTGAAGCTCTTGGGCCAGCTCCCCAATCGATATATTTTTTAATTAATTCGGTTGCTTTATCCGATTTAGGACGTGTTTTACCAACTAAGCCTACTGCATATTCTACTACATTATCAGCAACTGGTATTTTACGTATTAACTTTTGAACTTCAATAATTTCTTGTGTTGAAAAAATAGAATTTACCTTTTGATTTATATTAGAAGTTGTATTCTTAACAACTTGCACTTCTTCATCAAAAGTTGGGTATTCTAAATGAATTGAAAACATAAAACGATCTAACTGTGCTTCTGGTAACGGGTAAGTTCCTTCTTGCTCGATAGGGTTTTGAGTTGCCAATACGAAAAATGGTAAGTCTAATTTATAATGATGTCCTGCAATCGTAACCGATTTCTCTTGCATTGCTTCTAATAAAGCGGCTTGTGTTTTTGGTGGTGTACGGTTAATTTCATCCGCTAAAATAATATTAGAAAAAATAGGTCCCTTTATAAATTTGAACTGACGGTTTTCGTCTAAAATTTCGCTCCCTAAAATATCAGACGGCATTAAATCTGGTGTAAACTGAATGCGGTTGAAATTTAAGCCCAAAGCGCTCGAAATCGTATTAACTAATAAAGTTTTTGCTAATCCTGGCACTCCGATTAAAAGTGAATGTCCGCCACATAAAATAGACAACAATGTATAATCTACTGCTTCTTGCTGACCTATAATAACTTTACCTATTTCTTTTTGAAGTTGGTTAAACTTTTTTACTAAATCGTTTACAGCAGTTACTTCTGACATAGCTTATCTTTTATATTTTTAATTCAATTACAAACTTTTATAAAGTAAGATTCCCGCTTTACGCGGGAATCACAATATACTAAATTTATTAAGTACTATTTATTCGATTTCTTCCAATCTTTTTTGAAAGTACATTTTTTATAATCGTTTCCTAATTTGATATAAGTTTCTTGAATTTTATCTTTCGACCATTTTTCAACTTCCTCTTCTTTTTTCTTTGCTAAGGCAAACTGTTGCATTCTAACATAATCTTTAACTAAATCAGCAGTATGTGTTTCAGTTTTATCCTTTACAAAAATAACTTTGTACATTTTTTCACCCTCACGAGTTTCATCATAAAAAATATCAGATAAATCTCCTTTTTTAAGTTCACTAATTCTAGCAAATAAATCTGGAGGCATTCTTGTTAATTCGAAAGTTGTTTCTTGTGTATATGGATTGATTATTAAACCTCCATTATTTTTTGTTTCATCATCTTCTGAATACTTTTTTACCGCTTCTTCAAAAGTTAACTTACCTTCTTTAATCTCTTTTACAACTTTCTCTGCAGCTTCTTTTGTTTCTTTTAATTTATCATCTGCAATTTCTGGTTGCATTAAAATATGAGAAACATCTCTACCATTACCTCTTATCTTATTTAATAAAACAATATGATAACCAAAAGGTGATTTAAAAGGTTCTGAAATTTCTCCTTCTTCTAAAGAAAAAGCAGCTTCTTTAAACTCTTTAACAAAACCAGTTTCTTTTGTAATAACTCCCATACTTCCTCCATTTTTAGCAACACTAGGGTCATCAGAATTAATAATTGCTTTTAGCTTGAAACTTGCTCCGTTTTCAACTTGCTTTTTTATTTCATTTAGCTTATTAATAATTCGGTCGTTTTCTTCTTTAGCAGGTTCTGCTTTTAAAACAATCTGTGCAATTTCTACTTCAGCTGGAATCTCTGGTAATTCGTTTTTATCTTTTAATCCTTTAAAATATACACGTACTTCTTCTGGAGTAACATCGATAGTTTCAGTAATTTTTTGCTGCTCTTTTTCTATCAATAGATTTTCCTTTTGAACTCTACCTAGTTCTTTTCTTAAATCATCAATATCATTAAAACCGTAAGCTTCAATTACTTTTTCTTCACTTCCATATTGATTAGTGAAATAATCGATGCTTCTTTGAACTTTCCCATCAATATCACTTTGAGAAACCACAACACTATCAACCACTGCATGGTGTGCTAATAATTTTTGTTGCATTAATTCTTCAAGCATCTCACAATTAGAAATGGTAACTTTACCTTCACTTCTCACCTCAACCTCTTGCTTAAACTTTTCAATATCTGAATCTAATACAATGTTTTCACCTATTACAACCGCTACTCCATCTACTTTAGTTTGCTGAGCGTTTACTGCTCCTAAACTAGCTAAGAAAAAGGTGAATAAAATACTAGTATTCTTTAAAGTTTTTGTTTTGAATGGCATCATTTATCAGCGTTTTTTCAATCTCTCTTATTAATTCTAATTTTCTTTTATGTAAAATAATTTGTTTTATCCTCGAACTAACAAATGCTACTGGAGCTATGGCATTAGTTGGCAACATATTTTTTACAGCGACCAAATATACTCCTAAACTATCTTCTTTTTGTATGAATTTGGATAATTTTAACAAATTTTGCTTAGGTTCTGTCTGAAAAGGAGGAATATTTTCTTTTAAATAATCTAAAGTAACCCAAGTTGAATCTTGTAATCGGTAAGATTTAAAGTTTAACAGGTGTCTTTCTAAATCTTCTCTATCTTCTTGCTTATTTGATTTAAACTGAACTATAGTCTCTTTTTTATCTAAAAAATCTTTACCATAATGAATATATTCGAACTGTAATAACTCTTCATTAAGCTTAAAATTTTCTTTATTTTTATCGTAATACGATTTTATTTCTCCATTACTTACAATTGTATCTAATTGTTGCTTTATCAACCTTTCTTTATATCCGTTTATATACAAACTTTGTTTATAATCGTTTACTAAATTTTCTATTTCAGTACTATTAACTTCTGATATATTCTCTTCAGCTTTTACTAGTAACAACTGTTGTTTTGCCCAAGAGTTTATCAAACCTTTTACAATAACTAAACTATCTTTTTTAGAAATATTTTCAGGTATCAGTACTTCAATATCTTTTTTGTATAAATTTTTATTATACACAGTAGCTATTGGGCGATCTTCTTTAAACGTTTCTGTTTTTAAACTTATTAAATCACACGAAACGATAAATACTGTTATTAAAAAAAAGGTAAATTTCTTCACTTTTAAGATTGATTATATTTTTTTTTCAACTTCTTTAATGCTCTTTCTTTAATTACAATCGTACTCTTTTTCTTTAAATTGTTTATTAATTCTTTTTCTAATTGCTTTTGATAATCATTCATTACCAAACCTCTAATTTCTTCTAGTTTTTTATTGTACTTATTTTGATTACTTAAATAAAACTCTTTAAGTCCAGAAGTGTCTTTACTTGATTTATCCCAAATTTCTTTCTGCATTAAATCAAATAGCAATAAACCTTCCTTATATTCTAATAAAGTATGTTTATAAGCAGGTTCTTTATTAACCAAATCTTCTTTAAAATACTCAATTATTTGATGGTTTTTAAACTTCTCGTACAAGCTTTTAATTGACGGATTATGGCTATGTCCTATAAATTTTAAAAACTCTTTCTTATAAACATTCTTATCTTCTATTGAAAATAATACTTCTTTTAAGTCTTTCTTTTTTAATTGATGCGTATTTGAATTAAAAAAATCAATTAAAGCCTGATTATTTTCTACAACTTTATATTCTTTTTTTAATTTATCTATTACCGATTGTTTAGATAATGCTGCTCTACTTGTGCTTTTTACTTTTCTTGTCAACTCCTTTTTCTCTTCATCAAAAGAACCTATCGGATATTTTTTTATTAGCTTAACAATATGCCAACCAAATCTTGTTTTAAATGGCTTGCTATACGCTCCTATACTTTGTAATTCTCTAACTTCATTCTCAAAAGGTTCTACCATCGATCCTGTTCCGAATTTTGGTAACTTCCCTCCTAAAGAAGCTGTTCCAATGTCTTCTGAATATTGCTTAACCACCTGATTAAAATCTGCTCCAGATTTTAATTTTTGATACGCTGAGTCTATTTTTGTTTTACCAATAGTACCTTTACCCCTAACCAATATATGGGCTACTTCAAATTCTCCTTTAGATGGTCGTTTATCATTTACTTTTATAATATGATATCCAAATCTTGTTTTAAAAGGTTTAGACACTGCTCCTTTTTCGGTATTATAAGCCATATCCTCAAAAGGGTACACCATTTTAAAAACAGAAAAATATCCCAAATTCCCTCCATTTAATTTTACTGATGGATCTTCAGACACTTCCTTTGCAACACTTTCAAAAAGCTCGCCTTTTAAAATTCGCTCTCTAGCATCAGAAATTTGTTTATACAAAAACGAAGTATCTACCTCGATACTATTAGCTTTAGGAATTTTAATTAAAATATGGCTAACCTTAACATCGTTTTTTTTTCTATTATAAGCCTCTTTTACTAACCTTTCTAAATAGGCTTCATCTTGTAAATAAGGAGCAATTAATTGTTTTTTATAACCTTCTAACTCTCTTTTATATTTTTTTAAAGTATCTAGTTTTAAATTGTATGCCTCCTGTACTTTCAACTTATAATTAATATATAAATCTAGGTAATTATCTATATTTTTTGAATCTTCATCATCAACAATATCTAAGTTTTTTTTGTAGACCTCTTCAAATTCAGAAACAAATACTGGCTTATCATTTATGCGAAACAACTCTTTATCTTTTTGAGCAAAAGAAAAAGAACTCACAATAAAAAACAGTAAAAATGAGAATTTCTTAAACATAGCTTATAACGAAATTATTCCTTTAACAGCTTCCGCTTTTTTATAATAATCAATTACTATATCTGCATTTTTAACCGTAATGTGTATTGATAAACTAACGTATTTGCCAGTTTTAGATTTTTTAGTTTCAATAACTGCACCTCCTTTATCAAATAATTCTTTTACTTCTTCTTCTTGATTTCCATCAGTTGGAACAATAAATTTATATAAATACTTAGCTGGAAAAGTGGTTGTATCTTCTAATTGTGCTTTTAATTTTACGTAAAATGCTTCTCTATCTGACATATTGTTTTTTATTACTCTATTTTTTAATTAATCATCACAAAGTGTACCTAAAAATGATGAAACACAAAATTACACTATTTATTACATTTATAAATTGAATCTTTTATTTTTGCCAAATGCAACAGAAAATAGTTTTAATAGGTGGCCCTGGTACAGGAAAGTCTTCAATTTTACGAGAATTCATAAAACGCGGTTACGAGTGTATGCCCGAAATATCAAGAGAGGTAACACTTAAAGCTCAAAAAGAAGGGATAGATCAATTATTCTTAGAACAACCTTTATTATTTAGTCAAATGCTTTTAGAAGGTCGTGAACAACAATATTTAGATGCTGAAAAAAGTGATGCTGAAATTATTTTCTTTGACAGAGGAATTCCTGATGTACACGCCTATATGAATTATTTAGAAAGTGAATATCCTCCTATTTATAAAGAGAAGAGTAATAAATACATCTACACAAAAGTATTTATGTGTGCTCCTTGGAAAAATATATATAGATCAGACAACGAACGTTACGAAACTTTTGAGCAAGCTGTAAAGATTGATACATTTTTAAAAGATGCTTACGAAGAAATAGGATACGAAATTATCGATGTTCCGTTTGGAACTGTAAAAGAACGCTGCGATTTTATTTTACACTCGTTATAAACGATGTATGATAAACCACTACAAATATTAAAACAATATTGGGGATTTGATTCTTTTAGAAATCCTCAGCAAGAAATAATAACTTCGGTAATAGAAGGCAAAAATACCATTGCTTTATTACCTACTGGTGGTGGTAAATCAATTTGTTTTCAAATACCTGCGTTAGTTAAAGAAGGAGTTTGCGTTGTAATTTCTCCTTTAATTGCTTTAATGCAAGATCAGGTTACTAGTTTAAAAGATATGGGCATTAAAGCTACTGTAATTCCTTCTGGCAGTACACAAGATGAAATTATTACATTGTTTGATAATATTCGTTTTGGTAAAACCAAGTTTCTATATCTATCTCCCGAACGATTACAGTCTCGTTTTATCCAAGAAAAAATAAAACAATTAGATGTAAATTTAATTGCTATTGATGAAGCGCATTGTATCTCGGAATGGGGGCATGATTTTAGACCTTCATATCAAAATATTTCAATTCTAAAGGAATTACATCCAAACGTAAATTTAATTGCTTTAACAGCTACCGCTACCCCAAAAGTAATTGATTCAATTGCTAGTTCTTTAGGACTAGATAATCCAACAATATTTAAAAAATCTTTTTATCGCGAAAATTTAGCATATCAGATTTTTAAAACTGAAGACAAACTAAATAAAATCAAACAAATTTTCACAAAAACAAAAGCACCAGCTATTGTATATGTGAATTCAAGAAATAAAACCAGAGAAATTAGCAGCTACTTAAACGCTAACGGATTTAAAAGCAGTTTCTATCATGGTGGTTTATCAACCATTAAAAAACAACTTTCTTTTGATAATTGGATAAGTGAAAAAACTCCAATTATTGTTGCTACCAACGCATTTGGTATGGGTATCGATAAAACGAATGTAAGGGTTGTTATCCATCTAAACCTTCCTTCATCTATAGAAAATTATATTCAAGAAGCTGGTCGCGGCGGACGAGATGGTAAAAAAGCTTTCTCTGTTGTTTTAACTAACGAAAGTGATATTAAACTCAGTAAAGAGTTATTAGAAAAATCGTTACCAACTATTGATGAGATAAAAACGGTTCATCAAAAATTATATCAAAACTTTCAGATAGCTAAAGGTGAGCTTATTGAAGATTCTTTTAGCTTTAACTTTTTAGAGTTTTGTAATAAGTACAACTTCATTCCTAACAAAACTTATAATGCATTACAAATTTTAAATAGTAATGGAATTGTTGAGTTGAATAATAATTACAATCAAAAATCAACTCTACAATTCAAAGTATCAAGTAAACAGGTTTTAAATTACACACAACAGCATCCAACTTCAAAAAAATTTATACAAACACTTTTACGTTTATATGGTGGTGTTTTTGAAAACTTAGTAAAGATTGATGAGTTTTATATTGCAAAAAAAACAGGAATCACTTCATGGGCAGTAATTAAAAAATTAGAACGATTACAGGAAGTTGATTTTATTGAATATAATCAGAATTCAAATAATGCAGAGTTATTTTTCTTACATCCAAGAGAAGATGATAAAACCATTAATAGAGTCTCAAAAAACATTGATGTATATCTCAATCAAAAAAAAGATAAAAATGCATCTTTAATTAATTTTATTAAAAATAATTCACTCTGTAGAAGCATACAATTACTTCATTATTTTGGAGAAAAATCTACTAATGAATGTGGTATTTGTGATGTTTGTTTGCAAAAGAAAAGTACTCAAACAATAAATCCTTTAACAATTATTACATTATTAAAGGATAACAAGCCTCTAACCATTCAAGAAATCTGCATACATCTAAATCAAACAGAAGCTAATATTTTAATACTTTTGCGAGAACTGTTATCAGAAGAAAAAATAACTTTAAACAGAAATAAATACTCTTTATAATAAATGAAAGATTTACGTATCGTTTTTATGGGAACTCCAGATTTTGCAGTAACCATTTTAAAACACCTTGTTGAGAATGATTATAATGTTGTCGGTGTAATTACTGCAGTTGATAAACCTGCTGGAAGAGGTCGTAAGATTAATCAATCTGCTGTAAAAAAATATGCGCTTTCTCAAAACTTACCAATTCTTCAACCAAGAAATTTAAAAGACGAAGAGTTTCAAGAGGATTTAAAAAATTGGAATGCCAACTTACAAATAGTAGTTGCTTTTAGAATGTTACCAAGAGCTGTTTGGGCAATGCCTAAATATGGTACATTTAATTTACACGCTTCTTTATTACCTGAATATCGTGGAGCAGCTCCAATAAATTGGGCTATTATAAACGGAGAAACAAAAACAGGGGTTACCACTTTCTTTATTGATGATAAAATTGATACTGGAGAAATCATACTTCAAAAAGAAGTTGAAATTAAAGAAGATGAAATCGTTGGTGAATTACATGATAAATTAATGTACTTAGGTGCAAATTTAGTTGCTCAGACTGTTGATCTAATTGCTGAAGGAGAAATAACGACGACCAAACAACCAGAACTGGAAGAAAAATCAGCACCCAAACTATATCCTCATAATTGTAAAATAGATTGGTCTAAGCCATTAAATGACATTTATAATCATATTCGTGGGCTAAATCCATATCCTGCTGCTTGGACTACTATAATGAATGGTGAAGAAGAAATTTCAGCTAAGATATACAAAATAGCAAAAGAGCATGAAGCTCATGAATTTGAAGAAGGAACTGTAATTACCTCTAAAAAAGAATTAAAGATTGCCACTAAAGACGGGTACCTTATTGTAAAGCAAATCAAAATTTCTGGTAAAAAATTAATGGATGCACAAAGTTTATTAAACGGTTTTCAGTTCGATAAAAAAGCAAAAGCGCTGTAGCCCTTTATCCATGGGGTTTTGCTGTTTTTCGTTAAAAACAACTATGGTTATTAACAATTCAGCCATATTTATTAACAAATCCCTTGTTTTTCGGGGTCAAAACTTGCACAATCCCGCATTCCGTCTATATTTGTTGAGCTATTAAGCAATAAAACATTAATTAATTTTTAAAACTTATTAAAATTATGAACAAATCAGATTTAATCGATGCAATGGCTGCTGACGCAGGAATTTCTAAAGCTTCTGCAAAAGCTGCATTAGATTCTTTAACTTCTAACGTAACTAAATCTTTAAAGTCAGGTAACAAAGTTGCATTAGTTGGATGGGGAACTTGGTCTGTTTCTGAGAGAGCTGCTAGAACTGGTAGAAACCCTCAAACTGGAAAAGAAATTCAAATTGCTGCTAAAAACGTAGTTAAATTTAAGGCTGGAGCTGGTTTAGCTGATTCAGTAAACTAAGACTTCTTAGAAACCATATTTAAACAGCATTTAGGCAACTAAATGCTGTTTTTGTTTATAAAAGTGTCACAAAAGAGTTTTAACCGTTGTCTATTAAATAGAACTTAAAACCACAAACAATGAAAAATATAATTACAATTGTAGCATTTTTATTCTGCTTAACAAGTTTCGCTCAAAAAACTGTTGATGCATCAGATATTATTAGAGATGTTAAAAACGGAAAAGCAGTAAACATTTCAAACGCTACTATTAACGGAGTTTTAGATTTCACTTTTATGGATGAAGCTTTACCTAAGTTGCCTAAAAGAAAAAAATGGTGGAACAATGGTGGGTCTAACACCATAGAAAAACAAATTACAAATAAAGTATCTTTTGTAAACTGTACTTTTACTGGTGATGTATTAGCGTATATACCTCACGAAAAAAGCGGTTATACTTTTATTGCAAATTTTGAAGACATTGTAACATTTAAAGGTTGTACTTTTAAACAAAAGGCAATGTTTAAGTATTCAGATTTTGAAAGAAACACAGATTTTTCTAATACTAAATTTAACAACGACTCTACCTTTAAGTATGCTAAATTTGATAGAGATATTACTTTCGAAAATACTTTTTTCGACGAACCTGCAACCTTTAAATACGCTGAATTCAAACAATTTGTAAGTTTTGAAAACTCAGTTTTTAACGAGAGTGCTATTTTTAAATACTCAGAATTTAATGACGGTGTGTCTTTTAGAAATGTAAAATTTGAAGAAGACTTAAATATAAAATACACCAAAGTATCTGGTAAGTTTGACATTACCGATATGGAAGTAGCTTACGACATCGATTCTAAGTACACCAAAATAAACGGCAAAAGCTTTAGTAAATATTTATTAAAAAGTAAAAAATAGTTCTTACTTAACTATTTTCATAATAAAGCTTCACAATCGTTATTGTGAGGCTTTATCTTTTTATAAGCTAACTTTCTTTTTAAATAGCTTTGCTAATAACAAAACTATATTCTTGTAAAACTATATAGATTTCATCAACAACTCTGCAGTAGCAGGATTTGTTGCTAATGGAACATCATGTACGTCACACAAACGTAACAACATAGAAATATCTGGTTCGTGTGGATGCTTTTCATGTGGATCCCTAAAAAACAATACCATATTACATTTTCCTTCTGCTACTCTACTTGCTATTTGAGCATCACCTCCATAAGGTCCAGATAAAAATTTCTTTACTTTAAATCCTGCTTTTTCAGCTTTTGTTCCAGTAGTTCCTGTAGAAATTAATTCTATTTCTTTTTGATGTAAAATTGCTTTGTGCTCATTTAAAAACTGAACCATTTCTGCTTTCTTACCATCATGTGCAATAATTGCTATTTCCATATATTTTCCTTCTAATAAAAATTCCCGCATAAAAGCGGGAATACAATTTACAAAATATTTTGTGCTTTTATAAAGATGCCGAATATTCTAACAAATCAACGATCTTAGTTGCGTAACCATACTCGTTATCGTACCAAGAAATTACTTTAAAGAAGTTTTCATTCAACTCTAAAGAAGCTCCTGCATCAACAACCGAAGTTCTTGTTTCAGAAACAAAATCTTGAGAAACAACCTCATCATAAGTAACATCTAAAATCCCTTTTAAATCACCTTTAGAGGCTTCTTCTAATGCATTTAAAATTTCTTTTAAGGAAGTTGATTTTTTAGTTTTAAAAGTTAAATCTACTAACGAAACATCAGCTACAGGTACTCTTACAGCCATTCCTGTTAACTTACCTTCTAACTCAGGTATCACTTTAGTAACTGCTTTCGCCGCTCCTGTAGAAGTTGGTATAATATTATGTAATGCTGAACGTCCTCGAGTACGTTTAGAATTAGGTCCATCAACTAAATTCTGTGTTGATGTTGCTGCATGAACCGTAGTCATTAAACCTTCTTCTAAACCAAAGTTTTCGTTAAGTACTTTTGCTAATGGCGCCAAACAATTTGTCGTACATGACGCATTAGAAACAATAGTTTCATCAGCAGTCATTTCTTTATGATTTACACCCATTACATACATTTTAGCATCTTTAGATGGTGCCGAAATAATTACTTTCTTAGCTCCTCCTTTAATATGTAATTCTGCTTTTTCTTTTGTGGTAAAAAAACCTGTAGATTCAATTACATATTCTGCACCTACTTCATTCCATTTTAAATTCTCAGGGTTTCTATCTGCAGTAATTCTAACTACTTGTCCGTTTACAACTAAGTTTCCATCTTTCACCTCAACATCTCCATCAAAACGACCGTGTACAGAATCATACTTTAATAAATAGGCTAAATAATCTACATCTAATAAATCATTAATGGCAACTACTTGCACATTATCTCTTTTCATTGCTGAACGGAATGCTAATCTACCTATCCTTCCAAATCCGTTAATTCCTATTTTTATCATTTACTTAATTTTAATATTCTTATTTTAATTTATGTAGTCATAATATCTGATACTCTTAACAACTCAGTATCTATACTATCTTGACCTTTTATTGCTTTTTCTAAATCGGTAGCAACCACCTTATTATTTTGTAAACCTACCATTAAATTGGTTTGACCATCTAAAAGTAACTCTACAGCTTTTACTCCTAACCTACTTGCCAACACTCTATCAAAACATGTTGGAGAGCCACCTCTTTGCATATGCCCTAACACAGAAACTCTCACCTCATATTCTGGTAAATTTTCCTCTACGTAATCCGCTAATTCAAAAACATTTTTACCTGTCTTATCTCCTTCAGAAACAACAACTATGCTTGAAGACTTCCCTGTTCTTCTACTCTTTTTTAAAGATTCTAACATTCGTTCCAATCCTAAATCTTCTTCAGGAATTAAAATTTCTTCGGCACCTGCTCCTACTCCAGCATTTAACGCAATAAAACCAGCATCACGCCCCATAACCTCAACAAAAAACAATCTACTATGTGATGATGCGGTATCTCTAATTTTATCTATAGCTTCAACTGCAGTATTTAATGCGGTATCGTAACCTAAAGTATGCGTTGTTCCAGAAATATCATTATCAATAGTTCCTGGTATACCAATTATCGGAAAGTTATATTCTTTATTGAATACAACACCTCCTGTAAAAGAACCATCACCTCCAATTACAACTAAAGCATCTACATTATTTTCTTTTAAATGCTGATAGGCTTTTTCTCTTCCCTCTTTAGTTCTGAACTCTTTAGATCTAGCTGATTTTAAAATCGTACCTCCTTTGTGAATGATATTATTTACACTACGAGCTGTTAACGGAATTAAATCTCCTTCTATCAACCCTTGATAACCTCTATATATGCCCATACATTCAGTACGATAATATGCACATGTTCTAACAACCGATCTAATTGCTGCATTCATTCCTGGAGAATCCCCTCCAGATGTCATTACTGCTATTTTCTTTATTTTTCCCATAAAACGAACATCAAATTTACTCATTTTAAGTCGTTTTTCAACAAAAAAGATAAAATCATTTCTTGTTTTAATTCAAATTTAACTTTTCATAATATTTGACTACTTTTAGCCAATCAAACTAAAAAACATGACTTTAACCTCTCTTGATTATTCAATCATCATAGGATTTTTTATCCTTTCATTATTAATAGGTCTTTGGGCTTCAAAATCCGCAGGAAAAAATAGTGCCGAATTCTTTTTATCTGGAAGAAATATGCCTTGGTGGTTATTAGGTGTTTCGATGGTAGCAACTACCTTCGCTGCCGACACTCCTGGATTGGTTACTGAATTGGTTCGTAAAAACGGAGTTTCTGGTAACTGGGTTTGGTGGGCAATGTTATTAACTGGTATGCTTACCGTATTTTTCTATGCAAAATTATGGCGTAAATCTGGCATTACTACTGATTTAGAATTTTACGAAATTCGTTATTCTGGCAAAATGGCTAGCTTTTTAAGAGGTTTTAGAGCTATTTATTTGGGAGTAATCTTCAACATAATTACCATGGCTGGAGTTTGTTTAGCGGGGGCTAAAATTGCAAATATTTTATTAGGAATTTCACAAGGAGAAATGCTTTTATACTCATCAATAATTGTTGTTATATATTCTTCTTTAGGTGGATTAAAAGGTGTTTTACTTACCGATTTTGTTCAGTTTTTAATTGCTATGGTTGGTTCTGTTTGGGCTACAATTTATATTGTAAACCTTCCTGAAATAAACGGGCTATCTAATTTATTATCTCATCCTAATGTTAGTGGTAAACTAGCGATGCTTCCAGATTTTTCGAATACTGAAGCTTTAATTACATTATTTATCATTCCATTTGCAGTACAGTGGTGGAGTACTTGGTACCCTGGTGCTGAACCTGGTGGTGGTGGATATATAGCACAACGAATGCTAGCTGCTAAAGATGAAAAAAATGCTACTTGGGCTACACTATTTTTCAATTTCGCTCACTATGCTTTACGTCCTTGGCCATGGATTATTGTTGGATTAGCTTCGCTAATTATTTTTCCTAGTTTAGAAAGCATGAATCAAGCATTTCCAAGTTTAACTACCGATATGCAAGGTCACGATGTTGGGTATGCTGCTATGATGACATATCTACCCGCTGGACTTATTGGTATTGTATTAACATCGTTAATTGCAGCATTTATGAGTACGATTTCTACACAATTAAATTGGGGAAGTTCATATTTAGTAAATGATTTTTACAGTAGATTTATAAATAAAGAGGCTTCTGAAAAACAAAAAGTAGTTGTTGGTAGAATATCAACCGTATTATTAATGCTATGTGCTGCCTTATTCTCTTTTTATCTTCAGTCTGCTAAAGATGTATTTGACTTATTATTGCAAATAGGTGCTGGTACTGGTTTATTATTTATTTTACGTTGGTTCTGGAGTAGAATAAACCCTTATAGTGAAATAGCAGCTATGGCAATTTCATTTATTATAGCTGTATTCTTTTTTATAAACGGAAAACTTGAGAATCCTATTATTGAGATTGCTGGTTATTGGCAATTAATCATAGGTGTTTTAATTACAACTATCGGATGGATTTTAGTTACACTTTTAACACAACCAACAGATGATGAAACCATCAATAAATTTGATACACTAATTTTTGAAGGAGAAAGTAAATTTAAAAATATTGGAGTAAAAATAGTAGCTTTTATTACAGGTACTATTGGTATTTACAGCTTTTTATTCGCCACTGGAAATTGGATTTACGGTAAAACAATTTTAGCTTTAGGGCTATCTGCACTAACGTTAATCTGTATGTTTATTCTTCTTAAAATTTGGAAAAGAATATCATAAAAAAAGCCCCTTAAAATAAGTTTATTTTAAGGGGCTTTTTTTATCTAATCGCTTTTTTGTAGTTAGATATTATTTTTTGGACTCTTTCATTTTCATATACTGTAGGATAAAGCTCTTTAACTATTGAATGATATTCATAATCGATAGCTAATGCATTTTTTAAATGTGTTAGGCTATATTCTTCTTTCTCAAGAATCATAAACAAACCACACAAACGATATTCTACTTCTGCGAATTCTTTATATATTTTCTTTGCTTGAATCAATCTTCTTAAAGCCTCATTAAAATCACCTAAAAATAATAATATGTCAGCTAAAGCAACATAAATTTCAATTTCTTGATCTCCTAAATCTATACAAGTAGAAAACGCTTTAACTGCTTCTTCGTAAAAATTAAGTTTTAAATTAATATCTCCATACCTTCTCCAATACAATGCATTGGTTTCATCGATTTGAATTGCTTTGTTTATATAGTATAGTGCTTTTTGATAATTGTTTTCTTTATAACAAACATTCGTTAACATAATCCAACCTCTATCTAGCAAAGGATCTTCATGCACTGCCTTCTTATAAAAGTGCATTGCAGTATGAGTGTTTTTTAACTTTTCGTAACACTGCCCTATTCTTACATAAGCAAAAGCTGTTGGATCATCTAATTCAAGTGTGATTAAATAATTCTTAATCGCTTCTTCATAATCTTTTAACTCTTCTAAAGTTTTTGCCTTTTCTAAATATCCACCTATAAAACTTTCATCAATTAATACTGCATAATCAAAGGATGTTAAAGCTTCTTTAAACATTCCTAACTCAAAGTATTGTTTCCCTAATTGATGCCAAGCAACTTCGCAATACGGATTCTTATCTACATACGCATTTAAATATCGTATAGCATCTTCATGACTTCCTTCCATATCAAAACAATATACAAGGTTATATAACGAAGAGTAATCTTCAAAATCAACTTCGATACATTTCGCAAAATTTAAACGAGCATTTTCGAAATCATCTAAATATAAATATTCCATACCCATCATCGACCAAACATCAGATGGATCTTCAATGTATTGCAAAGATTCTTTTAAAATTGAAATTGCTTCTACATGCTTATTCTTTTTAGAAAAAATAACTGCTTTCTGAATAAACACCTCATCATTGTGAGGTTCTAATGCTTCTATTTTTGTAAGCATCTTGATTGCTTCTTGCAATTCATTCTCAAAAATTAAGATTTCAACTCGCATTAATTTTAACTGAATTGAAGTAGGATGCTGCTCCAGACCAAGCTGTACAGCTTTTTTTGCCAACGAATGTTTACCTATATTTAAATAATGCTCTATAATTGTTTCAAATTCAACAGCATCAAAAAAATATACATCGTTGGTTTTCAACATTGATTCAAATTTTGATAAAGACATAGGCTACAGATTTGAATTTATATAAAATTACTACAAGAACGATGCCTTTTTACTTACAACTCTTTTTGTTTTCAACAATTTAATTAACAATAACAGTCGTTAAAATATATTTACTTTCCTCCTATTTGAAAGAACAAATTATTTTTCTATATTTGGAATGATTAAAAAATTCAAACAAGATTAACATCTAATTTTAAACAAAAAATCATGAGTAAATTTGACGAAAAAGTAGAATTGTATAAAAAATTTATGGACGATAGAGATATACGCTCTAATACCGATTTATTAAAAGCTGTTACTAAAGGCTTAGGTCCTTCAATTTATAAAAAAGATGCTGAAACTGTATCTGGTACAGATGCTAAAGAATTAGAAACTGTTAAGAAGAATTTCTTAATGAAAAAATTAGGTTTAGCTGATAGCCCTGAATTAGACAAAGCTATTGATGAAGTTATGGAAAGAATCGGTAGATCTGAAAGAAATAAATACCGTGCAGTAGTATACTATATGTTAACAAAGAAATTTGACAAAGAAGGAGTTTACGGAATGTAATCTTTCTTATCAGTATAAAAACTAAATCCTGTATTATATTTAATACAGGATTTTTCTATTTTAGCCCTCAACAAACAACAATTTAATATGTCGCAATTTATTAGTGTTTTTGATATGCTAAAAATTGGTGTGGGGCCTTCTAGCTCACACACTTTAGGTCCTTGGAGAGCTGCTCAACAATGGATTGAGAAATTAAAAAAATCTTCTCTTTTTTCAACTATTGATGGGATTAAAATAGACCTTTATGGCTCTTTATCTTTAACTGGAAAAGGGCATGCGACAGATTTAGCCGTTTTATTAGGTTTAAGTGGTACAGATCCTGAATACATTCCTGTTAATGATATCGAAATCATTATCGATAAAATAAAAGAAACAAAAACATTAAATTTTAATGCTGAAAAAGCAATCATATTTTCTATTGAAAATGTAGTTTTTAATAAAGACTTTTTACCATTTCATTCTAACGGAATGACCTTTAGAGGTTTTTCAAAAGGAAAAGAAATATCTACAGAAACCTACTACTCTATTGGTGGTGGTTTTGTAATTCAAGAAACAGTTGAAACTTCATCTAACACTCAAATAAACAAACAAAACTTTCCATATCCCATAAACAGAGCTACAGAATTAGAAGCTTATTGTAAAAAAGAGAATAAGACAATTTCTGATATTGTTTTTCAAAACGAATTAGTTTTAAAAACTGCTGATGAGATTGACGCAGAACTAAAGCGTGTTTGGAACACTATGTTAGAATGTATGTACATTGGTTGCCATACCGAAGGTATTTTACCTGGTGGATTAAATGTTAAACGTAGAGCTTTTGAAACTCACAAAAAACTAATTAAAGATTCTACCTACAAGAATGAGCAAGAATGGATTACAGCAATAAGAGGAACTGAGGTTAAGTTTCGTGAAATATTAAAATGGGTAAGCTGTTTAGCACTATCTGTAAATGAAGTAAACGCATCTTTAGGTAGAGTTGTTACTGCACCAACAAACGGAAGTGCTGGTGTAATTCCTGCTGTTTTAATGTATTATTTGGTGATTGAAAATCACGAAGCAAATTTTGAACACATTAAAAAGTTCTTATTAGTTGCTGGAGAGGTTGGAAGTATTTTTAAGAAAAATGCAACCATCTCTGCTGCTATGGGGGGGTGTCAAGCAGAAATTGGTGTATCATCAGCTATGGCTGCTGCAGCATTAACAGAACTTTTAGGTGGAACTCCTGAACAATGTTTAGTTGCTGCTGAAATTGCAATGGAACATCATTTAGGTTTAACCTGTGATCCTATTGGAGGATTGGTACAAGTACCTTGTATAGAGCGTAATGCCATGGGAGCTATTAAAGCTATTAATGCCGCAGAATTAGCTTTAGAAACCAACCCTGAAGAATCATTAGTTCCTTTAGATAAAGTGATAGATACTATGTGGGAAACTGCTAAAGACATGAACCGTAATTACAAAGAAACTTCTGAGGGAGGTTTAGCTATTACAGTAGGTTTAGCCGATTGTTAGATTATTTAATTACAATTGGATCACCTAGAAACTTAGGCTGAACATTAAATAAAATATCAACAAATACTTTAACTCTTGCTAAGTATTCTCTCAACTGGACTTTTATTCCATATTTTCCAGAGATATCTCTAGCGTTAAAACCTACAGCTTTTATACCAAAATGTTCTGCTAAGTATATAGCTCTTTCGTTATGAAATTGTTGAGATATGATGGTAATTGACTTTTGAGCAAATATTTCTTTTGCTCTAACTACAGAATCTAAAGTTCTAAAACCAGCATAATCTAAAAAAATCCTGTTTTCTGGAATTCCTAATTTTATCAAATCATTTTTAAAGTCGGTAGGTTCATCATATCTTTTTGAACCGTTATCTCCACTGACAATTATAAAATCTATTTTTCCTGATTTATATAATTTAACTGCTGCATCAATCCTAAATTGATAATATAAATTTACTCTTTCGTTGGAAAGAAATTTTACAGTACCTAAAAGTAACCCTACTTTGTTTTTAGGGATATCTCTAACTGATGTGTATAACTTTTCTTCCGCATTATTTACAACAGCCTTATTAGAAAAATAAACTACAGCAATAATAAATAAACAACCTAATAGAAAAAACTTAAATAATTTTTTAAAACTCATTTATCGTGTAAAAACCAATTCTGTCTCAGTAGACATTTCTTGAGAAAAACCATAACCATCAATATCAAAGCCCTTTAAATCGTCTAACGTCTCAATATTATGATCGATAATATAACGCACCATTAATCCACGAGCCTTTTTAGCAAACGTCATGATTGTTTTATACTGCCCGTTTTTAAAGTCTTTAAATACTGGTGTGATCATTGGTACTTTTAAAACTTTTTTAGGTAAAGCTTTAAAATATTCTGAACTAGCTAGGTTTATTAGTAACTCGTCATCCGCTAATTCTTCATTTAAAGAATTTGCTAATGTAGTATCCCAAAACTTATATAGGTTCTCCTTTCTACCTACCTTTAGTTTTGTACCCATTTCTAAACGATAAGGTTGTATTAAATCTAATGGTTTTAACAAACCATACAATCCTGATAAAATTCTTAACTTATCTTGTAATTCAGGTATTTTTTCTTCCGAAAGAGAATTTACATCGATTCCTCTAAATACTTCACCTGTAAAAGCAAAAACAGCTTGTTTTGCATTGTCTAAATTAAAATCTGGCTGCCAACTTTGATTTCTATCATAATTTAAAACAGCTAAATCATTAGAAATTTTCATCAACTCAGATAATTTCTTTCTAGATATGGTTTTTAATTTCTTATTTAGTTTTACTGATTGTTCTATAAATCTTGGTTGTGTATATAAACTAGTTGTGGCTTTATTTTCAAAATCTAACGACTTTGCAGGAGATATAATAATTTTCATTTGCTGTTTTATTTGTCCGAAAGATAAAAAGGTATTTTATCACTTTCAAATTCTTTCAAAATTTAATACTAATACTGGTATCAATAAATTTAATACCAATTATATTTTTAATCCATCATAAGATAAAAACACATTTTCTGGTAATTCTTTTTCTACTTCAGCATGAAAACCAAGCAACTCGCTAATGTGGGTTAAGTAAGCTCTTTTAGGTTTTATTTCTTTAATAAACTCTAACGCTTCCTCTAAATTAAAATGAGTTGAATGTGGTTCTATTCTTAAGCCTGTAACTATTAAAGTATCTAAACTAAATAGTTTTGCTTTTTCATCTTCCGTTATTGTTTTAATATCGGTGAGGTAAGCAATATCATTAAAACGATATCCCAAAATTGGTAATTTACCATGCATTACTTCAATTGGA
This sequence comes from Tenacibaculum pelagium, assembly GCF_014062345.1. Taxonomy (GTDB): domain Bacteria; phylum Bacteroidota; class Bacteroidia; order Flavobacteriales; family Flavobacteriaceae; genus Polaribacter; species Polaribacter pelagius. The sequence goes on along the minus strand of NZ_JACGLS010000005.1, from coordinate 21,715 downwards.
GTTACTTCTACTCCATCTAAAGAAAAACTATTTTGATGTGAAATAATTGTAGATGAAACTTTTGGAGCACTTGGATACCTGTTTTCTGTAGCAAAAATATAATCATATCTCTTTTTCAACACTCCTAAAACTCTTTCAGAAAGATAAATAGGTACTGCTCCCATTTGAAAACAATACGGTCTAATTTCATCTAAACCAGCAATATGATCGGCATGTTCATGAGTAAATAATATTCCATTTATTGAAGCTACTTCTTCTCGCATCATTTGCTGACGAAAATCAGGACCACAATCAATCACATAATTAATATCATCCCATGAAATTAATATTGAAGATCGTAATCTTTTATCTCTAAAATCATTAGAAAACGCTACCGGATGTTTACTCGTAACCATTGGAACCCCTGTAGAAGTCCCTGTGCCTAAAAAAGTTACTTTTAATTCTTTTTTTTTCTCCATTTCCAATACAAAAATACGACAAAAATTATCTGATAGTTCCTATTTTCAGTACATTTGTTGTAACGTAACAAAATATAATAAAATGGCAATTACGCTTAAAGGAGATCAAAAGATAAGTACAGTACCAACAACTAGAAGTAAAGCTTTAAAAGTAAACTTAAATGCACACATTTATGGTACTTTTGCTGAAATTGGAGCTGGACAAGAAACTGTACGTAATTTTTTTAGAGCTGGAGGAGCCTCAGGTACTATTGCAAAAGCCATGAGTGCTTATGACAAAGATTTCTCTGATGCAATTTATGGGATAGAAGAAGACAATCGTTATGTTACCGAACCTCGATTAAAGAAAATGTTGAAGCATGAAATGGACTTAATCGAAGAACGTCTTGATCGTGAAAAACATCCTGATAAATTATTTTTTAGTTACGCCAATACAGTAGCAACGATTAACTTTTCTAAAAAGTTTAAAGGTCATGGTTGGGTTGGAATTCGTTTTCAACTAGACCCACTTGAAGACTATAATGAAATTATTTTACACCTTCGTTTTAAAGAAACTGACGCTCGTCAGCAACAAGAAACCTTAGGAGTTCTTGGGGTAAACTTAGTATACGGAGCTTATTATTTAAACGATAGTCCAAAAGAATTACTAAAATCATTTTACGACAATATTGATAGTGATCGTTTAGAGATTGATATGATTAATTTCTCTGGTCCGCGTTTTATGTATGTTGATAATCGTTTAATGAGCTTACAATTAGTTAAAAACGGAATGACCAATGCAGTAATGTTTGGTCCTGACGGAAATAACTTATTACCAGCGCAAGTACTTTACAAGAAAAACATTTTAGCTTTACGTGGTAGTTACCGTCCGGTTACTAAAGTAAACATGGATATGTTTGAAAGATCTAAACAAATGTTCTTGGCTGAAAAGAAAGTTAATCCTGAAAAAACGCAAGTTATTTTTGAGATTACTTTAAGTAACCTTAGAGCTGAAGGAGAAATTAACGAGCGTGATTTCTTAGATAGAGCTGAATTACTTTGTGCTTTAGGACAAAATGTAATGATTACAAATTATCAAGAATATTTTAGACTAGTTGAATACTTTAGTGAGTTTACAAAAGAACGTATGGGACTTGCTATGGGAGTGTATAACCTTATTCAAATTTTTGATGAAAAATATTACCGTGACTTAAGTGGTGGTATTTTAGAGGCCTTTGGTAAACTTTTTTATCGTGATTTAAAAGTATACATGTTTCCATATAAAGATGACGAAACTGGAGATTTCATAACTAGCGATAATCTAAAAGTACATCCTAGAATGAAAGAACTATATAAATTCTTTAAAAACAACGGAAGACTTATAGACATTAAAGACTTTGATCAAGACATTTTACATATTTTCTCTCGAAGAGTGTTAAAAATGATCAAAGACGGAGAAGAAGGATGGGAAGAAATGCTTCCTGAAGGAGTTTCTGAAACCATTAAAGAAAAACGTTTATTTGGTTGCTCAAGAAAACGAGTATAAAAATTTTATTTTTCTATTAAACCTTTTACTATCTTTAAAGTCTAACAGCTAAACTATTTTAGTTGACTGACGAAATTACACTTATTGAACAGCTACAAAATTCTAAAACAAAAGAAGTAGCCTTTAAACATTTAGTGTCGCAATATAAAGAGCGATTGTATTGGCATATCCGAAAGATTGTTATTTCTCATGACGATGCTGATGATGTGTTGCAAAATACTTTTATCAAAATATTTAGAAGTATAGATAATTTTAAAAGAGATAGTAAATTATACTCTTGGATGTATCGAATTGCAACAAACGAATCGATTACCTTTATTAATAAAAGGGCTAAAGAAAAAAACATTGATATTACTGAACACCAACATCAACTTGTATCTAATTTAGATAGCGACAATTGGTTTTCTGGTGATGAAATTCAACTCATACTTCAAAAAGCAATTGCTACTCTACCACAAAAACAACAGCTGGTATTTAACATGAAGTATTTTGATGAGATGAAATACAATGAAATTTCTGAAGTTTTAGAGACGTCGGTAGGTGCTTTAAAAGCCTCTTATCACATTGCTGCAAAAAAAATAGAAGAATTTATTAAAAACTATAATTAAACCTTTTACAAAAAGTAAAGTCTTAAAAGTAAGATGAATAAAGAATTAAAAAATAGCGTAGATTTTATAAACCAACAAGTTGGTAAAAAAACTGGTTTTGATATTCCTGAAAATTACTTTAAAGGGATAGAAGAAAAAGTGACTACAAATATATTTTTAGAAGACTTACCAAAAGAGAATACTTTTAAAACTCCTTCTAATTATTTTGACACTTTTGAAGATGATCTTTTCTCAAAATTAAACTTAAACGATAAAAAGGAAAAAGAAGTTAAAGTTATATCCATAAAAAATAAAGTATTGCAATTTATTCCGTTCGCAGCTGCTGCATCTGTTTTACTTTTTATCGGGCTTAATTATTTTAATACCACCTCTTCATCTGTTACATTTGACGATATTACAATTGCTGATGTTGAATCTTGGTACGAAAATGGATATGGAGATACTGACAGCGATGAATTAGCGATTGCTTTTAACGAAACTAATATAGAAGATGATACTTTTTCATCTATAAGTGATGAAAATTTAGAAGAATATTTAAACGACATTGATAATTCTGATTTTATAAATGAAATTCAATAACATGAAAAAAATACTATTATTCATATTTGCCTTAGGCATATTTAGCTCTACTGTAAACGCACAGCATAAAAAAGGGAGAGAAAAAATTAAAGCTTACAAAGTTTCTTTTATTACCGAAAAATTAAATCTTTCATCTGAAGAAGCAGAAAAGTTCTGGCCTATTTATAATAAATATGACGAAGAAATGATGCAATTACACAGAGAAGAGCGTTATAATATAAAAAAGGAAGTTTTTAAAAACGGAGGAATTGAGCAACTTTCTGAAAAAGAATCTAAAAATATTTTAAAGAAAATTAGAGATATTGCTAAGCAACGTTATGAGATTAAAGCTAATTTTCATGATAGAGTTTCAAAAATATTACCTTTTAAAAAGATTTTAACCTTAGAAATTGCCGAACACGAGTTTCATCGAAAACTTTTTAAAAAGTATAAAGGTGAAAAAAGAAGAAAACTAAGTAAATAAAAAAAGGAAGCAAAATTGCTTCCTTTTTTTATTTATTCATTATTTACTAATGCTAAACAAACATATAAATCTGGTTTATTAGCTGTAAACTGTTTTAACCAAATTGTTAATTCATTAACTTCATAAGGTAATAATCTATCTAATGCTTTTTCTAGTTCTCTACAAAATAAATCTGTATTAAAACTTACCTTTTTTAATACTGTCTTTGTGTATTCAAACATTGCTCTTGCCATACTTCAGGGGGTTAAAAGTTGTTGTTTCTTACTGAACGTAATTTACGAAATTTTATTCCTTCCGATATGTTAAAATTTCATAAAAAAAGCGAGATTTAAAATAAATCTCGCTTTTTAAAAACTTAGTTTATACTATTATAAACTATTAACCTTGTCTAATAAAGCGTTTGCTTTAGCTTCTAACTCTGCGCTAACACCTTTAAAATAAGCTTTCTTGTTCTCTACATTTTTAGCATTAACTTTAGTTATCAAATCATCATAGATCTCAAAAATTTCATTTCTAATAGCTTCTGACTTTTCTACATCTACATTTGAATTTAACTGAGCTGTTAAATTAGTTATATCAAGAATATCTCCTAATGTATAATCTATATCCTTTTTTAAATTTTTTATGCTTGCCATAATTATAATATTTGATGCAAAATTAGTTGATTTTATCTAAATGAGCTTGAAATTTTTCAAAAAACTGCCCTAAATCATACCCATCTACTAAAGCATGGTTTACATTTACTGCTACAGGCATCAACATTTTATTATTTTCTTCTTTAATTTTAGCAAAAGATAACTGTGGTACACTACTATCTTTATCTCCTGAAAAGGGCTCTTTATGACTAGAGAAACTCACCCAAGGAATCGCTGAACAGTGAACACATCCTAAAGAATACTTTGGAGGAAATAAATCTGTTGAATTAGTAATTCTTTCTTTTTCCTTTAAAAAATTGTTTTCAAACTTTTTATAATCTTCTGAAAATTCAACGTAAGAAAAACCAAAAGTATTATCGGCTCTTGCAATAGTTGGCGAAGTATTAATTACATCATAAATAGCAACTTTATCGCCTTCAATTCTATATTTAAAACTTTCTATCTCATTGATTGCTTTCATGCAGGCATGCAAATACAATACAAAAAAAGATTGTTTATTCTCTTTTGCTGATTGATAACATTTAGAAACCTCAACATCTGCTACAATTCCGAAAGTTGGATCTGCTAAAGTTCTAAAATGTTCGAAATGTTGTTTCCGATTCCAACTATCAATATCTAAATACTTCATTTATAAGAAATTTAATACATCAGTAATTTTAGCGACTGTTTTATAGTCATCCGATTTTTGCTCTTCACTAACTTCCTCATGAGCCCAAGTGGTGTGAAATGGAACATGTATTGCTGAAGCTCCAATCTCGATTAACGGTAAAATATCTGATTTTAAAGAATTTCCTATCATTAAAAACTCTGAAGGATTAATATCTAAACGCTTAGTTAGTTTTTCATAATCCATTTTTTTCTTTTCACTCATCACCTCTGTATGATGAAAATACTTTAAGATTCCTGATTTTTCTAATTTACGTTCTTGATCTAATAAATCTCCTTTGGTAGCTACGATTAATTTATATTTTCCTTGTAATTTTTCTAAAACCTCTTCTACTCCATCTAATAATTCAATAGGCTTTTCGAGCATGTCTTTGCCCAAATCTAAAATTTGATTTAAGGTTCTTTGATTTATTTTATAGTTGGATAGTTCTAAAGCACATTCAACCATAGATAACATAAAACCTTTTACACCATAACCATAGATTTTTAAATTTTCTATTTCTTTTTTAAAAAGCTCTTGATGAATTTTATTTTCGGTTTCGTAATCAGATAATAGTTTAGCAAACTCATTCTCAGCATCTCTAAAATAGGTTTCGTTTACCCAAAGAGTGTCATCTGCATCAAAAGCAATTACTTTTATATTATTCATAGTTTTATCTATTATTAATACTCAAAGATACATATTTATATAGCTTAAAAAGAGAGCTTATAAATTATGATTTACAGAACTTTAACATTATTATTTTCTACTTTCTAATTGTTTTATCAAAACTTTTGTTACATTTGACTCATTATGAAAGTACTTATTAAAACATATCAATTTATTTTAAACACTGTCGGCATGATTATGTGTAATAATACGCGCATGCATAAACAGTATGTATATGTAAAGAAAAGTACTTATAAAGATAAACTTAAACAACGATTTTAAAAATCGATATTTAATATAAACTACAAAGGTGCTTTTTACAAAAAGCACCTTTTTTTATTTACTAATATTTTAAATTTTAATCATTATGAAAACAATTTTGAACACAAAACGAAATGGCATGCTTGTAACATCAATTATATACTCTGTACAAAATCTATTTTTTAGAGAACCAAAATTTCCACCACTTAACACTTAAACATCATGAAAAATTACATAGCATCACAAAACAATCTTCAACAATTTACAGTTAGCAAAAAACAAGTTAGCAAAAACAAAGCTTTAAAAACTTCAGTTTTATATAACAAAGTTGAATCTAGCGTAAATTCCTCCATCAACCTATATAAAGGTTCTTCACCTACTTTCAAGAGCATAGAATTTGACATTCTAAAAAATGCTTATTTAAATGATAAGCTTGTTATAAAGAATAATATTAAAAAATTAAGTCCTACTGAAATTGTTTTAAATATTACAGTAGCTAAGAAACAAGAAAAAAAACAAGATATTATTTGCAAAGCCACATTTGGCTATGCATTACAAAAAGCTTCTTAATTCGTTAAGTTGATTTGGTTAGTTTGCAGACTCAAGGTTTTTACTTTGAGTCTGTTTTATTTTATGAAAACTTCTAATAACTCAGAATCCACATCTGGTTGAATCTCAAACTCTTTAATACAAGCTGGAACTAATAAGGTTTCACCCATCTGAATTGTTTCTATTTGATTTTCGTAAATAAATTCTACCTTCCCCTCTACACACATATACACAACAAAGCTATCTTTATCGTAATGTTTAATTGACAAATTAGATGTAACTGGTAAAACGTTTGTTGTAAAATAAGGGCACGAAACTACTTCGGAAGCTTTATTATTTTCTTTTAAATAATCTCTTTTGTACGTTTTTTTAGAACCAAAGTCTATTGCTTTTAAAGCTTTATCTGTATGTAATTCTCTGTAATTACCATCAATATCTTTTCTATCCCAATCGTAAATACGATAGGTAATATCTGATGTTTGTTGAATCTCAGCTAATAACAACCCACCTCCTATTGCATGCACTCTACCTGGTGGAATAAAATACGCATCTCCTTTTTTTTACTTTATCTGAATTTAAAATTTCTAAAAGGGACTTATTTTTAAGATGATGCAAATATTCTTCTTCATTAGAATCTTCTTTAAAACCAATAATAATATTAGATTCATCATCAGCTTGCATTACATACCACATTTCTGTTTTACCGTAAGAATCGTGTCGTTCTTTAGATAAATCATCATTAGGGTGCAACTGAATACTTAATACTTCTTTAGCATCAATATATTTAATAAGTAAAGGGAATTCGTTTTTAAAGTTTTCATAAACATGCTTACCTACTAAATCATCTTTATAAATTGAAATTAATTCTCTTAGTGTTTTACCTTTAAGTTCACCATTACTAACTATCGATTCATCACCATCAACATCAGAAACCTCCCAACTTTCACCAATTTTATCTTCATCAGATTTTTTATTGAGTACAGTTTTAAGCTTTTCTCCTCCCCATATTTTTTGTTTTAATATAGGAGTAAATCATAATAGTTGGTTTATCATAAATTAATTTCCGCTGTAAGTTACGTAGTTTCTTGGCGTTTCGTATAACGTAATTTGTAAGTCGTATTTTTCTTGAATCTTTACACGCAGTTTATTATAAATTACTACAGCTATATTTTCTACAGTAGGATTTTGTTCTTTAAACTCTTCTACTTCAATATTCAAGTTTTTATGATCTAATTTATCTTCAACTTCAACTTTTATTAAATCTTTTAATTTTCCTAAATCATACACATAACCTGTTTCTTTATCAATTTCGCCAGTTAAAGAAACAATTAATTCGTAATTATGACCATGATAATTAGGATTGCTACACTTACCAAAAACTTCATAATTTTCTTTATCATTCCATTTTGGATTGAACAATCTATGAGCCGCATTAAAATGTGCTTTTCTATGTACAGTTACTTTAGGCATTTTTTAGTTTGTCGTAAGATTCTTTAAATATAATTTTAAACCACTCCGTATAAGTTTCAGGTCGATTTTCTATATCATTTTTTACATCTTCTAAAGACATCCATTTATAAGATTCAACTTCATCTCTATTGATATTAGGTTCGTCGTTAAACTCACCTATCATTACATGGTCTAGTTCATGTTCGGTTAAACCATTATCAAAAGGCGCTTTGTAAATAAATGAAAAAACTTCTTCTAATTCACAAGTAAAACCCATTTCTTCTTGAAGCCTTCTTTTACCAGCTTCTAAATTAGTTTCACCATCACGTTGATGAGAACAACAAGTATTTGTCCATAATAACGGAGAATGGTATTTCTCTGCTGCTCTTTGTTGCAACATTAACTCCCCTTTCTTATTGAAAACAAAAACTGAAAAAGCTCTGTGTAACAACGCCTTTTCATGTGCTTCTATTTTTTCCATCAACCCAATAGGGTTATCTAGTTCATCTACTAAAATTACCTGTTCTTTCATCCTAAAAATATACGAAAAGCAAACTTACAAAAATGATACCAGTTCAACAATTAAACCTTTGAATCATTAAGCTTTAAAACGTATCTTTGCAGCCTTAAAATTTATAGATGAGTTTTTTAGAAGAAATACAGAAAAGACGTACATTCGGAATTATATCGCACCCCGATGCTGGTAAAACTACTTTAACAGAGAAATTGTTATTATTTGGAGGAGCTATTCAAGAAGCCGGAGCCGTTAAAAATAACAAGATTAAAAAAGGAGCAACTTCCGATTTTATGGAAATTGAACGTCAAAGAGGAATCTCTGTTGCTACTTCTGTATTAGCTTTTATTTATAAAGACAAAAAAATCAACATTCTTGATACTCCTGGGCATAAAGATTTTGCTGAAGATACTTTTAGAACCTTAACTGCTGTAGATAGTGTTATTGTTGTAATTGATGTTGCAAAAGGTGTTGAGCCACAAACTGAAAAACTGGTTGAAGTTTGTCGTATGCGTAAAATACCAATGCTGGTGTTTATTAATAAATTAGACCGTGAAGGTAAAGATGCATTCGATTTATTAGATGAAGTTGAACAAAAGCTAGGTTTAAAAGTAACTCCTATGAGTTTTCCTATTGGAATGGGATATGACTTTAAAGGAATTTATAATATTTGGGAAAAGAAATTAAATCTTTTCTCGGGTGAAAATAAAACAAGTATTTCTGAAGGTGTTCAGTTTGACAATCTTTCAAATCCAGAATTGGATAACGTTATTGGTGAAGATGCTGCCAATACTTTACGTGAGGAAACAGAATTAGTGTACGAAGTATATCCTGAATTTAATCACGAAGAATATTTAGCAGGAGATTTACAACCTGTATTCTTTGGTTCTGCTTTAAATAATTTTGGTGTAAAAGAATTATTAGATGCTTTTATTGAAATAGCACCACAACCACAACCTAAAAAAGCAGAAGAACGTTTAGTAGATTCTAAAGAAGAAAAATTAACAGGTTTTGTTTTTAAGATTCATGCAAATATGGATCCTAAACACCGAGATCGTTTAGCCTTCGTAAAAATTGTTTCTGGTACTTTTAAAAGAAACGCTCCTTACTTACATGTTCGAAATGGCAAGAAGGTTAAATTCTCAAGCCCGAATGCATTTTTTGCTGAAAAGAAACAAATTGTTGATGAATCATATCCAGGTGATATTGTTGGTTTACATGACACTGGGAATTTTAAAATTGGTGATACATTAACTGAAGGTGAAAAATTAAACTTTAAAGGAATTCCTAGTTTTTCTCCAGAACACTTCCGTTATGTAAATAATGCAGACCCTATGAAATCTAAGCAATTATACAAAGGTTTAGATCAATTAATGGATGAAGGTGTTGCTCAGTTGTTTACTATGGAAATGAATGGACGTAGAATTGTTGGTACCGTTGGAGCTTTACAATATGAAGTTATTCAATATCGTTTAGAACATGAATACGGTGCAAAATGTACCTACGAAAACATTGCAGTACACAAAGCTTGTTGGGTACAACCAGAAGACCCTAAAAACGAAGAATTTAAAGAGTTTAAACGAGTAAAACAACGTTATTTAGCAAAAGACAAGGAAGGTAAATTAGTATTCTTAGCTGACTCTGCTTTTACCATTCAAATGACTCAAAGTAAGTACCCAACAGTTAAATTACATTTCACTAGTGAGTTTGAATAAGCACTTTATACTAACGACTATACTAATTCTTTCTTCTTTGCTATCGCAAAGTCAAGAAGATTTATCTATCTTAAAAGGAAAAGAATTACATAATAAGGTTCGATTGAATTTTATTCCCGTTGAAATGCCTTCGGATAAATTTCCAGAATTAAAACCAACAATGGGTTTAACTGGATTACATTATCAAATTCCTATTAACGATTGGCTATATGGTGGTGCTGATTTTCATTTTGCAGTAACTGGTGATCAAGGTGGTTTATTTACACTTGGAGCCGAATTAGGTATCAATAAACAACTCTATAAAAATTTATATTTTGATGCAAACTTCCATTTTGGAGGAGGTGGTGGATATCGTAAATATATTAATGATGGAGGATTTATCAATCCAAATATCGGTTTGCAATACAAGAAGAACAATTATTCTTTTGGAGTTCAATACAGTCATGTAAACTTTCTTTCTGGAGAGATAAAAAGCAACTCAGTTTCATTCTTTGTAGAAATACCTAGTATTTTACGTTTCACTGATTACGATAAAGCACATCAAGAATTTGTTGCTAACAATATTTCTCCTGATAGTTTTTGGAGCAAACCTGTTGTAAAAAATGCACAACAAATTCGTTTTGATTTCTTTAAACCTATCGGGAAATCAAAAAAAGATAACGGCTCTCCTTTAACAGAAACTTTATCCGTAATTGGATTTGAATATCAGAAATACTTAAACAACAATACTTTTTTATTTGCTCATACCGATGCTATTTATAAAGGGTTACGTGCTGGTTTCATGGATTTATTTGTTGGTGCAGGATATATTCCTTTTCAATCAAAATACATTAATGTCTTTGGTAAATTAGGAATTGGTGCTGCTGGTGGACGAATAGCTCCTGAAGGTGGACTTACCATTTACCCTTCTGCTGGAATTGATTTAAAACTATCTGATAAATTAGCTTTGAGTGGTCATGGTGGTTATTACAAAGCTATTGATGGTGACTTTGAAGCCTATACTGTAGGATTTGGTTTAAAATACTTTGGTTTAAATGGCGGAACTTCTTCTGAAGAAAAAAAACATACAAACTTTTATACTCAAGGAATAAGAATTGAAATTCAAAATCAATCTTATTTTGATGTCGCAAAATTTGATCCACCAACTACTAGATACACAACTGATTTACAATTAATCGGATTAAAAGCAAACTATGATCTTAACAAATGGCTATATATAGCTGGTGAAGCTGGTTTTGCTTATGATGGTGGCTCAGGTGGTTATGCTCATGGATTAGTTGGTGGAGGAATATATTCTCCTAGATTTTTAAATAATAAAGTTAGAGGATTTATAGAATTTATGGCTGGTGCTGGTGGAGGTGCCGGTGTAGATACAGACGAAGGAATTATTGTTCGCCCAACATTAGGGTTGAATTATGATATAACTAATAGTGTATCAATCATAGCCTCAGGAGGTAGGTATTACTCTCCTTTTGGTAATGTAAACTCAAATAATATTAACATAGGTTTAAGTTTTAATCTTTCAACTTTATCAGTAAAGAATTAATTTTGCCTTTTTAAAAAGGTATTTTCAATATAAATAAGATAATCTAATAAAAATGAATAACGGAATTTACGCAAAGTTCACAACACCAAAAGGTGATATTTTAGTGAATTTAGAACACGAAAAAACGCCTGGAACTGTTGGTAACTTTGTTGCTTTAGCAGAAGGCAATTTAGAAAATGATGCTAAACCACAAGGAACACCTTATTATAATGGATTAAAATTCCACCGTGTAATTGCAGATTTTATGGTTCAAGGTGGGTGTCCACAAGGAACAGGAACTGGTAACCCAGGCTATAAGTTTGATGATGAAATTCATGCAGATTTAAAGCACGATGCTCCAGGTAAATTATCTATGGCAAATGCAGGTCCAGGAACTAACGGATCTCAATTTTTTATTACACATGTTGCTACTCCATGGTTAGACGGTAAACATACTGTTTTTGGTAGTGTTGTTGAAGGGCAAGATGTTGTAGATGCTATTGAGCAAAATGACACTATGGATGTAGAGATTATTCGTGTTGGTGCTGATGCTGAAGCTTTCAATGCTGTTGAAGCTTTTAGAACTTTTGAAGGAGCTCGTGAAAAACGTGAAGCTGAACAATTAATAAAACAAAAAGAATTATTAGATTCTGTTGCTGCTGGTTACGATGAAACTCCATCAGGATTACGTTATAAAATCTTACAAAACGGAGATGGAAAACAAGCTACTAAAGGAGCTATGGTTTCTGTACATTATAAAGGACAATTATTAGACGGTACCGTATTCGATTCTTCTTACAAAAGAAAACAACCAATCGACTTTGCTATTGGAGTTGGTCAAGTAATTGCTGGTTGGGATGAAGGAATTCAATTATTAAAAGTAGGTGATAAAGCTCGTTTAGTAATCCCTTCTCATTTAGCTTATGGTTCAGCTGGTGCTGGAGGAGTTATTCCACCAGACGCTACATTAATTTTTGATGTTGAATTGATGAATGTAAAGTAATCAAAAAATAAACTCACTAAAAACTCTCCATTAACATGGAGAGTTTTTTATTTACTATAACTTAACTACGTTAACATTTATAATACATTTAATTAAAACACATATCATTTTCTCATAAAATAAATTTTACACTGTTTTTTCATTTTTACTAAATAAAACATAGAAATAAAATGAAAAAAACTACGCTTACAACCTTATTAATATTACTCTCATTAAATACAATAAGAGTTTACTCTCAAGCATCTGTTTGTGAAACTACAAAAGAAGATGAAGTTGATTTAAATACAATCACTTTTAATAAATGTGAAATAACCGAGAAGAAAACTGATGTAAAAAGAATAAGCAGAACAAGAATTATCAGAAAAAGAACTACACCAAATACTCGTCTCAGAAAAACTTCAAACTATTTAGGATTAAAAAAAAGTGAAGTTAATTTAAAAACAAATAACAAAAGACTCCTCCTTTTAAAACTTATTTCAAAACCACAAAAAGTATTATTCTCTTTAGTTGATGAAATTCCAATGTTTGAATCTTGTCAAGTTTCTACTAGGGAAGAAAACATTAAGTGTTTCAACAAAACTTTAAACAAACTCTTAACTAAAAACTTCAATCCAGATTATTTTACAGATGATGTATTTAACTCTAAAATATTTGTTCAATTTCAAATAGATATTAATGGAGAAATTAAAAACACACTTATAAAAACAAAAAATAAACTAATAATAAATGAATTAAAGAAAGCTATAAAAAACTTACCTCTATTAAAATCTGGAAAAGAAAATGGGCTCCCTGTAATCGTAACACATTCATTCCCTCTTAACTTAACATTAAATTAATATTCGAATTACTTAGAAATATTATTTTCACATTCTGAAAAATAAAACCCTTAAATTAACTAAACTATGAAATTCCCCTTCAACTTAGTTATGGTAGCTCTTTTTGTTTCTACTATAGCTACTTCTCAAGAGAAATGTGACACTCCAAATGAAAATACTTTAGAAGACCTTAACTCTATTAGTATTACAAAATGCTCTATCGATGATGTTAAAAGGGCTTTAGAAAAAGACAATAAACAAATTTCAGTTAGAAAACATGTAAGAAAATCTAAAAAAAATAATATTTCTATTGATGCCAGTAATAAAGTAGAAAAAATAAAAAGTAAAAACTTATTAGTTCAAAAACTTAATCTTAAAAACGATGCTGTATCATCTTTAAAAAAAATCCCTTTTCATTTAGTAGAGCAAATTCCTTTGTTTTCGAAATGTAAAAACACACCATTATTAAAACAATCCAAATGTTTTGAAACTTACATGATTAAACATATTGTTAACAACTTTAATTACCCAAAAAAGGCAATGCAAAAAGGTATTGAGGGGAAAGTTTTAGTTCAATTTACAATTGGTAAAGATGGTAAAGTAAAGGACATTAAAAAAAGAGGCCCTAAAAACGGCGAACTACTAAAAAAAGAAGCAGAGAGATTAATTTCTAAACTTCCTACATTTATCCCTGGCAAACACAAAGGTAATCTTGTTAATGTAAAATATGCTCTACCTATAATATTTAAAGCTCCAAAAAAAAGTTAACCTTTTTTATAATATTAATTTATCATTTTTTTTAACAACATCTAATTCAACGGTTTACAAAATAAAAAAAAGGATAATAAATTTGTTTGTCTTATATTTTTTTATATTTTTACCACCTAATAATACGTTAACTTATTTGTTAACCCCTTAAAATAGAGTGCGATTATGAAGAAATTCCCCTTACTAGTAGCAGCTATGCTAATGTCTATAATGGCTGTTGCTCAACAAGAAGTATGTGAAACTGCTGATGAATCAATTGCTGACCCAAACAGTATTACAAAATGTGCCATAGAAGACACTAAAGATGGTGGAAAAAAGCAATTATCTATTGAAGTTTCTACAAGAAGACGTGTCGTTCGTAAAAAGAATGAAGCGGTTTCTGCAATTGGAGGAAATAACTCTTCTCAAAAAGTAGCAAATATTAAAAAGAATTCTTTATTAATCGGAAAACTTGAGTTAGAAGATAATTCCGCTACTATTGAAAAACTTCCTTTTAACTTAGTTGAAGAAATTCCATTATTTAAGAAATGTAATAATGTCCCTTTAATAAAACAGGCTAAGTGTTTTGAAACACAAATGTCTAAGCATATAATTAGTAACTTTAAATATCCTCAAGAAGCTTTCGACAAGGGTATCCAAGGTAGAGTATTAGTGCAATTTACTATTAATCAATCCGGTGATGTAGAAAGCATCCAAATGAGAGGGCCTAAAGGTGGAGAATTATTAGAAAAAGAAGCTAATAGAATTGTAAATAAATTACCAAAATTCATACCTGGTAAGCACAATGGAAAAACTGTAAAAGTTAAATATGGTGTTCCTATTTCTTTTAGACATCCTGATGCTGCTGTTGCTTCATCTTCTAATAAAGCAAAAACTGTTAAAAGAAAAGTTATTAAAAAACAGCCTGTAAGAAAAGTTGCTAAGAAAAAAGAGGTTGCAAAAGAAACTTTAATAACTGATTACGTAAAGTTTTCTGAAGTACATAGTATTCCTCAATTTAAAGCTTGCTTAAAAGTATCTGATACACAAAAAATTAATTGTTTTAATGAAAGAATGATAAGTCATATTCAAAGAAACTTTAACTATCCTGATGCTGCTGCTGCAAAAAATATACAAGGAAAAGTATGGGTGCGTTTTATTATCGGTAAGGATGGTAAGGTTACTAATATAAAGATGAAAGGACCTAAAGATGGACATCTTTTAGAGCAAGAAGCTAAAAGAATGGTTTCTAAGCTTCCAACATTTGTTCCAGGTAAACACGATGGTGAAGGAGCTAATGTAGAATACTATATTCCTATTAAGTTTAGTTTACAAGAGTAGTCTTAAAGCTTAATAAAACAATATTATATAAAAAAAAGAGAAGCATATGTTGCTTCTCTTTTTTTATACATATATATTAGACCTAATATAAATTAAATGAATAAAACAATAACTAATACTTAAAATATATAGTATTAGTATATATTTCAATCATTCCCATAACTGATTGAAATTATACCCTAAACTTATCTTTTATCAAATTGCTATTTATTACATACAATCTTTCTATAAAAGATCTTTAAAAACAATAACAGTAATAAAATGATGTTATTATCATCTTATTACCGTTATTAATATTTAAAAAATAGAGAAATATTAATTCCCGTCAGGAAGTAATATTTTACTTAAAGCTTCTTTCTCTTTTTTAATTTTCTCTCTTTGGGTTTTTATTCTTTTATCCAAATCGTTTAATCTTTCATTAGCCTTACGAATTACATCTTCCTTCTCTTTAGCTACTTCATCAGAAACTTCTTTTTTATCTTTAGCTTCTTTTAAACGTTCATTAGCTTTTTTTACTTTGTCTCTTCCTCTTTGCAATACATCTTCACTTTCTCTTATATTCTCTTCTTTCTCTTTGATTTTATTTTTAGCCTCTTCAGATCTCATTTTCCCAAATTCTTTTCCGCTCATTCCGTTTTTATTACGTCCATAAGCATTTCCTTTGCCTTTATAACCTTTTTTAGCTTTCTTTTCTTTATCCTTTCCCTTTGCATGACCTTGATCATCATCGTGATCTTTCTCTTTCATATCATGGACTTTGTCTTTACCCTTTTGCTTCATTTCTTCAGCTTTGTGCTTTCCTTTCTCCTTCATCTCATGAGCCTTCTCTTTCCCTTTTCCTTTAGCTTCTTGTTCTAAATCCTCTTTTACATTTTTAACTTTATCTTTTCCTTTTTGTTTGTACTCAGCACTTTTTCCTTTTGTCTTGCTTTTTCCTTGTGCTGTAACTGATTGCACTCCAATAAAGGCAAACACTACAACTATAGATAATATAAGTTTTATATTTTTCATGATTTCTATTTTAAATGTTATCTAATTTTTTTAAATCTTCTTCTAACTTAGTAGTAATTTCTTTTAACTTTTCGATATCAGCCTTTACTCCACTCTCAATAGAGTCAATTTTTTGAATTGCTGCTTCAATCTTTTTTTCTTCTTCTTGTTTCTTTTTATCCGTACATGACAAAATAAAAAATACTCCGAATACTAAAATCAATAGTTTTTTCATAATTTAAAAATTGGTGTTTATAATAGTTTAGACACTATATTTATATAGTAGTCACATTTAAAGATAAGTAATCTAAAATATAAAAGCAACAAACCAACACATTAACGTATTGGTTTATTGCTTTTTAATACATTTTAATTAAGGTTTTATTGTTTCTTCCTTAGCTAATAAACCGAAGAATTTATCTAAATTTGGAAGAATTACAATTCTAGTTCTTCTATTTCTTGCTCTATTTTCTCTTGAATTATTTTCAACTAACGGAACTGAGCTTCCTCTACCAGATGCTATTAATCTACTTGGATCTACATTAAACTTTTTTTCAAGAATTCTAACAATTGAAGTTGCTCTTTTAACACTTAAATCCCAATTATCTTGTAATGTAGCTGTATTTATAGATCTTGAATCGGTATGCCCTTCTATCATTACATCCATACTAGGTTCTGAATTAATTACATCTGCTAACTTTTCTATTAACTTATAAGCATCTCTTTTTACTCGATAACTAGCTGTATTAAATAACATCTTATCTGAAACAGAAATCATTACCACAGTTTTGTCTATATCTATATCAATATCATCTGAGTTTTCAAAATCAGAGCTGTTAATTGATTTTTTTAGATTGTAAGCCACTGCTACATTCATCGAGTCTTTTAAGGTCTTAGCGTTTGCTAATTCAGCTGGATCTACCTTTTTTAAAGTCTCTCTCATTTTTTCTTTTAATGAGTTAGATATTACAGTAGTATTTCCAACCATATCTAATTTTACATTATTCTCTTCTTGTAATGATTCATTTACATTTCTTAGCGAGTTGATTTTTTTATTATAATTATCTACTCTCTTCTCGATTTTTGCGAAGTTTGCTTCTAATCGTTCTTTTTCTAATGTCGTTTTTTGAAGATTTCCTCTAGTATCGTTATACTTCTGTTCTAGTTCAACATACTTCTTTTTAGATACACAAGAAGTTAATGTAAAAACTATTAATGCGATGGGGAATATTAGTTTTTTCATGATTAATAATTTATATAGTTCATTTAGTTCTAAAAACTATATAAAATCTAACTTATTGTATTTCAAACAAAAAAAAAGCTCCATTTCTGGAGCTTTTAACTGCGTTAATAACGCGAATTGAACTTAAGGGGAACAATTAATTTTTATAGTTTATTTTAAAGTTTTTAGCGTCTTTAGTACAATCTTCTTCTTCTCCTCTTACACATTTATTTCTACCTGCAGTAGAGCGAGATGATTTCTTAAAGTTTTTTCTTAAATAATCTAAGAAGCTATTTCTTTTAACGATACGCTTTTTAACCGCTATTTTTTCAGCAGCTTGTCTTGCTTTAATCTTATCAGTTCCTTTTATAATATAAAAATACGATCGTCTGTTTTTCTGATGTTCTTGTTCAGAACATTTATTCTTATTAGCATCATTACAATCATTAAGTAAATTATCTTCACCATAACCAATTGCACTTTCTATTCTATTTTTAGATATTCCTCTTGAAAGAATAAAATCTCTAGTAGATTTAGCTCTTCTATCCGATAACTTTCTGTTATAATCTCTAGGACCTCTAGAATCGGTATGAGATTCAATTTTTATTATTACTTCAGGATGATTATTCATCACTGTTATAATATTCTCTAATTCATATTGTGCATCATCTCTAATTATTGATTTATTATAATCAAAATAAATAGGGTTTATTACAATTTGGTTTCCAATAATTAAAGGCACTAATGATAAATCTGCTTTTACTCCACTCTCTTTACCAATTGCAACTTGTTGTTTTTTGCTAGTTCTATGATCTAGTTTATTTGCAAAAATGGTGTAAACGTTATCACATAAAACTTCTTTGAAAATATACTCTCCTTTAGCGTTAGATAAAGTTTCTAAAACAACTTCTCCTTGATTGTTTACAAGTTTAACTACTGCGCCATCAATAGGGTTTTTATTAGCAGATTCAGTGATAACACCAGAAACTGATTGCGTACAAATAATTGGATCGGTATAAATATAGAAACTATAAATATCATCATCTCCTTTACCTTTTTTACGGTTAGAAGAGAAGAATCCTTTTTTTCCATCTTCATTTATATAAAAAGAAAAGTCATCTCTTTTACTATTAAAAGGATCACCTAAGTTTTTTACTGAAGAAAAAGTTCCATCTTCTTTTATTTTAGATTGAAAAATATCTAATAGTCCTAATCCTAGATGTCCGTTAGAAGAAAAATAAAGTGTATTGTCATCTCCTACAAAAGGAAACATTTCTTTATCTGAAGTATTAATTGTTTCACCTAAATTTACTGGTGTTCCATATTCATTTTTACCTTTAATAGCTACTTTGTAAATATCGGTAGCTCCATAACCTCCTGGCATATTAGAAACAAAATACAATGTTTTTTCATCAGGACTTAATGCTGGGTGACCTACTGAAAAATCATCACCATTAAATGGCAATTCCTTTACATTTAACCAATATCCGTTTACAAAACTAGCTTTGTATATTTTTAAGTTTGAAGTGTTTTTCTTATCTCTTCCTACTTTCTTACCGTTATAATTATTTCTAGTAAAATAAATTGTTTTACCATCTTTAGTAAAAACTGGCGTAGACTCATGATATTCAGAACTAATTGGATTATCAATTAATCTAGGGTTATGAACTGTTAAAACTGTATCTTTTATACTTTCTTCAAGCGTTTGAATTTCTTCATCAGCCTTGTAAATATTTAAAAAAGGCTGATTATTCCATTTATATAATTTTTGCCTTTTATCACCACTAGGTATTGCAGAAGTAAAATACGTTTTACCATTTAATAAAAAACCTCCAAAATCAGAATACTCAGTGTTAATTGCTAAGTTTCTTACTCCGATTCTCATATCATCATCTATAGAATAGTCTAAAAGATAATTTTCTTTTTTAAGCTCATCTTGTCTATTGTTAGTTTTATCTAGTGAATTCATAGATAAAAAAATAGAGTCTGACTTTTTATACTTTCCGTTACTTCTAAGTACTTGTGCGTATTTAAAAAGATACTTAGAATCTAAATTATCTTTAAATCGTTCTACTAAGTTTTTGTACCAAAATTCAGCCTCTTCTGTATCTGCATTATTATAGTAAGAATCAGCTAAACGACTAATAACATGCTTAGAACTATCTTTCTTTTCCTCAACTAAAGCTTTATATATCTGAGCTGATTGTACATACGAAAACTCATCATAATATCTGTCAGCAACCTTTTTGCTTTGTGCAAAAGAATCAACAGTTAACATTATTATTAGTAAATAAACTACCTTTTTTAAACCCATGTAAATGTAAATTGTTTTTAAAAGAATCTAGGGGATCTAAATCTAGTGTCTTTTAACACTTCGTATCGCAACATAATTTCGTGTGTTCCTGAGTTTGTTACGTTGTAATTTGAGGTTGTTAAATCATATGAATACCCTATAAGTAATCTATCTGAAGCTTGAAAACCTAAAAGTCCGCTAATAGCATCTCCCCATCTCCAACCTAAACCTACTCTGAACTTTTCATTAAAAAGTAAATTACCTGATACATCTAAAGATAAAGGCGCTCCAGATACTCCTTTAAGTAAAGCTGCTGGTTTAAATTTTAAATCTTCATTAATATCAAAAACATATCCTGCTATTAAAAAGAAATGTAATCTTTCAACAGCAACATCTCCTAGTGCATTTTCAGCATCATAATGCTCAACTCTCAAAAAATTTGGTACAGCTAAACCTAAGTACCATTGAGGTTCGTGGTAATAAATTCCTGCTCCTACTGTTGGTAAAAATTTATCTACCGGAGGAAAATCTTCAGGGTTTGCAGTAGTTCCTTTAGACCAATCAATATTTAAAAGTCTACCTCCTAAACGTAAACCAAATGCTAAATTACCTTCTTCACCTGTTTCAACTGTATAAGAAAGGTTAGCATCTAAATAAATTTCGCTAGACGGACCAATTTCATCATTCATTAAATTAATCCCTAAACCTAAACCTGAATACCCTAAAGGAGTATCATAACTTAAATTTTGAGTATTAGGTGCTCCATCAAAACCAACCCATTGTGTTCTACCAATTGCAGTAAAAACAGCATGTCCTCTAGACCCTGCATAAGCTGGGTTTACACTCATCGTATTGTACATATACTGCGTATATTGAGGATCTTGCTGTGCTTGTACTAATGATGCTACACATATACTAAACACAAATATTAAGATTGAATTTAATTTCATCTGATCTAAACTTTTAAACATCAACTTATTTTACTGTAATAATACTAATTATTATCTATTAATATAAATCCAACCCTTTTTAATTGGTGATCCGTTTCCTAAATCTAATTTATAGAAATAAGTTCCTACTGGCAATTTGTCATCAACACTAATAGTTGCTCGTCCGTTTGAAATACCTTCAAACCTCTTACTACTATCAACATTAGAATAACCTCTTACTTTATAAACTGTATTACCCCAACGGTTAAATATCTCTATCGTATTGTTTACGTACTCAGGGCTATCGATACATTCTATATGTAAATATTCATTTAAACTATTAGGATCTCCATTCGGGCTCATGATATAATTCTGATCTTTAATACAATCATCATCATATGCATCTCCAAATCCAACTAAACCATCAACGCTATCTGCAATACCATCTCCATCTGTATCAGTTCCGCTATCTCCTACTGCTCCGCTTCCTCCACTATCTGGATCCGTTGGATCTGAATCGTTATCTGGATCGTTTGCATCTCCATGACCATCTAACCCATCAACACTATCGGCTATACCATCGCCATCTGTATCATCATGTGGATTGTCTACTTGACCATCGCCATCTAAATCATCATTTCCACCTTCTATTACATCATTTACTCCATCATCATCACTATCTAAATCTAAATAATCTGGTACGCCATCGCCATCACTATCTGTATTATCTCCTTCATTATCTCCAAAACCATCTACAG
>NZ_JACGLS010000004.1 GCF_014062345.1 Tenacibaculum pelagium | reverse complement strand
CAATTATCACTCCAAGTAGTCGCTAAACTCGTTGGCCATGCTTCATTACATTCATCTAACTTATAATCTGGTATTGCTACAATGATTGGAGCCGTTTCATCAGGTGTAATAGTAAATGTTTTTTCACACACTTTTACTTGTTCACACTCATCAGAAACTTCGTATTTTAAAATTACACTGCCGCCACAAGTTAATGGAGCTGTTAAATTATTTATATTTATTTCAACTTCATCTATAAAATACTTTTCTACAACTGTTCCATTCCCCCCTGAATAAGAAAAACCTGCTAGCCAATTACTAAAAGCAGTATTTATATCTTCTTGAGAAGTACAAGCATCTATTATTTGATCACCTGGACAAACTTGATTTAAAGGAATTAATGGCTCTCCGTTAACTTCAAACACTTCTTCTGCAGTACACCCAACAACTCCAGGTGCAAATTGTAATGTAGCAGAAACTTTATAAGCACCTGCTTCTGTTACATCTAGTTGATTTGTTGTTTCTCCAATAATTTCAACTCCGTTTTTATACCATTTATAACTAAAAGTATTCCCTACTGGTGAAGCTGTTGCTGTTAATGTTATACTATCTTCTGTACAGGCTATATCTTCTCCTTCAATTACAACAGCAACTTCTGGAGTATCCGCCAAACTGAATGGCCCAGCTAAATCTTTTAACTCAGCTGTAAATGAATCTGAAGATCTAGTTTTTACAATTACACTACCTAATGGACTCACACAATCTATACCAGGTGAACTACTTGAATCAAAACCTAAAGCAGTAGAATTAATCGCTATTTCAGCAAAAGTAGTTTCTCCATAATTTGCAACTATATCACCACCTTTACTTATAGTTCCCCAAGGTCCTGCTGGAACATCCCCTCCATCATTTACTTGTGCAAATATTGCTTGAGAACCTGGTGGTAAATCACTTCTTAACTGTATTTCGGCATATCCATAATTCCCTGCTCCATTACCTCCTGAATACTGAACATATCCATTATTGTCCTGCTTAAATTCAAAAGGCCTAAATGGCAATCCATTATGAGTATCAAAATAACTATCAGGAACACCTACTAACTCTACCCAAACATAAAGTTTAATTATAGCATTCGCCCCCCCATTAGCATAATTAACAGATAAAATAATATCCCCATGTTGCTCTACAGAACCATCTGGCTTAAATAAATAAGGTGTACGACCGCCGGTTGCAGATAAATCTACAACTGATTCAATTGTACCTCCTACTAAATTAACTTTCTCTCTAAAATATTCAAAATCTAAATAACTATCACCACTATCATTTCTTGTTGATGCTCCTAATAAAGCCCATTGGTCAGTACCAACAGTCGCTCCTTCTCTTCTTAAATGCCCAAACACATCTATAATATCATTTTTTTGAGGTACGGAAGCGTCAGTAATTGTCCAAGTATCTGGATTATCATTATTTTTATCTGAACCTCCTGTAAATACATTTGAATCAGAATTATTACCTTGAGCATTTTGATCTCTAATAAACACTGCATCAATCCATAATCTACCATCTACCACCGAGTATATAGGAACACTCATTCTTATTTCTGCTGAAGCATTATCATCTACTAATAAAGCAGCAGTTGTAGCTGTTGGTGTTTCATCTATAACTCCTTTTCCTGAGGCACCGAGAAACCAATCATCAGTCGCAGAAGGAAAGACTCCTCCATTTGGAAATGAAACAATTCCAGAGAAAACATCTGCATCGATTCCGAAATTGGCATGTACAGATGTCTCTGTGTTTATATTTTGCGACTGCGCTACATTCATTGAAAATAAAAAAAGCACAACAAGAAAACCTGTTATACTTTTTAAGTATTCATTTTTATTTTTAACAATGCAGTCTTTTAACGTAATTAACGCTGTTTTCCCCAAAACAGCTTTTTTGTTATTAAGCAACATAATGTAATGTTTTACATACTATTATTTTTTTGATTTTTTATTAAAAGGGCTGACCTCATACTAACATAACATGTTAGCTGTAAAAACATCTAAACGAGAGATTAAAGGTAAGAGGTTAAAAACGAGAGGTAATAGTAGTAGCTATATAAATAACTTTAGTTCAATAAGAGGAAATCTTTTTAAGAGGTGAATTTGAGAAGTTTGATTAGTTAATTCACTTACACAAATTTAAGAAATTATTTAATACACAGAACATTAACCAAATACTAACAAAGTAAAAAGGGGGATTTTCCTTATAAATAAATGTAGCTTATTTTATGTTTTTATCTACCCAATTTTGGGTTCTTAAAAGGCTATTTTTTTTTATATCTAACCAAAATAAATTAATGTCACCAGCATGATAATTTTTAAGAAATGACATAAAGAAGCGTAGTGGAAATTGGGGATTAGTTGACCAAACTAATCCATCAGTAATTTGAACTTTTAAAGCTTGAGAATACATTTTACCATTGCTATATAAAAAGCCTTTATGTTGCTGTAACTCTGTTGTCGTTTTCTTATCCCATGAAATAGGATTATTCGTTACACTTCCATTATACCAATTTTTATTTTTAGGGGTATTCCCCTTTTTAAAAGTATTCCAAGCTACAAAACCTCCTGTTACATTAGGCGAATACATAGGTTTAATACTTTTAAACTCGTTTGGTTTTACTCTTATTCCTGGAATATAAGCTGCTATTAGTTTTTTAGCTAACGGTTTTTCATCAAAAAAATCTTTTACTAACTGAACTGCATGCCTTGTTCCTTGACTATGTCCTACAAGAATAATCGGACGCTTGTTATTATATTTTTTTAAATAAACTTTGAAAGCGTTTTTAACATCACTATAAGCTAATTTTAATGCTTCTTTACCTTCTTTTTTATACCCTTTAACAAAAGAGCGGTAATGTGCTTGTCTATAAAAAGGTACATACATTTTACCTGTTTCAGCAAATGCGGATGATTGATACAAAACTGCTTTAGCAAGTACCTTTTTATTTTGCTCAACATCATCTATCGGTACATTCCAGCGATTATCTTTTTTACTCGTATTTAATGTCGGATATACATAAAACACATCAGCCTTTAAAGTATCTGGTTTTAAAGATGCGTATTTCTTAAACTCATTCGTATATTTTGTAGGCAATACAGCCCATGAATTTTCTAATTCGTAATTAGGCTGTGAAGGAATTTTCTTAGATGAAAAAGATTGTGTTTTGTAGGTAGATTTACAATTACTTAATAGAATGAAAGCAAGGGATAATATTATAATTTTTAAAAACCTTGCTCTCATATTAACTATGTATTTATTCTCTTTTAAATCGAATATAAACTAAGCGAATCTTCTTTCAATAATTTCGAATAATCGTGTTTCGTATTCTTCTTTTTCAGTCCAATTATAGTCTGGTTTTATCATTTTATTGATAAATTTCTTCGCTTCTTTTTCTGTTTTAAAAGTATTTAACTGCGAAACCACTCTATTAAAATCATTTTGATCTCCATTAAATAAATGTTTTACAAAAGCAATTCTATCATTCAATCCTATTTGAATAGAATTTTGTAGTTTATCGTTTAATGATTTTTTAGATTCAACTTTCTCAAATAAATCAGCCATAACATCTACCGAAATAGTGTCTTGTAATTCATCTTCAAGCGTTGGTGTTTTTTTATCACCAACATCTTTTACATCGCTTTTAACATCATCTGAGTTTTCAAAAATTAATGATTCTAATTCATCAAAAGGTTGCTCGGTAATTTCTTCAACTACTTTTAAATCTATTTCTTCTTCGATTATTTCATTAATCACATCATCTGCAATATCTTCAGCTTCTAACTCAATTGCCTCCTCTAAATCATCTAATTGATGTACAACTTTAACCTCTTCTACTATAGGTTCTTCTATTTTGTTTTTTTCAATTCTATTTTCCTCAGCCAACAAAATATCTTGCAATAACTCATTCTTTGTCTTAGACGGATTCGGAGTGTTATTAATATACTCTTCTACATAAGCTAAAACCGAAAGCTTTTCATAAACCTCGTATGCTTTCTGTTTTAACTCAAACACATCTTCCTTATTTTTCATCTGTAAAATACTGTGTGCTAAACTGGTTAAATCTGATGCGAGTTTTTTGTGCATAAGTTGTTGTTTGATTTTAATTTTTGCTGCTAAATTTTAATAAATTTGTTCCTTGTTCGAAAGTAACACAAAAATCAATAATTAGAGCTTAAAATTACAAAATGTTTCTTGAAAATACAGTAAATCATACAGAACAATTTGGTTGGATTGAGGTAATTTGCGGCTCAATGTTTTCGGGTAAAACCGAAGAATTAATTCGTAGACTAAAACGTGCGCAGTTTGCAAAACAACGCGTTGAAATTTTTAAACCATCGGTAGATACTCGTTACGACGATGAAGAAGTAGTATCTCACAATGATAGTAGAATTCGTTCTACACCAGTACCAGCATCGTCTAATATTCGTTTATTAGCCAATGATGTTGATGTTGTTGGAATTGATGAAGCTCAGTTTTTTGATGATGAAATCGTAGCAGTTTGTAACGATTTAGCCAACAGAGGCATTCGTGTTATTGTTGCTGGTTTAGATATGGATTTTAAAGGAAAACCTTTCGGTCCAATGCCGGCTTTAATGGCTACTGCTGAATATGTAACTAAAGTACATGCTGTTTGTACCCACACTGGTAACTTAGCACATTACAGTTATAGAAAAGCTCAAAGTGACGACTTAGTTTTATTAGGTGAAACTCAAGAATACGAACCTTTAAGTAGAGCTGCTTATTATAAAGCTATGCAAGAGCAAAACAACAAGAAAGAATCTTTATCAGATGAATAACCACGTAACTGTTTTAGAAATTAGCGCAGATGCTTTACAGCACAATCTTGATTATTTTAAACAAAAACTTGACTCTAAAACTAAAATTTTAGCAGTTGTTAAAGCTTTTGGATACGGAAGTGAATCTGTTGAAATTGCAAAATTGCTTCAAGATAAAGTTGATTATTTTGCTGTAGCATATGCTAATGAAGGAATTGTTTTACGTGAAGCAGGAGTTAAAACTCCTATCCTAGTTTTACACCCACAAATTCAAAACTTAAAAGAAATTGTAAAACATAGGTTAGAACCTAACTTATATAATTTTAAAATATTAGATGCTTTTTTACAATTAGCCGATGAAGCACCTTTAATGAACTATCCTGTTCATATAAAATTTAACACCGGTTTAAACAGACTAGGTTTTTGGCATACGGATGTACCTGTGCTTCTTACACAATTAAAGCAATCTAACAATATAAAAGTAGCCTCAGTTTTTTCTCACTTAGCTGCTAGCGAAGATGCTAATGAACAAGAATTCACCGTAGCTCAAATTAACAACTTTGCCTACATTGTAAAACAGATATATGAACATTTAGGATATGAGCCAATGATTCATATTTTAAATACTTCTGGAATTGTAAATTATCCTCAAGCACAATTTGACATGGTTCGTTTAGGAATTGGCTTATATGGTTTCGGAAATAACGAACAAGAGACATCTCAATTAAAAAATACGCATACATTAAAATCTATCATTTCTCAAATAAACATAGTTCAACCAGGAGAAACTGTTGGTTATAATAGAGCTTTTACCGCCAATAAAGAAACTCGTAGTGCAACTATACCAATTGGACATGCAGACGGAATATCAAGAAAACTAGGTAATGAAAATGGTTTTGTTATCATTAACAACCAAGCTGCTCCTATTATTGGTAATGTTTGTATGGATATGATTATGGTAGATGTTACAAAAATAGATTGCAAAGAAGGTGATGACGTAATTCTTTTCAATCATCAACAGCACATAGAATTTATGGCGCATAAATGTGAAACTATTCCTTATGAAATACTTACCGCCATATCGCAACGTGTAAAAAGATTGGTTAATAATTAATTTTTTTATATTTTTCAACTCAATTAACTATTAAAAATCAAATACATGGGAATGCTCAAAGAGTTTAAAGACTTTGCAATGAAAGGCAATTTAGTCGACATTGCAGTAGGTTTTGTTATGGGTGCTGCTTTTAACAAAGTAGTTGCTTCATTTACAGGAGGAATTGTTTCTCCTTTAATCGGACTTATATTTAACGCCGACTTTAAAGATTTAAAATATGTACTTAAAGAAGGTGTTGCTGATGAAGCTGGGAAAATTACTGGTGAAGTAGCAATGCTTTACGGTGAATTTTTAACTAACGTTATCGATTTTATTATCGTTGCTTTCGTAATGTTTATGGTAGTAAAAGCTGTTAACAAGATGAAGAAAAAAGAAGAACCTGCTCCAGAAGCACCAAAAGGGCCAAGTCAAGAAGATTTATTAGCTGAAATTAGAGATTTGTTAAAAAAACAATAACTAATTAATCTAATCGATTATAAAAAAAGGAGATGAATAATTCATCTCCTTTTTCTTTGTTTTTATTTTACATTAAATATGTTTTCCTTTTTCCCAACCGTGCTTTCCAAGGTACTGCTCTCCAGATTCTACTGCTCCATCTTCGATAGAAGTTCCCATAGAATCATTCCAACGATTCAAGTATCCAAAAAGAGAAATTACACCTAACATTTCAACAATTTCTCCTTCATTCCAATGCTTATATAATTCAGTTTTAATCTTCTCATCAACCATATTTGGTACCATTGAAGCAGCTAGCGAAAAATCTAACGCAGCACGTTCAGCATCAGAAAAAGCTGTATGCGTTTTATATTCCCAAATATTATCTAATTGTTCTTGTTCTGCTCCATAACGCTCAGCAGCTCGAATTGCATGTGCTTGACAATATCTACAACCTGTAGCATTACTCGACACCCAAGCAATCATTCTTTTTAAAGCAGAAGTTACTCTTCCTTCGTTTGCCATCACTGCTTTATTCAAATTAATAAATGCTTTTGAAATGGCTGGACGACGTTGCATAGTTAATACCGAATTAGGACAAAACCCTAATGTTTCATTAAAAAATTCTGCTAATTCTTTTGTTTCTAAATCATGATCTGCAGATAGTGGCGTTACTAATGGCATAGTTTTATATTTTAGTTTTTATTAATCGCTTTTTATAGTAAGTTTGTGTAAGTGTTCGATAAATTTTGTCGACAAACTCAAAACAACTTACGCAAGAAACAAAAAAAATATGGCATCACATACAGTTACCACAGTTTGGAAAGAAAATATGCAATTTGAGACAGACAATCCAAGCGGGCATAAAGTATTAATTGACACTTCTGAAGAAAACGGAGGAAACAATTCTGGCTTAGGACCAAAAGCAATGATGTTATCTGCGCTTGCTGGCTGCTCAGGATTAGATGTAGTTTCTCTATTTAAAAAGATGAGAATTAATATTGATGATTTTAAAATGGAAGCATCTGGAGAATTAACCGAAGAACATCCTAAATACTACCACACTGTAACTTTAGATTATCATTTCTACGGAACAAATTTAAACGAAGAAAAAATTAAAAAGGCAGTTGATTTATCCATAGAAAAATACTGTGGAGTAATGGAAATGTTTAGAAAATTTGCTGATGTAAAAACTGCAATTTATTTTCATAATAAATAAAGAGTTTAATTGCTATGCGCTGGAAATTAAAACCAGAACCCAATAAAGAAAAAGTAACTCAATTAGCTAAAGATTTATCGATCGATAAAACTTTGGCTAAAATTTTAGTGCAACGTAATATTGATACGTTTGATAAAGCAAAACAGTTTTTTCGTCCATCTTTAGAAGATTTACACGATCCATTTTTAATGAAGGATATGGATATTGCTGTAAGACGAATAGAAGAAGCAATTTCCAACAACGAAAACATTTTAGTTTTTGGTGATTATGATGTTGATGGAACCACAGCTGTTTCTTTAATGTCATCATATTTAAAAACAATACATCCAAATATAGCTACTTATATTCCGGATAGATACGAAGAGGGATATGGAGTTTCTTATATGGGAATTGACTACGCAGAAGACAATGATTTTTCTTTAATTATAGCATTAGATTGTGGTATAAAAGCAATTGATAAAGTAACCTATGCATCAGAAAAAAACATCGATTTTATTATTTGTGATCACCACAAACCTGGAACTGAAATTCCGAAAGCTATTGCGGTTTTAAATCCAAAACAAGCTGATTGTAATTATCCGTACGATGAATTATGTGGTTGTGGAGTTGGATTTAAATTGATTCAGGCTTTAGCTTCAAAAAGAAATCAAACTATAGATGATTTAACTGAGTATTTAGATTTAGTGGCAACAGCAATTGCCGCTGATATTGTTCCGATGACTGGAGAAAATAGAACACTTGCTTATTTCGGATTACAAGTTATTAATTCGCAACCAAGAAACGGAATTAAAGCTATTATTCATCAATTACAGAAAAAAGAATTAACGATTACTGATGTTGTTTTCATTATAGCTCCACGAATAAATGCAGCTGGTAGAATGAAGCATGGAAATTACGCTGTAGAACTACTAACAGAAATGGATTTTGACTCTGCAGTCGAATTTGCCTCCTCTATCGAAAAATTTAATTCTGACAGAAAAGAATTAGATAAAAAAATAACTCAAGAAGCCTTACTTCAAATTAAGAACAATGAAGAAACTGAAAAATTCACCTCAGTAGTTTTTGATGAGAGCTGGCACAAAGGAGTTATAGGTATTGTTGCATCAAGATTAATAGAAACTTACTACAGGCCTACGTTAGTATTTACTAAAAGTGGCGATAAATTAGCAGCATCAGCAAGATCGGTAAAAGGGTTTGATGTGTACAATGCTTTAGAACAATGTTCTGAGTTTATTGAGCAATTTGGCGGACACAAATACGCAGCAGGTTTAACCTTACTTCCTGAGCAATACGATAATTTTAAAAACAAATTTGAAGAAGTAGTTGCATTAACTATTGATAAACAGTTATTGATTCCTGAAATCACTATTGACACAGAAATAGATTTATCAGAGATTACCCCAAAGTTTTACAGAATTATACAACAGATGGCTCCTTTTGGTCCACAGAATATGAAGCCTACTTTTTCTACAACTTCTGTAAGAGATAATGGTTATGGAAAACAGGTAGGTGTTGATAAAAGTCATTTAAAACTAAATATCATCTATGGCTCCGATAGAAAAACATATGGAGCTATTGGCTTTGGACTAGGTAACAAAATTTCTTCTATCCAAAATGATTTTGACATCGCATATACTTTAGATGAAAATACTTGGAACAACCACACATCAATTCAGCTTTCTTTAAAAGATCTAAAATAACTATTTAGAATAAATCTAAATAATTTTTATATTTGTCTCCATATCAAAAACATTATGGAAGGCATTAAAAAAATATATTCTAATGGTATTGGAATTTCATTTGAATGGAAAAATTCAAGCTCTAATCTGACTCAAATTATTTTTAGAGATACAGGTTTTCATTTAAAAGAAAGTGAAATAGAAGAGTTTTTAGAAAAAATTTCTGATTCTAAAAAACAAAAAAAATGCGCCACTTGTACTAAGGGGGATGACTGCAAATCTATCTTATTACAAACCCCTTCAAATAAAGTGAGCATGGCAGTTTCTAAAGTAGAACTAGGTCAAATAGACGATTTAATAAAAGGAACTTTATTTCAAATAAGATTAAACAACTACTTAAATAGCTTGTGTAAAAATTAAAAGAGCTTGCATAATTTGCAAGCTCTTTTAATTTTATTTTTCTTTAATCAAATACATATAAACTGGATAGTGATCACTGTATCCTCCTGTATATTTACCCCATGAAAAACTTCTAAAGGGATACCCTTTATAACGTCCTTTCTTTTGAGTTAAAAAACGCTTGTTAAAGATTCCAGATTTAAACATTTTAAAAGAAGAAAAATCTTTTTCTCCTTTATCTAGTAATGGCGAAGTAATTAAAATTTGATCAAATAAATTGATATTATCTCTATATCCTAAAGTATTAAATCCACGACGAAACATGTTTTCATAAGGATTATAAATATCTCCTTCTTTTACATTTTTCTTTTTCGCTTTAGCTTTCAAAACAGTTTTAAAACTAGAGTTGATAGGATCATCATTAAAATCACCCATAACAATTACTTTAGCATTTGGATCATCTTCTTTGATCTTCTCGATAATCTGAGTAACCTTATAAGCTGCTTTTTCACGCAAAGGTCTACTTTTAGCTTCACCTCCTCTTCGAGATGGCCAGTGATTTACAATTACATGTACCAATTCGTCATCTAAGTATCCCGAAACCCATAAAATATCACGAGTATACACTTTTCTATTCTCACTATATATATTAGGATTGAAAGCTTCAAAATGAATTGGTTTAAAATATCTTTTCTGATATAACAATGCTACATCAATACCTCTTTTATCAGGAGAATCGAAATGAATAATTCCATAATTCTTCTTTTTTAACTTATCTGTAGCTATAAGATCTTCTAATACTTTTTTATTCTCTACTTCAACTACACCTAATAAAGCTGGACTAGTTTTAGCTTTATCTGAACCTAATTGAAGAATAACATTAGATAATTTATCCAATTTATCTTTATAAACTTTCTCTCTACCACTCTTCATTTCCATTATAGGACTTTTCTCATCCTCTTTTTCTGGATCATTTATAGGATCAAAAAGATTTTCTAAATTGTAAAACCCAACAGTTCTTATTTTATATTGCTTTTGTTGAGCGAATGATGAAAACACTACAAAAACCACTACTAAAATTGATATTACTTTTTTCATTTAATAAAATTTACGCGGCAAAAATAAAACAAAATTTAAGCCAAAAAATTATTACATGTTAAAATAACACATTTCATAATGTTAATTTAACATTGAATCAGTTAAAAATTTATTAATTTTGCGTCCCTTTTCTCATATATTGTTGAGAACAAGGATTAACTTAATTAAATATTTTATAAACAAACATTTATGAGAAATTTTACATTAACAATATTACTGATGTTTTCAAGCATACTTGCTATGAATGCGCAGAATATTGTAAAAGGAATCGTAATAAACAACGATTCTGAAAAACCTCTACCAGGTGTTTCTGTAAGTGTAAAAAGCGCCAATATTAATAGTACAACTGATGCTAATGGAGCTTTTACATTAAACGGTTTACCTAACGGAAGACAAGTTGTAGTTGTATCTTTTAATGGGTTTGAAATCCAAAATTTTCCAGTTCAATTATCAGGAAAGGAAGTTGATTTAGGGACTATCTTAATGTATGAAGATGTATCTGAAGACCAAGACTTAAGCACAATTACTATTACTGATGATGAATTAAGTGATGATGCAAGTGCTGCAGATAACATTTCTGGTCTTTTACAAGCCTCTAGAGACATTTACTCTAGAACAGCTGCCTTTGAATGGAGTGGATCTTTTTACAGAATTCGTGGTTTAGATTCTGAAAATGGTAAAGTTTTGATCAATGGTATTGAAATGAACAAATTATACAACGGTCGCCCACAATGGAGTAACTGGGGTGGTCTAAATGATGTATTAAGAAATCAAGAATTTAGCAATGGTTTAACTCCTTCTAATTATACTTTTGGTGGTGTTTTAGGTTCAACTAACATCAATACTAGAGCCTCTGAATATAGAAAAGGAGGAAGAATATCTTATGCTAGTTCTAACAGAAGTTATTCTCATCGTTTAATGGCTACCTACTCCAGTGGTTTATTAGAAAATGGATGGGCAATTACTGCATCAGGTAGTAGAAGAGCAGGTAACGAAGGTTATGTAGATGGAACTTTTTATGATGCAAATTCTATTTTCTTATCTATAGAGAAGCAATTAAACGACAAGCATGCCTTAAACTTAACTGTAATTGCTGCAGAAAACGAAAGAGGTAAATCATCTCCAAATACTCAAGAAGTTTTTGATATAAGAGATATAAAATATAATTCATACTGGGGTTACCAAAATGGTAAAATGAGAAACTCTCGTGTTAAAAGGTTATACGAACCTATTATCATGTTAAACCATTACTGGGACATCTCAGACAACAGCACATTAAACACCAATGTTAGCTATCAATTTGGAGAAATAGGAAATAGCCGTTTAGATTATAATGGTGCAAATAACCCTGATCCAACATATTATAGAAAACTTCCAAGTTGGGCTTTATCAGATCCTAATGGACCTGATTACGAAAAAGCATATAAATCTTTAATCAACTTCCAAGAGAATGGACAAATTGATTGGGATGAATTAATTATAGGTAACTTAGGTTCTCCTGAAAATGCTAGAGTTATTTTATACGAAGATAGAAATGACGATAAACAATTTACTGCTAACACTATCTTTTCTTCAGAATTAACAGATAACATTACATTAACTGCTAGTGCTGAATATAGAAAATTAGAGTCTGAAAATTTCGCAACTCCAATCGATATGTTGGGTGGAACAGGATATAGAGATGTTAATACATTTGGAAATACTTTCGATCAACAACAAAGTAACATTTTAACACCTAACAGAACTATAGGACTTGGAGATAGATTCAAGTACAACTATATTTTTGATTCTGAAATCTATGGAGGTTTTGCTCAATTACAATTTAAATACAACAAGGTTGATTTTTATGTAGCTGGTCAAGCAAGCCAAACAAGTCACCAAAGAGAAGGTTTATATCAAAATGGATATTTCCCAAATAACTCTTTAGGTAAATCTAAAAAATTAGACTTTTTTAATTACGGTGCTAAAGGAGGTTTAACTTATAAAGCTTCTGGTCGTCATTTAATTGATTTTAATGGAGCCTACATTACAAAAGCTCCTTCTTTAAGAAACTCATTTTCTAACTCAAGAGCTAACAACATTTCTGTAGCTGATGTAGCAGAATTAAATAGTGAAAAAATCTTAACTGGAGATATTAGTTATATTTTTAGAAGCCCAATGATTACTTCAAAAGTAACTGGTTATTTTACTGATATTTATGACGCTACTGAAATTTCTTTCTTCTTTGCAGATGGTATTGGTGGAGACAATTCTGCTTTTATCCAAGAAATATTAACTGGTATTGATAAAAGACACTTTGGAGTTGAATTAGGTATTGAAGCTAAAGTAACTTCTACATTAACTTTAAAAGGAGCTGCTAACATCGGTCAATATACTTATAACAATAACCCCAACTTGGTTATTACAACTGAAAACGCTTCTACTCCTGGTTTTACAAACGGTAAAAGAGATTTAGGTCAATCTTCTCTTAAAGATTATCGTTTAGCTGCTGGACCACAAAAAGCATATTCTTTCGGGTTTGATTATAGAGACCCTGACTACTGGTGGTTTGGTGCAACTGTGAATTATTTAGACCAAGCTTTTGTTGATGTTTCTCCAATTAGAAGAACAACAAACTTTATCGCAGATGTAGATGGACAACCTTTCCCTGGTTATGACCCTGTGGTAGCTAGACAATTATTGCAACAAGAACAATTTGATGACTACTTTGTTGTAAATGTTATTGGAGGTAAATCTTGGAAAGTAGGAAATAACAAATACATAGGCCTTTTCGCTAGTGTAACAAACCTTCTTAACGAAGAATATAAAACAGGTGGTTTTGAACAAGGAAGAAATGCCAACTATATTGAACTTCGTGATGACAACGCTAACGGTCAACCTTCTTTTGGTAACAAATATTGGCACGGAAGAGGAACAACTTATTTTATTAATGTAAATTACAGATTCTAAAAACTTTCTAAAATGAAAAAAATAAATTTATATAAAATATTTGCAATTTTATTTATTGCACTATCTACTGGTTCTTGTGTAGATAACAACGATTTTGAACTACCTATGGTAGGTGAAGATAAACAATACGAAAACTTAAAAACCTTAAGTGAAATTGCTGCTCTTTACAATGGAGACAATATCGTATTTAACGAAGAAATTAACACATTTGGTTATGTTATTTCTGATGATAGAGAAGGAAACTTCTTTAAAACATTAATCATTCAAGATAAACCTGAAGACCCAACTATTGGTTTTGAGATTAGAATAGATGCCACTAATGTAAATGCAATTTATAATGTTGGTAGAAAAGTTTATATTAAACTTAATGGGTTAGTATTAGGAAAATATTTCGAAAATTTCCAAATAGGCGCTAACGACAATGGAAATGTTGATAGAATCGATGAATTAGACTATAGAAAACACATTGAGCGTTCTTCAGAAATTGTTGATATTGTCCCTACAAAACTTACAATTGGTGAATTAACAGAAAGCCATATTAACACTCTTGTAGAGATTGATGATGTTCAATCAGAAGAAAGAGGTGTTAGTTACGCAAACCCAGACAATACTTTTTCTGTAAACAGAAATTTTAAAAGTTGTGCTACTTTCGAAACTATTATTATGAGAACTAGTGGATTTGCTAATTTTAAATCTAACTTAATTCCTGACATGAAAGGTAATATTACTGGTATTGTTGGTAAATTTAGAAACGATTATCAAATTTACATTAGAGACACTGAAGATGTAGACTTAACTCAAGAATACGGTTGTAACAACAACCCTACAGCTGCAACTTTAGCTGAAATTAAAGATTTATATACCGGAAGTGAAACTACAATTACTCAAAATTCTAAAATTAAAATTGTAATCACTTCAGATTTATCTAAAGCTAATACTTCAAACCAAAATGCTTTTGGACAAGATGCTACTGCTGGTATAGCTTTACGTTTTAGCAGTGCTTACGATTTAAACTTAGGAGATGAGATTGAAGTTGCTGTAGGAGGATTAAAATTAAGTGAGTTTAGAGGTTTATTACAATTAAACTTATCTACTAGCGATATTCTAGGTAAAACTACTGGTACTTTACCAACCCCAGAAGTTATTACAATTGCACAAGCGTTAACTGGAGATTACCAAGGTAAACTAGTTTCTATTGAAGGTGTACAATTTAAAGATATTACTAAAACATACTCAGGAAATAATGAATTAACTTCAGACTGTGATGATGTCTTAACTACATTTGTAAGTAGCTCTGCTACTTTTGCTGGAGATCAAGTAAGTGATAAAAAAGGTACTATAACAGGTGTTATGTCTGCATATAATACTCCTCAAATTTATATTAGAGATACTACTGATGTGAATTTTACTGAAGATTATGCTTGTGGTTCAACCACTCCTACAGGTCCAGTAAAATTATTCTTCTCTGAATATGCAGAAGGAAGTAGCAACAATAAGTATTTAGAAATTTATAATCCATCTACAGAAAATGTAGATTTAACTGCATACGCATATCCTAATGTTTCTAATGCTCCAACAACTGTTGGTGAGCATGAATTCTGGAATGAATTCCCAGCTGGGGCTACAATTGCTCCAGGAGGAGTTTATATTATTGCTCATGGATCTGCAAATGCTGAGATTTTAGGAAAAGCTAACCACACTTTTAATTTCTTAAGTAATGGTGATGATGGTTTTGCTTTAGTACATGGAACTGAAACTAGCTTTACTGTATTAGATAGAGTAGGTGATTGGAATGGTGATCCAGGTACTGGATGGGAAGTTGCAGGAATTGCAAATGCAACACAAAACCATACTTTAGTTCGTAAATCTTCTATTACTGAAGGAAACGCAGATTGGACTGCTAGTGCGGGTACTAATACAACAGATTCTGAATGGGAAGTAAAAGACATAGATGATTTTACTTCATTAGGTTCTAGATAATCTCTTGATTACAAAACATTAAAAACCCAAGTTTTAAAACTTGGGTTTTTTTATGCATCTTTATATCGTAAATAGTAATTATGTTTTCAAATAAGAGGATCACAAGAGCCTTCAATCAAGCAAAAAAACTTCCTTTAAATAAAGAGTCAAAATACATTTTGTTTTCTGACTGCCATCGAGGGGATAACAGTTTCGCTGATGATTTTTCTCATAACAGAAAAATATTTCATCATGCTTTATCTCAGTATCTTCAAAAGGGTTTTACGTATATAGAACTAGGTGATGGTGACGAGCTTTGGGAAAACAAATTCGCCAATATCTTTAATGCAAATAAAGATGTGTATTTATTATTAAAAGAGTTTCACGAAAAAAACAGATTACATTTTATTTGGGGAAATCACGATATGGATTATCGAAATCCAAAAAAAATTGCAAAAAACTTGCATTACTATTACGACACTGCAGATGGTAAAGAAAAAGAACTAATGATAGGAGTTTCATTTTCTGAAGCTATTCGATTAGAACAAGAAGATTGTAAATCAGTTTTTTTATTACATGGGCATCAAGCAGATTGGTTTAACTACATTTTTTGGCGTTTTAGCAAGTTTCTTGTTAAAATTCTTTGGCGTCCATTACAATTAATAGGAATAGATGATCCTACGAGTCCAGCTAAAAACTTTAAAGAATTAATAAAAGTTGAAGGTCGACTCGAAAAATGGATTAAAAACAACAACAATCAAATGATTGTTACTGGACATACACACCGCCCTCGTTTTCCTTCACCTAATGAGTTACCACATTTTAACGACGGTAGCTGTGTACATCCACGATGTATTACTGGGCTTGAAATTGAAAACAATAAAATAACACTTATTAAATGGCATGTAGTAACCAATGAAAACGGAACCATGCAAATAATAAGAAAAATTCTTGAAGGTCCTGAGGATATTTCTCAGTATATTTAATTTTTTAACACTTCATTAACACCTATAACCTTTAAGCATTGTTCCTTTCAAACGACAACATTTGTCAAATTACTTTATGAATGAAATTTAAACTATTCTCTTTACTTTTTACAATTATATCTTTTACTAGTTTTTCTCAAGAAAAAATAAATCCTAAATTCGGTAATGGCCTTTTTAATTTAATAGGAAAAGACAGTACTTGGTCTATGAATATTTCAGCGAGAATGCAGTTTTTAACGGTTGCTCAATGGGGTTCAGATTCTAACGGTTTATCAAACCCTTCCTCTTCTTTTTTAGTTAGAAGAGCTAGGTTAAAATTTAATGGTTTTGCTTTATCTCCTAAACTACAATATAAAATAGAATTAGGCTTATCAAATAACGATATAGGTAACCCTTCAGAACATACCAATAACGCACCAAGATATATTTTAGATGCTTTTATTAAATGGAATTTTCACAAAAACTTCGAACTATGGATAGGACAAACCAAACTACCTGGAAATCGTGAACGAGTAGTTTCTTCTGGAAATTTACAATTTGTCGAGCGTTCTTTATTAAATAGTGAATTTAACATTGATAGAGATTTAGGGATACAATTACGTCATCACTTTAATTTATCAGACAAATTTATCGTTCGTGAAGCTTTATCTATTGGTCAAGGAGAAGGAAGAAATATAACTACGGGTAATTTAGGAGGACATCAATATACTGGTCGAATTGAGTTTTTACCATTTGGTCTTTTTAAAGATTTTGGTGATTATAGTGGTAGTGACTTAATTAATGAGCAAAAGCCTAAACTTGCAGTAGGTTTTACATTTGATCTTAATCAAAACGCTGTAAAAAACAGAAGTAATCTCGGAGAATATATGAAAAGTGATGTTGGTTTTTATAGAACTAATATTTCTACTGTATTTGTTGATGCAATGTTTAAGTATAAAGGTTTTTCATTTATGGGAGAATATGCACATAGAGATGCTAAAGACCCTATTGCAAAAAACTCTGATGGGACACCAACTGGAGACATCGTACAGATAGGTAATGGTCTTAACCTGCAAACAGGATATTTATTCTCAAAAAAATGGGAGATATCTGGTAGATATACAAATATAAACCTTGACAAAAACATTACTGTAAAAGGAGCTGAGAATCAATACACATTAGGTTTATCTAAATACATTGTTGGTCATAAATTAAAAGTACAAACAGATCTAAGTTACTTAGATATAGTTAATAATACAAACGAATTAATGTACCGTTTACAGGTAGATATTCATTTTTAAAAAAATAACGTAAACCTAACATAAACACTCGAATAGTGTTTGTAGATTTGCAAATCTTAAACAAAACTATAAAATGGGAGATCCATATATTTTAATGCTTGTTGCCTTAGCTATTTTAGCCATTGTTGATTTAGTTGTAGGTGTTAGTAATGATGCTGTTAACTTTTTAAATTCAGCAATTGGTTCTAAAGCTATTAAGGTTAGAAACATCATGATAATTGCCAGTGTGGGTGTATTCTTCGGAGCAATTACATCAAGTGGAATGATGGAGGTAGCACGTAAAGGTATTTTTAATCCTAATATGTTCATGTTTCAAGACATCATGTTCATATTTATGGCGGTAATGATTACTGATATTTTACTATTAGATATCTTTAACTCGTTAGGGATGCCTACTTCAACTACGGTATCAATTGTATTTGAACTACTGGGTGCAGCTGTATGTATTTCTTTAATTAAAATATCATCAAACGATTCTCAGTCAATTTCAGACATTTGGAACTATATCAATCACAAGAAAGCTGTTGAAATTATAAATGGAATTCTACTTTCTGTTGTGGTTGCTTTTTCTGTAGGTGCTATTGTTCAGTTTATTTCAAGATTAATTTATTCTTTTAATTTTGAAAAAAGAGCAAATTATATCAATGCTTTGTTTGGTGGTTTTGCTATCACTGCAATTACTTATTTCATCATTATAAAAGGAATGAAAGGAACTCCTTTTTATAAAGACATTAAACATTTAATTGAAGGAAATACCTTAGCAATTATTACAGGAAGTTTTGTTGTTTGGAGTTTAATTTCTCAAGCATTAATCAGCTTCTTTAAAATAAATATTTTAAAATTAATTATTGGAGTAGGTACCTTCTCTTTAGCGATGGCTTTTTCTGGTAACGACTTGGTAAATTTTGTTGGTGTACCAATCGCAGCATGGAACTCATACCAAGCATGGGAAGTTTCTGGAGTATCTGCAGATGCCTTCTCAATGGGGATTTTAGCTAAAAAAGTACCATCTAATGTTTGGTTATTATTAATGGCTGGTGCCATAATGGTAGTTACTTTATGGACTTCTAGTAAAGCACAAAACGTAATCAAAACAGGTATCGATTTATCTCGTCAAGGTGAAGGTCATGAGAAATTTAAACCAAACCCTTTATCTAGAGTTGTAGTAAGAGCCGCTATGGGAATTAACGCTGGTATTAGCGCTATCGTTCCTGCAAAAACATTAGCTTTTGTAGATTCAAAATTTCAAAAACCAGTAATCGAGTTACCAAAAGATAAAACCTACGAAATGCCTGCTTTCGATTTAGTAAGAGCAGCTGTTAACTTAATTGTAGCCGGTATCTTAATTTCTATTGCAACTTCAATGAAATTACCTTTATCTACCACCTATGTAACATTTATGGTGGCAATGGGTACTTCTTTAGCTGATAGAGCTTGGGGACGTGAAAGTGCTGTATATAGAGTTGCTGGTGTAATTAATGTTGTTGGTGGTTGGTTCTTAACTGCTATTACTGCTTTTGTAGCTGCTGCTATTGTAGCTTACTTAATTAGCTGGAACATGGTAATGATTCCTGTAATGTTATTAGTAGTTGCATTATTAATTGGAAGAAATACTTTAATCCACAGAAAAAAATCGAAAGAAGTTAAAAAGCAAATTCATATTGAAAGAGCTGAATTAATTACGATTAATGGAGTAATTGAAGAAAGTGCTGATCATATTGCTGAAGTTGCAACTCGTGTTAACAAGTTATACACAAATGTTGTTAACGATTTAGCTAATCACGACTTAAATAAGCTACGTAAAACTGATAAACACGTTGGTAAGTTAAACGATGAAATTGATGGCTTAAAAGATGGTGTTTTCTACTTTATTAAATCGTTAGATGATACTTCTGTACAAGCAAGTAGATTCTATATTTTAGTTTTAGGTTACTTACAAGATGTTGCACAATCTATTAGTTATATTTCTAGAGCAAGTTTTAAACATGTTAACAATAACCATAAAGCTCTTAAAAAAGGACAATTAAAAGATTTAAAACATATTGATAATACTTTATCTAAATTATTAGAAGACATCAGTAGTGCATTTGAAAATAGAAGCTTCGATAATTTAGAAGATATTATAAACGAAAAGAAAGAATTATTAAAAGATGTTTCTGCTTCTATCGAAAAACAAGTTGCTCGTATTAGAACAGACGAAACAAGTCCAAAAAATACTACATTATACTTTAGTATTTTAATTGAAACACAAGATTTAGTTTCTGGTCTTATGAGTTTATTAGAAACGTATGAGGAATTTCATATTAGTACTAAAAACATTTAAGATTACTATATAAAAACAAAAACCGAGCTTTAAAAGCTCGGTTTTTTTTATACGTTATATTTTTTCTCCTTGACTATTTTTTCATTGGTCTCATTAAACCTTCTTGAGCAACCGAAGCAACTAATTTTCCATCTCTTGTGTAAATGTTTCCACAAGCAAAACCACGTGCTCCAAACGAGTTCGGACTTTCTACTGAAAATAACATCCAGTCATTAAAATCGAAATCACGATAAAACCACATCGAATGATCTAAACTTGCCATCTGTGTGTTTCCGAAATTGGCAACACTAGCATTCGGATTTAAACAAGCTGTTAAAATATTGTAATCAGATATATAGGTTAAAATTTGTTGTTTAATCGCTAACTCTAAATTTGAAGAATCTCCTTTTAATTTAAACCAAACATCAACAACTGGAGGCAAATCTTTCATATCTAAAGGATTTGCAATTTGCACGGGTTTAAAATCTATTGGACGCTCAATACTTAAAAAGGCTTTCATTTTCTTAGGTAGAAAATCGCCAAACTGATCTAACATATCTGTCCAACTAAACAATTCTTCAGGTTGTTTAATATCTTTTTTAATTGGCATTTGATGTTCGTGTCCTTCTTCTTTCTTATGAAAAGAACAAGCCAAGATAAAAATCGTTTTATCGTTTTGATGTGCCGTTACTCTTCGCGTAGAAAAACTGCCTCCATCACGAATTGTTTGTACATTATATGTAATCGGAATTTCAAGGTTTCCAGCCTCTAAAAAATAAGAATGTAACGAATGTAGTGTTCTTTCTTTTGGAACCGTTCTATACGCTGCATTTAACGATTGCGCCAATACTTGACCTCCAAAAACATTCGGACTACCAATATCTTTACTAACTCCGTTATAATTATTATCTCCTATATCATCAAGGGTGAGTATTTTTAATAACTCTTGTGTGTTTTTCATTTTTAACTAAGCTTTTTTAGTTTTAAAAGGAAGCTTCTGCTTAAATTCAGAAGGTTGAATTCTTTTTAAAAACAATTTTAAAATACCATTTGGTATCGATTTTTTATGACGTAAATAGATTGTTAAATCCTGAGGAATAGCGCCAACCGAACTTTTTATTTCGCTTGCAGTTCTACCAAAATTAATTGCTTTTACTTTTTTACTAATTCCTAAAGAAATATAATCATATAGCATTCTTTGGTACACAGCATAATCTCTGTTGTACTTATAATCTATACCTACAAAATGAGCATCTAACGAATTCTGATTAATAATTCCTGACAAGAAACCTACCACCTCATCTTCTAACCAATAAACTTTTAAAATATAATCTTCTCCTAAGTTTTCTTTTAACGATTTATAGGTTTGTAAATCAAAGTCTCCTAAATTAAAACTTGCTTTGTTAGACACCGTCTTATAAAGCTTCGTCATTTTAGGCAACAATTCGTCTAAGTTCTCTACTTTAATTTCTTCAATTCTTAAATGAGAACTTAGTTTTAAAGCTTTTCTTGCTTTTACTCTAAACTTTGTTTTAAGTGCAGCTAAATAATCATCAAAAGTATCCCAATCCTCATCTAAATGAAGCATCATGTTAGGTTCTACTTTAAACGAATTGTATCCTTCTTCGTAAAGTTCATCGGTAATGTAAAGTGACTCTTTTTCAAAATCTTTTAACATGAAGGCGTCTGCAGAATTTTGAATACTGGTATTAGAAAATTCTACAACAGCTTTTGCTATTTGTCGAATTACTTCTTTTTTATCTTGACCATCTTTAATAAAAACTCCGTGTTCTCCGCTTACAAAAGTGTTACCACAAGTAAGTACTTTAAATGGTTTTTCAGGAGAAATAATTCGTAGTTTTCTTCCCATACATTTCACCCATTCTACAATAGATTGCATGTCGTTTTGAACGCTATCTAAAAAGAAATTTACAATTTGAACTGTAGCTAAAGCTATTGCCTTATTATCTTCATCGAACAACACAACATAGGCAAATTGTATGTCAGAATTATGCTTTTCGAGCGATTTTAAATATTTTGGATGAAAGTATAAATTATTAATACAATCTAACTGAGTCCATACCGTATTGGGTATTTCTTGTATCGAAGAATAGTATTGAGTATTAAGTGTATGGTTATTACAAGATAAAAAATTCACAGATCCCCTTCTAATTTGAGTGTAAATTAGTGAATATTTTGCAATCTGTATAGTTATTCATCTTTTCATAAAAACAAAAAACCGACACCTAATTATAGGTGTCGGTTTTTATAATTGTTTTAAATTAAAAACTATCCTACAATATTGATAATTTTACCTGGTACAATAATTACCTTCTTTGGCTCTCGTCCAGCGAGTTGTGCCTGTGTTTTTTCATTCGCCATAACCACTTTTTCTATTTCTTCTTTACTCATATCTAATGGTAGCTCTAAGGTAAAACGCATTTTACCGTTGAATGAAACTGGATAATTTTTAGAACTTTCTACTAAATATGAAGCTTCAAACTTTGGAAAAGCTACTGTAGCAATAGACTCTGTGTGACCTAACTGACTCCATAATTCTTCTGCAATATGTGGTGCATATGGAGAAATTAACACTAATAATGGCTCTAAAACAGCACGTTTATTACACTTCTGAGCTGTTAACTCATTTACAGCAATCATAAACGTAGAAACTGATGTATTGAAAGAGAAATTCTCAATATCTT
Organism: Tenacibaculum pelagium; assembly: GCF_014062345.1. Classification (GTDB taxonomy): domain Bacteria; phylum Bacteroidota; class Bacteroidia; order Flavobacteriales; family Flavobacteriaceae; genus Polaribacter; species Polaribacter pelagius. Next base: position 296,508 of record NZ_JACGLS010000004.1, on the reverse strand, counting down.
CTTCTACTTTTTTGATTGTTTTATGTAATGTTTTTAATTCTTCTTTTGTTGGTTCAACGTCAGAAACATTTACTCCGTTTTCGCCAATGTATAACTTCCATAATTTTTTAAGGAAAGAATATACTCCCGAAATACCTGATGTTTTCCAAGGTTTTGTTTGCTCTAATGGCCCTAAGAACATTTCGAATAAACGTAAACTATCTGCTCCGTATTCTTCACAAATTAAATCTGGATTTACAACATTGTATTTCGATTTCGACATCTTTTCAACCTCACGACCTACAATATATTTACCATCTTCTAAAATAAATTCAGCGTCTTTAAAATCTATATTTAAAGGATGGTTTTTAAATCCTTCAATATCTAATTCATCTGAAGCATTTACTAAAGAAACATCTGTATGAATAGGTTGTACCTTCTTATCCTCTATTAAACCTTTTGACACAAAAGAATTTGTTCCTTCTACTCTATAAACAAAAGCAGAAGTTCCTAAAATCATTCCTTGGTTAATCAGTTTTTTAGCAAACTCATCCACTGGTAATAAACCTCTATCAAATAAGAACTTTTGCCAAAAACGTGCATATAATAAGTGTCCTGTTGCATGCTCAGAGCCACCAATGTATAAATCTACTTCTTTCCAGTAATCAACCGCTTCTTTACTTACAAATTCTCCTTCGTTATTCGAATCCATGTAACGGTTAAAATACCAAGAACTTCCTGCCCACCCAGGCATTGTGTTTAGCTCTAAAGGAAAGATACTAGTGTCATTTATTAAATTATTTGAAACTACTTTACTATTAATGGTGTCCCAAGCCCATTCTGTTGAGTTTCCTAATGGTGGTTTTCCATCTTCAGTAGGCAAATATTTCTCTACTTCTGGTAACTCAATCGGTAAATGCTCTGCGTCAATCATTTTCGGAATTCCGTCTTTGTAATATACTGGGAATGGCTCTCCCCAATAACGTTGACGACTAAATACTGCATCGCGTAAACGATAATTTATTTTTCCAAAACCAAAACCTCTTTTTTCTAGTTCATAGATTACGGTTTTCATTCCCTTTTTATAATTTAAACCATCTAAGAAATCAGAGTTTACTAACTTAATTCCGTCTTTTGCATCGTTTGCTTTTTCAGAAATATCAACATCAGCAAAAATATTTGGAATCTCTAATCCGAAGTGTTTTGCAAAATCATAATCACGTTGATCACCGCAAGGTACTGCCATAACCGCTCCTGTTCCGTAGCTTGCTAATACGTAATCTCCAATCCAAATTGGTACTTGCTTACCTGTAAACGGATGTAAAGCATAGGCTCCTGTAAATACACCAGAAATGGTTTTTACATCTGCCATACGATCACGCTCAGAACGTTTTGAAGTAGCTTCAACATAAGCTTCTACAGCTTCTCGTTGTTCATCAGTTGTAATTTGCGCCACTAAATCATGTTCTGGAGCTAGGGTCATAAAAGACACTCCAAAAATTGTATCAGGACGTGTTGTAAACACATCTATTTTAGCATCGTAATTCTCAACATCAAAAGAAACCATTGCTCCTTGTGAGCGACCAATCCAATTGGTTTGAGAATCTTTTAACGGCTGTGGCCAATCTATATTTTGTAATCCATCTAATAAACGTTGTGCATAGGCAGAAATTCGCATAGACCATTGAGTCATTTTTTTACGAACCACAGGATGCCCTCCACGTTCTGAAACTCCGTTTACAATTTCATCATTTGCTAATACTGTTCCTAATGCCGGACACCAGTTTACTTCTGTATCCGATAAAAATGTTAAACGATATTGTAATAATATTTCTTGTTGTTCTTTGGTTGAAAAAGATTTCCATCCTTCTGCAGTAAATTCAACAATATCTTCATCAGAAACTGCATTTATGTTTGCATTTCCTTCTGCTTCAAATTTTGAAATTAACGTTGAAACATCTTCTGCCTTATCGGTATCTTTATTATACCAAGAGTTGAATAATTGAATGAAAATCCACTGCGTCCATTTATAATATTCTGGACTTGATGTACGTACTTCACGAGACCAATCGAAAGAAAATCCGATATTATCTAACTGACGACGGTATGTTTTAATATTTGTCTCTGTAGTAATTGCAGGATGCTGCCCTGTTTGAATCGCATATTGTTCTGCTGGTAAACCAAAAGAATCATACCCTTGTGGATGCAATACATTGAATCCTTTATGACGCTTGTAACGTGCATAAATATCAGAAGCAATATAACCTAACGGATGCCCTACATGTAACCCCGCTCCCGATGGATAAGGAAACATATCTAACACATAATATTTAGGTTTCTCAGATTCATTACTGGCTTTAAAAGTTTGGTTATCTGCCCAAAACTGTTGCCATCTCTTTTCTATCTCTTGATGATTGTATTGCATTGTATCTCTTTTAAGAAGCTGCAAATTTACGGTTATTGTTTGGAAGTAGAAAGCGTCGTTTATAGGAATTTACTGCCACAAAAAAGCCTCTTCAAATGAAGAGGCTTTTATAATATTTTATACTACTTTTTAAAATTGATATCCTAAAGATAATTGAAAGTTACCATTTCTCAAAACTGGATTAGAACTTAAAGTACTCGTGCCAAAAGTATATCTACTTTGTAAAAATAATCCAGATTTTAACTCATAACCTAAACCTACGTTAATTCCTAAATCAAAATTTTCTGCATCAGTATCTAAGTCTGACTTATTCTCATAATCATATACATCATTTACCAAAAATGAAAACTGAGGACCTGCCTCTATGCTAAAGCCTTCAATCAAGTAGTATTTAGCAGAGATAGGAAGAGATAAATAGTCTAATTTTATTGTAGAATAATCTTGAATTGTAGCTCCATTTGTAGAATATAACACCTCCGGTTGAACAGAGAACTTGTTGTTAATTTTAACGTCTATAACTACACCTAAATGAAACCCTATTCTAGAATCTGGATTTGAAATAACCTCTTGAGTTGGGTCAAAAAACTCTCCTGCTTTATTTCCTTTTAACGAGGAAATGTTTAAACCTCCTTTAACTCCAATTTTAACTTTTTGAGCATTTGCATTTGATAATAATGCTACACTAAACAATACTGTAAGTAATACTTTTTTCATAATAATAGTTTTTAGTTTTTATACTGTGGCGAATAAAAACAACCATTATGCCAAAAGTTATTTTTTTGTTAAAAAAATCAACATAAAAAAACAACTCACTGTATATCAGATAAATATTTCATAAAAAAACTACAATTATAACTATATCTTTTTTATTTATTATATTTTTTAATACTACTATCCTTTTACAGAAACAGATACAAGTGTATCTCCCCATCCTAAATACATCGTTGCATTGTTATCTTCACCATCAAAAGCAATTGAAAAAGCTTCAATAGGCTTTTCTGATTTAGATACTTTTCCAGTTACACGAACTACATCTTCAGAGTCTTTATAAAAATAAGAACCCCATACATTTTTAGCTGTACTTAAAATTACAGTCCATTCATTATCTCCAGGAATTGTGAATAATGTATAGGTTCCAGCTTTTACATCTTTACCTCCGAATTTTGCATCTTTATAAAATGTAATTTCAGCTGCTTCATTTGCTCCTGTTCTCCAAACTTTTCCAGCAGGTGCTAATTTAGCTACACTACGTCCTTTTAATTGCGGACGGCTATAGATTACTTTTACTAATTTATCTGAAACTCTATAACTACTAGGAAATGCAGCTGCATCCATAGGACTTTTATCTAATGGCTGAAATTTTTGTGCAACGATTTCATTCGAAAATAATACTGCTACCATTAAAATTGCTAACGCGAATATTCTTTTTTTCATTTTTATATTTCTTTTAAGTGAGTAATTAAACTTCTTCGTCTTTTAAATTACAAATCCTTACGCTAAACTTTATTAAAGTTATGTGAAAATCATTAAAAGCACTGTAATCCTATAGTAATTACTAATGTAGTTTCTCAAGCTATAACCTATTTAATTATCAGCAATTTACTTCAAGAAAATTAAAAAATTATTATTTTAATTTATTCTAAATAAATTATTATATTTGCCGCAGATTTTAGAAAAATGATTGTCTTTTACACTGAAAATAAAAAGATTACTCCTATTGTTCCTATACAAAAAGAAACTGTGTGTTCTTCTGTTTGTTCGTCAAATTGTATAAAACCAAAAAGTAAGTGCTGCAATAAATACCAAAAAAAAGGCATCAACTGTAAGCGATGCCCTTTAACTTTTGATATTAAAATAGCTTCTTAAGCTATTTTTAATAAGAAATAACTCTTTTTTCCGCGCTGTAACAATACATATTTATCAGCAATTAAATCTTTTGTAGTAATTACAAAATCTTCTTTTACCTTTTCTTTATTTACTGAAATTGCATTTTCTTTTAATGCTCTTCGTGCATCTCCATTAGACTTCAGAAAACCTGTTTTACCAGCTAAAGCATCAATCATAGTCAATCCTTCTGAAACATCAGACTGAGAAACCTCTGCTTGAGGAACTCCGTCAAACACATCTAAAAATGTTTGTTCATCTAAAGATTTTAAATCATCTGAAGTAGATTTTCCAAATAAAATATTAGAAGCTGCAATTGCTTTATCCAATTCTTCTTTTGAATGCACAAAAGTAATTACCTCTTCCGCTAACTTCTTCTGTAAAGCTCTTTGATGAGGAGCTTCTTTGTGTTCTACAATTAAAGCATCAATAGTTTCTTTATCTAAGAAAGTAAAAATCTTAATATATTTTTCAGCATCTTCATCAGAAGTATTTAACCAGAATTGGTAAAACTTATATACTGATGTTTTATCAGCATCTAACCAAACATTTCCACCTTCAGATTTTCCAAACTTAGAACCATCTGCTTTTGTGATTAACGGACAGGTAGCAGCATAAGCTTTCGCTTCTTTACCTACATTCATTCTACGCACTAACTCTGTACCTGTGGTAATATTTCCCCACTGATCAGAACCTCCCATTTGTAGTAAACAGTTGTGTGTTTTGTGTAGATGATAAAAATCGTACCCTTGAATTAATTGGTAAGTAAATTCAGTAAAACTCATACCTCCCCCTGATTCACCAGAAATACGTTTCTTAACAGAATCTTTTGCCATCATGTAATTAACCGTAATTCTCTTACCAACATCACGCGCAAATTCTATAAATGAAAAATCTTTCATCCAGTCGTAGTTATTTACTAAAATTGGAGAATTATCAGCTCCATTATCAAAGTTTAAAAAACGAGCTAATGTTCTTTTTATTCCAGCAACATTATGAGCTAATGCTTCTTCATTTAACAAATTACGCTCATCAGACTTTCCTGATGGATCACCAATCATTCCTGTAGCTCCACCAACTAATGCAATAGGTTTATGACCTGCTTTTTCAATATGAACCAATAAAATTATAGGAACCAAACTACCAATATGTAAAGAATCTGATGTAGGATCAAAACCAATATACGCCGGAGTCATTTCTTTTTGTAATTGCTCTTCTGTTCCCGGCATAATATCGTGTATCATACCTCTCCATTGTAATTCTTCTACTAAATTCTTAGTCATTTTCTTTGATTTTAAAGAGGCAAAGATAACTTTATCAATGAAAAAAAACTAAATTCGCTTTATGATTTTAGTTACCGGTGGAACAGGTTTAGTAGGCTCTCATTTATTATATCATTTAACTTTAAAAAATGATAAAATTCGAGCAATTTATAGAACTGAACAAAAACGTGAGCACGTAAAAAAAATATTCTCTTATTACACCGATGATGTTCTCCATTACTTCTCAAAAATTGAATGGATACAAGCCGATATTACTGATACCCCTTCTTTAGAACCTGTTTTTGATGCTATTTCAGAAGTCTATCATTGTGCCGCATTAGTTTCTTTCAATCCTAAAGATTATCGAAAAATGCGACAAGTGAATATTGATGGCACTGCAAATATTGTGAATTTTTCTATTGAAGCTAAAGTTAAGAAACTCTGTTTTGTAAGTTCTATAGCTGCTGTTGGTGACTCTATTAACGGGAAAGTAATTACTGAAGAAAATGAATGGAATGATAATGATGAAAATCATGGATATGCGATTACCAAATATGGTGCTGAAATGGAGGTTTGGAGAGGAAGTCAAGAAGGATTAGATGTCGTAATTGTAAATCCCGGAGTAATTCTTGGAAGTGGGTTTTGGCAGGAAGGATCTGGTAAACTTTTTACTCAAATTAATAATGGATTTAAGTTTTATACTGAAGGGGTTACTGGCTTTGTAAGTGTACAAGATGTTGTAAAGCCGATGATGCTGTTAATGAAGTCTGACATTAAAAACGAACGATTCATTTTAGTTTCTGAAAACAAATCATTCAAAGAAATTTTATTTGCTATTGCTGATAGATTAGGTAAAAAGAGACCTTCTATAAAAACAGGGAAACTACTAACTTCTATTGTTTGGAGGATCGATTGGTTTTTAACAAAAACTACTAGAAAAGAGCCACTATTAACTAAGAATTCTGCAAGGTCCTCACATAATAAATCGTATTATTCTTCTGAAAAAATCACTCAAGAATTAAACTTTAATTTTACGTCAATAAACGACAGTATTGAACAAATATCTAGAGAATATAAAAGCTAATTTACTTTCGTTCTTTTAACTCAATTTTTTTCTTCTACTGTAATTTTGTGTTTTTCCTTTCTAATTTTTCTATAATAATTTCATCATCTAATAATAGCTTTTTCTTTGAGTTAATTGAATCTTTTACCTCTTTTCTTTCTTCATATATCTCTTGAATAGAATCAATATTAGATTTAACTTTATTAAGCACCTCAGTATAATCTTCTATTTTTGAGGTGTAGTATGCGTTACTCACATCAAATCGTGCGCTATCAATTTTATACTTTTTATACACATACATTACATAATTTTTCTCTTTTCTTAGAAACTTATTCTTAATGTTTTTAGCAGAAGATGCAATATACATTTCTGTTAAAAAAGAAACCATTGTGTCTTTCGGAATTAAGTTTTCAGGCTTTTTGTACATAGTATTACTTGTACAAGAAACTAAAAAAATTAATACTGCTATTATGTATATGTGTTTTCTCATTTAACTATTAAAAAGTAGTCTTTCTCCTTTAACGCTCTCATTAAATTTTCCTTTATTATACATCAAGTTACCATTAACAAAAGTATGCGTAATTTTATTAGAAAATTCAACTCCTTCAAACGGAGACCATCCGCATTTGTATAACACATTTCCTTTATTTACCTCCCAAGAATCATTTGGATCTACCAAAACTAAATCTGCAAAATAACCTTCTTTTATAAACCCACGTTTTTCTACTCTAAATAACTTTGCAGGGTTATGACACATTTTCTCTACTGCTTTCTCAATCGGTAAAACTCCACCTTTTACCTTCTCTAAAACAGCAATAACTGCATGTTGTACTAAAGGGCCTCCACTTGGCGCTTTCGTATAAACATTTGATTTTTCTTCTAAAGTATGAGGTGCATGGTCGGTAGCAATTACGTCAATTCGATCATCTAATAAAGCTTTCCATAAACCATCTTTATCTTTTTGTGATTTCACTGCTGGATTCCATTTAATATGAGTTCCTTTTTTATCATAATCTGCATCAGTAAACCACAAATGATGTACACAAACTTCAGCTGTTATTTTCTTTTCTTCTAACGGAATATCATTTCTAAACAAATGCGTCTCTTTTTCTGTTGATAAATGAAAAACATGTAATCTAGCTCCAGTTTTCTTAGCTAACTCTATGGCTTTTGATGATGATAAATAACAAGCTTCTTCACTCCTAATGATTGGATGATATTTTACTGGAATATCATCTCCGAATTTAGCTTTATATTCTTCAGTATTCTTTCTAATGGTTGCTTCATCTTCGCAATGCACTGAAATCAGCATATCTGTTGATGAAAATATTTTTTCTAAAGTCTCCTCATTATCAACCAACATATTTCCTGTTGATGAACCTAAAAACAATTTTATTCCTGCTACGTTTTTTGGATTCGTTTTCAACAACTCTTCTAAGTTGTCGTTTGTTCCTCCAAACATAAATGAATAATTTGCATAAGAAGTCTTACTAGCAACCTCAAATTTATCTTCTAATAATTCTTGAGTAGTTGCTTGCGGAACAGTATTAGGCATTTCGATAAAAGAAGTTATTCCACCTGCTATAGCAGCTTTACTTTCTGTGGCAATATTGGCTTTATGAGTTAAGCCTGGTTCACGGAAATGCACTTGATCATCAATCATCCCAGGAATTAAGTATTTTCCTTCAGCGTTAATCACCTCAACATTATCAGTTACTGTAATCTCTTCAGAAATCTGTTTAATATACTTTCCTTCAATTAAAACATCGCCTTTAAAAACGTTGTTTTCGTTAACAATTGTAGCTCCTTTTATTAGTGTGTTGTTGTTCATTGTTATTTTGGTAAACCGTTTAATCGCATTTTAATTACTCCAAATATAGCCTCTTTTATGATTCCTGAACTTAATTTAGACTCTCCAAGAACTCTATCAGTAAAAATAACTGAAACTTCTTTTACATTAAATTTGTGTTTCCATGCTTTATATTTCATTTCAATCTGAAATGCATATCCCACAAATTTTACTTTATCTAATTGAATTGTTTCTAGAACTTTTCTCTTATAGCAAACAAAACCAGCTGTGGTATCGTGAATTGGCATTCTAGTGATGAATCGAACATATTTCGATGCAAAATACGACAACAACACTCTACTCATTGGCCAATTTACTACATTAACTCCCACAGAATATCGAGAACCTATAGCTACATCTGCTCCTTCTTTATCACAAGAAGTGTATAACTTAATTAAGTCGTTTGGGTTGTGAGAAAAATCAGCATCCATTTCTATGATATAATCGTACTTTTTGTCAATTGCCCATTTAAACCCGTGAATATAAGCTGTACCTAAACCATTTTTCCCAACTCTCTTCTCAATAAAAAGTTGATCTGGAAATTCGTTTTGCAATTTTTCTACAATCGTAGCAGTACCATCAGGAGAATTATCATCTACAACTAAAACATCAAATTCTTTATCTTGATTAAAAGTTGCTCGGATAATCGCTTCGATGTTTTCTTTTTCGTTATAAGTAGGAATTATAACTAAAGCGTCTGATTTCATTTAATTTTCATATAAAACAAAGCAAAGATACACTAAATTATCACTAATTTTGTGTTAATTAAAGCATAAACAAATTAGAATTGCAAGCAGTTGAGCGTATAATAAATTATGATAATTGGATTACACTTGTAGTTCTATTTTCTGTTATTTTACTAGCTATAATGAAGCTTATAAAGCCCAACAAATTACTTGGACATACTTTAGCTTTTTTTACTCCGGGTTATTTTCAAAAAAAAGCAGACGATAATGTTTCTTTTTATAGTCCTTTTAATCTGACATTGTTTTTATTCACTTCTATTACCATTTCATTATTTTTCTTTCTAACCTTCTTACCTAAATACTACGAAAAGAGTTTTTTTAATTACATCGTTATACTCTCTTCAATTATAATTTATTTGTTTGGAAGACAAGTATTAGATCGTACTTTTTCTAACATATTAGGACTATCAATTATCACAAACTACTTTGTTATATCAAAGTCTGGTTACCTTAGTTCGTTGAGTTTACTATTATTTCCTTTCATTATTTTATACCAATACGCAATTAATAACACCTCTTTTCTAATTAGTGTTTTTGCTATCTTATTTGTTTTCAGAGCCTTTTTAATTCTGTATAATAACAAAAAACTAGTATTAAGGAAGTTATTTTATTTTATTTTGTATTTTTGCACCCTTGAAATAGCACCGCTATTAATTCTTTACAAAACAACAACTACGCAATAAAGAGAAAGTTTATGAAAGTGAAAACTATTTTAGTATCTCAACCCGCTCCTAAAACAGAGACATCACCTTATTTTGATTTAGCCGAAAAACAAAAAGTAAAAATTGATTTTCGTTCTTTTATTCATGTTGAAGGGATTCCTGTAAAAGAAGTAAGGACTCAAAAAATAGATTTAAACAATTACACAGCAATTATTTTAACAAGTAGAAATGCTGTAGACCATTTCTTTAGAATCGCTGAAGAAATGCGTTTTACGGTTCCTGATGACATGAAGTATTTCTGTCAATCTGAAGCTGTTGCATTTTACTTACAAAAATATGTAGTGTATAGAAAACGTAAAATTTATGTTGGCAACAGAACGTTTCCTGAGTTAACAAAGTTAATTAAGAAGCATAAAGACGAGAAGTTCTTATTACCATCTTCTGATAAATTAAAACCTTTAATTCCTAATGAATTAGACAAGTTAGGAGTAGATTGGAAAAGAGCTGATTTATACAGAACAGTTGTAAGTGATTTATCTGATTTAGAAAATGTTTTCTACGATGTATTAGTATTCTTTAGTCCTTCAGGAATTGATAGTTTATTTAAAAATTTCCCGAACTTTAAACAAAATGATACTCGTTTAGCTGTTTTCGGAAACTCAACCATAAAAGCTGTTGAAGATAGAGGTTTGCGTGTAGATATTGCTGCACCAACACCAGAAACACCATCAATGACAATGGCTTTAGAAAAATATATTAAAGATGTAAGTAATAAAAAATAATTACTTTTTTATAAATTAAAACCGCTAATTAAATTAGCGGTTTTTTTATTTTATAATGTTACTCAAGTAACATTTCACAATACATTATTTAATTATTTTTACGTAAAAGATTAACGCTTACAAAATGAATAAATATTTAGACATTATAAAAAGCTCTTATTCCAATTATTGGAACTACATTAAACAATCTGTTTTAATGGAGTTAAATTGGGAGAATTATTTTTATGGCTTAATTATTATTTCTCTGATTGTTTGGGTATTAGAAATAATTTTTCCTTGGCGTAAAAATCAATCTATTTTTAGGAAAGATTTTTGGTTGGACACTTTTTATATGTTCTTCAATTTTTTCCTTTTAAACCTCATCGTTTTAATCGCACTTTCCAATACAGCTGCAGAAGTCTTTAACGATATTCTAGGAATAGTCGGTTTGTCAATTACCAACTTTAAAGTATTCGACATCAATACTTTTCCCTATTGGGCTAGACTACTTGTCTTTTTTATCATTATTGATTTTGTACAATGGTTTACGCATACCTTATTGCATAAATATGAATTCTTGTGGAACTTTCACAAAGTGCATCATTCCGTAAAGCAAATGGGGTTTGCTGCACATCTACGTTATCATTGGATGGAACCTGTGGTGTATAATTCTATGAAATATATTCCGTTAGCTATTATGGGCGGATTTACAGCACAAGATGTGGCTATTGTTCATTTTTTCAATATTACCATTGGTCACTTAAACCACGCAAATATTAATTGGGACTATGGCTGGTTAAAGTATATTTTAAACAATCCGAGAATGCATATTTGGCATCATGCAAAAGAACTTCCAAAAGAAAGGCAGCATGGTGTAAACTTTGGAATTACCTTAAGTATTTGGGACTACATATTTAAAACCATTTACATACCTCATAACGGGCGCGATATTGAAATTGGTTTTGAAGGAGACGAACATTTCCCAAAAGGTTTTATTGGTCAAGAAATGTATCCGCTTAACAAAAAATAGCTTTAGAAAAGCACTCACGTAGAATATCATTCCTATAAAGATAGGGACGATAAATTTTAAAATAGTTTTAACTTTCCTATTTGTATCTTTATCCGATAAATAACAAAATCAGATGAAGTATATAAAAATTCTATTCCTTTTTATTGTTGTCCAAGTTTCAGCACAGCAAGGCGGAATGTGGATTCCTTCTCTTTTAGAAGGAATGAACGAACAAGAAATGAAATCTTTAGGAAGTAAACTAACTGCTAAGGATATTTACGATGTAAATAATTCAAGCTTAAAAGATGCTATCGGGCATTTTAATGGTGGATGTACCAGTGAAGTAATCTCTCCTAAAGGACTAATCTTAACCAACCACCACTGTGGTTTTGGACAAATTCAATCACATTCTTCTTTAGAAAACGATTATTTAAAAGATGGTTTCTGGGCGATGAATCAAAATGAAGAATTACCAAACGAAGGATTATATGTAGAATTTATTGTTCGTATTGACGATGTTACCAAACATGCGTTAACAGGAGTTACTGAGGCAATGACAGAACGTGAAAAACAATCTTCGATTGACAAAAACATCAACGCCTTAAAAAAGACTGTAAAAAAAGAAGATTGGCAAGATGTAAAAGTACGTCCGTTTTATAAAGGAAATCAATATTTCTTATTTGTTACTGAAAAATTCGAAGATGTACGTTTAGTTGGAGCTCCTCCAAGTAGTATTGGTAAATTTGGTAGTGATACCGATAACTGGGTATTTCCACGTCATACAGGGGATTTTTCTTTATTCAGAATTTATGCTGATAAAAACAATCGTCCAGCTAAGTACAGTAAAGACAACGTACCTTACAAACCAAAGCATTTCTTACCTGTTTCTTTAGACGGTGTAGAAGAAGGAGATTTTACAATGGTTTTTGGTTTCCCTGGTCGTACAAACGAATATTTACCTGCAGCCGCTATACAACATATTACTCAAGAGTTTAATCCAAGTAATATCGCCATTAGAGAAGCTGCTTTAAAGGAAATAGACGCACAAATGAAATCTAGTGATGCGATTAGAATTAAATATGCTTCTAAACAAGCACGTATTGCGAATGCATGGAAAAAATGGATTGGTGAAAACTTAGGAATTAAAAAAAGTAATGCTATTGCTCAACGTAAAGCTTTTGAAAAGACTTTTAAGAAGGCTCTAAAAGAAAAAGGATTAGAAGACAAGTACGGTAATATCTTACCTGAATTTGAAAAGCTGTATAAAGACTTTGCTGCCATTAATATTAAAAGAAGAAACTTTATCGAAGCTTTCTTAGTTACCAATGAGTTAATGCAAATGGCTTTTAGAGCATATCAATTAGAGCAAGTAGCTTTAAACAAACCAGAAAATTTTGAAAAAGCTAAAACCTCATACATCGCTCGTTTGAAAAGAATACATAAAAACTACGATGCTGCTGTAGATAAAGGTGTTTTTAAAAATGTGATGCCTTTATATACCAATAAAGTAGATGCTACTATTTATGATAAAACTAGCTTTACTGATTTAGACAAAGCCTTAAAATTAGTACATGGTGATGCAAAACAAGTAGTTGAAAACTTAAATAAAGATGCCGCTTACCAATATGCTAAACCAATGGTCGAGGAATTTTACACAAAAATAAACCCTGAATTCCAACAAAAAAACCAGCCAATAATAGCTTTACAAAAGAAATATATGAAAGCTTTAATGGAAGCTTTACCTAACGCACGTTATTTCCCAGATGCTAATAGTACCTTACGTGTTACTTACGGAAAAGTACAAGGCTATTCTCCAAGAGATGCAGTGTACTACAACCCTGTAAGTTATTTAGACGGAGTTATTGAAAAATACGTGCCTGGTGACTATGAATTCGACGTACCTAAAAAACTACGTGACTTATATGACGCAAAAGATTACGGACAATATGCCGATAAAAACGGAAAAGTCCCTGTATGTTTCTTAGGAACGAACCATACAACTGGTGGAAATTCTGGAAGTCCTGCAATTGATGCAGAAGGAAATTTAGTTGGATTAAACTTCGATCGTGTTTGGGAAGGAACAATGAGTGATATTAACTACGATCCAGAAATTTGTAGAAATATTATGGTAGACCTTCGTTATGTTTTATTTATTGTAGATAAATATGCTGGAGCAAAGCATTTAATTGATGAAATGAAATTGGTACATCCAAAGAAATAATAATAAAAAAGGCGAGGAAAATTCCTCGCCTTTTTTACTAGAAGTATTGCCCTATTCCAAATACGAAACCTCTAGAAGCATTTTTGGTTAAACCATAACCATAATCGATTCTAAAAACAGCATTGAATATTTTTTTGCTAATAAATCGCAAGCCAACCCCAGAATATACTCTTGCGTTTTTACCGTCTATGAAATCGCTAAAACTTCCTCCTGGGTTTCTCCAAGTTCCAGCATCAACAAAAGCATTTCCTTGAATAACTAACCAGTTTTTTTCATACAAAGTATGTCGGTATTCGGTATTCCAAACAACACTTCCTGTTCCTCTGTCAACTAATATTCCTACTCCTCTTAAATTTACATTATTATCTAATGCAAATGGTGCAAATGGCGTATTATCATTAGAAGCCAAACCTATTCGTAAACGATTCGCCCAATTTCCCTTTTCACCTATTCGTTTATAATAAAAAAAATCGTTCCAAAAGATTAAAAAATCATCTTGATATTCATTTTCAGAAGTTACATACTGCCCATAAAACTGACTTTTAAACCCGTTTATATATTGATAGTAATAATCTAATTTATCGTACGTATAAACCAATTTTAATAAGCGCTTATTTACATTTAGCTTCTGTGGAATAGTAGGTGAAGTCGCTCCACTTAAATAATCGTATTTTTCTTTAAAAAAATTAATTCCGAATTGTAATTGGTGCTTAAAATTTATTTGATATAAAGCTAGAGCCTCGTATGAAATGTTCTGGTACTTATAATTTGCTGTTTGATTATCAAAATACAAAGGTTCTTCGCTCACCCAATTTTGATGATGTAATGCAATTCCCCATTTTCTTGAAAATAGTGTTGGAGCTCTAAAATTGATTCCATAAGAATCAAATCCATTATTTTGATAAAATCCTCCAAAAGCAATATTTCTTCCTAAAAAATTATAATCATTTAAACCTATTTTGTAAGCAAACTTCCTATTGGTTGTTGTCCAAAAATTTACTTCTGGTATAATTGTAAAGTTCTCTTCTACATTAATAAATACATTGTATTTGTTTTCATAAGAACGAAAAAATTGAAAATAGGCATGAGATATGGCCGGTAAACGTTTTAACCGTATAATATCATTTTTTAAAACTAAAGAATCTAAAACGACATTTTCTTTGGTTTCTATTATTTTCTTTATTTCAGAAGTCTTTGTTTTTTTTACACCTCTAATTTTTATAGCAACAACAATATTTTCTTGTGAAAAAGAAAAAATACTATAACTAGTTAATAAGATAAGTAATAGTATCTTTTTCATCTATTTTATCGTTAATGTTTTTTGTATCACCAAATTTACCCAATTATCTTCACTAACTCCCATCATTGTAAAATCGTAATTATTTTCTTTTATTAAATTTGGTGGTGTTTCTC
Organism: Tenacibaculum pelagium; assembly: GCF_014062345.1. Classification (GTDB taxonomy): domain Bacteria; phylum Bacteroidota; class Bacteroidia; order Flavobacteriales; family Flavobacteriaceae; genus Polaribacter; species Polaribacter pelagius. Next base: position 281,234 of record NZ_JACGLS010000004.1, on the reverse strand, counting down.
TCGTTATATTTAAAACAACGTTCGATAATTTATAATATTGAAACCATTTATCATAAGTATAAGTTCCTGAAAGTAAATTATTATCAGCATCAGTGATTACTTGAAAATAAATTCTATTTTCTTTGACAATTCCATCATCCCATAAAAACTTTGGGGTTAGACTTTCTGATTCATCTATAGTAACTTTATCCGTCCACTCCGTTGGTTTCGATTGACTTTTTAATCGAATGGGATTCGATTTATGAAACTTTCCTGATGATTTGTAAGTAACAATACACCACACATCCTCTGTACTATTCCTCACAAATCTTCCTAAATAGCCATTAAAAAACATCTTCTTTTTCAAGGTTCTTTTCTTTATAAAAAGAATAATCATCCTTATCAATATCAATGCTTGAAGTTTCAAAATATCTTATATCAGTTGCATTAGGCATTGGGTAATAATATACAAAAGATGTATTTACATCTCCTTTCTTACTTGCAGCACAAGCAATCACTTCATCCAAATTTAAATTTGAATTAACCTTTATATAATCTTGTAACGTTTCTAATTGCTGTTCCTGTTTATCAGTTGCACAAGCTAAAAAGCAAATACATACCACGGCAAAAAGTATTATCCTATTGACCATACAACATTCGTATTAATTCTTCAGTTGGTTTATTCTGAGGAGTAAATCGATTATTATTGTTTCCTCCAACTTTTTCATGATCTACAAACCATTTCCAAATAAAACCACCAGCAAACCAATCTTCATTCCAAAACTGGTTGTATAATGCTTGAGTTGCATTCTTTTGATTTTCTAAATTCACATTTCCTTCTACTCTGTTAGAATCCCAAGGTTGCTTTCCTGTATAATGAACACTTCTATAACCGTATTCTGTAAATAAAATAGGTTTATTTACCTCGTTTTTAATTTTAATAATCTCTTGCTTGTGCTTTTGCCAACCTATTTCAAATTCTTCTTTAGTTGGTGATTTTTTATCACTCAAAGGAAAATATGCATCAATACCAATATAATCTAATTGGTTCCAAAAAGGCACGCGTTTGAATTCATCCCAGTTAGCAGCATAGGTTAATTTTCCTGAATATATTTTTCTTATTTTTTCAATTAAACTTTTCCAATATTCAGGGCGGTTTTCAATAAATTTTTCCAACTCTGTACCGATACATAAAATCGGTGCTTCTATAGTTTCTGCTGTTTTAGAAAAATTTAAAATAAATTCTTCATAAGTATCTTCTAGTATCTTCCAATTCTCTTCAGAAGTCATTTCGATTGTTCCCGTATATTCACCATTCCAAACCCAAATTTGAGGCTTCACCATTACTTTGATTCCTCCTTTTTCAAACTCACTAGCATATTGCTGTAACCCTTCATTGGTTTCCCCAAACCACTGTCCCTTCGCATTAAACCTTACTTCTGGTGATGATATGCTTTTTATAAAACCAAAAGGCATCAACGCAACATAGTTCGCTGATACCTTTTTTACAGGATTAATATGTTTTTCGTTTATTGCCTTTCCAGCAGCAACAAAACTAACACCGTTAATTTTTTTTGTTTGACTTGTACAAGAAAAACACAATAAGAAAACACTAAGGAGTTTAATTAATTTCATAACTCCTAATTTACATCTTTTTAAAATAATGCTCTTAAACCTAAATTAAAGCTTTGTCCTAAACCATTATCTGTTCCTCTTACAAATTTACTATATAACACTTCTAAGTTTAATACTTTTGACAGTTGATACTTCCCTCCTAACCCTAAAGCTGTATAATCTTGTGTGAATTCTCCGAAACGTTGAGAATGCTGTACAAAACCTAAGACCGTAGATTTATCAGATGGAAAATAACTTAAAAACAATCCAGGTGCTAATAAAAATGTATTGTTTGCAAAACTTGTTTCTTCACCAAAGCTATATTCAGTATTTAATTCTGTAAATAATTGCCAATCACCACTATCAAAAGTATAATCGTAGAAAAATCTATTTTGAAAGATCCAAGAAGATTGGTCTAAAAACACGCCATTCTCTGATTCATTTTCTACTAAAGGAATATGAACTGCAGATTGAATAGAAAAATTTGCTACATCCTTTAAAGGCTGGAATTTAATTGCCGGAGCAATAGAGGTAATTCCTTTTCTATCAGTATTTGTATCTTCTAAACTAAAAACCGATAATGCTTGTCTACCTCCAATTGTATTAGAACGAAACTCAATAATGGCTCCAACATTTATTCTGTTATTATCAGAAACTCCTGTAAAAGCTTCAATAGTAGAAGTGAAAAAGTTTTCTCTAGCTTTATCTTGAGAATCTCCATTACTATCAGCAAATTTTGTTTCTGTATATAAATTGTTAAAGAATTTTATATCCCATTGGTCTTTGTTTAAAAGCTTAGAAGGTGTATAAGTTTGAATATTTGATTTTTCTTCTGTTTTTTCTTCTTGAGCAGAAGAATTTAAACCAATAAATAAGGCTATAAAAAAAAGGCCTTTAAAATTATTTTTCATAATGATTAATTTTCGATTAAAACTTACGTCGATAAAAAGCAGAGAGACTTACTTTTCTTTTTTATTTAAAATGATTCTAAATTCATAACACCTCTTAAGTTCTTAACTTTAACAACGACATAACTCGCAAATCAACTTTTATGGAACACGTTGTTATTATTGGTAATGGAATTTCTGGTGTTACAGCTGCAAGGCATATCAGAAAATTATCAGATAAAAAAATCACTATCGTATCGGCCGAAACCGATTTTTTCTTTTCAAGAACTGCTTTAATGTATGTTTACATGGGGCATATGAAATTTGAACACACACAACCATACGAGCCTTGGTTTTGGAAGAAAAACAATATTAATTTAAAAAAGGGATACGTTTCTGAAATCAACACAGATAAAAAGGAGTTGTTTTTTGCTGAAGGAGACACACTTTCTTACGATAAACTAATCATAGCTACGGGTTCAAAACCTAATAAATTTGGTTGGCCAGGACAAGATTTAGACGGCGTTATGGGTATGTATCATAAACAGGATTTAGAAAATCTTGAAAAATATGCTCCAGATAATACAACATGTAAAAGAGCTGTAATTGTGGGTGGTGGATTAATTGGTATTGAATTAGCCGAAATGCTTCATAGTAGAAATATCCCTGTTACTTTTTTAGTTCGTGAAAGTAGTTTTTGGAATGGTGTTTTACCCGCCCAAGAATCAGCAATGATTAATCGTGAGATTATAGAAAATCATATCGATTTACGTTTAGGTGTAAACTTAAAAGAGATTAAATCTGATAATAACGGACAAGTAAAATCAGTTGTAATTGCAGAAACTGGTGAAGAAATAGAATGTAATGTAGTTGGTTTAACTACTGGCGTTTCACCTAACATCGATTTTATAAAAGATGCTGATATTGAAACTGGACGTGGTGTAAAAGTAAATCGCTATTTAGAAACAAATATTAAAGACGTATATGCTATTGGTGATTGTGCCGAACAACATGAAGCTATTGGTCAGCGTCGACCAATAGAAGCGGTTTGGTACACAGGAAGAATGATGGGAGAAACTGTGGCACAAACAATTTGTGGTAATAAAATTGAATACAAACCTGGACATTGGTTTAATTCAGCTAAATTTATTGATATCGAATATCAAACGTACGGTTGGGTTTGGGCACAACCTAAAGAAAATGAAGCTCGTTTTTATTGGGAACACGAAAGTGGTAAAAAATGCATTCATATCAACTACGATAAAAAGACGCACGAATTTATTGGAATAAATAATTTCGGAATTAGAATGCGTCACGAGTTTTTTGATAAAATACTCACAGAAAAAAGGTCGGTAGAATATGTTTTAGAACATTTAGCAGATGCAAACTTCGATCCTGAATTTTACAAACTTCACGAACCAGAAATCGTAGCGAAATTCAACAAAGAAAATAACACTAATATTCAACTTAAAAAGAAAAGCTGGAAACGAATTTTTAGCGCGTAAAATATATGAAAGCAATAAAACACACCGGTTTAGTAATCTTTTTGATTGGGTTATTAATATTTACAGCATCTATTTTTACAGGTAATTTCAGTTTAACTCAAACCGAAGTTGATAATTTCATAGCTGAAAAGGGCTATAAAAGTGAAATTATTAAAACAGAACTTTCTAAAGCTGTTGTAGGGAAAGAATTAAACATTTTTGAGTTTTCTTCTAACGTTAGAAATGCTTTTGATACATCAAACAAACATTATGATGATTTAATTGCTAAATACGATGCAGAAAAAAACTGGGATGCTAAAGGTCAGCAATACCAATATAAAATCTACGGGAAGCCACATACATTAAGCTACAATTTAGCTAAAAAAGCAGGTAGTGGCTTTATCAAAGAAAATGCAGGATTGATGTGGTTTTTAACCTTCGGACTAGGAATCATAGGTGCTTTATTATTTATAATTCCAAATCTTATTTTATTAGGACAACCAGGTATAAAAAATAACGGAATTTATTTAGAATCTCCTACCAATAAAGGTTTGATTGCTTGGTTAGTTTTAATCTTTTTAGTTTCTTTTTATTTGGTATTATATTTTATGCCAGATTACATTGTAAACTGGACTTATATTTTAGATCCAATTAGTAAAGCGTTAAACGGAGGAGAAGCATCGCAATGGTTTGTATACGGATTCTTGTATTGTGTTATCATGCTTGTTATGGGAGTTAGAATGTATATCAAATACAGGCACAATAAGTATCAAATTATAAGAACTACATCGGTTTTATTCTTCCAAATTGTATTTGCATTTTTAATCCCGGAAATCATGACCAGTTTAAACATGCCTGGGTATGATTTTAAAAATGCTTTCCCTTTAGATTACGATTTCTTTTTTGAATGGAATTTAGACAGCTTACGAAATAGTGGAGGAATTGGTTTATTTATTTTAGTATGGGGAATTGTACTTACCTTAATTATAGTTCCGGTAATGGTATATTTCTTTGGAAAAAGATGGTACTGTTCTTGGGTTTGTGGTTGTGGTGGATTAGCCGAAACTTTAGGTGATCCATATCGTCAACATTCAGATAAAAGTTTAAATGCATGGAAATTAGAAAGATGGTTAATCCACTCTGTTCTAGTATTCTCTTTAGTAATGACTTTGGTTACTTTGTATTGTTATTTTACAGGAGCAGAATCGTTTATTGGCATTAAATCTCAATGGATAAAAGACACATACAGTTTCTTAATCGGAGCGTGGTTTGCTGGAGTTATCGGAACTGGATTTTATCCAATTTTTGGAAATAGAGTTTGGTGTCGTTTTGGTTGCCCACTGGCAGCATATTTAGGATTAGTACAACGTTTTAAATCTCGCTTTAGAATTACAACTAACGGAGGTCAATGTATTTCTTGCGGAAACTGCTCTACTTACTGTGAGCAAGGAATAGACGTACGTGCTTATGCTCAAAAAGGAGAAAACATTGTTCGCTCTAGTTGTGTTGGTTGTGGAATTTGTTCTGCTGTTTGTCCTCGTGGAGTATTAAAACTAGAAAATGGTCCTGAAAAAGGGCGTATCAACCCTACAGATATTTTATTAGGAAATGATGTAGATTTGATGAAATTAGTCAATGAAAAATAGGTTATTTATAGTCATTTTTATTATTTCAACTTCTTTGTTTTCACAAAAAGAATATCATAAAGTATTTTTTGAAAATGGAAATTTAAAAGAAGAAGGATGGAAAACCAACAATCAAAAAAATGGTTACTGGAAGTTTTATTATAAAAACGGTCAACTAAAAAAAGAAGGTCGTTTTAAAAAGAATCTTCCCAATAAATATTGGTATTTTTATCGCAAAGATGCTTCTAAAGAAAAAGAAGGACATTTTGTTAACGGTAAACAAAACAAGTGGTGGCTGTTTTATGATAAAAAAGGAAACGTTAATCATAAATGTCAACTAAAAAACAACAAAAAAAACGGATATTGTTTATTGTATAAAAAACAAAAACTAATAAAAGCTGTTCGATTTAAAGACGGGAAAAAAATTAACGAATGGTCGAGTTTTTCCTCTTTTAAAGAAGAGAACAGTCTTAAGGATTTAAAATAACCAATGAGCCAAACTATTAAAGTTATTATTCCTGCTTACAATGAGCAAGATTCAATTGCTAACGTAATTAATGACATCCCCTCTATTGTAGATGAAGTAATTGTTATAAGTAATAATTCAACAGACAACACAGAGGTTAATGCTAAGGATGCTGGAGCTACTGTCTTACAAGAAAACAGAAAAGGTTACGGATATGCTTGTTTAAAAGGAATGGAATATATTTCTAAGCAAGAAAATAAACCAAATATTATTGTTTTTTTAGATGGCGATTACTCTGATTACCCTGAACAACTTACCGAATTAGTAGAACCAATTATAAATGATGATATCGATTTTGTAATAGGTGCTCGTGTAAAACGACTACGTGAGCAAGGTTCAATGACTCCACAACAAATTTTTGGTAATTGGTTAGCTACCTTTTTAATGAAGTTATTTTTTGGAGCTAAGTTTACAGATTTAGGTCCTTTTAGAGCTATAAAGTATGATAAATTACTAGCTTTAAACATGGAAGACAAAACCTACGGATGGACAGTTGAAATGCAATTAAAAGCTTTAAAACAAAAACTATCGTATACAGAAATCTCTATGAAATACAGAAATCGAATAGGTGTTTCAAAGGTTTCTGGAACCGTAAAAGGTAGTATCTTAGCCGGCGTAAAAATTTTAGGTTGGATCTTTAAATACAGTTTTAAATAATGGTGGTAGAATATATTATAATTGCAGTATACACAATATCATTAGTACTTATTTTACTATATGCATTAGCGCAATTAAACCTATTGTTTAATTACTTAAAGGCGCAAAAAAAAGAAGACAACTCACCTAAGTTCGATTTATTAAATCCACAAGAAATTCCATACGTAACCATACAATTACCTGTGTATAATGAGTTATATGTAATGGAGCGTTTGCTGGATAATATTTCAAAAATTGAATACCCCAGAGAAAAATTAGAAATACAAGTTTTAGATGATTCTACTGATGAATCTGTAGTTTCTACTCGTAAACAAATCGAAGAACTTCAAAAAACTGGATTAGATATTCAACATATTCGAAGAGAGAATCGTCAAGGTTTTAAAGCTGGTGCATTAAAAGAAGGTTTAAAAATAGCCAAAGGTGAGTTTATTGCCATTTTTGATGCTGATTTTTTACCTCAAACAGATTGGTTGTTACAAACAATACCATATTTCAAAGATGATGAAATTGGAGTCGTACAAACTCGCTGGGGGCACATCAATAGAAATTATTCTACACTAACTAAAATTCAAGCATTTGCTTTAGATGCTCATTTTACTTTAGAGCAAGTTGGTCGTAACAGCCAAGGACATTTTATCAATTTTAATGGAACTGCTGGTGTATGGCGTAAAGAATGTGTTTATGATGCTGGAAATTGGGAAGGTGATACTTTAACTGAAGACTTAGATTTAAGCTATAGAGCACAATTAAAAAATTGGAAATTTAAATATTTAGAAAATGTTGAAACTCCTGCTGAATTACCTGTAGTAATTAGTGCTGCAAGATCTCAGCAATTTCGTTGGAATAAAGGTGGAGCTGAAAATTTTCAGAAAATGCTTAGTCGTATTGTTACTAGCAATAACATCTCTTTTAAAACCAAGATTCATGGAGTTTTACATTTACTAAACAGCTCTATGTTTACTTGTATCTTTTTGGTAGCAATATTAAGCATTCCAATGTTGTATATAAAAAATGAGTATGCTCATTTAAAAATGTACTTTTTAGTGATGAGCTTTTTCATCATTAGTACATTAATATTCTTTATCTGTTATTGGTTTATGTACAAACGTACCTATGGTGGTGGTTTTGTTAATTTTATTAAATACATAGGTGCTTTTCTCTCTTTTTTCTCAATAGCAATGGGATTTTCTTTACACAATACAATTGCTGTTTTAGAAGGTCATTTTGGTAAAAAAAGTGAATTTGTAAGAACCCCTAAATTCAATATAAAATCATTAAAAGACGGCTGGAAAAACAACAAATATATAAACAATAACATTTCTGCAAACGTTATTATTGAAGGCTTGTTAGCTATCTATTTTGCTTTTGGTATGTATAGTGCTTTTATCGTTGGGAATCAAGGAGGTGACTTTGGTTTATTCCCTTTTCATTTAATGCTATTTGTAGGCTTTGGTTATGTGTTTTTTAAATCGATATTTTCAAAAGCTTAATGAGTTTCATTAGAAAATATAGCAATCCGTTAATCGTATTCTTTAGCTTATTACTATATTTTTATTTTGCTTATTTTCTAGAACGGACCGAGTTTTCAAAACTACTTTTCTTATGGTTTTCTCTCTTTGTTTTAGCTTACTTTTTATGGAAAAAAAATACTGACAATTTTAAGTTATTAGTTGGAGCTGCAATTTTATTTCGATTAGTTTTCCTGTTTGCAACCCCTAATTTATCACAAGATTTTTATCGATTTATTTGGGATGGAAGAATGTTATTTGAAGGATTTAATCCTTATTTATCTTTACCAGAATCTTTTATTGAACAACTTAAAAACCCCGTAAATCAATCGGTAGATTTATATAATGGTATGGGTAAAATGAACGGTAGTCATTATACTAATTATCCTCCTATAAATCAATTCTGTTTTTTTATTGCTGCATTATTTTCAAACAACAGTATTTTAGGTTCTGTAATAGTAATGCGAATTATTATCCTCCTCGCTGATATTGGAATTATATATTTCGGAAAAAAACTTTTAGAAAACTTAAACCTATCGGTTCATAACATCTTTTTATACGCTTTAAACCCGTTTATAATAATTGAAATGACAGGTAATCTACACTTTGAATCTGTAATGCTTTTCTTCTTATTATGGAGCTTATATAAACTTCATCAAGAAAAATGGATTTGGGCAGCAATATTATTAGCTTGCTCAGTATCTGTAAAATTGATTCCTTTATTGTTCTTACCACTGTTTTATCAACTGTTTATTAAAAGTGAACCATCTTTTTTTAAAGGGTTAAAAAAACTAATCAGTTTTTACGTAATTGTTTTCTCAACAATACTTTTGTTATTTCTTCCTTTTTACTCGTCTGAATTGATTGCTAATTATACTAATTCGGTCGGATTGTGGTTTCGTAATTTCGAATTTAATGCTAGCTTTTATTATATCGCTAGAGAAATAGGATACCTGTTTAGAGGTTATAACGAGATTGCTATTATTGGTAAAATAACACCAGTCTTAACCATCTTTTATTTAGCAGGAATTACATTTTTTAGAAAAAATAAGTCTATTAAAGAACTCATCACAGCTATGCTATTTGGGTTATCTTTTTATTACTTTACCACTACTACAATGCATCCATGGTACATAGCTACTATATTAATTTTATCTGTTTTTACTAAATACAGATTCCCTTTAGTTTGGAGTATTGTTATTATTCTAAGCTATCAAGCTTATGCAAATACTCCATGGAAAGAAAATTTATGGTTTGTAGGAATAGAATATGTTTTTGTTTACGGATTTTTAATCTGGGAATTATTCATAAAAAAACCCACTCAAAAATCTGAGTGGGAAAAATTGCTATGAAAAAGAAAAAGAAGTGGTTGAAAAACCACTTCTCAAATATAAATAACATTTTGTTATCTGCAAATAATCTTTAAAAAAAGATTAAATATTTTTTAACCTATTAGAAACGATTAGTTAACACCTAACTACTTTATTATCTTTTAATAAATATTTTTGATTGCTTTCAGCACAAGTTGCTTCTCCGTCCTCATCAAAATTTAAACGATGACCATACTCACTAACCCATCCTATTTGTTTTGATGGATTACCGACAACCAAGGCATAAGGCAGAATTTCTTTGGTTACTACAGCTCCTGCACCAACAAAGGCATATTCACCAATATTGTTACCACATACTATAGTTGCATTTGCACCAATACTTGCTCCTCTTTTAACGATAGTTTTTAAATATTGATCTTGTCTTTTTATTGCACTTCTGGGATTAATCACATTCGTAAAAACCATTGAAGGCCCTAAAAAAACATCATCTTCACAAATTACACCTGTATAAATAGAAACATTATTTTGAACCTTTACATTCTTACCTAATTCTACCTTAGGAGATATAACTACATTTTGACCAATATTACATTCTTCACCAATAACACTGTTTGGCATTATATGGCTAAAATGCCAAATTTTGGTTCCCTTACCAATAATACAATTTTCATCTATTACTGCTGTTGCATGTGCAAAAAACTCTTTTATTGTTTTATTCATAGTAAACAAAAATAAAAAACTCAACCTAAATGGTTGAGTTTTTAAAATTATTCTACTTTAAAAGTAATAGGTAAAGTATATTTAACCTTTACTGCTTTATTATTTTGTTTACCAGGAGTAAACTTTGGTATTTTATTTACAACCTTATTTGTTTCTTTTTCTAATCTTTTATGTGGGGCTCTAATTTTTATATCAGTTACATTTCCATTCTTATCGATTATAAACTGAGTTAAGATTCTGTATTTACCAGAATTTAACCCGACATCTTGCGCTAATTCTGAATCGAAATAACGCTGTACATGCTTTTGAATTTTCTCCTCAAAACAAATTCTATTTTCCTCTTCAGATAATCCTTCACAACCTTTAAAAACAGGTGTGTTCTGTACATTATTAATTGATATTGTAGTGTTATTTTCAACAATTACTGGCTCCTCCTTTTTTATTGGCTTATCAATTATTGGTTTATCATCAATAGGAGTTTTAATAATTGTTTCTGTAACATTATCATCATTCACAATTTTAGGTTTAATAATTGATGATGCAATTACTCTTTTCTTAGGTTGTTCAACTTTCTTTACTGGCTTTTCAACTCTTTTAACAACGATTGGTTTTGTAAAAGTAAAAACACATTCAGTCATATCATCATTGTACGGAACATCTATGGTCGCTAAATCTTTTTCTGTTGCATGCTCTAAAGAAATAAAAACGATGAATAGGGTAAGTACTAAACCTAATTGTGTGAAAATTGATGAAAATTTTTCTAGCTGTTTTCTTGGGTTCTTTTTTTGTGCTTTCATAGTAATTAATTTTTAAGTTAATACTATTTTTAAAAACAAGAAACATGCCAATAAAAAAAGCAATCCATTTTGGATTGCTTTTTTTATTTTTATAACTAAAGATATAAACTACTCTACATTAAAAGTAATAGGTAATGTATATCCTACTCTTACTGCTCTACCTCTTTGTCTACCTGGTTTCATTTTAGGAATTTTTCTTGCTACTCTAATAGCCTCCTTTTTTAACCTTGGGTGTGGTGCTCTAGCGTTTATACTTGTAATTGAACCATCTTTATCAATTTTAAACTGAACATAGATTCTTTTTTTACCAGGTGCTAAACCTAACTCATTAGCTAATTCTGAATCGAAATAACGTTGAACGTGTTTGGTTAATTTTTTATTTAAACACTCTTTTTTCTGAGCTTTTGTTCCAGTACATCCTGGAAAAACAGGAACTTCCTCAATAATAGCAAAAGGTACATCTTCTACTACTTCTTCCTCTTCTTCAACCTCAACGATCTCTTCAACTTCTACCGCTTCAGATTCATCAGTTTCTGTAGACTCAATAATAGTCTCTTCTACTTCTTTTTCATCTTCTACAACTTCAATTTTTTCTGGAGCTGGTGGTGGTGGTGTATTTGGTTTTGGTTTTGGTGGCTCTATTTGAAGCTCTATAGTCTCCTCATCAATATCAGAAGCCATATTAGCAGTTCCTAATTCACCATACTCTTTATCATATGTTTTATTTTCAATTGCAACATATGTTATAAATAAAGCTAAAACCAAACCTAACTGCATAAACAGTTTACTATAATTCTCTAAGTTTGATTTTGGATTTTTCTTAATTTCCATCCTAAATGTTTTTTAATAGTTCGCTAATTTAATTAATTTATTTCAACTTTTACAAGCTAATTCTTTAAATAGCTTCATTTTTCTTAAAAAAAGAAAGGTAACATATATAAGCTATTAAAATACCCGTCGTATTTGCGACAACATCTAAAATTTCACCTAATCGGTAGGATGTTGTTGTAACTTGAAGAGCCTCAATAATTATGCCGTAAAGAAAACAACATAAAACTATGAGTTTTGCATTAATCTTTGACTTTCTTAAGGCTAATAACCAAGCAAATGTTAAAACAAAATAAGCTATAGCGTGCTCTATTTTATCTAAACCATTTATTTGAATTGGTTGTTTTCCAACCTTCATTAAACTAAGAATAGCAATACTTATTGTTAGAAGTATTGCTATTATGTTTAAATTATCCTTTAATAAGTTCTTGATACGCTTCAGCACTTAATAAATCTGCTATTTGTGAATCGTCTGAAATTTGAACCTTAATCATCCATCCTGCTTCGTAAGGATCAGAATTTACTAATTCAGGTTCATCTTCTAAAGCTTCATTGAATTCAATTACTTCCCCTGATAAAGGCATAAAAAGGTCTGAAACTGTTTTTACAGCTTCTACCGAACCGAATACATCTTCGATCGCTAAATTTTCATCTAAAGTATCTACATCAACATAAACGATATCACCTAATTCTCCTTGTGCAAAATCTGTAATACCAATTGTTGCTACACCGTCTTCAATTTTTACCCATTCGTGGTCTTTAGTGTATTTTAATTCTGATGGAATGTTCATTGTATTGTTGTTTTATATTCTTTGTTTTAGTTTCCTAAGTTATATATTAAATTAATTCCTGCGTTAATTGATTGCCTTGGAAAAGTAGTAGAAACAGCATATTGGAATGTTTGATGATTGTAATAAAACGACGCAGTTAAATTACTACTCAGATTATAATCGGCAATAAACTTTAAACCGAATAATTTCTCTCCTCCTGTTATCTGGTTATTCTCTGTATCTACACTTCTTATTAAGGTTAAATTATCTCTTAACGAAATATCTGCTCTTAAATTAATATCTCCTTTTAACGTTTCTTTCTTTCCTGTAAAATGTGTTACAAATTTAACATCTCTAATTTTATATCCAAACCCTACAACATATTCTGTTCCTTTAATATCTGTTAAAGTATTGTTGTTAAAGTTTAATGTTAAACTTCGATCTCTTCTTATTTCTCCTTTAAAAGAAAAAGAATTCTTCATTCTGAAATCAACTTTCATTAATGGTGAAAACTCATCAATTAATGTTGCCGACGAAATTAAGTGTTCTGGTTGATAATTCCCAGAAGTATTTGTATTTGTTAAATTATCTGAATCATATTGTAAATTATTGGTGTAATTACCAATTGTATATGATGATTTATAACCGTGCGATAAAGTGAATGATGAGAAATTCTTTTTAAACCATTTATACTTCATTAACCCATTAAAACGTAAAGTCCAATTAGGAATTGGAATGTTTTTAAAGATTCCTGTATCTACAGAATTAGGACTATTACCTGAATAAGCTGCTATAAATGCTGGTAACATTACTTGCTGACCACTTTCTTTAAAACCAGCTATTGGTTGACTTGTTGTAGCCAATCTATTAGCGATTGTACTTCTGTAGTCTAAGAAATTCTGGTACAAAGTTTCATTATCAGTAAAAATAGTTCCTAACATAAAGTGGCTAATACTATAATTTCCTGTCTCGAATGGCTTTATAAAAGGATCTTGGTGATAATCTGTTGGATCGTTAGGATCTCCTCCAGTTTTTAAAATTACATCTAACTGTTGATTTAAGTTACTAGTTTGAATTCTAGTTCCTATTAAATCTATCGTTAAGCTTTTAAATGGTTTTACAGAGATATTATAATCTAATTTCTTATAACTAGTTTTCCCGTAATTCTTACTATAATAAGGTTGGTTTGGATCGTCTTGACTTGTTCTTGTAACTAACCAATTGTTTTCAATAGCTCTATTTAAAATATCTGTTTGACTACCAAATACAAATCCGAAGGTAGGTGCTAAACTTCCTGCCGAATTACTTCTTCCTAAGAAACCAACAGATGGTTTATACCCTTGTAATAAAGTTCCGTTATTTTGAGAATAGCTAATTTTTGCTCTTTTTACCGATGTTAGCACATCATAAAAACCTTTCATTACTTTTTGTCCGAAAGAAGCATTCTTTTTTAGTTTAGCTTTTTGAGTTCCTTTTTTAGCACCTAGAGCTACTGATCCTTTTTTAACTGGCTTCTTTCTTGTTCCTTTTAATAATAATTTATCAAGCCCTAAAATTTTATAAAAACGCCCAAAATCAATATTTGTATTTAAATTATGTGTGTTCGCATTCTGAATCATATTACCTACAGCATCGGTATAGCTAAGTTCTTCTCCGTTAGGTAATATTAAATTACTTTGCGCACTTGACTTCCAATCGAAATCTGCTGTATAACCATAATCAGCAGAGATAAAACTTAAGAAAGGAAATTTATTTAACGGCAACTTGTAGGTTGCATTTAACTTTTGATGATAATTATCTGGTCTACCAGTGGTAAAGAATTTATCATAAATTTCTAACTCTTCGTCCTGTCCAAAACTATCGTAAATATTATTATTTGTTGCGTTAAAGTTTAACTGTAATGACTTTGTTAAATCAAATCCAATTGTATAATCCCAATTAAACAAGAATCTTCTTTGAGTTAATTCTGGTTGTGCAACTGGTAAATCGATAAGGTTTCTTGACTGTTGCGAATTAAAATTTCTATTAATTCTTGAGTTAATTGCAATCGTTTTTGGTACCGGATTAATATTTAAATCTTTTATGAATTTTAAATATTTACTACTTAGTTTTTTTGATTTCTTAAATGGCTCAATAACAAATGGCTTAAAAGTAAAATTATAACTAGCACCAGCCATTACATTTTTATTTACATACTTCTGTATGTTATAATCTTTATGAAACTCTTCATTATGCGCATAAGAAACCGAGAAGTTTTCTACATCGTAAAACTTTGGTTTTTTCTTACTCTCCGGATTACGATTCTTCTTTACATTAATAAAACTAATACTCTTTCTACTTGTATAATCTTGAGCATTTTTGCTGTTTGGGTTTTTATCTAATGCATCCTTTAATTCAACATCCTGAAATTGAGGGTCGTACTTAGGATCTCTAAACTCTTCACCGTAACTATAGCTCATAGGCACTTGCATGTTCCATTTTTTAGGCATCATTTTACCTAATTGAACATTAGTTGCTACACTATATTGTTTTATTTCTTCTATACTTCTTTGCTGTACGCGATCTTCTACATTACCAAAACCAATGGTAGACATTCTACCAGCTATAGAAACATCCATTACATCGGCAAGATTTGCATCTGCGTTTAATACTGCCGCCCATCCTCCTTTATTATCAAAACCTACAGCACGTAACTCATTAAACCAAACCTCTATAGTATTTGTCTCTGTAGTAGAAGTGTTTTTTACCCCTAACATAACGGTGTTAATTTGGGCTAAAGTAGGATTCCCTCTAACAAAAATTTTAAGTCCGTTTGAGGTTTCTCCAGGAAATACTTCTGTAATACTTGTTCCTGCCCCAGTCGGTCTTTCTATTTTTAAGTTTGCTAGTTCTTGTAAAGGCACTTCTAAATCATTGGTTTCTGGCCAAACTTTTTCTCCTTGTGGAGTTTCTCCAGGATTCTGCACACTATAAGTTAATGGCTTGTGGATTTCGTAATAGTTATCATTTAAATCGGTTCCTAAACGAATAATTGCTACTGCGTTTGTTGGGTCTTCTTCTTTTGCAAGTCTTTCAGGATCTTCAGCATGCAAAAACATACGCATTTTTTTATACCTACGCATATCAATACTAATGTTTTTATAAATAGTTCTTATGTCACCAGCTGGTAAGTCTGTAACTTTTAATGTAACCGATTGTTCATTTTGACGCTGAATTCTATTTGTTCCTTGTAATTGTTCTCTTTGAATTCCTGGAGGAAGGGCGTATCGTTCTTGATTTTGCTCAATACTTACTACTCCTACTTCAAATTTATTTAACTCTTCTGGGTCTAAATTCACAGGAGTTGTCGTACTTGGCAACACTTTTGTATATCGTCTCCAATCACCACGCACTAATTCTAACTCTCCAAAACGTAATACAACTGGCATTTTAAACTGCGTAAGAAACATTCTGATAAAACGTATACTATTAAAATCAGTAATTCCATTAATTGCTTTAGCACCATTTACACCTACATTTCGAACAGGAATTCTAAACTGATACCATGTAGTATTTCTTGTTGCACCATTTGATAATGTTATTGGTGTGCTTTTTACATCAATAATATGGTTTTGACCTACTTGTAAATCTGCTTTATTAAATGAAACCTCGTATTCAAAATAGCTATTTACAGGATTCATGGTTTGATCCTTATTAATATCCTCTACATCTGGATATGCAGTTGAAGAGGTTGGGAAAGCTTCATTTGACTGACTTACTGTTGGCGAATTACCTTCTGTTCCGTTAAAATCTTTATAACGTGATAAAACTGATGGATTTGAATCCTCAATTGCTCCACCTCTAAAAAATTGAAAGTTATCTCCTGCAGGATCATCTAAAGATGCAAATGCTGGGTACTTTGCTCTTTCTTCCTCATCTGTTAAACCATCTAACCCAATATCTTGGTTTGTTCTTGCATCGTTGCTAGAATCGAAAGCATATAGTATTGATGGGTTAATTGGGATATTACCCCAATCAGTTGAATTAACATTAGTTCCGTCTATTTTATTACCATCAGCTGGTAAACCATTCTCATATTGTTTTCTACCATCCTTTAAAATATCCTCAGAAACATTACCTAAATTAATAAATAATTTCCCCACTTGATTTGATGGATCTTGAGGATTTAATCCTGCTGGTAAACCTTCAGCTTCTGTGATCGAATAATCTTCATAAGGATCCATAACCCAAAACTGAATATATTCTACATTGGCCTGTTCAAAATTATTTGTTGTTAAAGGACGCATTATACCTCCCCAACGTTCTTCAGGAAGAACTGTACTTGCATTCTGATTATAATTATAAGGTCCTCTTTCTGATGGATAATACGCTAAATCTAAAGTTCTAACTAAATTTTGCTGTGTAATATCTAGATCAGTATCTGGAAATAGTTCGTTATAACGAATTTGACGAACTTCGTTTCTTGACAATTCATTCTCATCAATATTACTAGGTCTATTACCTGTACCATAAAAAAGTTGATCGATATTATACCAAGCTATTTTCCCTCTTTTATAATTGTATGATAAATCAAAAGTTCCTCCATCAAACCCTTGAGATTCTGGCGTACTCGCTAAAAACCATTGCTGTGGTGAACTTAAGTTTATAGGTATTTGTGATGCTTCAAAGTCATCTAGATAAGAAGTGGCTGTACCATCTACATTAATTCCGCTTGGTGCTCCTGGTAACAGGTACGCAAAATCTGCTCTTACCGATACATTAGACGGCGCATCAGTTTCAACAAAAGGTAATTTATTTGCTAGCTTTGTTAAGTAAGGAACTTCGGCAGAATAATCTACATTTAAACCTAACATTACATTATCAATCGGTTCTCCTCCAAGATTTACTTTTGGTGTTATTGGTCTCTCACTTACATTTAAAAATGTACCTCCTAAAATAAACTTATCTGAAAAACGATGTTCTACATCAACACCAAAAAATGTTTTTCTTTGTTGATTAAAGAACGTATTATTCTCAACTGTTGCATTAATTGGAATACCAGAAGCTTCCAATCCTGGATCTAAAACTTGTACACGTCCTAGTTGATAATCTACAACGTAATCTATTCCCTCTACTAATTGTCTACCACCTGCGGTAACACGAACAGAACCTCTAGGCACATTAAATGCTCCTAAAGAAATACCTCTGCTTGTTTCAGATTTAAAGTATCCTTTTAAAAAGAACTTATCTAAATTTTGATATTCGTTTTTTGCTTGAATTTTAGTCGTTAAATATAGTTCTTCAAACACATATTTTTCCTCATCAGTAGCAGATGATAATTGACTTTTAAGATCTGCTCCAAAAGGTTCTGGCTCTGGAAATAACACATAACCTCTTTGAGAATTTACTGTAACTCCATCTACATAATCGAAAAAACCATCTCCATTAGGTACAGCATACTGACTCTGATCTAACTTATCAAGATTTAAAATTCGTAATAAAGGTTTATCTGCAATCCCCGGTGTTAAAGCATTCTGTAATGTGTTTAGTAATGTCCCTGTTTCATCATCTCTATATAATAACTCAAAACGAAAACCATCACGCTGTAATGGAAAAGCTCCTAACGCATACACATTTTTCATCATTAAACGCCATGTTGGAAAAGGTTCTCCAAGACTTGTTGGTGTGGAAGTATTTGGACGTACCGTATTTAAAATTTCACTGCGTAATAATTTTACTACAATGTTTGCTGGTGCTACAATACCATCATTCGAAAATTCTCCAACTTTAAATACCGTTTCACTATTTGACGCTCCAACCACCGTATATTCATAAGCTACAGCTAAAACTTCTCCATCATTTAACCTTCTATTTAAAGAAATAAATCCTAATTGTGGATGCAATGTAAATTCATTTGCTTGTAATTTACGAGCATTTTGCAAGTATGAATAATTAAACCCTTGTTGAGGCGGAACTTCTGTTCCAATAGCTGTATCTACAGATGCTACATCTCTAATACCTCCTACTGTCGCGCTTAATAAATTATTTAAGTTATTAACCTCATTGTATGGTAACCTCTTCATATTTACAGTTACCGCTCCTCCTACTGTAGTAATTTCTGTAGGGTTCACCTCATTTGTATCGCTAGACTCACCTAAATCGGCAAGTGCTACAATACTACGATAATCAGTTACATTTTGGTTTCTGTTAGTTACCCAAACTTCGACTCTTGTAATATTTATTGGACTATTAATTAAAGGGTAATTATTTAACGATTCTTTATAATTTTCTCTAAAATATTGTGATAAAAAGAAGTGACGATCATTATCATAATCAGATGCTCTTAATTCAAAAGGTTCAATAGTTGCGCCACCCTCTGCAATTACTGTTCTGGATTGAGAGTTTTGTTGAGAAAAAGCAGCGGTTATATATGTTTTTCCAAACTGTAATTCTGTTTTTACACCAAATAAAGCCTGTGCTCCATTAATTAACGAGTTTTTAATGGGCATACTAATATTACCTGCTTCAATATTTCTAATAATATCGTCTTCGGTAGGCGTATATTCTAATTTAATAATATTTTGAAAATCGAAAGTCGATTGTGTGTCGTAATTCGCAGTTACTTTTAGTCGTTTACCAACTTTAGCCTGTAAACTTGCACTTATTTGCTGATCAAAATCGAAAGTAAAACTACTTTGGTTTTCGATTGAAATTTGAGGATTCTCATTTTTCTGATAAATCCCTCCTAATTTAATATTTACTTGTCCTGAAGGAATAACTTCAACTGTATTTCCTCCAAAAACCGATTCGAAAAACTTAGAGTTTACATAATACTTCGGTAATAAATTTCTTTTGGCGTTTCTATTCCCTTTTTTCTTAGGATTTGAAGCATCTACCTTTTCTTTAAAATAGCCTTTTAAGTCGTTTTTTAATCGATACTTATCATACTCTTCTGGAGTCATAAAAATTGGCGTACCCACATAATAGTCTCCAATTTTTTCTACAAGAACAAATTTATTTAATGCTTTATCGTAGGTAACAACTTTCTCTGTTGGATTTTGTAAAAATAAGCTTCCGTTTTGGTTGTACTTAAAATTATATTTTAGAGGTGTTACGGTATCATTTTTTACAGCATTTACACTGTTAGTTTGCGTATTTTGTGAAAACGAAACAACACTTACTAAGATAGCAAGTGTTGTAAACAATTTATTCATAACTGTTTTCTCCAACCTTTTTATAAGTTTTTCAACGCCTGTTTTATTAGCTTTTCAACACTAGCATCAGGTGTTTCTTTTAGTATATTCCCTATTACTTTATCTGCTTGTTTACGAGCAAAACCAAGTACTTCTAAAGCAGATAACGCTTCTTCTTTATTTGTATTGTTTTGCACAACCGAAACTTCATCTAAATCAAAGGTTTTAAGTATTTTGTCTTTTAAATCAACTATTACTCTTTGAGCAGTTTTAGCACCAATACCTTTAACTGATTGAATTAGCTTTACATCTTCAGATGCTATTGCTTGTTGTATTTCTTTAGAAGTCATTGATGATAACATTGTTCGAGCTGTACTTGGACCAACTCCGGATACCGAAGTTAACAAACGAAACACTTCTCGTTCAATTTTATTTGCGAAACCAAATAAAGTATGCGCATCTTCTCTAACAGATAAGTGAGTGTACAACAATACACTTTCATCATCTGGTAATGCTGAATATGTATTTAAAGAAATATGCATTAAATATCCTACTCCGTTGCAATCAACTACTGCATAGGTAGGATTTTTCTCCACAAGTTTCCCCTTTATTTGTGTTATCATTTAATTGATTTTCTATTTGTCTAAAGTAGACAAAATATTTCTTTTCAAAAACCTAACTTAAAAGGATTTAAAAGGCGTATTATTTCTTTGCTTTTCTTGCTTTATTTTGCGCATCAACAACTGCAACAGCAGCCATATTTACCATTTCATCTACACTTGCTCCTAACTGTAAAATATGAACAGGCTTACTCATTCCTAATAAAATTGGACCAATAGATTCTACTCCATCAACCTGCTTCATTAGTTTATAAGTAATATTTGCTGATTCTAAATTTGGGAAAATTAAAATATTTGCTCTTTTACCATTCAGTTTAGAGAAAGGGAATTCTTTAGCTAACAACTCAGGATTTAACGCAAAATCTGCCTGTAATTCTCCATCTACAATTACATGAGGATGATGACGATGTATATAAGAAACTGCTTCTCTTATTTTTACTGAACTTTCAGACTTTGAAGATCCGAAGTTAGAAAAACCTAACATCGCAATGTGAGGTTTCATACCAAACATTTTTGCCAACACAGATGTTAACTGAGAAATCTTTGCTAAATCTTTCGCTGTAGGATTAATATTAATTGTAGTATCTGCTAAAAACATTGGTCCTTGTTTAGTCAACATCATATTTGTTGCTGCTACACGAGTAACTCCTTTGTCCTTTTCGATTAATTCTAACATTGGTTTTACAACCGATGGATAAGGTCTAGAATATCCAGTAATTAAAGCATCTGCTTCTCCAGTATTTACCATCATTGCAGCAAAATAGTTACGTTCACGCATCCATTTTTGAGACTCTAATAATGTAATTCCTTTTCTTCTTCTAGATTCCCAAAAAGTTTGTGCAAATCGTATTCTTCTTTCTTTTTCTTCAGAAGTTTTAGGGTCAATAATTAACACATCAGCATCAAATCCTAATTCTTCTTTTAACTCAAGAATTATCTCCTTTTTTCCTAATAAAATAGGAATCCCTATTTTCTCTTCATAAACTCTTTGAGCCGCTTTTAACACATCTAAATGATCTGCTTCAGCAAACACTACTCTTTTAGGGTCTTTCTTAGCACGGTTATGCAATAAACGCACCTCCTTGCTTCCCGTTCCTGAACGATCCATTAACTCTTCACGGTATTTATCCCAATCAGTTATTGGTTCTTTTGCTACTCCAGAATCCATAGCGGCTTTTGCAATCGCTGGTGGAATCTCATAAATTAATCTTGGATCAAAAGGCTTTGGAATAATGTATTCTTTTCCGAAAGAAAGACTTACCTCGTCATAAACAATATTTACTTGTTCTGGTACCGACTGTTTAGCTAGATCTGCTAAAGCATGAACGGCTGCCATCTTCATTTCTTCATTAATTTTTGTAGAACGTACATCTAATGCTCCTCTAAAAATAAATGGAAAACCAAGTACATTATTTACTTGATTAGGGTGATCTGACCTACCAGTAGCCATAATAATATCATCACGAGTTGCTATCGCTAAATCGTATCCTATTTCTGGCTCTGGATTTGCCATTGCAAACACAATAGGGTCTTTAGCCATCGACAACAACATCTCTGGTGTAACAACATTTCCTTTAGAAAGTCCTATAAACACATCTGCATTATGCATTGCTTCTTCTAAAGTATTTACATCTTTATCGGTTGCAAACTCTGCTTTTTGTGAAGTTAAATTATCTCTATCTTCTCTAATAACACCCTTACTATCACACATTACTACGTTTTCGCGTTTAGCGCCTAATGCTAAATACAAACGAGTACATGAAATTGCTGCTGCACCAGCTCCGTTAACTACAATTTGAACTTTAGAAATATCTTTTTTAATAATTTCTAATGCGTTTTTTAACGCTGCTGCAGAGATGATAGCTGTTCCATGCTGATCATCATGCATTACAGGAATATCTAATTCTTCTTTTAATCTTCTTTCAATCTCAAAAGCCTCTGGTGCTTTAATATCCTCAAGGTTTATTCCTCCAAAAGTGGGAGCAATTGCTTTTACCGTTTCAACAAATTTATCAACATCGGTAGCGTCAACTTCAATATCAAAAACATCAATATCTGCGAAGATTTTAAACAACAACCCTTTACCTTCCATTACTGGTTTTGAGGCTTCAGGACCGATATCCCCAAGACCTAAAACTGCTGTTCCATTAGAGATCACTGCTACTAAGTTACTTTTAGCTGTATATTTATAAACGTTGTTTTTATCTTTTGCTATTTCTAAACAAGGCTCTGCTACCCCAGGAGAATATGCCAACGATAAATCATGTTGTGTTGCATATTTTTTGGTAGGTACTACTGCAATTTTCCCTGGTTTTGGTTTTGCATGATATAGTAAAGCTTCGTGCCTCTTTCTAGAATCACTCATAGGTTTGTTGTTTGTTTGAACCTACAAATATACGCTTTTCATGGAAAGGATTTTCTTATGTTTTAATCTTGGAGAAATTGAATATTTCTTGTTAATCCAGAAAACTTAGTTCTTTTAACTGCCGATTTCTTAAACACCTTACTAAAAGTATCTTGCGTTAATTCTTGCCAATCTCTTTGTGTCATTTCTAACAAGTTTTCTTGTGGTTTAAACAACGGTTCTGAATGTGGTTTTGAAAAACGATTCCACGGACAAACATCTTGGCAAGTGTCGCAACCAAACATCCAATCGTCTGTTTTCCCTTTAAATTCAGTTGGAATAGCATCTTTTAATTCAATAGTAAAATACGATATACATTTACTACCATCAACAGTATTATTCGGTAAAATTGCTTGAGTAGGACAAGCATCTATACAACGAGTACATTCACCACAATGATCTGTTTTAAAAGGTTGATCATACTCAAGTTCTAAATCTATAATTAGCTCTGCTAAAAAAAAGAATGAACCTTGTTGTTTTTGTATTAACAGTGTATGCTTTCCATTCCATCCCAAACCTGCTTTTTCTGCCCAAGCGCGTTCTAAAACCGGTGCTGAATCAACAAAACACCTTCCTGAAACTTCTCCAATCTCGTCATTAATTAACTGTAACAACTCTCGTAGTTTTTCTTTTATTACATGATGATAATCTTGTCCGTAGGCATATTTAGAAACTTTATAAGTTCCTTCTTGTTGAACTTCTTCTGGAAAATAATTATAGGATAATGAAATCACTGATTTTGCTCCATCAACCAACAAACGAGGATCTAAGCGTTTGTCAAAATGATTTTCCATATAACGCATTTCGCCATGATAATCATTCTTTAGCCACTCCTCTAATCTAGGTGCTTCATCTTCTAAAAAATCAGCTTTTGCAATACCACATTCTAAAAAACCCAAACGTTTCGCTTGAGCTTTTATAAAACTTGAATATTGCTGTTTCTGAATCAAAACCTGTGTTTTTAGCAAAACAAAATTACCAAACTTTTATTTTATAATTTTATTCACTCTTACTTAACAAATAATTATAGAACTTTGTTCGTTAGTATATAAAGTTAACTTTCTTATTTCATGAAAAAGATTTACAAAATAGCCATTGGTATTCTTATCGCATTTTTTGTTGTATTAATAAGCGTGCCACTATTATTTCAAGATAAAATTATTGGTTTAGTAAAACAAACCATTAACAATAATGTAAATGCGCAAGTTGACTTTAGCGACTCTAACTTGAGTTTACTAAGAAATTTTCCTAATGCTTCGGTGCAATTATCAAATTTAACTTTAATTAACAACGAACCTTTTAAAAATGACACTTTGTTATTTGCAAAAGAAATCAACCTTAGCTTAAAACTCACCGAGCTATTTAAAAAAACTTCAGAACAATTAAATATAAAATCATTTGCTATTGATGAAGCTTTGGTAAATGTATTGGTTGATGAAAAAGGGAATGCAAATTATGATATTGCTAAACCTGAAGAGGTTAAAAAAGATGCAAATCTTGATGATGAAACTCCTTCTAATTTCGGATTATCAATCGATTCTTATGAAATTACAAACTCAACCATAAAATACAATGATAAAAAAGGTAAAACAAACCTTGTCTTAAACAACTTTAACCACTCTGGAAGTGGTGATTTTTCTCAATCTAATTCAGAACTAAATACTAAAACTTCTGCAATAGTTTCCTTTGGAATGGACGGAATTTCTTATGCTAAAAATCAAAAAATTGAATTGGATGCTATCTTAGGCATGAACTTAATAAATCAAAAATTTTCTTTCCTAAAAAATGAAGCAAAACTGAACAACTTACCTTTAGTTTTTGATGGCTTTGTTCAAATCAATGAAAAGAATCAAGAAGTACACCTTAATTTTAAAACTCCCTCTTCAGATTTTAAAAACTTCTTAGGGTTGATTCCTGAAACATATACTAAAAATATATCCAATGTAACTACCTCTGGTGATTTTAGTGTTAACGGGAAAATAGACGGGATTATTGACGATAATACGATTCCGAAATTAGATATTGCTGTTAAATCTAACAATGCTTCTTTTAAATACCCTGATTTACCAAAAACTGTTAGAAACATCAACATTAATGCACAGATAAAAAATACAACAGGAAAAACCGCCAATACTTATATAAATATTGCTGGTTTATCTTTTAAAATTGATGAAGATACTTTTTCTGGAAAAGGAACTGTTTCTAATATCACCACAAACCCTTTGGTAAATGCTAACGTAAACGGAACGCTAAATCTTGCCCATATAAACCAAGCTTACCCTATTAATTTAAAAAATGAGTTAAGTGGTATTTTAAAAGCTAATTTACACACCAAGTTTGATGTAAAAGCTATACAAAACAACGTCTTAAATCGTATAAAAAATGATGGTCATATTGAAGTAAGCGATTTTGTTTTTTCTTCTAAAGACATTGTAAACCCTATCAATATAAAAAACACTAAAGTAGATTTTACCCCATCAACTGTTTCGCTTACTAAGTTTAATGTCAAAACAGGAAAGAGTGATTTAAACGCTACTGGGAAAATTCAAAATTTATTAGGATTCTTACTTTCAAACAAAAAGCTTCAAGGAACATTTAACGTAAACTCTAATTCGTTTCATGTGAGTGATTTTATGCAAGAGAACACAAGCTCAACTGAAAATAAAGAAGATATTTCACAGCAAGAGCAACCAACTGAATCTTTAAAAATTCCTGCTTTTTTAGATTGTAAAATTTTAGCAGATGCTAAAACGGTGTATTATGACAATCTTACTTTAAAAAACGTAAAAGGAACTTTGTATTTAAAAGATGAAAAAGCAACTTTACAGAATGTAAATGCAGGTATATTTAATGGTCAAATCGCCATGAATGGTGAAGTGAACACCCAACAAAACCAACCAACCTTTGCGCTTAAACTTGGTATAAAATCGTTTGACATTGCACAATCTTTTAATGGCTTAGATTTACTGCAATCGTTGGGACCTATTGCTGGTGCTATGAACGGAAAACTAAATTCCGACATTAATTTATCCGGAAATTTAAATAAAGATTTTACACCTAACTTAACCTCTGTTTCTGGTAAAGCTTTAGCAGAATTATTAGCCACTAATATAAATCCTGAAAAAACTAAAGCCTTAGGCTTATTAAATAATAAACTTTCTTTTATTGACTTAACAAAGTTAGATTTAACAGACAT
The DNA here is from genome assembly GCF_014062345.1 of Tenacibaculum pelagium. Lineage (GTDB taxonomy): Bacteria > Bacteroidota > Bacteroidia > Flavobacteriales > Flavobacteriaceae > Polaribacter > Polaribacter pelagius. The sequence goes on along the minus strand of NZ_JACGLS010000004.1, from coordinate 255,116 downwards.
TAAAACACATTTATCTTTTAAAGAAGGAAAAGTAGAGGTATCTCCTTTCAAACTAAAATACAAAGATATTGGTATTAATATCGGGGGTAGTCATGGGTTCGATCAAAGCATGAGCTATAATGTAACTTTTGATGTTCCTGCTAAATATTTAGGAAATGAAGTTCTAGGTTTATTATCTAAACTTAATACAAAAGACCAAAACGTTACAGTGCCAGTTACCGCAAACATAACAGGAAACATGTCTAACCCTTCTGTAAAAACAGACTTATCATCATCTGTTACTAGATTAACTCAAAAGTTGGTTCAACAACAAAAAGACAACCTTATTAAAAACACTTTAGGAGGTTTATTAGATAATAAAAAGAAAGACTCTACAAAGACTTCTAATAAAACTGAAAATACCGTGAAAAAAGTAACCGATGTTTTAGGCGGATTATTTGGAAAGAAAAAGAAGAAAACGGTAAAAAAAGACACTGTTCATTAAATAAAAAAGCAACCTTTTTTACTTTTTATTAGTCTAATGATTTAAGAATTCTTTGCAACTTATTTAACAGCTTTTAAACATTTATTACGATGTACTTGATTTATGTTTGTCTTTGAATATGAAAAACCAACTATGAAAAAAACAATTACGTTACTATGCTTCGTATTTACTACCATTAACTTTGCTCAAGTAAAAGGAAAAGTAACTACGAACAACAACAAACCATTATCTTTTGTAAGTATCTATTTAGAAAATAGTATTACAGGAACTACGACTAATGATAATGGAGATTATGAATTAGCAATAACTAAAAAAGGAGAGCACACAATTGTCTATCAAATTTTAGGATTTAAAACCGTAAAGAAAAAAGTTGACATCTCTTCATTTCCGTTTATTTTAAATGTAAGTCTTTCTGAAGAACAAGTTGCTTTAGATGAAGTTTTAATTTCTTCTAAAGAAAATCCTGCCAATGCAATTATTAGAAATGCTATTGCCAATAAAGCAAAAAACACAGATAAATTTGCTCAGTATAAAGCTGATTTTTATTCTCGTGGATTATTTAAAGTTAAAAACTTACCTAAGAAATTTTTAGGTCAAGAAATTGGTGATATGGGCGGTGGCTTAGATTCTACGAGAACCGGTATTGTATATCTCTCTGAAACCATTTCAAAGATCTCCTTTCAGAAAAAACCTAAAAACTTTAAAGAACATATTATTGCCTCAAAAGTTTCTGGTAGTGATAACGGAATTAGTTTTAATCAAGCAGAAGAAGTGGATTTTAATTTTTATGAAAATTCATTTAATCTAGCAGAGTCCCAAATGATTTCTCCTATTTCTAATGGAGCTTTTAGTTATTACAACTATAAATTAACAGGTACTTTTTACGACAAAAATGCTCGATTGATTAATAAAATTCAATTATTACCTAAACGAAAAAATGATCGCGTATTTAGCGGCTTTATTTATATTGTTGAAGATGATTGGGCTATTTACGGAGCTGATGTTATTGTAACTGGAAATCAAGTAAGCATGCCAATGATTGATACACTTCACATAAAACAAAACTATAATTTCTCTCCTAAAAACAAAGCTTGGGTTCCTGTTACTCAAACCATCGATTTTAAAGCGGGTATGTTTGGATTTAATTTTAATGGAAGATTCTCAGCCGCATATTCAAACTATAACTTCTCTCCTAATTATACCGAAAAATCATTTGGAAGTGAAATTTTATCATTCGCTGAAAATGCTACCGAAAAAGACTCTGTGTATTGGAATAAAATTCGTCCTGTAGCTCTAACTAAAGAAGAAGTTTCTGATTATAAATTGAAAGATAGTATTAAAACGGTAAGAAAATCTAAAAAATATTTAGACTCAATAGACAGCAAAAAAAATAAGTTTAGAATCATGGATATTGTTTCTGGTTACTCATACCGAGATTCTTACAATAAATGGTCGATTAACCTATCATCTCCTATAGAAGATTTAAGCTTTAATACCGTTCAAGGTTGGAATACTTCGGTAGGATTAAGTTACTACAAAACACTTAATAAAAAAGGAAAGAATTTTGGCTTTGGCACTAATGTAAACTATGGTTTTTCTGATAAAGAAATAAGACCTACAGGTTATTTTTATTACAAATGGAATAATACAACAAGACCTATTTTAAATATATCAGGAGGTGTTACTACGGCTCAATTTAATGCAAAACAACCTATTTCAAAATTTTGGAACACTATAAGCTCTGTTTTATTTGAAAGAAACTATATGAAGATTTATGAAAAGGCTTTTGCTAAAGTTTCTTTTTCTCAAGAAGTAACTAACGGATTACACATGTCATCTTCTTTAGAATTTGCCGATAGAAAGCCTTTATTTAACACTGCAGATTATGTAATGTTTCCTAAAAAAGATGTAAGCTATACCTCTAACAATCCGCAAGAACCTAATAATTTCACCTCATCTTTTACACCTCATAAAATGTGGTCGTTTACTGTTGGTGCCAACATCAATTTTGGTCAAAAATATTTATCATATCCAAACGGAAAATATAACGTAGGTAATAAAAAATATCCATCATTATTTATCGGTTATAAAAAGAATTTTGGCTCTGGTAATTCTGAGTGGAACTCAGACGTTGTGTATTCTCAATTAAATCAACGTATTTCCCTCAGTAACTGGGGTGAATTCAAATACAAAGCCAAAGGTGGAGTGTTTTTAAAAAAGAAAGATATTCCTTTTATAGATTATGCGCACTTTAACGGAAACCGTTTATTAGTTGCTCCAAAAGATAATTATTTAGACAATTTTTATATGCTGCCATACTATCAATTAAGTACAAACGATAAATATGGCGAATTGCATGGAGAGTATAATTTTAAAGGAGCTCTTTTAAGTAAGATTCCTTTATTAAATAAATTAAACTTTCATTTAGTTACTGGAGCAAAAGGGTTGTTTACTGTAGGTAATAAACCATACACTGAATTTGCGGTTGGTTTAGACAATATTGGCTTTGGTAAATGGCGTTTTTTACGTGTAGATTTTGCTCGTTCTAACTTTAACGGAAGAAATGAAAATCGAGTAGTATTCGGAATTAAATTGTAATTTCGTAGTATGAATATTAATGTACTGCTTTTTGGTATTGCAACAGATTTAGCAGGTAGTTCTTCTATTAAAATAGAACTACCTGTTAATTCTACTATTGCAAGTTTTAAGGAAATAATTTCTCAACATTCTCAATTGAAAAATATGAGCACTTATGCAGTAGCCGTCAACGAAAGTTATGCTACTGATGAGACTATTATCAATAAAAATGATGTAATTGCGATTATTCCTCCAGTTAGTGGAGGATAATATTTATTTTTTTAAATACTTCCCGACAAAGAATGTTCCGAATGGTAAGATTGATAGTAAACATACCATTCCAAAAGTTTTATTACTCCACTTAAGCTCATACTTTAACATGATAGCTAAAACAATATAGATTACGAATAAAATTCCATGAGGCATTCCTAACATTTTTACATACTCTGGGTTTCCTTGTAAATATTTTATTGGTGTAGCTATAAAAAGCAATAGAATGTAAGATATTCCTTCTAGCCAGCTAATTAGTTTAAAAAAATTAATCATGTTTGTATTTTAAAATTTGGTTATTAACGATACTGATACATTACGTCCTGGAGCAGATACTCCTGATGCAAATTCTCTGTAATGCTGATCGAATAAATTAGTTAATTGTGTTTGAACAGTGATATTAGAATTCACTTCATATTTTCCATACAATCCAAAGGTCATCCAACTTGGAGTTCCGTAATATTTATCAACATCATTTGTAGCATTTTCATCAACTATTGGAGTTTGTTGTTGATTGTCTATTCCTTCTATTAAATTATAATCTTTAATATCTTTTTTAGCATTGAAAACCATGTTAGCACCTGCTTCAAACTTTCCTTTAGAATAGTTTAAATCAAACCTACCAAATAACGGAGGAATAGAAGATAGTGGTCCGCTTGATATTTCATCTTTATCAAAAGTATGTCCTTTAGTATAGGTAACCGTACCCAAAGCTTTCCAGTTTTTATGCAATCTCCCTTGAAAACTAGCTGTAAAACCAGTTATATATGCCCTTCCTAAGTTTTGATTTGCTAAAATCTCGTTGTTAGCAGCCGAATAATTCTCTCCATCGTAAGCAATTATATTAGTACCTAATATTGGAGTTTTAACAATTATTTGATCTATAATTGTGTAGTAAGCGTTTACACCAACTCTAAACTTTCTATTATTAAAATATTTCTGTAATCCAACTTCAAAATTATAAGCAAACTCAGGTCCTAAATCGGTATTTGGTATCGTTAACTCCCCGTTTTTCTCTCTTACTTTACCAACATCATCTATATTTGGAGATCTAAATCCTGATGAAATTACACTATTAAATTGCCAAGTTCTATTAGGTTTATATACATAACCAATGGTTGCTGTTAATGACTGGTTATCTACATGAATATCATCTTCGTCTAAACTAATAAATGTATTATCAATCCATTTTGCTTTTAAAACAGTATGCGTTGCTCTAACACCTGTATTTAAAGTAGACTTATCATTAATATCTTGACGATAATCAGCATAAATAGCAGAACTTAAGTAACTACTTCCACCATCTGGGTAACGAGATTGCACAGGGAAACTTCCATTAAACCCTATTATTTTCCCGTTCTCAACATTTAAAATTTTTCCTGAAGGCATTGAAGCTACATCGTTATATGCTACTTCAAAACCATAACCTAAATTCCTTTTTTTAGCCAATGGTACAGTGAAATCACCATTTAAGCTAAAAACATCCACTTCTTCTTCTCTATATGTTCTTTCTAAGCTTCCAAACTTTCTTTGAATACGGCTTTCTTTAACGTTTTGATATGCAAAAGTAATGGTACCCTTATCTAACCATTTCTTCTTCGGATTAATTTCTAATTGAGGTGAAATTAGCAAACGTTTTTGCGGACCGTAATACCATTCTGCAAACTTTAAGTTTCCATTTTTAAGTTCCGTTAACCTATCAAAACGAGGAACATTAGAAGATGTAGAATATTGAATATTTACTTTTAGATCGGTACTTTTTGATAACGGAACATAAAACTTCTGCAAAACATCTGTTTGACTAAACCCTGTATTTCTTTGAAGATTAACATCTTTATTTAAGGTAGGATTCTCATTATAGTTTCCGTTTAAATTATCAGAATAAAAATATACTTTTCCCCAGTCATCAAAACCATGAGAACGATTTTTACCCATTTTTAAATCTCCAAAATTACTATGCGATATACTCGTAAAAGAAGCCCACTTTTTAAATTGAAGTTCTGTCGAAACAGTATTTGTAACTTCATTGTTTACTGAGCTGTATCGTAAAAAATGACTTCCCTTAATATTATTCTTCTCCGACAACTTTGGTGTTTTCGTGTAATAATGAATCACACCACCTAGTGCATCAGAACCATAAATAACTGATGATGGTCCAAAAACAATTTCGGTTCTATCTAGTAAGTTAGGACTAACTGTTATAGAATTTTGTAGATGTCCTTTTCTATAAATTGCATTATTCAATCTTACCCCATCAACAACTAATAAAACACGATTACTCTCCATACCTCTAAGTACAGGGCTACCACCTCCAAATTGAGATTTTTGAACTTTAACCCCTGGAATATTAGCTAATAAATCGGCAGAAGTTTGAGGAGATAATTTTTGTATTTCTTTAGCAGAAACTACCGCTATTTGTTCAGCAATTCTATTGGTTTTTGCTTTGTTTTTAAAGACGGATACAACAACCTCATCTAACTGCTCAGAGTGTTTAGATAAATAAACTTGGTAATCATTTTTCTTAAGTGCAGATTTTTTTTCTTGAAACTCAGCATAAGTAACATGAGAAAAAACAAGAAGTTCGTCTTTCTTAAAAGCAGAAATATTTACAACACCACTACCATTACTAATTGCCGAAGTGGTTTTGGTTTTATTAAACACCGCCACACCTTCAATTGGCTTACCTGTTTCGGCATCAATTACAGTAAGGTTTTGCGAAAAAATAGAGGTGATTATCAGTAAAAAAAATACAGTTACAACTTGCTTCATATATCAACTAAACACGGTTTCTAAAACGTCTAAAGATTTAGGTTTTCTAAAACCCTCCAAATGTAATTCAAAATATTGAATTATAGTTCGCAGGATTATTTGTCTTTCATTTTTATTGTATAAAACTGTATCTATTGCATCAAAATTTATGCCTAATAGCCTTTTAAAAAGAACTAATTCATTTCCGGCTACTGTTAATCTTTCATATTCAACATCAGTAAACCTTCCTTCCAATAAATTAAATGCTTTTTTTTCAGGCTCAGAAACATCAGGATAGAACCCTAAATACCTTGATAAATTCAACAAAAAAAGCAAATGGAAATTAGCAATATTATCATGAGTATCTAGCCAAACCAAGCCAGCTTCTATATATTCATATAAAGGTGAGTTTTTTTCTTCTTCTTGAATAATACTTGACAATACTTCTGACAAAAAAAGCACTATTGTCTGTTTTATTACCGAAGTATGGATATTCTCATAAGGATGAATAACCTGAATCTCTTTAATAGAATTTAATGTATTCTTATTATTATGATTTGCAGTAATTAATAATTGATTTAAAGACTGAAAGTGTGCAGCTTTTAACTTACCTCTTTTAGCCTTTAAAACTCCTTTTAACATATACGATTTAACTCCATCTTCTAAAGTAAAACACTTAACTATTAAACTTGTATCGCTATATTTTAAGGCACTTAAAACAATTGCTTTAGTAGTAATTAATGCCATCCTAAATTTTCAAATCAATTATTAATACTTATCAAAGATATTTAATATTAACGACAAAAAATTGATACTTTCGTATAAATTAGACCACGGAATTTATGGCGTTAGAAATAGAAAGAAAGTTTATCGTAAAGTCTACTGACTTTAAAGTATCTGCATATAAAAAACACTTTATTAAACAAGGTTTTTTAAACTCTAATAAAGAGCGCGTTGTTAGAGTTCGTATAAAAGATGAAAATAGTTTTCTTACTATTAAAGGAAAATCAAATAAAACTGGAACTACTCGCTATGAATGGGAAAAAGAAATTGACATAAATGAAGCTAATGATTTACTTAATTTATGTGAAGAAGGAGTAATTGAAAAATATCGTTATTTAGTAAAGGTTGATGACCATACTTTCGAAGTAGACGAATTTTTAGGTGATAATAAAGGATTACTTATAGCAGAAGTAGAATTAGAAAATGAACATGATACTTTCACTAAACCAGATTGGTTAGGAGAAGAAGTTACTGGAATAAATAAGTATTACAATTCTAATTTAAGTAAAAAACCTTTTTTAAAATGGTAATAAAAAGGTTAAAGCAATGCTTTAACCTTCTTTCTTTACCCCTAAAGAACGTGAGCCCCCCAGATCACAATTCCTTTTCTATGTGGCTAAATTATATAGGTTTTTTAAAAGTTTTGAAAGATTTAAACAATTGGTAGTAAAAATTAAATATTACGTTAAAAAAACACAATAATTGACATTATAAATTATACGGAAAACGAATAAAAACCTGAGTTCCTGTTGCTTTTTCATCAGATACATCTTCAATATCAACTTTAATTTCTTGACCATACATTAACTCTAATCTTTCTTTGACTAAGTTAATCCCGTAAGATTTTTTATTTAATAACTGCTTATCTTTTTTCCTTTGAGAAGCATTTAAGCCTATACCATTATCAACAACTTTAACAACAATATCTTTTTTCTCCAACTGTACACTTAAAATTAACTTATTATCACCTTTTTTTAAACTCAATCCATGCCATATGGCATTTTCTACAAAAGGCTGTAAAAAAAGAGGCACTACTTTTAACTCTTGAATATTAATATTATTACCTATCTCTTTTTCAAAAACAAAGCTGTTTTTCAACCTCATTTGTTCTAACTTTATATAAATAGATAAAACATCTAATTCTTCTTTTAATGAAATTGAATTTTTATTAGTTGCTCGAAGTACTTTTCTAATTAAAGATGAAAATTTAGTAATGTAATCTGAAGCTTCATCTACTTTATTCTGAATTACAAAATTATTTATCGAATTTAAGGAGTTAAATAAAAAATGAGGGTTCATTTGACTTTTTAAAGCTGTTAACTTTAATTCAGAAATTTGATTTCTCTGTTTTAATAAGTAAATCTCTACTTTATTTTTTTGCTTAATTATTTCTCTAAAATAATTTCCGATTAAAATTGCAAATATGGTACTTTGAATAATTGCTCCAATAAAATAATAAAACATTCTGTGCACCTTGAAATCAATTAAATATAATTCACCTTTAACCATTTTAATTGAACTAATATTTGCCAATATTAAAAATAAAATAGACCCTAATAATAGATAAAAAACTTGTTTTGATTTCTTTTTTGAAACAACAAAAAATATATAAAACGCGCAAAAAGAAGTAAAAGGAACAGACCAAGCAACTGCCAATTTCTGAACTTCGTAACCCCATAAAAATTGAATTACAACTAAAAAAAATGCTAGCAACAACAATCCCTTCGAAAGATTAACCGCTCCTTTATCTAACTTTGGAAAGTTCTGCTTTGTATCTACTAAACTTCTGCAAAAATGTATAAAATAAGCATAACCTATATACTGTATAGAAAAACTAATGTATTGATAATAATACTGAACTGTTTCATTTGTAAATGCATCTCTTACTAAATAAACAGTTAAGCAAAAAAGATAAATACTATAATACCTATGCAAAACATCTCGGTTTTGAACATATATTATAAAATGATACACAAAAAGAACCAGTAGTCCTCCTCGTATCCAAGAATAAAACGGAGATGTAATATCCTGTAACACTATTTATCTAAATGCAGTTTTTTTATCAATTCTGTTTTTTTACTTCTACTAACACTAACAATTGTACCATCTAACATTGTTAATTCATTCACTCCTTTATTATATTCCGTAGCATGATTTAAGTTTACTACATAAGAATTATGAACTCGAACAAACTCAGGGCAAGGAAATTTTTTATGAATTTCTTTTAATGTTTTAGTCGCAATAATTTTTTTACCAGAAGTTAAACTAATTGTTGTATAACTTTTATCTGATTTTAAATAAAGTACAGTTTCTTTATCTATAAGATACACTTTACCATCAGCTGAAATATTTATCTTAGGCGATAAATTTGCCGGTATAGTAACTTGTTTTTCTTCATTTATAATTTTCTTTATCGCCAAGTTGAGCTCATCAACATCTATTGGTTTTAAAAGATAGTCAAATGCTTTTGCTTTAACTGCCTTAATTCCATATTCATCGTAAGCTGTAGTAAAAATCACTTTAAAATCCCTATCAGGAAACTTTTCTATAAAAGAAAAGCCATCCATTTCTGGCATTTGAATATCAAGAAATAAAATATCAGGTTCTACTTCCTTCAATAATTCTATACCAATTAAAGGCGAACTACATTTAGTTATCGAAATTTCTTCTTTTACATATTTATTTAATTTCCATTCTAATACTTCTAAAGCATCTTTTTCATCATCAATTATTAATATCTTTAACATATACCATTGTTTTAACTTGTTTCTTTAGGAAACTTTATTAACACTTTTGTGCCAATAGTTTCCTCATCACTTATTTTAACAAAATTGCTCTGGGGGGTATAAATTAAATTTAATCTACTCTTTATGGTGTCAATACCGAAAGATTTTCGTTGAATATTTTGAGAGTTTTTTCTGTTTTTAGACTCTTCAAAACCTATTCCATTATCAATTACTTCAGTAAAAATATAATTCTCTTTCTCTCTAATATTAATTGTTAGTTTTTTTTCTCCTTCTTTTAAACTTAGTCCATGCCATATAGCATTCTCAACAAAAGGCTGTAAGTAAAGAGGTACAACTTTTAATTCTTCTACATCAATATTTTCTTCCACATTAATTTCATACAAAAAACTATTTCTTAGTCTAGCTTGCTCAATATTAATATATAATTCTGAAATACGTAACTCTTCAGCTAAAGAAATTGAAACTTTTTCTGTTGTTTGAAGTACTTTTCTAACTAACGATGAAAATTTAGTTATATATATTGATGCCTCTTCTTTTTTGTTTTGAAGTACAAAATTATTTATTGAATTTAATGAATTAAATAAAAAATGAGGGTTCATTTTATTTTTAAAAGCTGTCATTTTCAACTTATATAACTGTGATGATTTCTCTAATAAATCATATTCAATTTTACTCTTTTCTATTTCAATTTTTTGCAAAGCATCTGCTAGTAAAAAAGCATAAATTGTGGTTTGAATTAATATTCCAATAAAATAATAAAACATACTATGTACTTTTAAATTTATTAGAAAAAACTCCCCTCTAATCATCTTAATTACTGTAATGTTTGCGCATATTAAAAGGATTACTGATCCCATTAAAGAATAGATTCCTTCTTTCGAAAAAATCACTTTAACATAAGATAATCTTATTATAAAAATTATTGAAAGTAATGGCGCTCCATAAATCAGTACTTGCTTTTGAAATTCAAATCCAAAAAAGAATTGAACTATTAAAAGAACAAATCCCATAACCAATAATGATTTTGCTATAAAACTCGCCTCTTTATCCCATGCTGGATAGTCTCTTTTTGTATCTAACAAACTTCTAGTAAAATGAATGTAAAAAGAAAATGCTAAGAATTGAATTGAAAACATTAAATATTCATAAACCTGAACCATAGATTCAGACCGAAAGGCATCTTTAATCAGAAAGATAAAAACCCCTAAAAGGTATATTGAATAGTATTTATAAACATCTTCTTTGTGTTTTAAATAAAACACAAAATGATAAAGTAATAAGAGGAATACTCCCCCTCTAATCCAAGAATAAAATAATGAATTAACGTCTAACAACATTCCTCTAAATATAGAGAAATATGGTTAAAAAATGACAAAAACTACCTAAAAGAACAAAAACATGAAAAATTACGTGATTGTATTTAATTTTTCCAATAGAATAAAAAATAGCTCCAATTGTATAAAATAAACCTCCAGCAATCAAATAAATAAGTCCTTCACTAGATAAATTATTCACGAGTGGCTTAATCAAAAAAACTACTTGCCACCCCATAATTAAATATAATGCTGTAGATAATTTATCAAATCTTCCTGTAAAAAAAAGTTTTAAAATAATTCCAGTTAAGGCAAATAACCAAACAAAAATAAACATATACCAACCTGTTTGTTCTGGTAGAACCACTAAACAAAAAGGCGTGTAACTTCCTGCTATTAAAACATAAATTGCAGCATGATCAAAAATATTTAGCTTTCGTCTAAGTTTGGGCTCTTTAGCTGCGTGGTAAAAAGTAGATGCGGCATACAAAACAACCATACTTATTCCGTAGATAACAAAACTTATTTGTTGCCAAAAACCTAAATAGCTTAATCCTTTTTTTAATAAAAAAAACACTCCTATTAAACTCATTAGCAGCCCAAAGCCATGAGTTAAAACGTTTAATCGTTCTTCTGTATCGCTATAATGGTGATTTAAATTCTCGCTCATTGTTTGGTCGGTTAGTATCTTTCATGTACAACTCATCATTTATTAACTCATTATACACAATATCAAAGGTTTTCTTTTTTAAGTGGTCTTTGTCTTCTATTGTTAAACCTTCTGTTTGAATAAAAGTACATTGTTTATTCCTAAAAACACCTGGTCCTCCTTTAAAAAAATCCCAAGAAAACAAGCGTTTTGCATCGTAATATACTTGAGTAACAATTGACATTTGATATTGTATAGCCAAACTAAATGCGCCATTTGTAAATGGTGCTAAAACAACATCCTCAGTTGGCACCAGTCCCTCTGGAAAAATGGCAATACTTAATCCTTTATCTAATCGTTTCTTTATACGTGTGTATACTTCTTTTCTACTTTTAGGATCACTTCTATCTACCATTACTACTGCTTTCTTATAGAAAAAACCAAATATTGGTAATTTTACTAATTCTTTTTTTCCTACAAATAAAAGCGGATTCTTATTCATTGCAATCATAATCCAAGGATCTAATAATGATGCGTGATTTGCTATAAATACATAGCTTTTATCTGGATCCGTTTCTTGCTCTTTATCTATTTTTAATCGAAATCCCATTCCGTAGATTAAATAAAACGACCAAGCTCTCATCAACTTCCAAAAAGTACCATAATACTTTTCATCAGATAAAAGCACCAATAAAACCGGAACCATTAAAAGTACCGATACTATAATTAAAAAATAAAACCAAATTCGCCAAATTAGACGGAAAGGAAAAAGTAAATATTTCATAACTGCGAATGTAGTAATTTCTTTTGTTTGATGAATTTTAAGCTTATTTTTGCTTACTAAATTTAATTCTGATCAATGTCAGAATAAAACATTTCAAAGTAGAAATATGTCAAGAGTTTTAACCGGAGTACAAAGTACTGGAACCCCACACTTAGGAAATTTATTAGGAGCAATTTTACCAGCCATCGAAATGGCTAATGATCCTAAAAATGAATCGTTTTTATTTATTGCTGATATGCATTCTTTAACTCAAATTAAAGATGGTAAGCAATTACGTGAAAACACCTATAGTACTGCAGCTACTTGGCTTGCTTGTGGAATTGACATTAATAAAACAGTTTTTTATCGTCAAAGCGATATTCCAGAAGTTACTGAGTTAACTTGGTATTTAAGCTGTTATTTTCCATACCAACGTTTAACCTTAGCACATAGTTTTAAAGACAAAGCAGATCGTTTATCGGATGTAAACTCTGGTTTATTTACATACCCTATGCTAATGGCTGCAGATATTTTATTATACGATGCTGAAGTTGTTCCTGTAGGAAAAGACCAGTTGCAGCATTTAGAAATGACTCGTGATGTAGCTAGTAGAATAAACAACGTAATTGGTGATACTTTAATTTTACCACAAGCAAAAGTAAACGAAAACACAAAGCTGGTTCCTGGTACCGATGGTGAAAAAATGAGTAAATCGAGAAATAATTTTATCGATATCTTTTTACCAGAAAAGAAATTGCGTAAGCAAATTATGGGAATTCAAACGGATAGTAAAGCTTTAGAAGACCCTAAAAATCCTGATACTGATAATGTTTTTGCATTATATAAATTATTAGCTTCTGAAGAACAAATTGCTAAAATGCGTGCTAATTATGAAAATGGAGGTTATGGTTACGGACATGCAAAACAAGCTTTACATGAGTTAATTCTTGAAAAATTTGCGGATGTTCGGGCTAAATACAATCACTATATGGAAAATCGTCATGAAATTGACGAAGCCTTAGCTATTGGTGCTGAAAAAGCACGTGTAATTGCAAAAGACGTATTAAAAAGAGTACGTGATAAGGTAGGATATTAATAAAAATGGATTTCAATCTAATTGGTTATTTTCTATCGATAATAATTTGCTTATTTATTTTGTACAATAGAAAGAGTAAATGGCTTAATGTTAAATCTGTTTGGTTGTTATTTTCCTTATTTTTCTGTTTAGGTCTTTTGATATTAAAGCTATCAAATAATATTAATTTAAAAAATGTTCTTTTTGGTTTATGTCCTCCAATAGTTTATTGGGCTTTTGATCGATTATTTAAATTTCTAAGTATAAAAATTCACGATAGAGATTTCTTTCTTTACTTGAGAGGTTCAAACGATATTGATGATTCTTTTTGGGGAAGAAATCCTCATGTAAAAACAACCGATTTTTTATTTTCTTTTTTATTATTAATAATAATTATAGTCTCATCTTTATCAAAACATTTCATTTTAAAACAATTATGAAAAACCTATTTATTTTAAGCAGTATTGTATTATTTCTTTCTTGTACTCAACCAAAAGAAAAAACGTTTATAACTGATGCTTCTTGCGGTCAATGTCAGTTTGGATTAAAATCTCAAAAAGGGTGTGATTTAGCGATTAAAGTTAATGATAAAGCATATTTCATCGATGGGGCTCATATTGATGATTTTGGGGATGCTCACGATGAAAATATCGGATTTTGTAACGTAGTTAGAAAAGTTGAAGTTACAGGTAAAGTAGAAGATGGTAGGTTTAAAGCTACTTCTTTTAAAATAGCGAAGAAATAAACATAACATTTTAAAAAAAAACCGAAGTAAATATTTACTTCGGTTTTTTTTATAAATAACGATTAAAATTTAAGGAGCTGGATTAGGTATCACAGCATGAATCCCTTCTATTTCTTCTAAAATTTCTTTACTCAGTTCTATATTAATTGAGTTAATATTTTCTTTTAATTGACTCAATTTAGTAGCTCCGATAATATTACTCGTTACAAACGGTAATTGGTTGATATACGCTAATGATAATTCAGCTAAGGTTAATCCGTGTTTGTGGGCTATTTTTTGATATTCTTCAACAGCTTTTAAAGAACCTTCACTCATATAACGAGCTATAAAACGCGGAAATAATGTTCCTCTCGCTCCTTCTGGTTGTCCTCCTTTTAAATATTTACCAGATAACACACCTTGTGCTAATGGAGAATAAGCTAACAACCCAACATTTTCACGCATTGAAACCTCGCTCATTCCAACTTCATAACCTCTATGGATTAATGAATATGAATTCTGGATTGTAGCCACTCGTGGTAAATTATGTTGATCTGACGTTTGTAAATACTTCATCGTTCCCCAGGGAGTTTCATTAGACAAACCGATATGCTTTATCTTTCCTTGTTTTACTAGAGTATTTAAAGTTTCTAAAATTTCCAAATGATTTTCAGCCTCTTTTGAAGAGTATTTATAAGGGTAATCACGAACTCCGAAACAATTTACTCCTCGATCTGGCCAATGCAATTGGTACAAATCGATATAATCAGTCTGTAGTCTTTTAAGGCTACCTTCAACAGCGTCAATAATATTTTGTTTTACAAAACCTCCTATTCTAATATGTTTTGTATAATCACCTCCACCAGCAATTTTAGATGCTAGAACCACCTTCTCACGATTTCCATTTTTTTTAAACCATGAACCAATAATTTTTTCGGTTGCTCCGTAAGTTTCTGGAGTTGCAGGAACTGAATACAACTCAGCAGTATCCCAAAAATTCACACCTTGCTCTAAAGCATAATCCATTTGTTCATGACCATCAGCCTCTGTATTCTGATTTCCCCAAGTCATGGTTCCTAAACATATTTTAGAAACTTTTATATCTGTATTTGGTAGTGTTGTATATTTCATCTTTAATTGGAATTTTATGCTATAATTGTTTGGTGAAAATCCAGTATTTCTTCCCTAAACGTTGAATTTCTTTTACTCTTTCAAATCCTTTTTTTTCATACATTACTCTAGCTGTATCCATAAATTCAGAAGTATGTAAAGCTATTGTTTTTTCTTTAGTTTCTTTTGCATAATCAAGACACATATTGGTTAGCTTATTTCCTATCCCTAAACCTCTATATTTCGGATTTACACCTAAAGATCTAAAATAACACCATTCAGATTTATACAGTTCTGTTGGATTATTTTTAGAGAAAAAATAAACTGCGCCTGCTATTTCATTATCCTTTTCACAAACAAAAACGGTGCTTTTAGAAATGGTGTTTTTTAATTTCTCATCATCATTTAAAATTCCTTTTAATTTCTTCCAATTTTCTGCATCTAGAGTACTTGAATATTCAGAATAAGATATTATGCCTAACTCTTTTAATTGCTCAAAATCAGCAATACTTCCTTTTCTATAAATCATTCTATTTTAAAATAGCTTCAATACCAGGTAAAGATTTTCCTTCTAACATTTCTAACATGGCTCCTCCACCAGTAGAAACATAACTCACTTTATCTCCGAAACCAAACTGTTTTACTGCTGCAACCGAATCTCCACCTCCCACTAAAGAAAATGCTCCATTTTCTGTTGCTTTGGCGATAGCATTACCTAGTTCGATAGTACCAGTTGCAAATTTTTCCATCTCAAAAACCCCTAAAGGACCGTTCCATAAAATAGTTTTCGATTTTGCAATTACTTCTGCAAATTTTTCTGATGTTTTTGGTCCACAATCTAAACCCATCCACCCATCAGAAATTTTAGTTGTATCAACTATTTGTGTATTTGCGTCGTTTGAAAAAGCATCTGCGATTACTGCATCAACTGGTAAATGAATCTCCGTATTTTGTTCTTTTGCTAATTTTAAAATTGATAATGCCAATTCTAATTTATCATCTTCAACTAACGAATTTCCAATAGTTCCTCCTAAAGCTTTAATAAAAGTAAAGGTCATACCTCCACCAACAATAATATGATCTACTTTTTCGATAATATTTTCAATCACACCAATTTTAGACGACACTTTTGCCCCTCCCAAGATAGCTGTTACAGGCTTCTCTGAATTGTTTAAAACCTTATCAATACTTTCAATTTCTTTAGCTAATAAGTTTCCAAAGCATTTGTTTTTTTCGAAAAACTGAGCAATTACAGCTGTAGATGCATGCGCTCTATGTGCAGTACCAAAAGCATCGTTTACATATACATCTCCCCATTTAGATAGTTGCTCTGCGAAAGCAATATCTCCAGCTTTTTCTTCTGAATAAAAACGTAAGTTCTCTAATAATAAAATTTCTCCGCTTTTTAAATTTGAAACTGCTTCTGAAACTTTATCGCCTATACAATCATCAACAAACTTAACTTGTACTCCTATAACCTCGGTTACCTTATCTACAATATGTCGTAACGAAAATTTTTCTTCTTTTCCTTTCGGACGTCCTAAATGCGACATTAACACACAGCTCCCACCGTCTTCTAAAACTTTAATAATAGTTGACTTTGCTGCTTGAATTCTTGTATCATCCGTTACCTCAAAAGTTTCATTTAAAGGCACATTAAAATCTACACGAATTAATGCTTTTTTATTTTCGAAATTAAAATCGTTCAATGTTTTCATTTGTGTTGTTATCTCTATTTAGGTGAACAAAAATAATTATTTAAATCCGATTGGTTTCTATTCCTTTTACCCTTTCAATATTATATCTTTGTTAAACTTATGAATACTTCTATTAAAATATCTTCAGAAAAACTCAATTTACAAGAATGTTATGACTTTGTTGCTGACCCTTCTTGTGGTGGAATTGCTGTTTTTGTAGGAACTGTTAGAAACGCTACTCAGAACAAGAGTGTTACTCAGTTAGATTTTTCTACTTACAGACCAATGGCTATTAAAGAAATGCAGAAAATTGCTGATATTGCTTTAGAAAAATTCGGAGTAAAAAAAATTGCAATCCATCATGCTGAAAGAATGTTGCAAATAGAAGATATTCCAGTAATAATCACTGTTTCTTCTCCTCATAGAAAAGCTGCTTTCGATGCTTGTCAATACGCTATTGATACATTAAAGGAAACAGTACCTATTTGGAAAAAAGAATATTTTGAAGATGGAGAGGTTTGGGTAAACGCGCACCCTTAATAAGGTAAATCTGCTGGTTCAACAAAACTAGCCTCAGAATTGTATAACTCTTTTAACACTTCTTTTATCTCGTTCATAAACTCATCTAGTTTTTCTTGAGTTACCTGATTATCTGGAGCTCGATAATTCGATGAAAAATTCATCTTTAAAAATCCACTTTTTAGGTTTTTAAACGAAATTATACCAGCTTCTATACTCTTAGAAAAATCAAAATTTGTGTTTTGCGTATATAAATACGCATATAACATTACTTGAATTGCTTTATGATATTTCAACTCTCTGATCTCATCAAAATCAACTACTTTTAAATTTGTAGAACTTACCATTCCTGTTTTATAATCGATAATTCTAGTAACACCATTTAACTCGTCGATTCTATCAACTTGTCCGTGAATTTTAATTGGAAAATCAATTCCTTCAATTGCAATTTCAGCTGCTAAATTTTGTTCTGTAGCAATAATTTTCAACTGATTGTTTTCATCTTTTAGCAACTCCTTTTCTTTTGCTAAAAAATTTTCTACAAAACGGTTTGCAACTTCAAAAACTAATCTGTTTTTTCCGGTAGAGATATCTCCGTTTTTAAAATGCTTCGAAAAATAGTTTTGAACTAAATCCTTTGATTTTTTCTGCATTTGAGTAACATCAGCTACAGATAAAAAACTGTCAATAAAAGGTTTGTATAATTCTTCTAAAGTGTCATGAACCACAGTACCCATTGTATTTGCAGCTATAGTTTCTTCGACGTTCTCAAACTCATTAATCTTTAAAATTTTCTGTTTGTAAAACGCAATCGGATTGTATAAATAGTTAGTCAATGCAGATGGTGATATTCCTTTTTTAGCCAATTCGCGTAAACGCTCTAAAACATTTTTGTCTTTTTGAATCTCCTTTAATTTCTTAGGAGACGTTACTACTTTTGGACTAATGATTTTCTCAGTGATATCGTCACGCATCATTTCTAATTGCGTTACAAAACGACTTCTTTCTCCACTACCAAAAACGTCGTGCTCTGTATTATATAAAATGTAAATATTTTTGGCTCTCTGTAATAATCTAAAAAAGTGGTACGAAAATAATGCGTCTTTTTCTTTGTATGTTGGCAAACCAAACGCAATTTTTACATCGAATGGGATAAATGTATTTTGCTGACTACTTGCAGGCAATACACCTTCGTTAACTGAAGTAATTATTACATTTTCAAAATCTAAAACACGGGTTTCTAAAACTCCCATTAATTGTAATCCTTGCAATGGTTCTCCTTGAAATGATAAGCTTTCAGATTGAATTAATTGCCTAAAAAATTGATGCAATGTTTTTAAGTCTTGCACGTAATTAAATTCGCTATGCAAATTTTGCAATTGTGTGAAAGCTGTGTAAAAACGAAATAAATATTCTTTTTCTAAATCATTAACTTTATCTTTTAAAGCATTAATTAAATTTAAAATTCTAGATAAAAACTCGCTTATATCTGAAAATGGATTAAAAACTGCTCTTATAACTTCCTTTACTTCACCACCTAAATCAACCAAAAAACTGTTGATTTTTTCTTGACTGGTAAATGTATTGTTCTCTTTTACTATCGCTAAAGAAATTACATCGGCGAGATTTTGAGTATCATCAATTTGTAATAATCGATATATCGAAACATCTTTTATAAAACGAACTAAATCTTTATGGTAAAAAAGATTTGTTTCTTTTTTCTGTAATTTTTCTTGACTGATAAACAATTGAAAAACTGAAAAAATTAAACTCGTTGTAGGAATATCTTTTAAAGGATACCCCATAGTAATATTAACAGAATCAACATTTTTTGGTAATGAATTTAATGTTATTGGCAATAAACTTTCGTCAGCCAAAACCAATGCTGTATTATTATAATCTGGTAGTTTCGATAAAATTTCACCAGCATATTTTATCTGAGTAATGTTTTTAGAAGCACCTATTACTTGAATGTTTTTTGGCTCATCAAAATATTCTTTAATCGTTTCTATCGAATTCTTTTCGTAATATTTCCATTTAGATTTATACTTTCTTAAAAAGCTCCCTGCTTGATGGTTACTCTTGTAAAATGTTTTTTCGATGTCCCAAAAAACTTCAGAATTTCCGTTAGATAAAAATTGTTGAAACAAAAACTCTTCAGCACTATTTAGGGCATTAAATCCTATGAAAAAGTATTTTTTATCTTGATTATTACTAATAAAAGTATCAACCTTTTTAGTTGCTTCACGATACAATACTCCTTGATACCCAATTTTTCGTTCTAATAAAAACTTGTAAAAAGCATCATAAAATTTATTTAGTTTTTCCATAAAGGAAAAATGATCTTTAATCAACTCTGTTTCGGTAAACTCTCCTTTTACAGACCATTTTTTTAAACGATGTACATCTCTTAAATACACAAAAATTTCACGAGTATTTATTAAATGCTGATCTATCTCATTAAAGTCTTGTATTACCGTAAATGCCCAAGACGAGAAAACATCAAACGTATCTGGGTCTTCTTCAATCTCTTTATAAATTGTATAAAAATGAAATAGCAACTGTACTGAGTCTACTTTTTTAAGTTCAGATACTTCTTCAACAAAATCTCCTATATTAACTATTCGTGGTAAAAAACCTGCTGAGATTTTATTTTTAAATATTTGTTTAACAAATACTCCTGCTCTTTGCGATGGTAAGACAAAAACAACATTTTCAAACGATTTAGTTGTTTTTAAAATAGTATCTAAAGTTTCTGAAATAAAAGACTGCATAGGTTAATTTTCTACTAAGCAAAGTACAATTTTTATCTTATTTTTGAGATTAATAACGACTTCATTTTTTAATAATGAGCACAACCAACAAACTAAAAATAGCACTCATTCAATCGGATTTAATTTGGGAAAATCCTGATGAAAACAGAAAATTGTTTGAAGAAAAAATAAACAACCTACCTACTGATATTGATTTAATCGTTTTGCCAGAAATGTTTACCTCTGGATTTACAATGAATGCCAGTAAATTAGCTGAAGAAATGGATGGGACAACTGTAAATTGGATGCTGAAATTAGCTAAAGTGAATCAGTCAGCAATTACAGGAAGTGTTATTATTAAAGAAAATGACCACTATTTTAATCGCTTGTTATTTGTACATCCTTATGGAGAAATTGATTTTTACGACAAAAAACATACGTTTACTTTAGCTGGAGAACATGAAGTATTTTCTTCTGGAAATAACAAGACTTTTGTTAGTTATAAAGGTTGGGAAATTTGTCCGTTAATTTGTTATGATTTACGCTTTCCTGTTTGGGCAAGAAATACAGACGATTATGATTTATTATTATATGTTGCAAGTTGGCCTAAACCACGAATTGAAGCTTGGGATGCCTTATTAAAAGCCCGTGCAATTGAAAATATGAGTTATACTATTGGTGTAAATAGAGTTGGAACTGATGCTAATGGATATGAATATAGTGGAAACTCTGCTTGTTATGATTCTTTAGGAAACTGCTTAGCAAAAAATGACTTGGGGTCTGAGGAGGTTCTTATTGTTCATCTTGACAAGGAAAGTCAAAATAAAACCCGTAATAAATTTCGTTTTTTAGAAGATAGAGATCGTTTTAAATTCCAATAAAAAGAGCCTTTTAAAAGGCTCTTTTTATATTATGCTGGAATCATCCATTTGAAATTAAATTTAGTATCAGGTACTACAATACGCTCTGTAATACGATACATTCTATCTGGTAATTTCATTAAATAGTCTCTAGCTTTTTCTGCTTCTGGAGTTAAGTTTGTAATCTTATCGATTTCCCAAGCTGTATTTAACTTCTTTAAAATATCAACATAATCGAAACCAGTGTACACACCTACCCTTTGAGCTACCGTAGAAAAATCATCAAATAAATTTCCTTTCTCTCCAAAAGAGTCTCTTAAGTGCATTGCAGGCATCACAATTTTATGCTTCATCATATGCTGAAAAGCTAACATCATTTCGCTAGGATCAATCTTAAATATTTCTCTAACAAAATCTGTATACGCAATGTGATGACGCATTTCGTCTCCTGCTATAATTTTAGACATTTTTGCTAATGCTTTATGTCCTTTTTTCTTAGCAATCTTTGCTACATTATTATGAGAAATGTAAGTCGCTAATTCTTGAAAACTTGTATAAATAAAGTTTTTATAAGGATCAGTTGCGGTACCAATATCAAATCCATCAGCTATTAAGTGCTGTGTAGATATTTCAACCTCACGCATATTTACTCTTCCTGATAAGTATAAATACTTGTTTAATACATCTCCATGACGATTTTCTTCAGCTGTCCAAGCTCTAATCCATTTTGCCCAACCATTATCTGGTTGTTGCGTTATTCCGTCTAAATCTAATAACCAAGATTCATAAGTTGGTAAAGCTTCTTCAGTAATTGTGTCTCCTACTAAAACTACCCAAAAATCATCATCAAGCTCTTTTGAAAGTTCTTGAATTTCTTTTACTTCATCTATAAAAGTATCTTTTTGTGAGTTTGGTAAAAAATCGGTTGGTTGCCAGATTTTTTCTACCGGTATTAAGAATTTGTCTACAAAACTGTCAATATTTTTTTCCAGCGTTTGCATTACTTCCTTTCGAATGTTTTGTAATGACATGATTAATTTATTTTATTGTTGTTTGTTTTCTTTTTAGATAATAGATTCTTTTATGGTAGTTTCAACCTTCTCTATTAATTCATTAAACGGTAAACTATCAATCTTTATTGGTTGATGTGTCTTTATTTTAATTGGGCTTCCTAACCCTAATGGGAATTTACCGTATTTAAAGACTTTCCACGAGTTGTTTATTGTTAGTGGTACAATATACGCCTCTTTATTGTACTTAGTTATCATTTTTAAGCCATTTACAGAAAATGACTTAGGTTTTCCTGTTCTGCTTCTTGTTCCTTCAGGAAAAATAGCCGCAGACCATTTGTTTTTGTTTATTGTCTTTGCAAACTTCCCTAACTCACCCAAAGCTTGTTTAGGGTCTTTTCTATCAATTAAGGCTGCTCCTCCATGTCTTAAATTAAAAGAGATACTTGGTATACCTTTTCCTAATTCTTTCTTAGAAACAAATTTTGGATAATGCTTTCTGAAATGCCAAATAATTGGAGGGATATCAAACGTACTTTGATGATTTGACACAAAAATTAATGTTGTGTTTTCAGGTAAGTCTTGATCGTTTTCTACTTGAACTCTAATCCCTAAAATCAATAACGACTTTATTAAAAACCAGTTCATGATATCTACCACATTTTGATGACCATTTTGACCAAATAGTTTTAAACCAATCCACTGTAAAGGGTGGAATACTAATAGTAAAGAAAAAAATACTACTGCAAATATTGACGATAAAAAGTAACTTAATATTTTCATTTCTAAAATAATAAAGTGGCAAAAATAAAAAATCCCGCGAGAGCGGGACTATATATTTGAATTAAAACCAATTATTCCACGGAATTCGTGCTAGTATCAATACTAATGCTAATCCGTAAAAAATTGCAAAGGTTTTAAATTTTGCTTCGCTTTTAACTTGTTTTTTGTGTTTAGACCAACCAATGGTAATTAATGTAATCGCAATAATCATCATTAAAGGATGTTCTAAAGCTAATAATCTAACAGCGGAGTCTTTCATCTCTCCTAACCCTTTTTGGTACCCTCCAATAAAGTATACTAAAAAACCTACTAGTAACTGAATATGAGCTGTTATTAAAGTAAACAATCCTAAACGGAATTCTTTATGTGTAAACTCCTTTTTTTGCACTAGACCTATAATAGCATTTATTACGGTAAAAATTAATACTGCTAGTACAATATAAGCCCAATAAGAGTGTAATGTTTTCATCATGATTTGTTAGTTTTTGTTGAATACAAACTTACTGAATTTTATGCATAAAAAAACCACCTCAAAAGAGGTGGTTTATAATTTATTATTCTAGTATACTAGAAGTTTATTCTCATAGATGCATTCCAAGTGATTCCGTATCCGAAACGACCTTGTAAACGTCTATTAACACCTTTCCAAGTATCATTTGGGTGATTTGCTAAATCAGCTAAATCTCTATTAGATGTAGTAACATTTTCTAAATATAATTCATCAAATACGTTATCTACGTTTACTCTGAATTCAATCCCTTTGATATAAGTTCTTTCTTTTAATTTAGGTCTAAAGCTTAAACCTAAATCCATAGTGTTGTATGATGGTAATTCAACTGCTATAGTTCCTTCTGAGAATAAATTAGCATAATAGTTCCAATTAGCATCTAACGTTAAACTAGGGAAAACTTTATAACTAGCAAAAACTCCTGCAGTAGTTTGAGCAGCTCCACCTACTTCTTGTCCATCTCTACTAACAACTTGACCTGAACTTAACTCACCTCCGTTTTGATCAAAAGTAAAACGAGTAGCATCACCGTCAAACTTCCAGTCACCAATAGATGCAAAACCATTTAACTTAAGTCCTTCTATAGGTTTAGTAAATATTTCTAATTCTAATCCTTTATGTAACTGAGTAACATTTCTATCTAATGTTAAAACAAATGAATTTGTATCAGGAGTACCAGTTGTAGAAATATCAGTTCTATTACCCCATCTAGTATAATAAGCATTTAAATTAATATCTACTTTATCACTACCAAATTGGTAACCAGCTTCTAAACCTAAAACATCTTGATTATCTACAGCAGGATCTACTAATGAATTTGAGTTTCTATCGTTATTAAATAAATCTGAGTGAAATGGTTGACGTGAATAGAATCCAGCATTTACAAATACTTTATGTTGATCATCTAAAAGATAAGAACCTCCACCTTTTACATTAAATCCAAAATTAGATACTTTTTTAGATTTTTCAGATACTCCTGGCTGTTGTGTAAAGTAGAATTCTTCTCTTTGGTGATCTTGATTAGAGATTGCTCCTTGTACAAATGCAGAGAAGTCATCTTTAGCATATTCTAACTGCCCGAATACACCATAGTAAGTAATTACTTCTTCGTAATCTCTATCGATGCGTTGTCTGTGACTATTATTAGGGTTGAAAACCATACCCCAAGGGCTAATTCCACCGTAATCATTATCAATTGTATAAGGTTCTCCAATAAAACCATTATATTCCCATGGTCTGTTAGGATCGTTAGCAAAGTTTATAGGTCCGTCAAATAACTCAACTGCACCTCTAAAGTGAATACCGTTGTACGTTCTTACGTCAGCTCCAACGTTTAAAGTTAAGTTTTCATTTAATTTATTCTCATAGTTTGATACTAATCCAAACCAGTTGTGGTTATTAAATGACCCTCTTGCATATGATGTTCTTGGTGTTCCGTCACTTGTATAAGAAGCAAAAGCACCTCTACCTAATGAACCGTATAATACTGTAGACAATGAAGATTCATCATTAATCTTCCAGTCCCAAGATAAGTTAGCCACTGGTTTGTGGTAAATATTACGTCCTCCTGGATATAAACCAGTGTTTCCTAGTGTATTTGGACTGTTTACTCCTTCAAAGTTCCAATCATTAAATCTAATACCGTTATCTAAGAAGTCTCCAACATCTCCTCTACCCGCTGCAGCATGCCATTGTGGTGCTCCAGTAATCATAAAGTTAAATGTATTATTTTCATTTGGTTGATAACCAACTGAGAAAAAGTAAGTCTGACCTTGACCATGAGTATTATCTACATATCCATCTCCTTGCCAGTGAGCAAACATTCCCGTAAAAGACCATCCTTTTTCGCTTACTCCAGTTGAATAAGAAACTGTAGATTTAGTATATCCATTATTCCCTACCATTTGACGAATATAACCACCTTCTTTATGATCAATAGTTTTTGTTACAATATTCACAGTACCTCCTACAGAAGAAATTGCTAATTTAGATGATCCTAAACCACGCTGTACCTGAACTGCATTAGAAACATCTAATACTCCAGACCAGTTAGACCAGAACATTCTTCCATCCTCCATACTATTAATTGGTTGTCCATTTAATAAGAAAGCTGTATTTGTTTGATCAAAACCACGTAAAAACATTTGACCATCTCCAAATCCTCCACCCTTAATATTCTGAACAGAAGGTGTAGATTTTAATACTTCTGGCAAATCCCACGCTCCTGCTTTTGCTTGAATTTCAGCAGCTTTAATAGTCGATACCGCTACTGGTGTTTTTCTATCCTCAGCTAAATCAATAACTCCTGTTCCTGTAACTACAATTTCATCTAAAACATTAGAAGGTTCCAACTCAATAGTTCCTAAATTCTTGTTAGCAGCTGTATATGCTACTTCCTTATTATTGTACCCAATAAAAGATACTACAATAGTTCCTGAATTTGAATTTACATTAATTGTAAATTTTCCATCAAAATCTGAAGCAACTCCATTAGAAGTTCCTTTTACCACAACACTAGCACTTGGTAATGGTTCTCCCATTTCATCAACTACTGTTCCTGTAAGTTTAGTTTGACTTAAAACTGTAGCTGTTACAAAGAACAATGCTACTAGTAAAACATTTTTAAAATTTTTCATTGTTTAATTTAATTGTTATTAAATGCGGAAGCAAAGGTCTTGCTTTTATACTTTGCTAATATTAACTTAATGTTAAGTTTTTTAACATTGAATTAACAAGCTAAATAAAAAAAATGAGATTTATTACAAGAACTATTAATTTTTTAATAATTTTTTGGCAAGTTCTTTTCCTAATTCTACACCGAATTGATCATATGAATATATATTCCATATAATTCCTTGTGTAAAAATTTTATGTTCGTAAATAGCAATTAACTGACCTAACGATTTTGGCGTTAACTTTTTAAATAAAATTGTATTGCTTGGTCGGTTACCTTTAAACAACTTATATGGAAGCAATCTACTTATATCTTCCTTTTTATTATTTAGCTTTAATTCTAAATGTACTTCTTCTTTTGTTTTTCCAAATGTAAGGGCTTCCATTTGAGCAAAATAATTAGCCATTAGTTTCTGATGGTGATCAGTTAAACCATGTAAAGACTCTTTATATCCAATAAAATCAGATGGAATTAACTTAGTACCTTGATGTACCAATTGCATAAAAGCATGTTGCATATTCACGCCTGTACTACCCCAAATAATTGTCCCTGTTTGGTAATTTATCTCTTTACCATTTCTATCAACACCTTTTCCATTACTTTCCATAGCAGCTTGTTGTAAATAGGCTGGTAATTTTGATAAATACTCGCTATAAGGTAAAACAAGCTCAGTTTCAGAATTAAAGAAGTTGTTATACCAAATACTCAGTAAAGCTAGAATAACTGGAATGTTCTTATCAAAATCTGCTGATTTAAAATGAATATCTATTTCTTCAGCTCCATTTAATAACTCTTTAAAATTATCAAAACCTATTGACAAACTAATTGACAAACCTACTGATGACCATAAAGAGAATCGACCACCTACCCAGTTCCACATTGGGAAAATATTTTTCTTGTCAATTCCAAAATTGATGACTTTTTCTGCATTAGAAGATACTGCTACAAAGTGTTTAGACACATCAAAAACTGTTGCTGAGTTTAAAAACCAATTTCTAATCGTATTAGCATTTGTAATGGTTTCTTGAGTTGTAAATGTTTTTGATACAATTACAAATAATGTTGTTTCTGGATTCAATTTTTTTAATACCTCCGAAACATGATCTCCATCTACATTAGATACAAAATGAGTATTTAGTTTATTTTTATAAAATTGCAAAGCCTCTACAACCATATCTGGACCCAGATCTGATCCACCTACTCCTATATTAACTATATCAGTAATTGACTTTCCTGTAAACCCCTTCCATTTTCCTGAAATTACTTTGTTGCTGAAAGATTTTACTTTTCGTAAAGCTGATTGTATTTGCGGTTTTACATCTTTCCCATCTACATATACAGGATCTTCGGAAGTATTTCTTAAAGCTGTGTGTAAAACTGCTCGATCTTCAATTGCATTAATTTTATCTCCAGAAAAATATTTTTCAATGGCATCTTTTAAATCAACCTCATTCGCTAATTCAAGTAATAAATCAACTGCTTGTTGATTTATTAAGTTTTTAGAATAATCAAATACCAAACCTGAATACTCAATTGAAAAATCAGCTTTTCTATTCTTATTTTTTCTAAATAAATCTTTTAAATCAAAGTCTTTTGCTTCATTAAAATGGTTGCTAAGTTTTTTCCAAGCTGAAGTTGTAGTTGGATTGATATTTTTTAAAGGCATAATTTAATGTGTAGCTAATATTTCTTTTTCAACAAAAACAGGAATCTCCTTTTTAGGTAATTGAATGCTATCTAACTGCTCTTTAAATGACTTTATAAACTCCAAATATTTGGGTTTAATTTTTGGATCTAAAGGTTCAGCTGCAGGTAGTTTTTCTCTAAACGGATCCACTTGTCTTCCGTTTTTCCAGAAACGATAACAAACATGAGGCCCACTGGTACTTCCTGTCATTCCAACCCAACCAATAATATCACCCTGTTTTACATAATCTCCCACTCTTACGTTTCGACGTTTCATATGTAAATATTGAGTACTGTATGTACTATTATGCTTAACTTTTACATAATTTCCATTACCGCCTCTACGAGTAGATTCTACAACTGTTCCACTAGCTGTCGACATAATTTCTGTTCCATATCTTGCTGCAAAATCAGTTCCTCTATGAGCTTTTATCCTATTTCCGTAATGTTTTATTCTTCTTCGTAAATTGTATCTCGAAGAAACTCTATACTGAAATTTAATAGGCGATTTTAAAAAAGCTCTACGCAACATATTCCCTTCTTCATCATAATATTCTGGAATTCCTTTTATAGAATCTCCAACAAATTTATAAGCATGCAAATCTTTTCCTTTATGATTAAAAACTGCTGCTTTAATTTCACCATACCCTACAAAAACAGTATCGTTAATATATTTCTCTTCATAAATTAATTTAAAGTTATCTCCTTTTTGAAGCCTTAATGGGTCAAGAGTCCAGGCATAAATATCTGCAACATTTATTGCCATAGTTGGTTTCAACCCTAAACTATCCATGGTTGTGGATATATTTGAATAAATTTTACCCGCTATTTCTTTTTCAACCGTTTTAATTTTCTTCTTAACCTTGTATGCTGATATCAACGAATCTTTAAAATTGATTACAGTAGCATCAACTTTATTATGTTTATAAATAAACACTTGAGCTTTTTCTATTGAATCTTTTGATGCTAAAATGGTATAAGCTTTACCTGAACGCACACGTCTTACATCGAAAGTATCTTTAATTTTTGTTGCTATCTCATTAATTTTAGGATACATCACATGATGACGATCTAAAATAACCCCAAAGCTTTCTCCGTTTTTTATAGTATCGTTAATTACTTTGTAATCATCTAAATTATACCCAAAAACATAAACAGGCTTTGGTTTTTCTACTTTTACAATAGTTGTTACTGGATCTTTTTTTTCTTCTTTACAAGAAAAAATTATAAATGAAACGAGAAAAAGGAGGATGTATTTTTTCAAAAAAAGCTGTTTAAAATTGAGTGCGTCTGCAAAAATACAAATAAAAACTATTGCATTTAGCACTTTAACAATATGTAAACAACTAGTAAAACTACCTATTAACTATAATCTCAAATGGGTTTGCCAAACCTTTATAAGCTTCTAGTTCAGCACGTAGAGAACCTACAGATAAAGAAGCCTTCATTTTAATTGGAATTTTATTATCATCAGCAGTAATCCAAACCGTAACACTTTCTTGCGCTTTAAATACTCTTCCTGCTTGAACCATCGGTCTAAATTTCTGAGTCTTTATTTTCCCAAATTTAGTATCCAACATCTCATATCCTAAAAAACGTAATTTGAATGGGTAGCTTTTATTATCAAAAAACATATCAACATTAATTTCCTCCCCTTTCTTCATGCTTTTCGTATTATAACTTCTTAAAAAGTAAAATGTCGAAATCATATCTTGAGGTCCGTTAACAGAAATCAGTGTGTCTTTCTTTTTTCTAAAATCCTGAACATAAGCAGTATTTTTTTCTTGATCAAAAGTTATATGTTTATGCTTTTTATATCCGCCTTCATTTATCTTTCTTTTAAACAAATATGGCTTTCCTGTTTCAATATCAAAATAAGATTGATAATCATCTTTTACTTTAAAAAACCATTTAATCATTCCAGTAGTCCAACCTTTACCTGTTGCGTGTAATACCTTTTTACCGTTTAAATCTTCTTCTTTTAACGACAAAGTAGCATTACCTGCTTTTAAAAAACCACTATAACTCATTTTAAATTTGAGCCACTCTCCATCTTTAAAAGGAGTTGTTTTTTCTTGAGCAAACAAGTTAA
Source organism: Tenacibaculum pelagium (assembly GCF_014062345.1). Taxonomy (GTDB): domain Bacteria; phylum Bacteroidota; class Bacteroidia; order Flavobacteriales; family Flavobacteriaceae; genus Polaribacter; species Polaribacter pelagius. Next base: position 225,291 of record NZ_JACGLS010000004.1, on the reverse strand, counting down.
TTGTTAAAAACAAAAGTGCTGAAAGTAATATTCTTTTCTTCATAATATCCAAACTTATGAAAATAGATAGACAATTACCATTCCAAAATAAAAAAAGAGGTTATTTCTAACCTCTTTCTTATCAATATTATAAAAACTAAAATGTTCCCCAGTTTTTAAGTTCATCTTCACTCCATAAATATGGGAAGAATATTCTTCGTTGATATTTTGGATGCATATATTTTCGCCAATTACTTCCTCCAGTAGCTTCTAAATCTTTATCGCCACCTCCTAAATATTTACCTGCTGCATTGTAATGTGCCATAACCCATTTTACATTAACTGTGTAATCGTAATGACGCATTGCTTCAATCAATTCAGTGTTTTTCTGGACCTCATCTGGTAATTCTTGGAATTTCTTAGATAAATTACATTCGTTATAATCTTCCATAAAATCGATAAAATCACCCATATACTTTTTCTCAAAAAGTTTGATTAAGATTGATTTCTCTCCTGTTTTATGGTTTACACCAGCTGCTTGCCAATACAAATGATCGTATGCGTTTTTAAATGACGAACTCCTGTCAATAGTATCACGATAACGTGCATCGATTAGATTGATTAATTCAGTTGATGCAAATTCTATCTTTCTATATTGAGCAGATTGAAATCCACTTGCAGGCGCTAATGTATTACGGAATTTTAAATACTGTTCTACATCCATTCCGTCTTGCATAACAGTAAAGGAACTGCAAAGCATATCAAAATATCGACTAATACGCATTAAATGCTTAGAGAACTTCTCTGCAGTAATCGCTTCTTTTGAAAGAGAAATTTGATCAATTTCCCACAGTATCATTTTAAACAACAATTCGTTTACTTGATGATACATAATAAAGACCATCTCGTCTTTTTCAGTTGTTCTTGGAATCTGTAAACCTAATAGCGCATCTGTCTGTATATAATCCCAATAAGTTATAGGTGTGCTATGCAGTAATCCTTCTAACATCGTTTCTAAAGGAACACCTAATTTTTCGTATTTATTTTCTATTGCTTTTAAAAGCTCGTCTTTATTCATTTTTTTATTTTATATAAACATTATTAATAAATTAATCACCATTCTCATAAGTTAAAAACTTACGAAAATGGTGATTTAATGTTTCTATAATTATCCATTAGAACTATAATGTTCCTCTTTTAGCTTGCTCTCTTTCTATAGATTCAAACAATGCTTTAAAATTTCCTGCTCCGAAACCACGAGCTCCCATTCTTTGAATAATTTCAAAGAATAAAGTTGGTCTATCTTCTACAGGTTTTGTAAAAATTTGTAATAAATATCCTTCTTCATCTGCATCAATCATAATACCCAAAGCTTTAAGTTTTTCGATATCTTCTCTTAACTCGTGATCAAACTCTTCTAATCTACCTGGAACAGCTCTATAATATTCTTCTGGTGGCGTAGATAAAAACTCTACTCCATTCGCGCGTAATTGAGTTACTGTTTTTAAAATATCATCAGTTGCAACTGCAATGTGTTGAACTCCTGCTCCTTCATAAAAATCTAAATATTCTTCAATTTGAGAACGTTTTGCTGCTTTTGCTGGCTCGTTAATTGGAAACTTAATTCTACCATTTCCGTTAGACATTACCTTACTCATTAACGCCGAATATTCAGTATGAATTTGCTTATCATCAAAAGATAAGAAGTTTTCGAATCCCATTACATCTTCATACCATTTTACCCAAACATCCATTTGATTCCAACCAACATTACCAACCATATGATCGATATATTTTAACCCTGCTGCTGGTGGATTGTATTCAGATTCCCATTTTTCGAAACCTGGTAAAAATGCTCCGTTGTAATTTTTACGCTCTACAAACATATGTACAGTTTCCCCATACGTATAGATTCCTGCTCTTACAACCTCTCCGTGCTCATCTTTTTCAACAGTAGGTTCCATATACGATTTTGCTCCACGAGAAGTAGTTTCTTTATAAGCTTGTCTTGCATCTTCTACCCAAAGTGCTACAATTTTAACACCGTCTCCATGCTTTACAATATGGTCGTTAATTGGAGATTTACTACTTAATGGAGTAGTTAGCATTAACTTGATTTTATCTTGTGTTAAAACATAACTTACTGAATCTGTAGCTCCAGTTTCTAATCCACGATAAGCGTGCGATTGAAATCCGAATGCTGTTTTATAAAAATGTGCTGCTTGTTTAGCATTACCTACGTAAAATTCAACGTAATCTGTTCCTAAAAGTGGTAAGAAGTCTTGTGCTCCTTCAAATATTTTTTCTAAACCGTAGTTTACTGATTTTATCTCTTTACTCATGATGTTGTTTTGTTGATATTGTTATTCTAACCAAGATTTATAATAATCTTCGTCTGCAATTTTCATTGCTTCTTCTGTAACTTGTAATGGCTTAAAAGTATCTACCATTACTGCTAATTCTTCTGTAACTGTCTCTCCGATACTTCTTTCTGTTGCTCCTGGATGTGGTCCATGTGGAATTCCTGCTGGATGCAACGAAATATGACCCGCATCAATGTCGTTTCTACTCATAAAATCTCCATCTACATAATATAAAACCTCGTCGGAATCTATATTACTATGATTATATGGCGCAGGAATTGAGTTTGGATGATAATCATATAAACGCGGTACAAAACTGCAAATTACAAATGCATTAGTTTCAAAAGTTTGATGTACTGGTGGCGGTTGATGAATACGACCTGTTATTGGCTCAAAATCATGAATTGAAAATGCATACGGAAAATTATATCCGTCGTAACCAACTACATCGAAAGGATGTGATGCGTAGACCATTTCTATAATCTCTCCTTGCTTTTTTACTTTAATTAAAAAGTCTCCTAACTCATTATACGTTTCTAATTCTTCTGGTCTTCGTAAATCACGCTCACAAAATGGTGAATGCTCTAATAACTGACCAAACCAGTTTCTATATCGTTTTGGTGTGTAAACTGGCGAATACGATTCAACAATAAAAAGTCTGTTATTCTCATCATCGAAATCTAACTTATAGATAATTCCACGAGGAATTACTAAATAATCTCCGTATTTAAAATCAAGATTACCTAAATGTGTACGTAATTTCCCTGTTCCTTTATGGATGAAAATTACCTCGTCTGCATCAGTATTTTTATAAAAATAATCTTTGGTAGATTTTTTAGGAGCTGATAAAATTATATTACAATCTGAGTTTGTTAAAACTACTTTTCTACTTTCTAAATAATCGTTTTCTGGCGGAACTTGAAATCCTCTAAAACGATATGATTGTATATTATTAGCTTTGGCTATTTTTGGAGCAACAGAATATTGTTTACGAATTTCTTTAACCATTGTTGGTCTATGCTCGTGGTAAGAATTGGTTGACATTCCGTCAAAACCAATAGTTCCAAACAATTGTTCGTAATATAAACTTCCGTCTTCTTTACGAAATTGGGTATGTCTTTTTGGTGGTATTTTCCCTAACTTATGATAAAAAGGCATTTTGTTAATGTTTTAAGTTTAAAAATAATGTGCAATAACTAATTTTATTGCATCTCTTTTATTATTGGACATTAACCAATCTATTCAGGGTTTCTTTTATTTAAGAATTTTAATAAAATTAAAAGGTCTAAAAACATTTTAGAGCAGTTTAGTTGTGTGCTTTACAAATATACAGAAAAGTAAATGAGTTTTCTAACTCTCAGGGGCTAATTCTACCTCTAAACCATCCAGTTCGGGTGTCATTTGAATTTGACATCCTAAGCGGCTATTATCTTCTACATAAAAAGCTTCAGCTAACATAGCGTCTTCATCATCGCCCATTTCAGGTAATTCATGATCAGATTTTACGTAACATTGGCAAGATGCACACATTGCCATACCACCGCAAATACCAATAGTACCTTCAGGAGCTAACTCGTATGAACGAACAACTTCCATTAAGTTCATTGCCATGTCTGTTGGTGCTTGAATTTCGTGTGTTACTCCATCACGATCTGTGATTTTTACAGTAATGTCTTGTTCCATCTTACAAATTCATTTTTTTACGCAAAGTTTTTGCTCGTTTATCTTCTCCGTCATGTGTCCAACCAGGTGAATTGAAAATATAATTCAATTTATCACTCAACTTATCAGCACGTTTTACATCTTTCCAAATCGCAGCATATTCATGCGTTGCTACCTTTACAGGATTGTATGTTTCTATATTAACTGTTAGCCCATAAACAGGATGATCTACATCTTTTAATTCTTTAGAAAAAGTTCCAAATAGTCGATCCCAGATAATTAAAATCCCTGCATGATTGCAATCTAAATATCGAATATTAGATGCGTGATGCACTCTGTGATGCGATGGTGTGTTAAATATAAATTCAATAGGTTTTGGTAATTTATCAACCAACTCGGTATGCACAAAAAACTGATAAATTAAACTGATTCCCATCATAGTAAACATCATTAAAGGGTCGAAACCCAGTAACGGAATCCACATCCAAAAGAAAAACTTATGAATACGCTCTCCAACTCCTTGACGTAAAGCGGTTCCTAAATTCATGTGTACTGATGAATGGTGTGGTACGTGACCCGCCCAAAACAAACGCACTTCATGATTTAATCGATGAAACCAATAATAGGCAAAATCATCAGCAAACAATAATAAAACCCATGCCCACCATTGACGATTTACAATTTCTTTTAACGGACTCAATTCATACAAATAGAAAAAAGCTACAAATGCTAATATCTTTGGAATAAACTCTACAATTGCAGAAAATACCATCATTAATAAGGAAACACCTGTATCCTTACTATTATATTTTTCTTTCGAAATTTTATACTCTACTAACATAGATATAAAAAATACTGGCAAGGCAAAATACAAGAGTTTATCTTGCGATAATTGTTGTATGTAATCTAGTAAAGTCAATTATTTTATAGTTTTAGCGTATAAATTTAAGGTTTCTTTTACAAAATTGGTTTTCCCAAGAACATATGAACCTCTATCATTTTTATATTTTGAGGCTAATTCTACTTTTAATTTTTCGTACTCTTTTGCTCTGTTTGGATTCTCAATTAAATAATCTCTAAACTTTAATTGATTATACATCGTATTTTCTTTTGGGCACATGTGGATATGAAAAATTTGTTCTTTCTCCCCTTCTAAATTGTATCCTTTTCCAAAAGACATATATGCTTCTATATCTTCTCTTGCTGGCACTTCAAAGTATACATAGCCTAACTTTGTAAACTCCTCAATTAATTGCTTATTAAACAATGATTCTTTGGGAATCTCAATAAATAAATCAATGTAGTTTTTAGCCTTTATGTTTGGAATTGAAGTACTACCAAAATGTTCTATTTTATTGATAAATCTAGCATCAATATTTTTTAAAATACGCTTTTTTTCAGATTTAAAAATACTTCTCCAATCAGAATTATGATTAGATAACTCAATTGGAAATAAAGTATTCCACTCATCTTTTGTTAAATCGTATAATGTCTTTTTCATTACAGTAAACTACTCAATCTTTTTAACTACTGCTTTTGGCGCTTCTTTTTTAGTACCGTCAAACCCTGTAACTCCACCTACAGTTGTATATTTCATTACATATTTTTTATCTGGAAAAATACGTTGAAAAGCACTTTGACACATTAAAGTAGCTTCATGAAAACCACATAAAATCAACTTTAATTTTCCAGGATATGTATTTACATCTCCAATCGCATAAATACCAGGAATGTTTGTTTGATAATCTAAAGCGTTATTTACTTTAATAGCATTTTTCTCTATTTCTAATCCCCAATCGGCAATCGGACCTAACTTAGGCGACAATCCGAATAATGGAATAAAGTGATCGCAAGCTAAAGTAAACTCTTCTTTATCTTTTTGCGCAACTACAACTCCTTCAATATGATTTTCTCCAACAACTCCTTTTACTTCAGCTGGAGTTATCAAATTAATTTTTCCTTCGTTTTTTAATTTTTGAACTTGATCAACAGAATCTAAATGACCTCTAAATTCATTTCTTCTATGTATTAATGTTACAGATTTTGCAACGTCAGTCAAGAAAATAGACCAGTCTAAAGCAGAATCTCCACCACCAGCAATTACTACATCTTTATTACGATATAATTCTGGTTCACGAATCATATACTCAACTCCTTTATCTTCAAAATTAGCGATGTTAGGAATTGGCGGTTTACGAGGTTCAAAACTTCCTAATCCTCCAGCAATAGCTACTACAGGTGCTTGGTGTTTTGTTCCTTTATTAGTGGTTACAATAAAGTTTCCATCTTCTTGTTTTTCGATAGTATCAGCACGTTCACCCAAAGTAAATCCAGGTTCGAACTGTTTAATTTGTTCCATTAATTTATCGGTTAAATCACCTGCTAAAATTTCTGGATATGCCGGAATATCGAATATTGGTTTTTTAGGATATATTTCTGAGCATTGCCCACCTGGTTGTGGTAACGCATCAATTAAATGACACTTTAACTTTAATAATCCTGCTTCAAAAACGGTGAATAAACCAGTAGGTCCTGCACCGATAATGAGTATATCTGTCTTAATCATTTTAAAATACTAAAATCAAGTAAAATTAATTCTTATACCTTCTTTAAAAACTGATTTTTATCAGTTAAGCTACATTAATTACTTCTTCAATTACTGGTGCATATTTTTTAATGGTTGCTTCAACTCCGTTTTTTAACGTCATTTGATTTACAGAACAACCACTACAAGCTCCTTCTAATTGAACTTTTACTTTATTATTTTCTATAGATAATAACTTAATATTTCCTCCGTCACTCACTAAGAAAGGACGAATTTCTTCTAAAGCTTTTTCTACATTATTTTTTATTTCTGTTGCTGTCATAATCTTAGATTATTTTGTGCTACAACCACTCATTGTAGTTATACGTACTACTTCTGTTGGTGGTAAGTTTGCATTTCTTTTTAATAATTCAGAAACCATTTCTTTAGTTACATCAGTAAACGCTTTTTCTAAAGGCGTATCATTTTGTAAAGCTACAGGATGCCCTGCATCACCTGCTTCACGAATACTTTGTACTAAAGGAATTTCTCCTAAGAAACTAGTTTTAATATCTTCTGCTAAATTCTTAGCGCCTCCTTCACCAAAAATATAATATTTATTATCTGGTAATTCTGCAGGTGTAAAATACGCCATGTTTTCAACGATACCTAACACTGGTACATTAATACTTTCTTGTTGAAACATTGCCACTCCTTTTTTAGCATCTGCTAAAGCTATGTTTTGTGGTGTACTTACAACAACCGCTCCATTAATTGGTACAGCTTGTACAATTGATAAATGCACATCTCCTGTTCCTGGAGGTAAATCGATTAATAAGAAATCTAACTCTCCCCAATCAGCATCGAAAATTAACTGGTTTAATGCTTTCGAAGCCATTGGTCCACGCCAAATTACTGCTTGACTAGGATCTGTAAAAAATCCTAAAGACAATAATTTAACTCCGTAACTTTCTACCGGCTTCATTTTAGAACGTCCATTTACGTTTACCGCTAATGGTTTTTCACTTTCTACATTAAACATTAAGTGTTGAGATGGTCCATACACATCAGCATCTAAAACACCAACTTTGAATCCCATTTTTGCTAAAGACACTGCCATGTTAGAAGTAATGGTAGATTTACCTACGCCTCCTTTACCAGATGCTACCGCAATTATGTTTTGAATATTAGGAATTTCTTTCCCTCTAATTTGATTTGGATTCTCTTTTTGTTGAACCTCAACTTTTACATTCACTTTCACATCAATCTTTTGACCAACATGTTCGTGAATCGCCTTCATGATTTCTACTTCTACTTTCTTTTTTGCTTGTAAAGATGGATTCGAAATTGTTACATCAACAATAACTTCCTCACCAAAAGCAACTACATTTTTTATGTTTTCGTTTTCTACTAAACTTTTACCTTCTCCTGGTGCAGTTATTGTTTCTAACGCCTTGTATATATCTTGTTTCTTAAAACTCATTAGAGTGTTTAATTAAATTAATTCTAAATTGCAAAGATACATTTTAGCCCTCAGAAAATAAAGCGTTTAGATAGGCATTATTTATTGCAACATAAAGGCTATTTATTTTTAGTATTTTCGCAAAACTATGGACATTATTAACCAAATAAACACTTTTGCATACCCTATTGCAATCCCTTTATTTATTCTTTTAATTTTAATTGAAGTTTACCTTGGATGGAAAGACAGAAAACAAAGTCATGAATTAAAAGACTCGAGTGTAAACATAGCTTCAGGTTTGATATTTTTTGTAATTTCTTTACTTACTAAATCATTAAAATTAATCTTGTTTTTTTATGTCTATGATCATTTTAGATTATTTACCATTAGTTATGAAAATTGGACATCTTGGATAGTTCTTTTCTTTTTAGATGACTTTACTTTTTATTGGGGGCATAGAATAGCGCATACAGTTTCGTTTTACTGGGCTAGTCATGTAGTACATCATTCTTCTGAACGATTTAATTTCTCTACAGCATTACGAAAAACTTGGACATATGATGTAACTGGACATTTTTTATTTTGGATTTGGTTACCAATATTAGGGTTTCATCCACTACAGTTATTCGCAGTAAAAACACTAAATTTTATTTATCAATATTGGATACATACCGAAAAAGTAAATAAACTCCCTAAATGGTTTGAGTTTGTTTTTAATACGCCTTCGCATCACAGAGTACATCATGGTTCTGATTTAAAATATCTGGATAAAAATCATGCTGGTGTTTTAATTGTCTGGGATCGCATGTTTGGCACTTTTCAGCAAGAAGAAGAAACTCCAACTTATGGATTAACTTCCAATATTAAAACTCACAATATATTTAATGTAGAGTTTCATGAATGGAGAAATATGTTAACAAGAGTTTTTAAAAGTGGTAGCTTTATAAATGGAATTAAATATTTAGTTAAACCTCCAGGATGGAGTCATGACAAAAGTACTTTAACTACTAAGGAATTGAGAAATAAAATTGCAAATGGAGAATAAATTTAAAGCTCCTTAGAAGGATCCCAAAAAACAGTTTCTAAATCTTGTATTTGATTATCAATTACAACAATTCCCTCGCTTTCTAATAATTGTTGCATTAAATTAGTTCCATCAAAATGATGTTTGCCCGTTAAAACTCCTTTTCTATTTACTACTCGATGTGCAGGAACATCTTTAGTGCTAGAGTTATTCATTGCCCAACCAACCATTCTTGCAGAACGAGCTGCCCCTAAATATTTGGCAATAGCTCCGTAACTTGTAACCCTACCATGAGGAATTAAACGAGCCACAGCGTATGACTTTTCAAAAAAATTATCCGACTTATTTTCCATCAATTAAAAATACAGTTTTATGATGGAATAAACAGCCACAATTCCTGTAATTATTCCGATAAGTAAATTAAAGTATTTAGCATAAGTAATAATTTTATCTTCTACTTTTTTTGCTAAAAAAACATAACTGCTTAAAATAGCAAAAGTTCCCAAAACAGTTCCTATACCAAATAAAGAAGTGCATGCAAAACCAGACATTGCCCAACCATGCATTACAAATGATGAATGTGTAATTGCAAAAAAAGGAATTGCAAACATGTTTATAGATGATAATGACAAACCAAAAAGAAATCCGTTTTTAACAGGCTTTATTTCTTGCGTTTTTTGACTAGATAATCCTTTGTAAATAAAAAGTATTGAAAGAATTGAAAAAATTACAATCCCTAAATTTTGAATCCAGTGAATTAATTGAGGTTGTTTTTCTAAAAATTCTGAAATCTTTATCGCTAAAAAGACTTGAATTAATACAATTGTTGAAACTCCAATTATAAATTGTCTTGCTATTTTTTTATTGTTCTCTATGTAAATTTTACTCGCAGTAATATTTAACATACTTGGTGGAGTATAACCTATAAAGGAAGTTACAAATCCTAAAACCAAATGAGATAAAATCATTTTCGAGTACTTTAATTATTTACTCTATGTATGGCGAGAACATTACGCCACCCTTTCAAAAAAATACAGTTAATAATTTAATTTGAAACGAATATAAGTAATCGGTTTCCCAATTTCTAAATATTGTTTTTCGTAAAAAGTTTGTGTAGAAGTTACTTCTTCTGGAGCCCCTTCATTCTTATACACATTATGATTTGCGTGTAAAATTTCATGACCTTCTCCATGTAACAAACCTAAAGTATAACCGTGCATAAATTCGCTATCGGTTTTTAAGTTCATTATTCCTCCTTCTTTTAAAATAGTATGATATCTTTTTAAGAAAGTAGCGTTGGTCATTCTATGTTTTGTACGCTGGTATTTTATTTGCGGATCTGGGAAAGTAATCCAGATTTCATCCACTTCATTTTCAGCAAAAATATAATCTACCAATTCTATTTGAGTTCTAATAAAGGCTACATTTTGCATATCGTTTTCGATAGCAGTTTTAGCTCCACGCCAAAAACGGGCACCTTTAATATCTATTCCAATAAAATTTTTATTTGGATTTTTTTCTGCTAATGCAATGGTATATTCACCTTTACCACAACCCAATTCTAAAACAATAGGATTGTCGTTTTTAAAAAAGGTGTTCCATTTTCCTTTTAAAGAAAAATCACTAGTAACTTCTTCTCTAGATGGTTGAAGTACATTAGCAAACGTTTCATTCTCTTTGAAACGTTTTAATTTGTTTTTGCTTCCCAATGTGGTAGGTATTAAGCTCTATCTTCAGTTCCTTCTTTCAAGAAGATAGCACTTTGTTGCATCCAATAAGCAAATAATACTATTAAGACTAATAAGAAAATCCAGTTAACAGCATTTGAAGTCCACCATCCAGCATCTCCTTTTGCCACATCTAAACGTAACCATTTAAATGGTGTTAAAATGAATTCAAAAAAACTTCCTATTAATCTAAAAATATTTAATCCTAACATAACTTGATTATCTTTACGTTTGCAAAAATATAAAAAGAAACCATGTTAGCCAATTTTTTCGGTAAATCTAAACCAGTAAATTTTATAGTGCTATTTGCACTTTTTTTAGGCTATTTTACCTTGAGTACTTTTTCTAAAGAATTTTCGCTTGAAATTCTAAAAGAATTACTTTGGTTTATTGTTGTTTTTTCTGTTTTCAACTTCATTATTGCGAAAAACAAAATAACATTCGACAATTCATATGCCTTTTTATTTTTTGTGATACTTATTGGTTTTTTTACTGAAACAATAAATATTAACAATACATTTTACGCCAACTTAACTGTGCTTTTATTTCTTAGAAAAGTATATAGTTTACAAACCTCTAAAAACACATTACACAAAATATTTGATGGTGGGTTATGGCTTGGAATTTCTTTTTTAATTGAACCTTTAACAGCGCTTTTCGGTTTGCTTTTATTTGCTTCTATATACTTACATCAGCGTTTTACCTACCAAACACTTCTTACACCTCTAATAGGATTTTTCTCTCCTGTTTTTTTATATTTTACATATTGTTTTTGGTACGACAAAACAGAGGATTTCAACAAACTTTTTAATTGGAGTATTGATTATAATTTTGAATTATATCTAAACAACAAATATTTACTTCCAATGATTTTTATTGGATTTTTCACAATATTTGCTTTGTTTTTAAAAACACCTAAAACTTTAGCTGTTAAAAATAAATTTAGAAAAAACTGGATTTTAATTTTAATTCACTTGGTATCAGCTACTATTTTAGTAGGACTGTTTAATGAAAGAAAAATTAGTGAATTACTATTCTTATTCTTTCCTACAGCAGTTGTTTTAACCAACGGATTAGAAATGATAAAAAAGAAATTAATAGTAGATATTATCTTAATACTATTTTTGGTGCTATCTTTTACTAGCTTTTTCTTGTAGTTACATTTTAGCCCCGAATGCTAAATCGCCTGCATCACCTAAACCAGGAATAATATATCCTTTATCATTTAAATCTTTATCTATATCTGCAATCCATAAATCGGTATCTTCAGGAAAGTGTTCTTTGATATAATCTATACCCTCAGCTGAACCTATAACCGAAACTATTTGAATATTTTTAGGTGTTCCGTATTTTTTTATCGCTTCATAAACCGCTACTAACGATCTCCCTGTTGCTAACATCGGATCTACCAACAATAATGTTTTCCCATCAATTGAAGGGGAAGCAAAATACTCAACAACTATCTCAAATTCTTCATCATTATTTGGGTGATGACGGTAAGCTGATATAAAAGCATTTTCTGCATCATCAAAATAATTCAACAAACCGTTATGTAAAGGTAAACCTGCTCTAAGAATAGAACATAAAACCACATCATTTACTGGTAAGTTTGTTGGCTTAACTCCTAATGGAGTTTCTACCTCCTTGTTTTTAAAAGAAAGTTCTTTACTTAATTCATAACTTAAAACCTCTCCGATTCGCTCAATATTTCTACGAAAACGCATCGAGTCTTTTTGAATATTTACATCTCTAATTTCAGCTAAAAACTTGTTAAGGATTGAATTTTCTTTTGCTAAATGATGAATTCTCATGATAGGTTGATTTTTGGCGAAATTACAAAAAAGAAAAACTCCATCTATTCTGATGGAGTTTTGTTATTTAAAAAAGTTTGTACGAGAATTTTAGTCCTATCGCCAAATACAAATTTGTTAAACTTTTCTGATTTCCTAAATCAAAGTCTTTAGCAATTCCAAGTCCAGTATGAAAATTAAACAACCAATTACCACCTAAAGATCGTTGTAACCCCCAGTGAAATTCACTTGCTAAAACGTTATTTGCTGTAAATAAATATGGATCGTTATCAAATCTCGACGTAATATACTTTGTTTGAAACGCTAAATAATTACTAGAATTATTAGTAACATTCTTCCCTTTTTTAAAACGCTTTTTAAAATTGTAATTATATTTTACTTCTGATTTAAAATAAGCGGAAGGAGATCTATTTAAGTCCCATCTAACTTCGTAAGAGCTTCTTACATTTGCAGATGCTCCGACACCAGCACTTAAATCAATTGTCCATTCTTTTGCTATCGGTACTTCGTAAGACAAACCTAAACCTGCAAAATTAAAATCAGTCTTAAACATTGATTGTAATTCTGGTTCTTCTTGCGAAAAAGCAGAAAATGATAATGTGAAAATCGTAACAAATAATAGTAGTAATTTCTTTTTCATAGCTTAATATTTAGTTTTAAAATTTAAGCTACAGTTCAACAATTTTTATGCCATTATTACTTTACAAAAGCTCTCAATATTTTAATCGTTTCGTCTTTATCTTCTAGATAACTCATGTGTCCATTTGGTAGCTCTACTAAAGGTGTATTTGTTCTTTTAGCTTCATCAATAATTGATTCGTAATTTAATACTGGGTCCTTTTTTCCAAGAACTATTAATCTTTTTTCAATTGATTTTAATACAACTTCTTTGTTACCTCGTAAACGCATTCCTTCATTCGCAGCTATATAACCTCTAACGGATACTTTTAAAGCTTCGTTTTTTACTTGCTCTATCTCTTCAATTAATTCTAATCGTTTATTCTCTGAGAATAAATTCGTAATTGACATTTTTATTAAAGGCTCGTGATTTTTCTGAGCCATATCACAAGCTCTTTTTCTAAGTTCCTTTCGTTCTTCATTATCAGCTTGAGCGGTAGAATTTAGCAAGCATAAACCTTTTACATTTTTAAGATATTTCTCTGCAAATGCTAAAGCAACGTAGCCTCCCATAGAATGCCCAATAAAAATTGACCGACGAATCCTCAAGCTGTTTAAAACCTCTTTTACAGCTTCGGCCATATCATCCATAGAATGTACATATCCTATACATTCTGTATTTCCATGACCTAATAAATCGATACAAATCACACGATTTCTTTTAGATAGCTCAAAAACAATATCCTTCCACATTGTGGAGTTTTCTAAAAACCCATGTAGTAAAACTATAGCACTTCCCTTTCCAACATCTGAATACGCTATTTTACTATTTTTATAATTGATAAAGTTTTGCATCTTACAAAAATATGTATCTTTCGCTAGTTTTTACTCTAAATTCATGTTAACCTCTCCGTTTTCTTATCTATCTAAAAAAGCTGAAAAAAGTTTTACTTTTCTTATTCTTTTTACAACTATTGTGGTTGGTTGTTTTATGATTTATTTCGATAGTTTTCTGACAAATGACATTTGTAAAAACGGAATCATTTCTTTCGAGCTAGCAAGTGATGTTGAAGACTCGAAAGCTATCTTAAATTCTTGGGATTTAAAATCAAAAATTAGCGCTGGACTCAGTTTAGGTTTAGACTATCTATTTATGTTATTATATCCTTCTTTAATTGCGGTATTAATCCATAAATTAAATCAAAAATTATGGAGTAATCATCCTTTTTATAAAGTGGGAGTATACATCATTTTTGCACAGTTTTTCACAGCCTTATTTGATGCGATAGAAAATGTTGGATTAATACAATTACTTTTAGGTAATATCGATCAATTTTGGACATCGACAGCCTATTATTTTGCATCGATAAAATTTGTTTTAATAATTACCGGAATAGCATACATTTTTATAAATTTCTGCTATTTTCTAATTCAAAAATTCATTAAAAATGAATAAAACTAAAGATATATTCATCACAGGATTTGCTCTTTTTTCTATGTTCTTTGGGGCAGGAAATTTAATACTACCTCCATTTTTAGGTAAAAATGCTGGATATAGTTGGTCTTTAGTAACTTTAGGGTTCTTTCTTACCGCTGTAATTATACCTATTTTAGGAATATTAGCACATGCTAGATTACAAGGAACCATGTATGATTTTGGTAAAAAGGTTTCGCCAATATTTAGTACTACTTATTGCTTAATTGTTTATGTTATTTCTATAGCTTTACCAGCACCTAGAACTGCTTCGGTTACCCATGAAATGGCCATTCAACCTTATTTTGATGTTAGTTCTTTAGTAACTAGCACACTCTATTTTATGCTCGTATTTATTTTTGTAATGAACAGAACTAAAGTTTTGAGTTTATTAGGCCGCTTTTTAACTCCACTTATCATTATCATTCTATTAGCTATTATTTTTATTGGAATGTTTTCTGCTACCGAAACAATAACTCCATCAATTTTTAAAACGCCGTTTATTGACGGAATACTAGAAGGATATCAAACCTTTGATGCTATTGGAGCTGTTGTTGTTGGAGGAGTTTTAGTAATTTCAATGAACTTTAATAAATCAACCTCTTTCGAACAGAAAAAAGAACTCATAACCAAAGCCGGATTTATCGCTGGTTTAGGGTTACTTATTATTTACACAGGGTTAATCTATAACGGAGCATTATTTAGCTCTACTTTTACTGAAAAAGCAACAAGAACGGATGTTTTATCTAGCTTAAGCACACAAACTCTTGGAAATATCGGCACTGTTTTTTTAAGTATTTTAGTTGCCTTAGCCTGCTTTACTACTGCAGTAGGTATTATAACTGGAACCGCTGATTATTTTAAAGGGTTACTTAAAAACTCAAAAAATGCTTATTTAGTAACTGCTATTGTTGGTTGTGTTTTAGGTGTAGTTATGGGACAATTCGACGTGCATTATATTATTAATATTGCCTTACCTGCTCTAATGTTTATTTACCCAATAACTATTGTTTTAATATTACTAAATGTTATTCCTAAAAAATGGGCTTCTGCACTAGTTTTTAAAGCAGTTATTTTAATTACTTTTATTTTTAGTATCCCTGACTTTTTAGGGTTTATTGTTTCTAAAGAAAGTTTAACTGGAATTAAAGATTTAATCCCATTAGCTAACTATCATTTAGGATGGGTTTTGCCAGCTATTTTGAGTTTTATTATTGCTAATTTAATTCAAAAAAATAGCAGTTTAACTAAAAGCTAAACTGCTATTTTTATACCCTTAATAAAAGGTTACCCTTTATTTTTCTGCTTTCAATAATTCAGTAGCAGCTAATTTACCAAAAGCATTTGCCGCTAATGGGCTTGCTCCAGTAATTAATTTTCTATCTATATGTACAGTTGCATCAGCCTCTTCATTAATAATAGTAACTCCTAAATCGTTTAATTTTTCGCCATATTTCCAAGGCATGCTCCCAGGCATATAACCAATCATTGGAGTTTGCTCATCTACTGCATCAGGAAAAGCGGCTATTTTATATCCTTTATAAATAAAATCTTCTTTGTTTCCATCTATATTCCCAGCTAATAAAGCTGCTGGACCGTGGCAAATAGCAAGTGTATACATATCACTATTATGCGACCATTGCAACACCTTATTTACATCTTTATTATCTGGTAAACCTAACATTGCACCATGACCTCCAGGAATAAAAATTGCTGCATAATTATTAATGCTGTCATTCATTGTGGTATTCACGAAATCCTTTAAACTTCTTGGTTTTTCAAATTTATTTTTGAATTCTTTAAAAATAGCTTTTACATTTTTATCTTCTTCTGGTATTGCCCACATTTCTATTGCTGCTGATTTACCTGTTGGTGTAACAACCTCAACATCAAAACCTGCATTTTTTAAATGCAGTACTGGCAACAACATTTCTACAGGATGGTTTCCTGTTGAAAACTTCTTACCGTTTGCCATGGTCATATTTCTTTCTTCAGTACAAATCATCAATACTTTTTGGTTTCCTGTGTGTTTATTTTCATAAACAGTGTTGTCAAAATCTGTAGTTGGAGATGTTGCTAATTTTAAAGCTAACGGAGAAGGAATATATGCTCCATCTTCTACTTGAGTTGGTTTAGCCGCAAAATAAATGGCTATAAATGCAATTACTAATAATGTTACGAACCCTAATACTATTTTTTTAATCATAATTTTTTATATAAAAGTTACTAATTCTTTCATTGGTTTTCTAACTTTTACCAAGTTTACTAACCAATCTTTATCTGCATTTCTATACCCTAAAGGTAGTAATAAAGTGCTACGTAATCCTTTTTCTCGTAACCCTAAAATTTTATCTAATGCAGTTGGATCAAAACCTTCCATGGGTGTACTGTCAACTCCTTCATAAGCTGCTTGTGTAATTGCTGCCATAAAAGCAATATAGGTTTGACGAGCTGCATGTTCAAAATTCACCTCAGCATCACGTGGTGGATACCCTGCCAATAACTTTTGTCGGTAATTTTCCCAGCCTTCATTTTTAAATCCACGAATCTCGTTTGTTAAATTGAACATGTTATTTATTCGGTCTTCTGTGTAGTTATCCCAAGCTGCGAAAACCAATAAATGAGAACAATCTGTTACTTGTGGTTGATTCCAAGCAATTTCTCTAATACTTGCTTTAGTTTCATCATTAGTTACTACAAAAACCTCAAAAGGTTGCAATCCACTTGAGGTTGGTGCTAACCTTATAGCTTCTAAAATATTATCTATTTTCTTTTCTGGAACTACTTTGCCATTCATAGCCTTAGTAGCATAACGTTCATTTAATTTATCTAAAAAACTCATTTGTTTATTTTTGAAAGTACAAATTTAGTCTTCAGATTACTCTAAAAAATTGATGTATGGTAAGAAATTACTCGTTTGCTATTTCTTTTCGAATTCTACTTAAACTTTCATTTGTAATTCCCAAATAAGAGGCGATGTGATAATTTTTTACATTTTGCTCTATATTAGGATAGGTTTTTATAAAATTTAGATAACGTTGTTTCGCTGAAAATGTTAAGTTCTCTAGAATTCTTCTTTGAAAAGCTGCAAATGCAGATTCTAAATTTTTAATATGAAAGTTACTGATTTTAGGAATTTCATTACATAAGTCGTCAAAATCTTCTTTTGATATTTTATATAAAACAGATTCTTTTATACACTCTATATAAGATACTGATTTGGTTTTTTCTTTTCCAAATAGCGCAATGTAGTCACTTATCCACCATCCATTAATTGCAAATTGAAGCGTATGTTCTTTTCCTGAAGAATCTATAAAATAAGTTCGTAAACAACCCTCTTCTATAAAATGTAAATCTTTAACCTTCTCATCTGCTTTTAAAAGAAATTCTCCTTTCTTCAAAGTTTTTCTTTTTAGCTTATTTAAAATAAGCTGTTCTTCTTTTTTAGTAAATAAAGTTCCCTTAAAAACTTGAAGTAAAATTTCGCTCACTTAGTTTCGTTTAATTCTTTAAATATACTCAATTCATAAAAGTTTAAATCATTATAAATGTCTAATTGAAAAAATAATGGTTTAAGAATCTATTAACATCTAAAAATCAAAAGATTGCGTATTTTTAACGAAATCAGTCAATCATGAAAGCTTTATATTATTTAATCATTCTACTTTTTACTGTTCAATTTCAATTAGCTGCACAAGAAAAAGAGCAAGCAATTAAAGATGTTAAACAAGCAGCTTATAATTATATTGATACTTTTTATAAAGCCGACACTACTTTAGCCTACAATAGTGTTCATAAAAACGTTAGAAAAGTTGGGTGGTGGTTCGACAAAAAGAAAGGGAAATTTTCTGACAAATCTGAAATGCCTTTTGATAAATTAATTGCTTTGGCAAAACGTTGGAATGCAAAAGGAAATAGAGCCAATGAAAAATCAATTAGAGAAGTAACTGTTTTAGAAGTTTCGGATAAAATTGCTGTAGCAAAAGTTACTGCAGTATGGGGAATTGATTATTTAAATATGGTAAAAACTAAAGACGGATGGAAGTCCATCAATATTATTTGGCAATCCAAACCAAGATTCTCCCTAAAAGATTAATAAAAAAATACCCTAACAAATTTGTTAGGGTATTTATATTTTGAAATAGGAAATGAATTAAAATCTATAACCTAAGTTAATTCCTACTCTTGGTACAATGCTTCTTGAATTAGAAGAAAACATATTTCTACCTAAACCTCCGTAAACACCAACAACAAATCCACCAGATGAAACGTATTTAGAACCTATTGCGATTCCTAAAGCACCATCAGTATACTCTACATCATCTTTTTCTCCAGTGTTAATTCCTAAGAAAACTTCTCCGAAATAATTCCAAGTTCCATTATTAGTAAAGTAGTGACGGAAATAAGGAGTAATCATGCGTTCTTCATTGTATTTAAAATCAGCAGATTTTTTCTCAAAATTAAATAACGCTGAAACACCTACAGATGAACTTTCGCTAGTATAGTACTCGTAAGAAAATTCCATTGTTTTAAACGCTAATGCATCTAATAAATCAACCTTAACTTCTTGTTGCGCTTGAGTAAATGAGCTGATAAAAACTACAGCTACTAAAAGTATTTTTTTCATGTAAAATTTTTTAATCGATTATAACTTGAGTTCAATATCAATTATAGTACCACAAAACTACATTAATTGTAAAATGTGATACAAACAAAAGTAACTTTTTCTTTTAATTTTATGAGCAATTACAATCGGTATTACAGTTTGTCTTTTTTTTAGTTTTAAAAACAAATTTCTTCACTAAAAAAACAACTGCTAAAACGACTACTGTATATGTAATAACCTCTTGCATTATTTTAAAAATTGATATGCTATAAACGCCGATAAATATGCTAAAGCTCCCATACCTACCAACTGTATTACTGGCCATTTCCAGCTTTTTGTTTCACGTTTTACAATGGCTAATGTTGCCATACATTGCATTGCAAAAGCATAAAATAATAACAATGAAATACCTGTTGCAAAATTAAATCGCTTCTCTCCTGTAACTGGGTTAATTTCTGATGCCATTTTTTCTTTTATGGTTGATGTATCTTCATCATTATTTTCTACACTATAAATAGTAGCTAGTGTACCAATAAAAACTTCGCGAGCAGCAAATGATGCTATTAAACCAATTCCTATTTTCCAATCATAGCCTAAAGGTTTTACTACTGGTTCAATAGTTTTTCCTGCTATTCCAATATACGATTTTTCTAATTTAGCTGAAGCTACTTTTTGTGCCAATTCATTTTCAGATAATCCTTGGTTTGCAACATTCTCAACCACATTTCTTTCAGCATCTTTAAATGATGATGGTCCGTGTGATGCTAAAAACCATAATACAATAGAAATAGCTAATATGATTTTTCCCGCTCCAAAAACAAATGCTTTCGTTTTTTCTAAAACATCTAAAAGCACATTTTTTACTGACGGCACCTTATAGTTTGGCATCTCGATTACAAAAAACGAATTGCTTTTTATTTTTAAAGTTTTATGTAAAATATAAGCGGCTATTATAGCTGCTAAAAATCCTAAAACATATAATCCTAATAACGTTATTCCTTGTAAATTTAAGAATCCGAATACCTTAGTATCTGGAATTATCAATGCTATTAAAATTGCATATACTGGCAATCGTGCAGAACATGTAGTAAATGGAGTTACTAAAATTGTAATTAATCGTTCTTTCCAACTAGATATGGTTCTTGTCGCCATAATTGCAGGAATAGCACAAGCGGTACCTGAAATTAACGGAATTACACTTTTACCACTCATTCCGAAACGACGCATAATCTTATCCATTAAAAACACCACTCTACTCATATAACCCGTTTCTTCTAAAATGGCTATAAACAAGAATAAAATTGCAATTTGTGGAATAAAGATTACAACTCCACCAATTCCTGGAATAATTCCATCCGTTAGTAAATCGGTAAACATTCCTGCTGGAAGGTTGTTTTTTGTATACATCGAAATATCAGCAAAAAAACCATCAATAAAATCCATTGGAGTTGATGCCCAATCGAAAATTGATTGAAAAATCAATAATAATAATCCAAAGAAAATAATGTAACCAAATATTTTATGGGTAAAAACTTTATCTAATTTACTACGTAAATCCGTTGCTTTTGATTTATCAAGCTTATAAGTTTTCTTTAAAATTGAATTTATTTTCTGATATCTATATATCGTTTCTTTATGCTGATATTTCTTCTGTTGAGAAACATCGTGACCAAAAAAATGTATTGCTGTTTTTTCCTCTTCAGAAAGCAATATTGTATGCTGTTTGGTTAACAGCATCCATAATTCATACATTGAAAATTTATCACTTACCTTAGATAGTTCTTCAAAATAGCTTTTATCAATTTTTTTAGAGATTTCCTTAAAATTTGTAACGGTTTTTATTGAAGCATAATTAGAAATTTCAGCTTTTAATTCATCTATTCCTTCATTATTTCTTGCCGACATTAAAACTACTTTCGTTTGTAGTTCTTTTTCAAGTTCTTCAATATCAATCGAAATTCCTTTTCGCTGCAATTGATCAGCCATATTTAAGGCTAAAATTGTTGGTGTTTCTAAATCTTGAATCTGAGAAAACAACAATAAATTTCTCTTTAAATTCTCAATATCTGCAACAATAACAATTACATCTGGTTGCTCATCTTTTTGAGCACTCATTAATGTTTTTAAAACAATACTTTCGTCTATCGATGTTGGATTGATACTATAAGTGCCAGGTAAGTCGGTAATAATCGCAGTTTGATTATTTGATAATTTACATACCCCTTGTTTTTTATCTACGGTTACTCCAGGATAGTTACCAACCTTTTGATTTAATCCTGTTAATTGATTAAATAATGAAGTTTTTCCTGTATTCGGATTTCCAATTAAAGCAACTTTAATACGTTTACTCATCAGTTAAGTTTAGAAATTATAATTTGACAAGCGGTTTCTTTTCTAATTGCTAAATGACTACCGTTTACACAAATATACATTGGGTCTTTTAACGGAGCAACTTGTAGTAACTCTACTTCTGTTCCTGGTAAACACCCCATTTCTAACAATTTTAAAGGAATATTATCTAAGCTTTCTTCAGATATAATTCCTTTTTCTCCGACGTGTAATGTTGCAATTGTGTTCAAAAAACAAGTATGATTTAGCTTGCAAATATACTAAAATAGAATCGTTCTAAACAATATAACCCAATCATTCTCTAGTTTTCATTTATGCGTTGTTGGCTGCCTATGAAATCTTATATTTGCTGTATGACTTTCGAACAAATCATAGGGCAAGAACATATTAAAAAACACTTACAGCAATCTGCTGAAAATAACCGAATTCCTCATGCGCAACTTTTTATTGGAAAAGAGGGATGTGGTACTTTACCAATGGCGATTGCTTATGCTCAATATTTATTATGTAATTCTTCAACAAATGCTGAAGCTTGCAATATAAAATGTAATAAACTACAACACCCCGATTTACATTTTGCTTTTCCTGTTACTACGAACGATAATGTAAAAAGACATCCGGTAAGTAATTTGTTTTTAAACGATTGGAGAACTTTTATTGATGAACAGCCTTACGGAAGTTTATTTAATTGGCTACAACATATTGGTGTAGAAAATAAACAAGGGCAAATAGGTGTTGATGAAGCTGAAGATATTGTTAAAAAATTACAGTTAAAATCTTACGAAGGTGGCTTTAAAGTGATGATTATTTGGATGGCTGAAAAAATGAACATCGCAGCATCTAATAAACTATTAAAACTTATTGAAGAGCCTCCTAGTAAAACCATATTTTTATTAGTTACTGAAGATGAAGGTCAAATTATAAATACTATAAAATCTAGATGTCAAGCATTACATTTCCCTTCGTTAAGTGATAGTGATATTGCTACAACTTTAGTTAAAAACGAAAGTATTTCTGAGAATGAAGCTGTAAAAATTGCCCATCAATCTGAAGGAAACTACAACAAAGCACTTCATATTTTAAATAACAATTCTAACGATTTAATTTTCGAAGAATGGTTTATTACTTGGATTCGTGCAGCTTTTAAAGCTAAGGGTAATGCAGCTGTTATTCAAGATTTAATAGAGTGGTCTGATGCTATTGCTAAGTCGGGGCGAGAAACTCAAAAACAATTTTTACAATATTGTTTGCAGTTCTTTAGACAAGCTTTATTACTAAACTACGGAACTCCAGATTTAGTTTTCTTAGAAACTAAAACCAAAAATTTTAAATTAGAAAAATTTGCTCCTTTTGTTCATAGTGGTAACATTTTAACGATTGAAAAAGAAGTAAATGACGCTCAATATCATATTGAACGAAACGGGAATGCTAAAATTATTTTATTAGATTTATCTATTAAACTAACTCGTCTTTTACATAGTAAAGAAGAAAAAATTCAATCATAATTATGAAAACAAAACTTATACTTTTCGCCTTTATTTTCGGAATGCTTTTTGCTGCCTGTAAACAAGAAAAAAAATCGTTGAATGATTTTATGATTGGTAATTGGCAAACTGAATATATAAAAATTGAAATGCCAACAGTTAATAAAACTGACAGCACCTCTGTTTTCGAAGATGATTTTAGCAAACCTAATGTTGGTAGAGCGCAATCAACTTATAAAAACGACGGAACATTCTCTGCTTGGTTTAAACAACCAGATGGTAAAAAAGTTGGTGAGACTAGCGGAACATGGAAAACAAATGGAGATAGTTTATATGTAGATTATCCATATCTTGGTAAACAAGTACAAGCTTGGTACTCAATTAAGAAAACTGACGAAGGTTTTTCTGGAAAAGTAATTTACGACTGGGATAATGATGGTGAGTTTGACGACACATTAATAATGAAAACAAAAAGATTAGAGTAAAAGAAATTGCTAAACTTTAACAATATATCGCTACGAATTAGAATCTTTTTATCAATGATACTTTTGGTATTATTGGCATCTATTTTAATTGTAACAGTTACCATTTATCAATATGGTGAACAGACTGACGAGTATAATATTCAACGTTTTAACAGAAAAGAAAGTGCCACAAAGCACGATATAGAAATTGAGCTAAAACGTAAAACCACTTACCCTGTTACCACTAATAATTTAGCTAAAATTTTTCAAGATAGAATTTATGACATTGCTTATGTGCATAAACTTACCGTGTCTATCTATGACATGAATGGTCATCTTTTAAAATCATCTATTCCTTATAATTTTGATAAAAAAGAAGGTACCGATTTAATTCCTGAAGTAATTACTGAGCTTGCTAACAATTCTAATCATAAAATACTAAAAAGTAGAACTGAAAAAGGAATTACTTATCAATCTTCTTATACTTATATAAACGATACTCGATTTAAACGAATAGGAATATTAGAACTACAAATAGCACAAGACAACGAAGAGCAAAAACAAGAGCTTAGAGAGTTTATTTCTCGTTTACTTTTAGTATATCTTTTAATGTTTATCATCGCTATTGCTTTAGCCTACTTTTTATCAAGTTATATTACCAGATCTATCCAGACTATTTCTGAGAAAATTAAAGAAACACGCTTAAACAAGCGTAACGAAAAGATTACATTAAACTCGGCTAGTTCAGAAATAAACTCTTTGGTAGATTCATATAATAATATGATTGATCAACTTGAAGATAGTGCTGTTAGATTAGCAAAAAGTGAGCGTGAACAAGCTTGGCGAGAAATGGCAAAACAAGTAGCACATGAAATTAAGAATCCGCTAACACCAATGCGTCTTTCTGTTCAGAGTTTTGAAAGAAGGTTTGACCCTAAAGATCCAGACATCAAAGAAAAAATGTCTGAATATAGCGACACTCTTATTCAGCAAATAGATGTAATGAGTTCTATCGCTTCTGCCTTTTCTGATTTTGCTAAAATGCCTACACAACGTAGAGAAAAACTAGATGTTGTTGATGTTGTAAAACACTCTTTAGATATTTTTACTGAAGATTATATTCATTACATACCACAAGAATCAGAAATACACGCTAATTTAGACAAAACTCAATTAGTTAGAATCTTAACGAATCTTGTTAAAAATGCTACTCAAGCAATTAAAAAGGATGAAAGCAATCCTAAGATTGAAGTAAAAGTAGCCTCAGAAGGAAATAACGTTAAAATTACTGTTTCTGATAACGGAAAAGGAATTACAAATAAAAATAAAGAATTAATTTTCGAACCTAAATTCACCACTAAAACAAGTGGAATGGGATTAGGCTTACCAATGATAAAAAATATAATTGAAGCGTATGATGGTTCTATCAGCTTTACTTCTACCGAAGGAATTGGAACTGTTTTTACCGTAATTTTACCAAAAACTTAGTCAAATGAATTTTGAAAATATTTTAGTTGATATTGCTAACGGATTAGCAAAAATCACAATCAACAGACCTAAAAAACTAAATGCATTAAACTCAGCTACTATTGCTGAATTAAGTTCAGCTTTTAAAACTTTAGAGGACGATAGAAACGTGAAAGTAATTATCATCACAGGTAGTGGTGAAAAAGCTTTCGTAGCTGGTGCAGATATTTCTGAGTTTGCGAATTTCTCTGTAGAAGAGGGTGGTAAATTAGCAAGATTAGGACAAGAATCTTTATTTGATTTAGTAGAAAATTTATCAACTCCAGTTATTGCAGCTGTTAACGGTTTTGCCTTAGGTGGAGGTTTAGAACTAGCAATGGCTAGTCATTTTAGAATTGCTTCTGATAATGCAAAAATGGGCTTGCCAGAAGTTTCTTTAGGTGTAATTCCTGGTTACGGAGGTACGCAGCGACTACCTCAGTTAGTTGGCAAAGGAAAAGCTATGGAATTAATCATGACAGCTGGAATGATCTCAGCAGATGAAGCTAAAGATTGTGGCTTAGTAAATCACGTTGTTGCGCAAGAAGAACTAATGCCTTTAGCTGAGAAATTAGCTTCAAAAATTATGAGAAACTCATCTGTTGCAATTAGCGCCGCTATTAGAGCAGTAAATGATAATTTTAAAGATGGTGTAAATGGTTATGAAACAGAAATAACTGAATTTGGAGACAGTTTTGGTACCGAAGATTTTAAAGAAGGTACTACAGCTTTCTTAGAAAAAAGAAAACCAGAATTTCCAGGAACGTAATTGAAAACTCAAATTAAAATATTATTAATATTAAACTTGGTAGTTTGCTGTTCGATTTTCGGGCAAAGGAGTACTAAAGCTTCTGTTTTATTAGACTCTATTTCTAGTAAAGTTAGTTACAAAGCTAACCCACTAGAAATTATTAAGCTGTCAAAAAAACTATTAAAAGCTGGTGAAAAAGAAAGAGATACTTTTTTAATTTTACGAGCACTTCATCACTTAGGTAGAAGAAGTCAATTTGCTAACGAGAATTATAAATCTATTAAATATTTTAATAGAGAACTTTTATTTTTCACCAATAATCTACTATCACAGAAAGTAAAAAATGAGCTTAAAGGAACTGAAATAGCGCCAGTAGAAATCTATGCTCAATTAGGTAATAATTTTTCTAATTTAGGGGATAAAAAAAAAGCATTAGAATATTTTAATCTTTCAAAAAATATAGCCGAGAAAGAAGAACTACCATTTTACAAAGCTGTAATCCCGGTTTTAATAGGTGAAATTAAAGTTAGCATAAAAGAATATGATCAAGCTATTAAATACTATAAGCTTGGCTTAAAAAGGCTAGAATCATCTAAAGTTATAAATGAAAAAACCAAAAAATTTAATAGTTCAATAACCGTTAGAAATTTAGCTCATACATATCTTCTTAAAAATGAAATTGACTCGGCAAAATTTACTTTAAATTATGGTATTAACAAGGGCTATCATACAAATACAAAAAACAGTGAGTTAATTTATTCTATTGTTAAAGCTGAAATTTTAATTTTTGAAAACAAATTAAATGAAGCATTAGAGCAATATAAAACTATTGAAAACAAATCCAACATCTTAGACCCTGCCAAAGGGATATTATATTATTACAATGGATATGCTAAATGTCTAGCTAAACTTGGAAAATATAAAATGGCAATAGATCTAATGAAGAAAGGAATTCTTATTAGATTAAAAGAAGCAAAAGATTTTAGTTTATCTGAAGATTATAAACAATTAGCTAAATATTATAAAGCTGATGGTAATCTTGAAAAATCAAATACATATTTTGAAAAATATGTATTAAGTCAAACAGCTTTAGAAAGAAACAAACGCGATGTAATTAAAGAATTTCACGATAATGAATTACAGAGTTTAAACTCTCAAAAAGAACAACAACAAAAAATTACTAGTTTATTAATTATTGGAGGTACAGTAGTTATAATTCTATTGCTCTTATATTTATTCATCTTATCAAAAAGAAAAAAGAAAAACACAAAAAAATTCGAAGAATTATTACGTAAAATAGAATCTTTAGAACAACAACAAAAATTGGTAGATACTAAAGATGATGTTTTAGAAGAAAAATCTACATTAGACATTAACAAAGAAACATTTGATGAAATTTTAACTGGTTTACAAAAAATTGAAGAACAACACTATTATCTAAAACAAGAATGTAATTCTTATAACGTAGCTAAGAAAATTAAAACAAACACTTCTTATTTATCTAAAGTGATAAATGCACATCACCAAAAGAATTTTAATACATACATTAATGATTTAAGAATCAATTATGCTATTTTAAAATTAAAAGAAGATACTCGATTTAGATCATATTCAATTCAATCTATTTCTGAAGATATTGGTTATAAAAGTCCTGATTCTTTTACAAAATACTTTAAAAGAAGAACTGGTTTATTACCATCAGTTTATATTAAAAAACTGAACTTAATTACTTAGTTTTTAAATTAAAACAATCATTACAAACCCTAAATTTACGAATTTAGGGTTTCTTGTTTTTTAAATTAGACATCTTCTTCTAATTATATCTAAAACACTAAAAAACAATCAACTACATACAATTGTCGACGCCCTATTTTCCTAAAACTGGGTTTACTTCCCTTGTAATATATCTTTTTAAATTAAATATTTGTTTCAGAAATCAAAACGAACATAAATTCTTTTAACCATGAAAAAAACAACTAAAACAATATTAACAATGATTCTTTTTTTATGTCTTGGTGGGTTATTTGGATATACCGTTACTTCATCAATAAAAGGTACAGATAGATCTAAAAAAATCACAGAAGTATTAAAAGATAATTGCAATTGCAAAGAAGTAAATCAAATTATTTATGCCAAAGGAGTTCAATTTGGATCGAACGGATTAAGTACCGAAAAGGGCGAGTATCAATTAGTAGATTGTAAATTCTCTTCTGCTAAAAAAGAAGCACAAAAAATTCAAGATTTATTATTATCAAAAATAAAAGGCTTTAATAAAGTTGATTTATTAGAGCTCGAGTTTATAAACGGAGATGACTCAGAAACAATTATTATTAAAAACGGAAAAATTCAATAAAAACTAAAAACATGATATCAGTTATTATTAAAGTAATTATAGAAAGTGCAGAATTAGTAGGTAATATTATAGGAACAATACTGTAATTAAAAATCAAAAAAAGCATCTAAAATTTTAGATGCTTTTTTTATACTTAAGGGAAAAACAATTAATAAGGGGTTTATTTATTGTCAGAAAACAAATATATATTAATTTCAACAATCACCAAATATTATTGCATTTTTCTTATTAAATAAATTTAATCATTAGGTTTATTTTATCAAAACACCTATTTACTTCCATTCCATTCATTTTTAAACTGACTTAAAAAGGCTTCCATAAATTGATGTCTCTCTTCTGCAATTTCTTTTCCTGCTTTAGTATTCATTTTATCTTTTAACAGTAATAATTTTTCATAAAAGTGATTAATCGTTGGAGATGTAGACTTTTTATACTCTTCTTTTGTCATATGTAAATTGGGAGGTATTTCTGGGTTATGTAACTCACGGTTTTTAAATCCTCCATAATTAAAACAACGTGCAATACCTATAGCTCCAATCGCGTCTAATCGATCAGCATCTTGAACAGCATCTAATTCTGGGGATGAAAACTTTTGCTCAAAATTCCCTCCTTTAAAAGATATGTTTTTAATGATGTTCTCAACATGTACAATTACATCTTCAACTACATTTTCTTTTTCTAAAAATGTTCTAGCTTTTTTTGGCCCTACTGTTTCATCTCCGTTATAAAATTTACTATCGGCTATATCATGTAGTAAAGCACCTAAAGCAACTACAAAATCATCAACATTTTCATTTTTAGCTATTAACAAAGAGTTTTTGTACACTCTTTCAACATGAAAATAATCATGTCCTCCTTCTGCTCCTTTTAATGTTTCTTTTACAAACTCTATTGTGTTTTGTATAATCTGTTCTTTATTCATATTTCAAAAATAAAAATCCTGCACTAATAAGCACAGGATTTTAATATTATTATAAACTCTTATTTAAGCTACAACTGATGCTTTAACTAAATTATTTTCCACTAAATATTCAGCTATTTGAATCGTATTTGTAGCTGCTCCTTTTCGCAAATTATCAGAAACAATAAACATATTTAAAGCATTTTCTCTTGATAAATCTCTACGAATTCTACCAACAAAAACATCATCTTTTCCTTCTGAATAAAAAGGCATAGGATATTCGTTGTTTTCAGTATTATCTTGAACTGTTACTCCATCTGTTTCAGATAAAATATTGCGTACTTCATCAACAGTAAAGTGATTATCAAACTCAATATTTACAGCCTCTGAATGACCTCCTACTACAGGAATACGAACACAAGTTGCTGTAATTGCAATACTTGGATCGCTTAAAATCTTATGCGTTTCACGTACTAACTTTAATTCCTCCTTAGTATAACCAGCTTCTTCAAAAACATCACAATGCGGTAATGCATTTTTATGAATTTGATACGGGTAAGCATTCTCTCCGTCTACCCCATTAGCTTCGTTTTCTAACTGACGAACTGCTTTTACTCCTGTACCAGTAATAGATTGATACGTAGAAATAACCAAACGATTAATTTCATATTTTTTATGCAACGGAGCTAATGCCAACACCATTTGTATAGTAGAACAATTAGGATTAGCTATAATTTTATCTTCTTCCGTTAACTCAGATGCATTAATTTCTGGAACAATTAACTTTTTACTTGGATCCATTCTCCAAGCAGAAGAATTATCAATAACTGTAGTTCCAATTTCAACAAATTTAGGAGCCCATTCTAACGAGGTATTTCCTCCTGCTGAAAACAAAGCGATATCTGGCTTCATTTCAACCGCAGTTGCTAAACCAACAACAGTATAATCGGTTCCTTTAAATTCAATTTTATTTCCTACCGAACGTTCTGATGCAACAGGAATTAATTCTGTTACAGGAAAATTACGTTCTGCTAATATTTGTAACATTACATTACCTACCATACCGGTAGCGCCTACAACTGCTACTCTCATTTTTTGTTTTTTTTGTGTTGAAGTACAAAGGTTTAAAAAATTTGAATTGGTTGTATCTCTTTTCATTAAAATTTTTAGTTAAAGTTAAAAAAACATCACATTTTATCTAAAAAGTAATATTCTAAACACTAAAAATCAAAAAAATAGTACATTTGCATCGATTTTAAAAAATCGCAACATATTTTGTTTAACTAAAAAAGTATAGCATGCAACTGTACAACAAGTTAAGCGCTGAAGAACGCGCTAAATTAATAGACGAAGCGGGAAAAGACCGTTTAACAATTTCTTTCTATCAATATTTCAAGATAGAAAATCCAACTTTATTTAGAAATAAATTATTCCTTGAATGGGATGCCTTAGATGTTTTAGGAAGGACTTATGTTTCTTATGAAGGAATCAATGCTCAAATATCTGTTCCTTCTGAAAATTTCTTAGCGCTAAAAGATCAATTAGATGCTATTACTTTTTTAAAAGATATCCGATTAAATGTAGCTGTTGAGCAAGACAATAAATCTTTTTTAAAGTTAAAGGTTAAAGTTCGTAACAAAATAGTTGCTGATGGTTTAAATGACGATACGTTTGATGTAACTAATAAAGGTGTGCATTTAAACGCAAAAGAATTTAACGAGATGTTAGCGAACCCAAATACGGTTTGTGTTGATATGCGTAATCATTACGAAAGTGAAATAGGTCATTTTGATGGCGCAGTAACACCAGATGTTGATACTTTTCGTGATTCTTTAGATATTATTGAAGAAGATTTAAAAGACCATAAAGAGGATAAAAACTTATTAATGTATTGTACAGGTGGTATTCGTTGCGAAAAAGCATCTGCATATTACAAGCACAAAGGATTTAAAAACGTTTTCCAGTTAGAGGGCGGAATTATAGAATATACTCGTCAGGTTAAATCTGAAGGAATTGAAAATAAGTTCATCGGTAAAAACTTTGTTTTTGATCACCGAAGAGCTGAACGAATTACTGACGATGTAATTTCTAATTGTCACCAATGTGGAAAAGCTTGTGATGAGCATACAAATTGTGCAAATGAAGGTTGCCATTTATTATTTATCCAATGTGATGAATGTTCAGAAAAAATGGAAAATACATGTTCTACTGAATGTCAAGAAATAATTCAATTACCTTTCGAAGATCAAAAAGCATTACGTAAAGGAAAACATGCAAGTAATAAGATCTTTAAAAAAGGACGTTCTGAAAAGTTAAAATTTAAAAATTAACTATATAAATAACTATTTAAAAGCTCTCTTTCGAGAGCTTTTTTTGTTTAAAAACTGTAATTTTAGCTAAAATCAATAAAATATGTCTGGCGTAAAAAATTTACAAACGTTAATTAAAGAAATGAAACCATATTTAAATAATGGCGAATATGTTTTTACTACAGTTAGTCATTTAAAAGATATTAACCCAGAAGATATTATTGGGCAATTCAAAGAAAAAGAAGGAATAACATTGATTTTAGAGCGTAAAAAAGCAGACCAGCTAAACCTTACTTATAATTTCATTGCTTCATGGATTACCTTAGAAATTCATTCAGCATTAGATGCAGTAGGATTAACTGCTGCTTTCTCATCTTCACTTACGAAACATAATATTAGCTGTAATGTTATCGCTGGTTTTTATCATGACCACATTTTTGTTGATAAAAAAGATGAGACTAAAGCTTTACAAGTTTTAATCAACTTATCTAATAATTTTTAAAGTTAAAATGGAATTACAACCACCATATCGTAAAATTATTCATGTTGATATGGATGCATTCTATGCATCGGTTGAGCAATTAGACAATCCTGGTTTAATTGGTAAAGCTGTTGCTGTTGGTGGAAGTGAAATTAGAGGAGTTGTATCCGCAGCGAGTTATGAAGCTCGTAAATTCGGTGTAAGATCTGCTATGAGTGGTGTTCTAGCTAAAAGAAAATGTCCGCATTTAATTTTTGTTCCACCTAGATATGATCGTTACAAAGAGATTTCATCAAAAATTAGAAAAATATTTTATGATTATACCGATTTAGTTGAACCACTATCTTTAGATGAAGCTTATTTAGATGTAACGGAAAATAAGAAAGGAAATACTTCAGCTAGTATGATTGCTCAAGAAATTCGTCAACGTATTTGGGAGGAATTAAAATTAAGGGCATCAGCAGGAATATCTATTAATAAATTTATAGCTAAAGTAGCATCTGATATTAATAAGCCAAATGGACAAAAAACCATAAACCCTGAAGATGTTATTCCTTTTTTAGAAGAACTTCCTGTTAATAAATTTTATGGTGTTGGTAAAGTAACTGCTGCTAAAATGCATAACCTTGGCATCTTTACCGGATTGGATTTAAAAAAGAAATCTTTAGAAGAACTTTCGGTTTTATTTGGAAAATCAGGTGTCCATTATTTTAATATTGTTCGAGGAATTCATAATAGTAAAGTAAAACCTAATCGTGTTCGCAAATCTATTGCTGCCGAACGCACCTTTAATGAAAACTTATCATCAGAAGTTTTTATGTTAGATCGTTTAGATAAAATAGCCGAAGAGTTAGAGCGAAGAATGAAAAAATCGAATACGAAAGGTAAAACGGTTACTTTAAAAATTAAATACAGCGATTTTACACAACAAACTCGTAGTAAAACAACCAATCATTATATTCAGCTAAAAAAGGAATTCTATCCTGTTGTTAAAGAACTATTATATCAAGAAAAACTTAAAAACTCTGTACGTTTATTAGGCATTTCTTTTAGTAATTTAAATACCGAGAAAAAAGATCCTATATGGGTACAATTAAAGTTTGATTTTTAAACTATCGGTAGTTTTAAAGACACTTTTGTCCCGTTTGGCTTTCCGTTTTCATCAAACAAATCTATATACTCTAAAGAATAAGTATTTATAAATTCATTTGAAAAATTCTTCAGCCTTTCTTTGGTTAAATCAATTCCTATCGACTTTCTATTTAAAGACTTACTGCTTTTTATTTTAAAAGCAGCATCTCTACCGATACCATTATCTATAATATTAATTTCGATAAATTCTTTTGAAAATTTTTCAATGGTTAAATCTACCTTCTTTTCTCCTTTCTTTGATGACAATCCGTGCCAAATAGCGTTTTCTAGAAAAGGTTGTAATACTAATGGCGGTATTTTAATTCTCTCTAAATTTAAATCATCTCCAACCTTTTCATTATATGCTATTTCATTAGAAAACCTGATATTTTCGATACTCATGTAAAGATTCATTGTTTTCAATTCTTCAGAAAGAGCAACTTCTTTTACTGTTGTAGATTCTAGAATATTACGGATTAATTTAGAAAACTTATTTAAATAGTAAACAGCATTTTTCTGCTCATTATTTATGATATAAAGTTTGATTGAATTTAAAGCATTAAATACAAAGTGTGGATTCATTTGAATTCTTAGTGCTTCTTGTTCTAATAGTAAAATCTGTTTATCATTTTTTAATAAACGTTGTCTGTAGATTGAATATAATAAAACTCCAAATAAAGCAATAGAAACCAACGAAATAATTAAGATGTTTCTATTTCTTAATAATTTAAGTTTTGATATTTCATTCTCTCGTGCTAAACTTTTTATTTTATTATTGTTTACTTCGCTATCATATTTACTAATCAAACTATTTACATAACGAATGGTTTTAGCATTAAATGTTTTATTTTTAACTTCAATTGATTTCTTAAAAAAGTCTAAGGACTCCTTATAATTTTCTTCCTTTTCATTTAATTCAGATAAATGATCATATGATAATACTAAACTTGAGGGAATATTATTGTCTATCCCTATTTTTAGTGCTTTATCTAAATAACCTCTAGATTCTTTTAATCTATTTAATTTTAAAAGCGACCATCCTAAAGTGTTATAAACTTCAGATAAATAGTATCTATTACCTATCTCTTCTGCAGATTCAATAACTTCTGTAATATATTCGTAAGCTTCATTATACTTTTGCTGTTTAATCAAAATATCACTAATACTATTGTGGCATATTACTTTACCAAGCTTATCATTATTTAATCTGTTATATTCTAAAGATTTTTGATAATTTTCTAATGCTAAGTCTAAATCCCCAATATTCTTATGAGCATATCCAATATTTTGGTGGTTAATTGCTAAACCTCTACGGTCTTCTAGTTGTTTTTGAAGAGCAATTGATTCACTAAACTTTTCTAAGGCTCTTTCATATTGACCTAGCGTTAAATATATATTACCAATACTATTAATGGTAATACTATTACTAATCTTTATATCGTTAGTAGGATTTTCTACTTTTAAAATAATATCTAATGCTGATTGATGGTAATTTAAAGCTCCTCTTATTTTATCTTGTCTTCTACAGACTACTCCTAATTGATTTAAAGTTACAATTTCAGCTTCTATACTTTTTATCTCCTTAGATAAATTTAAAGCTTCCTTATATTTTTCAACAGATTTATTATACTCCGTTACATTTCTATGAGAACGTCCTTGAACATTTCTTGCAAAAATCTCCCCTATTACATAGTTGTTTTTTTGACTTTCTTTTAAAAGTTTTTCTATTTGATCTTCTTTAAAACGGACTCTTTTAAAATGCTTTTGAAGTTTAAAATAACTTGACTCTTTTTTTTCAATTGCTGAGACAATTAAACTATCTACATTCTTTTTCTGAGAAAAACTTAATGTTGAAATTAAAAATAATAATATGGAAGTGTAAATAAATTTCATTTTAAAACTTTTCTAAGAAATCAGATTTTCTTTGACGTGATACAGGTATTTTATGGTTGTCTTCTAAAATCACATACCCATCAGACTTTAAGAACTCTTTTATTTTATTTAAATTTATGACAAATGAATTATGGATTCTAAAAAAATGCTCATCAGGAAGTAATTCGTTTATTTCTTTCAACTTTTTAGTAACCACAATTTTTTTATTTAATGTTGTGTGAATTGAGCAATAATTACCGTCTGATTCTACAAATAAAATTTCTGATTGATCTAAGAAAATAAGTTTTCCATCAGTGTTAATAGTTATTTTTCGTCTATTAAATTTCTGAGTAAAGCTGGATAGTATTTTTTCAAATTTCTCATTACTATTATTCTTATTATTATGGTTTTTAATCCTATTAATAGTAGCTTCCAGATCGTCTGTATCAATAGGCTTTAATAAATAATCAATTGCTTCATTTTTTAAAGCTTTAATTGCGTACTCATTATATGCTGTTGTAATAACTACCGCGAAATCCCTTTTATTTAATTTCTCTAATAATTGAAAACCATCCATAGTTGGCATTTCAATATCTAAAAAAAGACAATCAATTGAACTCTCGTTAATATGTTTTATTGCTTTGTCTGCTTCTGTAAACGTGTTTATGATTTCAATATCTTTATCAAAGTTTGATAATTCCCAAGAAAGACTTTGTATAGCCTTTGGCTCATCATCAACAATAATTGCTCTTAACATTTTGTAGGGATTTTCACCAAATGTAACTGATATAAGTGTAAAATTAAAATACCATATCTGTCTTTTACCCTATAATCGAGCTCCTCTTTTACTTAAAAAAAAAGAATACCTACCATTTATACATAAAATCAAACCATTTACACAAAAACAGATTTTTAAAATATTTTTTACCCCCATATTTGCAGTATAATACACAAGGGGATCATATTGGTAAATTGGGGGATTAATCAATAATGACAAAATTTAAAAGACATCGTTATATAACGATGTCTTTTTATTTATAGTAAAGTTACTTCTACTCTTTAATTTACCATTTATACAAAAAACACTACCAACTATACATAAACATTTTTACCAAGTCTTTATTTATTACATATTTGTATCATAATACACAAGGGGATCATATTGATGAATTGGGGGATTAATCAATAATGACAAAATCAAAAAAAGCATTACATAACGTAATGCTTTTTTTATGCAACAATTTAAATTAAAAACTTTTTGATATACAAAAAGCTCAAACGTTAAACGTTTGAGCTTTTAATTTATCTAATCAATTAGTTTCTTAAGCCTCGAATGGAGTTACTGAAACGTATGATTTGTTGTCTCTTTTCTTTCTGAATTCAACTACACCATCAACTTTAGCATGTAAAGTATGATCTTTCCCCATGTAAACGTTTTCACCTGGGTTGTGAGTTGTTCCTCTTTGACGAACGATAATGTTACCTGCAATTGCAGCTTGTCCTCCAAAAATCTTTACTCCTAGTCGTTTCGATTCTGATTCTCTACCATTCTTCGAACTACCGACACCTTTTTTATGAGCCATCTCTCTAAGTTTTTAAAGTTAATTATTTGCTTAACGCTTCA
This sequence comes from Tenacibaculum pelagium, assembly GCF_014062345.1. Lineage (GTDB taxonomy): Bacteria > Bacteroidota > Bacteroidia > Flavobacteriales > Flavobacteriaceae > Polaribacter > Polaribacter pelagius. Next base: position 188,816 of record NZ_JACGLS010000004.1, on the reverse strand, counting down.
ATTAATTCAGCTTTCTTTAAAGAAGTGTATCCTTTAATACCAGCTTCTTTAGCTGCAGCTTTTAATTCTGCAACAGTCATTGAACTTAAATCAGTCGCTTCTGCTTTTGGTTCAGCTTTAGGAGCTTCTTTCTTAGCAGCTGCCTTTTTAGTACCTGAAACAGAAATTCCTTCAATTTGAATTTCAGTTAAATACTGTCTATGTCCATTTTTCTTTTTGTAACCTTTTCTTCTTTTCTTCTTGAAAACGATTACTTTATCACCTTTTAAGTGACCTAATACCTTTGCAGTTACTCCTGCACCTGCTATAGCTGGGGCGCCAATAGTTACATTACCTTTATCTTCAACAAGCATTACATTATCAAAAGTTACTTTTGATCCTTCTGCCTCTTGTAAACGGTGTACGTATACTTTTTGGTCTTTTGCTACTTTAAATTGCTGCCCTGCTATCTCTACGATTGCGTACATACTTTTTGTTTTGCGTTATACTTTATACACTTTCTTAGTGAAAATGCGGATGCAAATATACGAGTTTTTCAACAACAAACAACCTACAGTTCAGAAAATTACTTACTCTCTTATAAATTTTAAATATTTTTTCACTCATAAACGTAACGAAAGAGTTAATTTCACGTCAGATATATCAAAATCAGTTAAAAACTAAAAAATTTATTAATGAAAAAAAGTGTTTTATCTCTTGCTTCAGCTATGTTATTTGCATTTTCTGCAAATGCACAAAAAGTGGAGTTTGAAGAGTACGATTTAAGTAATGGAATGCATGTTATTTTGCATCAAGACAATTCAGCTCCCGTAGTTACTGTTGGGGTAATGTACCATGTTGGTTCAAAAGATGAAGTTGAAGGGAAAACAGGAATGGCTCATTTTTACGAGCATTTATTATTTACTGGAACCAAAAATATTGGTCGTGGTGAATGGAGTAAAATTGTAGCTGCTAACGGTGGTGCTGGAAATGCAAACACAACTTGGGATAGAACTTACTATTACGAAACTTTCCCTTCAAATAATTTAGAACTAGGATTATGGATGGAATCTGAGCGTTTATTACATCCTACTATCGACCAAAAAGCAGTAGACACTCAAAATGAAGTTGTAAAAGAAGAAAAACGTCAACGAATGGATAATGCTCCTTATGGGAAAATTATTTATGGTGATGTATACCGTCATATTTTTGACAAGCACAACTACAAAAATTCTTTAATAGGTTCTATGAAGGATTTAGATGGTGCTACTTTAGAGGAATTCAAAGCTTTTTACGATAAATGGTATATGCCAAACAATGCTGTTTTAGTTATTGCGGGTGATTTTGAGACAAAAAACACCAAGAAGTTAATCAAAAATTACTTTGAATCAATTCCTGCTAGAACACTTCCAAAGCGTGAAACTACTGTTGAACCAGAAAGAACTAAAGAAAAAAGAGTAAAAGAATATGATTCTAATATTCAATTACCAGCTATTTTATTAGCTCACAAAACACCTGCTATGAAAGAGCGTGATGCTAAGGTATTAGACGTAATTTCAACTATTTTAAGTAACGGAAAAAGTTCTAGATTATACAAAAAGTTAGTAGACGATAAGAAAAAAGCTTTACAGGTTTTTTCTTTTGCTAGAAACTTAGAAGATTATAGTGTTTATAATATTGGAGCAATTCCTTTAGGTAAGACATCATTAGAAGACTTAATAAAAGAAATGGATGAAGAAATTTTAAAACTTCAAACCGAATTAATTTCTGATAAAGACTTGCAGAAAGTTCGTAACAAGTTCGAAAATAATTTTGTTGCATCTAATTCTAATGTACAAGGTATCGCTAATTCTTTAGCTAGAAACTATATGTTAATAGGAAACACTAATAACATTAATAAAGAATTAGAAATCGTAAATTCTATTACTAAAGAAGAAATTAGAGCCGTAGCTAAAAAGTATTTAGCAAAAGACCGAAGAATCGTAATTGAATATTTACCAGAATCAAAAAAGAAATAATCATCTAAACTGAATTTAATGAAAACGAAAATATTATCAATCGTTACAATATTATTTCTATCATTTACTGTTTCAGCACAGATTGATAGAACAAAACAACCTAAACCAGGACCTGCTCCAAAAATAAACTTAGGAACTCCTGAAAAATTTACTTTAAAAAACGGGTTACAAGTTTTAGTTGTTGAAAATCATAAACTACCTAGAGTAACAGCTACTTTATCTATCGACAATCCACCAATGTCTTTTGGTAACAAAAAAGGAGTTGAAAATCTATTAAGCGGTATGTTAGGTACTGGTTCTAAAAATACTCCTAAAGCAAAATTTGATCAAGAAGTTGACTTCTTAGGTGCTAATATTTCTTTTTGGAATGAAGGTGCAAGAACTAGCTCATTATCAAAGTACTTTCCTAAAGTTTTAGGTTTAATGGCTGATGCTGCTTTTAATCCTGTTTTTGAGCAAGGTGAGTTTGACAAACAAATGAAACAATCTCTTGACGGAATAAAAAGCAATGCTAAAAATGTAAAAGCTATTGCTAGAAGAGTAGAAAACGCTCTTACTTATGGTAAAAATCATCCTTATGGTGAGTTTACTTCTGAAGAAACTTTAAAAAATGTAACATTACAAGACGTAAAAGACCTATATAACAAAACTTACAAGCCAAATAATGCATATTTAGTTATTATCGGTGATGTAAATTTTAAAGAGGTTAAAACTCAAGTTGAATCTTTATTTGGTAACTGGGCTAAAGGAAACTTAGTTACTCAAACATTACCAAAAGTAGAGAACCCTACAACTACAGAAATCGATTTTATTAATATGCCTAACGCTGTTCAATCTGAATTAGCAATTATAAATGCTGTTGATTTAAAAATGGGTGATAAAGATTATTACGCAGCTTTATTAGCCAACCAAATTCTTGGTGGTGGTGGTACAGGTAGACTGTATAAAAATTTACGTGAAGATAAAGGGTACACTTATGGTGCTTACTCAGGGATTGGAGCTGATAGATATGCTTCTCGATTTAAAACTTCTGCTTCAGTAAGAAACATGGTTACCGATAGTGCTATGGTTGAAGCAATGAAAGAAATCAACAAATTACGCTACAAAAAAGCAACACAAGAAGAATTAGATGTTGCAAAGGCTAAATACATTGGTTCTTTTGTAAGAAATGTTGAAAAACCAAGAACAGTAGCAAACTATGCTTTAAATATTTTAACTAATAAATTATCTAAAGATTACTACAAGAACTACCTTAAAAATATTAATGCAGTTACTTTAGAAGACGTTCAAAACGCAGCTCTTAAATATTTTAGAGGTGATAAATCTCGTATTATAATTACTGGTAAAGGAATTGATGTTTTAAAGAACTTAGAAAAAACAGCTGATTATAAAATCAACTATTTTGATGCCAATGGTAATCCAACTACGAAGCCTGAAATGAGCTTACCGATCCCTGATGGAACTACCGCATCAACAGTAGTTGACAGCTATTTTAAAGCTATTGGAGGCAAAGATAAAGTAACTGCTGTAAAATCGGTAATGATTTCTTCTGATGCTAAAGTGCAAGGAATGCAATTAAATTTAGTTCAAAAAAACGCAGCACCTAATAAATCTTTAGTATTAGTTTCTATGGCAGGAAATGTAATGCAAAAGATGGTTTTTGACGGAACTAAAGGCTACCAAGAAGCACGAGGTCAGAAAAAAGAAGTAACTGGTAAAGAATTAGAGGAAGCTAAAAAACAAGCTGCTCCTTTTACTGATTTAGCCTATAAAGAAGGTAAGCTAGAAAGAATTGAACCTGTAGATGGAAAAAATGCCTACGTAATTAAGCATGGTAAATCTGAAATCTTTTACGACTTAACTTCTGGATTAAAAATAAAAGAAGTAAAAACCGTTAAAGGGCCTCAAGGAGAAATGAAAGTCCCTACTTTATATTCTGATTATAAAGAAGTGAACGGAATTAAATTCCCACATAAAATGTCTCAAAAAATGGGACCTATGAATTTAGAGTTCATTGTAAAAGAAATAAAAGTAAACGAAGGTGTATCTGATGCTGATTTTCAGTAGATAGAATATCTTTTCAAATTACTAAAGAGTCAAAGCATATGCTTTGGCTCTTTTTATTTTGCTTTATTTACTAACCAAACTCCAAATAAAATTATCCCGCCTGCCAATAACTGTATAATACTCAGTTTTTCTCCATCAATTATTCCCCAAATAACTGCTACAATAGGTATTAAATAAGTTACAGAAGACGCAAAAATCGGTGAGGAAATATGAACTAAATCATTAAATATCACCTTCGCAATCGCAGTTCCTAAAACCGATAAAATGATTATATACAATAACGCAGGTTTGGTTTCTGAATTCAATTCAAACTCAGTAAAAAAACCTGTATAACCTAATATTATTAATACTGGAATTATTACTAATAAAAAATGACCCACAGTAATGGTAAGTCCATCTAAATCATGTAAATGTTTCTTTATAATATTTACATTAAACGCATAACCAACCGAAGATATGATTGGCAATAAAGCATACCAATAATTCTGATCTGGGTTTAAATCTGCTCCTTTTACAATTAAAACAAGTGTTCCAATCAATCCTACTAAAATTCCTGTAAACTGACTTTTCTTAAAAGTAAAACCAAATACTAAAGCTCCAATAATAAAAGTATTAAAAGGTGTTAGTGAGTTTAAGATTGATGCTATTGAGCTGTCAATTCCTTTAATCGCGTAAGCAAAGAGAAAAGCAGGAAAAAAAGTTCCTACTAAAGCACTTACGAGGACATGTTTCCAATGTCTCTTTTTTATTTTTTGTAGACTTTTATATCCAACAATAAGTATAAATATAGCAGCAAAAAAAGTTCGTAAAGCAGCTACCTGTATTGGAGATATACTTATTAGTGCCTTTTTCATTAAAATAAAAGAGCTTCCCCAAACTAGCGAAAGCACTATTAAATACAACCATTTTCGTTGTTGATTACTCATTCTCAATCTATTTAAGTACAAAAGTCGGGTATTTCTATTTATAAATTTGATTTTATTAATAACTTTGCCAAATAACCCAATAATTTTAAATGATGAAAATTCAAAAAATAATATTCGCTTTAGCTTTTGTAAGTATTTTAGCTGTTGGTTGTAAAAACGACGCTAAAAAAGAAGAAGCGACTAAAGAACAAAAAACTGAAGTTGCTGCAAATGCAAAAGAACTTTCTTTAAACATTTCTGGAATGACTTGTGAGATAGGATGTGCTAAGAAAATTGCTTCAGATTTAAATAAAAAAGAAGGTGTTTTAGAAGCTAATGTTGTTTTTAAAGATAGCATTGCAACTATAAAATACGACTCTAACATTACAAACAAAGCAGATTTAATTGCTTTTGTTGAAGGTATTGGTAGCGGAGATATGTACAAAGCTGCTGAAGGAACTAAAAAAGTTTGCGAGAAAGATTGCAAAAAAGATTGTGGGGCAAAAACAGATGCTGAAGCTAAAGCTTGTAAAACAAACTGTAAAATGGCTTGTTGCTCAGAAAAAACTGAAGACAAAAAAGCTTGTGAAGAAGATTGCAAAAAAGAATGCTGCGCAGAAACTAAAAAAGCATAATTCAAGTTTTAATATAAAAATCAAGCTCCTTAATTAAGGAGCTTTTTTTATGCGTTTATCCTATCTTTGTAAAAACTTTTCTTCTGATGAAAAAACACTTTCCTCTCATAGTAAAAATTTCTTTAATTTCTGTTTATCTTATATTTTTAGCAGGATCTGTTGTTCGCATGACAGGATCGGGAATGGGGTGTCCTGATTGGCCAAAATGCTTTGGTTATTATATCCCTCCAACATCCGAAGAGCAAATTACTTGGCAACCAAATACTGAGTATGAAGAAGGAATGATTATAGTTAAAGATGAAGCTTTATTTGTTGCTGAAAACGATTTAAAAACATCTGAAGAATTCAATTCTAATAATTGGACAAAATACACCAAACACAGCTATGCTAAATTCAATAAATTTCATACTTGGACAGAATATATCAATCGATTAAGTTCTGCTTTAGCTGGAATTCCGTTTTTGTTTTTAATTTTTGTTTCTATTAAGTTTTGGAGAGAGAAGAAACTAATAACATTCTTATCTTTTGGAGCATTCTTTTTAATGCTTTTTGAAGCTTGGCTAGGTAAAACAGTAGTTGATTCTAACTTAAAACCAACCATTATTACCATTCATATGGTAGCGGGCTTAGTTATTGTTGCCTTATTGTTATGGCTGTTATTTATAGTTTCTGATCGTAAAAAAGCAACTTATAAATTCAATTCACTGTTTAGTAAACTCGTAATTATATCGGCTGTTTTTTCGTTAATTCAAATTGCAATGGGTACTCAGGTTCGTCAATTTATTGATGAGCAAGTAAAATTATTTGGTTTCGACAACAAACAGTTTAGTTTATTAGAACCTAATTTTAAATTCTATTTTCATCGCTCATTTACTATTGCGATAGTCTTAATTAACCTTGGTATATTCTATTTAAACCAGGTTAAGAATTTAGGATACAAACTAGTAAATTGGATTGTTTTCTTAATCTTTTTAGAAACAATTACCGGTATTTTAATGTACTATGCTGAATTCCCTTTAGGAACGCAAGCTATTCATTTACTTTCGGGTGCTGTATTGTTTGGATTACAGTTTTATTTATGGTTACAGAGTAGAAAGGTTAATTAATCTTTCCATTCCAAAGTTTCCATCATTTGAATCATGTCTTTTTTAATGTATTCAACTGCTGGTAAAATAGAATCATAATTAGGTTTGGTATAAAAAAACAATGAACCTTTTAAAAAATGCTTAGCACTATCGGTAACATGAAACTGTATTTGTGAAGCTGCATTACCAGATATTTCACACATTTTTCCGTAAACTTTTCTGTCATCATTTTTAAAATCACGCCAAGAAATATGATCCGCTTTTACTGTGTGTTCTAATACGAGTTTCTCCGCTTCAATTAATAACTCACGAAGGTTATTGTTTATAGGTCGATACGTAATATCAACCGAAGCTTTTAATTTAGGGTACTGAATTTTCAACCAGTTTTTTGGTAAGCTTTTTATCGATGTGTTTTTAGCAACATCAAAACGATAGGGTCTGCTTTCATTTAACTTATTATACCCTAACTCTGGATATTCTAAACTTAAATATCCTTTTGGTTTTGGTAAGGTTTCTTCACCACAACTTATTAATAACATTGCTGATATCAGCAATAAAAACTTACGCATTTCGTGTTGCTTTTACTTGTTTTATACGTTTTTTATCTAACGCCTCAATAGTAAACGTATAATTACTAAAGTTTATTTTCTCTCCTTTTTTAGGAAACTTCCCCGATACTTCTAAAATAAAACCAGCTAAGGTTTCACTTTCTCCTTTAGCATCTTCAAATTTCTCTTCGTCGTCATCTTCTAAAACACGACAAAAATCTTTAATTGTTATTTTTCCTTCAAAAATATAATTGTTTTCATCTAGCTTAGAATAGGTTAAATCATCATCATCAAACTCATCATTTATATCGCCTACAATTTCTTCAATAACATCCTCTAAAGTTACAATTCCGCTTGTCCCACCATATTCATCAACCACAATTGCCAAATGTTTTTTCTTTTCTTGAAATTCACTTAACAAATCGTCTAACTTTTTGTTTTCAGGTACAAAAAATGGTTCTCTTAATAAATTTTGCCATTTATATGTTTTCTTACCCAAGTGCTCTAATAAATCTTTCGCATATAAAACACCGATGATATTATCGATATTTTCATGATACACTGGGTTTCTAGAATATCCGTTTTTAAGAATTGTTTTTAAAACCTCATCGTAATTTGTATCATCTGCTATCGCACAAACATCTGTTCGAGGTTTCATGATTTGCACTGTTTCGGTATTTCCGAAATTTACAATTCCTTCTAAAATTTTTTGCTCTTCTTTCGTTGTAGCATTCTCAGAAGTAAGCTCTAAAGCTTGTGATAAACGCTCTACTGATAAATTACCATTTTTGCTCCCTAATCTATTTTCAACAATACTTGTTAGCTTAATTAACGGGGTACTTAGCGGTGTTAAAATTGTATTTAAAACTTGAATTGGTTTTGCCATAAGACCAGCAAACTGAATCGGTTTTCGACTAGCATATACTTTTGGTAAAACTTCACCAAATAATAGAATTAAAAAAGTAACAACAACAACTTCAACAAAGAATTTTACTCCTCCAGATAAACCTCTAAAAAACACTTCGCCTAATGAAGCAAAGAGTAATACAATAAGAATATTAATAAAGTTATTGGTGATTAAAATAGTACCTAATAATTTCTTCGGACTTTCAAGAAGTTTAACAACTGTACTCTTACCCTTTGATGCTGATGAAAGTTCATCTAGCTTTGTTTGTGATATCGAAAAAAAAGCAACTTCGGTTCCTGAAACCAATGCAGAACATATTAATAACACAAGCAACAGTATGCAATTAGCACTTGTTATCCAATCTATACTTGATATTAAAAAAAATAATGGTTCGGGTTCTGGATCCAATTTTTAAAATTTAATTAAACTAAAATGGCAAATCATCGTCCTCTTTAGGAGCTACATTGGGTGTAGTTATATTTTGATTTTCCTGAACAGGATTTGTATTCGCTGGAGCTTGATTCAATTCTTTCTTAGTTGATAAAAACGTCATTTCTTGCACCTGTATTTCGGTAGTATAACGTTTTTGACCATCCACTTCGTATTGACGTGTTTTTATACGTCCTTCGCAATACACCTTATCTCCTTTAACCAAATACTTTTCGCAAATTTCAGCAAGCTTATTACGCACTACAATATTATGCCATTCTACATTGGTAACCTTTTCTCCTGTTTGACGATTCGTATAAGTTTCGTTTGTAGCTATAGGGAAACGTCCAACAGAGTTACCTCCTTCAAAATAATGCATTTTCACCTCATCACCTAGATGCCCTATTAAAATAACTTTATTAATTGTTCCTGCCATAGCTTATTGAATTTGTATTGAATCAAATATACAAAATTTACTTTTTCGTGTTTAAATATTGATTCAAAAAATTATCTATTAAAATAGGTACTGGATATTGTTTAACATCTTTCCAAGAAATAGTTTTTTTAGCAACTTTTGAAGTCTTTACAATCCAAAATTTCGTGTATAAATGCTGGTGAGAAAGTTTATGGACAACATCTTTTGTGTTGAATAAAGACAAGGTTGTTTCTTTAGGAAAAACACTTACAAAACCTTCTTGATTAACCAATTCTTCTTCTGATATTGATTGTTGAGTTTCAACTAACGGAAATTGATATAACCCTTGCCAAATTCCTTTACCAATTCTTTCTTCAAATATTGTTTGATTATCATCAGTAACCACTACTAAAAAATTAAAATATCTTTTTTTAATCTTTATTTTTTTCTCTTTAACCGGCAATTCTTTTATCAACTTCTTTTCTAAAGCTACACAACTACTTGAAAACGGACAAGTATCACACAACGGGTTCTGAGGTTTGCAATGTAACGCTCCAAAATCCATAATTGCTTGATTATAGGTTCCTGGTTGAGAACTATCAATTAATGTTTGTGCTAACTCTTTAAATTCTTTAATTCCTTTACTGGAATTAATAGGAGTATTAATACCAAAATAACGAGACAATACACGATAAACATTTCCGTCCACCACTGCAACTGGCTCATCAAAACAAACCGATGCAATCGCTGAAGCTGTATAATCTCCAATTCCCTTTAACTTTAATAACTCTTTATAATTATTTGGAAAAACTCCATTAAGTTCATCAGCTACATATTTAGCAGTAAAATGTAGGTTTCTAGCCCTAGAATAATAGCCTAATCCTTGCCATAATTTTAACACCAAACTTTCATCAGATTTTGCCAAATCAAATACTGTTTTATAGGCTTCAGTAAACTTGATAAAATATGGTAAACCTTGCGCTACACGTGTTTGTTGTAACATAATTTCGCTTAACCAAACCAAGTAAGGGTCTTTAGTTTTACGCCAAGGCAAATCTCTTTTGTTATTTAAATACCAGTAAATTAGTTGGTTAGCAAAAATCATTTATGTAAATTGAGCTAGCGAAAATACTGCATTTTATTTAGATATTTTTATTCTTATTATTTTCGGAATAGATTAATTATCATATATTTGCACCCTCATTTTTAAAAATAAATTCAAAATATATATAGAATGACAAAAGCAGATATCGTATCTAAGATTTCAGATAAGAGTGGAATTGAAAAAGCAGATGTTTTAGCAACAGTTGAAGCATTTATGGACGAGGTGAAAGATGCATTAGAGAGTGGAGATAATGTATATTTAAGAGGTTTTGGTAGCTTTATTATCAAAACTAGAGCAGAAAAAACTGGTAGAAATATTTCTAAAAACACTACCATTAAAATACCTGCACACAACATCCCAGCATTTAAACCATCTAAGGTTTTTACAGAAGGTGTTAAAACAAAAGTATCAGTAAAGTAATTAACGTATTAACCAAAAATCTTTTTACAAAGATTTTATAAAACATTTTAACTATGCCAAGTGGTAAGAAAAGAAAGAGAGCAAAGATCTCTACGCACAAAAGAAAGAAAAGAGCAAGAGCAAATCGTCATAAGAAAAAGTAAGCTAACGCTTACTTTTTCGTTGCTTTTATAGCTACGTTCATTGACATTAAGGTTTTAACACCTTAAGATGGTATAAAAATTATACCTGTTTACAAATTTAATCCGTCTTCGTACATTTTACGTTGGCACAAAACCATGTTCAGAATGAAAACAGAATTAATAATTCGTTCAAATTCTTCTGATATTGATTTCGCCTTACTAAGAGATGGTAGACTTACTGAATTAAACAAAGAAACAAGCGACAACAAGTTTTCGGTCGGAGATATTTTTCTAGCTAAAATAGGAAAAGTAATGACTGGCTTAAACGCCGCTTTTGTAAATGTTGGATATCCTAAAGATGGTTTTTTACACTATCATGATTTAGGACCACAAGTACAATCTTTAAATAAATTCATTAAGAAAGTAAGCACGGGTAATTATAAAGAATTCACTTTAAAAAACTTTCGTCCTGAAAATGATATTAATAAGGATGGGAAAATTAATGATGTACTAAAATCAGGTCAAAATTTATTAGTACAAATTGTAAAAGAACCTATATCTACCAAAGGTCCGCGTATTAGTTCGGAACTATCAATAGCTGGTAGATTTTTAGTTTTAGTTCCTTTTTCAAATAGAGTATCTGTATCACAAAAAATTGCGGATCCAAAAGAAAAAGAACGTTTAAAAAAATTAGCAAAAAGTATCAAACCAAAAGGGTTTGGACTTATTTTACGTACTGTTGCTCAAGGAAAAAAAGTAGCAGAACTAGATAAAGATTTACAAAACTCACTAGATCGTTGGGAAACATTATGCAACAGTATTGCAAACCAAAATACCCCAACAAAAATATTAGGTGAGTTAAACAGAGCATCTTCTATATTAAGAGATGTGATGAACGATTCTTTTACAAGTATTGTAACCAATGATGAAACCTTAATGATTGAAATTAAAGAGTATTTAGAAGAAATATCTCCAGGAAAAGAGAGTATTGTAAAACTTCACAAATCTGATACTCCTATTTTTGAGAAATATGGTATTGAACGTCAAATAAAAACATCGTTTGGTAAAACAGTTTCTATGAGCAAAGGTGCTTATTTAGTTATTGAACACACCGAAGCACTACATGTTATAGATGTTAACAGTGGTAACCGCTCTAACAAGGCTTTAAGCCAAGAAGAAACTGCGTTAGAAGTCAATTTAATTTCAGCTACAGAAATAGCTCGTCAATTACAGTTACGAGATATGGGCGGAATTATTGTTGTTGACTTTATTGATATGAAAACCTCTGAAAACAGACAGAAATTATATCAGCATTTAAAAGATGCCATGTCTTTAGACCGTACAAAACATAAAATTTTACCTCCGAGTAAATTTGGTTTAGTACAAATTACAAGACAACGTGTACGACCTGAATTAGAAATAAAAACACGTGAACCAAACCCAAATAAAAACGGAGAGGTTGAAGCTCCTATTGTTTTAGTAGAAAAAATAGAAGCAGAATTAGAACGCCTAATTAACAACGATAAAAATTATAAAGAGATTACGTTAAATGTACATCCTTTTATCGCTGCTTATTTAACAAAAGGTGTTAACTCTATTCGTTTTAAATGGTTTGTACAACACAAAAAGTGGATTAAAATATTACCTCGAGATGCTTACCAATACTTACAATATAAATTCTTTTTAAAAAAGAAGAAAACAGTTAAGTAGGGCAATCTTATTATGAAATAAAAATCCCGTATCATATTTGATACGGGATTTTTTATGCTTAAAACCAAAAACCAAGATTAAATAACCAGTATTTTTCAGAATGATCTGGCGACCAGCTATACTTTAATTCTACAGGTCCTAAAAAAGTTTCTACGCTATAACCAACTGCATATCCTGATTTGGTGTTTTTAAACAAACTTCCTTCTTCAAACACATCTTCTTCAGTGCGCGCATAATTTGCAATAATGGTTGCATAATGCTTATCAAAAACCTGATATCTAAAATTAAATTCCGATTTTAAAAAAGATTGGTCATTTAAAGCTCCTGTATCGTATCCATAAAAAGGCACAAAATTATTAATGTAATTTTGGTTGTACCCTCCTAAACGATAATCAAACATCTGTGACGCTTTTTTACCTAAAGTATATCCTGCTTCTGATGTGTATTGAAAAGTTAACTTATCGTAAAAGGTTGTTGTAAAACCTAACTTACCTCCTATTTGGGAGAATTGATGAAATTCTTCGCTTCCTTGCGCTAAATTAGATAACTCATTATTTCTATCTGACCAAACAAACCATTTAAAACCTATATCTGCGTAAAAACCTTCTGTTGGAAACATTTCTTTATTATAAGTGTCTAACTTTAAAAAAGAATAAAGATTTACATAATTACTATTATCAAAAAGTGTTTCTTGTCCATTCATTAAAATATTTTCTGAACTTACTTTTATGTATTTCTGTTCTAATCCAAAACCTAAAGCAAACTTTTTATCCATCGTTGTTTGCAAGTAAAATGCATTACTAAAATCAGCATATCTAATATTAATTAAATTACTATCAAACAAAAAGTCGCTATTAAAAACATTAAATCTTGATTTAAAACCGTAACTCGGCATCAATCCATTGTCAATAAAATACTGAAAATCGTATCTTATTTTATCTCCAATACCTATATCTAAAGACAGTTCATCATTTTGAAAAAGTACTTTCTTATGATTGTAATTTACTAACACTGCCGATTTATATAGCAAATCGTAGTGTAAACCAAAACGCAAATAAGACTTAATCTTATCTTCTTTTACAACTAATTCTATCTTTTTTCCTGTAAAAAACTTTTCGAAATGATAATCAATTCTTTTAAAGTTTTTAGACGCTGTTAATGTGTTAATTTTTTTAGAGACATCTTTATACGAAACACTATCACCTTGTCTTAATTGTAACTTACCTAGAATATAATTATCTGTATAATTTTTATTCCCTTTAATAACAATTCTATCAACTAAAAACTTATCGTTTTTTAAGTTTAAAACGGGTCTCTTTTTTTTGTTTGGTTGAAGTTTAGCAATGCTATCGAAAACTACTTTAAATGTTTTTGCTACCTTAACTCCTTCTGCTAAAATTTCATCTTTTTTATCGAAAGAAATCACACTGTATTCAACAATATCTGGTCGAACATAAATGTTTAATAATCGAATTTGTTCGTCAGATTTTTTATACATCTGAAAATTTACAATCTGCATTAATAATGATGCTACAGAAGCTAGTTCTTCTCTTCTTAATAATTGACCTTGCACACTAACGCCAATTATTAAATCCATTCCTTTTTGCTTCATTACATCTACAGGGAAATTATTTACTACTCCTCCGTCGACCATTAATTTTCCGTCAATTTCAACAGGATTTAACAACGATGGAAACGCCGCACTTGCTCTTAAAGCTAAGGGCAACGAGCCTCTTTCTAAAACTTCCTCTGCACCTGTTTCTATATTCGTAGCTACACAATAAAATGGTACAGGTAATTTAGAAAAATTGTTGATTTCATCTACAGGAGCTAACAATTCGGTTAAAAAATTTAAAACGTTCTGTCCTTTTGACAAACCTAAAGGTAATCCTATATCTCCTTCTTTAATGGGTAATGTAACTGCGTATTTTTCTCCGTGTTCTTTTTGAAAAAGTGGTTTTTCTCTTCGTGGAATTTTATCTTGCAACACCTCCATAAAATCGGTGTCCTTAATAATTTTCTCAATTTGATTTGCTGAATAACCCGCCGAATACAAACCACCAATAATAGCACCCATACTCGTACCACCAACATAATCTATTTGAACTCCTGCTTTTTCTAATTCTTTTAAAACACCAATATGTGCAAATCCTTTCGCTCCACCACCACTTAAAACCAATCCAACTTTAGGTTGATTTTGTGCCAACAGTAACACTGGAAAAAACAATAGGATTAGCAATTTTTTCATTCTTTATCTTTTTGATAATATTGATATACTTTCTGGGCTCTAGACAACCCAACAACTTCTTTTAATTCTTCTAAAGTAGCTTCTTTTATTCGTTTAGCCGATTTAAATTTACGTAATAAATTGGTTATGGTTTGTTTTCCTACATCTGGTATCTGCTCTAACTCAGATTGTATGGCGCTTTTACTTCGTTTATTTCTATGAAAGGTAATTCCGAAACGGTGAGCTTCGTTACGTAAATATTGAATAATTTTTAAACTCTCCGATTTCTTATCTAAATACAACGGAACGGAATCTCCTGGGTAATAAATTTCTTCTAATCGTTTCGCAATTCCGATGATAGCAATTTTGCCTCGCAAACCTAAAACATCTAAGCTTTTTAATGCGGATGATAACTGTCCTTTTCCTCCATCAATTACAATTAATTGTGGCAATGGTTGGTTTTCTTCTAACAATCTCTTGTAACGTCTAAAAACCACCTCTTCCATAGATGCGAAATCATCTGGACCTTCTACCGTTTTTATATTGTAGTGGCGGTATTCCTTTTTACTTGGTTTACCGTCTTTAAACACCACACAAGCAGCCACTGGATGTGTTCCTTGAATATTCGAATTATCAAAACACTCAATATGTCTTGGCTCAACACTCAATCGCAAATCTTTTTTCATTTGCCCCATGATACGCTTTACATGACGATCTGGGTCTACAATTTTAATCTGTTTAAACTGTTCCATGCGATAATATTTCGCATTCCGCTCCGATAATTCTACAATTCGTTTTTTATCTCCTAATTTAGGAACAGTCACCTTAATATTTTCTCCTAAATCAACTTTAAAAGGCGTATAAACTTCTCTAGATAAAGAATTAAATCTATTGCGAGTTTCTATTATAAAAAGCTCTAGTAATTCTTTATCAGTTTCATCTAATTTCTTTTTTATTTCAGTGGTGTATGATTGGACAATTGATCCGTTCATCACCTTAAAAAAGTTCGCATATCCGTGTGTTTCATCAGAAATAACAGAAAACACATCCACGTTATTAATCGATGGATTTACAATCGTCGATTTTGCTTGATAGTTTTGTAAAGAAGCTAATTTATCTTTGATGTTTTGCGCCTCTTCAAACTTCATTTCAGCAGCAAAATCAAGCATCATTTGTTGTAAACGCTCTAAACTCTCTTTAAAGTTACCTTTTATAATATTTCGAATAGCTCTAATGTCCTCTAAATAATTATCTTCATGTTGAAAACCTTCGCAAGGACCTTTACAGTTTCCTAAATGGTACTCTAAACAAACTTTGTATTTCCCTGCATCAATCTTTTCCTGGCTTAAATCGTAATTACAAGTACGTAGCGGATATAGTTCTTTTATTAAATCTAAAAGCGCATGTACCGTTTTCATATTAGTATATGGACCAAAATATTCTGAACCATCTTTAATCACTCTTCGTGTAGAAAATACTCGAGGAAAACGTTCTTTTTTTATACAAATCCACGGATACGATTTATCATCTTTTAATAAAATATTATAACGCGGTTTGTATTTTTTTATCAGGTTATTCTCTAATAATAAAGCATCGGTTTCTGTATCGACAACTACATGCTCTATCCGAACAATTTTTTTGACTAAAATTCGAGTTTTACCGTTCTCGTGATTCTTCGTGAAATAGGATGAAACTCGTTTTTTTAAATTCTTTGCTTTACCAACGTAAATAATTACATCTTCCTTATCAAAATATTGATAAACACCTGGTGAGTTAGGTAATGTTTTTATTTGAAGTTCTAATGGAGTTGGCATACAACGAAAATACAATTTTATACAGATATTTAAACGGCGATACGTACTTTTACATCAATATTTATTTAATCTCGAATGCAAGAGTCAATTCAATTTTATAACGAAGAAATAAATCAGCTAAACAAAAAGTTTAACACACTTAAAAAGCAGTTGTTAACAACACGTATGTTACGCCTTTTAGCTTTTTTAGCGATTGCTTTTACTACATACTTAGCTTTTACAAAGTCATCTTTTTTCTTTATTGGTAGTTTACTAAGTATTATTGCTTTTGTATTTTTAATACTAAAACATGGATATCTAAAAAAACAGAAAAAGCTTACCGAAATTAAGCTTCGCATTAATAAAACTGAAATTGAGGTTTTAAAAGGTAATTTTTCTCATTTAGAAGAAACAGGAAAAGAGTTTATAAATCCTGAACACTATTTTAGTAATGATATTGATTTATTTGGTAGAGGATCTTTTTTCCAATACCTAAACAGAACAGCAACTTTCGAGGGAAAAAAATTAGCAGCAAATACCTTAACAAGTAATCATCTTGAAGATCTTGAACAAAAACAAGAGGTTATAAAAGAGCTTTCTCTAAAAGTAAAATGGCGTCAACATTATACCGCTATTGCTAGTTTAATTAAAACAAAAACCAGTATAACTAGTATTGTAAGTTGGATACATTCTTACCAACAAAGGCTTCCTTCTTTTCTTCCTCTATTTTCTTATATTTTTTCTTTAGTATCTATCTTACTTATTGGACTACTGAGTTTTCAACTCGTTTCTTTTTCATTGGTGCTAGTATGGTTTTTTATCGGCTTAGGAATTACTGGTGCTTTTTTCAAAAAAACTCAAAAATTATATACCGAAACTAGTAATGCTAAAGAAACATTTAGTCAATATTACCAATTACTAGAATTAATAGAAAACGAAGATTTTACTAATCCAATATTAAAAGAGAAACAGCAAAAAATTCAGTTAGAACAAAAAAAAGCATCTGCTATTTTTAAAGAGTTTTCTAAAAAATTAGATGCATTCGATCAACGTAATAATGTAATAATAGCTGTGGCTGGAAATGGACTTTTTTTATGGGATATTCGAAATGCTGTGATTATTGAAAAGTGGATTACTACCTATAAAAATACCGTAGAAGAATGGTTTGCTGTGGTTTCTTATTTTGATGCACAAAACTCATTTGCAAACTTTACTTTTAATAAACCGCAATATATATATCCAACTATTCAAAAAGAAAAATCAACTATAAAAGCTACAAATTTAGGGCATCCTTTATTAGATCCTTTAAAAAGAATTGATAATAATTTTAGTATCGATAATGAAGAGTTTTTTATTGTAACAGGAGCTAATATGGCTGGAAAAAGTACGTTTTTAAGAACCGTTTCTTTGTCTATTGTAATGGCCAATTGCGGATTACCTGTTTGCGCAGATAAGTTCAACTACAGCCCAGTAAAATTAATTACTAGTATGCGAACCTCAGATTCATTAAACGATGATGAATCTTACTTTTATGCTGAATTAAAAAGATTAAAATTTATCGTTAACGAAATTAAAAATGAAAACTATTTTATCATTTTAGATGAAATTTTAAAAGGAACTAATAGCAAAGACAAAGCCATTGGATCTAAAAAGTTTGTTGAAAAATTAAACAGTTCTAACTCTAACGGAATTATTGCCACCCATGATGTAAGTTTATGTGAACTGGCTACCGAGTATTCAACCATTAAAAATTATTTTTTCGATGCAGAAATACTAAATGATGAATTACATTTCGATTATACAATGAAAAACGGTGTGTGTAAAAACATGAATGCTTCCTTTTTATTAAAAAAAATGGAAATAGTATAAATCTGTCATAGATTACTATAAAACTATGATAAATGACAGTAAATATTTGATTCATTAATCCATATCTTTACAGTATGAGTAAACTTATTGATAATTTTGGTAGACAAATCAGCTATGTTCGACTAGCTGTAACAGATCGTTGCAACCTTCGTTGTCAATACTGTATGCCTGCACAAGGAATTGATATTGTGCCTAGAAAAGAGCTTTTAACCTACAAAGAAATGTATCGTATTATTCGTGTACTTACCGAGTTAGGTGTAAACAAAGTTCGTTTAACAGGTGGCGAACCTTTTGCTCGTAAAGATTTTATGCCTTTTTTAGAAATGTTGTCGTATAACGATTTGTTAGATGCTATAAACATTACCACTAACGGAGCATTAGTTTCTAAGCATATTCATACTCTAGAAAAGCTTGATAAAATTAAAAACATCAATTTAAGTATTGACAGTTTACATGCCGATAAGTTTGCTAAAATTACGCGTCGTGATGTTTTTCCTGAAGTGTATAAAACCTTTGAATTATTAGAAAAAAGCTCATTGAATTTAAAACTGAATGTTGTAGTGCAGTCTGGTTTTAATACAGATGAAATTAATGATTTTGTTGCCTTAACAAAAGATAAAAACATTGCTGTTCGTTTTATTGAAGAAATGCCTTTTAACGGAAAAGGATTACGCGACACTAAAGAAAACTGGAATTACACTAAAATATTAGACAAAATAAAATCTAAGTATGATGTAAAAACAATTGTTTCAGAAAAATCATCTACATCACGTAATTTTTCTATCGATAGTCATCAAGGTACTGTAGGAATTATTCCTGCTTTTACTCGAACTATTTGTAACGATTGTAACCGAATTCGAATTACCTCAACCGGTACTTTTAAAAATTGTTTGTTTGACGATGGTGTTTTTAATCTACGTGATTTTATTCGTAACGGAGCCAGTAATGATGATTTAAAAGAACTCTTTTTATCGCTGATAAAAGAAAAACCCGAAAACGGATTTATTGCAGAAGCAAACCGCAAAAAAGGAAATGTAAGTGAAAGTATGAGTACAATTGGTGGTTAGTTATGATTTATAGTGTACTTTCTATCATAGTTGGGGTTATTAGTTTATATTTTGTTTTTAAACTCTATAAAGAAGATGATAACTTGTGGGATGTTTCAACATCCTTTAGTGGTTTAGTTGGTAGTATTATACTTATAATTGTTGGTTTTATTAGTTTATTTAAAGGATGGGGATGATTTCAGTAGAAGAAGCAAAACATATCATATTACAAAATACCGTAGATTTCGGAATTGAAGAAATTCCGTTTATACAATCAGTTGGTAGAGTATTAAAAGAAGATATTGTTGCCGATAGAGATTTCCCTCCTTTCAACCGTGTTGCGATGGATGGAATTGCAATTAATTATAGTTATTTTAAAAACGGGCAACGAAGTTTTACTATAGAAGGAATTCAGCCAGCAGGAAGTCCACAATTATCAATGCAAAATTCGGGAAACTGCACTGAAGTAATGACTGGAGCAGTCTTACCAAATAATTGTGATACAGTAATTCGTTATGAAGACGTAACCATCGAAAACGGAATTGCAACTATTACTGTTGATAATATTAACGATGGTCAAAACATCCATGAGAAAGGAAAAGACAAACAGCAAGGTGATCTTTTAATTTCTAAAAACACGATTGTTTCTCCTGCTGAAATCGGTGTGATTGCAACTGTTGGTAAATCAATTATAAAAGTAGCAAAACAACCTAAAGTGATGATTGTCTCTACTGGTGATGAACTAGTAGATGTAAACGAAACTCCGTTAGACCATCAAATCAGGCGTTCGAATGTATACACGCTAGTTTCTTTATTAGGAAGTTTGAATATCCCGTCAGAAACCGCACATATTACTGACAATAAAGCTATTTTAAAAGAAAAAATTGATAACTACTTACAAGAATACGACTTGCTATTATTTAGCGGGGCGGTAAGTAAAGGAAAGTTCGATTTTTTACCTGAAGTGCTAGATGAGTTAGGTGTAGAAAAACTATTTCATAAAGTAACACAACGCCCTGGAAAACCATTCTGGATGGGACGTACAGATGCTTTAAACATGAATAGTAGTTCCAAAAACAAAACTCTTGTTTTTGCTTTTCCTGGGAATCCTGTATCAACTTTTGTGAATTGTGTTGCTTATTTTTACTCTTGGTATTATAAATCAATTGGGGGTCAAAAAAATAAACAAAGCGCTATTCTTACAGAAGATGTAAATTTTAAACCCAACTTAACTTACTTTTTACAAGTCAAGTTAGAAAACAAAGAAGGTCAGCTGTTTGCTACTCCAGTTAAAGGAAATGGATCAGGAGATTTAGTTAGTTTAACCGAAGCAGATGGTTTTATCGAATTACCAAAAACTGAAAATATAGAATTTAAAAAAGGAAGTGTTTATCCTTTAATTAGATATAAATAATGAGCAATTTTACCCACATAAACGAGCAAAATCAACCTAAAATGGTAAATGTTTCTGATAAAAAAATCACGAAACGAACTGCTATTGCAAAAGCAACCATGTATTTGGGTACAGAAATTATTTCTCATTTTAATAACGAGGAATTAATCACTAAAAAAGGACCTGTTTTTCAAACAGCTATTATTGCTGGGATTCAAGCTGTAAAAAAAACATCAGATATTATTCCCATGTGTCATCCGTTATTAATTAACGGAGTAGATATAGATATTAACATTATAGACACTGAAAACATTAACGTGTTTTGTAAAGTTACTATCGAAGGAAAAACAGGGGTAGAAATGGAAGCTTTAACAGGGGCTTCAGCTACTTGTTTAACCATTTATGATATGTGTAAAGCAATCAGTCAAGAAATGGTAATTAAAGAAGTAAAATTAATAGAAAAAACTGGTGGAAAATCAGACATTAAAAATGGATAAAATAGCAATTATTGGTGCAGGAAAATTAGGATGTGCTATAGCTGATGGACTTTTAGAAAGTGGATTGCATCAATCTAATTTAAGCTTGTCTAGAAGAAAAACGGCAGCACTTAAAAAATATGCTGAAGCGGGGGTTTTAGTTACTTCAAATAATAACGAAGCAGTTAAAAATGCTACAGTTATTTTATTATGTGTAAAACCTCAAAAAACTGCTCAGGTTTTAAAAGATTTAGCTTCTGAAATTACAAACCAAACAATAATTTCAACCGTTACTGGAATCTCTTTATTAGAATTAAAATCTATTATAAATAAAAACCTTCCTTTGTTTAGAGCAATGCCAAATACTGCAGCTGCAATTAAACAATCTATGACCTGTATTTCTACAGTTGATAGTACTGAAACACAAAGAAACACGGTAGAAACTATTTTCAAAAACTTAGGAGAAACTGTTTTTATTGACGACGAATTAATGGCTTCTGCTACTGTTTTGGCAGCAAGTGGAATTGCTTTTGCTTTACGTTACTTAAGAGCTGCAATGCAAGGCGGTATCGAAATTGGTTTTAATTCTGAATTAGCGCAAAAAATAACTGCGCAAACCATTAAAGGTGCTGCCGAATTAATTTTGCAAAACGGAAATCATCCAGAAAGTGAAATTGACAAGGTAACAACGCCACAAGGAATTACGATTACAGGTTTAAATAAAATGGAACAAGAGGGATTTAGTTCTTCTGTTACTCATGGTATATTGGCTTCTCAAAATAAAATTGAAAACTTATAAATGGCACATCAAAAACACACAAATATCACTAAAAAACATAACGATAATTTCGCAGTAAACGAAGTCGCTATTTTAGGTGCTAAATGTGGAATTATTGAAGATTTAATTAAGGAAGTTTCATCAAAATTATCAAACTATAATTTGGGTTATTTTGATGCTTCTCATGCTAAAGATATTGATAAAAACAATGTAACTAAATATACTTTTCATCATGAAGGTAACTTGCAAATAGATACCACATCATTAATAAATAAGTTTGAGCAACGATTACAATTTATTGATCACGATTTTGTATTTGTAAACGGGAACCATTATCAAGGAGCAAAACAGATTTTAATTTTAGA
Source organism: Tenacibaculum pelagium (assembly GCF_014062345.1). Lineage (GTDB taxonomy): Bacteria > Bacteroidota > Bacteroidia > Flavobacteriales > Flavobacteriaceae > Polaribacter > Polaribacter pelagius. Next base: position 166,524 of record NZ_JACGLS010000004.1, on the reverse strand, counting down.
CCCAGAAAAAGAGGCTTCAATAAAAAAGAGATTAGATCAAATAACTAATATTCAATTTATTATAAAATTGAATCCAAACATTGTTTATTTTGATTGTTTATTGGAGAAATTTCCAAATATTGAAAATATTACTTCTTATACAATTGATGAGGTAGACAAAATTACCTCTCATATAAATCTTTTAATTCAAGAACACATTCCACCAGTAAAGGGATTGGTTTTGGTTGGTGGGAAAAGTACTCGAATGGGAAGCGATAAATCTCAATTAGATTACCATGGAAAACCTCAAAAAAAACACGTAAAAGAACTATTAAAATCTAATAGTTTAGAAACCTTTTATTCAGTTCAATCGAACTCAAATAAAGAAGACGAAATTCACGATACTTTTCTAAATCTTGGTCCGTTTGGAGGTATTTGTTCTGCTTTTCAAAAAAATCCAAATACAGCTTGGTTAGTTTTAGCTACAGATGTTCCTTTTGTAAACAGTGAGCTTATTCAACTTTTATTACAAAAAAGAAATCCGAGTAAAGTAGCAACAGCTATTAAAGGAATCGGCAAAGAATTTCCAGAACCTTTAATTACCATTTACGAACCAAAAGCATACACTAAATTACTACAATATTTAGCTCAAGGATATTCTTGCCCTCGTAAAATGTTGATTAATTCTGAAGTAGAAATTATTGAAGTTGATGATGCTTTAATTAGAAATATTAATACTCCAGAAGAATTCGAAATTGCTAAAAAGGAAATTAATGGGTAAAAAACTTCACATATTTTGTTCAAAAGAAGCACAAACTATTTTTCAAGAATCTGATATTGAAGGAGGCTCTTTATTGTTTAAAGAAAACTTGTTAGAAGGACCTATAATTTCGGACGTTTTTTCTGATGAGTTTTGGTCGAAACGTTACGAATATTTCGAAAATACGTATCAGGTTTCAAGAATTGATTATTTTGATAATGCTATAAAATCAATTGTTCAGTTAGAGGATCTTGATGAATATAAGGAAGTAGTTTTGTGGTTAGATTACACAAATGTTTCTCAAGTAAATTTAATGGCTATAGGTAGCCACTTATCTAAATGTTTTTCAAAAGACACACAGTTCTTTTTAGTATGTTCAGGTAAACATAAAGGAAGAGATGAGCTACAAAAATTAACTGATTATAATTCTAAAGAATTTGAAATACTATATTCTTATAAAGTAAAACTCACTTTACCAAACCTTGAATATTTACAACAATGTTGGGAAGCTTATTCAGTAAAAAATAACACGTTTGACTACAGTCTTTTTTCAAACAAGTTTAGATATTTACAACAGGCTATTAATGGTTAGCTAATCTTATTTAAATAAAAGTAAAAAGACATTTATCTCTCTATAAAAAAATAACTCTATGGATACTTATACTATTGCAACTTTTCTTATTTTATTATCTGCTGTTTTTGGATATATAAATGTTAAGTTTTTAAAATTACCAAACACCATTGGTTTAATGCTAATTACTATTCTATATACCTTAGGCGTATTGGCATTAAGTTATTTTGATAATACTTTATTAAATGCCGAAATTGAATTCATTAAGCAAATTGATTTTAGAACTGTTTTATTAGATGAAATGTTAAGCTTCTTACTATTTGCAGGAGCCTTACACACCAATTTCCAACAGTTAAAAGTACAACGTTGGCCTATTTTAGTTTTTGCAACTATTGGCGTTTTAACCTCTACTTTTTTAATTGGAGGCACTATGTATTATGTGTTACAATTATTAGGAATGAATATTGAATTCATTTATTGTTTGTTATTCGGAGCATTAATTTCTCCAACCGATCCTATTGCTGTTTTAGGAATTTTGAAAAAAGCAGGAGCTCCTAAAAAACTAGAAACTAAAATTGTAGGAGAATCATTATTCAATGATGGTGTTGGTGTAGTTGTTTTCTTAACTATATTTCAAGTAGCTTCTTCAGGAAATTTTAATCCTGCTGATGTAGCAACTTTATTCGGTCAAGAGGTAATAGGCGGTATTATTCTTGGCTTAATACTTGGTTACCTTGCCTTTAAAATGATAAAATCTATTGATGATTTTGAAATAGAAGTTATCATTACCATTGCATTAGTTATGGTAGGAAGTTTAATTGCGCGCAAACTTCATTTATCGGCTCCATTAGCTATGGTAACTGCTGGTTTAATGCTAGGAAATGATACTTCTAGAAACAACTCAATGTCTGAAACTACCGAAATGTATGTAGATAAATTTTGGGAATTGGTTGATGTACTGTTAAACGCAATTCTTTTCGTACTAATCGGTATGGAAATGCTGGTATTAGTATTTGAAGGTAAATATATACTTGCAGGGTTATTAGCAATACCAATCACATTATTATGTCGTTATGTTTCTTTACTATTACCTATAAATTTCTTTAAAAAGAAACTCGATTTTGTTCCTAATACTAATTTAATGATGACTTGGGGAGGTTTACGAGGTGGTATATCTATTGCATTAGCACTTGGTTTATCACAAGATATGCACCGAGAAATGTTTTTAGTAATTACTTATATCGTTGTAATATTTTCTATTCTAGTACAAGGATTAACTATTGAACCTTTGTTAGAAAAACTCGAATTAAAATCAGACAAACCTACTAACTCACATCATTAAAAATTAAATAAAAAAACCTCAACAAATTGTTGAGGTTTTTTGTACTCGAGGCGGGAATCGAACCCGCACTCTCGAAAGAATTGGATTTTGAATCCAACGTGTCTACCAGTTCCACCACTCGAGCAGTTTAATAGACTGCGAATTTATTAAATATTTTAATGATTTCATTTAAAAATATCTTTTAAACTCTCAAAATAGTTTTACTTTTGTTGCCAACAACAACAATAACTAAATATCATAACACTAAATGGCTACAAATCAATTGAGTCCAAAGTTTTTTGCATGTTCACAAAGTATTGAATTAGCAGAAGAAATTGCTAAAAATTATGGCTTTGAATTAGGAAAAGTAATCACCACTCATTTTAGCGACGGAGAATTTCAACCAGCTTTCGAAGAATCAGTAAGAGGACGTAGAGTTTTTATTATAGGATCTACATTTCCATCTACAGATAATTTAATGGAAATGTTATTAATGTGCGATGCAGCAAAACGCGCATCTGCAAGACATATTACAGCTGTAATGCCTTATTTTGGCTGGGCTCGTCAAGATAGAAAAGATAAACCTCGGGTAGCAATTGGTGCAAAATTAGTAGCAAAATTACTAGAAGCTGCTGGAGCTACAAGAATCATGACTATGGATTTACATGCAGATCAAATTCAAGGGTTCTTCGAAAAGCCAGTAGATCATTTATTTGCTTCTACCATTTTTCTTCCATATGTAAAAAGTTTAGGATTAGATAACCTTACAATTGCTTCGCCAGATATGGGAGGCTCAAAAAGAGCTTATGCCTATTCTAAATATTTAGAAAGTGATGTAGTAATTTGTTACAAGCAACGTCAAAAAGCCAATGTAATTTCTCATATGGAGTTGATTGGTGAGGTTGAAGGTAAGAATGTAATTCTTGTTGATGATATGATTGACACCGGAGGAACACTTACCAAAGCAGCTGATTTAATGATGGAACGCGGTGCAAAAAGTGTTCGTGCAATATGTACACATCCTATACTTTCTGGTAATGCTTATGACCGTATTCAAAACTCAAAACTAGAAGAGCTAATTGTTTCAGACACAATTCCTTTAAAAAAGAATATATCTAAAATAAAAGTTGTAACTTGCGCGCCCTTATTCGCTGATGTGATGCGTAAAGTTCAAGACAACACATCCATTAGTGGACAATTTTTAATGTAAATAAATTTAATAAACAAAAAAGTAATGAAATCAATTACAATCAACGGATCTCAAAGAGAAAGCGTAGGTAAAAAAGCAACAAAAGCCTTACGTAATGCTGGAAAGGTTCCTTGCGTATTATACGGAGGAGACAAGCCTGTTCATTTTTCAGCGGAAGCAAAATCGTTCAAGCCATTAGTATTTACTCCAGACGTATTTACTGCTACGATTGAATTAGATGGTACAACTTACAATGCTGTATTACAAGATATCCAATTTCACCCAGTAAACGATAGTATTTTACACGTAGATTTCTACCAGTTATTCGACGATAAAGCGGTAACTATGGAAATTCCTGTAAAATTAACTGGAACTTCTCCAGGGGTTTTAAATGGTGGTTCTTTACGTTTTACTAACCGTAAATTAAAAGTAAAAGCTTTACCTGCTAAATTACCTGACTTTATTAGCGCAGATATTTCTGGTTTAAAAATTGGAAACAAATTATTTATTACTGAGTTAGCTAACGATGATTATTCATTTTTACACCCAGATAATACAGTTGTTGTTCAAGTAAGAACTTCTCGTAACGCTGTTAAAGAAGAAGAAACTGAAGAAGAAGCTGCAGCAGAATAAATTTTGCACACATAAATTACAAAAAGCGTTACCATTGTGTAACGCTTTTTTTATTTTTGAGGCATGATTTTTAACTCTTTTTTGAAAAGACTATTTAACTTTTCTAAAACACAATCAATAAGTATAGAAGAAGATCCGATGAAGAAATTTTTAATCGTAGGTTTAGGTAATATTGGTGAAAAGTATCACAATACACGTCATAATATAGGTTTTAAAATAGTAGATGCCTTTGTAAAAGAGCATGATGCTAGCTTCGAAACTGAAAAACTAGGAGATATTGCTAGATTAAGAATTAAAGGGAAAACTGTTATTGTATTAAAACCTAGCACTTATATGAACTTAAGTGGTAAGGCTATACAGTATTGGATGAAACAAGAAAACATCAAAGTAGAAAACCTATTGGTAATTACTGATGATTTAAATATTGATTTCGGAAAGCTTCGTATTAAAGGCAAAGGTAGCTCTGGCGGACATAACGGATTAAAAGATATTCAAGAAAAATTTAATACTGGTGCATATCCTCGTTTTCGTTTTGGAGTAGGTGCTGATTATGGTAGAGGTCGTCAAGTAGACTATGTTTTAGGGCAATGGAGCAAAGAAGAAGAAAGCGAAATGATTGAGCGTATTCCTACATCAGTAAAAGCAGTTACTTCTTTTATAACTGCCGGATTATCTAATACCATGAATGAGTTTAATGGCAAGTAGTAGCTTACTTTATCCCTAACATTTTATTAAACGTTCTTACCTCACATTTATAGAATTTCTTGATAGCTTTTAATAAATTTTCCATTGTACACTTAATTGGTTATACTTATTAGTAGTTTAAAAAGTGTATTTGTTACACGAAGATTAATTATCACTAGCAAACCACTCAGCAAAACTAGTTTCGGTTTCTTGTAATTTAATTGCGTGTAATTGAATATTCACTGGTAATCTATTCTTAATTTTTTGAGCAAAATCAATCACCATCATTTCACTTGTTGGTTGGTAATCTACCAAAATAACATGATGTCCACGATCTTTTAATTCTTTTGCTAACTCTACATGAGGCGTATTTTTATTAAACACGGTAGCATGGTCAAAAACATCAACAATCTCTTCTTTTACAATCCTTTTAAGATCGCTAAAGTCAATCACCATTCCATATTTTACGTTGGACGTATCCGTAATTGGCTGTCCCATAACGGTAACAGATAGTTTGTAACTATGTCCGTGAACATTTTTACATTTTCCGTCATAACCGTATAGTGCATGACCAGTTTCGAAAGTAAACTGTTTTGTGATTCTAATCTTGCTCACTATCTTTTAAATTTTTTGTTACTTCTGTGCTTATTATAAAAATATACAATTGCTACACCAGCTGCTAATATTGCAAATAAATAATCTCCACCCATAATCTTTAAATTTGTTTTTATTCGCCGAATGTACGAATTTGTTTTACAACTTTTGTTAATAACCAAACAAAGGCTACCGAAATAACAATTCCTATTAATATTGATAATACCGGATGATGGTATATCCATTTTCCAACCTCATAGCCTGCTTTATAAGCGTTAGAATCCTTCATTTCTTGAATTAAAAACATCTTTTATTTTTTAAATTTTGACAATGCGTTTTTTGTAAATTCTGATAACACTAATTTTCCAGAAGTTTCTGCTCTTTCTATCAATAAACTTCCCCAGTGCTCTGTATCTTTCCATAAAGCTTTCTTCATTTCAACTAAGGCTTCTGGATTATAAGACGCTAATTTTTCTGATAAAATTTCTACTTCTTTATCCAACTCATTTTTAGTTTCAAAAACACGAGCGTATAATCCTTTTTCTTTTGCCCAATACGCATTTTTCCAATTAGATGCATCTAATGTTAACTCTGCTAATCCACCCACTCCTATTTTGCGCTCTACTGCAGGAGCAATTACAAACGGACCAATGCCTATTGTAAATTCAGAAAGTTTAATTGATGCGTGTTCTGTTGCCAATACATAATCGCAAGCTGCTGCTAAACCTACTCCGCCACCAACAGTTTTACCCTGTACTCTACCAATGATTAATTTAGAGCATTTACGCATCGCATTAATTACGTTCGCAAACCCAGAAAAGAAAGCTTTACCTCTTTCTAAATCATTGATTGCAACTAATTCATCAAACGAAGCACCAGCACAAAAAGCTCTTTCTCCTTCTGATTTTAATACAATTACAGAAACCTCATCATTATTTGATAACGCATCGAATTCATTTGCTAAACGAGCTAATAATTCACTTGGAAAGGAATTACTAGCAGGATGTCCAAATTCTACTGTAGCAATGTTATTTTGAATATTGGTATATAAACTTCCGTTTTGTCGGGTTGTAGTCATTTCTAATTATTTTATTCTCAAAATTACACTTTTTGAGAGCGAGATAAAAACTTGTTTCTAAATTTAAAAATCAGCGGAACACCTCTCGCTATTATCCAACCGTAAAAAGCAATCCAAACAGCATATAGTTTATAATTTAATGAATCGAAAAACAACAATAACGGAATAAAAACTAAGGCTGTAGATACTAATAATACGTTACGTAAATATTTCATTTCTCCTAAACCTTTAAACATTCCGTCGTAAATAAATGCGATGGAGCAAATAGGTTGCATTAATAGAATAATCCAAAAAGTATTATAAAACTGTACTAGTACTTCTTGTTCCTTGGTGAAAATTGTCCCAATAAAGTTATAAAAAACCAATCCGATGAGCGCCAAAAAACTTCCAAAGACTAATCCGTATATGATTAAATTATTTCCTAATTTAATTAATGTTTTATATGCTTTGGCTCCTAATAATTTACCTGATAAAATATTTCCTGCAGATGAATAGCCATCTATCATAAAAGCTCCCATCAACCATAAATTAAGTCCGATTGTATAAGCCGCGATATACTCTTTACCATAACCAGTAGCATACGAAGTCGCAAAATACAAGGCTACATTTAAAGCAATGGTTCTTACAAATAGATTTAAAATCATATTTATAAACCTCGGAATTTCCTTATTAAATGGTAATTGAAACTTTAAAGATATTTTCGTTTTAGTCAACAATAAATACAATGCTATAACTGCCATCGTAATTTGTGCTATTACACTTGCATACGCAGCTCCTTGAATATTCATTGCAGGGATATAACCTTCAATTCCGTATACCAAAATAATATCTAAAACAATATTTACAATAGTACCGATAATAGCAATAATCATTGGATATACTGTGTTTTGTAACCCTCTAAAAACTCCAAAAATTGCAATCACAAAAAGCGTGAATGGAAAACCAAAAACTCTAATCTTATAATATTCTACCGAGTACTCTAAAATGGTTCCTGATGCATTATAAAACTCAAAAATTTCTTTTGAAAACGGATAGCTTATTCCTAAAATAAACAAGCTTGTAGTAACTACTAACACAATTGCTTGTGCTGGTAAGTTTTTAACTTCATCTAACTTATTAGCTCCTAAATATTGAGAAATAATAGACGATATTCCACTCCTTGTTTGTCCAAACACCCAAATTAACATCGATAAAAAAGCACCTACAATACCAATTGCAGCGATACTCTCTGTAGCATTATTATCAATATTGCCAATTATAGCTAGATCGGTTGTAGAAAGTAATGGTTCGGCAACTCCTGCAATTAAAGCTGGTATTGCTAATTTATTAATACGTTTAAAACTAATATCTTGATTCATATTCTAAGAACAAAGGAACAGTTATTCTTTTATTTCCTAAAGTAAAACACTAAAATTATCTGTTTTAAATATTATTTATCTTTGCAACTTCATAGTGTATTTAAAAACACTGTGATTAAAAAAAAATTATGAAACATATATTAGTTCCTATTGGTTCTACCGAAAACTCAATAAACACCTTACAATACGCTATTAATTTTGCTGAAGCTACAAATGTAAAAGTGTTTGTAATGCGTGCCTATAAGGTTTTAACAAAAGCTGGTGCCTTTGTTAATGCTGACGATACCATGCAGCGTGAAACAAATTTATATTTAAGAGCTATGATTAATTCTGTTGATAGAAAAAATGTAGCCATTAAAATGATTACTGCAAAAGGTGATGTTTTAGAAAGTATTACTGCTATTGATAGAGAATTAGGAATGGACTTAATTATTATGGGTCCAAAAAGTAATTCGATAAAAGAAGAAGTGTTTTTAGGAAACACTTCGGGTAGCGTTTTAAAACAAACCAACATTCCTATGTTAATTGTTCCTGATGGCTATCAATTTTCTCCAATAAAATCAGTACTTACTGCTTTTAAATCGGGAATTATGAACAAGGAAAATGTATTGAATCCTTTAAATAAAATCTTAAAAACTTTTAACGCTTCTTCTAATTTATTATTGGTAAAGACACCTAATTATACCGAAGAAGATTTAGTTTTAGATTCTAATTTAGGAGAGATAAAAAACGAATTAACTGTAACTGAAAACGCTACAACTTTTCAAGGTGTTTTAGAACATTTTCAATCTCATAATCCTGATTTATTATGTGTGTTTAGACGTAACCGTGGATTCTTTCAAAAGCTTTGGGAAAAAAATACGATTCTAAAAAAAGAATTTCATTGTAATATTCCGCTACTAGTTTTAAGAGGAAAGTTATAAAGTATTTTAAAAGAGATTTCGTTTGAAATCTCTTTTATTTTTTAACCAACATTCGTTTAATTTCATTCAGCTTCATTAAAGCTTCAATTGGTGTAAGCGTATCTATATTAGTAGTTAATATTTCTTCTCTTATATCTTCTAGTAAAGGATCATCTAACTGAAAAAAGCTCATTTGCATTTCTTCATGCTGCGTTTCTTTCAATACTTCCTTTACTTCTTTTTGCGAATGAGAATCTTCTAACTGCTTTAAAATTTTCTGAGCTCTATGAATTACCATGTTCGGCATTCCTGCTAATTTAGCTACGTGAATACCAAAACTATGGTTACTACCACCTGCAACCAATTTACGTAAGAAAATAATACTGTCTTTTAATTCTTTTACCGATACATTGAAATTCTTAATACGTTCAAACGTAGTAGTCATTTCATTTAGCTCATGGTAATGTGTAGCAAATAATGTTTTTGCTTTTGATGGGTGCTCGTGTAAATACTCTGAAATAGCCCAAGCAATTGAAATTCCGTCATAAGTAGAGGTTCCACGACCAATTTCATCTAACAACACTAAACTGCGTTCAGAAATATTATTTAAGATAGAAGCTGTTTCATTCATTTCTACCATAAACGTAGATTCTCCCATCGAAATATTATCACTAGCTCCTACTCTTGTAAAAATCTTATCTACAATACCAATACGTGCATTTTGTGCTGGTACATAACTTCCCATTTGCGCCAATAAAACTATTAATGCTGTTTGACGTAAAATGGCAGATTTACCCGACATATTTGGTCCGGTAATCATAATTATTTGTTGTTGATTACGATTTAAAACTACATCGTTTGCAATATACTCTTCACCAATCGCTAATTGTTTTTCTATTACTGGATGGCGACCATTCTTTATTTCAATATCTGTGCTTTCGTCCATCATCGGACGCACATAATTGTTATCCATTGCCAATGTAGCAAACGATAATAATCCGTCTATTTTAGCAATATTTTGAGCATTTTGCTGTACAGGTTGCACAAAATCAATAATAAACTGCACTAATTTTGCAAAAATCTCCGTTTCTAATTGCTGGATTTTCTCTTCAGCCCCTAAGATTTTAGCTTCATATTCCTTCAATTCTTCCGTAATATAACGCTCTGCATTTACTAAAGTTTGCTTACGAATCCATTCTTCTGGAACATTGTCTTTGTATTTATTTCTAACTTCAATATAGTATCCAAAAACATTGTTAAAAGCTATTTTTAAGCTTGCTATTCCTGTTCGCTCCGTTTCACGAGCCAACATATTATCTAAATATTCTTTACCTGAATTAGAAATACTTCGTAACTCATCCAGCTCTTTAGAAACACCATTTGCAATCGCGTTTCCTTTATTTATGTTTATTGGTGCTTCTTCAAATACACTCTCGGTAATTTTATCAATTAACAACTTACAGTCGTGTAATTGTTTTCCGATTTCTTTAACCGTTTTGTTTTTACTTTTCTCAGCAGCTTCTTTTATCGGTAAAATGGCTTTTAACGAATTCTTTAAAAGAATCACTTCTCTTGGCGAAACTTTACCCGTTGCAACTTTAGATATCAATCGTTCGATATCAGAAATTTGTTTTAACTGATAGGTTACTGTTTCGTGAAAATCATCGTTATCAATTAAAAACTTCACCAACTCATGGCGTTGTTTAATCTGATTTATATCTTTTAATGGAAGCGCTAACCAACGTTTTAACAAGCGTCCTCCCATCGGAGAAATTGTTTTATCAATAACGTTTAATAACGAAACTGAGTTTACTGAATTACCTCCGTATAACTCCAGATTTTTAACAGTAAAACGATCCATCCACACATAATTATCTTCAGCAATTCTGCTTATTGATTGGATGTGATCTATTTTATTATGTTGTGTTTCTGACAGATAATACATTACTGCTCCACCAGCAATAACTCCGTATTCTAACTCTTCAACACCAAATCCTTTTAAATTTTTAACCTTAAAATGATTGCTTAATAATTCATTTCCATATTCTTTTTGAAAAATCCAATCTTCTAAGTAAAAAGTATGAAAACGATTTGTAAACAACTCTAAAAATCGTTGCTTGTTTTTCTTTTCTACTAAAACTTCACTAGGTGAAAAATTCTGTAATAATTTATCAATGTATTCTTCGTTTCCTTGTGCGATTAAAAACTCACCTGTAGAAACATCTAAAAAAGAAACTCCTAATAACTTCTTCCCAAAATGTACTGCTGCTAAAAAATTATTGGATTTCGATTGTAAAACTTCGTCATTTAAAGCAACCCCTGGAGTTACCAATTCGGTAACACCACGTTTTACAATCTTCTTGGTCATTTTCGGATCTTCTAATTGATCGCAAATAGCCACACGAAGTCCCGACTTAACTAGCTTAGGTAAATAGGTGTTTAACGAATGATGCGGAAAACCCGCCAAAGCAGTTTCACTTTCGCTACCAGCACCTCTTTTGGTTAAAATTATTCCTAAAACTTCGGATGCTTTTACTGCATCTTTCCCAAAGGTTTCGTAAAAATCTCCCACTCTAAAAAGTAACATTGCATCCGGATATTTTGCTTTAATTCCGTTGTATTGTTGCATTAGCGGAGTTACCTTTTTTGCCTTTGTTTTTGCCAAGTTTTTAGATTTTTTCAATTAGTTTTGCGAAGATAAATATTCGATTTGAAAGTTAACATTTTTTATGAGAAAACTAAAGAATAGCGAGTTAGGTAGAAAAACAGTTGAGGAATTTAAACAAACTAAAAAAACACCCATTATTGTGGTGCTCGACAATATCCGTAGTTTAAATAATATTGGTTCTGTTTTTAGAACTTCGGATGCTTTTTTAATCGAAAAAATTTATTTGTGCGGTATTACTGCAATGCCTCCAAACAAAGAAATTCATAAAACTGCTTTAGGGTCTACTGAATCAGTTGAATGGGAATATATAGAAGATACGTTAACTTTAGTTAATCAATTAAAAAGTGATGGTGTTTTTGTAGCTTCAATAGAACAAGCAGAAAATAGTACCATGCTGAATGATTTTACGCCTTTATCAAATAAAAAGTACGCTGTTGTAATGGGAAATGAGATAAAAGGAGTTCAGCAAGAAGTGGTTTCTGCTTCTGATGCTTGTATTGAAATACCTCAATTAGGAACCAAGCATTCGTTAAATATATCAGTAAGTTGTGGAGTTGTACTTTGGGATTTATTTGCCAAAATTACCTTATAAAGGTTAATTACTATCAATAATTGAAAAACAACCTTAAAAAGTTTGTTAATTTCTTGGCTTTCTCCCATAAACACTATACATTAGAGACTTATTTTAATCCCCCACAAAAATTGTTTAATTAAAACCCTATAATTATGGAAAACAAGAATTTACAAGAAGTGGAAATGATTTTAAACCCTGGTGGTGATACTGGTGGTATTGGTGGTGGTAGCGATACTGGTGGCACCGGAGGTACAGGTGGCGGTACTGGTGGCGGTCAAGGTGGCGATGGAAAATCTTAACTATAAAAAACAACACCTTACTCATTTAAAGTAAGGTGTTTTTAGTTTTATGAATAAAATTTCCTTCTTTTTTCTTCTTTTCTTAATAACATCTATTTCATTTTCTCAATCTAAAGATGTTGATTCTGTTTCTTATTATTTAAAAAAAGCAGATAAAATTTATGGAAGTAAAAAACTTCCTTTGCTTAAAAAAGCTGTTTTTTTTGCAGATAAATCTAATCTTGATTCTTTAATAAAAGACACTAATATTAAATTAGGTGTAGAAAGTTTTTATAATAAAGCTCTCGAAAACTTAAAGTTTTCTAATAAAAATATTACTAAACTTTACATAAAAAATAAAGATTCTTCTTTACTAGCTAAAAAACTACATTTCAAAGCTCTTGAAAATAAAATTTTATTAAATATTGACAGCGCTTATTTTTATTACTACCAATCTATTAATATTTCTAAAAAAATTAAAGACTCTTTAGCTATAGGTAGACGATTATTAAGTGTAGGTTTTTTGCAAAAAGATGCACAAGATTACTTAGGTTCTGAAATTAGTTTTATAGAAGCTTTAAAATACCTTGACCCTATCAAATCTAACATGTATTTAGAAAGGGTTTATAATGGTCTAGGATTAGTTTCTGAAGAAATAAACCAGCCTAAAGAAGCTTTAAAGTATTATAAAAAATCTCTAAAATATAATACCATAAATAAAAATAATTTAGGGTACCTATATATAATTAACAATTTAGGTTTATTATATCAAAATCAAAAGGATTATAAAAAATCAATTCTCTACTTTAAAAAAGGATTATTTCAAGATAGTATTAAAAAAAAATACTTTTCTCAATATGCCATGCTATTAGAAAATCTAGCTTTTAGTAATTATAAATTAAATAAAAAAGATAGTGTATTACATCAATATAGTCATGTTCTAAATATTAGGAAAAAACTAAAAGAGTTTGGAAAACTTTCAGCTACTCTTATTAATATTTCAAATTATTACAAAGATTTAAAACAAAATAAAAAAGCTATTTTCTATTCCGATGAAGCGTTAAAATACGCTAAGCAAACCCATAACAACAAAAAATGGTTAGAGGCATTAGAAAATCTTTCTCAACTAACTAAAGGAGAAAAATCGAAACAATACTTACGAGAATATATTACTTTAAACGATAGTCTCTTTCAAAAAGAACGTCAATTAAAAAATCAGTTTGCTAAAATTAGATACGAAACTGATAAAAAAGAAAAAGAAAACACGGTTTTAAAAACCGATAACGAAAAAAAACAAGCAGAAATAGCTTATGAAAAACAACAGAAATTAATTGGTTGGTTAGTAGCTGCAAGTGGCATTTCTTTATTCGTTTTAAGTATTATGTTTTTTGTACAACGAAGAAGAAAATTACTATTTCAAGCTCAGTTACAAAGAGTACAAGCAAGAGAACATGAACGACAACAAATTGCAAAATCCTTACACGATGAAGTTGCAGGAGACTTACGATTATTACATCAAAAATTAGAAAAATCAAACTTATTAGAAGAAGCACAAAAGCTAGATACAGTTAAAGACAATGTACGTAATTTATCGCATCAGTTAAGTAGTGTTAGTTTTGACAAGGTTTCTTTTAAAGACCAAATTATTAATCTAGTCAGTGATTATTTTGAACTTGATTTTAGAATAACGGTTACAGGTTTACAAGAATACGAGTGGCAAACTATTAATGATGCTATTAAGCGTTTACTATATTTAAGTACTCGAGAAAGTATACAAAACAGTAAAAAATATGCCGAGGCAAGTAAACTAACTATAGATTTTACCCTAGAAAAAAAATATGTACATTTGAATATTACTGATAATGGCATCGGTTTTGATACTAATATCAGTAAAAAAGGAATTGGTTTACAGAACCTACAAGAACGTGTTGAAGAGTTAAACGGAACTCTACAAATTGATAGCGAAGTAGGTAACGGAACCAAAACTAATATTCAAATACCCTTAAATGCCTGAACAAACTAAAATACTTCTAGTTGATGACCATCAATTAATTATTGAAGGTATTCTTTCGTTTTTAAAAGACATTGACAATTTAGAAATTGAGACTGTAAATTCTTGCGATGAAGCTTTTTCAAAAATAAAAACGAGTGCTCTCGACAATCCTTTCCATATTGTTTTTACCGATTTAAGTTTTGATAATAATAATGATAATGTTGTTTTAGATGGAGGTGAAGCTTTAATTAAAGCCATTCAAAAAGAAGAAATTGATATTAAAACTGGTGTAATTACAGGACATTCAGAAATTAACAGGGTGTTTAATGTAATTAATAACTTAAATCCTTCTGCTTATATTTTAAAAGGTAATTGTAGTACAGACGAATTAACCTTTGCAATTCAAAAAATGTTAAAGGGTGAAGTGTATTACACGCACGAAATTCATCAAAAACTATTAAAAAGAGCTTTGGTAGAAATCCAAATGGATGAAGTAGCTATTCAAATTTTAAAAGAGCTACCTAAACATGCTAAAATTTCTAACTTAGAAGGTTCGGTTAAAAAAAGAGATGGTTCTTTAGTTAAAGTACGTGCTATAGAAAGCAAGCTAGCTAAACTTCGTACCGATTTACAAGCCAACAATAATACTGACTTAGTATTGAAAGCCAAAGAATTAGGAATTATAGATTAACTTTTGCGGAAATCCACACTTTTTTCTGCGGAAATCCCATTTTATAGTATTAAACATCATTATATCTTTGCCTCAGAATTCAATCACTCTTGGGGAAAATTCTGAAAAAAGAAGAGATATAAAATAAACCTTTCGGGCATATGCTTGAAAGGTTTATTTATTTTACACAAAAATACTCTTCACGGAAATCCACACTTTTTTCAGCGGATATCCCCTTTTTAAACCTAAAGCTCTAACATATATTTGTAGTATCAATTTTCGTTCTACAATGAAAAAGGATATTTAAGGGGAAAAATTAACCTTCTAGAAATTTCTAGAAGGTTTTTTTATTTATAACATTTTATAAATTCGGAAAATCACACTTTTTTCAGCGGAAATCCCCTTTTTAAATCTAAACTTCTAACATACATTTGTAATGTTCTTTTGAACAAAACATTAAGGGGAATTTAAAAACGTAAAAAAATGGGGAAATTTTTACTTACAAAAACTACTAAGGGGATTAATAGTTTTTTTTCAGCATTAGCTGAGTATGGAAAAGGAGCTAGTTATGCTTTAAGACACTAAGCAAACTAACCAACAAAAATGTAAACCTTCTAGAAAATCTAGAAGGTTTTTTATTATTTAACAATAAATTTACAATATAGTATCTTTATAAAAACACTTAATTCTCCTTTTATCTTACGAAAAAACCTATAAGGAGTTGATTTTCTTTATAAAACTCAAGAAAACCGAAAATTTATAATCAATAAAATGTTCTTTTTACTGAGTTTAAATCATCAAAAATGAGCTTAATTTATTAAAAACACAGTAATCTACACATATTATTACAGCTCTCGTTTTTCTTAAGATAACACATAATATTTCTTTGCAATATTCTTTATCTAATATACTTTTGTACCGTTCATTTTGAACAAAAAAACAAGGGATTTAAAAAGAGGAAAATGGGGAAATTATTACTACAAAAGACAACGGGAATTTTAAATAAATTTTCAACTACTTTATCAGAGTTTGGAAAAGGAGCTAGTTATGCTTTAAGACACTAAGCAAAACTAACCAACAAAATGTAAACCTTCTAGAAAATCTAGAAGGTTTTTTTATTCTCATAAGTATAAATTGTAAATTGCTGTTTTAACCTTTCATCACAATTTAAATGGCTAAATATATTGTTGCGTTAGACCAAGGTACAACGAGTTCTCGTTCGGTAATTATTAATGAGTCTGGAGAAATTGTTGCTATGAATCAGCAAGAGTTTCAACAAATATTTCCAAAATCTGGTTGGGTAGAACATAATGCTTTAGAAATCTTGGAAACTCAGCTTTTTACCTTAAAAAAGGTAATTCAACAAGCCAATATTAAAGCTACAGAAATTGTAGGAATCGGAATTACCAATCAGCGAGAAACAACTGTTGTTTGGAATAAAAAAACAGGAAAACCAATCTATAACGCTATTGTTTGGCAAGATAAGCGTACCGCTAATATTTGTGAACATCTTAAAGGAAAAGGATTAGAAAATCATATTCGTAAAACTACAGGTTTGGTTATCGATAGTTATTTTTCTGCAACTAAAATCAATTGGATTTTAAACAATGTAGATGGCGCAAAAACTGAAGCAGAAAAGGGGAATTTACTTTTTGGAACTATAGACACCTGGTTGTTATGGAACTTAACTAATGGTGCTGTACATGCAACCGATTATAGTAATGCTTCTCGCACAATGCTATACGACATCAAAAACTTAACATGGAGTGAAACTTTATTAAAAGAATTAGAAATTCCATTATCTATGCTTCCCGAAGTTAAACCATCCTCGCATCATTTTGGAAATTACGAATTAGATGGAGTTCAAATTCCTATTGCAGGAATTGCTGGCGATCAACAAGCAGCTTTATTCGGTCAAGCTTGTTTTAACAAAGGTGAAGCTAAAAACACCTATGGTACAGGGTGTTTTATGTTGATGAATACTGGTGAAGAGCTCGAATATTCTAAAAACGGATTGTTAACCACCATCGCTTGGGGAATAGATAATAAGGTATATTATGCTTTAGAAGGAAGTGTTTTTGTTGCTGGGTCTGCAATTCAATGGTTACGAGACGGATTACAAATTATAAACGATGCTAAAGAAAGTGAAGCTTTAGCTGAAAGTATAAAAGAAGAAAACCCTGTATATATAGTTCCTGCTTTTGCTGGTTTAGGTGCACCCTATTGGGATATGTATGCTCGCGGTGCTGTATTTGGTTTAACTCGCGATACAGGTAAAAATCATTTAATCAAAGCAACCTTAGATTCGTTAGCTTATCAAACCAAAGACATTTTAGATGTAATGCAAAAAGATAGCGAAGTAGCATTGACATCTTTAAAAGTTGATGGTGGTGCTTGTGCTAATAGTTATTTAATGCAATTTCAAGCAGATATTTTAAATACTGAAGTAGAGCGTCCAGAAATTATTGAAACAACTATAATGGGTGCTGCATATTTAGCAGGAATTTGTGTTGGTTTATGGAAACAAGATGATATTCTAGATAGACGTAAAATTAGTAATACCTTCTCTCCTACTTTTTCAAACGAAAAAAGAGAAAAATTATATGCCAAATGGCAAAAAGCTGTTGAACGCACTAAAGATTGGATTGATTAAATATTAAGATATGGCTAAGTTTTACGATAAAATAACCAATAGAATTCAGAAGTTTATAGAAGCTCAAAAAGTGTTTTTTGTGGCTACTTCACCTAAAGACGGACGCATTAATTTATCTCCAAAAGGCATGGACTCTTTTCGAGTATTAAATGAAAATCGTGTTGCTTGGTTAAGTGTTACAGGAAGTGGTAACGAAACCTCAGCACATTTATTAGACGACAACAGAATAACTATTATGTTTTGTGCTTTTGAAGACGCTCCTAATATTCTACGTTTATATGGAAAAGCCACTGAAATATTACCTGAAAATCCTGAGTGGGACAATTTAATTTCTCAATTTCCATCTTTATCTGGAACGCGACAAATTTTTGATGTAGCAGTTGAGAGTATTCAAACCTCCTGTGGAATGTCTATCCCTTTTTACGAGTATCAAGGTGAACGAAATGAATTACTAGATTGGGCAGAAGAAAAAGGGCCTAAGAATATTGAGCAATATTGGAAAGATAGAAATCAAACCAGTATTGATGGTTTGAATACTAAATTTAAAGAATAATGAGAAAAATATTAGGGTTTGTTTTTTTATTAATTGCTTGTTTTCTAACAATATATTCTCTCCGTGCGATTTACCTCAATCCAAACATATTTTTAACAGCTAAACAGTTAATCAATGGTTATTTTGGTAAATACACTTTAGTTATTTTTTTTTTAATGGAGGTTATTTTGTCTTAATTTTCTTATTGTTTAAACTTGGTTTTAAATGGACAAGGTTATTAAACAAAACAATAGAAACATAACTAAGTTATTGGAGAATTCTCAAACCCTGATAAAAATCATATTTTAAACTAATAGCTAGACTTATTTTTGAAGTAAAATATAAGGTAATGGTACAGTTGGTTAATATCCCCTTAGTTTCTTGGACAAACGGAACAATTATGATAGCAATCTTTGGTTTTGTTTGTTTAGGGTTGATCGCTACTCTTTTAATTCTTGTTAATAGCGGTAAGAAAAAAAAGTAATATTGGTTTTTAATAGTAGATTAAAAAAAGAGTTCCGTTTAAAAACGGAACTCTTTTTCTTTTTTATTTAAAGGCATTTAACCCAGTAACATCCAATCCTGTAATTAGTAAGTGGATGTCATGTGTTCCTTCGTAAGTAATTACACTTTCTAAATTCATAGAATGGCGCATAATAGAATATTCTCCAGAAATACCCATACCACCTAACATTTGTCTAGCTTCTCTAGCAATTTTTATTGCCATATCTACATTATTACGTTTAGCCATAGATATTTGAGCAGAAGTTGCTTTTCCTTCATTTCTAAGTACTCCTAATCGCCATGCTAATAATTGAGCTTTGGTAATTTCAGTAATCATTTCAGCTAATTTCTTTTGTTGTAGTTGAAACTGACCTATTGGCTTACCAAACTGCATTCTTTCTTTCGAATATCTTAAAGCAGTATCATAACAATCCATTGCAGCACCTATCGCTCCCCATGCAATACCATATCTAGCAGAATCTAAACAACCTAATGGAGCTCCTAATCCTGATTTATTAGGTAATAAATTTTCTTTCGGAACTTTTACATTATCAAAAATCAATTCTCCAGTAGAAGATGCTCTTAACGACCATTTGTTATGCGTTTCTGGAGTCGAAAAACCTTCCATTCCACGCTCAACAATCAATCCGTGAATTCTTCCTTCTTCATTCTTTGCCCAAACAACTGCTACTTGTGCAAAAGGTGCGTTAGAAATCCACATTTTAGCTCCATTTAAAAGATAGTGGTCTCCCATATCTTTAAACTTCGTTTCCATTCCTCCAGGGTTCGATCCGTGGTTAGGCTCCGTTAAACCAAAACATCCCATCCATTCACCAGAAGCTAATTTTGGTAAATATTTATTACGTTGCGCTTCATTTCCGTATTTCCAAATAGGATACATTACTAAAGACGATTGTACGGAAGCCGTACTACGAACACCCGAATCACCACGTTCTATTTCTTGCATAATTAAACCATAAGAAATTTGATCTAATCCAGCTCCTCCATATTCTTCAGGAATATAAGGTCCAAAAGCTCCAATTTCTGCTAAACCACCAATAATTTGTGTTGGAAATTCAGCACGTTGTGCATACTCTTCTATAATTGGCGACACATCTCGCTTTACCCACTCTCTTGAGGCATCACGAACTAATTTATGTTCTTCATTTAACAAATCATCTATTTGATAATAATCCGGCGCTTGAAATAAATCGGGTTTCATAAGTTTCTTATATAATTTAGTTTTTGTTTTAAGGGTAATTAAATACACCTGTTTTTAATTAAAAGTGTATTGTCTCAAAAATAGGTAAAAAAATGGTTTTTACTATAGGTTTATGTATGTTTGTATTAGATGAGGTTTACATTAGGACAAGAAGAGCGATTAAAAAGCAAAAAATTAATCGGAAAGTTATATGAAGAAGGAAAATCTATAAAAGTTTTTCCTTTACGAATGGTGTATGTGCCAGCGAAACAGGAAATGAAATTTCCTGTACAAGTTGGTGTTTCTGTGCCTAAACGAAATTTTAAAAAAGCAGCAGATCGTAATCGCATAAAACGCTTATTACGAGAAGTATATCGAAAAGAAAAACAAGTTGTTTACGATGGGGTTAAAGAACCATATGTGTTTATGATTTCTTATATTGCAAAGGATGAATGGAAATATGCCGATTTAGAGCATAAAATGAAGAAATTATTAACGCTTTTTTTAGCAGAAACTTCTAAGGATGAAAAATAGAAAAATACTTTTTGTTGGATCCCTCGTTATTATCTCGCTCCTATTCTCGTTTCAATCTCGATTTTTTGAAATCGCCAAACAAATTGAGATTTACAACAACTTATTTAAAGAGTTAAACATTAATTATATTGATGAAATTAACCCTGGTGAGCTTACTAATAAAGCAATTAAAAACACCTTAAAAAACTTAGATCCTTATACTAATTTTTACAATGAGCAAGCAGTTGAAGACGCTCGTATTCGTAGAGAAGGAGAATATGGTGGTATCGGTATTTCTTCATTTTATATAAAAAAAGGAATTGTAATCGCAGAAGTTTATAAAGGTTTTTCAGCTGATAAAGCTGGCTTAAAAGCTGGTGACCTTATTACTACTGTAAATGGTCAAGAATTAGCTGAGCTTGAGAAAAGTCAATACTCTCAAATGGTAAAAGGAACTCCCAATAAGAAAATTTCTTTAGTTATTGATAGGAATGGGAAAACTCAAAACATTAATTTAACCTTAGATAAGGTTGTTGTAAATCCTGTGCCTTTTTACGATATGATTGATGATGAAACAGGGTATATTATTTTAACTCGTTTTACCAGCCGAAAAGCAACCGAAGGAGTTTCTAAAGCATTTAAAGAATTGAAAGAAAAAGGAATGAAAAAACTGGTATTCGATTTACGTAGCAATCCAGGAGGTTCTTTATTCGATGCTGTAAATATTACCAATTTATTTATTCCTAAAGGGCTAAAAGTTGTTGATACTAGAGGAAAGATTAAAAAAAATAGTAGAACTTATAAAACAAATAGAGAACCTTTAGATACCGAAATACCAGTAGTAGTATTAATTGATGGACGCTCAGCTTCTGCTTCCGAAATTGTTTCTGGTGCACTACAAGACTACGACCGTGCTGTGGTAATGGGTGAACGATCATTTGGAAAAGGTTTAGTACAGCGTTACTTTGAATTGAATTATGGTACGCAAATGAAAGCTACAATTTCTAAATACTATACACCTAGTGGACGATGTATTCAAGAATTAGATTATGCAAATCGTGATTTAAAAACAGGAAAAGTTCCTAAATTTTCTGATGGTGAAGTAAATCTATTTACAACTCAAAATGGACGCACAGTATATGATGGTGGTGGTGTAACTCCTGATGTAAAAATGGATTTCTCTAAAAAAACGGATGAAACAAAATCGTTATTAAAATCAAAAGCTATTTTTAATTTTGTTACAGATTTTGCGAATCAAACCTCAAGAATATCTAGTGAAGGTTTCGCGTTTACTCCATCAAACTTTAATAATTTTAAAAACTACCTTTTAACAAAGGATACTGCTTTTGTAACTAAAGAAGAAAAATTATTTAAGAAAGCTTATAAATCAGTAAAAAACAACAATGAAATTACTACTGATTTCAACTCAATTCTTCAAAAATTGAAAGAAGAAAAAGTAACTAAAATAGCTTTGAATGAAGATGTTGTTTCAAAAGAAATAGAAAACGAAATTGTAAAACGATACAATTATAAAGAGGGGATGTATAAGCATCAGTTAAAAAATGATAAAACCATTAAAAAAGCTGTTGATTTATTAAAAAACCAAAAAGAATACCGCAGCATTTTAACCAAATAACATCAACTACATAATTTGTATCTTTGACCTTTAAAAAACATATGTCAAAACCTAACCATAAAGAACGTACCAGAGCACAAGAATCTACAAATGCCATTGAGCGTTTATACATTTCTATGCGACACTTATTTAGTCGTGGATTTTATAAACCAATGGGAGTATCTGGTGAAACATTAAGAAAATCATTATTATCATTACGCCCAGAGATCTATGGATCGATTGCTGAAGATAAAACAGAATTAAACGGATTAGTTTACGTAATCGAACGTTTACCAGAAGGAATAGAAGAATGTCAGTTTATTAATTTAACTGCCGATGAAGGATTTAGAAATTCTAAATTCGAAGTAATTATTCCTCCTAAAAGAAGACGTAATTGTTATCGTATTGATAAAGATCAAATGAATATTGAAATTACGCGTGGGCGATCAGAAATTTATGATATTCTTACCCACCTTACTTTCTTATTTATTGAATCTCATAAAATTAAAGAACGTGTAGTTATTAACAACGGTAAAGGTTTTATTCGTGAGTGGTTGCATTTAGAAGACATTGTTTTATATAATAAAACACTTACTGATGAAGAAAAAGATGTTATTGTAGTTCACCTAGGTAATATTTTAGGAAGAACTTATGATGAAGTTTACGATGCTTACAATACATTCTCAACAGAAGACAACCCAAATCGTTTCTTCCATCTAATTTACTGGTTAGGTAAACTCGCCATTAATGAAGCTTTATTTGATGAAAAGCGTTCTATAAAGTTTAGTTCTGTATTAAACGAAGAAATAGGACATCACTTTTATGGTGAACTTTGGGCAAATAATATTAAAAAGAACTTATTAGAAAACGATTTATTAGAGCGTCCAATTCATATTATTAGTGCAAACATGCATAGTGTTTTAAACTCTATTTATGCACCAAACGCACTACCAAAAGAGGCTAAAAAACATAAAGGTTTTGAACTGTTCGAAGTGTTAAGTAATTCTAACAGTCAACCATTACAAAAGGCTGTTAAAAACTACGCTTCAGAAAACGGGTTGATCTATTTAAAAGATACTTCAGGTACCAATATCAATGTACAAATTATTGATACTGAAAAAATAGATATGAACACTACTCCTTTCGAAAAGAAAAATTCTATTGGAGAGAAACCTGTTATTGTAGTAATGGATTATGCTTTTGGTGAGCAAGCTTACGAAACAATGGATGAACTTTTAAAACCATATAAAACAGGAGGGAAATCTATACACTTAGATGTTGTTTCTGTATCAATTATGGGTAAAGCTGGTATTTTAGAAGGTGGTAAAGGAGATATTATGATTCCTTCTTCACATATTTTTGAAGGTACTGCAGATAACTATCCATTTAACAACGAACTAACTAAAGAAGATTTAGAAGGTTTCGGAGTACAATCTTTTGACGGTGCTATGGTTAGTGTGCTAGGTACTTCTTTACAAAATAAAGATTTATTAAAGTTCTTTCACGATTCAACATGGAATGTTATCGGTTTAGAAATGGAAGGAGCTCATTACCAAAAAGCAATTCAGTCTAATTCTAAAATTAGAGGAAACGTGCGTGAAGATATAAAAGTACGTTATGCGTATTATGCTTCGGATAACCCGCTAGAAACGGGTGCTACACTTGCTTCTGGAGGTTTAGGAATGAGTGGTGTAACACCAACTTATGCTATTACTCAGAAAATATTAGAACAAATATTTTAATCGCTGATAAACAGCAAAAAATAAACTTAAAACAAAGACTTCTTTTAATTTAAAAAGAGGTCTTTGTTCTTTAAAATAAGAAATGGTATTGTTCTATATTTGCACACAACAACACAACAACACACAAAATGAATATTTTAATTTTAGGTTCAGGTGGTAGAGAACACGCCTTTACTAAAAAGCTTTCTGAAAGCACTAAAATCAACAAACTTTTTGTAGCACCTGGTAACGCAGGAACCAATGAAATAGCTACAAATCTTAATCTAAGTCCAACCAATTTTCCTCAAGTAAAAGAAGCCGTTTTACAACACAATATAAACATGGTTGTGGTAGGGCCTGAAGCTCCTTTAGTAGAAGGTGTACATGATTTCTTTTTAGCTGATAATGAGTTGAAAAACATTCCTGTAATAGGCCCTAAAAAAGACGGAGCTTTATTAGAAGGAAGTAAAGACTTTTCGAAACAGTTTATGATAAAACATAACATACCTACTGCAAAATATCAATCATTTACTTCAGCTACTTTAAACGAAGGAAAAAGTTTCTTAGAAACATTAGAGCCTCCTTTTGTTTTAAAAGCAGATGGATTAGCAGCTGGTAAAGGTGTTTTGATTTTAAACGATTTAGAAGAAGCTAAATCTGAGTTAGAAGAAATGCTTTCGAATCAAAAATTTGGAGCAGCATCCTCTACTGTAGTTATTGAAGAGTTTTTAAAAGGTATTGAGCTTTCTGTTTTCGTTTTAACTGACGGAAAGAATTATAAAATATTACCTTCTGCCAAAGATTACAAACGTATTGGCGAAGGAGATACTGGTTTAAATACAGGCGGAATGGGAGCAATTTCTCCAGTTCCTTTTGCTACAGATGATTTCTTACAAAAAGTAGAAGAACTAGTTGTAAAACCTACTGTAAATGGCTTACAGAAAGACGGAATTGACTATCGTGGATTTATTTTTATCGGATTAATGAATGATAATGGAAATCCATCGGTAGTTGAATACAATGTTCGTATGGGTGACCCTGAAACGGAAGTTGTTTTACCAAGAATTCAATCTGATTTAGTAGATTTATTCGAAGGAGTAGCAAATCAAAATTTACACGAAAAATCTTATGAGGTAACACCACAAACAGCAACTACTGTAATGTTAGTTTCTGGCGGATATCCTGAAGCCTACGAAAAAGGAAAAGAAATTACCGGTTTTAATGCAGTAGAAGATTCAATAGTTTTTCATGCAGGTACTGCTATAAAAGACGATAAAGTTGTTACTAATGGTGGTCGTGTAATGGCAATTACATCTTTTGGAAATTCAATCGAAGAAGCGCTAGAAAAATCATATAAAAGCATCGATAAAATAACCTTTGATAAAATAAATTATCGAAAAGATATTGGATTCGATTTAAAGTAAGTCCTACTTAAAACATAACCGGATTTTCATAAAGTCTTGCAAAAACAAGACATTACACCTTAATTTGTTAATAAAAATAGGGTTAACCCTACCTCATTAGGGTTAACCCTTAGATGTCAATTAGGGTTATTGGGTATTGCATAATTATTCATTCTACTATAGTTTAGCTATATCATGCATGATTAATTATTTAACTTAAAAATTTTTATTATGAAAAAACTATTTTTTAAAATGATAGCTATGAGTTTATTTTTAGCAATCGTTTCTTGTCAATCAAATGATGATCTTAATGACTTAAAAGCTGAAGAAATGAGTATAACTCAGTTTTTCGATAAAGTTTCATCTATGGAGTTACAAACCTCAAAAAAGAATGTTATTTATATTGAATATTCCTATGACAAAGAGAATGAAACTATAGAATATTTACAATCAAAAGAAAAAGAATTTCCATACCCTATTTATTTATCTGGAAAAACTGCTAAGGCCGAAGGTTATACTGTTTCATGTGAAATGGGAGGCACTGGTAGTGATAATTGGAGTGAAGATTGTTCTTCAGCGTGGAAATGTGGAAAACTGGCAAAAAAATGTTTAGATGCTGGTGGATGTGCTACTGTATGTGCTGCTCAAATGGCTTATCTACCAGATTCAAAGGAGTTTATAATTTTAGATTCAACAGAGTTTATAAATTTTGAAGAATAGATTAAACTTATTATATTACGTTGGGTTAAGTTATTCTAACTTAACCCTTCTTATTAATTTTATTTTACATCTCTTTTTCTAAAGTAAACGAGAATTCTGATCCTTTACCAAAATCACTCTTTAAAAGGATTGTTTCATTGTGAGCTTCGATAATATGTTTTACAATCGACAAACCTAAACCAGAACCTCCTTGTTCTCGAGAACGACTCTGATCTACTCTATAAAAACGTTCAAATAAACGAGAAACATGTTCTTGTTTTATCCCTTCACCATCATCAGCTACTTTAATAATAAATTTATTTGGGTTGTAAGACTCTATACTTACCGTAGTTGTTCCACCTACTTTACCATATTTTATAGAATTTACAACTAAGTTGATTAGTACTTGTTCTATTCTCTCTACATCTCCTTTTACAAAATAAGGGAACTCATAAATACGATCGAAAACCAAATTAATATTTCGTTTTTTAGCTTTCATTTCAAATAAATCGAACACATTTTGTATCAATTCTAAGATGTTAAATGTTTCGATATTCATTTTCATTCCCTCTGTTTCTAATTTAGCAATCATGTCTAAATCTTTAATAATAGAGGTTAATCTTTCTACTCCTTTATTTGCTCTGTTAAGGTATTTTGTTCTTATTTCTTCATCTTCAGCAGCGCCCTCTATTAAAGTTAAAATATAACCTTGTACGGTAAATAATGGTGTTTTTAATTCGTGGGCTACATTTCCTAAAAAATCTCTACGAAAAGAATCTCGTTGAGTTAATAAAGCTATTTCTTCACTTTTTCCTTGTACGTATTCTTGTACACTTTTGGTTAGTGCTTCAATATCTGTTGTTACTTTTTTTCTTTCTAAATCATTAACATCTAAAATAGAAATGTCTTCGTACAACTTTTTAACACGTTGATAAATAAAATATTCTGCTCTGTATTGTATAACAAAAAAAGATACCACAAACATTGCTACCCCAAAAACCAGTACAGTACCTACACCTAATAAATTAACTAAAAAAAGGTAAGAAAGTAAAGCGATTATAACAGATAACGAGGTAGAATAAAATGCCGACCAAAGTGCATACCTGTATGTTTTTTTTATTTTTTTCACTTATTAAATATATTAATATAAAAAAATAGATTGCTGTTGAGCAATCTACATTTTTAGTTTTTTATTTTTCAGAATCTTCTAAAACAAACTTGTACCCTACTCCTTTTACGGTTTTAAAAAAATCGTCTCCAATTTTTTCACGTAACTTACGAATATGTACATCTATTGTTCTACCTCCAACTACTACTTCGTTACCCCAAACACTATCTAAAATAACTTCTCTTTTAAATACTTTTCCTGGTTTAGAAGTTAATAACGAAAATAGTTCGAACTCTTTTCTTGGTAATGCTATTTTTTTATCTCCTTTAAAAACAACATATTCATCTCTATTAATAACGATATCACCTATTTTGGTGGTAGCATCTCCTTTTTCTTCTGTTTTTAAACGACGTAATAACGATTTTACTTTACTAACCAATACTTTTGGTTTTACTGGTTTGGTAATATAATCATCGGCACCAGCATCGAAACCTGCAACTTGCGAATAATCTTCACCACGAGCAGTTAAAAAAGAAATAATTACATCTTCTAACGACTTAATATTTCTAATTTTTTCGCATGCTTCGATACCATCCATCTCTGGCATCATAATGTCTAATAAAATCAAATGAGGTTGTACCTTTTTAGCTTTCTTAACAGCTTCTATTCCGTTCTCAGCTGTAAATACTTGATATCCTTCTGATTTTAAATTATAACCTACGATTTCTAAAATATCTGGTTCATCATCTACAAGTAAAATTTTAACATCGCTAGTATTCATAGTTTGTTTTTATATTGTGTTACCCAAAAGTAACGATTAATTTACAAATGTTGTACAGTCTTATTTAACTTAACGTTCTTTTAATCTTTAATAAACATTGGCTTTAAAATTTAGAAATTTTAACTCTTTTTGTATCTTTATACAAATTGTTTTCTATGAAACTTATTCCTTCTTTTGGTGAAATATCATCCAAAACTAAAGATGCTTTTAAACGTTTTCCTGTAACTATTTCATGGGCAATACTAGGAACTTTGTTTACTATATATACTGTTGAATCTGGTGATTTTGATGACATTTTTTACGGTAAAATAATTCTAACATTCATACTCGGAATTAGTTGGTTTATCGCAGCACGTTTTTTTGAGGAACAATTTAAAACCAGTAAAGAGTGGTTTATGGTTATTCCTTTTGTGTTTATGTTGGCATTTTATTTTCATTTACCTAGCGATAAAACACGTTTTAATAATGAATTTATTATTCGTTTTATTCTTTATTTTATCAGTGGGCATTTAATGGTGTTTGTAGCTCCTTTTATTTTAAAATGGAATAAATCGGCTTATTTTAATTACCTAAAATCGGTTTTTGTTGCTATTGTACGAAGCTTGTTTTTCTCTTTAATTCTGTATTTAGGAATCGTTTTAGCACTACTTGCTGTAAAACATTTATTTAATGTTGATATTAAAGGAGAGCGCTTTTTTCAGATATTTATTATCTGTTTAGGTATTGTAAATACTTGGATTTACTTGTCTGATTTCCCAAAAGATATTCACTCGCAAATAGCGATAGATTATACCAAAGCTTTAGAAGTATTGGTAAAGTATATTTTAATTCCACTAGTAATTTTATACCTCATCATTTTATATGCTTACAGTTTAAAAATTGTAATTAACTGGAACTTACCTAAAGGATGGGTTTCGTACTTAGTAATTGCGCTATCGTTTCTTGGGTTTATCATTCAAATACTAATAAACCCGATTCAGAAAACATCAGATTCGCGTCCTATAAAAAGATTCCATCCTTGGTTTTACTATTTATTATTGCCTTTAATAGGATTGCTATTTGTAGCTATTTTTAAGAGAGTAAACGAATACGGAATTACCGAAAACCGTTATTTTGTATTGGTTTTAGCTTTGTGGATTTTAGCCATGACACTGTATATGTTGTTTAGTAAACATAAAAGAATACGCGTTTTTCCGTTAAGTTTAGCTGCAATTGCATTAGTAGTTTCATTAGGGTTTTGGGGCGCATTTTCGGTGTCTACCAAAAGTCAGGTTTCGAGATTCGAAAAAGTATACAACGATATTAAAAATACTGATTTTACTACCACTTATCAGAAGAAAGACCAATTACGATCTATTATTAATTACTTAAATAAAAAAGAGGCAATAGATAAAGTAGCACCTGTTTTAGGTTACAAACCGTCAACAGCATTTAATACTAAAAGCAGTTGGCAGTTACAAAGTAAATTAATGGATACGTTGGCTATTAAAGTTACCGATAAACCAGCAGATAAGTATCGAAACTACCATTATAGTATTAATGAGTTTAATATGCTAATAGATATAAAAGGTTATGATTTGTTGAAAAATATTTATCTAGGAAACAGTGGTAATAAAAAAGAAAAAACAATTGATAAATATCGCTTTTCGTTACAAGAAGAATCGAATATAATTGCAATTTGGAAAGAAGATGAGCTTATTGGTAATATTAACTGCTCTGAGTTAATTAATAAACTTAAACAACAAGATAAAAACTATAATATTGATAGTTCGTTAATGACTTTAGAAAAAGAAATAGCTTCATTAAAAGTAAAGATGCTGTTTAAAAGTATTTCTATGCCTAACCCAAACAAAGAAGACAAAAACTATATGGTTAATGCTAACACCTATATTTTAATTAAAGAAAATGCTGAATAAAACCAACATACAAAACATCTTATTTTTAGATATAGAAACGGTACCTGAGATAGAATTATTTGAAGATTTATCTGAGGAAAAGCAAGAACTATATGCCTTAAAAACACAATACCAACGTAAAGATGAAGTTTCTGCTGAAGATTTTTACCATCGCGCGGGTATTTGGGCAGAGTTTGGTAAAATAATCTGTATTTCTGTTGGGTATTTTATAGAAAGAGACGGTATAAACCAATTACGAGTTACTTCTTTTTATGGCGATAATGAAACTAAAATTTTAACCGATTTTAAAGAATTAATCGACAAGCATTTTAATTTAAACAAACACCTACTATGTGCGCATAATGGTAAAGAATTTGACTTTCCGTACATAGCACGTAGAATGATTATTAACCGAGTAGATTTACCTAAAAAACTAAACTTATTTGGTAAAAAACCATGGGAAATACCACATTTAGATACGATGGACTTGTGGAAATTTGGCGATTATAAACATTTTACTTCATTAAAATTATTAACCTCTATTTTAGGCATACCCTCACCCAAACAAGATATTGATGGTAGCGAAGTAGCCAATGTGTATTATAAAGAAAAAAACCTGCCTCGTATTGTTGAATATTGCGAACGCGATACTGTAGCGGTTGCGCAGTTGTTACTACGTTTTTTAAACAAACCTTTGTTAGATGATAAAAACATTGTAACCATTTAAGTAAAATACTTTTTGTTTAGTTGACGATAATTATTACATTTAACTCAGAAAATTGCTAAAGAAATAGTCCCCTATTCCTTTTTATTTTTTAACCTGTTGATGATATTTTTCTTTACGGATGCTCGTAAAGTAATGTTATGCACTATAATTAATTTAGTGTAAAAATTTTATCTTAATAAAACTAATTTTAAAGAATGTTAAAAAATTTCTTTCAGCTTAATGAACCAAACACAGAAATAACTTCTCAAGAAGATTTTGAAGGTCAACTTGCTATAAGTAAACACTTAACAAACATTCTTTATCGTCCTGATGTTTTTAAATCAAATTTTGAAAATACTAAATTAAAAATACTTAATACCAGTTTCACTAACGTTAGCTTTACAAAAACTGAGTTATCAAAAGTTTATTTTGATAAATGTAATTTTAAAGATTGTTTATTCATTGGTACAAATATTATTGATTGTGAATTCCATAATTGCACTTTCCAGAACGTTAATACACATAAAATAAAAATAAATAATACGTACATAAACCCTAGCTGTTTTGAAAAAAATCTTAATGACTTTAATAAAGCTAATATTTGCACACATCTTTTTCAACAGTTATTAAATAATTCAAAAGATTATGAGCAATCAAAATTTGCTAGAAATGCTCAATATAATTTTGAGAAATGGAAAACCCGTAATATTTACAAACAGTGTTTTTTGGATAATGAACCAAAAGTATCTTTTTGGAAATTTTTAAGAGATTATCCAATTAATTGGATTTTTAAATGGACTTTTGGCTTTGGGTTAAGGTTACGAAATTTTATAATAACATTTTCTATTCTATTTTCATTCTTTTTTTATCAAAACAGCAATAATTGGAGTTCTTATAAATTTGTAAATAAAAGTAGAAAAATTGAAGGTTTTAGTATAGATTCAACAAATTTCACTTCTAACCTATATTATACACTAGAAGCAACTACTAAGCTTGTTGATTCACAATTACAACCAACTTCATCTATTGGAATGAATTGGTTACTTGTTCAAAGTATTTTAGGTTTTGTTCTTTTAAGTGCATTAGTCACAATAATTATAAATCGATTTGTAAAATGAATAATTATAGCATAGCAATATTCGGGAGCTCATTAAGAGCAGATTTTGATAAATACAGCGATAGGGATTTATTAATCGTAGCTGATGATTTTGAGACTTTAGAAAAATTAAAAGATGATTATTCTAAAGATGATTGGTCAATATCATATTACACTTACTCAAAACTTAAATATTTATCAGACAATGGAAGTTTATTTATCAAACATTTACAAAATGAATCCAAAATAATTGTCGATAAAAAATACAGGTTAAATAAAATTCTAAACGAGTTTAATCCAAAAATCGATTATAAAAAAGATATTAAAGATTGTGAAAATTATTTTGATATTATTAAAGTTATACCTGAAACTAATTTAGGTTTTGCTTGGTTTTGTGATAGTCTTTATGTAGGATTAAGGAATTATTTAGTGTTTAAAAATGCAGAAGTTGGAATTTTTGAATTTTCTTATATAAAACTTCTAAACGGACTTAAAGAGCAAGGAAAAATAAATCAATTTGACATTGAAATATTAAGAGAATTAAGAGTTGTAAAAAGAAGCTATAGAGAAGAAATTCTTGATGAATTGCCATCATTAAGTTTTATTCAAACGCTTATTCCAATTGTCAAAACTATCGGAATAATAGAGACTGTAAAAATTGTAGATTCTCTGACATTTCAGAATATTGTAGATAAAGATATCATCAGTAAAAAATTCAACCCTTATCAAAGATTAAGGTTAGTAGAAGGATATTATTGCTCTCAAGAGTTAAATATTCCAAAACTGAAAAAAATCATTAGTAATCCGCAGTTTTATGCTTGTAAAATGAAAGACAATGATTTTACTATGAATTTAATTTCGGAAATAAAAAAACGCCACACAACAACGTGTATAAAAAATAGCGAATTAAGTGCTAAAACAAAAGTATAATCATAAAATAAAAGCCAGTAATAAATCGAAACAATAGTGTATAAAACCGCTAATTTTCATATACAAAACCGTTATAACAAAAATATTATTCCCCTTCTAACTTCATAGAAAGCTCAAACCAACGTTCTTCTTTGGTTTCTAGGCTTTCTATGGTTTCTTGTAGTTCTTTAGATTTATCGTTAATTTCTTCGGGAGAAAATTCGGCATTCATAAATTTTGTTTCGATATCGGTTTTCTTTTTTTGTAATCTTTCAATATCTTTTTCTAATAAACCCCACTCACGTTTCTCATTATAGCTTAAAACACCTTTTTTAACTGTTTTAACAACGACTTTAACTTCTTTCTTTAGTTCTTTTACTTCTTTAGGTTTAGAGTCTTCGTAAGCTCTAAAATCAGAGTAATTACCAGGAAAGTTATCTATTTTTCCTTCACCTCTAAACACAAATAAGTTGTCTACAATTTTATCCATAAAATAACGGTCGTGAGAAACCACCATTAAATTCCCAGGATAATCCAATAAAAAGTTTTCTAATACATTTAGCGTTACCACATCTAAATCGTTGGTAGGCTCATCTAAAATTAAAAAGTTAGGGTTTTGTATTAACACCGCACACAAATACAAACGCTTTTGCTCACCACCACTTAATTTTTCAACAAAATCGTGTTGCTTTTTTCTGTCAAACAAAAAACGTTCTAGTAACTGACCTGCAGATATTTTACGTCCTTTAGTTAAGGGTATATATTCACCAAACTCTTTAATAACTTCAATTACCTTCTGCCCTTCTTTTATTTGAATCCCTTTTTGAGTATAGTATCCAAACTTTACGGTTTCACCAACAATAACTTTACCGCCATCTAATTCAATAGCACCCGTTAACATATTTAAAAATGACGATTTACCGGTTCCGTTTTTACCGATGATACCAATACGTTCTCCACGTTTAAAAACGTAATCAAATCCATCTAAAATTACTTTATCGTCGAATGATTTACGCATTTTATGAAGCTCGATAATCTTACTTCCCAAACGCTCCATGTTAATTTCTAACTGAACCTCATGATCGTTACGACGTTTATGCGCTTTCTCTTTTATTTGATGAAAATCATCAATACGAGATTTCGATTTGGTGGTACGTGCCTTTGGCTGACGACGCATCCAATCCAACTCTTTTTTAAATAGGCTTTTCGCCTTCCCTAAATTAGTTGCTTCTAAAGCTAAACGCTCTTCTTTATTTTGTAAGTAATACGAGTAGTTTCCTTTGTATTTATATAGTTTACCGTTATCTAATTCGATAATTTCATTACACACACGTTCTAAGAAGTAACGGTCGTGTGTAACCATAAATAAGGTGATTTTTTCTTTCGCAAAAAAAGCTTCTAACCACTCAATCATTTCTAAATCTAAATGATTGGTTGGCTCATCTAAAATTAATAAATCTGGTTTTTTAATTAGTACAATCGCTAAAGCCAAACGCTTTTTTTGTCCACCAGAAAGCTTTCCTACTTTTAACTGTAGGTTGTCTAATTTTAATTTAGATAATATTTGTTTGTATTGGGTTTCAAAATCCCAAGCATTGTGTTGCTCCATCAATTCAAAAGCTTCTTGATACCCTTCTGCATCGTCAGGATTTTGTAATGCTTTTTCATATTGCTGTATAACAGACAAAACCTTATTGTCGGTAGAAAAAATAGTTTCTTCAATCGTTAAATCAGGGTTTAAGTTATCTGCCTGAGATAAATAAGCAATATCAATTCCTTTTCTACTCACTACCTGACCAGTATCTGACTCATCTACGCCAGCAACAATATTCAAAATAGATGTTTTACCGCTACCATTTTTAGCAACAAAAGCAATCTTTTGGTCTTTATTAATTCCGAAAGATATATCGTCGAATAATACTTTTTCTCCGTATGCTTTTGATATGTTTTCTACTGATAGGTAATTCATCTACTAAAATTTTATGCAAAGAAACAAAAAACCCGAGCAATTGCTCGGGTTTAATTTATTTAATCGCAAGGCTATAGCTAAAGGATTCATTCTTTAAAACTTGCCTTGAAATAAAAATACTCTTTACTTCTTCATTAATTTAGTTGTTAATGATTTTTGACCATCATTTACTTCTAAAATATAGATTCCTGAATTTAAGTTTGTAACATTTATGTTAGATGATTCTAAACGACCTGCTTGAACAACTCTACCAATTGTATTTACAATTTTATAAGTCATGTTATCAGCTTTAGAAGCTAATTTAACTTGTACAAAGTTTGTTGCTGGATTAGGATATGCCATTAAATCTAAAGACCTTTCGTTTCCTAAAGCTTCACCATTAGAATTTCCTATAGATGATATATTAAAACCAGCACTAGATGTTGCTACAATATTAACTGTATAATCTTCAACCTCTCCATCTGCGAAAGTTTCACAAGCAGTTTGAGCTGCATTATACTTCATAGATACACGCATTCTAGTGTTTCCTAAAACTGCTCCTGACGGAACAGCAACTGTTGCTGTTAAATTGTTTGCACTTGATGACGACCCAGAAACTACTTTCTCTGAACTATCAAATGTTCCGTTTTGGTTAAAATCAATCCAAACAGCCCAATGCTCTGTATAAGCTGTACTTCTAAATCCTGCACTCACTATCATTTGATTTGAACTACCTTGAGTTAAGGTTGCTACTTTAGATGTGAAATCTTCATATCCTCCATTATCTCCTGTTGCATTGGTCATTCCTCCTAATTCAACATTATCAATCCATTCATAAGACGATCTGTTTCCTTTTGAAGCACAATAAGATAATGCTGTTGATAATGTTGTAGCATTTACTGTATTACTTGAAGCTGATTCATTACCTGCTGCATCTTTTGCCTTTACTGAGAAAGTATAAGCTGTTGCTGCTGTTAAACCTGATACATTATAACCTGTTGTAGCTACTGTACCTAATTTAGTAGCTCCTTGGTAAACATCGTATCCTGTTACTCCTACATTATCAGTAGAAGCACTCCAATTTAATGTTAACGTTGTTTGTGTTATACTTGATGCTACTAAACTTGTTGGTGTTGTTGGTGCTTGCGTATCAGCCACAACTGCTCCAGATTCAACTGTAATTACATCTATTGCCGCATCAGATCTATATGAAGATGCCGTTGTTAAATGAAATCTTACTTTTACTTTTTTAGCTGCTAATGATACCTCAGCATCTTTCCAAGAATTTCCTTGATCTCCAGATTTATTCCATACACTTGTCCAAGTTGAAGACCCTTCTTCCTGAACCTCTAATTTTAAAGTTCCCATACTACTTCCGTACATATGGTACTTAAATTTCATCTTTGGTGTATCTACTCCTGATAAATCAAAACAAGGACTGTTAAAAATCGCTGTTTTTGTTGGGTAGTTAGGATTTGACGATTCTGTGTACATATAATATGTTCCTGCTGCTGCTGCTGAAGGTCCTGTTGAGCTTGAAGGTGTTCCACTTGCATCTCTAGACCAGTCGAAATTATCAGAACTATCTTGAGTCCATGCACCTATTCCGCTTTCAAATCCTTCATTGTATGGGAAAGAACTTACTGTTGAAGAACAATCCATACTTACAGCCTTAGTTGTAACATTTACTGCTGAACTAGCCGCTGATTCATTTCCTGCAGCATCTTTTGCTTTTACTGTAAATGTATATGCTGTACTTGCAGATAATCCTGTTACATTATATGATGTAGTAGTAGGTGTTCCTATTTTAGTTGTTCCTTGATACACATCATATCCACTAACTCCCACATTATCAGTTGAAGCGTTCCAATTTAATGTTAATGTAGTTGCTTCTATATTAGATACTGCTAAACTGCCTGGTACAGTTGGTGCTTGTGTGTCTGCAACAGTATTTGCTATAAAAGTTCCTGTAAACACACCTCTACCATAAGTAGATGCGATAATTTTATTTTGTGTATTTGTTCCATTTACATTCCAATAATCTAATGAAGTTACACTAACATCACTCATCCCATTATAAGATTGTGACCAAGTAGGAGTAGCTGCATTAAAGTTTGATGTAGACCAAACACCTAATTGAGTCGCAACGATAGCTTCGTTTCTATCTAATGGGTTTTGTAAGAAATCTCTTACCGGGATATTAGGTAAGTTTCCTTCTTTATTTACCCAATTAGTTCCGCCATCTGTAGTAGCCCATACACTGATAACTCCATAGTTGTGCATTGTTACAAAAATATCGTTTTCTGTAGCTCCAAATCTAACTGAAGAAATAGATCCTACAAAAGGTGTAGTAATACTAGCAAATGTAGCACTTGAATTACCTACACTTGAAAGCTTTAAAAACTTACCATTAGCTAAACCTACAAACCATCGGTTTGCTGTAAATGGTGAAGCTCTAAATGCTGTTGGTTTTGCATCTAATAATGAATTTGTTAATGTTCCATTGCTGTTTGAAGCTACATTAATACTCATAATAGCATTGCTAGATGAAGTAGATTTGTTTGTTAATAATCTATTAGCATTACTATCATAACCCATTTGATTTACGAAATCTCCTGTGTTTTGATCACTCGATAATGTAGTTGCACCACCTTGTCTTCTTCCTTGTCCGTTCCATGGTAAACTAAATCTGTAAATCACATTATTTACATAAGTAGCAATCATATATTGACCATCTTTATCAACAAACGTATAAAAACCGTCACCATCACTTAATTCCGTAGAACTATTAATTCCAGCTGAAGCATTTCTAAAAGCTTGTGTTCCGTTATCTTGCGCTCCTGCACTAAAAATACCATTAGTATCTCCTGAACCATCTGGTCCTATACCTGCTTTTACAAACTGAGTAACGTTATACCCTTTGTTTCTTACACTAATTGAACTTCCTGCATTTCCAGAATAGTAAATACCTCCATCGTTACCAAATAACATTTTAGTAGAAGAGTTATTACCAAACGCTATAGAATGTTGATCTGCATGTACATTGTTAGAAACACCAAATCCACCATACCAGTGAGATAATTGACTCCATGAGCTACCTCCATTGGTGGTTTTAAATAAATCGATACCTCCTACATATACTGTATTATCATTACTTGGATCTGCTTCGATTACTAAATCGTAAAAAGCTTGTCCACGACAAAAATCATTTGCAGCAATCCCAGTATCAGCATCATTTGGTAGGCTTACTGTTGATACCGAAGAGAATCCGTTCGTTGTTTTAAAAATACGTACTGGCGCAGCTGTTGTAGTACCTTGTGCTAAAACATATAACTTATTAGCATCAGAAGCAGATGGTTCTATCTCTACTCTATTCGATTCTGTTAGTGGAGAAGCTCCAGCTTCTGCCCAAGTAGAACCGTTTGTAGAACTAAATACTCTTCCTCCACCTTGTCCTAAAGCAGAATTAATAGTACCCATCCAGATTTTATTATCTGCTCCTACCTCTAAATCATTTGGAATATAGTAGTAGTTGTTACCGTTGAAATCATAACGCATTCCTACAGTTTCAATTCTACTCCAATTCGCACCACCATCAGTTGAACGATATAAACCAGCAGATTGTAATCCTAACCAGTTTCTTGGAGAAGAAGAAGCCCCATATACATGTGCTCCTACAGCAACAAATAACTCTGTAGAAGTACCATTATCCCAAGCTAAAACATCGTTTACATAATGAATTCCTGATAAGAATACATTCGTAGCATTATGATTAATGGTTCCTCCTCCAGCAGCTGGAATGTTTACTGCTGTCCATGTGGTACCTCCGTCAGTTGTTTTATATACTCCATTACCTACAACATCTCCAGCTGTATATTGTTCTCCCGTACCCACATACCAAGTATTAGAGTTTCTAGGATCTACAGTTATAGATGTTACCGATAAATTTCCTGGTACATTTTGTACTCTTTGCCATTGAGAATTTGAATTACTGATGTCATTATTTACCCATAATCCTCCACTAACTCCTCCAGCATACACTCGATTGTTAGTAGCATCATTTGGATCGAACATAATTACTCTAGTTCTACCTCCAACATTGTTAGGTCCTCTCTCTTCCCAAGCATTATTACTATCACCTGGCGTTCTTTGAGATTGCCTCATATTAACAAGGTCCTGACGAAGCTTCGTTACATTACCTTGTTCAAGCTCTCCAGTTGCAGGATTCATGGTTAATTCTGCCATTTGCTCGAAATACCTGTTTGGAGGTAAACCGTTAAGTTTTCTTGTTTTTTTATCCCATTTTAAAGTTTCCTTAAACGGGCTATTTTTTAAAAACTCTGCGTGATTTTGTCTTCTGTTTTCAATCTCTTTTTTTTCTTTAAAAGATTGATACTCTTTGTAACCTATTGTTGAAGCTACAACCAAAGACAAACCACCAATTAAAAATTTGAAATTACTTTTCATTTTGAAGGGTTTTTTGGTTAATTATATAAATAAAAAACTCGA
The DNA here is from genome assembly GCF_014062345.1 of Tenacibaculum pelagium. GTDB lineage: Bacteria > Bacteroidota > Bacteroidia > Flavobacteriales > Flavobacteriaceae > Polaribacter > Polaribacter pelagius. Next base: position 127,479 of record NZ_JACGLS010000004.1, on the reverse strand, counting down.
GTAATATTTCTAAAACTCGAGTTCTCTTTATTATCTCTAATATTTATATTAAATATTATTTCTTCATTAATTTAGTAGTTAATGATTTTTGACCATCACTTACTTGTAAAATATACATTCCTGTATTTAAGTTTGTTACATCTAAATTAGAAGATTCTAAACGACCAGCTTGTACAACTCTACCAATTGTATTCACAATTTTATAAGTCATGTTATCAGCTTTAGAAGCTAACTTAACTTGTACAAAATCTGTTGCTGGGTTAGGATATGCTAATAAGTCTAAGTTTTTCTCGTTTCCTAATCTTTCAGCATTTACTGGACCATCTACTCTAGAGCTACTAGCTACAATGTTTACAGTATAATCTTCTACTTCACCATCATTAAAAGTTTCACAAGCAGTTTGAGCTGAGTTATACTTCATAGATACACGCATTCTTGTTTGCCCTAATGTAGCTCCTGATGGAACCGCAACAGTAGCTGTTAAGTTATTTGCGCTAGAAGAAGAACCTGAAACCACTTTTTCTGAACTATCAAAAGTTCCGTTTTGGTTAAAGTCAATCCATACAGCCCAGTGCTCAGTATATGCAGAGCTCTTAAATCCTGCACTTACAATCATTTGGTTTGAACTTCCTTGAGCAATTGTAGCTACTTTAGAAGTAAAATCTTCATAACCACCATTATCTCCAGTTGCATTTTTCATTCCTCCTAATTCTACATTGTCAATCCACTCATAAGAAGAACGATTTCCTTGAGAAGAACAGTAAGAAATTTGATTTGCCAATGTAGTTACATTAACTGTATTACTTGCAGAAGAAACATTACCTGCAGCATCTTTTGCTCTTACTGAGAAAGTATAAGCTGTAGCAGCTGTTAATCCTGTAATATTTGTTGAAGTATTAGCTGTTGAACCTAATTTAGTAGATCCTCTATAAACATCATATTCTGTTACTGCTACATTATCTGTAGAAGCTGACCAGTTTAAAGTTAATGTAGTTTGAGTTACACTAGAAGCAGCTAAACTAGTTGGTGCAGTTGGCGCTTGAGTATCGGCAACAGCTCCTTGTACATTTACTGTATAATCTTCAACTTCTCCATCGAAGTTAGTTCCACATGATGTTGGGTTTGCATTGTATTTTGCAGCAACTCTCATTCTTGTAGCACCTACTTTAGCATTTGCAGGAACAGCAACTGCTTTTGTTGGTAATGCTCCGTTAGATACGTTACTTACGTTTCCTAAGTCAATAGTTTCTCCACTATCAGCAAAGTCACCATCTTGGTTCCAGTCAATCCATGCAATTGCATCTACTCTGTAGTTTCCATCAGTATTAACATTTACTGTAAGGTTTACAGATGAAGACTGAGATACTGTAGTGCTTAAATTTGTAAAATCTTCGTAACCTTTATCTTTAGCTGTACCATCAGCTTTATCAATAGATCCGAAACGTACTCTTGTTACTCCAGTAGCATAAGATGTATTACCGCTAGAAGCACAATAAGTAATTGTTACCTCTGGTGTTGTAAAATTAGATGAAGCACTATAACTAGAGTTCCCTGAAGAACACTTAGAACGTACTTGCACTTCGTATTGAGTTGAAGCTGATAATCCACTTAAAGAAGATGATGTACCAGAAACTGCATTTGTTGTCCAAGATGAAGAACCTACTTGACGGTGTCTTACATCATAAGTAGCGTTTTCAACCGCTGTCCAAGAAACTGAAGCTCCTGAAGAAGTTACTCCTGAAACAGAAACTCCTGTTGGAACCGTTGCATTACATACTGCTGGCGTACCAGTTTTATCAGATAAAGCTAAAGCACGACGCGCACCACCAGCTACTAAATAAGTATGCATTCTATTTTTTTGTCCTAAAGTAAATAAGTTCATACAAGAATCATCTGAGTAATCCATGTAGTTTTGTACCATATCTTCTGATCCACAAGAAACATGTCCTGTTGCACAACCATAGTTAGCTGCATCAGATTCTGGAGTATCAGATACGAAATCATCAGTTCCACAAGCACCATCTCCCCAAATATGACGTAAACCTAAGTAGTGACCTATTTCGTGAGTAGTTGTTCTACCTCCGTCAAAAGGAGCTGCAGCTGTACCATTAGTACCAAAATATTGATCCGCCATTACAACACCATCTGTAGATGCGTCGGTATCCCAAGGAAATTGAGCGTATCCTAAGATTGTTCTTCCTCCACTACTTAAAGCATCAACAATCCACATATTTAAATACTCAGATGTATTCCATGGATTAACACCTCCTTGAGAAGATTTTTTCATAGAATCGTCTGTAGCCCAAGTAGACTTACTTACTTGTTTTCTAGTAATTCCTGTAGTAGCATTTCCATTAGGATCAACCTGCGCTAAATAAAATTCAATTTTTGTATCAGCAGCTTGAGACCACTTATTTGTTCTATCAGCATTTGTTCTACGGAAATCTGCATTTAAAACATCTAATTGAGATTGAATTTGTGCAGTACTAATATTATTTGAAGAGTTAGTATATAATACGTGTACAACAACTGGAATTTGATATACATCTCCTGAAATTTTAGCATGGTTTTTAGACATTTCCTCAACTTTTCTTTGAGTAAATGCTTCCATGTCATTCATACGTTTTGCAATGCTAGGATTTTTAGCCATTTTTTGCTCTATAAGCTCGGCTGCATTACAATCACGTTTAACTTGTTTTGATTTCTGTTGAGAAAAGGCAACAGTACCCATAAATAAGCACGCTAGTGCTAAAGTAATTTTGTTTTTCATTCCTGAAGGGTTAATTGATTAAAAAAACTTTAATAAACAGAATCAAAATTGACAATTCCTCAATAAAAACTCTATTTATTCCAATAAATAAGTGACAAATATATAAAAAAACACAATTATTGATAATTTTTTTACTAAAAAATTACTTTAAATCAAACACATAGCGTGTTTTCTGTAGAGTTAAACACGCTTTGAACCATTTAAAATTCTTTCATAAAAAAGAATAATTGTACTTTTAATAAAAATTTCTGAATGCTTAAGGTAAAAAATTTGTGTATTTCTTTTTTCAAAAAGAATATCTTAAATAACATTGTTCAAAACATATCATTTAAAGTAAATAAAAATGAAATTCTTGGAATTGTTGGTGAGAGTGGTAGTGGGAAATCTATTAGCTCATTGGCTATTTTAGGGTTATTACCAAAAACAGCTGTTCTTAAAGGCAAAATTATTTACAATGATGTAGATCTATTACAGTTTTCAGAAAATAGCTTTCAAAAAATAAGAGGTAAAGAAATCGCTATGATTTTTCAAGAACCAATGAGTTCTTTAAATCCAACTATTACTTGTGGAAATCAAGTTGCTGAAATTTTACAACAGCATACACATTTATCTAATAATGAAATTAAAGAAGAGGTTATCTCTCTTTTCGAAAAAGTAAAACTCCCAAGAACTGAAACCCTTTTTAACTCATACCCTCACCAAATAAGTGGTGGGCAAAAACAACGAGTTATGATAGCAATGGCTATTGCTTGTAAACCTAAATTATTAATTGCCGATGAACCTACCACTGCATTAGATGTTACTGTACAAAAAGAAATCATAACGCTTTTAAAAGAACTACAACAAGAGTACAAAATGGGAATTATTTTTATTTCTCATGATTTAGCTTTGGTTTCTGAAATTGCTGACAATGTAGTGGTTATGCAAAAAGGAAGAATCGTTGAACAAGGAGCATCTAAAAATGTTTTCTTGTCTCCTGAAAAAAATTATACTCAAGCTTTAATTAATTCTAAACCCAATGCAAATCATCGATACAAAACATTACCTACAGTAGATGATTTTGTTCATGATTCAGTTGATCGAACTATATATACTAATGAAGAACGAAAAAAATTTCATCAAAAAATATACAATACCCCTCCTCTACTAGAAATCATTAATCTAAACAAGAATTTCATTAGCAATTCTTCATGGTTTTCAAAAACTAATATTGTTCAAGCAGTAAACAATGTTTCTTTTAAGATTTACAAAGGAGAAACTTTAGGATTAGTTGGCGAAAGCGGTTGCGGAAAAACAACGTTAAGTAGAACTATTTTACAGTTAGAAAAAGCATCTTCGGGACAAATCATTTATGAGGGAACAGATATTACAAAACTATCAAAATCTGAATTTAAAAGATTACGAAAAGATATTCAAATCATATTTCAAGATCCGTTTTCTTCTTTAAATCCTCGCATCACAGCTGGAGATTCAATTTTAGAACCAATGAAAGTTCATAAGGTTTTAAATTCAACTAAAGAACGAAAAGAATATGTATACGATTTATTAGAAAAAGTAGGGTTAAATCGCAATCATTATGATAGATATCCTCATGAGTTCTCGGGGGGACAACGTCAACGAATAGGAATTGCACGTACCATTGCTTTACAACCTAAATTAATTATTTGCGATGAATCTGTTTCTGCTTTAGATGTTTCGGTTCAAGCTCAAGTGTTAAATTTATTGAATCAATTAAAATCAGAATTTAATTTTACTTATATATTTATTTCCCATGATTTATCAGTAGTAAAATATATGGCAGACCAATTAGTTGTAATGAATAAAGGTAAGATTGAAGAAATAGCAGACGCTGATGAAATTTACGAAAATCCAAAAACACAGTATACCAAAACATTAATTGAAGCCATTCCTAAAGGATTGTAACTTTTTTCAATACTTTATTAGTGGTATATTGCACCGTTAAAAACGAAAAGAAAGAATATGAAGATTATAGTACCAATGGCAGGAATTGGGTCGCGTTTAAGACCTCATACATTAACAACTCCGAAGCCATTAACTGTTATAGCAGGTAAACCAATTGTACAACGTTTAGTTGAAGATATTACATCGGTTGTTAACCAACCTATCGAAGAAATTGCTTTTATTATTGGTCCTTCAGCTAAAGGTTTTCCAGCTGACACAAAAGATAAATTAATAGCAATTGCAGAAAGTTTAGGTGCTAAAGGTTCTGTTTTTGTTCAAGAAGAAGCCTTAGGAACTGCGCATGCAATTTATTGTGCTAAAGATGCATTAAGCGGACCTTGTGTTGTTGCTTTTGCAGATACTTTATTTAAAGCAGATTTCACTTTAGATGCGAATGCAGATGGGGCTATTTGGGTAAAACAAGTAGAAGATCCAAGCGCTTTTGGTGTTGTAAAATTAAAAGATGGTGTTATTACTGATTTTGTTGAAAAACCAAAAGAATTTGTTTCTGACTTAGCGATTATCGGTATTTACTATTTTAAAGATGGTGATAAAGTAAAACAAGAAATAAAGCACTTAATTGATAATGATATTCGTCCTTCAGGAGAATTTCAATTAACAGAAGTGTTAGAATCTTTAAAGCAACAAGGTGCTCAATTTGTTCCCGGTAAAGTAGATGCTTGGATGGACTGTGGTAAAAAAGACCCAACTGTAGATACCAACAAACAAGTTTTAGGTTTTGAACAGGCTGATGGCAACAATTTAGTATCTAACGACGTTGTATTAGAAAACTCAGAAATTATTCAACCTTGTTATATTGGTAAAAATGTAGTTTTAAAAGATACTAAAATTGGGCCTTATGTTTCTATTGGTGAAAACAGTGTTGTTGAAAATTCAACAATTGTAAATTCTTTAATTCAAACAAATGTGCATATATCTAATGCAAATTTAGATAATGCAATGATTGGTAACCATGCTAAATATAACGCAATTTATACCTCGGTAAGTATAGGTGATTATACAGAACTTACATAAAACAACTAGAAGAAAGAAACTAGAGAAAAGAAACAAGACAACTATTCATTTTTTGAATAAAATTGTTTTCTCTTTTCTCTTTTTTCTTCTCTCTTTTACTTCTTTTTCACAAGATAGTATTCCTGCTTTGGTTAATCCTCTTGAAAAGAATAACATAAAATTTCAAGAGAACTTTTTTAAAGCCTTATCTCAAAAAGCAATCTTTAATTATCAAAAAGCAATTCAATATTTAGAAGAGTGTAATGAACTAGTAGCCAATAACAAAGCTGTTTTATTCGAACTTTCTAAAAACTATTCAAAGCTTAATAGAAATACTGAAGCTATAGAATATATTAATCTTGCTTTAAATAAAGATGCTGAAAACCTGTGGTTATTGGAGCATAAAGTTGATATTTTAAAAAAAACCGCTTTTTTTGAGGAAGCAATTAAAACACAAGAAAAAATTGCTGCTAAACACCCAAAGAAAAAGCAACTTTTAGTGTTTTTACATTTACAAAATAGCGATATTATTGCTGCTAAAAAAGTACTCTCTGAGTTAGAAGAAGCTCAATTATTAAACTCAAGATTACGAAGAATACAAGATAAACTTTATAACAAGCAACCTAAAACTGATACTAAAAAAAATAACATTGTTAATACTGATGTGTTTTCTAGTTTTAAAAAAGAAAAGTCGTTCAATAATTTAAAGGCTTTATTAGATAAGTTATCTATCGATAATCATACTGATTTTTTAAAGTATAGCGAACAAGGATTAGCGTTGTTTCCTGCACAACCATTTGTTTATTTGATGAATGGAAAAGCATTAAATAATAAGAATCAGTTTAAAAAAGCGATTGAAAGTTTACAAAACGGCATTGATTTTGTGATTGACAACAACGAAATCGAAGCAAAATTTTATTTAGAGATTGCAAAAGCTTATCAAGGTTTAAATGACATTAAAAAATCTAATTCATTTAAAAATAAAGCTGCGAAAATTTTAAAATAAAAAGTCTTTATTATTAATTCATTTATGAAATATTTTACACTACTTATTGTGTTATTTATTGGATTTACCTCTTGTAATTCAACTAAAAAAATTGCAAAAAACTCATCTGTAATTAGAGAGATGTCGGCGCGTAAAGTTGCCAAAAAACATGTAGCTGCTAATTTCGACGAAAAAACGATTGATGCTCGTTTAAAAGTAAACTATAAAGATAGTAAAGAAAATGTTGGTTTTTCTGTACGAATGAAAATTAAAAAAGACGAGGTAATTTGGTTAAAAGGAACCAAATTTATTACAGTTTTCAAGGCAAAAATTACACCCACTAAAGTTCAATTTTATTCTCCATATAAAAAGAATTATTTCGACGGTGATTTTTCTATGCTTAAAAAGTTATTAGGCGCTGATATTAACTTCCAGCAATTACAAAGTATGTTGTTGGGTCAATCATTATTAAACGTTAGATCTGAGAAACAAGAAGTGGAGATTAATGATAAGTCTTATCAACTTTCGCCAAAAAGTCAACCTAATTTGTTTGATATCTTCTTTTATATAAATCCGTCTCATTACAAATTAGACAAACAATTATTGGTTAATACAATTAAAAATCAGCGTTTAGATATTAATTACCCAAAGTATTTGATTAAAAACAAAGAACTTTTTCCAGAAAAAATTAATATTAACGCAAAACAAAACAATAAGTTTACTAATATTGACATTACAACGCGTTCGGTTGAGTTTAACACCAAATTAAATACTGATTTTAGACTCCCAAGCGGCTATAAAGAAATTAAACTATAATGAAGTCTTCTTTTTTTTACATCTCTTTCTTATGCCTATTTTTTATAGGGTTTTCTTCTTTTGGTCAAAACCGAAAAGAATTAGAGAACAAACGTAAAAAGCTTAAAAAAGAAATTGTTCAGGTTAATAATCTATTAATTAAAGCAAAGAAGAAAAAAAGTAATGCTTTAGATGATTTAAAAGATTTAAATCAGAAAATAAATGTTAGAGAGCGCTTAATTGAAACGATTGAATTAGAAGCAAAATCTTTAGCTAAAGAAATAAAAACGAACGAAAATCAACTTAAAGAATATAACAATCAGCTTAAAAAATTAAAAAAAGAATATGCTGATATGGTTGTAAAAACACATAAAAGCAAATCGCAACAAAGTAAAACCATGTTTTTACTTTCTTCTAAAAGTTTTTATCAGGCATATAAACGCTTAAAGTACATGCAACAGTACAGCGATTATAGAAAAAAACAAGGCGAAGAAATTATTGTAAAAGCCAAAGAAGTTGAACAATTAAACGATTCGTTAACACAAAGAAAAAAAGCAAAAGAAATTCTAATTTCTGATGAAAAAGATCAGAAAGATAAAATAGAGTCTGATAAGAAGAGTAAAGAAAGTTTAGTTTCTAAAATTAAGAGACAAGAACGAAAATATAAAGGTGATTTAAAAAAGAAAATACGTGAAGAAAAACGTATTGCTGCCAGAATAGATAAATTAATTAGAGATGCCATTGCGCGTGCTAATAAAGGTAAAAAAAGAACTTCTACAAAGAAGTCTTCAGGACTGATATTAAACAAAGCTGAAGAAGCACTTCGTGCTAATTTTGAGCAAAACAAAGGGAAATTACCCTGGCCTGTTAATGGACTTATTACTAGAAAATTCGGAATACAACCGCATCCTACTTTTTCAGGGATTAAAATTAATAGTGCTGGTTTGCATATCGTAACCAAACCAAATACCGATGCGCAAAGTATATTTAACGGTAAAGTATTGGCGTTACAAACACAATCTGGTGGAAAAAAATCAGTATTAGTACAACACGGAAGCTATATTTCTTCTTACAATAATCTAGAAAATGTGTATGTTAAAAAAGGTGATATTGTAAAAACGGGTGATAAAGTAGGAAAGGTATTTACCGATAAAGTTTCTGGAAAAACAAAACTGTTTTTTGTCCTGTTTAAAAACACTACCAAATTAAATCCATCCCAATGGATACGTAATAACTAAAAAACATGAAAAACGCTGCTAATTTTGTTATCGTTACTATAGCTATAGTAGCCATATTAGTTATTGGAAAAGGAATATTAATTCCGTTTATTTTCGCATTAATTTTTTGGTTTTTAACACGAGAAATTAGGAAAAGTATTTATAAGCTTCCTTTCGCAAAAAAGTACATTCCTTTTTGGTTAAGTAATGTGTTTGTTTTTTCGTTAATTATTTTAGGTTTCGGTTTTATTTCAGAAATTATTACCAACAGTATTTCCGATTTAACGACTTCTTACACCAAATACGAACCTAATGTTGAGGCAATTATCAAAAAATTAAATGGTTATTTTCATATTGATATTATTACTTCTTTAAAATCAGTAGTTGGTAATTTTAATTATGGATCTGTATTAGGAAGCATTGCTAACGGTATTAGTGGCTTGCTTGGTGATACATTTATGATTGTTATCTATGCTTTATTTATTTTCTTAGAAGAAGCTAGTTTAAAAAAGAAATTAAAAAAGATATTTTTTAAAGAAGGAGGGAACACTCAAGTAATTTTAAATAAAATTGAAAACTCAATTTCTAGTTATTTAAGACTAAAAACCTATGTAAGTTTACTAACAGGGATTTTAAGCTATATCGTTTTAGTGCTAGTTGGGGTAGATAGTGCTCCTTTTTGGGCCTTTTTAATCTTTTTACTGAACTATATTCCTACTGTAGGCTCTTTAGTAGCAACCGTATTTCCAGCAATTTTTAGTTTGATACAATTTGGTGAGTTTACACCTTTTTTAATTGTGCTAATTGCAGTAGGTAGCGTGCAAGTAATTGTAGGTAATTTAATAGAGCCTAAAGTGTTTGGAAAATCATTAAATCTAAGTCCGTTGGTTACCATACTTTCATTAGCTATCTGGGGTAAAATATGGGGAATTACAGGAATGATACTTTCTGTACCTATTACCGTAATTATGATTATTATCTTTTCTCAGTTCGAAAAAACAAAATCAGTTGCCATATTACTATCCGAAAATGGTGATTTAGATAAGATTTAAGCCATTATTCTCCTACAAACAACGCTTTTAACTCAGTAGCGTCTTTCGGGTCTAATTTACTTGCTAAAACTAAGCTTAACTGTTTTCTACGTAAAGCTCCGTCGTAACGTTTTTTCTCTAATTCAGTTTCTGGTTTAATTTGAGCAATTGGTACTGGTTTACCAGTTTCGTCAACGGCAACAAACGTATAAATACCTTCGTTTACCTTGGTTTTTTCACCAGATTGACGGTCTTCAATCCAAACATCAACATAAACTTCCATAGATGATTTAAAAGCACGTGAAACTTTTGCTTCAACTGTAACAACACTTCCTACAGGAACCGATTTTGTAAATGCAACGTGATTTACCGATGCAGTAACCACAATTCGTCTAGAATGACGACGTGCAGCAATACTACAAGCTCTATCCATACGAGCTAATAACTCTCCTCCAAAAAGATTGTCTAAATAGTTTGTTTCTCCTGGTAAAACAAGGTCGGTAAGTACAGTTAATGATTCTTTAGGTGCTTTAGCTCTCATCAATTAAATTTTGATGCAAAGATATAGCATAAAGCTAAAAAATAAAGAAATTAAAGGATGATTATTTAACTAACAACCAAGCATCTTCGCTAACTGTTTGTTGAATTTGTTCTAACTCTTTACGAGCCTCTTCTTTAGTACTAAAAGAAGTAAAACTAACTTGCGTTAACCCAAAGTTGTTTTTACCAATTATTTTGGCATCGTAACCTTGCTCTTGCAACTCCGCTAATTTTTTCTCAGCGTTTTCAACTTCTTGAAAAGCTCCTGCGATAATATGAAAGTTTTTAACTGCTTCTTTTGTTACATTTAAATTAATTGTTGGTAACGGATTGTCAATAACAAAAGTAGCCGATTGTATTTTCTTTTGTACCGCTTCTTCTTGGTTGGCTAACAACTCTTTTTGTTGTTGATTCTGAAAACCATTCCAACCAACATAAGCAACTCCAACTAAAACAGCAGCAACAGCAGCTCTTTTAAAGAATACAGGAATTGTACTTTCTTTTTCTTCCGAAACAATAGGCAATGGTTTCACTTCGCCTTTAAATCTTTTTACAGCAGGACTTTCTACCTCAGTTAAACCATAAGATTCTGCTAAGAAATTACTAGAAGCATTTGGTTCAAAAACAATTTGTTGCTCTTCGTTTAGTGATAAACTTCCAACAGAATCAACTTCAATCGATTTTGTTTCAAGTTCTTTAGTCCAAGTAGCAACTTCTTCTGCTATGAAATTAGTTGCCTCCTCAAAAGAAATATTTTTATTTGAAGCTATGTAATTTGCCAACAAACCATCATTATGCTTTAAATACGCATTAAAAGTAATTTGCTTTTTTGGTGGGTAAAATGTGTGTGTAAAGTTATTCACTTTAGCACCAATTTTATTGGTTACAAATCCCCCAAAATTAGGAACAATTACGCAATCGTATCGGTATAATAAATCGTTAATGTAGTTGGCTAATGTCATAGTAACAAAAATAGAAAAATAAACGAGTTATTACTAAAGATACTCACAATTTTATTAACAGTTTTTTGTATATTGAAAATCAAATTATTACCAGATGAATTCAGAAAAGCTCTTGGCAATACTAAAACTTCAAGCTACTAAAAACGTTGGAGATATTATTGCTAAAAAGTTAATCGCTGCCACTGGTGATGTTGAACAAGTGTTTAAAGAATCTAAAAACACACTACATAAAATTAACGGAATTGGTACACATGTTACCGATAGTTTATTTGCTAATGAAAATTTAAAAAGGGCAGAGGAGGAGCTACACTATATTCAACAAAAAAATATTGGTTTTTCTTATTTTTTAGAAGATGATTATCCTCAAAATTTAAAACATTGTATTGATGCTCCAATCCTATTTTTTAAAGAGGGAAACATAGACCTCAGCAATCAAAAAATTATCTCGGTTGTTGGTACTCGGAATATTACTTCATACGGTCGTGATTTCTGTAATCAACTTATTGAGGATTTAAAAGATTACAATCCTATTATTGTTAGTGGTTTTGCTTACGGTGTAGATATTTGTGCTCATAAAGCAGCCATAAAAAACAACCTGCAAACCACTGGAGTTCTAGCGCATGGGTTTGAAACTATCTACCCAAAAACACATAAAAAATATATTAGCGAAGTACACAAAAATGGTGGGTTCATTACCGAGTTTTGGCATGACGAACAACCTATGCGCGAAAATTTTTTAAAACGAAATCGCATAGTAGCAGGTTTATCTAAAGCAACTATTATTATTGAGTCTGCTAAAAAAGGAGGTTCTTTAGTTACTGCTGATATTGCTAATTCTTACAATCGAGATGTGTTCGCTTTGTCTGGAAGAGCTAACGATATTTATAGTACTGGTTGCAATAATTTAATTAAAAACAACCAAGCGCATTTATTATCATCTGCTGATGATATTGTAAAAATGCTCAACTGGGATCTGTCAAAAACTTCACCACCCAAGCAAAAAGAATTGTTTGTAAGCCTTACAGACATTGAACAAAAAGTTTACGATTATTTGCAACAAAACGGCAAACAATTATTAGATGTTATTGCTTTAAATTGTGATATTCCAGTATATAAATTATCTTCAATATTAATTCAAATGGAGCTTAAGGGAGTTGTAAAACCTTTACCTGGAAAATTGTTTGAGATATAAATTAATTTATCTTTGATAAAACAACTCACATGTCATCAGAAGAAAAATTAATGTCTCAAAAAAAGCCTGCTTTTCCTGTATCGGAAGAATTGCACACGTATTTAGCAGAGCATAGTAGAAACATTAAAATTCCTATTTTTTATGATGATTTATTGCGCTTTCAAGGGTCTGTAGTGGTATATGATAAAAATGATGAAGATACACTTTGGGTACGCACCTATTATTCAGAATTTGAAAGACAAGAAATAGATTTAAGTCTTAAAAAAGTATACACCATATTGCATTCAAACGGAAATGAAGACACCATTCCGTATTTAAATGTAGACGCGATAGACTATTGTACTTTCGGAAACTCAAAACCTTTTAGAGTTAAAATCCGTAATATTTTAAACGACAATTTTACGTATTTCTATGTTAAAAAAACCGATGCTTCTCGTGTTTACGGATTAGAACTAGAACACATATTATCGCCTTACAACCTCAACTTTTTAGTGTATAAAGACACGTTGATTGAAGAACATATTGCTGGTATTCCTGGAGATGTTTTTATTAAAGAGTTTTTACCTAAATGTACCGAATCTGAAAAAGCACAAATAGCAAAAGAATTTGTAAAGTTTAACGAACGTTGTATGATTCGTTTATTGGGTGATATGCGTTCGTATAATTACGTTATTGTACCTGTACATGATTTTGATCATGTAGTGTATAGAATTCGTGCCATCGATTTTGATCAGCAATGTTTTGAAGGGAAATTTAAGGTGTATTATCCACAGTTTTTTAAAGAAAATTTTTTAATGGTTGCATTAGTGGGAGATAAGCTTCAAGAAAAATCTATTGAACAATACAAACTAGAAGAAAGATCGATTGTAGCAAAACGTATTTTAAGCTCGGAAAATAGAGTAGATCAGTTGGTTTTTTGCATGAAAAACGATAGTATTTCAACTGAAAAAAATATTGATTTACTAAAAAATCAGATTTTCGATTTTACAAAAGATATCCTATTTAAGAAAAGTAATAATATGGGTGAAATACTAGAAACTGCACTCGGTTTTGTAAAGCGTAATTATGAAAACATGCGTATTTCTTAATTCACTTCTCCAATAATAATATCAGACCCTGAATATTCATTCGACAATTCTCTCCAATGGCGAATTCTAGGAAGTATCAAATTTCCTAATTTAAATTCTCCCTCAAAAACTAAACGTTCTCCTTTTGTAGCATCATCTGGAAAAACCATTTCTAGTCCTAAAATCTTATGCTCTTTCTTTGATAAATAAAGCACCCAATGTTTAGAAAATAATGGCTCTTTTAATTCGATAGGAATTTTATAACTCTCAACAGAATTAAAAACAGCTTCTTCTACTGCATTCATTTCTTTTATTTCATTAGGCAAGGACATTGGTAAGCCTAATAAAGTCTTATAAAAACGGTGGTATCTTTTGTTTCTTTTAGGTTCTAAGCGATACTTTTTTATAAGTAAGGAATCTGTAATCACTTCACCATCTAATAACGTAACACTTCCGTTTTCATCTATTTTGTGTGTAGAAATATGTTGTTCTCTATTTCTTTGTAATTCAAACGAATTGTCTTTATTGTTTAATGAAACTATTGAGTATCTGGAAGGGTTACCAACTCTAGGTTCTTGAATATGAATTGTAAAATCAGCAGTATTCCATTCATTGTTTTTGTCATGAAACTGACTACTTTTTTCTAGAAGTAATTTTCCATCTAACTGTTCTTGTTTGGTTTCACAACCAACAAAACTTATAACTAAAAAAAGTAGTAGATATCTCATATTAAAGTTTTTATAAAGTAAATCAAAAAACGTTTTTGTTTATACTAAAGCTATGTTAAATTAATTATTCTTACTTCGAATACTCTCAATAACCACCGTTGCTAAAATTAAACTTCCGCCAAAAAAAGTGTTCCACGTGGGAATTTCATTTAAGAAAATAAACGCTAAAATAATTCCGAAAATAGGTTGCACACTACTAATAATACTTGCGGTTGATACCGAGAAAAATTGCAAAGAATGCACCATTAAACTATGCCCAATTGCTGTGGTTAGTAATGCTAATAATAACACATATGGGTACTGACTTTCGAACCCAGAAACATCCATAAAAAATAGTACCGGTAACAAACAAATAGTAATGATTAATGTTTGGTAAAACATCAATGACATTCCGTTATACTGAACCACATATTGCTTTAAAATTAAAATCCGAATCGAATAGCATAGGGCAGAAAGTAAGCCAAATAAAATTCCTTGAACGTTCGAACTTTCTATATTAAAACTAGGCGCTAAGATGTACAAACCAAGCAGTACCAGTAAGCCTAAAACAATATAAATAGGATCGAATTTTACCTTTAAAAACAAAGGTTCTAAAAAAGCAATCATTACCGGAAAGGTGTATAACGACAACATTCCTATCGCAACATTCGAGAGCTTTAACGCATAGAAATAAGTAATCCAATGGGCTGTCATAAAAATTCCACTAACAATAAACGGAACAACATGCTTGTTAGATTTTATCGCTAAATCAATCTTTTTAAATCTACAAAAGATGTACAAAAATAACATGGCAAAAGCAGAACGAAACCATACAATTACTTCAGATGGCATTGCGATATATTTACCTAAAACACCCGAAGTACTTATAAATAACGTTGCTAATAATAAACCAAAAAGGTTTTTAACATGTGTGTTTTGCATTATACTTTCTGTAATGTTTGTAAAGCTTTATTTACCGAATCAATTTTTATAAATGTGATGAGTAATCTCAGTCCATTTTTAGTTTTCTTTTCTTTCATTACACAACTTTTCGGGTTGCGTTGTACATACTGTAACATTTTAGAAAACGCTTCGGTTTGGTAAAAATCACTTTGTTGATCGGATACAAAATACCCTAGCATGCGTTTTTGTTTTAAAATAATCTTTTCAATACCTAACTCTTTAGCTAACCATTTAATACGAACACTATCTAGTAGGTCTTGTACTTGTTTAGGATATTCACCAAAACGATCGGTAATTTGGCTTTCAAACTCTAACAATTCTTCTTCTTTAGTTAGCGTTCCAAGTTTGTTATACAAACTCAATCGTTCAGTAACTGAATTCACATAATCATCAGGAAACAAAATTTCAAAATCAGTATCAATCTGAACTTCTTTTACATATTCTTTCGTCTTATTTTCATCAACTGGGTAGAGTTCTTTAAACTCGTTTTCTTTTAGTTCTTCAATGGCTTCTTGTAATATTTTCTGATAAGTCTCAAAACCAATATCATTAATAAATCCGCTTTGTTCACCACCTAATAAATCTCCAGCTCCACGGATTTCTAAATCTTTCATCGCGATATTTAATCCGCTTCCTAAATCAGAAAACAACTCTAATGCTTGAATTCTTTTTCGTGCATCATCAGTCATCATATGATACGGCGGCGTGATAAAATAACAGAATGCTTTTTTGTTAGAACGCCCTACACGACCACGCATTTGATGTAAATCTGACAATCCGAAGTTATTGGCATTATTAATAAAAATAGTATTGGCATTTGGTACATCCAATCCACTTTCGATAATCGTAGTTGATACCAAAACATCAAACTCACCATTCATAAAACCAAGCATCAGTTCTTCAAGCTTTTTACCTTCCATTTGCCCATGCCCAATTCCGATTTTTGCATTGGGTACCAAACGTTGTAATAAACCTGCTACTTCCTTAATATTTTCTATTCGATTATGGATAAAAAAGATTTGTCCTCCTCGTGAAATCTCATAGGTAATCGCATCACGAATAGTTTCTTCTCCAAAGCGAATTACATTGGTTTCTATTGGATGACGGTTTGGTGGTGGCGTTTTTATTACTGATAAATCACGCGCTGCCATTAAACTAAACTGTAAAGTTCTTGGTATTGGTGTTGCCGTTAACGTCAACGTATCCACATTTTCTTTTATGGTTTTTAACTTGTCTTTTACTGCTACTCCAAATTTTTGCTCTTCATCAATAATCAGTAAACCTAAATCTTTAAAATTTACTTTTTTATTGGTTAATTGATGCGTACCAATAACAATATCTACACTTCCGTTGGTAACCCCTTCTAAAACGCCATTACGCTGTTTTGTGGTTCTAAAACGGTTTAGGTAATCAATTGTAACCGGAAAGTCTTTTAAACGCTCTGAGAAGGTTTTAAAGTGCTGAAACGCCAAAATAGTAGTGGGCACTAAGATGGCTACTTGTTTTCCGTTGTCTACCGCTTTAAAAGCCGCACGAACCGCCACTTCTGTTTTACCGAAACCTACATCTCCACATACCAAACGATCCATCGGTTGTTGTTTTTCCATATCTGCTTTTACATCTTGTGTTGATGTAAACTGATCGGGTGTGTCTTCATATAAAAAGCTTGCTTCTAACTCGTGCTGCATGTGTGTGTCGGGTCCGAAAGCAAATCCTTTTTGTAGTTTTCTTTTGGCGTATAACTGAATTAAATTAAACGCAATATGTTTTACTCTAGCTTTGGTTTTCTGTTTTACTTTTTTCCAAGCGCCAGAACCTAATTTATATACTTTTGGTGGTTTACCATCTTTACCGTTAAACTTCGATATTTTGTGCAATGAGTGAATACTTACATACAAAATATCTCGATCGCCATACACTAGCTTAATGGCTTCTTGTTTTTTACCTTCTACATCAATTTTTTGTAAGCCTCCAAATTTTCCAATTCCGTGATCGATATGCGTTACATAATCGCCCACATCTAACTTGGTTAATTCTTGTAGGGTGATGGATTGTTTTTTCGCGTATCCATTTTTAAGGCGGAATTTATAATAACGCTCAAATATTTGATGATCGGTATAACAAACAATCTTATTTTCTAAATCAACAAAACCTTGGTATAACGGAAATACAATGGTTTCATAAGAAACCTCTTGCTCTCCATCGTCAAAAATATCGTGGAATCGTTGCGCTTGCTTCTCATTTCCACAAAAAATATAATTGGTAAATCCTTTGGCTGAAAACTCGTTAAAATTCTGAATTAACAAGTCGAATTTTTTATTGAAAGACGGTTGCGGATGGGTATCGAAACTAACTTTTGGTAATCCATCTTTTTGAGAAGTACCAATGTTTACCGTAGTAAAATCGTTTAATTGATTTTTAATCAGCTCGCCATTACAAAATAATTCTGATGGTTTCGAGTGGTTTACTTCTTCTGATAATTCGTTAAACGACAGTTCTGCTTTTCTGTAAAACTTATCTAAATTACCCGTAAGAATCTCTGTGTTTTTAACAAAAATGGCGGTTTTAGACGAAATGTATTTTAAAAAACTCTCTCTACTTTCTTGTAGCGCTTTGTTTTCTACATTCGGCATAATGCTCACTTTCTTCAGTTTTTCTTTAGAAAGTTGGGTTTCTACATCAAAGGTTCGGATGCTATCTACCTCATCGCCAAAAAACTCGATACGATAGGGTTCGTCGTTCGAAAATGAAAATACATCGATAATTCCTCCACGTAATGAAAACTCACCAGGTTCGGTCACAAAATCTACACGATTAAAATTGTATTCGAACAATACTTCGTTTACAAAATCGGGCGATACATTTTCGCCAACCGTAATTTTTAAGGTGTTTTTTTCGAGCTCTTTTTTAGTAACTACTTTTTCGAATAGGGCAGTAGGGTAGGTAACTATTATCGCTGGTTTTTTACGCGAATTAATGCGGTTTAAAACCTCAGCACGCAATAACACATTGGCATTATCAGTTTCTTCTATCTGATACGGACGACGATACGAACCTGGATAAAACAACACATTTTTATCGCCTAATAATTGCTCTAAATCGTTTAAATAATAGGCAGCTTCTTCCTTGTCGTTAAAAATTAACAAGTACGGTTTATCTGCTTTTTTAAAACTTTCTGATATAACAAAAGACAACGAAGAACCAACCAAATTCGTTATTTGAAAATGGTGTTGTTCTTGTTGAAGTGCGCTAACAATCTGGTTTACGTTACCCGATTGTTGGTAATGATTTACAATAGTTTGCTTACTCAACCTAAAAAAATTTACGCAAAGATACGAGGAATGTTTTTTTGTTGGATTTTATGGTTGATAAAATTAATTTTAAAGTATTTGTGTAATTTTTATTCCATTGATAACCATTAAATTTAATAAAAAAACCGAATAGAAAGTCAGCAAACGTTTTGATAAATAGTTTAAAACTTGTAATTATATATGATGTTTGAAATAATTATTTACTCTCGATTATCATAATACTAAATTTAAATTTGTCAGGCTCATCGTCAGAGTTATTCAATGATGTATAGCCACCAACTATTGTTGCAGAAAATTTATCTACAGTAACATTATCTGTTCTAATATTAGCTAAGTGAGTTGTGGATTCAGGAATTATTATTATGAATGGTTTATTTACAAATTTGGGAAGTCTGTCACCTATATTTGTTTTTAAATCTTCAAACCTATAAGTATTATAATAATCTTTATTAATTTCAAGTGATAAATCTCTAACAAGATAAAAGCTTTGTTTTATTTTATTATTCTTGTTTAAATCAGAAATTACTTTTTGAATTTGATAAATTTGATAATTTTGAGCATTTACTTTTTCCTCATTTACTGGTATCTTAGAATTGATTATATTTTGTTTTAATTCTATATTATGTAATAATGAATCCTTTAATTTTATTCTCTTTTCCGTAATATTGATTATTGAATCAATAGATTTTGTTTTTTTTAATAAGTCAAATTTTATTTCATCTTTAGCACTATTCAAAGTGTTGTATCCTAATAAACCAGCAACAGCTACAATTATCGAAAAAACAGCTACTATAAATTCAGATTTATATTTAAGTTCATAGTACTTGGCATCATTTAACTGTTTATCTTTTTTGGATGAATTTTTTTTTAAACTATTCAAGGAAATTAAATTCCATATATTAAAAACAAGTAATGATATTCCAATAATTATTAATAAAAATGTCATTTTAAAATATTGTTAACGGTCTCTTACTACCATTGCTAATTATAAGATTAAACATTCGGCTTGAGTAATTCCTAATGATTTCAGGGTATAGTCAAACTCTCAATAATTGAAGTTATAGTTATTTTTTTTCAAGTCCTGCATTGGGATATTTAGCTTGTAATTTTTTCAAAGAATTCTCTCTAATTTTTTCTAGTTCTGCACTCGATAAAAGATTTTGTCCTCCCATTTTATTTATTAATTTTTCGACTAATTCTTCTAATATTAGTATTCTGTATTCAGAATCTAATGCTGATTGAGCTATATCAACTCCTCCTATATTAATTCCCATTTGTGTTTGTTTTTTTGCCAGAAATTGAGTTTTCCGTGTTATTTAATTCCATCTTTTCTTTTTCAAATATTTTATTCACTATGTAAGTGCTAACTATTCCGATTATCAAAGTTCCTATTAATGATAAAACGAAATTTTTAGTTTTTGCCCACCAAGGAGGATTGTAATCAGGTCTCCAAGTTACATTATTACAACCTTTACATTGAATATGCGCATTTGATTTTATATCAGTAACGTCAATATCTGAAGAGCATTTAGGACAAGTTAATAAATAACTTAACTTCTTTTTTATTTCAATTCCAGTATTTCCCGTCAAATTTGGTATTTCACTCATTTCAAATTATGGTTAGTTTCTCTAATTATTGTCAACTTCCTTATATAATTTTTAAAAGATACTACTATACATTTTTAAAAGTTATATAAACAACGTAATAGTGTTTTGTTTTTTCTTTTTTAACGCACACCAAATTAAGCGTACAAATTCAACTTCTTTTACGGCAATCCGTAAGAGAAATTATATGCATCATCATTTATTAGAAAAATAAGGTAGGAAAATAGGGGACTATTTCTTTTTCAATTTTTCGCAGTTAAACTTACAGAATAAATACAGTAAAAACAATAAGAATATTCTTTTTATTTATTCGTGTATTCTAAATTTTACTTGGCTATCTAGTTTTATAGTAAAAACGTGTTTTAATATAGTTTTAAGCCGAGAAAAGAGCTAAAACAGCGATATTATAATCTCCTTTTTAAAAACCACTAAAAAACAGGTAAAAATAAGTCAGTTTTATTACTATAATTTATTTTTTTAAACAACATTATAAAAAAAACTAATACTGTGTTTTTGTCGAAATTTCTTAACTTTAGTAAAAAGTTTTTGGTGACTTTTTTTACATCAATGCTTCTAAAAAGAAAACGATACTAATTACAAAAAACAAAAAACTATGTCGATATCAGATTTATATGCTAGCGGAAAACACAAACAAGAAATTGGGCATTTTGCCAGTGTGGTAAAAATTGCAAAGACCGATGGTGTTATTGCCGATGGTGAACAACAATTATTAGATAGAGCTGCAAAAAAATTACACATCAGTAAAACTGAATATGCTGAGATTTTAAAGAATCCAGAAAAGTTTCCTGTAAATCCGCCTGTAAGTTACGATGAGCGTATTGAGCGTTTATACCGTTTAACAAAAATGGTTTTTGCCGATGAACATGTAGATAGAGAGCAAGTAACTTTAATGCAACGTACTGCGGTAGCTTTACAGTTTCCGTTAGATAATATTGAAAAGGTTTGCGACGAAGCCATACACTTGGTAATGAACGATAATGATCTTGATGATTTTACCAGTGCAATTAAAAAAGTAAACGCAGTTTAATTTATTTATACTAAATTGCCTTTAACCAAGTTATTATTATAAATCAATCTACCATGAGAAATAAAATTCTGCTGCTTATTGTACTTTGTTGTTCAATTAATTTGTTTTCGCAAAACTTAAACGACTCTTGGCAAATAGGGGTAGGAATGGGGATTACAAAATTTAGTGAAAGTGATGCTGCTTTTATTGGTGACGGATATTTATTTCAAGTACCAGTATTAAGTATAACAATGCCATTAGGTGAAAGACTTTCGTTAGATGGAGCCATGTCGTTTAACACAATAGACGATGTTGGTTTTATTAGCAACTCTGCAAAATATTTTTCGATGGATGGATCGTTACGTTATAATTTTGATGCAATTTTAAAGAACTTTAGTCCCTATGTTTTTGTCGGTGGTAGTATTGTAGATTCTGAACGTAAAATGACTCCTACGCTTAATGTGGGTGCCGGTGGAATTTATTGGATTACCGATAGAATGGGTATCAACCCGCAACTATATTACAAACACTCTTTAGAAAGTTTTGAGAGCATGCGTTCTCATATACAAGGAACTTTAGGAGTAGTATTTAAACTAAATTGGAACAATACTGGTAAACGTGGGTCGGCTGGTAAAACAGGGGCTTCATGTTATTACAACCAGTTTTAAAAATAAATTTTTAAGTATAAAAAAAGCCGCTGTTTAGCGGCTTTTTTATTTTATGATAATTTGTTGATAGCGTTTTCTATTCGCTGTACTGTGGTTTCTTTACCAATCATTGTCATGATATCAAACAAATCTGGTCCAGCTAACTTACCAACTAAACTTAAACGTAACGGTTGCATTACTTTACCAAAACCAATTTCTTTAGAAGTTATCCATCCTTTAATTTCGGTCTGTGCATTCTCGATCGAGAAATCTTCAATATTTTTAATTACCGAAACTAATTCTTGCATTAATTCTCCCGTAGTTTCTTTCCATTGTTTCTTCGCTGCTTTCGCATCATATTCTTCAGGGTTTACAAAAAAGAAGTTTGATAATTCCCAGAAATCAGCCACGAACGTAGCACGTTCTTTTACTAAGCCAACTACTTTTTCAGCGAAAGCTTCATCAGTAGTAATTCCTTTCTCCGAAAGAATAGGCATGTATAAAGCTGTTAATTCCTTATCAGATTTTTGCTGTAAATATTGTTGATTAAACCACTTGGTTTTATCTGGACTAAACTTAGCACCAGATTTACTTACACGGCTTAAATCGAATGCTTCAATCAATCCTTCTAAAGAGAATATTTCTTGCTCCGTTCCTGGGTTCCACCCTAATAAAGCTAGCATGTTTATAAAAGCATCGGCAAAATAACCGTCTTCTTTATATCCACGTGAAACATCACCTGTTTGTTCGTTGGTATATTCTAATGGAAATACTGGAAAACCTAATTTATCACCATCACGCTTGCTTAATTTTCCTTTACCTACTGGTTTTAAAATTAATGGTAAGTGTGCAAATTTTGGTGCATCCCAACCAAAAGCTCTGTATAATAACACGTGTAACGCCATTGATGGTAACCATTCTTCACCACGAATAACGTGAGAGATTTCCATTAAATGATCATCTACAATATTTGCTAAATGATAAGTTGGCATTCCGTCTGATTTAAACAATACTTTATCGTCTAAAACATTGGTGTCAATCTTAATTGTTCCACGTATTTCATCCTCCATTATCAAAGTTTCATCTTGTGGAGTTTTAAAACGGATTACATATTTATCGCCCGCTTCTAATTTAGCCTTAACTTCTTCAGTCGATAAAGCCAACGAACTGTTTAACTTTTCACGGTTATGCCAGTTATACGTAAATGTTTTACCATTTTCTTCGTGGTTTTTACGATGTGCATCTAACTCTTCAGCAGTATCAAAGGCATAATATGCCCAACCGCTTTCTATTAACTGATCGGCATATTTTTTATATAAATCTTTACGTTCTGACTGACGATACGGTCCGAATTTTTCATTCTTTCCTGGTCCTTCATCAAAAGGAATATTACACCATTCTAAAGAATCTATAATATATTGTTCTGCATTGGCAACATAACGTGTTTGATCGGTATCTTCGATACGTAACACAAATGTTCCGTTGTATTTTTTAGCAAATAAATAGTTGAATAAAGCGGTTCTTACACCACCTATATGCAAAGGTCCTGTTGGACTTGGAGCAAATCGTACTCTTACGTTCTCAGTCATTTTTATTGATTTGAAAGCGCAAAGATAGTTTTAATATGAGCATAAAAAAAGCTCTCAAAAGAGAGCTTTTAATTAAATACTGAAACGTATTATATATGTTAATTTTCATGAGGTAATTCAACACAAATTGGTAATTTATGAATGTTACAATAAAATGGTCCTCCTTCAAAACACTGGTGATTATATTGTGGTGGGCATTCCCCTAAATTATAACCTCCTTTTATAGATTGTTGTTCTTGTTTTTTTAATACTTTTCCTACGTTTGAAATGTTCTTTAACATAATATGATTTTTTAAATTTCTCAAATCTAAATAGTTAAAAATATTTATATTGATTAAAAACCATAAAAAGAGTAAGGATAATCCTTACTTAACTAAAAATTAATAAATGGTAGAAATAATAATACCCACCAATGTGGGCATTATTAAGGGGATGTTAAACTAAATACAAATTTTATTTATCATCCCATTAAAAAAAGATTTAGATACTAAATATACGATTTTTTTATCATATATAAAAAATGTAAGATTAAAAATCCTAATACAAAATAATCTGAAATCTACTTCTTATTTTTTAACATAGATCTTGTTTACAATCATAAAAACAAGCACTAAACTCTTCTTTAGTTTGAAAATTTTGCGATCTACAAAAATCTACACAAACCGAACAAATAAACGGAGCACCTCCTTGAATCAATTTTTGGTCATTCTTACTTAATGTAGACCCAATACTTGAAATATTTTTAAACATAATATAAGTTTTTAAGATATTTGACAATAACCCCAGAAGCAAAAGAAACGTTCATGTTCCATACCTGGATAAGAATTAAGAATATCACAATCGCTATTTGTAGCGCATTGCATAGTTCCTCCACCAAAACCACCATTGATAGATTTTTGTTCTGTTTTGTTTAGGCTAATTCCTAAGTTTGAAATTTTTTTAAGCATACTATAAGTTTTAAGTTGTTTAAAATTAAACAGTTAAAAACATATATACTTTGAAAAAACCGTAAAATAAATATGGGAAAACCATAAATTTTTACATAAAAAAAGCGAGCAAATGCTCGCTTTAGTATATTTAATATTATAAGTCTAAAACTTTTGATACAATCCAAAACTTATTGCTGGGGCTTTGGCAACTCTTCTACCCGCAAAAGCACCTCCAAAACCAATATTTGCTCCGAAGCTATCGTTAAATTCTCCGATAAATTTTAATCCGAATGCTGCAAAACTTTGATCGTTAACATATAAACCAGTTGCTAAGTTTTCGGCTGGTAACATTATATCTCCATTTTTTAAAGAAGCTACACCATCTAAGAAACCAGCAATCCATAACCAATCTATTGCTTTATACCCCATTTCTCCTCCTAATTTAAAGCTACTACTGTAATCGTTAGTACGAAGATCAACGCCTGTAAATGCTTGAATATACCATCTATCAAAACCTCTACCTGCTAAAACCATCGGCGTAAACGTCCATGCATCATAACCAGATCGTAAACCTGAGGTTGCATCATATTCTGATATGTTCATTTCAACATTTAATTGTCCTGAAATCAACCATTTTTTATTATAAAAATTATGCTTAACTCCTAACTGAATATTACCTGCAATAATCTTATCGTTAATACCTGATAAAATTTTTAATGGTAAAACAGTTAATAAAGTCGTTTTATCGGTAAGACCATATTCTCCATATAATTGAAGTGTATTATCTGATATTTTTCTAGGTAAGATAATGTCGTTGTCTTTACCAAAAAGTTTATCATAATTAGAAATGGTAGTATACGATAATTGTACATACCCTTCGTCCTTATTTTTGGTCCACGGACTTTGTGCAAAGAAATTAACTGAAGTAAATAGTAGAGTTAAAATGGCTAGTTTTTTCATCTTTTTTGTTTTTAGTTATTCGATAGTAATTTTCTGTTTTTTAAGGTTTAGTTGTAAGACGCAAAAAATGCTTACAGAAATCTTTAACAAATACTTTCTTTTAAAAATAGTACTTTTATAGCTAGATATGGCAATTTTTAACAAAATAGAGCAAAAATTACAGCAATTTAGTAAGAAATATTACACGAATGAGCTGATAAAAGGGAGTATTTTATTTATTTCTTTAGGATTAATATATTTATTTTTCACCTTATTTATAGAATATTTTTTATGGTTACAACCTACTGCCAGAACCGTTTTATTTTGGAGTTTTATTGTTGTTGAATTGTTTTTATTTTTTCGTTTTATCTGTTTTCCTGTTTTTAAGATTTTGGGGTTACAGCAAGGAATATCGTTCGAAGAAGCTTCAAAAATTATAGGTAATCATTTTCCTGAAGTAAAAGACAAGCTTTTAAATGTATTACAGTTACAACAAAACAATCAACAATCGGATTTATTATTAGCCAGTATTGAACAAAAGTCGGAGGAATTACAACCTATATATTTTAATAAAGCAATAGATTTTACTAAAAATAAAAAGTATTTAAAATATGCTTTAATCCCTTTGTTTATATGGTTATTCTCTTTTCTTACTGGTACATCCAACAAGTTATCTGAAAGTTTAAATCGTGTTGTAAATCATAATATTGCTTATACACCACCAGCTCCTTTTTATTTTAATTTAACTGCTAAAAATTTAAAAGTAATTAAAGGAAAAGATATTACGGTATATGTACAAACTACTGGAGAAATTGTTCCACAAGAAGCAAAAGTTCATTTTAACAACCAACAATATTACTTTGAAAATGAAGGAAATGGGCTGTTTTCTTTTACCTTTTCTGAAGTGCAAAAACCAATTACTTTTTTTGCTAGTGCAAATGGTGTAACCTCTCAAGAATATAAAATTGATGTGATAAATACACCTTCGATTCAAACTATTTCTTTGAATTTAAAATATCCTCGTTATACTAAAAAACAAAACGAAACTATTAGTAACGCAGGTAATTTAACGGTTCCACAAGGAACCACGGTGCAGTGGGTCGTAAAAACATCTGAAACTGATACCGTTAGTTTTATTCAGCAAGAAAAAAAGACTTTTTTTAAGAAAATAAACGCTGATGAATTTCAACATCAAAAGCAAGTATACCAAAATTTAAACTATCAGATTAGTACTTCTAATCAGAATTTAAAAGATTACGAACAATTACAATTTTCTATTGATGTTATAAAAGATGAATACCCAACCATTAATGTAAATTCTAATATAGATAGCATTTCACGAGGAAATGCACAGTTCGTTGGACAAATTGCTGATGACTACGGTTTTAAGAAATTAGAATTGGTGTATTACGATAAAAACAACAGTCAAAGTACTAATAATCAGTTAATTAAAATAAATAAAGAAGCTATTCAAACATTTTATTATGAGTTTCCTAATGGTTTAAATCTTAAAGAAGGTGTTGATTATGAGCTATATTTTCAGGTATATGATAATGATGTAGTTAATGGAAGTAAAAAAACGGTGAGTAATAAGTTTTCGTATCGTCAAAAATCAGAAAATGAAATTGAAAATGAGTTATTACTAGAGCAGAAAAACTATATTCAAAACATTGAAAATTCTTTAGACAAACAACAAAATAGTAAGAAAGATTTAGAGAAAATTCAGTTCGAGCTTCAAAACAAAAAGAACGTAAACTGGAATGATCAGAAAAAAATTAAAAATGTAATTAAGCGTCAAGAACAGTATCAACAAATGATGCAGCGTCAAACCAATAAATTACAAGAAAATTTTTCGGAGAAAAAAGAAAAAAATGAAAGTTTACAAGAGAAAAAAGAAGATTTAAAAAAGCGAATAGAAGAACTTAAGAAGTTAGAAAAACAACAAAAGTTATTAGACGAACTTAAAAAGTTAGCAGAAAAACTTAATAGAGAAGATTTACTTAAAAAAACTAAAGAGTTAGCACAACAAAATAAGCAACAAGAAAGAAGTTTAGAACGTATTTTAGAAATGACGAAGCGTTTTTATGTTGAACAAAAAATGAACAAGATTGCTGATAATTTAAACGAACTGTCAAAAAAACAAGAAGATTTAAGTAAAAAAGAAACCAGTAAAGAGGAGCAAAATAAAATAAATAAAGAGTTTCAAGAAGTAAAAAAGGAACTTGATGATTTGAAAAAAGACAATGAAGATTTAAAATCTCCCATGGATTTACCTTCTATGGAGGATTTAAAGAAAGAAACTCAAGAAGAACTAAACAAATCAGAAGAAAATTTAGATAGTAAAAAGCAATCTGAAGCAAAACAAAACCAGAAGAAAGCATCAAAAAAGATGCAAGAAATGAGTCAGAAAATGCAAGAATCTATGCAATCGATGTCTGCCGAAATGGAAGAAGAGAATATGGAAGGTATGCGTCAGATTCTTGAAAACTTAATTACTTTTTCTTTTGATCAAGAAGCATTAATGAATGTGTTTTCTTCAAGTAACTCTGCTCATCCAAATTTTGGTAAGAATCTGCAAAAACAACATGTACTTAAAACTTACTTCGAACATATTGATGATAGCTTGTTTGTATTATCGATAAAAGTTCCTAAAATTTCTTCTAAAGTTCAAGATCATTTAGCGCAAGCACATTATAACTTAAACCAATCTTTAGAGAATTTTGCAGACAATCATTTTCAGAATGGTATATCTAATCAACGTTATGTAATGACTTCTGCTAATACCTTAGCAGATATGTTAAGTAATGCATTAGATGCTATGCAAAACCCTAAACCTGGTAGTGGAAAAGGTAAGGGTAAAGGAAAGTCTTTTAGCTTACCAGATATTATTCAAAAGCAAAAAGAATTGATGGATAAAATGAAAGATGGAATGCAAAAGAAAAATCAAGGAAAGCCTAAAGATGGAAAGGACGGAAAAAAGAAAGGTGAAAAAGAAGGAAAAGGAGGAGAGCAAAGTGAAGATTTAAACGGTGAATTATATCAGATTTATAAAGAACAATCTGAGTTGAGACAACAATTAGAAGACGCAATTAAACGAGGAAAAGATGGTTCTGGAAAAGCTAAAAAAGCTTTAAAAGAAATGGAACAGTTAGAAAATGAAATTTTAGAAAAAGGTTTTACGCAACAAAGCATTAATAGAATGCAGCAATTAAACTACGAATTACTAAAATTAGACAAGGCTACTTTTGAACAAAATCAGGATAAAAAACGAAAATCGACTACCAATTTACAAGAGTATCATAACAATACTACAAAAGAACTAAAGTTTAAAAAGCTGTTTTATAACCAAACTGAGATATTAAACAGACAATCACTACCTTTGCGCCGAAATTACAAAAAGAAGGTGCAAGAATATTTTAGCCTTCCTAAAAACAAAGAGTAACACTTTTAAATTTAGTGTTATAAATTAAAATATCCTGATACATAGAGAATGATTGCATTTAATTATGAAATAGATTTTCAGTTAGAAAGCGAAGATAAAACTGCTAATTGGATTCAAAATTGCATAGAAAAAGAAGGCTTTGAATTAGGCGAAATCAACTATATTTTTTGTGATGATGATTATCTTCATAATATTAATGTAGAGTTTTTACAACACGATACCTTAACAGATATTATCAGTTTTGATTATACTTTGGGTAAGTTAGTTGGAGGTGATATTTTTATTTCTGTTGATAGAGTTAAAGAGAATGCTAAAGAGTTTAATACTTCATTCGAAAACGAATTACACCGTGTTATTATTCACGGAATATTACACTATATGAAGTATAAAGACAAGACCGAAGAAGAGAAGCAAGTGATGCGAGAAAAAGAAAATACTTGTTTAAATATTTTAAATAAAAACTAAAAGTTCCACGTGGAACCGAATTAATAAAATGAGTTTATTTAATACAACATACGATGTAATTGTAGTAGGAGGTGGTCATGCTGGTAGTGAAGCTGCAGCGGCAAGTGCCAACATGGGAGCACACACTTTATTAATTACAATGAACTTACAAAACATTGCTCAGATGAGTTGTAATCCTGCTATGGGTGGAATTGCAAAAGGGCAAATAGTTCGTGAAATAGATGCCTTAGGAGGTTATAGTGGAATTGTTACCGACAAGACTGCTATACAATTTAAGATGCTTAACAAATCGAAAGGACCAGCAATGTGGAGTCCAAGAGCACAATCTGACAGAATGCAATTTGCAGAGTGTTGGAGAACGATGTTAGAGCAAACCGAAAATTTAGATTTCTATCAAGATTCAGTAAACGGATTATTGTTTGACGGAGATAAAATTGTTGGTGTAAAAACAGTTCTTGGTTTAGAAATAAAAGCAAAAACTGTTATCGTAACTGCAGGAACTTTTTTAAATGGATTAATTCATATTGGAGAAAAAACATTTGGTGGTGGTAGAGCAGGAGAAGGTGCTTCAACAGGAATTACAGAAGACTTAGTTGCAAAAGGTTTTGAATCTGGAAGAATGAAAACTGGAACCCCTCCAAGGGTTGATGGTCGTTCTTTAGATTATTCTAAAATGACAGAGCAACCAGGTGATGATAATCCTGAAAAGTTTTCTTATTTACCTATAACAAAAACATTAACTAAACAACGTTCTTGTTACCTAACATACACCAATCCAGAAGTACATGATTTACTTCGTGAAGGGTTTGATCGTTCTCCAATGTTTAATGGTAGAATCAAATCTACTGGTCCAAGATACTGTCCTTCTGTTGAAGATAAAATAAATCGTTTTGCAGAAAAAGAACGTCATCAAGTTTTTGTAGAACCAGAAGGATGGACTACAGTAGAAATTTATGTAAATGGTTTTTCTACATCATTACCAGAAGATATTCAAGACAAAGCAATTCGTTCAATTGCAGGTTTTGAAAATGTAAAGTTCTTACGATATGGTTATGCTATAGAATACGATTATTTTCCACCAACACAATTAAAACACAACTTAGAAACAAAGCTAATTGAAAATTTATTTTTTGCAGGGCAAATAAACGGAACTACTGGTTATGAAGAAGCAGCTGCTCAAGGATTAATGGCTGGTGTAAATGCTGCATTAAAAACTCAAGAAAAAGAATCGTTTATTTTAAAAAGAAGCGAAGCTTATATTGGAGTTTTAATTGATGATTTAATTACTAAAGGAACAGAAGAACCATATAGAATGTTTACTTCTCGTGCTGAATATAGAACACTATTAAGACAAGATAATGCTGATTTACGTTTAACAGAAAAATCATTTAAACTAGGTTTAGCTTCTCAAGAAAGAATGGATAGAGTAGAAGAGAAGAGAACGAAAACTGAAGAGCTAATTAAGTTCTTAAATAATTTAAGTGTTAAAAAAGAAGAGATAAATCCTATTTTAGAAAGTAAAAACCTTTCTACTATCAATCAATCTATGAAGTTAATTAAAATAGCTTCTAGACCTCAACTATCTTTTAATGATTTTACTTCTATAGAAAAATTAGACACTTACATTAAAGAACATAATATCGATCAGGAAATTATTGAGCAAGTAGAAATTCATTTAAAATATTCTGGTTATATCGAGAAAGAAAGAAACAATGCTGATAAATTAAATAGGTTAGAAAATGTTCCTATTCCTTCTACATTTGATTATAATAAGGTAAAATCTTTATCATTCGAAGCAAGAGAAAAATTATCTAAAATACAACCAACTTCTATTTCACAAGCAAGTAGAATAAGTGGAGTATCTCCTAGTGATATTTCTGTACTACTTGTTTATATGGGTAGATAGTTTTAAATAAATTTAATAAAAAGAAAAAGGTTCCATGTGGAACCTTTTTCTTTTTTATGTAATATTGCATCGAAATTAAAAAATGTTCCTCGTGGAACATAACATAAAAATGAAGGAGTTGAAAAAAGAAAAGGGGTTATACAAAAACTTAAAACCATTTTTAAACTGTATCGATCATACAGTATCGAATGAAAGTTATGAGGTAATGATTAATGAAGAATATGATATGTTAATTACCTCTCCTGTTCCAACTAATTTGGAGAATTATTATTTGAGTGATTCATATATTTCTCATACCGATAGTAAAAAAACACTTTTTGATAAAGTATACCAATTAGTAAAAAACTATACTTTAAAAAAGAAACTAAAACTAATCAACTCGTTTAATACTGATGAAAAAACAATTTTAGATGTTGGTGCTGGTACAGGTGATTTTTTAAATGTTTGTAAAAACAATAGCTGGAAAATTAACGGAATTGAACCTTCTTTAAAAGCACGAGAAATTGCAAGTAAAAAAAATATTATTTTAAAAGAAGATATTTCAGAAATTAAAGAAACTAAATTTGATGTTATTACTTTATGGCATGTTTTAGAACACATTCCTAATTTAATAGAATATACTCAAGTGCTTAAAGAATTAATAAAACCAAATGGTGTTTTAATAATTGCAGTTCCGAACTATAAAAGTTATGATGCAAAACACTATAAAGAGTTTTGGGCAGCTTATGATGTACCGAGACATCTTTGGCACTTTTCTAAAACATCAATAGAAAAAATATTTTCATCTGTAGAAATGAAAGTAGAAAAAATACTTCCGATGAAATTTGATTCATTTTATGTTTCACTATTATCAGAAAAATACAAAACAAGAAAATCAAGACCATTTCATGCATTTTATAGAGGATTAGTATCAAATATAAAAGCAAAAAGAACAAAAGAGTATTCTTCACTCATATACATTCTTAAAAACACTTAAAAACGTTTTTAAACCTAATTTTAAAGACTTATACTAATATAGTTATAGAAATACCTAATAAAATAATAAAACCCTCTTAAAAATTAGATTTAAGAAGGTTTTGTATTAAAATAATTTATGTAAAATAAATTTTACATAAATTTTATCTATTTAATAAATACATTCCAAAAATTGTAATTATAAAGTAAACTGCTAAAGTCATTGCACCTGCATAATCTTTTGCTAAACGTTGACCAATTAATAAAAATATTAAGGACAAAGCTGCAATCTCAACTCCAAGCAAAGCTAAATTATGATCACCAGTTGTTGCTAAATTAAAAATACCGATAAACATAAAAGCACCAGCTAATAATTCCATTACTAAAATTATTACCAATAAAAGAGGTACTACATTTTTTAAAGGAGAATTTTTAAAGTGACCTTTAATAAAAGATAAATTTCCATTCCAGTCGGTTACTTTATCGATTCCTGATTGTAAAAAAGTAACAATTAAAAATAACAGAATTAAAATTTCTGTAGCGTGTTTTTGTATAAGTTCCATAAAATTGATTTTCAACAAATATAAGTGGAAAAGGAAAAACATGTAACATTTAATAAAAAATGCGTCAAATAAATAGATACAAGAATATGTATCTTTACATTAAATCAATTATTAACTTAAAAAAATAAGACTATGCCAATTTACATGTATCCATTTATCTTTTTTGGGATCATTATTCTATTATCTTCCTTTTTCATTGTAAAACAACAAACAGCTGCTATTATAGAGCGTTTTGGTAGATTCCATAGTATTCGTCAATCTGGATTACATTTAAAAATTCCTTTAGTTGATAGAATCGCTGGGAAGTTGAGTTTAAAAATTCAACAATTAGATGTAATTATTGAAACAAAAACATTAGACGATGTATTTGTAAAATTAAAAGTATCAGTGCAGTATAAAGTAATTAAAGATAAAGTATACGATGCATTTTATAAATTAGATTATCCACACGATCAGATAACTTCATATGTTTTTGATGTAGTACGTGCAGAAGTACCTAAAATGAAATTAGATGATGTATTCGTAAAGAAAGATGATATTGCAATTGCTGTAAAATCAGAATTAAACGATGCAATGATGACTTATGGTTATGACATTATTAAAACTTTAGTAACAGATATTGATCCAGATGCACAGGTAAAAGAAGCAATGAACCGTATTAATGCTTCTGAACGTGAAAAAATTGCTGCTCAATTTGAAGGTGATGCACAACGTATTTTAATTGTAGAGCGTGCTAAAGCAGAAGCTGAAAGTAAGCGTTTACAAGGACAAGGTATTGCAGACCAACGTCGTGAGATTGCTCGTGGTTTAGAAGAATCGGTAGAAGTTTTAAATAAAGTAGGTATTAACAGTCAGGAAGCATCTGCTTTAATCGTTGTTACGCAGCATTATGATACGTTACAATCTATTGGTCAAGAAACAAATAGTAACTTAATTTTGTTACCTAATTCACCCCAAGCAGGTAGCCAAATGTTAAACGATATGGTTGCTAGTTTTACTGCTAGTAATCAAATTGGTGAAGCTATGAAGAATGCTAAAAAAGATAAATAATAGTATGATATTAACTACTACACATAGCATTGAAAATAAACCTGTAAAAGAATATTTAGGTATTGTTACAGGGGAAACAATAATCGGTGCTAATATTATAAAAGACTTCTTTGCTGGTATTAGAGATATTGTAGGTGGTCGTTCTGGTTCTTATGAAAAAGTATTGAGACAAGCTAAAGATAGCGCTCTTAAAGAAATGAAAGAAAGAGCTATGAAGTATGGTGCTGATGCTATCGTAGGTATTGATTTAGACTATGAAACTGTTGGTAAAAATGGTGGAATGCTCATGGTTACTGCCTCTGGAACTGCAGTTAAATTATAATAAATAAAAAAACCGAAACTTAATAGTTTCGGTTTTTTTATATAAAGAATATATTAATTATTTTTCTTCTGTGCCTTCTTCTTCTGTTTTGGTAGCATCTTTAAATTCTTTAATTCCGGTACCTAAACCTTTCATTAATTCTGGAATTTTCTTTCCTCCAAACATTAATAAAACTAATGCAACTACGATGGCAATTTGCCAAGGTCCAATCATTCCTAAAAATATAGCGTTTGAGATCATTTTATATTAAATTTTACACTACAAAGATACAAAATTAACTTCTGTGTTCTATTACACCACCAATTACTTTTTTATCTTTAAATACTTCTGGTGTTCCTTTGTAAAAAATAGATCCTCCAAAAGATACTTTTGCATCTAAAGTTTCACCTGCTTGCACTTCTACTTTCGATCCTGATCCAGCTTTAACTATTGTCATAGCAGAAACTTCAACATTATAACCATGATACATTCCACCTAAATCTGCAGCAACATTTTGGTTTTTAGTTGAACCTGAAAGCTTAATAACAGCCCCTGAAGAGCTTTTTACCTTTAAATGCTTAACATTTACCACCATATTAATAAAAGCACCTTCTTGAGCCTTTATTTCTATCTTAGGTTGTTTAATTTCTTTACTGGTAATTACAGCTCCTTCATTAGCATCAATAATGTTTAAATTATTAGCATAATAAAGAATAACTTTAACTTTACCTTCTGCAGTAGTTTCAGGAAATTTTAAAGAAACTCGTAAAGTATTATTACTAGTTTTAACCTTAACTTTTTCAGCCTTTTCTCCTGAAATAATTATTTTAGATTCATCTGATTTTATCAATTCAACATCTATTCCATTGAAAATTTTAATTTCAGAAAAATCTCCTAATTTTTTATTTATAGTTGTTTGAGCTGATGCTAAAACAGTCATCAAAAACAAACTTAAAATTACTATTTTTTTCATCTTAACTTTCATTAATTATTAGATATACCCAATAACTATACCAATACTATAAAGACAAATATTAAAATTTATTGTTGCAGAATCTAAGAAATTAGTGAGAAATTAAATTAAAATCTAAATGCTTACGTTCTAAATCGGTCTTTTTAACTTTTACTACAACTTCATCTCCTAGTTGAATTACGTTTTTAGTTGACTGACCTACAATAGCGTACTGCTTTTCATCAAAAATATAATAATCATCTTTAATATCACGAATACGTACCATTCCTTCACATTTATTAGATTTTATTTCTACATAAATTCCCCACTCGGTAACTCCAGAAATAACACCTTCGAATTCTTCATCTTGATGATCTTGCATGTATTTAACTTGCATGTATTTAATAGAATCACGCTCAGCTTTCGAAGCTAATTCTTCCATCTTAGAAGTGTGTTTACATCTTTCTTCATAAATTTCAGCATTAAGAGATTTTCCTCCATCTAAATAATGTTGTAATAAACGATGCGTCATCACATCAGGGTAACGACGAATAGGGGATGTAAAATGTGAATAATAATCAAAAGCTAATCCATAATGCCCAACGTTTTGAGTTGTATAAGCAGCTTTACTCATTGATCGAATTGCTAAAGTTTCAACCATATTGGCTTCACCTTTACCATGAACATCTGCTAATAATTTATTTAACGATTGTGATGTTTTTTCTTTTGTTTCAGTATTAATCTTATAACCAAACTTGCCAATAATATTTTGTAACGAAGCTAATTTTTCAACATCTGGTTCATCGTGAACACGGTATACAAAAGTATTTTTACTAGGCTTTCCTTTTTCTAAACCAATAAACTCTGCTACTTTTTTATTTGCTAATAACATAAATTCTTCAATTAATTTATTAGCATCTTTCGCTTCTTTAAAGAATACGCCAATCGGGTTTGCATCTTCATCTAAATTAAATTTTACTTCAACTCTATCAAAAGAAATAGCTCCAGATTTCATACGTTTCTTACGCATCTTTTTGGCTAATTCATCTAATTTTAAAGTAGCTTCAACTATCTCTGGAGAAACTTCATATTGCTTATCGATAATTGAAGTTTCTAAAGGCATTGTATACGATTGAATATCTTCAGAAATTTTACAATTTTCTATAATAGATTGTGCCTCTTCATATGCAAATCGTTGATCTGAATACGTAACTGTTCTTCCAAACCATTGGTTAACAATTTGTGCTTTTTCATTCATTTCGAACACTGCAGAAAAAGTTAATTTTTCTTCATGTGGTCGTAAAGAACAAGCACCATTACTCAACATTTCTGGTAACATTGGTACAACTCTATCTACTAAATAAACCGATGTTGCTCTGTCGTAAGCTTCATCATCTAAAATAGTTTTTGGTTGTACATAATGTGAAACATCTGCAATATGGATTCCTATTTCGTAATTACCATTTTCTAGTTTGGTAAACGATAAAGCATCATCAAAATCTTTAGCATCTTTAGGATCGATTGTAAAAGTTAAATCACTACGCATATCACGTCGCTTTGCAATTTCTTCTTTGGTTATTTCTAAAGATAATTTTTCTGCGTCTTCTTCTACTTCCTTTGGAAATTCAAAAGGTAAACCATATTCTAATAAAATAGAATGTATCTCTGTATCATGGTCTCCTGGTTTACCTAAAACTTGCGTAATTTTTCCAAACGGGTTTTTAGAGTTTTCTGGCCAATCGGTCATTTCTACAACTACCTTATCACCATCTTCTGCTCCGTTAATTTTGTTTTGAGCAACAAATAAATCAGCATACATTTTGTTACTATCTGGTATAACAAATCCGAAGTTTTTATTCATTTGTAAAACTCCAACAAACTCTGTCTTTTTACGTTCTATAACATCTACAACTTCAGCTTCGAACTTATTTGATCTACGTTTTTTATATACGTAGGCTTTTACAGTATCTTGATGTAATCCTTTACCCAAATTTATAGAAGGAATAAATATATCTTTTTCAAAATCATCAGACATAAAATATCCATTTCCATTAGAAGTTAAATCTAAGGTACCGATATGATATTTTCGGTCTTCATTAATTTGAAACTTACCTCTATCTATCTCTTTAATTTTTTTGGTAGCTGTTAATTCTGTTAATTTTTTAAGTATTTGGGTTTTTCCATCTGTATCAGAAATTCCCATTTTACCAGCAATTTGCTTATAATTGTAATATTTATTACTGTCTTCGTTAAGTATTTTAAAAATATTTCTGGTAAGGTCTTTAATTATTTTACCTTTTTTCTTGTAGATTTTTTTCTTTCTAGTCATTAATCTTTCTTCTTATTTTAATTTTTACCAAAATACAAATAAATCAACTGAATTATTATTAAATAACTGTTATGAATGTATTTTGTATTTTGGCGCAATTATTTATTATTTTACATGATACATTCTTGGTTTATAATTGCAAATCCTGCTTCTGGAAACAAAAAACTTTCTAAAAATTGGAAAGAAATCGAGCAATTATTAAACGAAAAAAATATCGATTTTTCTTACGCTTTTACGCAGTATTCTAAACACGAAATTGAATTGGTACACACTGCTATTCAACAAGGTTATAGAAATATAATTTCCGTTGGTGGAGACGGTACACTACATCACGTAGTAAACGGAATTATGACACAAAGATATGCAAAAACTTCTGATATTACTGTAGGTATAATTCCTTTAGGTACAGGAAACGATTGGATTAAGACTTATAACATACCTAATAACATTGAGCAATCGATTAATTTGATTCAAGAAAAAAAGTCAATTTTTCAAGATATAGGGCACCTTAAACTAACTAAAACTTCAGCATATTTTAATAATGTTGCGGGAATTGGATATGATGGATATGTTGTTAATAAATTGAATAAATTAAAACGTTTTGGTCCTATTGCTTATTTATTAAGTGGAATAGCTGGGTTATTACTTTACAAAAAAACTTCTTTTAAAGTAGAAATTAACAATAAAACAATTGAAACTAAATGTTTAATGACTCTGTTCGGAATATGTAAATATTCTGCTGGAGGAATGCAATTAACTGATTATAAAGATTCTACAAATGGTTTATTTGATATTACAATAGCTAAAAATTTAAATTTTTGGGATTTAACATTTCATCTTAAAAAACTATATAACGGGTTAATAGTTAAACATAAAAAGGTAGAAACACACTTATCAAAAGAGCTGTTAATAACTCCAATTACTATAAAAGATCAACCTTTTATTCAAGCAGATGGAGAATTAATTGGTAAAGGAAAAGTTAAAGCTTCGGTGGTTAAAGGCGCAATTCAGTTTATAATTCCTTAAAAAAAGTTAAAAAAATCTTAATTATAGTGTAACATTTCTCAAAATTTAACGTCTTTATAACAAGAAGACGTTAATAATGAAAAGCTTACGTAAAATAATCGCTTTATTTATATTTATATTTATTACAGGAATAATTGTTACTGTAGTGAGTATAAACACGACTTTAAACAAAAAAACACCTACAGAGTTAGTTAAA
Organism: Tenacibaculum pelagium; assembly: GCF_014062345.1. GTDB lineage: Bacteria > Bacteroidota > Bacteroidia > Flavobacteriales > Flavobacteriaceae > Polaribacter > Polaribacter pelagius. The sequence goes on along the minus strand of NZ_JACGLS010000004.1, from coordinate 89,043 downwards.
GCTAAAGACACTGTTTACTTGCTTAAAAAGCAGAAAAAAACAGTTTAATCGCTGAGCGATACCCAAGTATTTAATTTTCAGAAGTTAACCATAGCTTATAAACTAAAAAAGATATTTAGTAGATACCTCATACATTTACTACTATTAATTTAACTAAAGTTTCTTTTTACTCTTACTTATCAACAAGCTTAGTTTTAATTGCAAAAATTTAGCAACTTTCCTTTTTTTAAAAACAATATACTTTAGTTTTTACTAAAGAGTTTAAACTATCTAAAAATCTTTAAATTTAAAAAATTGATGTTATCAACATATTATATTATTAATAAAAAAGATTTTTAAATTTTAAAAAAAGGAATGATGGTTATTATAGTGTGTTAATATGTACAATAAATAGTTTATTAATTTTTTGGTGGTATCACTTGTTAAAATAAACTAACAAGTTATTAGCTTCTTAAAATCTTAAAAATCAATAATAAATTAGAGTTATTAACAAAACTTATAAACAGCTATTCACTTAAAATTATGAATAGTTAATTTAATTTTAAATGTAAATAAGAGGTTAATTTTATGTTGATAAATGTTCATTAAAAACTCAAAAAAAAAGTTGCATATGTAATAGTAGTTCTTGTATTGTAAAAAAAATGTAAATAATCAAATAATCTTTTTAAAATCTACCATTAGTTCTTAACATTTTAATAATAAGGTTAAGTACTTTATTCTTAATAGGTTATTAAGAATGCTAAAAAAAGCATTGTTAATTACTGTTGATAACCGTGAATAACTGTATTTTTGTAACTCACAACTAAATTAAAATCAACATATTATGACAATTGCTGTAGGAAACGACCATGCTGGTACCGAATATAAATTTGAAATCGTACAACTTTTAGAAGAATTAGGACATAAGGTAATTAACTTTGGAACCAATACGAATGATTCTATGGATTACCCAGATGCTATTCATCCAGCAGCTGAAGCTGTAGAAACTGGTCAGGCAGAAATGGGTATTATTTTATGTGGAAGTGGTAACGGAGCGCAAATGACCGCTAATAAACATCAAGGTGTACGTGCTGCTTTATGTTGGAATAATGAATTGGTTGAACTAACACGCCAACATAACGATGCAAATGTGTTAACAATTCCAGCTCGTTTTGTGTCTTTACAACAAGCGTTAGGTTTTGTAAAGATTTTCTTATCTACAGAATTTGAAGGTGGTCGTCATGCAAATAGAGTAAACAAAATAGCTTGCGATTGCTAATGGAATTTAAAGTAAAAACTTTTAAAGAATTAACAACTTCAGAACTGTATGAGATACTTCAATTACGTTCTGAAGTTTTTGTTGTAGAGCAAGATTGTGTATATCAAGATATTGATTTTAAAGATCAAAAAGCATTACATGTTATAGGAACTAAAGAAGGTAAAATTATTGCCTATACTCGTTTATTTAATAGTGGAGAATATTTTGATACTCCAAGTATTGGTAGAGTAGTTGTAAAAGATACCGAACGTAAATTTGGTTACGGACACGATTTAATTAAAGTTTCTATACAAGCTATTATTGATAACTACAACGAAACAAAAATCACGATATCTGCGCAAACTTATTTACAAAAGTTCTACGAATCTCACGGGTTTAAACAAGTTGGTGAAGAGTATTTAGAAGACGGTATTCCGCATATTAAGATGGTGAGAGATTAATAAAGTTTATCAACTTCAATTACTTCTCCAGAATCCATTTTACCTAATTCAATATTTCCAACGCGTACACGTACTAAACGTAGTGTAGGACAATCAACAGCAGAGGTCATTTTTCGAACTTGTCGAAACTTACCTTCGGTAAGTATAACTGAAATCCAGCTAGTTGGCCCATGGCGATCGTCACGTATTTTTTTAGAGCGTTCTGGAAAATCGGGAGTATCAATTAGTTTTACTTTGCAAGGCTTTGTTTGGTATTTTTTTCCATCAAAACCAATTTCAACACCTTTTCTTAATTGCTCAATTTTTTCCTCAGTTATTTGCCCGTTAACCTGTACATAATATTCTTTTTCAACCTTACCTCGGGTGGTAATAAAATCACTTACTTTTCCATCAGTAGTTAATAATAATAAACCTTCAGATTTTACATCTAATCTACCCACAGCCATGGTTCCTTCAGGAAAATCATGTAATTCTCCTAGCATTTTATGTTTGCCACCTTTTTTTTGATTGGTAATAAACTGAGAAAGAAATCCATAAGGTTTATGAATAATAAAATGTCGATGTGTTTGCATTGATAAAAAATAAGGATTACAAAATTACAAATATTGAATACTAAAAAGCTAGTAAATTACCATCTGTTTTTCATAACTTAGCCACTCTTATTATTAAAATAATTAACACGATTTATGGCAGCAGATAAAGAAAAAGAAGCGAAACTAAAAGCGCTTCAACTTACTTTAGATAAGTTAGATAAAACTTACGGTAAAGGTACAGTAATGAAGTTAGGTGATAGTCAAGTAGAAGATGTTGATGCAATTTCATCAGGATCTTTAGGATTAGATTTAGCTTTAGGTGTAGGAGGATATCCTCGTGGTAGAGTTATTGAAATTTACGGACCAGAATCTTCAGGTAAAACAACCTTAACTATTCATGCAATTGCTGAAGCTCAGAAAGCAGGAGGTATTGCTGCATTTATTGATGCAGAACACGCTTTCGATCGTTTTTATGCAGAAAGTTTAGGAGTAGATACAGATAATTTAATTATTTCTCAACCAGATCATGGTGAGCAAGCATTAGAAATTGCAGATAACTTAATTCGTTCAGGTGCTGTTGATATTGTAGTAGTCGATTCGGTTGCTGCATTAACACCAAAATCTGAGATTGAAGGTGAAATGGGGGATTCTAAAATGGGATTACATGCTCGTTTAATGTCTCAAGCATTACGTAAATTAACAGGTACAATTTCTAAAACAAAATGTACTGTTATTTTTATCAACCAGTTACGTGAAAAAATTGGAGTTATGTTTGGTAACCCAGAAACAACAACCGGTGGTAACGCCTTAAAATTTTATGCTTCTGTTCGTTTAGATATTCGTCGTAGAACACAAATTAAAGATGGCGATAGAGTTATTGGTAACAGTACCAAAGTAAAAGTTGTTAAAAATAAAGTAGCACCACCTTTTCAAATTGCTGAATTTGATATTATGTATGGTAAAGGAATTTCTAAAGTTGGAGAAGTTTTAGATATTGGTGTAGAATACGGAATTATAAAGAAAAGTGGTTCATGGTTTAGCTATGGAGACACTAAGTTAGGTCAGGGTAGAGATGCGGTTAAAAACTTAATTAAAGATAACCCTGAATTGATGGAAGAACTTGAAGGAAAAATAAAAGATGCTATTGAAAATCAAGAATAAGTTCTAAATTAAAAGTTCTAACTATTACCAAAAAAGCTGTTGAGAAATCAACAGCTTTTTTATCTTTTATTGTAAAAATTATTATTTAGATAATAACTTAACAATCCATAAGATTAAGTATAAACCAATTCCGAAACCAGCTAATAAAACTGATAGTACGAAACCAATTCTAATAAACTTTGCTTCAACATTTATTTTTGAACTTAACCAATCTGATACTCCTAAAATCATAATTTTTGTTTTTGTTAGATTACAAAAGTAACCATTAAACCCCTGTACTACCAAACCCACCAGCACCACGTTCAGTTTCGTTTAAAACTTCTACTTCTTGCCAGTTTACACGTTCGTGTTTTGCAATAACTAATTGAGCAATGCGTTCGCCGTCATTAACTATAAAATTTTCATTTGATAGATTCACTAAAATTACACCGATTTCTCCACGGTAGTCTGCATCCACAGTTCCAGGAGAATTTAATACAGTAATTCCTTTTTTTGCTGCGAGTCCGCTTCGCGGACGTACTTGTGCTTCAAATCCGACAGGTAATGCTATAAATAAACCCGTTTTTATAATAGCACGTTCTAAAGGTTTTAAAGTAATTGCAGCGTCAATATTTGCACGTAAATCCATTCCTGCAGAACCTTCTGTTTCGTAAGCAGGTGTTTGATGTTTTGATTTGTTAATGATTTGTACGTTCATAAAATTATCGTTTCAAAAGTTGTTGAATCATTGTTTTTTCGTTGTAATAAATCCACCCTAAAAATAAGAAAATGAATCCTACAGAAATTATATAGTTTTCTCTAAAATAAAGAAAAGATATTCCAGATAAAAGAGTAGTTAATACAATATAACTACTTACTTTTTTTAGTTCGTACGGAACAGGATAATGTTTTTTACCAATTGAATAAGATATCAACATCATTACTCCGTAAGCTATTAATGTTGCTAAAGCTGATGCTATAAATCCAATTTTAGGAATCATGATTAAATTAAAAGCAATGGTAATAATCGCTCCGAATATCGAGAAATACATCCCGAATTTAGTTTTATCTGTTAATTTATACCAGATAGATAAGTTATTATAAATTCCTAAAAATAAATTAGCTAATAAGATAATTGGTACAATTTCTAAAGCTTCAAAATACTCATCACTTTTCAATAAAAAAGAAGCAAAAACATCGATAAATCCAACGATTATTAGCATAAATAATGCTCCAAATAAAGTAAACCAAGTTAGTATTGTACTATAAGTTTGTTTTGCATTTTTTTTATCTGCTTGATTAAAGAAAAATGGTTCAGCCCCTAAACGAAAAGCCATGATATAGAGTGTCATAAAAACCCCTAATTTATAACAAGCAGCATACACACCCATTTGTTGTTCGCCAACCATATCACCTAATAATAGCTTATCTAAATTTTCATTAGTTACAAAAGCTAAACTACCTATCATTATAGGTAAACTATATCGTAACATCTTCTTTAATAATTGAAAATCAAAAGTGATTTTAAACTTAAAGAGCGTTGGTAATATTAAGATAAAAGTTACAGCACTAGCAACTAATCCAGCAACGAAAATATGGATTACTTGAGGTTGATTTTCTACATAAGTAACTAAACTATTTGGTAAAGAAATTCCCTTTCTATTTGCGTACGGAACAAACCATAAAAAGAAAACATTTAGTGCGGCAAAAATGATGATGTTTATAATTTTATAAACCATGAATCTAATAGGTTTGTTAGTAACTCTTAAATACGCAAAAGGAATTACAACTAACGTATCTAATGTAAGCGTAAGAATTAGTATTTGAAAAAATAACGGATTTTTAAAGCCAAAAAATAAAGCTATTTGTTCACTATAAAATAAAGTGATTATTATAAAAACTAATGTTGTTATTAATAAACTAATAAAAGAGGTAGATACTATTTTTCCTTTGTCTTTTTCTTTAGAAAAAAAGCGAAAAAAAGCAGTTTCCATTCCGTAGGTTAATAATGCATTAAAGTAAGCTGCATACACGTAGTACATTGTATTTACAGCAAATTTATCAGCACTTAAAGTATCAGTATGTAAACGAACCAATAAAATGTTAATTGCTCTAGGTAAAACAGCAGCTATTCCGTAAATAACAGTGTCTTTTAAAAAACGTTTTAATGCGCTCAAAAAGAATGGGTTTAATTGACGCAAATATAATAATTAAGGGTTGCTTTAGGCATTCGTTCTTAGATTTCTTAAATTCGTACTAGAAAACTAAACAAAATGAGTAAACAAGCTAAAATTGCAGTATTAGGTGGAGGAAGTTGGGCTACAGCTATTGTTAAAATGTTATCTGAAAACCTTGAAACTATAGGTTGGTATATGCGTAGTGTGTATGCTTTAGAACATATAAAACGTAATAAACACAACCCTAACTATTTAAGTTCTGCAGAACTACATCCAGAGCAGTTAGATTTATCTAATGATATGAATTATATCGTAGAAAATTACGATATTTTAATTTTTGCCATTCCATCAGCATTTTTAAAAACTGAGCTAGAAAAATTGAATGTATCTCTTAAAGATAAAGTGATTTTTTCTGCAATAAAAGGAATCGTTCCAGAAACAGGATTAATCGTAGGCGAACATTTTCATGATATTCATAATGTTCCATTTGAAAATATTGGAGTAATCACAGGTCCATGTCATGCAGAAGAGGTAGCAATGGAACGTTTATCATATTTAACGTTGGCTTGTCAAGATGAGAAAAAAGCTGAAAACTTAAGTAAATATATTGCTGGTAGATATATTAAAACTAAAATATCTGATGATATTATTGGTACAGAATATGCTGCTATGTTAAAAAATATTTATGCTATAGCTGCAGGAATTGCTCATGGTTTAGGATATGGAGATAATTTCCAATCCGTATTAATGTCTAATGCGATTCGTGAGATGAAACGTTTTATTAAAAAGGTACATAAAATGAAACGTAACATTAATAACTCTGCTTATTTAGGTGATTTATTAGTTACAGGATATTCTGTTTTTAGTAGAAATAGAATGTTCGGAAACATGATTGGAAAAGGGTATACCGTAAAATCTGCTATGTTTGAAATGAGTATGGTAGCCGAAGGTTATTATGCTACAAAAAGTGCTTACGAAATCAATCAAAAAAACGGTGCAAAAACTCCTATTATCGACGCTGTGTATAACGTGTTATACGATAAAAAAGAAGCGAAAGATGAGTTTTTTAAGTTAACAAATAGATTAGATTAGTTGTCTGCATTTGTACAAATAATCCTTCTTAATAAAAAGAAGTCTCTCATCAATCGCTTCTAAAATTGAGTTGTGTTGGTTTTGCATTTAATAACCAATGCCAACAAATTTAATTTAAAATTCTGATTGACAAACTTTTTTGTATGATATCTTCTGAATAATTTATTAAGTTTAATATTTATCATTAAGTTTATTTTTACTACTTTTCGTTTAAAATCAAACAACTATGAAAACCATTCAAGAAGCTGTTGAAATTACGATTCGTAAAACACCATTTATTGAAGAAGCATTAAACGAAAAATTGATCAATGTATCATCACTTGCAAGAGTAATATTACCAGATGTTTCTAAACTTTTAAAAAAGGAAGTAAAGGTAGGCGCAGTAATGATGGCGATTAACAGATTGTCTCCAGCAAATGAATTAAGAGTACGAAGAAACATAAAAAAATTAGCTCTTGATTTAGGAGATGTAATTGTTCGTTCAGATTTATGTGATTATACTTTTAAAAATACACCATCTTTATTAAAAGAAATCGCTAAAATTTTAAGCAAATCAGCCGATAGTAATGACTACTTTTTAACGGTATCACAAGGAATTTTTGAAACAAATATTGTTACTAGTAAAAATTTACAACCTTTTGTTGAAGAAATTTTTCAGAAAGAAACCGTAATTAACAATGTTAATGATTTAGCATCAATAACTATAAAGTTACCAAAAGATAATTTAGAACAATCAGGAGTATATTACTTTATTTTAAAACAATTTGCTTGGGCTAATATTGCTGTACAAGAAGTAATATCTACTACACATGAAATGACGATTGTAGTAAAAGAAGAAGATGTAAATGAAACTTTTGCCATTTTAATGGATTTAAAATTAAACTAATTAATGGAAAAAAAAGACCCATACGCATCCTTGCGAATTAAGGAGTTTAATATTTTTCTATTAGTTAGGTTTTTATTAGTTTTTGGTTGGTCTATGCAGTTTATTGTAATTGAATGGCAAGTGTATTCAATTACAAAAGATCCCTTATCATTAGGTATTATTGGTTTAATGGAAATTATTCCAGCTTTTACTATGGCACTATTTGCCGGTCATATAGTAGACCAAAAAGAGAAACGGAATTTATTAGCTATTTGTATAGCAGCATTCTCATTAATTAGTTTAGGACTATTTTTATTAACAACAGAAAGTGTACTTTCAAATTGGTCAACAAATACAATTTTATATGCAATTTATGCATTAGTTTTTTTTGGAGGGTTTTTGCGCTCGTTTTTTGGACCAACAATATTTTCGTTAGTAGCTTTAATAGTTCCTAAAAACATTTATCAAAATGCAGCAACATGGAGTACAAGTACATGGAAAACTGCATCTGTATCTGGAGCTCTTTCAGGAGGTTTTTTAATAAGCTGGATTGGAGTTGATATGACTCTTTGTTTAGTTTTTGTTTTAGTTATGTTTTCTTTAGCGTTCACTTTTTTAATAAATAAAAAACCAATTTTAAATAAAAAAATTGGAGAACCAATGAAACAAAGTTTAAAAGCAGGTCTTGAATTTGTTTTTAAAAACAAGGTTATTTTAGGTGTTTTAACTTTAGATATGATTGCTGTTTTATTTGGAGGTACAGTTGCAATTTTATCAATTTTTGCACAAGATGTTTTAAAAGTAGGCTCCGAAGGTTTTGGAATTTTGAATGCATCAATTTCTATGGGAAGTATAATTACAATGTTTATAACAACATATATTCCTATTAATACAAAAACAGGAATAAAGATGTTGATTTCTGTTTTTGTATTCGGATTGAGTATAATAGGTTTTGGACTTTCTTCAATCTTTTGGGTTAGCATTTTAGCTTTATTTATTAGTGGTGCAGCAGATGGAATTTCTATGGTTATTCGTCAAACAATTTTACAAATAAAAACACCCGACGATATGCGTGGTAGAGTAGCTTCGGTAAATTCTATGTTTGTAGGTTCTTCTAACGAATTAGGTGCTTTTGAGAGTGGTTTAGCAGCTAAATTAATAGGACCAGTTGCTGCTGTAGTTTTTGGTGGAACCATGACTTTGCTAACAGTAATAACTACAGGAATAATAAACCCTACATTAAGAAAGTTAGATTTGACTAAAGATTTAGAAGCACATGAAAAATTAGAGTAATAAAAAAAGCTGCTTAATGATCATTAAGCAGCTTTTTTATTTATATAAATTATACTTTAAGACATATCCATATAACTAATCTTAGTTATTACGTTTGTACCTTGATCAAATTCAATATTTACAAAGCTATCACAGTCTTCACAATCTGTAAATAAAATACTTTTATCACCATTTCTAGCAACCATAAAAACTACATCACCAAGTTTGCTAATATTATCTCCTACAGTAACAGTTGTACCTTTTATTGTAATCGAAGCTTGATTGTTGTTAATTTCAAAAGACTCAATATATGGTTTACCTCTCATAACAAAATCAACAGATAAACCATTGAATTTAAAATAATGGTAAATCTCATTCTCATCTTTAGTAAAAGAAGTAGCAGGACCTAATAGTTTTTCAACTGAAGCTTTTTTCCCTTTAGCTTTCTTAAGATCAGTTATAATAACATTGTTTATTTTAATATTTTGATAATCAGAACCTGATAAAATATTACTTGTTTGGCTTTTAGCTACAAAACTGGTTATTACAAATAAAAATACAAATAGTTTTAATCTCATTTTACATCAATTATTAATTGTACTTGAACCTCTTGGGGTAATTTTTTAAGCGAGGCCAAAGATATAATTCTTTTGCTATCAAACAATTAAAAAATGTATAGTGATTAGTTAAAATTTAGAGTTAAGCTAATTTTAGCTTCTAATTCTTGCTGATGAGTTTCAATTTCAGACTCAGACCAATTAAAATAAGAAGAAAACTCTTTTAAAATAGCTGTTTTATAGGTGTCTACACTTGGTTTGTCAAAGAATAAACGACCAGTTCTACGCATAAAAAAGTCGGTTGGAGTACATGTCATTTCATGTTGAACAGTAAACCAAACTTCAGCCTTTAATAAGCGTAGTTGATTATCCTCATCTTTAAGTTCATCAAATTTATCTAAAACAATATCGGTTTGCTTACCATAATTATGAACTAAATAAGCAGCATCAGTTTTTGTAAACCCGTAGTTTTTTAAATTTTTATAAACTTGTTTAATATAAATTTTTACCGATTTATAATTTTGAAACGGACCACCAGCTAAAATGATATCTTCTGTTTGAATAGGGTCAAATTCTAGCTCAAAACGGCGCTTCATTTTCTTAGCAACTAAGTCTACAATACGTTCTGCCATTTTACGATATCCAGTTAATTTACCACCAGCAATAGAAATTAGTTTAGTGTCAGAAACAAAAATTTCATCTTTACGAGAAAGCTCTGAAGCAGATTTTCCTTCTTCATGAATTAAAGGTCGTAAACCTGCCCATGACGATTGAATATCGCCTATAGTTAAATTAATATCAGGAAACATGTTATTTACAGCTTCTACCAAATAAGCAGCATCTACAATACTTGTTTCAACTTTGTTTTTATCTTGTTGAAAATTGGTATCTGTAGTACCGAAATAAGTAACTTTTCCACGAGGAATGGCAAACATCATACGTCCATCAGGAACATCAAAATACACCGATTGTTTTACAGGTAGTTTTTCATGAGGTACCACTAAGTGAACACCTTTTGTTAAATGTAATCGCTTGCCAATTTTAGAGTTGTTTATTTGACGTAATTCATCAACCCAAGGTCCAGCAGCATTAACAACATACTTTGCTTTAATATCATAACTTTCGTTGGTAAACGCATCAGTTACTTTAGCACCTACTACACGTTTATTTTCATAAATAAAAGCATCTGCTTTTGTATAATTAAGTATTTGAGCTTCGTATTGACTAGCAGTTTTTAAAATTTCAATAGTTAAACGAGCATCATCTGTACGATATTCAGCATAGTAACCAGCTCCTTTTAAAATATTTTCTGGTAGTAAAGGTTCTTTTTGTAATGCTTCCTCTTTATCTAACATTTTACGTTTATCATCTCCTTCTACCGAGGCTAAAACATCATATACTTTTAAACCAATTGAAGTTAACCAAGATCCGTATGTTCCGCCTTCGATTAAAGGTAAAATCATTTTTTCTGGAATAACTAAATGCGGCGCTATTTTATGAACAATTGCACGTTCGGTACCTACTTCTTTTACCAACCAAAAATCGAATTGTTTTAAGTAACGTAAACCACCGTGAATTAATTTTGTTGATTTACTTGAAGTACCTGAAGCAAAATCATTTTTTTCAACTAAAGCTACTTTCATTCCTCTAGAAGCAGCATCTAAAGCAATACCTGCACCTGTAATTCCTCCTCCAATAATTAAAATATCAAAATCGGTTGTTTGTAGTTCTTTTTGAATGTTTTTTCGGTTGAAAAAAGAAAAATTGTTCATAGGTAGCTTTTTATCAAACAAAAATAAGAATAAAAATGAGGTGATACTGCATAAAAAAAGAGCTGAAATAAATCAGCTCTTTGTAGTTGCCCCCGCAACGAATAAATCAACTACTGATTTATTTTTTTCCAATTTTTGTTAGCTTGTTTTTTTAAATTTTCAGCTCCTTCATTTTGCCAAAGTTCTAAAGTATTTGTGCCCCATGAATTGTAGAATAAGTACAACTTTCCATCTCTAATTTCAAAAGTTTTAGGGTTTATACTTACTTTTTCTCCTGTTTTACCAATTGCATAGGCACAGTATCCGCCATATTCAGGAATGTATTTTTTAGGGTTCTTATTAAAAGTATTTTTATTATCTTGAGTTGAGAAACGAAAAGTTACACCATCATATTTAGTTGAAAACTCTTTACTTCCTTTAGTTGCCTTATTGTTAAAATACGCCACTACATCGTATCCATTAGCAACGGCCCCTTTTTTTATATTATACTGTTGAGCAAAAGATGTTGTTGAAATAAGGAATAATAAAATCCATAAATTCTTCATGTACTATTTATGTTTTAGTTTTTCCCAGTTTTTATCTCCTTTCATTTGTCTTTTCTTAACATCACCTTCTTGCCAATCACCAAGTTTACTACCAATCCAAGAACTATAAAAAAGATATAATTTTCCATCACGAATTTCATACACTTCAGGGTCTATGTACATTTTCTTTTTCTTTTCTGCTACTGCATAAGCACAATAACCACCGTATTGAGGAATGTATTTTGTTGGATCTTCTTTAAAAAGATTTAAGTTTTTTTCTGAAGAGAATTTGAATTTAGTACCGTCGTAATTAGTTTGGAACTTTTTTGTTCCTTCTAAAGGCTTACCATTTACAAAGTAAGAAACGACATCATAGCCCTCGGCAACATATCCTTTTTTAGTATTATAATCTGTTTTTTGAGCTACTAAAACAGTTGAAACTGTTAATAATAGAAGGGTAAAAAGTTGTTTCATCGTTTTTGAATTTTAGTTGTAGTCGATGAAAATAAACAATCATTACATTATTTATTTTTTAATAATTGCCATGGCTTTTGAATTTCACCTTTTCTAATAGGAAGAATTTCACCGAATTGTAAAAAAACAAACTCACTTTGATGAGGTCTTAAAAAGACAAAATCATCTATTTCTAAACTAGTTTTATTTGAAATATTTAAGAGGGATTGATTGGTAGAATTACCAAATAATTTATTCTCTTTTATATTTTTAGGGTAGTAATAATCTGCTTTCCAAAAACCGCCATAAATAAAAATTGATTGTTGCTTAAAAAGGAATTTAAATTTTTCGAGCCCAGGAATAGTAGTGTTTTTAAACTTTTTTAAAACAGGTGTTGCAATAAAAGCAGAAGGTTTGTATTCTTTTAAAGGAGGAATATCGAATGTTGTAGGTTTTACAAAACAAGATCCTATTGATACATCATTAACAGGAGATTTTGTTGTTTTGTGTAAGTTTAAAGTTGGACTTCCTGCTCCGTTAAAAGTTAAGTTTTCTTTCCATAAAGAAGGAAAATCATTTTTTACTAAATCTTTACAATTTTTATAAAATTGATTAGCAAGTTTAAAGGCTTTTTTTTCTGATCTAATTATTTTTGGAAGCTTTACAACATGTGGATCATATCCCATAAACCCTGAAAACTCAACAAACTCTTTATTTTTTTGAATAAGTTGTAGCCCTTTTTCTAAATCTTTTAAAGAAGAAAATCCACCACGATGTAAACCAACATTAATCTCAATATTTAAACGAATTTTTTGATGTAGTTTTTTTGCCAAATCAATATATTCTTCAATACGTTTTTGAGTATCTACCAACCATTGAATTTGTGTGAATGGATTAAAACCGTTGTTTTGTTGAGGTAGATTATTATAAAAATATTCAGCAGTTTTTATAGGCATGGGTTTACCTAACAAAATATCTTTTTGATTATTTAATCGAGAAGCTAAATCTGTTAAAAAAGGTTGATGAAAAACCATCAACTTACTAGTATTTGTTTTTTGTAAAATATAATCGATTAATTCTACTGAAGGCAATGATTTTACAACAATTCTAAGATTTGTATTTGTACTTAAATTTAGTTGTGTTTTTTCAATATTCTCATCTAAAATATCTAAATCTATCAACAAACAAGGAATTGCTCTTTGATGGTTTTTAAGCTGTTGATTTAGATTATTAAAATACGTATCCATTTAAATCCCGAATAAGTTTTGAATATACGGATTTACAAATATATTTTGTGGGTCGTGTTCTTTTCTAAAGGTCATAAAATCTTGAAATTTTGGGTAAGAGTTTATAACATCTTGTGTTGTAAAAGTGTTCATCTTTCCCCAATGAGGACGACCATCATAAGCTTTAAAGATTTCTTCTAAAGCAGCAAAATATGCTTTACTTTCTTTTTTATTGTAAACATGACAAGCAATATAGGCTGAATCTCTGTTATAAGCAGGACTCATATACACATCGTCTCCTTTTACCCAACGGTTTTCGATAGGAAAATGAATATTAAACTTTTTTGAATTCACTATTTTTTTAATGTCTTTAAAAACATCTTGATAAGTTTCAGCAGGAACATTGTATTCCATTTCATGAAACTTTACTAAACGCTGTGTAGCATATACTTTATGACTGTGATATACTTTTTTAACGTTACTAATACTTGCTGCTGTAATATTTGCTACTGTTTTGTTTTGAGAAGGAAACATTCGAGCGTATTCGCAAAATAATTTAAACACATAATTTTCTAAAACATACTCGGTCCAATAATTAAAAAAATTCACCTTATCAGGTTCAGAATCTTCTACAATATTCGATGTTTTTGTCCAAGCTGTATTTGTATAAGGAATCCAGTAATACTCAAAATTTCTATTTTCATTATTTCGTTGATCAAGTGTTGCTAGAACATCGCTTAATTTTTCTTTTTTGTTTTGAAGTTTTAATTTATAAGCTGGTACGCATTGCAAGGTTATTTCAGTAATAATACCCAAACACCCTAATGAAACTTGTGCGGCTTTAAATAACTCAATATTTTTGGTGGTTGAGCACTCAATAACTTCTCCTTTCCCATTAATAAATTTTAAAGCAATAACTTGATTACTTATTGACTTTAAATCAACCCCAGTTCCATGTGTTCCTGTACTTATTGCACCTGCTAAAGATTGAACGTTTATATCGCCCATATTTTCCATAGCGAGTCCTTCTTTAAATAGTAATTCTCCTAGAAGTGATAATTTCGTTCCAGCTTTAACGGTGGCTTGATTTTTTTCTTTATTTATTACAATTGTTCCTTGATAATTATCTAAGTTTATTAAAATATGATTCGTACTACAAAGTGATGTAAATGAATGACCAGATCCAATTACACGGATTTTTTTATTTGAGTTAATAGCTTTTAAAACAAGTTGTTGAATTTCTTTTTCTGAAGTTGGATACGCTATTTCTGATGGGTTCCATTCTACGTTCTCAGCCCAATTTTTCATATTACTTTAACTAAGTATGAGTTAATAGTTAGGTAAGATAGTAAAAAACAAAAAGAATTATAAAACCATTAAGTTACACCCACGAATATCAGAATTATCGAAGCGACCAATAATTTCGAAACTATTATCAGTAAATACTTTTCCTAAATCTTGAGTAGCAATAAATGAACAAGAGTTATAATTGGCAAGATCAATGACATTTATACCACCAGATTTTCCAGAAGATTGAACAGTTAAAGCATCTTCAGTATCACGAGTAAGAACTTGCATCCAAGGCGGACAGTTAAAAACACCATTTCCATTAGAATATCCTTGGCTTAACAATTCTGTCATACCATATTCAGAATGAATTTCGGTAACACCAAATCCTTGTGATAATATTGCGTGAAGTTCATTACGGATGAGTTCTTTTCTTCTACCTTTCATACCACCAGTTTCCATAATAATGGTGTTTCTTAGGTTGAATTGATAGGTTTCAATCAAATCTAACAAAGCAAAAGAAACTCCGATTAATAATACTTTTTGCCCTTTTTTATCTAACTCTATTAATTTTTTAGCAAGTTCAGCTAAATTGTTTAGATAAAATCCACTTTCAGGTTGTTTAGATTTTTTTATCAAATCATCAACCATGTAAACTAAGGAAGAACCTTTACGTTCTAGGTAATTAGGCAATAAAGCAAGTACAACATAGTCTTCAATATCTCCGTAAAAATGTTTGAACCCGTTTAAATAACTAGTTTCATACCAAGATAAATCAGTGACTAAATGTTTACTAGTTAAGCTTCCTGTAGTTCCAGAACTCGTAAATGTTTCTTGAATTTCATCCGTTGATGAAAGAACGTTTTTAGTTTTAAAAAACTGAATAGGTAAAAAAGGAATTTGTTCAACCTTTTGAACATCAGAAGGGTGGATATATAATAAATCACAAAAAGAGCGATATACTTTATTATTGTTAAACTGATGTTTAAAAACTGCTAAAGCAGTCGTTGTAAAATCTTCTTGAGATTGTATGTTAAAAACCTGTTCTTTCATAAACTTTTACAAAAATAGTATTATAAACGATTCAATTCTTGTTTAATTTTAAACAAAATCTTTAGAATTGTTCAATTTATATAAGTGTAAAATTATTCCTACTTTTGCACTTTATTTTAAACAACTAAAATTACAATACAAAATGGTAGATTTTGGAATGGATAAAGCATTAGCTCAATTAGGGTTAAGCGACATAAATGATGGAACTTCAACAGGTTCAAACAATTTTTCTAGTGGTGAAATTATCGAATCATATTCACCAGTAGATGGTAAATTAATCGGTAAAGTTAAAACAACTACCAGAGAAGATTACGAAAAAGTGATGGAAGCAGCAACAACTGCTTTTAAATCTTTTAGAACAATGCCAGCTCCACAAAGAGGAGAAATTGTTCGTCAGTTTGGAAACAAATTAAGAGAACTTAAAGAGCCATTAGGTAAGTTAGTTTCTTACGAAATGGGTAAATCTTATCAAGAAGGTTTAGGTGAAGTTCAAGAAATGATCGACATCTGTGATTTTGCTGTTGGTTTATCTCGTCAGCTAAACGGACAAGTAATTCCATCTGAAAGACCAGGACACGTAATGAGAGAGCAGTGGCACCCAATTGGTGTTGTTGGTATCATTTCTGCATTTAACTTTCCGGTAGCAGTTTGGGCTTGGAATACAGCTTTAGCTTGGATTTGTGGTGATGTATGTGTATGGAAAGGATCAGAAAAAGCTCCTTTATGTTCAGTTGCTTGTCAGAATATAATTGCTGATGTTTTAAAAGCAAACGATTTACCAGAAGGTATTTCTTGTATTGTTAATGGAGATTATAAAGTAGGTGAATATATTACTACAGATACTCGTATTCCTTTAGTATCTGCTACAGGTTCTACTCGTATGGGAAGAATTGTTGGAGCAACAGTTGCTGAACGTTTTGGTAAGTCTTTATTAGAATTAGGTGGTAACAACGCAATTATTATTACACCAACTGCTGATTTAAAAGTGGTAGTTCCTGGTGCTGTATTTGGTGCTGTTGGTACTGCTGGTCAGCGTTGTACTTCTACACGTCGTTTAATCATTCACGAATCTGTTTATGATACAGTAAAAGATGCTATTGTAGGAGCCTACGGACAGATTAAAATTGGAAATCCTTTAGATGAAAATAATCACGTTGGTCCATTAATTGATACTGATGCTGTAAATACGTATTTAGCTGCTATTGAAAAAGCAAAAGCTGAAGGTGGTAAAGTATTAGTAGAAGGTGGAGTTTTAGAAGGAGAAGGATATGAATCAGGATGCTACGTAAAGCCAGCTATTATCGAAGCTGAAAATCACTTTGAAATTGTACAGCATGAAACATTTGCTCCAATCTTATACTTAATGAAGTATTCTGGTGAAGTAGAAAACGCTATCGAATTACAAAATGGTGTTGCTCAAGGATTATCTTCTTCTATCATGACCAACGAAATGAAAGAAGCTGAAAAATTCTTATCATTCGCAGGATCTGATTGTGGTATTGCTAACGTAAATATTGGTACTTCTGGTGCTGAGATTGGTGGCGCTTTTGGAGGTGAAAAAGAAACTGGTGGTGGACGTGAGTCTGGATCTGATGCTTGGAAGGTATACATGCGTAGACAAACAAATACAGTTAATTATTCTGATGAGTTACCATTAGCTCAAGGAATTAAATTCGATTTATAGAATACTTTTTTAGTATATAAATAATAAAAAAGTCACATCGATAAGATGTGACTTTTTGTTTTTATAAAAAGATTGGTTTTATTTATCTAAAGCAGCTTTAATAACTTTAAAAGACTCATGAGCTTTAGACATTTTTGCATACTGTAGTGCAGTATATCCTCTTTCAGATTTTACTTTTAATTTAGCTCCTTTACTAATTAAAAGTTTAACAATTTCTACTTTATTATATCTAGCAGCAAACATTAAAGGAGTTAGCCCTGTAGATTTTCTATTAATATTAGTACCATTTTCAATCATAGCTTTTACAGCGTCATAATTACCAGCCGTTATTAACTTACAAAAAGTACTAACATTAGGGTATTCAATTGTGGTTGCTGGAGCTCCGTGTTCTAAAGAAGAAGCGTTAATAGTTCCAAATGATAAAACGATTGCAAATGCAGTAAAGATTAATTTTTTCATAATATTGAGTTTTATTTTAAGATTAGGTTTATGTCTAAGAGACGCCAGATATAAAAAAACGTTTCACAAAAAAATGAGAGTTAACAGAAGTTTAAGAAAACTTCTTAAAAGCCTCTTAAAAAATTAATTATTCTATTTGTTATTTTTTTAATAAATTCACAATCAACTAATTAAATAACTAACAAATGAGTAAAAAGTCAACTTATTTATTAGGTATCGTACTAACTATTATTATTGGTAGCTTGTTGTATTGGTATCTATGCTGTAATATTTGTTGTGAAAAACAAGGTTGCAAAGCAAAAGAAACCCTTAAAGAAGTTGTTAAAGATGATTTAGGAAAACCTAATGTAAAAAAACCAACATTTATTCCATTTAGCATAAAAGATGTAAATGGAAATTTCACTTTTTCTACTGATGAAAACTTTAATTTTAAAGAATCTAGTTTTAGTATTCGCGATTCTATTTCAGGAAATCTGAATAACGGAATTTTAAAAATTAAAGAATATCTTGATTCTAATGGAGATAAACGATTTAATATTATCGGATATTATAAAAGTGATGAAACGAATAATTCTGCTTTTCCAAACTTAGGGTTAGCAAGAGCTAATTCAGTAAAAAACCACATGGTATCTCAAGGAATATCATCTAGGTTAATTAATACTTTCGGAGAATTGAAAGATGATATGCATGCTGATGAAAGCGGTGTTTTATTTGGCCCTTTAGCTTTTGATGTTTTTACAAGAACAGAAGCATCTGCTGCGAATGATGAAGCATTAAAACCTGCTTGCGAAGCAATTAAAGAAAGCCCACTAATGCTTTATTTTAAAACAGGATCAGCTCATATTAATTTAACAACAGAGCAACGCCAAAAATTTGCTAATATATCTCGTTGTGTAGATAAGCTTGGTTTAACAATTCAAGTTGTTGGTCATACCGATAATACAGGTAATGCTGATACAAACTTACAGTTAGGCCAAAAGCGTGCAGATTTTGTAAAAGACTACTTAATTCGTAACGGAATTTTACAAGAAAATATAGAAACCTCTTCAAAAGGACAAAACGAACCGATTGCTGATAATGCAACTGAAGAAGGTAAAGCAAAAAACAGAAGAATAGTAGTAACAATAAACTAAAACAAACTTAAAAAATATAGATTATGAATTTATTAGCAATGATACCATGTTGGTTAATACCATTATTAGTCGGAGCAATTTGCGCATTATTAGGATACTTATTAGGAAGACTTTTAGGAGGTGGAAATAACAATGAAGATATAGATGTGTGGAAAAATAAAGTAGCTCGATTAGAAGCAGATTTAGAAGCTTGTAATAAGAATAAAATAAACTTAGAATCAGATTTAAAATCAGCTAAGTCAAATTTAGGAATGGCATCCTCTTTCGCAGGAGCAGCTGCAACATTAATTCCTTTTGATGCTGTTGCCGCCAAAGCTGCATTTGGTAAAAAAATTAAAGAAAATGATTTAAAGATTGTTGAAGGAATAGGGCCAAAAATAGAAGGACTATTCCATAATTTTGATATTAAAACCTGGAAAGATTTAGGAGAAACATCTGTTGAAAAATGTCAAGAAGTATTAAACAGTGGAGGAGATCGTTATCGAATTCACAAACCTGCTACATGGCCACAACAAGCAAAATTAGCTTACGAAGGTAAGTGGAGCGATTTAAAAAAATGGCAAGATGAATTAGACGGAGGAAAATAAATTCTCATCTAATTAAACATAAAAAAACCTCACAAAGTGTGAGGTTTTTTTATGTTTAATTATTTTGGTTTCCAATATACAAATAACCCTATACCTCTATGAAGTTGGGAGGGAGTAGTATGGTTAGTTATACTTTACTTTACGTAGTACACGCATTGCTTCTTTATATTTTATATACGTAGTTTTATCCTCTAAGTTTTTAATATATATTTTTGCTTTTCTTAATTGTTCAGCAGCTTCAATAAATCCATTTAAATAGCAAATTAAATAGGAGGTGGGTAATTTATATACATCTTCATGTTCTGTTACAGAAAGTGCTTTATTCTGTTCTATTTTAGAGATAATACTATTATTATTGTCGTAAATATGTTTTAAAATAGTAGCATCATATACTGGAGCTTCAAACAAAAATTCAGTAATAATATCGTGTTTACCATTATCTTTAAAATGAATAATTGTTTTTTCTAACGGATAGTGCTTTTCAGTTTTATCAATTCCTAATAAGATATATTCGGTAATAATAAACGACTGCTCATTATAACTTATTTGAACATCATCTAATGATGAATAAAATAACCGTACTTGTTCGTTTATCAATTCAATATCAACCCGAGTTAAAAACTCTTTATTTCTAATAACTTTCTTTTTTCCAGCCCAACATAATACAAACTGTTCGTAAAAAACTTTGTATTGCGGATTGTATTCGGGTTTATGATTATTTATAAAGTCGAAAACCCCATCTAGTGTAAGTTTAATATTATTGCTAGCATTTTTTTCAATAGCTTCTACAATTGTACTATTTACATCTTTTAAGGTAAAATTACCTTCACCAGGCATTGAGTTGCTCCCTCTACGAAAAAACACCATTCCTTTTTTATATTTCCAATTATTCTTAACTAATGAAGTAATTGAATTATTAGGATAAATAGTTACTAAACCTATTACTTTATGTCGCGGCAAACGAGGAAAAGGAACATTTGCATATTCTATTTTCGGTGGGTTTTTTAAATAAGCATTTATTAGATTTTGAATTTTACTATCATCGTAAAAATCAACGCCAATAATTTTATTTTCTTCATCTTCAATACCGATAACTATATACGAATTGTTATTTGGGTTAGAGTTAGATAATGCGCAAACGTGTTTTATAAATTTTGCTTTTCCTTCTTTTGTGTTTAAAGAGAGCTTTTGTTTTTTATCGAAAAAGCTATTCTCATCATTATGAGAAAGTAGATTTTTAATAAGTAAACGTTTATTAATCAAAAGATAGCTTTTTTATAAAGATATTTAAAAGTATGTTTTTTTCGAAAAGAAAAAGAATACTTAACGTAAAGTTTATAAATAGAAAAACCGCCCCTTGTAGGGGGCGGTTCCTTTTAGTTGGCTACTACACCAACCAAAAATCAACTAACCAAACTTTATTTTAAATATTTTCTTTAACAACTGTTTTACGTTGTATTTTAGTACGTTTTCTGCCGCTATTCCTTACAGCTGGCTTAGTAGTGCTCTTACCTTTGGTTTTTAAATATTGTACAAATCCTCTACCAGAAAAAGTGTACGTTCTTTCAGAACTTAAATGGAACAATTCAATCGTTTCATCATTTATAACGCTTAATTCAAATCTTTCAGTATCACCTCCATCATAAAAAAGTGTTAAACGTTTTAGGTCTTCATACCCTGCAATATTGGCTACTTCATATCCACCAATATAGTCCCAATTAATATAATCAATATTCGTGCCAAATGGATCATGCGATGATTTAAATGTTACATCATTTTCTGGTGTAAATTGTAAAAAGTGTTCATCATCAAAAGCATTTGTAATTCCTCCTACTCTGTCTGTTCTTTCCCAAGCTACAAACTCTTGTAAAAAGTATTCGATATTTTCATAAAACAATTTATCGTAATCAAAATTGTTTCTTTGGTATCCTATTAAATAATAACTTACATTTTGTGATAAGTCATCGATTCTAATTTCATTACCAGCTAATTGAACTACATCAAAATCATAGCGACCATCTAAATCATGACGAGTTTCTAAAACGGTTCCGTAAGTATTATAATTTCCAACAGCAATTCCTAATCCGTTTCCTGTTCTACCAATGTCTACAATATTATTGTTTGCATACATGGTGCCGTTAAGAAAAGATACTGTAAATGCTTTTGATAAAAAAGGAACATCGCCCGAACCGGTTGTTCTATGATAATCTATATACCATAAGTCGTAACTAGACACATATTCGTTTAATGCAAAGGCATTGTCGTCAATTAAGTCGTTTTGTACAACACATGATGTTAATGTTAAACTGGCTGTAACAAATAAGAATAGTAATTTTAAACGTTTCATAAGCATTAATTTTATGGTTATGCTTAGTAAAATTCAAAATACGTGCCAAAAACAAAAAACACCTCAAAATGAGGTGTTTTAGTTAGTTTTGAGGTTTTGCCATGGGCATAAAAACCTGTTTCTCTTTTTTTACATTTTTAATTTTATAGTAATGAATTTTCTCGCCTACTTTATAGCTAACCACAGCTTCGTTTTCTTCTAACTCAAAAGGAAATTTTTCTTTTGTTTCATTAGCAGTATTTCCAAACTCAGCTTTAGCATCAGAACTTAAAACTAAATCTTTTCTTTCTTGATCAGTTGAGGTTTTATAGCGTGCAGCAATATATTGCTTTCCACCTTTTTCTTCAATTACTGCAGGTGTTATTCTATTTTGAAAGTACACGTTTTTAAAATCAACAGTTTCTGGAGTAGTAATTTCAATCATTAAATTTAAAACACTATTTCCTGGTTGTCCTCCAGTAATATGAGAGTAACTTGCGTTTTCTACTTTAAAAGGAGGTTGTGTATCCATTTTCATACTAGCACATTGAGAAAAACTAAGAGCTAAAATTAAGATTCCGAATAATTTCATAGTATTGCTTTTTATTGTTTAATTTTAAATATTCAAGTAGTGTGCCAAGATACAAATATATTTAATCGCAAAGCGATAGTCAAAACTTTAAACTAACTACTAGATAAGAATATTTTTCGTTAATATACCATGTATCTTGGGTATAATATTGTTGATTTTATAAGATGTTGAATTATAGTTATTGGGAATTAAAAGAGTGGTTTTCCAACGTAGATTTTACGGTTGTTGGTAGCGGAATTGTTGGGTTAAACTGTGCTTTAGCATTAAAAAATAAATATCCAAAAGCTAAAATTATAATTTTAGAAAAAGGAATTTTACCACAAGGAGCAAGTACTAAAAATGCAGGTTTTGCATGTTTTGGAAGTTTATCAGAATTAATTGATGATCTTAAATCTCATACTGAAGAAGAGGTTTTTGGTTTAGTAAAAAAACGCTGGGAAGGACTACAGTTATTACGAAAAACGTTAGGGGATAAAAAAATCGATTTTCAACAAAACAAAGGCTATGAATTATTTCAAGACTCTGAATTCTATGAAGAATGTATCAATCGAAAAAATGAAATTAATAACTTATTAAAACCACTATTTAAATCGGATGTTTTTACAGTTGATGAAAACGTTTTTGATTTTAAAAACATATATCAAAATTATATTACAAATCAATTTGAAGGACAGATTGATACCGGAAAAATGGCTGCTAGTTTACTAGAGTTAGTTCAATCTTCAGGAATTAAAATCATTAATAATATTAAAGTAGAAAGTTTTACAGAACAGAATAATAAGGTTATTATTAAAACAGATAAAATAGAATTTTCTACGAAACAGTTATGTATTGCTACAAATGGTTTTGCTAATCAGCTATTAGATGAAGAAGTTGTGCCAGCAAGAGCACAAGTTTTAATAACAAAGCCGATTGAAAATCTTCATATAAAAGGAACTTTTCATTTAGATAAAGGGTATTATTATTTTAGAAATATTGATAATCGAATTTTATTTGGTGGAGGTAGAAATCTTGATTTTAAAACCGAAGAAACTTCAGAATTTGGTGAAACAATACTTATTCAAAATAAATTAGAAGAAATTTTAAGAACCACTATTTTACCAAATACTAATTTCGAAATAGAACATCGATGGAGCGGAATTATGGGGGTTGGAAATCTGAAAAAAGCAATTGTAAAACAAATATCGAATAACATATTTTGCGGAGTTAGGTTAGGAGGAATGGGAGTTGCAATAGGTAGTTTGGTAGGAAAAGAATTAGCAGAGTTAACATGGAAATAAAAGAAAATTTGTATCAACAATGTGTTGATTATGTTAATAAGCGATTACAAACAGTTGAAGAAATAATATCTTCTAATCAAAAAGCATTGCAATCAGAAACAAAGAGTTCTGCTGGTGATAAGCATGAAACAGGTAGGGCAATGTTGCAATTAGAAATGGAAAAAGCTGGCCAACAATTGCAAGGAATAACTCAAATGAAAGAAGTTTTAACTAGAATTGATATTTCAAAAAAATCAAAGATTGCTCATTTAGGTAGTGTGGTAGTAACAGACAAAGCTTCTTATTTTTTGAGTATTAGCTCCGGACAGTTAATAGTAGATGATAAACAATACTTTTCAGTTTCTATTTCTTCACCAATAGGAAGGTTATTATTAGGTAAAAAAGAGGATGAAACAGTAGTTTTTAATGGAGCTAAACAAAAAATTAAAGAAATTTTTTAATTTAAGGTAGGGTAAAGCTTTTTTAAACGGTTATAGTTTTGGAAAAGTTGTTACCCTTCAAGAAAAAGGAAATTTATAATACACTTTTACCTTATTTGGTGTTTAAATAGGTAGGAGTGTATTTTTCTAGAAAAAGAAAAATTAGAGTAATAATTTTGAGATAGTTATTAAAGGTTTAAAACAGTTTCGTTAACTCTTAGCGAAACTGTTTTTTTTATGTCAATATTTTGACGATGAGATACAAAAACAGACTGGTTCTTAAAATTAACCTCTATCAACCAATAATGCCCTTTAAAGTATGTTTTTATAACAGTTGCTTTTAAATCTGAATTTTCTACTATTTGTATTTGATGAGGGTATAAAAGTATTGTTTCATTATTAATTGTAATTTCATTCACATCATCAAATAAAGAAGCAATATATTTTTCTTTTGGATTTTTGTACAGGTTGGAAGGTGTATTATTAGCAGTGATTTTATGGTTTTTTATAATAATCATTTGATCAGCAAACGAAAGGGCGTCATCCCCATCGTGAGTAGCGACAATACAAGCGATGTTTTTTTCTTTTAAATAACTAAATAAATTCCTTCTTAACGAGTTTTTTTTAAAGTTATCTATCTGACTAAAAGGTTCATCCAATAATAATAATTCAGGCTCTTTAGCTAAAGCTCTAGCAATGGCAACACGTTGTTGTTGTCCGCCACTTAAGTTTTTTACTTTTATGTTAGCAAACTCAGTCATTTCAATTACTTCTAATAATTCTTGAGTTCGCTCATCAGCTTCTTTGGGGTAAAATCGAGATAGGAATTTTTTAATATTTTCACTTACCGATGTAAATGGCATTAAATCGAAATCTTGTGCTACATATTTAAAAAAGTCCATTCCTGGCACTAAATGATGCGCAGGACCTAATATTTCTGTTTCGTTCCAAAATAATGATCCACTATCTAAATCCAATAATCCATAAATAGCTTTTAGTAAAGTAGATTTACCACAACCACTTTCTCCCATTACACATAAATGTTCTCCTTTTTTAAGAGTGAAGTTTATGTTTTCTAAGGTTTTCTCTTTAGACGGATATGTAAATGATATGTTGTTTACTTGTAGCATAAGTACAAAAGTATACCTTACTATTTATTCAATAAAAAAAACCGACACATTTCTGCATCGGTTTTAATTTATTTATCACTACTTACGCACTGATTGTAATACTTAAAGACACTGCGTGTCTACCAGATTCTAACTCTTTCTTCTGGTTTTATATACATTTTATCACCTTCTTTAACATCAAACGCTTCATAGAAAGCATCAACGTTTTTAAGCGGCATATATGCTCTGTATTGTCCAGGGGCATGTGTGTTTGTCATGATTAAGTTCTTTAAAGCTTCATCACGCATTTTAGTTCTCCAAATTGTTCCCCAAGAAAGGAAGAAACGTTGCTCAGGAGAATACCCATCAATATCAGCAGGACGACCACTTTTTTCTAAGAAGATTTTTAATCCTTCGTAAGCAGCTTGTACACCACCTAAATCACCAATGTTTTCGCCTAAAGTATATTCTCCGTTTAAGTGCATGCTGTCAATAGCAATAATATCGCTGTATTGTTTTACTAATTTACCTCCGATATCTTTAAACTTTTTAGAATCATCTTCAGTCCACCAGTTTTTAAGGTTTCCATCACCGTCAAAACGAGCTCCAGAATCATCAAAACTATGAGAAATCTCGTGACCAATAACAGCTCCAATTCCACCATAATTTACAGCTTCATCAGCTTTATAGTTATAGAAAGGTGGTTGTAAAATTGCTGCTGGGAATACGATCTCGTTATTTACAGGATTAAAGTAAGCGTTTACTGTTTGTGGAGACATTCCCCATTCAGTTCTATCAACTTCTTTACCTAATTTAGCCATGTTTTTGTTAAAGTTCCACTTAGAAACATTAATAGCGTTATCAAAGTAAGTTCCACCGTTTTTTAAACCTTTAACTTGTAATTCTGAATAATCTTTCCACTTATCAGGGTAAGCAATCTTAACAGTTAACTTGTGTAATTTATCTAAAGCTTTTTGCTTAGTTTCTTCACTCATCCAAGGTAATTGTGCAATACGCTTTTCGAAACCTAACATTACGTTGTCAATCATTTCTTTAGCTTTCTGCTTCGCTTCTGGTGGGAATTTAGCATCAACATATAATTTACCTAAAGCTTCGCCAATAGCACCGTTTAAGTTACCTAAAGCACGCTCGTCTCTTGGACGTTGTTGTTTAGCTCCACGCATTTCTTTGCTATAAAATTCCCAGTTTGCTTTTTCTAAATCAGTAGATAATAAACCTAAAGAGTTGTTGATAGCATTCCAACGTAATAATAGTTTGATATCTTCTACTGGACGGTTTTTAAGGATTTCGCTCATTGCTTTAAAATATCCTGGATCCGTAACAATAACTTTTTCTAGACCATTATTTCCATCTACTCCTTTAAGATTAACCCCAATTCCTTCTAAATGTGCTGTCCAATCGATAGTAGGAGCTAAAGTAGTTAACTCTTCAATCGACATTGGGTTGTACATTTTACGAGTATCTCTACGCTCTTCTTTGGTCATTCTAGGTTCTGCTAAACTTTTTTCGAAAGCAACAATATTCGCTGCATTCTTTTTAGCAGTAGCTTCATCATCACCAAACTCTTGTAACATTTTAGCTACAAATTCTTGATATTTTTTAAGCTTATCCTCTACTTTTTTATCTACGTAGTAATCTCTTCTTAATCCAAGTCCACCAGCACCTAAATATCCAGCATTCATGCTACTGTTTTTAAGGTCGTTAAAAACACCAAAACCGTAGAATCCAGCACCACCATAAGCAGCCATGTTTGTAATAAACTCTTGAACACCGTTTAAGTCTTTAATCTCATCAATTTTTGCAAGGAAAGGCTGTATTGGTGCTTTACCAGCTTTATTTCTAGCTACGGTATCCATAATAGTTTCGTAGTAGTTTACGGCTTTTTCTTGATCAGAATCAATTTCGTTACCTTCGGCGTCTTTCATTTTTGGAAAATCTCTTTTTTCGATAGCATCACCTAAAATAGCCAAAACATCTGCATCGGTTTTTTTACGTAGCTGGTTAAATCCTCCCCATGAAGTTTGGTCATCAGGAATTTTGGTGTTGTCTACCCAAGTTCCGTTAACGTATCTAAAGAAGTCATCTGTAGGTTTTACAGATGTATCCATGTTTTCTAAAATAATCCCCTGAACTTTTTCTTCAGGTTTTTGCTCTGTTTTACAAGATACCATAGCTAAAGAAGCCACAGCAGTTGTAAACAGCATTTTGTGAATGGTTTTCATTGTATAAATTTTGGTTGATATTAAACACTCTTATCTTAATAAGAGTGATTTTGTTAAAAAATGTTACAGTTTAACTCCTATTTTTTATTTAAGAGGTTTTAAAAACATGTAAAAAATTGATGATAAAGATAGATAAATTAAAAAAGTAATCTTTTAGACACTAAAAGATTAACAAAAATTAACAAAAGGAGTTTTTATAATAGAAACCCTTTTTAAATCCATAGTTTTACAGCGTTAAAAACTATACATGAAGGATTATATAATCATTGGAGCAGGACAAGCAGGTTTAGCAATAGCATATTATTTAAATAAACAGAATGCGAATTATTTAATAGTAGATGCAAATTCGGAAACAGGGGCTCCATGGTTAAAAAGATGGGATTCTTTAAAGCTTTTTACTCCTTCGGAGTTTAATCATCTTCCTGGAATGAAATTTCCGCATAAAAAAGGACATTATGCAAATAAGTATGAAGTAGCTGATTATTTAAAGGCATATGTAAAAGAGTACAATATTCCTATTGAGTTCGATCAAAAAATCACCTATTTAAAAAAGGAAAACAAAGTATTTACTTTAAAAAGTGATGTAAAAGAGTTCACTGCAAAGAATGTAATTATTGCTACAGGTCCGTTTCATAAACCTTTTACACCTAAGTGTCATACTAAAATATCGAAAGATATTATACAGATTCATAGCGAACATTATAAGAGTCCTAATCAATTGCAAGAAGGAGCAACTTTAGTAGTTGGTGCTGGAGATTCTGGTGTTCAAATATTAAGTGAAATTTCTGATTTAGATAAACCAGTTTATTTTTCTGGAAACACCAATATTATGTCCATTCCTCAAGAGTTTTTAGGAAAAACTTTATGGTGGTGGTTTAGCAAAATAGGGTTTTTAACAGCTCATAAATATTCTTGGATTGGTAAAAAACTAAGCAAAGGAGGGCAGCCAGTTATTGGAACTGATGTAAAAACTTTGTTTAAGAAAAAGAATGTGACTTGTGTAGGGAGAACATTAGATGCAAATGAAGAAACTATCACTTTTGAAAAGCAGGAAATAAATGATATTAAAAATATTGTTTGGGCTACAGGATTTAAACCTAATTTTAATTGGATAGACGGTATTGAACTAGACGACGACTATTACCCAAAGAATTATAGAGGTGTTAGTGATAATATTGAGGGATTGTATTTTTTAGGATTACCTTGGCTGTATACTAGAGGTTCTGCTACTTTAGGAGGAGTTAAAAAAGACGCAAAATATTTGAATAAATATATTTTAAATAAAGTTCAATAAAAAACTGCCGCTATTAGCGGCAGTTTTTAGTTTATATATAAACAGCTTTTATGATTTAATTTTAGATTTCGGTGGATTTGGTAATTGATCAAATCCCATGTTAAATAAAGTGAATCCAAAAATATCAGCATATTGCTCAATCGTTTTTGCAACTGGTGTTCCTGCTCCATGACCAGCATTGGTTTCAATACGAATTAACACAGGATTTGTTCCTTCTTGTTTGTCTTGCAATTCAGCAGCAAACTTAAAACTATGTGCAGGTACCACACGATCATCATGATCTCCAGTAGTAACCATTGTTGCAGGGTATGCTTCTTTTTTCACATTGTGTACAGGCGAATATCCTTTTAAATATTCAAACATTTCTTTGCTTTGTTCAGCAGTTCCGTAGTCGTATGCCCAACCAGCTCCAGCAGTAAATGTATGATAACGTAGCATATCTAATACCCCAACAGCAGGTAAAGCTACTTTCATTAAATCAGGACGTTGCGTCATGGTAGCGCCTACTAATAAACCTCCGTTAGAACCTCCACGAATTGCTAAATAGTCAGATGAAGTATAGTTTTCTTTGATTAAAAATTCAGCAGCAGCTATAAAATCGTCAAACACATTTTGCTTTTGTAATTGTGTTCCTGCTTTGTGCCATTTCTTTCCATATTCACCTCCACCACGTAGGTTTGGTACGGCATATACACCACCTTGTTCCATCCATACTGCATTGGCAATACTAAAACTTGGAGTTAATGAAATGTTGAACCCTCCATAACCATATAAAATAGTTGGGTTTTTACCGTTTAATTCTAACCCTTTTTTATAGGTAATAATCATCGGAACTTTTGTTTCATCTTTTGATGTGTAGAAAACTTGCTTACTTTCATAATCATCAGAATTGAAAGAAATAGCAGGTTTCCAGTAAACTTTATAAGTCCCTTCTTTCGGATTGAATTTATATGATGAACTTGGTGTATTATAGTTGGTGAATGAAAAGTATAACTCTTTAGCATCGGTTTTTCCTCCGAAACCACCAGCAGAACCAACTCCAGGTAATTTTACTTCACGAATTAATTTTCCATCAAAATCATATTGTAATACTTTCGATACGGCATCTACCATATATTCTGCAAAGAAATATCCTGCACCTGTTGATGGTGATAATACATTTTCTGTTTCAGCGATAAAATCTTTCCAGTTATCAGAAGTAGGGTTTTTAGCATCAACCGTTACTATTTTCTTATTAGGAGTATTTAAGTTGGTAACTAAATATAATTTATCATCACGATTGTCAATTACATATGTATCACTGTCGTAATTATCTAAAACAGTTACTAGTTTATTATTGGGATTCGTTAAGTCTTTTAAAAATAACTTGTTTCCAGACGTTGAAGTAGAAGCAGAGATCACTAAGTACTTATCATCTTCAGTTAAATAACCACCAACATATCTGTTTTTTTCTTCAGCAGTTGCTCCGAAAATAACAGCATCTTCATTTTGCTTTGTTCCTAATTTATGGTAGTATAATTTATGTTGATCTGTTTTTGCAGAAAGTTCACTTCCTTTAGGCTTGTCGTAACTAGAATAGTAAAAACCTTCGTTGCCTTTCCAAGCAATTCCAGAGAATTTTACATCAACTAAAGTATCTCCTATAATTTCTTTGTTTTTAGCATTCATAACGATAATCTTTCTCCAGTCGCTACCGCCTTCAGAAATTGAATAGGCAACAATATCTCCGCTTTTAGAGAAGTTTACAGAACCTAAAGACGTAGTTGCATCTTCAGAAAATGTATTTGGATCTAAGAATACTTCTTCTTTACCATCTTTATCTTTTCTATATAAAACATACTGATTTTGTAAACCGTTGTTTTTATAAAAATAAGTGTAGTCGCCTTCTTTAAAAGGAGTTCCTACTTTTTCGTAATTCCATAATTCAGATAAACGATCTTTTAATTGTTCACGGTAAGGTATTTTACTTAAGTAATCGAAAGTAACTTCGTTTTCCGCTTTCACCCAAGATTCAGTTTCTGGACTTCTATCATCTTCTAACCAACGATAATTATCGGTTACTTTAGTGCCAAAGTATTCATCTACTACAGGTTTTTTAGTTGTTTCTGGGTAATTCACCGCAATTTCTTTTTTAGTTTGCTCTTCTTTTTTGCAAGATACTATAGCAATACTTGCAATAAGAATTGGAAGGATTAGTTTTTTCATTGAATAAATGATTAGTTAATACTTTCAAAATTAGCAGAAAAACTGAAGTATAGCTCTTTTTTAAGATGAATTTAACAAGGAATAGCACATTTGTAATCTTTAGAAATAAAAACGACTACCTTTATGCTTGAATTTTTTAGGCAAAGAATTAGTAAAAAATAAAAGAATGACAGAAAATTTAACGAAAGAGACTTTTTTAGAAAAGGTATTTAATTACGAAGTAAATAAAGAGTGGAAGTTTGAAGGAGATAAACCAGCATTAATAGATTTTTATGCTGATTGGTGCGGACCATGTAAAGCATTAGCACCAGTTTTAGAACAATTAGGTAAAGATTATGAAGGCAAAGTAAATATTTACAAGATAGATACTGAAGCAGAACCAGAACTTTCGGCTGCTTTTGGTATTAGAAGTATTCCTTCTATGTTATTTTGCCCGATAGGAGAAGAACCTCAAATGGCTCACGGAGCATTACCTCAAAAACAAATTGAACAAATTATTGCTGATGTTTTAAAAGTGCAGAAGTAATAAAATTATTGAATAAATGATGAAAAAAAGTGATGTTGAAAAGCATCACTTTTTTTTAGTTTCAACTCAAAATAAGAAACCCAGTGATTATCACTACGCAAGCTATTTTTTAAATTTTAATCCCTTTAAAAACAAGGGTTTGAGCTTTTTAAAATATGTCGTTGTTTTTTGAGAAAAACACAATTTGTTAAAAACTTCAAGGGATTTGTGAATAAGTATGGCTTTCAATTTTTAGCAATTTTTTGAATCTTTGTTTCTCCCCCAAGAAAAGAAAACATCAACTAAATTTAGCTCAAAATAAGCATGGCTGCAATCGAACCAATTTTACAAGAAAACAAAGATAGATTTGTAATTTTTCCTATTCAACATAATGATTTATGGGAATGGTATAAAAAACAACAAGCTTGTTTTTGGACAGCCGAAGAAATCGATTTACATTCTGATTTAAATGATTGGAATACGAAGTTAACAGATGATGAGCGCTATTTTATCAAACATATTTTAGCTTTTTTTGCAGCTTCTGATGGAATTGTAAATGAAAATTTAGCAGAAAACTTTGTAAACGAAGTTCAGTATTCTGAAGCAAAATTTTTCTATGGTTTCCAAATTATGATGGAAAACATTCATTCTGAAACTTATTCTTTATTAATAGATACATATGTAAAGAATGAAGAGGAAAAAGATAAGCTGTTTAAAGCTATTGAGGTTTTCCCAGCAATTAAGAAGAAGGCAGATTGGGCTTTAAAATGGATTGAGTCAGATTCGTTTGCTGAGCGTTTAATTGCTTTTGCTGCTGTTGAAGGAATTTTCTTTTCAGGGTCATTTTGCTCTATTTTCTGGTTAAAGAAAAGAGGATTATTACCTGGGTTAACTTTTTCTAATGAGTTAATTTCTCGTGATGAAGGTATGCACTGTGACTTTGCAGTTCATTTACATAACCATCACATGGTAAACAAAGTACCAAAAGAGCGTATTCGCGAAATTATTATCGATGCACTTGATATTGAAAGAGAGTTTATTACAGAATCTTTACCTGTAAGTTTAATTGGTATGAACGCTAAATTAATGACACAGTATTTAGAGTTTGTAACAGATAGATTATTATTAGAATTTGGATGTGATAAAGAGTACGAAGCTACTAATCCGTTCGATTTTATGGAAATGATTTCTTTAGAAGGAAAAACAAACTTCTTTGAAAAAAGAGTTTCTGAGTACCAAAAAGCAGGAGTTTCTTCTGGAGGTACTGGAGACATCAGTTTTGATGCTGATTTTTAATCGCAAAGCGATAAGATTTAATTATAAAACAATACTGCTAACCCCTACATGCGGTAAATTTTGCTAAAGTGCTTCGGTACTTTAGCACCATATAGTTTCAAAAAGAAACAAAATTATTTTAACGTATAAGAGTTGTTATAAGTGTAATGCTTTGGCGACGCTTTTAACCAAATTAAAACCAGTAAACATATGTATGTAGCAAAAAGAGACGGTAGAAAAGAACCTGTGATGTTCGACAAAATCACAGCAAGGGTTAGAAAAATGTGTTATGGATTAAACAAAATTGTTGATCCAGTAAAAGTAGCAATGCGAGTTATTGAAGGATTATATGATGGTGTAACTACTTCAGAATTAGATAACTTAGCGGCAGAAATTGCAGCTACGATGACTACTGCACACCCTGATTATGCAAAATTAGCAGCAAGAATTGCCGTATCTAACTTACATAAAAATACAAAGAAATCGTTTTCTGAAACGATGACTGATTTGTACGAATATGTTAACCCTCGTACAGAAAAAAAATCACCTTTATTGGCTGATGATGTGTATGATATTATCATGAAAAATGCTGATAAATTAGATTCTACAATTATTTACAGCCGTGATTTTAATTACGATTATTTTGGTTTTAAAACGTTAGAACGTTCATACTTATTAAAGTTAAACGGTAACATTGTTGAGCGTCCGCAACAAATGTTAATGCGTGTATCTATAGGTATTCATAAAGAAGACATTGATGAGGCAATTGCTACATACGAGTTAATGAGTAAAAAATATTTTACCCATGCAACTCCTACCTTATTTAATGCTGGTACACCAAAACCACAAATGTCGTCATGTTTCTTATTGCAAATGCAAGATGATAGTATTGATGGTATTTACGATACGTTAAAACAAACAGCTAAGATTTCACAATCTGCAGGTGGTATAGGTTTGTCTTTACATAACATCCGTGCTACAGGAAGTTATATTGCTGGTACTAACGGAACGTCAAACGGAATTGTACCTATGTTACGTGTGTTTAACGATACGGCGCGTTATGTAGATCAAGGAGGAGGAAAACGTAAAGGTTCTTTCGCTATGTATTTAGAGCCTTGGCATGCTGATATTTATGATTTCTTAGATTTAAAGAAAAACCATGGTAAAGAAGAAATGCGTGCACGTGATTTATTTTACGCAATGTGGATTTCTGATTTATTTATGGAACGTGTACAACAAGACGGGGAGTGGACGTTAATGTGTCCACATGAGTGCCCTAATTTATATGATACTTATGGTAAAGAGTTTGAGCGTTTATATACAAGCTATGAGCAAGCAGGAAAAGGTAGAAAAACTATTAAAGCACGTGATTTATGGGAGAAAATCTTAGAATCACAAATTGAAACAGGTACACCGTACATGTTATATAAAGATGCAGCGAACCGTAAATCGAATCAAAAGAACTTAGGAACCATTCGTTCTTCAAATTTATGTACTGAGATTATGGAATATACTGCCGAAGATGAGGTAGCAGTATGTAACTTAGCATCTATCGCAATTCCAATGTTTGTTGGAGAAGACGAAAACGGAAACAAGTTTTTCGATCACGATAAATTATTTAAAGTAACTAAAAAAGTAATTAGAAACCTAGATACGGTTATCGATCGTAATTATTATCCAGTAATCGAGGCTGAGAATTCTAATACACGTCACCGTCCGGTAGGATTAGGAATTCAAGGATTAGCAGATGCTTTTATCATGTTACGTATGCCGTTTACATCAGATGAAGCAAAGAAGTTAAACCAAGAGATTTTTGAGACTTTATACTTTGCATCTGTAACTTCATCTATGGAGGTTGCAAAAGCAAAAGAACCATATTCAACATTTAAAGGATCACCAATGTCTGAAGGAGAGTTCCAACACAATATGTGGGGAATTAAAGACGAGGAATTAAGTGGTCGTTGGGACTGGAATGCCTTACGTAAAGAGGTTAAAAAGCATGGAGTTCGTAACTCATTATTAGTTGCTCCGATGCCTACAGCATCTACATCTCAAATTTTAGGAAACAACGAAGCGTTTGAACCTTACACTTCTAATATTTATACACGTAGAGTGTTATCGGGTGAGTTTATTGTTGTAAACAAGCACTTATTAGAAGATTTAGTAGAGTTAAACTTATGGGATAACAATATGAAAGAAGATATTATGCGTGCAAACGGATCTATTCAACATATTGATACAATCCCACAAGAATTAAAAGATTTATATAAAACAGTTTGGGAAATGAGTATGAAAGATATTATCGATATGGCACGCCATAGAGGATATTTTATCGATCAATCTCAGTCGTTAAACTTATTTATGAAAGACCCTGATTTTGCGAAGTTAACTTCAATGCATTTCTATGCATGGAAGAGTGGATTAAAAACAGGAATGTACTACTTACGTACAAAATCTGCTGTAAACGCAAAACAGTTTACTTTAAATGTAGAGAAAAAAGCTGATACAATTGAGGAAGATAAACCGATGAGTGCAGCAGAATTTAAAGCAATGGTAGATGCTTCTAAAAACGGAGCACCAGATGATGATTGCTTAATGTGCGGTTCTTAAACCAAAATTTAGATTAAAAGTGATAAAAGAGAAGTCGAAAGGTTTCTCTTTTTTAGTAAAAAAAAATGATGTTATCCATAATTGGTTTTTTTGTAGGTTTATATGTTTATGCAAGGAGAGTTGTAAAAAATGATATAATTAAGAGAAAGATAGACCGTGTTATAAATGGCACAAATAAAGCTCTTAGATTATATAAAGAAACTAAACCAAAAACAACTTTAAAAACCCTCAATAAGTTAAGTATTAAAGGAATTCTATTTTCATTGATATTATCTACAATTTCATTAATTTTTACTTTTGAAATAAAAAATGAATTATTAAAATTCATTACCCCAATATTTATCTTATCTGCTTTATTAGCTTTTTCAATTTCGTGGATACAAAAACATAAGGAAACTAGAAAAAATCTTTTTCTAAATATAAACATGTTAAGTTTGTTATTTGCGCCATCAATAGTTTACTATATAGGAGGCTACATACCAATTTTAAATATTGATATAAATAGAATATTTAAACCTTTAAATTACCTCATGGAAGATGTTGGTGTTTTTAACTTTCAATTGATTTGGATTTTAATGTTATTAGTAGTTTTTTATATAGGAGCTTTTGTAGTTGCTATACCAATATATACAGTTATATATATGTTAATATTAGTAACAGCTTTGTTTATCAAATTAATTGAAAAGTACATTGATAATAATATTTTAGATGCTATTTTTGGAACATTAACACTTGGAATTTTATTATATAAAATATTTTTATAACCTATGAACTGGGAACAATTACTTTCTTTAAAACGCTTTGGAGATACACAAAAGCGAGAACGAATAAAACAAGATGAAACCCGTTTAGGGTTCGAGGTAGATTTTGATAGAATTATATTTTCATCTGCTTTTCGTAGTCTACAAGATAAAACACAGGTAATTCCATTATCAAAAACCGATTTTGTACATACACGACTAACACACAGTTTAGAAGTGTCAGTAGTAGGAAGAACCTTAGGACGTAGAGTTGGTAAAGTATTGTTAGAGCGTCATCCAAATTTAAAAGACTTAGGATACACTTTTAACGATTTTGGAGCTATTGTAGCTGCAGCATCGGTTATGCATGATATCGGGAATCCGCCTTTTGGGCATTCAGGTGAAAAAGCTATTGGTGAATACTTTAAAACAGGTAACGGAGCAAAATACAAAGAGCAACTTACCGAAAAAGAATATCAAGATTTAATTGATTTTGAAGGGAATGCGAACGGATTCAAAATTCTTACAGAAAGTAACCAAGGAACTGAAGGTGGTTTACGTTTAAGTTACGCAACTTTAGGAGCATTTATGAAATATCCTAAAGAATCACTTCCTAAAAAACCTACAAAGCATATAGTTGATAAAAAATACGGGTTTTTTCAATCTGAAAAAGAAGCTTTTTTAGATGTCGCAAACGATTTAGGCTTACAACAAAAAGAAAGTGACGGAATCTCATTTTACCGTCATCCATTAGCATATTTAGTAGAGGCAGCAGACGATATTTGTTATACCATCATAGATTTTGAAGATGGGATTAATCTTGGTTTAATCGACGAAGACTATGCTTTAGAATATATGATTAAGTTGGTTAAAGATACTATTGATAGTAAGAAGTATCATTCGCTTCAATATAAAAAAGACAGAGTAAGTTATTTACGTGCTTTAGCAATTGGAGTGTTAATTAATGAGGCTGTAGATATCTTTTTGGCTAATGAACAAGCGATTTTAAACGGAAGTTTTGAAAAATCATTATTAGATAAATGTAAGTATGAAGCACAGATTAACGACATAATTAAAATTAGTGTTGATAAAATTTACAGGAGTAAAGATGTAGTTGAGAAGGAAGTAGCAGGATACAAAATTATTGCTGATTTATTAGATGTGTTTGTAACCGCTTTAAATAATAAATTTGAAGGTAATCAATCAAACTATGATAAACTAGTATTGAATTTACTTCCTAAAGAATATCAACAAGAAAAAGAAAACATATATGATAGAGTCATGCAGATAAGTGGTTTTATTGCCAGTTTATCAGATGGATTTGCAATACGATTACATAAAAAAATTAAAGGAAATATTATTTAACACCTGCTAATAGGTTGATTTTTAATTAATTTATTATGTTTGCGTTTCTTAATAAATAAGTAGGGTAAAGTAAAACCTACTTGTTATATATGTTATTAACTATTTTATTATGAATAAAAAAATACTCCTTCTTGGCTTATTAGCTATAACTTTATTTGGTGTTGTTTTTAAAACTATGGTCAGTAATGAGACTGAAGTTGAGAAATTAAGAAAACAACACACTGAGTTTTTAAAGAATCACCCATATCAAAAAACAGGAGAACTTCCTAAAAAAGAAAGAAAAGCACAAGGCTTACCGCCAAATGCATACTTTGAGCAAAAATATTTAAATGAAATTAATCCTGCTACTGGAAGGACTCATATAGAAAATGTTTTTAAACTTCAAAAACAATTAGATAAACAAAATGCATTTCAAAGAGCTCCCGGAGAAGTAGATAATAGCTGGGTTGAAAGAGGTCCAGATAATGTTGGAGGAAGAACCAGAGCGTTAATCTTTGACCCGAATGATTCTACCAATGAAACTGTTTTTGCAGGGGGTGTTAGTGGAGGTTTGTGGAAAAACACTAAAATATCTGATGCAAATAATAAATGGGTTCGTGTTGGTATACCTGAAAACCTAGCAGTTTCTTGTATAGCAGTGGATCCTAACAATTCTAAAATATTTTATGTGGGTACTGGAGAATCTTATGTAAATGGTAATATTAACGGTGATGGTTTGTGGAAATCAGTTGATGGAGGTAATACCTGGAAGAATATTTTTGGAGGCGTTACTGGAGAAAGTTTTTTAGATGCTAATTCTAAATTAACTATAAATTCACCAGCAGGAATTACAGGGGATTATATTTCTATTAGAACTACTAATTTTGGAGGGGTTATTACATCTGATATCACTAAAGATTTGATACTCGTTAGTGATGGGACTGGTAATACAGATGATGGTTGTGAAGCTGTAACTAATGCTAGTTTATTAAATGGTAAAATAGCAGTAGCAAGAAGAGGTTCTTGTAATTTTACCGCTAAAGCAAAAAATGCTCAAGATGCTGGTGCTGTTGCTATAATTATTGTAAATAATGTTGCAGGCGCTCCTTTTAATATGGCTGGTACTGATGCTACAGTTACTATACCTTCGGTGATGGTTAGTAAAGAAGATGGTGATGTAATTATTAATGCTCTTTCAGCTGGGGTTGTTAATGGAACATTAAGTAGAACAAGCAATAATGCTTCAAATGCTACATTAGTACCTGGAGTTCAACATATAAATGATGTTATTGTTAGAAATAATAATGGGGTTTCAGAAGTTTATGTTGCCGCTGGTGAAGCAGGATATACTGGAGGAGCATCCATAGGTGGTGATAGTATGGGAATGTATAAGTCAATAGACGGAGTTAATTTCTCAAAATTAGATATTCCAAAAACAGGAGCAGGAAATGAATATGAACCTAACAATTTAGAGATAGCATCAGATAACTCAATTTATTTAAGTTCTACTAGAAGTTTCACCTATGGAGATGGTGGAGGAGCTATTTTTAAATCTACTGATGGAATAAACTTTAATCTAAAACATACCGTACCTAATGGTAATAGGACAGAAATTGCTCTTTCCCCTTCGAATCCAGGAGTGATATATATATTGGCGCAAACAACTGTATCTAGTGCACCTGTAAAAATATATAAAACAACAAATGACTTGATAAATGTAAATGAATTGACTTTACCAAATGATGCAGATAATGGAATACCAGCGAATGATTTTACTAGAGGACAAGCGTTTTATGATTTACTATTAAAAGTAGACCCTAATAATGAGGATGTTATTTATATAGGGGGTATTGATTTATTTAAATCAGTAGATGGAGGTACTTCATGGAATCAAATATCAAAATGGTCTAACAATAATAATTTAGCTGCTTTATCTATACCAACAGTTCATGCTGATCAACATGGTTTAGCTTTTGCTTCTTCATCAAGAATGATTTTTGGTAATGATGGAGGTGTCTATTTTTCTAACGATTCAGGAACAAGCATTGATGCTAGAAATAAAAATTATAATACTCTTCAATTTTATACTATTGGTGTTGCACCTAGATCCGCGTTTAATAATAATGAATATTTTTTAGCTGGAGCTCAGGATAATGGTACTCAATTAATTGAAGCTGCTACAGCTGGGATTAATAGCTCTGTTAGAGCTCAAGGTGGAGATGGGGCTGCAAGTTTTTTCGATACTGATGGATCTGATAGATATTTGATTGCAAATTTTGTATATAATCAATCAATTAATTTATTTAATTATAATACTTCTAATTGGATAACCATAAATGATGAAAACTCATCTAATGGAGATTTTATTAACCAAGAAGAGTTAGATTCAAACCTTAATATTTTATATTCTAATTATTCAAGCGGTTCAAATTTCATAGTTAAAAGATATTCTAGCTTATTAGGAACAATTGAGAAAAATGATTTAACAAATTCTTTAATGAACGCTGAGCCTTCTTCTTTAAAAGTATCGCCATTCACTACAACTTCTAGTAAATTATATATAGGATTAAAAAACAGTAAATTACTAAGAGTTGAAAATGCTGATTCTGGTATTGGTGTTTGGACAGAAATTACTGGAGATAATTTTATTGGATCTATCTCTGATATAGAATTTGGAACTAATGAAAATGAAATTTTTGTTACCATGCATAATTATGG
The DNA here is from genome assembly GCF_014062345.1 of Tenacibaculum pelagium. Lineage (GTDB taxonomy): Bacteria > Bacteroidota > Bacteroidia > Flavobacteriales > Flavobacteriaceae > Polaribacter > Polaribacter pelagius. The sequence continues at coordinate 48,871 of NZ_JACGLS010000004.1, read as the reverse complement.
TGTAAAAAGTGTTTGGTATAGTAATAATGGAGGAACAAACTGGGTGAGTAAAGAAGGAGATTTACCTGATATTCCTGTTAAATCTATTTTACAAAGTCCTTATAATACAAAAGAAGTAATAATTGGTACTAATTTAGGTGTTTGGAAGACTAACAATTTTGATTCAAATTCTCCTAATTGGAAACGATCTCAAAATGGTATGAGTAATGTGCCTGTATTAGATTTAGACTTGAGAGATGATAATATTGTTTTTGCAGCAACTTATGGAAGAGGTATTTTTTCAGGTAAATTTTTATCACCAAATGAGGATGAAGATGGAGATGGTGTTAATAATAATGATGATAATTGTCCTTCGACAGCAAATGCTGATCAGAAAGATACTGATGGTAATGGAATAGGAGATGTTTGTCAAGACACAGATGGAGATGGAGTTTTAGATATTAATGACAATTGCCCTGAAAAACAAAATGCTGATCAGAAAGACACTGACGGTAATGGAATAGGAGATGTTTGCCAAGACACAGATGGAGATGGTGTTACTGATGATATTGATAATTGTATAAATGTTAAAAACCCAGATCAAAAAGATTTCAATAATGATGGAATAGGTGACGTTTGTCAAGATTCTGATGATGATACCATATTAGATATTGACGATAATTGCCCTTCAGTAGCAAATCCAGATCAAAAAGATACTGACGGTAATGGAATAGGAGATGTATGTCAAGATACAGATGACGATGGAGTTATTGATACAGATGATAACTGCATTACATTAGCAAATCCAGATCAAAAAGATACAGACGGAAATGGAGTAGGTGATGCTTGTCAAGATACCGATGGAGATGGAATAATGGATGATGTTGATAATTGTATTAACACTCCAAACCCAGATCAAGCAGATGGGAATAATGATGGGACAGGAGATGTATGTGATACTAGTTTTGCGAACCCAGATAATATTTCTGTTGTAACTACTTCTGAAACATGTGTAGGTGAAGATGATGGAAAAATAATAGTTACTATTAAAGAGACATTTGTTAACTATTCAGTTACTTTAGATGGAGCAAAACCTCAATCAATAACAGGAACAGCTACAACAACAACTTATGAAAATTTAAAACCAGGAGAATATGAAGTGTGTGTTACTGTTGATGGTAGAGATTATAAGCAATGTTTTGTAATTAATATTACTGAATCAGAGGCTATTTCACTAAGGGCTGCTAAAAATCAAGAATCTAGAGATTATACGATTACTATGAATTCTGGTACAGCACCTTATAATGTTTATTTAAATGGAAGTTTAGTAAATACATTTAATAATTCAACGTTTAGTGTAAAAGTTCAAAAGAGCGGTGTTTTAGAGGTAGGAACAGCAAAAGAATGTGAAGGAAAGTTTTCAATGGTTATTGATAATACTTTCTTAAAGAAAAATCCAGTTTCTAATAGTATTGATTTATTATTGCCAATTGACGCTGAATCTAATATTAAAGTTACAATATTTGATGTAACAGGTAAGGTTGTTTTAAAAGACAATATACAAAGACAAGGAAATGAGTTATCAATACCATTTAATGATTTTAAATCGGGTATTTACATTCTTAAATTAGGTAATGATAACACAAACACTTTTAAAATTTTAAAATAATGAGAAAAGTAATAAAAACAATAGCATTATTTTCACTTCCTTTATTCGTTGCTTGTGGAGGAGGAAGTAAAGAACCTGTTAATGAAGCACCAAGTAAGGTGAACTTGGTATATCCAACACCAAATTTATTATGTATAGATAATACAATAACTTTTGATTGGAGTGATGCTACAGATCCTAATAATGATAACATTAGTTATAAAGTAGAGATTTCTAAAAATAGAGAAATGTCTAATATTGTAAAATCTCAAACAGCGAGTACATCTCAAGTAAATATTACTTTAGATAAAGGAACTGCTTTATATTGGAGGGTTACTGCTATTGATGCTAAAGGTTTAGCAGGAGAAACATCTTCAGTAAATGCTTTTTATACGAAAGGGGAAGGAGAAACTAATTCTGCTCCTTTTACTGCAAAGTTGGTAAGTCCTTCAGATGAAAAATCAACAGATGCCAATGCTTCTAATCAAGTTGTTTTAACTTGGGAAGGAGCAGATTCTGATAATGATACCTTAAAATATGATTTGTTTTTTGGAGAAAGTTCTGATTTTACTTCAGCTTTTGAAGAAAATTTAACGACAGAATCAAAAGAAGTAACTGTTGAAAGTGGGAAAACATATTACTGGAAAGTAAATTCTATTGACCCATCGAATGCAAAATCGATTGGTCAAGTATGGAGTTTTACAGTTAACTAATACTGACTTTACTATATTAAAAAAAGCACCGAATACTATTTGGTGCTTTTTTATTTTTTAAAATATCATTACTTTTTTAGATGCTTTTCTGCCATTTTTTCTAATTCATCATACCAATTCTGTCCAAACTTTCTTATGAGAGCTTGTTTTACAAATTTATAAACAGGTACTTGTAATTCTTTTCCTAAAGAACAAGCATCATCACAAATTTCCCACTTGTGGTAATTTACTGCTGAAAATTCACTAAAATCTTTAACTCTCACTGGATATAAATGACAAGAAATAGGTTTTTTCCAATCCACTAATCCTTGATTATAAGCTTCTTCAATTGCACATAAAGCTGTTCCTTTGTCATCAAAAATAACATAGGCGCAGTCAGCATCATTAATCAAAGGAGTCTCTAATTCACCAAAATCACTTTTAATCCAAGTTCCCTGTTTTTCGATAGCATCAATACCTTCTTTGCGCAAAAAAGGCTTTACTTTTGGATATATTTTTTCTAAAATTTTAGTTTCCTCCTCTTCTAGAGGAGCACCAGCATCTCCATCAATACAACAAGCACCTTTACAAGCAGATAAATTACAAACGAATTCTTTTTCTATAAGGTCTTCAGAAACGATGGTTTTTCCTAATTGAAACATAAAATATATTTTAAAGTTAGAAGTTTACATAAACTTCATGTAAATTTAGATGCAAAAATACTAGATTGTAACATTACTTATCTAATTTTGTACCCGAAAAACAACATAATATGAATTTTAATTTAAAAGAAATCTTTACTGCCTTTATGGTATTGTTTGCTGTAATTGATATTGTTGGAAACATTCCTATTATTATAGATTTACGAAAAAAAGTAGGTCATATTCAATCTGAAAAAGCTTCAGTTATTGCTGGTTTTATTATGATTTTGTTTCTTTTTGTTGGAGAACGTTTATTAAGTTTAATAGGAATAGACGTGCATTCATTTGCAGTTGCAGGTGCTTTTATTTTATTTTTCATTGCTTTAGAAATGATTTTAGGAATTACCTTATATAAAGATGATGAAGATGAAACATTAACAGCAACAGTATTCCCTCTAGCCTTTCCTTTAATTGCTGGTCCAGGTAGTTTAACGACTTTACTTTCTTTAAGAGCAGAGTTTAACATTGGTAATATCATTATAGCAGTTTTGTTAAATGTATTGGTGATATATATAGTGTTAAAAACATCTTCAAAAATAGAGAAGATGATTGGTAATAATGGAATTAAAATAATCCGAAAAATATTTGGAGTAATATTATTAGCTATTGCTGTAAAATTATTTGCTACAAACATTAAGGTATTACTAGCATAATGATTTTTGATGTTTTAATTGTTGGAGGAGGAGTTTCAGGAATGCAATGTGCGTTGGTATTAGGATCTGCTCAAACAAAAGAGTATGCTAGAGATAAAAATATTGGTATAGTTCTACATCAACGATCATCTCATTTACAGAATGCATTATTTAATAATGTTTTAGGTTTAAGAACTGGAACTTTAGGAGAAGATATTTTAACTCAAGGTAAGGAGCAATTAAAAACTCAATATCCAGATGTAAATCAAATTGAAAACGAGAAAGTAATAGCCGTTTTAGATGACAAAGAAGGATATAAGGTAATCACAAATAAGAATGAATATTTGAGCAAAAATGTAGTTATAGCGCTTAACTATTCAAAACCATTTGAAATAAGTGGATTAGAACAATATATTGAGCCTCATATGAGAGCTAATTCAATGAAGGACAGGGTTCAATTGCGAAATTTTAACCATTTAATAAAAAAAGGTTTGTATGTTTGCGGAACTTTAGCGGGTTGGCGTAGTCAATTTGCTATCGCAGCAGGAAGTGGCGCAAGCGTTGCAACCGATATATTAACAGTTTGGAATAATCATATTCCGACGAAAGTACATGATAAAAAATAATTTTTTAAATATAAGAATGATGAAAAGAATATTAGTTTTAGGAATGATAATGTCATTATTCATTAATTGTGGGGGAAGTGATAGCGAAGTTGTACCACCCCCTTCAGAAGATAAGGTTACAGCAGTAAATGATTCTTTTCAAGCTGAAGAAAATACTTCAGTTGTATTACCCGATTTTTTAGCAAATGATACTTATACGGCAGGAAGCATTAAAATAACTTTTGAAACTACAACAACGAAAAATGGAAAAGTAGTTGAAAGTAATAATAAGTTCACATACACTCCGGCATCAGATTTTTTTGGAACAGATTCATTTAAGTATACTATTTGTAGTACAATTACAACTAATAGCTGTTCTACTGCTATAGTTACTATTGCTGTTAAAGAAGACACTTCAAACAATGGCGGGGGTAACAATGCTAATTTTACTATACCTTCTGCTTTACAAGCATATTATAACGATATAGACTTTAGTCTAACAGGTACTTCTTTAAAAGATGCTTTAGCTACTAAGGTGATTAACTCACACACAAATCCAGTTTCATCATATACACCAGGTGTTTGGAATGTTTTAAAACAATCAGATTTAGATCCATCAGATGACAGTAAAGTATTATTGATTTATGGTTATAATGATAATGACGGAAATTTAGTAACAGATAGAACTAGAGATAAAAATGAAACTGGTGGTACTCAAAATGAAGATTGGAACCGTGAACACGTCTATGCTAAATCATTAGGTACTCCAAAATTTGAGAATACTGACACACCAGGTTCAGACCCGCATCATTTAAGGGCTTCAGATGTTAAAATGAATTCTAATAGAGAAAATAAAAAATTTGCAGCTGGATCTGGTAATGCTGGTGACGTATCTGGAAATTGGTATCCTGGAGATGAATGGAAAGGTGATGTTGCTCGTATGATGATGTATATGTATCTACGTTACGGTAGCCAATGCTTACCTAAAAATGTAGCCGTTGGTACTGCTAATTCATCAGATGCTAATATGATTAACTTATTGTTAGAATGGAATAAAGAAGACCCAGTTTCTGAGTTTGAAAAGAACCGTAACAATGTCATTGCAAATGATCAAGGAAATAGAAACCCAATAATTGATAATCCTTATTTAGCAACTCTAATTTGGGGTGGAGATACAGCAGAGAATACTTGGGATTAACCATTAGTAAAAACAAAGGCAAGCTTACAGGATTGCCTTTGTTTTTACTTTATAAGTTCTACCAATTGGTAATTTGTAATTGGATATTATTACATAAGTTCCAGTAAACTTTTCAATCTTTTTACTATTAACAATATAAGATTTATGTATTTGCATGAATCCTTTTTTATTTAAGGATTCTTCCCATTTTTTTAACGAATCAATTATTGTTAATTTTTTGTTTTCTGTAAAGAAAGTCAGATAATTTCTATCAGACTCAATGTATAAAATATCCTCAAGAAATATTTTGTGTATTGTTTTATCAATGTTTAAAAGTATTACCTCTCTTTCTACAGTTTCTTCTTTTTTATTTAAACGCTTTTCTGCTTTTGTTATGGCTTTTAAAAAACGGTCAAAAGAAAAAGGTTTTACTAAATAATCTACGATGGTTTCTAATTCAAAACTTGAAACGGCATAATCAGGATATGCTGTTGTAATAATTATTTTAGGTGGATTTTTAACTGTTTTTATAAAATCTAAACCAGAAACATCAGGTAAATTAATGTCTAAGAAAATAACATCAACAGAGTTTTCTTTTAAGTAGCTATTAGCGCTTAAAGCTGTTTGAAATGTTTCTAATAAGTTAATGTCAGGTACTTTTCTGATATAACTTTTTAAAACAATTTGTGCAGGTAATTCATCTTCTATAATAATACAATTCATAGCTCTAATTTAAATCTAATTGTAATATTACTTTAAAATCTTTATTTTCTTCAATTACAAGATCATAACTATTTGGGTACAATAAGTCCAATCTTTTTCTAAGATTATTCAAACCTATGGTGTCATTATCATTCTTTTTATTAGCGTCAAAGCTATTAGAACAAATACAGGTTAACCTACCTTTTTCTACATTAATGTCTATAAAAATAGTGCTATTTATAACACTATGTTTAAATGCATTTTCAATAAGTGTAATTAATAATAAAGGTGCGATTGAATGTTTATCAGAATCTATTGTTGTTTTATAGTCAATTTTCTTAATTCCTTCAGTTCTTATTTTTTGAAAAGCTACATAGTTATCTATAAACTGTATTTCTTTATGTAATGCGACCTTTTTAGTGTTGCTTTCATATAAAACATGCTTAAGGTTGTCTGATAATTTTAAAATTAAATCTGGAGCTTTATTTGGCTTTTCAATAGCGTAAGAATAAATGGTATTTAAGTTGTTTAGTAAAACATGCGGATTGATTTGTGATTTCAAAAACTTCAATTCCATTTCTGTTCGTTCTTGCTGAATTTGTTCTACTTCTTTAGATTGGTCGATATACCTAAAAAGCATCCATATAAAAGAGAAAAACAAAAGCGGAGTTATGGTTTGCCACAAATAATCACTTAAACATTTCATTATTGTACAACCACATCGAGTAAAAACATAACAATATAACTGAGTTGCTAAGAAAGAAATTAGTATAAAAATGAAACCGTAAAAAACGTACCATTTCTTTTTAACAAAAAAAGGAAGTAGTACCTGATTATTAGTATAAACAATAACCACCAAAATAAAAAAATACTGTAAAAAAGGGTTTTCTGCCCAATAGTATTGAGTAAAAACAAATAGCGAGATAAATGTAAATAACGACCAAAATAAAATATGAATTAAAATTTCGGCACTATGTTTTTTTATAAAGTCCATATACAATACCTCAAAATAAGTAATTTATAAACAGTATTCAAAAAATGAAGTACAAACAACATGTTCTTCGGTACGAAATACAACCTCATAGTTGTTTAAATAAGTTTATGTGCTGTATGTACTATTTATTTTTATAGGATGATTGATATCTAGTAGTTTCGAAGAAAATAAACGGAATACTAACTTAAATTAACTAAAAATGAAAAGAATTGTATTATTAATCGCAATTGGTTTATCTACGTTTATGATAAACGCACAAGAATTAAAATTTGAAACAGCTTCAATTGATTATGGAAAGATAAATCAAGGAGAAGATGGAGTTAAAGTATTTGAATTCAAAAATGTTGGTGACGCGCCTTTAATTATTAAGGATATAAAATCTACTTGTGGATGCACAGTTCCTAAAAAACCAGAAAGACCAATTATGCCTGGAGAAAAAGGGCAAATAGAAGTTTCTTATGATACCAAGAGACTTGGTGGATTTTCAAAAGCTATCACAGTAATTTCTAATGCAAAAACATCAAGAAAAATGCTAAAAATTAAAGGTTATGTAGAAAACAAATCTGCAGTAGCTGTAAACTAAAAATAAAAACCCCGAGTTTTAACTCGGGGTTTTTTATATATAAAAGATAGTCTATCCTTTTAAGCTTGCCTTCATAAACTCGGTATTCATACGAGCAATGTTTTCTAAAGAAATTCCTTTCGGACATTCAATTTCACAAGCTCCAGTGTTGGTACAGTTACCAAAACCTTCTTCGTCCATTTGCTTTACCATGTTTAAAACACGATCAGTAGCTTCAACTTGTCCTTGTGGTAATAAAGCATATTGTGATACTTTAGCTCCTACAAATAACATAGCAGATGAGTTTTTACAAGTAGCAACACAAGCTCCACAACCAATACAAGTTGCTGCATCCATTGCTTTATCAGCATCTTCTTTTGGAATTAAGATTGCATTTGCATCTTGTGTATTACCAGAAGTATTCACAGAAATATATCCACCCGCTTGTTGAATACGTTCAAAAGAACTTCTATCAACTACTAAATCTTTAATTACTGGGAATGCAGCTGCTCTAAATGGTTCAATTGTAATCGTGTCACCATCTTTAAACATACGCATATGTAACTGACAAGTAGTTACACCTCGATCTGGTCCGTGAGCTTCACCGTTAATATACATTGAACACATACCGCAAATTCCTTCACGACAATCATGATCAAAAGCAACAGGTTCTTCACCTTGGTTAATTAATTGTTCGTTTAATACGTCCATCATTTCTAAGAAAGACATATGTTCAGAAATATCGGTAACTTTATAGTCTACCATTTTTCCTTTATCGTTCGCTCCTTTTTGTCTCCAAATGCTTAGCGTAAGATTCATGTTACTCATATCTTTTCTTATTTGTATGAACGTTGTTTCAATTCAATATCGTTAAACTCTAATTCTTCTTTATGTAAAACTGCATCAGCAGGTTCTCCTTTGTATTCCCATGCAGCAACGTAAGCATAATCTTTATCATTACGTTTAGCTTCACCTTTTTGTAATCCGTCTAATTCAACAGATTCTTCTCTAAAGTGACCACCACAAGATTCGTTTCTATTTAATGCATCCTTAGCAAATAATTCACCTAATTCTAGGAAATCAGCTACTCTACCAGCTTTTTCTAGTTCAGGATTCATTTCGTTAGCATCACCAGGAACAGTTACATTTTTCCAGAAATCTTCACGTAAAGCTTTAATTTCAGCCATAGCTTCTTTTAAACCTTGTTCGTTACGCGCCATTCCACATTTTTCCCACATGATTTTTCCTAATTTCTTGTGGTAATAATCTACAGAATGTTCTCCTTTATTGTTAACGAAGAAGTTGATACGCTCAGTTACTTCCTTTTCAGCCTCATCAAATTCTTTAGTATCTGTTGGTATTTTTCCTGTACGAATATCATCAGATAAATAATCTCCAATAGTGTAAGGTAATACGAAATAACCATCAGCTAAACCTTGCATTAAGGCTGAAGCTCCTAAACGGTTAGCACCGTGATCAGAGAAGTTTGCTTCACCGATACAGTATAATCCGTTAACAGTTGTCATTAAGTTATAATCAACCCAAACACCACCCATTGTATAGTGCGTTGCAGGATAAATCATCATTGGAGTTTCGTATGGATTGTCATCTACAATCTTCTCATACATTTGGAATAAGTTTCCGTATTTTGCTTCTACGATCGCTTTACCTAAATCATATATTTCTTTGGCAGTTGGATTTGTAACATGCTTTAATTTAGCTTGCTCTTTTCCATAACGTTCAATAGCTGATTTAAAATCTAAATAAACAGCTTCACCTGTTGCATTTACTCCGTAACCAGCATCACAACGTTCTTTTGCTGCACGAGAGGCAACATCACGTGGTACTAAGTTACCAAATGCAGGATATCTTCTTTCTAAGTAGTAATCTCTTTCATCTTCAGACAAATCGGTTGGTTTTTTACGACCTTCTCTAATTGCCATTACATCATCCATACTTTTAGGAACCCAAATACGACCATCGTTACGTAACGACTCAGACATTAAGGTTAACTTAGATTGATAATCACCAGAACGAGGAATACACGTTGGGTGAATTTGTGTATAACAAGGGTTAGCGAAATACGCTCCCTTTTTATGAATTTTCCAAGCAGCAGTTGCATTAGAACCCATGGCATTGGTTGATAAGAAATATACATTTCCATATCCACCAGAAGCAATTACTACCGCATGAGCTGAATGACGTTCAATTTCTCCAGTAACTAAGTTACGAGCAATAATTCCACGAGCTTTTCCATCAACAATAACAACATCTAACATTTCGTGACGATTGAACATTTCAATCTTTCCACGAGCAATTTGACGGTTCATTGCTGAATACGCTCCTAATAATAACTGTTGACCAGTTTGTCCCTTAGCATAAAAAGTTCTCGAAACTAATACACCACCAAACGAACGGTTATCTAACTGACCTCCATAATCACGTGCAAAAGGAACTCCTTGAGCCACACATTGGTCGATAATATTTGCTGAAACTTGTGCTAAACGATATACGTTTGCTTCACGAGAACGATAATCTCCACCTTTTACAGTATCGTAAAATAAACGGTAGAAAGAATCACCATCTCCTTGATAATTTTTTGCAGCGTTAATTCCCCCTTGAGCAGCAATAGAGTGCGCTCTACGTGGAGAATCTTGATATGCAAATGCTTTTACATTATATCCTAATTCAGCTAAGGTTGCTGAGGCAGAACCTCCTGCTAAACCTGTTCCTACAACAATAACGTCGATTAAACGTTTGTTGGCTGGATTCACTAAATCGATATGATCTTTATAATCTGTCCACTTATCTTTTAATGGACCTTTTGGTACTTTTGAATCTAAAATTGCCATAGTTAAGTGGTTTTATTAGTGATTGAAATGGTGAAATAACGCAATAATGATAAACCCTACAGGAATACCAATTGCGTAAATTTTACTGAATGTTTTCAATCCTTTTGTATACTTATTGTTTGCTCCAACTGATTGGAAAGCAGAGTTAAATCCGTGTAATAAGTGCATTGCTAAAAACACAAATGCTATTATATAAGCACCTACTCTAATAGGGCTTAAAAACTTGTGTTGTAATTCATGGAAGTATCTAAATTCACCATCGTGTAACCCACTCCAATCGCCTTGAATGAACTTGGTATTGATTTCAGGAAACCAAAAATCGATAAAGTGTAATACTACGAATGCTAAAATTGCTAAACCAGACCAAATCATGTTTCTACTCATCCAAGTAGAATTAGCAGCTCCGTTGTTTTTAGCATAGCTTACCTTACGAGCACTTTTGTTTTTTAATTCTAGAATGAATCCCATTACAAAGTGAAAAACTACACCAAAAATCAAGATAGGTTGCATAACATATTGTACCAAACCATTGGTTCCCATAAAATGAGAAAGCTTGTTAAATGTTGCTCCGTTATCAGGAAAAATAGAAGTGATGTTTATTGCAAAATGTTGTAATAAGAAAAACATCAGGAAGAATGCCGAAAGTGCCATGGCAAATTTTCTTCCGATAGAAGATTTTAATAATCCCATTATTTTGTTTGTTGATTAAATAATAAACACAAATTTAAGGGGTACAGGCTACTTGCACAAACTTTACGAATTCTTTTCTTAAATATTTAGAATGGGTTTAAATAGAAAAGGGAATAATTAGCTTTTCGCTAACGTGTTTGAATAAGATTAGCTGCGTGTAAGCATTAAATTTAGCAAATAAATCCCAGATAGGAAGTCCGAGAGGACTTTCGTAAGTTAGTTAAAACCAGCAATTAATTTTATACGGTGTTGGCAAATCGTTTTTTAATTCATTTCGCACCATTTCAAAAACTCTTCAAGAACTTCATTCCATTTTTCTACATACTCTTCGTTTTCAGATTGTGGTAATATAGAAAACGAATGGTCTAATTTAGGATATACTTTAAATGTCAAATTTGTTTTTTTATTCCTAATGAATTCAATTGGTATTAAATATGCTGACTCTATTGGAACAGCTTTGTCTTTTGCTCCGTGCGCAACATATATTGGAATATTAATTTTTAATAAATTATCAATTGATGGTTCTACAGATGAACTCCATTTGCTATAAGAATGTCCTAACCATTTTTTTGTTAAACTATTAGGATGTTTATATATGTCTTTTATTTCATTAAAAACCTTTTCAGTTTCTATGATTGATTCCTCCTCTGTCATTTCCCCTCTTTGGACATGTTTTCTAATATCAAGTATAAAATCGTAATATTGAGCATTTCCTCCACCTGAAAAATAGCCAATATTTGAAATTTTATTATTGATTGTTCCTAGTTTGGCAACAACTTCAGTGCCTTCTGAATGACCAAAAAGAATAACTTTAGTTTGCTTTTTTAAAATATTATTTAAAAGGTAATTTACGACTTCATTAGCTTGCCAAACTCTATAATTTAAGTTGTCATTTTCATAAAATGATTTTGGAACTTTAAAATGATTTCCAAATATTTCAAAAGGAATATCTTTTTTAGAAATAGCAACTAATAAATAGTCTTTAGGAAATGTTTTTAAATCAAAAGGTAAAGTTTTGCTAACTTCGAGATACTTTTTAATTTTTGGTTCTTCATTTTTTGAAGTTTTAATTGTATCTATATGTTTAATTAATTTATAAAAAGGTTCACTTCCAGAACCTTGAATGTATAAAAGAACACTTTTTTTTAACAAGAGATTCCCATTTGAGTATGTATGAAAGTTTATTGTATCATTATTTTTTATTATTGAATAATGTTCAAATTTATTTTCAAAATATTTTTTTTGACCAAAACTTTGACAAGTGAAAAGTAAAGAGATTATTGCTAAAAGAATTAATTTCATAGATTTTACGTTTCCTATAAAGACTGATTAAATTTTCGAGTGTTGCATTAAATGTTTGCCAACTCGTTTCAGAATATGAATCCGTTTTAATGATTTATATTGAACGTTAGCGAAAGATATTTGTTTTTAGATTAAGAATCAAACTAAATTTAAAATATGAGATAGTTCTTCAGGTTTTTCTAAAGGAATCATATGGCCACAATTTTTAAAGATTAAATGTTTTCCTTTTTTAATTTGGTTTGAGAATTCTTTTATACTCGATGCAGATACTAAATTATCATTTTCAGCAGCAATAAATAGTATTGGAATATTTAATTTTAAAACTTCTTGAGAAATATCTAATCTAGAAGAAGTCGCTTTTAGTTGACGGATTAAAACTTTTTTACCTAAATCAGCATCCATTTTTTTGATGATGCCAGATAATTTTTGGTTTTGATGATTATCTGGATGTAAAAACTGTTGAATTCTCGCTTGTGAAATTCCTTTGTAGTTATGGCTTTCTAAAAACTCAATAGTGCTTTTTCGTAGTTGAATTTCTTTATCGTTTAACCCATTCGTAGTAGCGGCAATAATAACTAGTTTTTTAACTTTTTCTGGATGATGAATTGCAAAATTCATCGCAGAAAATCCACCTAAAGAAAACCCAATAATAGTTGTTGGATCGGTTATTTCAGAAAGTATAATTTGGTTGATTTCTTCAAAAGACTTTGCAGGTGTTATATCGATATGAACTGGTAGAATATTTTCTAAATTAGGAAATACAAATTGCCATAAATCAGCCGTACACATAGTACCAGAAATAAAATATACTTTTTGCATTATGGTTTGTAATTAGAAGAGACTAAACACTTATTATTTATCCATTTACCCTTTAATGATTCTTTTAAAATTAGGGTGTTGTCGCAAGTTAAAAACTGTCCGTTACCATTTTTTTTTATGATTTTTAATTTTCCTGCTTGAATGGCATTAATAACTTTGTAAATCAATCCTTTTTTAGAACTTCTTTTGTTTTTTTGAGTAAGTGAGAGTCCAACTTCGTTATTAAATAAGTCCATAGTAGATGAGATTTTATCAGGAACTACTCCATCTTCTAATTTTCTTTCTTTATAAGTTTTATAGTTCTCTTTTTCATGAGCTTTTCCTAAAGATCTAGCAGCACTTTTTCCTATTTCTTGATGCAAACGAGCCATCCAATAAGCGTGACGAAAAGCATCTACCTGCCCACCAGCTGCATCACCGTCTAATAGTGGTGATTTTTTAATAGAATCCGCAACTTTATTAGCTTCATTAGAAATCAATAAAGCTTTTTTAGCTTTAAAAGGATGAAATAACACCCACATTCTCTTTGAAGGCGATAGTTTTTTAAATTTTTGCCAATTGGATTGTGAGAACATAAATGAACTCAATAATATAAAAATAATAAAGAGATGTTTTTTCATTCTAGATAGTAAGAATTTTACTTCAAATATAGCCTTGTTTTGTTAGCTAACCATATTTTTTCGACCAAGAATAAAACTATGCAAAACAATGGCTATTCAAGATATAAAAACTTATAGATATCAAGATGTTTTTTCATTGCAAACTGTGCAATTTGAAAAAGCTTGTGTGGTTAATAAACCAGAACAAATAAATACCTATAAAATATTTTGGATTAAGGAAGGAAAAGGTACTTATCATATCGATTTTGAAACCTACTCATTTGATGGTAGTGTGTTGTTTTTTTTATCGCCAGGGCAAATTTTTTCAGTTGATTCTGAAAAAATAAAAGAAGCCTATCAGTTAAGTTTTGTACAAGATTTTTATTGCATTCAAACGCACGATTCTGAAATTGCTTGTAACGGAGTGTTGTTTAATAATGTTTATGAAACACCGTTTGTAAAACCTTGTGAACAAGATATTCAGAAACTAAATTTTATTATAGAAAATTTAATTGATGAATTTAAGAGTTCAGATACTGCTCAATACGACATGTTGCAAGCTTATTTAAAACAATTTATTATTCATTCTGTTCGAATAAAAAAAGAGTATCATGTTATTAAAGAAGATGCAACAACAAAATTATTTAAAGATTTCAGTTTGTTAGTAGAGCAAAATTTTAAAAAACTACACAGCGTTACCGACTATGCAAATCGATTAGGAGTATCTCCTAAATCGCTAACTAAGAGTTTTCATAAAACAGGAATTAAAACCCCAAGTGATTTTATAAAAAATAGAATAATTACTGAAGCTAAACGTCAATTGTTATATTCTACACAAGCAGTAAAATTTATTGCATTCGATTTAGGGTTTAACGATCCAGCATACTTTTCTCGCTTTTTTACTAAAGCAACAGGGCAATCGCCAAAACAATTTCAAAAAGAAAATAGAGCATAAAAAAACTCGCAACACACAAGGGCTACGAGTAAGGGGTTTATTTTTGGGGATGTGTTATTTTAAGGGGGTAATAATATTAAGGGAAATATTAATTATAAATAACACTGCAAATATATATGTCATTCATAGTCAATCCATTAACATATGTTAATAAATCATTTTTTAAGCATAAAAAAACTCGTAACACACAAGGGCTACGAGTATAAGGGGTATTAATTAAGGGAATATACTTCTTTAAGGGGGTAAGTATATTTATAATTATGTCTCAAATATATAGCTTCTTTTAAATCTAATAATTAACATAGGTTAAGAAATTAAAATGTTTTAAAAAATATTCTTTAGTCCAAGTCTTAGGAACTTTTGTCCATTTTTTAAGGTCTATTCTCATCGCATCTTTGTATCAGAATTTTTAACCAATGGTTTTCATGGTTAGTTTAAAAAGTAAAAAAGATGAAAACAAGAGAAAATTACCAATGCCCTAATTGTTGGGGATATCAAACATACGACGAGCAAAATCCTGAAAGAGAATTATGCAGTTGTAATCAAACAAAATAATAACCTTAAAACATACAAAAGATGAGTACAAGAATTGAAACATTAAATCCAGAAACAACAACAGGTAAATCAAAAGAATTATTTGATGCCGTTCAAAAGAAACTAGGATTCATACCAAATTTAATTAAAGTATTTGGTAATTCTCCAGCAACTTTACAAACCTATTTGAGTTTAGGTGAGTTAACAGCAAGCGGAAACTTTTCTAACAAATTTAGAGAGCAATTAGCATTAGCAATTGCTGAAGAAAATGAATGTAACTACTGTTTATCTGCACATACTGCTATTGGAAAAATGAATGGTTTAACAGATGCAGAAACTGAGCAAAACAGACAAGGATTATCTTCTGATGCTAAAGTACAAGCAGGATTAAATTTTGCACAAAGTGTAACTAAGAATAGAGGGAATGTAAGCTCTGAAGAATTAGCAGCAGCAAAAGCTGCCGGATATAATGATGGAGATATTTTAGAGATCGTGTTAAATGTAGTTGCGAACACTTTAACTAATTATGTAAATCACATTGCAGAAACAGAAGTAGATTTTCCAAGTGTTGAAGCAGGGAAATTTATAGTAAATGCTTAATAAAAAACTTTTTGAGTTAGCTTTTGTAGTTTTCTGTGAGACATTTCTATAAAAAAGAAGTTATGGAACTACAGAGCTACTCAACCTTTAATTAATTATAAAAACAAATCAAAATGAAACGAATTATTGCAATTTTAGTATTAACATTAGGTATCGCTTTTCAAGCAAACGCACAAGATGTAAAAACAGTAGCTTTAGAACAAACAAAAGGTGAGTTCACACAAAAAGAGTTGACTTTAAAAGAAGGAACTTATGTTTTTGAAATTTCAAACAATGCTGTAGGGCACGATGTAGGTTTTGTATTAGCACCTAAAGGAAAAGTAGAAGCAGAGCATCATATTAAAGATGCCTACGTAACTTCTTTGGTTAAAAACAATAGCAAGTCTACTTCTAAAAAAGTAACCCTTAAAAAAGGAGAATACGTATATTTTTGTCCGTTAAATCCAACACCTCAATATACTTTAAGAGTTGAATAAATTTATATAAATATACTGTAAAATAAAACCCAGCAATTTAGCTGGGTTTTTGTTTTATCTTCCATGATACTCCATATTTGGTATAGAGGTATCGTTTTTTAAGTATTTGTTAAACCAGTTTATTACTTGAATGTTAACCTCTTCTTTATGTTCTGTTATACCATGATCTCCCCCTTCAAACATTATTAACCTATAAGGAATTCTATGTTTTTCAAATTCCAAAGCTAAATTTAAACTGTGTTCAGGTTTCACTCTCCAGTCAGCATTTCCATGAAGCATTAAAATAGGAATTTTTTTTGGAAACTTGTCAACCCATTTAATAACTGAACGCTTATTTAACTCTTCTTCTTTATTGTTTTTATAATCAGGAATCAGTTCTCCAAATACACGGGTTTCCATTATAGGTCTATTTCTTATAGTTAAACGGCTATCAGAAAGGGCTCCACCTACTACTGCAGTTTTAATCTTATTCATTTTAGTTAGTGCAATGTAAGTCATCATACCACCCCTACTCCAGCCATACATTCCTATCTTTTTTGTATTAGCACCTTTAACTTCTTTCAATACATCTGTTAAAACGGTAACATCATTTACATCATTACCTCCAAACTCTTCTTTTCCTTCACTTCCTCCATTTCCTCTATATTGACTCGCAATTACAATGTAACCTTCTTTTGCTATTTTACCTAGAGGAAGAATTCCATGATAAACTTTTAAAGCTCCCATTTCTCTATTTCCTCCTCTGTTGTATATGATACATGGATATTTTCCAGGTTTTTTAGGTTTAGCCATAAAACCATTAATTTTTAAACCATCACTTAAATATGTTATAGCGTAAACATCAATATCATCAATATATTTAAAGTTTTGCTTCCAAGTTTCTTTTCCATCATTGGTAGTGATTAATTTCTTATAAATAGGGTATTTAGACCAGTCAGAGATTATATTTTGTTTGATTAAAAGTTTTTTTTCTTGAGCTTGACTAGATAAGAAAACTAGAAAGACTAGCAGTAATTTAAGAAGTTTCATTATAATGTAATTAGCAAATTTTTAATTCGAAAATAATCAAAAAAGCCATACAAACTTGATCCTGTATGGCTTTTAAGAAGTAATTAACTACTTATTCATTAAATCTTCAATCTCGTCTGCTTCAATAGGAATATTACGCATTAAGTTAAAAGGTTCTCCTTTTTCTTGAATAACTACATCGTCTTCTAAACGAATACCAAAACCTTCATCAGGAATATAAATACCAGGCTCGACAGTAAATACCATATTTGCTTGCATTGGCTCGTGTAATAATCCGTAATCATGCGTATCTAATCCCATATGGTGCGAAGTACCATGCATAAAGTACTTTTTGTATGCTGGCCATTTTGGATCTTCATTTTGCACATCAGCTTTATCTAATAAACCTAAACCTAATAATTCTGAAGTCATTAGTTTACCAACTTCAACATGATAATCTGCCCAAATAGTTCCAGGAACTAATAATTTTGTAGCATCATTTTTTACTCTGTTTACAGCATTGTATACTGCTTTTTGTCTGTTGGTAAAACGACCTGAAACAGGAATGGTACGAGACATATCTGATGAATAATTTGCATACTCAGCACCTACATCCATTAAAATTAATTCACCAGCTTTACATTGCTGATTGTTTTCAATATAATGCAATACATTGGCATTATTACCTGAAGCAATAATCGGTGTATAAGCAAATTTTTTAGATCGATTTCTAATAAATTCGTGGATAAATTCAGCTTCAATTTCGTATTCCCAAACCCCAGGTTTTACGAAATCTAACACACGTCTAAACCCTTTTTCGGTTATGTTACAAGCGGTTTGCATTAAATCTAATTCTATTTGATCTTTAACTGAACGTAAGCGTTGTAAAATAGGATTACTCTTAGCTACAGTATGCGCAGGGTATTTTGCTAATAACCATTTTGTAAAACGAGCTTCACGAGTTTCAGTTTCTATCGAAGCACGATAATGTTCATTGGTATTTATATAAACGGTATCAGCTAAAGCCATCATTTCAGCCAAAACTTTTTCTAAATCTTGTAGCCAAAAAACAGATTTTATTCCGCTTGTTGCTAAGGCTTTTTCTTTAGTTAATTTCTCTCCTTCCCAAACAGCAATATGTTCGTTTGTTTCACGTAAAAACAATACTTCACGTAAATTTTCTTTCGGACAATCAGGAAAAACAACTAGAATACTCTCTTCTTGATCTACACCACTTAAAAAGAAAATATCACGATGTTGTTCGAAAGGTAAAGTACTATCAGCACTTACAGGATATATATCATTTGAGTTAAAAACAGCTAAACTATTTGGCTTCATTTGTGCCATAAAGTTTTTACGATTTTTAATAAACAGTTTGCTATTTATTGGATGGTATTTCATAATAATTCAATTAAAATTGATAATGTTTTTCAAAAATAATGAAAGAATACATGCAAATATTAGCCATTTGGCGTTATTTTATATTTTTTCGAATTCTACTCATATGCCTAGTAGAAATTCCGAGAAAGGAAGCTAAATAATGAAGCGGAACTTCTTGTAATAATTTAGGTTCGTTTTCCAATAGTTTATGGTAACGTTCTTCTGGAGTTAAAGTCAGTAAATCAATTCGATAATCATCAATTAAAAAAATCTGATTTTCGATTAAGTTGTAATAGAATTGATTGAAGGCTTTATTGTTGTTTAATAGGTGTTTAAAGTCATTAATAGAAATCACCCATAAATTACACGCACTTAATGCCTTTATGTTTTTACGAGAAGGAGTTTGTTGTAAAAAGCTTTTTAAGGAGGCTGTACAAGAGTTTTTTAATCCTAAATAAGTAGTTTTTCCTTCATCAGATATTTGTATGGAATGTTGTAAGATTCCACTTTCTATGTAGCAAAAGTATTTGCATATTTTACCTTCTTCAACGTAATATTCGTTTTTAGAAAGCTTTTTAAAAGAAAAACAGGCTATAATTTCTGGAATCAAAGAACTTAACAAATCATTGTTTACAACAGTTTGTATGTATTGTGAAATATGTTCTTTTGAAGATTCCATCAAAGCGAAAAATTTAGTTTAAAAGTATAAAAAAAGGATGCCTAATAAGCATCCTTTTTAGATTATTTATACAAAGTAATTATTCTAACTCTATAGCTCCCATATTAGTGTTTTCACCAAGTACAGAATTTACATCATTAATTGTTTTTTCAGATAAACCAGAAGCGGCATCAGGTGTAAAGGTTACTTGATAAGTGCCAACAGGCACACCGTGTAACATAAAAGCACCATCAGCATTGGTAAATGTTGAAATGGATTCGGTAGCAGAAACAGCAATTACTTCTACTTGATAATTAAACGGAGTTACTTTACCAGAAATTGCGCCAGATAAAGCTTCAGTAGTTACCCTAATAGTTGGTTTTAAACTATAGGTTCCGTTTCCTTTTTCTACAATAGATTTATCAACCATAAAATCTAAAATGAAAGTATATTTAACTCCACCAACTAAATCTTGATGTACATTTAATTTTAATCCTGATTGTTGTGCGCTTGGAGTATCTAAAGGATAAGATTTTCCATCTTTAACTAAAGTGTTATTCTCTCCTAAAACTAAACGAATTTGATTAATTTTTCCTGAAGGAATTTCAGTGTCCACCAATAAAGCATCAACACCACCAGTTAATTTTAGTATATCGTACACTTGTGGAGTAATATTACCTAAACTTTCCCAACCGTTTTCTCGATTAATCATTACATCAGCAACATCTATATTTACTTCTTCGTAATCACCTGGAGCATCTACTAAACGAACCGCAACTTGTGAAGTCTTAGGGTCATCACTTGAGCAGCTAACAAAAGCAGCAAAAATTGTTGTTAATGCAAATAAGAATAAAATATGTTTTTTCATGATATTTGATTTTTTGTTATGCATTAATTAAAACAATATTTATGCCGAATTATTGTTGTAGATGTTTAATTATTAGGTTTTTGAGTTCTTTTTGGTCTTCTGTTATTTCTTTTTTTAGGTTTATGATTTTTAGTAGAAGAGTCATTTCTCTTTACTCCTCTAGATCTACCTTCATTATTGTTTGAGCTTTCTTTAGGTCGGTCTTTTTTAGGTTTTCTATTAACAGCTCCTCTGTGTGTAGCACCTACACCTTTTTTCTTACCCTTTCCAGATTTTTTCTTTTGAGTAGCTGCTCTTTTAGGACCAGCGGTATCTGTAGGCTCATAGCCTTCAATAATTTCTGTTTCTAACTTTTGTCGTAAGATTTTTTCTATCTCTTTTTGGTATTCAGTTTCTTCGCTACATACTAAAGAAATTGCTTCTCCTTTTGCTCCAGCTCTACCAGTTCTACCAATTCTATGTACATAATCTTCAGGTACATTTGGTAATTCAAAATTTATAACATGAGGTAATAACGGAATATCAATACCACGAGCAGCAATATCAGTAGCAACTAAAACACGAATGTCATTACTCTTAAAGTTAGCTAATGCTTTGGTACGAGCTGCTTGACTTTTATTTCCATGGATTGCAGCTGCAGAAACTCCCGACCCAATTAACTTTTTAGTAAGCTTATTAGCACCGTGCTTAGTTCTGGTAAAAATTAAAACCTGACTCCAATTACCGTCTTTGATTAAGTTGGTTACTACTTCTGTTTTTTTACCCTTATCAACATTATAAACTTTTTGAGAAACCTTATCGGCAGTTGAGTTTTGCGGAGCAGCTTCAACCGAAACAGGGTTTCTTAAAATTCCTTCAGCTAATTTTTTAATTTCTTTTGAAAAAGTCGCAGAAAACAATAAGTTTTGACGCTTTGCAGGCATAAAACTTATGATTTTGTTAATATCTCTAACAAAACCCATGTCTAACATTCTATCTGCTTCATCTAAAATAAGTACGTCTATTCTTTTAAACGACACAGCTTTTTGATCGTGTAAATCTAACAACCTACCAGGAGTGGCTACTAAAATATCTACCCCTCTTCTTAAAGTTGCTATTTGACTAGCAGCTTTTACACCTCCAAAAACTACTGCCGATCTTATATCTAAATGTGTACTATATTCTCTTACATTATCATAAACTTGTGCTGCTAATTCTCTTGTAGGTGTTAATACTAATGCTCTTACTGGTCGATATTTTGGGTGTTTTGTATCTGCTAATCGTTGTAAAACTGGTAATGTAAAACCTGCTGTTTTACCTGTACCGGTTTGGGCAGAAGCTAATACGTCTTTTCCTTCTAAAATATGTGGTATTGCCTTAGCCTGTATTGGTGATGGAGTATCGTATCCTTTTTCTTTGATGGCTTTTAACAAAGCATCAGATAATCCTAAAGATTTAAATGTCATATGTTTTTATTAAGTAACTCTAAAAAATAAATGGTTACTATGAGTGTACAAAGGTACTGCTATTTATTAGTTAAGTATAGTATATAAAAAAAGACGCCAGTAAGGCGTCTTTTTTTATATACTATGTTATTTTAACTTATTTGTTCATAGCACTTTTAATAAGGCCGATGATAACCATTAAAACACCACCACCAACACCACTACCAGCAATGTTACCGATGATACCAGAAATATCAATACCTAACATTCCTAATAATTGAGCTCCAAGACCACCACCTAAAATTCCTATAACAGAATTCCAAAGGGTACCCATTGAAAACTTTTTTAATAAAGCACCAGCGACGTTACCACCAACAGCACCACTTAATAAGCTAATAAGTAATTCCATAATTTTTTAATTTTTTAATTAGTTAATTGATTCTAAAGAAAGTGAAAAATAATCAATAAACCAAATATAACCAGTTTGTTAGATGCTTCCAATATGGAATAAAGCATCTCCCATATTAACAATCGGAAAGTTGTTTTTTGCGATTATATACCCATCAACAGGAGCTTTTACTTCGAAATTTGTTTCTCCATAAGTATCCATAATATTTCCTATAACTTGTCCTTTTTTAACTTTAGATCCGTTTGTGATTTTTGGATTAAATAAACCAGCAACTTTTGCGCGAATCCATTTTCGTTTTGTAATTTGAATTGACATTGAGTTTTGAGGAACTTCAACATCTTTGCGAATCATTTTAAAATGTTTTAAAACACGAAGTGTTCCGTTTATTCCTTGTTGAATAGCATTTTCTTCTAAACGTAAAGATTCTCCTCCTTCATAAACAATAACAGGAATATCGTTTTTATAACATTGATTTCTAAAAGATTTAGGGATTAGCTTAGAACCAAACATTAGTGGTGCATTAAATAATTTTGCTAATTCAAAACCTCTTTCATCTTCAGGAGTATATCTAATTTGTGGGAAGTTATTTCGTTGCGCTCCTCCAGTATGAAAATCTATAGCAAAATCTACATTTTCAATCAATTCTTTCATTAAATAATAGGCCATTCTACTTGCTAACGAACCACTTTTTGAGCCAGGGAAACTTCGGTTTACATCTTTACCATGCATATCGCGAGATAAATTTAGAAAACCAAAAACGTTTAACAACGGAACTACAATAACACAACCTCGATGAATCTTGTATGATTTATCAATAAGCATTCTACGAACTAGTTCTACACTATTAACTTCATCACCATGCAAACCTCCCTGCAGTAAAACAGTTGGTCCAAGTTCATCTCCATTAAAAACATACACAGGAATTTCAATAAATGTACCAGTAGGCAACCTATCAACAGGTATTTTAATCAGCTTAGATTCTCCTAAACCAATTTTTTGTCCTCTTATTTCTACGATGTTGTTTTTGAATCCTTGTTCAAACATTTTTCTTCTAAAAATTTAATAATTGCTTTGGCAATATTATCTTTTGTATACGCTTCAATTCCTTGCAAGCCAGGGGTTGAATTTACCTCGATAAGTAAAGGTCCTCTTTTAGAGCGAATTAAATCTACTCCGGTAACAGGTAAACTTAAATGTTGTGCGGCTTTAATGGCCATTTTTTCCTCTTCAAGAGATAAATCAACTTTAAAACCACTTCCTCCTTGATGTATGTTTGAGCGAAAATCATCTTCAAGACCTTTTCGTTTCATAGAAGAAATAACTTTATCATTAACAACAAAAGCACGAATATCTTCACTATTACTTTCTTGTATAAACTCCTGTAATAAAATACTTGTATTGGTACTATACATGGTATCAATTATTGACTTTGCAGATTTTTTACTTTCTGCTAAAATTACACCTGATCCATGAGTTCCTTCTTGTAGTTTTATAATAATAGGAGCTCCACCTAATAAATCTATTTGTTCGCTTATGTTTTCTGGGTTTACAGAAAATAAAGTATTAGGAATCGGAATATTTTTGCGATTCATTATCTGTAAAGTACGTACTTTATTTTGTGCTCTTAAAATACCAAGGGAAGTAGCAGTGCTATACACGCCATTCATTTCAAACTCTTTAACTACAGCTGCTCCATGACGAGTTGCTGAAGCACCTATTCTTGGAATAATTACATCAGGAATATCAATAATATTTTCACCTTCATAAATTATTTCAGGTTTACCATTGGTTAGTTTTATAGAACATTTTAAATGGTTAACCACTCTAACTTTATGTCCTCGACGGTTAGCTTCTTTGTATATTCTTTGGGTAGAATAAATATGCTCACTTACTGAGAGTATAAAAATATTCATAGCTGTAATAATTGTACCTTCACAAATCTAATCTTTTTTCTTTATAAGATTGAAAAGAGTTAAAATAGAATTCTGTTAATTTTTTTGATTTCAAATTAGCATGAAGTAAATTCATCGTCTTAAACCAAACAAAAATGAAACGTCTTTTAAATTTTTTAATAATTGTATTAACTTCTAGTGCTTTTGGTCAACAAGCTACTTCAGCTGAGATTATTCAAAAATCATTAGGGCAAAAAGAGCAATTAGAAAAAACGTCTTTAGTTAAAAACATTCCATTCGTAAGCATAGGACCAACAGTAATGAGTGGTCGTGTCGTTGATATTGATGTAAACCCTGAAAACACCACTGAATTTTATGTAGGATATGCTTCTGGTGGAGTTTGGTACACTAATAATAATGGAACAACATTTACGCCTGTTTTAGATAATTCGCCAACACAAAATGTAGGAGATATTGCTGTAGAATGGAAAAACGGAACGATTTGGGTGGGTACAGGTGAAAATAATTCATCGCGATCAAGTTATGCAGGTATTGGAATTTTAAAATCTACTGATAAAGGTAAAACCTGGAGTAATGTTGGATTAACAGATTCACATCATATAGGAAGAATTTTGATTAATCCGAATAATTCAGATGAGGTAATTATTGGAGTAATAGGTCATTTATATTCTTCAAATAAAGAACGCGGTATTTTTAAAACTACCAATGGTGGAAAAACATGGAAAAAAACCTTGTTTATAAATGAAAACACGGGAATTATAGATGTACAACCAGCGCCAAATAATTTCAATGTTTTATATGCTGCTGCTTGGGAGCGTAATCGTAAAGCTTGGAATTTTGATGGTGATGGAGAAAATTCAGCAATCTATAAATCTATCGATGCAGGAAATTCTTGGATAAAAATTTCAGATAATAATGGTTTTCCGAACGGAAATGGCGTTGGTAGAATTGGTTTAGCAGTTTTTAATGAAAATATAGTGTATGCTTTTCACGATAGCCAATTTCGAAGAGAAAAGAAGAAAAAGAAAGAAAAAACGAATGCTTTAACAAAAGATGATTTTAAAACCATGTCGGTTGATGCATTTTTAAAATTAAAAGACAAAAAGTTGAACACCTATTTAAAGATGAATGGTTTTCAAGAAAAATACCGAGCAGAAAATGTAAAGCAAATGGTACGATCAGGTTCTGTAAAACCAAATGATTTAGCAAAATATTTAGAAAATGCGAATACCTTGTTGTTTGATACTCCAGTTATAGGTGCTGAAGTCTTTAAAACTACAAACGGTGGTAAGTCTTGGAAAAAAATGCACGAAGGATATTTAGATGATTTATATTATTCATACGGATATTATTTTGGTGAAGTTAGAGTTGATCCACAAGACGAAAATGGAATTTACGTTTTAGGAGTTCCTATTTTAAAATCGAAAGATGGCGGAAAAACATTTACTTCTATTAGTAAAGAAAACGTACATGCCGATCATCAAGCTTTATGGGTGAATCCTAAAAAACAAGGGCATTTAATTGACGGAAATGATGGTGGGCTAAATGTTTCGTATGATGATGGTGAAAGTTGGATAAAAGCGAATCAGCCAGCAGTTGGTCAGTTTTACACGGTATATGCAGATAATCAGAAGAACTACAAAGTATATGGAGGCTTACAAGACAATGGAGTTTGGGTAGCGAATCATAATGCAAAGATTAATAAAGCATGGAAACAGTCAGGTAAAAACCCGTATGAAAGTATCATGGGCGGAGATGGAATGCAAGTAGCTGTTGATGATAGAAATCCAGACATAGTATATACTGGATATCAGTTTGGTAATTATTATCGAATTAACAGAAAAACAGGGAAGAACAAATACATTCAGCCTAAGCATAAATTAGGAGAAAACCCATATCGTTTTAATTGGCAAACTCCAATTCAGTTATCAAAACACAATCAAGATATTTTATATTTAGGAGGAAATAAATTACATCGCTCTTTAGATAAAGGAGATACTTGGGGAGCTATTTCTGATGATTTAACTAAAGGTGGAAAAAAAGGAAATGTAGCCTATGGTACTTTAACTACAATTTCAGAAAGTCCATTTCAATTCGGGTTGATTTATGTTGGTTCGGATGATGGATTGGTTTATGTTACTAAAAATGGAGGTGGAAGCTGGGAGAAAATATCTAATTCATTTCCACAAGACTTATGGGTAAGTCGTGTAATTGCATCAAAACATAAAAAAGAAAGAGTGTATGTAACTTTAAATGGATACCGTTGGGATGATTTTAATACTTATGTATACATGTCTAACAATTATGGAAAAACATGGGAAAATATCAGCAGCAATATTCCTTCATCACCTGTGAATGTGATAAAAGAAGATTCTAAAAAAGAAAATATTTTATACTTAGGTACGGATAACGGGTTGTATGTTTCTTTTGATAAAGGAAACAATTGGCAACCATTTAAAAATGGATTACCAAATGTAGCGGTACACGATTTAGTAATTCAGCCAAAGGCAAAGCATTTAATTATTGGTACACACGGGCGTAGTTTATACAAAGCAGATATAGCTGCTTTACAAGAATATAAAAATAAAGAAGCTGTTTTTTCAATAAAAAATCTTCGTAAAAGTAATTCTTGGGGAAGTTCATGGAGCAAATGGTTAAAGCCAAACACCCCAAAACTATCAATTCCATATTATTCGAATTCTGATAAGAAAATTACAGTAAGCATTTATGCTGGTGATGTATTAGTAAATTCTTTTCAAGCTGATGCAGAAAAAGGTTTTAATGAAATGGTGTATGATGTTTCTTTTTCTGATAAAGGAAGAAAAGCATATTTAAAACAGCATAAAGATGCTGTAATTAAAAAAGCTAAAAACGATGTTTATTATTTGCCTAAAGGAAAGTATAGAGTGGAGTTAAACGGTAATAAACAAACGTTTGAAATAAAATAAACTGTAACATTTTTACCTTTTTGCGCTCTAATAGGTAAAATAATAATCAATGAATAAACCTTTAAATTATACATGTCCTAAGTGTGCAAGTAAAGATTATGTAATTGGAGAAATGAGAGCTACAGGTGGAGTTTGGTCTAAATTTTTTAATATTCAAACCGAAAAATATTCAAGTGTTACTTGTAAAAGATGTAGTTATACAGAGTTTTATAAAGCTAGTACAAGTGCATTAAGTAATATTTTTGATTTCTTTGGGAATTAAGAAACATTGGTATCTTTGCTTATATGGGAATTATACGCGTAAACAACATTCGTTTATTTACAAATCATGGATGTTTAGATGAAGAGGCAAAAATTGGCTCAGAATATAGAGTAGATGTTGAGGTGAAAGCAGATTTGCAAAAATCCGCAAAATCTGATAAATTAGTAGATACGGTAGACTATGTTCATCTAAATTATATAGTAAAAGAAGAGATGGCAATACGTTCTGAGTTATTAGAACATGTAGCGCAGCGAATTTTAGATAGAATATTTAAAGAGATTCAACTCGTTGAAGAAGCGGAAGTTAGTGTGGCTAAAATTAATCCGCCAATAGGAGGAAATGTAGAAGAAGTAGTTGTCATTTTAAAAGATGTGCGTAAAAGTTAAAAAAACCTTGCATCAAAAGATAAAAACTGTAAATTTGCAGTCCTTATTAGTATAAGGTGTCGTGGCCGAGTGGCTAGGCAGTGGTCTGCAACACCATCTACAGCGGTTCGAATCCGCTCGACACCTCAAAACCGTTATAAATTATTTGATTTATAACGGTTTTTTTATTTTTTAGATTTAAAATGTAAGTAATTGAAAATTACTTGTTTTTTTTTATTAAAAGCTATTTATTTGCATTTCAATAAATTGCTAAGTTGAAAACAAAAAAAATAATATTATTAATAATATTATTATTCCCTTCAATAGTTTTCTCCCAGAATTTAGATAAAATCGGAAATGCTGATTTGTTTAAATTGACAGGCGGTGTTGCAGCTAATGCAATATATTATAATGGGGATTCTAATAGAGATCCATTTACTTATATCCTATCAGGTAATGTGAATGTAAATATTAGTGATATATACAATATTCCTTTTTCGTTTTCTTATTCGAATGCAAAATTTCAAAAAAATAATCCTTTTTCATTTAACAGGTTAAGTTTGCATCCTAGTTATAAATGGGTAACAGCACATATTGGAGATGTAAACATGACATTTTCTCCTTATACTTTAAGTGGGCATCAGTTTACAGGAATTGGGTTTGATTTATCCCCTGGTGATAAATTTAAGGTAAGTGTAATGTATGGTAGGCTTTTAAAGGAACGAGAGTATCAAGTTGATAATCTTAATGGAGTTGCTAATTATAAAAGGAATGGATACGGAATAAAAACCTCCTATAAATTAGAAAAAGGAACTATAGGTGCTATTTTTTTTAAAGCAAAGGATGAAAAAACTTCTTTAAAAAATGAAATACCAATAGAAAAAGATATTCAACCTAAAGAAAATGCGGTAATAAGTGTTGACGGAAATTATAAGTTAACAAATGAATTAAGTGTAAAAGCCGAATTAGCCGTTTCTGCTTTAACAGAAGATGTTAGAGCTGGTAAAGAAAATAGTGGTTTTTTAGATTTTTTATTAAACACAAACGTAAGTACGCAGTATTATAAAGCGTATAACTTTAATATAGATTACCAATTTGGAAAAGGGCTTATAGGGTTAGGCTACGAACGTATAGATCCTAATTACAAAACATTAGGAGGTTATTATTTTAACAACGATTTAGAAAATATAACAGTTAATGCTTCTCAAAGAATATTTAAAGAAAAATTAGGAATAACCGTTAATGCAGGTTTGCAAAAAGATGATTTAGATGGAGCAAAAACTAGCCAATTAAGAAGATTGGTTTTTTCTTTAAACGCTAATTATAATGCATCAGAGAAACTAAATGTTACAGCAGGATATTCTAGCTTCCAGTCATTTACAAATATTAAAAATCAGTTTGATTATATAAACGAAGTTTCTCAAATAGAAAATGAATTAGATAAAGCGAACATATCTCAAATATCTCAAAATTCTAATTTAAACGTAAATTATGTTTTAACAAATTCAGAACAAAAAAGAGAAAATATAAATGTGGGATTCACATTTCAAAACGCAGTAAATGAAATAGATAATAAAGCAGCAGAAAAAGATGAGTCTAGTTTTTACAATGGGAATGTTGTGTACACAATAGCGTATCCAAATGATAATTTAACACTATCTGGAGCTTTAAATGGAAGTTATAGTAAGCTTCCTCAAAATAAAGGAATTATTGCAGGACCTACAGTTTCTGCAAGTAAAGCATATCTTAATAAAAAATTAAAATTAACATCAGCAGTTAGTTATAATCAAAGTATTAATAACGGAACCAAACAAGGGGAAATTATAAATTTAAGATTGGGAGCTCGTTATGTATATAAAAAGCGACATAATTTTAATTTAAACGTATTAAATCAATATAGAAAATCGCTCTCAAAGTCACGAAAAGATTTAACAATAACCTTTGGTTATAATTATGCTTTTGGCAGCTTTAGTTCTAAAGATATTCGATTCAAGAAAAAAACTAAGAAAAAGAAAGTTAAAAATAAAAAAGAGAATTTTATAAAGTTTACCTATAAAGATTCTATATACGAAGGTACTATACCAATGATTGATTTTAAGTTAAAAAAACTTAGTGAATCAACTTTGTTTAAAGACATGCCAAATTACAAGAAGCAAAAATTAGATGATTATAGAAAGGAGATTGCTAAAGAGGAAAATAAGAGAGCATATAAGATAAAAGCGATTCAGTATTTGAAGGACTTACATGATATAAAAAACTATGAGAAAAAATACAATGAATTGTTATTTTCAGTAATTCAAGATTTATCAAAAGATATCAATAGGTTATCGCTAGACTATGCTATAGAGATAGATTATACCAAGGTAAATAAAGAAGTAGTGAAACATGAACTATGGAATAAAACGCCTCAAGATATAAAAACTTACCCTAAAGAATTACAAGAGGAATATGCTGTTTTAGAAAAAGAACAGAAAGGTGCATTAACAAAGTTAGTTACCCACCGTTGGATGAAATCTGTAATTACAAAGTATACCACATTTAATACGATAGTAAAAAGAGACGCTTACTTAAAGGGCTTTTTTAATCAAGAAGGAGGAAGTGTGTTTAAAATGATTGATAATAAGGAAGATAAATTAAAAATAAAATTATATTTGTTAAAAAAAGTAATAGACTTTTATGCCAAAAAATCGAAAGATGCTATTAATTTCGATGACTATGAACTAAAGTATATCTACAAAAACTAACCCTTCGCTATGAGAAAAAAATTACTTATTTTTTTACTTTTTATCTGCTCGTTCTCAACATTTGGGCAACAATACCCTGTACAATTATTAACAAATGTGCAAGCACCAGCACCAGTTAATTTTTATAATTATGCAGATGAATCAAGCTTAAATAGCCCAATAACCGTTCAAATATTTTTAAATGATTTAACGGTTTCAAATAGACAAATAAAATTAAAAACCTATTTCGAAGGTGGTAATATTCAATTTCAAAGTAAAGATTTTGTATTAGGAGCCGAAGAGTTGTTTATAGATGGTGGAATTCCGTTAATATTAAGAAATACTGAGTTAGCACCTTACTATAAATATGAAAACATACAAGGAATAGGGGTTGCTACTTATGGGCAATCTATACCCGAAGGAAGTTATGATTTTTGTTTTGAAGTATTCGACTATTTATCAGGGAGCAAGTTATCTGCAAAGAAATGTACAAAGGTTTTTATATTTAAAAATGAACCACCAATATTAAACCTACCTTTTAACGGAACCAATATAGCCCCAAAAGATTTTGAAAATATTGTTTTTCAATGGACACCAAGGCATCTTAACGTTAGTAATGTAGAATATGAGTTAAGCATTGTAGAAATATGGGATAACAGTATTACACCACAAACAGCATTTTTATCACAAGCACCTATTTATCAAGAAACAACAAGAGCAACAAGTATTTTATATGGACCCGATAAGCCTCAGTTGTTAGCAGATAAACGTTACGCATGGCGAATACAAGCAAAAGCATTACAAGGGCTTGAAGAAATAGGCTTGTTTAAAAACGAAGGATATAGCGAAGTATTTTGGTTTTCAAGAACCTCACCATGTCAAGTACCAGAAAACATATCAGGCGAGCCGAAAGGACTTTCAAAAATTAATGTGTATTGGAACGAAGATCCAACAGTGTACTCCGATTATATTATTGCTTATAGAGAAGCTGATAAACCCGATGCACATTGGTTTACCAAGAAAACAAACAGTGCTTGGGCAACTATATGGAATTTAAAACCAGGTACTACCTATGAATATAAAGTAAAAGGAAAATGTACTTACCAGTATAGCGAATATTCCGAAGTACAATATGTTACTACCGAGATTGTAAAAAATGAAGATGCCAATTACCAATGTGGTATTGTACCCGACGAAATAGCGATTACCAATAGAGAACCACATCCAGGATTAGCAATTGGAAGCCAAATAACTGCAGGAGATTTTAAAGTTGTAATTACCGACATAACAAGTCAATCACCAGGAGCTTTATCTGGTAAAGGCTATGTAAGCATACCTTATCTAAATTTTGCCAAATTTGCTGTTAATTTTAGTAACATTTTAGTAAATACCGACAATCGATTAGCCCAAGGAGAAATCGTAACCGTGTACGACTCTAAATTTGGTGAAGGCGCCTCTATGACGGTAGATGTAAATGTTAATATTTCAGAGGGAATTAATGGAGATAAAGGAGATACAAAGGAAATAACAGTAGATTTTGTCGTAGATAGTGTAACAATTGATGCAAATGGAGCTATCGTAGTAACGGGAACAAACGCAGAAGGAGAAGCGGACTCAGCAGTTATTCCAGGAGATAAAGACACGAAAATCATAAGCTCAAATGGAGATGTATGGTCGATAGGAGAAGATGGTAAAATAACAAAAGAAGAAGGAGCAGAAGGAGGAGCCGTGGTAGCAGGTACCACAAATGGGGTTGATAGTAATGGAGAAGTTAACCAAGTAACTGCCGATGGTGTTTTGGTAACTTTTGAAGATTCAGGTTATTATAGTTATGATGCCTTGCCTAAAAATACATCTTCTGAATTAGAAGCAGAGTATAGGGTTATAGAAACCAAAAACGGAAACAAATATGAAATTCCGTACAAGGCAATTTCAGATAATAATGGCGAAGATTTTATTTATGCCAACGTCGAAATAACGGATAGCTCTATAGTTAAAGACAGCATTATCTTTAAAACCAAAGAAGGAGCTAAGGTAGATGTATTATCATGGAATGGTAACAAAGCAAAACTAAAATTAGTTAGAAAGCTTGATTACGCTCATGAAGAAATTTATGCAACAATAAAAAATAAAGAAGGTAAATACGATGTTGCGGGTACTTTAATAACTACGCATTTAGCGTCGCAAGAATTAGAGGCTATTAATGTAGTGTTAGTACCAGTTGGTGTTGATATAGATAGCGATTTAATAACCAAGACCAAAGAAATTTATGCAAAGGCAGGAGTTCGATTAAATATACAAACTCTTGAAGAGGTAGATAAAAATGAAAAAAAGAAAAAATTACACCCTGATGAGATATATGGATGGGATAAAGATAATAATGGTAGTTTAGAGGTAGGTGATAGTAAAATACTATCTAATTATACGAACGAAGAAAAAGCTTTTAATGGTTATATTAAAAACCAAAACTATTATAACAAAAAAGCCTACTATATTTTTGTAACTAATATACCAACTACAAAAAGTGAGGTAGATGGCTTTATGCCACTAAAAAGACAATTTGGTTTTGTGTTTACAGCACAGGCAAATACTGTTACAAAACAAGCTAGAACTTTAGCACATGAGTTAGGGCACGGTATTTTTGGGTTAAAACATACTTGGGACGAATATAATTTCTCTCAAAGAGCTACTAACTTCTTAATGGACTATGGTACCGGTACCGTACTAAACCATTTAGATTGGAAAAAACTCCACGCGCCAGGTATTCAGTTATACTGGTTTCAAGGTGATGAGGATGGAGAAAGTGGCTCTGCTTCGTATGATTTTGTAGCAGAAGATATAACAAATGATTTACTTGTTGAAGATAAACTTAGTATAGATATATTACCTTCAACTAATAACAATTTGAAGGTTTTTGATTACGAAGGTATATTATCTTCTAATTTTGAAAGTTATGTTAATAATTATCTTATTTCAGGAAAATACACGGTTAGAGTTATAACTTATGGTTCACAAAAAGAAGTAGAAAAAGCATTAGAGGATGATGATGATGAAACTAGGCCTAAGCCAAATGAAATAGTTTTATTAATAAAAAAAGGAACTTCCAAATCATTTGTACAAGTATTACTAGGAACGAATGTTTTAAAAGAGTTAAGTGAAAAATCAGTAAGTAAAGAAGATTTAATTACTTTAATTAAGAATGAAAGTACTGTAGATTTAAAGAATTCGTTATTAAATAAACAGATTAAGCAAAATATATTTGGGTATTATTTAGCAGAGCATTCTAAAGAGTATGATGGGAGTGTTAAAGCATTTATATTAATAACCTTGCTAGATACAGTTATTTCAGGCATTGAAGATTTTGAATTAGCTGACAATATTTGGGATCCTTCTAAAAGTAATTATTCCCCAATAATAAAAAGCGATAAGCTTCAAAATGCATATGTATGTGGTTTGTATAATGGACTAATTCAAGAAGCGAAGGCTATACCTGAACTGGCAAAACTATTAATTAAAATAAGCTCTTCTGAAAAAAACAGAAAACAGTTTGGTTCAGAAATAGATAAATTAATAGAAAAAGGGATATTAAACTCAATTTTAGAAGGGTTAAAGAAAAAGTATGCAGGTAAATCTCCCTATTATTTGAGTTATGAGTCAGGGAAAACTACAGTTGCGGTAGGAACCATGTTTGTTTCTTTTGGTTCTGTGACGAAAGCAGGTAAATTAACTAGTTTAGTAAAGATTGTAAACCCGTTAAAAGGAGCCATTGATTTTTTAAATAAAGTAACTAAAGCAGGTTTAGTTGTTTATAAGAAATCTAAAAATGTTTTTTTACTTAAAGTAACTTTAGAATCTAGTATTGTATTAGCAAAATTAGATGTTGATAATATATTAAAAGAAATTAAATGGTTAAATGAAGGAGAAATAATTAGCTATTTAGATGATGTTAAATATTTAGATGATTCAGGTAACATTGTTGAAGCACAATTTGCTTATGTAAAAAAGAATAACGGAGAGGTTGGTTTGAAAGTGACTAACGCAGGGAGCGAGTTAATTAATAAATTAAAAGGTAAACTTAAACTAGGTGATAAATGGGATGATTTTGTGGCTGACTTTAAAGATAATACTAACGCACTTAGAAGGTTTAATAAGAATCCAAAATTAACCAAAGTATGGAAAATGTTATTTACTACTACACGAAGAAATGACCTTAAATGGTTAGATCAAATGAGTGATTGGTTAGATTTAGGAGTTAAATCTAAAGTAATTGATAATGTTATTCATTTTACAGCACCTAATGGATTTAAATTTGCTAAAATAAAAGGAAATAAATTATACTATAACTATGATGGATTTGGAGGTGATATATTGGTTAGTTCAGATAAGGTAACGACTGTTTTAGGTAAATTTTTTGACCCCCCTAAATTTGGAACATCAGTATATTTAGATAAATCTAAAACAGGTTTAGAAAATGGTATAATTAGTAGAGTAGTTAATAAACGTCCTCCGAATAATTCTATTGCGTTTTTAGATTTACCAGAAGATCAATACAATTCTTTATTAAATGGACATATAAAAGATAATATACTTTCAAGTCCTTTATTTAAAGGAGATCAATCAAAATTAGATTTAATTGATGGTTTAGATCCTTGGAGTAATCAAGTTAAAGATATAATTAGCAATCAAATATTACCAAACGCTTCTACGGATGAAGCTTTATCTATTTTGAAAAAAGGAATTGATGATGGTAATAAGGTATTTTGGAATACTTATAATAAAACTTTCTTAGAAAAAGCATTTAAGCGAGGTGATGATGTTAGATTAGTTTCTGATCCTGATTTTTATAAGGCGGCAACTGATGAAATAGGGGGTTCCTATAAAAAAGAATTAATTGAAATTGATAGATTAAAAGATTTAT
Organism: Tenacibaculum pelagium; assembly: GCF_014062345.1. Lineage (GTDB taxonomy): Bacteria > Bacteroidota > Bacteroidia > Flavobacteriales > Flavobacteriaceae > Polaribacter > Polaribacter pelagius. The sequence continues at coordinate 13,476 of NZ_JACGLS010000004.1, read as the reverse complement.
ATGGATATAAATATAATTCTGTTTCTAAAACTTTTATAAAAAAATAATTAATGAATACAGTTAGGTCTAAATTATGGTTTGATGAGGTTAATAGGTTATTAAAGGTTTACAACATTCTAATAACCCGTTTTGGTTTTAACCTTATATCATGTAGCTCAAGGGAAATAAAATTTAATAATGGTATCTATGATCTTTATTTTATGTATTCCTATGATCGACATCAAATAGATAGAAAAATGTTGATGACATTAATATCATTTGGAGATGGAGAGAGAGAAAAGACAATAATTGAAGTCCTAAAACGATTTTATCCTGAAATTGATGTTTATAAAGAAATAGCACAGCTTAATTCGGAAACGAATGATCAAGATGTTACCTATTTAAAATTACTAGAGAAGTATATATATATACTATTAGAATCTGAAAAAGTTTTTACGTCATGCTAGAGTAAACATATTATAAAAAAATAATGAAGTATTTTGATTTAATTTATGATGAGTGTTTGAGAATAAATAAAATTCTTGATTCAAGATATAAATCTTTTTCCTTTTTAGAATCTTCTTTATATAAAATAATTTATGAAAATGAAGACCACATGTTAATTTTTGGATATTACCCTGAGCGATATGAATATGGTAAATCAATGTTTTTAAAAGGATTGATGATTCAGACAGCTAATATGAATGTAGAATCTTCTTTAGTTCAGATAGTGTCTTTTTTTAAAAATGATTGTAAATTTTTCGAAGAAGACAAAAAAAAATATTCTTTAGACGAATTACTTAACTATTACGATTTTTACAGATTACATTATAAAAATTATCCTGATTGGGAATTTAAATATCAAAAATATTTAAAAGAAAAATATCCTTGGTGAAAATAAAATTATACAAAAGAACTTTTTTTGTATAAACTCCCCCCGCTAGTGCGAGCATCCTGCTCGTGACAGCAAGAACAAGAAGAAATAAAAGTTAATAAAACAGAAAATAAAATAATGAAAACAATAGTAAGCATAGTAGTAAGTATCTTTTTAGTAATTTTAGTAAGTTCTTGTAGTAGTGATACACCAAACTCAAAAGAATTTAGGTATTTAGGCTTTGAAAAAGAGGTGCTATTACCAGCAGTAAATGAAAGAGAGTTTTCTTTTTATGCCTTAAGTTTCGACACCAATAAAAATAATTGGGAGCTTACTTTAAATGATGGAAGAAAAGATATACCTGTAACATTAAACAGAATAGAAGACACGCCTTATGGCTGGGAATCAGTAGAGGAGTATATGCAAAAAATACATTGTAAGATACCAGCTTTTGGTACAGGGAATTATACTTTAATCGTAAAAAATAAAATTACTGGTCAAGTGCAAAGTGATGTTTTTTTAGTTAGAGACAATACTTTTAATGAGGTGAAGTCAGCAGGAGAAGCATCTTATAGTTTAGAAAGAAAAAAGAATTATTTGTATTACCAAAACACCACAAATACAATACTAAGCAATATAAACACTAATAGTATAGAAAAAGTAGTGTTAGAAAATACAACTACGCTTAACTCTATTATAGTAGCGCATGAAGTTAATAATGAAAAATTACATTTTACAATTCCTAAAGCAACACCAGTAGGACTATATTATTTGGCAGTATATTATAAAAGTGGACTTAATTCATATTTCGAAAAAGAGTTAATAATATTAGATGAGCAAAAGCCAGTAATAACAAGCCTAAATAAATCAACCTTTACACCTGGAGAAAGTTTACAATTAAAAGGAAGTAACTTTAGGTACACTATAAACGAAGACTTTATACCAACAAAAGGTCTCGCTAGAATTAAAACAAAAACGGTTTTAGTTTTTAATAACGGAAAAGACGAGCAGGCAATGAGTTTGGGTAGATACGAAGAAGATGAGATGTATAATAATATAAATAGCACCTTTACCGAATTAACATTTGAAATACCTGGAAAAGAGAGTTTTTATATTTATTCAGATGTTGATAAAACTTATTTAGAAGGAGAAGTATATTTAAAAAACGGACCTTATAAATCAGATTCGTTTACACTAAGAATAAACTTTTAAAAATAAAGAAGCTAAAAAAAAGAAAAAGAAGTCAAACCCTTCAGTATGAATAAAAAATTAACCCTAAGTTTTTTAATACTTATATGTATAAGTATCAACCTTTTTGCGAATACTAATTTTAATGAAAGAGATAAAGACAGTATAGCAACAAAGGCAGTACCGGTAAAGCCAGCTAAAATAACAAGTGCAAAAACCTTTCGTAGTTTTTCATCTTTAGAAAAGTTCGATAAAATAGAAAGGCCTGTTATACAACAACGTTTTACCGATCAAGGGTTTCAATTTAATACTGCCGATTCTACCACAAATAAAAAATGGTTAGATAAAGCAACGAACACCTTCAAAAAAATTGAAGAGTTAGATAATTATATTGATGTTTTAACAAAAGATGGTTTAGCACAATTACCAGTAGCCATTAAACCTGTTAGTATAAGTAATGTAAAGTACACTGTAGGTATTGCCAAAGCTGTTTTTAAACCTGCTTTTACTGAGTTAACGGTTTTTTTAAAAGTTGAATTACCTAGTACAAATGATAAAAGAGGCGATCAAGTATTAATTTTAGGAGCGTCTGATGTAAAACTATCACATACAGGGGGTATTATAGGTGATGCTAAACTAAACTTAATATCACAATTTACAGTTAATTTTAATGAAGGTTCTGTATTACTAACCTTAAAAGGAAGTTTCGAAAAACCAGGTACGTATGCTTTAATAGATTGTTCTGGGTTTAAAGAAATGGGGATTGATGCAAACATAAAATTTGCAGATGGTTTATTACACCCAGTAGATAAAAAAGGAAAGAAAAAAATAGGTTATGTAGAAGCCGATTTTAAAACTACCATTGCCGATTGGAATGATATGGTAGTAAATATATCATTACCAGAATTTGGTATTAAAGGGCTTGAAGGAACTACCTTTAAATTAAACACCGCTGTTTTTGATTTTAGTGATTTACGAAACGACCCAGCAACGCCAGCATCTTATATCAATAAATATTACAACGGAACTCCTAATTTATGGCGAGGAGTATATGTAAAATCATTACAAGTAGTACTACCACCGGAATTTAAAATTAAAGGTAAAAGCGATAAAAGAGTTGCTTTTGGGGCTAGTGATTTAATAATTGATGGGCAAGGTGTAACAGGAAAATTTATAGGAAAAAATGTAATAGGTCTTAAAGAAGGAGATGCTTCTGGATGGGATTTTTCATTAGATTATTTTCTGTTAGATATAGAAACCAATAACCTTAAAGCTGGAGAATTTAAAGGAAAATTAGTATTGCCAGTTTCGCAATTAGATAGTTTAAAATATCATGCAGTATTTCAACCAGGAGAATATAAATTAAAGGTTGAAACAGAAAAAGATATTGAGTTCAACGTTTGGAAAGCCGATGTACATTTAACCAAAGATTCTTATGTAGAAATGAAAGTTAAAGATGGTAAGTTTAGGCCCAAAGCAAATTTAAACGGTTCTTTAACAATAGCAGCAGGTTTAGGAAATAACAATAGCACACAAACAACTACAAATAAGAAAAAAAGCACCATTAATTTTAAAGGAATTAAATTCCAAAAAATGGTATTGCAAACTGAGTCTCCTTCGTTTACAGTAGACTATTTTGGTTTAGAAGGAAGATTAGCTTTAGCAGGATTTCCGTTAGCAATTAATGAAATAGGGTTAAAAACACCCTCAGATAATAGAGCCGAATTACTCTTCGATTTAGAGGTAAACTTAATGGGGTCTAGCGATGGAGGTAATGGAGGATCAACCAAGTTAGCTATAAAAGGACTTAAAGAAGAAGGTAAATGGAAATTTGATGGCGTAAAATTAGAAAGACTACATATAAAAATGGATGTTGCTGGTACGCAATTGCAAGGAGCCATTTTTATATTTGATGATGATCCCACCTATGGTACTGGTTTTGCAGGAGCAGTAGGAGCAAAATTTTCAAAAGGCTTAAAATTAGAAGTACAAGCAAAGGCGCTATTTGGTAGAACAAAAGAATTTAGATACTGGTTTGCCGATGCGCAGGTAAAAATACCTAACGGAATACCTGTGTTTACAGGTTTTGCATTAAATTCTTTCGGAGGAGGAATTTATAGTAGAATGAAAATGGATGGAGTAAGTAAGAAAAACGATGCTGCATTTCAGGAAATAGGAGCCTCTACTTCAGGTATAGTTTATGTACCGTATAAAGACAATGCTTTAGGTATGAAAGCCTCGGTAGGTATTACCACACAAAACTCTGAAGATTTATTTCATGCTACTGTAGAATTTGGAATGGCATTTAGAAGATCGGGAGGTTTACAAGAAATTTATTTTAAAGGATTTGGAGAGTTATTATCTCCTCTTCCATCAGATTATTATGATGTGTTAGAAGATAATTTAAGTGCTGTTTCTGATGAAGGTGTTGCGATACAAAACAAACAAACTTCGGCAGCTATAGCGGTAGATGTTTTTATTGGTTTTGATTTTGTGAATGATATTTTTCAAGCAACATCAGAAGTATATATAAATTTCGGAGTCGTAAAAGGAGTTGGACCTTCTGGTAGAGCAGGATGGTTAGATTTTTATGTGTCTCCTGATGAATGGCATTTATTAATAGGTACACCACAAGACAGGGTTGGAGTAGAGATAGATTTGGCAATTTTAAAAGTTAAAATGGATAGTTATTTTATGACAGGAGATAACTTACCAGGAAGTCCACCACCACCATCAATAGTTGCAGATATTTTAGGAGTTGATGTTTCAGACTTAGACTATATGCGTGATTTAAATATGTTAGAATCTGGTTATGGTTTAGCTTTTGGGGCAAGTTTAAGCGTAACCACAGGAGACTTAACTTTTTTAATATTTTACGCCCGTTTTGATGCAGGTGTAGGTTTTGATATTATGTTAAAAGATTATGGCGACGCTCATTGTAAAGGCTCATCAGAACCTATAGGTATGAATGGTTGGTATGCAAATGGTCAAGCATATGCCTATTTACAAGGAGAACTAGGGTTAACATTTAGGCTTTTTGGTTCTAAAACGAAAATACCAATTATTAGTGGAGGAGGCGCAGTATTATTACAAGCACGTTTACCAAATCCAGCTTGGTTTAGAGGTTATTTAGGAGGTAGATACAATTTATTAGGAGGCTTAATTAAAGGAAGATTTAGATTTAAAGTTGAGTTAGGTGATAAATGTGAAGTAGTAGGAGGAAGTCCGTTAGAAGGTATTGTTGTTATAGGAGATTTAAAACCTAAAGATGCTAGTACAGAGGTAGATGTATTTGCTGCGCCTAAAGCTGTATTTAATCTTCAAATTAATAAGATTTTTGAATTACCAGACGAAACAGGTGATAGAAAGTATAAAATCTTATTAGATGAGTTTTCTGTTAAAAATAATGGAGCTCCTATTGTAGGTGAAGTTAAATGGAATGATAAAAATGATGTAGCTGTATTTTATTCTCATGAAATTTTACCACCAAACGCGCAGCTTAAAGCATATGTCCAACTTCATTTTGAAGAATTTAAGAATGGCAAATGGGAAAAGATAAAAGACGATGGTAAGGTAGCAACCGAAACTAAAGAAGTAAGTTTTGCAACTGGAGAGGCACCAAAAACAATCCCTTTAAATAATATAGCATATATGTATCCTGTTTTAGGGCAACAAAATTTATTTATTGAAGAATATGGTACAGCTTATATTAACTTAAAAAGAGGGCAAAGTTACTTGTTTGATGCTGTACCAGATTGGGATAAAACAATGGTAATGTCCTCAGGTAGTGAAACACAGATAAAATCATACACATATAGTTCAGCAAAAAAACAAATAGTGTATAGTTTACCCAAGAGCATGACTAAAGAAACAGTATACAATGTAGATATTAAATTGGTTTCTGAAGGAAATAGCGATTTAAACGATAATGTGTCTGAAAGCTATAATGCAAAAGATATTGGAGGCGACGATACTGAAAACACTGCTGAGGTAAAATCGAAAACAGCAGATGAAGCGGCAACCAAAGATGGAGAAAGAAAACTACTAGCCTATGATTTTAGAACTAGTGAGTATGATACTTTTGAAGATAAGATGGACGATATGAATAAAAATAATGATTTGTATGACCATGTTGATTACCCCTACGGATTAACGTTACTAGCGAAGATAGATCATCAAGAACCATTTGATTTACTAGAGTTAAGAGGTAATGAATTTTCAGGAAATGCTCCTTTAGTTGAAGTAAGAGCTATTTTAGAAGATTCGTATTACAAAAAACAAATTTATCCATTATTATATCAAAATTATCCTTTAGCGGGAGAGTTAGAAGTGAACAGAGAAACTGATAAGGTAGGAATTCCACCAGTAGAAGGGGTAGAACCTATGACTTGGTATTTAACGTATTTAGAAGAAGGATACACTGGTGAAACCAGTTTATATAATCCATATAGATATAACTTAACCTACTACTATTTACAAGATTATGAAGACCTAAGTTACCAATTAGTAAATTCAACGATTAATTGGCAAGAGAATCCAACTTTTTCAAAACTGGTAACAGAAGCTTTCCCATATATGAGAAAAGGTAGATATAAAACAAAATTTAAATATGTTTTACCAGGTCAGGTAAAACAAGGAAGAGACAATGTTGTAAAATATATAAACCCAATAAATGAATAACAGTATGAAAACATACGTACAAACATTAATTATATTTTTTGGATTTATTTTAAATGTATATGCTCAAAAAGAAATAGGAAATGAAACACCAGAGGTAAAAGTTATAGCCCATCCTACAAAAAAGACAATTATGTTACGCTGGGGAGTTACGACACCATCAGCTTGGAAACACGCCAATAAAGAAGGATATATTATTGAAAGAAAAACAATTGTTGTAAATAAACAAGTTTTAAAAATACCTATAGTAAAACGACTCAATACAACTCCAATAAAGCCTAAACCTATGATGGAGTGGAAAGAGTTTACAGAGAAGAATAATTATGCTGCAATTGCAGCACAGGCATTGTACGGGGAGCAGTTTGACGTAGAAATGAATGAAGGAGGCAATGGCATTATGAGTATTTTAAATCAAGCACAAGCTGTAGAACAACGATTTTCTTTTGCATTGTATGCTGCAGATCAAAATTTTGAAGTAGCTAAGTATTCAGGGTTGGCTTATGTTGATAATGATGTTAAAGAAGGTGAACGTTATTTATACACGATTAAAGTAGTAAACACTACCCAAAAGAAGAAAATAAAGCATGGGGGTGTATATTTAGGTTTAGGCGACTTTAAACCATTACCAAAACCCCAAGAATTTGTAGGTGTTTTTAAGGATAAAACAGCAATGTTAAGTTGGAATTTTTCTTTACTTAAAAAATATTATAACAATTATATTGTTGAAAGATCAGAAGATAATGGTATTAATTTTAAATCATTAACAGCAACACCTATAACTAATTTAGGAGAGAGAGAAAGGAATCCATCAAATAGAATGATGTATGTAGATAGTTTATTTCAAAATAATAAAGTATACAAATATCGAATAAAGGGAATTTCTCCTTTTGGTATAGAAGGACCTTATTCAAACATTGTTTCTGGTAAAGGAATTACACCATTAAAATCAGTAGCTTATATAACTGATATAAAATTTTTAGATGACGGATCAGCTACAATTAATTGGGAATTTCCGAAAGAAAGCGTAAATGAATTAAGATCGTTTAATTTATTACGATCTGATACCCCAAAAGGAGTATATGAAGTAGTAGCTTCAGAAATAGCAAAAAATGCAAGAGCTTATAAACTATCTAATCTAACTCCGATAAATTATTATAAAATAGTTTCAGTAGGGCATGATGGAGGTAAACGTGAATCTTTTCCTAAAATGGTGCAACCAGATGATAGCACCCCACCAGCAGTTCCTGTAGAATTGAATGGTAAAATAGATTCTTTAGGTGTAGTTAGGTTAGCTTGGAAATTGAACACAGAAAAAGATTTTTTAGGATATCGAGTTTTTCGCTCAAACTTTAACGATGATGAGTTTACTCAAATAACATTTAAGCCAACACCTAATAATTATTTTGTTGATACCATAAATATCAAGACTCTAAATAAAAAAATTTATTATAAAGTACAATCTTTTGATAGACGCTATAATCCTTCAGAATTCTCTAAGTCACTAGAGTTAAAAAAGCCAGACATAGTACCACCAACACAACCAATTTTTACTTCTTTTAAGTCAGAAAAAGGGAAAGTAGCGTTAAAATGGGTAACGAGTACAAGTGATGATGCTAAAAGTACAATGTTGTATAGAAAAGAAAAAGGAGTAAGTACTTCTTGGCAATTAATAGCTGATTTACCACTACCTCAAAGTAGTTATGTAGATGATAAAGTAGCTTTTAGCAAAACTTATTTATACACTATTTTAACAATAGATGACTCAGGCTTAGAGTCAGAGCCAATTACCCCTTTAAAAATCACAATTTCTGATGACGTACTAAAACCAGAAATTACAAAACTGAATGGAGAAGTAAACAGGGAAGGAAAATATATAAAACTAAACTGGCTATATAAAGCACCTAATGTAGTAGAATACATATTATATAAAGCAAAAGAAGGAAGCAAACCAACTATGTATAAGGTTTTTAGTATAGGTACAAGTAGTTTTATAGATAAAGACTTAACTATAAATACAAAATACACTTATTTACTTCAGGCTGTTTTTAAGTCTGGAGCAAAATCACCAATAAAAAAAATTGAACTAAATTATTAATGCTATGAAAAGATTATTACTTGTTTTAGGGATACTATTACTCAGTGTAAGTAATATTTATTCACAAGAATACACTGTAGAAGTTAATGGATATATAGGAACTTCGGGGACTACATGTAGAGTTTATAATGGTCTTTATAAAATTGAATTGATTTTTAACGATGGCAGTAAACCTGAAGTGGTATATGAACAGCCTAAAACTGTAAATACAGGTTTCAAATCTAGACCATTTACTTTTACAGGAAAAAAACTAAAATCAGTTAAATTTTATCATGTTAGAAGAAGGTGGTGTGGTGCATTTGGTACAAAATGTTGTGAAAAGTATGGAACAAAAGAAATTAATGTAGAAAATAAATATCCATGCTTTAATCAGAGGTATAGTAAAAAAGAAATATTTCCAAATGCAGATAGTGGTTCAGCTGAAATAAGAATGTATCCATTAACTGAAATAAAATATCCTGATGGTTTTAGATTAGATAAAACAAAAATTGTTTGCGAAACAAGCCCTATTGCAATTGAGGCAGCTTTTAAAGATTACTTGGATCCTGTGAATACATATAAATGGGAATTTCAAGATCCCGTAAATACAGGAAGTAAATATAAAGTAGCATACCAAAACTTATTAGATGCAGCAGAGAATGCATTTAATCAGTATGTTAATTGCACAAATTCATCAGGCGGAGGTGATGTGTTATTAAAAACTCAAAAAAAAAGCATATTAGAAGATGCTAAAGAAGGAATAAATAAGCAACAAAAAGCTGCACCTATAGATGGGAATTGTGATTATTATTTTAATAGGTACATATTAGCAAGAGAAGCTTTAAATAATTATACGGGAGAAAAAACAGATCCTGTGTATTATTGGAGACTTATAAGTAGTAAAAATGGACAGAGTTCAATTGATTTATTACTTTCCGATTTGTATTCGAATGTTGATGATCAAAAAAAAGCTTTAAATAATGAAACAATATTGGTGAGATTAAACCCTGGTTGTGATGGTGATAAAGATGCTTCTAACCCGGTAAAAATTCAATTTTTACCTGAACCTCCAAAAATGGCTAAAGAACCAAATTTTAATCCACCAAAATGTTCGTATGATGTAATAGAAGGGTTTACATTATATTTTGAAAGGCAAGTATATGAAAATGAAAAGGTAAATATATCTTTAAAGAAAGAACTTGATGATGGAACTTTTCTGGTTTGGGATACTAATGACTTAATTACAAAATTCACTAAAATAAATGATAATTTATATAAATATACTTGGGTAAAAAAAGGGCCTAACTCCATTATAGATGGAAATTATAAAATTAAAGTAACAGGACATAGAATAAATGAATTTGGAAACTTAGTTCAAAATTGTATACCATTAAACTTTCCTGAAGACTTAAAAAATGGTAAAACATTTTATAGTATTAAAACGCCAGTTCCAATTACTTTTACAGCAGAAGAAGAACATGAAACTTGTTTTGGGGAAAATGATGGAAAGATAAAAATTACTGCAAGTGGTGGTCATGAATTTGTGTTTTCTGACCCAGTAGACCCAGTAGACCCAGTAGACCCAATACTGTTGCCGAAAGTACCAATAGGTCCATTGGATCCCATCGACCCGCTAGATCCTATAGATCCGAAAGACCCTATAGATCCAGGACCAACATATCCAGCACCTACTACTGAGAAAAATAGCTATGAATATAGTTTAGATGATGGCGTTACTTGGAGTACTGATAGTTTTGAAGATTTTATAATTGTTGAAAATTTACCGCCAGGGACATATCATATTAAGGTAAGAGATAAGAATGGATGTACAAGTGATCCTGAAAGTATAGAAGTAGTTATAGTAGCTAAAGAGAAAATAATACATGATGTTTCAATTATAAAACATCCAAGTGCTCCAGGAGAAGCAGATGGACAAATAAAGATTATTTCCGTTAGTGGAGGTACTCGAATTAATGGAGTAAGTTATACTTATGAGGTTTATAATTCTTTTGACCAAATTATAAAAACATCAGAAACTGTTAATGGAGATTCTGGAAAAATAATTCCAGGCTTACCAGCAGGAGCTCACAAAATAGTGTATACTGATGCTAATGGTTGTACTGAAGACTATGTTTTACCAGAACTAATAGATCCACAGCCAATAACTTTTTCTTTAGATAGTACACAACCTGACTGTAATGGAGGTAATAATGGTAAAATAGAGATATCTGAAATAAAAGGAGGATACCCTAATTATACAGTTACTATTAAAGAAAAAAATGGTTCTGTTATTGAGAGTTTCTCTAATGTTACTGAAAACAGTACCATTATTGCGAAAAAAAATATTTCAGCAGGAGACTATGTAGTTACCGTTAAAGATGCTGATGCTCGTTCAATTGCTATATCATTGAATGTAAATGTTGCCGTACGTTCTAAAATAGAAATAACAGAAATTACTGCTACACCTATTACATGTTTTGATGGAAAATCTACAATAACAATTAAAGCTGAAGGAGGAAAATCAGGAGAATACGAATATGGTATATACGATGGTTCTAATATTAAATGGCAAGAGCGTAATGATTTTAAAGTAGTAGCATCTTCATCTAAATATAGATTTGTAGTAAGAGATAAGAATGTTATTTCTGAATGTAGGTCAGAGGAAAAAACAATGGATAATATTATTACTCAACCTAACCCTATCGAATTAATAAGTAAAAACGTTATTCATAACACTGTTTTTGACGGGACTAAAGGAGAAATTTCATTAGATATAGATGGAGGAACTCTTAATGCAGAAAACCCAAAGTATGTTGTTAATTGGACCAAAAAAGGAGAAGCTTTTTCTGAAACAGGAAACCCACTTAAAAATTTAAAAGCAGGGTTTTATACAGCAACAATTATAGATGGCAATGGGTGTATTGTAACAAGTAATAAAATACCTGCGCTGAAAGATATTGAAGTTAAACAGAACCCAAAGCTAGAGATAAAGAGTGATGCAATCAAAATAACTAAAGAAATTACTTGTAATGGAGGAGTTGGTTCTATAGAAGTTAAACCTATAGGTGGTTCAGGAAATTACACTTATCAATGGTCTACCAATGATGGAAGTATTGTTTCTGGGGGAGAGACAGATACGGTAACAGGTACAGCAGGTACATACTCAGTCAAAGTAAATGATGGTTTTATAGATGTAGTAGCAGAAAAAATATTGATAGGTAAATCAAAGTTAAACCTTGAAATTAATAAAACAGATATTACTTGTTTTGGAGCTGAAGATGGTACAATTAAGATAACTGCTAGTGGTGGAGCGGGTGAATATTCTTATTCAATAGACAATGAAACCTCATACCAAAAAGTAAATACCTTAACTAATAATACGATAACAGGTTTAATTAAAGGAGAATACAAAGTTTGGATAAAGGATATAAGTGATTGTAAAATAGATATTCCTATTGAAGTAATAATAGAAGAGCCTACAGAAATTAAAATAAATAACCCTTCTGTTACCTATTGTAGTACAACAGGAGGGAGTGAAGGAAGTATTTCTCTAGAGGCTTCAGGAGGTAAAGGGGTATTAACATATATATGGACAAAAGAAGGAGATGTTGGTTTTACAAGAAGTACTAAAGACATTAACAATCTATATGCAGGAGTATATAAAGTAATTGTAAAAGATGATAATGAGTGTAATTTAACTCAATCTTTTGAGGTTAAGGAGCCAAAACCAATACAAGTAAGTATTAAAATAACAAATAAAATACCTTGTAAAGGAGATGATAAAGGAGAATTGTTAGCAGAAGTTACGGGGGGGTACCCTATAAATTCTACACCAATAGATTTTGATTATAAATGGTATTTTATAGAAAACGGAACGTCAACCTTATTAAATTCAGGAGATTTAAAGAAAAACAAATTATCTAATATTTTTGCAGGAACATACCGAGTTGAAGTTAACGATGCCAAAGGTGCAATGATAAGCACTCAAATTAAATTAGGTGAACCAGATAGTTTAGATATAAGTTTAGTATCTAAACAAGATGTACAATGTTTTAATGGAAATGATGGAGGGGTAGATATAAAAGTTACAGGAGGAACAGAGCCATATGAATATAGTTGGATAAAAATTGGTGATACTTCATTCACAAAAGAAACCGAAGATATTTCTGAGTTAAAAACCGGAAGTTATCAACTAGAAGTAATTGACGCTAATAAGTGTAAGTTAACTTCATCAGTATTTGAAATAGAACAACCTATAGAAGCGATTAGTGTTTTTGATTTTGAAATTGTTGATTTAAAAGGATTCGAAACAGGAGATGGAAGTATTTCTATAACTGTTAAAGGAGGGACACCTGATTATACATACGAATGGAGAGAGAAAGGAAAAACTACAATTATAGGGAGGAATAATAAGGTTGAAGATTTACAAGCTGGAAACTATGAAGTAACTATTAAAGATACTAATAAATGTGATCTTATTAAAGACTATACGTTAACTCAGCCAGAATTACTAGAAGTAATTAGTATAAGTCAGTCTAAAGAAATTTTATGCTACGGAAATAAAGGAGTAACATTAACTCCTGAAGTTGAAGGAGGAGTAGAACCTTATCGTTATGAGTGGAGAAAGAAAGGATCAACGACAATTGAAGGAGTGTTATCTAGTTTAGAAGGTGTAGGGTCAGGA
>NZ_JACGLS010000030.1 GCF_014062345.1 Tenacibaculum pelagium | reverse complement strand
CCATCAACCTGTCCGTTTCCATCGGTATCTTCATTACCTCCTTCAACAACATCATTAATTCCATCATCATCACTATCTAAATCTAAATAATCTGGAACTCCGTCACCATCACTATCTGTATTATCTCCTTCATTATCTCCAAAACCATCTACAGCATCTGCACTATCTACAATACCATCGCCATCACTATCTAAACCATC
>NZ_JACGLS010000003.1 GCF_014062345.1 Tenacibaculum pelagium | reverse complement strand
AGCTGTTGCTGAAGCTGTAAAATCATCTCCTGCACAAATACTTGCCGCACTTCCTGCATCAGCTGTTGGTGCTGGACTTAACGTTACTACTACAGGCTCAACCTCATAACAACCACTTGTTGCTGTTAATTTTATATAATAAGTACCTGCACCAACTGCAGTTGGTGTAGCCAATGAACTTGTTGCTGCTGAGTTTGTCCAATAAGTAAGCGTCCCAGATGTACTACCTGCTGTTACAGATGCAACGGTAATATCAACTGTAGATGGACTACATACAGCTGTTGGGTTTGTTATTATTAAAGTTGGTATAGCATCAGCAGTAAATGTTGCACTGGTTCCAACTCCTTGCGGACTACCTGTATTAGTTGGAACCCCTTCTCCATTGACAGCCCCTTCATTTCCATTTGCTAAATTATTGCTAGGGGTTAAATCATCAATAGTAAAATTTCCACTTCCTTCAATAGCATCAAAACATCCATCATTATCTGAATCTGTGTCCAAATAATCTGGTGTTCCATCAGAATCGGTATCTAAAACAGTACAAAAGTCTAAACTAACAAACTCAATAGCTTGATAACCAGGGTTAGTAAATCCACCACCATTACCTAGATAATTTGTAACAACTATTCTTTTTACATGTGTATCGGATGATATATTTAACTGATGCTCTGGAGTATCATAAAGCGCTCCTCCAGATGGCGTAGAATATCTATTCAAAACTGAATTATATGTTAAATCGCTACCAAAACTTATATCTAACTGAACTAAAGTTCCGTTTTGATCATAAGCGACTACATTTACTTCATCTTGAAAATCATTAACATCAATATCACCAATGATAAAATTATTTAACTTAACATTCTCCGAAAAAACAAATTCAACAGAAGAGTTTTGTGTATCATCATTAGAATCTGTTCCGTCTTGCCCTAATATCAAAGTATTAGTTCCCATTGCAATAACCCCACCACCAACATTATTAAATGAGGTTAAAATATTAAGATTAATTCCAGAACCAAAAACATTAACAAAATCATGATCCAAATCTCCTGAAGTCAGACTCGGAGCTAGCGCTGTGAAGTTACCAGAATAAGATGTAACACATAGACCTTCATTAGCATCTAAAATACCATCATTATCATTATCTAAATCACATAAACTATTAATACCATCTGCATCAGGATCATAATCTGTAATAGTTCCAACTATTGCTCCATTTGTACAAGGATCGTTACCACATATTTCCAATGACACAGAGTTTAAAACTCCAATATCACTTCCAGCATCATCAGTAATTTCTAACACCCAATCACCTGATGACATTCTACCATCAAATGTTGCCAACCCAAAACTATCTTCAGGTATATAATTATCCTCAATAAAAACATCACCATTACCATTACCAGGTAAAGAATTTATTGATTCATCATCAAACAAAATATTGAAGCCATTTCCATTTCCTCCTTTATCTGTAATTATCTCTACTCTTGTACCATCAGGATGCACTAAAAATATGTCTAAATCTTTATTATGTGTATGAGTAACATCAAGTGTTATATTTACATCAGTTATTTTAACATTACTAGAAACAGTTATTGTAGTATTAAATGTTGTATTATCTAGTATTGCTGTACCAGGGGACACTGTAGTTGTACTACAAGTCTGTGAAAAAATTAAGTTAGAAAAAAGTAAAAAAACTATTGCTAGCCACAAATTTAATTTCTCGCTTAAATTTAGCTCACTAAAAAAAGACATGTAATTTTTCTCCATATTATTATATATAACATAACCCAAACAATGTTCGGGTACTATTTTTTAATCTTTTTATAAAATGTTTGAGACAATAAAAATCCCCAACACTAACATTACCAACACAATACCATTGTGTTAACATATATAGTTCGGGGGGCCAACTTAATAAGTAATACAAATATAATTATTAATACTTCTTCTCAAATATTTAGAAACTTTTTTTTTAAAAAAGTCACAAAAAAATCTTAAAAAAAAACAACTATAATTAAAATTTATTCAAAACATATTTAAAATAACTATTCACAATACAAATGAGGTGATATTAATTAATTTAATTAATAATTAAAAAAAACAAAACCAACCACACCAGCACACCATAAAAAACTGCTTAAAACAGCTTATTTTAAGCTTTAATTATTTTTTTCAAACTTTCAATTGTAAAATCAATGTCATTCTTTGTAGTTAAACCACTAAACGAAAAACGCACCGATGTTTTCTCCGCTTCTTCTTCATTTAAAAAAGCACTCAACACATGCGAACCTTTATTCGCTCCACTTTGACATGCACTTCCTCCTGAAACAGCAATTCCTGCTAAATCTAAATTAAATAGCAACATTTTATCTTTTACAGGAAAACGCACATTTAATATTGTATAACTACTTTTTTCAACATTATCAGACTCCCCATTAAATTCAACATCTTTAAAATAATACTTTAATTCATTTATAAAATACAATTTCAACTTGTTAATCCTCTCTCTATCACCCTCCATATTATCAATAGCAATTTCCAAAGCTTTTTCCATCCCCAAAATTGCATGTACATTCTCTGTACTCGACCTAACTCCTTTTTCTTGCTCACCACCATACAACATTGGCTTAACAGAAACACCTTTTTTCACATACACAAACCCCACTCCTTTAGGACCATGAAACTTATGTGCACTCGCTGCTATAAAATCAACTGGGGTGTTTTGCAAATCAATCTCATAATGCCCTATTGCCTGCACCGTATCTGAATGAAAATAAGCCTCATGCTTTTTACATACTTCCGCAACCTCTTTAATAGGTAATAAATTACCTATTTCATTATTCACATACATTAAACTGACTAATGTTTTTTCATCAGACTTACCTAAAACAGCTTCCAAGTCTTCTATTATTACAGCTCCATTCTTATTTACCCTAACATAATCTACAATTATTTTATATTTTTCTTGTAAATGCGCTACTGTTCTTAATACTGCGTGGTGTTCTACCTTAGAAGTAATAATTCTTTTCACTCCTAAATTTTGCACAGCATTATACAACACTAAGTTATCAGCTTCCGTACCACCTGCTGTAAAAACAATCTCACTTGAAGAAACATTAAAGTGTTTTGCTATATTTTTTCTAGCAGTTTCTACAGCAGCTTTAGCTCTTCTACCAAACTGATGTGTAGATGAAGGATTTCCAAAATTATTTTGCATTGATTCATGCATTATCTCAATTACCTCAAGCAACATTGGTGTTGTAGCTGCATTATCTAAATAAACTAATTTCATAGGCGCAAAAATACAATTAATTAGCGTTCTGATAAATATACACTTCTGTTGCTCCAGCTCCGTATTTTTGATATGATGCATCGTAATATTTTACTGGATAATTATTAAACAAAAACTGTAATTCTGTTTTTAAAACTCCTTCACCTACTCCGTGAATAAAAACAATTTTAGAAATTTTCTTTCGAACACAATATTCTAATTTTGCTTTTGCTGTACTTATCTGCAAATTTAAAATATCGTAATTATCTAATCCTCTAGTTGATTTCACTAATTTCTCAGCATGCAAATCAACTTCCATTACCACTTCCTTTTTATCTTTAACAAAAACAGTTTTTTTCTTCTTCTCCTTCGGATGCATTTTTTCTTTTAATAAAGAATTGTTAATATCAAGATATTTACTCAAAACATTTTGATCTTCTTCAATTCTCACCAATTCCGATCTAGAAAAACCATACACCATTCCATCTAAATCTTTAACAAAAAAGACCTCTTTCTCTATATTTATTATGATTCCTCTAATATCCGCATCGAGAACAGCTACTTTATTACCGATTTCTAAACACATCCTTAACCTTTATTTAATTAACACTTTGAATGTTAGCTTGTATTTTTGCATTGCAAAAGAACTGTAAATAAATGATAAACACTAAAAATATCAATACAAAAGTATTTTTTGAAGAAGCAAAAAAGGAAGTAGTTTTAACTAACGATCGAAAAACCTTGTTAACAAAAATTGCTACCTCAATTACTAACGAATACTTAGACAGAGATAAAATTAACCTAAACTTTATTTGCACACATAATTCTCGTAGAAGTCAATTTGCGCAAGTATGGAGTTTTTTTGCTATTGAATATTTTAATCTAGCAAACATTTATTCCTACTCTGGAGGTACTGAAACCACTTCGTTTCACAGAAACACCGTAAAAAGTCTACAAAAAACAGGTTTTGAATTTAATGTAGTTGATTTCTCTCATCAAAACCCACGCTATTTAATCTCTTTTAACAACACAAAAAAATCAATTTTAGGGTTTTCGAAAACTTATGATAACCCTCAAAATAGCTATCCATATATTGCAATTACAACTTGCGATAATGCTGATGAAAACTGCCCATTTATTCCAGATGCAATAAAACGTTTTCACTTACCCTATTCAGACCCTAAAAAATCTGACAATACTGATTTAACTCAAGAGACCTATTTACAAACTAGCAAGCAGATTGCTGCTGAAGTTTATTTTATTTTCGAATTAGTAAAAAATAACATTTAAAGAGAATTAAACTTCTGTATTTTTATCATACGGTATACTTTTTAAAATGTGGTTGATCACATTTACTCTTGCTATTGTTTTTCTGTTTGCACGAATTACTTTCCAAGGCGATTTTTTAGTATTCGTTTTAGAAAACATAGCTCTTTTGTATTTCGTATAATCATCCCAAAGCTCTTGCGCTTTTTCATCAACAGGAGTCATTTTCCATTGTTTTAATGGATTGTTTTTAATATCTCCAAATCGCTTTGCTTGCTCTTTTTTATTGATCGACATATAAATTTTCACCAATCGAATACCAGATTCCATAATCATCCTTTCAAAATCATTCACCTGATTCATAAATATTTGATATTCTTCCTCAGAACAAAATTCGTTTACAGGCTCTACTACCGCTCGATTATACCAGCTTCGATCGAAAAAAACAATTTCTCCAGCCTTAGGAAACTGCTCTACATAACGCTGAAAATACCATTGAGTTCTTTCATCCTCATTAGGCTTTGGTAATGCTATAATTCGCATATGACGAGGATTTATTCGCTCTGTAATTCTACGAATTGCCCCACCTTTACCAGCAGCATCTCTACCTTCAAAAATTATGATAATACGTTCACTTTCTTGAATTGCCCAGGTTTGCATTCGGATTAATTCTACTTGCAACTTTTTTAACTTTCGCTCGTAATCTACATAACGAATCGCTCTTTCTAAATTAAAAGATTTTGACAATAATGCTTTTAAACCCCTCGTTGAACTTAATTTATTTACATCTCTCTGAGTTAACTTTTCCATAATTAATCTAACTGTTTTACAGAACGATAATAACGCATTACAATATTCGGGTCTGGATTCAACACTGTTTGCGATTCTTCTTTCCCATCATAATTAAACTGAGATAATACATGTCGCATACACTCTACCCTTGCCTTCTTTTTATCATTTGTTTTTACAACAATCCAAGGGCTATAAGTAGTATGAGTTTTACTAAACATCTCGTCTTTATAAAAGGTATATTTATCCCATAGCTCTTGTCCTTTTTTATCTACCGGACTAAATTTCCATCTTTTTAAAGGATTATCATTTCTAGCATCAAAACGACGCAATTGCTCTTCTTTAGAGATTGATAACCAGAATTTAATAATTGTAACCCCATCTTCATATAACATATGCTCAAACTCAGGCACCTGCACTAAAAAAGTTTTGTACTGCTCTTCAGTACAAAAACCCATAACTGGTTCTACAACTGCCCTGTTATACCAACTACGATCGAAAAAAACAATCTCTCCAGGATTTGGCAATTCTTTTATATATCGCTGAAAATACCATTGCCCTTTTTCTACTACCGTAGGCTTATTTAAAGCCACCAAACGCATAGAACGCGGATTTAAATGCTCCATAAAACGACGTATACTCCCTCCTTTACCAGCAGCATCTCTACCCTCAAAAATAACTGCAACTCTTTTATTATTTTTTGCAACCCACCGCTGCAACTTCACCAACTCTATCTGCAATTTTTTTAACTCACTTTCGTAGTTTAATTTTACTTCAACTTTTTCAATTGAAATATTTTTCTTTTTTATAATCGCCAATAACTCCTCATTCGTTGACACACTTTCAAAATCAGCTATCGTAAGTTTTTCTTTTTTTTCTATCATAAAAAGCGCTATAATTATCGGAAAATTAATTCTGTCTTTTGCTAAAATAAGACGATATTAGCATCTATGAAAAAAATAACCCTCTTTTTATTTATCCTTACCTCAATCAGCGTCGTTTCTCAAAGAAAGTACGCTAAAGAGTTTAGTTTTTTAAACGACAATGACTTATACATTTCAACTCATCAAGATAGATACTACACAAATGGAATGTTTTTTACTTACCGCTATTTAAGTAACCAAAAGCATCAAAATTTAGAAAAGAAAATTTACGAGATTCAATTAGGACATGAAATGTACACTCCATTTAAATCCACAGTTGAGCTACATGGCGATCATGATCGCCCTTTTGCAGGACACTTATATGGAAATTTTGGTGTTAACCGTTTTTACAAAAATGAATCAATTTTAAAAACCTCTTTACAAATTGGAATAATAGGCCCTTCTGCTTTAGGATGGGAACTTCAAGATTTAATTCATGATATTTATGGATTTAAAAAAGCTATTGGATGGAAATACCAAATCTCGGAAGCCTTCGCTCTAAACTTAAATGCTAGTTACATAAAGAATTTAGCCAAAAATAATTACTTAGATATTAATTGGATTAACAATGCTAAACTAGGAACCGTTTACACAGATTTCTCAACTGGATTTTACGGACGAATTGGACTAAAACCATTGCAAAATATCATAAACTCAATTGCATTTAACGGGAACCTAAACAACAATTCAACAAATTACAACAATGAAATTGAATCGTTTATTTACATAAAACCTATATTAAGTTATATTGCTTACGACGCAACTATTCAAGGTAGTTTTTTAAACAATAACAGTCTCATTACTTTTGATATAGAACCTTTTAAATTTACCACAGAAATTGGTATTCGATTTACTGCAAATAGGTTTAATTTTGGATATGCAGTAAACTATCATTCAAAAAAACTAAAAAGCGAACGAGTTCCTAAAGGAAATTTTTACGGCACCATACAATTAAATTATCAGTTTAATTAATCATTTTTAATTGGTGAAAAAATTATTTTTAAAATCATCAAATTAAGATATATTTGTAAATCTAATAATAGAAACTATACTAAATGAAATTTATCGTATCTAGCTCTCAATTATTAAAACAATTACAAGTTTTAGGAGGGGTAATCAACAGTAATAATACATTACCAATTTTAGACAACTTCTTGTTTGAGTTAGCAAACAATGAACTTAAAATTTCTTCATCAGATCTTGAAACTACCATGTCATCGGTAGTTGAAGTTGAAAGTACAGATACTGGAGCGATAGCAATTAATGCTCGTTTATTATTAGATACTTTAAAAACGTTTCCAGAACAACCTTTAACATTTAAAGCTGAAAGCGAAAGCACAATTGAAATTATTTCTGAGCAAGGAAAGTATGACATGGCATATTTTAGTGGAGAAGAATTCCCTAAAGCTGTCGAATTACCATCACCTATCAGTACAGAAATTCCATCTCATATTTTAGCTACAGCGATTTCTAAAACAATTTTTGCAGCTGGAAATGATGATTTAAGACCAGTAATGAGTGGTGTATTCTTTCAGTTTAACTCGAAAGAATTAACTTTTGTTGCTACTGATGCTCATAAATTAGTAAAATACACTCGTACAGATGTTACTGCCGATAAATCAGCAGAATTCATCATGCCTAAAAAACCTTTAAACTTATTAAAAGGAATTTTAGGAGGTTCAGAAAACAACGTAACTATAGAATATAATGACACTAACGCTAAATTTACTTTTGATAATGTAGTTTTAGTATGTCGTTTAATTGATGGAAAATATCCAAATTACGAAGCAGTAATTCCAAAAGAAAACCCTAATAAATTAACCGTTGATAGAGCTTCGTTCTTAAACTCTGTTCGTCGTGTTTCTATTTTTTCAAGTAAAACTACACACCAGATTCGTTTAAAAATGGCGGGTACTGAATTAAACATTTCTGCAGAAGATTTAGACTACTCTAACAAAGCTGATGAGCGCCTTCACTGTGATTACCAAGGTGATGACATGCAAATAGGTTTTAACTCTCGTTTTCTAAGCGAAATGCTAAACAACTTAAGCGCTAATGATGTTTTAATTGAAATGTCTTTACCTAACAGAGCTGGGATTTTAACTCCGATTGATGGAACTGACGAAGGAGAACAAGTAACAATGCTTGTAATGCCTGTAATGTTAAACGGATAATAAAAAAACACTTATTATATAAAAAGCCTCAGATTAAACTCTGAGGCTTTTCTTTTTAGTAAACTTAAATCAACTTTACCTTATTGTTAACATCTTTCCCTTTTAAAAGTGATAAATAATTGTAAATTTACCTCTTTCAAACTTTTTATAAAAAATGGGTAAAATTATTGCAATTGCAAATCAAAAAGGTGGAGTTGGTAAAACAACTACTACTGTTAATTTAGCGGCGTCATTAGGTGTTTTAGAAAAAAAAGTATTATTAATTGATGCCGATCCACAAGCAAATGCAACTTCTGGTTTAGGTTTAGATGTTGAAAGTATTGAATACGGAACGTATCAAGTTTTAGAACATACAGTATCTGCAAAAGAAACAATTCTTAAAACAGAGTCTCCCAATGTAGATTTAATTCCTGCCCATATCGATTTAGTTGCTATTGAAATAGAACTAGTTGATAAGCAAGAAAGAGAGTTTATGCTTAAAAAAGCATTAACTGAAATAAAAGATGATTACGATTATATTTTAATTGATTGTGCTCCATCTTTAGGTTTAATTACTTTAAACTCTTTAGTAGCTGCCGATTCTGTAATAATTCCGATTCAGTGTGAGTATTTTGCATTAGAAGGTTTAGGGAAACTATTAAACACTATTAAAAGTGTTCAAAAAATTCATAATCCTGATTTAGATATCGAAGGATTATTATTAACCATGTTCGATTCTCGTTTACGATTATCAAACCAAGTTGTTGAAGAAGTGCGCAAGCACTTCAGTTCTATGGTTTTTGATACAATTGTACATCGAAATATTCGTTTAAGTGAAGCACCTAGTTACGGTGAAAGCATAATTTCATACGATGCAACGAGTAAAGGAGCCGTAAATTACTTAAATTTGGCAAACGAAATCTTAACTAAAAACGCATAATTACTGTAAATGGCAAAAGCAACCAAAAAACAAGCTTTAGGTAGAGGTTTATCAGCCTTATTAAAAGAAACTGCTGAAGTAAATTCAGCAGAAGACAAAAATGCTGATAAATTAGTTGGAAATATTATTGAAATTGAACTAAATTCAATTGAAGTAAATCCATACCAACCTAGAACCTATTTTGATGAAGAAGCCTTACGTGAATTAGCGAGTTCGATTAGAGAACTAGGTGTTATTCAACCAATAACTGTTCGTAAACTATCTAATAACAATTTTCAATTAGTATCTGGTGAGCGTCGTTTTAGAGCTTCTAAATTAATTGGAAACAAAACAGTTCCGGCATATATTCGTTTAGCTAATGATCAAGAAATGCTTGAAATGGCTATTGTTGAAAATATTCAACGTAAAGATCTTGACCCTATCGAAGTAGCTCTTTCTTACCAACGTTTAATTGATGAAATCAATCTTACTCAAGAAGAAATGAGTATTCGTGTTGGTAAAAAAAGATCAACAATTACAAACTATTTACGCCTTTTAAAGTTAGACCCAATCATTCAAACAGGAATGAGAGACGGGTTTATATCTATGGGGCATGGTCGTGCATTGATAAGTGTTGATAGTAATTCTGATCAATTAAACATTTACGAAAAAATAGTTCGTGATAAATTATCTGTTCGTCAAACTGAAGAGTTAGTTAAAGATTTAAAAGGCGGTACTATTACTAAAACAGCAAAAAAGAAAGCATTACCTAACTTTATTTCTGATAGTGTAAAAGATATTAGCGATTATTTTGGTCATAAAATCGATGTAAGTATAAACAGTAAAGGAAAAGGGAAGATCTCAATTCCTTTTCATTCAGAAGAAGACTTTAACCGTATTAAAAACTTATTAAAATAAGTGAATACTCGCCTTATCATATTTGTTTTTTGTTGTTTTTTTTTATCTCAAACTTCGTTTGCTCAAAAAGATTCAACAGCTATTAGAGCCAAACAATTAAAGTTTGGAGCAGACAAATACAATCCACTTTCCCCTTCGAAAGCAGCATTTTATTCTGCTATTTTTCCAGGAGGAGGACAGATTTACAACAAAAAATATTGGAAAGCTCCCATCGTTTGGGCTGCAATAGGTACGAGTGTATATTTTTACATTGATAATAGTAACGAGTACGATCGTTTTAGAACCGCTTTTAAACTTCGATCGCAAGGATTAAAAGATGAATTTACCGACGAAAACGGTAACACGCTAATTTCAACTGCAGGATTAGAAAGCGCACAAAAAACATTGCGTAAAAACAGAGACCTATCTCTTTTAACAGGTGTTTTATTATATGTTTTGCAAATTGTAGAAGCTAGTGTAAATGCACACTTATTGCAATTTGACACAGATGATAGCCTATCTATAAATCCGATGATTAAGACCGACCCATTGTTGGTCGAAGCTCCCAAATTAGGATTAACACTAAAATATTCTTTTTAAAAATGAAGATTGCCTTACTTGGTTATGGTAGAATGGGTAAAGAAATTGAAAAAATTGCTTTACAAAGAGGTCATGAAATTATTATTAAGACTTCAGGAAAAGAAGAATATGATATCAATAATGCTGACATCGCTATAGATTTTAGCATACCTGATTCTGCTTACAAAAACATTAGTAATTGTATAAACAATAATGTTCCTATTATTTCTGGTACCACAGGTTGGTTAGATAAATATAATGATATTGTTGAGTTATGCCATAAAGAAAAAGGAGCTTTTATTTATGCTTCTAACTTTAGTTTAGGGGTAAATGTTTTTTTTGAATTAAATAATCAGCTTGCAAAAATGATGAATACTTTGCATCAGTATGATGTTTCAATTGAAGAAATTCATCATACAAAAAAACTGGATACTCCAAGTGGAACTGCAATTACTTTAGCTGAAGGTATCATTGAAAACACCAATAAAAATAATTGGGAATTAGGTTCTAAAACAAATACTGATTCTATTGCTATTTCTGCGATTAGAACTCCTGATGTACCAGGAACACATACTGTTACATATGCGTCAGAAGTTGATACTATAGACATAAAACACACAGCTCATAACAGACAAGGCTTTGCTTTAGGTGCTGTTATTGCTGCAGAATGGTTAGTTAACAAGACTGGTGTTTACACGATGAGAGATGTGTTAAACTTAGGTTAATAACGTAACAATTCTTAAAAATTAATACAAATAATATTGAATTTCATTCCTGATACAGGAAACAAAATATATACATTATGACATTTACAGAATGGTTTTTATTCTTCTTAATAATTCAAGTTATACACTTCTTAGGAACTTGGAAATTATATGTTAAAGCAGGAAGAAAAGCTTGGGAAGCTTCAGTACCAGTATACAACGCTATTGTTTTAATGCAAATAATCAATCGCCCAAAATGGTGGGTTATTTTATTATTTGTTCCTATCGTTAATTTATTAATGTTTCCTATTATTTGGGTAGAAACTTGTAGAAGTTTTGGATTTAATCAAAGAAAAGATACCATTTTAGCAATTCTTACTTTAGGTTTTTACATCTACTATATTAATTATGCTACGGATGCTAATTATGTTGAAAACAGAAGCTTACAACCAAGATCTGGTTTAGGTGAATGGGTTAGCTCAATCGCTTTTGCTATTATCGCTGCAACTTTAGTGCATACGTATTTTATGCAACCGTATACGATACCTACTTCTTCTTTAGAAAAAACTTTATTAGTAGGAGATTATTTATTTGTTAGTAAATTTCATTACGGAGCACGTATACCTAGTACAACTGTTGCTGCTCCAATGGCACATGATACAATTCCTGTTTTAGGAACTAAATCATTTTTATCTGATGATAAAAACAAAGATGGTATTTTAAATAAGCTATCATTACCATACATGCGTTTACCTGGTTTTCAAAAAATTAAACGTAACGACATCGTTGTATTTAGTTGGCCTGCAGACACTCTTGCTTTAATGTGGGGAGATCGTTCTGGAAAAGCAACCTACAAACCACTAGACAAAAGAACAAACTATGTAAAAAGAGCTACTGGTATTGCTGGAGACACTCTAGAAGTTCGTGATGGTTATGTTTTTATCAACAATAAAAAAACTGTATTACCGGACAGAGCAAAACCGCAATGGATGCACATTGTTGATACTGATGGTCAAAAATTTTCACAAGGAGCCTTAAATAGATACAATATTCGTGAAGGTAAATTACTTAATGACGGAAGATACTATTTAAATTTAACTGATGATGAAGCTGCTTTAATTGCTAAAAACCCAATAGTAAAAAGCATTGAAAAACATTTAACTCCAAAGGGAACTTATGACAAGTCTATGTTTCCTCACAATCCTAAATATGCTTGGTCTCATGATAATTTTGGACCAATTTATATCCCTAAAAAAGGAGCTACAGTTGAATTAAACGAAAACACAATTCCGTTTTATGAACAAGTTATTAGACGATATGAGAATAATGATTTAACTATTTTTGGTAACGATATTTACATTAATGGTAAGAAAGCTAAAAACTATACTTTTAAGCAAGATTATTATTGGATGATGGGTGACAACCGTCAAAACTCTTTAGACGCTAGAAACTGGGGTTATGTACCATTTGACCATGTAGTAGGTAAACCTGTTATGATTTGGTTAAGTTGGGATCCTAATGCACCTAACTTTATAGCTAAACTACAATCTATCCGTTGGGATAGAATGTTTACAACTGTTGGCGGAAGTGGTAAACCAACGTCGTATCTATGGTTAGTTCTTTTATTAATAGCCGGATACACTGTTTATAGTTTTAGAAAAGGAAAAAAGAAAGCATAGTGGCACTTTTTATTCCAACATACTTTGCACCTATTTCGCAATATGCAGCAATTTACCAATCGGATTCTGTTACGTTTGAATTTGAAGACAATTACCAAAAACAAACCTATCGTAACCGATGTTATATTTATGGCGCCAACGGTAAGCTTGCTTTAAATATTCCTGTAAAACATTTAACTAAAGAAGGCAGAAAGAAAACAAAAGATACCATTATTGAAAATGATTTTCCGTGGCAGCAACAGCATTTTAAATCATTGCAATCTGCATATAGATCTTCACCTTTCTTTGAGTTTTTCGAAGATGATTTAGCAGCATTATTCAACAAGAAATATCACTTCTTACAAGACGTAAACATAGATACTCATTTATTTGTAACCGATGCTTTACAAATGGATACTTCTTATAAGAAAACTAAAGCTTATGAGCTAATTCCTTACATGGATGATTTCAGAAGTTTAGACCTTGCTAAAAATGGCGTAGAAATAGAAATGGACACATACATACAGATGTTTGATGATAAGTATGGATTCATTCCAAATCTATCTATTTTAGATTTACTTTTTATGGAGGGGCCTAACGCTATTAGCTTTTTAGAAAAAATTAATGTAGATTTGAGATAAGAGTACTCCCCCTGCACTTAACTATTTCTTATTTTAATGGATACAATAAATCAGTTTTTATCTGAATTCGATCCACTATCTTCCAATTCAAGAAATGAGTTTAGACAAATTTTTAGTTTAAAAACATATAAAAAAGGAAGCGTAATAGCTGGATACAATCAAACAAAAGGGAAATTCTTTTTAATAAAAGAAGGGATTACTTGTTCGTATCTAAATGATGAAAAAGGAAAGAAAGTTATACGAACATTATTCTTACCTATGTCTGTAATGGCTTCATTAAAGTCAATTATAAATCAACCAAACGTAAATAATGTTAATGTTAATTTTCATTGCTTAACTGACTGTAAAATATTAATTGCTGATTTAGATGACTTTTTAAATTTAGTTGATAAACATCATGATATTTCAAAATTATATATCCAAATTTTAGAAAAATCATACTCTGAATTAATAAGAAGAATAACACACTTAACAACACTTGAAGCTACAGAAAGATACTTACATTTAAAAAAGATAGCTCCAAGTATTGAAAATCAGATCCCACAGTACCAAATAGCTTCTTACTTAAACATCACCCCAATTCAACTAAGTAGAATACGAAAGAAATTATCTAGCAAATAATCTTATTCACTAAACTACATTACTCTTATTAAGTATATAAAAAAAATAATGTAAATTTGAGATAACCCTTCATCTTAAATTTATGGATTTTTTTAGAGCATTTGCAAATGAACACACTAAAGTATCGGAAGAATCATTAAAAGAATTTCAAAATTTATTTTCAGTTGAACGATTTGGCAAAAAATTCATAATAGCTCCTCAAGGCAAAGTTCAAAAATACTTTTACTTAGTTCAAGATGGTTTAGTAAGATCATACATTATTGATGAAAACGGAAGTGAATATACACGAAGCATCTTTACAAAATATTCAGTTGTATGCTCATTACCTTCTTTAGTTTACGAATTACCTTCTAATGCAGAATACCAATGTTTAACAGACTGTATTGTTTTAAAAGCGAATTTTAAAGAGTTAAAAAAACTCACCGAAAAACATCATGACTTATGTATATTATATTCTAAAGTATTAGAAAAAGTATATACCCGCATAGAAAATAGATTGACAAACCTAGCCACTCTTGATGCTACTGAAAGTTATTTACGCTTAAAAAAAGTAGCTCCTAATATTGAGAATAAAATACCTCAATACCAAATAGCATCCTATTTAAACATCACACCTATTCAATTAAGTAGGATACGTAAAAAATTAGCTAGTGGAGAATCTTAATTACATATAACCTTATTAGTTTTTTATTTAAAATTAATGTAAATTTGAGTGAACTTCATCTAAAACTTATTTTCAGTTATGGATTTTTTTAAAAGTTTTGTTTATAATTTTCACAACATATCAGACGATTCGTATAAAAAATTCGCTGCTTTAACAACATCGACAACTTTTTTAAAAGATCATAAAATTGTTAAAATAGGGCAAGTTCCTGCTAATTTTTATATTTTAAAATCTGGAATTGTAAGGGCTTTTGTAATTGATGATAAAGGCAAAGAATATACTCGAACTATATACACGCCTATAGGCACCACGGGAAATTTAAGTTCTTTAATTACCAAAGAACCATCTAATTTAATTTATGAGTGCTTAACAGACTGCGAGGTTTTACAGTGTAATTATGAAGATTTTTACAAGTTATCTTTAAAGCATCACGACCTCTCAATATTTCATTATAAAGTATTAGAGAAAGTATACATTAGAGAAGAATCTAAAATACTAGACCTTACCTTACTAGACGCCACTAATAGGTATAAAAAGCTACAACAACAAATTCCAAATATTGATAATTTAATTAATCAATACCACATTGCTTCTTACCTAAACATCACACCTGTACAATTAAGCCGAATCAGGAAAAAATGTTAAAATTTTAATCCATTAACATATGTTAATGCGCACATTCTTAATCCTATATATATTTGTAGAGTAATTAACAAGTTACATTTTTTTAATAGAGAAAACTACCCCCTTATTTAATAGTTTTTTCAATTATCAGACTTACGTCCCCTTATGTAGGTCTGATTTTTGCGTTTATACTTTTTTTTATACCTGTATTTTTCATAATTTAACACTTCCTTAATTGGAAATAACTTGTTAATTTACCCTTTTTATGAAAAATGATATAGAAAAATTTCTCTATCAGTTTATTGATTTACCTGAGAATATAATATCTCTCTTTGAAGGGATTCTTACCTATTCTGAAATAAATGCTTTGGATTTTTTCATAAAATCAAACGAATACCCTACAGAATTCTTCATTATAAAAACTGGCTTAATTAGATCTTACCTTGAAACAGAAGACGGAAAAGAAATTACTAGGAATATTTTTACTCCCGGGCAAGTCGCAAGCAGTTTATCTGCAGTTATAAAAAATACTCCATCTGAATTAAACTACCAAGCATTAACAAAAGTTACTGGTTACAAAGCTGATTTCTTAAAGTTTAAAGAACTAACATTAAACCATCACGAACTAAGTTTACTCTATATTAAAACGCTAGAGGACTCATATTTAAAAGCTGAAAATGTTATCTTAGATATTTCTACTCACACCTCTACAGAAAGATATTTATTATTAAGAAAGAGAGTTCCTAATATTGACAACTTAATTTCTCAACGCCATATAGCTTCTTACCTGAATATTACACCTGTACAGTTAAGTAGAATTAAAAAGAAATTATTAAAAAACACCTAACTCATTGATTTATAAACATATGTTAACTTTTGGTATGCGAATTCAATATATATTTGCATCCGAAATAACCCCTTATATTATTTCAAACCCCTTAATAAAGACTTATTCCCTTTGTGTGAGTAAGTCTTTTTTATTTCCAATACTTAGACACCAAAGTGTTTATTTGATTCGAAACAGAAAGCTTAACAACAATAAACACATATACAATTACAATAATTATGCTTTTTAATAAGATGTTTATTATTGGATGAATAGGGAATTTATTAATAAATAATTGGGGTACATTAAAATTCCAGAAATAAAACACCAAAAACAGTGTTAGAATCAAGAAAATCATCAATAATGTTTTATTCGTGAAAGGTGTTATTTTAAATCTACTCTTCACAAACCATATCTTAAAAGAATTAAATAGTAAAACCGAAATTAAAGTTGCTAAGGCTAAACCTTCTGTACCCATATTTAAATCATTATAAAAATAATTATTTAAAGCATAAACTGATAAAGCCATACCTAACCCAATTGGCAATGTTATTCTATAAAACTTAGAATTAGTAATTATTGCTCCGTTAGTACCTAACAACATTAAAAACAACTTCGCTGACGAAATCATTAAAACAACTAACATTCCACCTTTTGCATAATTTTTATTTGGCATTAGCCTAAATAACTCGCTAACATTACAATTTACGAGTATAAAAAATAAGCCTCCAATTAACAGTAAATTTATCGAACTCTTTTTATATAAACTTTCTGTTTCTTGCTGATTATTTTCATTAATAGATTTAGATGTTAATGGTTGTAATATCTGTCCCATTGCCCTACTCGGTGCTTCAATAAACGAACCTATAAATACAGCCACTGCATAATAAGCTGCTGTTTCAAACCCTTCTTTACCAGGAATCATTACTTTATCAATATCTAAAATAATTGCTCCTGCACTTCCGGCTAGAATAATGTAAAAAGTGTAACGTAAAACTTCCTTGAAATTATTTGGTAATGAAAACGAAAACTTAGGTAAGTATAACGTAAATGCATATAGCATCATTATCAAAGCTCTTAAAATATATGCAAATGATATATAATAAATAAACTCTTGCTTAGTAATAAAATTAAAGTACACAGAAAATAACAGTATCATTACCGCTACCCTATTGTACAATTCTTTTAAAATATTACCAAAAACAGATTGCATCTGAACTTTTGCCCATGAATAAAAAACCTCGAAATAAGCACATGAAACTGCAATTACATATATACAGAATGTATAATTCTCAATAATTAAATTTTCTTTCGAATTACTTTTAGCTATAAAATCTAGTATCCAATCATGAAAATAATCCCAGAAAAAACCTATCGGTATAGCCATGAATAATGGCAGAAAAATCACAGAACTTAAGAACTTATCCTTTTGTTCTTTTGATTTATATCCTGAAAAAAACTTAACAATAGTAAAATGTACTCCAAATGCTGTAATTGGCATTATTAAATTAGATGCCGAAAATACATACGTAGCCAAACCATAATATTCGTCTTTTAAAAAACGAGTATATAAAACCAATGTATTAATACCACCTATTAAGAAACCTAGATAGATTATGATGGTATTTTTTAACGATTGCCTAAATACGATTCCCAATTTATGCTTGAATTAGTTTTTTTATTGACTGATAAATTTTCTCTCCCACGTTATTCCCATACAACTCTTTTTTAAAGCTTTTATTTGACTTTAAAAACTCTTGATAAGCAGCAACTATTCTTTGATGATTTGTTCCTGTAATCTTTGCAAAACCATTTTCTACCAATTCAATCCATTCGGTTTCTTCACGAACAACAACACAGTGTTTTTTATTAAAAAAAGCTTCTTTTTGCAAACCTCCACTATCGGTAATTACCAAACTACAATTTTTAAGTAATTCTAACATATCAAAATAACCAACAGGATCAATACAAGTTATACTAGTTTTAATCCCGTATTTACTTAACTTTTTTTGAGTTCTAGGATGTAAAGGAAGTATTACTCTAGTTTCTTTATGTATCTCATCTAATGCAGAGAATATTTCTTTTAATTTCTCTTCATTATCTGTATTTTCTTGACGATGAATAGTTGCTAATACAAAACCGTTTTTCTTTAAATCTAAATTATCTATCACAGTTGATTTCTCTTCTGAAAACTTACTATAAAACTCTACAGCATCTTTCATAATATCACCATGTTTTTCAACTATTGATGGTAAATTATCAAATCCTTCATTAACCAAATTACTCATTGCAACATCAGTTGGACAACTTAATAAATCGGCTATTCTATCAGTTAAAATTCTATTTACCTCTTCTGGCATTGTTATATTAAAAGATCGTAAACCAGCCTCTATATGAACAACTTTAATATGGAGTTTCTTTGCTGCTAAAGCACCAGCAATTGTTGAATTTGTGTCTCCGTAAATAACAACAGCATCAGGTTTTTCTTCTTGTAAAATTTCTTCAATTTTTTCAAGCATCTGACCAGTCATCGCCCCGTGACTTAAACCATTAATATTTAAATTGTATTTGGGTTTAGGTATCTGCATTTCTTCAAAGAAAACTGCACTCATATTAGCATCGAAATGCTGACCTGTATGTACAATAATTTCTTCAAAATCATTATACTTTCTTATCACTCTGCTTAATACAGCTCCTTTTACAAACTGAGGTCTTGCTCCTAATATTGTTACTATTTTTTTCAAGAATTCACTACGTCTTTAATCACTTTTGATAATTGTTCTGTTAGACTTTTTCGATGATATTGCTCTATATTTTTTGAAGATACTTTTAAAGAGTTCGTTTTATATACTGAATACAAACTCATTATAGTACTTTTTATTTTTTCAACATCATTAAAATCAACGATTGACCCTGCACTGGTTTCTTTTAGTATTTCAGCCAAATCTCCATCTTCTGGACCAATTGCTAAGATAGGACGTTTTGCTTGTAAATATTCAAAAATCTTGCCTGTAATAATTCCCTTTGCACTCGGAACTTTATTTATTGCTAATAATAATACTTGAGATTTTTGTTGGTACTGTTGTACTTCTGTATGAGGCACATAATTTATTTTAGAAACATTTTTAAATTGATATTTAGACAATTCCTGCTCAACTTCTTCAGCTAATTTACCTATCAATTTTATTTCTAAATCACTTTTAAACTCTTCATTTTCCTCACTCAGTTCAAACAATGCTTTCCATAACACCTTCGGGTTTCTATCAGCATTCATTAACCCAATATGGGTTAATGAAAATTTTTGATCTAAAATCACTTTAGCAACATTATTTTGCTCAGAGTCATATCCATTTGTTATAACATGAATATTATTGGAAAACTTTTTATAATTCTCTTTCATCGTTTTACCAACAACTAAAGACGCATCTGCATTCTTCAATACTTCTCCCTCTAATTGACGATGTTTCTTTTTTGATTTTTCTGTTAGCGGTAGTTGATGAAAATAATCAATATCTGTCCAAGGATCACGAAAATCGGCAATCCATTTTACTTCAAGTTCTCTTTTTAATTTTAAACCTATTAAGTGTAAACTATGTGGTGGACCTGTTGTTATAATTGCATCAACTTTATTCTCTGAAAGATATTTTTTTAAGTGCTTTACCGATGGCTTTACCCAGAATTTTCTAGCGTCCGGAATAAAATAATTTGCTCTTATATATTGTAAAACTCTTTCAAAGAAAGACGGATTCGGATTTAAAAACCCAGCACTAGTTTTTGTATTTTTCTTCTTGAAGAGTGACAAAACATCGTTAGGTTCCCAAATTGAATTTCTAATAATCTCTATATTTTCTGGAACATCTTTTTGCAGTGAAATATCTGTAATAGGATAATTTGCTTTATCAACAGTAAACACAACAGGTTCTATATTAAAATCTCGTAAATACTTTACGAACTTCAGCCAACGTTGCACACCTGATCCACCAGCTGGAATCCAATAATATGTAATTATTAAAACTTTCAAGCTATAAGTTATTATATAAATTGTTTAATTTGATGCTTTCTTCTTCCCAATTTTCTCCTTTCATTACAACGGCATTATATCCATTTACTTTCTTTTCTTGAAATTTTTCTTTCTCGTTAAACAATAACACTACTTTATCCGCAAAATCCTGTTTATCATCAGCTTTAAAAACAACACCGCAATTATATTTTTCAACTATTCGTTTTAAAGGTTTACATGAGCTTACCAATAAAGAGCTTTTACTCATCATTATTTGAAATAATTTATGAGGTATTGTATTATCAGTATGTCCGTTTGACTTATGTGGTATTATGTTTATATCAGAATTCATCATAATAGCAGGAACTTCATCAAATGGCCTATAACCTATAAAACTTACTTTACTTTCAACATTAAACTGCTTCGCTGTTTCTTGTAACTTATCTTCAACACTCTTACTTCCTTTACCTACAATAAAAAGCTTTACTTCGGGTATTTTGTCTAAAATTAAAGGCATTGCTTTAATAGCAGTATCTAAACCTCTATGAGGTCCTAATCCACCAACATACGTTATTGAAAATACATTTGAACTTATAATTTTTTGTTCTTTTGATTTTTCGAAATTCGAAGTAAATTCTTTTTTCTCTTGATTGGATACAACTATAAATTTATCTGACGTTATTGTAAATTTAGAAATTAATTTGTGTTTCATTTCTTCAACTACACAAATTACTTTATCGTATTTCAAACAATACCTTTTTTCTTTTTTTGTCCAAATAACAGGATTCATAAATAAAAAATTCTTGAATCTAATTATCAGACTTTTCTTCCATACAAACCAAGTTTTTAATGCTTCAGGGTAGTTTTCATGTAAATCTAAAATTATTTTTTTAACTTTTGATTTAAACATATAACCTGTACCAGCCAATGGTAAATCGTGTACATGAAGAAACGCTATATCATATTTTTTCATCGCCTTTTTTATTCCGAAAAAAAACAATGGATTTATATTAAAAATACTTTCAAAAATATCGAATAATCCTTTTTTAGTATTCGAATAATTAGCCCCTATTCTAAATATATCTACACCATTAATCTTTTCTATTTTAGGTTCATTTTTTTTTCTTGGACAAATTACTACAACTTTCCTACCATTATCTGATAATGATTCTGCCTCTTTTCTAACCCTTATGTCATTAGGATAAGAAGCGTCTACAACCATAGCTATATAACACATGATAAAAAGCTAATACATTTTTTTAAAATTCTTTCAGTTCCTTTACCATCCCATAATTCAGGAATTTCACCTCTTTTAAATGTTTTATTTTCTTTCGGCATAAACGGCATAATATCTAGGTGTAAATTTTCTTAAAATTGGTCTGAAACCTATTTTATTAATAGGACTAGTCCATTTTTCTGAATCTATAATTTTCCATCCTGATTTTTCTAATAACCAATCGTATTGCCAGTCTTCAAATTCATGATAATGCCTATCCCACATATCTGTCTTACTCCTATAAGCATTAGCAAACCATAATTTTAAAGGAATTGTCGTTACTATTTTTGTAGTTTCAATTTCTCTTAAAACATTAAACGGAGCTATTAAATGTTCAAAAATTTCAAAAGCAGTAACAACTTGAACATTATATTTCTTAACAATCTCTGGTAATAAATCTAAATCTTCACCTTCAGTGTTATAAACTGTGTACCCATTTGCTTCCATTATTTCAGAAAAGGGATTTCTAATTCCTAAATCTAATATTACTGCTGGTGTTGGTATGTGTTTTTTTAAAAACTTAAGTGTGTGTTGATATCTTTTCTCTGGAATAGTTATATACATTATTGATATTTAATATAACAAATGTAGAGTAATTTTAATTCCTTAACAATCATATTTAATGTGAAAATAAAAAGAGGCTTTTTGGCCTCTTTTTATTTTCACATTAAATAGCAATTCTCCTCTCTCTTTTTAATAAAGGTTTATTATTAAAGCAAACATACATCTATAATTTAGGACTCTTAAAACACTAACCTGTTCATTTTATAAAATGCATGGTAAATATGTTTTATATTTGACTATTAAATACAGTGTTTCTAATAGACCCGTTGTTAACTATTAATATTTAAAAATGAATAAAGTTTTTCTTACCTTTCTAATAATTATTTTTTTTTCAATTAAAACTTTATCTCAAACTTCTTTACTAGATTCTATTCATTTAGAAAAAATGGAATTTTATAAAGACATAAATAATGACAGTACTTTATATTTTATCAAAAAACTAAAATCCTCTAAAAAAAGAAAAACTAAAATTAGCGTTTTATCTGTTGAAGCTTATATTTATTATAGACAAAAAAAATACCTTAAATCAGAAAAAACAGCTCTTAATTTGTTGAATGAAGTAAAAAAACTTCCACCCTATTTCAACAAAGAACAATTTTATTTTGATTTACAAATATCAGCATATAATAGATTGTTTTGGATTAAAAAGAACCAAGAAGATTATAACAAAGCATTTGAATATTTAACTCAAATGCAAAATACTAATGAGAGTACCCCAAAAAAAAGCACAAAATACTTTAGGCATAAATTAACTATAAAAACTTCTAAAGCTATTATTAAAAAAGCTTTAAATATTGAAAACGAAGCTAAAACCATATTATTAAGCGCATATAAGGATACTAAATCAGATATTTTTAAAACTCTTTTAAAAGACAATTACTTTTTACAACAAAAAGCTAACATTACTAATAGCCTTGGAAATGCTTATATGGATTTAAGCCGTAAGGTAGGTAATGAGTTTTATATCGATTCAGCCAATTACTATTATGACAAAGCATATCTGGTTACAAAAAAATTCACTCCTTTACATAATGACTCTGAAATAATTTACAATTTTAGAAAAACAGAAGTTTTAATCGCTAAAAAAGAGTATAAAAAAGCTATAGAAGTAATTAACAATTACAGTAAAATTAGTAATGGTTATCATTATAAACATAGAGAGTTTTTTCAGAAAGCTATTTGTTATAATTTTTTAAACAAATCTGATTCGACAATTTACTATGCTTACAAAATTATAAATGATAAAAAAGAAAAATGCAGGAGAAGTAAGTTAATTACGATGTACGACATTCTTTCTAACCAATATAATCAACTTAATAAAATTGATAGTGCCTACAAGTACTCGAAACTAACACTAGAACAATTTAATTTGGCTAAGGAAAATAAAGAAAAGACCTTTAACTCATTATATACAACAGACTTTGATAAAATTCAAAAATTAAATTCTGAAATAAGAAATAGAGAAGATGAGAAACGTACGAATTTAATAACTGCTTTTATCGGTTTATTATCTGCGTTGATTATTATTGTTACTTTTATGTTAAGGATAGAAAGAAAGAAAAAAAGAACTCTTATAAAAACTATTAATCAGCAAAAAACTGAAGAGGTTGAGAAAAAAGAATATAATATTGATGAAACTCTAGAAAACAACATCTTAGATGAAATAAAAAAAGTAAAATCTAATTTAGATTTTTTAAAACCTGATTTTTCAATATCAACAATAGCTGATCGTTTAAAAACGAACTCAACCTATGTCTCTTTTGTTTTTAATAAATATAATGATGAATCATTTAAGCAACATTATACTAGACTTAAAATTGAATACGTAGTAGATCAATTAAAAAACAATAAAACCTTTAGAAAATATTCTATTCAAGCTTTAGCAGAAGAATTAGGATACACCAACGCTTCTGCATTTACGAGAGCATTTAAAAAGCAAATGGGAGTAACTCCTTCAGTATTTTTAAAATCTCTTGAGGAATAAACTTATTCTTTTCTTTTACTTTTAAAAAACCAACCTAAAGGAATCAATAACAACAAACCATACGATAATAAAGCTATTGCACTACCTGTATTCACTATCTCTGGTTCGTATTTAAATTCTATAATATGTTTTCCTTTTGGAATTTCCATTCCTCTTAAAACATAATTTACTCTATAATATGGAGACTGTTTTCCATCTATATAAGCATTCCATCCATCTTTATAATAGATTTCTGAAAATACTGCGAACTGATCTTTATTCGTATTACTTTCGTAAACTAAATCTGTAATATTATTCTTAATTAGCGATATCGTGGCTGTCGAATCTTGTTTATACTGTAATGGTATTTTAATTTCAAAATTACCTGTATTTAAAACAGCTTCTTTTTTCGTTTTCAAACTATCTAAAGCTTTTATTTCTTCGTTAGCAGAATTAACAATTTTAATCTCATTAACAAACCAAACGTTTCCATTAGCATCTGAATTTTGTTGAACTTTATCTTCACCAACAATAAAATACTTAGTGTTTAACATATTCAACACCTCCATATTATTTTTTGCTATTTGATAATCAAACAACTCATTATATCGCTTCATTTTGGCTGCATGATAACCACCAATAGAATTATGAAAGTATGATGTTCTTCCATCCATCATAGGGTTTGTTGCAAAATTAGCTACTCTATAATAACTTTTATCTTTTAAAATTTCCTGATCTGCTTTTGTAGGTGAAAATGGTTTTTGAACTCTCCTTGCTGATGTGAAATCTTCTTTATTTACATAATTAATATCTACAGAAACTAAATCAAAAACTATTAATCCTGCCAAAACAACTAAAACAGGAAGTTGCTTTAATTTTCCTTTTAAGTGAAACCATAATAATCCACCGGAAATTAAAATCAATATAAATGAACGTATGCTATCGCTAAATAACATCGATTTTCTATCTGAAATTAACGCGTCAATCAATTCTGGTAATTGTTGATATTGAGCATCTCTTAATCCTTCAAAAGCAAACAAGCTCGAACCAAATAAAGCAAATAATAATGTGAAACCTCCTAAAACGTAAAATGCTTTTTTAAGTGCATTTTCTTTATTTTCTATAGTTACGTTAGAAGAAAAGAAATCTCTTAAAGCGATAATTCCTAATAACGGTACACACAATTCTGCGATTACTTGAATAGATGAAACCGCTCTAAACTTGTTGTACAACGGAACATAATCAATAAAAAAGTTAGTTACTAAAGGAAAGTTTTTACCCCAGCTTAATATTATTGAAAAAATAGTAGCGGAAACCAACCAGTATTTTAATCGTCCTTTAACTAAGAACACTCCTAAAAAGAATAAGAAAAACAAAATTGCTCCGATATAAGCAGGAGCCTCTACAATAGGTTGAGTTCCCCAATAAGACAACACTCTACTTGATTCATCCTTAGCAACTTTTTTACCTGCATACCTCTCTAAAACCTGATAAAAATTAGAGTTTTCATCAAATTTATCTATCGTACCCCCTCCCATAAAACGAGGAATTATTAAATTAAAAGTTTCAGCAATACCGTAACTATATTCAGTAATATAATCTTTATCTAAGCCAGTAGATTTTTCTTTAGGGCTTCCGTCTGGATTAATAGTTAATTCAGATTTTCCTCGAGTACTAAAATCACCGTACTCTTTCATTGGTAACAATCTTGTTGAATTTACTCCAATTCCAATTAACATAGCCCCAACTAATACAGCAGCTTGTTTAAAAAACACTGGTAATGTTTTTGTTTTAAAAGCTTCTATAAATTCAACAATTGCTAATATCAACAAACAAAAACCTAAATAGTAAGTCATCTGCGGATGATTCGTATACACCTCTAAAGCCATTGCTAAAGCAGTTACTACAAACCCTAATAAATATCTTTTTTGAAAAACATATAAAACTCCAGCAATTACGAAAGGCATATACCCAATAGCGTGTGCTTTTGCATTATGACCAGCTCCGAATATAATTATTAAATACGTTGAAAACCCAAAGGATAAACTTCCTAAAATGGCTAGTTTCCAATCTATCTTTAAAGCAGTAAGTAAAAAGAAAAAACTAATAAAATATAAGAAAAGATAATCCGCTGGTCTTGGTAAAAACCGAATTGCTTTATCAATATATCTGACAAAATCATTCGGATAATATGCACTTACTTGGTACGCTGGCATACCACTAAAAGCATTTCCTAACCAATAAGGCTCTTTTCCATTTTCTGCTCTATAATCCTTAACTTGTTTGGACATTCCGATAAACTGAGTAATATCACTCTGTTTAATTTGTTTCCCACTTAAAACAGGATTAAAATATATAACTGATGCTATTACAAAAACAATAATTGCAATAGCATACGGTAGTAACTTTTTAAAATTCATAGTTAGTCTAGTTCTTCAAAATCAACATATTCTCCCACCGAATTGTTGCTTTGTTTTCCGTTTTTAGGTTTTTTATCAATAACCGTTTTTCCTTCTTCTACAGAAGATTCTTGTTGTTGATTTCTATATTGTTGTTCAGCTTTCTTTTGAACTTTATCTACCGCCTTCTTTAACAAGTAAGGAGCAAATAATTTTACCACAAACTTAATTACGTAATAGGCTAAAATTATAATTAATAAAGTTCTTAAAAAATTCATAGGACCAGCTTCATTTATATGGATCATCATTCTCTTAATAAAAAAATCTATCAAAAATAACAATTTGAAGCAAAACGAAGCGTTAAGACTTTACAAAACTTATATTATATTGTAATTCGTATTTTTACGTATGTTTGTAAAAATTGAATAAATTGAATTTATAACATGACGAAGAAACTTTTTTTGTTTTTTGCTTTTTGCTCAACTTTAATTGTAAATGCACAGTACACCACAGTTATAAATTCAAACCGCCCAGGTTTTTCTGAAAGCCCATATAGTGTTGGATCAGGAGTTTATCAATTTGAAAGCAGTTTGTTTTTCAGAAAAGCAAACGCTACTCCAACTTTTAGCAATCCACAAGCATTAGGACTAAATTTATTATTCAGAACTAGTTTTATCTCAGAAAAATTAGAATTAAATGTAAATACTACTTTACAGCATGATAAAATTGCTTTTAAAAACATTTTCGAATCTTCATACAACAAAACAGGATTAAGTCAATTAACTCTTGGAGCTAAATATTTAGTGTATACTCCTAAATATGATAATAAAAAAGACGAAATAAGAAGCTGGAAAGCAAGACATTCTTTTGATTATAAAAGATGGATACCACATGTTGGGGTTTATGCTGGTATAAATTTTGGAAGTATTTTATCTGATTTTCATGAAAAAGGTGGTGTAAGCCCTAAAGTTGGAGTTTTACTACAAAATGAATTTTCAGACAAGTTACGTATGGTAACTAATTTCTATTACGATTATATAGGCACCGATTTCTCAGAGTTTTCTTATGTACTTACAGGAACATATAATTTTAATGATTACTGGTCTGGATTTGCTGAAATTCAAGGGATCTTTGAAAAGTACGAAACCAAAAGTAATATAGGTGCTGGTGCTGCATATCTTTTTAGCGAAAATCTTCAATTTAATGCTGCAGTTAGAGCCAGTTTTCAACAAAACGAAATTGGGTTTTATACAGGCTTAGGAGTATCTTATAGATTAGATAGACATCAAGATGAATTTGTTGAAATAGATGAATTTGGCAATAAAATAGAAGAACAAGAAGAAGTTAAATACAACGAAAATAAAGGTTTCTTCGGTCGACTATTTGGCAAAGTTAAAAACGTATTTAAAAAGAAAGACAAGCAAACTATTACTGTAAATGACGGAGAGAAAGAAGAAGAAATCACCGTTGAAAAACCAAGAAGAGAGCGCCAAAAATCATTAATTGATGTTATAGAAAAAGAAGATAAAAAATTAAAAAAGAAGGCTACTAAAGCAGAAAAAAGAGCTGCAAAAAAAGCTAAAAAGAAAGCAGAAAAAGACGCAAAGAAGAAAGAAAAAGAACGATTAAAACTTGAAAAGAAACTACAGAAAGATGCCGAAAAAGAAACTAAGCAAAAAGAAAAGGATCGTTTAAAATTAGAAAAAGAAATTAAAAAACTAGAAGAAGACTTAAAAAAAGAAGAAGATGAAGAACAGAAAAAAGACAATTAAACTATCTTTTACTTAAAAGAAGTAGAGTTTTTTACTTCACATAAGCACAATATAACTTAAGTCAATTATATCGTCCTGAGATTAAAATCTTACATTTGCTGTATGATTACAATTAAAGAAATAAGTACCAAAAAGGAAATGAAACAATTTGTTAAATTTCCTTTTTCTCTTTATAAAAACAACAAATACTGGGTTCCTCCAATTATTAAAGATGAAGTGGATAGCTTCGATAAAAATAAAAACCCCGTTTTTGAGCACGCCAATGCTCGATTTTTCATTGCATTAAAAAACAATGTAATTGTAGGTAGAATTGTTGCTATTATAAACACCTATGAAATTGAACAGCAAAACATAAAAAAAATGCGTTTTGGCTGGTTTGATGTAATTGATGACATAGAAGTTACCAAAGCTTTATTAGAAAAAGTTAAAGAAATTGGACGTGAAAACAATCTTGAATATATTGAAGGTCCTGTAGGGTTTAATAATCTTGATAAAACAGGTGTACTAGTTGATGGATTTGATCATATCGGAACTATGATTACGTGGTATAACCACCCATATTATTCAAAGCATTTAGAACAATTAGGTTTTATAAAAGAGAAAGAATATTTAGAGAATAAATTTCTTTTTAAAAATGTTGATGCAAAGAAATACAAAAGGATCAGTAATTTAATTCAAAAAAGATATGAGCTAAAACCTTTG
The DNA here is from genome assembly GCF_014062345.1 of Tenacibaculum pelagium. Lineage (GTDB taxonomy): Bacteria > Bacteroidota > Bacteroidia > Flavobacteriales > Flavobacteriaceae > Polaribacter > Polaribacter pelagius. The sequence continues at coordinate 372,561 of NZ_JACGLS010000003.1, read as the reverse complement.
AATTTCACTTCAACAAAAATGATAATGCCTTATGTAGATGAAATGTTTGAGCTTTTTAGCAAATCTTACTCGAAGCTTTCAACTTTCGTTCCTATTTCTGATGCTCAAATACAACACTTTAAGAAGAAGTATATCAGCTTTATCAATCCGGAGTATATTAAATTTGTTGTAAACAAAGAGAATAAACTGGTGGCCTTTGCTATAGTAATGCCTTCATTTTCTGAAGCCTTACAAAAGGCAAACGGAAAACTTTTTCCTTTCGGATTATTTCATTTATTAAACGCTCGTAAAAACTCTAAAGATGTTACTTTTTATTTAATTGGTGTTGATCCAGAATATCAAAATAAAGGAGTTACGGCTATTATTTTTGATCAATATACTGATACATTTACTCCAAAAGGAATTGAAAATTGTATTCGCACTCCAGAATTAGCTGACAATACAGCTATACATCAAATTTGGAGAGATTTTAATCCTACAACTCACAAAATAAGAAGAACTTATAAACAAGATTTATAATGCAGTTATTTTTTAATCCAAACATTACAACAGAAACAACTCAAATAACTTTCGAAAAAGAAGAAAGTAAACACATTGTAAGGGTTTTAAGAAAAAAAGAAGGTGATATGTTACATATAACTAACGGAAAGGGTTTTTTATTTTTTGCTGAAATATCGATACCAAATGACAAAAAATGTGTTGCTGTAATTACTAGATTTGAAGAAAAGAAAAGAAATAGAGATTATTATTTACATGTTGCCATTGCTCCCACAAAAAATAACGATCGTTTAGAGTGGTTTTTAGAAAAAGCTACCGAAATTGGAATTGATGAAATAACACCTATAATTTGCGAAAACTCAGAAAGGAAAGTTGTAAAAATTGAACGTTTATCAAAAATTGTTCAATCAGCAATGAAACAATCTTTGCAGTTTACAATTCCAAAGCTGAATAATCCAATTAAGTTTTCTGAATTTATAAATCAAGATTTTAATTCAGAGTTGTTTATTGCTCATTGCGAAGAAGGTACTGATAAACATTTTTTAAAAAACAGCATCACTCCTAAATCAAACTACACAATACTTATAGGTCCTGAAGGTGATTTTTCTACAGGTGAAATAAAAGAATCTTTGTCTAATAATTTTAAACCTATCTCTCTAGGAGAAAATCGTTTACGTACAGAAACCGCAGGACTTAATGTAGTTCAATCTATTTCTTTTGTACATCAATAGTTCATTTTTTGTATATTTAGGATCTAATCAATTTATTTCAGTTGGATACTACTACAATTTTCAATTTATTTTTATTAGTTAGTGCGATACATGGTTTTGGCTTTAGCTTGATTCTTTTCTGTTCTAAAAACGGTAGAGAAAAGAGTATGCTTTATTTAAATCTATTAATTTTAGCAATCTCTTTAAACAACATTCAATCTTGGGCTCTTGAAAAGCATTTATTTCAACACAAATTCTCTCTAGATTACCTACAAATTCCATGGCATTTTTTAGCGATGCCGTTTTTATATATGTTTTTAGTTAACTATTTAAATTTAGCTGAAAAATCTATTAAATTACTACGATTTATATTACCAATATTCGTTGTAATAATAATAACTCAAATAAGCTTTGTTTACAGCTATAGTAATTCAACTTCATCTAAAGAAAATTTAGATTTCGTATATGAACGCTACACCTCTTTCGAAGAGATCTTTAGCTTAATAGTATCATTCAGTATATTTATTTATTCATTTTATATCTTATATAAAAAAGAAAACCTTTTCCCTAAAATACTTTCTTATGATAACTTAAAGTGGATACATACATTTTTTAAGTTAACTTCAGTCGGATATGCTTTATGGGTTCTAGCATTGGTTATAAAAGTAAAAATGAATTTTACCGGATTTCTTTTTTCTTATTACCCACTTAGAATTTATACAACTATTCTTATTTATTGGTTAGGTTACCAAGGATTAAGGCAAATTCGTATATTAAAAGAACGTAAACAAATTAGAAAATCACTTCAAATAAACTTAAATGATGAAATTGATGTTGAAGCAAAAAAATTAAGTAAAAAAGACGTTTTTTCTGACACAGATAAATATAGAGAGCAATTTGAAGAAATTGATGAATTTATAAAAGAAAACAAAAAATATTTACTTACTAAATACACACTACAAAACCTATCAGAAGACACTAATTTAAGCTCAAGTACACTTTCTTTAATTGTAAATAACACATACGGTAAATCATTTACAGATTATCTAAATACAATGAGAGTAGAACAAGCAAAAACATTATTGTTAGATCCTGAATATGAAAACTACACCATTACTTCGATAGGTTTGGAGTCTGGATTCAATTCAAAATCGACTTTCTACACTGTATTTAAAAAATATTCTGGAAATACTCCTGTAGAATTCAAAAACAAGTCTAGAGCAGAGATTTTAAACTGGAAATCAACAACATACACCAAAAAAGACTCAATTCTACCAAAATAAAATAAACGTTCTTTTTATAAAACATCGGTTCGAAAACGTCTAGATTGGATGATTTCGAACTCTAAAAACACTGTTTAATCGTAAATTTGTATCAAGAAATTATTAAGATGAAAATTTTGAAGGGTTTTTCAGCTTATAAAAATTTCTAAAAATCTTTGTTGAGTTTACTCAATAGTGAAAAAGAAAGGGATTAAACCTAAAAACACCAATAAATATATTGGTGTTTTTTAGTTTTCTAACAGTAATTTATTTCTTCAAAAAACAAACTAAATTCACCATCTTTTTATAAAAAGTCAGTTCGAAAACATCCGTTTTAAGTGTTTTCGAACTCATGTATCTTAAAAGAAATCTATCTTTGATGTGAAGTTATATAACTGTTGAAAATATTAAGGGGATTTTCAATTTAAAAAAAATAATTTCTTAAGGGGAAAAAAACACCAATATATTTATTGGTGTTTTTTATTGTTCTTTTGTTATCTTGCTTTTACAATCTAACTTCATATATGAAAAGCATTATTCTATACTTTTTTTTATTATTAACTTACTCACTGAATGCTCAACAATTAGCTATTTTAAAATATAATGGAAGCGGAGATTGGTATGCAAACCCTACAGCTTTACCAAACCTTATAAACTTTTGCAATACAAATTCAAAAACCTTGATAGAATCTAAGGTTCAAACGACTACATTAGACGATGAATCAATAAATAATTACCCAATAGTATTTCTTACTGGTCATGGTAATGTGTTTTTTTCAAATAGAGAAGCTAAAAATTTAAGACAATATTTAACATCTGGAGGATTCTTACATATTTCTGATAATTATGGTTTGGACAAGTATATTCGTAGGGAACTGAAAAAAGTTTTTCCTAAACTCAGTCTTCAAGAAATTCCAAACAATCATCCTATTTATCATCAAAAATTTTCTTTTCCTAAAGGGCTTCCAAAAATTCATGAACATAATAAAAAGCCATCACAAGGATTCGGAATTTTCTACAACGGAAGACTGGTTGTTTTTTATGATTATGAGAGTGATTTAAGCGACGGATGGGAAGATACAGAAGTACATAACAACCCTAAAGAGATTAGAGAGAAAGCTTTAAAAATGGGATCAAACATTATAGAATATGCCTTTAAACATTAATAACATTCAAATAGATAGTATTAAAATAAATTTTGATACTGAAGCATTATGGATGCTTAATATAGCATTAGCAATTATAATGTTTGGTATTGCATTGGATATTAAAATTGAAGATTTTAAACGACTCTTAAAAAATCCAAAAATAGTTTTAGTCGGCTTATTGTCTCAGTTTTTTCTACTTCCTTTTTTAACGTTTATTGCTATCTGTATTATTAAACCATATCCAAGTTTTGCACTAGGAATGATGATGGTAGCTGCATGTCCTGGCGGGAATGTTTCTAACTTTTTTAGTAAAATGGCTAACGGAAACGCTGCCTTATCGGTAAGCTTAACGGCATTTGCTACCTTAATTTGTTTAGTTATGACACCTCTTAACTTACACTTATGGGGTAGCTTATATGAACCTACAAATCTTATTTTAAAAAGTATATCGTTAAATCCTTTTGAATTATTCAAACTTGTTTTACTCATTCTAGGAATCCCAATTATTTTAGGAATGACTGTAAATCATTTTCATCCAGAAATGGCGAAAAAGATAAATAAAGTGCTTCGTCCATTTTCAATTATTTTCTTTTTAATATTAATTGTTGTAGCTCTATATGATAATGCTGATATTTTTAAAAACTATATCCATCTCGTTTTATTTTTAGTTATTTTTCATAACATCTTTGCTTTTATTATTGGCTATGTAACTGCAAAATCATTTAAATTAAATGATAAAGACAGTAAAACAATTTCTATGGAAACTGGAATTCAAAATAGCGGTTTAGGATTATTATTAATTTTTAGTTTTTTTGAAGGTTTAGGAGGAATGGCTTTACTAGCTGCTTTTTGGGGAGTTTGGGACATCTTTTCTGGAATGGCACTAGCAACTTACTGGGGACGAAAAAAGAATGATTAATGAGATTATTACTTTATTACTTTTTTAAAATATTCATAAAAACAGGACTTTTCTTTTATACTAAAAAAGTAAAAGTTTTCGGACACGAGAATATCCCAAAAAAAGGAGCTATTTTATTTACTGCAAATCACCCTAATGGATTGATTGACCCTTTATTAATTGCTACACATATAACAAGAAAAACTCATTTTTTAGTTAGAGCAGCTGTATTTAAAAAAAAGCTTGTAGCTCGTTTCTTTGACTTATTAGGTATGATGCCGATTTACCGCATAAGAGATGGAGTGAAACAGCTTTCGAAAAATGAAGAAATTTTTAATAAATGCCAACAGTTATTAAAAAACAATAAAACTCTTTTAATTTTTCCTGAAGGAAGTCATAATAGAAAAAGAACTATTAGACCCTTAAGTAAAGGTTTTACTAGAATAATTTTTAGAACACTAGATGAAAGCCCAGAAATAAGCATACAAATTGTTCCTATTGGGATTACATATCAGAATGCTTCTAGCTACCCTTCTAAAGTTGCTATTAATATTGGCACACCTATTTTAGCTAACAAACACTATAGAAAAGAGAACATCAACAACTCAGTAAAAGAAATAAAAGAATTAGTTTCTACTCAATTAGAATCTTTGAGTGTACATATAAACGATGACGAAAACTACAATCAAAAATTAACTAAATTAAATAAAGCTCAAGTTGATTTTACAGAAGTTGAGACAATTAATAACATTATTAAAAGTGATAGTTTCCATGAAGAAAAAGCCTTTAAGAAAAATCGTAAAAAACCAGTTTTTTATTTAATACTATTGAACAGTATTATTCCATATACTATATGGAAATTTTTAAGTAAAAAGGTTTTAGAAATAGAGTTTGTAGACACTTTTCGTTTTGGAGTAAACATTTTACTGTTCCCAATTTTTTATATTTTACAAAGCTGGTTAATTAGTTTATTCTTTGGATGGAAAATTGCCTTAATCTATTTTATTCTATCGGCTTTATTCATTCTTTTTTATACTAAAACCTCAGCTACTCCAGCAGAATAGCATTCTGAATATCTTCTTGAATTTTTGTTCTCATATTACTTTTTACGAGTCCTCTATTTCTCATCGTAGGATATACTCTATTTGATAAGAAAACATATACAATTCCAGATTCTGGGTCTGCCCAAGTATAAGTACCAGTAAATCCGCTATGACCAAAACTTTTATCTGACACACAACCACAAGTAGGTTTCTCTTCAGGACGAATTTGAGGTTTATCAAACCCTAAACCTCTTCGTACTTTTTTATCGGCGTAGTAGCGCTTATTAAATTTATCAAGTGTTTCTGAATCTAAATATTTTTTCCCTCCGTAAGTTCCTTTTTGCAAATACATTTGCATGATTTTAGCTACATCGTTTGCGTTTGCAAATAAACCTGCATGACCTCCTACTCCACCCAACATAGCAGCTCCCATATCATGTACATACCCATGCACTAATTGATTACGATAATAAGTATCTTTCTCTGTAGGCACAATTTCAGATTTACTAAACTTATTAAGTGGTAAATAAGTCATCCTATCAGCTCCTAAAGATTGATAGAAATTCTCTTCAACTAATTTATTTAAAGGCTTTTTGTACTTTCTTTCAAGAAGCTCTTTAAAAATATAGTAACCTAAATCACTATACTTATATCCTACTCTTTCTCGTTGCTCTGACTCAACTATATGCTTATATATCGAATCTCTATAATCTTTAGTTAAGTATAAATCTTTAGCTACTTTAATATTATATTTTTTTGTTCTTTTCTTTCTATAATACTTATTAGAATTCTTCTTTGTGATTGAATCTTGAGTGTTTACGTAAAAAGGAATCCAAGAACGAAGACGCCCATAATGAGATAATATTTCTTTTAAAAGTAAAGTATCTTTATTTGACTCTTTAAACCTAGGCAAAACATCTCCTAAACTTGAAAACAAACTAATCTTTTTATCTTCCTCTGCCTTCATTATCATTGGTAGTGAAGCCAATATTTTTGTTAATGAAGCTAAATCATAAATATCTGATTGTTTTACCTTTTTCTCTTTTAGATGTGTGTGATAACCAAAGTTTTTGTTATAAATCACCTTTCCGTTACGAGCAACAATAACCTGTCCTCCTGGAGTCATTTTCTCCTTTAAAATGGTGTCGATTCTTTTATTTATAATTGATAACTTTTCTGATGAGACTCCGGCTTCTTCAGGAACTGTATATTCTAAAACATTATTGTTATTAATAACAACTCCTTCACCTACTTTAAAATCATCATTTATAGATACTGGCAACTTACCTTTAACATCAAATGCTCCAAATAAAGCTTGCGCTGAAAGCTCTTGAGCCAATTCACTGTTTTGATAAGAAACAACTAGCCCTTCAATATTGGTGAATGATTTAACCTTCAATAAACTATATGGACTCGCAAAAACATCTAAAATTATTTTTTTTGTTCTTGCTATTTCTTGTAACCAAACTAAATCTTTATTTGAAAACTTATATCCTTTCCAAGGATGCTTGTTTGATTTATGAAAACCAACAATCACTAAATTATACTTTTGTAATCGTTGCATTAAAACACTTAAATGCTTATCTGAAACTACATCGACCTTTGTGTAATTTTTAAGCATTTTATAAAATGATTTCCCTTTATCATCTCCTAAAGAAACATAGGCTATTTTTTTATCCTCCAAATTTTTAATCGGTAAGATATCATCTTGATTTTTGATTACAGTAATAGAATTCTTAATCAATTTACGATGTAAAACCTCATCATAAGGTGCATTTAAATCTTTTTGTAGATTCTCTGTAGATATTGATTTATAATTATTCAACCCAACCAAATACTTTGATTTTAATATTTTTCTAACAGATTTATTTAACCTTTCTTCGGTTAAAGTCCCATTTTCAAAAGCTTGTTTTAGCAACTTAATAGACTCTGGTACATCTTGTGGAATTAACAACATGTCATTACCTGCTAGAATAGCAGCTAAATCAATCTCTGCTGGTGATGAATAATTTGCAGCACCTTTCATGTTTAATCCATCTGTAATTACCAAACCTTGAAACCCTAATTTATCTTGTAGTAAATTAGTTACAACTCTTTTTGACAATGATGTTGGTAATTTTGAATTTGCTTCTAATGATGGAATACTTAAATGCGCTGTCATTACACTTGCTACTCCAGCATCAAACATTTTACGATATGGATATAATTCAATTGAATCTAATCGTTGTTCGCTAAAATTAATTGTCGGTAATGTGTGATGAGAATCGGTTGCAGTATCTCCATGACCTGGAAAATGCTTTGCATTGGCTAAAACGCCTACACTCTGCATACCTTCGGTAAAGGCAATTGCTTTTTGAGTTACATTTTCTTTATCTTCTCCAAAAGAACGATTTCCTATAATTGGGTTGTTTGGATTTGTATTAATGTCAACAACTGGAGCAAAGTTCATATGAATCCCAACTCTTTTACAATGCTCACCTATTCTCTTACCAGTTTCTTTTAATAACTCTTGATCTTTAATAGCTCCTAAAGCCATATTCCAAGGAAAACGATAGGTGTTTTTCAAGCGCATATCTAATCCCCACTCCCCATCAAAACCGATCATTAAAGGTACTTTAGATAACGATTGATACTTATTATTTAAAGTTACTTGTTTTTCTGGCGTTCCTTGCATAAAAATTAAATTACCTACATGATATTTATTAATCATGCTTGTAATAAATTGTTCGTGCTTTTTATCTTTATTAGAATACGCTTGTATCATGAACAACTGCCCTATCTTTTCATCGACAGACATTGATTTCATAATACTATCTACCCAAATATTTTGAGCTTCGGCATCTTTTGCTAAAAGTGGATCTACTTGTTGTGCATTACTTAACTGTATAACAACAAGTGCTAAAAAAACTAGTATCTTTTTCATCATATACGTATCATCTATCTATATTAAATAGAAATCAATTGTTATACCAAAAATCGTTTATGCCAACTTTTATCTGCTGTTACTTCCCAATTATTTTCGAAATCTTCTTTGGTATTTATCATATTATTAAACACTACAGTATTTGCTGTTATCTTTTTCTCTTTTGCAAACTTTTGAAAATCTGATAACTTAACAATATTGATATTTTCTCCGTCTTTAAAAGAAATATTCATTTTATTCATTAAATCTATCTTCAATTCTTTTTCTAATTCTTGAACAAAACGAACAGAAGCATCAATAGAACACCCTGAAACATTGTTAAAACTTTCATCTACAACCAATACTAAAAATTGATTGTATTTTATAGTAAATGATCCTTTTAAATCATCTCCATGACGCGTCCAATTATCAATAAACAATATTGCCTTTGCGCTGATATATTCTATTTCTTCTACTGTAAATTCTCTATCTGCTTGGTACACCCAAACTCTTGAGTTGTTTGGTAAATTATTATATTCTGTGAACATTCTTTTTAAATGTTTAGTTACTGATTTTATTTAATTAGTTAAAGTTACTGAAATTGCAGGAACATTCGAAAAATCATTTTCTGGCATTGGTATTTTATACCAATTACCTTTACTGAAATAACATATCCTATTCGTTTCTTTATACTCTTTTGATTTTGTTAGACCAATTACTGGTGCGTAATAATATTGTTTCTCTTTGTTTTTAAAAGTATCCCAAACATATAAGTTATAAGGAATCAAAAGTTTTTCAAAGACAACAAACAAACCATTTTCTGGTAATTCTAAATAATATTTATCTAAATTTAATTCAACTGAGTTTTGCCCTTTATCTTTAGATATAGATATATTCTCTTTTAAAATATCCTCTTTTGGCTTGCCAGTATTCTCATCAACTGAAAAAAATCGGATTCTAAATTTAGCTTTGTGTGAGTTTCTTTTTGAAAAGAAAATCTTCACATTCTCAAGATAAAAAACACCATCTAATTTATTAGGAAAATATTTCCCTACCATTCTTATGTTGTTGGTATGAAATGGGCTTACTCTTTTCTTTACTTTATCTAAAACAACCTTTTTGTTTCTTTCTTTTGATACAACTACTTCGTTTAACTTATATAGCTTAGGACTTAAATACAAAGTTTTATTCTGTATATCTTTTGCAAGAACAACTGTGTCTTTATAATTTAAACAAGACACATGAACTTTATCTTTTAATAATTCTTTCTTAATTTCTAATTCAAAGCTCCCATCTTCTTTTGAAGAAATTCCTTTGTTGCTTTTTATAAAACTAACATTAGCATAAACAACAGGCTCTTTATTTTCTTTATCTAAAATATTTCCTTTCAAAGTAATCGTTTGTGCTGAAATTTGCGCACAAACAAAAAATAAAACAAGTATTTTTTTCACAATTTACTTTTCATCGAAAATAACAATCTATCAAACACTTAAAAACTAAGTTTTTGTTAATTTATATTATTTTAACATTACCTTAGATTAAACTTCTGTTGTAAAGCTTGTAATTTCTCTTCATCAGACATTGTTTCTTTGGGTGCAGACATACGCTCTTTTATTTCACGTAATACTTTTTTAGTGTATAATGGAAAGTCAGCATTTTGAATCCAAGCATTATATCCTGGGTTTTCTTTTAATACCTCTTCAACTGTGCGTCCTTTATATTTACCAAAAGAGAAAATTTCTTGATCGTCGTCATTCATTAAAACAAAACCTGCAAAATCCGCTCGTTTACCATGTGTTGAAAATTCACTTAATGCATCAACAGTATTTTCTATATCGTCATACTTATCTAACTGAGCTAATAAAATTTCATAGGTAGCATTGGTATCTGCTTCTGCTCCGTGGGCACCTACTAATTCTTTTCCGCAATAAAATTGATACCCTGCACTTAAAGTTCTTTGTTCTTTTTTATGAAAAATTACTTGAACATCAATCGCTTTTCTATTTTTCATATCAAAATCGATACCAGCTCTCATTAGTTCTTCTGCCAATAACGGAATATCGAATCGGTTTGAATTGAAACCAGCTAAATCACAACCTTCAATCATTTCATTAATTTTCGGTGCTAATTCTTTAAACGTTGGTTCTGTTACTACTTTTTCGTTTGTAATACCATGGATATCTGACGATTCTTTTGGTATTTCTACTTCTGGATTTACCAACCAAGTTTTACTTTCTTTATTTCCGTTTGGAAACACTTTTAAGATTGAAATTTCTACAACTCTATCTTTCGCTATGTTTATACCTGTCGTTTCTAAATCGAAAAATATAATTGGTTTTATTAAGTTTAATTCCATTATTATTTTTTGGAAATTATTCGTTATTTAATTGAGCTTTAAACTCGTCTATTTGGTTTATTACTTTTGATGAAAGCCTAGGCTCTTTAAAATTGTACTTTTTAAGTTCTTCTAATAAAGTCTTTGCTACTAATAATCTCGCAGTTGGTTTATCATCCGCTGGAACAACATACCAAGGTGCATAATAGGTTGATGTTCTATTCAACAAATCTTCATAACAATCTTGATATTTATCCCATAGTTTACGCTCCTTTAAATCTCCTGCCGAAAATTTCCAGTTTTTTTCAGGAATATTCAAACGACGCAATAATCTATTTTTCTGCTCGTCTTTAGATAAATTTAAAAAGAACTTTAATACAATGGTTCCATTATCTGAAATATGTTTTTCAAATTGATTAATTCTATCCATTCGTGAATGGTAAAACTCATCATTTAAATCGTCCAAACTTTTTACTATTGGAATGTTCTCAGAAAAAACATATTCAGGATGTACACGAGTTACCAAAACATTTTCGTAATGTGTTCTATTAAAAACACTGATTTTTCCTTTTGCTGGCAATGCAATATAATGACGCCATAAGAAATCGTGTTTTAGTTCTAACTCGGTAGGTACTTTAAAACTATGTACTACTACCCCTCTTGCATTTACATCTTTAAACACTTCACGTATTAAACTATCTTTACCAGCAGTGTCCATTCCTTGTAAGCAAATTAACACACTGTATTTACCCTCAGCATACATTTTATCTTGTAATTCGCTTATTTCTTTCCTTACTTTTTTAAGCTTCTTCTTAGCTTTCTCATCCACAACTTTTGTGGTAAAGTCTTTTAAAGTTTTTTCCTCTGAAAACTTGTAAGTATCCGTATTCATATACAATGCTCATTTATACGATAAAAGTACAAAAAATATCAGCTTTTACTATTGATTTTATCTTGAGAATCATCAATTTTTACAATAAACTATTAAATATTGAAAGAAATTAATTTTAGACTTTTACTTATCTAAAACAAACAGACATGAAGAAAACAGTTATAATACAAGGAAGTTCAAAAAGTAACGGAAATACTAAAAAAGTAATTGATTACTTAAACTCCGATAATAATTTCGACATTATTGATTTGAAAACAAAAAATATTGGTGGATTTGAATATGATTTCAGCAATTCAGAAGATGACTTTATCCCTTTAATGGAAGACATTATTAACAAATATGATACTATAATTTTTGCAACTCCTGTATATTGGTATTCAATGAGTGGAACTTTAAAAAACTTCTTTGACCGATTATCTGATTTATTACATTATAAAAAAGAATTAGGTAGAAAATTAAGAGGTAAAAACATGGCTATGATTAGCAACTCTGGTATTAACGATTTAAAAAATGGTTTTGAAATGCCCTTTATTGAAAGCGCTAATTATTTAGGTATGAATTACCTTGGCAGCACTCATGGCTGGTTTACCGAAGATGGTACTCAAATTCACCCTGAAGCAAAAAATAAAATTGATTCTTTTAAAAAGCTATTCTAATCGCAAGGCGATAGCTAAGCTATTTAATGTCAATATATTTGTTTTCAAATTTTTAAAATCAACAACACCTGTTACATCTACACACAAACAGTTTATTAAATCCAGTTTTTAAAGTCTTTTACACGCTCTCTACTTACAATAATTTCATCAGCATCGTAAGAATGTAGTTTTAATTGTAAACGAGAGTTTGTATAAGAAACAATGTCTTTTATTGCATTTATATGCACAATGAAGGTACGATTTACTCTAAAAAATTGCTCAGGATCTAATTGATCTTGCCAATGCTCTAAAGAATTATCGATTAAATAATTTCTATTTGAATTTGTTTGAATATACGTTGCTTTATTTTCTGAATAAAAGCACTCGATCTCATCAACATGAATAATTTTGATATGTTGTCCTATTTTAATAGTAAATCGCTTTTTAAACTTACGATCTATAGGATTGATTAGTAACTTACGTATATCATCAATATTTACTTGTAAATCGGTTTGTTTTGGCTGATTCTCTTTAAACTTATCTACTGCTACTTTCAATTCATCTTCATCAATAGGTTTTAATAGATAATCAATGGAATTTAACTTAAAAGCTTTTAATGCATATTCATCGTAAGCAGTAGTAAAAATGATTGCTGATTTTACCTCAATCTCTTCAAAAATTTCAAAAGATAAACCGTCAGATAATTGAATATCTAAGAAAATTAAATCCGGATGTTGATTCTTTTGAAACCAATTAATCGATTCTTCTACCGAATGCAACATTGTGTTAACTTCAATATCTAATTCAGCTAACATTCTACTTAATCTTCTTGCTGCTGGTTTTTCGTCTTCAATAATTAATACGTTCATAAAATTATAACTCTATTAGTTTTCGTCCATGTATTCTTTAATCTTACGCTCTTCCCAATTTTTACTAAAAAGTTTATCTTTTCCTAACACATTAAAGCCATGTATTAATAAAGCAATACCCCACCAAAAAAAGATTTTATAATTACTTGTATCAGAAAAAGCTTCAACAAAAGAATCTCCATGTTTAATATCCTTATAAATTCTATAGCCGATTAAAATAACATTGAAAATAATATAAAAAGTTAAATGTTTGTAAAACTTCTTAATATCTTCGACTCGTTTTTTTGCTTTTATATATTTATCTGAATTACTTTTTGATTCCATCGTATTATTCATTTTCATTCATAAATTCTTTAATTTTCTTTTGCTCCCAATTATCAATAAAAGGAATTTTATACTTAAAAGCATATATGCCTTGTATTACAATTACCACAAACCAGATTAGGGCATTTACCCAAATATTTGCTCTTGCCCACTTTATAGTTTTTGGATTGTGAAGATGACTCTCAAAAAAATCAAATATGATGTTAGAAAATAGCAATAAAATCAACATTATAATTACAAACACTTGTAAATGATTATAAAAGTTACGTTGCTTTTTTATTCTCTTCTTTATTTCGAGATATTTAGCTTCTTTCATTTTTTCCTTCATTTAAATATTCTTGAATTTTTCTTTTTTCCCAATCCGATCCCATAAAGAAATTAAAACCAAAAGCTTTAAAAGCATGTAATAACATTGGAACTCCCCATAAAAACCATAAAGCCAAAGTGTTTAAATCGAAAAATGCTTCTTGAAAAGTTTCTCCATTATTCATATTACGGATGACTTTACTTGTAGATAGTATCGTGTTAACTACTAAATAAACTGCAAAATGCGTATAAAAACTTTTTAAAGTCTCTACTTTCTTTTTAGCTCGAATAAATTTTTGTTCTTCTAAATTATTATCCAATTCCATAATTTAAAACCTATCATTATTCATGTATTCCTTAATCTTTCGATCTTCCCAATCTTTACCGAAAAAGACATTTGTACCAAAGGCGCCAACCCAATGAAAAAATAAACCAATACCCCAAAATACCCAGGTAGCATAAACTCCAAAATTAGTTATTGCTTCATTAAAACTATCTCCGTCCTCACTCATCAATCCATAAACAATAACACAACTTATAAATATGTTTACAATTATATAAGAAGCTAAATGCCAATAAAAACCTTTTATTTTTTCAACGCGTTTTTTAGCTAGCAAATACCTATGCTCTTCTGAGTAATTGTTTTCTGAATTATCTATTCTTTTCATTTTAATTATATCCTTTTTTATTATCTTCTTCCATCATCTGTTTTATTTTCTTTTCTTCCCAGTTTTTACCTAAAAATAAATTATAGTTATTTGTTTCTAAATAATGAAATACTAAACCAATTCCCCATCCAAATATTGGGAACCAAAACCAATGGAATTGTGGCGAAAACTTTAGGTTTATAAATATTAAAAATGGTATCACCATACAGTAAGCTACTAAGTTTTGATAGAATTCTTTTAATTTCTCGACTCTTTCTACAGCCTTAACATATTTGCTGTTTTCTAAATTATCTGTATTAAACGACATATTATTTGTTTTTGTTAACAGTGGTAAACTCACTGTAAATGTTTTGTTATTGTTTGTTATTTCAACATTTCTATTAGTAATTAAGCCATAACGATCTGCTATATTTCTTAATCCTACCTTAGTACTCTTACCTATTGTTTCTTTTGGATTAATGTTGTTTTGTATTTGCAAAAAACCGTCTTCTTCAAAAATATTTATCTCTAATGGTTTTGTTGACGAAACTACATTATGCTTTACTGCATTTTCTAACAATAATTGAAGTGACAGTGGCACTATTTTTAAATCCGAATTACTAACCTCAACTGGGATATTAAACTTCACCGCATCTTCAAATCGCATTTGCAATAACTCCATATACGTCCTTGCAAACTTCAACTCTTCTTCTAACGGAATTAGTTCTTTATTTCTTTGCTCTAAAACGTATCTATAAATCTTAGATAATTTAGTGGTAAACTTTTCTGCTAGTGATGGATTTTCACCAATCAAAGAAGTCAACACATTTAAACTATTAAATAAAAAATGTGGATCTATTTGACTTTTTAAAGTTTCAAATTTTGCTGTTTCCGTCTTAGCTACTATTTCATGTTGAGTTGTTTCTTGCTTAACAGAAGCTTTCCAATTCATCATAAAACCTTTTGCATGAAAAAAAGCTGCAATACCTAACGATATAATTATTCCTAATAAATGAGCAAAAACCAAATTTCTTGTAAAAAAAACAGAAGGGTCGTTACCAAACAAAATTATATACTGTACATAATGAATAGCTAAAACTGCTATAACTGTATAAACTATTGTTGAAATTACACCAGCCCAAACTCTCTGATTTGTTTCTTCAACCCAATCCCATTTTGTGTTTAGATAATCGTTAATCATTCCGTTACCTAATCCTAAAGTAAAAGAATACATTGCAGATATTAAAAATACTAAACCTGCTCCTTTTAAAGTAAATTGTTGATTTATGATTGTAAAGAATATTCCAAAAATGATCGTTAATTTTAAACAAATTAAAATATCTTTTTTTAAACTCTTAAAAGTGCTTTCTACTGGTGATTTCATTCTATTTACTACTAAAATTTGATTTCTAAAGATACATCTTTATCAGTAACTAAGAATTTAATTTGATCATACATCGGAGGCCCAAAACGATTCATATTATTTGTTGAAACCCCATAATCTTCCATTGGCATTCCGTTTGGTTGAAAATCCATTTTATCATTATTGTTTTTATCATGAAAACAAATAACTGCATATTCACCAATTGAAACATTTTCAAAAACCACTTCACTTTTTCCTTCTTTAATTGTTGATGATTTTGCTTGGATTGGTTGCATTCTAAAGTTTTCTTTATTGTACAAAGCATAACTTACTTTTCCTGCATCAGATGTTGCATTTACAACGATTGCTGTTATTGTTCTATTTTGAGCTATTAATTTTTCTGATATAAAAAATAAACTCAACATTAAAATTGTTATTAAAAATTTCATCCTTTTAAAGTTTTATTGGTTAAACACAGTACAAATATCTACTTGAATTAAAGGTTTTAAAACTAAAAACAACCGAACTGTATTTTTTTTAGGATGAACTGTAACAATTTGTATTTTTGAGCTACTTATAACATATCAACTAAAAAAACTTAGTGGAAAAGGAACTAGAAAATAAATTTTTATCCGATTTCGAAGCTAATCAAAACATTGTGCATAAGGTATGTAGAATTTATACTACCAATCAAGATGCACATAACGATTTGTTTCAAGAGATCACAATTCAACTATGGAAAAACTATAGTAAGTTTAGAGGTGATGCAAAGTTTAGTACTTGGATGTATAGAGTTGCATTAAATACAGCAATCTCATTATATAGAAAATCTACAAGAACTGTAAAGACTCAAGACATTACCGACTATTCTTTTAAAATTAAGGCTGAAGATTATGATGAAACCGAAGAATTGCAATTAAAAGCATTATACAATGCCATTCGCAAACTAAATGATATTGATAAAGCTTTGATTTTTTTATACCTAGAAGATAAGCCTTACAAAGAGATTTCAGCAACTTTAGGTATTAGTGAAGTAAATGCTCGTGTTAAAATGAACAGAGCAAAAGATAAATTAAAAAAAGTATTAAACCCATAACATATGGATTTAGATAAATATAAAAAAGCTTGGGATAATCAACCTGAAGAAACTAATAAGGTTTCTAAGGTAGATATCTATAAGATGGCGCATTCAAAATCATCATCAATCGTAAAATGGATTTTTATTATTGGAATATTAGAATTAGCATTTTGGGCAGGAATTAATATATTCTTTGTTGGTGAATCATATACTGAGGTATACAAACAATTACATTTAAATAGTATTGTAAAAATAAGTGTATATATACATTATTTTGTTATTGCTATTTTCTTATACTTCTTTTATCAGAATTATAAATCAATTTCAGTATCAGACTCTACCAAGACATTAATTCACAAAATTCTAAAAACAAGAAAAACTGTAAAATACTACGTGTATTTTAATTTAGCATATATGGTTCTTGCTAATGTTTTTGTGATGTGTTTAATTTTTTCTGACTTAGATTTATTGATAGAATATTATCATAATCAAGGAATAAGCACCCCAGACAACAAAGATCAACTTTTAACTTCTTTAATTATTGCTATGGTTGTTTTATTAAGTTTTATGGTATTGATTCTTTGGCTATTCTATAAAGTTATCTACGGAATATTATTACGTAAACTAAACAGTAACTATAAAGAATTAGCTAAGCTAGAAGAGCTTAATTAAAATTAAAAAGAGAGCGTAAATTTACGCTCTCTTTTTAGTTTTAAAACAACTTTAATTCTTCTAATAATTTTTGATGCATCTCATCAGTAAAATCTAAATGAGTTACAATACGTATTTTACCGTCTCCCATAGAAATTAATAAAATACCCTTAGCTTCCATCTTTTTAATAAAATCCATTGGATCTATATCATCATTTACATAAAAAATAATGATGTTTGTTTCTATAGGCTCTACTTTTTTAACATAAGAGCAGTTTTCTAACACTTGTCCTATTTCTTTTGCCTTTTTATGATCATCAGCTAAACGTTCAACTTGATTATCTAATGCATAAATCGCTGCTGCTGCTAAAAACCCTGCTTGTCGCATTCCTCCTCCAAATAATTTACGAACTCTCAATGCCTTTTCTATATGTTCTTTAGTTCCTATTAAAATAGACCCTACTGGAGCTCCTAGCCCTTTAGATAAACAAATAGAAATAGTATCAAACAACTCTCCGTATTGTTGTGGAGTTTCATTCTTCGCTACCAGCGCATTAAATAATCTTGCTCCATCTAAATGAAATGCTAAATTATTATCTTTCGAAATTTTCTGAATTCTCTTAAGTTCTTCAAAATCCCAACAAGCTCCTCCTCCTTTATTTGTTGTGTTTTCTATACAAACTAATCGATTATATGGAACATGAATGTCAGCTCTACCCATAACCGCTTTTGCTAATTGATCTGCGGTGAACATTCCTCTATCTCCATCAATTAAATGTGATGTTACCCCAGAATTAAAAGCTGCTCCTCCGCCTTCATAATTATAAACATGTGCCCATTTATCACAAAACATTTTATCACCTGGTTGTGTATGAATTTTAATAGCTACTTGATTCGCCATTGTACCTGAAGGAAAAAATAATGCAGCTTCCATTCCAAACATTTTGGCTACTCTTTCTTGCAATAAATTCACAGTTGGATCTGCTCCAAAAACATCGTCTCCAACTTCTGCTTTCATCATTGCCTCCAACATCCCTTTAGTAGGTTTTGTTACTGTATCGCTTATTAAGTTTATTTCCATTTTTAACTACGATTTTAAAATGTATTTTTGCTGTATGATTACACACGACCAGCTTAAAAATATTGCTGAACGAATTGGCAAGTTAAAAGGTTATTTAGACATTGACAAGAAGTTAATTGAAATAAATAATGAAGAAGAAAAAACTGCCGACCCAAACTTTTGGAACAATCCAAAAGAAGCTGAGATTTTAATGAAATCGCTTCGTTTTAAGAAAAAATGGGTAGAAGATTACAATACCATTGTTTCTATGAACGAAGATTTAACTATTCTATATGATTTTTATAAAGAAGATGGCGCTGAAGAATCTGAAGTAATTGAGCAATTTGAAAAAACCAGTGCTCTTTTAGAGGATATTGAATTTAAAAATATGCTATCTGAAGAAGGTGATAGTTTAAGCGCAACCATACAAATAACAGCAGGTGCAGGAGGAACAGAGAGTTGCGATTGGGCAGAAATGTTATTCCGAATGTATACCATGTGGGGAGAAAAACAGGGATTCAAATTAAAGACCTTAAACTATCAAGCAGGTGATTCCGCAGGTATAAAAACAGTTACTTTTGAAGTAGATGGTGATTATGCTTTTGGTTGGTTAAAAGGTGAAAACGGAGTGCATCGATTAGTACGTATTTCTCCATTTGATTCTAATGCAAAACGACACACAAGTTTTGCTTCGGTTTATGTATACCCTGTTGCTGATGATTCTATAGAGATTGAAGTAAATCCTGCGGATATTGAAATTACCACTGCTCGTTCGAGTGGAGCTGGTGGGCAAAATGTAAATAAAGTTGAAACTAAAGTTCAACTACATCATAAGCCTACTGGAATTCAAATTCAATGTTCCAACTCACGTTCACAACACGATAATAGAGCAACTGCAATGCAAATGTTAAAATCTCAATTATATGAAATTGAGTTACAAAAGCGAATGGCTGCTCGTGCAGATATCGAAGCTAATAAAATGAAAAACGAATGGGGAAGCCAAATTCGTAATTATGTAATGCATCCCTATAAATTGGTAAAAGATGTTCGTACTGCTCATGAAACAGGAAATGTTGATGCAGTTATGGATGGAAACATCAATCCTTTCTTAAAAGCTTATTTAATGTTAAACGGACAAAAAGATAATTAAGTTCTTATTGAAAAAAAATAAACTATACTAAAATGATAAAAATATATCACAATAATAGATGTTCTAAATCTCGCTGTGGGGTTCAAATTTTAGAAGAATCTGGAAAAAATTTTGAAATTGTAAAGTATTTAGAAAATATTCCTTCTGAATCAGAATTAAAAGAAATTGTCTCTTTACTAAACATTTCTCCAATTCAATTAGTTCGTAAAAATGAAAAAATTTGGAAAGAAGAATTTAAAGGAAAAGAATTATCAGAAGCAGAAGTTATTACTGCAATGGTAGAAAACCCAAAACTTATTGAACGCCCAATAGTAATTAACGGTGATAAAGCTGTTATAGGAAGACCTCCTGAAACTATTCTAGAAATCATATAACATCATAAAAGCTCTCAAGAAATTGAGGGCTTTTATTTTTTTAGAAATTTCGATTCTAAAAAACCTAATCCATAGCCATAAAATTGGGTTAACGTAGTTACTATACTTAAAAAAGCTACTTTAAAGTTTGTATTTTGAATTAAAGAGTCTAAAAAAATAAATAAGAAATAGCATCCATAAAAAGCTATGAATTGCCAGTAGCCGAAAAATATTGCTATAATAGAAATATCAATACCTATAATAAACAAACTAGGAAACCAATAAGTGATTTTAGCTGTCTCTGGATACTTTTTATTTAATATTGGCCTTGCTGTTCCAAATGAAAAAGTTTGTTTAAAAAATTGCTTTATAGTACTTCTACGCTTATGATAAACAAAAGCTTTTTCTATTAACTGTGTTTCAAATCCATTTTCCCATAAACGAAAAGTTAAATCGATATCTTCTCCTATTTTCATTTGAGAAAAACCCTGAGTAGTTTCAAAAGCTTTCTTCGATAAACCTAAATTAAAACTACGAGGTTGAAACCTCCCTACTCCTTTCTTCTTACCTCTAATTCCTCCTGTGGTTAACACTGAAGTCATCGAATAATTAATTGCTTTTTGTAACGAAGTAAAACTTTTGTGAGCTGCATCAGGTCCGCCAAAAGCATCTGTAAATTTTTCTTGTAAAGCTTCGTTTACTTCAGATAAATATTGAGATGGAACAATTACATCTGAATCTAAAATGATAAAATAGTTTCCTGAAGCGCGTTGCATTCCATAGTTACGGCTTGCTCCTGCTCCAGTATTTTCTTTATAAAAATATTTTAAATCTAAATTTAATTGGTATTTCTCTATAATCTTCTCTGAAGAATCTTGTGAACCGTCTTCAATAATAAGCACCTCGAAATCTTGTTTAAAATCTTGTTCTGTAAGACTCTCCAACAATTCCTCAATTTCTTGAGGGCGATTATAAACTGGAACTATTATTGAAAACTTTAAATTCATTATACTAAAATACTAGAATTTATTTGTTCAGTAATTCCATTCCAAAGATTGATTCTTTTTTGTAATGATTCTTTAGCGTAATATAATACATCATTCCATTTTTGCTCATCGTCACCACATAACTCCTCTATCATTTTTAATGATAAAGGTCCGTGTTCATCACCATCCAATTCAATGTGCCTATTAAGGTAATACGTTAATTTATTATAGGCACCTCCTTCTTTATCTTCAGTATTTTTAACTATTTCTAAAAACATATCCGGAATTACATCTTCTCTACCAAATGTGAAACTTGCTGCAATAATATGTGGCTCTTCTGTACGAATTACATCTAATGTAAACAGCACAAAATCTTTTGTTTCTTCAGAAATTGAACTCTTATTTAAAGCTTCTTCTACTGAATTAGTTTCAATAAGATTGTATATAAAGTTTGATATTTCTGCTGTACTCGATTTTGCTTGTTTCATCGCATCAATATACATTTCAAAATGACTTTTAGGTTCTCCTAATTCATTTACATCTGTTTCTTCTCCTAAAACAATTTCGTTAATAAACCTAGCTGTTTGCGGATTTGCAACAGGAAGCCATGGTAATGTTGTACAAGTTAATGATTGCTGTAATGCTTTTAATAACGACATAAAGTCCCAAACCGCAAAAACATGAGATTCCATAAACACTTTTACATCATCAATATCTTTTAATGAGTTATATAAAACGTGATTTTTTAATTTTTCTCTTAAAGGTTCTAACTCCTTTTCAATATGTGAAATGTTACTCATTTTACTCTCTATCAATAAAAAATGCAAATCTAACGATTTGCATTTTATTTATATTTTTATGTTGATAAAATTACTCTTCAGTAAACTTATCCATCACAGCTGTACTTACTCCCATATTAGAGAATCCTCCATCATGAAATAAGTTTTGCAAGGTTACTTTCTTTGTTAAGTCTGAGAATAATGAAATCGTATAATCTGCACATTCTAATGCTGATGCATTTCCTAGTGGAGACATTTTTTCTGCATACGAAATAAATCCATCAAAACCTTTTACTCCTTGACCAGCAGTTGTTGGTGTTGGAGATTGAGAAATGGTATTTACACGTACTTTATGATCGCGTCCAAAGAAATAACCAAAACTACGAGCAATCGATTCTAAATACGCTTTATTATCAGCCATATCATTATAATCAGGAAAAACACGTTGTGCAGCCATATAAGTTAAGGCTACAATACTCCCCCACTCGTTCATTGCTTGTTTGTTATATAAAACATTCATTACTTTATGAAAAGATACTGCCGAAACATCCCATCCTTTAGTGGTAAAATCATATTTAGAATCTGTATAATGACGCCCTTTACGTACGTTTACAGACATACCAATTGAATGTAAAACGAAATCAATTTTACCTCCTAAAATCTCCATAGACTTTTCAACTAAATTTGTGATATCGTCCATAGAAGTAGCATCAGCTGGTATAATTTCTGAATTTGTTTTTGCTGCTAATTCTTTAATTTGCCCCATACGCATTGCAATAGGCGCATTAGTTAATACGAACTCTGCCCCTTCTTCATGAGCACGTTCAGCAACTTTCCATGCAATAGAGTTTTCATCTAAAGCTCCGAAAATAATTCCTTTTTTACCTTTTAATAAATTATACATAGTATTTAGTGTTTGTTTATTCTGTAATTTTAATTCAATAATTCTTTTGCATGTGTTAATGCACTTTCTGAGATTTCTTTTCCGCTTAACATTTCTGCAATTTCAACGATACGTTCTTCATTAGAAAGTTGTTTTAAGTTAGAAGTTGTCACTCCTTCTTCTTCTCCTTTATATACTTTGTAATGTTGTGTGCCTTTCGATGCTATTTGTGGTAAATGCGTAATCGTTATTACTTGCATATTCATCCCCATATCCTGCATTATCTTCGCTATTTTATTAGATACTTCTCCAGAAACTCCTGTATCAATTTCATCAAAAATAATTGTTGGCAATTGGATATTTTCTGATAAAATCTTTTTGATTGATAACATTATTCTAGAAAGTTCTCCTCCAGAGGCTACCTTTTTTAATTCTCCAAAATTACCACCTTTATTTGCTGAAAATAAAAATAATAAATTGTCTTTTCCATTAGTTAAATAATTTTCAGAAGGATTTAACTCTATTGAAAAACGAGCATTTGGCATTCCTAATTCAGATAACAAATACTCTAATTCTTTCTGAAGTTTAGGTATTGCTTTATTTCTTGATTTTGTAATCATAGCAGCAACTTCATCTAATTTTATTGCTACTTGTTTGATCTCTGCATTTTTTACTTCAATTAAATCACCCGCACCTTCTACTTGTGCTACTTTTTCTGATAAAGATTCATGAATTACCAATAACTCTTTAATTGAATCGACAGAATGTTTCTTTTGAAGATTATAAATTAATTGTAATCTATCATTCAGTTCTTCAATTTCATTTGGATTAAAATCCACCTCTTCATTGGCATTTTCTAATTCTGAAACGATATCATCAAGTTCAATTTTTATGCTAGAAATTCTATTAGAAAGCTCTTCGTAATTCTTCGCATACGAACTTATCTTTTGTAAATTATTCTCTAAAGAATGTAATAAGTTTTGAAGCCCAATTTCATCATTAATCGAAATTTGTAAAGCTTCTGATAAATTCAACTTTATATCCTCTATATTATTAAGCTTATCTAGCTTTTCTTCTAACTTCTCTTGCTCTCCATCCTCTAATTTTGCTTCTTCAAACTCATTAAACAAATGTAAATTGTATTCGTATTGCTCGTTAGATTTCTCTGTTTCTTCTTGTAAAATTTTCAGCTCTCTAACTAACGAATTGTATTTTTTTAATCCTCTTTTGTAAGAATCTATCTTCGCTTTATTTTTTGCTAAAGCATCTATAACCGAAAATTGAAAAGCAACATCAGACAATTGCATTGTTTGATGCTGAGAATGAATATCTATCAGCTTACTTTTTAATGCTGTTAATACCGATAAATTTACTGGAGTATCATTTACAAACGCTCTAGATTTACCTGAAGGCAATATCTCTCTTCTTATAATAGTTTCTGCTTCATAATCAATATCTAATTTTTCAAATAAAGACTGAAGCGCATATCCATCAACAGCAAACTGAGCTTCAATAATACATTTTTTATCAGTGTTTTTTAATGATGATAAATCAGCACGATTTCCCATTACTAAGCCTAATGCGCCTAGTAAAATGGATTTTCCTGCCCCAGTTTCACCAGTTATTATAGATAAACCTTTTGTGAAATCAATCGATAACTGATTGATTAACGCGTAATTATGTATGGATAGATGTGTAAGCAAATTCTATTCTTTGAAAAGAATAAAAGTAAGAATTTTGAGTGAATTAAATCACTTTAAAAATAAAGGATATTTATTGAATTTTTTTCCACTTATCTTTATAAGTAGGTGCAATGCTTTCTAAGACATCAATCATTTTTTGTTGATTATTTGTTGGTCTTTCATCAGCAAAAACATTTACAATCTCGTCTCCTTTAGCATCTAAAAAAACGCGAATCATATAATTACCAATGGTAATATTATGCAGTTTTTCAAGAGCTATCACATTTTGTTCAACAATTTCTTTTGCTGTTTTTTTATTGTCTGTAAAATTATCAAATCCTTTTCTATGATAATTGTAGTAAATACTTCTTAATCCACTAAATTTCGATGACAATAAATTATCAATCAATGCGAAACGATTTTGCTTTCCAACTGCATTTTGCCAACCTGTTTCACCGTTAGATTGTGCTTGCAACATTGCATTTTCAGCTTGTTTTAAATAAGCTGTTCCTCCATTTAAAGCAAAGGTATCAGCATCAACACCTAAAATTACATACACATAAAATGCAATGGTAGATATTAGGTTAGAATCGTAAGTAGTTGGATTAAATATTAACGGGTCAAACTCATTATAACGAAAGTTAAAATTTGTGTCGTTTAAATTTAATATTGGACTTGCATACGTTGAGTTGTATACAGGACGTGTAGATTGTATTTGTAAGCTTCCACTAAAATTATTACCGTTTTGTTCGTTAATAATAATTGTAAAAGCACAGTTAATACGCTCTTGCTCTTTAAAGTTTTTATTAGTCCATTGTTTTTCGTTGATAAACTCAGTTAATGATTTTTGTAATGTTTCATAAACTTGTTTATTACTACTTTGAACTTTATCTGCATTAATTGTAATTAATGCATTCAATTCTTGTGATTGTACTGCAAAAACTGATGATAAAATAAAAACTAAAAAGAAAAATTTACGCATCTAATCTGTGTATTATTTCGTTAATTATATCTTTCGATACTGCTGTCTTAGATTTTAACTCAAACGACTTCTGATTAAAATCTGCATCGATAAGAGTAACCTTATTCGTGTCGGTTGCAAAACCAGCACCTTTATCTTGTAACGAATTTAATACAATTAAATCTAAGTTTTTACGTGCTATTTTACTTTTTGCATTTTCAACTTCATTATTCGTTTCTAATGCAAAACCAACTAATAATTGATTCTTCTTAATCTCTCCTAAAGACTTTAAAATATCTTTCGTTGGCTCCAACTCAATACTTAACGCTGATTCTTTCTTTTTTATTTTTTGAGTTGCGATATTTTTTGGACGATAATCTGCCACTGCTGCCGATAAAATTGCTATATCAACATCTGCGTAGTATTTATGACATGCTTCGTACATCTCTTCAGCAGATTTTACATCTATTCTATGAATAAAAGAATGATTTACTTTTTGATGAGACGGACCTGTAACTAAAAAAACCTCAGCACCTAAATTAGCTGCTGTTTTCGCTATTTCAAATCCCATTTTTCCCGAAGAATGATTTCCTATAAAACGAACAGGATCTATTGCTTCATAAGTAGGTCCAGCAGTTAATAATAACTTCTTTCCACGAAGTGGTAATTTAGATACAATATCTTTTTCGATAAAAGATACAATATCTTCTGGTTCAGCCATTCGACCTTCACCAACTAATCCGCTCGCTAGCTCACCAGAAGCAGCAGGAATCATAATATTCCCGAACTCTTGTAAACTATTTAAACTCGCTTTTGTTGAGGGATGGATATACATATCTAAGTCCATTGCTGGCGCAAAATACACAGGGCATTTAGCTGACAAGTAAGTTGCTAATAATAAATTATCGCAAGTACCATTGGTCATTTTAGATAAGGTATTTGCTGTAGCTGGAGCAACTATAAACAAATCTGCCCAAAGACCTAAATCAACGTGATTGTTCCATAGCTCATTTTCATCTTCTTTTTCGTAAAAAGTAGAATGAACTGGATTTTTTGATAAGGTTGAAAGTGTAAGTGGAGTTATAAAATCTTTAGACGCAGGAGTCATTATTACTTTAACTTCTGCGCCCGATTTTATAATTAAGCGAACTAAACTCGCTGTTTTGTATGCGGCAATACCTGCGGTAACGCCAAGTAATACTTTTTTACCGCTTAATACAGACATATTATTCTGCGTCTGGAGTTCTGTGATATACTTTATCGTTTAACCACTCATCTACTGCAATAGCGTGAGGCTTAGGTAAACGTTCGTAAAATTTAGAAACTTCAATTTGCTCTTTGTTTTCAAAAACCTCTTCTAAACTATCATTGTAAGTAGCAAATTCATCTAACTTATCTACTAACTCCTTTTTTAAATCAGAATTAATTTGATTAGCTCTTTTAGCTATGATTGAAATAGCTTCATAGATATTATCTGTTGGAGCTTCGATAGCTTCTTTGTTATAAGTAATAGTACTTAATGCTGCTTTCGTTTCTTTATAATCCATTTTTTAACTTTTAACTAATTGTTCTTGTTCTTTGTTTAATGCTGCTAACATCTCGTTAGAATGTTTCATGAATTTAGATTCAGGAAAACTTCTTTTTAATTTATCATACGCCTTTATCGCAGCTTTAATTCTTTCAGCTTTTCTACGCTGTGTACTTTTCATCACAAAATCGTGCGCAGCTTTTAAACGATAATATAAAGCTTCTTCTTTATACTTAGTTCCTAAATAATCTGATAATAAATTATCAAAAGCTACAATTGCAGCTCTATAATTTCTTGTATCGTAATCTGCTGTTCTGTAATATGTTTTTGCTATCTCGAATGCTTTCTTTTCTAATTTAGCTCTTAACTCAGCATAATACTTATTTGCTTCTCCTAATTTATCAGAATCTGGGTATCTATCGATAAATTTTTGAAAAGATGCTAATGCTTTTTCTGTATCTGTTGGATCTAAACTAAAGCTTGGTGCTGCTTTGTAATAACTTAAAGCTGATAAAAATGCTGCTTCTTCTCTTTTAGAACTTTTAGGATAATTCCCTGTAAATCTATCAAAGTAGTAACCAGCTAAACTATAGTTTTTCTCATTAAAATTTGATTGAGAAACCATGTATTGGATACGTTCCATTTGTGGTTTTCCTCTGTACGAAGGTGTAATTTTTTCGAACAAACGTAAAGCCTTACTGTACTTTTGTGCTTCGTACATTTTCACAGCCATTTTGTATTGCTCTTCAACACTTCCTTTATTCAATACTTTTTGATACTCTCCGCATGAAGATAAAACCAATAGCATTGCTACTAAATACGCTAAATTTTTAATTTTTTGCATCTTGCAAAATTAATGATTAAATATGGATTAATAAAAGATTTTTTTTACGCTATAAAACGCATTGCAAGAAAGCATTAAATCTGTTATAAAAAATCCAAAGTATTACTAAATGTTTGTTAATCTTACTGCGGTGTATCTGCAACTCCTTGTGCTACAATTTGCTTTACATCATTATCAAATAAATATAAACCTCCTTTATCATCACCAATTAAGTTAATTTTATCTAAGATGTTTCTAGCCAATGCTTCTTCTTCAATTTGCTCTGAAACATACCATTGTAAAAAGTTATGAGTTGCATAATCTCTTTCTTCTAAAGTAATATGCACTAAATCGTTAATTGATTTTGACACAAAAACCTCATGATCAAATAAAGTTTGAAACATGTCTTTAAACGATCCAAACTCAATTGGTGGCGCAGCTAATTCTGATACTTTCGCATGTCCTCCTCTTTCATTAACAAACTTTACTAACTTAAGCATGTGCATACGCTCTTCATCAGAATGTGCGTACATAAACTGAGCTACACCTTCAAAACCTTGAATTTCTGCCCAACAAGCCATTGATAAATATACTTGAGACGATTCTGCTTCTATTTTTATTTGCTCGTTTAAAGCTTTTTCTATTTTTTTTGATAACATATTCTTATTCTATTTTTCTTATACAAAGATGCTAAAAAAAGACTACAATTAAGTAACTGTAGCCTTTGTTCTAATATTTTTTTATTTAGACAAATTACATATTGTCTATAAAGTCTGATATTTTGTTTTGTAATTCATCAGTCGCCTCAACTAAAGGTAAGCGCACTTTATCTGAACAAATTCCTTGTTTTTTTAATACTGACTTAATTCCTGCTGGGTTATTTTCTTCAAAAATATAATCAACAATATCCATTAACTTGTAATGAATTTCATAAGCTTCTTTATTTTTTCCTTCTAACCCTAACTGAATCAGTTTAGAAAATTCCTTTGGTAACCCTTGCCCAATTACCGAGATCACTCCTGATCCTCCTGCTAATGCAACTCCTAAAGCTAGATCATCATCTCCAGAGATTATTAAAAAACCTTCTGGCTTATCTTTTAATAACTCTAAATATTGTTGTTGATTATTACCTGCTTCTTTAACTGCCACTACATTTTCAAAATCTCTAGCTAAACGTAAAGTTGTTGCAGGCTCCATATTTTTAGAAGTTCTTCCTGGTACATTGTATAAAATAACCGGCTTAGGGCTCGCTAAAGAAACAGCTTTAAAGTGTTGATAAAACCCTTCTTGAGTTGGTTTACTATAATAAGGTGCCACTGATAAGATTCCATCGATATTCGATAAATCTAACGATTGTAATTCATTTACTACAGTTTGAGTATTGTTTCCTCCTACTCCTAAAACTAAAGGTAATCTTCCTTTGTTCTCATCAACAATTACCTTAATAATTTCTTCTTTTTCTTCTTTTGTAATAGTTCCGCTTTCACCTGTTGTTCCGTTGATAACTAAATAATTTATTCCGTTATCAATATTATAATTCACTAACTTTCTAAGCGCATTAAAATCTACACTTAAATCTTCGTTAAAAGGAGTAACTAACGCCACACCTGTACCAACAAATTTTTGCATTATATTTTATTTAATATGGTTAAATACTTTTTAATTTCTTGATTTAATACCGCTTCATTAAAAGTAGCGTCAGACACTACAATATCAAACAAGCGATCATCAATTTCAGCAAAGCCAACCTTTAATTCAGCTTGCGATAACAAAGTTACCATATTTGTAAATAAGTTAGCTGACTTCGTATAGTTAATTAGTAAATCAAAATCATTTTTAACGAAGTTTTTAAGATTGTCTGATTTTAAACTTGCTTTAAACCCAAAATCATTATCTGAAAAAAACTCAGATGATTCTTCTTGTTTTTTTGAATACTCTCTAAATGTATAAACCGTTATTTGTTCTTTTTTAAAAGGTAACTTATTCGTAAGATTTGAAATTACTACATTAATTAAAGTTTCGTTATCTAATAACACAGCCACTCTTTTAACTTTATTATTTGTTGGCTTTTTAGTAACTTTTTTAACTATTAATTTCGAATATGCTTTTTGAATTGATTTTTGCTTAAGTTTGGATATCATTGTAAAAAATTACGGATGCTAAAAATACGTTATTTATCAATAATTTCTAATAAAATAAATTGATTTAACTGTTTACCATATGCCTGGAAATTATCATCAGAAACTAAGATTAAAGATTGATTTCCGTTAGATAATTTTGGACCAAAAGTTATTCCTTCAATATTATCAATAATTTTATCGGTTAGCTTTTCTTGAATTGCACTAAAATCAAATAACAGCTCTTTTTTTAAAGGCACATATTCTTCTTCTTTTAAAGACTGAATATTTAATGTATTTGTTGACTTTTCTTCGATTGAAGCTTTAAAAATCCTTACAACATTACCATAACTACCATAACCACTTTGATAAATCCTTTCAATAACAAAGAAGTCTCTTTCAGTATATTGAAGTATTGCTGTAACTCCGTTTAAATTTACTTTCCCTTTTGCTGGTTTATCAATTTTTTCTAACTGATAAGCAAACTGCTTTGAGGCTTTATTTGTTTTATCATCAAAATAAGTAATCCTTACTGGTGATTCTGTTTCATGAAATGTTGGTTCTTCTCCATCAGCTCCTAATGGAGCTTCCATAGCCACCCAAAAACCTTTGTCATCAATGCTTTTCGATGAACTTTCAAATGCAGCATTGTGTTTTGGCTTTGCAATTGAATTGGCTTTAAAATAATTTGGAGTTTCTATTTCTTTCTGAAACGTTCCGTTTATATCTATTTCAAAAACGGTAGGGTTCTTACCTCTTCTTATAGACCCTTCACTTACTAAACTAATTTTATCCCCCTTAACAAAAATCGATTCTAAATCTAATGCATTATCATTATAAAACTGAGTTAATGTATCATTCAGCCTAATCACTTTTTTAAATGCAACAGATTTAATAGAATCGCTTTTAATAAGAATATCCCCCATTAAAACTCTTGGATTCCAAGCGTCATCTATCACCATATAATAATCGTTATTATGGTAATCTATTCCAGAAATTCCTCCTATAATAGTATTATCAAGCATTAAAGAATCCTTTACTGTAAATTCATTTATAAAGTTCAGTTTTACAGTTTCTTTCTTACAGCTAATTAAAACGATTAGGAATATTACATATATTTTTTTCATACTTACAAAAGTATTCTTTTTAAATAGATGTAAGAATTAAAAAAAGCTGCGTCTAATTGAGCAAACCTATAATAATGAAAAAATATTTCCCATTAATTTTAAAACTAATTGCAGCAGTTATAATGCTACAAACTTTATTTTTTAAATTTACTGGAGCGCAAGAAAGTATTAATTTGTTTACCAAATTAGCAGGAGAGAATGAGGCTTACTTAAGAGTTGGAACTGGTGTTTTAGAGTTAATTGCTTCGATATTATTATTTATCCCTAAAAAAACTTGGTTAGGTGCTGGTTTAACTGTTGGATTAATGAGTGGTGCAGTTATGGGACACTTAACAAAGTTAGGAATTGAACACAATGGAGATGGTGGAACTTTATTTTATGCAGCTGTGTTAGTATTAATTTCTGGAGCTATTTTATTATTTATAAACAGAAAAGATATTCCTTTAATAGGAAACAAAATATAAACCGTAAACATTGAATTTGTTGACAAAAAGCGGAATTTAGAAACTTTCTAAAATCCGCTTTTTTTATTCTTTTGCTATAACCGCTTTTACTATTAAATATTGAGATACTATATATAAAATTATAATAGCAATATCAAACAACCGTTTTGGTGTGTAAAAATTATTCAACGCTATTAAACTGTCGGATGCTATAAATAAAATTGCTCCTAACAATAACCAAGTATTTGCCGTTGATTTTTCTTCTGAATAATTCAACAATGCAAAAGCACCAAAAATTGAAATTGCCACACCGTAAACTATTACTGGTAATAACATCTCTCCCAAGTTATTATAAATTATGCTTAAGAGCCCCACAAATAACACAACAAAAGGAACTGCCGACTTCAGTAACTTTAAGTAAGTCCGTTTTTGTACATATTTCGATGTCATTTTTATATACATAATATGCGCTATTAAAAATGATGCTAACCCAAATACAAAATAATTTACTTTATCTAACAAGAAAACATCTCCCCAAAAAGAAAAAAACAAGGCCGATACTAGCCAAAAATTAGGCTTTTTAACTGAAACCAAGTATACAATTGCCAAGGTTGTCATTAATGAAGGCTTAAAAATTATTTCTATACTCTTATTTTGTGTAAATACTGCATATACATCAGCTATAGCTACTATTAGAAATAATATTGATGCTAAGGCTATTTTAGTTTGTTTAGTCATGCTTAAGAATTAATTATTAAAATTGTTTTTATTAAAAAAAACATAAAGATTAAAATAGTCAATAAAGAAAAGATTAAAGTCATTCGTTTCTTTTTATAATCTAAGTATTTATCAACATATATGCTCTTTAAGCTACTTGCTGCTAGATATAAAGAAATTAAACCTAAAAATAAATTTAAAATGATTAAATAAAATCCAAATAGTTTAAATACAAAAAAAGACAGACCCATTACAAATAAAGAACTGACAGCTTTTATAAATACTAAGTATTCATTTCTCATATTTTTCTCTATCATCAGACTCTTTTTTAGTTTATCATATCAATAAAATCTTGCTCAGAAATAATTGAAATTTCTAATTTATGAGCTTTTTCTAGCTTACTTGGTCCCATATTATCTCCAGCAACGATATAAGTAGTTTTTTTTGAGATGGATGAGCTCACCTTTCCTCCATTATCTTCGATAGCTTTCTTCAACTCATTTCTACTCATTTGATGAAACACTCCAGAAACTACAAATATTTTCCCTGTAAGTTTATCTGTTTGTCCTTCTAAACTTTCTGCCGAAACTTCTAACTGAACTCCATAAGATTTTAATCTATCTATCAACTGAATGTTTCCTAAATCATTCGAGAAGTCTATAATACTCTGTGCAATTCTATCACCAATTTCATCAACCTCAATTAACGTTTCAAAATTAGCAGCCATTAAATTATCGATAGATTTAAAGTGCTTTGCTAACTTCTTCGCTACGGTTTCTCCTACAAATCGGATTCCTAAAGCAAATAGCACTTTCTCAAACGGAATTTCTTTTGATTTCTCAATACCTGCAACCATATTCTGTGCTGACTTTTCTGCCATTCTTTCTAACGGAATAATCTGCTCTACTTTTAAATCGTACAAATCAGCATAATTCTGAATCAATCCTTCCTTACGTAATAAATCAACAGTTTCACCACCTAGGCCATCAATATCCATTGCTTTTCTAGAAATAAAATGTTGGATACGACCTGTTATTTGTGGTGCGCAACCAAATTCATTTGGACAATAATGTTTTGCATCACCATCAGTTCTTATTAATTCTGTGTTGCATTCAGGGCAATTTGTAGCATATTTTGTTGGTGCAGAATTTTCTGGTCTTTTAGATAAATCAACTGCAATAATCTTCGGAATAATCTCCCCTCCTTTTTCTACAAAAACAGTGTCATTTACACGAATATCAAGTTTTTCTATTTGATCAGCATTATGAAGTGATGCTCGTTTTACAATAGTTCCCGCCAATTGCACAGGTTCTAAATTTGCCACTGGCGTTATCGCTCCTGTTCGTCCAACTTGATATGTAATTTCATTTAAAACAGTAGAAACTTGTTCTGCTTTAAACTTGTAGGCTATTGCCCAACGTGGTGCTTTTGCCGTATAACCTAACTCCTCTTGTTGCTGTAGATTATTAACTTTGATTACAACTCCATCAGTTTCGTAAGGTAAATCATGACGCTTACTATCCCAATTATTTACAAATTCAAAAACCTCATCTATTGATTTTGCTAGCGTAATTGTTTTCGGAACTTTGAATCCTACTTTACGAGCATTTTCTAAACTCTCAAAATGCGTTTTGTATTTTCTTTCTGAAGTTACAACTTGATACAGTAAACAATCTAAAGGACGTTTCGCAACCTCAGCACTGTCTTGTAATTTTAAGCTACCACTTGCTGTATTACGTGGATTACGGTAAGGTTCTTCATCATTAGCAACACGCTCTTCATTCATTTTATTAAATCCATCCAATGGTAAAATAATTTCTCCGCGCATTTCAAAATTAGAAACGAAGTCTCCGTTTGGAATTAAAGGAAGAGACAAAATAGTTTTGATGTTTGTAGTAACATTATCTCCTTGAAATCCATCTCCACGAGTAACCGCTTTTACAAATTGTCCGTTTTCATAGGTTAGATTAATTGAAGCTCCGTCGTATTTTAATTCACAAGTGTATTCTATTTGATCGGTACCCAACATTTTTTGAATACGCTTTTCCCAATCCAATAAATCTTCTTTAGAATATGAGTTATCTAAAGAATACATTCTGTTTTTATGAGTAATCGTTTCGAAGTTCTTAGTAATTTCACCTCCCACTCTTTGTGTTGGTGAGTTTGCATCAAAAAACTGAGGATTTTCTGCTTCTAACTTCTCTAATTCTTTAAGCTTTATATCAAAATCATAATCAGATATGGTTGCATTATCTAAAACATAATAATTATGATTGTGTTGACGTAATTCATCGCGAAGCGATTCTATTTTTTGCTCTATTGTCATTAAATAGCTAACTAAAAATTATTATTGCCTTACTGTACCAGTTAAAAAGCTTGGTCCTTTTGGTAATGGATTTCCTGCTGAGCGACGAAAAGAAACAACTTGACCAACATGCCAAATAGCATCTGCTATTGGTCCGTTTAATTGATTCCAAAAAGGATATTCTTCAACTTTTCCATTTCTTCTCTTTATTTTCATCACAAACTTTGATAAATCATCTGCAGATTTTAAAATATCACTTGTCTTTTTAAAATTCTCTAATGTTAGTTTTCTCATTTCTGCAAAGGTTAATGCTCCTTCTTCCGGAAAATCCATATCTGTTCCTTCAACCGCGCTTAATGTCATTATTGACAGTACTAAAATATGATCTAAAGTATCAAACATGCTTCTTGCTTCATCGCTTGGCTTAAACTTTAAATCTTCCTCATTTAACCCTTCTGTTGCCCAATAATAACGAAAACCTAATCCATCAACCATTCTGCTAACAACAGTACCTGCTGTAAAATCTTTTCCTTCTTTAGGAATCTCGTAATAAGGTAGCTCTTGTGCGTTCATAGTTGTTGTAGAAATTAAAATAATAAATAATGTAATAACCGATTTCATGACCAAAGTTTAATTGCTAAATTAAGAAAAAGATTCCTAGATTTTTTTTGTTATTAAAACAAGTTTACAAACAAAAAACCCGAAGCGTAAGCTTCGGGTTTTCGTTATATAATATAAAGGAATATTATTTCTTTAATTTCATTGTATACACAATATCTCCTTCGGTTGCTGAGAATAAAAGTTCTTTATTGTTTAATAATTCAATTTTTAAACCTTTAGCTAAACTTTCGTCTCCTTCAATTTTAATTGCTTTTTTATCTTCATCGAATTTCCAAACACCTTTCTTTTCATTGTTACTCATTACAATTTGATATTGACCATCAGTCTGAAAAGACATCCAGCTATTATCTTTTGAAAAATCTTGAACTTCTTCACCTATCTGAACTGACTCTAATTGCCATTTACCAGATGTTAAAAAATCTAATTCGTTAATTTCTTGAGAATACGTTAAAGTTGAAGCTAAAAGGAATGTGAAAATAGAAAATACTTTCACAAAAAGTGTGAGTACTTTTTTCATAATTAGGGGGTTAGGGGTTAAATACGTTTCAATAATAAATAAAAAAACCGAAACAGCAAAATGTTTCGGTTCTTTTTATATAATTTATTATACTATGTTAATAATACGTATAACGACGTACTTTAGCAATGTGTTTTGCTAAACGCATTACTTGATGAGAATATCCATACTCATTATCGTACCATACATATATCACGATTGTATCTCCATCAGCAATTGTTGCTTTACTATCAAAAATTGATGGTGCAGTTGTACCAACAATATCAGAAGATACTAACTCATTACTTAACGAATATTGAATTTGCTCTACTAAATCACCTTCTAAAGCGTATTGCTTCATAATAGCGTTTACTGCTTCAACAGTTGTATTTGAGTTTAACTGTAAGTTTAAGATTGCTAACGATCCGTTTGGTACTGGTACACGAATAGCACTCGAAGTTAATTTACCTTCTAATGCTGGTAATGCCTTTGCTACTGCTTTACCTGCTCCAGTTTCAGTAATTACCATATTTAAAGCCGCTGCTCTACCTCTACGATATTTCTTATGCATATTATCTACTAAGTTTTGATCATTAGTATATGCATGGATTGTTTCTAAGTGCCCTTTTTTAATTCCGAAGTTATCTTCTAACACCTTTAACACTGGTGTAATTGCATTTGTAGTACAAGATGCAGCAGAAAAAATATCAACCTTATCAGGATTGTTTTCTACGTGATTTACTCCGTGTACTATATTTGGTACTCCTGCTCCAGGTGCTGTTAATAATACTTTACTTGCTCCTTTTGGAACTAAGTGTCTTGCTAAAGCTTTATCATCTCTAAAAGCACCAGTATTATCTATAATTAAAGCATCGTTAATTCCGTATTCAGTATAATCGACATCTTCTGGTTTACCAGCAGAAATCATATACACAGTAGTACCGTTAATAATTAATGCATTATTATCTACATCTACTTGAACTGTCCCTAAAAAATCACCATGAACAGAATCGATGCTTAATAAAGAAGCTCTTTTTTCTAATACAGCTTCATTAATTTCTCCACGAGTAACAACCGCTCTTAAACGTAGTTGAGATCCTTTACCCATTTTAGTCATTAACTCACGAGCTAACAAACGGCCAATACGTCCGAAACCATATAAAACAACATCTTTTGGTTGAATATCTTCAGCTTGGGTAGCATCTTTTAATTGATTCTTCACAAAAGCTACTTTATCCGCTGAATCATCTTGTAAGTGATACTCATATGCTAATTTACCAATATCAAGTTTTGATGGTGGTAAATCGATAGATTGTATTGCTTTTGCTATTTCTAAGGCGTCGCTAATTGAGATTGGCTTCGCTACAAATTCTTTAGCGTAATCGATTAAATTTAAAACTTCACTAGCCCTTTTATCTACTAATGGATTTCTAAATAAAACTAACTCTATTGATTTATCGTACCATAAATCGTTAACGATATTAATAAATTCAACCGTAGCTCTACGAACCTGCGCTTGATTTACTACTTCTTTTTCGTAATTTGTTATTGTTGACATAGTTGTGTGTTAACTAAGATTTTTAAAATTTGCTGCAAAAATACTTATTTCAATCGATTTCATAAACCTTTTTATAAAAGAAAAACTCGTTAGAAATTAATTTTAACGAGTTTTTATTCTTCTCAAGAATAGTTATTAAAAACCATATCTGATTGTCTCTCCCTTTAAGTTTATAACTTTAATAACAAAAGAGCTGTTATTTGATAAGTTTAATAACTTCTGCTTAGCATCTAAAGCATTTTTCACTTCTTCATTGTTAATTTCAGTAATAATAAATCCTCGATCTATTCCTAATTTACGAAGTACTCTATTTGCATTACTCATCACTTTTGCTCCTTGACTGATTTTAAACTTTTTTTGTTCTTTCTTAGAAATATCCTTTAAAACTAATCCTAAATCTCTAATCTCTACAAAATCTTTTTTACTTAATGTTACTAGTTTTTCTAATTCATCACCATTTCTTAAAACAGTTATAGCAATTTTGTCTCCAGGTCTTTTTGCTGTTAACTGCCCCTTTAACTCCGAAAATTTACCAATTGTAATATCATTAACTTTAGTAATTACATCCCCTTCTCTTAATCCAGCCTTCTCTGCACCGCCATCTTCTGTAATAGCTGTAATTTCAACACCAGTTTCAATTTCTTTGTAACTAATACCTACTAAAGCCTCTTGCACTGTTCCAAACTCTAATAGGTCATCTACAATCTTTTTAGCAATGTTTGATGGCACTGCAAATGAATACCCAATAAAAGAACCTGTTTTAGAAGATATTGCTGTATTAATTCCAACCAACTCTCCTCTTGTATTCACTAATGCGCCCCCGCTATTCCCAGGGTTTACCGCTGCATCTGTTTGAATAAAGGTTTCAATATTTCTATTCCCATCTAAATCTCTTCCTTTTGCACTTACAATACCTGCAGTAACTGTAGATGTTAAATTATAAGGGTTACCTACTGCCAATACCCATTCACCAATTTTTGCATTATCAGAATTCCCAAAAGGTAAATTTGGCAAATCTTCATCTGCATCAACTTTTAATAGAGCGATATCATTATTTTTATCTGCTCCAATTAAAACAGCTTTTAATTTCTTTCGGTTATTTAAAGTTATTTCAATTTCATTTGCCCCTTCAATTACATGGTTATTTGTTACAATATATCCATCAGGAGAAATAATTACACCACTTCCTGTTCCTACTTGTTCGAATTTTCGCGTTCCATTACTTCCAAAAAATTGGGCGTATGGGTTTTGCTGTGTCTTTATCGCAGTATTTTTAACGTGTACTACAGCATTAACCGTTTTTTCAGCCGCTTCAGTAAAATCGGTTGGTGTTGACGATGAATTAATAACCTTTGGTGTATAATTTGCTCTAACTGTTTCTAATGTAGGTTCAACACTTTTCTCTATAATTACTTGAGGTTTCTCAACAATCGTTTTATATCCTGCAAGTGCTATAATTCCTCCTAAAACTGCTACTCCTAATGTTCCAAATAATTTCTTCATGTTCTTACAAAATTTAATATCTCAAATATACTATTTTAACATTTCCAACAAATCTGTTTAACTTCATTTTAACGGACTTTAACCCCTATTTAACAAATACTTTTCGCTAAGAAAATATGTATCTTTGCTCCTCATGAATTTGACTTTTTATAAATATCAAGGAACAGGAAACGACTTTATTATAGTCGATAATCGTACAAAAACCTTTCCAAAAAATAACGTAAGTATTATTGAGAAATTATGCGATCGTAATTTTGGTATTGGTGCTGATGGTGTTATTTTAATTGAAAACGATACTGAATCGGATTTTAGAATGATTTACTATAATGCAGATGGTAGCGAAACCATGTGTGGTAACGGTGGTAGGTGTGCTGTCGCTTTTGCAAAACATTTAAATATTATCAACGAAAAAACATCGTTTATTGCTTTTGATGGACCTCATTATGCTGAAATAGAAGATAACATTGTTTCACTTCAAATGATTGACGTAAACGAAGTAAATATTAGCAACAATCACTCTTTTGTTTACACAGGAACACAACATCATGTCGAATTAGTAGATAATATATCTGACTTCCCAGTTTATCAAAAAGGAAAAGAAATTAGAAATAGTTATAAAGAACCTGGAAGTAACGTTAATTTTGTGGAACAACTTAACACAAACACTTTTAGGGTTAGAACCTATGAAAAAGGTGTAGAAGATGAAACATTAGCTTGCGGAACAGGTGTTACCGCAGTAGCTATTGCCATGCATGCAACAAACAAAACTAAAAACACTTCAATAAACTTACCTGTTGAAGGTGGAAACCTTAGCGTTAGTTTTAATGAAAAAAATGGAGTTTACACTAACGTTTTTTTACAAGGACCAGCTACTTTAGTTTTTAAAGGAAATATAGAGATATAGTGAATACTTTACAAGGAGTACATACAACACTTAGGGCACTTGAACCTGAAGATTTAGATTTTTTATTTCAAATAGAAAACAATGAATCTTTCTGGGAATTTAGTCATACGCAAACTCCTTTTTCAAAATTTCTCTTAAAGCAATATTTAGAAAACGCTCATTTAGATATTTATCAAGCAAAACAACTGCGATTAGTTATTGAAGAAAATGAATCGAAGAAATCTATCGGAATGATAGATTTATTTGATTTCAACCCACAACATAAAAGAGCGGGAATTGGTATTTTAATCCACCCTGATTTTCAACAAAAAGGATACGCTTTCGAAGCATTACAATTATTAATAAACTATTCTTTTACACATTTACAGCTACACCAATTATTTGCAAATATCACTCACGACAACTTTAATAGTATCCAACTATTTAAAAAACATCATTTTAAAGAAGTAGGAGTTAAAAAAGATTGGACATACAATAAAGGAATTTATAAAGACGAAATATTATTTCAATTAATCAATGAATAAAAAAATTATATACGGAATTATAACTGCCATATTTTTAATTGGCGGAATTGTTGGTTTTAATTACTATCAAAAAATATTTGGTAAAACCATTACAAAAGATGGAGTTATTTATGTTGGATCAAACTATCATTTAATGGATGTAAAAAAGATGCTGCATGATTATACTAATAATCCTCAACACTTTTTTTTCGTTGCAGAAAAGAAAAAGTTTACAAAACCTAAAGGTGGAAAATACACTTTAAAGAAAGGAATGACGATGAACGATGTGGTTAACTTATTACGCAGCGGAAATCAAACACCAATAAAGGTAGCTTTTAACAATCAAGACACATTAGAAAAGTTAGCAGGAAGAATAGCTCAACAGATAGAAGCAGATTCCACCTCTCTATTAAACGCAATGACCAATGAAACTTTTTTATCAAAAAATGGATTCAATAAAAAATCAGCTCTAGGAATGTACATTCCTAATAGTTATGAGTTTTACTGGAATACATCAGCAGAAAAGTTTCGTAATAAAATGTTACGTGAATATAAACGATTTTGGAATTCAATAAGATTAGAAAAAGCTAAAAATTTAAACTTATCAAAAGACCAAGTAACAACCTTAGCTTCTATAGTACAAAAAGAAACTGCTCAAAAAAGTGAACGTCCAATAGTTGCCGGATTATATTTAAACAGATTAAAAGACAATTGGCCACTACAAGCTGATCCAACTATTATTTATTGTATTAAACAAATTAAAGGTCAAGATTTCTCTGTAAAAAGAGTACTAACAAAAGATTTAGAAATTAAATCACCCTACAACACTTACAAAAACACTGGCTTACCTCCTACATTAATTTCTATGCCAGACATATCATCTATTGATGCTGTTTTAAACCCCGCAAAACACCGTTATTTTTATATGTGTGCAAGTATAGATAAAATAGGCTTTCATGATTTTGCTAGCTCACTAGCTCAACATAACAGAAACGCTGCTAAATATCAAAGATGGATAAGTCAAAGAGGGATTAAACGATAATTTTTAACAAAATTTTATTCTCAATCAAATTCAAAGCTTATTATTAAATAACCAAAATAAAAGCACTTTTTCTACTTATTCAACAAAAAAACATCAGAAAAACACTTTATTCACAACAAGACAAAAACCCTAATTTATTGACTATTAATCTTTTAGTTAAATTTACCGTATATTTGCAGTGCTAAACGGAAAGTAACTAATTATCAGATATTTAATATTTGCATTCATTGGTTTTGTTGTATTCGCAAGTTTTACAACACCAAAAATTAAAAAAGAAAAAACTACCACTACACCTAAAACAGCATACTTTGCTGAAGAGGTGAACATTCCATTTTTACGAAATGATTTTGTTGGATTTAAAGAAGCACTCGCTTTTAAAGAATCTCAAGGTAGATACAGAGTGGTTAATAAACTTGGGTATCTTGGTAAGTATCAGTTCGGTAGAGAAACTTTAAAAAGATTTAGAATTTACAATACTTCTTATTTTCTTAAAACTCCTGAATTACAAGAAAAAGCATTTGTTGCTTACTGCAAGGTTAATAAATGGATTTTAAGAAAAGACATTAAAAGAAGTGTCGGTAGAACTATTAACGAAATTAAAATTACCGAATCTGGTATTTTAGCAGCTGCTCATTTAAGTGGAGCAGGAAATGTTAAAAAGTTTTTAAGATCAAACGGAGCAATTAGATTTAACGATGCTTTTGGAACCTCAATTGAGTCGTATATGAAAAAATTTGGAGGTTATGATGTTTCTAATATCACACCAGATAAAAAAGCAAGAGTTTAAATAATATAAATCGAAATAAAAAAAGACATCCAATTGGATGTCTTTTTTTATTTATGAATAATGAAAATTGCTGGTCGTTTATGCAAATCAGGCTTTTCATTTTTCCACTCTTTCACCGTTAATGTTTTAATATACTCAGATGGCAATGTTATATCACATGCAACGCAGATTCTGGTATCTGGTGATAATGCAGCTCGTAAATCATCTAACATCTTCCCATTTCTATAGGGAGTTTCAATAAATATTTGTGATTGATTTTTATCTTTAGATAGTTTTTCAAGCTCTTTAATTGTTTTCTTTCTATCTGATTTATCAATAGGTAAATATCCGTTAAAAGCAAAGTTCTGTCCATTCATACCAGAACCCATCATTGCCATTAATATTGACGAAGGTCCTACTAAAGGTACCACTTGTATTCCTTTTTGATGTGCTAATTTAACTATACTAGCTCCAGGATCTGCTACTGCAGGAACACCCGCCTCTGATAATAAACCTATCGAAATACCTTTCTCACAAACATCTAAATAATTTTGAGTTTCAAAATCATCAGAATATTTATCTAACAGCATTAACTGTAAAGACGGTTGCGATTTAGATGGTGTGATTCTTTTTATAAATCGTCTTGCTGACTTCTCATTCTCAACAATAAAGTAATCAAGATGTTCTACTGTTTTCTTTACCGACAAAGGCATTACTTCTAAAGGTTCTGTATCTCCTAAAGTTGTTGGAATTAAGTATAATTTACCTTTCATTCGTTCTCTAATTTTGAAGCAACTACATTACATGCTTCATCTAACATTTTATATACATTTTCAAAACCTTGATCTCCTCCATAATATGGATCAGGCACATTCCTATTTTCATTAGGATAGATTTCATTCAAAATCATTTTCACTTTTTGAATATCCGTTTCATCATTAGACATTGTAATAATGTTATGATAATTACTTTCATCCATAGCAAAAATTAAATCGAATTCTTTAAAATCTGATTTGTTAAATTTTCTTGATCGTTGATTAGTGATATCAATTCCGTACTTCAATCCTACTTCTATTGATCTTTTATCTGGAAATTCCCCAACATGATAACCAGCAGTACCTGCTGAATCTACAAAAAAGTTATCAGAAGATAATTTTGATTGCAAAATACCTTCGGCTAAAGGTGAACGACAAATGTTCCCTAAACAAACCATTAGTATTTTTTTCATGATAATTTTATAAGGTTAATTTCTTCCTTAAATCTTCAACGTACTTTTTAAATTGCTTATCCGTTTCTGTTAAATTATCAACAGTTTTACAAGCATGTAATACAGTTGCGTGATCTCTCTTACCTATTTGACTTCCAATACTAGCTAATGACGATTTTGTCATACGCTTCGCAAAATACATTGCTAATTGACGCGCCTGCACAATATGTCTTTTTCTAGTTTTAGACTGTAAAGTAGCAACATCCATATCGAAATATTTAGAAACTACTTTTTGTATATAATCTATAGAAATCTCTTTCTTAGTATTCTTAACGAATTTATCTACAATTTGTTTTGCTAACTCAATTGTAAACTCTTTTCTATTAAATGAAGCCTGAGCAATCATCGAAATAATTACACCCTCTAGCTCACGAACGTTAGATTTAATATTTTTAGCTATATACTCTACAATTTCCTCTGGCATTTCAACACCATCTCTATATAACTTATTCTGAAGAATAGAAATACGCGTTTCAAAATCTGGAGCTTGTAATTCTGCTGACAATCCCCATTTAAAACGAGATAATAAACGCTGTTCAATATCTTGCATGTCTACAGGTGCTTTATCAGAAGTTAAAATTACCTGTTTCCCATTTTGATGTAAGTGATTAAATATATGAAAGAATACATC
The DNA here is from genome assembly GCF_014062345.1 of Tenacibaculum pelagium. Taxonomy (GTDB): domain Bacteria; phylum Bacteroidota; class Bacteroidia; order Flavobacteriales; family Flavobacteriaceae; genus Polaribacter; species Polaribacter pelagius. Next base: position 328,795 of record NZ_JACGLS010000003.1, on the reverse strand, counting down.
TTGTGTTCCTGCTTTACCAGATAAGAATTGTACATCATCAATAATCAATACATCAATCATTTGATAAAAATGAATAAAATCATTTCTAGTATTAGATTTTACTGAATCAATAAACTGTTGTGTAAATTTCTCAGAAGAAATATATAAAACTGTTTTATCTGGATATTTATCTTTAATCTCAACACCAATGGCATGAGATAAATGTGTTTTCCCTAAACCTACCCCACCATAAATTAATAATGGATTAAATGATGTTCCCCCTGGCTTATTTGCAACCGCCATTCCTGCTGAACGTGCTAAACGGTTAGAATCACCCTCTACAAAATTTACAAAGTTATAATTAGGATTTAATTGGGATTCAATCTTAACCTTTTGTAAACCTGGAATCACAAAAGGATTTTTAAGCTCTCTTTTTGACTCTAAAGGAACTGTTACTTTTTGTGGTTTTAAAGGATTACGGTTAGAACTAGGTCTCTTTACAGTTTGTGGACTATTACTACTGTACTTATTCTGCATACGTACATCGTAAACCAACTTTGCGTCAGCACCCAATTCCCTTACCAAAGCTACTCTTAACAGTTTAATATAATGCTCTTCTAACCATTCGTAAAAAAACTCACTTGGCACTTGTATTGTAAGTGCTTCGCCAGCTAGTTTTATCGGTTTAATCGGCTCGAACCAAGTTTTGTATGCTTGGGGTTTAATATTGTCTTTTATAAAAGACAAGCATTCCATCCAAACTGAATCAGCAGTTTTAGTCATTTGGGTTAAAAACTATTAAATATGTTAATTTTTTATTCAGATTTTTGGGGACACCAGAACTGTTCATCTGGGTCAACAAAAGTGTGAATAAAATTCAGTATAAAAAAATCAATTTACTATTGATTATTAATTTTTTTTTGCGTAACGTTAAAGCAGAAAAATAAAAATTAAGCTTTGCAAAAATACAATACCTCTATACGAGTAAGATATTCAGAAACTGACCAAATGGGAGTGGTTTACCACGGAAATTATGCTCAGTTTTTCGAGATAGGACGAACCGAATGGTTACGTTCTATGGGCGTTACGTACAAATATATGGAAAAAACAGGCATTATGCTCCCAGTTATTTCATTATCTTGTAATTTTAAAAAATCTGCACTCTATGATGATGAATTAACCGTTACTACTTATTTAAAAAAAACACCTTCTGTTAAGATTGAATTCGACTACGAAATTACCAATCAAAATAACGAGTTAATTTGCACTGGTAACACTATCTTAGCTTTTATTAATAGTCAAACAAAAAAACCAATGCGTTGTCCTGATTATATTTTAGAAAAAATAGAACAACTCTCTTTTACATAAAATTTAAAAATAAATGAAAATATATACCAAAACTGGTGACAAAGGAACTACTGCTCTTTTTGGAGGTACAAGAGTTCCAAAGTACCACTTAAGGATTGAAAGCTACGGTACAGTAGATGAATTGAATTCATACATTGGCTTAATTAGAGATCAAAAAATTGATGAAATCACAAAAAACTCATTAAATAAAATTCAAAGTGATTTGTTTACTCTTGGAGCAATGCTCGCCACACCTCCTGAAAAAGAAACGCTAAAAAGTGGAAAAGAAAGATTAAATATTTACAAGATTGACGATGCTTCAATTGAGTTTTTAGAAAATGAAATTGATACCATGAACACTCACCTTCCGCAAATGACTCATTTTATTTTACCGGGCGGTCACCAAACAGTGTCATTCTGTCACGTAGCACGCTGTGTATGCCGTAGAGCAGAGCGTTTATCGGTAGCTTTAAACGAAGGAGAAGAGGTTAATAGTAATGTTTTAATGTACTTAAACCGACTTTCTGACTACCTTTTTGTACTGGCACGAAAGTTGACCCAAGACTTACAAGCTGAGGAAATTAAATGGATTCCTGAGAAATATTAACAAAGTTCTTTTTTTATTGATTTCACATTTTTTAAAAAAAACTTGACTTTTTGGAAAAAAAAATTATTTTTGCCAAAATCTTATTAAACAGATAAAGAAATGTATTGGACACTTGAACTAGCATCATATTTAGCAGATGCACCATGGCCTGCTACAAAAGACGAATTAATCGATTACGCAATTCGTACAGGAGCTCCATTAGAAGTTGTTGAGAACTTACAGGATATTGAAGATGAAGGTGACTCATATGACTCGATAATCGAAATTTGGCCCGATTATCCAACCGAAGAAGATTATCTTTGGAACGAAGACGAATACTAACTAATACAATAATAAAAAGTCTCTTTTAAGAGGCTTTTTTTTTGCTTACTTTTAAGCACTAAAATTATACATATACAAAAACTGACTAACTAATACTTAATCAGCTATAAAACAATATTTTACAGATGAGCGTTTTAAATTCGATTCTAAAACTATTTGTTGGAGACAAACAACAAAAAGACCTAAAATCTCTACAACCGATTGTTGAAAAAGTACAATCTTTTGAAAATTCATTAAGCTATTTATCGAATGATGAATTACGAGCTAAGACAATCGAATTTAAATCGAAAATAAAAGAAGCTACAAAATCTTTTACAGAAGCAATCGCTACTCTTGAAGAAGAAGCTTTAACTGCTGACATTGATCGTCAAGAAGAAATTTATACAGAAGTAGATAGACTTAAAGACGAAGCTTACGAAGCTTCAGAAGCTGTTTTATTAGATATTATGCCTGAAGCTTTTGCATTAGTAAAAGAAACAGCAAAGCGTTTTACAAATAACGATGAAATTGAGGTTATTGCATCAGCTTTCGATAGAGAGTTGTCAGCAACAAGAGAACATATCACTTTAAAAGGTGACAAAGCTTTTTGGGCTAACTCTTGGGATGCTGCTGGTAAAGAAGTTACTTGGGACATGATTCATTATGATGTACAATTAATTGGTGGATCTGTTTTACATCAAGGTAAAATTGCTGAGATGATGACAGGAGAAGGTAAAACACTAGTATCTACTTTACCTGTTTACTTGAATGCTTTAAGTGGTAACGGAGTTCATGTAGTAACAGTAAATGATTACTTAGCAAAGCGTGACCGCGCGTGGATGGCTCCTATTTTTGAGTTTCATGGATTAAGTACAGATTGTATTGATTTCCACCAACCAAATTCTGAAGCTCGTAGAAAAGCTTATAATGCTGATATTACTTACGGAACAAATAACGAATTCGGTTTCGATTATTTACGTGATAACATGGCTTCTTCAAAAGAAGACTTAGTACAACGTGCTCCTAACTATGCAATTATTGATGAAGTAGATTCTGTATTAGTTGATGACGCTCGTACACCTTTAATTATCTCAGGTCCTGTGCCACAAGGTGACCGTCATGAGTTTAACGAATTAAAACCTTTAGTAGCCGATTTAGTTTCACTACAAAATAAATATTTAGTAGGTGTTTTAGCAGAAGCGAAAGCATTATTAAAAGCAGGAGACGACAAAGAAGGTGGTTTCTTATTATTAAGAGTTTATAGAGGTCTTCCTAAAAACAAAGCCTTAATCAAGTTTTTATCTCAAGAAGGAATTAAACAAATTCTTCAAAAAACTGAAAACTTCTACATGCAGGATAACAATAAGTTAATGCCTGAAGTAGATGCTGAATTATGGTTTACTGTTGAAGAAAAAAATAATCAGATTGACTTAACTGATAAAGGTATTGGTCATTTATCTGAAAAGACACAAAACAACACGTTCTTCGTTTTACCAGATATTAGTGTAATTGTTGGTCAAATTGATAATAGTGAAGATACTCCAGAAGAAAAAGCAAATCAAAAAGAAGAATTATATCGTGATTTTAGTGTAAAGAGCGAAAGAATTCATACGATGAATCAACTTTTAAAAGCATATACTGTTTTTGAAAAAGATGTTGAATATGTTGTGATGGATAATAAAGTAATGATTGTAGATGAGCAAACAGGTCGTATTATGGACGGTCGTCGTTACTCTGACGGATTGCATCAAGCAATTGAAGCAAAAGAAGATGTAAAAATTGAAGATGCTACTCAAACTTTTGCAACAGTTACTTTACAGAATTATTTTAGAATGTACCGTAAGTTATCTGGTATGACGGGTACAGCAATTACTGAAGCTGGTGAATTCTGGGAAATCTACAAATTAGATGTTGTTGAAATTCCAACAAACAGACCAATACAGAGAGATGACAAACAAGATTTAGTTTACAAAACTACTCGTGAAAAATACAACGCTGTAATTGAAGATGTTGTTGAATTATCGAAAGCTGGTCGTCCAGTTTTAATTGGAACAACATCTGTAGAAATATCTGAACTATTAGGTAGAATGTTACAAATGCGTAAGATTCCTCATAACATATTAAATGCAAAATTACACAAGCGTGAAGCTGATGTAGTTGCCGAAGCTGGTAAACCAGGAGTTGTTACAATTGCAACAAACATGGCAGGTCGTGGTACAGATATTAAATTATCTAACGAAGTAAAAGCTGCTGGTGGTTTAGCAATTGTAGGTACTGAACGTCATGATTCACGTCGTGTCGACCGTCAGTTACGTGGTCGTGCTGGTCGTCAAGGAGATGTTGGATCTTCTCAATTTTACGTTGCTCTTGATGATAACTTAATGCGTTTATTTGGTTCTGATAGAATCGCGAAGATGATGGATAGAATGGGATTAAAAGAAGGTGAAGTAATTCAACATTCTATGATTTCTAAATCTATCGAAAGAGCACAAAAGAAAGTTGAAGAAAATAACTTTGGTGTTCGTAAGCGTTTATTAGAATATGACGATATTATGAATGCACAACGTGAGTTTGTTTACAAACGTCGTCGTCATGCATTAGATGGTCAGCGTTTACAAATTGACATTGCAAATATGATTTATGACACTTGTAATTCGATTGTAAAGCAAAACAAAATGAATAGCGATTATCAGAACTTTGAGTTTGAATTAATTCGTTTTTCATCAATGACCTCTCCTTTCTCTGAAGAAGAATTTAATAAATTAACTGAAGAGGAATTAACAGATAAATTATACGTAATTGTTACCAATCATTATAAAAACGATACAGAAAGACATGCGCATAATGCTTTCCCTGTAATTAAAAATGTTTTTGAAAATGAAGGAGATCGTTACGAGCGTATTGTAGTTCCTTTTACTGATGGAGTTAAAACTTTACAAGTTGTTACCAACTTAAAAGAAGCGTATGAAACTGAAGGTAAATCGTTAGTAAATGATTTTGAAAAGAATATTACTTTATCGATTATTGATGAAAACTGGAAGGATCATTTACGTAAAATGGATGAGTTAAAGCAAACCGTTCAAAATGCTACGTACGAACAAAAAGATCCTTTATTAATTTACAAGTTTGAAGCTTTCGAATTATTCCAAGAAACAATTGACAAGGTAAATAAAGAAGTATTATCATTCTTATTTAAAGGACAATTACCAAGTCAAGATGCTTCGCAAGTATCTGAAGCTCGTGAGCAAAAGCGTGAGCAATATGATACTCGTAAAGATGAAGTGCAAAACTCAACACAGCAAGCTATGAGTAATGCTCGTAATCAGCAAACTCAAGAGCAACAAGTCGTAGAAACTATTGTTCGTGAGCAACCAAAAATTGGTCGTAACGAAAAAGTTACTATTAAAAATGTTATGTCTGGAGAAGAAAAAGAAGTTAAATACAAGCAAGCAATCCCTTTATTAGAAAAAGGAACTTGGGTGTTATACAATAAATAATTTTCAACAATTATAAACATAAAAAAGCTCAGTTTTTCACTGAGCTTTTTATGTTTACCACTTAATACTTTTTAATCCTCTGCTTTCTAAAAACTCATTTGTTTTTGAAAAATGTTCACTACCAAACCAACCTCTCCAAGCTCCTAACGGAGATGGATGTGGCGCCTTAAAAACCATATGTTTTTTTAAATCTACAACACTTCCTTTTTTCTCAGCAAACTTTCCCCAAAGTAAGAACACCACATTTTCTCTTTCGTCAGATATCTTTTTAATTACCGCATCGGTAAATTCTTCCCACCCTTGGCTCTGATGACTTCCAGCTTCAGCTTCTCTTACTGTTAAAGTTGCATTCAATAACAAAACACCTTGTTTTGCCCAAGTAGATAAATCTCCTGATTCAGGAATATCTTTATCAACATCATCTTTTAATTCTTTAAAAATATTAACTAAAGATGGTGGCTGCTTAATTCCGTCTTTCACAGAAAAACTCAATCCATTTGCTTGCCCAATTCCATGATAGGGGTCTTGACCTATAATCACTACTTTTAAATCTCTAAAATCACAATAATTAAAAGCAGCAAAAATGTTTTCCTTTTCTGGATAACAGGTATTACTTTCATATTCGGCATTAACAAAATCTGATAGTTTTTTAAAGTATGATTTTTCAAATTCAGTCTTTAAAATATTTTTCCAGCTATCAGTAATATTTAGTTGCATTGTTTGTTATTTTTGCTTTGGTTTCAAATATACTATTTTGACTAAAAATATTTCAGAAAAGACACTTCAAGATTTAGAATTTACAACGGTTTTAGAACAAGTTGCAGAATATTGCATTTCTAATTTAGGGAAAGAACAAACACTACAGATTCATCCTATTTCTAATAAGAGAAAATTATTTTTCGAATTGAATATGGTAAATGAATATCTTTCTTCTTTTGAAAATGAAAACCGTATTCCTAATCATTATTTTGAGAATATTTCTGAAGAAATTAAACGATTAGCTATTGAGAATAGTTTTTTAGAAACCGAAGGTTTTTTAAAAGTTGCCACCGTTACCGAAACTGTAAACGAGCAAAAAAAGTTTTTAAATAAATTTAAAGACTACTACCCAACTATTTTTACATTAAGCGAAAGCATAGAGTTTACCACTTTTGTTTCAGATAGTATAAAAAAAATCATTACTTCTTATGGTGAAGTAGCTAACAATGCCTCACCTGCTTTAAAACAAATAAGAAAAGATATTAATAACGTTCGAGGTAAAATTTCAGAAAGTTTTTCTCATGCGTTAAGTAGAAATATTGCAAGTGGATATTTAGATGACATTAAAGAAACCGTTATTGATAATCAACGAGTTTTAGCTGTTACAGCAATGCACCGTCGCAAAGTAAAAGGAAGTTTATTAGGCTCTTCTAAATCAGGAAACATTGTTTATATCGCTCCGCAAGCAACTTTAGCATATAGTAGAGAATTACAAAACTTAATTTATGAAGAAAAACAAGAGGTTGTACGAATATTAAGAGCGTTAGCTACCGAAATTCGTCCTTATACTTCTTTATTAAATGAATATATTGCCTTTTTAACACATATAGATCTTGTAGGCGCAAAAGCAAAATATGCTGTAAGTATAAACGGATTACTACCTAAAATAACTAAGGAGAAGAAAATCTATTTTAAAGATGCTTTTCATCCTGTGTTATGGAAAAAAAATACAGCTCAGAATATTAAAACCATTCCGCAAACAATTCGACTAGATGAAAAACAACAAATTATTGTCATTTCTGGACCGAATGCAGGTGGAAAAAGTATTACTTTAAAAACAATTGGCTTATTACAGGTTATGCTACAAAGCGGATTATTAATCCCTGTACATGAACGTAGCGAAACCACTTTATTCAATACTGTTTTAACCGATATTGGAGATAATCAATCTATAGAAAATCAACTGAGCACCTATAGTTATCGATTAAAAAACATGCGCTCGTTCTTAAAAAAATGTAACGACAATACCTTGTTTTTAATTGATGAATTCGGAACAGGATCTGACCCAGAATTAGGAGGAGCACTAGCAGAAATTTTCTTAGAAGAATTCTACGAGAAAAAAGCATTTGGAATTATTACTACACATTATGCAAACCTAAAAGTTTTAGCTAATGAACTAGATAATGTTACCAATGCTAATATGCAATTCGACGAACGAACTTTAGAGCCTTTATACAAGTTATTTGTCGGACAGGCAGGTAGTTCTTTTACTTTTGAAGTAGCACAAAAAAATGGGATTCCATATAGCTTAATTAACAGAGCTAAAAAGAGAGTAGAAACCGAAAAAGTTAGGTTAGACAAAACAATTTCAAAACTTCAAAAGGAACGAAATCGACTTCAAAAAACATCTGACAGTTTAGTAAAACAAAAATCGAAAGGTCAAGAACATATAGAGAACCTACAAGAAAAAGAATTAAAATTACAAGACAAACTTTCTGGATTTCAAGAATTGTATGATAACAACCAACGTATGTTATCTCTAGGGCGAAAAGTAAACGAGTTATTAAATAAGTACTTCCAAACCAATAACAAAAAAGAGCTATCTACTAACTTTTTAAAATGGGTTACTAGTGAAAAAACGAAACACTTAAAAAAGAATCCTATTAAGAAAACTAAAATTCAAAAAAAAGAAGAAAAAATTACAGCTAAAAAGCAACAAGAGGCTATTAAGAAGGTAGAAAAAGAAGTATTACAAAAAGTTGTTAAGGTTAGAGAAGAAAAGAAAAAAGAAGCTGAAAAAATAACCAAAGAAAAAGCTGCTTACATATATAAAGTAAATGATCGAGTTCGTTTAATTGACGGTAATGCTGTTGGAACTATTGATAAAATTGAAAAGAAAAAAGCTTTTATTAATTACGGTTTATTTACCACTGAAGCAAAAATTGAGCAATTAGAATTGGTAGAACGTGCCAAGAGATAATTTTTTCTTCTTGATTTTTTTAATCTAAAAAAACATCTTTCACTAATGTTGAATATAAATCATTAAACGGATACATATTATTAAACTAGCTACTCTTAATTAATTCCGCTTCACCAATAAAATTATATCGCTTATGTGTGTATAAATTACTATTGGCACTATAACACCTGCTAATAAAATAACAGGAGAGTAAGCAATACCCTTATTAGGCACAGAATACTCGAACTCTTGATATAATAATTCTTGTGATAAAAATCCGTTTGTCAAAATAAATAATATTAAAAATAACCCTATTATATTCCACACTAAAAGTAATTTTCTATTCACTTTTTTATATTGCATCCAAATAACTAAAATAATAGATGTAATTCCTGGTATAATATCAAAATTCCAACCTTCGTAAGTCATTTCCATTGGTAGCCACTCTCTAATTGCTAATTGAAATAGTAATAATTCTACCGGAAAACGAACTATATGGACAGCTGTACTCCAACGAAAATCTCTCTCCTCACGAAAAGACTTATCTCTAAGTAAATAAATGATAAAGATTATTGTAGGGATCAATACAAACCCAAAACGAGAAATAGAATCTCCTTCTTGATAATGGTAGACTCCTAAATAAGATAACACGCATATAAATATTGACCACCCTAAAATAATTGGCAGCGTGCTTGGTTTTAAATTATTGGATTTTGAAAAAATAAAAATAGTATAAATAGCCAACAGCACAAACGAAACAGAAATATACAGCGGTAAATTTGGAATCATGTTTTTGAGATTTAACTCAAAAATAAAACTCTAGAACATCTTAAAACTTGTCTTATGACAAGAAATACTATTTTACTATTTCTTTTCTAATTCTACTTAATGAAGTGTCGGTTATTCCTAAAAAAGAAGCGATGTGTTTTAAGGAAGATTTTTTAATAATTTCTGGGTTGTTAGCTAACATTTTTTTATATCTATCTGTTGCAGACTCTGTAATTATAGTTAAACTATGTTCTTTAAAAGCAAAAAAGTTTTGAGCTAAATGCGCTCTACCCCACTCTCTATATTTTTCTGACTGATTAAAATGCTTTTGAAAAGTATCAAAATCTTTAGTCCACAATTCGCAGTCTTCAACAACTTGTATATATTCTTTAGTTGGTGTTCTTAGAAAAAAAGAAGTCTCCTCCAAAACTATACTTCCTTCTAAATAAAAATTAGTTGTTACTTCATTACCACTAACATCAATTACAAACGATCGTAAAAAACCCTTTTCAACTAAGTAATAACTATTAACAATAACACCTTGCTTAATAATAAAATCTCCTTTTTTAAAACTAACTTTTTTATACCCTGATAAAATTAACTCTAATTCTTCGGAAGACAAGAGTAGTTCTTTAAACTCATTAATAAGTACAGAGTTATTTTTCATCTAATGCAAAATCTTGAATAACAATTCTTTTAAGATATCAGCTTGTGGCATTCCATTCGCTCCCACTCCTTTACTTTTCACATCAGCATCGCGTAATAAAGTAATTACTTGTGATACTTTTCGCATTGGGTAATTACGAGCCGCTGAACTATAATCATCTACAAAATAAGGATTGACCCCTAAGTTTTTTGCTACTGAAGCTTTCGATTTATCTTTTAATCCGTGATACATTAGTAACTGAGTAAAAAAACTATTCAACAATGAAATCGTCATTACCAAAGGATTATTCTTAGGGTTTTGCGCAAAAAAATTAATAATTCTATTCGCCTTTAAAATATCTCTTTGTCCAACAGCTTTTCGTAATTCAAAATTATTAAAGTCTTTCGAAATTCCTATATTTTCCTCAATATGCTTATCGTTGATAATAGTATCAGCAGGTAAAACAGAAATTAATTTATCTAACTCGTTTGATATTTTACTTAAATCGGTTCCTAAAAACTCTACAAACATCTGAGCCGCTTTTGGCTCTATTTGATATTTTTTACTACCTAACACACGACGAATCCAATCAGCTACTTGGTTGTCGTACATTTTTTTACTCTCGTAAATCAGTCCGTTTTTAGCAATCGTTTTGTACGATTTTTTACGTTTATCTAACTTCTTGTACTTATAGTTAAAAACTAATACGGTAGTAGGTTGTGGGCTTTCTGCATAGGTTGTTATTTTATCAATCGTACGACTTAAATCTTGAGCTTCTTTCACAATAATTACCTGTCGTTCTGCCATCATTGGGTAACGTTTTGCTGAAGAAACTATTTCTTCAATAGAAACATCACGACCATACATCACTACCTGATTAAAGCCTTTCTCAGCTTCATCTAACACATTTTTTTCAATATAATCAGAAATCTTATCGATATAATACGGCTCTTCCCCCATTAAAAAATAAATAGGCTTAATATTACCGTCTTTAATATCTGATATAATAGATTTTATCTCGTTCATTTTCTTACTTTTGAGGTATGCAAAAACTCAATCTGCCATCCTATGCATTCAAGCTCAAAAGTAACGAAAATAAGACGCTTATTTTTGATAATTTGAGAAAAAAACATGTGGTATTAACTCCAGAGGAATGGGTTCGTCAGCATTTTGTACAGTTTTTAATTGAAGAAAAGAACTACCCAGTTTCTTTAATCGCTATTGAAAAACAACTGACAATTAACAATTTAAAAAAACGTACTGATATTGTTCTTTTTTCTTCTGATGGAACACCTAATATTATTGTAGAATGTAAAGCTCCGAATATTAAAATTAATCAAGCTACTTTCGATCAGATTGCTCGTTATAATTTAAAGTTAAATGCGAAATATTTAATTGTTACCAACGGACTACAACATTTTTTTTGCATGTTAGATAAAGAAAAGGAAACCTATGTTTTTTTACAAGACATTCCTTCTTACAAATCAGAATAAAAACATAAGTTTGCCTTTGTGAAAACAGCAATCGTTATATTAAATTGGAATGGTAAAAAATTGTTAGAGCAATTTTTACCATCTGTCATAGAATTTAGTTCTAAAGAAGCTGAAGTTTATGTGGCTGATAATGCTTCTACAGATGACTCTATTAACTTTATCAAACAACATTATCCTTCTGTAAAAATTGTTCAGAACACTACAAACGGAGGTTATGCCAAAGGATATAATGACGCATTACAACATATTAAAGCTGATATTTATTGCTTAGTAAATTCTGATATTGAAGTTACCAAAAATTGGCTAACACCTATTTTAAAAACTTTTAAAGAAGAAGAAAACTCAGCTATTATTCAACCTAAAATTTTAGATTTTAAAAATAAAACGAAGTTTGAATACGCTGGAGCAGCTGGCGGTTATATCGATGCTTTTGGATATCCATATTGCCGAGGTCGTTTATTTGATACTTTAGAAACTGACCAAAATCAGTTTGATGATACTACTGATATCTTTTGGGCTTCTGGTGCATGTCTTTTTATTCGTTCTTCAGTGTTTCATAAACTACAAGGTTTCGATGAAGATTACTTTGCGCACCAAGAAGAAATTGACTTGTGTTGGCACGCTCAAAACAAGGGATTTGACATAAAATATGTTGGAACCTCAACCGTATATCATGTTGGTGGTGCTACGTTGGAAACATTAAACCCAAGAAAAACATTTTTAAATTTTAGAAATAGCTTACTAACCTTACTTAAAAATGTACCGACACGAACAGTTGCTTTGGTTATTTTTTCTCGATTAGTTCTTGACGGAATTGCAGGAATAAAGTTTTTATTCGGTTTAAAACCATTACATACCTGGGCTATTGTAAAAGCGCATTTTAGTTTTTACAAAAACTTTTTTAAGTTTTTAAAGAAACGTAAGCAATTAAATAAAAAGAAGAACTACTTTTTACACACTTCAGTTATTTGGCAATACTTTGCATTGGGCAGAAAAAAGTTTGAAGAATTGAAATAATTAAATTTTTAAGAAGCTTTTTCCTTTCAAATCTTTTAACATTAAATCTTCAACTTCGCCAATTCCTTTAAATTTAAATCGAACTCCAACTATATTACCTAAAGGTTCTTTATAAGAGCTCTTATAAATCTGCTCTCCTTCAACATAAACAGTAATATTTTTATCTTCAGTTTTTATTTTTATATTTTTAAAACTAGATAAGTCAGTTCCGAATGCTGATAAATCACTCTTCTTTCCATCTAAGTAGACATCACTTAACATTAAACCTATTTCAGAAACACACCCTGATATTGAAAAAGGAATTAACAATGCACTTTTTGTTCCTACTATAATAATTGTTGTTTTCTGGCACACTCCCCATTTTTCAGTAAACAGATTTCTTACATTAGATACTAACTCAAAATTATCTCCCGAAATGCTTCCTAAATCATTTACATAATGAAATGTAGATGTAATCGGCTTCTCCAATTCAGCAACTTCTTCTAAAATCTTTTTAGAAAACGATAAACTATTCCCTTTCTTAATCTCTCTTTCCTTAAAATACTTAGGTACTGGTTCGTAATCTAAGGTTCCTAACCAGCCATTAGATTTAATAAATAAATCGTGTTCTTTTACAATTTGATTATCAATCAACAATTTTGCTCTAAAATATCCTGGGAAATAATACTGCCCTGTTGCCTGTTTCTGCTCACGATCAATCTTTATTGTTTTAGTAGCATCCCAATACTGTTGAATCAAAATATTATCAGATTTAACATCTTTTAAATCAAAATCAAAAACTACTGAATTAGGTAAACCTTCAACTATAGCTCTACTTTTAAAAAGCACCTTTGAATAATCTTTTACTCTAGTGCTTTTATTACTTGACATAGAAAATATAGATAAAAACAACGCAGCAATAATAAAGGCTGAAAGCATTATTACTTTTAAATTCTTAAGTACGGATTTCTTATAAAAGGTAAATTCAGAAGCATCGTTGTTATTTTTAAAATCTCTCCAATTTAAAAAACCTGCAAATTGAGCCAACGCATTAAGTGTACTAATACTTGGTGCACTGTTATAATTAACTCTCCCCCATACTCTTTTCAAAGTAGTTGAACTCAATAACACTTTTGTTTCTTCTTGAATTCTTTCACTCAACTCAATAAAAACATCATTATGCCATTCTTTTGAACTTCCCCAGTTTAATTTTTCTTCAATTAAAATTAAACAACGCTGTACATCATTATATTCTTTATATCCACTCATTGTAACAAAAATCACTAAAAAATACCACTTGAACAACTATGAATCAACTTGAACGTGTTTGTTTCTTACTGAAAAATAGATTTTTAGACTTTTGAGTATCATTAAAATGCATTAATTATGATTACTAGGTTATTTTTTATTTTCTTATTTATTTCAAATATTAGTTTTTGTCAAAAACACATTCCTTTAGATACTATTAATTGGGACATTAAAGCAAAATCTTATATTATTGAAAATTATAAAGGCAAAGACGCTATTTATATCCAATCTGGAGCTATAACATTAAAAAACAAAACTTTTTTAAACGGTACCATTGAGTTTGATATTTTTTTGAAAGAAGAACAAGCTTTTCCTGGTGTATATTTTAGAGGTACAAAAGATTTTGATTCAGAACAATGGTTTATGAGACCTCATTTGTCTGGTAAGCCAGACGCTAATCAAGCTGCACCAGCTACTAAAGGAATTACACCATGGCAACTTTATTTTGGCGAAAAATATTCTTTTCCATATAACTATAAGTTTAATGATTGGACTCATGTAAAACTCGTAGTAAACGGCAATAAAGCTCAAGTATTTTTAGACTATAGCAAAAAACCTAATTTATCTTGGAATCTATTTCATAAAACTCAAGAAGGAGCTATTGCTTTTAGAGGAGGTCGCTTTACAGGAATGCATTTAGCTAATATTATTATAAATCCAAACAATTCAAATATTGTTGACTTTAAACCTAAAAAAAGGAAACCAATTAAGAATCTAATTACTAAATGGAAAGTTTCCGACATGTTTGAAGAAAAACAACTTAAAAACATAAACAATTTTAAGAAAATTATTAATTCTAGAAAATGGGTAGGTGATATAGTAATTGAAGAAGGTACGGCTGCCAACATATCAAGAAAACATCAACTATATAACGGAAAGCCTGGAAATACCGTTTTTACAAAACTTGAAATTGATTCTTATAAAAATCAAACTAAAATATTTGAATTTGGTTATAGTGATAGAATAATTGTAATTTTAAACGGAAAACCGATTTATAAAGGCACTAACAAATGGCGCTCAAGAGATTATAGGTATTTGGGTACAGTTGGTTTATTTGATGCAGTTTATTTGCCTCTCAAAAAAGGAAAAAACACTTTACTAATGGCTGTATCAGAAGACTTTGGAGGTTGGCTTGTTACAGGTAGATTTAAAAACAACAATAACATAACAGTTAAATAATAATAAACATGAAAAAATTAGCATTAATAGTAGTTCTTTTAAGTTTCTTTAATTCTTCTTATGCTCAAAAAATAAAAAAGCTAGATACTAGTCCATTAGACTTAGCTGTTTTTAGACCCAATGGACAAGGGACTCTTCCGGTTGCAAGAATTATTTACAGTAGACCTCAAAAAAAAGAAAGAGAAGTATTCGGCTCATTAGTTCCTTATGGGAAAATATGGCGAGTAGGAGCAAATCAATCTACCGAATTAAACTTGTATCAAGATATTATTATTGAAGGTAAAAAACTAAAGACTGGCAATTATACAATATATGCCATACCTAATAAAAACTCATGGAAAATTATATTTAACTCAAACTTGTTTACTTGGGGGACATATGATTATGATTCTTCTAAAAATGTATTAGAATTTGAAGTACCTATTAAGCATAGCGAAAAAACAATTGAAGCTTTCGGAATTGCTTTCAGTGGAAAAAACAATAGTGGTAAGCTTTTATTAGCTTGGGATAATGTTGAAGTTTATATTAACTTTAGTTACTAGAATTTACAAAATATCTAAACTTCCTTTTCCTTCACGGATTACTTCAGGTTCACCTTCTGTTAAATCGATTACTGTAGATGCATGATTGTCTCCAAAACCACCATCAACAACAACATCTACAGTATTTTGCCATTTTTCAAAAATTAATTCAGGATCGGTAGTATATTCGATTACCTCGTCTTCATCATGAATAGATGTAGAAACGATTGGGTTTCCTAAAGCTTCAACAATAGCTCTTGCAATATTATTATCTGGCACACGAATACCAACAGTTTTACGTTTCTTAAATACTTTTGGCAGCGAGTTACTTCCTGGTAAAATAAAAGTATAAGGTCCTGGTAAAGCTCTTTTTAATATTTTATAGGTAGCAGTATCTATTTGCTTTACATAATCTGACAAGTGACTTAAATTATTACATACAAAAGAAAAGTTAGACTTCTCTAACTTCACGCCTTTTATTTTCGCCACTTTCTCTAAAGCCTTAGTATTTGTTATATCGCAACCCAAACCATATACCGTATCGGTTGGGTAAATTACTAAACCACCATTTTGTAAAACTTTTACAATTTTAGCAATCTCTTTTTCACTCGGATTGTCGTTATATAACTTTATAAACTGTGCCATATGCTAGTAGTTATCAAAATCGAAATCATCTAAACTTTCAAAATCATCTTTAAATTCATCGTCTTCTCCTAAAAGATCATCTGCTACAAACTCTTTCTCAGGAGCTTCATCAGGAATTTTCCCTACAGATAAAACTGTTTTCGTCCCTGTAACAACTTCATTAGATAATTCAACAAGTTCTACATAGAACGTCCACATTTGTAAGAAGTCATACACATAAATCAACTTATCATTTGCAAAAGGTAAAGTTTCGTTAATAACACAGGTAGCCATCGAAATTTCTTCTCCAGCTTCAGCCATATTAAATAACGGAATTTCCTCTCCTTGATTCCATTCTTCATCGGTACGATAAAAAGAAGCCATTTCTTGTCCATCAAAACCAAATGATTTTGCGATCTCAAAATGTAAATATTCTAATGATTTAGCCTCATCAATCAACAAGGTTCTAATCACATCTTCTTTGGTATCTAATATTACTCGTACTTTATACATTCTAACATTTTTAGTCGCAACAAAAATACGTATTTTTGAATGATAAATTTAGTAATATGAACAAGCAACAATCTCTCGATATTCTTAATGGTTTTAATAAAAATACTTTAATGGAAACTTTAAATATTGAGTTTATAGATGTTGGAGAAGACTATATTACTGCCAAAATGCCTGTAAATTCTAAAGTACATCAGCCTTATGGTTTATTGCATGGTGGAGCAACTGCTGCACTAGCTGAAACTGTAGGTAGTTGCGCTTCTGCTTTTTTCTTAAAAGACAAATCTAAAATTATTAAAGGGATTGAACTGAGCATTAATCATTTAAAAAGCAAAAAAGACGGAGAAGTATTCGCTACCGCAAAAGCCATTCATCAAGGAAGAACAACCCATTTATGGGAAGTTAAAATTGTTGATGAAGAAAATAATCTAATCTCACTTTGTAAGATTACCAATATTGTTTTAGACAAAAAATAACATGCTGATTTTAAAAAAAATATTAAAATTTACTAGCATTTTACTTTTAGTAGCTCTTGTAGTTATCTACTATTTATTTTCAAGTTTTACAGCACCTAAGTCTAATAAAGTTGTCCTCGAAAAATTTAGTCAAACAATTAAACCTATTATCACTCAAGAAAACTTTAAAGGTTTTAAATATAGAAAACTAACAATAAAAAGAGACACAACTTTACCCACTTTAGTTTTTATTCATGGTACAATAGGGTCATCTACAGACTTTGTTGAATACATGAAAGACAGTACACTTTTAAGTAAAGTAAACATGATTTCATATGACAGAATTGGTTATAATTTTGAAGATAAAAATTCTGTACAAGAAAGCATTGCTTTTGAAAGAAATATGTTAAATGATATCATCAAAGATTTAAACCCTAACAAAACTATTATACTCGGTTATTCTTACGGTGGACCAATTGCCTTAGCCGTTAAGCAAAAATTAAACAAAATAATTTTATTAGCTCCTGCTCTTTATAGTAAGGTAGAACCTATGCCTTGGGCACTTAACTTATATAAATCTAGCTTAACAAGATGGCTAATCCCTGATATTTGGAAAGAAGCTTCGAAAGAAAAACTATCACATAGAAGAGATTTAAAGAATTTCGAAGACAATTGGAAATCTTCTCCTAACAAAATTATAAGTATTCATGGAACCAATGATTGGATTGTTCCTTTTAAAAACTCAACTTTTTTACAAAATCAATTACCAAAAAATCAATTTGATTTGATTCCTATAAAAGATGCGGGACATGGATTGGTTTGGAGTAATTTTAACGAAATAAAACAAGAACTACTAAAACAATTAGATTGAATATATTTTCACAAATAGAAAAAGCTTTAAATAATAAACTCCCCTTTGTTGTATATAATAAATCTAACTCAATAACGATTAAAGGTTGGTTTCAAAAAAACAATGAATTACACACGTCAAAACATTATAATGAGGGCGGTTTTATTTTTGCCCCATTTGATGATACGAATCCTTCTGTTTTAATTCCTGAAAATCAATCTATTTTAATTCAGGAAGAAATTAACATAGATAACAGTTCAATTACTAGCAATAATTTCGACATTGATTATTCATCAGAAAAAAATCATATTCAATTAGTACAAGAAGGGATTGACGCTATTGAAAATGAATTGTTTAAAAAGGTTGTTTTATCAAGAAAAGAAGAAATTGAGATTTCAAATTTAAATCCTTTAGAGACTTTAAAAAAGCTTTTAAACACCTACCCTACTGCTTTTGTTTATTTATGGTTTCACCCTAAAGTTGGAATGTGGCTAGGAGCTACTCCTGAAACCTTAGTGAAAATTAATAATGACAAATTTTCTACTATGTCATTAGCAGGAACACAAGTTTTTAATGATTTAAAGAAAGTAAGTTGGCAGCCTAAAGAAATTGAAGAACAACAATTTGTTACCGATTATATTACCGAAAAACTCTCGAAAGTTTGCACTAGCATAAATACATCTGAAACAGAAACTATAAAAGCAGGGAATTTATTGCATTTGCGTACCATTATTACTGGTCAAAAAAGCGTAGATAATTCAACTTTAATAAAAGCCTTACATCCTACTCCAGCTGTTTGTGGATTACCTTTAGAATCTTCAAGAGATTTTATTCTTAAAAACGAAAATTACAATCGTGAATTCTATACTGGTTTTTTAGGTGAACTTAACTTACATAATGAAGACAATAAAACTTCTGAACTTTTCGTGAACCTCCGTTGTATGAAAATCAATAATAATACTGCTACTATTTTTGTTGGAGGAGGAATTACTAAAGACAGTAACCCTAAAAAAGAATGGGAAGAAACTGTTGCTAAAACTAACACTATGAAAAATATTTTATAAGGAAAAACCCTTTTTCATAAAATGATTTTAACTTAAAAATAACATAATCAATTGAAAATCAATAGTTATTTTATTATCTTTAAAGGAATAAAATAGCTACTTATGAGAAATAAATTACTTAAAATTAATAAACGAAACGAAAAACTAAACAGTAAGGTAGGAAGAACATTAACTTATAAGCAACTTTTAGAGTTTGCTTCTAAACTACCTAACAAAGTACGAGCTTTAGTTTAAAAAGTAAAAACTACCATTGTTTTAATAACGATGGCAGTTTTTGAGTGTAAATTGAATTTGAATTGATTTTTTTTAAGCAGTTGCTACTAAACACAAATTTTCAAAATTTGTGTTTAGTGCCTGCTAACAGTAATCTTCTGCTAAATATCTTCGAAAGAAACATCTGTAAAACTCTCAGTAGTTGTAGTTTCTTCAACGCTCTCTTCTTTCTTATAGTCTTTTTGGTGACGCTCACTAATTACTTCAGAACCTTTTTCATTTACAATAAAATCGGTTGCTTTGGTAAGCATCTCTTGAAAATCAGAAAAATCTTCTTTGTATAAATAAATTTTATGTTTTTGATAATGGAATGAACCATCATCGTGTGTAAATTTTTTACTTTCAGTTACAGTTAAGTAATAATCGTCTGCTTTTGTAGATCTAACGTCAAAAAAATACGTTCTTCTTCCTGCTCTTAAAACTTGAGAAAAAATCTCTTCTTGTTCTACTCTCTCGCCCATAATTCGGTTCTTAAATAATAGTTGTTTACTTAAATTTGCTCAACAAATCTAACAAAATAATTGACTTAACAATACGAAACGCTACATTTCTTTTTCTAAAAGTTGTTGTTCATACAACTCTTTATAATATCCTTTTTCTGCTATTAATTGATTATGAACACCTTGCTGAATTATATTTCCTTCATCTAAAACTATAATTTTATCTGCATTTTTTGCCGATGAAACTCTATGACTAATAATTATTGTTGTTTTATTTTTAGATACTCGCTCTAAATTAGATAGTATTCTCTCTTCCGTTTCAGTATCTACTGCTGATAAACAATCATCAAAAATTAATATTTCAGGATTCTTAATAATTGCTCTTGCTATAGAAGTTCTTTGTTTTTGCCCTCCTGATAAAGTAACTCCTCTTTCACCTAATATAGTTTTGTAGCCATCTTTAAATCCAATAATATTTTCATGAATTACAGCATTCTTAGCTGCATCAACAATCTCTTCTTCAGTGGCATTTTCTTTACC
The DNA here is from genome assembly GCF_014062345.1 of Tenacibaculum pelagium. GTDB lineage: Bacteria > Bacteroidota > Bacteroidia > Flavobacteriales > Flavobacteriaceae > Polaribacter > Polaribacter pelagius. Next base: position 308,460 of record NZ_JACGLS010000003.1, on the reverse strand, counting down.
AAACTTAATGTTATTCTCTATAGTATCAGAAAACAAAAAAGGGTCTTGAGGTACGAATCCTATTTGATTACGTACATCATATAAATTGCATTTTTTGATATCATTTCCGTCGATTAAAACTTGACCTTCGGTAGCGTCATATAAACGAGCTATTAAATTAATTATACTAGATTTCCCACTTCCTGTATTACCTAAAATCGCTAAAGTCTCTCCTTCATTAATTATAAAGCTAATATTTTTTAATGCAGTTATATTGGTATCATCATAAACTAGATAAACATTTTTAAACGCTATCCCTCCATTTATTTTCGTTGAAACAGGAACTTTGTTGTCAATCTCAGGCACTTGCTCTAAAAATTCATTTATTCTTTTCTGAGAAGCTTCAGCCTGCTGTACCATAGATGTAATCCAACCTACAATGGCTACTGGCCATGTAAGAATATTAACATACATAATAAATGCACCAATAGCTCCTATTTGAATTTCTCCAGCGATATATTGTTTTCCTCCAATATATAAAACAATAATATTACTAATACCTATTAACAAAATCATTAATGGAAAAAACAATGCTTGAACCTTATATAAATCAATATTCTTTTCTTTACTCGCGTCAGAAATTTCATCAAAAGAATTAATAATGTTGGATTCTATTGCATAAGATTTAACTACATTAATTCCAGAAAAAAACTCTTGATTAAAAGTTGTTAGCTTTGATAAATACTGTTGAACAACTGTACTTCTTTTATTAATCTGTTTACTTAATATAAATATTGATATTGATAATATTGGAAATGGAATCATCGTATACAAAGTAAGTTTTGGAGAAATTGCATACATTTCAGCAAACCCTACAATAAATGAAATCAGTACGTTTAGCGAATACATAATTGCTGGACCACAATACATTCTAACTTTAGATACATCTTCACTTATTCTATTCATCAAATCACCAGTTCTATTCTTCTTATAAAAATTTATTGATAAGCGTTGGTACTGCTGATAAATCTCATTTTTTAAATCAAACTCAATTTTACGAGACATCACAATGATAGTCTGCCTCATTAAGAAAGTAAAAAAACCACCTAATAAAGCAACTCCAACAATTAATAAGATGTTGTTTAATAACACACCTTTAACTTCAGATATGTTAGTGACTTTACCTAATTGATAATCCTCAACTATATCTAAGGACTCACCTACAAAGTTCGGAATCTTAAGTGTTAAAACTTTAGCTAAGACTGTGATAAACACACCTATTAACAATCTCCATTTATGTTTTATAAAAAATTTATTAAGATATAGTAATGATTTCAAGATTAAATTATTCTTTTGATTAAAAAATTAAAACTTCCTTAAGACTTTTGTTAAACATAACATAATTAAGACTACTTTTTTTGCTTATGTTTTGACGATTCCGTACTTTTGTGCTCGAATTTTTGAGATTATTAAAACAATCTCAAATTAAAAACAACTAAGAATGACATCAGAAATCATTGATACTAAAGACCTTAAGAACGACCCTGTATTTGGTCAATTATCTTTTGACAATCACGAGCAAATCGTTTTTTGTAACGACGAAGATACAGGTTTAAAAGCAATAATTGGTATTCACAATACAACTTTAGGACCTGCTTTAGGAGGTACTAGAATGTGGCAATATAAAAGTGAATGGGATGCACTTAATGACGTATTACGTTTATCTCGTGGTATGACATATAAATCAGCAATTACAGGATTAAACCTTGGTGGTGGTAAAGCTGTTATTATTGGTGATGCAAAAACTCAGAAAAACGACGACTTAATGCGTAAGTTTGGTGAGTATGTAAATTCTTTAAGTGGAAAATACATTACAGCTGAAGATGTTGGTATGGAAACTCGCGACATGGATATTATCCGTGAAGTTACACCACACGTAACTGGTGTATCTGAAGCTATTGGTGGGTCTGGAAATCCTTCTCCTGTAACTGCATACGGAGTTTACATGGGAATGAAAGCTGCTGCTAAATATAAATTCGGAACTGAAAATCTTGACGGTAAAAAAGTTTTAGTGCAAGGTGTTGGTCACGTTGGTGAAACTCTAGTTAAACACATTACTGATGAAGGTGCTCAAGTTATTTTAAACGATATTAACGAAGCTCGTTTAGAAGAGTTAAGTAAAAAATACGGAGCTAACGTAGTATTAGGAAACGATATTTACGGTTTAGACATCGATATTTATGCTCCATGTGCATTAGGTGCAACAGTAAACGATAATACTATTGCTCAATTAAACGCTAAAGTTATTGCTGGTGCAGCAAACAACCAATTAGCTGACGAATTAAAGCATGGTAGAATGTTACAAGAAAAAGGAATTGCTTACGCTCCTGATTTCTTAATTAATGCTGGTGGAATTATTAATGTTTATGCAGAAGTTGTTGGTTACGACAAAGCTGAAAGTTTAAAAAGAACTGAAAACATTTACAATACAACATTAGATATCTTTAACTTAGCTGAGAAAGAAAACATCACTACACACCAAGCTGCATTTAATATTGCACAAGGTAGAATTGATGCTCGTAAAAAAGAGCAAAATAGCTAGATAAAAAATAAAAAAGTTTTACTTTTGCAGAGCGTTAGAAATAGTTTCTATCGCTCTTTTTTTTAAAGTTCTTTAAAATGATTAACAGAAGACATATTCGAGTTAAAGTAATGCAGTCGGTTTATGCAATGCAGCAATCGCACAATGATGATATTGTTAAAGAAGAAAAATTCTTAAAACACAGTATTCAAAAAATGTACGACTTGTACGTTTTAAATCTTCAGTTATTAGTAGAAGTGCAAAAATTAGCCAATAAAAGAATTGCGCTTGCTAAAAAGAAAATTTTAGCTACCAAAGAAGAACTAAATCCAAATACTAAATTTATTGATAATAAGTTAATCAACCTACTTAACGAAAGTGTTAGTTTAGAAGGATACCTAGAACTTAACAAATTAAATTACTGGGAACTTGACGACGAGTACGTTAAGATTTTATTAGATGAATTGCAGAAAAGCGATATTTATGAAAAATATATGAATACTGTTGAAGATTCATATAATGTAGACAGAGCTTTTGTTATAGATTTCTTTAAAGAAATTGTAGCGCCTAACGAAAAATTAGCAGATTATTTTGAAGATAAAATGATTACTTGGGTAGATGATATTCCTTTTGTAAATACATGGATAGTTAAAACATTGAACAAACAAAGCCCGAAGAAGCCTTTTATTTTAGGAAGTTTATATAAAGACAATCAAGACAAAATATTTGTGTCTGATTTATTCACTAAAACAATGTTAAATCAGCATAAATACGAAGAAGATATTATTGCCAAAACTCCTAATTGGGAAGCAGATAGAATTGCTGATATCGATATGATCATCATCAAAATGGCAATCACTGAATTTTTACATTTCCCATCTATTCCGAGTAGAGTAAGTATTAATGAATATATAGAATTAGCTAAAGATTACTCTACCAACAAAAGTGGTTATTTCATTAACGGAGTATTAGACAAACTAGCTAAAGATTATTTATCATCAAACCAAATGGTTAAAATTGGTAGAGGATTATTATAAAATTATTATTTTTACAACGAATTAAATAAATTATTTTTAAAATGAAGAAAATAGCAGTAGCGCTTGCATTAGTTGTTTCAACAGGAATGTTAGTTTCTTGTGGGCAAGGAAATGCATCATCGAAAGTAAAAAAAGAAAATGTAGAGAAAGCTGAAAAAAGAGATAGTTCAATTAGTTTAGGAGCACCTACTATTTCTTTCGACAAAGAAGAATTTGACTTTGGAACTGTTAATGAAGGAGACGTTGTTAAAACTACTTTTGTTGTTACAAACACAGGTAAAGGTGATTTAGTAATTACAAATGCTCAAGCAAGTTGTGGTTGTACAGTACCTGTTTGGCCTAAAGAACCTATCGCACCTGGAAAAACTGGAGACATTCAAGTAAGCTTTAATACTAGCGGTAAACCAAACAAGCAATCTAAATCGATTACTTTAACAACGAATACTGAAAAAGGTAGAGAGGTTGTTAAAATTTCTGGAATGGTAACTCCTAAAAAGAAAACAGTATAATGTTTGATTCTATATTTTTACAAGCCAGCACACAAGAAAGCATTATGAGTATGCTTCCTTTTGTGGCAATGATTGGTGTTTTCTATTTTTTAATTATTCGTCCCCAGATGAATCGTCAAAAAAAAGAAAAACAATTTCAATCAACTGTTAAAAAAGGAATTAAAGTAGTTACTTCGAGCGGTATTCATGGTAAGATTGTTGAAATTAACGATAACGACAATACCGTTACTATTGAAACTGGAGCAGGGAAAATTAAATTTGAGCGCTCTGCTATTTCAATGGAGTTAAGTAAAAAATATAATACTAACGTTAAAAAATAACAGTTACACATATTTAAAAAAGAGAGCTAGTTAGCTCTCTTTTTTGTTTTTTATGTAAATTGCTTCATATATTTTAATTTGAAAAAGACGCTTAACATACCTAAGACTTTTTTTGGCTTTTTAATTGCCTCATTGTTTTTTTGGATTCTAATCAACTTATCTAAAACTTACACCAGTGAAGTAAATTACGATATCGATTATATAAATTTACCCCAACAAAAAACACTTATAAGTACTCCTTTAAAAAATATAACCCTATTAGTTAAAGGAACAGGGTTTAATTTACTTTCTACAAATATTAGTAGCAAACCTTTAGAACTAAACCTAGAAAAAACTCGCAGAAAAGAAGGGAATAATTATTATTTTCTTTCTCAAAATATTCAGTCGGAAATTCAAAACCAATTAAAATCAGGTATTGAATTAATTCAAATACAAGAAGATAGTATCTCTCTAAAAATAGGCACACTTAGTTCTAGAAAAATCCCTTTAAAATCGAATTTAAACATCGAGTTTCAACTAGGTTTCGACTTAACTAAACCTGTTACAATAAAGCCAGATAGTATCGAAATATCTGGTGATGAGGAAGAATTAAAAAAAATATCTTTTTTAAACCTCGAAAAGACTGATTTAAAAAATGTTTCTGAAAAAGTAGAATTAAAGTCTAAAATAATTTTTCCTAAAAACAGGAATTTCAAAACAAACATCAAAGAAGTTGATATCATAGCCTCTGTAGATAAATTTACTGAAGGTGAAATTGAAATTCCAGTAACTATAAAGAATGCTCCAGACGGAATAAATATTTTTCCAAAAAAAATAAAATTAATATACAAGGTAGGTTTAACAAACTTCAATAAAGTAACCCCTGATTTATTTACTATTGAGTGTGACTACAATGAAAGTACTACTAAAGGAATTTCATACTTAATTCCTAAAATACAATCGCATTCAAATTTGGTTTCAGTAGTAAGAATAGTTCCTGATAAAATTGATTTTTTAATTCACGAATAATGGTTGTAGGTATTACAGGTGGTATAGGTAGCGGAAAATCTACTGTAGTAAAAATGTTTTCTCAATTCGAAGATATTGCTATTTATATAGCAGATGACGAGGCTAAAAAATTAATGAATTCATCAAATGAGATTAAATCAAAACTAATTTCAGAATTTGGAAGCGACACTTATCAAAACAACACCCTTAACAGACCATATTTAGCCAATATCGTTTTTAACAATAAAGAAAAGTTAGCGACTTTAAATGCTATTGTGCACCCTGTTGTAAATAAGCACTTACAAGATTTCATCAAATACAATTCAAATAAAAAATACATTTTATATGAAAATGCCATTTTATTTGAAAACGGAAGTAACGCTTTCTGTGATAAAATAATTACAGTAATAGCTCCCAAAGACATAAGAATTCAAAGAGTTATAAAAAGAGATGACTCAACTATTGATGTTGTTAAAAACAGAATTAAAAATCAATGGTCTCAAAATAAAAAAGCACTACAATCTCATTATATTATTGAAAACATAACTCTTTCCAATACTGAATCACAAGTATTAAAAATCCACAATTATTTAACATAAAAATCTAAATATTTTATGTTATATAAATTGTTTTTCTTAAAATTATCTTAATTTTTCAGTAACTTTGTTAATCTAAGTTAAAACCGAACACCCCTTCATTTTATTGATTTATTTTTGAATAATGAGTAAAAAAATCTTTATTCTTATTGTTGTTTTAATGAGTATTTCTTTGATAGGAATTATCTCAGTTCAAGTCTATTGGATTAAAGATGCAATAAAAAACAAACAACAGCAATTCGAGAACAATGTTACAATTGCTCTTGGTAGGACATCAGAGAAAATTAAAGAAAGAGAGTATCAAGAATTTGCTCTTAGTACTAATGAGTTTTTTAAAAATGATAAACTTAGAACTGATGCTGAGATTAAAACTTTTATCTTTCAACAAATAGACACGACAAGTAAAAGGAAATTAACTTTTGGAACTACTATCTTAGAAGAAAATTTTAAAATTCCAGGGGATTTTGTAAATAACGACTCAATTATCTTTAAAAGATATTCAGGCAAAGAAGATATTTTTTTCTCTCAAGTCATTAAATCTGAAAATAAAGATTTTAAGCCTTTTTTAAAAGAAAGTCAACTTACAAATTTTAAACTATATCCCAGCTGGAATAAACAGCAGATGGAGTATATGTTTAAGCAAAGTAAGCATTATTCTCCAATTCATCATCGAATTAGCAATAATGAACTGAACAGAACATTAAAAGAAGAATTGGGTAAAATGAATATTACTCAAGATTTTAAGTATGGTGTTTATGAAGATGGGTTAGCGACTCAATTAAAATCAGGATATTTTAATGTTCAACCTAATGATAAATATTATCCATTGCTAGAAGATGAAGAAGGAAATAGTAAATATAAATTATATATAAAATTCCCTAACGAACGTAAAAATTTGATTTCAGGAATGATGAAAATTTTAGGGCTGTCATTATTATTTATAGGGATTATTATTGCGGCTTTTTCTGCATCATTATATCAATTAATTCGTCAAAAAAAGATTTCTGAAATAAAAACAGATTTTATTAATAATATGACGCATGAGTTTAAAACACCTATTGCTACTATAAACCTAGCTTTAGATGCGATTAAAAATCCAAGAATTATATCTGACGAAGATAAGGTTAAACGTTATGTTCAAATGATTCGTGAGGAGAACAAACGTATGCATGGTCAAGTAGAAAACGTATTACGAATTTCAAGATTAGAAAAAAACCAACTAGAAATTGGTAAGGATGCTACAGATATGCACGACATTATTGAAGAAGCTATTGAGCACATTCAATTATTAGTAAATGATAAAAATGGAAGTATTGTTACACATTTTAAAGCAATTTCCACGGAGGTTTTAGGAAATAATTTACACCTAGTAAACATTACAGTTAACATATTAGAGAACGCTCTAAAGTATTCTGAAGGTGCTCCAAAAATTGATGTTTATACAGAGAGTACAAATAAATATTTTATCTTTAAAGTAAAAGATGAAGGGATTGGAATGAGTAGAAATGCTCAGAAATATGTTTTCGATAAATTTTATAGAGAACATAAAGGAAACATTCACAACGTAAAAGGTCACGGTTTAGGTTTAGCCTATGTAAAAGAAATTGTAGACAGCCACCACGGAACCGTTCATGTTGAGAGTGAAAAAGGCAAAGGAAGCATATTTACAGTTAAATTACCATTAATATAAATTGAAAGAAGATGGGAAGTAAAAAAATATTATTAGTAGAAGACGATCCGAATTTCGGAACAGTTCTTAAAGATTATTTAGCATTAAACGACTATAACGTAACACATGCTAAAGACGGAATAGATGGATTAATTATGTTTAAAAACGGAGAATATGATTTATGCATCCTAGATGTAATGATGCCTCGTAAAGACGGTTTTTCTTTAGCACAAGACATTCGTGTAACAAACAAAGAAATCCCTATTATTTTTTTAACAGCTAAAACATTAAAAGAAGATGTTTTAAGAGGATATCAAGTAGGTGCAGATGATTATTTAAACAAACCTTTTGACTCTGAGGTTTTACTACATAAAATCAAAGCGATTTTACAACGTAAAGAAAATGAAAAATCAAACGAAAGTGATGAGTTTGAATTTAAAATTGGAGGATTTGATTTCAATTCTAAGCTACGTCATCTTTCACTTAATGAAGGAGAAACACAAAAACTATCTCCTAAAGAAAGTAAATTGTTACGTATGCTAGCAATTCACAAAAACGATTTAATGCCTCGTGAATTAGCTTTAACAAAAATATGGAGAGATGATAATTATTTCACTTCTCGTAGTATGGATGTTTACATTGCTAAACTTCGTAAATATTTAAAGGGAGATGAGAATGTTGAAATTTTAAATATACATGGTGAAGGCTTTAGATTAATAGAAAAAGTATAAAACCAACATCAAAAAAAAGAAAAGACTTCTACAAACGGAAGTCTTTTCTTTTTTATAAATTGTAACAATAATTCTACTAAGTCGTCAAATACTTATAATCAACAAAACCGAAAAACTTGGAAACAATTTTATCAATAAAAAACCTCGATAAAAAATACGGAAAAGTCCATGCAGTAAACAATCTTTCTTTCGATATTAAAAAAGGAGAAGTATATGGTATTTTAGGACCTAACGGAAGCGGAAAATCAACAACTTTAGGTATTATTTTAAATGTGGTTAATAGAACCTCTGGAGATTTTAATTGGTTTGATGGAAAGCTATCAACTCACGAAGCGTTAAAAAAAGTAGGAGCTATTATTGAGCGTCCTAATTTTTATCCTTACATGTCGGCAGTTCAAAACTTACAATTGATTTGTAAAATAAAAGGGGTTTCTTATGATAAAATTGAAGAGAAATTAAAAGTTGTTAATCTTTTTGAAAGAAGAAATAGCAAATTCAAAACTTATTCTTTAGGCATGAAACAACGTTTAGCTATCGCATCTGCATTGTTAAACGATCCTGAAATTTTAATTTTAGACGAACCTACAAATGGATTAGATCCGCAAGGAATTCATGAAATTCGTCAAATCATAAAAGAAATTGCTAAAAACGGAACAACAATTTTATTAGCTTCTCACCTACTTGATGAAGTTGAAAAAGTTTGTTCACATGTTTTAATTATTCGTAATGGTGTAAAGCTATATAGTGGTCGTGTTGATGAAATGACAACTTCAAATGGTTATTTTGAATTAGAATCAGAAAACAACAAAGAGTTGATTAAGCATTTAGAAAATCATTCTTCAATAGGAAGTATTAAAGAAGAAAACGGAATTTTAATTGCAAACTTAACTTCTGAGTTATCTGCTTCAGAAATCAATCAATTTCTTTTTAACAACAACATTACTTTATCACATTTGGTTAAAAGAAAACCAAGTTTAGAACAACAATTCTTAGATTTAACCAACAATAACTAATCAATATTATGCTACGTCTTTTAAGTATAGAATTTCATAAATTAAAACATAACAGAGCTAGTAAAGCTTTATCCATCATATATTTTGCATTATTGACTTCAATAGCGTTAATAGCTGCAATAAAATTCGACATAGGGCCTATAAAGTTTCATTTAGCAGAACAAGGAATATTTAATTTTCCATACATATGGCACTTTAACACTTTTATCGCTGCTTTTTTAAAGTTCTTTTTATTACTTGTAATTGTTTCTATGATGGCTAACGAATACAGCTACAAAACATTAAAGCAAAATTTAATAGACGGACTAAGTAAAAAAGAATTTATACTTTCAAAATTTTATACTGTTGTTGTTTTTGCTTTAATTTCAACATTATTTATTTTTATAGTATCACTTATTTTAGGTGCAATTTATTCTGACTTTAATGAAATATCAATCATTTTTTCTGATTTAAAATACCTTTTTGCATATTTCATTAAGTTAATAGGTTTCTTTTCAATGGGATTATTTTTTGGTATTTTAATAAAAAGATCTGCGTTTGCTGTAGGTGCAATTATAGTTTTTTTCTTCCTTGAGTTTTTTAGCTACCTATACCTAGCTAGTAAAATGTCTAAAGAATTTGCCGATGACATATACCAATTTCTTCCTTTTAAATCTATGTGGAACTTATTGGACGAACCTTTTACAAGATTGGGAGCTGTAAAATCAGTGGCTAGTCAAATAGGAGAAAACTTTACTAAAGATTATTCAGTAGGATTATTAAACATAATTATTGTTCTTTTCTGGACAGCCGTTTTTATATATGCTTCATATTTTTTGTTAAAAAAGAGAGATTTATAGAGGGTTTTAAGTAGTTTAGCTGTTTTACAATAGCAAAGAATTCATACAACGAATGAAAAAACTACTATTATTTCTACTAACGTTATTAACATTTAATCTATACAGTCAAAAAGAAGCAAACACTTGGTATTTTGGCCGTAATGCAGGTATTGACTTTAACACTTCACCTCCTTCAGCTTTAACTGACGGTAAATTAAATACAGATGAAGGGTGTTCTACAATTTCAGACGAAAATGGGAATCTTTTATTCTATTCTGACGGTATTAAAGTTTGGACTGCTAGACATGAGTTAATGAGATATTCTGATGGGCGAATCGCAGATAATTTACAAGGAAACCCTTCTAGTTCTCAATCTGGATTAATAGTTCCAAACCCTGAAGATAAAAACATTTATTATATATTTACAGTAGGTACAGATTTTGTAGGTAATAGTGGCTATCCTAGAAACCCCGGTTTTAATTATTATACTGTAGATATTGACAAAGGAGATGGCGGCGAAATTATAGCTGGACCTATCAACTTATCAGATGGAAGAGATGCTGCTTGGTCGGAAAAAATAAGTGCAGTTCAAGGTAAAGATTGTACAGAATTTTGGATATTATCTATAGTCCAAGATACTTTTTATGCCTATAAAATTGATAAAAATGGTATAGATTCTTCAAACCCTATCACCTCACCGTCTTCATATTTTTTAAATGATAAAAGAGGTTATTTAAAAGTATCCCCTAATGGTAATAAAGTTGCCTTAGCTGATTTTAATCCAAGTGGAAGCTTAGTATTATATGATTTTGATAATTTAACAGGTAAAATTATTTCTAATGGTGTAATTTTAACTTCACCAACGCAGGATGGAGCACCATATGGCGTTGAGTTTTCTCAGGAGTCTAGAAAACTATATGCTTCAAATTACTCTGCTTCATCTAATAGCAATAAAGTATTTCAATTTAACTTATTAACAACAGATATAGCACAATCTAAAACACTAATTACAGAACAGAATGGATTTAGAGGAGCTCTACAACTAGGACCTAATCAAAAAATATACTTTTCGCTTCCAGGAGGAAGCTTTTTAGGAGCTATAAATAATATTGAAGAAGAACCTAACAATGTTACTTATAATCCTCAAGAAATAAATCTAAATGGCCAAATAAGCTCTCAAGGATTACCCCCTTTTATTCAATCTTTCTTTGCTCCTGTTAACTTAATTGATACTACCACTGGAAATGTTTTAAATAACACAAACCAAACTTTCTGTATTGGTGATTCCTATATGATTGAGCCTGAATTAAATTTAGCTTCTTCAACATATACTTGGTTTAAAGATGGTACAGAAATAGCAAAAACTAGAATCTTAACAACTAATAACACTAATTTTGGAAGTGGCTTATATGAAGTTAAAATAGAATCTACTTCAGAATGTGGAAAAACATACACCGGTAAAATTCAAATAAATTTTGAACCAAAACCTAGTATTAATAAAATACCAACATATATTCAGTGTGATTTTGACAGTAATACTGTAGATGGATTTGCTTCTTTTAATTTAGAAAGTAAAGAAATTGAATTAGTAAATAATACTTCTAATTTGGTTTTTGATTTTTTTGAAACTAGCGATATAACTTTCCAAAATCCAATTAACAAAAATAATTACACTAATACAATAGCTACAAATCATACGGTAATGGTTAGAGTAACAAATACTATTACGAAATGCTATCAAACAGAGTTAATTGATCTACAAGTAAACCCAACAGGATTAACATCATATAATGATGAATATCTATGTGAACTTGATAAAAACACATCTGACCCTGATGCAAAATTTAGTATAGGAACAAATAATAGTATTTTTAATTTTGATTCTAAAACTCAACAAATTATTAATGACTCAGGAGGAGCATTATCAGAAGCAACTCATAATTTTGAATATTATCGAACCTCTAACGATGCCTCTTTACAAATAAATCAAATTACCCCTCCTTATGAAGATTATTTATTTAAAAATAATTCTGATGTATATGTTAGAGTTTCTAACAAAGGTGTTAATTCTTGTGAAGCTGTTGGACGCTTTAAAATATTTGTAGAAAAAATACCTGCTCCGCAAGGAAATTTAGATAAAAGTATTTTATGCATTGATAACCCAAGAATGAATCCACAACTACGCACTATTGAGTTGAATGCCGATACTGGGAATAGTTCTGACACTTATAAATGGTATCTAGATGGTTTTTTAATACCTGGAGAAACAAACGCTATACACAATGCCAACTCAGCAGGAGAATATAAAGTTGAAGCCTATAGAGTATACCCTAATATTAATCAACCTTGCATAGGATACAATACTTTTTATGTAAAAGAATCCAATAAAGCTTTAATTGTTAGTATTAAATCTACTGATGATAATGATAACCCTATAAATAACAAAATTGAAATTATTGTAAATGGAATAGGTGATTATGAATATGCTCTAAATAGCACTAGTTTAAGTGATTTTACTAAAGGAGATAAAAATTTAACTTTTACCTTCACTGAGATTCCGCCTGGATTAAACTCAATTTCAATTAGAGATCGCAATGATTGTGGTATTGTATCTTCTGAACAGATTTCTACTATTTATTTTCAAAGACATCTAACACCTAATGGAGATACACATAATGACACATGGAATATATTAGGGGTTGACAATGACTTTTATCAATCTGTAAATGTTCAAATTTTTGATCGCTACGGAAAACTGATAAAAACTATTACTGATAAAAATGACCCTGGTTGGGATGGAATATATAATGGCAAAATATTGCCTTCAAATGATTATTGGTATAATGCGGAATTATTAGATATTAATGGAAAGATTCGAAAAAAATCAGGACACTTTTCTCTTTTAAGAAAATAGAATTATTATCAAATATTATATCATACGGATAGCTTAAAAACTATCCGTATTTTTGTTTTTATGGATTTTCAATTAGTATCAGAATTTAAGCCTACAGGAGATCAACCTCAAGCAATAAAACAATTAGTTAACGGAATTAACTCAGATGAAAAATATCAGACTCTATTAGGTGTTACAGGCTCAGGTAAAACATTTTCAGTAGCTAATGTTGTCGCTGAAGTAAATAGACCTACTTTGGTTTTGGCACATAATAAAACCTTAGCTGCTCAATTATATTCTGAGTTCAAGCAATTTTTCCCAAACAATGCTGTTGAGTATTTTGTTTCGTATTATGATTATTATCAACCAGAAGCATACTTACCTACTACAGGAACCTATATCGAGAAAGATTTATCTATTAATGATGAGATAGAACGCTTAAGAATAAGCACCTCCTCTTCCCTACTTTCAGGACGTCGAGATGTTTTAGTTGTAGCATCAGTTTCTTGTTTATATGGTATTGGAAATCCTAATGAATTTAAGAAAAATGTGATTCCGATTGAAGTTGATCAACAAATATCACGTACCAAATTTTTACATCAATTAGTTACAAGTTTGTACGCTCGTACCGAAACTGAAATTAAAAGCGGTACTTTTAAAGTAAAAGGTGATGTTGTTACTATTTATCCATCGTATGGGGATAGTGGTTACCGTGTACACTTTTTCGGAGATGAAATTGAAGAAATCGAAACTTTTGATATTGAAAACAATCAAGTAATTGATAAATTAAGTGAGTTAACAATTTATCCTGCGAACTTGTTTGTAACCTCACCCGATGTTTTACAAAATGCTATTCATCAAATACAAGATGACATGGTAAAACAAGTTGATTACTTTAAAGAAATAGGAAAACATTTAGAAGCAAAACGCCTAAAAGAGCGTACCGAATTTGACCTTGAAATGATTCGTGAGTTAGGCTATTGTTCTGGTATAGAAAACTACTCTCGTTATTTAGATGGTAGAGATCCTGGAACTCGTCCTTTCTGTTTATTAGATTATTTTCCTGATGATTATTTAATGGTGATTGATGAAAGTCATGTTACCATCCCTCAAACCCATGCAATGTATGGCGGAGACAGAAGTAGAAAAGAAAATTTAGTAGAATACGGATTCCGATTACCCGCAGCAATGGATAATCGACCATTAAAATTTGATGAATTCGAAATGCTACAAAATCAAGTGATTTATGTTTCTGCAACTCCTGCCGATTATGAATTACAAAAAACAGAAGGCTTGTTTGTTGAGCAAGTAATTCGTCCAACTGGATTATTAGACCCAGAAATTGAAATTCGTCCGAGTTTAAATCAGATTGATGATTTAATTGAAGAAATTCAGGTTCGTGTTGAAAAAGATGAACGTACTTTGGTCACCACATTAACCAAACGTATGGCTGAAGAGTTAGCCAAATATTTAACTCGTATTCAAGTACGTTGTCGTTACATACATTCTGATGTTGACACGCTAGAACGTGTAGAAATTATGCAAGATTTACGTAAAGGACTTTTCGATGTGTTGATTGGAGTTAACTTATTACGTGAAGGATTAGACCTTCCAGAAGTTTCTTTAGTAGCAATTCTAGATGCTGACAAAGAAGGTTTTTTACGTTCACATAGATCATTAACACAAACTGTTGGTAGAGCTGCGCGTAATGTAAATGGTAAAGCAATTATGTATGCTGATAAAATTACCAATAGCATGCAAATGACAATTGATGAAACTACCCGTAGAAGAGAAAAACAAATAAATTACAATACAGCAAACGGAATTACCCCGACTCAGATAAATAAAAAGATAGATAATACTTTATCTAAAAATGCAATAACATCTTATCATTACGATAATGCGACTCAAAAAGCCGCAGAACAAGATTTAGAGTACTTACCTAAAGAAGAAATAGAAAAGCGTATTCGCACCAAACGTAAACAGATGGAAACAGCTGCCAAAGCTTTAGACTTTATGGCTGCAGCGCAATTACGTGATGAAATTGAAGTATTGAAAGAAAAATTATAACTTCAATTTTTAATAAAGCTATGTTTAAAAAAATTAATCTAAATAAAGAAAAAAAATCTATTAATAAACAAATTCCTGAATCACTAATATATGACTATGCTATTCTGAAAGGTTTACAGGCAAGAAAATCAACAAAATATATTGCATTAGCAGAACTCTCTATTCATCTAAAAATTGTACAAAGTGACTTAAGTATTTTAACTTTCAACCATAGAAACTGTGAAACTGAAATGGAAAAGAAGTTTTACTCTCGTATGATATCTATCATAATTTACGAATACTTAAACGACATTAATAATTTATTAGGAAATAAATTGGTTAAAGAGTTAACAAAAAATAACTTTAATGAATTAATCAATGAAGCTAAAACTTTAAATAAAGTATTTAGTGACTTTCAAAAAAGTCATAAAAATTTATTCAAACATATCCGAAATACAACCGGCGCACATAAATCAAAAAACACGGAATTTCTTTTAAGAAGTGTATTTGATATAGAAGATGAAAAAATAATGAATTTAGCTACTGATATTATGATAATCAATAACAAGCTAACACGTTTATTAACTACAATTTACAAGCGAGTTTCCAAATTTCATAAAGAAAATGGAATTATAAAATAAAACCCTCACTTTAAAAGTGAGGGTTTTTCTATATTCTAACTAAGAATTAATAATTAAGCACTTAATACTTCTTGTACTTTATCAGCAGCTTCTTGGAACTCTGTAGCAGAGATAATTTCCATTCCACTATTATCAATTAATTCTTTTGCTTCTTTAGCATTTGTTCCTTGTAAACGACAAATAATAGGCACATTAATTTTGTCTCCCATATTCTTATATGCATCTACAACACCTTGAGCAACACGATCACAACGAACGATTCCTCCAAAAATGTTAACTAAAATTGCTTTTACGTTTGGATCTTTTAAAATGATACCAAAAGCAATTTCAACACGTTCAGCATCAGCTGTACCACCAACATCTAAAAAGTTAGCTGGTTCTCCACCTGATTCCTTAATTAAATCCATAGTTCCCATTGCTAATCCAGCTCCGTTTACCATACATCCAACGTTTCCATCTAAATCTACATAATTTAAACCTGCAGCTTTAGCTTCAACCTCAATTGGGTTCTCTTCACGTATATCACGCATTGCTGCATAATCTTTGTGACGGTATAATGCATTTTCATCTAAAGTTACCTTAGCATCAACAGCCATAATTTTATCATCAGAAGTTTTTAACACTGGGTTAATTTCAAACATTGCTGAATCTGACTTGATGTAAGCAGTATATAATGCAGTTGCAAACTTTACCATTTCTTTCATCGCTACACCGCTTAAACCTAGGTTAAAAGCAATTTTACGAGCTTGGAAAGGCATTAAGCCTAAAGCAGGATCGATTTCTTCTGTAAAAATTAAGTGCGGAGTTTCTTCTGCTACTGTTTCAATATCCATACCTCCCTCAGTAGAATACATAATCATATTTCTACCTGTAGCACGGTTTAATAAAACCGACATGTAAAATTCATTCGGCTCAGAATCACCAGGATAATATACATCCTCAGCGATTAAAACTTGGTTTACTAATTTACCTTCTGCTGAAGTTTGAGGAGTAATTAACATCATTCCTAAAATATCATTAGAAATACTTTTTACCTCATCTAAGTTTTTAGCCAACTTAACTCCACCTCCTTTTCCACGACCACCTGCGTGTACTTGTGCTTTAATTACGTGCCAACCTGTTCCTGTTTCTTCAGTTAATTTCTTTGCTGCTTCAACAGCTTCTTCTGGTGTATTTGCAACGATTCCTCGTTGAATACGAACGCCAAAACTATTTAATATTTCTTTACCTTGATATTCGTGTAAGTTCATTAGATATGAATTTTTAAAGTCGAACAAAAATACGAATTCAAATGATAATACATTACAATTTACTCTTTATTTTAATGTAATTTCAATTGATATTCTATGATCTCTACTTTTGCATTTCTTTAACATTTAAAATGTAACGTTCCTTTTTTTAACATGTCTTTAGTGTAATTAACATGATTTTATGATTTACTCGCTTAAATCATAAATAATTTAGCTAAACCATTTACACTATCAATCTGCTATGCATAAAATTGCGAAACTACTAATTGCTACACTTCTTATTTCTAACGGAATAAACGCACAAGAAATTAATCAAAACAGAAAGAAAATTGGAGCTACGAGAGTAGATTCTCCTCCAAAAATAGATGGCGTTTTAGACGATACCGCATGGAATAATCTTCCTATTGCTAAAGATTTTGTAATGATGCGTCCTGATAATGGAAAAGCAGAAGTTGATACGCACAAAACTGAAGTTAAAATAGTGTACGATGATGCAGCTATATACATTTCTGCTTTGATGCATAAACCAAACGGGGAAAAAGTTCCTGCTGAATTTACTAATAGAGATAACTTTGGAAATTCAGATTTTTTTATGGCTATGATTAACCCAAATGATGATGGTCAAAACCCTACAATGTTTATTGTTACTGCATCTGGAGTTCAAATAGACTCGAAAGTTTCTAATGGTAGAAACGAAGATTATAACTGGAGTGCAGTTTGGGAAAGTGCTGTAAAAATTAACGATACAAACTGGATAGCGGAAATAAAAATTCCATATAGAGCTTTACGTTTTGCAAATGAACCTATACAATCTTGGGGAATGAATTTTCATAGAGAAGCTAGAAACTTAAACGCTCGGTATACATGGAATCATATTGATAATCAACAAGGTTATTGGACTCAATACGATGGTTTAATTGAAGATTTTAAAAATATAAAACCTCCTACTCGATTAAGTTTTTATCCTTATGCGTCAGCAATAACAAAAACTTATGATGGAAATACTGATTTTGATTGGAGTGTTGGTATGGATGTAAAGTATGGTATTACCGAAAACTTTACGTTAGACGCTACATTAGTTCCTGACTTTAGTCAAGTAGGATTTGACGATGTGCAATTAAACCTAGGTCCTTTTGAACAACAATTTTCTGAACAACGTCAATTTTTTACCGAAGGTACAGAACTTTTCACTAAAGGTCGCTTATTTTATTCAAGAAGAATTGGAGGAAGACCTATTGATCAATTTTCTAGTGAAAGAAATTTAATTGATGAAAAAGAGTTTACTAATGGTAAAAAAGTAAATGAAAAAATCACAGATAATCCAGATGTTAAAATGTTAAATGCTATAAAAATATCTGGAAGAACAAAAAAAGGGTTGGGTATTGGTTTTTTTAACGCTGTAACCGATAAAACTGAAGCTACAATAACAAGAACTGAGAAAAATATTGTTACTAGCAATAATAATGGTACCATTAAAGTTGATACTATTTCAACAATTAACTCGTATAAATCAACAACGAATCCTTTAGCTAATTATAACATCATGGTGTTAGATCAGCAATTCAATCAAAATTCATCTGTAACGCTAATTAATACTAATGTTACACGTGATGGTCGTTTTAGAGATGCGAATGCAACTGGTTTATTATGGCATGTTGAGGATAAAGGGAGTAACTACAACATTGATGGTTCTTTTAAAATGACTAATATTTCTGATGATCCTAGTGAAACAAATACAGGTTATGCTTTTGATACAAGTATAGGAAAACAATCTGGTAACTGGAGAGGTGAAATTGGATACCAATTTGAAAACAAAGACTATAACCCTAACGATTTGGGTATTTTGTTTAGTAATAACGAGCAAGGTATTTATGGTTTTGTTGGATATCGTTTATTAAAACCAAAGGGTATCTTTAACAACTACGGTGTTAATATGTATTATAATGTTAACTTTTTACATAACCCTGGCACCTATGTAGGCACAAATGGAGGATTGTCGTTCTGGTCTCAAACAAAAAAGCGTTTTGGTTTTGGAGGTAACTTAAATTATAGTTCTGAAAGAAAAGATTTCTTTGAGCCAAGACAAGGAACTACAAGTGGAATTTTCTTTAAAAGACCGCAGCGAATCAACATAAATCATTGGGGCTCTACAGACTATCGAAAAAAGTTTGCAATAGATTATGACTTTTGGCATACTTTCTTTAAACAAGCAGTAACAGGTATAGATCAAAGAAATTATGGTTTTGGTATTAGACCTCGTTATCGCTTTAACAACCAATTTTCATTAATTTATGGATTTAATTATCAACAATCTGATAACGAATATGGGTATGTAACAAAAATAAATCAAAATGCTATTGATAATGACCCAACTTTAATCATCTATAAAGATGAGATTTTCTTTGGTCAACGTAATAGAAGCACATACAATAACTCTTTAACCGGTAAATATAGTTTTAGTTCACTTTCAACTTTGTCATTAACATTTAGACATAATTGGAGTAAGGTTCCGTACAAACAGTTTTTTGAATTAAATCAATCAAACGGAACGTTTCAAAATACAAGTTATACAGGGGGATATGACAGAAATTTTAACAGCTGGAATTTAGACTTAAATTATGTATGGCAATTTGCTCCTGGTAGCCAATTAATTGCATTCTATAGAAATTCCATTAGTCCTGATCCAGATTTTGCACCTGCAAACATTAATTTTCGAGATAATATAGATAGATTATTTAAAGAAAATATGCAACACACATTTTCTTTAAGACTAGTCTATTTTATCGATTATAACGATTTTAAAAATATTTTTTAAGGGGATTTTTTTATTGACTGAAATCAGATAAGCTTTTAAAGTTTATCTGATTTCTTTTTTATACATTCGTTATTCTGAATAAAAAAGTATGATTGTTGCCAAAAACATCCATAAACATTACGGTGAAGTTGAAATTTTAAAAGGTGTAAATCTTCACATAAAAAAAGGTGAAATCGTAGCTATCGTTGGTCCTTCTGGAGCTGGAAAAACTACTTTACTTCAAATTTTAGGCACGCTTGATAAACCTTCAAAAGAGCAAAACTACGAGTTATTCATCGATGGCATTTCGATGAGTAATTTAAAAGATAAAGAAGTTTCTTCTTTTAGAAATAAGCATATTGGATTCATTTTTCAATTTCATCAATTGCTCCCTGAATTTACCGCTATAGAGAATGTTTGCATTCCTGCTTTTATTGGTGGTAAATCAAAATCAGCTACAGAAAAAAGAGCCAAGGAATTATTAGCTTTCTTAGGATTATCTCATCGAGAAAATCATAAACCAAGTGAATTATCTGGAGGAGAACAACAACGTGTTGCCGTTGCAAGAGCATTAATAAATGAACCTTCAGTAATTTTTGCCGACGAACCTTCTGGAAATTTAGATTCTACTTCGGCTAAAAACCTACACGAATTATTTTTTGAATTGCGTGATAAGTTCGGACAAACCTTTGTTTTAGTTACTCACAACAAAGAGTTAGCGCAAATGGCTGATAGAACTTTAACTATGAAAGACGGAATTATAGTTGAATAATGTAACAATTCTATGTTTCTAACTACTTATAGCAAAACAATTAACCATGAAAGAAACATTTAACGAATTAATTGCTTACTTAAGAAATCCTGTTTTAGAAAAAGATACAAATACTAATAATTCGTATCGCTTTCAAAAATTTTTACACTTACTTGTAATAAGTATACTAACCGGTGCTTTATTAACTCCTTTATTTGTTTTAATTGAGCACTTAGGTTGGGTAGATTTAAACGATCATGCCATGGAAGAGTTAATGAAAAACAGTTCTAAATGGTTTATTTTCTTTTTAGCAGTAATCTTAGCGCCTTTACTTGAAGAGTTATTTTTTAGAGCTCCTATTACATTATTTCACAATGCTAAAGCTTTTAAAATTGCCTTTTATGTCTTTGCTATTTTATTTGGATTAGTACATTTAACAAACTTCAATATTACCACAAATGTACTCTTGTTAACTCCAATTTTAGTAGCACCTCAAACAATTTTAGGTGGCTATTTAGGTTTTATTAGAGTTCGTTTCGGGTTACAATGGAGTATGCTTTTACACGCCTGTTACAATGCTTTTTTTGTTCTAGGTAGTTTTGCTGCAGATTTAGTATAAAAATGAATAGAGAAGAATTAAAAGAATTTCTTAACGAAAAAGTTGTAAAATATAACAATCCTGATTTTATTGAGAGTGACCCTATACAAATCCCTCATCTTTTTTCTTTAAAAGAAGATATTGAAATTACTGGATTTTTAGCTGCAACCATAGCTTGGGGAAATCGTAAGATGATTATCAGAAATTCTTTAAAAATGGTAGAGTTGTTAGGTAATTCTCCATATGATTTTGTGATGAATCATACCGATGAGGACTTAGCTAATTTTGATGGATTTGTGCATCGAACTTTTAATGCTGAGGATTTTAAATTCTTCATTAAATCACTTCAAAATATTTATCAAAATCACAATGGTCTAGAAACTGTATTATCAACTAACAATGAAGATAATTATAAATTATCAATCCATAATTTTAAACAAGTGTTCTTTGAAATACCACACCAACAAAGAACATTAAAACATGTTTCTGATCCGTTAAAAGGTTCAGCTTCAAAACGTATAAACATGTTTTTACGTTGGATGGTTCGTAATGATAAAACAGGCGTAGATTTGGGTATTTGGAAAACACATAACCCAGCGCATTTACATTGTCCACTTGATGTGCATTCTGGTAACGTGGCTCGTAAACTAGGAATTCTTACTCGAAAACAAAACGATTGGAAAGCCTTAACAGAATTAGATGTTACTCTGAGAGAATTTGATAAAAAAGACCCTGTGAAATACGATTTTGCCTTATTTGGATTAGGTGTGTTTGAAAAATTTTAATCATGCAAACCTTCATTCACTACTTCTTACATTTCGGACTTCCTTTTATTATAGCTTATTTTTTCTTTAGGAAAGACTGGGGAAAAGTAACTCTTATTTTATTGGCAACTATGCTAGTAGATCTAGATCATTTATTAGCTACTCCTATTTTTTCTTCGAATAGATGTAGTATTGGTTTTCATCCATTACATACATATTATGCGATCATCATATATACATTTCTTCTCTTTTTAAGAAAGCCTTATAAGATTATAGGGTTAGGGCTATTATTACATATGCTTACCGATTTTATCGACTGCCTATTTATGTATAATAATTGTAATACTTGTTTACAAAACAGTCCTACTAAAAATATATTAGAGTGGGTAAGTAATTTATTTTAATTGTAAATCGCAATACCAAAAACTAGTATCGTAATTTTTAACCTCTTCTTTTGTGTCTTGATGGCAATTCTGAGAATTATCTTTATTTAATGTATATGATTTCAATACCTTTTCTCCTATTTCAAACTCTATCGGTTTTTTAAAAATTGGTCCGTCATAACAAAAGGTATGAAATTCCCCATTTTCTCCACAAACATCAATATTTTCTGGTAATTCATTGATAAAATCTTCATCAATAATTCTACCTACAAACTCCTCTCCTAACAATTTAGCATTTACACAAACAGTAATTGTTTTAAATCCTAATGCTAAAAACTCACGAAGCAACTTCTTGGTGTCTTGCTTCCAAAGTGGATATACTCCTATAATTCCTACTTCTTTTAATTTTAAATCTCTGTAGTTTTTTAAATCTTCTAAAAAGATATCTCCAAAAACTGCATGACTATAACCTGATGATTTTAACTCAGAAGTTTTATCCTTCATCTTCTGATTGTATAAATCCATAGTAACATCTGCAGGAAACATTATTTTTTCTAATGGAATTCCAAGACTTTCCGCTTGCGCTTCTAATAAACTCTCATGCAAACCATGCATAGAAACTCGCTGATAATCTTCGTTTACATTAGTTATCAATTTTTCAATTTGATATTCTTTTTCTTGTAATACTTTATACAATGCAAATGCTGAATCTTTACCTGAACTCCAATTAAAATATGTTTTTTTCATAATAACAAATATCTATAAAAAAATCCTGCACTTGGCAGGATTCGTTATTTACTGTTTGTTTCTTTTTTGATGTAAAGGAACTGGTTTTTCTTGTTTAACTAACGGAGTTCCGTATAAATCAAAATCTCCGGCTTCATCAATTTTAACATCAATAAACTCTCCTAGTTTTATATAATGTTTTGTAGCATCTACAATAACATCATTATCTACATCTGGCGAATCAAATTCTGTACGTCCGTAAAAATATTCTCCATCTTTTCTATCGAATAAACAACGAAAAGTTTTTCCTACTTTTTCTTGATTTAATTCCCAAGATATTTGCGATTGAACTTCCATAATTTCATTTACTCTACGGAATTTTACATCTGCTGGTACATCATCTTCTAAAACAAAAGCACCTGTGTTTTCTTCATGAGAATATTCGAAAGCACCTAAACGTTCAAAACGCATTTCTTCTACCCAAGATTTTAACTCCTCAAACTGTTCTTCTGTTTCTCCTGGATAACCAACAATTAAAGTAGTACGGATTGCCATATTAGGTACATACTCGCGAAACTTATGAATTAAATTCGTTGTTTTTTCATGAGTCGTACCGCGTTTCATCGATTTTAAAATCTCTGTATTTATATGTTGTAACGGAATATCTAAGTAATTACAAACCTTAGGTTCTTCTCGCATTACATCTAACACATCCATCGGGAAACCAGAAGGAAATGCATAATGCAAACGAATCCATTCGATACCATCAACCTTAACTAACTCTTTTAATAAATCAGCTAAAGCGCGTTTTTTATAAATATCTAACCCGTAGTATGTTAAATCTTGAGCGATTAACATTATTTCTTTAATTCCGTTTTCAGCTAATTTAGTAGCTTCAATAACTAAATTCTCAATCGGAGTAGATTTATGTTTTCCTCTCATTAAAGGAATTGCACAAAAAGAACAAGGGCGATCACAACCTTCAGCAATTTTTAAATATGCATAATGCTTAGGAGTTGTTGTTAAACGCTCCCCTATTAATTCGTGTTTGTAATCTGCTTCTAAAACTTTTAACAATTCAGGCAAATCGTGCGTACCAAAATATTGATCTACATTTTTTATCTCAGCTTCCAAATCTGGTTTATAGCGCTCACTTAAACAACCTGAAACAAATACCTTGTCTATTTCACCAGCTTCTTTACGCTGCGCATAATGCAAAATAGTATCTATAGATTCTTCTTTAGCTTTACCTATAAACCCACATGTATTAATAACTACAATATTACCATCATC
Source organism: Tenacibaculum pelagium (assembly GCF_014062345.1). Classification (GTDB taxonomy): domain Bacteria; phylum Bacteroidota; class Bacteroidia; order Flavobacteriales; family Flavobacteriaceae; genus Polaribacter; species Polaribacter pelagius. Next base: position 284,078 of record NZ_JACGLS010000003.1, on the reverse strand, counting down.
ATTTTCATCTTCATGAACCACGTTTTTACCATTGGCTTTTAATTGTCCCATTAACACTTCACTATCGTAAACGTTTTTAGAACACCCTAAGGTAACTACGTTGATTTTATTTTTTTGTGGTGATTTTGTGCGCATTATACTATAAAAATTTAGGATGCAAAAGTACAGTTTTATTTCATTGGAATAAAATATTACATTTGCCAAAAAAAATTTATGAAGAAAAAGAAAATACTCTTAATTATATTTTATAGTTTTCTTTCTACTTTTTTATTTTCACAAAATTATCAAGTAATTGATACTTCAGATTATAAAAAAAGAGAGTTATTAATTAAAGAAATTGATTCTGATTTTAAGTCAGTAAAAAAACAGCTTAAAAAAAAATATAAAGGAAAAGTTAGAAAAAAAATTGAAGAATACTATTCTTTAATCCATAAAGATTTCACTAAAAATATTCGTAAGAAAAAATTAATATTCAATTCTGACTTCCCTATTTATATTGATTCTCTCACAAATTTAGTAATAAAAAGCAACCCTACTTTAATAAATGAAAAACTAAAAGTTTACATTACAAAACATAATACTCCTAATGCATTAAGCATGGGAAATGGTTTTATTTTAATGCATATGGGGCTATTCAAATACTTAGAAAATGAAGCACAAATTACTTCTGTTCTATGTCATGAGATTGCCCATCAATTATTGGAGCACTCTCAAAAAAACATATTAAATAAGATTAAACTAGAAACATCTAAAAAAAGTAAAAATCAAGTAAAAAAGATTAAAAAAAACAAATATAAAAAGCAATCTGAAGCTTTTAGTGCTTTAAAGAAAATTTTATACTCAGATAGTAAACTCCATCGAATACAAGAGCAAGAAGCAGATTCTTTAGGTTTTATACTATACAAAAACACTAAATATAATAATATCGATTTCACTAAGTCTTTAGCTGCTCTAATCAAATTCGATACACTTCCTAATATTCAACTAATACAATCTACTTATAAGACCTTCTTCAACTTACCTGAACAACCCTTTAAAGAAGATTGGTTAAAAATTGAAAACTTTAATAGCTACAATTATAATCATTATAAAGAAAAAATTAATAAAGACTCTTTAAAATCTCATCCAGAGCTAAAAAACAGAATCAAGTATTTAAAAGAGAAATTTAAAGCTGATTTTTTTTATGAAGAAATACAGATAAATAATTCTAAATTCAAAGCACTAAAAAAGAAATCTTTTTTAGAAGACGTTGCAAATTTAAGCTATTTGGAGAAATATGGGTTAAGTATATACCTTACATTATATAAACTAGAGAGAAACCCTAAAAACTCTTATTTAAAGAAATGGCTAGGAAACAACTTTAAAAAATTATATGACGCAAAAAAGAAATATCAATTTAATAGACATGTGGATAGGATTATTCCAAAAGAACAGGATAAAAGCTATCAACAATTTTTAAGTTTTTTATGGAATTTAAATTTAAAAGAAATAAAAATTATTGCTGATTATTATCAATAAATAAAAAGGCCAAAGATAAATCTTTGGCCTTTTTATTTAATAATTTAATTTTTCTAATCTAATTTGATCATAATCAGAATCTTTATTATACTCTCTTAAAAGTATATACCCTTCTTTAGCAACATAAGGAATAATAGAATGTTCTTCGGAGTGCATTGGTATTTCTTCTTTGTTCATTTCTCCGTTAATAATTGTTACAATTCCTAAAGTCCAATCTCTAGCATTCATTTTAACTGAAAGAGGTATTCCCATCAAGAGTAACTTTCCTTTAGCTTTTTTATTAGTAAAATATTTATAATAGAACACCACTCCTTTACCATCTTCTATTTTTTGTGAGAATAAGTAATCAGAACTATATCTATCTTTCTCCTTTTCAAGAGTTTTAATCGTTGATAATTTAAAATTCTTATCAAAATTCAAAACTACAAAGTCTTTGGTTTTAATTTTTTTTACTTTTTCTGCAAGAATTGACATACTACCATCTTCAAAAACAAAATATTGCCTTGATGCCAACTTATAACCTTTATCTAATTTTCCGTTTTTCTTTATTTTAATATGATTAACTGCATCTATCCATTTGAAGTATTTTTTAGATACTTCATTTCCTTTATTATCTAATTCAATTCTAAAAAAACCTAATGCATTATCAAAATCATAACCTGCATAAGACTTATAAGGACTCATTTTTCCTACAATATAAATCTTATCTTTTGTTGATTCAATAGTATAACTATGACTATATTCTGACTTTTTATTTTCTATTTCATAAATAAAAATTGGCTTACCAGTTTTAGCATCTAGACTATGAATTTTATCAACCTTAGTTGTTTTATTAAATGTTCTAAAAATAATTCTTTGATCGTCTAATAATTCAAAATTATAATTAATTTTTTCGCTATTTAGATTATATAAATATTCCCATTTTAATTTTTTATCTAGACCAAAAGCTTTTAAACTTTTCATCTTTTTTAAATTACTACTACTACCTTTTACTCTTTCAAACATAAAGAAACCATCATTATATACCAATGGAAAATCTATGTTTTTTTCTTTCTTAACAGTTTTCTTAATCTTTTTTTCCGCTCGACTACCAATTACTATTTCATTGTTTTTATAATAAAAAGGCGTAGATACTTTATTCGTTTTTATTTCAAGAGTTCTATGAGATACAAAAGAAAATTCTTCTGGTGAAGGCATAAAAACCGTAGCTCCTGCATCTAAGAAATACATTTTACTAATAATTAAATTATCCCCTATTTTCTCTGGGTAATAGTATTTTGATCTAAATTTTTTATACTTTATATCAGTAAATTCCCCATTTGCTGCTTTATTTAAGTTCTTATCTAGCAAGACATATTCATATCTTTCCTCTTTCTCACTTATTTCCTCTAATTTATAAATTGTAAAATATCCATAAATACTTCCATCTAGCTCATAAATAGCACTAAACATTTCAAGTTCACCGCTAGCTAAATTACTTAAACTAGAAATTTGTGCATTTATAGAAACAGAAATAAATAGCAGCAATAATAAAATTTTATTTTTCATGATTTTAATTTTAGGGAGTAAATATATTTTAAATTATTTTTTATTAAAAAATAACCTCATAAAATTATTTTATAAATAAGTCCCCCTTAATATAAGGAAGTTTTTATTTTATACTTTTTAATTATAGTTTTTAGGCATTTTTCTAACCTTTGTTAACTGTTCAAAAGCATAAGCTAATTTTAATAAATTAGATTCTGAATATGGTTTACCTATAAATGTTAAGCTTTTAGGTTCTCCCGATTCATAACCCATTGGAACTGTTATTGTCGGATATTTAGCGACAGCAGCAATACCAGAATCAAAATTATCAATTGATAAAATTGCATCTAATTTTTGGTTTTCTATTGCTTGTAAATACTTTTTCCCTTCTGCATTTAATTTATTTTTTACAACTTCAAATTCTTCTAAAGTCGTTTCATCTTTTATAATACCATATAATAACTGTTGACCATATGGAGCTCTTAATATTGAATCTTTTAAATTAAATGTAATCACATCTTCTACAGAAGCAATCTTTACATTTTTGTCTGAATAGTTTTTTAAATATTTAGGCAAATCATGCTTCATATCGATATTCAACAAAGTTAAAAAACCATCAAATGAAATTCTAGATGGATCAACTTCTACAACTTCTGCTCCTGCTGTTTTTATTTTCTCTACTGATTCTTTATAAATTTTGTTTTCCATAAGAGACTTTAAAACCCCAAACTTCTTTCCTTTTAAACTAGCATTGACCAGTTTGTTTCCAAAATCTAAACTTAACAATTCTGTTTTTATAGAAACTACATCAGTGCTATCAACACCGAGCATTGCATTATACAAAATAGCATTGTCAATTACATTTTTTGTCATAGGACCTGGTGTATCTAAGGTACTAGAAATTGGAACAATTCCAGTTCTACTTAACACTCCTATTGTTGGTTTCAACCCTACTACTGAATTTTTACTAGATGGAGAAGTTATAGAACCTGCGGTTTCTGTTCCTAAAGCGGCGACAGCAAAATTTGCAGCTACTGCCACACCACTTCCTGCAGAACTTCCTCCGGTCTCAAATACTTTTCTTCCATATGGATTTAATGTTTGTCCTCCTACTGCTGAATACCCTAACGGACAATCTAAACAGAAGAAATATGCCCATTCACTTAAATTTACCTTTCCTAAAATTAAAGCTCCATTTTCTTTTAACTTTTGAACAATAAAAGCGTCTTCAGTTTTTCTGTTATTTGCCAAAGCTATTGCTCCTGCAGTTGTAGGCATATTATTCGTATTTATATTATCTTTTAAAAGAATCGGCATTCCATAAACAGAAAACTCAGATACATTCTCTTTATTCAAATCTTTCTCTTTAGCCTCCTCCAATACATTTAGATTTAACGCTATGATGCTATTTAATGAAAACTCTGAATTCGTTTCTATTTTTCTCATTCTAAACAAATAGAATAATGTTAGTTTTTCATAGGTTAAATCCCCTTCCTTAATCATTTTTTGAAGTGAAGGAATATCTTGTTCTAAAACTATAGCTTTAAGTGTATTATATTCTTCTTCTGAAAAGTTAGACAGGCTACTTTCAAATGGTTTGAAAACATCATCTATATTTTGAAACTTAGAATTTATAAGTTTAAATTGCATTCGTACATTTTCCTTTTTTTCTTCCTTACAAGAAATAAGTACTATAATTATGACTAATAATAAGTATATTTTCTTCATCTTTAATTATTTGAAAATCAAATATAATCCTTTTAAAAACGAAAAACTCCTTTCAATTATGAAAGGAGTTTTTCTTATTATATATCTATTTTTTTATTTAAAGAAACTATCTACAAACTCATGTTTATTAAATACTTGTAAATCATCTATTCCTTCTCCAACTCCGATATATTTTACAGGAATCTGAAATTGATCTGAAATACCAATTACAACTCCTCCTTTTGCTGTACCGTCTAATTTGGTAACTGCTAGTGAAGTTACTTCTGTTGCTTTGGTAAATTGTTTTGCTTGCTCAAAGGCATTTTGCCCAGTAGAACCATCTAACACCAACAGTACATCATGTGGAGCATTCGGAATTACTTTTTGCATTACACGTTTAATCTTAGTTAACTCATTCATCAAGTTAACTTTATTATGTAAACGACCAGCTGTATCAATGATAATTACATCTGCATTTTGATTTACTCCTGACTGTACAGAGTCATACGCTACAGAAGCTGGATCAGAACCCATTTCTTGACGAATAATAGGAACATCTGTTCTATCTGCCCAAACTTGTAATTGATCTATTGCAGCAGCCCTAAATGTATCTGCTGCACCTAACACAACTTTTAATCCTTGCTTTTTAAACTGAGAGGCTAACTTACCAATCGTTGTTGTTTTACCAACTCCGTTTACTCCAACCACCATTAAAACATATGGTTTCTTATCGGCAGGAATTGTAAATTCTGTTTCATCACCTGTGTTAGTTTCAGATAATAAACCAGCAATCTCTTCTCGTAAGATTTGATTTAATTCATCGGTACCTAAATACTTATCACGAGAAACACGTTCTTCAATTCTATCAATAATTTTAAGGGTAGTTTCTACTCCTACATCAGACGATACTAATACTTCTTCTAAATTATCTAAAACATCATCATCAACCTTTGCTTTACCAGCAACTGCTTTCGATAATTTAGAGAAAAAACTTGTTTTTGTTTTTTCTAACCCTTTATCTAAGGTTTCTTTTTTCTCTTTCGAAAATATCTTTTTAAAAAAACTCATCGTTAAATTTTATAATCGTTTTGTATAGGTTAAAAACTATACCAAACTTATTATATAGTCAAATTGTCATTATTCAATTACTATTTCATAAAATAGTAATGTTCAAAAATACAGTTTTTTAACGCATAAAAAAAGCTACTTTCGTATGAGAAAGTAGCTTTAATTTAAACTGTATACAAGTATTAGTTTTTTGCGATAAAATCGTTTACTTGTTTAGGATCCATAATAGCTTCAACGAATGTGTAAGCTCCTGTTTTTGGAGATTTTACCATCTTGATAGCTTTAGTTAATCTCTTTGCTCCTGTTTGTAACGATGCTACTGATTTCTTTGCCATGTTCCTATAGGTTATAAAGTTTTATAAAAAACTTTTAATTATTTAATTTCTTTATGAACTGTCATCTTCTTTAAGATTGGATTAAATTTCTTTAATTCCATTCTATCAGGAGTGTTCTTTTTGTTCTTAGTTGTGATATAACGTGAAGTTCCTGGTTTACCAGTTCCTTTATGCTCAGTACATTCTAAAATTACCTGAACTCTGTTTCCTTTTTTTGCCATCTCTCTAAAATTTTATCTAGTAAGGAATTATTTCGTTAAGAAACCGTTTTCTCTTGCTTCTTTAATTACAGCAGAGATTCCTTTTTTATTAATATTTTTTAATGCAGAAGCAGATACTTTTAAGGTAACCCATTTATCTTCTTCTGGTATAAAGAAACGCTTAGTCATTAAATTAGCGTTAAACTTTCTTTTGGTTCTATTCATGGCGTGAGAAACATTGTTTCCAACCATTGCTTTTTTTCCTGTTAATTCACAAACTCTAGACATCTTCTTGACAGTTTTATAGTGTTATTTCTAAACGAGGTGCAAATATACGAACTTTTAACAGAATTAAACAAAATATTAATCGTTAATTTTTAAAATATTTTCACTTAACAATTCCAATGCCTTTGTAACCGTTCTGTTTATTACTTTTTCTCTTGGTTGGCCAAAGTTAAACTCATGCACTTTTACCTCATTTTTCGATGCTATAGCAATATAAACTAAGCCTACACTTTTATCGTTATGATCGGTGGTAGGACCTGCATTTCCTGTTACAGCTATTACATAATCGGTATTTAGTTTTTCTAAGCAACCAACTGCCATTTCTTTCGCCACTTCTGCACTAACAACTGTATTATTTTTAATTACCTCTTTCGAGACACCTAATAATTGTTCTTTTAACTCAGCCGTGTAAGGTATAAAGCTTCCTTTATAATATGCTGATGACCCAGCTACAGACACTATTGATGCAGCTATTTTTCCGCCTGTTAAACTTTCAGCAGTTGATAATGTCCTTCCTTTCTGTTTTAACAATTCTCCTACTCTTTTCTCTAGAGAAGCATCCTCTTCATAGCCAACAATAACATCAGAAATTAATGAATTCAATACCGTTACTTCATCTGAAACCTCTTTTTCTAAAATTTCTTTATCAACTCCTTTCGCAGATAAACGTAAACGCACTTTACCAAAAGACGGTAAGTAAGCTAATTTTATATGCTCGGGTAAGTTGCTCTCCCAATCGGCTATTCTTTCAGCAATTACACTTTCGCCAACACCTACTGTCATAATTGTTTTATGAAGTAAAAAAGGTAGCTTGAACTCTTTTTTGATTCTTGGTAACACTTCATTTGTCATCAATCCTTTCATTTCATAAGGTACACCTGGCAAAGAAACAAAAACAGTATCATTTTCATTAAACCACATTCCTGGAGCTGTACCAAAACGATTCATCAACAAAGTCGCTTTAGATGGCAACTGTGCTTGATATCTTTGAACTTCTTTAAATGGGTGATTTATCTTTTTAAATAAACCTTTAATATGTTCTATTACTTCAGGATATTCAATAAGTGAATTATCGTTAAAATACTCTGCAATTGTTTTTTTAGTAATATCATCTTTTGTTGGGCCTAAACCTCCAGTAACAATAACAACATCGGCTCTACTTTCCGCTTCTTTTAAAGCATTTAAAACATGTTGCTTTTCATCTTGAATTGAAGAAATCTGATAAACTGATACTCCTATTTTATTTAATTCTTGACCTATCCATTGGGAATTCGTATCGACAATTTGCCCGATAAGAATTTCATCTCCTATAGTTATGATTTCTGCTTTCATGCATTTGTTTTAAAAAAGAATCCCGCTTAAGCGGGATTCTTTTATTTTACTTTTATTTGAAATGATTGTCTTCCGTTAATTACCCCAGTTAAAACATCATTCTCTTCTACTTTACCAACTCCTGCTGGTGTTCCTGTAAAAATAACATCTCCTTTTTTTAAGGTGAAATACTGAGAAACATAACTAATTAACTCATCAATCTTCCATAACATCCCAGAGGTATTGCCATCTTGAACTACTTCTTCATTTTTATGTAATTGGAAAGATAAATTTTCTAAATCAAAATCTTCTTTTGGATAAAACTCGCCAATAATAGCACTACCATCAAAAGCTTTTGCTTTTTCCCATGGCAATCCTTTTTCTTTACATTTTGCTTGCACATCACGCGCTGTAAAATCGATTCCTAAACCAATCGTGTCGTAATATTTGTGTGCAAACTTTGGTGAGATATGCTTACCCACCTTATTTATCTTTACTAACACCTCAACTTCATAATGAACATCATCAGAAAAAGGTGGGATAAAAAAAGGCATTTTTTTAGGTAGAATTGATGAATCTGGCTTTAAAAAAACAACAGGACTCTCTGGCTTTTCATTTGCTAATTCTTCTATATGCTTAACGTAATTACGCCCAATACAAATTATCTTCATTCTATAAAACAAAACGTCATTGCGAACAAAATGAAGCAATCTTTAAAATGAGATTACTTCGTTATTCTTCCTCGTAATGACTAAATTAATTTAATTTTATGGTATCCATGTTTTTGGGAAGTTAGGCTTGCGTTTTTCTAAGAAAGCATCTCGCCCTTCTTTAGCTTCATCTGTCATATATGCTAAACGAGTAACTTCACCTGCAAATACTTGCTGACCAACCATACCGTCATCCGTTAAATTCATTGCGAACTTTAACATTTTAATAGAAGTAGGAGATTTTTCTAAAATCTCTTGTGCCCAATCAAAAGCGGTTTGCTCTAATTTATCATGAGGAACTACAGCGTTTACCATTCCCATTTCATATGCTTCTTGCGCTGAGTAATTTCTTCCTAAAAAGAAAATCTCTCTTGCTTTTTTCTGACCAACCATTTTTGCTAAATAAGCAGAACCATATCCTGCATCAAACGACGTTACATCTGCATCTGTTTGCTTAAAAATAGCATGCTCTTTACTTGCTAATGTTAAATCGCAAGTAACATGCAAGCTATGTCCGCCACCTACTGCCCATCCTGGAACAACACAAATAACTGCCTTTGGCATAAAACGAATTAATCGTTGTACCTCTAATATATTTAAGCGATGATATCCATCTTTACCAACATATCCTTGGTGACCACGAGCGTTCTGGTCTCCTCCTGAACAAAAACTCCAAACACCATCTTTAGTAGAAGGTCCTTCGGCAGATAATAATACAACTCCGATATTTGTATCCTCATGCGCATCTTGAAAAGCATCTAACAATTCTGATGTTGTATGTGGACGAAATGCATTACGAACATTTGGTCGGTTAAATGCTATTCTAGCCACGTTATGCGACTTCTTATATGTAATATCTTCGTACTCTTTGGCAACTTTCCATTGAGGTTGTATCATAATTTTAAAATATTGTCGTTAATTAAGTACAGCAAAAATAACATAATAACTTTATTTTTCTTTTTTATATTTGAACGATATAACATGATCCCTTATGAAACAACTATATTTTTTATTTGCATTACTAATTAGTACTAGTCTTTTTTCTCAAAAAATAATTGTTGAGAATATTGATTCTAAAGAATTAAATGAAGAAAGACAAGTTAAAATCTATATTCCTGAAGGTTATGAAAAAGATGAAACCGCAAGTTATCCACTAGCAATCATTTTAGGTGATCAATATCTTTTTGATATGTATGTTGGAAACGCAAAACTGTATGCCAATGTAGATAAAGCTCCTAAACAAATTGTGGTTGGTATAAACATGAAAGACACGTATGCGAAAGACGTTTCAATCATTCCAAAAAACAATGCACTTACCAGTAGTGCTACTAAGTTTTATAACTTTATAAAAAAAGATTTAATTCCTTATATGGAAGGAAGCTATAAGACTTCTCCTTTTATGACGATAGTTGGTGAAGGTAAAGCTGCCAACTTTAGTACCTATTATTTAAAAGATACTGAACCTGTCTTCAATTCTTTTATTTGTATTACTCCTGACTTTACTCAATTTAGTGGAAGTATGATAGAGTCTTACTCATTAGGCAGATTAGGTTCTATAGATAACACTTATTTTATCTACGCTAGTAATAGTAAAAAATACATTAGCGAAAAACAAGGCAATCGATTTAACGAAATAGGAACCTACCTATCTTCTTTTGACGCAAAAAATTTAAACATTACATTCGATAAATTCGAAAATGCTCCTAATTATTTGTCAATTATTGGAGAAACGATTCCAAGAGCTTTTGCTAAAATGTTTGCTTTATATTCTAAGATCACAAAACAAGAGTTTGAAGCCAATGTTAAAGACCTAGAACCTTTACAAGCTATTAAATATGTAGAACAAAAATACTTAGACATTCAGTATTTATACGGTTCTAATCTAAATGTTCGTTTAGATGATATTTTTGCTATTGAAGGAATTGTAATAGACCAACAAGACGGAGATTACTTAAGAGTATTAGGTGATTTTGTAATGATTAAATACCCAGAGTCTCATATCGGTGATTTTTATGTTGGTAAATATTACGAGTTAGGTAAAGACTACGAAAAAGCTGACTTTTACTATAAAGCAGCTTATGGTAAAATGGATCCTTCTGATCCTAACAGTAATGCTTTTTACGAAAATATAAAACGAGTAAATGACTTAAAAGGTAGTCAACCTAAAGAAGAAATTATAGAGGATGAAGAAAACGAAGAGGAAGACAAACAATAAATTCTCTTCTATAAAAAAAAGTCGCTACTTAATAAGTAGCGACTTTTTTTTATTTTATTAAAACTATTCTATCTTCTTGTAACTCGATTATCTTTTCTTTATACAAATTACCAATAGCTCTTTTAAATGCTTTTTTACTCATCTGTAATCGAAACTTAATTGATTCTGGAGAACTTTTATCTGTAAGCATTAAAAATCCTTTTTCTTCTAATTTTCGAAGCACAGTATTTGCATCCTCATCTATTACATTTCTAAAACCTTGAGGACGTAAAGAAACATCTATCTTCCCGTCTTCTCTTACTTTCTTTACATAACCGATTGTTCTAGAACCTTCTTCTATATCTTTAAAAATGTCACTATTGTATAGTAAAGCCTCAAACTCTTCATTAATTAAAACTGTATATCCTAAATTTGTTTGATGACCTATTACTAAATCTACCTGATCTCCTTCTTGTAATTCCATTTTATAAGTTTTTAAAATAGTTCTTTAAAACTACGTCATTTATTTCTTTTGGAGTAAAAACCTCCATTATTTTTGGTTGATTTGATACTGAATAAAAATTACTCAACCCTTTTTTTAACTCTTTTAAATTTGAAACAGCAACATAATCAAACCCATACATTTTTGCTAAGTGTTCAGCAGTTAAACTATGAGGGGTTTCAAAATAATCTGTTGCATTTGTTGTTGATGGACCAGGAATGAATCTAAAAATTCCGCCACCAGCATTATTTAAAATAATTATTCTAAAATTCTTAGGAATATTTGCATTCCACAAAGCATTACTATCGTAAAAAAAACTTAAATCCCCAGTAATAAAAGTAGTTGAATTATCATTTACATAAGCCGCTCCAATAGCTGTACTTGTACTTCCATCAATTCCACTCGTTCCTCGATTACAAAACACCTTTAATGATGGATTTAAATCGAACAACTGAGAATAACGAATCGTTGAACTATTACTTATTTGAACTTGAGACTCGTTAGGTACCTTGTTTAAAATAGTTTCAAAAACTTTTAAATCTGAATATTCAACATTAGCTAAATACTCATTATGTTTTATTACTCTTTCATCTTTTTTAGTTAACCAGAGTTTCTGATAATCACTTTCTTTTCCTCCTACTAATTCTTTTAAAAACTCACTTGGCTTTTCTTTAATAAACTCTGACAAACAATGATAGGTATCCATTGCTTTTAATTCATCAACATGCCAATGATGTTTTGGTTCATACTTTCGTAAAAACTGTTTTATTTTCTTAGAAATTACCATTCCTCCTAAAGTCAATAAAACTTCAGGTTGTAATTTTTCAAAATCAATATCACTTAAAGGAAAAATCAACTTATCAATACTATTGATAAATTTTGGATTGTATAAATTTGAAGTAGTCTCTGTTAAAACTAAAACAGATTCATCCTTTACAATTTCATTTAATATACCCTGTAATTCATTATCAGGATAATTGCTTCCAACTAAAATCATTTTTTTTAAAGAAGAACTCCAAATAGATTTCAGTTTATCATAATTAACAGATTGCTCCTCTTTGCTTTCATCAGAAACAGAAAAATTAAACTCCTTTAACTCATCAACTGCCTCATATAGAGGTTCATCAAACGGAACATTAACATGTACTGGTCCTTTTTTATGAATTGCTATTTGCAAAGATTCACATAGTAACTCTTTGTTTTTCTCAAATTCACCCTCAACTAAATTAGCTGAATATAAAATATGATTTTCAAACACATTTTCTTGACGAATGGTTTGTCCATCTCCAATATCAATTAAATGTTTTGGTCTATCTGCAGAAATTACAACTAACGGAATATTGCTATAAAAAGCCTCAGCAATAGCCGGGTAATAATTCAACAATGCAGAACCAGATGAACAAACAATTGCTACTGGCTTTTGTTTTTGCTGTGCAATTCCCATTGCAAAAAAAGCAGCACAACGCTCATCAACTACACTCAATGTTTCTATACTCGGATGATTTGAAAACCCAATAGTTAACGGAGCATTACGTGATCCTGGAGAAATAACAACCGTATCAATATTATATTGATTACAAGCCGAAATTACTAATTGTGCGAGTTCTTTTTTTGGGAACATAAACTTTTAAAAATGAGATTCCCGCTTTCGCGGGAATGACAATATACTTTAACCAATTGTGTTGGTTAGTTTCCTTTTTTATAATCTGCTAAAAACTTAGCTAAACCAATATCAGTTAATGGGTGTTTTAATAAACCTTCGATAGCACTTAAAGGTCCTGTCATTACATCAGATCCTAATTTAGCACAATCTATAATATGCATTGTATGACGAACAGATGCAGCTAAGATTTGAGTTTCGAACATATAGTTATCAAAAATTAAACGAATCTCTTCGATTAAATTTAAACCATCTGTAGAAACATCATCTAAACGACCAATGAACGGAGATACATATGTTGCTCCTGCTTTTGCAGCTAATAATGCTTGCCCTGGAGAAAACACTAAAGTTACATTTGTTTTTATTCCTTTATCAGAGAAATATTTACATGCTTTAACACCATCTTTAATCATTGGTAATTTTACCACGATTTGCGGATTTAAAGCAGCTAACGCTTCACCTTCTTTTACCATTCCTTCAAAATCAGTTGAAATAACTTCAGCAGAAACATCTCCATCAACAATATCACAAATCGCTTTGTAATGATTGATAATGTTTTCTTCTCCTGTAATTCCTTCTTTAGCCATTAAAGACGGATTTGTAGTTACTCCATCTAAAATACCTAAAGCTTGTGCTTCTCTAATCTGATCTAAGTTAGCTGTATCAATAAAAAATTTCATCTATCTAAATTTAAAAATTGTGGTCTATATTAATTTGAAAACTAGGTTTTCTAAAACGTTGCGAATTTACAACTTATAATGATTCATTAATAGTTTTTCGTACATTTTATCGGGTAAAACTCGTTTTAAAACAATTGAAAACTTCTCCATAAAAGCCCCTACTTTATAATGAATTTTAGGGTTTTTATTTTCGATAATTTTATGAATTGCCTCTGCCATAACAATAGGATCTTTACCTGAATCCACATGCGAATCCATCAATGCTAAATTCTCTGCATACTTTTCTTTATAGGCAGAATTTTCATATACTGGGGTATGATATCTACCCGAAGCAATATTGGTTGCAAAATCTCCTGGCGCAACATTTACAACTTTAATCCCGAAGCTTTTCACCTCCATACTTAGCGCTTCTGTCACCAACTCTAAAGCTCCTTTACTCGCTGAATAAATTCCTCTAAACGGCAATCCCATATAACCTGCAATAGAAGTTGTGTTAATTATTAACCCTGATTTTTGATCACGCATTTGTGGTAAAACAGCTTTAACAACATCAATTACACCAAAGAAGTTGGTGTTAAAGTTCTCTCGCATTTCATCAGTTGGCGTATCTTCTATCGGACCAGTAATTCCTTTACCTGCATTATTAATCAACACATCTATCCTTCCCTCCTTTTCAGCTACTTCAGCAATTGCTTTCTGTATCGTTTCTTCTTTCGTAACATCTAAAGCAACCATTGAAAAAGGAACGTCTATCTTATCTGGGTTTCTACTTGTACCATAAACAACATATCCTCTATCGTGTAAATACAAAGCGATTGATTTCCCTATTCCTGAAGAGGCTCCTGTTATAAAAACAATTTTTGACATTAATTTAATTTTAAGCAAATATCCTAAAGTTAACAGCAATAAAAAAACACTTTAAAAACTTATATTAGCAACTAACTCTATTGACATAGCTCATTCTGCATTATCAAAAATAGTTTCTTAAAAAAATTAAAATGAATTGTACCCTTTGCGACTCGAAACTTACTAATAAAAAAGATGAATATTATTACGAATGCGATACTTGCAAAGCAATAGTAAAAAATAAAATTTATTACCTATCCGCAGATAAAGAAAAAACAAGATATGAATCTCATAACAACAATGTAGATGATATAGGTTACCAAAACTTTACGTCTCCTATTACAAACTATGTGATACAAGAATTCACATCAAAACACAAAGGTTTAGATTTTGGTTGTGGAACTGGACCAGTTATTTCTAGCATGCTCCAAAAACAAAGCTATAATATAACACAGTACGATCCTTTTTTTGTTCCTAATGAAGATGTACTAAAAAGCACATACGATTATATTGTTAGTTGTGAAGTATTTGAACACTTTTACAATCCCAAAGAAGAAATTATCAGACTTATATCCTTACTAAAAAATAACGGAGTACTACTTGTCATGACAATGCTATACAATGAGCAAATTGATTTCAATTCATGGTTTTATCGAAAGGACCCTACTCATGTTTTTATCTATCGAAAAGAAACATTTGAATATATAGCACAAAAACACAAATTAGAAATAGTCAGTTTAACTAATCGATTTATCGCTTTAAGAAAAAGCTAGCAACTGAGTAAAAAACAATTATTTTATAAGTCAGTACGCAAACAACCAATACCTAAGACTACATTCAAACTCGTAACATTTTCGTATCTTGCCCTCTGCATATGATACAATTTATACTTAACAATCAGATTATCAAAACATCTGCAAACACAGGCGTTACTTTACTCGATTTTATTCGAGAATATCAACAATTAAAAGGAACAAAAATTGGATGTCGCGAAGGCGATTGCGGTGCTTGTACCGTTTTAGTTGGAACTTCAAATGGAGACAATGTCATCTATCAAACCATAACTTCTTGTATTTCTCCTTTAGGAAATGCCAACGGAAAACATATTGTTACCGTTGAAGGAATTAACTTACCTAAAGAATTAAATACCGTTCAAAAAGCAATGACCGATAATTACGCAACTCAATGTGGTTTTTGTACTCCAGGGTTTGTGGTTTCTATGACTGGTTATGCTTTAGAAAGTAATAATTCTACTACTTGCAATGATGCTATTAGCGGTAACATCTGTAGATGTACAGGATATAAATCGATTGAAAAAGCAGGTTTTGAAATTGAAGAAAAACTACAGCAAAAAGACGATAATCATAAAATAGAATGGTTAATTAAAGAAGGGTTTATTCCAAATTACTTTGAGACTATCCCAAATAAATTAAAAGAGTTACAACCTAAGGTTTTTGAAAAAACTGGAACTAAAGTCGCTAACGGAACAGATATATATGTACGTTATGCTGATAAAATGGCAGAAGAAGATGTACATTTATTAGTTGACAAAACTGCTTTAAAAGGAATTTCATTTTCAGAAGGAATTTGCACATTAGGTGCTAATACCACAGTTACTGAAATTGCCGACAATAAGAAACTACAAACCTTATTCCCAAAGCTAAAACAATTTTTAAAACTGGTTTCTTCTGAACAAATTAGAAATATGGGAACTATTGGTGGAAACTTTGTAAACGCCTCTCCTATTGGAGATATGTCAATTTTCTTTTTAGCGTTAAATTCAACTTTAACAATTCAAAAAGAAGTTGGTAGCGAGCGTCAAATTCCTTTTCAGGAATTCCATCAAAATTATAAAGTTTACGACTTACAAGAAGATGAAATATTAAAAGAAATTTCTTTTAAAGTTCCGCAGGCTAATCAGCACTTCAATTTCGAAAAAGTAAGTAAACGAACACATTTAGATATTGCTAGCGTAAATTCAGCTGGATTAATTTCTGTTGAAAACGGAACTATTTCTGAAGCACATATCTCATTAGGTGGTGTAGCTGCAATTCCTAAATATTTATATAAAACTAATGAGTTTTTAAAAGGCGAATTAATTGTTTCTGAAACCATTCATTTAGCAGAAAAAATAATGCAATCTGAAATTTCACCAATAAGTGATGTAAGAGGAACATCTGATTATAAAAGATTGTTAGCAAGACAATTGTTCTTTGCTCATTTTCTTAAACTATTTCCAAATGATGTAGAACTTGATAAAATGATTACCCTATGAAAACGATGAAGAATATAGATAGTTGTACACACGTTAGAGGAGAATCGTTATTTGTAGACGATTTAATGTTACGTCAAGATGCTTTAATCGGATTGTGTTTCGATTCACCAAAAGCACACGGGAAAATAAAATCGGTAGACTATTCTAAAGCAGAAGCTTTAGAAGGAGTTGTAAAAATATTTACCTATAAAGATGTTTTAGGTGAAAATCAAATTGGAGGAATTATTCCTGACGAACCACTTTGGGCA
Source organism: Tenacibaculum pelagium (assembly GCF_014062345.1). Lineage (GTDB taxonomy): Bacteria > Bacteroidota > Bacteroidia > Flavobacteriales > Flavobacteriaceae > Polaribacter > Polaribacter pelagius. The sequence goes on along the minus strand of NZ_JACGLS010000003.1, from coordinate 267,012 downwards.
GAAGATGAAGTACATTTTTGGGGACAACCCATTGCGTTTATCGTTGCCAAAAGCGAAGCTATTGCTAAAAAAGCAAGAGCATTAATTACCATAGACATTGAAGAGCTTCCAGTAATTACAACTGCCAAGGAAGCAAAAGCAAAAGAAAGTTTTATCAATGCACCACGTTCTTTCAAATTAGGAGATTCAGAAAACACATTTGCAGATTGTGATTATGTATACGAAGGAGAAACTTTTTCTAACGGACAAGAACATTTATATTTAGAAACACAAGGATGTTATGCCATTCCACAAGAAAATGGAAACATCAAATTAATATCATCTACCCAAGGACCTACAGCTGTACAAAAAATAGCAGCCAAAGTACTAGGTATTCCAATGCACAAAATTGAAGTAGATGTAATTCGCTTAGGTGGTGGTTTTGGTGGAAAAGAAGATCAAGCAACTCCTTGGGCAGTAATGGCAGCAGTAGCTGTACAACATTTAAATCGTCCTGTAAAATACATGCTAAACCGTCACGATGATTTACGCATGACAGGAAAACGTCATCCATATTCATCATTCTATAAAATCGGTTTAACCAAAGATTTAAAAATAAAAGCCTTTGAAGTAGAGTTTTTACAAAACTCAGGTGCAGCAGCCGATTTATCTCCTGCCATTGCAGAACGAACATTGTTTCATGCAACCAACAGTTATTTTATTCCAAATGTAAGTACTACGGTATATAGCTGTAAAACAAATTTACCTCCTAACACCGCCTTTCGTGGTTTTGGTGGACCACAAGGAATGTTTGTAATAGAAAGTGCTATTGCTGCTGCTGCTGATAAAATTGGCGTGAATAGAAGCAAAATTCAAGAAGCGAATTTACTAGCGGAATATGATGAGTTTTCTTACGGGCAAATAGCCACTGAAGTACAAGCTAAAAAAGCATGGTTCTCAGCTAAAGAAAAGTTTGAATTTGAAAAACTAGACCAAGAGGTAGAAAGTTTTAATCAAAAAAATAAGCACTTTAAAAAAGGAATTTCTTTAATGCCAATTGCATTCGGAATTTCATTTACAAATACACCTATGAATCATGCACGTGCATTGATTCACATCTATCAAGACGGAAGTGTGGGGGTTTCTACAGGGGCTGTTGAAATGGGACAAAGTGTAAACACTAAAATGTTGCAAGTTGCGCAACAAATTTTAGGTGTTTCTCCAAACAAAGTAAAGTTAGAAACCACTAATACTACTCGTGTTGCTAATACCTCTCCTACTGCAGCTAGCTCAACTGCCGATTTAAATGGAAAAGCCGTAGAAATGGCATGTAATTCGTTAATTGAAAGATTAACTAAAGTTGCAACAGAAATGCTATCAACTGAAGAAAATAACATTTCTTTTCAAGAAGATTTTGTTTTTATTGATGGTAAAAAATCGTCTCTTTCTTGGGAAGAATTAATTGCACAAGCAATGTTACAGCGAGTTGCTTTATCTGAAAATGCGCATTACGCTACTCCAATCATTCATTTTGATAAGACCAAAGAAAAAGGACATCCGTTTGCATATCATGTGTACGGTACAGCAATTACAACAGTTACTGTAGATTGTATTCGTGGAAACTACGAAATTGATAACGTTAAAATTGTACACGATTTTGGTAAAACCATGAATTTAGGAATTGATATTGGTCAAGTTGAAGGAGCTTTAGCGCAAGGAATTGGTTGGATGACAATGGAAGAAATAGCTTACAGTAAAGAAGGAAGATTATTATCAAATGCTTTATCTACCTATAAAGTTCCTGATATTTTTTCATCTCCAAAAACAGTAGAAACAATTCCGTTAGAAACTGATGGAAATGAATTAGCTATTTTAAAATCGAAAGCCGTTGGCGAGCCTCCTTTAATGTACGGAATTGGAACTTATTTTGCCATTCAACAAGCTGTTAAAGAGTTTAATCCGAATTATAAATTAAAATTTCATGCACCTTTTACACCTGAAAAAGTGTTGATGGGATTATATGAATAGTAATCAATAACATGTTATGAGAAAAAATGTAATTCTAATTGTAGGTCTATTAATTTTCAGCCTTCAATCCTACTCCCAAAGTAAAAAAATTAGAGCCAATGAATTTATGATTCATTTTGAGGACAGTTACAACAAACAGCAATATGGCAAAATATACAATCGTTTTACCTCTAGATATCAAAAAAATGTTTCTAGAAAAAAATGGGACTCTCTTTTAATTAAAATGAAAGATGAATATGGAAAAATAAATCACTTCACCTATATTGAAACCGCCAATAACTCTGTAAGGTTTAATGTTAATTTTGAAAAAGGAAATCAGCGATTTAAATTATATCCAGATAATCAAATTCTAAATAAACTAGGAGGTTTGGTTTATAGAGACAATCCTTATTTAGAAAAAAATATATCAAAAATAACTTTACCTTTTGATGAAGGGATTTGGTATGTGACACAAGGAGGAGATTCTAAAAAAGAGAACAATCACTATAGTATCAACCCTCAAAAAAAAGGGTTTGACTTTGTTTTAATTGATGAAAATAAAAAGGCTTACAACGGAAAAAGGTCTAAAAATGAAAACTATTATTCCTTTGGGAAAAATGTATTAGCCCCTGTTGACGGTGAAGTCATATCAGTTATAGATGGCATTAAAGACAATCAACCAGGTCATATCAACCGTTATTATTATGCTGGAAACTCCATCATATTGAAAACTAAAAATAATGAGTTTTTATTTTTTGGAAATTTGAAAAAGAATTCAATTAAAGTAAAATCAGGAGATATAATTAACAAAGGAAAAATTATAGCTCAAGTTGGTAACTCTGGTAGGTCTTACTACCCTCACTTGCATTTTCACATTCAAAATATAGAAAGTATAAACAGTGCTGATGGAGTTAAATGTTACTTTGACAAAGTTTTAGTAAACAATGAGGAAAGAACTAATTACTCTCCAACTAAAGGAGATTTAATTCAAAATAAGTAAACATTAAACTACTACAGTACACCAAACAAAATATAATTCGCGGCGCATTAATTTATAGTGCTGGAGATACTATTGCTGCTTTATTATTAAACGAGTTTTCTATCTATAGATTACTCGGAATGATACTCGTTGGCGCAACAATTTATGCTTTTGAAATTCCGAATTACTTTGCTTGGATCGATAGAAAAACAAGCAATATAAACGGAATTAAAAAAACATTAGCAAAAACTGGTTTAGCTATTGCATATTTTAATCCGTTATGGATTTTTAGACATTTAGCTTTTATCAAACTGTTTTCTGGGAATTATGAACAGATTAACAGTAATTTAATGATTATCGCACTTTGGTCTTTCTTAGCAAACATCCCTATTTCGTTTATTGCTAATTATATAATTCAAAATAAAATACGTTTAGATTGGCGGTTTATGGCAAGTGCTATTTTCTCTGCTTTAATGGCAATTTATTACGCATTAAGTGAAACTATTTTTCAATGATTTTTTGGCAACACATACTAGATAAATTACAAGACAGTCAAAAAGTATATGTCTTGACAGTAATAGAAAACTTTGGTAGTTCTCCCGGGCGAAAAGGTTTTAAAATGCTAGTCGCTCAAGACGGATTTATCTTTGGATCTGTTGGCGGCGGTGTTATGGAGTTTTCTTTGGTAGAAGAAGCTCAACAGTTATTACAAGAAGAAAACCAACCAACATATATAAAAAAACAGATTCATAAAGGAAATATCAAAGAAGGCTCAGGAATGATTTGCTCTGGAGAACAAACCGTAGCTTTTCATTGTTTAGACTCTAATCATATTTCTGTCATTGAAAATATTCTTTCCTGCATACAAAACGGAGAAAAAGGTACATTAAGTTTAACTCCAAACTCATTTTATTTTTCGCATAAGATTATAGATAGTCAGTTTGAATATACAATTAATTCTACTAAAGATTGGTTTTTCGAAGAACATATCGGGATTAAAGAAACGCTTTATATTATAGGTGGCGGACATGTCGGAGTAGCCGTTTCAGAACTTTTTGTAAAACTAGGTTTTTATGTAGTTGTTTTTGACAACAGAGAAAACCTAAACACATTAGAGGGTAATAATTTTGCACACCAGAAACAAGTAATCGATTATAATAGTATTAGCAATTATATTACTGAAGCGAATTCTAGTTATGTTGCTATTATGACTAATAAATACACTGATGATAAATTAGTATTAAGTAAACTACTAAAAAACAACTATAAATTTATTGGAGTATTAGGTAGTAAAGCTAAACTACAAACCATGTGGAAAGTTTTATTAAAAGAAGGCTTTACACAAGAAGAATTAAACAGAGTAAATGCACCTATTGGACTCTCAATAAAAAGTGAAACTCCCGAAGAAATTGCAGTGAGTATTGCTGCACAATTAATTCAAATTAAGAACAGAAAATAGCATTTAAGCGCAAACGTTAAAGACAACAAAAAAGTTGTGTTATCCCGAAATATATAACCAAAATCCAATATATTTGATTGTATATAACCAGTTGTGAGCAAGCTGAACAAACCTATGAAAATACTACTGTTGATATTTGGAATTACACTTTTCGGATGTTCTTGGACATCTAAACCGGAAAAGAAATCTTCAATATCTGAAAATTATTCATTCCAAAATGTTAAGCAAGAAAACCCTAAAAAGACAAAACAAGCAATCGATAGTATTTTAAGATTTGACCAATTAGAAATCGGAAAAAGAACTCTTTATACTGGCGGTGGAAAAACTGATAGAGGAGAGACTAAAATTAACGGAATTTACATCAAAAAGATTGCTGATAATAAGATTGAATATTCTTATTCGCAATTAATAAATTGGAAAAAGGAATTTGATAAAAATGGAATAGCCGAATTGACAAGTATTTCGGATTCTATTCTAACAATTAAGGAACTGAAAGAACCAACTTATATGTTTATTGATTTTGAAAATGACATCATTATTTACGTCACTAAAAACGAAAGAATTAATATCACTAAAGCAAAAGTATTTAATAAAGCTGGAAAACAGATTTCGGAATTAATGTATAATAAATAGAAAGTGAAAAGCCAGCTCACAACACAGTATAAAAATAATTGCTATTTTAGGCTTAACCAAAGGTCGTTGCAAGTTTACTACGTCTGATTTTCCTTCGGAAAATCCTCGCACGTAAACCCGCAACTATTCTTATACGAAACCGTTGTACGCAAGCTGAAAAATGAGCAAAACGATAAACGAAATAGTAAACCGATTGAAGAAATATCCAGAAGCGGAATATGAATTAAATACGGAATCAATAACTGTGAACCCTAAAAGCGAAAACGGATTTTCAGTATCTCTGACTGATAATGGAAATGGGAATTTCACTGTTGCGTTTGACTTTTGGCACGAGGAATTTGATGATGAAAATGATGCGCTGAATTGCTTTGCGTTCGGACTTTCTAAAGATTGTCGCTTAAAGTTGACCAAAAAAGGAAACAGACCAATAAAATGGACTGTAGAATCGAATGAAAACGGAATTTGGAAAGAGGACAGTACAACAGGACTATTTAACTTGTCTTTTTGGAAAAAACCGGAATTTGAATTTCTGCAAAACGATTTAATTAAAAGTCTATGAGTTTTAATAAATTTTCAATTATTCTAATCTTCTTACTAACACTAACAAGTTGTAAAGATTACTATAATGATACAATAACATGGATGGACAATCTTGAAAGCGAATTAACTATTGAAAATGTTCAGAAAGTTCAACCAAATTACATAGAAATTGATTGGAAAAATCCGCAAATAGTAGACGACCAAAAATGGTATTTAATTACAAAAATTAAAGGGAATAATGATATTTTGGGAATGTCACACTTTTTAGTTTTTGTTGAGGAGAAATATCAATATAGAGAATCGAAAAAATAAAAGCCAGCGTACAACAACGTGTATAATTAATTGCTTTGGCAAGTGCTTATTTGGAAAATTCCTTCGGAATTTTCTCGCGTTCGTTTTTGTTTACTAAATTAGCTACTGAAACACGCAACTAACCATACACAAAACCGTTGCCAACAATTAAAACCAAAATATTGAAAACAGGAAAAATACGATTAACTGATAAAACCAAAATCGCAAAAATTCTAAACAGAAATAACTATCTTCTAATAATTGTTGGAATAATTTTCTTAGTAATAGATTATGATTTATTTAATTCTCAACCAAAGTTTTTAATTACCGAAGGTTTCTTCTGGAAAGGAATTGCTATTGTGTTTCAATTAATTTTTATCGGAACATTAATACAATGGGAATATAAAAAACAAAGGATTATAGACATTCTCTCAAACGGAATAATTACTCGTGGAAAACTTGAAATGAGTGAGAGAATTAAACCTAATCGTGAATCATCATTTTATATTCATCTTTTTGAATATGAAGTTAGTAACAAAAAATATGAAGTGGCATTCAAAAACAAAAGAAATAGTGTAAAATCGGACTTCATAATATATCAATCAAATAATCCAAAAAATGGAATTGTTTATGAGGATTTGAAAAACGAATTGAAAAAAATGGTTGAAAAAGAAATGGTAACGGAATAAATAACTGTTGGCAACAACGTGTATAAAAAATTGCGTAGTTTACTGCTTAACCAAAGTCAGTTGCATTTTTTGTTACTTCTGATTTTCCTTCGGAAAATCCTCGCACTCAAAAAACGCAACTTTCTATACACAAAACCGTTACCTGCAAGCGCAAAAAAACTCAAAGTAAACATTAAAAATCTGAAATCGGAACGAAAAATATGACGGATAAAATAAATTGGATTTTTAAGAACCTACATCTTCTCATTTCTATATCAATTGTATTACCAACAGGCATAATTTACGGTTCACCATCAATTCTGCCAGAACAATTGGACATTCAAGTCAACACAATTGACCTTGCAAATATGTTGAAAGCTAATATGTGTCTATATATCGGAATTTCAGTAATATGGATTTTGGGAATTTGGAAAACCGAATATTGGAAACGTGCCACCGAACTGAATATATTATTTATGCTAACCCTTGCTACAGGACGTGCGTTGAGTATGATAATGGACGGATTACCGACAGGAGGTTATATTTTCGGAATAATAGCGGAATTTGCTCTCGGAATTTATTCGATTTATCAACTTAAAAAATATAATACAAAGTGAATAGAATCGGAGAGAAAGCCAGACAGGTAACAATGTATAAAAAACATAGGGCTTTGGTACTTAACCGAAAGGTCTGTGTTTATTTGCAAAGTCGCCAATTATAAAATTTGGCATTTAAGATAAAAATAAAAGCAAAATATTTATATTTAGCTAAGTAATAAACCGAAACGAAAGTGCTTATTAACCGCCCTACGTTTCTTATACTAAACGTTGTGTTTCATACTGATCCAGCCGCATATTTTAGCACTTTTGATTTTTGCCAACTCAAAAAGCCAATGCAAAAAAACCAAAAGAGCTAAAATTTTCCAACGCTCGAATTGAAATTAATAATGTATTTTTACAACAAACTGAATAATTAATATGACAAAAATAGTTGCAAAACCATTCTTGAAATGGGCTGGAGGAAAAACTCAACTGATTGAACAAATTGAAAATCAATTACCTGAAAATATAATTGAGAATAATTTTACGTTCATCGAGCCATTTGTAGGAAGTGGAGCAATTTTGTTTTGGATGCTTGAACAGTTTCCAAATATGGAAAGAGCAATTATAAATGACATAAATACAGACTTAACAAATTGCTATAATTCAATAAAAGAAGATGTAGAAAATTTGATAAATATACTTTCAGAATGGCAAAGTGAATATTATATTTTAGCTCAAAATGACGCTGAAAAAAAGGAATATTATTACGATAAGAGAGCACTTTTTAATTCAAGAATTTCAAATCAAACAACTCAAAGTGCTTTATTTATTTTCTTAAATAGAACCTGTTTTAATGGACTTTTTCGAGTAAACCGTAAAAATGAATTTAATGTTCCAATTGGTAGTTATAAAAAACCATTAATTTGTAATAAAGAAAATTTAAGAGCAGTTTCTATAGTGCTTCAAAGAGTAGAAATTTTAAATGGAGATTATTCGGAAACGTTAAATTTTGCTACAGAAAATACTTTTTTCTATTTTGATCCACCATACAAACCATTAAGCGAAACTTCAAGTTTTAATTCTTACGCCAAAGATGAATTTAATGATACTGAACAAATACGATTAAAAGATTTTTGTACAGAATTAGACAATTTAAATCATCAATGGATTTTAAGCAATTCAGATGTTAAAGGAAAAAATCCAAATGACAATTTTTTTGATGATTTATATTCTGATTTTAATATTTATCGCGTAAATGCCCGAAGAAGTATAAACGCAAATCCAAACAAAAGAGGAAAATTAACAGAGTTATTAATTACAAACCAAGTTCTTCAAGAGGCAAATCTTCAATAAAATATTTACAACCTACACTCTCAATATATTCAAAAACATCATTGTTTCTTGGATTGTCAAACCAGTCATTTAAAACATAAAAATATTCAACATTTATATTTAATGGTCTAAACAATTTAGTGTATTGCTTTTTCTTAAAATCACAAGTTTGTAATTTCTCATCAACTGAACCAGAACCTGCTTGATATTTTTTCTCAATAATATACATTGTATTTCCAACAAGTAAAGCTCCATCTGGTAATAATCTTTTGCTTAAAATAGTTCTATAATCAACTCCGTTAGGAGTTAAATACTCTTTGTAAAGCGAGTATTTTTCATAATAATGTGCAACAATATTTCCATTTTTCACAACTTCATTATCGTTCTGTATAGAATAATCTAGATGCAAATTTATCGCATCTAATAAATCTGTTCTACCTTCAAAACGTAAACCATTAAAATTTGTATTTGCTCCACCACCAACTGTATTAGGAATTCTTGCCATATTTATATTTCTTTAATTGCATTGTAAAACATTGAACGACCTGAATAATTCCAATAAGTAACATCTTGTTCCTCAAATAACCATTTGATACATTCCAAAATTAATTTACTTGAATGACCTGTTTTGAAAGGAAAATCTGTTTTAGTTGAGTTTTGACAATTAAAAATCAAATCAATTTCATCTATTAATAAGTCATAAAGAGCTTTATTTTCAGCTTTTTTATTTCTTAAATCAGTAAGTATGTTTTCGTGTGTTGGTCTTGTACTCGATCTTTTAGGATTCCCTTTTTCATTTATTAAACCCAAATTAAAATTTGTATTTTCTACATTCAGCGTAAAGTCAAAACCATTATTGAAATTTGCTGGACGACTTAAATAAACTTTTCTTCCATCAGGTAAAACATTTACAACATATTTATACCTTGATGTATTTGCTCCTTTTCCAGTTCCTGCTGTTTCGTTTAAAAAAATATTTATAATCTCTTTTCTAAATTTCGCCCTATCATTACTAAATTTTTGTTTAGTTAAATCAATTTCAGTCATATTCTAATTTTTATTAGTAAATAAATCTTGTATTTCAATATTGAATGTTTTCGCTATTCTTTCAATATTCTTCAATGAAATATTACGTTCTGCCCTTTCAACCATTCCTATATAAGTTCTATGAAAACCAGACTTAAAAGAAAGTTCTTCTTGACTCCAACCTTTTTCATTTCTAAGTTGTCTAACTTTATTACCAAATTTGACTAAAACGCTATCTTTTTTCATAATGCTAATATCTATTTTTGTATACAAAAAGTCTACATACAATAAGTATCGTAAATAAATTTTACTATATTTGTTTATGCTAAAACCATATTTCAAATCAACCGATAAAAATTTCTGTCTCTTAAAAGGAGATTCAATGGAGTTATTACCAAAAATCAATCATAAGTTTGATATGGTTTTTGCTGATCCGCCTTATTTTTTATCAAATAATGGTTTGTCAATCCAAAGTGGTAAAATTGTTTCTGTAAATAAAGGAAAGTGGGACAAATCACTTGGAACAGAGTATATAAACAAATTTAATAGGCAATGGCTTTCATTAGTTCGGGAAAATATGAAAGAAGATGCTACAATTTGGATAAGTGGAACAATGCACAATATATTTAGCGTTGGACAAACTCTAACAGAATTAGACTTCAAAATATTAAATATAGTTACTTGGCAAAAATCAAATCCGCCACCAAATTTTTCTTGTAGGTATTTTACACATTCAACGGAACAAATAATTTGGGCGAGAAAAAACGAGAAAACACCTCACTATTTCAACTATGAATTAATGAAACAACTTAATGGAGACAAACAAATGAAAGATGTTTGGAAACTTCCTGCAATCGCACCTTGGGAAAAAAGCTGTATAAAACATCCGACTCAAAAACCTTTATCAGTTTTAACTCGTTTAATTTTAGCATCAACAAAACCAAATGCTTGGATTTTAGATCCTTTTGCTGGAAGTAGTACAACAGGAATTGCAGCAAATTTGTCGAACAGACGCTATTTAGGAATAGACAAAGAACAAGAGTATTTGGAAATTAGTAAAAATCGAAAACTTGAAATTGAAAATCCGAAAATTGCTTCTAAATACAAACAAAAATTACAAGGATTTAATAATCAGAAAGAATTGGATTTGTTTTTAGCGAAAGAACCAGAAACTGAATATGTAACTGAATTAATTTTATGATTTGCCAACGCTAAAAGTCATACACATTTGCAATTCGCTTCAGCCATCACACAAGCCAAAAATTGCAAAAGAGTATGTCTTTGCCAACGCTACAAACTGAACGAGAAAAAAAAGTACGAAAACACAACAACGTATATAAAAAATAGCGGTTTAAGTACTTAATTTGAAGTGAATTTTATAAATTTAAAGTCAGTTATAGACCGAAAAGTTAGTGCATAAAATCCGCTACTTTTCATATACAAACACGTTGTAGAGCATTAGAGAAATGAAAATCGATATACTAAACATTATTAAGACTGGAGATATTTCACCTTTCAAATGGGGAGATTCGGAATCTGATATTTTAAAGATATTTCCTGAATGGAAAGAAACAATTGCGGAATTAAAAAAAGCTAAATTTCCATACATTGAAATTGACTCTGTCGAATTTTATTTTGACACAAACTATTACAAAGGGTTATCGGAAATAATCATTAAGGTTTTGAATTTTGATAATGATTATAAGTCTGACTTTTTTGATTTTGGGTGGCTAAATGACAGTTTGAATTTCAAAAGCGTAACTGAAAAATTGAACAACTTGAATTGGAGGTTTGAATTGACAAAAGGGCCTAATTTTAAAACACCAATCATTCTGCCAAACCGAAACGTGTTTTTTAGTTTTGAACAAGATTATAGCGGAGATAACGAAGAAAATGACTTGCTTAAAATTTATATCAATCGAACAGAATATACAACCGAGTATCTGAATAAAGGAAAACATAAAATAACGCTCTACAACACCGTATAAAAATAATTACGGTTTAGTGCTTAATCAAAGGCCGTTGCGTGTTTGTAACGTCTGATTTTCCTTCGGAAAATCCTCGCATACAACCCGCAACTATTCTTATACATAAACGTTAGTAGCAATTAAAGAATGATAATAATCTATCGATATCAAATACAAAGAGGAATTTTACCAATTTTTCGAGAATTAATCGAGAAAAACGAACTCAATGAATTTAATGTTATCGATACTGAAACAATAAGAAGTAGACTAGCTAATCCAACAACAGAGGTAGACGAAAAGGTTAAGTATCATATTGATAATGGACTATTAATATCTGACGCCTATTTAATTGATGCATTAATTCAAAATTGGGATAGCAAAAAACATAATATTTTAGTCGATTTTCCAAGAAATATAGAACAACTTAATGTGCTTAAGTTCCATCTGGATAACTTGAATGATAACATTGAAAAAATCATTTATTACAAGGTTAACGATTTTGATAAAATCTATGATATTGCTCAAAACAATTATGGAAAAGTATATGATGCTGATATGAAAAAGCAAACAATTGAATCTATGCAAAAACAAATGGATAGAGCCGAAAAAATGATTGAAAAATTAAATGACATTCCTGTGATTGAACTGGATTTCCTTGACGAAAACACCAAAGAATTAAAATAAAACAGCTACTAACAAAGGCTATAAAAAATGCGTGGGTTTGGCAGAACTTGAAAGGTCACTGCAAGCAATTAACAACGCCAATCCTTTGGATTGGTTATTAAAAACAATAAATTTAAAAACAAAACACAAAGGCTTAGCTACGTGCTCGGTTGAAAACAGTGCTTTTCATAGCCAAACCGTTACTCTAAACCTTTCATTTCATCATCATAAAACTCACCTGCTTTATCCATTAGGTCAGCTAATTCGGTAGTAACATCTTCTTCTTTTTCTCCTGTTAAATCTTCAAACCACTCTATTGAATCATCTTTAAGGTTAATTAAAAAACGAGGATACTCTGTATGCAATACAAAAATATCTTCAGGATGATTGCTGTTATCTGCTAATAAAAATTTAGGTAAGTCCATAAATTGAGAATCTTTTATATTTTTTGTTTAACCTCAGTAACTGGGTTAGTTTTTATTAATTGTAAAGTTAATTTATTAAATCGAATGAATAGTAATATAGACGCTGTAGTTAATCCTGCTAAAAGCCCTAGCCAAATACCAAAACTACCATACATCTCTTCTTTTCCGAAATAAAAACTAATCGGAAAACCTACTACCCAATATGATATGAATGTAATTATGGTTGGAATTTTTACATCTTGCAAACCACGTAAAGCTCCTAAAACCATTACCTGAATACTATCTGATATTTGAAAAATAGCTGCTGCAATTAACAAGTTAGCTGCAATTTTCATTACTTCCATATTATCGGCGTAATTATTAGCATCACTTAAATCGACATATAAATTTGGTAAACTTTTATGAAAAACAAAAAATATCGTTGCAAATCCAACTGCTAAAATAGTACCTAAAAAAAATATTGAAAACGCTATTCTTCGTAACTCTTTAAAGTTTTTCAATCCTTTTTGGTTCCCAACTCTAATCATAGATGCAACACTTAATCCCATAGCAACCATAAACGTCATCGAAGACAGATTTAAAGCTATCTGATTTGCTGCTTGTGGGTTTTTACCTAATAATCCGCTTAACCAAATTGCTGCCGTAAAAATGGCAACTTCAAAAAACATTTGCATTGCGCTTGGTGCTCCTAAGCTAATTATTTTTCGAAGCATTAATTTATCCAATACAAACAACTTAATGCTTGTAACTAACTTTTTAGAGCGTTCTTTTTTAGTTAATAACCACCATAGATAAGCCACCATTACAAATCTCGAAACTAAAGTACCGTAAGCAGCACCTACAATTCCCATTTCAGGAAAGCCAAACTTTCCAAAAATCAGCAAGTAATTCAATAAAACATTTAACAAGTTCGCCACAATTGTTGCATACATCGGATAACGAGTCATCGACATTCCATCGCTAAATTGTTTGAAAGCTTGGAAAATAATCATAGGAATTAATGAAAAAGCTACCAAATCTAAATAAGGTATTGCCAACTCAACAACCTCTATAGGCTGTTTCATTAAATACATTAATGGCTTCGAAAAGAAAACCATTAAAAACATTAAAATTCCAATTACTGAACATAAAAACAATCCGTGTTTAAATGTAGATTTTGCTTGTTTAAAATTATCAGAAGAATCTGCTTCGGCTATCAAAGGAGTTATTGCTGTAGAAAAACCAATTCCTAACGACATGGCAATAAACATAAAACTGTTACCTAAAGAAACCGCAGCTAATTCAGCCGTTCCTAATTGTCCAACCATAATATTATCAACAAAACTTACAAAAGTGTGCCCTAGCATACCCAACATTACTGGAGCTGCTAGCTTCCAGTTATACTTAAATTCTGATGTGTATTGCTGTAAATTCAAGGGTTATTTTATTTCAGACTGCGAAGATAACTTTTTTAACAGTCCATAGGTTTATCTACACCTTTTTTTAATTAATTTAATTACCTTTGATATTCTTAAAAACAAACAAAAATGGCAACAGTTACACTACAAGGAAACGCAATAGAAACTATAGGAAACTTACCTGAAAAAGGAAGTAAAGCAATCGATTTTTCGTTAGTTGCAACAGACTTATCTGTGAAGAGTTTAAACGATTTTTCTGGTAGCAGATTAATCTTAAATATTTTTCCAAGTGTAGATACTGGTACTTGTGCTACTTCAGTAAGAGAATTTAATAAAAAAGCTTCAGAACTAGAAAACACTAAAGTTATATGTATTTCTAGAGATTTACCTTTTGCTCAAGGTCGTTTTTGTGGTGCAGAAGGAATAGAAAATGTAGTGATGCTTTCTGATTTTGCTACAGGTAAATTCGGTAAAGATTATGGTTTAGAAGTTAAAAATGGTCCTTTAACTAGTTTACACTCTCGTTGCATTGTTATTATTAATGAAAATGGAGAAGTTCTTTACACTGAGCAAGTTCCTGAAATTGTAGATGAGCCTAATTACGAAGCTGCTTTAAACTCTTTATAGAACTGTTTATGAAAAATCCGAATAACGACTTTATAAGGAGACGTTTACGAAGTATAAAATTTGCTATTAAAGGTATCTGGCTATTAGCTACTACAGAAAACAGTATTAAAGCTCAAATTACTTTTGGTATAATTGCTACTATTGCAGGATTCTATTTTGATATTTCCATGACAGAATGGATGATTCAATGTTTAATTATTGGCGTAGTTTTAGTTGCTGAAGCATTAAATACTGCTATCGAAAAAGTAGCAGATTTTATTCACCCAGATTATCATGAAAAAATAGGTTTTATAAAAGACATTGCAGCAGGTGCTCCTGCTTTTGCCGCATTTACTTCGTTGATCATTGCTTGCATCATTTATCTTCCTAAAATAATAGCTATATTGTAGCGTTTAAATTATTTCTAACAAAAATACATGGCTAAAAAAAAGACAACTGTTCAAAAGAAACAACAAAAGACAAGCATCTTTAAAAGAGTATCTACTTTTTTTTCTAACAGACAAAATCAAACTCTTTTAGGAGCCTTTTTATTTCTTTTTTCAATATTTCTAACAGTTGCTTTTGTGTCTTTCTTTTTTTCTTGGCAAGAAGACCAAAGTACTTTAACCGAATTTGGTAATAAAAATATCCCAACAAAAAATTTATTGGGTAAAATCGGATCAAAGCTTAGTAGCTTTTTTGTGTTTGATGGTTTTGGCGTAGGTGCATTCCTTATCCCTATTACATTGTTTTTTACCAGTGCTCGAATTTTCTTTCAAACTAATTTAAAAAGAATTGTTACTTCTTGGAACTGGGGTTTATTAAGTATGCTTTGGGTTTCCGTTGCTTTTGGGTTTGTTGAGAAAAAAAATGCAGTTTTATCTGGTATTATTGGTTTTGAACTAAATGAATACTTGCAAACTTTTTTAGGAAAAACAGGATTAATGATTTTATTACTGTTCTTTCTTGTTGCTTTTTTGATTATCAAATTTAGTATTACACCTGAAGCAATTAACGAAAAAGTAAAAGCCAATAAAGAGAAAAAAGAATTGACTAGACTTTCTAAAGAAACCGATGATCTAGAAGAAGAAATTACAACTGAGATAAATAAAGCAGAAACTGATGAAGTTCAAAAATCAGACTTTGAGCTCTCAGTAGAAAATTTACAACCTACAATAACAAAACATTCTGATGTTAGTACTTCAACTCCAAAAGAAGAAGAAACTCCTTCTATTGAGTTAACAAATGAAACTTCTCCGCTAAATATTTCAGAGCAATCTAAAAAAGAAGTTGAAGTCGCTATTGAAAAAATAGCTGAAGAGAAAAGTGTTACTCAGAATTTATCAGACCAATTAGTAAAAGATTTTGGAGAATTTGATCCTACTTTAGAACTTGGTAATTTCAAATTCCCAACATTTAATTTATTAAAAGAATATAACGAAAGTATTTCTATAGATCCTGAAGAACTTGAAGCCAATAAAAATAGAATTGTAGAAACATTAAGCAATTACAAAATTGGTATTTCAAAAATTAAAGCTACTGTAGGGCCAACAATTACATTGTATGAAATTGTGCCTGAAGCTGGCATTAGAATTTCTAAAATTAAAAATTTAGAAGATGATATTGCTTTATCTTTATCTGCTTTAGGGATTCGTATTATTGCGCCAATTCCAGGAAAAGGAACTATTGGTATAGAAGTACCAAATAAAAAATCAACGATTGTTTCTATGCATTCTGTTATTTCTTCTAAGAAATTTCAAGAATCTCAAATGGAACTTCCTGTTGCGCTTGGTAAAACAATTTCTAACGAAACTTTTGTGGTTGACTTAGCTAAGATGCCTCACTTACTAATGGCGGGCGCAACTGGACAAGGAAAATCAGTTGGTTTAAATGCAGTATTAACTTCATTACTTTACAAAAAACATCCTGCTGAAGTTAAATTTGTTTTAGTAGACCCTAAAAAAGTTGAATTAACTTTATTTAATAAAATAGAACGTCATTATTTAGCCAAACTTCCTGACAGTGAAGATGCCATTATTACCGACACCACTAAAGTTGTAAACACCTTAAACTCATTATGTATCGAAATGGATGCACGTTACGACTTGCTTAAAAATGCAATGGTTCGTAATATAAAAGAGTACAATGCTAAATTTAAAGCACGTAAATTAAATCCGAATGACGGACATCAATTTTTACCTTACATCGTATTAGTTATTGATGAATTTGCCGATTTAATTATGACGGCCGGTAAAGAAGTTGAAACACCTATTGCTCGTTTAGCGCAATTAGCTCGTGCTATTGGTATACATTTAATTGTGGCTACGCAAAGACCTTCTGTAAATGTAATTACAGGTATTATCAAAGCCAACTTTCCAGCCAGAATTGCTTTTAGAGTAACTTCTAAAATTGATTCTAGAACTATTTTAGATGCAGGTGGGGCTGATCAATTAATTGGTCGAGGTGACATGTTATATACGGCAGGAAATGATTTAAGTAGAATTCAATGTGCTTTTGTTGATACTCCTGAAGTAGAAAAAATCACTGATTTTATTGGTTCTCAGCGCGCATATCCAAAAGCACACTTATTACCAGAGTATGTTGGTGAAGAAGGTGGCACAAATCTTGATATAGACATTTCAGATAGAGATAAACTGTTTAAAGATGCAGCTGAACTTATTGTTACAGCGCAACAAGGTTCGGCATCTTTATTGCAACGTAAATTAAAGTTAGGATACAACAGAGCTGGTAGATTGATAGATCAATTAGAAGCTGCTGGTATTGTTGGGTCTTTCGAAGGTAGTAAAGCAAGACAAGTTTTAGTCCCTGATTTGGTTGCTTTAGATCAGTTATTAGAAAACGAAAAAAACAATAATTAAATTTCTAATTTAGAAATATGAAAAAAGTAGGATTATTATTCATCGCAGCATTTATTAGTTTAAATAGTATAGCTCAAAATAGCTCGTCTGAAGCTAAGCTACTACTAGATGAAGTATCAGTAAAAATGGGAGCTTACACCAATATGATTATTGGTTTTAACTCAACATTAGTAAACAAAGAAGCAGGAATTACAAACGATCCTCCAATACGTGGAGAAATAACACTTTCTGGAGAAAAATACAACCTTGATTATTTAGGTAACAATTTTATTTTTGACGGAAACAAGCTAGTTGTTATCAATCAAGAAGAAAAAGAAGTAAATATAACTAACGGAGATTTAGATGAAGAAGATGGTTTTATTTACCCTTCTAAACTATTAACTTTTTATAAAGACGGTTATAATTTTTCTATGGGAAAATTAAAAAACAATAACGGTCGTAAAGTTCAGTTTGTAGATTTAACTCCTATTGATAGCAACTCTGATATCGTAAAAGTACAATTAGGTATTGATGCTAAAACGAAGCACATATATAAATTAGTACAAATAGGTTCTAACGGAGCTGAAACTACCTTTACAATTACAAAATTTAAAAGTAACCAACCAATTTCTAAAAAAATGTTTTCATTTGATAAAGAGAAATATTTAAAACAGGGTTACTTTATAGACTAAACTAATACATCTAAAAAGTTTTGTTAATGAATCTTTAAAAATCATTAACAAAACTTTTATTTTTTTATCCAACTAACCTACTACCTTTGCATCTGTGAAAACATTAGACAGATATATTTTAAAAAGCTTTTTAAAACCTTTTTTCGCCACATTCCTTATCATATTATTTGTTTTGGTAATGCAGGCCTTATGGTTAGCTTTTGACAATTTTGCTGGCAAAGGTATTAGTCTTGGAATTATATTAAAATTTCTTTGGTACACCACTCTTTTAGTAGTACCACAAGCATTACCTATTGGTGTTTTACTATCTTCGATAATGACTTTGGGTAGCCTATCTGAAAATTATGAATTTGCAGCTACGAAATCAGCTGGTATTTCATTACCTCGAATGGTGCGCCCGTTAGTTTTCTTAACTCTTTTTTTAAGTGGTATTAACTTTTTGTTTTTAAACAACGTTTACCCTTATGCGATGTTAAAGCAGTTAAACATGAAAGTTAACATCAAGAAAAAGCAACCTGCTATAGCTTTAGTTGCAGGGAGTTTTAACACCGAACTACCTAATTATCAAATTAAGTTTGAAGAGAAGTACGGAGAAGACGATAACCTTTTAAAAAAGGTGATGATTTATGATTTATCTGATAGAAAAGGAAATAATAAAATTATTACTGCGGAAAAAGGTAAAATAATTTCTGACGAAAGCAGTAGGTATATGACTTTAGTTTTAGAAGATGGTTACTATTTTGAGCATCATTTAAAAAATGGATCTTCTTTTAAAGAAAAGCAAAAAATGCCCGCTTCTCATGCATATTTTGACAAGTACACTATAAATATTGACATTTCTTCTTTTAACGATGATGATCTTGGTGATGAAAAATACACACGTCAGTATAACATGCTTAGTTTAGCTCAATTGAAGGATACTGTACCTACAATGAAAAAAAACTATGATGACTTTATTAAAAGTAAAGCCAAAAACTTGTTTTTAAGTATTGATATTGAAGATTTACACCACTACCCAGATTCTTTAGTTAATAAAGAAATTTCGCCAAATATTCTTGAAAACTTTAATGACAGAGAGAAACGTAACATCCTATCTTCTGCGGTTTCAAAAATTGAAAGAACATTAAATAATAATAAATCTAATAAAGAAACTTTAAAAAACAGAAGGAAATACTTAAACCTGTATGATATTGAATATTATAACAGAGTTGCTTTCTCTTTATCTTGTTTATTACTGTTTTTTATTGGTGCTCCTTTAGGTTCAATTATTAGAAAAGGAGGAATGGGATTACCAATGATTTTAGCAATTGCTATTTATGTATTGTATTTCTTTTCAAATACTTTTGGTAGAAATTTAGCAGAAGAAAGCTCTTTAACTGCCATAATAGGATCTTGGATAAGTGTGTTTATAATGCTACCTTTGGCTATAATATTAACCGTTAGAGCCACTAAAGACAAAGGTCTTTTTGATGTGAATACATTTTTTGCATCTATACGTACTACGATTAAAAACTTATTCTCTAAAAAAGAGAAAACAACATAACAATGACAACACAAACATCAACAAAAGTTCAGTTAAACACTATTGAAGAAGCAATAGAAGATATTAAAAACGGAAAAGTAATTATTGTTGTTGATGATGAAGACCGTGAAAATGAAGGTGATTTCTTAGCGGCAGCCGAAAAGGTAACCCCAGAGATGATTAACTTTATGGCAACCCATGGTAAAGGTTTAATATGTACTCCACTTACCGAAGATCGCTGCAAAGAGTTACAACTAAACATGATGGTAAACAACAACACCGACCCTATGGAAACTGCTTTTACAGTTTCTGTAGATCTAAGAGGTAAAGGTGTAACCACAGGTATTTCTGCCTCAGATAGATCTAAAACTATTGAAGCTTTAATCGATCCAGAAACAAAACCTTTCGATTTAGCACGCCCAGGACATATTTTCCCCTTAAAAGCTAAAAATGGAGGTGTTTTAAGAAGAACGGGGCATACCGAAGCTGCAATTGATTTTGCTCGATTAGCTGGTTTACAACCTGCTGGAGTTATTGTAGAAATCATGAATGAAGACGGTACCATGGCTCGTTTACCTCAACTTTTAAAAGTTGCTAAAAAATTCGATTTAAAAATTGTTTCTATCGAAGATTTAGTTGCTTATCGTATGGAGCACGATTCTTTAATTGAAAAGAAAGAAGATTTTAATATTAAAACTCGTTTTGGTGAATTCCGTTTAAGAGCTTATCAACAAACTACTAACAAACAAATACATATTGCGTTAACCAAAGGTGTTTGGAGTAAAAATGAACCAATATTAACACGCGTAAATTCTACGCTTGTAAACAACGATATCTTAGGTACATTAACTAATAATGCTGACAAGAAATTAGACCAGATGTTTAAAGTAATAAACGATGAAGGACGTGGTGCTATTATTTTTATCAATCAACAAAGTCAAGCTTTAAACTTATTAGCTCGATTACGTGGTTTAAAAGAAAACCAAGCTAAAGGAGAAATGAAAGCTCCGCATGTAGCTATGGATAATAAAGACTTTGGTATTGGAGCGCAAATTTTACACGACTTACACATTCATAAATTACGTTTAGTTTCTAACACCAAACAAACCAAGCGTGTTGGTATGATTGGTTATGGTTTAGAAATTGTTGATTATGTAAACTATTAATTTGCTAAAAGAATAAAACATAAAAAATCCCGAGTTTTTTAACTCGGGATTTTTTTATTCTATAGGAATACACAGATCTACAATGCACTTTCCTTCAGGATGCTCTTGCGGATTGTTATAATAAATTCCAAAAGGATCTTGATCTGCTCTTTTAAATCCTTTTTCTGACATCCAAACAAAATTTGCTTCCCAAGCTTCTTGAAACTCCATTGGTGCAATTCCTAAACGAGAAACAACACATTTGGTATCTGGTAATGTTCTAAGGTTTACTTCTCCTTCAGTTTTTACTTCTCTGTTTAAAGTCATGCAAGCACTCATCCTTAAATTATTCGGATCTGTAATTTTAGGACTATCATGATAAATGGTTATCATTCTTAAATTTTCTTGCTGCATTAAACCTTTTGGAAAAGCCCATTGCATTAGTCTGTTATAAACATTACCTATTAAATCCATTTTACCTTGATGACTTATATAAGCTAATTGTACCTCTGGAATTATTTTAACTTCTGTAATCGCATTCATTTTTAACCAATTTAAAGAGTTATTTACGTTACAAATGTATTGTTCAAATAAGGTAATCATTTGTCCATTCTTGCTTTCTTCTTTACTAATCTTGCTAAACTTATGAGGACTACTTTCTCTAAATTCAACAGGGCTCATTCCGTAAAATTTCTTAAAAGCTCTTGAAAATGACGATAAACTAGTAAACCCTACTCTATCGGAAATTTCAGTAATTGTTAATTCTTTTTTATGTAACAAAAAAGAAGCTGCCTTTTCAATTCTTTTTCTTGTGATAAAATTATTTAAAGTTTCTTTTGTTACTATTGAAAATAATCGATGAAAATGAAATGGAGAAAAATGTGCTTTCTCAGCGATATCATTTAACATTAACTTTTCGTGTAAGTGTTCTTCAATATAAGTAATCGATTTACCTATTCTAGTTACTACTTTAGTATTTAGTTTTTTTGAAGATTTCATAATTATTTTTCTGAAAGATGTAGAATATTATTCCACTAGCAAAGTACAAAATAACATCAATAAAATCTGAAGTGTATCTTAAATGAAATTTAGGAAGAAAATACTCAAATAAGAAACTATACAGAAAACAGCTATACAAAACGATACTTAAAGGAATATGGTAATTTTTATTATTCTTACTCCATCTCAGGATATAAAGACTAATTGTTAATACAATTGGAATTATTAAAAAGTCGTTTAAATAAAACTGAATGATATCTGGTAATAAGTATTTATTTCTTTGAGTTATATAAACACATAGCCCAATAAATAAAGAAGAAACAAAATAGACTTTTAAAAATCGATTCATATTATCCAGCTGCTACCATAGCTATAAACCATGCTAATAAAGCTCCTATAGCACTTACCACTAGAAAAGCTGAATACAAAATCCCAACCAACAATTCTATACAAAAAGAAAGGATGCTTTTTTAAACGCTCTGCTAAATTAGGATTCTCAATCTTTTCTTTAGCTTCATTTATTAAAGTTTCCTTATATTCTTTTTCCTTTAAAGCCCTCTTTTTTTCGTGAGAAATTAACGTGTTACAATTTTCGCAATACTCTTTATTAGTATTAAAAACTCCACAGTTTGGACATTTTATATTCCTTGTAACACTCATGCTTTATTCTTTAAAACTATAATTATTTTTCTTTTTATATGGACGAATAATCAATCTTGTTTCTCTATCAAATCGGATGTAATTATAAATCCAATTCATAAATACTATTACCTTATTTCTGAATCCGATTAATGAAAACAAATGAACAAACATCCAAACAAACCAAGCAAATACTCCTTGAAACTTCCATTTAGGTAAATCTACCACAGCTTTATTACGACCAATTGTAGCCATAGAGCCTTTATCGTTATATTTAAAAGGTTTTAGTTTTTTCCCTTTTAATTTTGCAAGAATATTCTTGCCCAATAATTTTCCTTGCTGAATAGCTGGTTGTGCCATCATTGGGTGCCCGTAAGAATATTTTTTGGTTTCCATACAAGCTACATCTCCAATAGCATATACATTATTATAACCAATAACTTTGCTGTACTCATCAACTTTAAATCGATTAGCTCTCTCAATTAAACATTCTTGCTCTAAACCTGTAATTGAATCTCCTTTTACACCCGCTGCCCAAATTACTGTTTCAGCTTTAAAATGATCGTGACCATTGGTAGTTACAGTTTCTCCATCATAATCTAAAACACGGAGATCTTTCCAAACATCAACACCTAATTTTATTAAAAAATCTTCTGCTTTTGCAGATGCTTTGTTGCTCATTCCTTTTAACAACTCTCCAGAACTTTGAATCAAATTTATTTTCATTTGACGGATATCTAAATCTGGATAATCTTTAGGTAGAATACCTTTTTTCATTTCTGCCAAAGCTCCTGCCAATTCAACACCTGTAGGCCCACCACCAACAATTACAAAATTCATCAAAGCTCTACGCTTGTCTAAATCTGTTTCTAATAGCGCTTCTTCAAAATTTTCTAGAACTAAACTACGAATATTTAATGCTTGCGGAACCGATTTCATTTCCATTGCAAACTTTTCAATATTAGTATTTCCAAAGAAATTAGTGGTAGAACCAGTTGCAATGATTAGCTCATCGTATTCTAAATTCCCTATAGAAGTTTCAATAGTATTTTCATCTGCATTTATATTGGTAACTTCTGCTAATCGGAAAAAGAAGTTCTCCACATCGTTAAAACGTTTACGTAATGGAAAAGCAATGCTATCAGGTTCTAATCCTCCTGTAGCTACTTGATATAATAATGGTTGAAATGTATGGTAGTTGTGTTTATCTATTAAAACAACTTGTAAATCTTGGTCTTCTAATCCTCTTGCAGCCGCTAATCCTGCAAAACCTCCTCCTATAATTACTACTCGAGGAAAGCTCGTTTGTGGTATGTTCATGTAGATTTATTATCATTAAATAATCTAATTACAAATTTACGAAAGTGAAACGAGTTAGTTAAAATTTATTCTTTAGATTTACACTAAACCTCTGAAAATAAATAATTAATTAAAAACAGATTGTCATGTTTAATTTTTTAAAGAAAAAAAAACAAAAAAGATTAGTTATTGAGTGCGATACAGATGTTATTACCATAAATAGTAAACCGGTTACTTTTCCAACAAACTATGATACTTTAATAAACACTTTTGGTAAACCAGATAGGAAATTAAACAAAAGTAAAAATTACATTATTTGGGACAAACTAGGCATATTTTGTGGTTATGAAGATAAAGACAATATTTTATCTATTAATTTTTATCAAAATAAACAAGATAGAAGCGAATACAATACCAAAAAGCAATTTACTGGAAAACTAATTCTAAATAATGATGAAATAACGAATAATGAATTCAGTAAAATATCTTTAGGTGAATTAGCAATTCTACGACTAGGCAGTGAAAGTACTGTTCGTTTTGGATTTAGTATTGGTGTAAATAAAACTTACAATAATTAATTTATAGTTGTTGCTTTAACTGCTGAATAGCTTTATTTGAAGTTACTAAACCTAGTATCAGTTTTTTTCTAACAACATCTATATCATCATCAAAATACTTTGCCCATTTATACTCTTTAAATAAAGTTTGTATTTGCTTTAAACGTTGATGTACGAACTCAGAAGTCATTAAAAATTTATCTGTATTCGCTACGCTTCCTATTCTTTTTATTCTTGCCTGTTGTTTATTAAAATCTACCTCTAAATAAAACACTTTATCAAAATCATTTAATGGATAAAAATCAATCCATTTTGCAAAGCCAACATAATAATTTTGGCTCTTATAATTTTCGACACCTTTAATTTTCCATCTACAGTTTGCTACTCTTCCCCAATGATTCGAATAACGGTATACACCATCATCAGCATAAAAATACAAGCTACCAGATTTACTTTGATAATGTGCTGATTTCCCTTCAAAAAAATCGATCTTTTTTGACTCAAATTCGCAGTAAGTGTATTTAAAAAAATTAAACTTATAATACATTTTATTCTCCAAAAACAGTAATTACAATTTTTCTCCTTCCCCCGTAATTACGATGCTCACCTAAATAAATACCTTGCCAAGTACCTAAATTTAGTTTTCCGTTTGTTATTGGAATTTGAACTTGACTACCTAATATTGAACTTTTTATATGCGCTGGCATATCATCAGCTCCTTCATAATCATGCTTATAATACGGCATATTTTCAGGAATCATTTTATTAATATGTGATTCGAAATCCACCCGCACAGTTGGGTCTGCATTTTCATTAATAGTTAAACTCGCAGAGGTGTGTTTAATAAACGCTTGAAATTGTCCAATTTTAATTTCTCTTAACTTAGGAACGGCACCTAATAAAACATCAGTTATTAAATGATAACCTCTTGGATACTCTGATAACTGAATTTCTTTTTGATAAAATTTCATCTTGTAAAAATAAAAAAGCCATCTAAAACTAGATGGCTTTTAATATTTATAATTTCAAAAAAATTACTTCACTTCTTCGAAGTCTACATCTTCAACATTGTCACCTTGAGCATCTGCTTCAGGTTGACCTTGTTGTGCTCCTGCATCAGCTCCACCTTGTTGTGCAGCATACATTTCTTCAGAAGCAACTTTCCAAGCTTCATTAATCTTTTCCATAGCAGCATCAATTTGTGCTAAGTCTTTAGATTCATGAGCAGCTTTTAATTCAGTTAAAGCAGCTTCGATTGGACCTTTCTTATCATCA
Source organism: Tenacibaculum pelagium (assembly GCF_014062345.1). Taxonomy (GTDB): domain Bacteria; phylum Bacteroidota; class Bacteroidia; order Flavobacteriales; family Flavobacteriaceae; genus Polaribacter; species Polaribacter pelagius. The sequence continues at coordinate 241,512 of NZ_JACGLS010000003.1, read as the reverse complement.
GATAACTTATCTCCAAACTCTTTTAATTGCTTTTCTGTTTGAAAAATCATAGAATCAGCTCCGTTGATTTTCTCAGCAGTTTCTTTTGCTTTTGCATCAGCATCAGCATTTGCTTCAGCTTCAGCTTTCATCTTTTCGATTTCTTCATCAGATAATCCAGAAGAAGCTTCGATACGAATATCTTGAGATTTTCCTGTTGCTTTATCAGCTGCAGAAACTTTAATAATTCCGTTTGCATCAATATCGAAAGTTACTTCAATTTGAGGAACTCCTCTTTGTGCTGGTGGAATATCAGTTAATTGGAAACGACCAATTGTATTGTTATCTGCTGCCATCGCTCTTTCACCTTGTAATACGTGAATATCTACCGATGGTTGGTTATCTACTGCTGTAGAAAATACCTGCGATTTCTTAGTAGGAATTGTTGTATTTGCATCGATTAACTTTGTAAATACATTCCCCATAGTTTCGATTCCTAAAGATAAAGGCGTAACATCTAATAATAAAACGTCTTTTACATCTCCAGTTAAAACTCCACCTTGAATTGCAGCTCCTAAAGAAACTACTTCATCAGGGTTTACTCCTTTACTTGGCGCTTTTTTAAAGAATTTTTCAACTGCTTCTTGAATTGCAGGAATACGAGTTGAACCACCTACTAATACTACTTCATCAATATCAGAAATTGATAAATCAGCATTTTTTAAAGCAGTAGCACAAGGCTCAATAGTTCTTTTAATTAAATCATCAATTAAAGTCTCAAACTTAGCTCTAGTCATTGTTCTAACTAAGTGCTTAGGTCCACTAGCTGTAGCTGTAATATATGGTAAGTTAATTTCTGTTGAAGTTGTAGAAGATAATTCGATCTTCGCTTTTTCAGCAGCCTCTTTTAAACGCTGTAAAGCCATTGGATCTTTACGTAAGTCCATGTTCTCTTCAGCCATAAACTCTTCAGCTAACCAGTTGATTAACTTTTCATCAACATCATCTCCTCCTAAGTGTGTATCTCCATCTGTAGCTAATACTTCAAATACTCCGTCTCCTAATTCTAAAATAGAAACATCATGTGTACCTCCACCAAAATCAAATACTACGATTTTCTTGTCTTCGCTTGCTTTATCTAAACCATAAGCTAATGCTGCTGCAGTTGGCTCGTTGATGATACGACGAACTTTTAATCCTGCAATTTCACCAGCTTCTTTAGTTGCTTGACGCTGTGCATCGTTAAAATATGCTGGTACAGTAATTACTGCTTCTGCTACGTCTTGACCTAAATAGTCTTCAGCAGTTTTCTTCATTTTCTGTAATACCATTGCAGAAATTTCTTGTGGCGTATATAAACGTCCATCAATATCTACACGTGGTGTATCGTTATCTCCTTTTACTACTTTATAAGGAACTCTTCCTGCTTCTTTAGAAGACTCAGAAAACTTATTACCCATAAAACGTTTAATAGAATAAACTGTTTTTGTTGGATTAGTTACTGCTTGTCTTTTTGCTGGATCTCCAATCTTACGCTCTCCTCCTTCTACGAATGCTACGATAGATGGTGTTGTTCTTTTTCCTTCAGCATTAGGAATTACTACTGGCTCGTTTCCTTCCATTACAGAAACACATGAGTTGGTAGTTCCTAAATCTATACCTATAATTTTACTCATAATTATTATCTTAAATAAATTTTTAATTCAATTTTACGAGTAGTAATAGTCAAAGTGTGTGCCATTAGCTATTGGCTAATATTTTGGCAGAAAAAGAATAATAATGGGTTTTAAAAATGACAGAGTGTCATTTTTTTATTGAATTATTGTACGAATCGTACACTAACTTAATGTTTAAGTAAGTGTTTTGCAGTGCTTTTTCTGTATCGCTTTTACCTTTAAACAAAACATTTGTTATTCCTTCTTCTGTTTGAGGAATCAGATTCCCTTTGTAATTAGAATACATTAAATACCAATGTGTTTCTTTTAAACGGTGCTCTCCTTTTTGAACAAATAGATGGTAAGTGTTAATCAGCTTCTTTTTAATTGATAAATTTTTAATTCCGCATTCTTCTTCTACTTCACGAACAGCAGTTTCTTCAATCTCCTCACCTTTCTCAATACGCCCTTTAGGTAAATCCCACTTATTTCCTCTATAAATAAATAAAATTTCATTTTCATCATTTAAAACAAGTCCTCCAGCAGCAGTAATAACTTTTAAATTAATTTTGAATGATTGCCAATGATTTTCAAGATCGTTAGAAAAAAGATAAACTCCTTTTAATTTACCTAGTTTTAACTTGTAGATAAGTTCATCTATAATTGTATTTTTGTAAACATAAACTGGATAATCTTCTTCATTTTTTACAGAAGTTGTAAAGATTATCGGCTTATCATTAACAAAAACTTTATACATTTGCGCTATGGATTTTAACAAAGATACTGCAAAAAAAACAGCTGAACTTCTTTTACAAATAAAAGCTATAAAACTGAGTCCACAAAATCCTTTTACATGGGCTTCTGGTTGGAAATCACCAATTTACTGTGACAATAGAGTTACATTATCGTATCCACCTGTTAGAAATTTTTTAAAAGAAGAAATCGCTAAGTTAGTAGAAGAAAAACACGGTAAGCCTGATGTAATTGCAGGTGTTGCCACAGGCGCTATTGCAATTGGCATATTAGTTGCTCAAGAATTAGGGGTTCCTTTTATTTATATTCGTCCTGAACCTAAAAAACATGGAAGAAAAAATCAGATAGAAGGACATTTAGAAAGTGGCCAGAATGTAGTGGTTATCGAAGATTTAATCAGTACTGGCAAAAGTAGCTTGAATGCTGTTAAAGCTTTAAAAGAAGCGCATGCAAATGTAAAAGGTATGGTCGCTATTTTTTCTTACGGATTTAATATCGCTTCTGAAAACTTTGAAAAAGATAATGTAGAGCTAACTACACTTAGTAATTATGAATATATGCTAGAGCAAGCTTTAGATAGCAAATATATTACAAGTGAAGAGCTACGTTCTTTAGAAGATTGGAGAATGAATCCAAGCAAATGGAAACAAAACGAAGAATAAAAAATAATAGAATATGAATATTGAAGGAAACAAAGTAATCGTAAAAAAATCAGCAAAAGACACATTTGATTTTTTTAGCAAACTTGAAAACTTTGAACAATTAATGCCAGAAAACACTCAAAAATTTGAGGTAGATGGCGATAGTTTTATTTTTGGATTAAAAGGAATGCCAGAAATAAGATTGGTTATGAAAGAAAAAACTGAATATTCAAATATAACTTTAGGAGCTGCAAGTAGTAAATTACCATTTACTTTATCATCTGACATTAATGAACTTTCAGAAAACGAAAGTGAAGTAGTTTTAAGTTTTAATGGAGATTTTAATCCAATGATGGCTATGATGGTAAAAAAACCATTAACTAAGTTTATTGAAACTTTAACTGAAAATATTTCAAAATTATAAACTAAGCAAACGAAACCTCTTTAAGACCAAATTCTTTAATCGTTTCGTTCTCTAATTCTATTTGGAGTTTTCCGTTTTCAGAGACTCCAATTATTTTACCCATAAATAAAATGTTCTGATTGTTTTTAAACATACTCGGAACATTTTTTTTATACAAAACACTTAAATATTGTTTTTCTAAAAACGCGTAATCTTTTTTATGAAGCAATTCAAGTTTACTTTTCAACCTTATTAAAATTTCATTTAATAAAATATCTAAATCAAATTCTTTATTTACTATTTTTTTTATCGATGTTGCATTTGGCAAATCTTTTGAAAAGATTTCTTGATTTACATTAATTCCAATTCCAATAACTGATGACGTTATTTTATTGCCTTTTAAATTATTTTCTATTAAAATTCCAGCTAACTTTTTATTCACTGACAGAATGTCGTTTGGCCATTTTATAGCCAATTTTGGTAATTTTAACTCATTAAGAGTCTCAAAAACAGCTAATGAAACGCCAAAACTCAAGTACTTTTGATTAGATATTTCTAAGTCATCAAAACAAGAAAAAACACTAAAGGTTAGGTTTTTACCACCGTCAACAACCCATTTAGCATTCATTTGCCCTTTACCAGATGTCTGCTCCTTTGCCATCACAATTGTAAAGTCTTGAACAGTAGAGTTAACTGACAAATTCTTCAAAAATGAATTGGTCGAATCAATGGCATCAAGTTTGATTATTTTCATATACGTTTTGCAAGTAAAACAAGTATCAATATTACATAAATTACTCGCAAAAAAATAATAACTTTGCTAAAACTTAATTTTTTTTAATGACTAAAAAACAAGCAAACACAGACGACTTAATCGCTATGATAATAAAGGGGATTGATGATGTAAAAGGAGAGGATATTCAACTACTAGATTTAAGAGAAATTGAAAATACAGTTTGTGATTATTTTGTAATTTGTTCTGGTAATTCTAACACACAAGTAAATGCTATTACAGGTTCTGTTCAGAAAACTGTTAGTAAAGAACTTCAAGATAAACCTTGGCACATAGAAGGGCAAGGAAATTCAGAATGGATTTTAATGGACTATGTTAATGTTGTTGTACATGTTTTTCAAAAACAAATACGTGAGTATTATGACATTGAAAGTCTTTGGGGTGACGCAAAAATCACCGAAATTAACCCTGCTTAATTGCAAACAATTTACACACTAATTTATGAGTGATAAGAAAAAAAATACACCAAAATTTAAACTAAATTCATTTTGGTTATACATTCCAATATTTGTTGTTTTACTAGGTTTAAGCTTTTTGAATTCAGGAGACTTAGGTTCTCGTCAGATATCTAAAAATGAATTCACAAAGATTTTAGAGGCTAACGACATTAAAAAAATTGTTGTTGAAAACAATAATGTAGCACAAATCTTTTTAAAGAAAGAAGCTGAGGAAAAAGAAAATCACAAGAAATTAACTGAATCTCCTTTTTACCGAAAAGGATCTCCTTTATACACGTACAACTTTGGAAATCAAGAAAATTTCGAAAAAGAAATTTCAACTGAAAAATCTGAGCATAATTTAGACTTTGATGTCTCTAATGTTGAAAGAACTAGTATGATTGATGGAATCATTAGTTTCCTTCCTTTTATTTTACTAATTGGTATTTGGTTATTCTTTATGAGAAGAATGTCTGGAGGTGCTGGCGGAGGTGCTGGCGGAGGCCAAATATTTAACATTGGTAAATCGAAAGCCAAACTTTTTGATGAAGATTCTAAAGTTAGAACTACGTTTAAAAATGTTGCTGGTTTAGAAGGTGCAAAAGAAGAGGTTCAAGAAATTGTAGATTTCTTAAAAACACCAGAAAAATACACAAAACTAGGTGGTAAAATACCTAAAGGAGCTTTATTAGTAGGCCCTCCAGGTACCGGTAAAACGTTACTTGCAAAAGCAGTAGCTGGTGAAGCTGGTGTTCCTTTCTTTTCTTTATCAGGTTCTGATTTTGTTGAGATGTTTGTAGGTGTTGGTGCTTCTCGTGTAAGAGATTTATTTAAACAAGCGCAACAAAAATCACCATCAATTATTTTTATTGATGAGATTGATGCCATTGGTAGAGCTAGAGGAAAAAATAGTATGACAGGTGGTAATGATGAACGTGAAAATACATTAAACCAACTTTTAACTGAAATGGATGGTTTTGGTACCGATACAAATGTAATTGTATTAGCTGCAACAAACCGTGCTGATGTTTTAGACAAAGCTTTAATGCGTGCTGGTCGTTTTGACCGTCAAATTTATGTTGACTTACCAGATTTACACGAGCGTAGAGAAATTTTTGAAGTACATATTAAGCCTTTGAAATTAGCAGATAATGCTAATTTAGAATTCTTAGCACAGCAAACTCCAGGTTTTTCTGGTGCAGATATAGCTAACCTTTGTAATGAAGCTGCTTTAATAGCTGCTCGTAATGGTAAAGAAGCTATTGAGCATCAAGATTTCTTAGATGCAGTTGATAGAATCGTTGGTGGATTGGAAAAGAAAAATAAAGTAATTACTCCTAAAGAGAAGAAAGTAATTGCTTATCACGAAGCAGGTCATGCAACAGTTAGCTGGATGTTAGAACACGCTGCTCCGTTAGTAAAAGTAACTATTGTTCCTAGAGGTCAATCTTTAGGTGCTGCATGGTATTTACCAGAAGAAAGAAAAATTGTTCAAACTGAACAAATGTTAGATGAAATGTGTGCTACTATGGGAGGTAGAGCTGCAGAAAAACTAATGTTCAACAAAATATCAACAGGAGCATTAAGTGATTTAGAAAAAGTTACTAAACAAGCTCGTGCCATGGTTACCGTTTATGGTTTAAACGAAAAAGTAGGAAATATTACCTATTACGATTCAACTGGAAACGATTCTTTTGTAAAGCCTTATAGCGACGGTACTGCTAAAACTATTGATGAAGAAATTTCAAAAATTATAGAAGGTCAATATCAAAGAGCTATTGAAATACTAGATCAACATAAAGATAAACTAAACGAACTAGCCGAGTTATTATTAGAGAGAGAAGTTATCTTTAAAGACGATTTAATAAAAGTTTTTGGAGAGAGACCTTTTGATAAAAAAGAAGAAAAAACTGATACAGTAACTGAAGATTAGTTTTTAATTAATGAATTTTTTTAAGAAGTTATTTAAATCACAAATAGAATCATCTAGAAACAAAGAAATTAACAAACAAGAAGTTAATTTATCTCTAGATGATTCTTTTGTGCATAATTTTATTAATAAAGGCGGTAAGTTTTTATACTGTACTTCTATAAAAGAAGTAAAAAATAACCTTAAACATATTTTACAAGAAAATAACTGGAAAAAGATTACATGTTCAGATTATGATCTAGTAAAGCTTACTGATAAAATAGATGTTAATTTACAAGAACATTTTTCTGAATCAATACCTTTTTTTACATCTTGTGAACACTTGATTTCTAATAAGGGAGAATTATTATTTTCATCTAATCAATTAGGAAGCAACAAACTATCTTCTCTTCCTAAACATTTTATTGTGTACGCTACTACTAGTCAATTAGTAAAAAATATGGGAGAAGGTTTAACAGGTATTAAAACACACTTTAGCGGTAACATCCCTACAAATATTAGTTCTATAACTAATTATAAAATTGAAGCTGATGAGGATAATTTTTTAAGTTATGGTAACACTAACTCAAAAAACTTATATTTGCTGCTCTTTGAAGATTTATAAACCATGCGCAACCTTATAACAAGAAGTATTTCAGGACTTGTTTATGCTATTATCTTTATTTCTGCAATTCTTTTCTCTGCCGAAACTTATTTAGGATTATTAGCTGTTTTTACTGCTATTTGTATTTTTGAATTTTCGAAAATAATTCAATTTAAGAGCTATGTACCTTATGTTATTTTAGCTTTTATTGTGTACTGTTTAATTACTGAAAAAGCACTTTTTACATATCCATTCTTACTAGGTATTTCATTATTTTTTTTAATAAAATTCCTATATCAACTTATCACTAACAAAACCATTAGTACTGAGAATGTTAATCAAAAAACACTGCTTAATTTCACCTATTTAATTCTTCCTTTTTTCTTTCTAATGAGTTTACCTTTTATAAATGGTGAATATCATTCAAATATTATCATTGCTATAATTTTGATTATTTGGACAAATGATAGTTTTGCTTATTTAGTTGGTAAAAATTTTGGTAAACATAAACTTTTCGAAAAAGTATCTCCTAAAAAAACCATTGAAGGTTTTGTAGGAGGACTTGTTTTTGCAATTATCGCAGGGTTAATTATTAGTAAATCTGTTACTATTTTCTCAACCACTAACTGGATTTTTATTGCGATTATCGTTTCGGTTTTTGGAACTCTAGGAGATTTAGTAGAATCAAAATTTAAAAGGCAAGCTAATATTAAAGACAGCGGAAACATTATGCCCGGTCATGGTGGTTTATTAGATCGACTAGATAGCTTGTTTTTCCTTGCTCCCTTCGTATATTTGTATATCCATTATATAATATAATTATACATTTACTTAATCTATCTTTTTATGGTAAATGATTTAGATTCAAAATTTAATGAAGCTTATCAAAAGGCTTCCAAGCTAAAGGAAAAACTTCCTCCAGACATTATGCTTAAATTATACGCATATTATAAACAAGCAGTTAAAGGAGATAAGTTTAGCTTTAATGCGAATAGCGATTTAAGAAACGCCTTTAAGTTTAATGCTTGGATGCAATTAAATGGTATGGATGAAAATCAAGCAAAAGAAGAATACATCAACTTAGTCAATACAATTATAAAATAAACCTCATGAAAAAAGTAATTTACTCATTACTAGTATGCTTTACAGTTAACGCTATGGTTTCTTGTAAATCAGAAGCAAAAAAAGAAACACCAATAAAAGAAGAAGTTAAGGTTGAAAATAAAGCAGCTTTTTCTCTTACTGAAGCTGATAATCAAATAAATTGGACAGCTTATAAAACAACTGAGAAAGCTCCTGTAAAAGGTCAATTTAAAAAAGTTAATATTACAGCAGGTGGTGAAGGCGACACTGCTAAAGAAGCGATTAATAATGCAGAATTCTCAATTCCAATTAGTAGTATTTTCACAAAAGATACGAGTAGAGATTTTAAAATTAAAAAGTTCTTCTTTGGAATAATGGACAAGACTGAATTACTATCTGGAAAACTTGTTATAGAAAATGATTCATTAGGTTACGCTAATTTAACCATGAACGGAATAACAAATAAACTTCCTTTTAAATATACTATTAATGGTAAGGTCTTTAATTTTTCTGGAGAAATGAAAATTTCTGATTGGGGAGCAGACAAAGCTTTAGCATCATTAAATGAAGCTTGTAAAGATTTACATAAAGGAGCTGATGGCGTTTCTAAAACTTGGGATGATGTAGCTATTAATATTACTTCTACTTTTAAGTAAAAATATACTTCGTAAGAAAATTAAAAAGCCTTAGATATATCTAAGGCTTTTGTTTTTATTGAAATATTAAATTAGATAACTTAACATTACTTTAAAATTTTAGACACTAAATCTTCTTTAGCTTTTTCATCATCACCAAACAACCAACGTAAGGTATTATCTTCCCAAATTTCATCATATTGTGTTTGATTGATAATATCTCTATCAATTGCTAAATCTAATAATTTACCTGGGTAAGAAGACTGCGCATCGCTTTCCATTTCTCCTAATGGGTATGGATCGTCTAACCCCATGATTACTTGATTTGACCCTTGACGATCAATCATTAGCTTTAAAGAATCAGTATCATGTACTAAGGTATCAAAGTAAATATTTGGGTGTCCTACAGCTTTTCTTGGATGTGTTTTTCCTTCAAATAAATCAGGACGACCATCAAAACCTTGAATACGTCTTCCTAAATTCATTTGCGCTAACTGACCTCCGTGTGCGAAGCAAGTTCTGATATTTGGAAAACGCTCTTGCATTCCGTTTAAGGTATAAAAATGATAAGCATCACCACACTGAGCTAACATCCAAATTAAATGAAAACGCCAATTGGTATTTTCTAGTTTTATCATTTTATCCCCGTCATATGGATGGATTTCAATAGCTAATTTATACTTGTTCGCTAACTCAAAAATTGGATCGTTTTCTTTATCAAATACACAACGCCATTGCCCAATAGAATCCATAAAATGAGTTGGCAAGCACAATACTTTTAGCCCTAATTCTTCTACGCAACGTTCTATCTCATACAAAGCCCCATATATAAATCCTGGATGTACTACAAATCCACATGTAAATTTTGATGGATGATCGTGCTGTACTTTTGCGTTAAAATCATTTTGAAAGCGCAACGCTTTCTTCATCTCTTCTAACCGTAATCCGTTACCATATAGTTGAGAAAGGTTTAAAACTACTGCATGATCGAGTTTATTTTTCTCCATCCAAAGTAATTTCTCATCCAAGAAAAAACTTGAATCTGTTACAGGCCGTTTCCATCCTTTTTGTAACATATGTTTACGTTCATCATCTACCCAGAAAATTTCCTTTTCTTTCATAAAAGCAGGTATTTGCTCTGGATATGGTAATAAATGTGAATGTCCGTTTATTCTAAGTTTGCGTTTCATTATATCTTTTCTTCTAAACTAATTTCTAAATCAAAATTTTCTTTCTTTTTCCAACCATCATAATTATCGCATAAATGCATATGACAATTATCATTCTCCTTTAAATGAGTTTTTATCTTTTCAAAAAAATTACACATTTTTAACAACTCTTCTTTTGAACCAAATATCATAACTGAATTAGCTTGTTCTGCTATTCCTTCTTCATCAGAATAGGTTTTTGAATAATAAAGCTTCATTTATTTAACTTTATTAGGCGCTTCCATTACCGTTCCACAATTGTCGCAAGTACACTTCTTTTTATCTGAGTAATATTTATCGAAAATAATTGGCATATCGGTTTCTATATTATCCAAAGCAAACTCTTCTCTATATAAAGGGGTACTACAATTTTCACAATACCACTCTAAAGCATCCAACATTTTTTCTGCCCTTGGATACTCGATTACCAAACCAACAGTATTTTCTTTTCGTTGTGGCGAATGTGGCACTTTAGCTGGTAATAAATAGATATCTCCTTCATTTATTTCAACATCAACCATTTTTCCTTTATCATCAATAATTTTTAAAACCATATCACCTTCTACTTGATAAAAGAATTCTGGTGTTTCATTATAATGATAATCTTTACGATTATTGGGTCCGCCAACAACCATTACAATATACTCACCATTATCCCAAACTTGCTTATTACCAACAGGTGGTTTTAATAAATGACGATGTTCATCTATCCACTTTTTAAAATTTAAAGGTTGTACTAGCTTACTCATAGTTGTTTGTTTTAATTTTATAAATCTACAATGATTTTGTTCTTCCTCCGTCAACTGGAACATTAATTCCGTTGATAAAACTTGCTCTTTCGCTAGCTAAAAACACCACTGCATTCGCAATCTCTTCAGGTTTTGCAAAACGTTTTGCTGGTGAAGCGTTCATCATATTTTTTGAAACTTCTTCAACAGATAATCCTGTTTTCTTTGCTTTATTATTAATTATCTCATTTAAACGTTCTGTACCTGTTGCTCCAGGCAGTACATTATTTACTGTGATATTAAACTGGCCTAACTCGTTCGCTAATGTTTTAGACCAATTAGCAACAGCACCACGAATGGTATTAGAAACTCCCAAACCATCTAAGGGTTGTTTTACTGATGTAGAAATTACATTGATAATTCTACCATAACCAGCTTCTTTCATAAAAGGAACCAATGCTTGTACCAAAACGTGATTACATTTTAAATGTTGCGTAAATGCTCTTTCGAACTCGTCTAATTGTGCATTAAATACGGGACCTCCAGCCGGACCTCCTGTATTATTTACCAGGATATGAAAATTCAAGTTACTCGCTTCTAATTTTTCTTTTAACTCTAGTGGTTTTGAAAAATCAGCAACTATATAACTATGATTTTGATTATTATTTGGTAACTCTGTTAAAACCTTTTTCAGTTTTTCTTCGTTACGAGCAATCAATGTTACATTTACTCCTTCCAGTGCTAATTGCATTGCCGAAGCCTTTCCTATTCCTTGTGTGCTTCCGCAAACTAAGGCATTTTTATTTTGTATATCTAAATTCATTTTTAGTAGTTATTCTGAATCATCGTTTTAATCTTCATTGCTTTTTCAAAATGATCTAATTGATGTGTTTCAATCCACCATTTTGCAACTTCCATTAATAATTTTGGATTGTCGTTTTTATTCTTAAAAAAAGCATAGAACGACAATCCTACATTCTCACCTTTTTTAGCAATTTTATCATCGCAAATCTGGACGATTTTTTGCCTTATTTCTTTATTCATATTGAATACAAACATTTTTAGGTTCTGTAAAAAAGCGTAAAGCTTCAAAACCTCCTTCGCGTCCTACTCCACTTTCTTTTTGCCCACCAAAAGGAGTTCTTAAATCTCTCAACAACCATGTATTAACCCAAACAATACCTGCGTGAATTTCTTTCGATATTCGCATCGTTCTATTTAAATTGTTTGTCCATAAGGTTGCTGATAAACCATACTTTACATTGTTTGCTAATTGCAATGCTTTCTCATCATTTTTAAATGGCATAATCGTAACTACTGGCCCAAAAATTTCTTCTTGATTTAATTTACAATCATTACTTGTAACTTCTATAATTGTTGGTTGTAAATAATAACCTTTTTCACTTCCATTCACCTCAACTCTATCGCCTCCAAAAAGAATTTTTCCGCCTTCTTGCTCTGCAATATCAATGTAGGATTTAACTTTTTCTAAATGTTGTTTGGACACTAATGCTCCAACATTTGCATCGGCCTCTGATGGATTTCCAACTTTTAACTGAGATACTTTCTGAACAAAGTCTTTTTTAAATTGCTCGTAAATTGACTCTTCTACAAAAATTCTACTTCCGCATAAACAAATCTGACCTTGATTAGCAAATGAAGAACGAACCGTGGTATCTAACATCTTCTCATAATCGCAATCTGCAAAAATTAAGTTCGGATTTTTCCCTCCTAACTCTAACGATAATTTCTTAAACATAGGTGCAGCAACTCTAGCAATATGAGCACCTGTTGTTGTTCCGCCAGTAAACGAAATCGCTTTAATATTTGGATGCTCAACGATTGCTTGACCTGTTGAACCTCCTAATCCATGAACAATGTTTAACACTCCTTTTGGTAAACCAGCTTCATTACATATTTCTCCTAATAAATAAGCTGTCATTGGTGTGACTTCACTTGGTTTTGCTACAACACAATTACCTGCTGCTATTGCTGGAGCGATTTTCCATGTAAATAAGTACAATGGTAAATTCCATGGAGAGATACAACCTACGACTCCAATTGGTTGACGCAAAGTAAAATTAACGGCATTCAACCCTACACTTTCATGAGCCTCAGAAGAGAATTGCGTAATCGCGTTTGCGAAAAACTGAAAATTAGACGACGCTCTTGGTATATCAATCGCTGTTGCCAAACTTAATGGCTTACCGTTGTCTTTAGATTCGGCTTCTGCTAAAAAAGATAATTTGTTTTTTATGCCATCAGCTATTTTAGACAATATTTTGTGGCGTTCATCTAAAGTTGTATTGCTCCAAATTGGAAATGCTTTTGAAGCTGCTTGATACGCTAATTCAACATCCTCTTTTGATGAATTTGGAATTTGCCCATACACTTCACCAATTGATGGATTGTAATTATCAATCCAATTATTAGAAATTGGATTTACAAATTCGCCGTTTATGTAGTTTTGAATTTTCATATTTTATAAAGGTGAACAAACTGAAATTAAAAGAACTTTTTCTTTTAAAAGTTCCTCTCGTAATTGTTTAAAATAACTATAATAATTTTCATAATTATCTTCTTTCAAACCACCTAAATTTTTGATTTTATCTTTTATTAATTTCTCTATTGTTATTTTTCTATTCATCATAGAGTCAACACTTTCTAAACTTATTATTACATAAGAACAATTTTCAAAAAAACTAATTTCCCCTTCTTCTATAACAAATTTATAATTTACCTTACTACAATTAATTATTTCAAATTCTTTATTAGTTAGTTTAATCAACCTAGAATTTGGTAAAAAAATTAAAGTCTCTAATAATTCAATGTGATTTAAATCTTTTAATTCAAAGCTTAAATCAGAATCCTTTAAAGCAAAATCATAGTTCGAGTTTAAATTAACTGTAACTATCTCTTTAAAAATATTAATATCTCTATTATGAATTGTCTTTTTTAAATACTCATAAAAACTTCTATCTACATCAAATTTATCATAACTATAATGATAAAAATAACCTTTTACTTCTTTTCCTTTTACTTCTGCCTTTATATAAAAGCGATAAGCATAACCAGCATCAGCAAAAGTTTTAACTGATAAAAAAAATATAACTAAAAACAATAATTTCTTCATCTAACTCTTTTTAAATGCCACAACCTTAATTTCTATCAACAAATGTGGATGTGGTAACTGATGTACTGCTACTGTTGTACGCGTTGGTCCTTTATAATCAAAATATTCTGCATATACTTCGTTATATCCTCCAAAATCGTTCATATTAACTAAGAAAGAACTTACATCAACGATATCTTCTAAATCAGCTCCTACCTCTTGTAAAATCCCTCTAATATTTTCAATTACAGCTCTTGTTTGCTTCTTTATATCCAAGTTCGTTGTACCAAACTCATCTACCTCAACTCCTTCAAAAGAATTATCGGGTCTACGAGAACTGGTTCCTGACACATAGATAAAATCTCCTACTTGCTTTACATGTGGAAACTTACCTCTTGGTATTGCTTTTCCTTTAATTACTTTACTATCCATATTTTTATGCCTCTGTTACCATTTCAAGTAACTTAATTGTTGTTTTATAATTACGAGTAGTAGCTATTACATTTAACTTTTTCTCGATAGTATTATTTGTTAGTTTCGTTTTAGCAAAAGTTGACGGGCAATACAAATACACCACATCGTTATCTATTTTATATTGATCTTCGTTTATTCCTTTGATTTCAATTTCTGTTTGATCGATAATTTTACTTAAAAAAGAAAACGCTACTATTTTTTCATTTTCAACTGAAAAAGGATAATTATCTATTGCTTTTCTCCATTCTTTTGGAGTTCTTATCAATACAGGAACATCATATTCGAACTTTACTAAAATCTCATCTCTTATCTTTTTACAGATTACAGATTTACTTTCTTCTGAACTAAGTAGAATATTTCCACTTTGAATATACGTTCTTACATTTTGAAAACCTAAATCATTTAATAATTCACGTAATTCTGCCATAGGAAGTTTATTTTTTCCTGACACATTTATTCCACGAAGTAAAACGATATATGTTTTCATTTATAACCCAGCTATTTTATCTTCTTCTAAAATTTCGTTCGTTTCTTTTTGCACTCTTTTTAGTACCTCTTTTAAATCGGAAACATCCCTTAAATCATTATCTGCAACCATATTTAACAAAGCTTTGTCTTGTGCTCGTCCTTTAGTCATTGCTTCATGGTAACCAATGTTTTCATTAAATGTTACCATTGAGTATTTAGAGAAATATTCATTCGGAAAATTCTTCTCTAACTCCATTTCTAATTTTCTCTTTTCTTTAAACAAAGGATTTGCTACATGATCTCGCATTTCATAATAATTCTCAACCGCTAAATCTCCAATAGCATCTGCATCCTTCTTTCTTACTTTTTGATACCCTTTAAAAGTAGCATCCCAGCTTCCTAAATTTTGATTTAAAATTTCATCTAAAACCGTTACATCTTCAAACGAAGCATTCATTCCTTGTCCGTAAAACGGAACAACCGCATGTGCTGCGTCTCCCATTAACAGAGTATTACCCTTGTAATACCAAGGGGAACATTTTACTGTTCCTAAAGCTCCTGTTGGATTATTAGCAAACTCTTCTGCTATATTTGGAATTAACTTTAACGCATCAGGAAACTGAGCCTGGAAGAAATCTTTTATTTTTTCTTCAGAATCTAATCCTTCAAAGTGATACGCTCCTTCTTCATGTCCTAAAAATAAAGTTACTGTAAAACTACCATCTAAGTTTGGTAACGCAATTAGCATATAATCACCACGAGGCCAAATATGTAAATGATCTTTACTTATTTGATGCTTTCCATTTATATCAGCTGGAATTTCTAGTTCTTTATACCCATGTGTTAAATAATTTTGCGAATAACTAAACAAGAACTTTTTTTCTAAATAATAACTCTTGCGAAGTATTGAACCTGCCCCGTCTGTTCCAAAAATAACATCGACATTTACAGAAAATTCTTCTTTTGTTTCGTAACTCTTAAAATTAGCAATAGTATTTTCTATATCTACGGATGTACATTTTGAATTAAAATGAATCGTTACATTTTCGTGTTTCTCTGCTTCAGTTAACAAAATACCATTTAAATCTCCTCTTGATATTGAATTAATATACTCATTTTCTCTTCCTGAATAATTGGATGCAAAAGTATTTCCTTCAATATCGTGAATTAAACGCCCATACATTGGAATACAAATTTCACGTGCTTTCTCTTCTACTCCCGCTAATCGTAATGCTTTGAAACCACGATCAGACAAAGCTAAATTGATAGATCTACCAGCAGAAATATCTGTAGTTCGTAAATCTGGACGACTTTCGTAAACTTCAACTTTATAACCTCTTTGTGCTAAACGTAAAGCTAGTAAGCTACCGCATAAACCGGCTCCAATAATTAATATATTATCTTGTTTTTTCATTTTTTATTGACAATGTATCTTCTGTTTTATTCAACAACTCTCTTTTCAATACTTTATTCTCCTGCCTTAATTCAAAATTTTGCTTATCATTGGTTACATTACCTATTACAATCCCTAACCCAAACAACCCCGTCAAACTTAAAGACATAATCCAGTTAGGTATCTTAGAAAACCAATTTTCAGTTACCTCTTTTTTTAATCCTATATTCTTGATTGTACTAATACAATCATAAAGGAACTTCTCTATTGTTGGCTTATATATTTCTGGTTCACTTGCAATTCCTGGTTTCCAATTAAAATCTTTAAGAAATTGCAATTGCTCAGAATCCTCTCCAAAAAACTCTTTTAAATATGTTCTTGTTTCAATTGTCCACCTATGATTAAGATTCTCTTTTTTTCCTAATTTTTTAATCTGGTTTTCTAAAATAGAAATTGCTTTATTCTTTCTCATATTATTTTCTACAACAATCCTTTTAAAATCTCAACCATTCTAAATACATCTTCAAAACTGTTATACATCGGCACTGGTGCGCAACGAATTACATCTGGCTCTCTCCAATCGGTAATAATATTATTCTCAGTTAATTTGTGATGTAAACTTTTATCAGCATTTTTTACTTGAATTGATAATTGACAACCTCTTTCTTTTGGATTAGATGGTGTAATAATCTTAATTCTGTCAGTATCTATTTCATTGATTAAAAACTCAAAATACCCTGTTAACTTCTCTGATTTTCCTCGTAAAGCTTCCATACCAACTTTATCAAACATATCTAACGACGCTTTAATTGCTGCCATTGATAATATTGGTGGATTTGACAATTGCCAACCTTCGCCACCAGCCATAACATCAAAAGGTTGACGCATATTAAAACGTGTTTCTTTATTATGATTCCACCAACCTGAAAAACGTGGTAATTCTTTATTATGTGCGTGTTTTTCATGCACAAATAAGCCTCCTAAACTTCCTGGACCAGAATTCAAATACTTATAAGTACACCAAGCTGCGAAATCCACTCCGCTATCATGCAATTCTGGAGAAATATTTCCTGCTCCGTGCGCTAAATCGATTCCAACCATGCAATCTTTTGAATGTCCTATTTCTGCAATACGCTTTAAATCTAAATACTGACCAGTGTAATAATTTACACCTCCAATTAATAATAAAGCGATTTCATCGCCTTGTTCAGAAACTATTTGCTCTAAATCTTCAATATTTAAAAGCTCTTCTCCTTCGCGAGGCTTCCATTCGATTAAACCTTCATCTGCGTCAAATCCGTGAAATTTTAACTGTGATTGAACCGCATATCTATCCGAAGGAAAGGCATCAGATTCTATTACAATTTTATATTTCTTTTTTGTGGGTTGATAAAATGATACCATTAACAAATGAAGATTCGTTGTTAGTGTGTTCATCACCACAACTTCTAGTGGTTTTGCTCCCACGATTTTCGCCATTTTCTCTGTCAAAAACTCGTGATATGGCATCCAAGGATTTTTAGCTTCAAAATGACCTTCTACACCGTAGTTTGCCCAATCGTCTAATTCTTGTTGAATATACTTTTGAGTTTGCTTTGGCTGTAACCCTAAAGAATTTCCTGTAAAATATAACCAATCGTTTCCTTCTTTATCCTTAGGTATATGGAATTGCTCTCTTAAATAAGATAACTTATCTTCTTTATCTTGCTGTTGTGCGTAATCTAATGTTGCTTTGTGCATGTCTCTTTTGTTTCAAAAAACCATTTCTTGAGAACACTAAAGATACTTGATTTATTATCAAATTAAAAACTTTAGCGTTTCACTAAATGAAACGTTGTTTTATAAATCTACACTTTTTTAATATCTTAGCCAAAACGAATTGTAAAAAATGAGCTCTGACAATAAAACTTTAAACCAATCAATTATAAAAGCTTTCACAGTACTTGATGCTTTTACAAATGATAAAAAAGAATGGGGAGTTAGAGAGTTAGCTAATAAAACCGGCTATAACAAAAGCACAACCTATCGTTTGCTAAATACTTTAACTTCGTTAAACATTGTTCATCAAAATAGTAATGAAAAGTATAGTTTAGGCAGCAAACTATTTGAATTAGGAAACAGAGTTTCCATCTATAAAACCATAGCAAAATCGACTAACAACCCGATAAAGAATGTTGCTTTAGAAATTAAGGAAACCGTGTTACTTAGTATCTTAAAAGAACATCAAGTTTTTCATATTAATAAAGCAGATAGCTTACATGGTTTAAAGATTAATACTTCTATTGGTTCTTATCAACCTATACACGCTACCGCTTCAGGTAAATTACTTCTTGCTTTTTCTGATCAAACCACCCAAGAAGACATTCTAAAAAACATTCAACTTACCAAAGTTACTCAACATACTATTACAAACGTAAAAGCATTCAAAAAAGAATTAGCTACAACTGTAAATAGAGACTATGCTTTAGATATTGAAGAATTTGAACTTGGCTTAGTTAGCATTGCAATTCCTATTAGAAATAGACAACAGAATATTATTGCTAGCATTAGCGCTTCGGGTCCTTTAAGTAGGTTTAGAACTGAAAACATTCCTAACTATATTTCCATTTTAAAAAAGGGAGCTACTCTTATTGAAGAAGAATTTAAAGATTTTGATAGTTTGTAAAAAAAAAGAACCTCATTAAATGAGATCCTTTTTTTATAGTTTATAACGTATTTGTATATGATTTTTTGTGGGAAAAGTACTCTAGTCCTTTTCCGTTGCTGCGGAAGATAATTAATAAGATTGATTTTCCGCCGAGGAAATTCAGTCTAATTAATTATACACGTTGTTAACAGTTGTTCTTATTTTATATAATCATTTTTTTTATTTATCGGATCTTCTTTCAAAACTTCAACATAATTGATGGTTTTAATTTTGTAAAACAATATCCCTTTTTCATTTGTACCCTCCGTAACATCTTTTATGATGCTATCCTTATCTATAAATCGAGCATTTGAAATCATAATCAACTTTTCAGATTTCGTATTATCTCTTAAAAAACTTAAGTGCTTTTGAGATATTTCTCCATATACAGCATCGTTATTGGAATCCTCTTTTGATCCCATTTCAAGATAAATCCATGATTTAACTTCTATAGGTTTTTCCTGTTTTTCACTTTTGCATGAAAGTAAAATACTTAAAACAATAAGACAAAGATTTTTTTTCATTACATATTTTTTCAAATTACTGCCTACTTTCTATTAATACAATACCCTAAATTTAATTGTTCCGTCTACATTACGAAGTTTTGCAATTACTTCTTGGTTGTATTCTTTATCAACATCAGTAATTACATAACCTACTTTTTCATCAGTAGATAAGTATTGTCCAGTAATATTTAACTCATATTTAGCCAATACTTTATTAATTTTCGCCATTACACCAGGTACATTTTTATGAATATGTAAAAAACGATGTGCATTGGTTTGTCTAGGCAATCTGATATTTGGAAAATTAACAGCGTCAACTGTATTACCTGAATTGATGTAAGCCATTATTTTACTCGGAACAAAATCAGCAATATCTTTCTGAGCTTCCTCAGTACTACCCCCAACGTGCGGTGTTAATATCACATTATCTAACCCTTTTAATTCAGTATAAAAATCACCGTTTTTTCTTGGCTCTTCTGGATAAACATCTACCGCGCAACCAGCAATTTTACCTGATTTAATAGCAGTTACTAAAGCTTCAATATCAACTACAAATCCACGAGAAAGATTTACAAAATGAACACCATCTTTCATCTGTTCAATTTCTTCTTTACCTATATAATTTTTATTTGCAGCATTATCATCAATATGTAAAGTGACTACATCAGAAATATTTAGCAGTTCTTTTAAAGTTGATATTTTTGTTGCGTTTCCTAAAGCTAATTTGTCTTCAACATCATAATAATACACATTCATTCCAAGTGCCTCTGCTAAAACAGATAATTGCTTACCTATGTTACCATAACCAACAATTCCTAGTTTTTTACCACGAACCTCTCTTGAACCTTGCGCTGTTTTATTCCATTGCCCGTTATGCAATTCTGTACTACGCTGAAAAACACTACGCATTAACATAATAATTTCACCAATCGCTAACTCAACCACCGAACGCGTATTACTATAAGGTGCATTAAAAACAACTACCCCGTTTTCTTTTGCAGCTACTAAATCAATTTGTTTTGTACCTATGCAAAAAGCTGAAACTACCATTAATTTTTCAGCAGCTTCTATTACTTTTTTAGTTACTTGCGTTTTAGATCGAATTCCTAAAACATGTACATCTTTTAGCTTCTCAATCAATTCATCTTCTGATAAACTTCTTGAAACAGTTTCTACAGAAAAACCATCTCCAGACAATCTTGTAAACGCATCTGGATGCACGTTTTCTAATAATAAAATCTTTATTCTATTCTTTGGATATGATATATTTCTTGGCAATTTATTTACGTATAAAAATTCATCTAAATTTGGGGTAACATGATCTGCGTTTTCAACAGTTTTTTCTCTTGACACATTCTCTGTATAAGCAAAAAATTTATCAGCCACTCCAGCTTCTTTGGTTACAGCATCGCTATATCCATCTCCTATTACTTGAATTTCTCCTTCAAGATTTAAATCTTGTAAGCATTCAATTTTTCCATTATGTTTTGACAGAGGGTTTTCAGCATCGAAACCTATAATTTGATCATCAGAATCAAACTCAAAAGTATTTGCAAATACTCTTTCTGACGGAATGTTATATTCAGCAACAATAGGATCAATAAACTCTTTAAATCCTGCTGAAATTACATAAATATCATCGGAGAAGTTTTCAAAAAACTCCCTATTACTCTCAATAGAATGAGAAACTTTTTGTTTTAACTCTTTAATTAAAAAAGTTAAATCTGATTTTTTTGCATTCAATAACTGAATACGTTTCTTTAAAGATTGAGGAAAGGAAATATCACCATCTATTCCTTGATTGGTAATATTAATAATCTCTTGGATAATTTCCTCTTTTTTGGGATTTCCCGCCAGGGTGATTTCTGCTAAAACATCTAATGCTTCTACTCTTGTGAGAGTACTATCGAAATCGAAAACGAAATTTCGTTTTACTAAACTCATGTTGTTTTTACTCTTTTTGTTGTGTTGTTGTTGAGTGAACGAATGTACAAAGGTTTTTGTTAACTGCTTAATCGCTACATAATTTAGTTACAAATAGTAGTCAATTATAAATCCATTCTTTCTTATAACAATTAAACAATCATTTTCCCGAATGTTATTTATCATATCGTAATCATTCTAAAAACATTTTTTATCAGACAATTAACAACAGTATCCACCAAATAATTGGAAGCGCTTCCACAAAAAAGGAACTGTAATATCTAGATTGGTTTTCACTTGCCTTCATCAACAATATAAAAATCAATAAAGAGAAAACTATAAATAAGGTTCTATAACCAATATTTGAAGTTATTATAAACTCTAAAATTAGGCAGATACTTAATAAGACATATCCTAACATCTTTGTCTTTTGTATTCCAATTTTTCGAGGAATGGTTTGTAAAGAAATAGAATCGTATTTCATATCTCTAATATCAAAAGGTAAAATTAACACCACCACTAAAAAAAAACGTTGAACTGCCGTTAAGCACAATTGATTTGTAAATTCCTCTTTTACATCTAAAACAGGGACAAATACAGTTGCTCCTACCCAAACCAAGGCTACTATAATAATTTTTAGATACCCAATGCTTCTCAGGTTTTTTTGAAATCCACTTAAAAAAGGAATCGCATATAACAAAGTTAACACTCCCAAAGGCACAAACAACAAAAGTGTTTTTATAGATAATTGCCAAGCATAATAACACAATAACAAAAAGCAAATCAAAGAAAAAATCTGAATTACTTTTAAGTGTGTTGCTAAACTTCTATGATGCAATTTTGCAACACCAGCATATTTTACAAAATTATACCCCGTAAT
Organism: Tenacibaculum pelagium; assembly: GCF_014062345.1. Lineage (GTDB taxonomy): Bacteria > Bacteroidota > Bacteroidia > Flavobacteriales > Flavobacteriaceae > Polaribacter > Polaribacter pelagius. Next base: position 219,242 of record NZ_JACGLS010000003.1, on the reverse strand, counting down.
TGTTCCAAAAAAAATAAAATAATCTAATGGCACATTATATGGCAAATCAAAATATAAGGCTGTTATTCTAACCAAAGCATATACTGCTAAGGCTACATGAATACTAGCATTTATATAAAAGTTAAATAGTTGTTGTAAAAAGCGCATAAAACAAAAATAATCTTTCTGTTTATAACCTTAAGTTTTGGTTAATAAAATATTGTTTTTAAACAAAAAATATACATTTAAAAACCATTCAATTTCATTATTTTTGAGCCACTTTAAACAAACAGCACAAAATGAACACAAATTCATTTCAATTAAGACATATCGGTCCTCGCACTAAGGATCAAAAGCAAATGTTAGAAACTATTAAAGTTGATAGTTTAGACCAATTAATTTACGAGACTATTCCTGATGACATTCGTTTAAAAAATGAGCTAGATTTAGCTCCAGCAATGAGCGAATATGAATATCTAAATCATATTAACGAATTAGGTGCTAAAAACAAGGTTTTTAAAAGCTATATTGGTTTAGGGTATCATGAAGCTATTGTACCAAGTGTTATTCAACGTAACATTTTAGAAAATCCAGGTTGGTATACTGCCTATACACCATATCAAGCTGAAATTGCTCAAGGTCGTTTAGAAGCTTTATTAAATTACCAAACGATGGTTTGTGATTTAACTGGAATGGAGTTAGCAAATGCTTCTTTGCTGGATGAAGGTACAGCTGCTGCCGAAGCTATGGCTTTATTATTTGATGTTCGTGAACGTGCTCAGAAAAAAGCAGGTGTAAATAAATTCTTTATTTCTGAAGAAATTTTACCTCAAACATTATCTGTATTACAAACTCGTGCAATTCCAATCGGAATTGAATTAGTAATTGGAGATCATCAAGACTTTGATTTTTCTGAAGAATTCTTCGGAGCTATTGTTCAGTACCCAGGAAAACACGGACAAGTTTATGATTATACAGAGTTTGTTGCTAATTGTAACGAAAAGAACATAAAAGTAGCCGTTGCTGCTGATATTTTATCATTAGTAAAATTAAAAGCTCCAGCTGAGTTTGGTGCTGACGTTGTAGTTGGAACTACACAACGTTTCGGGATCCCGTTAGGTTATGGTGGTCCTCACGCTGGATATTTTGCTACCAAAGAGAAATACAAAAGAAGTATTCCTGGTCGTATTATTGGAGTAACTAAAGATGTTGATGGTGGTCGTGCATTACGTATGGCATTACAAACTAGAGAGCAACACATTAAACGTGAAAAAGCAACATCTAACATTTGTACTGCGCAAGTATTATTAGCTGTTATGGCTGGAATGTATGTAGTATATCATGGTAAAGATGGCTTACAATATATAACAGATAAAGTTCATTCTGCTGCAAATACATTAGCTAAAGCATTAAACGATTTAGGCTTTAAGCAAACTAATTCATCGTATTTCGATACCCTTACTATTAATGTTGAAGCAAACGTATTGAAACCTGTTGCTGAAGCAAACGGAATCAACTTTAATTATATTGATGACAATACGGTTTCTATTTCTTTAAACGAAACCGTTAGTTTAAAAGAAATAAATGCTATTGTAGATTGTTTCGAACAAGCATTTAATGTTCAAGATATTACTGTAACAGAATTCATCTCTGAAGATGTAATTCCTGAAAACGCTAAAAGAAATACTTCATTCTTAGATAACGAAATATTCAATACGTATCAATCAGAAACTGAAATGATGCGTTATATTAAAAAATTAGAGCGTAAAGATTTAGCTTTAAATCACTCAATGATTTCTCTAGGTTCTTGTACCATGAAGTTAAATGCAGCTTCTGAAATGTTACCGTTGAGTAATCCTCAATGGGGAAATATTCACCCATTTGTACCTTTAAATCAGGCAGAAGGATATCAAACGGTATTAAAAAATTTAGAACATCAATTAAATGTTGTTACTGGTTTTGCAGGAACTTCATTACAACCAAATTCTGGTGCGCAAGGGGAATTTGCTGGATTAATGACTATTAGAGCATACCATGAAGCTAATGGAGACGCTAATAGAAACATCTGTTTAATTCCTGCTTCTGCTCACGGAACAAATCCTGCTTCTGCAGTTATGGCGGGTATGAAAGTAGTTGTTACTAAAACAGACGAACGAGGAAATATTGATGTAGAAGATTTACGTGCAAAAGCAGAATTACATAAAGATAATTTAGCGGCATTAATGGTAACCTACCCTTCTACACACGGAGTATACGAAAAAGCTATTATGGAAATCACACAGATTATCCACGATAATGGCGGTCAAGTATATATGGATGGTGCAAATATGAACGCACAAGTAGGATTAACAAACCCTGCTACTATTGGTGCAGATGTTTGTCACTTAAACTTACATAAAACATTTGCTATTCCGCATGGTGGTGGTGGACCTGGTGTTGGACCAATTTGTGTGGCGCCACAATTAGTTCCGTTTTTACCAACAAATCCTGTAGTTGCTACTGGAGGTGAAAATGCAATTACCGCAATTTCTGCTGCTCCTTGGGGTTCTGCTTTGGCTTGTTTAATTTCTTACGGATATATTACTATGTTAGGTGCAGACGGATTAACAGATTCTACCAAAAACGCCATCTTAAACGCAAACTATATTAAAGAACGTTTACACGGACATTATGAGACGTTGTATTCTGGTGAAATGAACAGAGCTGCTCATGAAATGATTTTAGATTGCCGTGAGTTTAAACAAAACGGAATTGAAGTAGTTGATATCGCAAAACGTTTGATGGATTATGGTTTTCATGCGCCAACAGTTTCTTTCCCAGTTGCAGGAACAATTATGGTAGAACCAACAGAATCTGAATCTGTTGCTGAACTAGATCGTTTTTGCGATGCGATGATTTCTATTCGTAAAGAAATTTCTGAAGCGACAAAAGAAGATGCCAACAATCCTTTAAAGAATGCGCCCCATACGCAAGAAATGTTAACTGCAGATGAATGGAACTTACCATACACGCGTAAGCAAGCAGCATTTCCTTTAGAGTATATTGCAGATAATAAGTTTTGGCCATCAGTCCGTAGAGTAGATGATGCTTTTGGAGATAGAAACTTAATTTGTTCTTGTAACCCTATTGAAGATTATATGGATGTAGAAGCATAAAAAATATTTCTAAAACTTTTAAAACCTTACCGTTTTTGGTAAGGTTTTTTTATACTCCTTTTTTTATGTTTCAAAAATTATTCTCAAATTAATTTTTATTAGTTAGGAATCCTAATTATATTTGTAACGGTAATAATGCCAAGAAAATTTAATTTAATAAAAATGGAAAAATCAATTTTTTATCATGCAGGTTGTCCTGTTTGCATTAGTGCTGAACAAGACATTGTAAATCTTATTGGAGAAGGTAACGTACAAATCATTCATATAGGTGAAGATCGTTCTAAAATATTAACTGCTGAAAATTCAGGGGTAAAATCGGTACCTGCACTAGTAACTCCAAGCGGAAATGTTTTACATATTAATTTTGGTGCATCTATAGAAGATGTAAAAGGATAATATTTTTTTGCTTCATATAGTTAGGATTACTAACTTTGTGAAGCAAATTTTTTACTATGTCTTCATTCAATTTAAAAGAACAAGAAAATAATATTGACAATAAAATAGTGGTTGCACTGGAACGTATTTCTGAAGCGTTTAAAGTATTACTTTGGAAAGAAAGCAAAGAGAATTCGTTAAGTCCAATTCAAATTCAAGTTCTCATTTTTTTACTTTTCCATTCAGAAGAAAAATGTAAGGTAAGTTATTTAGCAGATGAATTTAATCTTACCAAAGCTACTATAAGTGATAGTATTAGAGTACTCCACAACAAGGAGTTAATCTTCAAAGCATATAACGAGACAGATAGCAGAAGTTACACTATACAATTAAGCACTAAAGGAAGGGGAATAGCTAAAAAATCAGCATATTTTACTACTTCTATAGAGAAACCAATTCAGCAATTTTCAGAAGAGCAAAAAGAAGTGGTTTTTAGCAGCCTTTTACAGATGATTAAAAGTTTAAATACTTCTGGGGTAATAACGCTACAACGTATGTGCTTTTCATGTACAAATTACAAACTTCAAAACAACCAGCATTTTTGCACTTTATTACAATCTAATCTTCAAGATTCAGAATTAAGAGTAGATTGTGAAGATCATGCTTTAAAAGTATCATAAAAATGAGTTTTATAAATATTGGTATTCAATCAAAAGAAGTAACTCTTGCTTTAGAAGAACTTCATTTAAGTAACGAAAACCAAGAAGCAATAAATCAATTATTAGATGAATTTACCTATTATGCTTCTTTGAAAAAATATAATTTACCAATAGACAATAAGATCTTATTTCATGGTCATACAGGCTGTGGGAAAACTGCTACAGCAAAGTCAATTGCAAAGGCACTCAATAAAAAAATTATTGTCTTGAACTTAGGAAATTTTGTTTCTTCTAAACTTGGAGAAACATCTAAGAATATTTCTGAAATTTTTAAAAGAGCTTCTCTAGAAAAAGCTGTGCTTTTTATAGATGAATTCGATTTTATTGGAAAGACTCGTGATTATGACACTAAAGATTCTGGTGAAATGAAACGTTTAGTAAATACCGTAATTCAACTAATAGATCATTTAAATAATGATGCCCTTTTAATTGCTGCTACTAATTATGTTCAAGTAATTGATTCAGCTCTTTTAAGAAGATTTGAACTTCGATTAAAGTTTGACTTACCTAAAAATAAAGAACTGGATGTATACTATAATGAATTAGTGAATAAGTTTCCTAAAGAATTTCAAAATATCAAAAGAGATTATAACATCTCTTATGCTGAAGCTAAAAACCTTACTTACCAACAAGTAAAAAGAAAGCTTATAGCCTTAGAAAAAACCAAAGAAACATAGCTAAAACAATATGCCACAAACAACCTTAGATAATCTAAAGGTAATTCAACAACGAATCGAAAATGCTTGTAGAAAAGCAAATAGAGAAGCTAATGAAGTTAAATTATTACTTGCTACAAAAACGGTAGATGCCAATCGTATTAAAACAGTTATTGAAAAAGGAGAAACCCTTATTGGTGAAAATAAAATACAGGAAATCAAGCAAAAGTACGATAATCTTAAAAACATCTCACATCAAAAACATTTTATTGGACATCTTCAATCTAACAAAATAAAAGAAATTCTTAAATATGACATTTCATGTATTCAATCATTAGATCGAATTTCTTTAGCTGAAAAACTGCAAAAAAGATTAGAAACTGAAGACAAAACTATCAATGCTTTTATCCAAGTTAATACCTCTGCAGAAGAAAGTAAATTTGGAATTCCTCCAAATGAAGCCATTAATTTAGCAAAAGAATTTGCTAGTTTTGATAGAATTTATATCAAAGGCTTAATGACTATTGGCCTTTTTAGTGCAGAAGCAGAAAAAGTAAGAGCATGTTTCAAGTTGTTAAGGTCAATTCAACAAGAAATAATTGCCCAAAATATTCCAAATATAGAAATGAAGGAACTTTCTATGGGAATGAGTAGTGATTTAGAAATTGCTATTGAGGAGGGTGCAACCATCATTAGAATTGGAACAGCTATTTTTGGAGAGAGAATATATCCTGATAGCTATTATTGGAATGAGAAAAACACCATTCGATAGCACTAATAAATTCGTTTTAAACATAGCAACCCCTATCTATTTAGACTATTTTTCTACATTTAAGATATAAACAGAAAAATAATCTACTTTAATGAAAAATAACTGACACATAATGCTAGTTCTATTACTTTTGCCCGCTAAATTTTATGACCATGGCAGAATTAAATGATACTTCTATAAAGATTCAACAAAAGTTAGATGCTCTTAAAAAACAATTAACTTCAGCTAGAGATAGTTTTCTAGGATACCCTGTATCTAAAGATTTTGATTATTCGGTATTGAACGAGTTTTTAAAATTCCCTATCAATAATCTAGGTGATCCTTTTGAACATGGAACCTATCGTGTTCAAACCCATGAAATGGAACGTGAGGTAATTGCTTTTTTTGCTAAATTATTTAGAGCAAATCCGAAAGACTTTTGGGGATATGTAACCAATGGAGGTTCAGAAAGTAATTTATACGGATTATATCTTGCGCGTGAATTATTTCCAAAAGCAATTGTGTATTATTCAGAATCTACACATTATAGTGTTCGTAAAAATATTCACTTATTAAACATTCCTAGTATAGTAATTAAGTCTCAACCTAGTGGCGAAATGGATTATGAGGATTTTAAAAATACCGTTCGTATGAATCGTCATAAACCAGTTATTGTATTAGCTACTTTTGGAACTACTATGAAAGAAGCAAAAGATGATATCTCTAAAATTAAAGGAATATTAGGAGACATGGCAATCCAAGATCATTATATACATTGTGATGCTGCATTGGCTGGAACTTTTGGTCCTTTTATGCAACCTAAATTAGCCTTTGATTTTATGGATGGAGCTGATAGTATCTCTATAAGTGGTCATAAATTTGTAGGTTCTCCAATACCAACAGGAGTATTAATAGCCAAACGTTCCAATAGAGATCGAATTGCAAAAGGCATTTCATATATCGGTTCTTTAGACACTACTATTACTGGTTCTCGTAACGGACATTCTCCTTTATTCTTATGGTATGCGTTAAAACAATTAGGAACAGAAGGATTGCGTGACAGATATTTACACAGTTTAGAAGTTGCTGAATATTGCGAAACACAATTAAAATCTATTGGTGTAGATGCTTGGAGAAATCCGAATGCGATTACCGTAGTATTACCAAAAACACCAAAGAGTATTAAAAACAAATGGCAATTAGCTACCGAGGGTGATGTTGCTCACATTATCTGTATGCCTAATGTAACTAAAACTCAAATTGATGAGTTTATTAACGATATGAAAAATTGTAGCGAGCCAATTATAGAAGATGAATTTTCATATGATTTCTCATTAAGCTAAAAATAATACTTTACTTAAGTTATAAATAAAAAGCCTAAGAATTCTCTTAGGCTTTTTTTATGCATTCTATTATTTGAAATTTTTTATTTTGTTTAACCACATTTACTTTATCAAAAAGCTTACTTAAATGCGTACTGTAGTTTAAATGCGAATTTGCCACTAACACTAATCTTCCGTTTGGTTTTAAAACTCTAAAAACATCTTTGAACAGAGATAATGTTATCTCAATATTATTTTCATATTCAAAATGAAATGGTGGATTTGAAACTACTAAATCAAAAGAATTATCATCTAATTTCTCTAATCTATCATTACAAACAAAATTCGTTTTCTGATTTTCTAAATTCAGTTTTGACGACTCAATTGCCAAATTAAAATCGTCAACTAAAGTAACTTCAGCTTCTGAATTTTGCTCATTTACCCAACGAGCTATAACTCCATTTCCAGAAGCTAAATCTAATACCTTTTGTTCTTCTTGTTGAATTTGCATGTTCTCTAGAAAAAATTGCGTTCCTATATCAATGTTTCCAGATGAAAATACTCCGTAGTATTGTTTATACTCTTTACCTTTCCATGTAAATGAATTGATTAGTTCTTCATACTTATTTATAGATTTCGGCTGTTTTAAAATTAACAATCGTGCTTTTTTCCATGCTTTAGATTGTTCTGTTACATCAAAATATTGTTCTGCTATTTTTAAATAAGAAGGAGAAAAATATTTGGTCATAAAACCACAGACAACTTCTGTTTTATCTCCAGATACTTTATGAATCTGTTGTAAAAATAGCTCAAACAATTCTAGTGATTTTGGAATTTTGATTAAGGCTAAATCAACCTTTACTAAATCATCTAAAGGAGTTTTATAAATTACCTCATCAGGAAAATTATTCAACTGTAAATTTTGAGCAATTGCTTTTTGCTGGCTAGCATATGTCCAAACTGTAGTTAGGTTTTTGTCGTTTAAAATAGAATTCCAAACCCCAAAACGATCATTAAACAAATGAATGTTTTCTACTTTTCTATCAGCTATATAATCTAACACCAATAGTTCAGCATTACTCCATGCACGCAACGATTTTTCGTCCGTTTTTGGGTAACGTTCTAAATGATACTCAATCGAGTTAAATTCTAGTTTTACACTCATCTAGCTAACTAAACTTTCTTCTTTTAAACCGTAAATTGTATCTAACGAATCAATATCTCCAGCTTTATTTCTTCTAAAAATATGTTTAGCTTTTACATCAGCAATTGAATCTTTTCCCATAGCTGCAACTACTTCTTTAACCGCTGCTACAGTTTTATCATGATAATTTTTAACACGAATATTTTTATCACCAACTACCAATGCTTCCACCAAATCTTCATCTTGTGTTGCAACTCCTACAGGACAAGTATCTAAATTACATTCGCGTGCTTGAATACATCCAATACTCAACATAAAGCTTCGTGCCATCGCAATTACATCAGCACCTAAAGCTTTGTATTTAATAATATCGAAAGCATCAATCGCTTTACCACTCGCTATAATTTTTATTTGATCTTTTAAATTGTATTTTTTTAATGTTTTGTTTACAAAAACTAATCCTTCTAACAAAGGAGTTCCTATATAATTAGAAAACTCTAAAGGTGCTGCTCCAGTACCACCTTCACCTCCATCAACAGCTATAAAATCTGGATAATTATTTGCTTCAGCAAAAGCGTTAATCATGTTTTCTATTTCTTCATTGTCTCCTACACAGAACTTAACCCCTACTGGTTTTCCTTCTGCTAAATCACGAACCCTTTGAATAAACACAATCATTTCATCAAAATTTGAAAAAGCTGAATGACCAGGAGGTGAATCTACAGTAGTATGTGGTTCTACAGCACGAATTTTTGCAATTTCCTCTGTATTTTTCTTTGCAGGTAAAATTCCTCCATGACCAGGTTTTGCTCCTTGAGAAAATTTAATTTCAATCATTTTTACTTCTGGACGAACCGCATTCTCTTTAAAAACTGCATCATCAAAAACACGCTTACCTTTCACACTTTTTCCTGCTCCAAAATAACCTGTTCCTACTTGGAAAATTAAATCACCTCCCTGTAAATGATAAGGTGAAATTCCTCCTTCACCTGTATTATGTGCAAATCCTGCCATTTTAGCTCCTTGGTTTAACGCCATAATTGCATTTTTACTCAACGAACCAAAAGACATTGCAGAAATATTAATAATTGAGGTATTATACTTCTGAGTACATTTATCTGAACCAATCAGTACTTTCTCTCCCTCTATATGATGATGATCTTTTGGAAATAACGAATGCTTTACAAACTCGTAGCCTTTTTCGTATAAATTGTGCTGTGTACCAAATGGTACAGTTTCAACTTCTCTTTTAGATCGCTGATACACGATACTTCTTTTTTCACGATTAATTGGTGTTCCATTTAAATCATCTTCAATAAAATATTGTTGAATTTTCTCACGTTCTTCTTCAAAAACCCAACGCAATCTAGCAACCACAGGAAAAGCGCGCATTAACGAATGCTTTTTCTGAATAAAAGCATCATATATTGCTAAAACAGTTACTGCTGTTGCAATTGTTAATAAAATGTAATTCCCCATATCAGGAATAAAATATGCTAACACTCCGCATAAAACATTAACAACAATAATAACAGCTAAAATAGTATCTCTCATTTTTGTGAATTTTACAGGCTAAAATACAAGATTTTTAACATAAAAAAAGCTCTAACATTTGTCAGAGCTTTTAGATATTGTATATACTTAAAATTACTTTTTGAATTTCGCGTATTTGTTTTTGAACTTATCAATACGTCCTGCAGTATCAACTAACTTAGACTTACCTGTATAGAAAGGGTGAGAAGTTCTTGAGATTTCTAATTTGATTAATGGATACTCAACTCCTTCTACGTCTAAAGTTTCTTTAGTGTTAGCAGTTGAACGAGTTAAAAATACATCTCCGTTAGACATATCTTTAAAAGCTACCATTCTATAATTTTCTGGATGTATTCCTTTTTGCATCTTAAATGACTTTTAAATATTGTTTTAATTATTTATCAAACATGTAAAAATGGTAAGGTTTTACACTAAAAAAATATTTTTAGCTGTTTGAGGGTGCAAATTTAACCATATTTTTTAATTTTCAAACAAATAAATTGTTTTAATTTGTAGAGAAATCGAATAAATTAGAAATCAAACTATAAAATATGCGTGTTTATACATACTTTGCTTTAGCTTTATCAATTATAACGATTACTTCTTGCAGCGATGCTGGATACAAATTTAAGCTAAACACCTCAAAAAAAACAACTTTAGGAAAAAAGGCTGCTATTAAATTTGAGCAACTTAAAGGTGATAAAATTGATTCTGTTCAAATATATGTTGATAATAAACGTGTAAATAAAAACGAAACTAGTGTAGCTATAAACACAGCTGATTTTGGTGTTGGTAAACATAGTGTTACTGCCTTAGCTTTTTACCCTAATAAATCTAAAAAAATCAATAACTCTATTGAAATTTTAGCAAAGGAAGCTCCAGCGGTTTATTCTTATAAAATCGTTAATACTTTTCCGCATGATAAAGATGCATACACTCAAGGTTTAGAATATAAAGATGGTTTTTTATACGAAACTACTGGACGTAGAGGGCAATCAACTTTAAGAAAAGTGGATTTAAAAACTGGTGAAGTTTTACAAAAAGTAGATTTAGACAAAAAATACTTTGGTGAAGGAATGACTATTTTAAACAATAAAATTTATTGGTTAACATGGCAAGCTCGTAAAGGTTTTGTGTACGATTTAGATACTTTTAAACAAGTTGGTGAGTTTGACTACAACAACAGTAACGAAGGTTGGGGATTAACTCATAATGATGCTGAATTAATAAAGTCTGACGGAACCAATAAAATTTGGTTTTTAGATGCAAAAAATCAAAAAGAAAAAAGAAACATTCAAGTTTACACTCATGATAGATCAATTAATAATTTAAATGAAATTGAATTAATAAATGGAAAAATTTATTCTAATTGGTGGTATACAGATACTTCTCGAGGTAAAATAAAATCAACTATTGTAATTATCAATCCAGAAACTGGAGTTGTAGAGGGCTTGATAGGTTTAGATGGTCTTAGAGAAATAGTATCTAAAGAACAAAAATTAGATTCTGACGATGTTTTAAACGGAATTGCCTATGATACAGAAAACAACCGCTTATTTGTTACAGGTAAACATTGGGGTAAGTTATTTGAAATTGAGTTGATTAAGAAATAAAATTTCTACCTTTAAATCTTTACTAAATTTCATTTATGAAAAATGCCCTTCTTTTTTTAGCCGCTATTTTATTAATATCGATCAGTTCTTGTAGAAAAGATTTTGATACCGTTCCTAGTTTTGGAAATCTTGAGTTTTCTAAAGACACGGTATTTTTAGACACTGTTTTCTCTAATATTGGATCTGCTACTTACAATTTAAAAGTATACAACCGAAGTAATAAAGCAATTACAATTCCTGAAATAAAATTAGAAAACGGACAAACATCAAACTATCGTTTAAATGTAGATGGAGAAAGTGGGAAAGAATTTAGAGACATGGACATTTTAGCTAACGATAGCATCTATGTTTTTATAGAAACAACTATTAATGCTACTACTGTAACAAACCCTTTATATACTGATAAGATATTATTTGATAACGGAAACAATCAACAAGATGTTGATTTAGTTACCTTAGTTCAAGATGCAAATTTTATTTTTCCTTCTAGAAATAGTACTGGTATTGAGACCTTAACGATTGATGGGAGAGATACAGAACTACAAGGTCGTTTTTTAACGGATGCTGAATTAACTTTTACAGATGAAAAACCTTATGTTATTTACGGATATGCTGCCGTTGCTGAAGATAAAGTTTTAACAATTAATGCTGGAGCTAAAATTCATTTTCATAAAAACTCAGGATTAATTATTGACAAAAAAGGAAGTTTACTAGTTAACGGAACGTTAGATAAAAAAGTAACCTTCGAAGGCGATCGACTAGAACATCGATTTAGTGAAATACCTGGGCAATGGGGTTTTATTTCGATGCGAGAAGATAGCAGAAACGAAATTAATTACGCAATTATTAAAAATGCTAGTGTAGGTCTTTTAGTAGACGATAATGAAAATACTACTGAACCTACTCTTACAATTAAAAACACTGAAATATACAATAGCTCTAATTATGGTCTCTTAGGGCGAAATGCAAATATCTTAGGAGAAAACGTTGTAATTGGAAACACTGGTCAATCTTCTTTAGCATGTACTTTTGGCGGGACTTACAATTTTACACATAGTACTTTTGCTAATTATTGGAGCAATAGTTTTAGAAACTTACCTGCAGTTATTGTAAACAATCACTTTACTCAAATTGATGCAAACAATAACGAGACAATTTTAACTAGAGATTTAACTGCTGCTAATTTTACAAATTGTATTATTAACGGAAATAATAACATCGAGTTCATCTTAGACAAAGTAGCTGGAAGCTCTTTTAATTATAGTGTAGAAAATTGCTTAATTCAATTTAACGACTTTAATAATTCGTTTGCTGGTAATACTGAATTAGACTTTGACGACACATCTCATTATCAAAACATCATTTTAAATGGAAATCCAAACTTTAGAGATACTTCTAAAAACGATTTTATTATTGGTAAAGAAAGTGATGTTATAAATAAAGCCAAAGCCTCATCGGTTTCTGAAGACATTTTAGGAGTAAACAGAACCATAAACCCTGATATTGGAGCTTACCAACATATAGAGTTTTAAATATGCTTCACTAAGCTTTGTCTAAATCCATTTTTATCATCTATAAAAATAGCTAAAGAACTAGCTTTTTTAGAAAGTCCATAAAAACTATTAAATTTAATTTCTTCTGTTAGATGTAAAACTAAATTATGCCCTCCTGAACTACCTAATGGAGAGAAATATTTTATTTGTGTTTTTTCTGACAACTCTTTCGTTGTTAACTCTACCTCTTTTATTTGATTAAAAGGAATAACGGCATTAGCTAATATTCCAAACTTAAGTATTAATTGTTTTTTATCCACATCAATGTAAACTGGTCTTTTAGCTAAAGAACGTAAAATAGCTATTACTTGCAAAGCCGTATATACACTAAGTACACCTAAAATAAATGAACCTTTTACATTTCCTTGTTTCATCATAGCATGAGTAACAAACATTTCTACAACTACTACTAGCAAAAAACCAAGTATAACACTTACCGCTGTACTATCTTTATGGTAACTATACTCATTTTTTTGAAGTGTTTTCTTTTTCCAATTAAACAATCCATAATAAATTACAGAAATCTCTGATGCAAAAACACTTCCAATTCCAGCTGGTAATATATCATTACAGACTTGTTGCATCACATCAAAAAAATCAAAAGAATCATTATTACTCTTTTTAACCTTTTTAATTATTTTCCTTCCTTTAACAAATACAAAACCAACTAAAAACAACTCTACCAAAGGCAACAAATACACTTTTATTTGCGACAACAACCATTGATTTTCTTTAGGAAGTACAATACCTGCAACTGCCAAACCTAAAAAAGCAACTGTAATTACAGTTTTATTTGTTATTTCTCTTTTTCTGATCAAGAAAAAATAAACTAAAGGTATAGTAATTAAAAAGTCTACAATTACGAATGGAGAAAGTTTAGGTATAAAAAAAGATGATTTCACCACAGCTATAAGTGATAAAATCATCAATAAAGGAATTCCGAAAACTATTAAATTACTTTGTAAATTAATTTTAGAATACATATACAAATCTTATTAAATTACTTCTATTCTATTAGTAGCTCATATTCAAGTTTTGTTACCTTTTATTGAAACTATTTTTTCTTATATACTTTTCCGTTTTTCATAACAAAAACAACATTTTCCATGGTATTAATATTTTTAGTTGGATCTTCATCTACTGCAATGATGTCTGCTAAAAAACCTATTTTAATTTGTCCAACCTCATTCTCCATCTTTAAAATTTTTGCATTGGTAATTGTAGCTGCTTGAATCGTTTCCATCGCTGGCATACCAGCTTCAACCATATAACCAAACTCTTTTCCGTTATTACCGTGTTTAAAAACTCCTGCATCCGTACCAAAAGCAATACCTACTCCTTTTTTATACGCTTTGGCAAATGTTCCTTGAATTTGAGGACCAACTGCTAATGCCTTAGGCACAACAATGTCTGGATAAAATCCTTTTACTTTTGCTTTCTCTTCTACTTCTTTTCCTGCTGTTATAGTCGGAACCAAATACGCATTGTGCTTTTTCATCAACTCCATGGTTTTATCACTCATATAAGTCCCATGTTCAATTGTTTTTACACCTCCTATAATTGCACGCTGCATTCCTTCGTCTCCATGGGCGTGTGCAGCTACATGCATTCCATAATCTTTTGCCATATCACAAATTGCTTTTACTTCTTCAATTGTAAACTGAGGGTTATCTCCACTTTTAGCAACACTTAAAACGCCACCTGTTGCTGTAATTTTAATACAATCTGCTCCGTTTTTATAACGTTGACGTACTGCTTTTTTAGCATCTTCAACAGAATTTACCACTCCTTCTTTTGGACCAGGGTTTCCTATTAATTTTCTACTACTTCCGTTGGTTGGATCAGCATGACCACCTGTAGTTGCTAAAGATTTTCCGGCAGTAAAAACTCTAGGTCCAGGTATCTTACCTGATTTAATTGCTTTTTTAATTGCAATATTAACGCCAGTACCTCCTAAATCACGAACTGTTGTAAACCCGTTTAACAAAGTAGTTTCAGCAAACTTTACTGAATTAAAAGCTATATCTGCTTCATTTAAAATGTACTTATTTAATCTTGCTTTTTTATCATATTCTAACTCAATATGCACGTGCATATCAATCAAACCAGGCATCACCACTTTATCTTTTAAATCTACAACTACAACATCTCCTCCTCTTGGTACAACATAACCGTTATAAAGGTGTGTAATTTTATTACCTTTTACTGCTATTGTTTGCTTCTCTTTTACAATTCCTTTTTCAGTATCTATCAACTTTCCGCAAAGTATATGAGTTGTTTGACTAAAAGATACTGACACCGAGAATAAAAGCACTATTAAAAGATTGATTTTCTTCATAATAAAAATTATAATTAGAACTATAAATGTATGAAAAATTAAGTAGCTTGCTCCTTATAAATTTTTACCATTCGATGAAAAACATTGTTATTACAGGTACTAGTAGAGGTATTGGTTTTGAGTTAGCACAATTATTTGCTAATGAAGGACATCATGTGCTTGCTTTATCTAGAAATATAAAACCTTTAGAAACTGTAAATCATAAAAACATTACAACAATTTCTGTTGATTTATCTAAAGACTCTGATATAAAAAAAGCTACTGATTTCATTAAAGACAAATGGAAAAAAGTAGATATTTTAATTAATAATGCTGGAAAACTAATTAATAAACCTTTTACTGAATTAACTACTACCGATTTTGAAGAAGTATACAAAGTAAACGTTTTTGCAGTTGCCGAATTAACCAAACAATTAATTCCGTTTATGCAAAAAGGTAGTCATGTAGTTACCGTTAGTTCTATGGGCGGAATTCAAGGGAGCATGAAATTCCCAGGATTAGCAGCTTATAGTTCTGCAAAAGGAGCAGTTATTACTTTGTCTGAATTATTAGCTGAAGAATATAAAGAACAACAAATTGCTTTTAACGTATTGGCTTTAGGTGCTGTACAAACAGAAATGTTAGAAGAAGCTTTCCCTGGTTATGTAGCTCCGTTATCTGCTAAAGAAATGGCTGATTATATTTTTAATTTTTCATTAACAGGCAACAAGTTTTACAACGGAAAAGTTTTACAAGTTTCTAGCTCTACACCATAAAAAATAGAACAAACTAAACTTGCATAGAACTCTTCTAAAATACATACCAGAAAAAGCTGTTCCGTTAGTTGAATATTTAATTAACGAGCATAAAGTACGTCTTAAAATCGTTAATCAACGACAAACAAAACATGGTGATTTTAGAACATTTCCGAACGGACAAACACAAATTACTGTTAATAATAATTTAAATCCTCATCAATTTCTATTAACTCTAGTTCATGAAATTGCGCATCATGTAACTCATAAAAAATTCGGACGTGTACAACCACACGGAAAACATTGGAAAACCGTTTTTCAACATTTAATGCTCCCTTTTTTACAACCAGAGATTTACCCAAAAGAAATCCTTCCGCATTTAGCAAACTATCTTAAAAACCCAAAAGCGAGTACTGATACAGATGTAAATTTGTCATTAGCTTTACGAGGCGGACAAGCAGAAAACGGAAAGAGTTTTATCTTTGAAATTCCATTTGAAAGTGTTTTTCAATTTAAAAACACTTTATATAAAAGAGGTAATAAGCGAAGAACTCGTTACGAATGCTTAAATTTAACCAATAAAAAAGTATATCTTTTTAATCAAAATGCGGAAGTGAAACTAATCACTTCAAACATCTAATTCAGATTCTACTCTTCCAAGAGTAACAATAAAGCTTTATGAATAACAATTATTACGCAGTAATTATGGCAGGTGGTGTAGGCTCAAGATTTTGGCCTGTAAGCACGCAAGAATATCCAAAGCAATTTCATGATATGTTAGGTACTGGCGAATCGTTGATTCAACGTACGTTTAATAGAATTAATCAATTAATTCCTTCTGATAATATTTTAATCGCTACTAATAAACGTTACGAAGATTTAGTTTTAAAACAACTGCCAAAAACTACACAACAGCAATTATTATTGGAGCCAGCAATGCGAAATACTGCTCCTTGTATTTTATATGCTGCTTTAAAAATATACGATCAAAATCCTGAAGCAGTTATGTTAGTTGCTCCTTCAGATCATTGGATAGAAAATGAAACTGAGTTTTTAAATAATATTAAAACTTCTTTTGATGCAACAGGGAAAGATGATATTTTAATGACTTTAGGTATTCAACCAGATGCACCAAATACTGGTTATGGTTATATTCAATTTGAGCAAAATTCATCAGTAATAAAAAAAGTAAAAAATTTTACTGAAAAACCTCATCTCAAAAAAGCTCAAGAATTTTTATCAAGCGGTGATTATTTATGGAATGCCGGAATTTTTGTTTGGTCGGCAAAAAGTATTATCAATGCTTTTAAAAATCATCTTCCAGAAATGGTTGACATTTTAGACGATGGAAATAATGTATATAATACCGATTTTGAAGATGATTTTATAAAATCTAATTACGAGAAATGTGAAAATATTTCTATCGATTTTGGAATTATGGAACGTGCTAAAAACGTACATGTTTTACCTGTAGATTTTGACTGGAACGACTTAGGTACTTGGGGTTCTTTATATAATAAATTAGAAAAAGACACTCAAGAAAATGCAATCGTTGGAGCTAAAACTATTTTTAGAGATGCTAGCGGAAATATGGTTAGAACTCAAAATGGTAAAAAAGTAATTATTCAAGGTTTAAACGATTTTATTGTTGTTGAAAAAGACGATGTTATTTTAATTTGCCCAAGAAAAGACGAGCAAGACATCAAACAAATTAGTGCAGTAGCAAAAGAGAAATTCTAACTATTTTAAAAAGCATCACTTCTAATTAATGGAGTATTCTAAAATTCTTAATATTGGTATTCTAGCCCATGTAGATGCTGGTAAAACAACTTTAACAGAACATTTATTATATCATGCTGGAGCTATTAGAAGTATTGGAAGTGTAGATAAAGGTTCAGCTGTTACCGATAATCTAACTTTAGAAAAAAAACGCGGTATCTCTATTAAAGCTGCAACTACTTCTTTTGTTTGGAAAAACACCAAGGTAAATTTAATCGATACGCCTGGTCACGTAGATTTTTCAAGTGAAGTTGCCAGAACTCTTTGTGTTGTTGACGCTGTTGTTTTAGTAGTCTCAGCTGTAGAAGGTGTACAAGCACATACCTTAACTATTGTTGATGCTTTACACAAACTAAACATACCTACACTTATTTTTATTAATAAAATAGATAGACAAGGTGCGGATACAGAAATAGTTTTAAAGCAAATAAAAAGTGAATTACAATTTAAAACTGTAGCTATATATACTAGTCATGATGAAGGATTACCATCTGCTCATATCAATCCTGTATTTAATAATTCAACTGTAAATAAAGAGGGAATTATTGAGGAATTAATTGAAACCGATGAAAACTTACTAACTCAATATTTAAATGGTGTTCATCTATCTGATGAAGTGTATTTAAAAACTATTACAAAAAACACTTCTAAAGCAATAATATCACCCGTTTTTACTGGAATTGCTAAAAATAACATTGGTGTTGAGGAATTACTTAATGGAATCATCCAATTTATTGAACCAAATAAAATAAGTGATACTAAAGAGACCTCTGCTTATGTGTACAAGCTAGAGCATCATAAAATACATGGAGCTATGGCACATGTAAAAGTTTTTTCGGGTGAGTTATCTTCTAAATCTGCTATTTACAATCACACACAAGATTTAGAAACGAAAATCAATCAATCAAAAACTTTTTACCAAACCAAACATATAGACACCAATATTAAATCTGGAGATATTGGAATTGTCACTGGTGTTTTAGGTACAAAAGCAGGCGATATTCTTGGAACATCAAAAGGAATTCCAAAGTTACCACAATTAAATATCCCTGTATTAAGCGTACAAGTAATAGCAATTAACGATAAAGATTATAATGCACTTGCACAAGCTTTACAAATTATAGACAAAGAAGATCCTAGTTTACAATTTAAATGGCATAAACCTGAAAAAGAGTTAATACTCTTATTAATGGGTGATATGCAAATAGAAGTACTTACCCACTTATTACAAGAACGCTTCAATATAGATGTACGTTTTACAGAACCTCAAATTGTATATAAAGAAACTATAAGTAAAGCTGCAGAAGGTTATATTCGTTATTGGATGCCTAAACCATGTTGGGCTATCATGACTTTTTTAATAGAACCAGCACCTTTAAATTCAGGAGTTACTTATCAATCTATTGTTTCAAAAAACGATGTTCATAATAAATATCAAAACGAAATAGCTAGAACAATTCCTAAAGCTCTAGAACAAGGTTTACTTGGTTGGGAAGTCACTGATGTAAAAATCACTTTAATTAAAGGTGAAGATCATAATGTACACTCAAGACCTGGAGATTTTAACCTCGCTACTCCTATGGGAATTATGAAAGGTTTACAAAACGGTGGCACTCATTTACTAGAACCTTTATTACGTTTTGAAATAAAAACAAATGAAGAATTATTAGGCAAACTAATTTCAGAACTAACCAATAGAAGAGCTTCTATAGAAACACCAATGTTTCAGCAAGATTTAGTTTCTCTTACAGGAACTATTCCCGTAGCCACTTCTTTAGATTTAAGTATTAAATTAAATGCTATTTGTAGCGGACGCCTTCGCTTACGCATGGTTTTTCATGAATACACAGTATGCCCAGAAGGAGAAGGTAAATCGAAAGAATTTAAAGGTGTAAATCCTTTAGATGAAGCCCAATGGATTTTACACCGTCGCGGTGCTTACAAAGCAGATGAAAGAGTTATTTAATTGTTTTTTACAATTTCTTCTAAAAAAGGATAGTAATATTCTGTCATATAAGCTCCTTTTTTTTGACCTAAAACATCACCTTCAGCATTTACAACAAGCATTGTAGGAAAAGAACTAACACCGTATTTAAACTTCAACTGTCCGTTTTCTTTTCTTGCAGATTCAGTAACTAAATCTCTATTTCTTGGAAAATCAGCTTTATATAACACTAAGTTTTTATCAGAAAAACCTTTAAACTTATCTGTTTCAATCAACTCTCTTTCTATCCTTTTACATGGAGGACACCAATCTGAACCTGTAAAAAATACTAACACAGGCTTCTTTTCTTTCTTTGCCTTTTTAATTGCTTTTTCAAAAGACATTTCCCACTTCACATTTTCATTAGCAACAACATGTTCTTGAGCAAAAGCTACATTCACTCCAAAAAACAGAACCAAAATCAAAAGTATTTTTCTCATTGTTATAATTGTTTACCGCTTCAAAAATATCAAAAATAATACCACAAATAAAAATTTTAACTTTTTATTTGACTGAAAATAAAGTCGTTAAATATTTCACTATTATTTAAAAACTCAGATTGTATCGAAATATAATACAGATTTTCAATTTTACCACTTAAACGCATAAAATCTTTTTCTGTTGTTAAAACAATTGATTTTGACGATGAAAGCTCTTGTTTTGTTTTAACCACTTTATCAATATCATCTTTTGTAAAGTTATGATGATCAGGATAGTTTAAGTGTTTATACTTAATTTCTTTAGCATCTAAATAATTAAGTAATGGCTTCGGGTTTGCAATACCTGTAACCAACAAAACTTCTTTGTTTTTTAGTTCAGAAATAGAAAGCTTACTCTCTCCTTTTAAATCCTCATTATAAGAAATCGTAGTAAAAAACACTTGCTGATTTTTCGCTGGCTTTATCTTTTTAAGAATATTCTTCTGATCTAGTTCTGATAAATCTTCAGGGCATTTTGTTACAATAATTACATCGGCTCTCTTCGCTCCTCTTCTATCCTCTCTTAAATTACCCGTTGGCAACATAAAATCATCAGAATATAGATCGTTGTATTTTGTTAGCAGAATATACGTACTTGCTTTTACTTTTCTATGCTGAAACGCATCATCTAATAAAACTACTTCTGCTGGATTTTTACTTTTTAATAATTGTTGAATCCCATTCGTTCTATTTGCATCAACTGCAACCGTAATCTTATTCCTAAACTTTTTATAAAACTGAAGTGGTTCATCACCAACATCAATAGCCTGATGGTTGTCGTTTACAATTTGAAATCCTTTTGTTTTACGCTTATACCCTCTACTTAAAACAGCAATCGAATAATCATCTTGTAGTAAACGTATCAAATATTCTATTTGAGGAGATTTTCCAGTACCTCCAACACTTAAGTTTCCAACGGCTATTACAGGAATATCAAAAGAAGTAGATTTTAAAATTCCGATATCGAAAAACCAATTACGAATCGTCGTAATTACATCATATAAAACTGCAAACGGAAATAATAAAAATCGAAGTAACTTCATTATATCAAAAGTAATAAAAATCTTAACTTTGATTCAAGATATTTTACACTATGCAAATAAAAGACGTTACAAGTTACATTGAGCAATTAGCTCCACTATCATATGCGGAAGATTTTGACAATGTTGGTTTATTAATAGGAAACTACAATACCGAAGTAAATGGAGTTTTAGTTACGCTTGATACTTTAGAAGAAACTGTAGATGAAGCTATTGCTAAAAATTGTAATTTAATTATAAGCTTCCACCCTATTGTATTTGGCGGATTGAAAAAAATTAACGGCAGTAATTATGTTGAACGTGTGGTTTTAAAAGCCATTCAAAACAATATTGCCATTTACGCAACACATACAGCTTTAGACAATGTTAACAATGGTGTTTCGGCTAAAATGTGTGAAGTTTTAGGTTTGCAAAATTGTAAAACATTAATTCCTAAAAAAGGAATTATAAAAAAGCTAACCACCTATGTTCCTTTTGCGGAAGCTAATAATTTAAGAAATAAACTTTTTGAAGCTGGAGCAGGAAATATTGGAAATTATGAAAACTGCTCATTTAATGTAGAAGGCAAAGGAAGTTTTAAAGGGAATGAAGATTCTAACCCTGTGGTTGGACAAAAAGGGGAATTACGCTTTGAAGAGGAAACTTGTATTTCGGTTACTTTTAATAGTTTTTTAGAAGGTAAAATATTAAATGCCCTGTTTAAAAACCATCCATATGAAGAAGTTGCTTACGAAATTATTACGTTAGACAACAGTAATCAAAATGTAGGTATGGGAATGATTGGTGAGCTTCCATCAGAAATGAACGAAAAAGACTTTTTACAATTTGTAAAAAAGACTTTTAAGACTGATTGTGTGCGCCATTCAGAACTACTAAATAAATCAATAAAAAAAGTGGCTGTTTTAGGAGGTTCTGGTAGCTTTGCTATTAAAAATGCCATACGTGCAAAAGCTGATGCCTATATAAGTGCGGATTTTAAATATCATGAGTTTTTTAAAGCTGAAAAAAGAATATTATTGGCAGATGTAGGACATTATGAAAGCGAGCAGTTTACAAAAAACCTTTTGGTTGATTATCTTAGTAAAAAATTTAGTACTTTTGCCATTATTTTAAGCGAAAAAAGCACAAATCCAATACACTATATATAACAGATGGCAAAAAAAGAAGTAACGGTAGAAGAAAAGTTAAGAGCGTTATACGATTTACAATTAATCGATTCTAGAATTGACGAGATTAGAAACGTGCGTGGTGAATTACCTTTAGAAGTAGAAGATTTAGAAGATGAAGTTGCCGGATTAAATACTAGACTTTCTAATTTAGGAGAGGATGTTAGTAATTTAGATACTGATATTAATAATAAGAAATTAGCTATTGAAGAATCTAAAACTTTAATTGCTAAGTACGAGGAGCAACAAAAAAATGTTCGTAACAATCGTGAGTTTGATTCTTTAACAAAAGAAGTTGAATACCAAGAATTAGAGATTCAATTATCTGAAAAAAGAATTAAAGAATACAAGGCTAAAATAGCTCAGAAAAATGAAGTTATTGATGCAACTAAAGAAAAATTAGCTCAGCAAGAAAACCACTTAACTCACAAGAAAAACGAGTTAGATGCAATTTTAAAAGAAACTGAGAAAGAAGAGCAATTATTAAAAGAAAAGTCTATTGAATTTTCAAAATCTATCGACGAGCACTTATTAAATGCTTACACAAGAATTCGTACTAAAGTAAGAAACGGATTAGCAGTTGTTGCTATTGAGCGTGGAGCTGCAGGAGGTTCTTTCTTTACAATTCCACCACAGGTACAATTAGAGATTGCAAATCGTAAGAAGATTACAATTGATGAGCACAGTGGTCGTATTTTAGTAGATGCTGCTTTAGCACAAGAAGAAAAAGATAAAATTGACAGCTTATTTGCTTAATATTTTTCTAACATATATAAAAAGCTCTCGATATCGAGAGCTTTTTTTATTATCTTTATTAAAAATAACGCATGAAACTAAAATCTTTCTCCAAAGAGCTACCTAATAGTTTTAAATATTTTAATTTTCTCGTTCTTCTACCTATTTTAATATGGCCTTTGATATTCTTTATGAGTATTTTTATTTTTGATGCTCCAAGTAGTAATTCTGAGATAAAAAACTATATCTTATTTTTTGGAATGAACTCTTACCCATTAATTCTATTATTAATTGCCGAAATTAATGCTAGAGTTTTTATAAAATTAAAATACGCAGCTTATATACTTCCTCTATCTTCTATAATTTTGATGTTTATTGGTTATTTAAATATTTTTGGTACAGATGAAAATTATCAATCTGAATTTTTGTCTGAATTAGAAAAGAAAAAGGAAAAAGGTTACATTGGCTTTTGCGATTCATACAGAATTAAAAATGACAGCGTTTTTTATAAAGACTTCTACTTAAAAAAGGCTAATTACAAAACATTTTTTTATTTAGATTGTAGCTTAGCAAAAGATAACAACTTTGTTTTTTTTGGAAGTGATATAATCAAAGATTGTGACCCTAATACTTTCCAGATCATTAATGAATTATGGGCTAAAGATGAGCGTAATTTTTTTTACGAAAACAAGGTTTTCGACGGTATTGATTACAATACGTTTAAAGTTTTAGAAGCAAATTACTCTAAGGATAAAAACAATGTATATTATCATAGAGAAATTATAAAAGATGCTGACCCTGACAGTTTTATAATTGACCCCACAACAGAAATTGCTTCAGACAAAATCAATCATTACAAGCAAGGCAAAAAAAAGAGAAAAAATCAATAAAGTTTCTGAACAGTAAATAACTTTTAAACATTTACTTCTCTAATACTTGAAATTCCCTTAGTAATAACAAGCATAAGGGAAGAAAAAACAATAAGCCTCCTGACATTATATAATCAAGAGGCTTATTTTGTCGTTTATTAAATTTTATTAATGATCTAATTTCTTTACATATTCTAGTTTCGCTTGCCAAACATCTAATTGGTCTTTAAACTCTTGAATTCCTTTACGTACGTTCTGTACTAGAGGATTATCTGCTGTTGCGTTAGAAATAAAACTTAAGTTATTTTCTAATTGTTGCATTTCACGAACAGTTTCGTCTATTCTTTTGCGGATAAAATATTGTTCTCCATCTAACTTTCTATAGTCTTCTTGCGCTAAATAAGTATCCACAACATTTTTAAACTTCATCATTTCAATGTCTGCTCTACTCATGTTTAATCCACCTAAATGAGCATCAATTGCTTTGTTAAATTTCTCATCTAAATGACGTGCATTTCTAGGTAAAGATCCTAATTCTCTCCACTTTAAAATAGCCTCTTTAACATTATCTAAAGTAAAACTTTCGCTAGCTTTAATTTGCTCGATGTATTCTTTCTTCGCTTCAACAACAGCTAATTGCTCTTTATTTTGCTCGTTTTTCTGAGCATGTAATCTATCAAAATAAAAATTACAAGCATTTTTAAAACGCTTCCAGATATCATCAGAAAATTTTCTTGGCACGTGTCCTATTTTCTTCCAATCAGCCTGAATACGCTTCATGGTATTGGTAGCCTCGTTCCAATCATCGCTATCTTTAATACTTTCTGCCAACTCAACCAATGCCATTTTCTTTTTTAAGTTGTCATTCTGAGCACTTTTTTCAAACTTATAAAAAGTATTTTTAGCAGTATTAAATTTTTTGGTAGCTGCTTTAAATTGTTGCCACACCGATTCGCTTTTACTATATGGAAGCTTACCAATATCGAAATATTTTTTTCGCATTGCTTCTATAGCTACAATACTTTTTTGCCAATCGTTATGTGTTTTATTATTAGATGTATCGTACGCATTAATTTCTGCAACAACTTCTAATTTAGCATCAATCATATCTTGATACTTCGATTTTAATTCTTTAAAATACTGGTGACGCTTGTCGTGTATTTTTTTAGTTGCTTCACTAAATTTTCCCCAAACTTCTTCTCTATGATCTTTACCTACAGGACCAATTTCTTCTTTCCACATACGGTGCAATTCCTGTAAATCTTTAAATGCTGCATTAACATCTGCTACTTCATTTAAAGCTTCTGCTCTAGAAATTAACTTTAATTTCTCTTCTAAATTATGTTTAAAATCTAGTTCTCTAAAATCTTTATTTAAATGTAATAAATCGTAGAAACGCTCAACATGGTGGTGGTAAATTTTCCAGGTATCATTGTATTTTGTTTTTGGAACCGCCCCAATAGATTTCCATCGCTTTTGTATTGCTTGAAAATCGTTATACATTGTTTTAGGATCCGCATTTGTAATTAACGACTTTAACTCATCAATTAAATTATTACGTTTCTCTAAATTATCTTTTAATTGACTTTCTAACTGAGAATAATACGCATCTCGCTTAGATTTATATTCTCCTAATAACTTATTGTATTCTGATTTTACTGGGCTAGAAAATTGAAAATCGATTGAATTACCTCCATCTGCTAAAAAAGCTGCTTTTTTCTCTGCTAACAACGCACCAAATTTTGTATTAAAAGCACTTTTAAGTGCTTCTACATTTGACTTTAATTGTTGAACAGGATGTCCTTTTAACAACTTGCTTAATTCATCAACCAAACTATCCAACTCCATTGAAGCGTAGTCAAGCATTTTTATTTCATGCTTCTCTTCAGCTTTTTCAGCTTCATTTGCTACTTCATTCTCAACTTCATTTACAGCACTTTCTATTTCTGAATTTGCTACTGTATTCTCCTCAACTATAGGTTGTTCTACTTTTTCCTCGTTATTTTCTAACATATATACAATGTTTAAGTTCCAATTAATTTAGATTATAAAGATACGGATTCTTATAAAATACCAAAGTTTATTTTAGGGCAATAATCTCTTTTATTCATTCCAAATTTCCCAAGCTTTTTCGGCTTGTTGCTCTAACATTTCTAATCCGTTTTTTATACTTGCCCCTTTTTCTTTTCCTTTTCTTAAAAAAGTGGTTTCAGATGGGTTGTATATCAAATCGTATAACAAATGATTTTCTGTTAAAAATTCATACGGAATATCCGGGCAACTATCAATATTTGGATGAGTACCTAACGGTGTGCAGTTAATTATTAAATGATGAGAAGCTATACTTTTTTGAGTTAGTTCTTTGTATGATATTTGTTTTTTACCTTCTGGATTTCTCGAAACAAATTTATATTTGATTTCTAATTTATCAAGCACGAATGCTACTGCTTTAGATGCTCCTCCTGTTCCTAAAATCAGCGCCTTTTTATGGTTGCTTTTTAATAAGGGCTTTAATGATCTTTTAAAACCATAAACATCGGTATTAAAACCTTTCAATCGTCCTTTTTTAGTAATCTTTATTGTATTAACAGCTCCAACTTTTAGGGCTTTCTTATCAATCTTATCTAAATAATTAAACACCTCTAGCTTATAAGGAATTGTAACATTTAATCCTTTTAACGACTTCTTATTTTCTTTTATTTTTTGAGGAAGCTCTTTAATATCCTGAATATCTAAATTGATATACTCATGAGTATTAAAATTTAGCTCTTTAAATTTATTCGTAAAATATCCTTTAGAAAACGAGTAAGAAATATTTCTACCCACTAAAGCAAAAAGCGCTTTATTTTTTTCTTTTCCCATAAAAATCAATAATTAAAATTAAAGCGATACCGGAGCATATAAATCCTATTGAAATCCATGTTTCGGTTGAAGAAAAATCTGGAATATAACGTTGATAATTTTCTACAACTTTATTTCCGTTTTGATCCAATAAAAAATTAGTCCCTTCTGTTTTATAAATTGTTTTTTTCCAAGGCCAAACTATTCCTAAAGATCCTGTAATAAAACCAATAATAACAGCCGTAACTATTTGATGCCATCTTTTTAAAACATATCCTAACACATGAGATATTGATACTAAACCAAAAGCTGACCCTGCTGTAAAAACGCCTATGATTTTCAGGTAACGTACTTTAGTTTGATCTTTCAATACTTCGAAGTCTCCTGAAAACAAACTTTTTATTACGCTACCAAAAACATTTACACTATCAACTAAAAGCAACACATAATTACCCAATAAAATCAAAATAAAAGAACCTGAAAGCCCAGGTAAAGTCATTCCAGAAACACCAATAATTCCACAAATAAAAACAAACCAAAGATTATCGTTTTCTTTAGCAGGAGTCATAAAACTAATAGCAATCCCTATAGAAGCTCCAATAATTAAAGCGAGTATGTTTTTAAGTTTCCAATCCCCGAAATCCTTAGAGATATAATAAATCGAACCGATTATCATTCCGAAAAACCACGCCCAAACATATAGCTCGTAATTCTTTAAAAAATAATCTAAAATTAATGAAACACTAAAATAACTAAACATGCTTCCTAGCATTACAAATGCTAAAAAGGATAGATTGGTATATTCAACAAAACTTTTAAATCGTCCGTTAAAAAGTAACTTAAACGCTTTGAGATTTATTTTTTGAAATGTGTAAATAAGTTCTTCGTAAAACCCCATTACAAAAGCAACCATACCTCCAGAAACTCCGGGTACTTTGTTTGCTCCTCCCATAGCCAACCCTTTTAAAAAAAGATTTACTTTTTGTAATAGTGTACGTTGCTTATACATACTGTTTCATTAGAAGACTAAGGTACTTATTTCTAGTGTTTCTTAACAGCTAATTTTTCTAATAATAAAATTAAACTGAATCCAACAATTGCTAATAAACTTGCATACAATAATTGTGAGTCTCCATTAAAATTTTGAGGCAGAATACTTTTTTCTAAAAGTGGTTTTACGACACCATGCCTATCAGTATACGTTGAAATTACACTTTTCCAAGGCCATACTTTATTCAATGACCCAATCATAAGACCAGTTAATGCAATCAACATTTCATTCTTGTAATTAGTAAATAACCATTTTAATAGTTTAGAGAATGTTGTTAATCCAATTATAACTCCTACTGCAATTGCTGAAATCACCTTCACGTCTCTATCAGATATTGCAGTCATTACCAATGGGTAAATTCCAATCAACAATAATATATAAGAACCTGAAATACCTGGTAATATCATTGCGCAAGATGCTATTGCCCCAGAAAAAACTAAAAACAAATAACTAACCTCTTGAGTGTTAACAGATGGAATAACTGTAATTAAGTATCCTAAAACAGCTGTTAAAACACCTATACCAATACTTAACACACTCCACTCTTTTACCTGTTTTACTATATAAATAATACTAGCTAATACTAAACCAAAAAAGAAAGCCCATAGTAAAATTGGCTTATACTCTAGTAGCCATTTAATCATTTTCGCTAACGAAACAATACTTATAAATATTCCAACAAAAAGAGAGGCTAAAAAATTACCGTTTAATTGTTTCCAAGCAGCTTTAAACCCGTCTTTTTTAAGCGTTTTAAAAAGATCTAAATTTATATTGCTAATTGAACCCAATAACTCTTCATAAATTCCTGAAATAAATGCTATTGTTCCTCCTGAAACTCCAGGAACAACATCTGCAGCTCCCATCGCAATTCCTTTTAACATTACTACTAAGTAATCTTTATTAGTTCTATTCATATAAGTTTGGTTATTCTTTCTTTTCTTCTTTAGTTTTAAACTTAATTAAATTGTTCTTTTTAGGCTTTAAAGTATCTTTTTTAACCTCTTTTTTCTTTTTCTTCTTCAGTCCAATTTTTTTACCTAGCTCAGATAAATTATTAAAGTTTACCTGATACGATATACCAACTCCTTGTGTGTATCCTTCTTCTTCTGTTGAATTCTGAATTTCATTTTGACGGTTAAAAACATTTGCTCTTAAATTTCCTTCTTCATTCAACAACACCTCAACTTTTACTTCACCTACCACACTAGTTTGTGTATTTGCTCCTACTGGAACTCCCACTTTTCCGTTTACTAAAACTCGATCTCCAAACTGGGTTGAAAAGGAAACATCTACCTGATCATCAGAATTTAAATCATCAACGTTACTTCTATCACCTTGTACATACCCTAATCCTAATTGAAATTTATTTCCTTTAGAGTTTAACATATTGGTTAAGATACTAGAAGCAATTTGAGATGCCGTTCCTGTTAATCCTGAAGCAGCACTATTACCGATAGTCTCTTGGTTATAAAAAGTACCAAATGCTAATAAAAATGAGAAATGCTGCATTTTAGTATTCAAATCATTTCCGTTTAAAATAAACTCTAACTCAGATGCTACAGTTGAGTTTGCATTAGGTATTTTAATATCAAATTCTTGCTTTGAATCGAATAAGCTTCCTGTAATTTTTGTATATAAATCTATAGGAATTTTACGATTAGAATTGATATTATCTAATAATTGTGCAGGATTTGCTTTTGTTCTATATATCGCTGTTAAATCTAACTCGGCATTATAAGGATCTCCATCCCAAGATATAGTTCCTCCTTTTTGTACTATAAATGGTTTCGTTATACCAGCATATTTAAAATTGTACAATCCGTTATCAATCTTAAAATTACCATACATATTAAACTTACCAAGCGTATTTATGTCAATTCTTAAATTACCTTCTCCACTACCTTTTAATTCACTTCCAGAAACTTTATCTATTACCACTTGAGCAACTGCATCTTTAGTAACATCTAAATTAATCTCTAGCTCTAAGCCTTTAATATCTTTAGTTTTTTTATTCTTTTCTTCATTTTCAGACTTTCCTGTTTTAAAACGAATTAATTTATAATTATCAATCGTTTTTACATCACTAAGAGGAATAACGAATTTGGTTCCTCTATTAGTTTTTCCATTTAAACGAATGAAAAGATTACTTGTTTGTCCAGTTATTTTTGCGATACCATCTAAAAATCCTGTGCCATAATATTGTACCTCTTCTTCTTCTTGTGTATCTAACACTAGTAAATTATTCGTATTAATTTTAAGATTTAAAAACCAGTCTTTAAAATTTTGATGTGCTATACTTCCTGACAAATTTCCTCTAGTTAAATATTTTGTATCTTCTAATACAATATTATTTAATTGAAATTCATTACGATTTAAAACAACACTTGTGTTTCCTTTTAAATTAAAATCAACGTTTAAATAAGGAAAAGTTAAACCAGCGTCTTCAAAATTTAAAACTCCTTGAAAATCAGGATTACTCAAAAAGCCTTTGGCTGTAAAATTACCCGTAACTTTTCCCCTAAGTTTATTTAAAACTTCTTCTCCTAACGGACTAAATGCTGCAATTTCATATTCTTTTAAAAAGACATCTAAATCAACAGTAGGTCTATCTTTTGAAAAATCAACTCCACCAACAGCCGAAATATTTTTAGCTCTATCGTTTGCTAAAGAAAGATTTACTTTAAACTTTTCGTATGAGTTATCTCCAGATACATTTAAAGCTAAATCACCTTGAGGTAAATCGTTTATTTTAAAGTTTTCGATTAATAAATTTCCTTTCGGAGCAAACCTTTTTCCTTCCTGTTTAAAATCAACAATTCCGTTTAAATTTCCGTTCAATTTTAAACTATCTACAGGCGGTAAAAAACTCGCTAATTTTACGTTCTCAAAATTAGCTTGTACATCTTTGTAAGTGCTATCTCTAACAATTCCTTTAAATCCTATTTTTTGATTTCCTGACTTGAATTCAAACGGACTTATCTCAAAATTATCTTCTTTTAAATTAAAAGAAACTTTATTATTTAAATCGCTTTTTGGATTGATGACCCAATCAAATCCTTTATAGTTAAAAGTTGATTTCTGTATCCCTACAACAGATTTTTGTAATTCGTTTATCGTATAGAAAAAATCGAGATCATAAGTTTCTGTATAATTCTTTCCTCCTTTAAAAACCGATTTAAAAAACAATGTATCATTTTTTGTACGGTTTAGTAAATTCAGTTTTTCAATATTATAATATTTTGTATTAATCTTACCTGCTGTTAAGTGGGTATTATAGAGTGGGTTTTTATTATCTAATCTCAGCACCATATTCTCAATAACATTCTTATACGCATCAATTTCAGGAGATGAGAATGTTAACTTAACAGAATTCTTATCTGAATTTATTCGTCCTTTTAATTTTGTGTTCTTTCCTATAGAAACTTCTGGTAAAAACACATCGATTATTTGATTGTAAATTGTAAAATCGAAATCTAAAAACTGATTAGGAGCTACCTTATGCGGTTGATAATTAGTATAAACACTACCCAAGGCATTTTGAGTAATTGGTATCAACTCATCAAAAGAAAACTTACCTTTTAATTGCCCTTTTACAATATCTTCAGAATCTACATTAATTGTTTTAATACTATCTTTTACAGATGAGTTTACCTCGAATCTTTTAAAGGCGTAGCTCTGCTTTTGATTTTTATATATTAAGTTTTTAAATGTTGCTTTACCAACGATATCATCAAAAGTATTTCCTGAGATATTTAAGTTTACATTTCCTTTTAACTCCGCAATACTATCACGAGTAAATAGATTAGTCTTTTTTAAATCTATTCGGTCGATATTGGCAACGAAATCAAACTTATTTATGGCTGATGAAAAATCTGCTAACCCTTCAAATTTCAATTTAAAATTGTCATCCTTAGCACTCAATAAACCATCAAATTTTTTGTTTTGAAACTGCCCATTTACATTTAACTCTTTATACTCATATTTATTAAATGTTAAGCTACTTACCTTACCAATAATTGTTGTGTTGATATTATCTACATTAAAACCGCTACCGTTTACATCAGCTTTTAATGAGATTTTTCCTAAAATAGGATCGTTGGTAAATACGCCTAAATCAAAATCTTTAAACTCTACTTCACCGATATAAGTAGCTTCATCAATATTATCGATATTGGTAAGTTGAAGGTCGGAAATTGTAGTTCCTATTTCTGAATCAACAGACAGCGTTGCATCCATTTGCTCAGGTGTAACTTTTACAATTCCTTGCATTGTAAAATTCCCTAATCGCTGAAATTCTGAAGGCAAACTTTTACCTAGTAGATTAGGTAACACACTTTTTAATTGTTGGTAATTGGCTGTTACGTTATCTAAGTCAGCATCAAAAACAAATCCTCTACTGGTTTTTATCGCATTAACAAATCCCATATCACCAATAATTCTCATTCCTCTTTTAGAATGTAATCTTATATCATTAGCACTAAAGTTATTTAGTACTCCGTTAATATTTCCAGTAAAATACAATACATCATTACCACTTAGTTCGCTATATAACTTGCTTAAATCTTTAACTGCGAGAGCACTCTTTACAAACTTCGCTTTAATCTTAACTTTATCATTAAAATTGGCTAAATCTTTACGGTTATATGTAAGCTTTATATCACCAATTATTTTAGATTTATTATCTGTTTCGAGCGTTGTTTTCTCAAAAAGCATTTGCTTTAGTGTGTAAGAGAAATCAGTAGATAAATTAGATACATTTACTCCCCTATTTTCAGTAAAGTGCATCCCTCTAATTTTCAGGGATACATCAGGACCAATAATTGAAAAATCATTCAGCTCTCCACCTGCCTTATAAGCCGCAAATTGAAGTGGGTCTTTTTTATTTTCGTCTAACAACTTAAAAGTTAAATCATCTAATGAAATCTTATCACTTCGTAAAATAAACGGATTAGATAAGCTATCTCTTGGTTTACCATCTTCAAAACTATCTATGAAGATTGACATATTATCGTTTTTTTCGCCTTTATATGTTTTCATATAAAAATGAATTCCTGACAAAGAAGCTTCTCCTAAATCAACTCTGTTTTCAATAACTCTTTTAGCATTTAAAAGCGAAGTACTTAAGTTTTTTACAAAAATAAGTGTGTCTTTATGGTGATCTCTAATTTCAATCTCTTTAAGTTGCAAAATACCTAACCACGATAGGTCAACTTTTTTAACAACAATATTAGTATTAAACTCTTTATTAAGTAAAGTTGTTGCTTTCTTCGCTATTCTAGTTTGAACAGCTGGTAGTGAAAGTAAAATAAAAAGCAAGAGTAAAAAAAGTAGTATATACTTTACAATTCTCCATATTATTTTACCTGTTTTTTTGATACTATTCCCCTTTATAAACTAACTAACAAATGTAATCAGCAAACTGCAAAAATGCTGCCTTATTTTAAAGAAATGTCAATTTTAACGAAAATCTAACGCAATATCGATATTTTTGCTGTCTAATTTGATATAAATTGAGTACAAAAAACATTTACATTTTAGGAATTGAAAGTTCTTGTGACGACACAAGTGCTTCGGTAATTTGCAACGGAAAGGTATTAAGTAATGTGGTTGCTAACCAAGAGATACATGCTAAATACGGTGGTGTTGTTCCTGAGTTAGCTTCGAGAGCACATCAACAAAATATTGTTCCTGTTGTACAACAAGCTATAGAACAAGCTGGAATTACAAAACACGATTTAAATGCTATTGCTTTTACTCGAGGTCCTGGTTTAATGGGTTCTTTATTGGTAGGTACATCCTTTGCTAAGTCGCTAGCATTAGGTTTAAACATTCCTCTGATAGATGTTAATCATATGCAAGCCCATATTTTAGCGCATTTTATTAAAGAAGAGGATAGCATAATTCCTCCTTTTCCTTTTGTTTGCTTAACTATTAGTGGTGGTCATACTCAAATTGTAAAAATTACCAACCATTTTGAAATGGAAATTTTAGGTGAAACAATTGATGATGCAGTAGGGGAAGCTTTTGATAAATCTGCCAAAATTTTAGGTTTACCATACCCTGGAGGACCTTTAGTTGACAAATACGCACAATTAGGAAACCCTAAAGCATTTCCTTTTACCAAACCTAAAGTAGGTGATTTAGAATTTAGTTTTAGTGGTTTAAAAACAGCCATTTTATACTTTATTAGAAAGCAAGAAAAAGAAAACCCAGATTTTATTAAAAAAAATCTTTATGATATTTGCGCTTCGATACAATACACTATTATCGAAATTTTAATGGGCAAATTAAAAAATGCTGTAAAACATACTGACATAAAACACATTGCTATTGCTGGTGGTGTATCTGCAAACTCTGAAATTAGAAAACGATTACAATTAGCTGAAAAACATTGGGGTTGGGCTACATACATTCCTAAGTTTGAATACACAACCGATAATGCAGCTATGATTGCTATTGCTGGATACTTGAAATACTTAAATAATGATTATTCTGATATCTCAGTTACTGCACAAGCTCGATTAAAAGTTACTGAGTAATTTAACTTGATTCTTAAACTAATTTCTAATACCTTTCGCTAACGCTGAATATAAATCATTAAAACGGATTCATATTCCCAAACTAGTTGTACGCAAGCTAAGAAAACCTATAAATAATGAATTATAAGCGAATTGAAATAATCTTTTTAGGAATAGTCTCTTTGATTAGTCTAGTTTTATCTCAATCTGTTATAATTTACAAAACTGAGTACATCGGATTATTTGGGCTTGATCAAAACGCTCCATTCATTTCTATTGTCTTAATAGTTGGAATAAGCTTTATAATGTTTAATCATCTGATTTTAAAAATTTCTGTTTTTAAGAATTTCTTTTATTCTTTAGTTGGAATTACTCTGACTTATATATTTGCAAAAATTATTTTTGGAATTATAATCGGTTTTTTTGTTCGACTAGATAACGGAAAAACACCATTAGGTTGGGAATTTCAATATATGTGGAGCGTGATTCCAATTATGACTGGACTTTTAATCATATTGACAAAATTTTATGGAAAGAGACTTAAAAAGCCAGTGAAAAAAAATGTATAACCGCAATTAAGGCGGATTCAACTACGCTCGGATCCACTCGGAATTGCTCAGACCTGAGCTAACCAAATATAAAAGAAACAAACCCGTAAAAGACGGTTATATGAACCGTTAGCGAAAACTAATAAAAAAAGCCCAAGTTTTAAATTTAAAACTTGGGCTTTTTATTGGTAAGAAGTAAATTACTTCCAGTTTCTTTTATCTTTAATAGAGCAACCTATAGCACGAGTATTATTCTTTTTAGGTTTTTTTCCTTTTATTAAAGCTTCCACTGCATCTTCAACAAAACGTTCTGATACACTATTCTCATCCCTAGAAGAATCATCAATTGCTCCAATATATGCTACCACCAACTTATCGTTATCTTTATTTAAAATGTATACATGTGGTGTTTTTGTTGCTCCATACATTGGATATACTTTTTGTCCCTCGTCAAACAGATAAGGAAATGTAAATCCTTTTTCTTTTGCTCTTGTTTTCATTCCTTCAAAACTATCTCCTCTAGACACTTTTGGGTCGTTAGGATTAATCGCTATTACAGGATACCCCTTTTGTTTATATTTTTTATCTAACGCTATTAATCTATCTTCATTTGCAACCGAGTATGGACACATATTACAGGTAAATACAACAATAAATCCTTTAGCTTCTTTAAAATCGGCCAAAGAGACCATTTTACCATCAATGTTTTTAAGTTTAAAATCAGAAGCGGTATCTCCAACTTTATATCCTTTCGAAGTATTTAATGTAAATGCAGAAATAGCTATAACTACGACTAGCATTACTACTGTTTTAAAAATTTTCATAATTAATTAGTTTAAAAAGGTTTGTAATTCGTTTTTTAACGTTTCGTAATGAAACGATTGCTCATAAAACTTTCTCTTTTTCGAATTATAAATAATTGTTGCAGGTATTGATCCTGACCAATTATCTGCAATATCTTGAATCCAAAATTGTTCATTTTTATCTTCAAAATGAATCACTTTAGATTTTATGTTCTTATTTTTTAAAAATGGAATTAGGTTCGTTTCTAACTGTCTTGAAAAATCTAAACTCACCAAAATAACCTCAACATTTTTATCTTTATACTCTTCATTTAACTTCTCGAAAGCTGGTAATTCTTTTACACACGGCAAACACCAAGTAGCCCAAAAATTAATTACATATGTTTTTTCATCATCCTTATGAAGTAATGGCTTTAACTGCTCATAATTCAAAGTCTCTAGCTTTGCTTTTTCAATATCTTTACTTGAAGCGTTCTCTTTATTTTTACAAGAAAAAGCAATAAAAACTAATAAAATTAATATTCGTAGTTTATACATTCATCAAATTATTTATCTCAAAATTAAGTGATTATCACATTCAAAAAACTGAATTAACGAAACATTAACAAGAAAAAAGTCCTAAAGAAAATTCTTTAGGACTTTAAATTTTTATTAATATACTTATAATTAACAGAAAATTTCGTTTAATAATTTTGCTAAACGTAAACCTCCTTTTTGTAATTGCTCTCTAACAATTGGAAAGTAATCGTAAGAATATCGGTAACGTAACTTATCTCCTGACTTAACTGAACCATATACTTGTTTCGTTAATTTGTGTGTATCGTACATCCAATCGATAACACTTCCTTTTTGAATTGCTTTAATTTGTTCTTTTGATAAATGCTTCGCGTTATCTGCTAACTCCACATAACTCATTCCCCATTTTTCAATTAAGTTTTCATCCCAAACTCTATGTAAGTTAGAACCTTTACCATGCCATTGTACTTGAATCGTATTCCCTCCTTTATCTTCAGATTGACCAATATGCATTGGTTGATGCATATCACCAACTAAATGCACCAACATTTTTAAGTAAAAACGTTTATCAGCAGTTGAACTATTTTTATCTTTTAAGATTTTAACACATTCATTAATTCCTGTGATTAAATCTCCTTTCGGATTTTTTTTCGAATCCTCATATTTTGTATCTAAAGGCATGTTTACATAATGCCAAGTATAAAACTTACCATACGTTTTTCTATCAGATTTTATTTCATCTGCATATGTTGATACAAAAGCTAAACTTTCACCTTGTAATAACTTTTCTATTTTCTTTTTTGCTGATTTCGTTAAATGTTTTTCTGCAATTTTACCTGTAGCTCTATGACCAGTTGGCCCCCAAACATCATTGTTATTTGCTATAGATGAAACACTTATAAAAAACACACTAAGCAATAATAAAACCTTGATTTTCATAAATAAATTTCTGTTAATTTTTCGCTAAAGTATAAAAATATTCATTCAAAAATTTGGTTTTAACATAAAATTACATATATCTTTGTGATATCATTTTAATATCACTTTAATTCAAAACAAACATGAAATCAGAAAAAATCATCAAACCAGCAAACGGTTATTTAATGTTCTTTATAGTATTAGTATTTATTGTAGGCGGTATTATTTTAACCATATCTAACGAAAACCCTATTTATCTACTATTTGTCTTAACAGGTTTTATTACTGCTCTTGGATTTATCTTGGTAAACCCTAATTCATCTAAAGTTTTATTGTTTTTTGGAAAATATGTAGGTACAGTAAAACAAAACGGATTGTATTGGGCGAATCCGTTATACAAAAAGAAAACAGTTTCTTTAAGAGCGAGTAACTTTGATAGTGAACGTTTAAAAGTTAACGACAAATTAGGAAACCCAGTGATGATTTCCACAATTCTAGTATGGCGAGTTACCGAAACATATAAAGCAGCTTTTGATGTAGATAATTACGAAAACTTTGTACGTGTACAAACTGATGCTGCGGTTCGAAAACTTGCAAGTATGTATCCTTATGACAATTTTGCTGATGAAGGTCATGAAGAAGATATTACATTACGTTCTAGTGTAAATGAAGTTTCTGAAGCCCTAGAAAAAGAATTAGAAGAACGTTTAGCAATTGCAGGAATAGAAGTATTAGAGGCTCGTATCGGTTACTTAGCTTATGCTCAAGAAATTGCCAGTGCTATGTTAAAACGCCAACAAGCAACAGCAATTGTGGCTGCTCGCCATAAAATTGTACAAGGTGCTGTAGACATGGTAGATATGGCTTTAGAAGAGTTAAATAAAAAAGAAATTGTTGAGCTAGACGAAGAACGTAAAGCAGCTATGGTTAGTAACTTATTAGTTATTTTATGTGGAGACAAAGAAGCTTCACCGGTAGTAAATACAGGAACTTTAAGTCATTAAGAATATGAAGGAATATAAAGTAGTAAGTTGGAAAGCCGGACTTACAAAGAATAACCAAAAATTAGAAGACACATTAAATCAATATGCTAGAGATGGATGGGTGGTTAAACATATTGCCGAACAATATCCAAGAATAGTTTTTGAAAGAGATAAAAATAGATAAATATGAAAGTTTTTAAAGAAGAACAACGGTTTACGCAAACTTGGTTAATTGCTTTATTAGGAATTAGTATTGTCATACCAATAATATTAATTACAAAGGAGTACTTAGAGAAAAACTCTAGTATGACAACCAATGAGTTTTTATTAACCTTAGGAGGAATTATCGTATCTCTTTCATTTATTTTCTTCTTTAAACTAACTACTAAAATTGACGAAACAGGTATTCATTATCAATTTTTCCCATTTCATTTTTCTTTACGATTGATTAAATGGTCAGAAATTGATAAAGCTTATGTAAGAACATATGACCCAATATCAGAATATGGTGGATGGGGGTTAAAAGGAGGTTCTCTTTGGAATAAAAAGAATGGAACAGCAATCAATGTATCTGGAGATATTGGAATTCAATTAGAACTAAAAAATGGAAAAAGAATATTAATTGGCACTCAAAAAGAAAATGAGGCTAAACGTGTTTTAGAAAACTATAAAAACAAATTATTATGATACGAGTTATAACATTCACTATCATTTACATTTTTAGTATTATTGTTTCTTTTATAAATTAAAAATAATGGCAAAAAAGAAAGCATTTGCACTTCGTATAAATGAAGACATGATAAAAGCCATTGAAAAATGGGCTTCAGACGAATTTCGTTCTACAAACGGACAAATCGAATGGATGCTTATGCAAGCACTTAAAGAAGCAAAACGCGAACCTAAAAAGAAAGAAGAGTAAATTTAATTTCTTAATAAAATGTTAAAAGCCATTCAGTAAATTATTGAGTGGTTTTCTATTTTGTACCTTGTCTTCTTATCAATAATATATCAATGAAAAAACTACTACCAATCTTTTTTTTACTTATAACTCCATTACTATTTTCTCAAGAATTCTCAATGGATTTAGTTAAAAAAATGAAACCAAGAAACATCGGCCCAGGAGGAATGTCTGGTCGTGTAACAACAATTGACGTTGTACAATCAAACCCAGATGTTATGTACGTAGGAACTGCTTCTGGCGGTATTTGGAAATCTACATCAGGCGGAGTTAAATGGAAACCAATTTTCGAAAAAGAAGTTACAGCATCTATTGGTGCTTTAGCTATTCAGCAATCAAACCCAAGTGTTATTTGGGCTGGTACAGGAGAAGGAAATCCTCGTAACAGTTTAAACGGAGGTTATGGAATTTATAAATCTTTAGATGCTGGAAAAACATGGAAAGCCATGGGGCTGGAAAAAACACGTCATATTCATCGTGTAATAATTGACCCTACAAATCCAAACATTGTTTATGTTGGCGCAATAGGCTCACCTTGGGGAGAACACAAAGAACGTGGTGTTTATAAAACTACTGATGGTGGTAAAACATGGAAACAAATTTTATACAACAACATAAAAACTGGAGCAGCTGATTTAATTATGGATCCAACAAATCCGAATAAATTAATTGCTGCAATGTGGGAACACAAACGTGATCCTTGGTTTTTTAATTCAGGTGGAAAAGGAAGTGGATTATATATTACTCATGACGGTGGAGAAAACTGGAAAAAAATCACAGATAAGGAAGGTTTTCCTAAAGGAGATTTAGGAAGAATTGGTGTTGCTATTTCTCGCTCAAACCCAAATGTAATTTATGCTTTGGTTGAAGCTAAAAAAAATGCACTTTACAAAAGTGAAGACGGAGGCTTTAAGTGGAAAATGATTAATAATAAATCAGGTAATAGAGGTATTGGAAACAGACCTTTTTATTATTCTGAAATCTATGTAGATCCTCAAAACGAAAATCGCCTATACTCTATTTACACCTATGTAAATGTTTCACAAGACGGTGGTAAATCTTTTAAACAATTAATGCCAGCTTATGGCGTAGACAACGGGGTTCATCCAGATCATCATGCTTGGTGGATAGATCCAAATAATGGTAAATATATGATTGATGGAAATGATGGTGGATTAAACATTACCAAAGATGGAGGAAAAACATGGCGCTTTATCGGAAATTTACCAGTAGCTCAGTTTTATCATATAAATGTTGATAATGAATTCCCTTATAATGTTTACGGCGGAATGCAAGACAATGGTTCTTGGCGTGGTCCAGCTTATGTCTGGAAAGCCCAAGGAATTCGAAATTCTTATTGGCAAGAAATTAGTTTTGGTGATGGTTTTGATGTAGTACCAGATAGAGATGACTCTCGCTACGGTTGGACAATGAGTCAGCAAGGATATGTTTCTCGTTATGATTATAAAACAGGTAATAATTATACAGTTCGTCCAACGCACCCAGATGCAAAAGTTAAATTGCGTTTTAATTGGAATGCTGCCATAAATATTGATCCATTCGATAATTCAACTTTATATTTCGGAAGTCAGTTTGTGCATAAATCAACCGATAAAGGATTAACTTGGAAAGTTATTTCTCCAGATTTAACAACCAACGATCCTAGCAAACAAAAACAATCAGAAAGCGGTGGATTAACAATGGATGCGACTGGAGCAGAAAATCATACTACTATTTTAGTGATTGAACCTTCTCCTTTAGAAAAAAACATGCTTTGGATAGCCACTGATGATGGACAAATACAAATCACAAAAAACGATGGTGCTACCTGGAAAAATGTTTCAAAAAACATAAAGGGTTTACCTACAAACAGCTGGATTACACAAATAAAAGCATCCAACAAAAACAAAGGTGAAGCTTTATTAGTAGCAAATGATTATCGTCGTTTTAATTATTCGCCTTATGTGTACAGAACCAAAGATTATGGAAAAACATGGGAACGAATTGTTGATTCTAACGATGTAGAAAGTTATACATTAAGTATTGTAGAAGACCCTATTGAAGCTAACTTATTATTTTTAGGTACTGATGATGGTTTATACATTTCTATAGATGCTGGTAAAAAATGGACAAAATGGACGCAAGGTTTTCCTACTGTTTCTGTAAAAGATTTAGTAATTCATCCACGTGAACACGATTTAGTTATCGGTACTTTTGGTAGAGCTGCTTGGGTTTTAGACGATATCAGTCCACTACGAGAAATCGCTAAAAATCAAAACACACTTAAAAATAAGTTAGAATTATTTAAACCTCCTACGACTTATATGACAGCTTATCAGCAACCTACTGGAAGTAGATTTGGTGGTGATGCGTTGTACAATGGTGAAAACAGAAAACGTGGTGCAGCGATTTCTTACTATATCAATAAACCAAAAAAGAAAATTGATACTTCAAAAAAAGTAAAAGAAGTTAAAAAAGAAGAGACTCCAAAAATAAAATACGATTCGATTAAACTTGAAATTTTTGATGGCACAAGATTAATTAGAACATTAAAACATAAAACTCCAAAAGAAAATGGTATTCATAAAACCTATTGGTATTTAAATGAGAAAGGTGTAGCAAGACCATCTAGAACTATTAGAAAACAAAAAAGAGAACCTAGTGGTGTTCGTGTAAAACCAGGGACTTATCGTTTAAAAATGACTTTCGGAGATCAAACTTCAGAGCAAAGCATTAAAGTTGAATCTGACCCAAGACTTACCACTTCTGAGGCCGCTATCAATCAAAAATATAATACCAGTAAAGAGTTACAAGAATATCAAAAAACTAT
The DNA here is from genome assembly GCF_014062345.1 of Tenacibaculum pelagium. Taxonomy (GTDB): domain Bacteria; phylum Bacteroidota; class Bacteroidia; order Flavobacteriales; family Flavobacteriaceae; genus Polaribacter; species Polaribacter pelagius. Next base: position 177,352 of record NZ_JACGLS010000003.1, on the reverse strand, counting down.
AGCTGATGCAGTAAAACAATTAGTTGAGAGTAAAAAAATTGTTAAAGGCTATAAAACAAAGTTTACCAAAGAAGATAAAAAGAAATATAAAGAGCAAATAAAAGCATCTGCCGATATTACTAAAAAAATAGATACACTAATTGCCGTCTATTTAGGTAAAGTTGACAAGAGACAAGGGATTATTAGAAACCCAGAAGTTACAGTTAACCAACGTTTAGGAACTGCTCGCTGGTATGTTGGTTCTCGATTTGGAGAACAAACTGATACTGAAAAACAACTAATTGATCAATTAAAAATTTCTTTAAAAGAAGCACTTGAAAAAACCAATACGTTTTTTAATACTGATTGGAAGGAATATCAAAAATCTGTTGAAAATATAACTATTTCTCCTTTTAAGAAAACCAAAGTTTTTTCAATAAAATAAAAGTAAGTAATTTTTTATCTATAAAAAGAAATCTCCTTTTCAGGAGATTTCTTTTTATTTTTAAGTAAATAAAAGGTAATAAAAAAATATAGCTAATAAATAAACCTGTGTAACGATCATAAAAATGAATGCCAAGAGTATTTGAACACCAATAGCTGTTATCCATTTAATTTGATAAATATGCTTCATCAAATATACAATGAGCATAAAAGTGATTATCATTAAAAACAACATAAAACCTCCTGAAAAATTAAAAAGCAATGTTATTAATACTAATAGTAAACTTGTCCAATTTGCAGTTCCGAATAAGTAACAATGTATGGCTAAATTCTCTGCATAATTATATTTTTTTCTAAAAAACAAATAAGTCACTAGCCCTACAACAGGTACAGCAAAAAGATAAATTATATTCATCGAAGACATATAAAACTCTTGAGCTAATAAGAATTTTTCGAAAAGTTCAGCATCGAACATTTTTTCAAGTCCTTCAAACATCTTTTTATTCCCTTTATTAGCATTAGTCATAAAGTCTTTAAATCCTTTATGATAATTAACAAACAAGGTATAAACTGCTACACTAAACAATAAATATTTTAATGGATTAGTTAAATATTTTCTATCTTTTGAAGTGTACGTTTTTATTGCTTGAAACGGTTTCTTAAATAATGTAATATAGGTAAACGGAATTCCTTTCTCTAAATTTAAAAAAGCAAATAATTCAGTTTTTAACTCCGCAATTGATAAATTTTCAATCTCTTCTTCCATAGTTTTTTCATAAATAAATGTAGGTAAATGTACTATTTTCATATAAGTTTTAAAAAATTCTTCTTTTCCTTACTTTTGCACTCTTAATACAATATCTAAAAATGAAAAAAACAATAACCTTTTTATTATTCTTATTAACCATTAGTAGTCATGCTCAATCAAATCCAGAAAAAGAATTTGGAGCTTGGTATATGTATAATGGCTCACATAAAGTCGCATATAAATTCAGCTTAAAAACTATGGCACATTTCCGTTTTTTTGAAATTGGTGATGACATGCAACAATTTATTGGTCGATTAGGTGGTAACTATCAATTTAATAAAACTGTTAGTGCTACTATTGGGTATGCTTATTTGAGCACCGACCGTACATTTAATGTTTCGAAAGGTGATTTTAGTGATCATCGTATTTACGAAGATTTAAATGTAAAACATAAATTATCAGATTTAGGTATTGCTCATCGTTTAAGAGCTGAGCAACGTTTTTTTGAATCAAGAACAGGTCATTTTATTCGTTATCAATTAGGTTTAAGTTATCCATTATCTAAAAAATGGTCAACTTATTTATATGACGAAATCTTCTTTGATTTTGACGGACAATCTTACAATCAAAATTGGTTTGGAACTGGTTTTAAATATAAACTTTCTGATGTTGTAAAATTACAAGTTGGTTATATGAATATTTCAAATGACGCTAGTAGAAGCTTTGACAGAATTCAATTAGGAATTGCTATAAGTACTGACCACAGAAAAAAGACTAAGTAATTTTCATACTTTAGCAAAAAACTAACATTAAAATGACTGCACCTACTTTTACAAACGATGCTATTGTATTCGGAATCTTGATGATATCGTTAGGATTTGTATTTTATACTGAATCTAAAACTTCAGGCTTTTGGCATAAATTCTATAAAATAGTTCCAGGATTATTCATGGCTTATTTTATTCCTGCAATATTCACTACTCTTGGAGTTATTGCTCCTGAATGGGAAACATTGAATACAGCTGGCGAAGCTGTAAAAGGGAAATCTCAATTATACTATGTTGCTAGTAGATTTTTATTGCCTGCTGCTTTGGTTTTAATGACCTTAAGCATCGATTTAAAAGCAATATTTAATCTAGGTTCAAAAGCATTAATTATGTTTTTTACAGGAACTGTAGGTATTATTATTGGTGGCCCTTTAGCAATTTTATTAATTTCAATATTTTCTCCAGAAACAGTTGGCGGAGTTGGGTTTGATGCTGTATGGAGAGGTTTATCAACTCTAGCTGGAAGCTGGATTGGTGGAGGTGCTAACCAAACTGCGATGTTAGAGATTTATCAATATAATCCAGCAAAATATGGAGGTATGGTATTTGTTGATATTGTAGTTGCTAATATTTGGATGGCTATTTTGTTAATCGGAATTGGTAGAAAAGATAAAATTAATAAATGGTTAAAAGCAGATACTTCAGCTATTGAAGAGTTAAAAGAAAAAGTATCTAGCTTTACACAAAGTGTAAAAAGAAACCCTTCGTTAACAGATTTAATGATTATGCTTGCCATAGCGTTTGGAACCGTTGGTTTTGGCCATTTTGCAGCTTCTTACTTAAGTTCTTTATTTAGCGATCTAGTTGCCGGAATTGAATCAGAAACTTGGAAAAATGTTTTCACCTTTTTAGGGTCTAGTTTCTTTTGGTTAATTAGTATTTCAACAATTATTGCAATTATTTTATCGTTTACAAAAGCTAAGAACTACGAAGGCGCTGGTGCTAGTAAATTAGGAAGTGTATTTATTTACATCTTAGTAGCTACTATTGGAATGAAAATGGACTTAGCAATGATTTTTGATAATTTAGGCTTAATCGCAATTGGTCTTGTTTGGATGAGTATTCATGCTGGTTTATTAATATTAGTCGCTAAACTAATTAGAGCTCCTTACTTCTTTTTAGCAGTTGGTAGTCAAGCAAACGTTGGTGGTGCTGCTTCTGCTCCTATTGTAGCTTCTGCATTTCACCCATCTTTAGCAACTGTTGGTGTTTTATTAGCCGTATTTGGTTATGCTATTGGAACTGTTGGAGCTATCTTGTGTACAATTTTAATGGAAATAGCCTCTAAAGTTTAGTAGATTTCTGCATATTTGCAATTCAAAATTTTATTTCAGATGAAAAAACTTTTAGCCATTTTCGTATTGGCAATTATAGCTATCGCATGTTCTTCTAAAAAAGAAGGAAACATGATTGTTAAAGGTCAAATTAAAGGATTAAAAAAAGGTACGCTTTATCTTCAAAAAATGAATGATACCCTTTTAGTGTCTGTCGATTCTATGGCTTTATTAGGTAGCGATAAATTTACATTAACAGATAATGTAGACACTCCTGTTATGTATTACTTAACTTTTGATGGTAATACTAAAGACAAACACTTAATGTTTTTTGGAGAAAAAGGAGAAATTACCATTAATGATGATGTTGAAAACTTTGGTGTTAATCCAGAAATAAAAGGATCTAAAAATCAAGAAGTAATGGATAAGTTCCGTGAAATTGATGCTAGGTTTAGAGACCAACGTTTAGATTTTATTAAAAAAGATCTTGAAGCACGTCAAAGTGGTGATGAAGAATTAATAAAACAACTAGAAGCTGATTATAAAAAAATGATGCGTCGTCGTTTCTTATTCTCAACAAACTATGCTATTGCAAATGCTGATAGTGAGGCTGCTCCTTACATTGCTTTATCAGAATTATTTGATGCTAACATTCAATTATTAGATACTATTAATAATAGTTTAACTGATAAAGTTAAAGCTTCAGATTACGGTAAACGTTTACAAAAGTTTGTAAGCAATATTAAGGCTAAAGAAGCTAAGTAATTTTACTTTTCACATAAAACAAAAAACTCGATACAAATTGTATCGAGTTTTTTGTTCTATAATTATTGATATTAAATTTTAAATGAAAGTACCGGTAACTTACTGTGATTCGCAATGTCCTCTGAAATACTTCCTTCAAAAAAGTGAGAAATTCCTTTTCTACCATGGGTGGCTACAGCCAAAATATCCGACTCACTTTTGTTGGTATAATATAACACTCCCTTTTCTACTGAATAATCAGAGATTACTTTTACTTTAGAAACTTCATTTATATCTTCATTAGTTTTATTAAAAAACTGAACCATCTTTTCTTCAATCTCTTTTGTACTTTTAAACTTTGTATTTGGTGTACTAACATACACTAACTGTAAACTGCAATTCAATTTTTCGAAAAAAGTTTTCGCTTCTAAATAAGGACTAACATCATCATCAGAAAAATCACATGCGAAAACTGCTTTCTCTAATTTACTAACTATCGGAGTGTCTTTTACCACTAATACAGGTACATGAGCGTAACGAATTACCTTTTCGGTATTAGAACCAATAAACATTTCTTTTAGTCCGCTAGTTCCTTTAGATCCCATAACTATTAAATCGGCATTCTCTTCTCTTGCTAGTTCATCTAATTCACTAAAAATTTTAAAGTGTTTTATAATTGGTTTTACCTTTACTTCTGATAAATAATCTTTTTGCAAAAATTTATTAAACCTCTTTTCAGCTAGTTTTAAATAGAACACAGTTTCTTGCTGAGCGTAACTTTCTGATTGACTTATAATAGCATTCGAAAGTTCTAGCATATGAACAACTAAAACCTCAGCATCAGATTGTTTTGCTAAAAAAGCAGCGGTTTGTAAAGCGTTTTCTGAATATATTGAAAAGTCGACTGGTACAATTATTTTTTTCATAATAGGGTAATTTATTGGTTTAACTTCTAGTATAAAGTTACTTTACATTCTTAAAAAATAGTATGATTTATATCATGTTAAAAAGTATTAATGGCATCCTTCTACTGAAGTTGCTAAATCCGAAACTGGCACTGGAGACACATAAGGAATTCCTAACCCTAAACCACGAAGCACAAATAAAACTCCTATAAAAACTACTACAAAAGGTATTATTTGTTGAATCCTTTTTCTTACCAATCCGTTAGCGAAATTACCAACATACACTACAGTTGTCATTAATGGTATGGTTCCTAATCCAAAGATGAACATATATAAACTTCCTGAGAACGAATTTGTGGTTGCTAAAGCGCCGAAAACAGCCATATAGACCAACCCACAAGGAAGAAATCCGTTTAAAAAACCAATCGTAAAAAAAGTATCGTTTCCTCTTTTCTTTAATTCTTTTCCTAAAGCTGATTTTACTTTCATTACCAATCTATTAATCGATTTTGAAAAATTATATTTCTGAAAAGTTTTAGGTAAAAGAATAACCAAGATCATTAAAACTCCGACAATGATAGAAAGCTGTTGTTGAAATCCGAAGAAATAAAACCCTTTTCCTAAAAGCCCAAATAACAACCCTATTAAACTATACGTAAATAAACGACCTAAATGATAACTTACTATTTGTAAAACTTGTTTTGCTTTATTAGTTCTATCTACCGGTAACATAAAAGCTATCGGTCCGCACATACCTATGCAATGAAAGCTTCCTAATAAACCAAATATGAGTGCCGAAATAAACATTAGTAAATCAACTCTTTCTGATAAAAATAAGCTGTATTATTGTAGTTCCAAGAAACACTAATGTTCCAACGACCACCCAATAAACGTTTCTCAGGCACGAGCAAATATGTTTTAGATAGTGAAATAGGAATTTCAAAATCTAATTGTTTATTAGATGGTCTGTATAGGAACACTTTTCCTGAGATTTTGGTATAATCAAAATCTTTTGGGAAATTTACAATCAGTCCCCCGATTGATTGTTCTATTGATATGTTTTCTTTTAATGCTTTTGCATTTTTAGTAGCTGTTATTGTTTCTTGATATTCTAGTTCTTTTTGATAATATTTATCAGAGACTAAATCGTGATTATAACTTTTACCAGTACTCATCGATATAACGAAATACATGATAAAACTTATAAATCCAATAATTGCAATTACTATACCCGTGCCCCAGTTTAGTTTCATTTTTATTGTTTTAAATTATCTATAACTTCTTGGTCCTAAAAAATTAGTTTTAGTAGTTTCTATTAATCTATCGCCACTATAAACTCCTATTTTTAAGTCTATTTTTTCTTTTTTCATTTCAGATTGATGTACCTCTATGAATAAGGTTCCTTCTGCCAATCCTTGTTTTGGAATTTCAAAATTTTGATGTGTTACCGTTTCTATTTTTCCTTTATGTGAGACCAACTTAAAACTAACATCATCAAACTGTCTTGTAGTTTTATTGATTACTTTGTAGGTGTAAATATTACTAATAATTCCGTTTTCTTTATGCTGATATAATTGCCCTGGTAATCGTAAAATAGTTGCTTCAACATCATTTCTTAAGAATAACATTCCGATTAACACCGTTATTAAAATTCCTAATACAGCTGAATATCCTTTCATTCTTGCTGAAAACAGAAAAGGTGCTTTCTTTACAATGTTCTCTTCACTAGCATAACGAATTAATCCTTTTGGTAATCCAACCTTTTCCATCATATGATCACACTCATCGATACAAGCGGTACAGTTTACACATTCTAACTGCGTACCGTTACGAATATCAATTCCAGTAGGACATACATTTACACACTGAAAACAATCGATACAATCTCCTTTTCCAGTGGTTGCTCTCTCTTCTTTTTTATTGAATTTTGCTCTCCCCTTTTCTCCTTCTCCACGAACATGATCGTACGCAACATTAATGGTTTTATTATCAAGCAAAACTCCTTGTAATCTACCATACGGACAAGCGATAATACATACTTGCTCTCTAAACCACGCGAAAATAAAATAGAAAACTCCTGTGAAAATTAATAAGGAAATTAACGTATTTAAATTATCAAAAGGATTTCCTGTTACATATTCAATTACAGTATCACCTCCTATTAAATACGCCAAAAACACATTGGCAATTAGGAACGAAATAATGAAAAAGATAAACCATTTTAATAATCTCTTTCTAATTTTCTCTGCATTCCACTTTTGTTTTTCTAAACGAATTTGTTTTCCTCTATCACCATCAATCCAGTATTCAATCTTTCTAAAAACCATTTCTAGAAATATCGTTTGCGGGCAAATCCATCCACAAAAAATACGCCCAAAAACAACAGTAAACAGAATAATAAAAACAACTCCTACAATCATTGAAACCACTAACAAATGAAAATCTTGTGGCCAAAAAGGAAATCCGAAAATATTAAACTTACGTTCTAAAACATTAAACAGTAAAAACTGATTTCCATTAATTTTAATAAAAGGAGCTGATAATAAAAATGCTAATAAAAAGTAGCTTACATAGCTTCTATATTTATAGAATCGTCCGCTTGGTTTTTTAGGATACACCCAAGCACGTTTACCTTCTTTTGTAACAGTACCAATACTATCTCTAAATTGTTCGTTCTCGGGTGTTTCCATGATCAACTATTAAAAACCAAACCAATGTTCAATATTATTGAACACTATCTTTTACTTGTTCTATAATTTCTTCTTTTACTTCTTGAGTTTCGTCTTTATACAACTCTCCTTGTGGTGGTTTTGGTTTTGCAGGTGTAGTACCTTGCATACCCATAATATAACTTGCCACTTTTTGGATGTCTTTTGGCTTTAAAGTTTTACCCCAAGCAACCATTCCTTTTCCGTCACGACCTCCATTGGTAATTGTTGTGAAAACATTTTTAATACCTCCACCTAAAATCCAATATTCATCGGTTAAATTAGGTCCAATACCTCCACCTCCATCAGCTATGTGACAAGCGGCACAGTTTAAATTATATACTGCTTTACCTCTATTTAAATCACTTTCATCGGTTAAAATCGTTACTGTTTCAGCATCGATAATTGCTTCTTTAGAGGTTGATCTAAAAGCTGCTAATTCTCTCTTAGCTTGTGCTACAGACTGTGCATATTCCATATCTTGATTTGGAGCTCCCATCATTTCGTATTTTACTAAATATACTACTGCGAAAATGATTGTTGCATAGAACATATACACCCACCAAGGCGGTAAATTGTTATCTAACTCTTTAATTCCATCGTAATTATGATCTAAAACAATCTCTCCTTCTTCTTCAATAGCTTTGGCTTCAGTCCATTTATTAATTAGCTTTTTAGCCCAAGCCCAATGATCTACTTCTTCAGGATTAATTCCTGCTTTAATCATTTCAGCTTTTTCAATTTTTGCTACTCCAGTTATCGTTAGCATTTCTTTTGCTAATACTACTAAACCAAAAGCTATCAAACCAATCCATATTAATGGATTTTCTAAAAAGTTAAACGGATTTTGATATGAACTAATCGCTTTTGCTAACGCCAAAGGTGTTAAAAACAAAAACAAAAAAGAAATAACTGTTTGTACTCTTGTGTAATTTTTCGGCATTAATTCATTCGCCTTATTTACAACTGTAGCTGCTAAAACTTCTTTTAAAAGCACTACTAAACCAAATCCTATAATTACAAACCAAACTACCGGGTTTTCATATAAACTAAATGGATCTTTATATGCCATAAAAGCTTTCGCTAAAATAAATGGCATTGAAAAAACAAAAAGAAATGATACTATAGATTGAATATATTTTTTCATCTTATTTTATTTTAATCGTTTAATGGTATATCGCTTACTCTACTGATGTATTCTTTTTTAGCGGTAAACACCCACCAAAACAGTACTACAAAAAATGTAAAGAAAATAGTTAGTGAAATGATTGGATATATTTCAATACCTACAATACTCTCCATATGATTTTTTACGAACTTTAACATAATTTCTAGTTTTTAGCGCTTAATTGTTTTTGAACATCTTTTACTTTAATGTCTGTTCCTAATCGTTGTAAGTATGCAATTAAGGCAACAATCTCTCTATCCTTCATTTCTATAAAAGTCTGTCCGTTTTCTTGAGCATACTTTTTATCTGCTTCATAATTGGTAGCAAAATCAGGATCTTGTTTTAAATTCTCTTGAATTTTTGCTCCTTGTGCATCCATACTGGCTTGCGCATTTGCAATCTCATCTTCAGTATATGGAACACCTAATGTTACCATGGCTTCCATTTTTCCTTCAGTATCACTTTTGTCAAGCTTATTTCTAACTAACCATTGGTATGCTGGCATAATAGAACCTGGTGATGTACTTTGTGGATCATACATATGATTTAAGTGCCAACTGTCAGAATACTTTCCTCCAACTCTTAAAATATCTGGACCTGTACGTTTAGATCCCCATAAGAATGGATGATCGTAAACAAACTCTCCTGCTTTCGCATATTCTCCGTAACGCTCAACCTCTGATCTAAATGGACGCACCATTTGCGAGTGACATCCTACACATCCTTCACGGATATAAATATCACGTCCTTCTAACTCTAAAGGTGAATATGGTTTTACGCTTGAAATCGTTGGAATATTAGATTTTACTAATAAGGTTGGTACAATCTGAACAATACCTCCTATTAAAATAGCTACTGTTGCATAAATTGTTAATTTGATTGGTTTTCTTTCTAACCAAGTATGCCATCCTTCTCCTTTAGTCCTATGCTTAGAAACTTTTGTTAATGGTGCTGCTTCTGCTAAATCATCAGTAACCTCAGTACCAGATTTAACCGTTCTAATCATATTGTATAGCATTACAAATGCACCGATAATAAACATACTTCCTCCAATAGCACGCATCCAATACATTGGTACAATTTCGTTTACTGTTTCAAGGAAGTTACCGTAAGTTAAAGTTCCGTCTGGATTGAATTGTTTCCACATAGATGCCTGTACAAATCCTGCAACGTACATTGGTAACGCATACATAATGATACCTAAAGTACCAATCCAAAAATGGAAATTTGCTAATGCTCTAGAATATAATTTTGTTTTAAATAATTTTGGAACCATCCAGTAAATCATACCAAAAGTGAAAAATCCGTTCCAAGCTAACGCTCCTACGTGAACGTGTGCAATAATCCAATCACTAAAGTGAGCAATTGCATTTACATTTTTTAATGATAACATTGGTCCTTCGAAAGTTGCCATACCATAACCTGTAATAGCTACTACAAAGAATTTTAAAACAGGGTCTGTACGAACTTTATCCCAAGCTCCACGCAGTGTTAATAATCCGTTTATCATACCACCCCAAGATGGTGCTAATAGCATAATAGAAAATGCAACTCCTAGGTTTTGCGCCCAATCTGGTAATGATGTATATAGCAAGTGGTGAGGTCCTGCCCAGATATAAATAAATATCAGCGACCAAAAGTGTACAATTGATAATCGATAAGAATATACAGGTCTGTTTGCTGCTTTAGGAACGAAATAATACATCAATCCTAAAAACGGTGTGGTTAAGAAAAATGCTACCGCATTATGACCGTACCACCATTGTACCAAAGCATCTTGAACTCCTGCATAAACCGAATACGATTTTAAGAAACTAACTGGTAATTCTAAACTGTTGAAAATATGTAATACTGCTACCGTAACAAATGTTCCTAAATAAAACCAAATAGCTACATATAAATGACGTTGCCTTCTTTGAAGAATTGTCCAAATCATGTTTACACCAAAAGCTACCCAAACTAAAGCAATGGCAATATCAATTGGCCATTCTAATTCTGCATATTCTTTTGATGTTGTATAACCTAAAGGTAATGTTATAGCTGCTGCAACAATAATTAATTGCCATCCCCAGAAATTAAAATTACTTAAAAAATTACTCGCCATACGTGCTTTTAATAGTCGTTGTAACGAATAATACACACCGGCATAAATTGCGTTACCAACAAAAGCAAAAATTACTGCGTTGGTATGTAGCGGACGTAAACGACCAAAACTTAACCACGAAATTCCGTCAGTAATGTTTGGGAATAAAAACATGAAAGCCAACAATAATCCTACTGAGAAACCTACGATTCCCCATAGAAGTGTGGCGTAGATGAATTTTTTTACGATTTTATTATCGTAATAAAATTGTTGCATTTCCATAATCTATTTGAATTTAATATCTATTGTTAGTTGTTAATTTTATCCTCTTTTACTAGTTCATCATCAAATAACATACGAACTGAAGGTGTGTACGAATCATCGTACTGCCCTTTTTTTACCGAAACGATAAATGCAATAAAAAAAACAATTGCCACTAAAATACTTAGTGTAAGTAGTAAGTAAATAACGCTCATATCTTGCCTGATAATTATAGAACAAAGATAGATTTGAGTGTTTTCTTAAAATATGATAATTGTCATGTTTCAAGATTTTTTTGAAGTTTTGTGCATAAAAAAATGAGTCTCATTTTTACATAAAACTCATTTCTTTATTAGAAATATACACTTTTAATTAAAAAGTCTTTTTAACCCTGTCATTAAGTTTCTTTCTAATATTTCATACTTTCCATCTGACAAGAATAACTCTTTAATTTCATCAAATAGAGTCTTTATTTCTTCTTCAGAATAATTTAATTCATTAATTGATGTTTGGAGCTTTTGAATACTAACGTAATCATTATCTTTTTCAAATTCTGAATGCATTTTTTCATATACAGCTTCATTACTTTTTACTGATATAGTTTTAAGCTCTTCTTTAGTTTCTTTATAATCTGCATTCATACAAAAAATAAAAAGATACGTTTGAAATTCTTGTTTTGTCCAATTTGTTTTAACTGTTGATTTCATGATACCTGAGTTTTAAGTTATTATCAAAGCTATTAAGAAATTGAATTAAAAAACATGATAAAAATCATAACACACTGATAATCAATAACAAAACATTAGATAGTCATAGAAAATAATTTCGTTTCTGGTTGTTTTTGATGCAATTTTTTATCGAAAGCCATACAAACATTTCGTACATAAGGTCTTGCTTTTTCTGGAACAGATAAACTATCTCCATCAACATAAACTAAGCCGTCATCAATCATTTCTTGTAATTTTAAAATATGGTCTTCTATATTTTCTATTTCTAAGGATTCATCGCTCCATGAAGTAGAAAAGTGACACATAATATTTAAAATATGCTTTCTGATAATTAAATCTTCTTCTGATAAAATGTGTCCTCTAAATACTGGAATCTCACCTTCATTCACCAACTTTTCATATTCCTTTACTGTTTTTACATTTTGTGCAAAACCATACCAAGAATCAGAAATTGATGACATACCTAACCCAATCATCAATTGGGTTTTATTTGCTGTATATCCCATGAAATTTCGGTGTAGTGTTTTTTCATCTGTAGCTTTATAAAGACTATCGGTTGGTAATGCAAAATGATCCATCCCTATTTCTACATATCCCATTTCTGCGAATAATTCTTTTCCTATTTCGTACAGTTCTCTTTTTTCTTCATTCTTTGGTAAATCTTGCTCATTAAATCCACGTTGACCAACACCTTTTACCCAAGGCACATGTGCGTAACTATAAAACGAAATTCTATCAGGTTGTAATTCTTTGGTTTTATTAATCGTGTGAATTACATTCTCTTTAGTTTGAAACGGAAGTCCAAAAACCAAATCGTGACTAATTGAAGTGTACCCTATTTCTTTAGCATAATTATGAGCTTTCTCAACATTTTCAAAAGGTTGTACTCTATGAATTGCTTCTTGTACTTTTGGGTTATAATCTTGTACACCAAAACTTACACGAGTGAAACCTAAATTATATAAACTTTGTAAATGTTCTTTGGTTGTATTATTTGGGTGCCCTTCAAAACTAAATTCATGATTTTCATGTTTTTTAGCTCGCTTTAGAATCCCGTTAATTAGTTTTTCTAATTGCTCTACTGAAAAGAAAGTTGGTGTTCCACCCCCCAAATGAATCTCTTTTATAATTGGAGTTTCATCAACTAAATCAACATATAAACCCCATTCTTTTAAAACTGTTTCTATGTACGGATTTTCAACTTCATGACGTTTAGTTATGTGTTTATGACACGCACAAAACGTACACAAGCTTTCACAAAATGGTAAATGGATATACAAACTAATTCCCTCTGATGAATTACTTTCTATAAACGATTGCTTAAAAGTTTTAATCCAATTTTCTTTTGAAAATGTTTCGTTCTCCCAGTACGGAACTGTTGGATAACTTGTATATCGAGGTCCTGGAATATTATATTTTTGAATGAGTGTGTTCATGTTTTGGTTTTTGAGATGAGATTTCTCTCTATCGCTAGTAATAACAATGATATTATGCCAATTCTAATGCGATTTCAATCATTTCTTTAAAGGTTTGTTCTCTTTCATCAGCAGTAGTTCTTTCTCCAGTAACTAAACTATCAGATATTGTTAAAATAGATAAGGCATTTACTTTATGTTTGGCTGCTACTGTATATAAGCCATTGGTTTCCATCTCTACACATAATACGCCATAATCTGCCCATTTTTTATAACTTTCAAATTCATCTGCATAAAATTCGTCTGAACTTAAAATATTTCCAGCTTTAATTGCAATACACTTTTTATTAGCGGTATGTAATGCTTTTTCAAACAATTCAAAACTAGCAGTTGGAGCATAATCAGCTCCGTTAAATCGAATAGTATTTAGCCCTGAATTTGTTGAAGCAGCCATCGCAATTACAATATCACGGATTTTCACTTCTTTTTGATAAGATCCAGCAGAACCAACACGAATCAAATTTTCAACTCCGTATTCATTAATTAGTTCGTGTGCATAAATCAACGTTGACGGAATTCCCATTCCTGTTCCTTGCACTGAAACCTTCTTTCCTTTATAAGTTCCCGTAAACCCTAGCATTCCACGTACATCATTATAACAAACTGGGCTTTCTAAAAATGTTTCAGCAATCCATTTTGCACGCATTGGATCTCCTGGTAACAAAACCGTTTCAGCAATCTCTCCTTTTTTTGCTTCTAAATGAACACTCATCTTAATATTGATTTTTATCTGAAACTCCTTTAGTAACTAATGAAACTCCTGAAGAGGTTCCTAAACGGGTTACTCCCATTTCAATGTATTTAATAGCAGTTGCTGTATCTCGTACTCCTCCAGCTGCTTTTATTTGAGCATTCTTTTTTACTACATCTTTCATTAATTGAACATCCTCAAAAGTTGCTCCGCCTGTTCCAAATCCTGTAGATGTTTTTACAAAATCTGCCCCTGCATTTATAGCTAATTGACTTGCTGTTTTAATTTGTTCTTTTGACAAATAGCAGTTTTCAAAAATTACTTTTAAAACACTCTCTCCTATAGTTTGTTTTATCAATCGGATTTCATTTTCTACATACTCATTTTCACCATCTAATAACTTTCCGATATTGATAACCATATCTATTTCTGAAGCTCCGTTTTCAATACAATTTTTAGCTTCAAAAACTTTAGCTTCAGTAGTCATCGCACCTAATGGAAAACCTATTACTGCTGCTACTTTTACATCAGAGTTTTCTAATTCTTTTGCCGCCAATTCAACATAACCACCATTTACACAAACTGCGTAAAAATTATACTCTTTGGCTTCAGCACATAATTTTACAATTTGCTCTTTGGTTGCTGTTGCTTTTAATAATGTGTGATCTATATATTTATTGATTTTCATAAGTCTATACGTTTTTTACTCTTTTTAAAGTATCCGATTTTGATAAAGACAAACGTACAATACTTTCTTCAGTAGCTGTTAAATTATGTACTACTTGTGGTTTTAATGAAATGATATCTCCCGTGTTCATTTGTTTCACTTCTCCTTCTACTCCAAAATCAATACTTCCCTTTATCACCTGAACAATAATTGCAAACGGAGCTTGATGATCTTCCATTGTTTGCCCTTTTTTAAAGACAACTCGTATTTCTTTTGAAAAGTCTGTATCTAATAATAATGAAACTGCTGGTTTCATTTCGTTAAACTTTATATCTTCTAAAAATGAGGCTACTTTCATAATTTTTTATTTAATTTTTCTTGCTAATAAATTAGTTGCTATCGTTGTAAAAACTACAATACTAATTGAACTTAAAGGCATTAATATTGCTGCTATTACAGGCTTTAATTGTCCTGTTGTTGCAAAATACAACCCGATAACATTATATAATAAAGATAATACAAAACAATATTTTATTATCTGAACTGCTTTTTTTGAAACGTTAATATATGATCCTATTTTACTAAATTTTGATGCATCTAAAATGGCATCACAAGCTGGTGAAAACACATTAATATTTTCTGACAATGCTATCCCAACATTACTTTGTGCTAAAGCACCTGCATCGTTTAATCCATCCCCAATCATAATTACACTTTTCTTACCCTTTTGTAACTCTTCAACGTACTCTAACTTATCATTAGGTTTTTGGTTGAATAAAAATGATGTCCCTTTAGGTAAAATTTCTTCTAAATATTTCTTTTCTCCTTCATTATCTCCAGAAACAACTGCCAAATTATAATTAGATTTTAATTCAGAAAACAAACTTTCTACTCCATCTCTGTAGGCATTTTTAAAAACGTATTTCCCTTTGTATTCATTATCAATGCTGATATGAACAGAAGTATCTAAATTCGTTTTTTCAGATTCATCTTTTACAAATGATGAAGAACCAACCTTAATTTTAGTTTCTAAATACTTGGCTTCAATCCCTTTTCCTGTATATTCTTTAAAATTTTCTATTTCTAACGATTTCTCTTTTAAAGAACTATATAGCATTCTACTCAACGGGTGATTAGAAGCTCTTAAAGAACTCTTCAAAATTGACTTTTCGTTAGAATTCAACTCTTCTCCTTGATAAACAATCGAACTCTCTTTACTAGTTGTTAAAGTTCCTGTTTTATCAAAAATTACCGTATCAATTGCGGCTAATTGTTCAACAACCGTCGCATTTTTTAAATAGAATTTCTTCTTACCGAAAATACGCAACATATTACCTAAAGTAAACGGTGCTGCCAATGCAATTGCACAAGGACACGCAATTATCAATACAGCGGTAAATACGTTTAAGGCTTTGCTAGAATCTACATATAACCAAAATACTGTAGCTACAAATGCAATTAATAAAACTGTAATTGTAAAATGCTGACTTATGTTATCTGTTAAGGTTTTAAAACTTGAATTTTTATCTTTCTTAAAAACATCATTACTCCAGAGTTGAGTTAAATAACTTTGTGAAACTGAACTCAATACTTCCATTTCTATAACTCCTGCCAATTGTTTTCCTCCAGCAAATAATTTATCTCCAGACTTTTTTGAAACAGGAACTTCTTCACCAGTAACAAAGCTATAATCTATTTTAGCTTCTCCGTTGATAAGAATTCCATCTACAGGAATTAATTCTTGGTTTCTAATTAACAATCTATCTCCTTTTTCTACCTCATAAATCTGAGTATTCTCTTCTTCCCCATCAGAAGTAATTCTAGTAACAGCTATTGGGAAATAGGATTTATAATCACGTTCAAATGATAAAAAATTATAGGTTTTTTGTTGAAAGAATTTCCCTAGCAATAGAAAAAAAACTAATCCTGTTAATGAATCGAAGAATCCTGTTCCTAAATCAAAAATGATTTCTGCAGAACTTCTAATAAACAATACTGTTATTCCTAAAGCAATAGGTACATCAATATTTAAAATTTTAGAACGTAGTCCTTTATAAGCAGAAATAAAATAGTCTTGAGAAGCATAAAAAACAACTGGTAGAGAAAAGAAAAACATTAACCAACGGAAGATTCCTTTGTATTGTTCTAACCAAAATCCTGACACTTCGAAATACTCTGGAAATGATAAAAACATCACATTACCAAAAGCAAAACCAGAAATTCCTAATTTATAAATTAAACTACGATCTACTTTCTTTTTTCCAACTTCATAATCCTCTAAAGAAATATAAGGTTCATATCCTATAGAGCTTAATAACAACACAATCTCTTTTAATGAAGTAATATCAGAATTAAAAGTTATTCGAACTGTTTTCTTTGGAAAATTAACTTGTGATGAGGAAACATTTTTTTGCAGTTTATGCAAATTTTCTAACACCCAAATGCAAGAACTACAATGAATATGTGGAATATATAAATTAACTACTTGAACATTACCATCGTTGAACTCTAGTAATTTATCAACAATAGGTTCATTCTCAAGAAAATCATATTTTCCTTGAATCTCTTCTGGAATTGCTCCAGGGTTATTTTGAAAATCGTAGTAACAAGTTAAATCGTTTTCAGAAAAAATTTCGAAAACGGTTTTACAACCATTACAACAAAAAGATTTCTCCTTTATTGTAATTATTTCAGTATCGCACTCGTTACCACAGTGAAAACATTGTGTGCTTTCCATATTTACTCTTTTGCCTAGTGCAAATATCTAATAAGAATATATTTAAAAATATGATATTTATCAGCTTTTGGTTATCTTTGAAGTATACACAAAAGCACGATTTTATGAGCAAATGTGAACAATGTATTGTTCGTCAATTTAATTCTTTAAAAGCACTTACAAAAGATGAATTGGTTAGAATTTCTAGTTGTAAAACCTCTAAAACTATAAAAAAAGGTGAAATACTTTTTGAAGAAGGAGAACATATTAATGGTGTTTTTTGCGTGAAAGATGGAATTTGTAAAGTTTCTAAAATGAGTGATAATGGTCGCGATCAAATTGTTAATTTAATTAAAAAAGGAGACTTATTAGGTGAGCGAAGTTTGATAAATGATGAAGTTTCAAACTTAAAAGCTATTGCGGTCAACGATATGGAAGTTTGCTTTATTCCAAAAGAAGAAATTGTTCGTGATTTAGAAAAGAATCCAAAATTTACCATGGATATTCTTAAAAACATGGCTTCTTCACTTAAAAATGCAGATAATGTAATTGTTGATATGGCACAGAAAACTGTAAAACAAAGACTAGCTGCTACACTTCTTTATTTAGATGGTAAGTTTGAAAAGGATGCTGATGGTGCGATAGATGTTAACTTATCAAGAGAAGATATTGCTAATATTATTGGTACTGCTACTGAAAGTGCTATTCGTTTACTTTCTGAGTTTAAAAAGAAAGGACTTATCAATTTAAAAGGAAAACAAGTTTTTATACTCGATACTCAGAAGTTAAAAGATATTTCTACTGGTTTTTAATTAAACCTAAATATTACTCATAAAAAAAACGTCTATAATAGACGTTTTTTATTTTTAAGCTTCTCCTGTAGTTCCTCCAAAATTCATTGGAATAGGCACTTGCTCGTAATCTTTTATTTCACCATGAGCTTGTTCGAATCTACGAACATTCTCAGCTAATGCTTTTGTTAGTCTTTTAGCATGTTGCGGTGTTAAAATAATTCTTGATTTTACTTTTGCCTTGGGTACTCCTGGCATAATGTTAATAAAATCAACAATGAATTCTGATACCGAATGATTAATAATTGCTAAGTTACTATACGTACCTTCTGCAACTTCTTGATCTAATTCGATATTTAATTGTGGGTCTTTTTTATCTTCCATTTATACGAATTTAAAAAGAAAGACCTCTAAAAATTTAGAGGTCTTATCTTAGAAATTATAAACTTTGTTCCATTTCATCTTTAGGTCCTACGATTTGATCATCGTAAGATCTCATTCCTGTACCAGCTGGTATTCTCTTACCAACAATTACATTTTCTTTCAATCCTTCTAATGTATCAACTTTACCATTTACAGCGGCTTCGTTTAATACTTTAGTAGTTTCCTGGAATGACGCAGCCGAGATAAATGATTTCGTTTGTAACGAAGCTCTAGTAATACCTTGTAATACTTGCTCAGCTGTTGCTGGTTGAGCATCACGTGCTTCTACTAAATTCTTATCTGATCTACGTAATAATGAGTTTTCATCTCTTAACTGACGAGCAGAAATAATTTGCCCTTCTTTTAAGTTATCAGAATCTCCAGCGTTTTCAACAACTTTCATTCCGTAGATAGCATCGTTTCCTTTGATAAAGTCATTCTTATGAGCTAATTGATTCTCTAAGAAAAGAGTATCACCAGAATCGATAATTTTAACTTTACGCATCATTTGACGTACTACTACTTCGAAGTGCTTGTCATTAATTTTCACCCCTTGTAAACGATATACTTCTTGAATTTCGTTTACTAAGTATTGTTGTACTGCAGATGGTCCTTGAATATTTAAGATATCAATCGGAGTAATTGCTCCATCTGATAATGGCATACCTGCTTTAATGAAATCATTTTCTTGAACTAAGATTTGATTAGATAACTTAACTAAGTATTTTTTAATCTCACCTGTTTTAGATTCAATAATAATCTCACGATTACCACGCTTAATTTTACCGAAAGATACAACTCCATCAATTGCAGCAACTACTGCTGGGTTAGATGGGTTACGTGCTTCGAATAATTCTGTTACACGTGGTAAACCTCCTGTAATATCTCCTGCTTTACCAGACTTACGTGGGATCTTAACTAAAGTATGACCAGACTCTACTTTATCACCATCATTTACCATTAAATGAGCTCCTACTGGTAAACTGTACGAACGTAAAGCATTACCATCAGCATCTTCAATAATTAATGAAGCAATAATTTTTTTGTTTTTAGAGTCAATCATTACTTTCTCTTGGAAACCTGTTTGCTCATCAATTTCAACAGAGTAGTTAATACCTTGCTCTAAATTATCGAACTTAACTCTTCCTCCAAACTCAGAAACGATAACTCCGTTAAATGGATCCCATTGACATACTGCATCTCCTTTCTTAATTGTCTTTCTTTTCTTATCGAAAATAACAGAACCATAAGGAATAATGTTAGTACTTAATGTAATACCTGTCTTTTTATCTGTAATTTTAATTTCAGCTGTACGAGAGATAACGATTTCAATTTCTTTACCTTCTTTATCTTTCCCTATTACAGTACGTAAATCTTCAATCTTAACATTACCGTCGAACTTAGCGATTAGCTTGTTATCTTCAGAAATGTTACCTGCTACCCCACCAACGTGGAACGTACGTAATGTTAACTGTGTACCAGGCTCTCCAATAGATTGTGCTGCAATTACACCAACTGCTTCACCTCTTTGAACTTTTTTACCTGTTGATAAAGATTGACCGTAACATTTTTCACATATTCCTCTTTCAGATTCACATGTTAATGCTGAACGAACTTCAACTTTATCGATACCTGATGCTTGAATTTTCTCTGCTAAAACTGGTGTAATTAATTCACCAGATGCAACTAATAATTCTTCAGAATTAGGTACGAATACATTATGTAATGCTGTACGACCTGAAATTCTATCGCTTAAAGATTCTACGATTTCATCGTTTTTCTTTAATGGTGCAACATCTAAACCTCTTAATGTACCACAGTCTACTTCGTTTACGATTACATCTTGAGATACATCAACTAAACGACGCGTTAAATAACCTGCATCGGCTGTTTTTAATGCCGTATCTGCTAAACCTTTACGAGCACCGTGTGTTGAGATAAAGTATTCTAAAATCGATAATCCTTCCTTAAAGTTAGATAAAATCGGGTTTTCAATAATTTCTCCACCACCAGCAGTCGATTTTTTAGGTTTTGCCATTAATCCACGCATACCTGTTAACTGACGAATCTGTTCTTTCGATCCACGTGCTCCAGAATCTAACATCATAAATACAGAGTTAAATCCTTGTTGATCTTCACGTAAACGTTTCATCGATAGCTCAGTTAATCTGTTGTTGGTAGATCCCCAAACATCAATTACCTGATTATAACGCTCTTTCTGCGTTAACATACCCATGTTATAGTTTGCAACAATACCATCTACTTCCTTATTTGCTTCAGCAATCATTGATTGTTTTTCAGCAGGAATAATGATATCTCCTAATGAGAATGATAAACCTCCTTCGAAAGCGTATCTATACCCCATGTTTTTAATTTCATCTAAGAAATTTCCTATTGCAGGAATATCAGTAACTTTTAAAATATTACCAATAATACCTCTTAATGACTTTTTAGTTAAAACCTCATTAATATAACCAGCAGCTTTAGGTACTTTTTCGTTAAATAAAACTCTACCAACTGTAGTTTCTATAATTCTAGTTACAGCCTCACCATCTACTACATCATGCGTACGAACTTTAATACCTGCATTTAAGTCTACTCTTTCCTCATTTAAGGCAATAATTACCTCTTCTGGAGAATAGAAAGTTAATCCTTCACCTTTTACAGGTACTTCAGGAGTTGACTTTCTTTCTTTTGTCATATAGTAAAGACCTAATACCATATCCTGAGATGGTACCGTAATAGGCGCACCATTTGCAGGATTTAAGATATTATGAGATCCTAACATTAATAACTGAGCTTCTAAAATAGCTTCTGGTCCTAATGGTAAGTGAACCGCCATTTGATCCCCATCAAAATCGGCATTGAAGGCAGAACATGCAAGTGGATGTAGTCTAATTGCTTTTCCTTCAATTAATTTTGGTTGGAATGCTTGAATACCTAAACGGTGTAACGTAGGAGCACGGTTTAATAAAACTGGATGTCCTTTAATTACGTTTTCTAAAATATCCCAAACAACTGGTTCTTTTCTATCTATAATCTTCTTTGCAGATTTTACAGTTTTAACAATACCTCTTTCAATTAACTTACGAATAACGAAAGGCTTGTATAATTCTGCTGCCATATCTTTTGGCAATCCACATTCAAATAATTTTAACTCTGGTCCAACAACAATTACCGAACGTGCAGAATAATCAACACGTTTACCTAATAAGTTTTGACGGAAACGTCCTTGTTTACCTTTTAAACTATCAGATAAAGACTTTAATGGTCTGTTAGATTCAGTTTTTACTGCTGATGATTTACGCGTATTATCGAATAATGAATCTACAGATTCTTGTAACATACGCTTTTCGTTACGTAAGATAACTTCTGGAGCTTTAATCTCCATTAATCTCTTTAAACGGTTATTACGGATGATTACACGACGGTATAAATCATTTAAATCAGAAGTAGCGAAACGACCACCATCTAATGGAACTAATGGACGTAACTCTGGTGGAATCACCGGAACTGCTTTCATTATCATCCACTCTGGGTTGTTTTCTCTATTCTTTTGAGAATCTCTGAATGCTTCAACAACATTTAAACGCTTTAATGCTTCGTTTTTACGTTGCTTAGAAGTTTCAGTATTTGCTTTGTGACGTAATTCAAATGATAAGGTGTCTAAATCGATTCTTTCTAATAAATCAATTAAACACTCAGCTCCCATTTTAGCGATGAACTTGTTAGGATCTGTATCATCTAAATATTGATTGTCTTGAGGTAATTCCTCAGCAATGTCTAAATATTCTTCTTCAGTTAAGAAATCCATTTTTTGTAATGGTTCTCCTTCACCGTTTTTAGCGATACCTGGTTGAATTACTACATAACGCTCGTAGTAAATAATCATATCTAACTTCTTAGATGGTAACCCTAAAAGGTATCCCATTTTGTTAGGTAACGATCTAAAATACCAAATATGAGCTACAGGTACTACTAAGTTAATGTGACCTACTCTATCTCTACGTACTTTTTTCTCAGTAACTTCAACACCACATCGATCACAAACAATACCCTTATATCGGATACGCTTATATTTACCACACGCACACTCATAATCTTTTACAGGTCCGAATATTCTTTCACAGAATAATCCGTCACGCTCAGGCTTATGAGTACGGTAGTTTATTGTTTCTGGTTTTAAAACCTCACCTCTTGAAGCTTCTAAAATAGATTCAGGTGACGCTAAACCAATTGAGATTTTGTTAAACTTCTTAACAGTGTATTTTTCGTTTTTTCTTGCCATAATAAGTAATGGATTCGAATTAAAAATTTGTCTCTAAAGAGACGTATATTTAAAATGATTTATCATTAGGTAGAAAATCAATTCTACCTAATGATATTTCACTGTTTATTATTCTTCTAATTTAACGTCTAATCCTAAACCTTTCAGTTCGTGCATTAATACGTTAAATGATTCAGGTAATCCTGGTTCTGGCATAGTTTCACCTTTAACAATACTTTCGTATGTTTTAGCTCTACCTAATACATCATCAGATTTTACAGTTAAGATTTCTCTTAAGATACTAGATGCACCATATGCTTCTAGTGCCCAAACTTCCATCTCTCCAAAACGCTGACCACCAAACTGAGCTTTACCTCCTAATGGTTGTTGTGTAATTAATGAGTAAGGTCCGATAGAACGCGCGTGCATCTTATCTTCAATCATGTGACCTAACTTAATCATATAAATTACCCCTACCGTTGCTGGTTGATCGAAACGCTTACCTGTACCTCCATCATATAAATATGTATGACCATATCTTGGAATACCTGCTTCGTCTGTTAAAGCATTGATCTCGTTAATGTTTGCTCCATCAAAAATTGGTGTTGCATACTTTTGATCTAATTTTTGACCTGCCCATCCAAGAACTGTTTCATAAATCTGACCAATATTCATACGAGATGGTACCCCTAATGGGTTTAATACGATATCTACTGGTGTTCCGTCTTCTAAGAAAGGCATATCTTCTTGACGTACAATACGTGCAACAATACCTTTGTTTCCGTGACGTCCTGCCATCTTATCTCCTACTTTTAACTTACGCTTTTTAGCAACATAAATTTTAGCAAGTTTTAAGATTCCTGCTGGTAATTCGTCTCCTACAGAAATTGTAAACTTCTCACGACGTAAAGAACCTTGTAAATCGTTTACTTTAATTTTATAGTTATGAACTAATTCAACAACTAATTTGTTTAAATCTTTATCAGTAGTCCAAGTACCATGTAAGTGTGTAAAATCTTCAACAGAATTTAACATCTTTTGAGTAAACTTTTTACCTTTTGGTAATACTTCCTCCTCTAAATCGTTAAATACTCCTTGAGAAGTTTTTCCAGCAATTAAGTTGAATAACTTTTCTACTAATCTGTCTTTTAAACTTTCAAACTTATGTACATAAGATGCTTCTAAAGTTGCAATTGCTTCTTTATCGCGAGCACGCTTAGTTTTATCTTTTACTGCACGTTTGAATAACTTTTTATTAATTACTACCCCTCTTAATGATGGAGAAGCTTTTAATGATGCATCTTTTACATCACCTGCTTTATCACCAAAAATAGCACGTAATAATTTTTCTTCAGGTGTCGGATCAGATTCTCCTTTTGGTGTAATTTTACCAATTAAGATATCACCTGGATTCACTTCAGCACCAATACGAATCATTCCATTTTCGTCTAAGTCTTTTGTAGCCTCTTCAGAAACATTTGGAATATCGTTTGTTAATTCTTCAGCTCCTAATTTCGTATCACGAACATCTAATGAATATTCATCGATATGGATAGAAGTAAAGATATCTTCACGAACAACTTTTTCAGAAATTACAATCGCATCCTCAAAGTTATACCCTTTCCAAGGCATAAAGGCTACTTTCATATTTCTACCTAAAGCTAATTCTCCTTTTTGTGTTGCATAACCTTCACAAAGAACTTGACCTTCTTCAACTCTATCACCAGCTTTTACAATTGGCTTTAAGTTAATGTTTGTTCCTTGGTTGGTTTTTCTAAACTTAATTAAGTTATATGATTTTTCGTCTGAATCGAAACTTACTGTACGCTCATCTTCAGTTCTATCATACTTAATTGTAATTTTATTTGCATCAACATATTCAACAACTCCTGCTCCCTCAGCATTTATTAAGATACGAGAATCTTTTGCAACTCTACGCTCTAAACCAGTACCTACAATTGGAGATTCTGGACGTAATAATGGAACTGCTTGACGCATCATGTTCGATCCCATTAACGCACGGTTGGCATCATCATGCTCTAAGAAAGGAATTAATGACGCTGATATAGATGCAATCTGGTTTGGAGCAACATCCATATAATTAATTGCTTGAGGAGTTTCAACTGGAAAATCTCCTTCTTCACGAGCAATTACTCTATCTGCTGTAAATGCACCTTTAGTGTCTACTTCTAAGTTAGATTGTGCAATTTTCATTCCTTCTTCCTCCTCAGCAGATAAATAAATTGGATCCTGGTCTAATACAGTACCTTCTTCTACTTTCTTATAAGGAGTTTCGATAAATCCTAAATTGTTCACCTTAGCAAAAACTGCTAATGAAGAAATTAAACCAATATTTGGTCCCTCTGGTGTTTCAATCGGACATAAACGACCGTAGTGTGTATAGTGAACATCACGAACCTCGAATCCTGCTCTTTCTCTAGATAAACCTCCAGGTCCTAAAGCTGATAAACGACGTTTGTGTGTAATCTCTGCTAATGGATTCGTTTGATCCATGAACTGAGATAATTGGTTGGTACCAAAGAATGAATTAATTACTGAAGATAATGTCTTCGCATTAATTAAGTCGATCGGAGTAAATACTTCGTTATCACGAACATTCATTCTTTCACGAATAGTACGTGCCATACGAGCTAAACCTACACCAAACTGACCTGCTAATTGTTCACCAACAGTTCTTACACGACGGTTAGATAAGTGATCGATATCATCTACTTCAGCTTTAGAATTGATTAACTCAATCAAATACTTGATAATAGTAATAATATCAGTCTTAGTTAATACTTTTTGGTCTATATCTTCATTAAGACCTAACTTCGTATTCATTCTAAAACGTCCTACCTCACCTAAAGAGTAACGTTGCTCTGAGAAGAATAATTTTTCAATAATTCCTCTTGCAGTCTCCTCGTCTGGCGGTTCAGCATTACGTAATTGTCTATATACATGTTCTACTGCCTCTTTTTCAGAATTGGTAGGATCTTTTTGTAATGTATTGTGAATGATTGCATAATCTGCCATGTCATTATCTACCTTATGTAATAAGATAGTTTTTGCACCAGCTTCGATTATTTCATCAATATGCTCTTTTTCTATAATTGTATCACGGTCGAAAACTATTTCGTTACGCTCAATAGATACTACTTCTCCAGTATCCTCATCTACGAAATCTTCATGCCAAGTTTTTAAAACTCTTGCTGCTAATTTACGCCCTAATACTTTCTTTAATCCTGCTTTAGAAACTTTTACTTCTTCAGCTAAATCAAAGATCTCTAAAATATCTTTATCTCTTTCAAAACCTATGGCTCTGAATAACGTTGTTACTGGTAATTTTTTCTTACGATCAATGTAGGCATACATTACCTGATTGATGTCTGTTGCAAATTCAATCCAAGAACCTTTAAAAGGAATTACCCTTGCAGAGTACAATTTAGTACCGTTTGCGTGGAAAGATTGCCCAAAGAATACACCTGGTGAACGGTGTAATTGTGATACCACAACTCTTTCTGCTCCATTAATAATGAAGGTTCCAGAATTTGTCATATAAGGAATTGTACCTAAATATACGTCTTGAACGATTGTTTCAAAATCTTCATGTTCAGGATCTGTACAGTAAAGCTTTAATCTAGCCTTTAAAGGAACACTATGTGTTAATCCTCTTTCTATACATTCTTGAATGCTATATCTTGGTGGATCTACAAAGTAGTCTAAAAATTCTAATACAAATTGATTACGGGTATCTGTAATCGGAAAGTTATCCATAAAGGTTTTATACAAACCTTCTTCTCCTCTTTCTTCTGCCTTAGTTTGCAATTGGAAAAAATCTTGGAAAGATTTTACCTGAATATCTAAAAAATCTGGATAATCAGCTCCTAAGCGCGAAGATGCGAAGTTAATCCTTTCAGTAGTGTTTATCGTTGCCAAAAGAGATGCTATTTTTAAATTAAAAATATATTTTCTGAAACTTCCTAGTTTCTATACTGCAATTTTAATTGCTCTTACTGATTAAAAATCAGCGCTTTATAATCGTATTTTCACGATTTAAAAAAAGTGAAAAAATAAATAACGAATATATACACAAAATGGTTTAGGACTAAAAACTTACGTTTCTAGTACCTAAACCTTAATTGTTGTTTCCCGTTTTAAATCGGGAGTATGCTTACTTAAGCTCTACTTCAGCTCCAGCTTCTTCTAAAGACTTTTTAAGACCTTCAGCCTCATCTTTAGATACACCTTCTTTTACTGCTGCAGGAGCGCTATCTACGATACCTTTAGCTTCTTTTAATCCTAAACCAGTTAATTCTTTAACTAATTTTACAACAGCTAACTTAGAACCACCTGCTGCTTTTAAGATTACATCAAATTCAGATTTTTCTTCTGCTGCATCTCCTCCTGCTGCTGGACCTGCTACTGCTACTGCTGCTGCTGCTGGCTCGATACCATACTCATCTTTTAAAATAGTAGCTAATTCATTAACCTCTTTTACTGTTAAGTTAACTAATTGCTCTGCGAAATCTTTTAATTCTGCCATTTTAATTGTTTTTTGAAATTTTATTTATTTAGTTTATTAGTGCGCGTAATTATTTTTCTGATAAAGTTTTAACAATACCTGAAAGTGTTTGACCTCCTGATTGTAACGCTGAAATAACGTTCTTAGCAGGCGATTGTAATAATCCAATAATGTCTCCAATAAGTTCTTCTCTAGACTTAATGTTAACAAGAGCGTCTAATTGGTCATCTCCAACATAAACTGCCTCTTCTACAAAAGCACCTTTTAATAAAGGCTTATCAGATTTTTTACGGAACTCTTTAATTAATTTTGCTGGTGCATTTGCTGCTTCAGCAATCATTAATGAAGTATTACCTTTTAATACATCTTGTAATTCTCCAAACTCTTTATCAGAAGCTTCCATTGCTTTTGCAAGCATGGTGTTCTTTACAACAGCCAATTGTACGTTTGCTTTAAAGCAAGCTCTACGTAAGTTAGAAGTAGTTACAGCATCTAAACCAGAAATATCTGCTAAATAGATGGTATTTGTATCTGCTAACTGTGCTGTTAAATCTTGTATTACTTGTGATTTTTCCTCTCTAGTCATAATGAATAAGTTTTAACTGCCTTACAATATAGATTTTTCCTCTACAGCAATACTTGGACTCATTGTTGAAGACATAAAAATACTCTTAATATATGCTCCCTTTGCCGCTGTTGGCTTTAATTTTAATAACGTTTGAAGTAATTCGTTTGCGTTCTCTTGGATTTTTTGAGCATCAAAAGATACTTTTCCAATTGCTGCATGTACGATACCAGTTTTATCAACTTTAAAATCGATCTTACCAGCTTTTACTTCTGTAACTGCTTTTGCAACGTCCATAGTTACTGTACCAGTCTTTGGGTTAGGCATTAAACCTCTTGGTCCTAAAACACGACCTAAAGGACCTAACTTACCCATAACACTAGGCATAGTAATAATAACGTCAACGTCAGTCCATCCTCCTTTAATTTTTTGAAGGTATTCATCTAATCCAACATAATCAGCACCAGCTTCTTTAGCTTCTGCTTCTTTATCTGGAGTAACTAATGCTAATACTTTAACATCTTTACCTGTTCCATGTGGTAATGTAACAACTCCACGTACCATTTGATTTGCTTTACGAGGATCTACTCCTAAACGTACTGCTAAATCTACAGATGCGTCAAACTTTACATTTGTAATTTCTTTAACTAAAGCTGATGCCTCATTTAAGCTATAAACTTTAGAGCTATCTATCTTAGCACGAGCTTCTTTTTGCTTTCTAGTAATTGCCATTTCTAAATATCTTTTAAAGTTTAAGCAGGTGCATCACCTGTTACTGTTAATCCCATAGAACGAGCAGTTCCGGCGATCATTCTCATTGCAGACTCAACTTTAAAGGCATTCATATCTACCATTTTGTCTTCTGCAATTGTTCTGATTTGATCCCAAGAAACTTTCGCTACTTTTTTCCTATTTGGTTCTCCTGAACCTTTCTTAATTTTGGCCGCTTCTAATAATTGTACTGCAGCTGGTGGTGTTTTTACAACAAACTCGAAAGATTTGTCTGTATAAACTGTAATAACAACAGGTAATACTTTACCTTGTTTGTCCTGTGTACGAGCATTAAATTGCTTACAGAACTCCATGATGTTAACACCGGCAGCACCTAAAGCGGGTCCAACTGGTGGCGACGGATTCGCAGCACCTCCCCTAACTTGTAGTTTAACTAATTTACTTACTTCTTTTGCCATTGTTTAAGTTTTAATCAATATGTTTAAAATGGAAGCTTTAAACACATCTAAATATAGGTGTAACAATTATATTTTCTCTACTTGTGTGTAACTTAGTTCTAATGGTGTTTTTCTTCCAAAAATCTTAACCATTACCTCTAACTTACGTTTTTCCTCATTTACTTTTTC
The DNA here is from genome assembly GCF_014062345.1 of Tenacibaculum pelagium. Taxonomy (GTDB): domain Bacteria; phylum Bacteroidota; class Bacteroidia; order Flavobacteriales; family Flavobacteriaceae; genus Polaribacter; species Polaribacter pelagius. The sequence continues at coordinate 148,005 of NZ_JACGLS010000003.1, read as the reverse complement.
GATTGTACCATCGAATCCGTTAAAAGGACCATCAATTACTTTTACTGTTTCTCCAACATTATAAGGAATTGCAACATTTTCATCTCTAACAGAAAGCTCATCTACCTTACCTAACATTCTGTTTACTTCAGATTTACGCATTGGTACTGGCTCTCCTCCTTTTGTTTCACCTAAAAAACCAATAACATTAGTTACCGATTTTATTACGTGAGGAACTTCACCTGCTAAATTAGCTTCTATCATTACGTAACCAGGAAAGTAAACTCTTTCTCTGTTAACTTTTTTACCGTTTCTTACCTGAATTACTTTCTCGGTAGGAACGATTACTTGATTTACATAATCAGATAATCCAAAACGAGCAATTTCAGTCTCGATATAGGTTTTCACCTTATTCTCTTGACCTCCAACAGCTCTAACTACATACCACTTCATCACCGACTCAGCCATAATCTAGTTATTAAACATTTGGAAAAAATTATCTAATCCTGTTTGAAAAACTTTATCTATAGCTGCAACTGCTAACGCAAAAGCAACAGTAAATGCTGCAACAACTACAGTTGACTTTTGAGCCTCTTCACGAGAAGACCAAGTCATGTTTGTGTTTAATTCTTCAAAAGAATCCTTGATGTATTGTATAAAGTTGTTCATGTTTTTATCCTTTTAACGAGTTGTGATTAATATCGCAACTCGCTTTAGTTTTGCACGGATTGAGGGACTCGAACCCCCGACACCTGGTTTTGGAGACCAGTGCTCTACCAACTGAGCTAAACCCGTATTTCATTTTAAAAGGAGTCTTTCGAAAAAGACTCCTTTTTTATATGATATAAACTAATTAATTAGTCTAAAATTTCAGTTACCTGACCTGCACCTACTGTTCTACCTCCTTCACGGATAGCAAACTGTAAACCTAAGTTTAATGCAATTGGCTGGATTAAATCAACTGTAATAGTTAAGTTATCTCCAGGCATTACCATTTCTACTCCATCAGGTAAGTTAATGTTACCAGTTACGTCAGTTGTACGTACGTAGAACTGTGGACGGTAGTTATTATGGAATGGAGTGTGACGTCCACCTTCTTCTTTCTTTAAGACATAAACCTCAGCTTTAAATTTAGCATGTGGTGTTACAGATCCTGGCTTAACGATTACCATTCCTCTTTTAATATCTTCTTTTGCAATACCTCTTAATAAGATACCAGCGTTATCTCCAGCCTCACCTCTATCTAAGATTTGACGGAACATTTCAATACCAGTTACTGTAGAAGTTAATTTCTCAGTACCCATACCGATGATCTCAACAGGATCTCCAGAGTTGATGATACCAGTTTCAATACGACCAGTAGCAACAGTACCACGACCAGTAATAGAGAATACATCTTCGATTGGCATTAAGAAATCTTTTTCAGTTTCTCTTGGCGGCTCTTCGATCCACTCATCAACTTGGTTCATTAATTCTAAAACAGTGTCAACCCATTTTTGCTCACCATTTAAAGCTCCTAAAGCAGAACCTGCAACTACAGGACCATTATCTCCATCATACTCATAGAAAGATAATAATTCTCTAACTTCCATTTCTACTAATTCTAAAAGCTCTTCATCATCAACCATATCAACTTTGTTTAAGAAAACAACGATACGAGGAATACCTACCTGACGACCTAATAAGATATGCTCACGAGTTTGTGGCATTGGACCATCTGTAGCAGCAACTACTAAGATAGCTCCATCCATTTGAGCAGCACCAGTTACCATGTTCTTTACGTAATCGGCGTGACCTGGACAGTCTACGTGCGCGTAGTGACGGTTTGCTGTTGCATATTCTACGTGAGAAGAGTTAATTGTAATACCTCTTTCTTTTTCTTCAGGAGCGTTATCGATTTGATCGAAATCTCTTTGTTCTGAAAATCCTGCATCTGCTAAAACCTTAGTGATTGCAGCAGTTAATGTAGTTTTACCGTGATCTACGTGACCGATAGTACCAACATTTAAGTGTGGTTTCGAACGATCATAAGTTGCTTTTGCCATGATTATTAATTTTAATTCTTAGTTAAATATATTTAGTGTTACTTTTAAAAATTCTTCTATACTCTTTTTCACTAAAAAAAGAGCCAATGACCGGATTTGAACCGGTGACCTCATCCCTACCAAGGATGCGCTCTACCAACTGAGCTACACCGGCTTGGAATTTTAGAGCGAGAGACCGGGTTCGAACCGGCGACATTCAGCTTGGAAGGCTGACGCTCTACCAACTGAGCTACTCTCGCGTATTTTAAAACCTTTTTCTAATAGTCAAAAATTGAAGCTTAACATATTAGATACTCAGTTTTAAAAAGTGGGGAGAGCAGGATTCGAACCTGCGAAGTCGTAAGACAACGGAGTTACAGTCCGTCCCATTTGGCCGCTCTGGAATCTCCCCAATACTTTAATAAATTAAAGAACTTGTTTTTTTGAGCCGATGAGAGGACTCGAACCTCCGACCTGCTGATTACAAATCAGCTGCTCTAGCCAGCTGAGCTACATCGGCAATTGCTTATAAAAAAACAATCCGCTATTTCTAACGGACTGCAAATGTATAAAGTAATTTTTAATTTTTAAAACTTTTTTAAATTATTTTTCTTCTTTTTACGACACTAAAGAATCTCTATGTTTCTCTTTTGATTTTTTTAGACTTCTTTTTAATGAATCTACCGCAATACTAACACCCTCTTCAAAGGTTTTAGTTACCTTTTTTACCATCAACTCATTCCCTGGAATATTAATCTTAACCTCTGTAATTTTATTTTCTTTTTCGCTTGTTTTTTGAACTTTTAAAAAAACCTCTGCATCAACAATTTTATCATGAAACTTCTCTAACCCTTCAATCTTTTTATCAATATAATCTAATAACTTTTTATCTGCCGTAAAGTTTACTGATTGCGTGAATACTTTCATAATTATTCCATCTTTATTTTGACTCTCTAGGATGAGCCTTGTTATACACTTTTTTTATCTGCTCCAAGCTATTATGCGTATACACTTGGGTCGAGGCTAAACTTGAATGCCCTAGTAATTCTTTAACCGAGTTTAATGACGCACCATTATTTAGCAAGTGTGTTGCAAAAGCATGCCTTAATATATGTGGGCTCTTTTTCACCTTTGAAGACACCCTACTAAAGTACAAATTTATTATTCGATAAACAAGAGTTTCATAAATTTTAACGCCCTTTTTAGTCACTAAAAGCTCCTCCACACCTTCTATTTCATATTCTTTTTTTAGAGCCAAATACTTAACTAAAGTATTTTTAACAGATGGTAATAACATTACAAACCTTTCTTTGTTTCGTTTTCCTAAAACTTTAATCACTCCTTTGTTACAATCAATATCTTTTTCTTTGATATTAATTAACTCCGTTCTCCTAATTCCTGTTGAATACAACAACTCCACAATCAACCTATTTCTAACAGACTCAAAATCGAGATCATTACTCATACCTTTTATTACTTGCTCTATTTCATTTTCATCAAAAGGTGTTTGTATTTTTTTTTTAATTTTTAATGCTTTATGCTTTGCTAATGGATTTACCTCTATCTCATTAATTTTCTGTAAAAACTTATAAAATGACTTTAACGACGAAACCTTTCTATTAACACTTCTATTTACGACTCCTCTATTAACCAAATCAACAATCCACGTTCTAATTTGATTATAATGAATATTTTCAATATCATCTTGATCAAACTGAACATCACAGAAATCTTTAAATTCTACTAAATCTGTTTTGTAAGCCAATATGGTATGCTTAGAATATTTTTTTTCATATTCTAAATAATCTAAAAAAGCTTGTATAAGCATTAACTCTTAATATTTAATTTGAAGATACAAAAAAACCTGTATTGAAAAACAATACAGGTTTTATATTTTTAGTAAATTATTTCTAACCTACTTCTTCTTGTGTTCTTAATCTCTGAACGTAAGATGCTTTGATATTTTGAGCTCTTTTTACTACAGATGGCTTATCAAATTGCTTTCTGCTACGTAATTCTCTCATCGTTTTAACATCTCTAAACTTTCGTTTATAACGTTTTAACGCTCTATCGATATTCTCTCCTTCTTTAACTGGAATGATTAACATGTATTAGCACCTCCCTTCATTGTAGTCTCTAAATTTTGTTTTTAGGACTGCAAAGATACTGAGTCTTTTTCAATTAACAACCTAATAAATAATAATTTTTATACTTTAAGTTGCTGGCTTGTACTCTTTCTTGTCAATTACCATTTTAGCGATAATCTCTTTTAAGATTTCTGAAGTACCTCCACCTATTGGACCTAAACGACTATCACGTAATAAACGCGCCATTGGATATTCCTCCATATAACCGTAACCTCCTAATAACTGAAGCGCTTCGTAAATTACCTCATCTGCCATTTTAGTTGACAACAACTTAGACATACTTGCTTCTTTAACTACATACTGACCATCATTTAATCGCTTAGCAATTGAGTAATTGTATTCTCTACACATATCTACCCTACTCGCCATTTCAGCAATCTTATGACGTAATACCTGAAACCTATCTAAAGATTTACCAAAAGCCACACGCTCTTCCATATACTTTACCGCATAATCTACCGCGTATTCTGCTCTAGCATGTGCATTAATTCCCATTACTAATCTTTCTAAAGCGAAATGTTGCATGATATAAGGAAATCCTTTCCCTTCTTCTCCCATTAAGTTTTCAGTAGAAATTTCTACATTGTCAAATGCAATTTCAGCTGTGTCAGATGCTCTCCAACCCAACTTATCTAATTTAGTTGCAGAAATACCAGGTGTATCTCTATCCATTACAAAAATAGACATCCCCTTATACTTATCTTCTGGATTTGTTTTTGCCGCTACAATTAAGTAATCTGAATACACTCCATTTGTTATAAAAGTTTTAGATCCGTTTATAACATACTTATCTCCTTTTTTAACAGCAGTTGTTCTCATTCCTGCAACATCAGACCCTCCGAAAGGCTCTGTAATACATAAACATCCTATTTTATCACCATTAATACTTGGTGTTAGATATTCTTTCTTTATGCGATCATCACCTTCTTTATTTAAGTGTGTCATTGCTAAGTAAGCATGCGCCCACATATTGGCTGCAAATCCTCCTGAATTTACTTTTTGTAATTCTTCTAAAAAGATAACTGTATAAAAAAGATCTAATCCTAAACCTCCATATTCTTCTGGTTGATTTAATCCAAAGTATCCCATTTCACCGAATTTCTTCCAAATAAAACGCTCTACGGTTCCTTCTTTTTCCCACTTATCTATATGTGGCACTACTTCTTTTTGTAAAAACTCCTTGAAACTTTGACGAAAAGACTCATGTTCTTCTGTAAAATACATACTATTCATTAGTCGTAAACTTAATTTGTTGTTTGTTTATTTTGCATCCAAATATAAAACTATTCTCTCGTATTTATCTAACGGAAAATCTTTAATATTTCTTAATTCTGATATTTGCTGTAATTCAGCAACTTCATCTCTGTATTCAAATATCTTTTTACATAGTTCGTAATCTATATATGGATTTTTAAGAACTTGTTTAAAAGTAGCTGTATTTACATTTATTTTTTGAATTGTTGGCTTTTGGTAAATTTTAAAAACTTTTAAAATTTCTTTTATTGTTGATTTTTCTAGTCTCGAAACTTCATACAATTGACTCGAATATGAATATCCTTGTAATTTATTCCTGTATTTTATTATTCTTTCAGAAATTACTTCACCTACTCCATTTACAGTTTCAAAATCTTGCTGAGTTGCTTTATTTATATCAGAAGTAGAAATCGTTCTACTCTCTTTTGAAATTTCTTTAAGAAAATCTTTTTTTGACTCAATTGAAATATTGGATTTTAAGCTTTGTTTCTTTTTTTGATTTTGCTGATTACGTTTTACAACCCAATCTGGAAATTTAAAATAAGGAGATATTTTATTCAGTAGAGTATCAGATACTTTAGTAACCTCCTGAAATTCCTTTATAGAGTTTACATATCTATTCTTCTTTCTGAAGGAATGCAATCTGTCAATTTCTTCAATCGACATTCCTAATTGATACCCTTTAAAATCTGTTATGAAATTTGGGTTAAAAGGATATATCTTAGGTTTTCTTTTTTCTAACTCAATTCTTTTTAAACTATCTAATTCTTCTGTAAAAGCAAGCAACTCTTCTCCTTCAATAGCTATTTGATTCTTTGAAAAGAAATCTACATAAACATAAATAGCTTGCAAGATTACAATGAGTAGTAATAAAAAGAAAATCCCATTTCTTTGGCGTTTGTTATACCAGAAATGGGATTTAAATATTTTCATTTTTTCTTTTAGCTCTTTATAGCCTCAAGATAACGTTTTAATTGCTTTTTAACAACTGGCATTAAGAAATACAATCCAATCATGTTTGGAAACACCATTGCAAAAATCATAGCGTCTGAGAATGCCCAAATTGAACTCATACTTGCAGCTGCACCAATTACAACAAAAGTTAAGAATAAAACTTTATATGTTAAATCTGCTTTTTTACCTCTACCAAATAAAAATTTCCACGATTGTAATCCATAATAAGACCAAGAAATCATTGTAGAAACTGCAAATAAAACCACTGCCACAGTTAAAAATATATTTGAGAATGGAATGTATTGAGCAAAAGCTCTAGATGTAATTCCAGCTCCTTCATACGCCACTCCATCAATAAATACAGATCCAGATCCGTCTCCTCCATATTCGAAAGCTCCTCCAAAATTAAAAATAACAATAACTAAAGCAGTCATTGTACATATTAATACTGTATCAATAAATGGCTCTAATAATGCCACTAATCCTTCTGAAGCAGAATACTTAGTTTTAACCGCAGAGTGTGCAATAGAAGCAGATCCTGCACCCGCCTCGTTAGAGAACGCTGCTCTTTTAAACCCTACTAATAACACTCCTATAATACCACCAACTCCAATTGCCGTTGGATTAAAAGCTTCACTTATGATTAGAGAAATTGCATCATCCACTAATGAGAAGTTTACTCCTAAAATATAAATACACGCTAATAAATATAGTACAGCCATAAAAGGAACCACCTTTTCTGTTACAGTAGCAATTCTCTTAATTCCTCCAATAATAATAATTCCTACTACTATTGCTAACACAACTCCAATCATTGCTCCAGCACCAGCACTTTCTAAACCTAATAACTCTTTAATTACAATAGTAGCTTGATTAGACTGAGCAGCGTTACCACCACCAAAAGATCCACCAATACAAAAAATTGCAAAAAATACTGCAGAAATTTTACCTAATGTCTCGAAGCCTTTTTCTTTAAGTCCTTTCGATAAATAATACATTGGACCTCCGTACACAGTTCCATCTTCACCAACATCACGATATTGAACTCCTAATGTACATTCAACAAATTTCGTTGACATACCTAACAATCCACAAACTATCATCCAAAATGTTGCACCTGGACCTCCTAAAGCAATTGCCAAAGCAACCCCTGCTATATTCCCATTACCAACTGTACCAGATACGGCAGTTGCTAACGCCTGGAAGTGAGAAACCTCACCTTCTTGACTTTCATCTCTAATTGTTTCTATTGAATCTCCTCCTGGAGTTACATCACCATAAGCAGGCTCTACAATTGCATGATCCACATGATCATACTTCCCTCTTACAACATTAATAGCTGTAAAAAAGTGACGGATATTTGGAAACCCAAAATAAATTGTAAAAAACAAAGCACTTGCTACTAATAAAATCAACACAAATGGAGTGCCGAACACTGGAAAGAAAATAACATTGCTAAAAAAATCTGATATTGGCTTAAAGGCTTCGTCAATCTGTTGATCTAAACCTTTTTCTTGTGCGAAAGTAAACATCGGTGTTATTAATAATAACAACGTTAGTAGTCTTTTATTCATAATATAAACTGTTTGTTTTTTGAATTTGATAGCGCAATATCCTAAAAAATTGCACTTTCAACAAGTTTTAATCGTTAAATGTAATTTTTACGCTAACTTTTCTTTAAATCTTTGCAAATCCTCTTTAAAGGATTCTGGATAAAAGTTCAATTCTGCATTCGTTTTTGTTAAATCAAAACCTGTTACTGGGGGTCTTAATGCTTTTTGATTTAATGCTTTTGTAGAAATTGGTTTAATTAAGTTTTTATCCAATTCAAAAACCTCAGCTACTTGTTGAGCTATTTCATAGATGCTTAATAACTTATTAGAAGATATATTGAAAACACCAATAGATTTCTTGTCTATAGCAATTCTACAAGCCAATGCTAAATCATTTACATAAGTAGGCATACGAAACTGATCGTTAACAATAGTAATTTCTTTTTTCTCTTCTAACGATTTTTTCACCCAAAGAACAATATTGTTACGAGTCATATCATATACTTTTCCGTACACCAAAATTGTTCTTAAAATCGTAAAATCAATTTTGGATGTAGTTAAAATGTTTTCCGATTTCAATTTTGATAGCCCATAGTAACTTAATGGATTCGGTGCATCTGTTTCTTTATATGGCCCATCTTTTCCATCGAAAATAAAATCAGTTGATATATGTACCAAATGTGTATTATTTATTTCGGAATACTCTTTTAAATATTTTACAGTTTCAATATTTAAAACATCACATGCTGCTTTATTTTCCTCACAAGCATCAACATTTGTCATCGCCGCTGTATTTACAATTACATCAGGCTTATATTTATTTAATTCTTCAAATAGTAAATCTTTATCTGTAATATCAATCGATACAAATTCAAAATCATTTCGTCCGCTTCTATTTAATCCTCGAGAAAAACCTATTACTTTATATTTTTCATTTTCCTCCAACAATAAATTAGTTAGAGTTTGACCGAGCAATCCATTACTTCCAGTAATTACAATCTTTTTCATTAAAACAACTCTCTCAATTTAGTTATTTGTTCAGGTTTACCTAAAACAATTAAGTTAGCTCCTGCTGTTAACGTTAATGAAGCATCAGGATTTATAACATACTCTTTTTCTGGTGTTCGATAACCAATAACAGTACAACCTGTTTTCTTTCGTAAATCTAAATCTAAAATCGTTTTATCCAGGTATTCTTTAGGTAAATTATCAATCGCTATTTCTTCAAGATTTGCAGTTGTATCTCCTTCAATTGTTAATCTATCTACAAACTCAATAACATCTGGAGTAACAACCAAAGAAGCCATATGTGCTCCACCTAATTTATCTGGCATAATTACATTTTCGGCTCCAGCAATTTTCAATTTATTATATGAAGTTTCTTTTGATGCTCTACTTATTATCTTACATTTTTTATTTAACTGACTCGCAGTTAACACCACAAACAAGTTGTCGGCATCTGAAGGTAATGCTGTTATTAAATAATCAGCATTTAAAATACCCGCTTTAATTAATGTTTCATCAATAGTAGCATCGCCTTCTATATTTAAAATTTCTTTTTCATCTAAGTGTTTTATAATAGCCTGATCTCCTTCAACTACTACAAATTTTTTATTGTAACTATTTAATTTCGAAATGGCTTGTTTTCCGTTTCTACCATAACCACAAACAATAGTATGCCCCTTTAACTGATCTATTCTTTTTTGCACTCTTTTTATTTTTAGTTGATGAAAAAATTGTCCACTTATTAAATATTCTGAAAAAGAAGATACTGCATATCCAAATATAAATAAGCTTGATAATATAAGTCCGATTGTAAACACTTTCTCTCCTGTTCCAAACGGATGCACTTCACCAAAACCAATTGTAGTAATGGTAATAATTGTCATATACAAGGCGTCAATAAAAGAATATCCAAATAGTAATAAATATCCTCCTACTCCGATTAATAAAATTAAAACCGAAAAGAATATAGCCTTATATAATCTTGATTGAAATACGGTCTTTATCATAAATCGAAAACAGAAGTTCTTTTAGTATAAAACATATCTTTTAATCGCAGTAAAAATGCAAGCGTTAAATACAACCCAAAAGACAACCCTACAGTTACAAAAGAGATGTAGATAAAAAACAAACGTACATTAGTTGCACGCATCCCTAAACGGTCTGCAAAACGTGAAGACACATTAAAACCATGACGTTCAAAAAAATGTCGAACCGAATGAATAAGTTTCATATTTACCTATTTTTAACTGCAAGATACCAATTTACACTCATTTGTTTATAACATGAGCTTTAAAATAAATTTGGTTTTGGTAACTTTGCTTTTTTCTGTAAAATACTGACCTTGAAAGAGCAAGAATATATTGAAGTATACGGAGCTAGAGCTCATAATTTAAAAAACATTGATGTTAAAATACCTCGCGAAAAACTAGTAGTTATTACCGGTTTAAGCGGAAGTGGAAAATCCTCTTTGGCTTTCGATACTATTTATGCTGAAGGACAGCGTCGTTATATAGAAACTTTTTCCGCGTATGCACGTCAGTTTTTAGGAGGATTAGAAAGACCTGATGTTGATAAAATTGATGGATTGTCTCCTGTAATTTCTATAGAACAAAAGACCACAAATAAAAGTCCACGTTCTACCGTGGGTACTATTACAGAAATCTACGATTTTTTACGTTTGCTTTTTTCAAGAGCTTCAGATGCTTACTCATACAACACCAATGAAAAAATGGTAAGCTACTCGGATGAACAGATCAAAGAACTTATTTTAAAAGATTTTGATGGAAAACGCATTGCAATTCTTGCTCCTTTGGTAAAATCTAGAAAAGGTCATTATCGAGAGCTTTTTCAGCAAATATCAAAACAAGGTTTTGTTCGCGTTCGTGTAGATGGAGAAATCCGAGAAATTGAAAAAGGCATGAAACTAGATCGATATAAAACACACGATATTGAAGTTGTTATTGATCGATTAGTTGCAAATCCATCAGCAGAAAAAAGGTTAGAAGAAACTATTAAAACAGCGCTGTATACTGGTGATAATATTTTAATGGTTATTGATGTTGATGATGAAAAACCTCGTTATTTTAGTCGTGAATTAATGTGCCCTACAACAGGAATTGCTTATCCGAATCCTGAACCTAATACATTTTCATTTAACTCACCAAAAGGAGCTTGTTCAAAATGTAATGGTTTAGGGATTACAAATGAGATTAACGAACAAAAAGTAATTCCAGACACATCTAACTCGATAAAAAGTGGAGGAATTATTCCTTTAGGAGAACAAAAAAATAGTTGGATATTTAAGCAATTGCAAACTATTGCTGATCGATACGAATTTAAACTTACCGACCCTATCAGCAAGATTCCATCAGAAGCTATGGATATTATTTTACATGGTGGAAATGAAAAGTTTGAAATTCAATCTAAAAATTTAGGCGTTACTCGTAATTACGAAATAGACTTTGAAGGAATTGTTGCTTTTATCGAAAACCAATACAAAAACTCAGACAGCACATCAATAAAACGCTGGGCTAAAGATTTTATGGACGAAGTTACGTGCTCTTCCTGTGAAGGAAAACGTCTTAAAAAAGAAGCCTTGCACTTTAAAATCACTGATAAAAATATTAGTGATTTAGCAATGATGGACGTAGTAGAATTGGCTACTTGGTTTAAAAATATTGAAAAACAACTTTCTGAAAAACAACTTACCATTGCTTCAGAAATTTTAAAAGAAATACGAACTAGAATTCAGTTTTTATTAGATGTTGGCTTAGATTATTTAACGTTAGACAGAACTTCAAAATCTTTATCTGGTGGAGAGGCGCAACGTATTCGATTAGCAACTCAAATAGGATCTCAATTAGTAGGAGTTTTATATATCTTAGATGAACCAAGTATCGGTTTACATCAAAGAGATAATCAGAAATTAATTGACTCTTTATTAAAACTTAGAGACGTAGGTAATTCAGTCTTGGTTGTAGAACACGACGAAGACATGATTAAAAAAGCTGATTTTGTATTAGATATTGGTCCTGGAGCTGGAAGACACGGTGGAGAAATTGTTAGCGAAGGTACTTTTGATGACTTAAAAGACCATGATACTTTAACTGCTGATTATTTATCGAAAAGAAAAGAAATTAAAGTTCCTAAAAAACGAAGAAAAGGTAACGGGAATAATATTAAATTATCAGGTGCTACTGGAAACAATTTAAAAAACGTAACGGTTGAATTTCCTTTAGGTAAAATGATTTGTGTTTCTGGTGTTTCTGGAAGCGGAAAATCCACTTTAATTAACGAGACTTTATACCCTATTTTAAATGCTCACATCTATAGAGGTGTAAAAAAACCAATGCCTTATAAAAAGATTAGTGGTTTAGAACATATCGATAAAGTGATTGACATAGACCAATCTCCTATTGGTAGAACACCACGCTCAAATCCTGCTACTTATACTGGTACTTTTGGTGAAATTAGAAGTCTATTCGCAAAAACTCCAGAGGCTGCGATTCGTGGCTATAAACCAGGGCGATTTAGTTTTAATGTTAAAGGAGGTCGTTGTGAAACTTGTCAAGGTGGTGGAGTTCGTGTGATAGAAATGAATTTTTTACCAGATGTTCATGTTGAATGTGAAACTTGTCAAGGAAAACGTTTTAATAGAGAAACTCTAGAAATTCGTTATAAAGGAAAATCTATTTCTGATATTTTGAAAATGACTATTAATGAAGCTACTGACTTCTTTGAAAATATTCCTAAAATCTATCGAAAATTAAAAACTATTCAAGATGTTGGTTTAGGATATATTACTCTTGGGCAACAGTCTACCACGCTATCTGGAGGTGAAGCACAAAGAATAAAATTAGCTTCAGAGTTATCAAAACGAGATACCGGTAATACTTTTTACATTCTTGACGAACCTACTACCGGGCTTCATTTTGAAGACATTCGTGTTTTAATGGAGGTTTTAAATAAATTAACAGACAAAGGAAACACCGTGTTAATTATTGAACATAATATAGATGTAATAAAACTTGCCGATCATATTATAGATGTTGGTATGGAAGGCGGAAAAGGTGGGGGAGAAATTTTAGCAACAGGAACTCCTGAACAAGTTGCTAAACATAAAACAAGTTATACTGCTAAATTCCTGAAGAAAGAGTTAATAGACTCATAGTCAAACAACCAACTCACAACCTTTTTAAACCCTTAGCTAAAGTGTTAACAAAATGTTAAAGGAAATAGGGTTACCCCTATCTTCTAAGGGTTACCCCTAACTTTCAAATAGGGGTATTGGGTATTGACCAATGATTTATTTTCTTCTAGTTTTACCATATTAAAAATTATTTGCTATAAGTTTTTATATATGAAAAAAGAAAAAAAATCAATTCTAATTATTGATAGTTGCCCATTAATTTGTGAGGCTTATAAAAGTGTAATCAACTCGACAAATAAAAATGAAGATTATTTATTTGACATTAATTTGGTACACTGTGGAAAGCAAGGTCTTGAAATAATCAATAATGCATCTAAAAATAAAACCTTCTTTAATCTAATAATTTTAGAATTAAAATTTTCTATAAACTACCAAAAAGAAAGATTATCTGGCGAAGATTTAAGCATGACCATTAGAAAAACGTTTCCTAATACAAAAATAATAATATCAACTGCTTTAGATGATAATTTCAGGATTCATAATATATTCAAAACAATAAATCCTGAAGGTTTTATTTTAAAAAAAGATTTAACTTCTAAAGATTTTAAAAATGCTATTTGTTCTATTTTTAATAACGAACCTTTTTATAGCAAATCAATTCTTAAACTTTTAAGAAAAGAAATCTCATCAACCTTATTAATTGACCGCATAGACAGAAAAATTTTATACGAACTATCTATTGGTGCAAGAATGAAGGACATGCCTAATTACGTTCCTTTATCAGCTGCCAGCATTGAAAAAAGAAAACGCCACTTAAAGAAAATATTTAATGTAAAAGATAAAGGCGGAGATAGAGAGTTAATACTTGTAGCTAAAGAAAAAGGGCTTATATAAAACAAAGAGTAAGGGTATGCCTTACTTTTTTTACGGTTTTTTCTCACTTTTTTAATTCTTAAAAAAATAGCTTTGGAGGAAACTAAAATTAGCTATTCTAAAAAATATAACTTTTGAAAGACACATTAATCAATTTAGTAAGTAGATTATTAAAACAAAATAGAATATCATTTGATAAAGAAGAGTTAGCTTTTCAAATTCAAAGTCATCCTTCATACCCTAGCTTACATGCTATTACAGGAGTGTTAGATCATTTCAACATAGAAAACGTAGCAGCTGATGTACCTACAAATACAGAAACACTTTTACAGTTACCTGACTGCTTTATAGCACAAGTAAATAATGAACAAGGTAAAGATCTAGTTGTTGTAGATCGAAAAAAATTAGACTACAACATTTATAATACTGAAAACAAAAAGGAAAAACTTACAGAAAAGGATTTTCTTGGAAAATTTACAGGGATTATAGTCGCTGTTGAACAATCTCAAGAAAATTCACAAACAAAATCTAAATCTAAAATAACAAGGTTTGTTGCTTTAGCTCTTTTAACTCTTTTTGCTTCCTTCTTAATTTATAACAATTCAACTTCTTGGTATAATATTGCATATATAGCTTTATCAATTTTAGGAATAATAACAAGTATAGCAATAGTAAAACAAGAGTTAGGGTTAAAAACTGCTATAGGTGATGCGTTTTGTTCTGGCTCAGATGATAAAAAAGATTGTGATGCTGTACTAACATCTAAAGGAGCTGAGTTAATTAAAGGATACAAATTAAGTGATTTAAGTATTTTATACTTTTCAGGACTAACATTATTAACACTATCTCAGATTACCAATCCTGTACACTCTTATACTATTAGTCTTTTAGCTATCCCTATTACCTTATACTCGTTATACTACCAATACGCTGTTGTTAAAAAATGGTGTTTGTTATGCCTGAGTATAGTTGGCATATTATGGTTGCAAGCGGTAGTTCCGTTAATTACAAGTACATTTATAGAAAGTTTTTCTATAGTTGATTTTACTACACTTGGATTGATAACATTAGTAACTTGGCTTACTTGGAATTATTTAAAGCCTTTAATACATCAAGTAACAGAATTAAAAAAAGAAAAAATAGAGAATGTTAAATTTAAACGTAACTATACTTTATTTAGTAGTCTTCTACAAAAATCTCCTCAGATAAACACTCAAATTGAAAATAGTGAAGAAATTGTTTTTGGTAATCCAAATTCACCACTAGAATTAACCATTATAACTAACCCTTTTTGTGGACACTGTAAACCTGTCCATATACATATTCATGATATTTTAAACCGGTATAACGATAATGTGAAGATTAAAATTCGTTTCAATGTAAATACTGAAAACATTGAGAATGATCTTTTTAAAATAACAAATAGTTTACTTTCTATTTATCACACCAAAGGAGCACAAAAATGCTTACAAGCTATGGATGAAATTTATAACGGTGAAAAACCTGATAAATGGCTTAATAAATGGGAAGATAACACTAAAAAAGATTTGTATAAAAAAGAGCTAGAAAGAGAAAGCTCTTGGTGTAAAGAAAACGCTATCAATTTTACTCCAGAAATTTTAGTAAACGGAAAATCATTTCCTAAAGAATATAATAGAACAGATCTAATCTTCTTTATTGAAGAACTTGAAGAAAACTATCAACAATTAGTAACTGTATAAAAGCAACAAAGCCCTAAAAAGGGCTTTGCTTTTTGAACAATATTCTCTCGCGAAGAATAGACACATAGGTGAGTGTCTTTAAATGTTCGCCGCAAAAGTAACCTTAATATTTTAATTATGAAAAAATCAATCTTAAACTTGGGTAAAGCTTTAAATAAAGCGGAGCAAAAAACAGTAAACGGAGGTAGAAAACAATGTGATTCAAACGGTGACAGAATATGTGAAGACAGAGGAAGACATTGCGCAGAGTTTTACTGTCAGTTAATGCCTTTTTAATTATGAAAAAACAAATTTTAAACTTAGGAAAAGTTCTAAATAAGGTAGCGCAAAAAGAAATATCTGGAGGTAAAGTTGGAGGTCAATGTAGAACAGCAAGAGATTGCTGGCACGCAACAGGCGGGATAGGTTCAATAAATGACTATTTATGCACAAATGGTCATTGTACTTTCAGCCCTAATCCTTTTTAATATCAAAATAGCGGGTCGATCTAACCCGCTATTTCTTATTTATTAGCTTAAAAACAAAATCTACTACTTGAAAAAATTTCCAAATTACAAACAAACAGAGGCTAAAGATTGTGGGCCTACGTGTATTAAAATCATAGCTAAACACTATGGCAAAACAATTAATACCCAACAACTACGTAGCTTAAGTGAAACTACCCGAGAAGGTAGTAGTCTTTTAGGCTTAAGCGAAGCTGTAGAATCTATGGGATTCAAATCTTTGGGTATAAAACTAAGCTTCAATAAATTATTGGAAGCTCCGCTACCTTGTATTATACACTGGAATAAAAATCACTATGTAGTTCTTTATAAAATTAAAAAGGACACTGTTTATATTTCTGACCCTGCTCATGGATTGATCTCTTTTACCAAAAAAGAATTTATTCAACATTGGATTGGAAATAATGCTGATGAAAATACTGAAGAAGGAATTGCTCTATTAGTAGAACCAACTCCTCGTTTTTATAGTGAAGAATTTGAGGAAGATGAAAAATTTGGGTTTGGTTTTATTTTCAAATATCTTTTTAAGTATAAAAAATTTATAGTCCAATTGATAATTGGATTACTGGCTGGAAGCTTACTTCAATTAATTCTACCTTTCTTAACACAAAGTGTCGTTGATGTAGGGATTAAAAATCAAGATTTAAATTTTGTGTACCTTATCCTTTTTGCGCAATTATTTCTTTTCATAGGAAAAGCTTCTCTTGAAATTATTCGTAGTTGGATTCTTCTACACCTTAGTACACGAATCAATATATCATTAATCTCTGATTTCTTTATCAAATTAATGAAACTACCTATCTCCTATTTTGATGTACGCATGACAGGAGATTTATTACAAAGAATAAACGACCATAAACGTATTGAACGTATTCTAACCACCTCTTCTTTAACTGTTTTATTCTCTTTTTTTAACCTGATTATCTTCAGTTTAGTTTTAGGATATTATAGCTTACAAATCTTTGGAGTATTTGTTTTAGGAAGTGTTTTATACTTCGGATGGGTATTATTCTTCTTTAAAAAACGTAAAGAATTAGATTATAAAAGATTTTCACAAGTAAGTCAAGAACAAAGTAAAGTGATTGAACTTATCAATGGAATGCAAGAAATTAAGCTGCACAATGCAGAACGTCGTATGCGTTGGAATTGGGAATATGTACAAGCCCGATTATTTAAAGTCGCTACTAAAAGCTTAGCATTAGAACAAACTCAGAGTGTAGGTTCAAACTTTATCAATGAACTTAAAAATATGTTCATTACCATTCTATCTGCAAAATTAGTTATCGATGGTGATATTACTTTAGGTATGATGATGGCCATTAGTTACATTGTAGGTCAATTAAATGGACCAATAACACAACTAATCAACTTTATGCGTGATGTACAAGATGCACAAATATCTATTGATAGATTAGGAGAAATTCATAATATGGAAGATGAGGAAAAACCTGGAGATGAAAAAGTAAATCATATTCCAGAAAATGCCTCTATAAAATTAAATAATATTTCATTTAGATACACAGGAGGTTTAGAACCTGTACTTAACAACTTATCCTTAGAAATACCAGCAAATAAAACTACTGCCATCGTTGGTGTTAGCGGAAGTGGGAAGACAACTTTAATGAAATTATTACTTGGTTTTTATCAAGTAGACAAAGGAGATATTATGATTAATAATTTCAATCTAAAAAACATCTCTCAAAAAGAATGGAGAAGAAACTGCGGTGTAGTAATGCAAGAAGGATATATTTTTAATGATTCTATTGCTAAAAATATCGCTGTAGGTGAAGATTATGTTGATAAAGAAAAATTGGCTCATGCTATAGATGTAGCTAATATAGGTGATTATATTGAAGCACTACCTTTAGGTTATAACACTAAAATTGGTAGTGAAGGAAATGGACTTAGCACTGGTCAAAAACAACGATTATTGATTGCTAGATCTGTATATAAAAACCCTAAATTCTTATTTTTTGATGAAGCAACTAGTGCCTTAGATGCTAATAACGAAAAAGTAATCATGGGAAAACTAAACGAATTTTTCTCTAATAAAACAGCAGTAGTTATTGCTCATCGATTAAGTACGGTTAAAAATGCACATCAAATTGTTGTGTTAGAAAAAGGAAAAATTATTGAAAAAGGATCCCATGAAGAACTTATAAAATTAAAAGGAAGTTACTATCACCTAGTTAAAAATCAACTTGACTTAGGTAAATAAAATATATAAAACATTCTCTCGCGAAGAATAGACACAACCCTTGAGTGTCTTTAAACCGTTCAAGGGTTTAATTAAATTTAAATCATTAAAAAAATGAAAAAAACAATTTTAAACTTAGGTAAAAACCTAAACAAATCAGAGCAAAAAAACGTTTTTGGTGGAGGGTTTAAAAACCCATGTCCTTGTTCTTCTGAGTATACTAACGATGGAGCTGGTACATGTTCATACCCTGCAAACGGAACAATTTTCGGAGCCCCTTTTCCAGGAGGTAGATGTTCAGGGCAAATTCAAAATGGATTATGTTGTGTAAATTAAAATACAGAAATATGAAAAAATCAATTTTAAACTTAGGGAAAACTTTAAATAAAACTGAACAAAAATCTGTTGCAGGCGGTCGGTTTAAATGCTTCATAAATGGTGAATGTATAAAGACTAGCCATTTATGTGCCGAATTTCAATGTAGATAATATTAAAATAACAAAATGAAAAAATCAATATTAAATCTAGGAAAAGCTCTTAATAAATTAGAGCAAAAAATAATTAATGGTGGTAGAGAGCGTGGTGAAGGAGAGAATAATGATGGACCTAACAGCAAAGGTTGTTATGAACAACCTGTCGCTAATGTAAATTGCATAAGTCCTTGGGTATATGTTGCTGGTTGTGGGTATACTTGTATGACAGCTCCAATGAATCCATAATTATAACTTTTAAAAATAACTCAAGATGAAAAAATCAATTTTAAACTTAGGAAATGTCTTAAATAAAACTGAACAAAAAGCAATTAACGGTGGTGGGCCTATAGGATTTTGTGATGCAGACGGAGATTGCCCTTCTGGAAGCTATTGCTCCAATCATTTTTGCCACTCAAATGGATCTGGACCTGGACCTGGATCAGGTAATGGTGGAGGATGCACTATCCCTACAAGATTTTGTATTGATGAACATGACACTTGCTGTATATACATTTAACAACAAGTTTCTAATAAATACATATACACCTTGAACATCTTAAACCTTTCAAGGTTTTAATAAATTTTAAATCAAAGAAATGAAAAAATCAATTTTAAATTTAGGTAAAGCTTTAAATAAAGCGGAGCAAAAAGAAGTTAACGGAGGGAAAGTTTTTGGTCCATTCTGTAAATCAGGAGCATGTTATTCAAATAATTGGGTGTCTGCTGGGAACGAAAACGGAGATGTATGCGCTGTCCTATTTGGATACGGAGATCATTGTAGAGGGACTATAAATAATAATCAATGTTGTCTTAATTAATACTAAAATTATGAAAAAATCAATTTTAAATTTAGGAAAAGCTTTAAATAAGGTAGAGCAAAAACAAATTAACGGAGGAACTGACCCTATATCAGGCGACGGCGGAGGCTCTGGAGGTGGAAGCGGAGACTCAGGTAATTGGGGTGTTTGTAGAGAATATGGAAAATTCGGAGGCTTCTGGGTAAGAACTCATTGTGATGACCTGTGTTCTAATGGAACACAACCTATTTGCGCTTTATAATTTCAACACATAATCATAAGGGAGTTAGTTAATTTATAACTCCCTTTAAATAAAAATATGCCACATACTAGTCAAGATATAGAAATACGCAGCGAAGAAGTACAAGAAATTTTAAGTCATGTTCCCAATTGGATGATTCGTTGGGGAAATACTTTATTCTTAGGATTAATTGTGATGCTTTTATTCATCTCATGGTTTGTAAAATATCCAGATGTTATTTCTACTCAAGTAATGGTAACAACATCTTTTCCTCCTGAAAAAATATATGCTAAATCTACTGGGCAATTTCAAACTTTTTTAACTACTGATGAAAAGAGCGTTTCAAAAAATGAAGTATTAGCTATTATAGAAAATAGTGCATCCTACAAAGATGTATTACTTTTAAAAAGTATTACCGACACTATAGAAATTCATCAAGAAAACTTTTCTTTTCCTATCGAAAAACTACCTTTTCTTATCTTAGGTGATATTACTTCTAGCTTTTCTCAGTTTGAAAATGATTATTCTGAATACACATTAAACAATAAACTAGCACCCTATAAATCGGAAACTTTTGCTAACAGAATGTCAGTTATTGAAGCTCGTGGAAGATTACAAATTTTATTATCTCAAAAAGATTTAAACAAAAAAGAATTAGAATTTAAAGAAATAGACCGTGAACGTAGTATAAAACTATATGAAGAAGGAGTTATTTCTGCTAAAGAAAAAGAATTAAAAGAAATCGAATTATTACAAGCAAAAAGATCTTATAAAAGTTTAGAGAACTCCATTTCTCAAATGAGAGAGCTAATTAATAACTCTTCTAAAAACCTAGAAGGTACTTCTATTAAAAAAACTCAAAATGATAGTAGGCTTAAAAAGAAAGCTATTCAATCGTTTTTATATTTAAAAAAGGCCATTAAAGATTGGGAAAAACAATATGCTTTAATATCATCTATAAACGGAAAAGTATCTTTTTTATCTTTTTGGAGTAAAAATCAAACAGTAAAATCCGGTGAATTAATTTTTACCATTATTCCTGATGAAGAGAATTCATTTGTTGGTAAAATAAAAGCGCCTGCTGCTAATTCAGGAAAAATAAAAAAAGGACAAAAAGTGCAAATAAAATTATTGAATTATCCTTCTGATGAATTTGGTGAACTTAACGGAAAAGTAAAATCAATTTCATTAACTCCAGATGAAGAAGGTAATTATTTAATTGATGTAGAACTACCTCAAAACTTAAAAACTACCTACGATAAAACAATTGCATTTAGACAAGAAATGAAAGGTACAGCAGATATCATAACTGAAGATTTACGGTTGATAGAACGTTTTTTCTATCAACTAAGAAATATTGTAAAATAAAAATATTTTCTCGCGAAGAATAGACATAAACCTTGAGTGTCTTTAAATGATCAAGGATTTAATCAATTTAAATTATTTTAAAATTATGAAAAAATCAATTTTAAACTTAGGAAATGCTTTAAATAAAGCGGAACAAAAATCAATTAACGGAGGAATGTTTATAAATCCTTGTAACGGTTCTAGTATTTATAATGATATTGGTGGTGGAGAGTGCACATATACTCCAAAAGGAATGGATACTAGAAAGTTATGCTTAGGGCAAATTTCTAACGGGTTTTGTGCTCCTTTAATTTAAATTATTTTAAAATGAAAAAATCAATTTTAAACTTAGGGAATGCTTTAAACAAGGCTGAACAAAAAGCAGTTAATGGTGGCTTTTTTAGATGTACTAGCTCTGAACAATGCTCTGGAAGGTATGATTGTTGCTCTCAAGGAACTTGTATAGATACTACTCATGCTTTTTTCCAACCATACTGCTCATAAAATGAAAAAATCAATTTTAAATTTAGGAAAAGCTTTAAATAAAGCTGAACAAAAAAGCATTAATGCTGGAGACGGTACTCTACCTAGCGATTCACTAATTGACTGCCTTGAAACAATGTGCATTAATATGCCAAATCCTGACTATAACATGGGACCTTTTGATCCTCTTGGTGGGCCAGATCAAAATGGATTAGTTTTTGTTACAGGTGTTTGCAGAGATGGTAAATGCTATTATGTTTAGATTTAAAAATCATTTATAGTAAAATGAAAAAGTCAATTTTAAACTTAGGAAAAGCTTTAAATAAAGCTGAACAAAAAGAAATTAACGGAGGTTTACGCCCTCCTACTGGACCTTGTACAGATTCTTACAAACCTTGTTCTGGGAATCACGATTGCCCTAGAGGTCAAGGACGTTATATTATGTCTGATAACATACCTGTAGAGGCTGTGTGTTTGTGTCTTATTTAAAGACCTATTAAACAGCATTAATATATAAAAGCGAAAGGTTACTTTCGCTTTTTTAATTTTATACTATTATTATTTCATCTATCATTAAAAAAAACTAAATTAGCAGGCTTGCTAAAAAAGTAAATTTAGCAAGATAAATTGTTTAAATTAATATAAAAAGTTTGAGATATGAGTCCGAATGATGATAGAAAAATAAAAGAAAAATTACAGACAAAAACCTGGAACGAAATAAAAACAAACGACTCTTGGGCGATATTTAAAATTATGGCTGAGTTTGTTGAAGGATATGAAAAACTAAGTAAAATAGGACCTTGTGTTTCTATTTTTGGTTCTGCACGTACAAAAACAGATCACCCATATTATAAATTAGCTGAAGAAGTTGGTTATAAATTAACTCAAAACGGATTTGGAGTTATTACCGGTGGTGGGCCAGGTATTATGGAAGCAGGTAATAAAGGTGCAGATAGAGGAAAAGGAACTTCTGTTGGATTAAACATCGAGCTACCTTTCGAGCAGCACGACAATCCTTGGATTGATCATGACAAAAACTTAAACTTCGATTACTTTTTTGTTCGTAAAGTAATGTTTGTAAAATATTCACAAGGATTTGTAGTAATGCCAGGAGGTTTTGGAACTTTAGATGAACTTTTTGAGGCAATCACTTTAATTCAAACGAATAAAATAGGACGTTTCCCGATTGTTTTAGTAGGTAAAAAATTCTGGGGTGGTTTAATCGACTGGATTAAAAATACTTTATTAGAAGAAGGAAATATTAGCGAAAAAGACTTAAATTTATTTAGAGTTGTAGATACTGCAGATGAAGCTGTTGAACATTTCAATAAATTCTATGCTAAATACGATTTAAAACCAAATTTCTAAAAATAACTCTTATATTTAAAGCTCGTTGAATATTCAACGAGCTTTTTTTATTTTTAAATTGAAACAATTAAAACTCCTCTTCTTATTTCTTTTACTGTGCTGTTTACATGCAACAGCGCAAACCAATTCAATTGAAATAAACGCAAAATTAGACGTTGAAAACGATCTTTTACACATTCAACAAAAAACAGTTTATTTCAATAATTCCTCTTCTAATCTTACAAGCTTATTCTTACATAATTGGGCAAATAGCTATAAAAACAATAACACTCCCTTAGGTAAACGATTTATTGACGACTATAGAAAAGATTTCTATTTTTCTGATGCAAAAGATCGCGGATATTCTAAAATTAAAAATCTAACTATAAACTCTAAACAAGTTTCTTTTAAAGAGAAAAAAAATCAATCTGACATTATTGAAGTAATACTAAACAAAACTTTACTACCTAAAGATAGTTTGGTTTTATCTACTACGTACACTGTAAAAATTCCTAATGCAAAATATACCGGATACGGAAAAATTAAAAATGGTTATCATTTACGTTTTTGGAATATAGTACCAGCTATTTTTAAAGAAAAATGGCAAACAATGAGCAATTTAAACCTTAACGATTTATACCAAGAACCTGCTAATTACAGCATAAACATTGATGTTCCTAAAAACTACACTGTTGAAAGCAATCTATATCAATACAAAACAAAAAGAGAAAATGATATCAATTACTTTCTTATTGGAACAAAGAAAAAAGATATTATCCTAAACATAAGTACTCAAGGAAGGTTCACCTCTTTTAAAATCAAAAACAAAGAAATTAAAACCGATGCTTACATAAAGAGTATCCCAACTAAAGTAACTACAGAAATAATTAATCAACAAATTAATTTTATTGAAAGTTATTTAGGAAAACACCCGCTTCCTGAAATTTTTGTGGATGCAAGAACCGCTAATAAAAATTCATCTCATGAAATTTACGGGTTACCAAGTTGGTTAAAACCATTTCCTAAAAACTTTAAATGGGAAATAAAACTCTTTAAAGCTCTAACTCAAAAATATACCGATGATGTATTTACAGTAAATAAAAGAACCAATTACTGGCTTATTGATGGGTTACAAACTTTTTTAATGATGGAATACATTAAAAAACACCATCCTAATGTAACTGTTTTAGGAAAGTATTCTAAATACTGGCCTATTAGAATTTACAATATTTCTAAACTAAAACAGAACGATAAATTCGCTTTTGTTTATCAATTTAGTGCTCGTAAGTTTTACGACCAAGCTCTAAACACCCCTTCTGATTCTCTTTCTAATTTTAACAGAAGAATTGTAAGTAAATACAAAGCAGGTTTGGGCTTACTCTATCTTCAAGATTATTTGGGTGATGATGTTTTAAAAAAATCAATAAAAGAGTTTTATACAGAAACAAATTTCAAAACAAGTAATAGTGATATTTTTGAAAAAATCCTTAGAAAAAATACATCAAAAAATTTAGATTGGTTTTTTAACGATTACATCAAAACAAGTAAAAAGATAGATTATAAAATTAAAAAAGTAAAGTATTCAAAAAATAAAGATTCACTAGAAGTTACGATTAAAAACAAAAGAAGCTTTTCTGCTCCTGTTGCTTTATACGGGATTCATAAAAAGAAAATAAAATATAAAACCTGGATAGACGGAACAGATTCTACCAAAACTATTAAAATTAAAAGAGGTGACTTTAATAAGCTTGCATTAAATTACGAAAGCATTTACCCTGAATACAATTCATTAGATAATTTTAGAAACGTAAATAATAGTTTAATTAACAAACCGTTACAATTTCGCTTCTTTAAAGACGTAGAAAACCCTTATTATAATCAACTTTTTTATTACCCTGATTTAAAATACAATTTATATGACGGACTTATATTAGGTGTAAATATTAATAATCAATCAGTAGTAAATCATAATTTTGAATTCAGCTTAACACCTAATTACAGCACAAAAAGCCAAAACTTTACAGGTTCTTATTCATTTGCCTATAATCACTTTTTTAAAGAATCTAGTATTTACAAAATACGTTATGGTATTGGAGGAAGTAATTTTCATTACGCTCCTGAACTCGAATATAATACGCTTACACCTTTTGCTAGTATTCAATTTAGAAGGAATACTCTTAGAGATAATGGTATAAAACTTTTAATTGCCAGATTAATTAGAGTAGATAAAGAGCTCGCTCCTGATGCTATTAAACAAGAAAGCGACAAATACAATATTTTTAATTTAAGATATATTCAATCTAAGTTTGATGCAATTAATAGAACATTGTACGCTGTAAATACTGAGTTCCATTCAAATTTCTCAAAAATAACTACAGATATTCGTTATCGTAGATTTTTTAAAGCCGATAAAAGTTATGAAATCCGATTTTTTGGAGGTTACTTTTTATCAAACAAAACAGAAGGAGACTATTTTAGCTTTGGATTAAATCGTGGATCTGATTATTTATTTGAACAAAACCTATTTGGTCGTTCAGAAAATGAAGGAATTTTCAGTCAACAATTCGTTGTTGGCCAAGGTGGTTTTAAATCTAAATTTAATGAACCGCAATTTTCTAATCAATTAATCACTTCTATAAATACAAGTTTTACTGTATGGAAATCATTAGAAGTATATAACGATTTTGCCATGCTAAAAAATAAAAATACTTCACCAAAGTATTTTTACGAAAACGGAATTCGACTAAATTTTCTACCTAATATTTTCGAATTTTACTTTCCAATTTATACAAATGAAGGATTTGAAGTTACAAAACAAAGATATCCTTCAAAAGTTAGATTTATAATAACCACAGACATCGACCGAATCTATAATTTTTTTAGAAGAGGATTATTATAGATACTTCAATAATTTTCATTTTTTTTCTATTTTTTTGAAGATAATTCAGTAAAAATTGAAATTTTTAAATTTCAACTAAAAAAACTATCTTTGTAACCATACCAAAAATAGATGATTATGACGCAAAAGACCGAAGTAGCTAACACTCAACAACTTTCTTTTCAAGATTTCAAAAATGAAGTTTTAAACGATTATAAAATTGCTCGTATTAGTAGAGAATGTAGTTTGCTAGGACGAAGAGAAGTTTTAACAGGTAAAGCGAAGTTTGGAATTTTTGGTGATGGTAAAGAAGTACCTCAATTGGCAATGGCAAAAGCTTTTCAAAATGGTGATTTCCGTTCAGGTTATTACCGTGATCAAACTTTTATGATGGCCATAGATCAATTAACACCTCAACAATTTTTTGCAGGGTTATATGCGCATACAGATATTGAGATTGAACCAATGTCAGCAGGTCGTCAAATGGGAGGGCATTTTGCTACTCATTCAATTGATGAAAATGGAAATTGGAAAAATTTAACTGCTCAGAAAAATTCATCAGCAGATATTTCTCCTACAGCTGGTCAAATGCCTCGTTTATTAGGTCTAGCACAAGCTTCTAAAATTTATAGAAATGTTGAAGATTTAGAGAGTTTTACAAATTTCTCAAACAAAGGTAACGAAGTAGCTTGGGGTACTATTGGTAATGCAAGTACAAGTGAAGGTTTATTTTTTGAAACCATCAATGCGGCTGGGGTTTTACAAGTACCTATGGTAATGAATGTTTGGGATGATGAGTACGGAATTTCGGTACACGCAAAACATCAAACAACTAAAGAAAGTATTTCTGAAATTTTAAAAGGGTTTCAAAAAGAAAACGATACAAACGGATACGAAATTTTTGTAGTTAATGGTTGGGATTATGTACAACTGATAGACACCTATAACAAAGCTTCAAAAATTGCTAGAGAACAACATATTCCTGTTTTAATTCACGTAAAAGAATTAACACAACCTCAAGGGCATTCAACTTCTGGTTCACACGAAAGATATAAATCTCCAGAGCGTTTACAATGGGAACAAGATTTTGATTGTATTGCTCAAATGCGTAAGTGGATTTTAGAGTTTGAATTGCAAGATGAAAATGGCGACACTTTAAAATTTATTGATTCTGAAGAAGAATTAATAGCAATTGAAAAAGAATCTAAAAAAGAAGTTAGTAAAGCAAAACGTGCTGCTTGGAGTGCTTTTACTAATGAGATAAAAGCTGAAGTTGCTACCGCTGTTAACCTATTAGAAAGAGTAGCTCAAAAAAGTAATAATGGCTCATTCATTACTAAATATAAAAATGATTTAGCTACTATCGACGAACCTATTCGTAAAGATATTTTAGTAGCTGCACGTAAAAGTTTACGCTATTTAAAAGATGAAAATTTTGCAGAAAAAGTTGAGTTGCAAAATTTCATTAAAACATCTATTGATAATGCTGCTGTAAAATATTCTGCTCATTTATTAAGCGAAACAGAGCAAGCCACACAAAATGTTACTGCAGAATTACCTACATATGCTTCTGAAAAGAACATGGTAGATGCACGTATTATTATGCGTGATAATTTTGATGCTATTTTTAGCAAATATCCAGAAACTTTAATCTTTGGTGAAGACGCTGGTTATATTGGTGATGTAAACCAAGGATTAGAAGGCTTACAAGAAAAGCATGGGGAATTAAGAGTTTCAGATGTTGGAATTCGTGAAGCTACTATTTTAGGGCAAGGTATTGGAATGGCTATGCGTGGTTTACGTCCGATTGCTGAAATTCAGTATTTAGATTACTTATTGTATGCTTTACAAATTATGAGTGATGATTTAGCAACACTTCGTTACCGTACATTTGGTAAACAAAAAGCTCCGTTAATCATTCGTACTCGTGGACATCGTTTAGAAGGGATATGGCATTCAGGTTCTCCAATGGGAGGAATTATAAATAACATCAGAGGTATTCATGTTTTAGTTCCTAGAAATATGACTAAAGCTGCTGGATTCTATAACACTTTATTAGAAGGTGACGACCCTGCTTTAGTAGTTGAATGTTTAAATGGTTATCGTTTAAAAGAAGAGTTACCAACAAATTTAGGTGAATTTAAAACACCTATCGGGGTTGTAGAAACCATAAAAGAAGGAACTGATATTACCATTATATCTTATGGTTCAACTTTAAGAATT
Source organism: Tenacibaculum pelagium (assembly GCF_014062345.1). Lineage (GTDB taxonomy): Bacteria > Bacteroidota > Bacteroidia > Flavobacteriales > Flavobacteriaceae > Polaribacter > Polaribacter pelagius. Next base: position 119,856 of record NZ_JACGLS010000003.1, on the reverse strand, counting down.
GTAGAAGAAGCCGCTAAAGATTTAGCTCAAGTAGGTATTGATGTAGAAATTGTAGATGCACAAAGTTTATTACCTTTCGATATAAATCACGATACAGTTAAATCGGTTGCTAAAACGAATCGTTTATTAGTAGTTGATGAAGATGTTCCTGGGGGAGCTTCGGCATATTTATTACAAGAAATCGTTGAAAATCAAAATGGATATAAGCATTTAGATAGCAAACCTGAAACTTTAACAGCAAAAGCACATAGGCCTGCTTACGGTACCGATGGAGATTATTTCTCTAAACCATCAGCTGAAGATATTTTTGAAAAAGTATACGAGATTATGCACGAAGCAAATCCTGCAAAATTTAAGAGTTTATACTAGTTAGTTTTTCTTAATAAACTATTACCTATTGCGCACTGTAAACAACGTTTCTTTGCGCAATAATTGCTTTTAAGCTCCAATAAAGCTTGACTTTCGAAAGCGTTTTTTGCTTTTATCTTTAAATCTAAAAATTTCGAAATAATTGAATTCTTCTCTGGTTTAAATTGCTGAATCAACTTTAATATTTTTTCTTGATCTTCCTCTCCTCTACTTTTATAATAAACAAACTTTAATGGAATAATTGTATTTATTATCAACAAATCAATAAACGATTTTGTGAGTTTCTTATTCGATTTTTTTGATGCAGTTTCAAACGTGTAATGTGTTTTCCAAAAATCATTAACCTCAACAGAAAGTAACTTATAAAAATCTTCTAATTTTTCTAACTCCATCAACTTCGAAAACAAATTTTGATGCTTATGGAGTAACGCAACCAACTGTGCTAATCTTATGGTTGGAAAATTATTTGGTCGCATTCTAAAAAATTGAAAGCCATTAGCAATAACATGCAAGCTATATTTATGTTGTAAATATTTGTACTCTTTCTTTAATTGTAATTGATCTACATTTTGAACATCTCCATCTAAAAATCCTGCTTGCCCAAACAACAGAGCTTCTAACTGTAATTTATTAAATCGAACCTTTCTTAAAATTGAAAAATCAAAAGAAGTAGCTAATTGCAAAAACGCTTCTCCGTTCACTTTTAACCCAAAGTTTTTAGCTAATAACTGAAACAATACAGCTTCATAATCATTATTCGATTGTTCTAATAATTCTTTAATTAAAACAGACTTACTTTCTAATCGCTCAAAATATAATCGCTCTAACCAATTTTTTATCACAAAAACATCAACTTCTTTAATCTGATTTTCACAAGGAATCCAACGTTGTTGTTTAGAAAATAAATTATGATAATTACCTAGCAATTCTTTGCTCACAAAATGCTTCAATTCTAAAGTTGGTATTGGTTTATTATTTTTCATAAACACATCTACATCATTACTCCAAACTACATGTAAAATTACTGCGTCGTAATTTTCATCTCCTTCATGTTTGTGTAAATACCAATCTGAAGAGTTTATATGAATTTCAACATTCCCAACCCATAATTGATTGTTTATTCTTACTTGAGAGTTAAAAAAATCAGGTCCCGAATTTTTATTATAATTACCAGATTTTAGAATTTGTACATCTTCATTCTTCGTTGTTTTTAATACGTTTACATCAAACAATTTGTATTGCCATAAAAAATGTAGAAATTCTTCTTTCATAACCGTAAATTAGCAATTCTTTTACGACTATTAAGATATGAAAAATTTCACTAAATCACTTTTCATCAGCGGATTCCCTGTTGTTGCATTAATCATTTTTGTAAAAACAGTTATTGATGCTAATTTCAACATTAGCAATATTGGTATATTAATCTCATCAATTACTGTTGTTGTATTTTTTAGTATGCTTTTTATAAAACCTGTTGCAAGAACAACTAAAACATTAACCTTCTATTCTACTTTAATTGTAATCGGATTAGCTTTAAACCTTTTTAATTTTGAGCAAAGATCATTATTAATTTCTGTAGGATTAGCTTTAGGCTGGCTAGCTTATTTAACTTGGTACTCTTCTTTTAATTCAAGAAATACTGCTGTTTTAGATTTTGGAAAAACACTTCCTAATTTTACTCTTGAAAATGGTGAAAAAGAAAAAATTTCACTTAACGATTTATCTGGTGATTTTAAGATATTCATATTCTATCGTGGTAATTGGTGTCCTTTGTGTATGGCACAAATAAAAGAAGTGGTAAATGAATATAAAGAACTTGATAAACGAAATGCGGACATGGTTTTGGTGAGTTCTCAACCTCATAAATTCACTAAAAGTTTAGCTAAGAAACATAAAGTTCCTTTTCATTTTTTAGTTGACTCAGAAAACAAAGTCGCTAAAAAATTAGGAATTCTTCATGAAAACGGATTACCAGCAGGATTTCAAATTTTAGGTTATGAATCTGATGTGGTATTACCCACTGTAATTATTACTGATAAAAACAACAAAATTATTTTTGCTGACTTAACAGATAATTATCGTGTTCGCCCAGAGCCAGAAACGTTTATGAAAATAATTGACAACTATAAAGGTTAAATTGATTGAACCATCAATTTTTACAATTATTAAACATTTATCATTCTTAAAAGCAATTGTATTTTTGTTGCATAAATAAATTCAAAAGATGAATAGTATAGAAAGTTTACAATGGCGTTATGCTGTTAAAAAATTCGACGAAAATAAATCACTTTCAGCAACTCAAATAAATACTTTAAAAGAAGCTTTTAATTTAACCGCTACTTCATACGGTTTACAACCAGTTAAAATGGTTGTGATACAAAATAAAGCAATTCAACAGCAATTAGTTAAACATTCTTGGAATCAGCCTCAAGTAGCGCAAGCATCACATGTATTAGTTTTATGTATTCCAAAAGAATACACGGTAAAAGATGTTGAAAATTATTTTTCTTTGGTAAAAAACATCAGAAATACACCAGATGAAATTTTAGATCCTTTTAAAATAATGCTTACTTCTTCTATTGGCAACAAAACGCAAGAAGAATTAAGTAACTGGAACAAAAATCAAGCTTATATTGCTTTAGGAAATTTAATGACAGTTGCAGCAAATGAACAAATTGATTCTTGCCCTATGGAAGGTTTTGTTCCTGAGAAATATAATGAGATTTTAGAATTAGAGAAACACAATTTAACATCTGTTTTAGTATTACCTGTTGGTTTTAGAGCTGAAGATGATTATATGAAAGATTTGAAAAAAGTTCGTAGAGAAACTTCAGAAGTTATTATCGAATTATAAACTACTTCTTATAAAATTTCATTTTTACGTTTTCACCATACTTTTTTTATGGTTTTTTCAAGTCTAACTTGTTTTTAAGTATTTAGATTTGAGAAACTTAAAAAAAATTAAATTATGCTAAAGAACATTTCAAAATTAGGTACTACACTTAACAAAACTGAACAAAAAACTATTAATGGTGGAGGAGCTGGTAAGTATTGTACAAAGAAACAAACTAGTCTAGGATGTGTAGATGTATTCTCTCAACGAGTATGTCTTTGTCCATTTTAATTTCAAGCGACCTTCGGGTCGTTTTTCTTTTTTTCCTTTATTCCATCTATTTTAAATTATAAATTACGAATAAGAAATTTAGTACATTCGTAATTCATAATTTAACTGTATGCAACCACTACATATATTACTCCTTATCCTTGCTTATTTCGGTGTATTAATTCTTATTTCTTACCTCACTGGAAAATCAGCAAATAACAACACCTTTTTTAAAGCAGATAATTCATCCCCTTGGTATTTAGTTGCCTTTGGTATGATTGGAGCTTCGCTCTCTGGAGTTACTTTTATTTCGGTTCCAGGTTGGGTAGAAGGACAACAAATGAGCTATATGCAAATGGTACTAGGTTATGTTGTTGGATATGCAATTATAGGTTTAATATTACTCCCACTCTACTATCGACTAAACCTAACGTCTATTTATACCTATTTAGAAGATCGTTTTGGTAGATACTCTTATAAAACAGGAGCTTCATTCTTTCTATTATCAAGAACAATTGGTGCCGCTTTCCGATTATTTTTAGTAGCCGATGTCTTACAAGATATTTTATTCAATGCCTACGGAATACCGTTTTGGTTAACCGTAACCATTACTATTTTACTCATTTGGTTATATACTTTTAAAGGAGGAATTAAAACTATTGTATGGACAGACACATTACAAACTCTATTTATGCTAATTGCTGTAGGAGTTTGTATTGTGATGATTAAAGATGCAATGCAAATAGACAGTTTGTTCTCTTATATTACTGACAATAAACTATCAAAAATGTTCTTTTTTGAAGACATAAAAGCAGGAAGTTATTTTTGGAAACGCTTTTTTGCAGGAGCTTTTATTGCCATTGTAATGACCGGATTAGATCAAGACATGATGCAGAAAAACTTGACCTGTCGTAATTTAAAAGATGCTCAAAAAAACATGTTTTGGTTTACTATCGTATTGGTAATTGTTAACTTTTTCTTTTTAGCTTTAGGAGTTTTATTAACTGACTATGCAGCTATCAATGGAATCGATGCTCATAAAGATAAGCTGTTTTCAAATATTGCTGTATTTGGTGATTTAGGATATGCTACTTCTTTATTTTTTGTTTTAGGCTTAATAGCTGCAGCTTATTCAAGTGCAGATAGCGCTTTAACTTCCTTAACTACTTCGTTTAGTATCGATATTTTAGAAATAGATAAAAAAGACAATGAGCAAGAAAAAGAAAAAACACGAAAAAAAATACACGTGTTATTTTCATTCGTTTTAATAGCAACAATATTATTTTTTAAATATGTTATTGCAGATGATAGTGTAATATCGAATATTTTTAGAGCTGCAAGTTATACTTACGGGCCATTATTAGGCCTCTATGCTTTTGGGTTATTCACCAAATTCAATGTAAAAGACAAATTGGTTCCAATTATCTGTTTGATTTCTCCATTTTTAGCATTTAGCATAAATTATTTAACGAATACTCTTTGGAGTTTTGATTTCGAATTCTTTGTCTTAATCTTAAACGGATTGATAACTTTCATAGGTTTATTAGCCATAAAAACATCTAAAAATGCCTAAAAAGGGAAAAGGAAAAGCAAAAAACACGGTGAATAAAGCGAAACATACTCGCTTGATGAAACAGAAAGAAAACAAACTCCGTTTAGAAAAGCTGCGTAACAAAGAGCGTTTAAAAGCACTCGTAAAAAAAATGAACGAACAAAAGGAAAATGACAGCGAAACAGATAATAGCTAAATTCAATTTAACTGAACACCCTGAAGGCGGTTACTACAAAGAAACTTATAGAAGTAACGGAATCATACAAAATGAACATTTATCTCCAGAATTTGTAGGAGATAGAAATTATGCTACTTGCATTTATTTTTTATTGACTTCTAATAAGTTTTCAGCATTTCATAAAATCAATCAAGATGAAATTTGGCATTTTTATAAAGGAAGCTCCTTAAAATTACATATGATTTCACCAGAAGGAGACTATTCTTTGGTTATAATTGGAAACAATTTAGAACAAGACGAACAACCACAATTTGTAGTGCCTGCTGGTTTTTGGTTTGCAGCAGAAATTTTAAAAGAAAACTCTTATACTTTTACAGGTTGTACCGTAGCTCCTGGGTTCGATTTTAAAGATTTTGTATTACCTAAAAGAAAAGAGTTAATTCAATTATTCCCACAGCATTCAAAAATTATTACGAAGCTTACGCATCATTAAATTCATGTAAATTTAGTTTGATTCTTAATCTAAAAACAAATATCTTTCGCTAACGTTGAATATAAATCATTAAAACGAATTCATATTCTTATCCATTGTAGGCAATATAACGCTCACATTAAAAATTTTAACTAACTTTAAAAAACGGTAAATTATGAAAAAGGAAACAATCAAAAAATTATTTAAAAGTGTATTCATTCTCCTCTTTATATTAGGCTGTCAAACTGACAATGGAAAAGAAATTGAACCTGATACTACTGGAATATGGAAAACAAACACCTACTCAGAAAGAGTTACTTTTAAACAACTCCAAAAAGATAATACTTATCTAACTTTAGCTAAAAACTTTAAAACAAACTTAAATAATCAATATTTTAAAAGTGCGAATAATCATGATTTTACAGTAAATAACGATTTTGCTCATAAAATTGAAAAAGAGAACTATACTTCCTATACTTTTAAAGTTAACAGAAGAACAAACGATATAAATACCCAAGAAAACCTCATACTTGAAACCAAAAACGGAATTGAAACTGCCTTTATCTTAAAATATCAATTTCTAGAAAATAGTCTTCAAAATATTGCTGATAAAAATAACGGTGAGGTAAAAGCCAAAGTTTGGATAGAATACTTAGAAAATTATTCTTTAAATAATAAAAGCTTACAGTCTAGAACACAAAATTGCAGATGGGAAACAATAAGTCTAGCTTATTATTGTCATTGTGAAGGACATTCTCCTTGGGAGTCTTGCCAATGTAATCCCCCAGCTGGTTATACGTTACAAAGTGTACAAGTTTGTCAAGATAACACAAGTGGTTCTGATGTAATTTTTTCTCAAAATGACGATGGTGGATTCAATGATGGAGGTGGTGGTAGTGGAGGAAATCCTAGTGGAGCTGGTCCAAATGACGGAGATTCTACCTTAATGACCGAAGATGCTAGTGAATTTCAAAACTATATGTTTAATGAACAAGTTTTTATTGACCAAGATTTTAAAGACAACCCTTGCTTAAAATCCGTATACGATAAAATGGGTAAAGCAACTACCTTCAATAATTATATTAAAAACTTTAATTCAGATATGTCCGTTGCTAATTTAAGATTCACAACAGATAATAATTTTAGTGGAAATGAAGATGCTGATTACCATAATGCAATGGCTATTACGAAACCTCCTTTAGCTAACAATGAAATAAAAATTAAATTTAATACAGACCCTAATACTTCTGGAAACGTCTTAAACAAACCAGATGTATTTAAAGCAGTATCTATGATACATGAATTGATTCATGCTGAAATGTATCGTAAAATGTTAGACACTATGATAACAGCACAAGGAGCTGGAACTACTTTAGATTGGACAGATTTAACCTATACTGAATTTAATCAATATTTAGAAACTTTACAAAACAAGTATTTTGGAATTTGGGATTATTATGTAAGATATGATAATAATGACGATACTCCTGACAACGGACAACATCAAGCGATGGCACAACACTATAGAGAAATCATCAAACAAGCATTAACAAGTTATGACTCAACATTAACAAATACACAAAAAGAAGCCCTTTCTTGGATTGGATTAAACGAAGCTAATATTAAAGCTTGGCAAAACTTAACACAACCACAAAGAGATGCTATCAATCAAACAATTACTCAAATTAAAAATACTTTCCCTAATGGATGCTAAAATTTTTATACTTATTCTTTTTTTCCCAATATTCTGTTTTGGACAAAAAACTAAATATCCCAAGGATACTATCTATATTAAATTTAAAGATACAGTTTTTAATAATCCAAAGATGAAATCAAAATCATCTCATAGTTTTCAAGGAAATAGTGGAATTAAATTTTGGTGGAATAGAAAATGGTTATTTCATAGCTCTCAAAAAAACTCTGACACTTTATGTTATAAACATTTAAAAGAGTATCAATTTTTAAATTTAAAGGAAATAGAGAGTAAAGAGAAAAAATATTATAAAAAGAGATTTGGAGGGAATCCTTGGATTAAAAATAAAAATGGGGTGTTTCATACTTTTTTAATTGAAGTTATTTCAAAGGAAAAATTTGTAATTTACCCTGTAATTTGGAGAAATGAAGGAGTAATCAATTAACATAAAATACTGCCTACAACACGGTATATAAAAAATAGCAGTTAAGAGCTAAACTTAAAGCTTTATTCTTTTCTACTATCTTTCATTTACAAACTGAAAGTAATAGTATTTTCACCCTGCAACTTTCCATATACAAACCCGTTAGCGAAAAAATTTAATTTTAAACATTAAAAAATCCTAATTGAAAACTTTGATTTTTTATCTTTATAAAGTAGCTAACACTGAGTTGATAATTTTTTGATTATAGTCATTTATTTTTCGATGTGTAGGCATCCAGCCCAGTAAAAAACGCATAAAATCGGTACAAGCTATAGGATATAATTTTCTCCACTCTTTTTCTAATTCTAGAAAATCTAAAGAGAATTGATTTGAATCAAATGCTTTATGTAATTCAGAAAAATAATAATCTAATAATTCGGTTTCATAGGTTTCCAGTTCATCGTTTGACAAACAGCTACCTAAGAAATAAGCCACATCTTTTATTCCACAGCCACCACCTACATATTGGAAATCTACCGCTGCTACTTTTCTTCCATCTTCAGAAAAACAAAAGTTTGCCAATTTTGCATCGCCATGTACAATGGTTTGGTATTTACAATTGTTCAATTTAGTATCTATTTCATGTGCTTTTTCTTTAAGTAGAGACGCTTGCATTTGTTGTAACTCATCAGGTCTGGTTTCTAAATTCCAATAAGTTCCAACTTCCCATAATCCGTTGGGCTCTATATTTAAAAATTGAATATGGAAATTTGCTAACCACTCCAAACAGACTTTTACCCCATCTAAAGTAATTTGTGTTTTACGTAGAGGATAATTTGTATTCAGATCTTCTAAGACAATCCATTGTCTATTTCCTTCCGTAAAAGCACCTATTAATTTCGGGACTTTACAAGCCTCCGTACATTGTTCACTCCACAGTTGGTACCAATTCGTCTCTACTTGGTAAGATTTCACTTTGCGTTGGTGTGAAAAATTGGTATTCCAACCTCTTGGGTGATTGGTCGCTTTATTCAAATCAATAAACTTTACCACGACTGTTTTTAATGAAGAATTTTCCAATTCAAACCGAGAAATTCTACCATAACCACTCCATAACAATTGAATTACCTCAATCTCTGTACATGCAGTAGCATTAGTAACTTTTAAAAGGTAATCGATAAAATTAGGATTCATAAATATCAAATAAATGCGTTACGGAAATAATTAAAAGGAATAGTTGAAAGCATCAAAATAAACATAAATAAAAAATCCCAAGCTTAAAAAGCTTAGGATTTCTTTTAAAAATTTTGAAAAACTATTGGTCTATAGAACCTAAAACACGTTTCATAAAATTATTTAACGCTTCTTTTTTAGGTGTACCTTCTTTTATCATTTTGTTTACTTCAATAGCTCCGTACATATTTGATATCAACTCACCTATCACATCTAATTCCTCATCTTTTAAAGAAGGAACCTCTGTTAAGGCTTCTAAAGTTTCTATCGTTTCTAATACGTAGTCTTGATCGTTTTCTTCAATAAAAGAAGTTAAGTGTTTAATAACTGGTAATTTCATATTTATACAACTTCGTTTACCAAGTCTTTCAATACATAAAACTTGTTGGTTTGTACCTGATTAACAAATTTACCATCAACAAAAGTTGCGAAAGTTGGTAAATTACTCACATCTGCTAACTGACGACTTTCTGGAAATTTTTCAGCATCTACTATAACAAAAACCATATTCTCATTTTCAGAAGATAACTTCTTAAACTTAGGTTTCATAATACGACAGTTACCACACCAAGTAGCAGAATATTGCACTACCACTTTTTGATTTCCATTAACTAATTCAGCTAAATTATCTTGACTTAATTCTTGTACCATAGTTTATATTCTTTTCGAAAGGAGCTCGTGCTCGACCCCTTCAATTGCCTCACACGAACTTATACCCTTTCTTAATTTTATTCTTAGTTTACCGCTAAATACTCAGCAGTAGCTTTTGCATTAGGTTGCATTGCAGTTTTACCTTCTTCCCAGTTTGCAGGACAAACTTCTCCGTTTGTTTGTACGTGAGCATAAGCATCAATTAAACGTAAAAATTCGTTTACGTTACGACCAACTGGCATATGGTTAATTCCTTCATGGAATACTGTACCTTCTTCATCAATTAAATAAGTAGCTCTATAAGTTACATTATCTCCTTCAACTTGAATAGTTTGAGTTGCTTCATCAAAAGTTTCGTTAGCAATATCTAAAATACCTAAGATTGAAGATAAATTACGGTTGCTATCTGCTAATAAAGGATAAGTTACTCCTTCAATTCCACCATTATCTTTAGATTGGTTTAACCAAGCAAAGTGCACTTCAGGAGTATCACATGAAGCTCCAATTACCATAGTGTTTCTTTTTTCAAACTCACCTAAAGCTGCTTGAAAAGCATGTAATTCAGTAGGACAAACGAAAGTAAAATCTTTTGGGTACCAAAACAATAATACTTTTTTGTTATTGTTTGCTGCTTCTTCTAATACATTTACTTTAAATGTATCTCCCATTTCGTTCATTGCGTCAACGCTTAAATTTGGAAATTTCTTACCAACTAATGTAGCCATCTTATATTTTTTATTAATTAATATTTTTTCAGCTGCAAATGTATCTTGTTTATTACTTCTAGAAATACAAAAACAAAAATATTTTCTTATCCTGTAATAGAAAATACCAATACTCCCAGATATTAATCATAACCACAGCAAACACATCAAAACAACACACTCATAATCAAATAAATAAACATAAATACGGAATCACACATAATAAAAAACTATATCAAAATAAAAAATATAGATAAAAATTATTGATTGATTTGTTGTAAATTTGAGGAGCAACAACCTAAAAAACAACAAATTATGGATAACACAAATGCACACGCATCAGGAGATGTTTCTAAGTGCCCTTTTATGGGAGGAACTCAAAAAGAAGCTGCTGGCGGAGGAACTAGAAATAGAGATTGGTGGCCAAACGAACTAAAACTAAATATTCTTAGACAAAATGCTATAAAATCAGACCCTATGGGAAGTGATTTTAATTATGCTGAAGCTTTTAACAGTATTAATTATAAAGAGCTAAAAAAAGACCTAGTTAATTTAATGACTGACTCACAAGATTGGTGGCCTGCAGACTATGGTCATTACGGCGGATTAATGATTCGTATGGCTTGGCATAGTGCAGGAACTTATCGTGTTGGTGATGGACGTGGAGGTGCAGGAACAGGAACGCATCGATTTGCTCCTTTAAATAGTTGGCCTGATAATGGTAATTTAGATAAAGCTCGTTTATTATTATGGCCGATTAAAAAGAAATATGGAAACAAAATTTCTTGGGCAGATTTAATGATTCTTGCTGGTAACTGTGCTTTAGAATCTATGGGATTCAAAACCTTTGGTTTTGCTGGAGGTCGTGAAGATGTGTGGGAACCAGAACAAGATATATATTGGGGAAGTGAATCAGAGTGGTTAGGAAATGAAGAGCGTTATGAAGATGGAAATTTAGAAAGTGATTTAGGTGCTGTACACATGGGACTTATTTATGTAAATCCAGAGGGTCCGAATGGTAATCCAGATCCATTGGCTTCTGGACATGATATTAGAGAAACCTTTGGTCGTATGGCAATGAATGATGAAGAGACTGTGGCTTTAGTTGCTGGTGGGCATACTTTTGGAAAAGCTCACGGAGCTGCTAATCCAGATACTTATGTGGGTATAGAACCTGCTGGGGCTTCAATTGAAGAAATGAGTACAGGGTGGAAGAACACTTATAAATCTGGAGTTTTAGATGATGCTATTACAAGTGGTATTGAAGGAGCTTGGACTCCAAACCCAACGCAATGGGATCACGATTATTTTGATGTATTATTGGATTACGACTGGGAATTAACTAAAAGTCCAGCCGGTGCACATCAATGGACTCCAACTGCTGCTTCCAATGCACGAATGGCTCCTAAAGCTGGAGATCCTAACGGAAAACAAGCGTTAATGATGACCACTGCAGATATGGCTTTAAAAATGGATCCAGCTTATTTAGAAATCTCAAAACGTTTTCACAAAGATCATAAAGCTTTTGAAGATGCTTTTGCAAGAGCATGGTATAAATTAACACATCGTGACATGGGACCTGTTGCTTTGTATTTAGGACCAGAAGTTCCTAATGAAGAGCAAATTTGGCAGGATCCTATTCCAAAAGGAAATACACTTTCTGATGCAGAAGTAGCAACCTTAAAAACGAACATTCAAAATTCAGGATTAAGCATTTCACAACTAGTAACAACTGCTTGGGCATCTGCTTCTACTTTTAGGGGTTCAGACAAGCGTGGTGGTGCTAATGGGGGACGTATTCGATTAGCTCCTCAAAAAAATTGGGAGGTAAACAATCCTAATGAATTAGCTAAAGTTTTAAACGTTTATAATGGTATTCAAAAAGATTTTAGCGGCAATGTTTCTATCGCCGACCTAATTGTATTAGGTGGTTCTGTTGGTATTGAAGAAGCTGCAAAAAATGCAGGGCATACCCTAATTGTTCCTTTTACCTCTGGTAGAGGCGATGCTTCTCAAGAACAAACTGATATTACATCTTTTAACTATTTAACACCTAGAGCAGATGGGTTTAGAAATTTCTTAAAAGAAGACTTAAATGTTGCTGCTGAAGAATTATTAGTAGACAAAGCAAACTTATTAACGCTTTCTATTCCAGAAATGACTGTTTTAGTTGGAGGACTTAGAGTTTTAGGAGCAAACTACGATGATTCAAACAATGGAGTTTTTACAGAAAGTGTAGGTACACTTTCAAATGATTTCTTCACGAATATTCTTGATTTTTCAATTACATGGAAAGTAGCTTCATCTAGCGATAAAGAATTTATTGGTAGAGACCGAAAAACAGGAGCCATGAAATTTTCTGCTACAAGAGCCGATCTTATTTTTGGCTCTAATACTGAATTAAGAGCGATTGCAGAAGTATACGGTGCAGATGACGCTAAAGAAAAATTTGTGAATGACTTTATTGCTGCATGGACAAAAGTAATGAACTTAGATAGGTTTGATTTAAAATAGAGTTTTATTTATTCTACATAAAAAAGGTGATCATATCTGATCACCTTTTCTTTTTATCAAGTCTTATATTTACTTACTTGCAAATAACTTTACATCATTTTCAGAAACTTCTTTTTCTCCTAAAATAATTAATCGTTCCACAACATTACGTAGTTCACGAATATTCCCTGTCCAATCATACTCTTGTAGTAATTTAATTGCCTTATCAGAAAATTCTTTTTTAGGCATTCCTTGCTCTTTCGAAATTTTATCAGCAAAGAAACTTACTAATAACGGAATGTCTTCTCGTCTATCATTCAACGCAGGAACTTTAATTAAAATAACTGCTAAACGATGGTATAAATCTTCACGGAAACGACCTTCAGCTATTTCCTTTTTTAAATCTTTATTTGTAGCCGCAACTACACGAACATTTACTTTAATATCTTTATCAGATCCTACTCGTTGAATACGATTTTCTTGTAATGCACGTAACACTTTTGCTTGAGCTGACAAACTCATATCTCCGATTTCATCCAAGAAAATAGTTCCACCATTAGCAGCCTCAAATTTACCAGCACGGTCTTTATTTGCCCCAGTAAACGAACCTTTAACATGACCAAACAATTCACTCTCAATCAATTCTGCAGGAATAGCCGCACAGTTAACTTCAATCATTTGTCCTTTAGAACGATCAGATTTTTCATGTAACCAATGTGCTACTAATTCTTTTCCTGTTCCGTTTGGTCCAGTTATTAAAACGCGAGCATCTGTTGCGGCAACTTTTTCGATGATTTCTTTAATGTGCGTAATCGCATCACTCTCACCAATCATCTCATAATTTTTGCTAACCTTCTTTTTTAAGCGCTTGTTTTCTACAACCAACTCTTTACGGTCTAACGCGTTACGAACTGTATTTAATAAACGATTTAAATCTGGTGGTTTTGATATATAATCAAACGCACCTAGGCGCATTGTATTCACAGCAGTATCTAGATCTCCGTGACCAGAAATCATGACCATTGGAGTTTCAGGCTTTATTTTCTTAGCTTTTTCTAATACCTCAACACCATCCATCTTTGGCATCTTAATATCACAAAGTACTAAATCGTAATCTTTATCTTTTATCATTTCAATTCCTGCCAATCCATCTTCTGCCTCTTCAACTTCGTAAGAACTGTTTTCTTCTGAAATAATTTTTTTTAAAACTCTACGGATAGCCGCTTCGTCTTCTATAATTAATATTTTTGACATTCTTTTCTAAATTTATTTTCTAAAGATAAACAATAACCGTTCCATCAAAACTTATTCTTTAATAATACGCATATCTCTTTGAGGAAATGGAATTGTTATATCATACTCTCTAAATAGTTCGTCTATTTTAAATCTAATTTCACTTTGTGGTATTAATGCTTGAAAACTGTCATTTAAAGTAAAAATTAACTTGAATTCTAAAGCACTATCTCCAAAGTTTTCAAAAATTACCAAAGGTGCAGGATGTTGAAAAACTTTTGGATGTTCATTCGCTGCTTTTAACAACAAACTCTTTACCAATTGCACATCGCTACCATAAGCAACACCAACACTCACACTTTCGCGAGTTGTAGTTCCATTCTGCGTCCAATTATATAAACTGTTAGATAAATATTTATGATTTGGTATTACCAGTACTTTATTATCTATCGTTACAGCACGAGTAGTTCGTAACTTTATTTCTTCTACCCTACCTACTTTTCCATCTAACTCTATAATATCACCAACATGAACACTCTGATCAACAATAATAAAAATACCCGATATTATATCTTGAAAAAAGGTTTGCAAAGCCAAACCAACACCAATTAACAAAGCTGCGGATGCTGCAAATATTGCAGTTACATTAACTCCTGAAGAATTTAATGTTGTTAAAAATATGATTATATAGATTAACCATCTAGAAAAAGAAAACACCGTATCAAACTTGTTTTTATCTTCTTTCTCTAATCGTTTTACCACTAATCTTTTAAAAAGATTCAATAAAACGGAAGCAAGAATCAATACAATGATTAAAACCAAAACAGCTTTAACACTTATACCAATATCTTTATTAAAATGAAATGTATAATTAAGTATTTTATTGAGTTTTTCCACAAAAATATATTTATGGTAAATATATAGTTTTACTAAAAAAAAGCAGCTATCTTTTTATGATAACTGCTTTTTAAAATTTTAATTTTTATCCGTTATAACGAATCCATTTCCATAAATCTTTATAAGTTGGTTTTTTACCATACATTAAAATACCTACTCTATAAATCTTCGCAGCCAACCAAACAATCACAACAAATGTAGCTACTAACAATAGCATAGAAATTGCAATTTCCCACCAAGCTACTCCAAAAGGAATACGCATTAGCATTACTATAGGCGACGTAAATGGTATATATGAAAAGATTACTGATACTGGTCCATGAGGGTCGTTAATTACTGTTGCAAAACCAACATATACTCCCAAAATTAATGGTAACATAACCGGAAGCATAAATTGCTGTGTATCGGTTTCATTGTCAACTGCAGCACCAACTGCGGCAAATAGTGAACTGTACAACATATAACCTCCTAAGAAGTAAAATATAAACAATAAGAACATTTTTAACAACGGTAATCTAAAGATTTCTTGTAAAATCATTTCACCTTTACTACCTGCTGCTTGTTGCATCGCTTCCATTTGCTCTGGAGATACTTTTGCTGATTGCATTTCCATCATATCAATTCCAAATATTGATGAAGCAATTAAACTAAACACAAAGAATAAAATTCCCCAAATAAAGAATTGTAATAATCCTGCAGATGCATTACCAATAATTTTACCTAACATTAACTGGAAAGGTTTTACTGACGATACAATTACTTCAATAATTCTACTGGTTTTCTCTTCAATAACACTTCTCATCACAGAATTCCCATAAATCATTACAAACATCATTAACAAATATCCTGCTAATAATCCTATTCCTATTTTTAAAGCATTAATTAATTTTGACGTTTTTTCTCCTGAGAAATTATACATTTTAATATCAGAAGATATTTTTGATGCTTTAATATGTGCTAAATCAATTCCGAATTTTGTTAGCTTTTCATTTCGTAATTTTTTCTCAATTTTGTTTTCTAAACTTCCCATAACTGATAAGCTTGGAGAATCTTTTGAGAAAAATTCAATTGAGTTTGCTAATACTTCTAAGCTATCTTGCTTTGGGATAAATAAAGCCCCGTAATAATCTCCTTCTTCTACTTTCTTTTTAGAGTCTTCAATCCCTAAAGCTGTAAAGTCTTCATATTTCACTGTTTTTGAATCTTTAAAAACATCTTTAGAAAACATTCCAGATTCATCAACATATACTATTTTCTTTACCTTTTCATCGTTCTTTTTCATTAAGAAAAAAACCAATGCTCCCATACCAATCATTAACAGCGGACTTAAAAAAGTCATTACTATAAACGATTTATTTCTAACCTTAGCAATAAACTCGCGCTCTATAATTAATTTTAATCTGCTCATCGCTTAACTGTTTTTATTTACTGCCTGAATAAAAATATCGTTGGCACTTGGTATTAATTCTACAAAATGTTGTACTTGCCCTTGACTGGTTAAAAATGATAATAAATCATTTGCTGTATTACCTTCTGTTAATTTTACGTTTAACTTCAAACCTTCATTTAACAATCTAAAATCTGCTGGTAATACCTTAAAATTCTCTTTTAACTTTGCTTCAACCTCTTTTCCATTAGAAGTATTTAAACCAACTTGAAAAGTATTTGTTCTAAATTCTTTTTTAATATCATCTAATTTTCCATCTAATATTTTATTAGATTTATCAATTAAAGCGATGTAGTCACACATTTCTTCTACAGACTCCATACGATGTGTAGAAAAAATAATCGTAGCTCCTTCGTCTCTTAATTGTAATATTTCTTTTGCAATTAATTGTGCGTTTATTGGATCAAAACCAGAAAAAGGCTCATCAAAAATTAATAATTTAGGCTGATGCAATACAGTAACAATAAATTGCACTTTTTGTGCCATTCCTTTAGAAAGCTCTTCAATTTTCTTTCCCCACCAAGCACCTATATCAAATTTATCAAACCAATATTTTAATCTTTTTTTAGCCTCAGACTTACTTAAACCTTTTAACTGCGCTAAGTATAAAGCTTGCTCACCTACCTTCATTGATTTATACAATCCTCGCTCTTCTGGTAAATACCCAATATGCTCTATATGGTGTGGTGCTAACTTTTCTCCATCTAAAATTATCTCACCTGCATCAGGCATTGTAATTTGATTGATTATTCTAATAAGCGAAGTTTTTCCTGCACCGTTAGGACCTAACAAACCAAAAACACTTCCTTTTGGTATATGCATCGAAACATTATTTAATGCAGTATAATCGCCATAACGCTTAACTACATTATTAATTTCTAATAAATTATTCATAGATTTTATAGTTGATTAATTGCCGTTTGTCAAAAATCAGCAATGACAAACTTACATATTTTTATATTTATTAGTACATAGTTCATACTAAACGTTACAGTTTAATTTTAAGTTAAATTTACTATGCACGCATAACTTTTTTGCAAAATACTATGCACGCATAATAAATTTTTATATCTTTGGCATCAGATGGATAAAAACAAATCAATAGATCATCAATTAAGAGCCACTTGGCAGGCTGTTGCTAAAATGTACAACGAACAAGCTGCAAAGCATGATAGTACTATGGCAACTGCATTTGTATTATTGAATATCGATTTTGAAAATGGAACTCCTTCAACTGCTTTAGGTCCTTTAATGGGAATGGAACCTACAAGTCTTTCTCGCTTATTAAAAACAATGGAAGACAAAGGTGTAATATGTAGAGAGAAGAACCCAAATGATGGTAGAAGTGTAATTATAAAATTGACTGACTATGGTAAAGAGATGCGTGAAGTATCGAAAGGTCATGTGTATCAATTCAATAATAAAGTAAGAAATTATATTACTGAAGAAGAATTAGAAACCTTCTTTAAAGTAACCACAACAATAAACAAACTTATTGCAGATAAGTTGGTATACGATGATGATATCAACAAAGAAGCTGTATAAAACAAATCAACAAACAAATGACAAGAAGAATTAAAAAAGTAGCAATTATTGGTTCTGGTATTATGGGATCTGGTATTGCATGTCATTTTGCTAACATTGGCGTTGAAGTTTTGCTTTTGGACATCGTTCCAAGAGAATTAAACGACAAAGAGAAAGCAAAAGGATTAACGTTAGAAGACAAAGCTGTTCGTAATCGTTTGGTTAATGATGCACTTACTGCTTCTTTAAAATCGAAACCATCACCTATCTACAAAAAAGAGTTCGCTAATAGAATTACTACTGGTAACTTAGAAGATGATATTGCTAAAGTAACCGATGTAGATTGGATTATGGAAGTTGTTGTAGAACGATTAGATATTAAAAAAATCGTTTTCGAAAAATTAGAGAAATACCGTACTCCTGGTACTATTATTTCTTCTAACACTTCTGGTATTCCTATCAAATTTATGAACGAAGGAAGAAGTGAAGATTTCCAAAAGCACTTTGCGGTAACTCACTTTTTTAACCCACCTCGTTACTTAAAATTATTTGAAGTTGTTCCTGGACCAAACTGTAAGCAAGAAGTAACTGACTTCTTAATGGATTACGGTTCTAAATTCTTAGGAAAAACTTCAGTATTAGCAAAAGATACTCCTGCTTTTATTGGGAATAGAATTGGAATCTTTGGAATTCAGTCATTATTCCACCAAGTAAAAGAATTAGGTTTAACTATTGAAGAAGTAGATAAATTAACAGGTCCAGTAATTGGCCGTCCTAAATCGGCAACTTTCCGTACGGTAGATGTTGTAGGATTAGATACTTTAGTACACGTTGCTAACGGTATTTACGAAAACTGTCCTAACGACGAAGCACACGATTTATTCAAATTACCAGATTTCATCAACACTATGATGGAAAACAAATGGTTAGGTAGTAAAACAAAGCAAGGATTCTACAAGAAATCAGTAAACACTGAAGGAAAGAAAGAAATCTTATCGTTAGATTTAGACACGATGGAATATCGTACTAAAAAACGTGCTAAGTTTGCTACATTAGAGTTAACAAAAACTATTGACAAACCAATTGATCGTTTTAAAGTATTAGTTGGTGGAAAAGATAAAGCGGGAGAATTCTACCGTAAAAACTTCGCAGCAATGTTTGCGTATGTTCAAAATAGAATTCCAGAAATTTCTGACGATTTATATAAAATTGATGATGCCATGAAAGCTGGTTTCGGATGGGAAAATGGACCTTTCGAAATTTGGGATGCTGTAGGTGTAGAAAAGGGTATCGAATTAATGAAAGCTGAAGGAAAAGAACCAGCTGCTTGGGTTACTGAAATGCTAGCAAAAGGATCTAAATCTTTCTATTCTGTTAAAGACGGAGCAACCTATTATTATGATGTTCCAGCAAAAGCACAAACAAAAAAACCAGGTCAAGATTCATTTATCATCTTAGATAATATTCGTAAAACTACTGAGGTATTTAAAAACTCTGGAGTTGTTATTGAAGATTTAGGTGATGGAATCTTAAACTGTGAATTCCAATCTAAAATGAACACTATTGGTGGCGATGTTTTAGCGGGATTAAATAAAGCAGTTGATTTAGCTGAAAAAGATTTCCAAGGATTAGTAATTGGTAACCAAGGAGCAAACTTCTCGGTTGGTGCTAATATCGGAATGATTTTTATGATGGCTGTAGAGCAAGAATATGACGAGTTAAACATGGCTATCAAGTATTTCCAAGATACAATGATGCGTATGCGTTACTCTGCAATTCCTACAGTTGCTGCTCCTCATGGAATGGCTTTAGGTGGTGGATGTGAATTATCATTACACTCAGATAAAGTTGTTGCTGCTGCTGAAACTTATATGGGATTAGTAGAATTTGGAGTTGGAGTTATCCCTGGTGGAGGTGGTTCTAAAGAAATGGCATTACGTGCTTCTGATACTTTCCGTAAAGGAGATGTTCAATTAAACGTATTGCAAGAATACTTCTTAACTATTGGTATGGCTAAAGTTGGTACTTCTGCTTACGAAGCTTTCGACTTAGGTTTATTAGAAAAAGGTAAAGATGTAGTTGTTGTAAACAGAGAACGTCAAATTGCTGAAGCTAAGAAACACGCATTGTTAATGGCAGAAGCTGGTTATACACAACCTGCTACTCGTAAAGACGATGTATTAGTTCTTGGTAAACAAGCTTTAGGTGCGTTTATGGTAGCAACCGATTCTATGCACGCGAGTAGATTTATTTCTGAACACGATCAGAAAATTGCAAACAAATTAGCCTATGTAATGGCTGGTGGAGATTTATCAGAACCAACAAAAGTTTCTGAACAGTATTTATTAAACCTTGAGCGTGAAGCATTCTTAAGCTTAGCTACAGAACGTAAAACGTTAGAGCGTATTCAGCACATGTTAAAAACTGGTAAACCATTAAGAAACTAAAAGATGAAAACAGCATATATAGTAAAAGGATATAGAACTGCCGTAGCAAAGTCTAAAAGAGGTGCGTTCAGATTTAAAAGAGCTGATGAGTTAGCTGCCGAAACTATCGCATACATGATGGAGCAGTTACCAGAGTTCGACAAAAGTCGTATTGACGATGTAATCGTTGGTAATGCAATGCCAGAAGGATCTCAAGGATTAAATATGGCACGTTTAATCTCTTTAATGGGATTAAAAACCGAAGATGTACCTGGTGTAACGGTTAACCGTTTTTGTTCTTCAGGAATAGAAACTTTAAGTATGGCAGTTGCTAAAATTCAATCAGGAATGGCTGAATGTATTATTGCAGGTGGAGCTGAGAGTATGAGTTCTGTACCAATGACAGGATTTAAACCAGAATTAAACTACGATACAGTTGCTGCTGGTCATGCAGATTATTACTGGGGAATGGGAAATACAGCTGAGGAAGTTGCTCAGAAATACAACATTTCTCGTGAAGATCAAGATGAGTTTGCATTACAATCGCATTTAAAAGCTTTAAAAGCTTTAGAAGAAAATCGTTTTCAAGATCAAATAGTACCTATTAAAGTTGAAGAAACTTATGTAGATGCTAAAGGAAAACGTGCAACAAGAGAATATACAGTTACAAAAGATGAAGGGCCTCGTAAAGGATCTAACATTGCAGGTTTACAACGTTTAAAACCAGTATTTGCTGCTGGTGGTAGTGTTACTGCTGGTAACTCATCGCAAACAAGTGATGGTGCTGCGTTTTTAATGGTAATGAGCGAAGATATGGTTAAGGAATTAAACATTAAACCAATTGCTCGTATGGTAAGTTATGCTGCTGCTGGTGTTCCGCCTAGAATTATGGGAATCGGACCTGTAGCTGCTATCCCAAAAGCATTAAAACAAGCAGGATTAAAACAAGAAGATATTAGCTTAATTGAATTGAATGAAGCATTTGCTTCTCAATCATTAGCTGTAATTAGAGAATTAGGATTAGATGCTGATATCATTAACGTAAATGGTGGAGCAATTGCATTAGGACACCCGCTAGGATGTACTGGAGCTAAATTATCAGTTCAGTTATTCGACGAAATGCGCAAGCGCAATATGCAAGGAAAATACGGTATGGTAACCATGTGTGTAGGTACAGGTCAAGGTGCTGCAGGTATTTTCGAATTCTTAAACTAACAAAAAAATAACAAAATGGCAGATTTATTAAGAGGAGGTCAATTCCTTGTAAAAGAAACAAAGTGTGAAGATGTTTTTACTCCAGAAGATTTTTCTGAAGAGCAAAATATGATGAAGGATGCGGTTATGGAATTTAACGACCGTGAAATCATTCCTCATAAAGAACGTTTTGAAAAGAAAGATTATGCTTTAACTGAAGAAACGATGCGTAAAGCTGGTGAATTAGGTTTCTTAGGTGTTTCAGTTCCTGAAGCTTATGGTGGATTAGGAATGGGATTCGTTTCTACCATGTTAACTTGTGATTATATTTCAAGCGGAACAGGTTCTTTTAGTACTGCTTTCGGTGCGCATACAGGTATTGGTACTATGCCAATTACTTTATACGGTACCGAAGAACAAAAACAAAAATTCGTTCCTGCTTTAGCCATGGGTGAACGTTTTGGAGCATACTGTTTAACAGAGCCAGGAGCTGGATCGGATGCAAATTCTGGTAAAACCACTGCTGAATTAACTGAAGACGGAAAGCATTATAAAATTAACGGACAAAAAATGTGGATTTCGAATGCAGGTTTTGCTGAAATCTTTATCGTTTTTGCTCGTATTGGTGATGATAAAAACATTACTGGATTCATTTTAGAATACGATAAAAACAACCCTAACGGAGTAACTTTAGGCGAAGAAGAACACAAATTAGGTATTCGTGCATCATCTACGCGTCAGGTATTCTTTAGCGATACTTTAGTACCAGTAGAAAATATGTTATCTGTTCGTGGTGGTGGATTTAAAATCGCTATGAATGCATTAAACGTAGGTCGTATTAAATTAGCTGCTGCTTGTTTAGATTCTCAAAGAAGAGTTATTTCTTACGCTACACAATACGCAACAGAGCGTAAGCAATTTAAAACTCCTATTGCTGAGTTTGGTGCTATTAAAATGAAATTAGCTGAAATGGCTACCAATGCGTATGTAGGTGAATCTGCATCGTATAGAGCGGCTAAAAATATTGAAGATCGTATTGCTATTCGTGAATCTGAAGGAAGTTCTCATCAAGATGCTGAATTAAAAGGTGTTGAAGAATATGCTATCGAATGTTCTATCTTAAAAGTTGCTGTTTCTGAAGACGTACAATCTTGTGCTGATGAAGGAATCCAAATTTTTGGAGGAATGGGATTCTCTGAAGAAACTCCAATGGAGTCTGCTTGGAGAGATGCTCGTATTGCTCGTATTTACGAAGGAACTAACGAAATTAACCGTTTATTATCGGTTGGTATGTTAGTTAAGAAAGCAATGAAAGGTCACGTTGATTTATTAAACCCTGCTATGGCAGTTGGTGAAGAATTAATGGGAATTCCTTCTTTCGACACTCCAGATTATTCTGAGTTATTTGCTGAAGAAAAAGAGATTATTGGAAAATTAAAGAAAGTATTCTTAATGGTAGCTGGTGCCGCTATTCAAAAATTCGGAACAGAATTAGAGCAACACCAACAATTATTAACGGCTGCATCTAACATATTAATTGAAACATATATGGCAGAATCTGCTATTTTAAGAACTGAAAAGAACGCAAAGCGTTTTGGTGAAGATTCTCAAAAAGAACAGATTGCTATGGCGAAATTATACTTATACAACGCTGTTGAAATTATTACCAAAAACGGTAGAGAAGGAATTATTTCTTTCGCCGAAGGTGATGAGCAACGTATGATGTTAATGGGGCTTAAACGTTTTACAAAATACGCAAACTACCCTAATGTAGTTGAGTTACGTAATACTATTGCAGAGAAATTAAAAGCAGAAAATAAATACTGCTTCTAATCCTCTTAGAGGAATTAAGTAAAATATAGTTTGTGATTAACTAATGATAAAAGTTAATTACTGATTTAAAATCTTCTATAAACTTTATAGGTTTTAGAATTTAGTTGTTTGTTTAAAAGATCGTCAAATTAGTTTTTGGCGGTCTTTTTTCTTTACTAATTATTAAACAACTAATTCTTATATATTAAAATTACCTATTTATAGGTATGCACCCAACCTGAATCTACAATTAATTTAGTAACAATAAAAAACACTAATAAGTTACTTAAAACTTATCGACGTATTATTATATCGTTATAATACTAATATAGAAGTATAAAAACGTAAAACATTTGTATATAAACAAGTTAGCTGTAATTAAAACACCTACTAATGGGTATAAAATCGAAAAAAATCAACTTATACCTTTATAATCGTAAAAACAATTTATAACCTTAAAACTATTTAAAATGTCAAACAGAGTAACATTTATGAAAAATGGCAGAAGTTGTACTATAACGATAGCCAACGAAAGTCCAGACCAATTTTGTACAACTGATTACACAATTCGTGTTTACGATAAGGATGACGAAAGATGGGAACATCACGCAAGAACTTCGATAAGAGTTGCACCAAATACAGTTCATACCCAAGGATATCATAAATGGTCAGCAACTGACTGGCAACATACTGTTTTAGGTAATTATTGTCAGAGGAAAGAAGATAAAGCTATTGAATTAAATACAATTGACACCCCTAAAGGGAAAGCTATAATTGACTTTTTTGATAATGAAGAAATTAATGAAGAATCTTTAACCAATGTTAGATGTAGTGGAAGTGCCTGTTCCAAAATCCAAACAAGATTTAAAAATTATCAAAACAGACTGAATTGGGAATTTGAAGTTACGAATACAAGTGACAAGCAAGTTGATGTCAAAATAGTTTGGGTTGATTTTTTAGGTGGCACAGGTCAAAGTAGGAATATTACCTTAAACCCTTTTGAAAGTCAAACACATAAACCAACTCAACCGAATAGACATATAATTAGTGTAATGAGAATCGAAGCTAACTACTAAAAATAACTACAGCTAACACCGTTGGCAATAATTATGAAATTAACTTACAAAATAATATTAATCTTATTTATTTTTCATTTTTTTTCATGCTCGGCTATGAAATATAATTTTAAAAGAAAATCTGATTTAATATCAATTAGTATTCTAAATTCAATAAAAAATAAAGAAAAATGGGAAAATAATTTTTTAAAGCAACTTTTTGAAAATTGTGAAATCAAAAGAACAAACCCTTATCCTTATCTTGTTAGAAAACATGATTTTAAAAAGTATTTTTCAGTTTTTTTAATCCCTGCAAACAAAATAGCTTATAATGACTTATTCTCCGTATTAGAAAGACATAATTATAATTGCTGGAAAAATGATAACAATGAGTTTAAAACTAACTTAAAAAAAATTACAAATGAAAAATCAAAAATAAGGATAAACACGTTGATTCCTGAAAAATTTAACGAATTTAATTTGAAATTAACTAATATTTTAGGTAAACCAAATAAAACTGTTTATCATAACTTTTCTAAATATGATGTTTGGTTTTTTAATGGTTATAAAATTGAAATAAGCCAGTTAAGAACAACTTTTTATATAACACTAAAAAATAATTGAGATAAGAAACCTTTAATAAATAAACTAGATAATTATGAAAAAAGTAAGTGAAATGGTAATTGATGACGTGAAAGTTATTTTAAACATTGATGGAAAAGAGGTGGAAGCAATTCCTGCAACAGAAGAAGAATTAAGAGAATTAGAGACAGAAGGGATTGCCGCTGGTTGTAACTGTGGTGTACAGGTATGTCATAGAGGTTATGTTTGGGTTTGTCGATTTAGAAGACCAAATTGCTATTGGTATAAGACTAGAGTTAGATGTAATGGATAATTAACTACCGTCAACACCATATAAAAATATTGCTAGTATAAGCCAATTTACGAAAGTTCTTACGGATTTTCAGTTTGGTGTGTACTTGCGAAGTTAGGTGCTAAACCACAAAACTAATCATACCACTAAAACGTTAAAAACAAAAAGCTCCCTTTTGGGAGCTTTTTATATATAATTTATAGCATTATTGCTGTCTATTCTATAGCTCCTAAATAACGTTCAGCATCTAAAGCTGCCATACACCCTGTACCTGCTGCTGTAACTGCTTGACGGTATTCTTTATCTTGAATATCTCCAGCTGCAAAAACCCCTGGCAAATTAGTTTTAGTAGACTTTCCTTTTGTAATTAAATATCCAACTTCGTCCATATCTAAAACACCTTTAAATAAATCTGAATTTGGTTTATGCCCAATCGCGATAAAAGCACCAGTAACGGCGATTTCTTTTTTATCACCAGATTGATTATTTACTACACGTACTCCCTCAACTACATTTTCTCCTAAAACCTCATCTAATTCAGTATTATACAACACTTCAATATTTTCAGTTTTATTTACACGGTGTTGCATTGCTTTTGAAGCACGCATGTAATCTTTACGTACTAACATTGTAACTTTATTACAAATATTTGCTAAGTATGTAGCTTCTTCTGCAGCTGTATCACCTGCACCAACAACGATAACATCTTGTCCTTTATAGAAAAAACCGTCACAAGTAGCACAAGCCGAAACTCCACCACCAATTAAGCGTTGTTCGCTCTCTAAGCCTAAATATTTAGCCGTTGCTCCGGTAGAAATAATTACCGTTTCAGCCTCAATTTCTACAGACTCGTCAACTATTATTTTATGAATACCACCTACTTCAGTACTTAAATCAACTTTAGTAACCATTCCAAAACGCACATCTGTACCAAAACGTTCAGCTTGTTTTTGTAAATCGTTCATCATTGCAGTTCCATCAGTTCCGTTTGGATACCCCGGATAGTTATCAACCTCAGTTGTTGTTGTTAACTGCCCTCCCATTTGCATTCCTGTATACATAACTGGTTTCATATCAGCTCTTGCTGCATAAATTGCTGCAGTATATCCTGCTGGTCCTGAACCAATAATCAAACATTTAATTTTTTCTGCCATTGTCTAAAATTTTGAAGTTACAAATGTAATTTTTTTTTATCTCTATTACATTTTTTTGACATTTATTTTGATTATTAGACGATAAGGAATAATTATCTTACGACCTGTTTATTTTTTTTCTCTTTTTTGTTTGCAGATTGAGTATTTTTTATACATTTGCAGTCCGGTAATTATTCGGGGTGTAGCGTAGCCCGGTTATCGCGCCGCGTTTGGGACGCGGAGGTCGCAGGTTCGAATCCTGCCACCCCGACTAAAAAGACTTAAGAGCAATCTTAAGTCTTTTTTATTTTTACAAACTCTTAGCTTTTTTACTCTTTAATATTTTATGTAAATTCGTATTTATGGAATTACTTTTTTTAGGTTTAGCAGGTGGAGCAGTAATCTCTTACTTCGTTTTTCAAAAATTTTCTTCAGTAAGTAAAAAGAGTTTAACCGAAAAACAGTCGGTTGTATTATTAGATAAAATTAAAAAAGTATCTAAATTAATTACTGTTGAAGGTGAGTTTGCTGAAATTTATCATCATGAAAACACCAAAGAAAAATTTTTAGGTTTAGTTACCAGTAAAAAGAAAGCTATTATTTTAATTAATGCTAAAGTGCATATTGGTTTCGATTTTAGAAAAATTAAAATGGAAGCTAATTCTAAAAACAAAACTTTAGTACTATCTGAATTTCCAAAGCCAGAAGTTTTTTCCGTAGAACCAAACTTGCGTTTTTACGACATCCAAAACGGATTATTAAATAAGTTTAGTTCTGAAGATTTAACAGAGGTTAATAAAGAAGCTAAGGAACATATTTTACAGAAAATCCCAGAAAGTAACTTAATGCAAACTGCAAACAAGGAAGCTATAGAAGCAATTACTTTGATGCAAAACTTAGTGGAAACCATTGGATGGAAATTAGATTTCTCCGCTTTAGAATTACCTACAACAACTTCAAACTTATTGAATGAATGATACATATATCAACCGATAAATCGAAACTACAAATAGAGGTCATACATTCATTTTTAACCAAATCGTATTGGGCGAAAGGAAGAACTATCACAGAAGTAGAAAATACAATTAAAAACTGCTTATGTTTTGGAGTTTATAAAAATAATGTTCAAATAGGTTTTGGAAGAGTTGCTACCGATTACACTGTCTTTGCTTACCTTATGGATATCTTTATTGTACCAGAGCAACGTGGTAATAGATATTCTAAACAATTAATAAATACCATAATAAACCATAAAGAACTACAAAAATGTACTACTTGGATGTTAAAAACTAATGATGCTCACGGTTTATACAAACAATATGGTTTTTCTGAATTGAAACACCCAGAAAAAGTTATGGAACGAATTTTAAAGTAATTTAGTTATGCATATTGAACAACTAAGAGATTATTGTATTTCAAAAAAAGGAGTTACAGAACATTTTCCTTTTGATGACAATACGTTAGTTTTTAAAGTGATGAACAAAATGTTTGCGTTAACTGGTATAGATAGCTGGGAAAAAGACGAGGCAAAAGTCAACTTAAAGTGTGACCCTGAAAGAGCTTTAGAGTTGAGAGGAGAATACGAAAGTATTAATCCTGGTTGGCATATGAACAAAAAACACTGGAACACCGTTACTTTAAACAACGATGTTTCTGACGAATTTGCTTTTGAGTTAATTGATCATTCTTATGATTTAATTGTAAAAAGCTTAACTAAAAAATTACGCGAAGAGCTTCTTAACTTATAATATATGATAAAGAAAGAACTTCGTAAATTATATAAACAAAAAAGAAAAGAATTAACAGATACTGAGATTGAAAAACTTCAACAAAGTATCTACGCTCAAGTTTTTAAAACTGATTTTTCTAACTCAGAAAACATTCACATTTTCCTTCCTATAGAAAAACAAAAAGAAATTGACACCTACCCTATTATCAATTTTCTAAAATCAATTAACAAAACTATCATCATAAGTAAAAGTGATTTTTCAACCAATACCCTACAACATTTTATTTTTGATGAATCAACAAAATTAGAAACTAATAGTTATGGAATTCCTGAGCCAATAAATGCTACACTAATAGATACAAAAGAAATCGACTTAGTATTTGTTCCCTTATTAATTTCCGACAAAAAAAACTACAGAGTTGGATATGGAAAAGGCTTTTATGATCGTTTTTTATCAGAATGCAAAACCAATATAAAAACCATTGGGCTTAATTTTTTCATACCAATTAATTTAATTAAAGACACCAATGAATTTGATATTCCATTAGATAAAATTATCTATCCAAAATAAAAAATCCCACTTAGTAGCGGGATTTTTTTATTTATGTAAATTCTATAAACTATCCATTCATAGAAATTAAAAACTCATCGTTATTTTTAGACGTTCTAATTCTATCATTAATAAAACTCATTGCTTCAACAGGATTCATATCTGCTAAATATTTACGTAATACCCACATACGCTGTACTGTTTTATCATCTAATAATAAATCATCACGACGTGTACTAGATTTAATTAAATCGATTGCTGGGTAAATTCTACGGTTAGATATATTACGATCTAATTGTAATTCCATGTTACCAGTACCTTTGAATTCCTCAAAGATTACCTCATCCATTTTAGAACCTGTTTCAGTTAACGCTGTTGCAATGATTGTTAACGACCCTCCGTTTTCAATATTACGAGCAGCACCAAAGAAACGCTTCGGTTTATGTAATGCATTTGCATCAATACCACCCGATAAAATTTTACCTGAAGCAGGTGCAACTGTGTTATATGCTCTTGCCAAACGCGTAATAGAATCTAAAAGAATTACAACATCATGACCACATTCTACCAAACGCTTTGCTTTCTCTAAAACAATGTTTGCAACACGTACATGTTTATCTGCTGGCTCATCAAAAGTAGAGGCAACTACTTCTCCACGCACATTACGCTTCATATCAGTAACCTCCTCAGGACGCTCATCAATTAATAAAACAATTTGATACACTTCAGGATGATTCGCTGCAATTGCATTAGCAACATCCTTTAATAACATTGTTTTACCCGTTTTAGGCTGTGCTACAATCATACCACGTTGCCCTTTTCCTATCGGAGAAAAAATATCAATAATTCTGGTTGATAAAGAACTACCTCTTTCTGCTAAATTGAATTTTTCTTCAGCAAATAAAGGTGTTAAGTGCTCAAAAGAAACACGATCGCGAACAATATTTGGGCTTAATCCATTTATTTTTGACACTCTAATTAAAGGAAAATATTTCTCACCTTCTTTTGGTGGACGAACATTACCTAAAACTGTATCTCCAGTTTTTAAACCAAATAACTTTATTTGAGATTGTGATACATAAATATCATCTGGTGATGATAAATAGTTATAATCAGAAGAACGTAAGAAACCATATCCATCAGGCATCATTTCTAATACTCCTTCACTTTCAATAATACCGTCAAACTCAAAATCAGGATCGCGATATTTATTACTACTCTTATTACCTTTACCTACGTTTTGGTTCTTATGCTGAGGCTTATTCCCTCTATTATTTTGATTTTTATTATGCTGTGGCTTCTTAGGTCCAAGTTGCTCCTTTTTTGCCTCAGGTTTTCTATCAACAGGATTTTTATCTTCCGTTTTATGCTCTTCAGATTTATTTTCTACTGGCTTTCTCTCAACTCTTTTTCTGTCAACTGGCTTTCTATCTGTAGGTTTTCTATCCTCGATTTTATTTTCTGCCGATTTTCTCTCTACATTTTTCTTTTCTTCTCTTACAGCTTCTTCTTTCTTTACTGGCTGAGGAGCTTTAGTTACTTCAGTTGTTTCAGTTTTAGAAATTCTTTTTCTTTTTGACTTTTCTGCTTTAGGCTTAGCTTCAGCTTTACTAGCACTAGCTTCAGCTTGTGCATCTAATATTTTATAAACTAAATCAAGTTTTTTTAACTGACTCGTTTTTTGTAACCCTATGCTTTTAGCGATAGTTTGTAAATCAGTTAATTTTTTAGCTTTTAACTCCGAAATTTCGAACATTCGTAATATAATTAAGTTATCTTATTCTTAATAGTGAAGAATATAATTGTATTAAGTTTAATTTTGATGTATTGTTAATTAGGGTATAAATAACAATTCTTAGTGCGGGTACTTATACGACAAATATATACAAATAATTTAACTTGTAATATTTCTTATTAAAAAAAGAAATATTACATTTGCTACCCAGTAAAAAATATGATACAAAGAATACAATCTATATATTTATTAATTGCAGCAGTTATTTCTGGTGGTTTAACATTTATTGTTAGCCTTTGGACGAATGCAAAAGCAACTACTATCTTTAGTATGGATTTATTTTCTGGAGTTTCTATGTTTGAAAAAATGACTCCAATTTTATTTTTTATTTCAGCTCTATTATCATTGGTAACTATATTTTTATTTAAAAATCGTCAGTTACAATTTGTTTTAGGGCGCTTAAACATATTGATAAACCTTTTTTTATTAGTATTGTTGATATATCTATCACAAACATTATCTGGAGAAGCTTTAGTTTCTGAGAAAGGTATTGGGATGTTCTTCCCTATCATTGTTATTTTGCTACTAGTTATAGCAAATAAAGCCATTAAGAAGGACGAAGATCTTGTAAAATCTGTAGATAGATTACGATAAGCCTAACATCTTAG
Source organism: Tenacibaculum pelagium (assembly GCF_014062345.1). Lineage (GTDB taxonomy): Bacteria > Bacteroidota > Bacteroidia > Flavobacteriales > Flavobacteriaceae > Polaribacter > Polaribacter pelagius. The sequence goes on along the minus strand of NZ_JACGLS010000003.1, from coordinate 88,707 downwards.
TATATTTAGTGCGAAAAAACCGAGATATTTATCTCGGTTTTTTATTTTTGTTCACATTCGTTTTTCACTTCTCTTCTTTTAAAATGTTAAAGAAATGTTAACGAAATTAGGGTTAACCCTAATTTACTAGGGATAACCCTTAGAGCACGATTAGGGTTATTGGGTATTGTACACAATCCTTTTATACTATAGATTTGTAAATGTAACAACTATGAATTACAAGATTAAAGTTCACATAGCGGATGACCACAAAATCTTAATAGATGGAGTTATCGCTTTATTAAATACTGAAGATGACATTGAAGTTGAAGGTTATTCTTTAACTGGTAGGCAAGTAGTTGACTGGTCTAAAAAAAACAAAGCTGATGTTTTAGTTTTAGACATTAACATGCCAGAGATGGACGGCATTGAAGTTTTAAAAACGTTTAAGCAACGTAATACAAACATTAAAACAATTATACTATCTAGCTTAAGCGATCCTAAATTAGTACAAGAAATGGTATTACTAGGCGCTTCTGGATTTGTCGATAAAAGCTGTGCTAGCGATCATATTATTGATGCAGTTAAATCAGTTCATAATGGTGTACAGTATTTTAGTGATGATGTTAAGAGTAGGCTTTTAGATTTATATGTTACAGAATCTAAAGTTGACGAGCCAGAATTAACACATGGAGACCTAACTGAAAGAGAAGTAGAAGTTTTAAAGCAAATTGCTTTAGAAAAAAGCTCTTCAGAGATTGCAGAATATCTGCTAGTAAGTATTAAAACGGTTGAAACATACCGAAGAAGTTTATATAAAAAATTAAAAGTAAAAAATGTAGTAGGTTTAGCGATGTACGCTGTGAAAAACAATATAGTATAGCAATCCCTTCAAGTAGTTTTCTTTAATCCCCCGTGCGAAGAAAAAGGTCCCCCGAAAGTCTATACAATATAAAGTACATCGCTATTTCTTATTAAACACATAAAAAAGTAGGTTTAGCGGTGTACGCGTTAATATTAACATAGAATAGAAAAACCCTTCATTTTGTTTTCTTTATCCCCTATAATGAGAACGCATCTCATTAAAAGTCTATCCTATAGTACATCGCTATTATACCTAAACTAAATTTTAAACCTATAACAATTCAAACAATAAATCATGAAAAAATTAGCTCCTTATTTCCTAGTTTTCAGTATAATTTTCACTTCATGTTCATCAAACGAAAATGAAGTTTTAGAAGATACACAAGAGAAATTATTACAATCATATACTCTTAAAAGAGATGCCAACGGTGCATATTCTATTGATTTTAATACCACAAACAATACAGATGTAACTGCGATAAAAAATACAGATAACTCTAACGAGATTATTTTATCTGAAGTAAACCATAAAACTGCAGTTAAACACTCTAACGATTTTAACATCGAAAACGACTATTTAAAAATTGGTTTTTTAGAAGCTAACCAAGGTAAAAGAACAAAAATATCTATTGAAGATGAAAACCCTACTTTTGCTAAAGGAGTAACTGAGTTTTTAAATTCATATAGCATCACAAAAAACACAGATGGTACATTTCAACTAAAATTTAAAGTAAACGACAATGTTAATACAGATTTTGTTTACAATGAAGATATCGAAACATACGAAGTTCACTTATCAACAGGAGACTCGAAACAAAAAGATTTTTCAAGAACTATAAATCTTTCATCTGACGATTTATTAAAAATTGATTTTGTAAACCACAAATATTCAGGAAAATCAACGGAAGAAACTGCTGAAAGAAAACCAAAATTAGAGATTGGTAATGGAAACGATATTATTTAATGAGTTAGTTAAAAAATAACCTGCTTGATTTTTTTAAAAAACATAAAAAAAATTACATTTTTCGTACTACTAATTTTAATTAGTACAAAAACTCACTCTAATATTAAAAAGCCAAAAGATTTTTTTAAAAAATCTTTTGGCTATACTTTGATTAATAAAGATTCTATCTATAAAAAGAAATTCGAAAAAGCTTATAAAAAATTTAAAAGAAAAAACTATGTTGAAGCTTTAAAAAAGAGCTTGGAAATTTATGAATATAGCAAAGAAGGAAACGAAAATAAATTAGCTCATTTATCTGCTACTTTAATAGCTGACATATATGACAAAACTCATGACTATAAAAAATCTTTAGCTTACTATAAAATATCACTAGGCTATCTAAAAAAAAGTCACCCTCAAAATCTAGATGAAATTCAAAAAAAATCTGAAAATTATTATGGTAAAATTTATCTTAGGATAGGAGGTGCTTATCAGAAACTATATAGAAATATTAATATTTCTACTGATACATTAAATCATATTCAAAAGTTAAAAGATAGCGCGATTTATTTTTACAATAAACTAGAAAACCTAAATTCAATTAATAATGATTTAAAACAATATAAAGCTATTTCCTATAATAACCTTTCTAGTATATACCAAATGGATTCGCTTTTTACAAAAGCAAAAATTTATGCTAAAAAAGCTATTAATATTCATATTGAAACTGGCGATAAGATCAATCAAGCTAGATCACAAAACAACCTAGGCAGCGTATATTTATCACTTGGAGATTATAATAAAGCGAAAACTATTTATTTAAATGGTATTGAATTAATCAAAAATAATAATAGTCAAAAGGCAGTAAAATATAAAGCTAATTTATATTACAATTTGGCATGGGCAATGAGAAACTTAAAAGATTATAAAGCTTATGACTTCCAAGAACGGTACTATGAAATTGAAGATAATCTAAGAGATAATGAAGTTAGAGGTATAATTCAAGAAATTACAGCAAAACATAAAGAGAATTTAGAGCAACAAAAAATAGAACGCGTAAAAGAACAACGTAAATTATTTGAAGCACAAGAAAGTAAAACTAATATTTTATTTGGCGCATTAACTTTGCTTATACTTATTGTATCTGGTGTTGTTATATATAACTACAAACTTCGCCAGAAAAACCTACAATTAAAACTGTCTGAAAGTAACTTACTACAACAACAAAGTATTGAAAAACTTAAATCTGAGGCACATACAAAAATTTTAAATGCAGCCATTGACGGTAAAGAATCTGAAAGAAAAGAAATTGCTGAGATATTACACGATAATGTAAGTGCATTATTATCGTCAGCTAACATGCATTTGAGTGCTACAAAAAAACAGCTTCATAATAACACTCCTTCTGAGATAGAGAAAACACAAGCTATTATACTTGAAGCATCACAAAAAGTAAGAGATTTATCTCACAACTTAGTATCTTCTATTCTATTAAAATTTGGTTTAGAATATGCTATAAAAGATGTTGCTAAGAAATACTCAAATAGCGAATTAAAATTTGATGTTTCTGCAAATAATATTCACAGATATAATCAAGAATTTGAGATCAAAATATTTAATGTTATTCAAGAATTAATCAATAACATTATAAAACACAGTAAAGCTAATAATGCTGAAATTATTATAAAGGAAGAGAAGAGTCAACTAACCATTCTCGTTAAAGATGATGGGGTAGGATTTTCTACCTCATCTTCTTCTTTAAATGATGGTATTGGCTTAAATCAAATTGAAGCTCGAGTAAAAATGATGAATGGTAAATTAACTATCAATTCAGAAATTAATAATGGTGCTTCTATATTTATCTCAGTTCCTATTCAGCAACAAAAACGAGCTAGTAAGCTTTCATCGGTGAGCTAACTCAATAACTTCAAGTTTTTTTACAGCACCATTATCTAACTCAAAGCGTAACATAGTTCTTATTTTATGAAAACCATGTTTACCAGCTGCCCCAGGATTTAAATGTAATAATTTAAATTTCTCATCATATTGTACTTTTAAAATATGCGAGTGCCCACAAATAAACAGTTTAGGAATATTGCTTTTAAACTCTTCTTTTATTCTTGGCTTGTAGGCATTCGGATACCCCCCAATATGAGTTATCCACACAGATACACCTTCAACAGTAAATTTATTATCTAAAGGAAATTCAGCTCTAGCATCTTTATCATCAATATTACCGTAAACAGCTCTTAAAGGTTTATGTTTTTGTATAGTATCAGTAACATTTAAATCACCAATATCACCAGCGTGCCAAACCTCATCTGCCTGTTTTACAAATTTTAATATTTGATCATCAATAAAGCTATGCGTATCTGAAAGGAGTAGTATTTTTTTCATTAGCACAAAGCTAATCAATACTATTAAAACAATAAACCCACAACATTACATTGTGGGTTCATCTGGGGAATTATAATAAAAGGGGACTCTTATTATCTGTTTTTGAGCCGGCAAATATATAACAGATTACATACCTGCATCTTAACCTATGTTTATATTTTTAATCTTATGATTTATTTAACAAAAATTAAGAGACTTATTTAAAACTCTACTAGAGTAAACTCACAGTAAAATTTCATAATTTTGTCTTTTAAATCCCAATATCTTTTTGAAGTATTTTATAGAGTTAGCTTACAACGGAAAAAATTATCATGGTTGGCAAATACAACCTGATGCAGTTTCTGTACAAGAAAAAATTAACAAAGCTATTAGCACGGTTTTAAGAGAAGAAATTATTGTTGTTGGCGCTGGTAGAACAGACACTGGTGTGCATGCTTCGCAAATGTTTGCTCATTTTGAAACAGACAAAAACTTAGACAATAATCTTGCTTATAAATTAAATGCTATCTTACCACATGATATAGTAATTTTCAACATCAAATTAGTTCATGATGATGCTCATACTAGGTTTGATGCATTAAGTAGAAGTTATGAATATAAAATTTGGCTAGGACGTAATCCTTTTTTATTAGAAACCTCTTTGCAATTACATCATCAAAAATTAAATATTGATTTGATGAATGAAGCGGCAGCCATCTTATATGAATATGAAGATTTCGAGTGTTTTTCGAAAGTAAAAACTGATGTACATACCTTTAATTGCAACGTAACAAATGCCAAATGGGTTCTAAACAAAAACGAATTAACTTTTCATATTAGTGCCAATCGTTTTTTAAGAAATATGGTAAGAGCAATAGTAGGTACTTTAATTGATGTTGGAAAAGAGAAAATTTCTGTAGAAGATTTCAGAGCTGTTATCGAGAGTAAAAACAGAAGTAACGCAGGTACATCTGTACCCGCAAAAGGATTATTTTTAACAAAAGTAGAATACGATTATATATAGTGAGTAACGCGACAGGAAAAGCATTTGATTTTAAAATTTTTGCAAGACTTATGAGTTTTGCAAAAAAATATCGCACTAGATTTATTTTAGCAACGGTTTCTACAATTTTACTAGCGGGGTTTTCAGTACTAATTCCAGTTATTTTAATGACTGCTATTGAAGATTTCACTACCACTAAAGATGCTACAAGGCTACTCTACTTTACCATTGCAATGTTAGTAGCATTACTTATTCAAGTACTCTTTCAGTTTACCTTCATCTACTATGCTAACTGGGTGGGGCAACATATCATTAGAGATATTAGAGCCAAAACCTTCCGTAAAATCGTAGAATTTAAAATGGGTTATTTCGATAACTCATCGGTAGGTAAATTAGTTACCCGAGTAGTTTCTGATATAGAAACTATTGCTAATTTTTTTACTCAAGGGGTTTTTATGATTGTAAGTGACATCTTAAAAATGATTGTTGTTATTTTTGTGATGCTATATACAAATTGGAAGTTAGCATTAATTGCTTTAGCAATGCTACCTGTATTAATTTATGCTACAAAACTTTTTCAAATAGCTATTAAATCTACTTTTCAAGATGTTAGAAACCAAGTAGCTAATCTTAACGGATTTGTACAAGAAAGAGTAACAGGAATGAAAATCGTACAACTCTTTAATCGTGAAAAAATTGAATTTCAAAATTTTGTTGAAATAAATGATAAACATGCAAAAGCACATATTAAAACTGTGTGGTACTACTCTATCTTTTTTCCAATTGCAGAAATCTTATCATCTATAGCTATTGGTTTAATTGTTTGGTATGGTGGACTACAAGTTGTAGAGGGAGAAGCCACAAATATTGCTGTTATTATTGGTTTTATTAAAATGGCACAAATGCTATTTAGACCACTACGTCAAATCGCAGACAAATTCAACCAATTACAAATGGGAATTGTTGCTGGAGAGCGTGTTTTTGATGTTATAGATACTGAAAGCTCTATTAAAAAAACAGGTACAAAAACCACCGAAAACCTTCAAGGAAATATCAGTTTTAAAAATGTTCGCTTTAGCTATATTAAAAATGAAGAAGTTTTAAAAGGTATCAGCTTTGATGTTAATAAAGGACAGACAGTTGCTATAGTTGGAGCAACCGGAGCAGGTAAATCAACTATCATCAACCTTATAAATCGTTTTTATGAAATTGACAGTGGAGTAATTTGTGTAGATAACATTTCTGTTGAAGAATATGATATTGTTTATCTACGCAAACAAATAGGAATTGTATTACAAGATGTTTTTCTTTTTTCCGATACTATTTTAAACAACATCACCTTAAAAAACGAAGATATTACTCTTGCTCAAGTTCAAGAAGCAGCAAAACAAATAGGTATTCATGATTTTATAATGACACTCCCTAACGATTATCATTACAATGTAAAAGAAAGAGGTGCGATGTTATCTTCTGGTCAACGTCAATTAATTGCATTTCTACGTGCTTATGTTAGCAATCCAAAAGTTTTAATTTTAGATGAAGCAACATCATCAGTAGACACACATTCAGAACAAATGATTCAATATGCTACAGATAAAATCACAAAAGACAGAACTTCTATTGTAATTGCACATCGTTTAGCAACTATTAAAAAAGCTGACATGATTATTGTTATGGATAAAGGACTAATTGTTGAGCAAGGGACTCACGCTCAGCTACTACAAAAAAGTGAAGGTTATTACAGAAACTTGTATGATAAGCAATTTAGTACTGAAATTGTGTCGTAAATAATTTGTTTACAACATTCAAAATAATACATTTGTTAATTATCAATCTAAAAACTAAAAATCATAAAACGATGAAAAAAGTAATTTTATCTGTACTTGTTGTTGGAGCTTTATTAGCTACATCATGTAAAAAGGAAAAAGAAGCGACAAAAGATGCTGCTAAAGATGTGGTAGAAGCTGCTGACAAAGCTGTTGACGCTACTAAAGATGCTGCAACAAAAGTTGTAACTGATGCAGAAGCTGCTGTTGACAAAGCTGTAGATGCTGTAAAATCAGCAATCGAAGGTGTAACTATTCCTGAGTTTAAAGATCCTAAAGTTGGTGAGTATTTACAAACTTACTCTACTTATGCTAAAGATTATATCGAGGCTAAAGGTGATGTATTAAAAAATGCTGAATTAGCTAAAAAAGGTGTTGAGTTAGCTGCTAAAGGAAAAGAAATAGTTTCTACTTTAGATGCAGAAGGAGTTAAGAAATTCAACTCTGTAATGAGCGCTTTACAATCTAAAATGGCTCCTGCTAAATAATTTTAGATTTTATATAAAATAAAAAGCTCGCAATTAATTGCGAGCTTTTTTAGTTTTGACCTCTAGCTATTCTCATTAACTCAACAGACTTAATAATACTTATTTTTTCAGCCTCTAATAAATTCAAAGGATCATCTTTAAATTTATTAAGCTCTATATTCTTAGCAAAATAAGAAAACCTTTTTTCATGATGCAACTCTAAAATTAATCCAGGCAAACCACCATAACCAGCAGGCCCATAAGGAACTTTAACTTCTGGAGTAAACCACGTAACAAAATTCATATACTTACCTGAACGCTTATTAAACTCTTTTCTAGTAGCTTTTATACATTCGTAACCTTTTATTTTTTTCTTTTCTTCGGTAATCAGCCAATCATTCATTTTTTTATTATGATTGATTTGATATGTATCCCAATCTATTGTTTGTATTATAGTAGAATTCCCCTCAGCATCTTGATGACAAATATTAAAATAGCCAATTAAAATTTCAGTCATTTCAGATTTTTTTCGCTTTCTAACTAATTCCTCGTTCAACAAGCCTAAATACTCTATTTCAAAAGAAGATCTTTCCTCATTAAAAAGTAAATTAAACTTCATGTTTTCAGCATTTTCAACAATCTCTAGAATCATTGGCTTAGCGCTATTCTTAGGATTATGCAAAACAACGCTATATTCTATTTTACTTGTTTGAGAATACATTGTTAGTGAAAAAACAAAAAGTAATAGTAATATTTTTTTCATAGCTGCAATATTATTTTTATGCTGTCAAATCTTTTTGAAGCTTTTTAAATAACTCTTCTGGTGTTTTATACAATACAAACTCACCATTATTTATATACGATATTTCACCCGTTTCTTCTGATACTAATAAACAAACAGCATCTGTTTTTTCAGTAACTCCAATCGCAGCTCTATGTCGTAAACCAAATCGCGCAGGAATCTTCGTACTGTTAGAAACTGGTAACACAACACGAGTGGCAATAATATAGTTATCTCGTATTACAGTTGCCCCGTCATGTAACGGACTGTTTTTATAAAAAATGCTTTCTATAATTGCTTCGGTTACTAATGCATTCATTTTATCTCCCGAACCTACTAAAAAATCAAGGTTATTTGTTTTTTCTATAACCAACAACGCTCCTGTACGAGTTTTAGACATACTCGTACATGCTTTTAAAATCGTTTCGATATCAATTTCTGAATTGATCTCAGATTGCAAAAACTTAATTTGATTTAAAAAACCTCTTTTCGATGAAAAGTTGGTCGTTCCAATCATTAATAAAAATTTCCTGATTTCTTGTTGAAATACAATAATCAAGGCGATAACTCCACCTGATAAAAGATATCCTAAAATACCACTTAGCATTTCCATATGAAGTGCTTGCGTTATTTTCCAAATTAAAAAAATTAGTGCAATTCCAATAACAATATTAATAGCTACCGTTCCTTTTAACAACTTGTATATATAATATAGTAAAACAGCAACTAAAATAATATCAAGTACATCGAGAAAAGTAAAATTGATAAAATCTAAATTCATTAAATCTTTGAAGTTTTAGTAAATGTAATCATTTTTAAAATAATTGATTCACAATAGTAACTGCCTCAACTGCTTCTTTTACATCATGTACTCTTAAAATATTTGTTCCGTTTAACAGAGCAATTGTATTTGCAACTGTAGTAGCATTTAAAGCTTCTTTTGCTGAAATGCCTAAAACATTATACAACATCGATTTTCTAGAAACTCCAGTTAATATTGGAACATCTAAGCTTTTAAACAATTGTAATTTATTCAACAATTCGTAATTGTGTTCAGTAGTTTTTCCAAAGCCAAAACCTACATCAATAATTACATCGTTTACTTTTAAGACTCTAAGTTTAAAAATTTGATCCGCAAAAAAAGAAATTACTTCTTTAGTTACATCTTTATAAACTGGATTCTTTTGCATGTTTTGAGGAGTTCCTTGCATATGCATCATAATATATGGCACTTGTAATTTCGCAACAATATTAAACATTGCTTCATCCATTGTACCACCTGAAATATCATTAACTATGGCTGCTCCATGATTTATTGTTTCTTCCACTACTCTACTTCGAAAACTATCAACAGAAATCAATATTTCTGGAAACTTATTCATCAACAAATCAATTACTGGAACAATTCGTTGCAACTCTTCTTCTTCTGAAATATGCTTTGCACCAGGACGAGACGAATACGCTCCTACATCAATAAAAGTTGCTCCTTCTTTTAGCATCTTTTCTGTTTGATTTAAAATATCAGTTGCATCTTTATATTTCCCTCCATCAAAAAAAGAATCTGGGGTTATATTTAAAATCCCCATAACTTTAGGAGTTGCGAGGTCTATTAAGCTTCCTTTACAATTAATCGTCATTATAATAAATTTCCAAGTAAAAATAAACGAAAAGCTTTTAATATTTACTATTTTTGGTCGATTACTTTTAAATAAAAAAGATGCAAAACACATCCAAACAATACGATGCAGTAGTAGTAGAATGTAGAAGTTTGTTTATTAAAAAAATGAGTGACTATGGTAGTGCATGGAGAATTTTAAGGCTTCCATCATTAACAGATCAAATATTTATAAAAGCGCAACGCATACGTCAATTACAAGAAAACACTGAACGTAAAGTTGATGAAGGAGATAAATCAGAGTTTATTGGTATTATCAACTATTCTATCATGGCTTTAATTCAACTAGAATTAGGCGTAGTAGAACAGCCAGATTTAAATACTGATGAAGCTACTTTACTATACGATAAGCATTCAAAAATCACCAAAGAGTTAATGAAAAACAAAAACCATGACTATGGTGAAGCGTGGAGAGACATGAGAATTTCGTCTTTAACCGATTTAATTCTTCAAAAATTACTTCGTGTTAAACAAATTGAAGATAATCAAGGAAAAACAATCGTTTCAGAAGGAATAGATGCAAATTATCAAGATATGATTAATTATGCTATTTTTGCTCTGATTCATCATTCAGAATTAGACAGTTAACCTAAAACCCCTAAAAGATTATGTTGAAAATATTAACCCACATATCGAGAGTACTAGTAGGTCTTTTATTTATCTACTCAGGATTTGTAAAATTAGTAGACCCTATTGGTTCTCAGTACAAGTTTCAAGAATATTTTAGCGAAGGTGTATTAAATATGGAATTTCTAATTCCTTATACTTTACCATTTGCTATTCTATTGATTGTTTCGGAATTAGTTTTAGGCGTAATGCTTTTAGTAGGTTTTAAACCAAAATTTACAGTTTGGAGTTTGTTTAGCTTAAACTTAATATTCTTATTCTTAACGTGGTATTCTTACACCTATAACAAAGTAACCGATTGTGGTTGTTTTGGAGACGCATTAAAATTAACACCTAAAGAAACATTTTACAAGAATGTAGTATTTATGGTATTTATTATCATTTTAATTTTAGGATTAAAATATATTAAACCTTTAATTTCTGACAAAGTAGCTTCATTAAGTACATACGTGTCAATATTTTTATCATTATTGGTTACCTATTATGTTTTACAACATTTACCAATTATTGATTTTAGAGCGTACTCAATAGGTACAAATATTGCTGAAGGAATGGCATATCAAGAAGGGAGCGACGAAGTTCCTCCAATTCACGATTTCATGATTGAAACTGATGATGGAGATAAATTAGAGGACATGTTAACAAAAGATAAAGCAATGCTTATCATGCTTTATAACTTTGAAAAAATGGATAAAGATGGCTTACCAGCAGTTACTAAAGTAGCTGCAGATGCTAAAGCAAAAGGATATGAAGTATATGTTTTAACAGCTTCTTACATTGAAGACTTAACTGCAACTCAAAAAGAGTTTAACCTACCATACACTTTTGGTTTTTGTGATGAAACAGCATTAAAAACAGCTATTAGAGCTAATCCTGGAATTATGACCGTAGAAAAAGGAACTATTGTTGGAAAATGGAATTGGACGGACGCAGATGATGTTATTTTAAAATAACATCTTTTTAAACATAAAAAATCCCTGATAAATTAATTTATCAGGGATTTTTGTTTTCAACCAATAAATTTAAAATCTGTATTTTTACAATACAACCAAATTAACCAAATCATGAAATTCATTAAATATTTATTACTAATAATAGTTGCTTTAATTATTATCGGTCTTATATACGTAAGTACGTATTCTAGCAATTACGATGTTAAACGAAGTAAAATAATTAACACTCCAATAGCACATGCTTTCAACACTGTAAACGATTTAAAGACTTGGGAGAAATGGGGTCCTTGGCATGATGAAGACAGTACAATTGTAGTAACATATGGCGACAAAACAGTAGGTGTTGGTGCTTCTGATAGCTGGACTAGTAAAGATGGACCAGGTAAAATGGAAACTGTCGATGTGGTAGAAAATAAATCTATAGCTCAAAAAATATCTTTTATGGATAATGAACCTGGAGATATTTATTGGAACTTTGAAGAAGTACCAGAAGGAACTAAAGTAACTTGGGGTATGAAAGCAGATAATTCTCCTTTTATGTTTAAAATGTTCGCTGCTATGTCCGGTGGATGGGACAATATGCTAGGACCTATGGAAGAACAAGGTCTTAACAATTTAGAAAGAGTGCTTTTAGAAACAGCTCCAAAAACACCAAAATTTACTTTAGGAGATATTTCAACTAAAGAACTGCCAGCAAAAACATTTATTGGTTACCCACATAAAATTAAAATAGACCACGAAGAAATGACCCGTTTATTTATGAAAGACATGCCTAAAGCTGGAATGTATGCTATGAAAAGTGGCTTAAAGAAAGGAGACTTTACTCCTGGATCTGTTTATTCAAAATACGATGAAACTTCTGGTGAAACAGAGTTTTACATTGGTCTTTTATTAAATAAGGACATTACTCCAGATAAAGCTATGGAGGTGATTAAATTACCAGCTAGTAATAGTGTTATGATTTCAAAGTTCGGAAATTATGGAGATGGAGATTATGACGCTCATATGAAAATTGCTACTTATTTAGAAGAAAACAAGCTAACTCAAAAATGGCCAATTTGGGAGTTATATGTTAATGACCCCACAAAAGTAAAACCAGAAGAAATTCAAACTGACATTTATTATCCAATAAACTAAACACAAAACTATATATTTTAAAACCTCACACTATTCGTGAGGTTTTATTATTTTAGCATATCTATGAAACAATTACTACTCGTTTTTATTGGTGGTGGAACTGGAAGCATCTTACGATACCTCGTCGGTAAATTCTTAAACAATTCTGAAACAGGAATTCCTTACGGAACATTTACTGCCAATATTTTAGGTAGTTTGCTTATTGGAATTATTTTAGGGTTAGCTGCTAAAAACGAAAATTTAACCCAAGATCACACATTATTATTGGCTACAGGGTTTTGTGGAGGTTTCACTACTTTTTCAACATTCGCTTACGAAAATCATATCTTTTTAAAATCAGGAGATTTTACTTCTTTCGCTTTTTACACAATTGCTAGTTTCATCTTTGGTTTTTTAGCTGTTTTCGCAGGAATCTATCTTATTAAATTTATTTAAAACATGAACGAATTAATTCAATATACCTCAACAGACATTTACGCAATCATTACAATTAATAACGGAAAAGCAAATGCTATTTCTCATGAAGTAGTTGACGCTTTAAACGAAGCTTTCAACAAGGCTGAACAAGAACAAAAAGTGGTAATATTAACTGGACAACCAGGAATATTCTCTGCTGGATACGATTTAAAAAGCATGACCGCATCTGCTGAATCTGCTTTAGAATTAGTTACTAAAGGATCTAAATTATCACACAGAATGTTATCTTTTCCATATCCTATAGTTGTAGCTTGTACTGGGCACGCTATTGCAAAAGGCGCATTTTTATTACTTTCTGCTGATTATAGACTAGGTACAGAAGGTGAATTTAAAATTGGATTAAACGAAGTTATGATTGGAATGACGATGCACAATGCTGGAATTGAAATTGCAAAAAGTCGCTTATCTCCCGTATATTTTGAACGCAGTGTAAATAACTCAGAAATATATAATCCTAAAGATGCTGTAACTGCTGGGTTTTTAGATAAAATTGTTCCTGAAACTCATTTATTACCAACTGCAATTAAAATAGCTGAAATGTTTTCGAAACTGAACAAGAAAGCACACGCCGAAACCAAATTAAAAGTTAGAAAACCATATTTAGATGCCTTATCAAAAGCTATAGAATCAGATATAAAAGAGGGATTAAATCCTCCATCATAAAATAAAAATCCTGCAAATGCAGGATTTTTATTTTTTGTAAGCCATTACCCCTGCTTTAATTTCGGTATCTAAATAATTATCTCTTGGAGTAATTGGACAAGAATACCGATCGCTATACGCACAATATGGATTGTACGCTTTATTAAAATCTATCGTGATTGTTCCGTCCTCATTTTCATCAGTAGTTAACACATCAATAAATCTTCCGCCGCTATAAGATGTTTTTCCATTTGTATTATCTAAAAAAGGCAAAAATAAATTATCAATATATTGAGGTTTCGGGTTCTCATCTTGATAAATAGCTAATTCAAATTCTTTTCCATCAATCGTAAAAGATACCATTCCATATTTTTTATAAACAGCAATTCTATCTGTTGTTGTTGGAAAATTAAATGTTGGTGCATCTGGTGTTTTAACCAACTTAGCTTTTACTTTAAACTTATTATTTATAGGAAAGAAATCCAATCCTCTAAATTTCTTTAGCCCTTTTTTGGTTAATGGTGATTTAGAAGCATCTTTAAATTTTGTATTCATTTCAATCTGAAAATCAGACTCACCTATTATTGCTTTCTTTTTTTGTCCTTCACAAGATTGCAATATTAATATTAGTGCTAATAAAATCAACTTTCTCATACAACTTCTATATTTTTTTATAGGATTCAAAAATACTGTATTCTCAGTAATTTCCTATTAATAGGTGAAAATTCAACAACAAAACCAACTCTAAATGTTAATATTCTACTAATAAATTTGATATCATAATAAAAAATCTATATATTTAAACTATAGATTAAGTCTATAATTGGCTGAAAAAGTAAAAATTAGCTTTCAAAAGTACCATATAATTAAAATTTATAAATAAATAAAACAATTTGATTGATTTATTATAGGTTAAATGAAAGATTAATATATATTTGTCGCCCCAATTAATTTATAGGGTGTAGATCTTTTTAATCAGAATCAATTACCAGACTCAATTAAAAAAGACAATTAATTAAAAATAGTGATATTTTATGAGTGCAGAATTAATTAGTAAAGCAGACGAATTTGAAAACAGAAAATTCAAATTTGTTACTACTAGTGATAGAATATTAGCCTCTAGAGAAGTGAAAGCTTTAATATTAGAGATAAACGAAGTGTATAAAGAAACGAAAGATAGCGCTTTAATGGACGCTATGAAACGTTTAACAGTTGTTAAACAAAGAATTGAAAAGCGTTTAAAAGGAAAACCTTTAACCGCTTAAGTATACTAAACGCAATTATATTTCGTTTAAAAACCAACAAGAGTAATTTTTTCATCAACTATTATTCTTTATAATATTTATTCTTGATAAAAGTTCTAGGAAAAACCTAGAACTTTTTCTTTTTTAAAAACAATATTAAAGAACCTGTTTTCACAAAAAATATCATTTTAGAACATTAACAAACCTAAATCAGCACTCTTTAATTAACTATTTTCAAAAAAAATAAATTTTATTTAACCGAATAAACCATTGTAATATTTTATATTTCAAACACTTAAAAAAACACTCAAAATCCAACCTTAAAAAAAATTAAAAAAGTTTTTGGCAATTTTAAAAAACATTATATATTTGCCACGCTTTAAAAGCAAAGGCCGATGTAGCTCAGCTGGCTAGAGCAGCTGATTTGTAATCAGCAGGTCGGAGGTTCGAGTCCTCTCATCGGCTCAAAATAAAAAGCGCTAACTTAAGTTAGCGCTTTTTTTGTGCACTTATTTTCCTAAATTTGTCAAACATTATTTCTTACTTACAACTTAATGAAAAATATATTTGTTATCGGTATTGCCGGAGGAACTGGAAGCGGAAAAACAACCGTGGTTAACCAAATAATTAACGAACTTCCTCAAGACGAAGTATGTGTTATTTCACAAGACTCATATTATAGTGAAACGAACGACTTAAGTTACGACGAACGTACTAAGATAAACTTCGACCATCCGAGAGCTATCGATTTCGATTTGTTGGTTAAACATTTAACCGAATTAAAAAACGGTAATATAATTGAGCAACCCGTATATTCTTTCGTTGCACATAACAGAACCAAAGACACGATAAAAACACACCCTCGTAAAGTTATTATTATCGAAGGTATTTTAATATTTAACAGTAAAGAATTAAGAAACCTTTGCGACATTAAAGTTTTTGTACATGCTGATGCAGATGAACGATTAATAAGACGTGTGCGTAGAGATATTAAAGAACGTGGTAGAGATATTGATGAAGTTTTAAGCCGCTACCAAAGCACTCTAAAACCAATGCATCAACAATTTATTGAACCAACTAAAAATTACGCAGATATTATTATCCCTAACGATCGATACAATACGGTAGCTATCGATATTGTTAGAACAGTAATTAACGATCGTTTATAAAATGAATTTAAAATCAATAAAAAATAAGCCTTCTTTTAAAATAGCAACAAACATTTATGTTATTATCTTAACGGTATTTGTTGTTTGGATGCTTTTTTTTGATGAAAATTCTTATCTTACTCATAGAGAGTTTAACAAAGAAATAAACGAACTAGAAACTTGGATCGATTATCATAAAGAAAAAATAAAGACTGATAAAGAAACCATACAAAAACTTCAAGACTCTTTGCAATTAGAACGTTATGCACGTGAAAAATACTTGATGAAAAAAGAGAACGAAGATATTTATATTATCGAATTTGATACCATTAAAAAGTAATGAGCAATTTTTTATTTGATGAATTCAACAAAGTAAGTGCTGCAGCATGGAAACAAAAAATCCAAGTAGATCTTAAAGGCGCTGATTACAACGACACTTTACTTTGGAAAACCGACGAAGGTATTACCGTTAAACCTTTTTACACTAAAGAAGATAAAACGAATACAAAAGTAAATACTCCTAAAAAAGGATTCAACATCTGTCAATCTATTTTTGTTGAAGAGGAAGAAAAAGCAAACTCATTTGCTATAGACTCTTTAAATAGAGGTGCCAAATCGATAGAATTTAAAGCTAAAAACAAATTCAATTACCAAGTTCTTTTAAAAAATATAGATACCAAAAACATTATACTATATTTTAATTTCAAATTTTTAGACGCTAGTTTTATTATTGAACTATCAAAATTTATCAATTCTAAAAATTGTTATTTTAATATTGATATCATCGGGAATTTAGCTAGAACAGGAAATTGGTATTCAAGCTTAAAAGAAGACCATAACGCTTTAGAAAAAATAGTAGATGATGTTGACAATTCAGTTTGTATCAACACCTCTATTTATCAAAATGCTGGAGCCAACATTACACAACAACTAGCTTACACACTTGCTCACGCTAATGAATATCTTAATCACTTCGGTAAAAAAGCAGCCAGTAAAATACACTTCAACTTTTCTGCAGGGGGTAATTACTTTTTTGAAATAGCAAAACTAAGAGCTTTCAGAATCTTATGGAGCGCTCTTTTAAGTGAATATGACACAAAAAATCAAGCTGTACATATTTTCACGCAACCTAGCTCAAGAAACAAAACATTATACGATTATAATGTAAACATGCTTCGTACAACATCAGAATGTATGAGTGCAATTTTAGGGGGGTCAGATACTGTAAGCAATCTTTCTTATGACGATATTTTCCATCACTCAAATGAGTTTGGAGAGCGAATTTCAAGAAATCAACTATTAATTCTACAACAAGAAAGCGAATTAGCAGAAGCGCAAAATTTTGCGGATGGCTCATATTATATAGAAGCAATCACACAACAATTAGCGCAAAATTCCCTAACTATTTTTAAACAAATAGAAAAAGGAGGTGGTTATTTAAATCAACTTAAGGAAGGCGTTATTCAGCGAAAAATTAAAGAATCTGCCGACAAAGAACAAGCTAAGTTTGATACAGGTGAAATCGTCTTATTAGGAACTAATTCGATTCAAAACGAAAATGACTCCATGAAGAACGACTTAGAGTTGTTTCCTTTCTTCAAACCAAGAAACGAACAAACTTTTGTGCTTCCAATCATTCAAAAACGTCTAGCTGAAAAGTTAGAGCAAGAACGACTAGAAAATGAGTAGAAAAGATATATCCAATATTAAGTTAGGTACTACCAGTCAAGAATCATCAGAAAAAAAGCATGAGGATTTTGTTGCAGGAATTGCTCCAAACCTACGTGGACCCTACTCTACCATGTATGTCCGTAGACCTTGGACCATTCGTCAATACGCAGGATTTTCAACAGCAGAAGAGAGTAATGCTTTTTATAGAAGAAATTTAGCTGCAGGACAAAAAGGTCTTTCTGTCGCCTTTGATTTAGCAACACATCGTGGTTACGATTCAGACCATGAACGCGTACAAGGTGATGTTGGTAAAGCGGGAGTTGCCATAGACTCAGTAGAAGACATGAAGGTATTATTCAATCAAATACCACTAGATAAAATGTCAGTTTCTATGACAATGAATGGAGCTGTTTTACCAATTCTAGCATTCTATATTGTTGCTGCTGAAGAGCAAGGAGTGGACCCAAAGTTATTAGCTGGAACAATTCAGAATGATATTCTTAAGGAGTTTATGGTGCGTAATACATACATTTACCCACCTACCCCATCTATGAAAATTATTGCGGATATTTTCAAATACACTTCTGAAAACATGCCGAAATTCAATTCAATTTCTATCTCAGGATATCACATGCAAGAAGCTGGTGCTACTGCAGAAATTGAATTAGCCTATACACTTGCTGATGGATTAGAATACATTAAAAAAGGGCTAGAAGCTGGAATGGATATTGACACATTCGCTCCTCGCCTTTCTTTTTTCTGGGCAATTGGAATGAATCATTTTATGGAAATCGCAAAAATGCGTGCTGGTAGAATGTTATGGGCTAAATTGGTAAAACAATTCAACCCTAAAAATCCAAAATCATTAGCTTTACGTACACACTGTCAAACCAGTGGTTGGTCTTTAACAGAACAAGATCCTTTTAACAACGTAGCTCGCACAACTATTGAAGCCATGGCTGCCGCTTTTGGGGGTACACAAAGTTTACACACCAATGCTTTAGATGAAGCGATTGCATTACCAACAGATTTCTCAGCTCGTATTGCTCGTAACACTCAGATATATCTACAACAGGAAACTCATATTACCAAAACAGTAGACCCTTGGGCTGGTAGTTACCATGTAGAACAGCTAACAGAAGATATTACCAATAAAGCTTGGAAGCTAATTAAAGAAGTAGAAGAATTAGGAGGAATGACCAAAGCTATTGAAAAGGGAATTCCTAAAATGCGTATTGAAGAAGCTGCTGCAAAAAAACAAGCGAAGATTGATAGTGGTCAAGATGTAATTGTAGGTGTTAATAAATATCAACTAGAACAAGAAGACCCATTACATATTTTAGAAGTTGACAATGAAGCTGTGCGTCAATCACAAATAGATCGATTAAACGATTTAAAATCAAAAAGAAATCAAGACATTGTTTTTAAATCTTTAGAAGATTTAACCAATTTTGCAAAATCGGGTGAAGGAAATTTATTAGATTTAGCTGTAAAAGCAGCAAGAAACAGAGCTACTTTAGGTGAAATTTCTGACGCTTTAGAAACTGTTTTTGGAAGACATAAAGCTGTTCATAAAACCATATCTGGCGTGTATAGTAAAGAAATAAAAGACGATAAATTATTTAAAAAAGCTACTGAATTAGCAGATAAATTTGCTGATCTAGAAGGACGTCGACCACGTATTATGATTGCCAAACTCGGGCAAGACGGTCATGATCGTGGTGCTAAAGTTGTAGCAACAGGTTATGCAGACTTAGGTTTTGATGTAGATATAGGTCCTTTATTTCAAACACCAATTGAAGCAACAAAACAAGCTATTGAAAATGATGTCCATATTTTAGGAATATCGTCTTTGGCAGCCGGTCACAAAACACTAGTTCCTCAAGTAATTGCTGAATTAAAAAAGTACGGGCGTGAAGACATTATGGTTATTGTTGGAGGTGTAATTCCTGCACAAGATTACCAGTTTTTATTTGACGCTGGTGCAGTAGGTGTTTTTGGTCCAGGAACTAAGATTGCCCAAGCAGCCATTGACATGTTAACTATTTTAATTGATAGCACTGAAGAATAGTAACTATGCAAATACAATTTATAGATAGAAAATCAGGAAAGAAAATTACTGAAACTCCTCCCGGAGAAGGTTTCTTAAAATTCCTATATCATAATCCTTTTGGAAAAATGGCTATTTTACCAATAGCGAAACGTAAATTTTTGTCAGCTTGGTATGGTAAAAAAATGGACAACCCAAGTTCCATCAACAAAATAGAAGGTTTTGTAAAAGAATTAGGCATCAATATGGATGAAGCAGAAAAATCAATTAAAGACTACACTTCTTTTAATGATTTTTTCTACAGAAAATTAAAACCAACTGCTCGCCCTATTGAAGATGGATTTGCATCTCCTGGAGATGGTAAAATGCTAGCTTTTAAAAATATAGCCGACATTCATAATTTCTTTGTAAAAGGAAGAAAATTTACTTTAAAAGAGTTTTTAGGAAATGGTGAATTAGCTGAAAAGCATAAAAATTCATCTTTAATCATCTTACGATTAGCACCAAATGATTATCATAGATATCATTTCCCATACAATGGAACACCATCAAAAATGACTAAAATAAAAGGAGACTACTTTTCAGTCTCTCCTTATGCCCTAGCTTCTAACTTTACAAAAGTCTTTTGCGAAAATAAAAGAGAATATTGTACGCTAACCACCAAAGATAAAGGAGACATTGTAATTGCTCCTGTAGGAGCAACTATGGTTGGTAGTATCATTGAAACTTTCAAGCCGAATTTAGAAATAAAGAAAGGAGATGAAATGGGGTATTTTGCTTTTGGAGGCTCTACGATTGTACTATTAATCGACAAAGATAAAATCTCAATCGATCAAGATATTTTAGACAACACAAAGAATCGAATTGAAACTTTTGTAAAAATGGGAGAGAAAATAGGCGAATAACTTATTATTTTTTAACATTTCAGTCCATTTAAAAATGATTGAAATCATAATTCTATTCCCGCATTAATCCGTAAATTTGCGAAGTTTTACACTTAGCAGATTTACTGATGAAAAAAATCTTAAATATCCTCTACTCAACCCGCTTAATGGCTGTGTTATTTTTCTTATTCGCAATAGCCATGGGAATAGCTACTTTTATAGAAAATGATTACGGAACTCAAACTTCAAAAGCATTAATTTACAACACATGGTGGTTTGAATTAATCATGGTGTTTTTTGTAATTAATTTTTTTGGTAACATTTTCAGATATCGTTTATACAAAAAAGAAAAATGGTCTGTACTTTTATTTCATGTATCGTTTTTATTAATTTTAATAGGAGCAGGAATTACGAGATACATAAGTTATGAAGGCTTAATGATTATTGATGAAGGTGAAACTACCAACACTTTTTTATCTGACACTAACTACTTAAACGTTGTTATTGATAACAATGAATTTCAAAAAGAAACCAATAATAAACTTTTACTATCTGCTTGGGGAACAAATTCAGCAAACTTTACAGAATATTTTCAACCTAATAAAGACAGTAAAAATCATAAAATAGATTTCAAACTTGTTGATTACATTCCTTGGGTTGAAGAAAAATTTATTGAAGACGATAATGCAACTGAACACATTTTATTTGTTGAAAGTTCAAGCGGAACTAGGCACGAACATTATATTAAGCGAGGTGAAATTGAAAACGTTCATAATATTTTAGTCGGTTTTGATGTAAATGACGGAAGCCCAAATATTAATATTTTTAAACAAAATGATTCTTTAAAAATAATTACAAAAGTTGCAGGTAATTTTCAAGTAATGGCGACTCAAGAAAAAGGCTTAGTAAAACAAGATACTGTTCAAGACTTTAAATTGCGTTCGCTTTATAATGTATCTGGTTTACCTTTTGTTGTACCAAATTACCCTACTAAAGGAGAAGTAAGAACAGTTCGCGGAAAAAAAGACCCAAAAAAATACGACATGGTTGTTTTTGATGTTACCACAGCTGGAAAAACGGAACGTGTAGAATTAACTGGTGGACAATTTAATGTTGACGGAGCTAAACAATTTAGTGTTGGCGATTTAAACTTTAGAGCTTGGTATGGTGCTAAACAACGTAAAACACCTTTTAGTATTAAACTAAACGATTTTCAATTAGAAAAATATCCTGGTTCAGAAAACGCAGCTTCATTTGCTAGTGAAGTAACTGTAATTGACAAAGATGAAACTTTTGATTTTAGAATCTTTATGAACAATATCTTAGACTATAAAGGATATCGCTTGTTTCAATCAAGTTATGATGATTCAAAAGAAATTGAACAAACACATCTTTCAATAAATCATGATTTCTGGGGAACAACAGTAACTTACATTGGTTATTTCTTATTGTTCTTTGGTTTAATAGCCTCTTTATTTGTAAAGAATACTCGTTTTTATGATTTAAAGAAATCTTTAAATAAAATAAGAGCTAAAAAGGCAACATTATCAATTGCACTTTTATTAATTAGCTCTTTAAGTTTTTCTCAACATCAAACACATCAGCCAAAACAATTATCTGAAACTCAAATCGATTCTGTTTTACAGAAGTCGGTGGTTGATAAAAAACATGCTGATTTATTTAGCGAATTAGTAATACAAGATGCTGGTGGACGTATGAAGCCTGCACATACATTTGCTTCTGAATTAGTAAGGAAAGTAGCACATACTGAAAATTTCAGA
The DNA here is from genome assembly GCF_014062345.1 of Tenacibaculum pelagium. Lineage (GTDB taxonomy): Bacteria > Bacteroidota > Bacteroidia > Flavobacteriales > Flavobacteriaceae > Polaribacter > Polaribacter pelagius. The sequence continues at coordinate 66,179 of NZ_JACGLS010000003.1, read as the reverse complement.
GGACTTACTCCTAGTCAAATCTTAGTATCGATTACTGAAGCCCCTATGTTTTGGTTAAATGTTCCTTTTATTTATCTTGAAAAAGGAAACACTCAAATACGTGAGGTGTTAGGATTACCTAAAGATGCTAAATATGCTCGTTTTATCGATTTATATAATCCTGACGGAAGTTCAAAAATTAGTGATTTAGTTGTTAAAGCTCAGAAAAAACGTATTCAAAATAAATTTGAGCAAGATGCTATAAAAATAGAACGTAGAGCTTGGTTATTATCTCAAGCTCTTGGTGGTGGTATTTTAAGAATTTACCCGATTCCTAATAATGAAGAAAACAAATGGGTATCTCAACCAGAAACTTCTCATGCAAATTTTAAAGGAACAGATTCCGTTTTTGTTCGTCAATCATTACCTGTATATTTTCAGTTATTACAAACATCAAAAAAATCGGGTGATTATACAGAAACAAATAAAATTTTAGATGGAATTAAAAAATTTCAAAGAAAATTTGGTTCTGAAGTAATTCCTACAAAAGACAAAATTCAGGTAGAGATTGCTTACAACAAGGCCAACATCTTTGTAAAACTATCAAAATACTATGGGTTTGTGAGTTTATTAATGATTCTCTTTGTTTTCTTTCAAATATTCAACAATAAAAAATGGATTAAATATGTTATAAAGGCTTTTATTGCAATAATAATAGTTTTATTTATTACACATGTTTTTGGACTAGCTATGCGTTGGTACATTAGTGGTAATGCTCCATGGAGTAATGCTTATGAAGTAATTCTATTTGTTGGCTTAACTACAATGTTTTTTGGTTTACTTCTAGGAAGGAATTCATCACTGACTATTGCAGCTACAACCTTTTTAGTTTCAATTACTTTATTTTTCGCACATTTAAACTGGCTTGATCCAGAAATTGCGAACTTAGTTCCTGTATTAAATTCTTGGTGGCTATATGTTCATGTTTCTATAATTGTTGCTGCTTACGGTCCTTTTGCTTTAGGTATGATTTTAGGAATCTTTTCTTTATTCTTAATTGTTTTCACTAATAAAAAGAACAAAAAGAAAATGAACTTACACTTAAAAGAATTGACTGTAATAAACGAGATGGCTGTCACTGTTGGCTTAGTAATGTTTACAATTGGGAACTTTTTAGGAGGAATGTGGGCTAATGAAAGCTGGGGTCGTTACTGGGGCTGGGACCCAAAAGAAACCTGGGCCTTAATATCTATAATGGTATATGCTTTTGTTTTACACATGCGTTTAATTCCAGGGTTAAGAGGAAGGTTTACTTTTAATTTATGGTCTATTATATCTTTTTATTCCATTATGATGACATTTGCCGGAGTAAATTTTTATTTATCTGGATTACATTCGTATGCGAGTGGAGATAAAGTTATTACACCATCATCTGTATATTATTCAATTGCTTTTGTTGTAATATTAGGTTCACTAGCTTGGTATAAACACAAGAAGTTCTACAAAAAATAATTAAAAATTAAGTATAAAAACGTACTTTTGCACGTTCTTTAAAAAGAAATTATGTTCAATAAAAATATAAAATTAGTTTTAGCAGGTTTAATAACAATATGGTCTGTGTATGAATTTACGCAAGGTCATATCATGAATGGAATTTCTATTCTTTTATTAGCTGGTATTTTCATTCTATTCTATTTTAAAAATGAATTCATATTACTTGCTTTCTTGCAATTACGTAAACAAAATTTTGAAGGAGCAAAAAAATGGTTAGGGTATATTAAAAACCCATCTTCTGCTTTAATTCAGAAACAAGAAGGTTATTACAATTACCTTCATGGTATTATGTTATCTCAAACAAACATTACTCAAGCCGAAAAATTCTTAAAAAAAGCAGTAAAACTTGGCTTAGCAATGGATCATGATTTAGCGATGGCAAAATTACAATTAGCCGGTATTGCTATGACTAAACGTAGAAAACGTGAAGCAACTAATTTAATGGCAGAAGCAAAGAAGTTAGATAAACATGGAATGTTAAAAGAACAAATGCAAATGATGAAGCAACAAATGAAGAAAATTTAAGCTTCTTTTTATTTTTTGTAATTTTAACATTTAACAAAGCTCTTCAATGATTAAGAAACTAGTTTTAAAAGCACTAGACAAATATGCTTCACGGTGGTTAGTTTTAATCATCGACATTTTTCTTGTATGCGTTTCGTTTGTCTTAGCATATACTGTTCGCTTTAATGCTAGCTTAAATTTTAATGTTGAAGATTTATACTATCAAATTCCTACCATTGCTTCAATAGCTCTAATTAGCTTTCTTGTAGTTGGATCTTACAAAGGAATTATTAGACATACTGGCACAAGAGATGCTTTTAATGTTTTTGTTGGAACTACACTGCTTTCAATTATAACTATTACTGTTGTTCTATTTAATAGTTTTTTTAATATAATACCTGATTTTACTATACCCAAAACAATAATTATAATTCATTACTTAATTACTGTTTTAGTTTTAGTAGTAAGTAGATATATCTTTAAAGCTTTTTATGAAATAATCTCAACTGAATTAGATTCTATTACAAACGTTCTTATTTATGGAGCTGGAGATTCAGGATTAATAACATATGGGGCCTTGAATAGGGATACAAAAAACAAATATGAAGTTATTGGTTTTATTGATGATAATTTAAAGAAAATTGATAAAAAAATAGATAGAATTAGAATCTATAATGGTAAAAAAATAGACAGAAATTTTATTCAAAATAAAAAAATTGATGAAATAATAATTTCTATTCAAAACATCAAGTCTGAAAAACTTCTCTATCTTACAGATAACTTGTTAACTTTAGGAGTAAAGATAAAAATAGTACCTCCTTTATCTAAATGGATTGACGGAGATTTAGAAGCAAATCAGATTAAAAGTGTCAAAATTGAAGATTTACTAGATAGAAAACCAATCTCAATAGATAACCCAATTGTACAAAGAGACGTAAATAATAAAGTAATTTTAGTTACTGGAGCAGCAGGATCTATTGGTTCTGAAATCTCAAGACAATTAAGTAATTATAAACACAAACATTTGGTTTTAGTAGATCAAGCAGAATCAGCTTTATATGATCTTCAACAAGAATTAGTTCAAAAAGACAAAGAAAATTTCACTTCTATTGTAGCTGATGTTAGGGATAAAAAAAGAATGTCTCTAATATTTGAACAATACAAGCCTCAAAAGGTTTTTCATGCAGCAGCCTATAAACATGTTCCTTTAATGGAGATGAGTCCATATGAAGCTGTAAAAATTAATATTGGAGGAACAAAAACAATAGCAGATTTATCGATAGAAAATAATATCGAACGTTTTGTTATGGTTTCTACTGATAAAGCAGTAAACCCCACAAACGTAATGGGGGCTACCAAAAGAGTTGCCGAAATGTACATTAGCTGCTTAAGCAACAATAAAAATCATAATACAAAGTTTACGACTACACGTTTTGGAAATGTATTAGGGTCTAACGGATCAGTCATTCCACTTTTTAAACGTCAAATTGAAAATGGCGGACCATTAACCGTTACCCATAAAGATATAACCAGGTACTTCATGACTATCCCCGAAGCTTGCCGATTAGTTTTAGAAGCTGGAACCATGGGAAATGGTGGTGAAATTTATATTTTTGACATGGGGAAATCTGTTAAAATATATAACATTGCTAAAAGGATGATTCATTTATCTGGATTAAATTTTCCAGATGACATTGATATTAAAATAACTGGTTTACGCCCTGGAGAAAAACTTTATGAAGAACTTTTAGCAAATGGTGAAAACACAACTCCTACTTATCATGAGAAAATAATGATCGCTAAAAATCAACAAATTCATTATGATTATATAAGTGATAAAATATTAGATCTATGTAATGCTAATAAAGATCATAATAATCAAAAAACAGTACAGCTTATTAAACAGATTGTTCCTGAATATAAATCGAACAATTCAATCTACGAAAAATTAGATATTGTTTCAAAAAATTAAATTAGTAATTTCGCAAAAAAAATCAACAATGCAAAGAGTAGCAAAAATTGCTTTAGCACTAATAATAGTGCTAACCATTACCTCATGTGTTTCTAAAAAAGAAATTGTTTATTTTCAAAATGATGAAATAAATCAATCATTAGAGAACAATAATTATAAAATCATTTTCAAACCTAATGATCTAGTTCAAATTACAGTTTCAGCAGTAGATATTGAAGCGGTAAAACCATTTAACTTACCCGCTGTCACCTATGCTACTACCACAAATAGTGTAATAGGAACTCCTAAACAACAATCATACCTTGTAGATAATGAAGGTTATATAGAGTTTCCTCTATTAGGAAAAATTAAACTAGGTGGGTTAACAAGAATAGAGGCCATTTCTATGTTAAAAGGTAAACTAGATCCTGACTACATTAAAAATCCAACGATTAATATTAAAATTTCAAATTTTTCTATTACTGTTCTAGGAGATGTAAAAACTCCTGGTAAATTTATAATTCCTAATGAAAGAGTTTCAGTTATAGATGCAATTGGTTTAGCTGGAGATTTAAATATTTCTGGAATAAGAAATATTGAAGTAAAAAGGGAAGAAAATAATAAAGTAGTCACTTATAATTTAGATTTACGTTCTAATAAAGTTTTTACTTCACCTGCATATTATTTACAGCAAAACGATATAGTTTATGTAAAGCCAAATAAGGCAAGATCTCAATCTGCCTCATACAATCAGAATACTGGCTTGTACCTTTCTATTACTTCTATTTTAATAACTATAGCTACTTTAATTGCTAAATAAAATTCATCATGAATAACGAAAAATATTCTCCTCAATTCCAAGATAATGATACTATTAATATTAGAGCTGAATTAGAAAAATATTTAATTCACTGGAAATGGTTTATTTTGGGTGTTTTGATCGCTATAGTAGCTGCTTTTTTTTACTTACGTTATAGCTCTCCAAAATATAATGCATCTGCAACTATTTTAATTAAAAACGATAAAAAAGGCGGAATATCTGATGAACTAGCAGCTTTTGAAGACCTAGGAATTGTTGGTGGATCAAGTAAAAACATTGATAATGAAATTGAAATCATTAAATCTAGAAAATTAATAACTGATGTTATTAATAAGTTAAATTTAAATATCAAGTACATTACTGAAGGTAGAGTTAAAGATTCTGAAATTTATGTAAACAAACCTTTTTCTTTCATTAGTTTAGACTCTATTAATAACCTTAATAAATTAGACACTCTTTTTACTGTTCAAATATTATCCGATTCGAAATTCAACCTATTAGATTTAAATAGCAATATAACTTCCGAAAATCTATTTGACCAGGTAATTAATGACCCTAACTTAGGGAGGTTTAAAATATCTAAAAATGATTATTTTAATAATAAGTCTTTAGAACAAAAAATAAAAATATCTATAAACTCTATAGATAAAGTTATTGACTCTTATAAAAGAGGAATTAATGTTTCCCCTATTAATAAAAAATCTAGTGTTTTAAAAATTACGCTTCAATCTGCTATTAAACAAAAAGCTGAAGATATTATTGATGAGTTAATTGCTCAATATAATATAGATGCTATTGACGATAAAAAGGAAGTTTCTAAAAAAACAAATGATTTTATAACTGAACGTTTAAAAAACATTGGTGCAGAACTTGGTAAAATTGATGGTAACGTTGAAACATTCAAACATAAAAACAACATCACTGATATCCAATCAGAAGTGCAACTTACACTAGAAACAAATTCAGAAAATCGTAAAAATTTAATTCAAGCATCCACTGAATTAAATCTTGCAAAATCTTTAAAAGAAGAATTAAATAATTCAGATTATTTACCTGCTAACTTAGGTCTATCAGATCCAAACATTGGTAAATCAATTACTGAACACAATCAATTAATTGCTCAATTAAAACGCTTAGAGAAAAGTGCTGGTGTAAAAAACACGATTCTTATAGAGGTTCAAGAAAATATATTAAGTTTAAAAAAATCTCTAGAACGAAGTTTAAACAATACTGTAAAATCTTTACAAACTAAAGTAAATGCATTGCAGCGTGAGTCTGGTAGATTCAATTCTAAAATCTCATCAATTCCAAGTAAAGAAAGACAATTTTTAGATATTGCTCGCCAACAAGAAATTATAGCTGGTCTATATTCTTACTTATTAAAGAAAAAAGAAGAAACAGCTATTTCTCTAACGGCAACAGCTGTACCTAATGCTAAAATTATTGACAAAGCATATAGTTCTGGTATACCTGTGAGTCCTAAAAGAAAAATCATATACTTAGCCTCATTATTATTGGGTCTAATAGTACCTTTTATTTTTATCTATTTAAGGGATCTTTTAGACACCAAAGTTCACACTAAAAGAGACCTTGAGGAATTAACAACAATTCCTTTTTTAGGTGACATTCCTCATTCTGAAACAAAAGAAAAAATTGTAATAAATTCTGGAGCGAGATCAAGTACAGCAGAAGCATTTAGACTAATTAGAACTAACTTAGATTTCATGCTTCCTAAAAAAACTGATGGAAAAGGAAAAATAATTTTTGTTACTTCCACGACTAGTGGTGAAGGAAAATCTTTTACATCAATAAATTTAGCTGCTTCTCTTTCTTTATCTGGAAAAAAAGTAGTTCTAGCTGGTTTGGACTTGAGAGCTCCTAAGATTACTGAATATCTAGAAATAACTGACAGAAAAGGAGTTACAAATTTTATAACAAACGACAATATCTCTTTAGATTCTTTAAAGTTTTCAATTGATGAAATTCCTAATTTAGATATTATAGCATCTGGTGCTATACCTCCTAACCCAGCTGAATTATTAATGAATGAAAGAGTTACTTCTATTTTTAAAGAGTTAGAAAACGACTATGATTATGTAATTATAGATACTGCTCCTGTAAATTTAGTAACAGATACTTTATTAATCTCAAAGTATGCTGATATGGTAATGTATGTAACTAGAGCAAACTATCTTGACAAACGTATGCTAGTTGTTCCACAAACATTATACAAAGACAAAAAACTACCTAACTTAGCTATTGTTTTAAACGATACAGATTTAAAACGAGGTTATGGTTATGGTTATGGTTATGGTTATGGTTATGGGTACGGAGTTGCTGAAGAAAACAACGCTCCTTGGTATAAAAAAATATTTAGTTAATAACCAACCATTGCTTATAATAAAAAAGGAAGCTAGTTAGCTTCCTTTTTTATTATCTAAATTTCTTGTTTTTATCTAACAAATGAATAATTTGTTTTTTTGTTTTAACTGTTCCAATCTTATTTAGTAATTTTAAATGATTATGATGATGGGTATCAGTACCTACAAAATCATATAAATTTTCTTTTAATAATTTTTGAGCTGTTTTTTGAACTCCTTTTCCGTATTGTTCTGTTAACGATAATAGATTTAATTGAAAAACACAACCTGCCTTTTTAAGCTTATAAAAATTCTCAAAATCATTATGGTAAAAAGCATAGCGCTCAGGATGTGCTAATACCGGTTTATACCCTTTTAACTGTATTTCAAATAAAATATCGTATAAGTTATATGGAGCATTGAAATATGACATTTCCACTAAAATATAATTATCTTTAAGTGTTAGAATATCATCTTGTTTAAGCCTCACTAAAAATTGCTCATCCATCATATATTCTGCAGCAGCATTAATCTTTATATCATTAAAACCTTGCTCTTTTAAAGCTTTCTGGACTTCGCTTAACTTACTTTTAATAGTTTCTGTTGAATTAGGGTATACATCACCCAAAACATGAGGTGTAGTTATAAAATTTTTAATTCCATAAGAATACATTTTAGAAATTAAAGAAATCGTATTTTCTAAATCCTTAGCTCCATCATCAATACCAGGTAACAAATGAGAATGAATATCAACAAAACCCTCTGGAAAAACCTCTTTTAAAGGAATCTCTTTTTTCTTAAAAAAAAGCATACTTTATAATAAATTAATATTTGCAAATTTAACTTAATAACAAATTATCTAACACAAAATCCATTCCTTTTTTAAACATGACTTCAATATAGTTAAGATTATTGTACATATAAGCTTCATGGTATATCTTTGATTTATTAAAACACACTAAAAAATGATTTTAATTGCTGATGGAGGATCAACAAAGGTTGATTGGATATTATTAAATAGTAAAAGAAAAGAAGTTTCTAGAGTAAAAACTTATGGATTAAATCCATCAGTAATTGAGAAAAAAGAGCTCCTCAATATAATATTAGGGGCCAATCAACTTATAGAGATAAAAAAAGAGGTAAGCGAAGTTCATTTCTACGGAGCTGGGTGTGGGACTAAAAAACCAGTTCAAATTTTAAGAGACGTAATGAAATCTGTTTTTGTGAATGCTGGCATTAACATCTCAGAAGATATGCTAGGTGCAGTATATGCAAGTTCACGAAAAAAACCAGCTATCGTTTGTATTTTAGGTACCGGTTCGAATAGCTGTTATTTTGATGGTTTTAAGATAAAACCTTCAACTCCATCATTAGGATATACAATTATGGATGAAGCTAGTGGCAATTATTTTGGTAAAATTTTATTGAAGCATTTCTTTTACAAAAAAATGCCTGGTAATATTAGTGAAAATTTCAAAAATGAATTTAACCTAGATGTTGATACAGTTAAAAGAAACTTATATAGAGAGTCCAACCCTGCTATGTATTTAGCTTCATTTGCAAAATTTATGTTTGATTATAAAGAATCTAAATATATTCAAGAAATAATTAAAAATGGATTTCAAAAATTCTTTGAGTATAGAGTTCTTCCTTTTGATAAGGACAAAAATACTCCAATCTATTTTATTGGATCAATCGCTTTTTATTTCAAAGATATTCTAGAGCAGGTCGCTTTAGATAATAATTTAATTATTACAGATGTTATACAACGTCCAATAGACCGGTTAGTTGAATATCACCAAAACTTAACATAGTTCAACCGCTCTTTCTAAAGCAATACCACGAGATCCTTTAATTAAAATTGAACTTTCTTTAATTGAGTTTTTCTTTAAATACTCACTAAGTTCTGAAAAACTAGAAAACTTAGGATAATTAGTCTGAGTCTTAAAAAAATTATCTCCCAAAAAAATTACTTTTTCAAAATTAGCCTCAGATACTAAGTTAACGATATTTTGATGCTCAACACCACTATACTCACCAAGCTCAAACATATCACCTAAAATAACTGCTTTACGAGTATCTTCTAATAGTTTAAAACTCTCAATCGCTGCTTTCATACTTGTAGGGTTTGCATTATAAGCATCTAAAATTATTCTATTTGTTTTTGTTTTAATTATTTGAGATCTGTTGTTAGACGGAACATAATTTTCAATAGCTTCTTTTATTTCATTAACAGAAACATTAAAATAGTTTCCAATTGTTATAGCTGCAGCAATATTATTATAGTTATAAAGTCCTATAAGATTGCTATTAATTTCAACATCTTTGAAAGAAAGTTTTACAAAAGGGTTAGCATTTACAAACTTAATCGTAGAATCAAAAACAACTGTATCCATCTTTTTGGTTTTATCAACTTGAGTTTGATCATCAGGGTTAACAAAAACTTTTTTCTTGTTTTTTTTTATAAAATCGTATAACTCGGATTTTGCTTTTATAACCCCTTTTAAAGAACCAAAACCTTCTAAATGTGCGCTTCCAAAATTAGTAATATATCCAAAGTCTGGATTTACAATTTCAGATAAAAAAGCAATCTCTTTATGGTGATTTGCTCCCATTTCAACAATCCCAACCTCAGTTTCTGAAGTCATTGATAATACGGTTAAAGGAACTCCGATGTGATTATTTAAATTACCTAAAGTAGCTGTTGTTTTATATTTTGAAGAAAGAACAACATTAATCAGTTCTTTAGTTGTTGTTTTACCGTTACTTCCTGTTAGTGCTATTATAGGTATATTTAATTGATTACGATGATGGTTAGCTAATTTCTGAAGTGTTTCTAATACATTATCAACCAATATAAATCTATCAGAACTTTTATATTCTTCTTCATCAATTAAAACATAATTAGCTCCATTATTTAAAGCTTGTTCTGCAAATTTATTTCCATTGAAATTCTCTCCTTTTAAAGCAAAGAAAATAGAATTATTTCTAATCTTTCTTGTATCTGTATCAACTAAACCATGTTGAATATATAACTTGTATAAATCTTCAATTCTCATTTGGTAAAAATAAAAAACCTCATTGACAAATCAACGAGGTTTAATTGTATTCTATTTATTACTAAGAATAACTTACCTACCTTTTTTATTTACAAATCTAGGCGTTGCTGTTTTTCTTTTATTCAGCATCATAGGCCCCATTTTATCAGTAGCACATCTAAATCCAATAAAGTTGGTTGCCATGTATTCTGGAAAATATCTTCTTTGTGCAGGATCTAACCAATACTCTCTATCTGCCCAAGACCCTCCTTTATAAACTCTTGATTTATCACTAACTAAAGTTGTTCTTCTTTTACTATCGTACTTATAATTATCTATTACATTACCTAAAGTATCTCTTTCTGCTTCTGGTTTTTGTGGAGAATTATACATTCTAGAAGAACGATCTAATTGATCTTTATCTAAATTATAATACTTAGAAGAAGCTTGATCTCCATCTCCTAAACTTGAGTTATTTGCTAAGTTATAATTTCTTCTCATGTAAGTATCTTCTCTAGTAATAGGAATATACTTCACACTTCCTGGTAAATCTCTTGGAATTATTCTTCCGTTTTCTAAAGTATCATATTCAACTTCACCAGTCTCATCACCAACTATTACAACTTTACCATTTTCATCTATTAATTTTTTGGTAAATATGTTACCTCTAAAATAATTAAAATCATTTGCTTCAGAATCGATAATTGGTCTGTAAACATCTTCTACCCATTCTGCTACGTTACCAGACATATCAAAAAGACCAAAAGCATTTGGTGGGTAACTTTTTACAGCGTTAGGAATATCAGATCCATCACTACTCCAACCAGCAATACCACTATAATCTCCTTTTCCTTGTTTAAAGTTAGCTAACTGATCTCCTCTTCTTCTTTTATCTCTATCACGCGTATATTTTCCATCCCAAGCATATTTCTTTCTTCCTCTAATATTATTATACTCACGATTTTCGAAAATAGCTTTCGCAGCATATTCCCATTCTACTTCAGTTGGAAGTCTAAATTTTTGAGAAAGAATACCATCTGAAGAAGTTACTTGTCTTCCTGAAAACTCGCCTTTAGTAGGTTTCGGATCACCTTTTTTTCTTGGTACAGGAATACCTTTTTTATAGATGGTAGAATCACCATCAAATAATGCATATGGATTTGTTAAATAAGTATCAGTATCAAAATTATTTTTCCCTTTAAAATTTAATGAATCTTCTTTGAAAATGTTTTTAATAACACCTTTATCCATTAAAATCTTTAAATTCACTGCATTAGTACGCCATTTACAATATTTGTTGGCTTGTAACCAACTAACACCAACTACTGGGTACTCTGCATATGATGGATGACGCAAATAACTTTCAGATAATAGGTTTGTGTTTCCTAAACCTTTTCTCCAAACTAGAGTATCTGGTAAAATAGATGCATAAATATCTCTAAACTGTGGTTCTTCTGGTGGAAAAACATCTTTAGTATATTGCATAAATAAACCGTATTCCGCATTGGTTACTTCAGCTTCGTCCATGTAAAAAGAACGGACATGCATTTTTTTGGGAGTTGTATTCCAATCAAACATAACATCATCTTGCACAAGTCCCATTGTATAACTTCCACCTTCAATATGTACCATACCTGGAGGAGCATCTTGACCTTCTTTATATTTACCTTTTAAATAACCTCCATAATTAGGGTCATTAAAATTCCAACCAGTTAACGATGATTTACTTGATCCACCTCCGCTTTTACTTTTACAAGAAGTAAATAGTAAACCAGTGATAGCTAATAAACCAAATAATTTTAATGTACTTTTCATATGTTTTTAACTGTTTTAAGGGTGTCGCAATTTACACTTTTTCTAATTTATTGCAACTAATTTACATACAAATTCTGTCAATTGTAACCTTGCTCTTGCATGATAATTAACGCCCTTTTTTAAACTTTAGTATTACGAATCTAAGAAAAAGATTAAAACTTCAACAATTATAATTTATAATTTTATTTTTTTTCTAAAAAAACAATCAAAATAATGTGAAAACATTTACAATAAAACTCTTCTAGAAATAAAAAAATAACAAGTAATTTTCACTTTAATAATAAATACTTTTTTTCTTCGTTCTCTTTTAAATAATTGATTTCCTAAGTAATACTGATATTATTTTAAGAAATTATATATTTGCCAAACTAAATAATCAAATTTTTACATGAAAAAATTATCATTTTTATTGTTTTTTGCATGTTTTGCCCTTCAAATCAAAGCACAATCAACATCGGGAGGTATTACTACCGCTACACCGTTTTTATTAATATCATCAGATGCTCGTGCCGGAGGTATGGGAGATGTTGGTGTTGCCACTTCTTCTGATGCATTTTCTATTTTTCACAATCCAGCCAAGGCTGCTTTTAACAAAAACAAAATAAGTATTGGTTTAAATTATACACCTTGGTTACGTAATTTAACTGATGACATTTTTGTAGGGAATGCTTCTTATATTAATAGATTTAAAGAAAATTCTGCATGGGGAGTTGATATTAAATATTTTTCTCTTGGTCAGATTCCTACAAACGTATTACCAATTGGTGGTAGTTTACCTGTAAGTACTGGTACTATAAACCCAAGTGAATTTGCAATTACTGGTATTTACTCTTTAAAACTAAGTGAGAAATTCTCGATGGGTATTGGACTAAAGTATATCAACTCTAACTTAGCTTCTGGTCAAAATAACAATAGTATAGATGCTGTAAATTCATTTGCTGTAGATGTATCTGGTTACTACCAATCAGAAGAAGACAACTATGGAAGTATTAATGGTAGATATCGTTTAGGTTTCAATATTACTAATATTGGTCCTAAAGTAGAGTACACTCCAGGAGTTGAAAACTTCATTCCAACAAACGCAAAGTTTGGTGGTGGATTTGACTTTATTTTCGACAGTAATAATATATTAGGTCTTAATTTAGAATTTACAAAATTATTAGTTCCTTCAAGTAGCACTGCTTCAACAAGAGGTTGGTTCGAAGGAATGTTTACTTCTTTAGGAGACCGTAGTTTCAGTGAAGAATTAAAAGAAACAACTTGGGCTTTAGGAGCTGAATACCTATATAACAATGCTTTTGCTTTAAGAGCTGGTTTTTTTCACGAAAGTGAAGAAAAAGGTCAAAGACAGTTTTTAACTTTAGGTACAGGGTTCACTGCAAAAGCGTTTACACTAGATTTATCTTATTTAGTAAACACATCAGCAGTTAATAATCCTTTAGAAAATACTTTACGTTTCTCTTTATCGTTTGATTTAGGAGAAATTTACGAAGATTATTAAAAATTAGTTTTTTTTTTAATAAATTCGTACCAGAATTAAAAAGCAGTCATTTTCGGCTGCTTTTTTTGACCATTATTTTTACATATGAAAAAAATAAACGTTACTACTTCTGCAACAATGTTCGATGATTTTTCTCAATTATCATCTGATGACCAATTATTAATGAATAAAGCTATTGAAGCTCGTAAAAAAGCTTATGCTCCATATTCTAAATTCAATGTTGGTGTTGCTCTTCTTTTAGGTAATGGAGAAATTATTTTAGGTAACAATCAAGAAAATGCTGCTTATCCGTCTGGTATGTGTGCTGAGCGAGTTGCTATATGGAAAGCAGGTTCTGAATACCCTAACATGAAGGTTAAAAAAATAGCAATCACTGCTGCTTCTGAAACTTCAACAGTAAACAAACCAGTCGGTCCTTGTGGTGCATGTAGACAAACTTTATCTGAGTATGAAATAAATCAGAAAGAACCGATAGAAATAATTTTTATGGGAGAAGTAGGTAAAATTGTAAAAACAGAATCTTTACTTTCATTGTTGCCATTCTCATTCGACAGTTCTTATTTGTAATATTTCAATTTAAGAAAAGTCTATAAAGGATTCCTTTTTTTTAATTAAAATCATTTATAAACTTATTTTTTGAGAATTCTATAATAATTCAAAATTGACTGAATTTAAAGCCTTTAAAGTAAAAAAAAAGGTTTTATTTGTAAATCAATCTCAAAAAATTAACACATGGCTTCTGCTGTAATTACTGGAACTGGTTCATATATACCTTCAATAAGAAAAGAAAACAATCAGTTTTTAAAAAGTTCTTTTTTAAATTCTGATGGTACACCTTTTGAAAGCACAAACGATATCATTATTGAAAAATTCAAATCCATTACTGGTATTGAAGAGCGCCGTTATGCTAAAAACGAATATAAATCTTCAGATTTAGGTTTCTTTGCAGCTCAAAAAGCAATCAAAGATTCAGGAGTTGATCCTGAAGAGTTAGACTACATCATCTTAGCTCATAATTTTGGAGATGTAAAAAACAATGCAATTCAAAGTGATATTTTACCAAGTTTAGCGACAAGAGTTAAATATAAATTAGGAATTAAAAACCCTAATTGTGTAGCTTATGATATTCTGTTTGGTTGCCCTGGTTGGGTTGAAGGCGTTATACAAGCACAGGCATTTATTAAAGCTGGTATTGCAAAAAAATGTTTAGTTATTGGTACCGAAACATTATCTAGAGTTGTTGACAAAAGGGATAGAGATTCAATGATTTATAGTGACGGAGCTGGAGCTTGTGTCGTTGAAGAAAAGGAAGGCGCTGAATCTGGAATTATCAGTCATGCAACTCAAACTTTCACAAAAGATGAGGCTTATTATTTATTCTTTGGGAATTCTTTTGATAGTAATGAAGATCCTAATGTGCGCTATATAAAAATGCATGGTCGTAAGATTTATGAATTTGCTTTAAATAATGTACCTCAAGCCATGAAATCTGCTTTAGATAAAAGCGGAATTGAAATTGACGAAGTAAAAAAAATATTTATCCATCAAGCCAATGAAAAAATGGATGAAGCGATTATCAAACGTTTCTATAGATTATACAAGAAACCTATCCCAGAAGGCATCATGCCAATGAGCATTCATAAATTAGGAAACAGCTCTGTAGCAACTGTACCTACCCTATTAGATTTGGTTTTAAAAGGACAAATAGACAAGCAAGAAGTACAGAAAGGAGATGTAATCATGTTAGCTTCTGTTGGGTCTGGAATGAACATAAATGCAATTGTTTATCGCTATTAAAAAACTTCAAAAAAATCTAAAATCAAACACTTAAATTCTAAAATCTAAGTACTATTTTTGCACATGCAACAACACAACGTACTTATATTAGATTTCGGATCGCAATACACGCAACTTATTGCGCGCCGAGTAAGAGAATTAAACATTTATTGTGAAATTCACCCTTACAACAAAATTCCAGAGAATTTAAACGATTTTAAAGCAGTAATTTTATCAGGAAGTCCATCTTCGGTTCGTTCTGATGAAGCTCCGCATCCAGATTTATCAGAAATTAGAGGAAAAAAACCTTTATTAGCAGTTTGCTATGGTGCACAATATTTAGCACACTTTTCTGGTGGATTGGTAGCTCCATCGAATACTCGCGAGTATGGTAGAGCAAATTTATCTTTCGTAAAAGAAAATGAAGATTTTTTTAAAAATATTTCAGAAGGAAGTCAAGTTTGGATGAGCCATTCAGATACTATTAAAGAATTACCAACCGGAGGAACTTTATTAGCTAGTACACACGATGTACAAAATGCGGCTTATAAAATTGAAGGGGAAACTACTTATGCTATCCAATTCCACCCAGAAGTATATCATTCTACCGATGGTAAACAATTATTAGAAAATTTTTTAGTTAATATAGCTGAAGTAGCTCAAACTTGGACACCTGCTTCTTTTGTAGATGAAACAGTAGCAGATATTAAAGCTAAGGTTGGCAACGACAAAGTAGTTTTAGGTTTATCAGGTGGAGTAGATTCAACAGTAGCTGCCGTTTTATTACATAAAGCTATTGGTAGTAATTTACACTGTATATTCGTAAATAATGGTTTATTACGTAAAAACGAATTTACCGACGTATTAAAACAATACGAAGGTATGGGCTTAAACGTTAAAGGGGTTGATGCTTCGGCACGTTTCTTGAATGAACTTGCTGGGTTAAGCGATCCTGAAGCTAAACGTAAAGCTATTGGTAAAGTTTTTATTGATGTTTTTGATGACGAAGCAAATCAAATAGAAGATGCTAAATGGTTAGCACAAGGAACAATTTATCCAGATGTTATAGAATCAGTTTCAGTAAACGGAGGTCCATCTGCAACTATTAAAAGTCATCATAACGTAGGTGGTTTACCAGATTTTATGAAATTAAAAATTGTAGAACCTTTACGAATGATTTTTAAAGACGAAGTTCGTCGTGTAGGAGCTTCTATGGGAATTGATAAAGAATTATTAGGACGTCATCCATTTCCTGGTCCTGGTTTAGCAATTAGAATTCTGGGAGATATAACATCAGAAAAAGTTCGTATTTTGCAAGAAGTTGATGCAATATTCATTAATGGATTAAAAGAAAGTGGATTGTACAATAAAGTATGGCAAGCTGGAGCAATTTTATTACCTGTTAACTCAGTAGGAGTTATGGGAGATGAAAGAACTTATGAAAAAGTAGTTGCTTTACGTGCTGTAGAAAGTACTGATGGAATGACTGCTGATTGGGTTAATTTACCTTATGAGTTTTTACAAAAAACATCAAACAAAATAATAAATAATGTAAAAGGTGTTAACAGAGTTGTGTACGATATTAGCTCTAAGCCACCCGCAACAATAGAATGGGAATAAAATCCTGATATAAAAAATCTGAAGTAGATGAAGAAATTACAATTTTTACTTTTAATCTGTATTTTAACTTTTACCGTTTCTTGTGGTCAGCAAAAACGCTATGTTTCTTATAAAGTTCAAGAAGGAGAAACAATGAGAGACATTGCCAAACGCATGGACATGAGCACAAAAGATTTATTGCGCTTAAATCCAGATGTTGGTAGACGACCTGATGCTAATACAGTAATTGTAATCCCAAATCCTGAAATTAAAAAAGGAACTTCTTCATCTACTTCATCACCTGAAAATACTGAAGAAGTTGTTGTAGATAATGAAAATATTGGAGAATCTACAGAAATTCCTGATGAAACCGAAACTATTTTTAAACATATTGTTTACGAATATGAAACACATACAGTACAAGCTGGTGAAACAGTATATAGAATAACTAAAGAGTATAATGTCTCTAAAGATGATTTAATAAAATGGAATCCTGAATTTCCTGGAATTGAAAGAAATATTCTAAGTATCGGTCAAGTTCTAAAAGTTAAATCAACTGAAAAAACAATAATTATTGATCGAGAAGAAGTTTTAAAAAATTTCTTAACACATACGGTTAAAAGCAAAGAAACCATATATAGCTTAACACGTTTTTATAACGTTTCAAAAAAAGACTTAATTCGTTTAAACCCTGAATATCCAGGTATTTTAAATGATGAATTATCAATTGGTCAATTATTAAAAATTAGACCTATTGAAGAAGTTAATTCTGATGATAATTATACTTTTTATAAGGATAGTATTCAGGAGAATACTGAAATTAACTTAGCTATTTTATTGCCTTTCAAAGCAAAAGAATACGATTCTATTTCAGCAAAAGAAATATTCAAAAAAAATCAATTAGCAAATATGGTAACTGATTTTTATATGGGAGCTGAAATCGCAATTGATTCAATAGCTAAACAAGGAGTTGAAATTAATGTAAATGTTTTTGACACAGGGAATAGAGGTAGAAATATTACTTCTATTTTGGCTGAAGACAACCTAGAGAATTCCGATGTTGTTATTGGTCCTTTTTATTCAGACAAAACAGAGATTATTGCTAGAAAAGTAAATGCTCCGGTAGTATTCCCTCATTACTCAAGTAAGCAAGAAAAATTCTCAGGATCAAAAATTGTAAAAACCGCTCCAGAAAAATCTTCATATACCAACTTCTTAATTTCTTATTTAAAAGATAATTATAGAGGAGAACAAATATTTGTTGTTGGTGATGGTGAATCAAGTTCTAATAATAAAATTAACAAGATTACAAATGAATTAAAAAGACACGATTCTATAAAAGTGGTTCATGTTTTAAAACCTGAAAAAGGATATATAAAAAGAGAACGTTTTACAGATAAAATGGATGCTAAAAAACACAATTGGGTAATTATTACATCTGATGATAATGTTGCTATTGCCGACGCTCTAAACAGTATGATTGGTTTACCTGATGATATAACTGTTCAAGTTTTCGCTGTTGATAAAAATGGCTCTTATAACAAGATAGACAATAACAAATTAGCAAGTATTAATTTTACTTATATATCTAATGTTTTTGCTGACGATTCTTCAGATGATGTAAAAACTTTTAACAATAAGTATTTCAAAAAAAACAATACTATTCCTTCAGACTATGCTATTAAAGGTTTTGATATAACTTATGATGTTTTAATGCGTTTAGCTTCTGGCAACAGTTTAACAGATACTTTTAAAGATGGAGTGTCCTATCGTTTAGAAAACAAATTTGATTATCGTAAAAAGACTTTTGGAAGCACCAGTAACAAAGGTTTATTTATTGTAAAGTATAATAAGGACCTTAGCTTAAATAGGCTTAAATAGAATAAAAAAAAGCTCACATTAAAAATGGTGAGCTTTTTTATTATTTCTTATTAGAAATATTCTTTAACCAATCTTGATTATCCAAATACCACTTAACTGTTTTTTTTATTCCTTCTTCAAACTGTAAAGAAGGTTTCCAATTTAATTCTTTTTTAAGTTTTAAAGCATCAATTGCATATCTATAATCATGACCCGCTCTATCTGTCACATAAGTAATTAGTTTTTCCGAACTCCCTTTTTCTCTTCCTAACTGTTCATCTACCGATTTAATTACTGTTTTAATTAAATCTATATTTCTCCATTCATTATCTCCTCCAACATTATAAGTTTCCCCTATTTTACCTTTATGAAAAATGACATCAATTGCCTTAGCATGATCCTCTACAAATAACCAATCTCTAATATTCTCTCCTTTACCATATACCGGTAATGGTTTATTATTACATATATTTTGAATGAATAAAGGAATTAACTTTTCAGGATATTGATTAGGCCCATAATTATTTGAACAATTAGAAATAACCACTGGTAAATTGTAAGTATTGGCATAGGCTCTTACAAAATGATCAGAAGATGCTTTAGAAGCCGAATATGGTGATTTAGGATTGTATGAGGTTTCTTCTGTAAAAAAACCTTTGTCATTTAAACTTCCGTAAACTTCATCGGTAGAAATATGATAAAATAATTTCTCCTTACTATCTTCTTTCCAATATTTTTTTGCGTACTCTAGTAGATTTAAAGTTCCTATAACATTCGTTTTTACAAATGATAAAGGGTCAGATATAGATCTATCTACATGAGATTCAGCTGCCAAATGTATAACAGCATCAATTTCATGTTTTTCGAAAACTTCACTTACTAAATCTACATTGCAAATATCTCCTTCTACAAAAGTATAGTTAGGTTTATTTTCTATGTCTTTTAAATTATCTAAATTACCTGCATAGGTTAATGCATCTAAATTTATAATATGGTAATATGGATATTTATTGGCAAATAATCGAACAACATGCGAGCCTATAAAACCAGCTCCACCAGTAATTAAAATGTTTTTCATTAAGATAATTCGTTAGCTTCCAAAGTTACTAATAAATAAACGGAGTTTTCAACTCTTTGAAGCTTTGTAGTTGTTGATCTTTCTCAGAAAGTATAATTTCATCAATAGCTATTTTCCAATCAATATTTAAAATTTCGTCATTCCATTTTATTCCAGAATCACATTCTGGCGCATAAATATTATCAACTTTATATGAAAAAACAGCAGTATCAGATAACACAATAAATCCATGAGCAAAACCTCTTGGTACAAATAATTGCTTTTTGTTTTCTTCAGATAATTCAACAGCAATATATTTACCGTAAGTTGGAGAATTCTTTCTAACATCAACAACTACATCTAGTACTTTTCCCTGAATACAACGAACCAATTTTGCTTGCGAAAATGGTGGCTTCTGAAAATGTAACCCTCTTAAAACTCCTTTCGAAGATTTGGACTCATTATCTTGAATAAAAGTGATTTCTCCAATATTTTCTTCAAACTCCTTTTGATTAAAGGACTCGAAAAAATAACCTCTCCCATCATCAAAAATTTTAGGTTCAATAATTACAACTTCAGGAATGTCCGTTTTTGTAAATACCATCTCTATTCTTTAATTAAGTTTAGCAAATACTGTCCATAATTATTTTTCATGAGAGGCTTTGCTAGTTTTTTTACTTGTTCTTTATTTATATAGTCCATGTATAGAGCAATTTCTTCCAAACAAGCTACTTTTAACCCCTGCCTTTTTTCAATGGTTTCTATAAACTGACTAGCTTCTAACAGAGAATCATGTGTTCCAGTATCTAACCAAGCGAATCCACGCCCCATTAACTCGACCTTTAGTTCTCCTTTTTCTAAATAGTATTGATTTACAGATGTAATCTCCAATTCTCCTCGATCAGACGGTTTTACATTTTTAGCCACATTAATTACACTATTAGGATAAAAATACAATCCAACAACCGCATAATTAGATTTAGGAGCCTTAGGTTTTTCTACAATAGATTTTGCATTTCCGTCTGAGTCAAAATCAACTACTCCATATCTTTCAGGATCTTTTACATAGTATCCAAAAACAGTGGCCTTATCTTGCTCCTTCACGTTATCAATTGCCGATTTAAGCATTTGTGGTAATCCATGACCATAAAAAATATTATCCCCTAAAACCATACACACATCATCATTACCAATAAACTCTTCACCTATAATAAAAGCTTGTGCTAATCCATCTGGAGAAGGTTGCTCTGCATATTCTAATTGAAGTCCTAAATCATTTCCATTTCCTAATAATTTTTGGAAATTCGGTGAATCATCTGGTGTAGATATAATTAAAATTTCTTTTATCCCTGCCAGCATTAATACTGACAATGGATAATAAATCATGGGTTTATCGTAAATCGGTAATAACTGTTTTGATACTCCTTTGGTTATAGGATATAGTCGTGTTCCCGATCCACCTGCTAAGATTATTCCTTTCATATGCTAAAACTATAAAAGCGAAGTTAAAAAAATAAGCTCAGAAAAATTTCTGAGCTTATTTTTATTTATTCTTTAATTCTATCTCCCGATCCTTTTCCTCCTACGGTTGCAAAAATATACTGAAAGTATTTCTTTATTGTTAAAGATTCAAGCATCTCAGCATCTACCTCAGCTAACTTTTTTGGAGTTGACATATCTATTTCATTAATTTGAGCTAAACCAGTAATTCCTGGCAAGAAATCATAAACTCCTTTTTTACTTCTTTCTTCTATTAGTTCCTCTTGATTAAAAAGGTTTGGTCTTGGACCAACTAAACTCATATCTCCTTTTAAAACGTTAATCAGTTGCGGTAATTCATCGAGTTTCGATTTTCTTAAAAAAGCTCCTAATTTTGTTACAGAGCTACTATTTGCCAAGTGTGTTGCTACCGACTTAGTATTTACACCCATCGTTCTAAACTTTAACAACGTAAATGGCTTCTTGTTTTTACCTACTCTTTCTTGTTTAAAAATTGGTGATCCTGTATCAAACAATCCTAAAACATATACTATTAAGCCTAATGGCCATAAAATCAAAATTCCAAAAAAGGAAAAAATGAAATCAAAAAAACGCGTCATATTTTATTTATTAAAACTTTTAATAGTTAACTGTATCCCTTCCTCTACACTCAAAGGAAGCCTCTTCCCAATGGCTTTCTTAATCCTTTTATTTAAAACAACATAATTACTTGTTAGCTTATGTGTTTTTTCTGAATTAATCGGAAAAGGAATAACATCCCCAACTTTACCTAAAAAATTGATTATAAATTTTGGAGTATTAAGAATTAATACTCTTTTATTTATAGCCAAACCTATATTTTTCACCAACTCTTTTGTTGAAATAGGTTGATCATCTGCAACCTGATATACTCCAGATAAAACATTTTTATTTTCTATCAATTCTTTTATCACAAAACATAGATTCTCCACAGATAAAAAAGAACGTTTATTTTTAAATCTTCCAAATGGATAAGGTATACCTTTTGACACAAAACTATATAATAAATTTAGATTTCCTTTATTATAAGGACCATGAATCATACAAGGTCTTAAAATATAAACTCTTTTATCTTTAGGTATTTCTTTACTAAGTATATAGTTCTCGGCTGCCAATTTTGATTTACCATATACTGTTACAGGGTTTGGAATAACTTCTTCCGTAAGAAAAGTTTCTACTTCATCAGCAACAGCTTTAACAGAGCTCATAAAAACAAAGACCTCACATTCACTCTTTAAAAATTTATTAAACACCTGTTTTGTAAGTTCAAAATTAATAGCAAAATATTCTTCCTCCTGAGCAGTATTTTTTAAATCATGAGCTTTACCTGCTAAATGAATAAAAGCTTTACTAATATCTAAAACTTCCTTATCTAAAGTATCATAAGAAATTAATTCTTCTGTTATTCTTCTAGAAACTCCTTGAATTCTATAGTCTTCTTTTAAATAATTAAATAAATTGGACCCAACAAATCCAGTTATTCCACTGATTAAAATATTATTAGTCATTCCCAAAACTTATTATTGACTCTGTCATTCTTTTATTAATCTCCTCCCTGTTGAAATTTTTCTTAAATTCTATTCTTTCTTCGTTCTTATATATATAATTCATTAACTTATTATAAAGTTCCTCTGTATTTGTTGGTTCGAATAAAATTAAATTCGACATATTCTCTTTTAAAAATTCTTTAGCATACCCATCTACTCCAGCAATTATAGGTTTATTAAAAGTTCCATATTCAAAAAGTTTAGATGGTAATACTCTTTCAAAAGCCTTATGCCTATTTAAATGTAAAAATAGATAATCAGCTTTTTGATAGTAATCTATCAACTCATTTCTACTAACTGGGCCTATCATTTCAACATTTTCTACATTATTGGCCTTTAGTCTTTCCTCTAGTTTAGCTCTAGCTCCTCCATCACCAATAATTTGAAATTTATGTGTTTCCGATAATTTCTTAGCAATATCTGGTATAATCAAATCTAATCCTTGTCCTTCTCCTATATTACCACCATAAACTATAGTTTTGACTTCGTCCTTTTTCTCTACTGTATAAATTGTCGTAAGTGATAAAAATAACTCATCAATTCCATTTGTAAAAAATGAATACTTTACCTTTTTGTAGTTTTTAAAATAACTTTTAAACCCTTTTGAAACTAAATTTATATGCCCAGCTCTTCCGAAAGTATAATTCTCAATAGGTTTTAAAACTAAGTTTAGTCCTAAATTGATAATCTTATTTTTGTATAAATCTGTAATTGTTTCTCTGAAGATATCTCTAATATCTAAATATAACTTAGCCTTTTTCTTTCTGGCAATTTTTGCACCAAGATAAGCTGTAAATAAACGAGATGAAGAAGCATAAACTAAATCATAATTTTTATTCTTAGTAAGATTTAAAGCCTTAAAATAAAACTCTTTATATGACTTAACTTGCCCTATAATTCCGCTTCCATGCTCAGGAATTTTTATCCTGTTAACCACAACTCCTTCTTTAATTTCTTCTTTATCTTTTGCTTCTGCTTTGAAAGAGTCATATCTATTAGGGTGTGTTGTTATTACCTCAAGTTCATCATCATCATTTAAATGATTTAAAAGTTCCTTAAATAAGGAAGTGTTTCTAAAAGATCCCGCTGATAAATCAGGTTCGTAATAGAATGTTAAGAATAATATCTTCATAATTATATTTCGGTAATACGTGTCTCCAATTCGCCATTGAAAAATACCACTATTTTTTTCCCTTTTCTTGTTTTATTAAACCCTATACTAAATTCGTAATCCTGAACAACTACTTTGTCAAACTCTTCTATAAAGCTTAATTTCAAACTATTTAAATGAAATTCCGCTTTATTGACCTCATTTATTTGAACATCAGGATGAAGATGTAGAATCATTTTTTTATCCAAGGAAGATATACCTTCCAAACAATCTCTTAATATTAGATTGTTTTCGTCTAGATGAAATTGTCTGGCATGGATAATTCCTTTATTTTTATAGCCATCATGTTTGGCTAAAATTTTATTTTCATCTTCACTTATAGCAAATACTTTAGCTCTTTTCGCAACTCTAAATCCTCCCCAAACTTGAGTTTGTTCTAAATCCCCTAATTGAACAGTATTATGATAATAAGTTCCTCTCTCTTTCTGTCTTCTCTCATTTTTTTCATAAGTAGAAACCCCGGGATCAACTATTATTGGGATATTCTCAGAATATAACTCAAAACTAAATGTGTCTGAATGAACATGTCCTGGTTGGTAAGACGGTTGGATATTTCCAACATCTATAACAACTTCAAATTTATCTGATTCAAATTTTCTATAACCAGAATCAAACAACTTAATATTTCTCCATTTTAATTTTAAAGATTCAGCATAACTGAATAACTCTTTTGAAGTAGGTGCTATTCCAACAGAACTATCATTTAATAATGGGATATTACCGTTTTTATATGTGATGTTTGCTAACCATGATAACATGCTACAAGCCTTGTCTTCTAGAAAACCTAATAAATTTTTGTCATCAATTTTCTCATTACGTCTAACTAATTGAATACAATCCAAAAGTCGTCCCAATAAAATCTGGTGATACATTGGAGAAAGTTCATAATGGGCTCCATCATTCAAGATTTGCTCTTCTAATTCTGATTTTAGAATTTTTCGAGCTGAATTTGATAGTTTTTTATCCTGAAAATAATACCCTCCGAACAGTAAAGAAAATCCATTTTCAAGTAAATGATTTCCCAAAAGATGATATTCTAAATTATCTAGTAAAATTTGATAATGATGATAAAGTGTTTCATCAATGATTTTATCTTTTATAGTATTTTTAGACAAAAATTTAACCCAGTTAATTCCTCTTAAAGAAATAACGTAAGGTTCTTTTCCATCTAATAATGCTGAATCTTGATTGATATAATTTTTTATCAACTCTAAACCAGAGTCTACAGAAATTTCCTTTTGATTTAAAAAGTCGAAGTAATTCAAATTATATGTCCATAGTTTTCCGAATTCAGAATAATTCCAATTTATATTATTCTCAAAACTCATAGGAATATTTAAAAACTCAAAATCCTTGGCTCCTAAATAAGATTTATTATTAAAAACTTTGTCACTCCAAATTAAATCTATAACTCGATTTATTTCCTTTTTAGAATAAGATTTTTTATAAAATCGATTACGTAATAAATAGTAAAGCCTGTAATAAACTTGAACAGGCTTTAAGTATTTAATTGTATGATATAACGTAATTATTTTACTTCTATCCATCTTCCTTCTTTCAAAGATTCAATAGCAGCAAAGGAGGCTTTAGTTGTATTTACAATCTCTTCAAACGGGATGATTGATTCGCCACCTGATTTTTGGCTGCTAATTAATTCATTAAATTGATTATAATGACCTTTGTCTTGTTTAGAAGAGCATTTTGAGAATTTCTTAAATCCAAACCCTCTTAATTTTCTCCAATTATCCATAACTAATGTTCTTTCCTGAGAATATACCTCAACCCTCTCCTTTGAGTAAGCTTTTGAACCATTAGCAAAATAATTAATAACTGCATTCGTACCATTTTCATACTTTAAAAGGATGCTAGCATTATCTGTATTTTCTTCTGGATTAACTCCCATGGAATTCATACAAACAGATTTTACTTTACTACCAGCTAAATAAGTACATAAATCAATGTAGTGACACGCCTCTCCAATTATTCTTCCTCCTCCTATTTCCATATCATGAACCCAAACATCGGAAGGAATAAACCCGGCATTCATTGTTGCTACAATATTCATAGGAGTATTATCCTTACCCAAAACCTTCTTCATTTGCTTTGCCAAAGGAGCAAATCGTCTATTGAATCCAACAGAAATTGAAACATTTCTAGAATTATATTCTTCTATAATTTCATTAAGTTCATCTCTATTTAAAGCCAATGGTTTTTCAACGAAAACACTTTTATCTGCTCTCAATGTTTCGAGTACCATCGATGCATGCATATTGTGTTTCGTAGTAATAAAAACTAAATCTGCTTCATTATCGGTAAGTATTTCTTTATAATTTGTTGTTGAATTAGTAATACCGTACTGCTTTGCCATTGTCGTAGATGACAAACCTCCAGAACTAGCGATGTATTTTATATCTGCATTTAATTTTTTAAGACTCGGTAAAATAGTTGCACTTGTAAAATTACCAGCCCCAACAATACCAATAATTCCTTTATTTCCACCAAACTCCTTTTCGTTTAATGTAACTGTATTTTTTGGTTCCTCTGTTGAATTGTATTCTAAAATTGAGGCAATTGATTTTGATGAAGACATGTCTCCATATATAGTTTCAAACTCCTTAAGAGGAACTCTCTCTGTTATTAGCGGATTAACATCTAACGAACCAACAGAAATAGCGTTTAATACAGCTTCAAAGTTTCTTTTTTCTGTCCATCGAACATAACCTATTGGGTAATCGTTACCTTTCTGTTCATATTCTTCATCATATCTTCCAGGTCCGTAAGAGCATGAAACTTGAAAAGATATTTCCTTATTGTAAAAATCTGCTCTACTAATATCTAATCCTATTACACCTACAAGAACAATTCTACCAAGTTTTCGACACATTTGCGCTGATTGAGAGATAATTTCATTACTCTTACTTGAAGCTGTAATAATAACTCCATCTGCTCCTACTCCATTTGTAAAAGTCTCAACAAATTTCACTTGATCTGTACCTTCAGATGGGTTTATTGCTGTAATACCTTTAGATTTTGCAATTTTAATTTTTTCCGGATCAAAATCAAACCCAATAACATTACACCCATTGGCTTTTAGAAGCTCAGCTGTTACCAAACCAATAAGACCCAATCCTACAACTACAATTGTTTCTCCAAATGTAGGGTTAAGCAATCTAATACCTTGTAAACCAATTGCACCAATTACCGTAAAAGCTGCTTCTTCATCTGATACGTTATCTGGGATTTTTGCAACTAGGTTTTTAGGGACTAATACATACTCTGCATGATTACCATTAGACGCAACTCGATCTCCAATTTTAAATTCTGAAACACCTTTTCCTACAGCTACAACTTCTCCTACATTACAATATCCAAGAGGTAAGGGTTGACCTAATTTATTAAAAACAGCATCTATTGTTGGTTTCAACCCATCAGTTTTAACCTTATCTAAAACCATCTTAACCTTATCAGGTTGTTGTTTTGCTTTTTGAATAAAATTCGCTTTACCAAATTCTACTAGCATTTTCTCAGTTCCAAGAGAAACTAATGATTTAGAAGTCTTTATAAGTACATGACCTTTTTTTACCAATGGAACAGGAACTTCTTCTAATATTGTATCACCTTTTTTAAGGTCTTGTATAATTTGTTTCATTATTTCTTTATTACTTAATCCAATTTTTTGAATTATTAGTACAGAGGCTTTCTTTCTTCTCTGTTTGGATAATTTATTAGTACAGCTCTGTATTTCCCTTTAAATACGAAAAGACTCCCAGCTGCTGCGCCAATAACTTTAAATTTTGAAATTAGTTTTTTGACATCTTCTAAACTACCAGCACCACCTAAAATAGTAAGAGGCATTTTACATAAATCGCGAATTGTTTCTGCTAAATCCATATCATACCCCTTCATCACGCCATCATTATCAATAGAATTAATAACAATTTCTCCAACACCTATATTATCTAACTCTTTAATAAGGTCCTTTAATTTCCATTTCGACTTTTTAGTTCCATTAATTGTATAGATATCATATCCTCCAAAAAGTTTTCTTTTTTTAACATCTATTACAACTACAACACTTTGTGCTCCTACTACTTCTCCTATTTTAACACATAAATCAAGATTATTTAGTGCTGCCGAAGAAAGTGCAACTTTTTCTGCTCCTAAGCTAATTATTTTTCTCGCCTGTTCAACAGTTGTTACACCGCCACCATAACAGAAAGGCATTCTGCATTCTACTGCTAAATTTTTAATCATTTCGAAGTTTGGAGCCTTTTTTTCTTTAGATGCATCAATATCAAGAACCATTAATTCATCTACCTCTTTTTCATTAAATATCTTTACAGCATTAATGGGGTCACCAACATATTTGGCGTCTTTGAAATTTACTGTTTTCACCAATCCTTTATTATGAACTAACAAACATGGTATTATCCTAGATCTAAGCATACTCTAATTCAGCAAAATTTTTTAGTAATTGTACTCCATTTCCATGACTCTTTTCAGGGTGAAATTGCATTCCAAAAATATGATTACTATATATTGAAGAGGCAAACTCTATTCCGTAATTGCATTTTGATAATACATGTTCTTCATTCTCACATTCGAAATAATAACTATGTACAAAATAGAATCCAAAATCTTCATCTATGTTATTAAATATTGGATGATTATTGTTGTTTTTTATAGTATTCCATCCCATATGAGGCAAATGAGGTTTATTTGGAATAGTTTTTTCATCAAATTTTCTAACATTACCCGGAATCCATCCCAATCCTTTTAGCTCGCCTTCATCACTTCCATTACCGAGTATTTGCATTCCAACACATATACCAAATACTGGGGTTTTTTTCTCAAGAACTAAATAATTAAGCTTTTCTTGAAGACCTGAATTCATCAGTTGCTGCATTGTTTCATCAAATGCTCCTACTCCTGGTAAGATTAGCTTTGATGCCTCTTCTAATTCATCTGGTTTACTAATAATTTTATGCGGAATATTTAGATTTTTGAATATTGTCGCAATCGCATAAATATTACCAGATCCATAATCAACAATACCAATCATCTTTTACCTCCTTTTTCTAGTCCTAATGCTCTCATTACTTTAGCTCCTATATTATATATGTTTTCTTGTGACTTATAATCTTTGTACGTTTTATTAGGAGCATCCATATATGACTGCAATTCTTCTACAGTTATTCCTAACTTTGTTGCAATATATTCAAAATCTTGTGCAATGGTTTCTGGATCATACCCTGGTTTAGATAAAGCTTCTATAGCTTCTTCACGTGTCATTTGGTTGGTTAATATTAAACTTGAATATTGTACTTTTCTAGTATCGTATCCAAATTTTTCAGGTAACCAATACGCCTCATAAAATCTGGTAAATCTAGACTCAAAATGTTTTTGAGGATATTTTTGATAACCAAATTCATCTACTAAAAGCTGCATTGCTTCATCTTTATTGTATGGAACAAAATCTAATGGTCTAATTAATTTAATTCCTCTAACATATGGAAGATATATTTTATGCCATAAAATATTAGAAACAGGATAATCTTTCAATTTACCTGTACCGAATTTCTTATAAATATCCTTTAACTGTATAGAGTCTGATTGATAATACATCCATTCTAATGGATTTCTAACACATTCGGTAGAATAGTTACCTCCAGTTAAGATATATTTGATTTTATGCTTAGAAGCAAATTTATACATCGTTGCAAAAAAAGCATGATCTTGAGGCACATCAACATGGGGTACACCAGACTTAAAAAAAGCTAACTGTAAGTCTTTAATTTCTTCCCAATTAATTACTTCAGTATATAAATCTAATCCTAAACCATCGACTAATCTTTCTATATTATTAACAGCAATTTGAGAATTCCATCCTGCATCTACGTGAAATACTAAAGGTCTTAAGCCATACTTTTTAACCATTACATATAATAAGTACGAACTATCAATTCCGCCACTCATTCCCATTAAACAGTCAAAATCTTTACCTTTACCTTCCTTCTTTATTTTTGATATAATCCCTTCCAGCTCCTTATGGCCTCTTTCATCTGTGTGCCATTTAGGTAAAATATCAGTGTAAAAAGTATTACAGTGGTCACAAACTCCATTTTTATCAAAAACTATTTTTGAATCTGTAGTGTCCATAACACAGTTTGAACATATTTGGTATTCTCTCATATTTTTCATTTATCTCAAAACACTATTTATTTCTTTTTCAAAAAGCATCATCGTCTCTTCCCATTTTGGTAACTCTTTAACAATTTCCTCTCCTCTATCTAATCTTAAATTTAACATATCATCTTTAAATGTAACTTCTATTTTATCTAATATATCTATTGAGTTAAATGGATCAAAATAAAGCGCCGCATTTTTACATGCAACTTTAGCAAAATCTAAATTAGAAGCTACAACAGGCTTCCTATAATACATTGATTCGTAATATGTTAAACCAAAAGACTCTAGTAATGAAGGTATAACCACTATATCACTTTCTCTATATACTTTTTGAATTTCTTCAAGATTCAACCTACCCAAGTTTTTTATTTGATTATTTAATTTTAACTCTTTTATTTTTAAAAAAAAATCTTCAGAAGATTCTTTATTTAATGTTAAGTAAATTATATGTCCTTTATTCAATCTCTTTATATCGTTAGCTAACGAAATTATTATCTCAAAATTCTTATGAGAAAAAAAAGATGCTGGATAAAATATTTTAAGTTTATCAACATTATATTTCTCTTTATCAGCAAACTTAACATTATTTCCTGTAAAGTTTACAGGGGTAGGCATTGTAATTAACTTATTTATATTATATTTTTTTCTTATCCTATCATTAATATTTTGACTTTGTACTATAACAAGACTTAATTTTTTAATATACCTACCTATCAAAAAGATTTTAGTTTTCCTTAATAAAACATCTTTTACAGACATTCTTTCCCATAAATAATTTTCTCCATATACCGCATAAGCCCAATCAAAATAATAAACTTGTTTCCTTTTTGTAGGAATAATAACATCTCCAAAATTAAAAATCAAATCTATCTCATTTCTTTTTATAAGTTTTTGAATGTAATAACAATAAAAGAATATAAAGAATGTATTCTTTAGATATATCTTTTTTATGTCAAGTATATAAATATTATTTTTAGTAAAACTTTTATATTTATTATAATCTGGAGTAATAATAAAATATTTATGTTCATTGAGTTTATGTGAATGCTCAAGAAAGTTTATAAGTATGCTTTTTCCTCCTCCCACATTAGCTTTTGAAAAATTTACTAGTATATTACTCATCATTTTAATACTGACATTAAATTTGCTACAGAAAATTGGGGTGAAATTCTTTTAGATAAAAGGTAACTATTTTCTCCCATCACTTTTAAATCTTTATAATTCATTTGAGAAAATTCTTTCATTTTTTGAGCCAACTCTTCTGGAGAGTTATTTTCAAATAATAGACCATTAAATTTATTTATAAAAAAAGTGCATTTTGCACCAACATTTTCAGACAATAATAAAGGGAGTCCTAATCCAGCAAATTCATGAACTACGACTCCCCATTGGTCGTTTCGACTCGGTAGTATAAACACCGATGACTTTAATGCAATATTAATTAATTCTTGCTCATTAGAATAAGGATATAATTTCAAACCTTTAACATTTTTCAGTATTTTATCTAATTCACCGTTACCAACACACACCAAACTCCAATCTCCATTAAACCTCTCTTTATATATTTTATAAGCTTCAATTAAAATATCAGTCCCTTTTACTTTTCTAAAGTTACCAACGTATAAAAATGTTTTTTTTTTCAAGTGTTTTTCTTCATATTTATTTTTATCAAATACTTCTGTATTTGCTGACAATAAATCAAATATAATTTTTTCTTTCACAAAACCTAATCTACTAGCAAACTCATATTGTTCAACACCCGCTACCCAAGCATGTGAAAAATATTTTTTATATAAAAAGGGAAACAGAAATGCTCCCAATTTTTGGCGAAAACTATTAACCCAACGATCATCAAACCCAGTAACAATCGGCACTCCTTCTCTTTTTAAATATTTGGTTGCATGCAAATATTTTTTATCCATCCATCCAGAAACATAAACAATATCTGGAGATATATGTTTACAAAATGTTAAAATTTGTTTTCTGTTATAGTTTGATGAAGGGTAATAAAATACTCCTTTAGTGCCTACTGGCTTATATGGTTTCATTCTATTTTTATCCCAAAAAACTACGTGGACCTCAAATTCATAATCTTCTACTAAAGATTTAAAAATTGGTATCAAGTACCCTACAACTTCAGAATAAAGGAAAATGATTTTCTTTTTTTTCATATATTTTTAATTACTCTCATCGGGTTACCTATAACTACTTGCCTTTCTAATACATCTTTACTCACCACGCAACCTGCCCCAACTATAGCCTTATCTCCTATTTTTACTCCTGGTAAAATTAAAGCTCCATATCCAATCCATACCCCATTTCCTATAACTATATCCTTACCGATTCCTTTTCCTGCTGCTTTATTACCTGAATATGCTATTTCATGAGTTCCACAAACTATAGAAACCCTATCTGATATATCGCAATCTTTTCCTATAAAAATTTTTGCGTTTCCTCCTGTTATTATAGTTTCATTGCCTATATGAGTTCTTGCTCCAATTTTTACTCCTATGTTTCCAAATATAGATACAGAAGAATAAATTCTAGCACTCTTATCAATATCATACCCAAAACTTCTAAAAATGCTAACATTTACCTTTGGAAAAGAAATTAAAGGTAACAACCTAAGAAGTTTAGCTAAAACATATCTAAAAACCCTATTCATAAACCTAATTTATTAACTTTTCTATTTTATTTAACAAACTTATTTTTGTGAAATTATCCTTTAAATAATTATATATTAAGATTCTTAACCTATCCACTTCATCAGTCTCTAAGCTATAAATATTGTCTAAAATCTTATTAACTGATTCTGAATTAAATTCACAATTAAATAAATATCTATTCTCGAACCCTTTATACTCTAGTGTAGAAATAACAAATTTGGACTTAGAAAGATATTCTAATATTTTTGAAGGAAAATTATATTCATGCTCATCATCTAGTGGATTTCTTAAACTAAATGCTATATCACACCTCTCAAGGATCTCTTGATATTTATCAAAATCTAAAAGTCCTAAATACTTTATATTATTATATTTCGAATACGATTGTATAATTTTTTCAAACTCATAATCTGAGTACTTATAAGGTTTTCCTGTAATATACAGGGTACAATCTTTTCTTTTAGATATGGCTTCGAGAGCAACTTCAAATCCAGTTGTTTTCCCTAAAGATCCTGAAAAAATAATATTCTTTTTTAAATTTCCTTTTTTTAATTGTAACTGATTTTCTTCAACTAAACCTTGGAGTAATTGTTGATTTTTATTAATAGATACGTTCGCATTTAGAACTAAAGCTCCATTGACTTTCTTCATTATAAAATAAAAAAATCTATCCGAAAATGTTTTTAATTCATGATTAGGGTTATCTGCTAAAATTAAATATACTTTCTTTTTTAATATGTATTTGGTCATAATTATACTAAACACATTTTGTCTATCAATATTATAGTAAAAAGTATTTTCTACTTCTTCTTTTTTTATTAGTTGATTAAGATGAAATGTGTCTTTAATTAGCCTATAAAGTTTTTTATAAGGGGGAAACTTAACTTTCTTAGGTAAGTTTCTGATATAGCAAATACTCTCTTCTTCCATATTAATGGGTGAATCAAAAAAAATTGGTACCAAGGAAAAGGCCTTTTGAGGACTTAACATCTTTATCAGCTTAAATTGATAATTATTACCTGCTTGAGATATTCTTACGTCTTGATTGGCTTTTTTTTCAGGGATAAATTGACCTATAAAAACTCCTTTAAACATAAAATTTATTTTATTTTTAATAATTGTACATGTTTCTGAACTAAACTTTCTGACAAAAAATTTTTCTCTATATGACTCCTAACTCTTTTTTTCATTTGTGATAGATTGTCCTTTTTTATTAAATCATAAACACTCTTAACAAGCCCCTTTTTATCTCCAACCGATAATAAATACCCATTAAATTTATGAATTATTAAATCTCTAGCTGCTCCAACATCATAAGCTACAGGAATAACCCCACAAGACATTGCTTCAAATAAAGTTTGTCCAAATGATTCTTGTAATGAAGGGAATATAAAAACATCTGCATTTTGATAAACTTCTATCATTTTTTCTTCAGAGTTAACCATACCATAACTCTTTACATTAACTTTTAACTCATTTAATTCTTCCTGATCAAAATCATACCCAAATAATAAAAATTCAACATTTTCAAGTACTTCTTGTTCCATAGTATTTAATAGATATCTAAAATGACTCCATCCTTTGTATAAATTAGTTTTTCCCCCCATTGCTCCATAAAGTACTTTTATTTTTTTATTTTTATTCTCCTCCTTTATCGGAATAAATTTACTTGTATCTAAAATATTCGGGATATAGTGAATATTTTTTTTATTAAGTATATTACTTTCTAACCCCATAGTATAAAATATAGTACTTGGAAAAATATGATGGACATTAATGTGATTTTCATAAGTATTTTTCTTTTTTAAAAATCTTTCTCTCACTATGTTCTTCATCTGGATTGTCTCAAAAAACACACACGATGGACATCCAAATTTAAATTGTTCACAGCCATTACTTTGATGGCATCCTCCAGTAAAATACCACATATCATGGTTAAATAAAAAAACTGGCTTTTGTAATAAAATAATCTTTTCAATACCCTTCCAAGACATCATTCCGTTATTTACCCAATGAATATAAATTACGTCTGCTTTTTTTACTAGTTCATGTTTGCTTAAGTCTAAACCTAAATAAGCAAAACTAAAAAGCCCATAACATTTCTTTTTTTTGGTTAAAGTATTATTAATTTTATTATTTACTCTTGCACATGTAAATTGTAATTTAGTAACCGGTTTTACTTCTTCACTGTTAGTGTTTTTAATTAATACTAGCATATTAGAATTCACTCCTCCATATTTATTCATCAATTCACTTAACCTTTTAGCTGCTATTGCTGCTCCTCCTAACCCATCTGATACACTAACGTGAAGTACTCTCATATTTAATTAAATTTGTTGCTGTTAAAGCCACGAACATAAAAATCAAATTCGCAAAATTATTAAAGTTATTGTGTGAAAAATCAGTTATAATAAAAGTAATCAAAATTATAGAGTATGGCTTCAATACGTCATGCTTCCACAACTTAATTAAACTAGAAATAATTTTAATATAAATCATAAATAAAAAGAAAAAACCTCCCTTTAACAACAAAAACACACTACCATAATGAACATTATTAACACCATTAATCAAGTCTGAAAAAATCCAGTATTTATTTGATGCGCCTAACCCTCTACCCGTAAACAATTCTGAAGTTGTCAAACTATTTATAACAGAAAATGCTTCCTCATTTCTATGCACTCCTACTTTACCAGATTCAAAACGTAACAATAAATATTCAATAGAACTAAAGATTTTGTTTGACTCTGAAAAAACGGCAAATAAAATTAACCCAAAAAAAATCAAAACTAATCTCCCTAATTTCAATATTTTTTTCCCTTCAATTTTAGACTCAACATAATACGTTATTCCCATCACTACAATTCCTATTACTGTTGTTCCTCTTGAACCCATAAACAAACTAAAAGCTATGAAAAAAACCATCCCTATTAAATAAATTAACTTATCTGTTTTATTTTTTACATAAACTACTAATGGATATATAAAAAATGATCCGTACATTAAGTATTTAGGCGAAAACAAAGATCCCTTTAGATCATTCAGTCCTCTTCCTGTTTTTATAGAGGAAGTAGTTAATCCATAATTCAATACATATAAAAGTGCTAATGATAAAGAAATAATATTTATCCAAACCCCTAACCTAGGCAGAGTCTTATAAAAATAACTCTGTTTATCTTCTTTTCCTATTAAAAAAATAAATATTATACTTGAAAATGTTAATAAATCAAAAAAGAGATATGACGAGAAGTTTTCATTAATTACACCTAAAAAGAGTAGATAAATAAGAAATAAAAAATAGAAAATAAAAAAATTTAATTTTAATTGTTTATATAAAATATTTCTAAAAAACAACAACAAATACACCCCCCCTAAAACACCATATACCACACCCTTAATCTCCAAATCAAATCCTTTATTCAAAAGTGTAAGGAGTAATAAAAAGAGGTATAATTTTATCTCAAAATTAAATTTCCGTAAGTACCCTAATATATGCATTAAAAAGATCTCTTAATTTTTGCTTCTAGCCTATATTTTAAATTTTTATAATGCCTCCAAAAGAACCTAAGTACATTTTTGACTCTTGTAGTATTCCAATGGAATATATATTTCAAATAAGGATGCTTTGATAGATTTGCTTTATCGTTCTTGAAATGAATTCGAACAACTTCTGCATATTTATTTTTTTTACTAAGTAAAATAGAAGCCCTATGTTGACCATCTCTAATGATATTTTGATTATTAAATAAAACGATATACTCATTATTATATGGGTACTCATGAGTATTTAAATAATTTTTAACTCCTAATAACCTCTCTTCATTTGTCATAAAGATGTCATTTTCCTGAGAATAATTTATATATGCTTTATCATCTCCTTTAATAGCTTTATAAACTATAGATTTTTTTAACTTACTTACGATGGGTAATCCTATAAAATTTTTAACATTTACCTCTAATTGATGTAAATCAACGTTAACAATCTCTATTTTTTTAATATCATTTAGATATTCTCCTACATGTTTTAAAAAAACTGGATCAAAACACTCTACTTGAAAATTTTCGTTATCTACTATACCGTTTATTACTTGACGTAGAAAATCTGCGAGTTTTAATAAATCATTAATGGTTAAATCAAATCGTAAATTTTCATAATGAATATGAATTGATTCTCCAATATTATCTTCTACTCTAAAACTTTCATTTCTCTTCGTTCTACATTCTGAGAGAATTATTACTGCTGGATTACTCACTATTAATAATTTGAATATTTAATATAATTTGTTCTTATTTTTTTATACTCTTTCTCTTTTATCAATTTCATCAAGCTACTTGTGTATTTAAAAAAGACTAGTTCTAGTTTTTTTATTAATCTTTCTTCACTTATTTCAGGCAAGATTCTTTCTATCTCATCAACATACCCTTGTACAAATTTCTTTTTATCAAAAATGGATCTTGTAACTAAATGTATAAAATAGTCCTCATTATTTAATATATACTTCCAAGGGCTATCAACCTTAACTCTATTAATCCATATAGACTCTTGAATAAACTCATCTAAAGGAAACCATTCTCCATTATTAAGACTTCTACAAGACAATTGAAAGCACACATCTAAATGTAATTGATTCTTCTTAAAGAATAGAAAAGGATCCATAGAATAAAGAAAAATAAAATTATTCCCAAAATCCCATGGGTGTTT
This sequence comes from Tenacibaculum pelagium, assembly GCF_014062345.1. Taxonomy (GTDB): domain Bacteria; phylum Bacteroidota; class Bacteroidia; order Flavobacteriales; family Flavobacteriaceae; genus Polaribacter; species Polaribacter pelagius. Next base: position 28,572 of record NZ_JACGLS010000003.1, on the reverse strand, counting down.
AACTAAACTCCACTGTTTCTTCTTAAGAATAGAAATTAGCTGTTTAATATCTTTAGGATGTACAATTATATCAATATCCTTCTTAATACTTAATTTCTTAGGAAGCTCACCCCCTATATTTCTCAATAAAGCATATTCTATTTTACCTTCTTCTAAAGTTTTAAATAATTCATGAATATCTTTTTTATCTACAAAACTCTCCATATTTACAGCCCTTTCAATCTTTTTAATTTCTTTTCCGCTTCAAGTATAGTTAAAGATAACTTCAAGAACTCTTTCTCATCCATTTCTATTCTCATTTTATTAGATTGAATATGCACCGAATTAAGTCCTCCCTTCGCATGAGGTTTATTAAGTTCAAAATCTATATCACTTTCAGCTATAGTAATAGCTCCAAATTTTTTTATTATTTCTCCCATAATTTTATTTTATCCAAATTCCTGTACCGGTTTTATTTATTATTTTATAATACTGTACCGGTTTCAATATCATTGAGTAAGATAAAGATACACATGTCGCCAGTATAACCCCTTTAGATCCCATTTCCAAATATTTAGCGAAATAAATGGATAATGGTATATTAATAATCATTGAAATAGTAGCTGTGTATAATTGTAGTTTTACTGCACCAACACCATTTATAAAATTGGTAAATATTAAACTAAAAGTAGACATTATTATGTATACCCCCATTAAAATAGACAGACTTACAGGAACTACAACCTCATCACCAACCCAAATTTTATAAAACTTATTCGAAAAAATCATCATTAGCAAAACTAAAAAAACTGATAAAAACCAAAATCTAAGCATTATTCTTATTGATTTTTTTATCCAAATAAAATCAGATTTCTCATAAGCCTCTGTTACAGAACTCCATAAAGGACCAGTTATTATAGAAAAAAACATAAGTATTACAGCGAAATATTTATGTGATATATTATATGGAACAACCTCTTCAGGACCCAAAACTTTAGAAATAATAAAATTATCTGTAGAAAATAAAACAATAACAGCTATCTGAATGTAAAAAAATTTAAAGCCTAAATTAAATAGATCTTTACTTAATCTAAAATTAACAAAATGAATAGAAGGTTTAATCTTTTTAAATGTAGTATTGAAATAGAAAATTGTAAATAATAACAATATAAATACAGGAATAATACTCATAACAATTGTTACATTTAAAAATGTGGCTTCCGAAAAAATATCCAGAAGATAAACTCCTAAAAAATTAACAACATTCGTTAATGATATTATTACACTTGTTATTCCTGAATTTAGATTAGCTAATAAAATAGAATTTATAAGTTGGAATATAAATTTCCCTAAAAAAAAATATACTGTAATAGCTATTATTTTACTAAAATCTGCTACTGATTCAGGTATATTAAAAACTGAATTCCAATTGAGTATATTATATATGAACGAAAATAATATTACTAAAAGCAATACAACTATAGAGATACCTCCATAAGCAGTACTTACATACATTTTAGCTCTTTTATATTGTTTATTAGCAATAGATTTTGTCAATCTATTTCTCAACCCATTACCTAATCCTAGATCAAAAAAAGTAAACCAAGAAACAACTGAAGTTAAAGTTAACCAAGCACCGTACTCTACATCACTTAACACATTTAACATTAAAGGGACAAACAGAAAGCTAACTAATACAGAAATTGCATTACAAAAAGATGTAATAATTATATTTTTCTTTGCTTTAACTGTTCTCTCATGCCCTTTAAAAAAAGATCTTATTTTATCTTTAATTCTCACCTAAAAGCCAATTATTAGATTTTATTTAACTCTTTATTGGAGAGATACCATTTATACATTTTCTCTACTCCTAACTCTAGATCTATTTGATGCTTCCACCCTAAACTATTCAATTTAGATACATCTGTTAATTTTTTCATTGTCCCATCAGGTTTATTCGAATTAAAAACTAACTTTCCTTTAAATCCAACAATTTTTTTAATCAGAAACGCTAAGTCTTTTATTGAGATATCAATTCCTGTACCTATATTTAGGTGAGTGTTTTTAACTTCATCAACATCTGATTTAACTTTATAAATATCTTTAAAGTCTCTTTTTTCTACTATAAAAACACATGCATCAGCCATATCTTCACTCCACAAAAATTCTCGCATAGGCTTTCCACTTCCCCAAATTTCAACAGACTCCGAAGAAACTCCAAAAGATTGCAAATAACTCATTGCATCTTTCAAGTTTTCTATTTCTAAGTCCTCTAAAACATTTTCGGTCTTTTTCTCTTCTAATAATTTAGCCAAGTGCATTTTTCTTATTAGAGCCGGTAATACATGTGATTTTTCTAAATCAAAATTATCATTAGGACCATATAAATTTGTTGGCATTACAGAAATAAAATTTGTCTTATATTGTAAATTATAACTTTCACACATTTTTATCCCTGCTATTTTTGCTATGGCATAAGGTTCGTTAGTATATTCCAACTCTCCAGTTAAAAGATAGTCTTCCTTCATTGGTTGAAGACAATTCTTTGGGTAAATACAAGTACTTCCTAAAAACAATAACTTTTTAACTTTATTTAAATAGCTTTGATGAATAACATTGTTTTGAATCATCATATTTTCATAAATAAAATCTGCTCTATAAGTGTTGTTAGCAATAATGCCTCCTACTCTTGCTGCTGCTAAAAACACATATTCTGGTTTTTCTTCTTTAAAGAACTTAGCTACAGATTTTGTATCTATAAGGTCTAGTTCATTATGTGATCTTGTTATTAAATTTGTATATCCTTTAGATATTAAATTTTGAAGTATCGCACTACCAACTAACCCTTTATGACCAGCTATATATATTTTCGAACCTTTATTCATAATTATTCAAAATAATTTAAAGTAACATAACCACCTTCTTTTAGATATTGGTCTTTACTCATTAATTTTAAATCACTTTTCATCATATCTTTTACTAAAGCAGGTAAATCGTATTTTGGTTTCCAACCTAATTTATTATTTGCTTTAGATGGGTCGCCTACTAACAAGTCTACTTCCGTTGGTCTGAAATATATTGGATCAACTGATAGTATTTCTTTTCCTATTTCTAACTGATATTTTGGATCACTACATGTTTTCACATAAGCAACTTCATTCACTCCTTCACCTTTAAACTCTAACTCTATTCCTACTTCACCAAAACTCATTCTTACAAAGTCTCTAACAGTAGTAGTCTTTCCTGTCGCAATCACCCAATCCTCAGCTTTATCAGCTTGTAAAATCATCCACATCATACGAACATAATCTTTTGCATGCCCCCAATCTCTTTTTGCATTTAAATTCCCTAGATAGAACTTATCTTGAAGTCCCAAAGCAATCCTTGATACTGCTCTTGTAATTTTACGAGTCACAAACGTTTCGCCTCTTAGTGGTGATTCATGATTAAATAAAATTCCATTACAAGTATACATATCATAAGCTTCTCTATAATTTACTGTAATCCAAAATGCATACATTTTCGCAACTGCATAAGGTGATCTTGGATAAAAAGGTGTGGTTTCTGATTGAGGCACTTCTTGAACCCTTCCATATAGTTCAGAAGTGGACGCCTGATAAATTCTGGTTGTTTTCTCTAACCCTAATAAACGTACAGCATCTAATATACGAAGCGTACCTAACCCATCTGCATTACCAGTATACTCAGGTGTTTCAAAGGAAACATGCACATGACTCATTGCTGCTAAGTTATAAATTTCATCTGGTAGGATCTCTTTGATAAGACGTGTAATATTAGTACTATCAGTCATATCACCATAATGCAAAAAGAAATTACGGTTTTCTATATGTGGATCTTGATATAAATGATCTATTCTATCTGTATTAAAAAGGGAAGACCTTCTTTTCATTCCATGAACCTCATATCCTTTTTTTAACAAAAACTCACTCAAATAAGCTCCATCTTGTCCTGTAACTCCCGTAATTAACGCTACTTTTTTCTTCATTTTAATTCTAATATTATTTTTTGGAAACACCACAGAAATCTAATACTTCCTGACTTTCTTTAAAAGTTAAATTTGCAAACTCTTTATGAGCTACTAAGAATGCAACAATATCCGCTTTATATATTGCTTCTTTATAATCTGTTAGCTTAAACACTTTATGCTCTTTAATATTAGGCTCTACAATAAAGTATTCACCATTACTATCATTTTGCAAAACTTTATTTACTATATACTTAGCTGGAGATTCTCTTAAATCATCAATATTAGGTTTAAAAGCTAATCCCATTAAAGCTACTTTAGGTTTTCTACCATACTCTAATTCAAACTGTAATTTTGCTGTTTGAATTTTTTCTGCACACCAAAAAGATTTATAGTTATTTACCTCTCTTGCAGTACCAATAATTTTAGATTCCATTGGATATTCGGAAACAATGAAATAAGGATCAACAGCAATACAATGTCCTCCAACACCACATCCTGGTTGTAAAATATTAACTCTTGGATGTTTATTTGCTAAGTTAATTAACTCCCAAACATTAATATCTGCTTTGTCACATATTAACGATAGCTCATTAGCAAATGCTATCTGAACATCTCTTGATGAATTTTCAACTAATTTACACATCTCTGCCGTACGTGCATTTGTTTTATGCAATTCTCCTTTTACATACTTTCCATAAAATTCTAAAGCTTTTTGTGTAGATACATCATCGATTCCTCCTATAACCCTATCATTATGTACTAACTCATACATTACATTCCCTGGAAGAACTCTTTCTGGACAATACGCCATATATAATTTACCTTTTAACTCTGGTCTTTCTTGGTATATTAAATCTCTCATTTTCTCGGTAGTTCCGACTGGCGAAGTTGACTCTATAATATATAAATCACCTTCTTTTAATAATGGAATTATACTATATGTTGCTGCTTTAACAAAAGAAATATCTGGCTCGTTTTTTCCCTTAAATGGAGTAGGTACAACAATTAAATAATTGTTTGCCTCTACAGCTGAAGTAGACGCTTTCAAATAACCCTTTTTTACTGTACTATCAACAGCCTGATCTAATTCTGGCTCAACAATATGAATTTCACCTCTATTAATAGTTTCAACAACATTAGTGTTAATATCAACTCCGTGGACATTAACTTCGTTTTGAGCTATTAAAGCAGCTGTAGGTAAACCGATATAACCAAGACCTATCATTACAACTTCTGGTTTATTCATTTCTTATATTTCTTTTATAAAGTTAACAATCTGCACACATGCTTTTCCATCACCATAAGGATTATGAAGTTTACTCATTGATAAGTAAGCATTATCATCGTTCAACAATTTTTGAGCTTCTTTTACGATTTTATTTTTATCTGTTCCTACTAATAGTACTGTTCCTGCATCAACAGCCTCAGGTCTTTCCGTAGTATCTCTCATTACTAATACTGGCTTCCCTAAACTAGGTGCTTCTTCTTGAACTCCACCACTATCAGTAATAATTAAATACGATTGATTCATTAACCAAACAAATGCTGGATATGATAACGGAGATATAAGTTTCACATTATCTATTCCATTTAATAATTCATAAACAGGCTTCTGAACATTTGGATTTAAATGTACAGGATATATAATTTGAATATCTTCGTTTGTATTGGCTAATTCTTTAAGAGCTGAACAAATATTTATAAATCCTTGTCCATGATTCTCTCTTCTATGGCCAGTAACTAAAACCAGTTTTTTAGAAGTCTCGACAATATTTTTAAGCATTGTAACCTCTTCATCAGAATAATTTTCTGAAGTAACTTTTTCGGAACTAAAGTGTAACGCATCAATAACTGTATTACCAGTAACTAGTATTGATTCTTCAGAGATATTTTCTCTTAATAAATTACTTTTTGAAGTAGTTGTTGGTGAGAAATGATAATCACATATACTACCTGCTACACTTCTATTTACTTCCTCAGGGAAAGGTGATCTTTTATTGAAAGTTCTTAAACCAGCCTCAACGTGACAAACTTTTGCTCCAGAATAAAAAGAAGCAATACTAGAGGCCATAGTTGTAGTTGTATCGCCATGAACATAAACAAAATCTGGCTTAAAGTCCTCTAAAACAGGTTTTAACCCTGAAATTATATCAGCTGTTAGGGTATATAAATTCTGATTTGGCTTCATTAAATTCATATCGTAATCAGGATTAATTTCAAAGAATTCTAAAACCTGATCTAACATTTCTCTATGTTGAGCAGTGATGCAAACTTTTGTTTCAAAAAAATCATTATTTTCCTGAAACTCTTTCACTAAAGGAGCCATTTTAATAGCTTCTGGTCTTGTTCCAAAAATAATAAGGTTTCTTTTTTTACAATTACTATTCATAATCATTTCAAACTATTTTTCACTATTTCAATAGAGCATTACTAGATATAGCAATATTATATATCTTTTTTATATCATTTGTTTTATTCCTTTCTAAAACAACCAAACCGTCTTCTGTATCAATAACTATTATCCCTTCTACATTTGTGTACACTTCTTTCCTAGACACAAAACCAAAACTATTTACATTGATTTTCTTTAAATCATCTACCGCATTTCCTTCCTCAAAATAATCAACGATAGCATCAAAAGTACCTAAATCAGTCCAATAAAAATTAGAGGAAATAATTTTTATTTTATCACTTTTTTCTAGTATTGTGTAATCAATGCTATCTGATGGTATTTTTAACATCAAATCTCTATCAATTTCTTCTTCATTATTAATAGAATTATATGCATTTTTACAAGCTAAATACATGTTTTTATTATACTTGTACAATTCTTCCAGAAAAGTAGAAGCTTTAAAACAAAACATTCCACTATTCCAGCTAAAATTCCCTTTCTTCAAGAAAGAGATTGCTGTATTTATATCTGGTTTTTCTCTAAAACTTAATACCTTTTCTTTATCATGTGCTATGTAGCCGAAGCCTGTATTGGGAGTTCTTGGCTTTATTCCAAATGTAACTAAGAAGTCCTTGTTTGCTAATTCAATTGCTCTTTCAATCGATTCTTTATATAAATCTAAATCTCCTATCATATGGTCTGAAGGTGTAATTATCATTATATCATCATCATTCAAACTAAGAGCTGCTAGAGCTATAGCAGGAGCAGTATTTCGGCCTACTGGCTCAATAATTCTATTAATAAATTTAATATTCATTTTTTGAATTTGCTCCTCAGCATAATTAATTTGAGATGAATTAGTTACTAATAAAAAATCAGAAGCTATCTTTTTATTTCTCATTATGGTATGCTGAAAAAGCGATAATTTATCAAACATTGGCAAGAACTGTTTTGGCTTACTTTCTCTAGACAGAGGCCATAATCTTGTGCCAGAACCACCACTTAAAATTACATTTACAACTTTCTGTGTCATTATATATATACTTCTAGCAATTGAAAGTTTTTATTCGTTTTAATTAATACTTTACTGGCACATGCTGGAATTAAAATTGTTTCTCCTTTTTTAAAATCTTCTACATAACCTTCAACTTCAATCTCTCCTCTACCTTCAACACACATATAAACAACAAAAGAATCTATTTTTTTCAATTCTCTTTTCAACTCCTTATCAATATTCAATTTATTAGTAGTGAAATAATTACAACTGAATACTGTATTTGTACAATTTACTTTATTGGTATAATTTAACCTACATGACCCTTTTTTAGAAAAATCTAAAGCATCAATAGCTAAATTAGTATGCAATTCTCTTTCCTTCCCATTATTATCTACTCTATCCCAATCATAAACTCTATAAGTAATATCTGAAGTTTGTTGAATTTCAGCAATCAAAATCCCTTTACCAATAGCATGAATTGTACCTACATCAATAAAAAAAGCATCATTTTTTTTAACTTCGTCTATATGAATTGTATCTAAAATTTTCCCTTTAGTAAAAAAATCAAAATATGTTTCTATATTTAATTCTTTGTTAAACCCAGCATATATTTTCGATCCATCTTTAGCATCTAAAACATACCACATCTCTGTTTTCCCCAATGAACCATGTCTTTTCTTAGCTAGTAAATCATTAGGATGCAACTGCAAAGATAAGTCATCTGCCGCATCAATAAACTTGAATAACAAAGGAAATTTATCACCAAAATCTTTGTAAACTCTATCACCCACTAAATCCCCTTTAAACCTAACCAATAAATCAACAATTGAAATTCCTTTATAAAGACCGTTACTTACAACTGATTCATTTCCTTTCACACCTGACAACTCCCAACTTTCACCAATATTTTTTTCAAAATCTGAAGTTTTATTAAGGTTATTAATTAAAGATATTCCTCCCCAAATTTTTTGTTTTAAAATAGGAGTAAATTTTAATGGATATATTTTCATCTATCTACCTATTTTTAGTGCTATATTCTTTTTTCATCACACATCAATTTCTTTCGTCAAGCTTTATTTTTTAATCCATTTCTCTGGCTACCCCAATGTTAAGCCTGTTTGTAAACCATAAATAAATGATTATATTTCTCCTTTGCATCTTCCAGCATCTTAATATGCCCTGCATGAAGTAAATCGAAGGCACTAAAAGTAATTCCTATTTTCATTTTTCCTTTTTAATTTGCAAATATACCTATTCTTTTACAATAGGAAGTGTTTTTCTCCTGAATTCACTAATTCGATATTCCTAATATCATGCACAATTTCTATTGATGATTTAGCATCTAAAAGCCCAAATCCATTACCTTTTAAAATCTCTTTATAACTTTCTGTATGCAATTCGGTAAACCCTCCGCTAAATTCAATCTCTTCTCCATCAACAGTTATAGAACGATAGGTTCTTTGATCTTTTTCTTTCACTTCCTTTGGAAGTGAATTTTCGTCAATAGAAAGATACCACCTTACCCTAGCATTTTCAAACTCCAAATACCCTGATGCTTTATTCTTTTCTCTAAGATGCACTATACTCTCTTGCACCCCTCCAAAAACCCAAGATAACATATCATAAAAATGAACACCAATATTTGTTGCTATTCCACCTGATTTACTTTCATCACCTTTCCAAGAAACATCGTACCAGTTTCCTCTAGATGTAATATAAGTTAAATCAATATCATACTTCTCTTTTTTATTTTCCGAATCAACTTTATTTTTTAAAGCCACAATACTCGGATGCAATCTTAATTGAAGGATCGTATTTATCTTATTTCCTGATTCTTTTTCTATTGCTTGTAATGCATCTACGTTCCATGGATTTAGCACTAAAGGCTTTTCACAAATAGCATCTGCACCTCTTCTTAAAGCCATACGAATATGTGAATCGTGTAAATAATTTGGTGTACAAATACTTACATAGTCTAATTGTATATTTTGTTGACGCTTAATTTTTTCAATATGACGGTCAAAACGCTCAAACTCAACAAAAAAATCTGCATTCGGAAAATATGAATCCATAACTCCAACACTATCAAACTTATCAAGCGCCGCTATTAGCTTGTTATTTGTATCCTTTATAGCTTTTAAATGACGTGGAGCTATATACCCCGCAGCACCTATTAGAGCAAAATTTTTCATTATAATGTTTTATCTATTAATTCTTGAGGAAGGAAATTCTTAACATCATATACCACTCCATTATCCTTCTTTATTTTCATCAAGTCTAAATTCTTAAATTCATCGTGTGAAACCGCTAGAACAATAGCATCGTACTTTTGCTTATATGGATTCTCAATCAATTTTAAATCATAATCTAACTGAACCTCCTCCTTCTTAGCCCATGGATCATATACATCAATCTCTACTCCGTAACTTTTTAAAGAATGGTACACGTCAATTACTTTTGTATTTCTTACATCAGGACAATTCTCTTTAAATGTAATTCCTAAAATTAAAATATTAGAATTCTTTACCTTAACATCTTCAGCAATCATTAGCTTAACAACCTCTGATCCAACATGGCTCCCCATACTATCATTTAACCTTCTTCCTGATAAAATTATCTCAGGATAATATCCGTATTGCTGCGCTTTCTGCGCCAAATAAAAGGGGTCAACCCCTATACAATGCCCTCCAACCAAACCTGGTTTAAATGGCAAAAAATTCCATTTAGTAGATGCCGCTTTTAAAACTTCGCTAGTATTAATATCCATCAAATTAAAAATCTTTGCCAATTCATTAACAAATGCAATATTTATATCTCTTTGACAGTTTTCAATAATTTTAGAAGCTTCAGCAACTTTAATTGAGGAAGCCATATGCGTTCCTGCTTTAATTACCGAACCATATAGATCGTCTACTTTTTTTGCTATCTCAGCAGTTGAACCTGAAGTTACTTTTAAAATATTTTCAACAGTACGAACTTTATCTCCAGGACTTATTCTTTCAGGTGAATACCCTACATAAAAATCTTTATTTAATTTTAAATTTGACTCCTTTTCTAAAACAGGAACACAATCTTCTTCTGTAGCACCTGGGTATACTGTAGATTCATATATAACAATATCATCTTTCTTTAAAACACCTCCTATTGTTTTACTAGCACTCAATAAAGGTAGTAATACTGGTTGATTATTCTTATCTACTGAAGTAGGAACTGTAACGATATAGTAATTACATTCTTTTATATCTTTTTTATCAGAAGTAATAAATAATCCTTTTCTATCAGAAATCTCATTTACTAAAACAGATTGTAATAAATTATTATCAACCTCTAATGTAACATCTACACCCGATTTTAACTCTTGTACTCGTTGAGACTTTATATCAAAACCAACTACAGTATATTTTGTAGCTAATAATCTTGCCAAAGGCAAACCAACATAACCCAACCCTATAATTGCAATTTTTGGTGTATTCATTTTTACTTATTAAACAGCTTACGAAATTACAAAAATTGTATTAACAAATTATTAGAAAACAAAAAAGTCTCATCAAATAATGATGAGACTTTCAGTGGGCAATGAGGGATTCGAACCCCCGACCCCCTCGGTGTAAACGAGGTGCTCTGAACCAACTGAGCTAATTGCCCGATTTTATTTTAATTCCTATTCGGATTGGAATCTGGTGGGCGATGAGGGATTCGAACCCCCGACCCCCTCGGTGTAAACGAGGTGCTCTGAACCAACTGAGCTAATCGCCCCGATTTTTATTTTAATTCCTCTTCGGATTGGAATTTATGTGGGCAATGAGGGATTCGAACCCCCGACCCCCTCGGTGTAAACGAGGTGCTCTGAACCAACTGAGCTAATTGCCCTCAATTGCGGATGCAAATATAACATTGTTTTGTGAAACACCAATATTTTTTTATAAAATTTCCGCTACAACAAAGGTACTTCCTCCAATATAAATTACATCGTTACTATTTGCTTTTATTTTCGCTTCATCAAAAGCTTGATTTACAGAATCAAAAGACTCTCCCTTTACTCCAAATACACTTGCTTTTTCTTTTAAAATATTTTCAGATAGACCGCGAGGAATATTTGGTTTACAAAAATAATAAGTTGCTTTTTTAGGAAACATAGGTAATATTTCTTCTAAATTCTTGTCGGCAACAACTCCTAAAACAATATGAAGTTCCTCTTTTTTTTCTTTCTTTAATTGATTTAATGTATAAGTCAATCCTTCTTTATTATGCGCCGTATCACAAATAACTTTTGGATTTTCTTGTAGAACTTGCCAACGCCCTTTTAAATTTGTGTTTTTAACAACATTTAATAATCCGTTTTTAATATTTTCTTCTGAAATATCAAATCCTTTAAGTTGCTTAACAGTTTCTACTGCTGTTTTTACATTTTTTGATTGGTAATCACCCAACAAATCTGTTTTGTACTCTTCTATAGAATCTGTAGCGAAGAGCAGATTTGATCTACATTCTTCTGTTTTATCAGTAAAAACGTTTTCTATTTCTTTTTGACGCTCTCCTACAACTACTGGAATATTCTTTTTAATGATTCCTGCTTTCTCATAAGCTATTTCAGATAGAGTTTCTCCTAAAAATTGTGTGTGATCTAAACCAATGTTCGTGATTACAGACACCTCTGGAGTTATAATATTTGTTGAATCTAATCGACCTCCTAAACCAACCTCAATTATTGCTATATCTACTTGCTCTTTTGCAAAATAGTCAAATGCCATTCCTACGGTCATCTCGAAAAACGACAAACCTTGACTCTTTAAAAAAGCTTTATTCCTTGTAATAAACTCAACTACATTTTCTCTTGGAATTTCTTCTCCATTAATACGAATTCTTTCCGTGAAATTCTTCAAATGTGGAGAAGTATACAACCCTACTTTATAACCTGCTTCTTGTAAAATAGAAGCAATCATATGACTTGTTGATCCTTTTCCATTGGTTCCACCTACATGAATTGTTTTAAACTTTTTTTCCGGATTACCTAATTCATTACTTAAAGCAATAATATTGGTTAAGTCTTTTTTGAAAGCTGTTTTGCCTTGACGTTGATACATTGGTAATTGAGCAAACATCCAATCTAAAGTTTCTTGGTAAGTCATCAAACTATTTATAAAAATTTTGATACCACTCAACAAACTTCTGCACACCTTCTTTTATTTTCACAGATGGCTTATAATTATAATCTTTTTTCAACTCGACAGTACTCGCCCATGTTCTTTTTACATCCCCCATTTGCATTGGCATCATTTCTTTAGTTGCTTTTTTACCCAAAGAAGTTTCTATCTCATTAATAAAATCCATTAGTTTAATAGAATCGTTGTTTCCTATATTATAAATTTTATATAACTCTCTATTTTCAACAGGCTTTTCAATAACTCTTTTTACTCCTTCAACAATATCATTAATAAAAGTAAAATCACGCTCCATATTTCCGTTATTGAAAACTTTAATAGAACGATTATTAGAAATTGCATCGGCAAATAATATTGGAGACATATCTGGTCTTCCCCAAGGTCCATAAACTGTAAAAAAACGCAATCCTGTAGTTGGAATTTTATACAAATGGCTATAAGTATGCGCCATTAATTCATTACTTTTCTTTGTTGCCGCGTATAAACTCACTGGAGTATCTACCCTATCACTTTCTTCAAAAGGAATTTTTGTGTTTGCACCATATACACTAGAACTACTTGCATATACTAAATGCTTTATAGAAAAATTTCTACAAGCTTCTAAAATATTTAAATAACCAACAATATTACTTTGAATATATACATTAGGGTTTTCAATACTATAACGTACTCCCGCTTGCGCAGCTAAATTACATACGACATCAAAACTCTCATTCTTAAATAACGAAAACAATTCTTCTTTATCCTCTAAATTTAATCTTACAAACTTCAACGCATTAAAAGATGAACTTTTACTCTCTTTATAAAAAACTTCCGCTTCTTCTCTATTTATTCCAAGTTCCTTTAAACGAGCAAACTTAAGATTTACATCATAATAATCATTAATATTATCGATACCAACAACTTCATGACCTTCACTTAACAAGTTTTTAGTTAAATGAAAACCTATAAATCCAGCTATTCCTGTTACAAATACCTTCATTAGTTTTTCCCTATTTGATAATATTCAAATCCTTTATCTTCTAAATTAAATATATTGTATTGATTTCTTCCATCAAAAATAACAGATTGCTTTAATCTTTGTGATATTTCATCAAAATCAGGAGATCTAAATTCTTTCCATTCTGTTAGTAAAATTAAAGCTTCAGCATCTTCTAAAACATCATATTTAGATTTTACATATGATACTCCCTCAACATCTTTTAAATAAAAATGTTCAGCTTCTTCCATAGCTTTCGGATCATAAGCGTTTACTTTTGCTCCTCTCTTCACCAATTCTTTTATCACATAAATTGCTGGAGCTTCTCTCATATCATCAGTTCCTGGTTTAAAAGCCAACCCCCATAAACCAAAAACCTTCCCACTTAAGTCTTCGCCAAATCTTTTTACTATTTTTTCAGCAACCACATACTTTTGACGATTATTTACATCTTCAACTGACTTTATTAATTGAGCATCATAACCATTTTCTTCAGCTATCTTTTTCAACGCTTTTACATCTTTTGGAAAACAAGAACCTCCATAACCCGCTCCTGGGTAAATAAAACTATATCCTATTCTTGAATCTGAACCTATTCCTATACGAACATTATTAATATCAGCTCCAACTCTCTCACAAATATTTGACATTTCATTCATAAATGAAATCTTTGTTGCCAACATTGCGTTTGCAGCATATTTTGTCATTTCTGCAGAACGAATATCCATTGCTATAAATCGATCATGCGACATGGTAAAAGGAGTGTATAACTGTCGCATTTTTTCAAAAGCATATTCTGAATCAGCTCCGATTACTACTCTATCTGGTTTCATAAAATCATTAATGGCATCTCCTTCTTTTAAAAATTCTGGATTTGACACCACATTAAACTCAATTCTTTCTCCTCTCTGATCTAATTCTTTTTGAATTGCTTCTTTAACTTTATCAGCTGTTCCAACTGGCACAGTTGATTTATCTACTATTACCAACTTATGTTTCATCTTCTTTCCAATTTCTTTGGCTACCGATAAAACATATTGTAAATCCGCAGAACCATCTTCCCCCATCGGTGTTCCTACCGCTATGAAAACAATCTCAGCATCTATAATCGCTTCTTCTAAATTGGTTGTAAAAAACAAATTTTTGTTTTCTACATTTTTAAGAACCATCTTTTCTAAACCTGGTTCGTAAATAGGAATAATTCCTTTATGAAGTTTATTTATTTTCTCTTGATCAATATCAACACAGGTTACTTTGTTTCCCATTTCTGAAAAACATGTACCTGACACCAATCCAACATACCCCGTACCTATTACAGCTAATTTCATTAAATTATTATTTGAATAAAGTATCTTTTACAAAATAATCTTTAGCAAAGATATACTATTTTAAGAGTGTACTTATTATTGTGATAAAGAAAACCTGTAGATTATGGTTCCTCTTTGTTTCGACGGTGCTTTTCCATCTGCATTCCACTTTGTTCTCATAGCTGCCTCTTTAGCTGGCTTTAATAAACAAGGTGCAGTATTAGTAGATCCTTTTACGCCTGGAATAGCTTTTATTACCCTACCGTTTTGATCTACCTCTATACTAACTACCACTGTACCTTCTTCTTGGCAATCTGGTTTTTCGATTGGTTTTGATAATGCTTTTCGTCCCGCTAAATTATAATTACCTCCTGATCCACTACCGGAATTACCATAATATTTATTCGAATTCGGATCTCCTTTTTCATTTCCTTTTACGCCAGATTCAATATCATCTCCTTCACCTTTAGTAGCACCATCTTTAGATGTTCCATTTAATAAACTATTTAAAGCATCGGTTGTTTCTTTTGAAGGTTTTGGCTTTGGCTTTTTTTTAGGTTTTATTTCTTTTGGAGTTTCTTTAACTTCTTCTTTTTCCTCTTTTGGTTTTTCAACTACTGGAACGTCTTCAGAAGTTTCGTTTGTAATTACCTCTTCTTGTATCGTTTCTTTTGGAATTTCTTTTACCTCTTCTTGAACCTCTTCAACAATTTCCTCTTGTTTGGGAGTTACTTGTGCTTTTGTTTTTTCAACAGGTTCTCCACTTCCTACTTCAGAATTTCCAAAATTAATTGCTAATCCATATTCTACAGGTGGATCTAGGTATTTCATTCCATAATTGAAAATCCCAAATAACAAAAGTATTAGGATAATAGCCGTAATTATGGCTGATTTACGCTTATGCTTTGTATCTAAAACTGACATTTTATTTACCTTTTACGGCTAAAATCATTTTTAATTTATTTCTATTTGCAATATCAATAACTTTCATCACATTTTTATATGGCACATTTTGATCTCCTCGAATTACTACCGTCTTCTTTTTATCAGCTCCAACCTTTAATAATATCTCTCTTTCTAAATTTGAATTACTGACTTTAGTTTTATCTATATAGAATGAAGATTTATTCGTAATCGTTACAGCTACTGATGTATTATTTTCTGTTTTACCTCCTGCTTTTGGCAGCAATACATCAATCGCGCTGACTGTAACTAACGTAGATGTTAACATGAAAAATATTAACAACAAGAAAACAATATCTGTCATTGACGACATATTGAAACTTGGATCTACTTTATTTCTTCCTTTTAAATTCATTATACTGGTTCATTTAATAAATCTAAAAACTCAACAGATTTAGCTTCCATTTGGTACACAACTTTATCTGTTCTAACAACTAAATGATTATAAGCTATGTAAGCAATAATACCAACTATTAAACCTCCAACGGTTGTTGTCATTGCTGTATATAAACCATCTGACAACATTTTTATATCTATCTGCCCACCTGAGTTTGCTATTTCATGTATGGCAACAATCATTCCAATAACAGTACCTAAAAAACCTATCATAGGTGCAGCACCGGCAATAGTTGCTAATACCGACACATTTCTTTCTAACTTATACACCTCTAACTTCCCAGCATTCTCTATTGCCGTATTAATATCATCTAAAGGTTTACCAATGCGAGAAATACCTTTACCAATTAATCGGGCTGTTGGAGTATGTGTATTATCACACAAAGCTCTTGCGCTTTCTAATTTTCCGCTAGTAACATGATCTCTAATTTGATTCATGAAATTTTTATCAACTTTTGATGCTGCTTTTATAGCAAAAAAACGTTCAAAATAAATATATAAGGCAACAGCTAAAAGCACAAATAATAGCGCAATGATTATTTGTCCTCCAACACCTCCATCCATAATTAAATTATAGATTGATAATGTTTTTTCTTCAGTAACTTCTTCTAACAATTCTTGATTCTCTTGAAATAACAACATTAAAATAATATTAGAGTTTGTAATGTAATTTACGTTAAATAACTAACGATTTGTTTTATTGAAAATTGTTTTCACTTGCAAGTATAAAAAAGTCTTCCTCAATAACCATAATCGAGGAAGACTTTTTACTATTTGTTTTTAATGATTTTTAGAATAAAGTTCTCATAAGCACAAAAGCTATTGAACCAACTATAAAACCTATAAATGCTAACCATGATATTTTCTTTAAATACCAAAAGAAATCTATTTTCTCCATTCCCATTGCAACTACACCAGCTGCAGAACCAATAATTAACATCGACCCTCCAGTTCCAGCTGAAAATGCTATAAAGTGCCATAGTGGATTATCTAATGGCTCACTAAACATTCCTAATGAAGCTGCTACTAATGGTACGTTATCAATAATTGCTGATCCAATACCCAATAAAATTACTACAAGATCAGAAACTTTTGTTCCATCTAATTCAGTTCCCATTAATGGGATGCTTTCTTTTAAACTATCAGCAAAATTAAATAAAATACCTAATGATTCTAAAGCAGCTACCGCCATTAAAATTCCTAAGAAAAATAAAATACTAGGCATTTCAATTTTTGATAATGAATGATGAACTGGACTATGATGTGCATGCGCATCAGATTCTTCACTATCAAAATCGGTTAATGAAAATTTTGTTCTACTATAAATTTCAGCAAACGTTGCTACAACTGCTAAAGATAACATCATTCCAACATATGGTGGTAAGTGTGTTACAGTTTTAAAGAAAGGTACGAAAACAATTGCTCCTAAACCTAAATACAACATTCTTGCACTATGTGGGCTTTTCTCTCCTTCTTCTTCTTTATCATCTGATTCAATCTCTCCTTTAAAAGCTGGTAAGAATGAAGCTATAAATGTTGGCACTATCATACATAATAATGAAGGAATGAATAAATACATAAACAACATTGGTGTTGTTACTTTTTTACCTATCCATAACATTGTTGTAGTTACATCTCCAATTGGAGACCATGCACCACCAGCATTTGCTGCGATAATTATTAAACCTGCAAACCAAATTCTATCTTCTCTTCTCTTTACTAATTTTTGTAAAATAGAAATCAATACTATTGTAGCTGTTAAGTTATCAATAATTGCAGATAAGATAAAAGCTAAGATTCCGAACATCCAAAGAATCTTTTTCTTACTCTTTGTTTTTACATACCCTTTAATTGTCGAAAATCCGTCGAAGTAATCGATAATTTCAACAATAGTCATAGCTCCTAAAAGGAATACCAATATTTCGGCAGTTTTACCTAAATGATGTAATAAAGTTTCTTCAACTAAATGCATTTTATCTTCGTGAGCCATAGCCCCAAAGCCTTCTACTAAAGCATGTTTACCTGAATCAAACCAATTAGAGAAACTGTCAACCCCTAAGGCTACTAATGCCCAACAAACGGCCATCATAACCAATGCAGGAATTAATTTATCTAATTTGATATTGTGTTCTAGAGTGATACCTAAGTATCCCATTACGAATATTAAAATAATCGCTGATTCCATAGTTTAAATTTATATTTATATCAATTCTTTTAAAGCGATCTCAAATGCTGTTGAACAGATTTTTGTTTTTGACGCGCTTTTAGTAAATGTTCTTTGTAATGCTTTTTTGATAATGTTTGAGGTATCATCAAAGATCGCCTTATCTTCCATAGGTAATGCCACTTTAGCTTCCATTAAATAAGCAAAAACCCTAGCAATACCACAATTAGAAATAAAATCTGGCAGTAAACTTAAATGATTGTCTGTATATTCCATAATTGGTCCAAAGAAAATTTCCTTATCTGCAAACGGAACATTTGCACCTGGGCTAATTACCTCTAAACCTGTATCAATCATTTGTTGTACTTGATCTTGAGAAACTAATCTTGAAGCTGCAGCTGGAACAAATATTTCTGCTGGCAAACTCCAAATTCTTTCATTAATTTCTTCGAAAGGAATCATATTATCAGCAACCAATTTATTTCCGTCTTTTCCTAAAAACAAATTAGTCATTTCTTCCATAGTGAAACCAGCTTCGTTAATTAAACCACCCTCTCTATCAATAATTCCAACAACTTTAGCTCCTAATTGAGTTAAATAATAAGCTGCAGCCGAACCTACATTTCCGAAACCTTGAACAATTGCTCTTTTACCAACAATCTTTCCTCCGTAAATATTATAATAATGCTTAACCGCTTCAGCAACACCATAACCTGTTAACATATCTGCAACAGTATATTTTCTTGATAAATCTGGTGAAAACTGTTTATCTTCAATTACTTTAATTACTCCTTGACGTAATTGACCAATTCTATTAATTTTATCAGCTTCGGTTGGTTTAAAATGACCATTAAAAATTCCTTCTTGAGGATGCCAAACTCCACAACTCTCAGTAATTGGAATTACATCTTTATCTGCATCAACATTTAAATCACCTCCAGTTCCATAATAATGCTTTAATAACGGAGTAACTGCTTTGTACCAACGCTCTAAAACACCTCTTTTTCTTGGATCGTTAGGATCGAAGTTAATTCCTGATTTAGCTCCTCCAATTGCAGGACCAGATACCGTAAACTTAACTTCCATTGTTTTTGCTAAAGACAAAACTTCATTTTTATTTAGCCCTTTACGCATACGAGTTCCTCCACCTGCGGCCCCACCTCTAAGTGAATTAATTACTGTCCATCCTTCTGCATCAGTTTCTTGATCTTTCCAGTGAAAAACAATTTCTGGTTCTTTCTCTTCGTATCTCTTTAATAATTCTTTCATTTTAAATAGTATGTGATTTCAACTTTAATTTAACCTCTTTTTCATTCGCTTATAATTCATGTAGTATATCCCGAGTGGGAAGCTAAAGTTGATTCATTTTCTGTTGATTTTGTTATGTAGTTGTTTCGAACAAATTTACCATAAAAAAATTAGTACTCAAATTGTTTTACCTATTTCTCTGGATAAAAAATAACGCCAGAAGAATGATCTCTAACTGCTCCTGTTACAGATTGTAAACAGTTGATTTCATTTTTATTTTTCAGTAATCCTAAAAACGCAAATATCAATGCCTCTTTATATTCGATTAATTCTTTTGAAGGGATTTCTATTTTCTTACTTGAGTAATATTCAATTCTTTGCATTAAAAAAGAATTAAAAATACCTCCTCCTGTAACTAAAACTGTAGAGCTCTCATTTAAAACAGTACCAATTTGAATAGCAGCATGCTCTACAAAAGTTCTTAAGATAGTCTCAATATTTTTTTCTAAGTCATCAATTAATGGAAAAACATTTTGCTGAACCCACTCTAAACCTAGCGATTTTGGTGGCGTTTTTTGATAAAACTCTAATGAATTCAATTTCTCTAACAGCTCTTCATTTACTTTACCTCCAGATGCCATCTGTCCTCGATCATCAAACTCAAATCCTAACTTATTTGTATAATGGTTCAACACAATGTTTACAGGACAAATATCAAAAGCTATTCTTGCATTATTCTTTTCAAAAGACACATTTGCAAAACCTCCTAGGTTTAAACAATGACTATAATTTGAAAACATCAATTTATCTCCAATAGGTACCAATGGCGCACCTTGTCCTCCAAAATCAACATCTTGAGTTCTAAAATCACAAATAATCTTTTTATTCGTGATTTTAGCTATTTCTTGTCCGTTACCAATTTGTAATGTAACTCCATTATGTGGCTCATGCAAAATTGTGTGTCCGTGTGAAGCTATAAAATCCAACTTAGAAACCTTATACTTATCTATAAAATCATTTAATAGAGCACCTAAAAGCTTACCGTACTCAATATCAAGTTTTTTTAAATTTTCCTTCGTATAAAATATCGCCTCTCTTAAAATGTCTTTCCATTTCTTTGAATATGTAAATGTTTCTGCCTGTATAATTTCAAAATCTTGGTATGAATTATTATTGATTTTTATGTAAGCAATATCAATTCCATCTAACGAAGTACCTGACATTAATCCTATGCAGTAAATATATTTGTTGGGCATAAAGTAAAAGTAGAAAGTCTATTGAAAATATGCTATTAAAAAAGTATCTTTGAGCACATTTTTTACGAATTTAATAAAATAAAAATATATAATGGATTTTAATCTTACAGAAGAGCATTTAATGATTCGTGATGCTGCGCGTGACTTTGCTCAAACCGAATTATTACCTGGAGTTATAGAAAGAGATGAAAAACAAAGTTTTCCTGACGAATTAGTTCGTAAAATGGGAGAATTAGGTTTTATGGGAGTTATGGTAGATCCTAAATATGGGGGAAGTGGTATGGATGCTGTTTCTTACGTATTAATTATGGAGGAATTATCTAAAATTGATGCTTCTGCTTCTGTAATGGTTTCTGTAAACAATTCATTAGTTTGTTATGGTTTAGAAGCTTACGGTTCTGAAGAACAAAAGCAAAAATATTTAACAAAATTAGCTACTGGTGAACAAATCGGTGCTTTTTGTTTAAGTGAACCAGAGGCTGGTTCTGATGCTACTTCTCAAGCTACTACTGCTATCGATAAAGGAGATCATTATTTATTAAACGGAACAAAAAACTGGATTACTAACGGTGGTCGTGCTGGTGTTTATTTAGTAATCGCACAAACAGATCGTGAAAAAGGGCATAGAGGAATCAACGCTTTTATCCTTGAAAAAGGAATGGAAGGTTTTGATATTGGGCCTAAAGAAGATAAATTAGGAATTCGTGGTTCTGATACGCATACTTTACAATTTAACGATGTAAAAGTTCCTAAAGAAAATAGAATTGGTGAAGATGGATTCGGATTCAAATTTGCCATGAAAACTTTATCTGGTGGACGTATTGGTATTGCTGCTCAAGCATTAGGAATTGCTGCTGGTGGTTACGAATTAGCTTTAAAATATTCTAAAGAGCGTAAAGCTTTCGGAACTGAGATTTGTAATCATCAAGCAATAGCTTTTAAATTAGCTGATATGTATACTGAAATTACTGCTGCTCGTCATTTAGTAATGGCAGCTGCTTGTGATAAAGATAATGGAGATGATTATACACGCTCAGGAGCTATGGCAAAACTATATGCATCAAAAGTTGCTATGGAACAAACAGTAGAAGCTGTTCAAATTCACGGAGGAAACGGATTTGTAAAAGAATATCATGTAGAGCGTTTAATGCGTGATGCTAAAATTACTCAGATTTATGAAGGAACTTCAGAAATTCAAAAGATAGTAATATCAAGAAGTTTAATTAAAGAATAAACTCCTTTTACATAAAATAAAAAGCTCATCAAACGATGAGCTTTTTTATTTTTTAAAATCTATATTATGTAAATGTAGTCCAGAAGCTGGCGCAATGTTTTTTATTAAATCTATATCAGAATCAGGTTCTAAACTTTTTTTAATAAACTCTAAGTCAAATTCTCCTTTTCCTAAATCGTGTAAAGCCCCCATGATTAATCGTATTTGGTTTCTCAAAAAACCTTCTCCTCTTACAATTAAAACATAACTTACTTTTGGAAAAAAAGAAGCTGTCAATTCAGTATTCTTTTCAATTCTACAAAATAGAATTTCTCTTTCTACTTTTGTTTCTGGAGATGGCTTTGTACAGTATCGTTTATAGTTATGAAATCCTTCAAACAACTTAGCTCCTTGCTTCATTAACTCAATATCTAGTTGCTCTCTAAAACGATTTAAAAAAGGTGCTGCATATGGGTGATTCTTTTCTCCGTATGAAAAATAGTATCTGTATTCTTTAACTTTTGGGTGCTGAATTATATTAAAATCTCTAGGAATATCTTCAATCTTCAATGCTCTCATATCACTTGGAGCATTTACATTAAAATCTACCATAAACTGTTCGAAGTTTACTTCTTCATCAATAAATAATTGAAATGCAAAATTACTTGCCGATACCCTTGCATCTGTTCTACCAACTCCTAAACTTTTTAATCGAATTCCCTTATAAATAAATTTCAATGTCTTATCTAAAAAAAGGTGACCCGTTTTTAAGTTTGGTTGCTTTTGCCATCCATGAAACCGAAATCCTAGATATTGAATAGTTACTAAATAAGAATGCTTATAATTCATAAGGTAAAAATAGCGGTAAATTTCGTGTAAAAAAAAACCTCAATCTAAAAAGATTGAGGTTTAAAAGAAAGGCAACGACCTACTCTCCCACCATTGGCAGTACCATCGGCGCAAATGGGCTTAACTTCTCTGTTCGGAATGGTAAGAGGTGAGCCCCATTGCAATAATCACCTTAAATCGTTCAGTATATTTCAACTGTATAAGTTAACATATTGATAAAATCATATTGTAAAAAATCAAAGAGTTTCGCTTCCGCTCACAAGGAGCGGAAGACTATACATAAGCCTATGGGTTATTAGTACTACTCGGCTACATACATTACTGCACTTACACCTATAGCCTATCAACGTGGTAATCTCCCACGACCCTTTAAAGAAATCTCATCTTGTGGTGGGTTTCGCGCTTATATGCTTTCAGCGCTTATCCCTTCCCGACGTAGCTACCCTGCAATGCCACTGGCGTGACAACAGGTACACTAGAGGTCAGTTCAACTCGGTCCTCTCGTACTAAAGTCAAATCCACTCAAATTTCTAACGCCCACAGCAGATAGAGACCGAACTGTCTCACGACGTTCTGAACCCAGCTCGCGTGCCACTTTAATGGGCGAACAGCCCAACCCTTGGGACCTTCTCCAGCCCCAGGATGTGACGAGCCGACATCGAGGTGCCAAACCCCCCCGTCGATGTGAGCTCTTGGGGGAGATCAGCCTGTTATCCCCGGAGTACCTTTTATCCTTTGAGCGATGGCCCTTCCATGCGGAACCACCGGATCACTATGCTCTACTTTCGTACCTGATCGACCTGTATGTCTCTCAGTCAAGCTCCCTTATGCCATTGCACTCTACGCACGGTTACCAAACGTGCTGAGGGAACCTTTAGAAGCCTCCGTTACTCTTTTGGAGGCGACCACCCCAGTCAAACTACCCACCACGCACTGTTCTCATTGCTGAGTTAGGCTCTAGATAAGCAAAGGGTGGTATTTCAAGGACAACTCCACAACGCCTAGCGACGCCGCTTCAAAGTCTCCCACCTATCCTACACATTACTTATCCAAAGTCAATACGAAGCTATAGTAAAGGTTCACGGGGTCTTTTCGTCCCGCTGCGGGTAATCGGCATCTTCACCGATACTACAATTTCACCGAGCTCATGGCTGAGACAGTGTCCAGATCGTTGCACCATTCGTGCAGGTCGGAACTTACCCGACAAGGAATTTCGCTACCTTAGGACCGTTATAGTTACGGCCGCCGTTTACTGGGGCTTCATTTCAGATCTTCGCCGAAGCTAAACCCTCCACTTAACCTTCCAGCACCGGGCAGGTGTCAGGCCTTATACATCATCTTTCAATTTAGCAAAGCCCTGTGTTTTTGATAAACAGTCGCCTGGACCTTTTCACTGCGGCCCCACCGAAGTGGGGCGACCCTTCTCCCGAAGTTACGGGTCTATTTTGCCTAGTTCCTTAGCCATGAATCTCTCGAGCACCTTAGAATTCTCATCCCAACTACCTGTGTCGGTTTACGGTACGGGTTCTTATAATCTGAAGCTTAGAGGTTTTTCTTGGAAGCCTTTAGGCACACTATCAACGCATCCGAAGACTTGTTGTACTATCACAATTCACCTAGCTCTGCGGATTTACCTACAGTGCCAATAGCTACTTGTTTCAACGAACTATTCCGTCAGTTCGCGGTGCTTTCATTACTCCGTCACCCCATCGCAATTATAAGAAGTACAGGAATATTAACCTGTTGTCCATCGACTACTCCCTTCGGATTCGCCTTAGGTCCCGACTAACCCTCAGCTGATTAGCATCGCTGAGGAAACCTTAGTCTTTCGGTGAGGGGGTTTCTCGCCCCCTTTATCGTTACTTATGCCTACATTTTCTTTTCTATCCGCTCCAGCATACCTTACAGTACACCTTCGGCGCAAATAGAATGCTCCCCTACCACTTATACTTACATATAAATCCATAGCTTCGGTAATATGTTTATGCCCGATTATTATCCATGCAAAACCGCTCGACTAGTGAGCTGTTACGCACTCTTTAAATGAATGGCTGCTTCCAAGCCAACATCCTAGCTGTCTAAGCAGTTTCACCTCGTTAGTTCAACTTAACATATATTTGGGGACCTTAGCTGATGGTCTGGGTTCTTTCCCTCTCGGACATGGACCTTAGCACCCATGCCCTCACTGCTGAAAAACATTTTATAGCATTCGGAGTTTGTCAGGAATTGGTAGGCGGTGAAGCCCCCGCATCCAATCAGTAGCTCTACCTCTATAAAACTTTTAATCAACGCTGCACCTAAATGCATTTCGGGGAGTACGAGCTATTTCCGAGTTTGATTGGCCTTTCACCCCTACCCACAGGTCATCCAAAGACTTTTCAACGTCAACTGGTTCGGTCCTCCACTGTGTGTTACCACAGCTTCAACCTGCCCATGGGTAGATCACTCGGTTTCGCGTCTACTACTACTAACTATGGTCGCCCTATTCAGACTCGCTTTCGCTTCGGCTCCGGACCTTAAATCCTTAACCTTGCTAGTAACAGTAACTCGTAGGCTCATTATGCAAAAGGCACGCCGTCACACAGTAAATGTGCTCCGACCGCTTGTAGGCGTACGGTTTCAGGTTCTATTTCACTCCCTTACTTAGGGTTCTTTTCACCTTTCCCTCACGGTACTAGTTCACTATCGGTCTTTCAGGAGTATTTAGCCTTACCGGATGGTCCCGGTGGATTCATACAGGATTACTCGTGTCCCGCACTACTCAGGGTACTGCTATATCCTCATCGCTTACCTATACGAGACTATCACTCTCTTTGGTTTGTCTTTCCAGACAATTCTAGTTCACTTTGATTCTAATGTCGCAGCCCTACAACCCCCAATTTGCCGTAACAAATTGGGTTTGGGCTAATCCGCGTTCGCTCGCCACTACTAACGGAATCACTATTGTTTTCTCTTCCTCTGGTTACTTAGATGTTTCAGTTCACCAGGTTTGCCCCCTTGCGGGTACTATGTCTTCAACATAGTGGGTTGCCCCATTCGGAAATCTACGGATCAATAGGTATGTGCCCCTCCCCGTAGCTTATCGCAGCTTATCGCGTCCTTCATCGCCTCTGAAAGCCTAGGCATCCGCCATACGCCCTTATTTAGCTTATTGTACTTTTTGCTCTAGTATAAATACTAGAACGAGCTCTTTATAATTCTTAATTTTATAAAAAATATTGTGTTAATCGTTAGATTAACTCTCTATCTTGATTCTTTACGATATCATTTTACCAATATGTCAATGAACTTTGTGGCGAGTCGCCACTGACAAGTATTTAAACTTGTTAGCTACAATCTGCCCGCAATACTCATGAAGATAATTTTACTTATCTCCAGGCATCGCCTGGTGGAGAATACCGGAGTCGAACCGGTGACCTCTTGCGTGCAAGGCAAGCGCTCTAGCCAGCTGAGCTAATCCCCCATTACTAGTAGTTAGTAATAGTGATAGTAATTAATCTTAATTACGTCAACTTCTAGAATTTCCTTTCTAATATTTAAGTTTTTGTAGTCTCGGGCAGACTCGAACTGCCGACCTCTACATTATCAGTGTAGCGCTCTAACCAGCTGAGCTACGAGACTATAATAGCTTATATATTAGTGTGTTTTAAAATTAACAGCAAAGAGTAAAATCTCCTTTTGTAACTCACCATCTTTCTCTAGAAAGGAGGTGTTCCAGCCGCACCTTCCGGTACGGCTACCTTGTTACGACTTAGCCCTAGTTACCAGTTTTACCCTAGGCCGCTCCTCTC
Source organism: Tenacibaculum pelagium (assembly GCF_014062345.1). Classification (GTDB taxonomy): domain Bacteria; phylum Bacteroidota; class Bacteroidia; order Flavobacteriales; family Flavobacteriaceae; genus Polaribacter; species Polaribacter pelagius. The sequence goes on along the minus strand of NZ_JACGLS010000003.1, from coordinate 1,888 downwards.
GGTAACGGACTTCAGGCACCCCCAGCTTCCATGGCTTGACGGGCGGTGTGTACAAGGCCCGGGAACGTATTCACCGGATCATGGCTGATATCCGATTACTAGCGATTCCAGCTTCACGGAGTCGAGTTGCAGACTCCGATCCGAACTGTGATATGGTTTGTAGATTCGCTCCTATTCGCATAGTGGCTGCTCATTGTCCATACCATTGTAGCACGTGTGTAGCCCAGGACGTAAGGGCCGTGATGATTTGACGTCATCCCCACCTTCCTCACGGTTTGCACCGGCAGTCTCGCTAGAGTCCTCAGCATTACCTGTTAGCAACTAACAATAGGGGTTGCGCTCGTTATAGGACTTAACCTGACACCTCACGGCACGAGCTGACGACAACCATGCAGCACCTTGTAAAGTGTCCGAAGAAAAAGCTATCTCTAGCCCTGTCACTCTACATTTAAGCCCTGGTAAGGTTCCTCGCGTATCATCGAATTAAACCACATGCTCCACCGCTTGTGCGGGCCCCCGTCAATTCCTTTGAGTTTCAGTCTTGCGACCGTACTCCCCAGGTGGGATACTTATCACTTTCGCTTAGTCACTGAGATAAATCCCAACAACTAGTATCCATCGTTTACGGCGTGGACTACCAGGGTATCTAATCCTGTTCGCTCCCCACGCTTTCGTCCATGAGCGTCAGTATATACGTAGTAGACTGCCTTCGCAATCGGTATTCTAAGTAATCTCTATGCATTTCACCGCTACACTACTTATTCTATCTACTTCCGTATAACTCAAGTCAACCAGTATCAAAGGCAGTTCCATAGTTAAGCTATGGGATTTCACCTCTGACTTAATTGACCGCCTGCGGACCCTTTAAACCCAATGATTCCGGATAACGCTTGGACCCTCCGTATTACCGCGGCTGCTGGCACGGAGTTAGCCGGTCCTTATTCTTACAGTACCGTCAAGGCCGTACACGTACGACTGTTTCTTCCTGTATAAAAGCAGTTTACAACCCATAGGGCAGTCTTCCTGCACGCGGCATGGCTGGTTCAGAGTTGCCTCCATTGACCAATATTCCTCACTGCTGCCTCCCGTAGGAGTCTGGTCCGTGTCTCAGTACCAGTGTGGGGGATAATCCTCTCAGACCCCCTACCTATCGTTGCCATGGTAAGCCGTTACCTTACCATCTAGCTAATAGGACGCATAGTCATCTTGTACCCATAAATGTTTAACTAAATTGTGATGCCACATCTCAGTATTATGGAGTATTAATCTTCATTTCTAAAGGCTATCCTCCTGTACAAGGCAGATTCTATACGCGTTACGCACCCGTTCGCCGGTCGTCAGCGGAAAAGCAAGCTTCTCCCTGTTACCCCTCGACTTGCATGTGTTAAGCCTGCCGCTAGCGTTCATCCTGAGCCAGGATCAAACTCTTCATTGTATATTTTAAATAATATTAATGAATAAGTTTCAAAAGAATTTAACTTCGTTAGAAGTTATGGTTATTCTACTCTTTGTTTACGCTGTCAATTTCAATATTTTCAATGAACTTGGTGAGTCGCCAATAACAAGTATTATCTTATTTTTTTAACTCAACCTTTTGTAGAAATACTAGACTCGAACTAGCTGATTTTATTATCTCAAAATCATTCCAAAATTTCTGTGATCGTATCGCTTTCTTAAAGCGGTTGCAAATTTATAAACTATTTTAAAACTGACAAACTTTTCTGAAAGTTTTTTTTAATTTATTTTTTCGCTAATTTTAATGAACTTCCGTTTTTAAAACGGACTGCAAAGATACTCTCTTTTATTTATTCTAAACAAATAAAATCAAACTTATTTTTAATCTTTTTTTGAAAATTTCTTTACACTATTTTAATGAACATTCGCTATT
>NZ_JACGLS010000029.1 GCF_014062345.1 Tenacibaculum pelagium | reverse complement strand
GAACTGATACAGACGGAGATGGTATTGCAGATAGCGTTGATGGTTTAGTTGGATTTGGAGATGCTACCGACACCGATGGTGATGGAATCGCAGATATAGATGATTTAGATGATGACAATGATGGAATTGCAGATGTAGATGAGGGATCAGGCTTAAATGATGCAACTGGAGATGCAGATGGCGATGGAATTCCAAACTGGT
>NZ_JACGLS010000028.1 GCF_014062345.1 Tenacibaculum pelagium | reverse complement strand
TCGTTTCCACAATCGTCTGTTACCGTGAACGTATAGACTCTACTCTGCATACAACCATCATCGCTCGTGATGATAGCACCTCCACCATCAGAACTAATCTGACCGCCTGCCGCACAATTATCACTCCAAGTAGTCGCTAAACTCGTTGGCCATGCTTCATTACATTCATCTAACTTATAATCTGGTATTGCTACAATGATTGGAGC
>NZ_JACGLS010000027.1 GCF_014062345.1 Tenacibaculum pelagium | reverse complement strand
GGTTGTATGCAGAGTAGAGTCTATACGTTCACGGTAACAGACGATTGTGGAAACGATGCAACAGTAAGCACTACGGTAAGTAGAGATTATGATGAAACGGCTCCAATCATTGTAGCAATACCAGATTATAAGTTAGATGAATGTAATGAAGCATGGCCAACGAGCTTAGCGACTACTTGGAGTGATAATTGTGCAGCAGGCGGTCAGATCAGT
>NZ_JACGLS010000026.1 GCF_014062345.1 Tenacibaculum pelagium | reverse complement strand
TCACTCCAAGTAGTCGCTAAGCTCGTTGGCCATGCTTCATTACATTCATCTAATTTATAGTCTGGTATTGCTACAATTATTGGAGCCGTTTCATCATAATCTCTACTTACCGTAGTGCTTACTGTTGCATCGTTTCCACAATCGTCCCTTACCGTGAACGTATAGACTCTACTCTGCATACAACCATCATCGCTCGTGATGATAGCGCCGCCGCCATC
>NZ_JACGLS010000025.1 GCF_014062345.1 Tenacibaculum pelagium | reverse complement strand
TCTACCGTTACCGTAGTTCCCTCTTCACCTGCTAACGGTGTATAACTCATCTCTCCTGTTAATGGATCGAAGCTTATTGTTCCGCCTGCTGTAGTTCCTGATCCAGCTACTACCGATAAACTTGTATTTGCTCCTGGTAAGAAATCATCATTCGATAATACATTTACTGTACCTGTAGTTCCTTCTACAACTGTTAATACATCTACATCTGTTACTGGATCTAATGGGTTGGGATCAGTA
>NZ_JACGLS010000024.1 GCF_014062345.1 Tenacibaculum pelagium | reverse complement strand
GATAGTAACTTAGTAGTAATCAAGAGTGAAGTAATTAGCGGAGATCAAGATGAGTGTGGTGTAGAGTATTTAATCACAAGAAAATGGTCAGTATCAGACTGTGCTGGAAATACTACAGAATATATCCAATTAGTAACCGTACAAGACACGGCAGCACCAGAATTCGAAGGAGATTTACCAGCTCAGGAAATTGTAGCGAGTTGTGACGATATCCCAGCAATGGTTGATTTAACGGCGACAGATAATTGTGATAGTAACTTAGTAGTAATCAAGAGTGAAGTAATTAGCGGAGATCAAGAT
>NZ_JACGLS010000023.1 GCF_014062345.1 Tenacibaculum pelagium | reverse complement strand
AACTTAAACCTGTAAGTGCTTGAGTTGATGCACTACTGTGTTTCCAACTATAACTATAAGGTTCAACTCCTCCAATAACTGTTAATACTATTGAACCATCTTCTCCTCCATAACATGATACATTTTGGGTAGCTACCGATGATATCTCTAATTTACTCGGTTCCTTTAAAATATATTCACTTGTCGCTTGGTTTAAGTTTTTATCGAATACTATTAATTCATAAGTTCCTGACCCTACACCTTCTAAACTAGATAACACTCCTTCAATTGTCGTTGATCCTTTCTTTCTCCACTCATAACGATAAGGTTCTACTCCTCCTT
>NZ_JACGLS010000022.1 GCF_014062345.1 Tenacibaculum pelagium | reverse complement strand
CATTTATTAGAAAACGGTGTTGACATAAGATATATACAATCTTTACTAGGTCATGCAAAACCTGAAACCACAATGATTTACACTCATGTAAAAAGAAAAGATTTAATGGAAATTCAAAACCCATTAGATACGGCTTTACAAAAATTAAAACACATGGATAAAAACAATAGAAATGTTTTATTATCCGGAGATATTTAACCTAAAAGCAATATATTTGATTGTATATAACCAGTTGGCAGTAATTTGAAATGACGAACTTTAAAACTGAAAAAGATAAATTACTATTGGAATTAGATTTCGAAATTAAACGGAATCTTGACAATGGA
>NZ_JACGLS010000021.1 GCF_014062345.1 Tenacibaculum pelagium | reverse complement strand
ATCTGCGATTCCATCACCATCGGTGTCGGTAGCATCTCCAAATCCAACTAAACCATCAACGCTATCTGCAATACCATCTCCGTCTGTATCAGTTCCACTATCTCCTACAACTCCATCTCCGCCACTATCTGGATCTGTTGGATCTGTATCATTTACATCTGTATTCCCTAAATCTCCAAAATCCGATGGATCTTGATCAACAATATCTAAAATACCATCGCCATCACTATCTGCTCCATCAACCTGTCCGTTTCCATCGGTATCTTCATTACCTCCTTCAACAACATCATTAATTCCATCATCATCACTATCTAAATCTAAATAATCTGG
>NZ_JACGLS010000020.1 GCF_014062345.1 Tenacibaculum pelagium | reverse complement strand
CATCATTCGATAATACATTTACTGTACCTGTAGTTCCTTCTACAACTGTTAATACATCTACATCTGTTACTGGATCTAATGGGTTGGGATCAGTACCATCTGGATTTCCATCATTATCATCATCTGGATCGGTTACATCTGGATCGCCATCACCATCTGTATCTACCTGAACTGTAATTGTTACTATTGATGTAGCACATACTTGCGGGCTTACCGCTGTATTACATACTTGGTACTCTACCGTTACCGTAGTTCCCTCTTCACCTGCTAACGGTGTATAACTCATCTCTCCTGTTAATGGATCGAAGCTTATTGTTCCGCCTGCTGTAGT
>NZ_JACGLS010000002.1 GCF_014062345.1 Tenacibaculum pelagium | reverse complement strand
TTAAGTTTTGTATATGAAGTAGAACAGCCAGATGAATTAGAGGTTTCTATAGAAGAGAAATCAATCATAAGTTGTCAAGGTTCTAATGATGGAGTTTTACAAGCTAAACCTATAGGAGGAGTGTTACCTTATAAATATGAATGGTATAAAGAAGGCAGTACAGTATTATTAGGAGATGAATCTGAATTAGCCTCTTTAGAAAATGGGGTTTATTATGTTAAGATAATTGACGCTAATAATAATAAAGTATCAAGTAGTAGGTATACATTAACAGAACCAGAATTATTAGAGTTGTTTTTAGAATCAGATTATGTTTTATGCGGAACAGGAAATGATTGGACAATAGAGAGTATAGTAAAAGGAGGTACAGCACCATATACATATTTATGGAGTACAGGTACGAATACAGTGTCATTACAAGGGGTAAAAGCAGGAAGCTATATGTTAACCGTTGTAGATGCTAATGGATGTAAAGTAACATCAGAAAAAATATTAACTCCTCCATCTCCAATAATAATAAATGATGTAGATATTACAAATCCAACTTGTTATCAAGGGAATGATGGAAAAATTAAAATCCTAGTTGAAGGAGGAACTCCTACATATGAGTATATATGGAGTAATGGTTTAAAAGGATCTTCAATAGGAGGGATATCAGCTGGAGAGTATGAAGTATTAATTAGAGATAGTAAAGGGTGTACATATTCAAAATCTTTCGAAATAAAGAACCCAGAAGAGCTAAAGCTAGATTTAGGAGAAGATGTAACCTTATGTAAAGATCAATCATATATATTAGACGCTACCTTAGAAAAAGGAGTTAAATATGAATGGACATCCTCAAATGGTTTTAGTAGTACTAATTCAGAGGTAGAAATAACTGACGAGGGTATTTATAAAGTTATTGTAACTACAGGTTTAGGGTGTATAGTAACGGATGAAATTGAAATAAAACAATCTGATGCTGAAGTTTCAGCAAATTACTTAGTGTCATCACAAGTATACACTAATGAAAGTTTTGTTTTAGTAAATGTTAGTGACCCTAAGCCAGAAGAAGTAACGTGGATATTTCCTGAAAAAGCTAAGGTAATTATAGAGAATAATAATTATGCAGAAATTTTAATAGAAGAAGAAGGAGAATATGAAGTAACTTTAATATCTAAAGTTGGAGATTGTGAAGAATACATAACTAAAAGGGTGTTGGTATTAGAAAAAACAATTGAAGAAGAGGAAGAAGAAAATTTAAGTAATAATCAAGTGTTGAGTTCTATATTGTTGTACCCTAACCCTTCTTCAGGGGAGTTTAACCTAGATATAGAGTTGAAAAACATCAATACTATAAATGTAAAAATTTATAGATTAAATAGCACAATGGTATTGCAAAAAGAATACTCTGGAAAAGATATTTATGAATTAGATTATAATTTAAGTTTAGTTTCAGGGGTCTATTTTGCGTTAATTGAAACAAAAGAAGAAAGAATAATTAAAAAAATAGTCATAAGGTAAGTTATTTTATACTGTACTACAGTGTTATGATTTGGTTTTGAGAGAGTTAGTTTTGTTTGAGGTAGTTCGAATCCGCTCGACACCTCTAAAAAAGCGAATCAATTAATTGATTCGCTTTTTTATTTTCCTTAACAAAAAGTTTCGTTAAAATTCTGCATCTTTGTAGTTATGCGAATTTATCCGATAGAAACAGGTAATTTTAAGTTAGATGGTGGCGCTATGTTTGGCGTGGTTCCGAAGTCTCTTTGGGAGAGAACAAATCCAGCTGACGATAAGAATATGATATCAATGAGCATGCGTTGTATGCTTATTGAAGATGGAGATCGACTTACGCTTGTTGATACAGGTATTGGAAACAAACAATCAGATAAGTTTTTTGGATATTACTATTTGTTTGGAGATTTTTCTTTAGATGCCTCTTTAGCGAAACATGGTTTCCATCGAGATGATATTACGGATGTATTTTTAACACATTTACATTTTGATCATTGCGGAGGTTCTATTCAATGGAATAAAGATAGAACAGGTTATGAACCAGCATTTAAAAATGCTCGTTTTTGGAGTAATCAACGTCACTGGGATTGGGCCATAAACCCAAATGCTCGTGAAAAAGCATCCTTTTTACAAGAAAATATTTTACCTATTCAAGAAAGCGGACAACTTAATTTTTTGCATTTAAACGCTAAAGATTATGTTGGTTTCGATGTGATTTTTAAAGACGGGCATACCGAAAAACAAATGTTACCTAAAATTCAATATCAGGATAAAACCATTGTTTTTATGGCAGATTTATTGCCAACTGCAGGTCATATACCTTTGCCTTACGTAATGGGTTATGATACCCGACCGTTACTAACTTTAAAAGAAAAAGAAGCTTTCTTAAGCGAGGCTGCTGATAAAGAATTTTATTTGTTTTTAGAGCATGATGCTGATAACGAATTAATTACTGTGAAGCATACAGAAAAAGGAGTGCGATTAAAAGAGAGTTATAAATTTACAGATATATTTAATTAAAAGAGAGATATGAGAGTTTTAAAGCCAATATTTTATTCTGCAATAGCAGTGGCGACTTTAGCTAGTTGTAGTTCAATTAGCACAAAACCTGTGCCTACAGGTTCTAATACCGTAATTAACATTCCAGCTAAGAAAGCAAAATTAACAGATGCTGAAAAGGATAACTGGCAACATTTAGATTTAGCTACTGATTCTATTCCTGGAATGAGTGTTCATAAAGCATACGAATTTTTAAAAGGTAAAAAGAGCACTCCAATTGTAGTAGGGGTTGTAGATTCTGGTACCGATTTAAAGCACGAAGATTTAGTTGATGTTGCTTGGGTGAATACAAAAGAAATTGCTGGTAACGGAATTGATGATGATAAGAATGGTTACGTTGATGATATTAACGGATGGAATTTTTTAGGAGATTCTTATAAAGAACATTTAGAGTACGAGCGTATTTTAATGAATCCTTCAATAGCTGATGCTGGAACTTTAGCAGAAGTAAAAGCTTATCAAACTAAAAAAGTTGATGAAGCTAAAGGAACAAAAAAAAGATATGAGGACTATTTAAAAATGGTTGCTTCTGCTACTGAGGCTTTAACAAAGTATTTTGGAAAAGCAGAATTTACCCAAAAAGAAATTGATGCTATTAATACAGATGATAAAAATTTAAAAGAAGCAATTGAAGGAGGAGCTGCTTTTGCAAAAAGAAACGGACATACATTATTTAGTATAAAAAAAGCATTAGAAAGTGGTGTAAAAAAAGCTGAAGCAACTATTGCTGGAGAAAATTTAAAAACAGATTACCGTACAGTTGTAGGTGACAATGCCTATGATATTAATGATAAACCAGGTTCTGGTAATGGTAATACAGGGCATTCTGTAAAGGATGAGGCACATGGTTCTCATGTTTCTGGTATTATTGGTGCTACTCGTAACAATGGTAAAGGAATGAACGGAGTTGCTAATAATGTAAAAATGATGGCAGTTCGTTCTGTATCTGATGGAGATGAGTACGATAAAGACGTAGCTTTAGGTATCCGTTATGCTGTTGATAATGGGGCTAAAGTTATTAATACTAGTTTTGGTAAAGGATTTTCACCAAATAAAGAATGGGTTTATGACGCAATTAAATATGCAGCTTCTAAAGATGTGTTAATTGTAAATGCAGCAGGAAATGATGGTAAGAATATTGATGTAGAGAAAACATTCCCTAACGATGCGCCAGATTTAGTAAATGAGATTGCTGACAACTTTTTAACAATTGGAGCAATGAGTGCTAATTATAATGAAGAATTACCAGCAACTTTCTCAAACTATGGTAAGAAGAATGTAGATGTTTTTGCTCCTGGAGTTCAAATTCATTCAACTTTTCCTGATAATGCATATCAAAAAATTAGCGGAACTTCTATGGCTTCTCCAGCTGCAGCAGGGGTAGCGGCATTAGTTCGTTCTTATTACCCAAAATTATCTGCAGTTCAAGTAAAACATATTTTAATGAACTCTGGTACTAAGATTGATTTAGAAGTAAATAAACCTGGTACGGGAAGTAGATACGGTAAGCCAGTAGAAAAAGTACCTTTTGCTGATTTATCTGTTTCAGGTCGTGTTGTAAATGCATATAATGCAGTTAGAATGGCAGACAGAATGGTAAATGGAAGAAAATAATATCCGAATAGAAAAATAAAAAAGAGCATTATCACAATGCTCTTTTTTTGATTTAAATAAAATCTAATAAAAATGAAAAAAATAATATTAGGGCTTTCAGTATTATTTGCAGTTTCTTGTGCATCTACAGGAGCAACGAATAGTAGTGTAGGAAATAAAGAAGCTAGTAAATCAACGACAAGTAGTTATTGGCAACAACACGCAGATTATACAATGGATATTGATATGAATGTGAAAACATATCAATATAAAGGAACGCAAAAGTTAGTATATACTAACAATTCTCCAGATGAATTAAATAAGGTGTTTTATCATTTATATTTTAACGCGTTTCAACCAGGTTCTCAAATGGATGTTCGCTCTCGAAATATTAAAGATCCTGATAAAAGAGTTGGTGATAGAATAAGTAAATTATCTCCTTCTGAAATAGGATATATTAAAGTAAACTCTTTAAAACAAGATGGATCGGTTGTAAAACACGAAACCGTAGGCACCATTTTAGAGGTAACTTTAAATAAAGCAATCAAACCAGGAGAGAGTGTAACTTTCGATATGATTTTTGATGCACAAGTACCAAAACAAATTCGTCGTTCAGGTAGAGATAGTAAAGAAGGAGTTGTTTTGTCAATGACACAATGGTATCCTAAAATGGCTGAATATGACTTTGAAGGATGGCACACGCCACCATATTTAGGACGTGAGTTTCATGGTGTCTGGGGAGATTTTGATGTAACATTACACATTGATAAACATTATGTTGTGGGAGGAACTGGTTATGTTCAAAACCCACAAGAAGTAGGTCATGGATATGAGAATAAAAATGAAGGATTAAACTTACCTTCTGGCGATAAATTAACTTGGAAATTTAAAGCACCTAATGTACACGATTTTACTTGGGCTGCAGACCCTGAATATATCCATGATACTTATAAAATGGATAATGGAATCGATTTACACTTCTTATACAAGAACACTTTAAGTGATTTTTATAAGGAGAATTGGAAAAAATTACAGGCTAAAACCGCTGAATTAATGGATTACTTTAGCGAAAATATTGGTCAGTATCCATACAAGCAATATTCAGTTATCCAAGGAGGTGATGGCGGTATGGAGTATGCAATGTGTACTTTAATTACAGGAAAGCGTAAGTGGGGAAGTTTATTTGGAGTTACTGCGCATGAGTTGGCACATACCTGGTTTCAGTTTTTGTTAGCAACGAACGAAAGTAAACACCCATGGATGGATGAAGGTTTTACAACTTACATATCTAACAAAGCAGAAAATAAAATTTTAGAACAAGGAAAAGAAAATCCTCATACAGGTTCTTATAGATATTACAATTATGTTGTTAGTAATAATGCTGAAGAACCTCTTTCTACACATGCAGATAGGTATCATACAAATATGGCTTATGGTATGGGAAGTTATTCAAAAGGAAATATCTTTTTAACGCAGTTAGAATATATTATTGGAGAAGAGAATGTTGCTAAAACATTAAAAAAATACTTTAATGATTTTGCGTTTAAACACCCAACACCAAATGACATTAAGCGTACTGCTGAAAAAGTTTCTGGGTTACAATTAGATTGGTTTTTAAACGAATGGACGCAAACTACACATACTATTGATTATGGTGTTGAATCTGTTGAAGGAAAAACAATTACATTAGAAAGATTAGGGAAAATGCCAATGCCTATTGATGTTGAAGTAACCTATACTGATGGTTCAAAAGAAATGTTTAATATTCCTTTACGTATGATGCGTGGAGAAAAACCAACAGGTGCTACAATACTAAAAGATTGGACGTTCGCTCATCCTACTTATTCTTTTACAACCAATAAAGATGTAAAATCTGTAGAGATTGATCCGTCAAAATTAATGGCAGATATTAATTTAGAAAACAATACAGTTACTAAATAAGAGTAATTTTATATTTTAAAAAAGCAAGTCGACAGACTTGCTTTTTTTGTTTAAATGATTTGTATTTTTAAGCAATGAAAGAAGTAGTAATTGAGCTTAGTGTATTATCGGTTTTAGATATCTTGTCAATAGCAACTGCATTTATGTTGGGATTACTTTTTTTAACAACAAAATCAAAAAATAATAAAGCAAATATCTTTCTAGGGCTATTTTTATGGTCTTTAGTAACCGAAGTTTCACAGTCTTTTATTGATGGGCAAGAAATAGATAATGTCAATACTTTTACGACAGCTAGTTTAACACTCCCTTTATTATTTCTGTATATAATTAAAACACTTAATTATAAATTTAAATTCATTTATCTAGTACTTTTAATTCCTTTTATTTGGGATGTTTTAGGTTTTTCATCTGAAATAATTGGTTATGTATTTAGTTTTTTAATATTAATATATGCACTTGATATATTAAAAAAACATAAAGTAAAATTAGGAGATTTTTATTCTGATGTAGAAAATAAAACGTTTTCTTGGGTGAAAACAATCATATACATATTCTTGTTTTTCAATGTTTTTTGGGTAATTGAAGACTTAGTTGGTATACAAAACGAAAGTTTGATAGAGTATTTTGCAATAACTTCTAATGTGCTCACTTTTTTTATGATTTATTGGATAGGCTATAATGGTTTTTCTCAACCAGAAATGTTTACTTCTCCACTATCTTTATTTAATAAAAAAGAAGCGATTTCAGTAAAGAGTGTAGAAGAAACCAAAAATCAATTTTTAGAAATAACTCATACAGTTCAACAGCAAAAACTGTTTTCAAAGACAGATTTGAATTTACGTTCACTATCAACAGAATTGTGTATTAAAGAAAAAGAGCTCTCTAAATTAATAAACCAACATACTAAAAATAACTTTTATCACTTTATTAATCAATTTAGAATAGAAGAGTTTAAAAAACTATTAGAATCTCCTAAATCAAAACAGTTATCTCTTTTAGGACTTGCTGAAGAAGCTGGTTTTTCTTCAAAATCAACATTTTATACTGCTTTTAAAAATGCTGAAGGTATTACCCCAAAACAATACCAAAACCAATTAAAAAAGTCCGAATAACCGCAATCGGACTTCTATATATTCATTATTTATACCATTGGCTGCACTTTTGTAGTTATTAATTCAACTTTAAAAATAGTCGAATTTAAAATCATAAAATTATGAAGAAATTAATGAGTTTAGGAATTATACTAATAGCTGTAATTACAATAAGTTGTTTATCGTGTTCTAAAAATGATGATTTATTATCTGGAGGTGAAACAACAATTAATCCTGGAAATGACCCAAACTTTACCATTATAAAAAATACAGATGCTGGTTTAACTAGTTTTAACAGAAAAGTAGTTGTTTTTGGGATCGATATTTATGCAGTATCTGGAGTAGAGGATGCAAAATTATTACATGCTGCTAATGTTATGGCACAGTATTTAGATAATAACGAAGATGGTATAGTAGACAATCAGGCAGTAATGGATAAAATGCTAGAAAACAAGGCGTTTTTAGTAATGTGGGCTAAAGAAAGTGATTTAAACGGTATGAATCCTCCAGCTGGAAGATTAGGTCAAGATTTGGGTAATGCAGAAACTAACCCTACCTATGTTTCAAGTGGATTTACTGGACGATTTGATGCTTCACTAGAAGAAGTGTTACATATTATTAATAACGCTGGTCATTCCTATGCATACCCACAAGCTTTTGGGCAAAATGAAAACTCTGAATTAGCAAAAGCTATGGATATTGCTCGAGGCGGAAAGTTTTTAACCATTCCAAGTTCCTATCCAGCTGATGCTTGGTACACTTATAATGATTCAACTTGTGATTATAATTCATGTCAAACTATCGAGTATATGTATTGGGCATTAACTTCTATGTTTGGAGCACAAGCAACAAGTACTCGTTTAAATGAGATTCAACAAGAATGGAAATTAAATACGAGAACCAAAGTAGAGCAAACTGACAAAGCAGTTTTTGCCTTGCTAACAAACCCAACTTATAAAATGCCAACTGTTTTACCAGACGGAACTTATAGAAGATAAATTATGTAATAAGTAGGGTATAATTAAAGCTAATGGTTTTAATTATATAACAAGTTTTTAAATCACATTTCATCACTGAAGAAGAAATTGGGAATGTAATTTATAATATTGTGTTTAAAGCACATACTTCAGTAATTTCCATAAAAAGGCAATTACAAAGTATGTGCTTTTTTATTTTATAAATTTAAATAAAACAATAGAAGATGAAAACAGGAAAAACAGTAGTAATTCTAATAATGTTGGTAACTATACTTTCTAGTTGTAGTAGTAATGATTCAGTTATAAAAGAGGCACAAGCCACTTTTGGGATTTTTAAAGTTTCAGATGATCAAAAATCCATAGAAATGAATGGAACTATTAACAGTTCATCATTAGTTAATTACAATAAATTATATACTAAATACCCAAAAATAAAAACAATAAACATTAAAAATTGTGATGGATCATCTGATGACGAAATAAATCTAAAACTATCTAAAAGAGTTCATGATCTAAACATTGATATCCATTTATTAGATAATGCAGAAATTGCTTCTGGAGGGGTTGATTTTTTCTTAGCAGGAATTAAAAGAACAAGAGGTTCAAATACTAAAATTGGTGTACATTCTTGGGCAGGAGATAATACTATCGCTACAGATTTTCCAGTAGGACACGCAAATCATTTACCATATATAAACTATTATAAATCTATTGGTTTTTCAGATGTTGATGCAAAAGCTTTTTATTATTTTACAATTAATGCAGCACCAGCTAATAGTATACATTGGATGACAGAAGAAGAAATCATAAAATATAAAATGTTAAAACTATAAAAAAAGCAATTGTAGTATTTTCTAAAAACACTTTTTCTATAATAAAAAGGGTTTTTTTATATAGAAATCAGCTCAACAATTTTGTGTAGTTTTGCATTTCAAATGCAACAGAAAATGTCAGAAGAAAAAAAATCATTGAATTTTTTAGAACAAATTATAGAAGAAGATTTGGCGAATGGAATGCCTAAAGAAAATTTACGTTTTCGTTTTCCGCCAGAGCCAAACGGATACTTACATATAGGTCACACAAAAGCTATCGGAATTAGCTTCGGTTTAGGAGAAAGGTATAATGCTCCAGTAAACTTGCGTTTCGACGACACAAACCCAGCTAAAGAAGAACAAGAGTATGTAGATGCTATTAAGAAAGATGTTTCTTGGTTGGGATATCAATGGGATCAAGAACTGTATTCTTCTGATTATTTTCAACAGTTATACGATTGGGCGGTTCAATTAATTAAAGACGGAAAAGCATATGTAGACTCACAATCTTCTGAAGAAATGCGTGAGCAAAAAGGAACGCCAACAGAAGCAGGAACAAACAGTCCATTTAGAGATAGATCTGTTGAAGAAAATCTAGATTTATTCAACAGAATGAAGGAAGGTGAATTTGAAGAAGGAACCTATGTTTTACGTGCAAAAATAGATATGGCTTCTCCGAATATGTTAATGCGCGATCCATTAATGTATCGTATTTTAAAGAAAGCACACCACCGCACAGGAAACGATTGGGTAATTTATCCGATGTATGATTGGACCCATGGTGAGAGTGATTATTTAGAGCAAATTTCACATTCTCTATGTTCATTAGAATTTAAACCTCACCGTGAATTATATAACTGGTTTAGAGACAATGTATACGAATATAGTAAGTCAGAGTATCCAAATCCGCCAAAACAACGTGAGTTCTCACGTTTAAACTTAAGCTATACTATTATGAGTAAGCGTAAGTTGTTGAAATTGGTTGAAGAAGGGATTGTAAACGGATGGGATGATCCTCGTATGCCAACAATTTCAGGATTAAGAAGACGTGGTTATACACCAGCTTCTATCCGTAATTTTATCGAAACTGTTGGAGTTTCTAAGCGTGAAAATGTAATCGATGTTGCTTTATTAGAGTTTAAAATTCGTGAAGATTTAAATAAAACAGCAAATAGAGTTATGGGAGTTTTAGATCCTGTAAAGGTGGTAATAACAAATTATCCAGAAGATAAAGAGGAAATTTTAATTGCGGAGAACAACCCAGAAGATGAAAATTCTGGTACAAGAATGGTTCCTTTTTCAAGAGAAATTTATATCGAAAAAGAAGATTTTAGAGAAGAAGCAAACAAGAAATTCTTTAGATTAAAATTAGGAAAAGAAGTTCGTTTAAAGAACGCCTATTTTATTACTGCAAATAGCTGTACAAAAGACGAAAATGGAAATATAACTGAAATTCAATGTACATACGACCCGTTAACAAAATCGGGTAGTGGTACAGAAGAAAGTAAGCGTAAGGTGAAAGGAACATTACATTGGGTTTCTGTAAAACATGCAGTTAAGGCTGAGGTTAGAGCTTATGATAGATTGTTCTTAGATGAAGCTCCAGATGCTCATAAAGACAAAGATTTTATGGAATTTGTAAACCCAGATTCTTTAGAGAAAATAGAAGCTTTTGTTGAACCAAGTTTACAAACTGCAAAAATTGGAGATCGTTTTCAGTTTCAACGTTTAGGATATTTTAATGTTGATGATGATTCTACTCCAGAGAATTTAGTGTTCAATAAAATTGTAGGATTACGAGATAATTGGGCTAAAAAGAAGTAGTTTAATTATTAAAAATTTAACTTAATAACCCTTTGTTTAGCTAAAACAAAGGGTTGTTTTTTTAAGAGAAAAATCAATTTTCAATTTTCAATAGAATATGTATCTTTACTGATTAAGAGAAGTTGAGGTGAATTGAGTTTTATCTAGCTGAAAATCAATAACAAAAAAGTGTTTTTTGATACTGTGAATTCGTCAGATTTAAAAAACATTTTTAAAAATATACTATTTTATGAGTTGTAGCAGTTGCTCAACTGGCAAAAACGGTGTACCTAATGGTTGTAAAAGCAATGGAAATTGCGCAACAGGTACCTGCGGAAGTGGAAATAAACTTGCCGTTTTTGATTGGTTATCGAATATGACTTTACCTTCAGGTGAAGCTCCATTTAATATTTTTGAAGTTCGATTTAAAAACGGACGTAAACATTTTTATAAAAATCCTGAAAACATTACCATTACTATGGGTGATGTTGTGGCTGTAGAAGGTTCATCAGGTCACGATATTGGTATTGTTTCTTTAGCAGGCGAACTTGTAAAAGTTCAAATGAAAAAGCGAAAAGTTACTGCCGATAGTGAAGATGTAAAAAAAATCTACAGAAAAGCATCTCAAAAAGATATCGATGTTTGGCACACAGCTCGAGATCGTGAGCAGGAAACCCAACGAAAAGGAAGAGAAATCATTAGTCGATTAGGCTTAAAAATGAAACTTTCTGATGTCGAATATCAAGGAGATGGAACCAAAGCCACTTTTTATTATACTGCAGATGAACGTGTAGATTTTCGTCAGTTAATTAGAGATTTAGCAGGTGCTTTTTCTATTCGTGTAGAAATGCGTCAAGTAGGTATGCGTCAAGAAGCCGCTCGTTTAGGAGGAGTTGGTTCTTGTGGTAGAGAATTGTGCTGTTCTACTTGGTTAACAGATTTTAGAAAAGTAAACACTGCTGCGGCACGTTACCAACAATTGTCTTTAAATCCGTTAAAATTAGCAGGACAATGCGGGAAGTTAAAATGCTGTTTAAACTTTGAATTAGACACGTATTTAGATGCTTTAAAAAGCTTTCCGAAGCAAGATAAAATACTTAAAACTGAAAAAGGAGATGCTGTTTTTGTAAAAATGGACATCTTTAAAAAGCTAGTTTGGTATACCTACAAAAACGAAAGTTTTAAGTGGTTTAAATTGTCATTAGACCAAGTTCATGAAATTATTGAGTTGAATAAAAATAATGAACTTGCTTTACCGTTAGATGAGTATGAATCTGAAATTACAGAAGAACCTGTAGTTGATTTCGAAAATGTAGTTGGTCAAGATAGTTTAACACGTTTCGATACACCTAAAAAGCCTCGAAGAAATAATAGAAGAAAATCGAGAAAACCAGCTAATAGAAAACCAGAAAACAAATCTACTGATGCTAAGACGGAAAAGAAACCGCAAAGAAAGCCTCAGAGAAAACCTGTAAAGGCTGAAGGAGATACTAAAACGGACAAAAAGAGAGTTGATAATAGAAAACCTCGTCCCAAAAAGAATCCTAGAAGTAATAATCCTAAAGTTGAAAGGAATTCGGATAATAAACCAAATCAAGAAAAAGGTAAAAAACCGAATAATCAAAGACGAAGAAATAATAATCAGAAAAAGAGAAACCCTAACGGAAATAAAAACACGGAGCCAAAAAATGAAAAGTAATATTGTATTTGTACTTTTTGCTGTTGTATTTATAATCACTTCTTGTGATTCTAAAAGAACTTATGACGAGTATATTTCTCTACCAAATAGTTCATGGAGCAAAGAAAATACAGTGGAGTTTTCGTTTCCAGTAAAGGACTCTATAAACAAGAAAAACCTTTTTATTAATCTTAGAAATAATAAAGATTACCAGTACAGTAATTTGTTTTTAATTACTGAGATGGATTTTCCAGATGGACAAGTTATAGTTGATACTTTAGAGTATGATATGGCTGATGTTAATGGGAAATTTTTAGGAAAAGGGTTTTCAGATATTAAAGAAAATAAACTTTTTTATAAAGAAAATATAACATTTCCAACTACAGGAGAGTATACTTTTAAAGTGCGTCAAGCCATGAGAAAAAATGGCAATACTAAAGGAATTGAAGAGCTTGAAGGCATTACTCATGTTGGGTTTAGAATTGAAAAAATTGAATAGTATGGCAGAAAAGAAAGTTGCTAGTTTTAGCAAATATATTAAATGGTTTTGGGGCATTGTTTTAGGAGGATTCCTTTTTGTATGCTTATTATTTCTATTAGCTTCTTGGGGGGTATTTGGTGCACTACCTTCTTTCGAAGAATTAGAAAATCCTAAAAGTGATTTAGCAACAGAAGTTATTTCTTCTGATGGAAAAACACTAGGGAAATATTATATTGAAGCTAATAGAACACCAATACAATATAAAGATTTATCTCAAGATTTAGTAAAAGCTTTAGTAGCAACAGAAGATGAACGTTTTTATGAGCATTCAGGGATTGATTTTAGAGGAACTGCAAGAGCTGTGGCTAAATTAGGAGCTGGAGGAGGTGCAAGTACTATAACTCAACAACTAGCAAAAAATTTATTTACAAAAAAAGCATCAGGAAATAAATTTTTAAGAATATTACAAAAAGCGAAAGAGTGGATTGTTGCTATTAAATTAGAGCGTCAATATACCAAACAAGAAATTATGACCATGTACTTAAATACACAAGGTTTTTTATTCAAAGCAACAGGTATACGTTCAGCAGCACGCATTTATTTTGGTAAAGAGCCTAAAGAATTAGATTTACAAGAGTCGGCGATTTTAGTAGCAATGCTAAAAAATCCTCGTCAGTATAATCCGTATAGAAAAATTTCTAGAAAAAAATCTTTGCAACGTAGAAATGTAGTATTCGCTCAAATGGCAAAAAACGGATTGCTAACCCAAAAAGAAAAAGATTCGTTACAAAATTTACCACTAAAAATAAATTTCACTCCAGAGAGTCATAGTGATGGATTGGCAACTTATTTTAGAGAAAATATAAAACAACGTTTGAAAAAATGGGCAAAAAATAATTTAAAGCCTAATGGAAAACCATATGATATTTATAAAGACGGATTAAAAGTATATGTAACCATAGATTCTCGTATGCAAAAATATGCTGAAGAAGCGAGTAGAGAGCATATGGCAAACTTACAATCGTACTTTTCAAAAGAACAAAAGAAAAATAGAACAGCACCTTTTTACGATATAGAAAAATCAGACATTTCTAGAATAATGAAAAGAGCAAAAAGAAGCTCTAACCGTTATAAACGATTAAAAGCAGCTGGTAAATCTGAAAAAGAGATAGAAGAATCTTTTAATACTGATACAGATATGCGTGTGTTTTCTTGGAAAGGGGAGATCGATACAGTAATGACGCCTTACGATTCTATTCGTTATTATAAGCACTTTTTACGTTCAGGTTTAGTTTCTATCGAACCTCAAACGGGGCATATTAAAGCTTGGGTTGGTGGTATTAATCACAAGTACTTTAAGTACGATGCAGTTGAGCAACAAAAGCGTCAAGTAGGTTCTACATTTAAACCTTTTGTTTATGCAACAGCGATTAATCAGTTAAAAATGTCACCATGCGATCAATTACCTAATATTTTATATACAATTCCTAAAGAAAAATACGGAATGCCAGATGATTGGACGCCGAAAAATACAAGTCCAGATTATGGAAACATGGTAACTTTAAAAGAAGGATTAGCAGGCTCTTTAAATACAATTTCTGCGCAATTAATAGATAAAGTAGCACCTATAAACGTAGCTCGTTTAGCAGAATCATCAGGAATTAAAACAAAGATAGAAGCAAATCCATCTATAGCGCTTGGAGCAGTAGATTTATCTTTAATTGAGATGGTAAGTGCATATTCAACGTTTGCAAATAAAGGATTACGAGTAAGCCCGATGATGATTACGCGTATTGAAGATAAAAACGGAACTGTTTTAGAAGAATTTGTACCAGAAACAAAAGAGGTGTTAAGTGAAGAATCTTCATATGTTATTCTTGATTTAATGAAAGGAGTAACTACATCAGGTTCTGGTGTACGTTTACGTTCACCTTATAAAAGACCAGGTTATATTACCGGACATCCATATAATTTTACCAATCCAATTGCTGGAAAAACAGGAACAACTCAAAATCAATCTGATGGGTGGTTTATGGGAATCGTACCTAATTTAGCTACTGGTGTTTGGACAGGAGGAGAAGATAGAGCAACACATTTTGCTGGAATTGGAAAGGGGCAAGGAGCAGCAATGTCATTACCTACTTGGGCACTGTTTATGAATAAATGTTATGCTGATAAAACTTTAAATATCAGTAAAGAAGATTTTGAAAAACCTGCTAATTTATCAATCCAAATTAATTGTGATGAGGTGAAAAAAGCTGAAGATGAAATTGAAGGTGATGAAAAGAAGGAAGAGGAAAATGACACCGATTTTTAATCTTATTTAGATAAAACAAACAACTAAACATGATAAATAAAAAAGTAAATAACGTACAAGAAGCGGTAGCTGGCGTAAAAGACTCTATGACTTTTATGTTAGGAGGTTTCGGATTGTGCGGAATACCAGAAAATGCGATAGCAGAACTGGTACGATTAAATGTTAGAAATGTAACTTGTATTTCAAATAATGCAGGAGTAGATGATTTTGGATTAGGATTATTATTACAGAATGGTCAAATAAAAAAAATGATTTCTTCTTATGTAGGAGAAAACGATGAATTTGAACGTCAGATGTTATCAGGAGAGTTAGAGGTTGAGTTAACTCCACAAGGAACATTAGCTGAAAAATGTAGAGCTGCACAAGCAGGTTTTCCTGCGTTTTATACACCAGCTGGTTACGGAACTGAAGTAGCAGAAGGAAAAGAAACTCGTGAGTTTGACGGAAAAATGTATGTTTTAGAACCAGCTTTTAAAGCAGATTATGCTTTTGTAAAAGCGTGGAAAGGAGATACTGCAGGGAACTTAATATTTAAAGGAACTGCACGTAATTTTAATCCAAACATGTGTGGAGCAGCAACAATTACAGTTGCTGAAGTTGAAGAATTAGTTCCTGCTGGAGAGTTAGATCCAAATCAAATTCATATTCCAGGAATTTTTGTACAACGTATTTTTCAAGGAGAAAAGTATGAGAAAAGAATTGAGCAACGAACTGTAACTCCTAAATCGTAAATCATGGCATTAAGTAAACAACAAATAGCGCAAAGAATTGCAAACGAGTTGCAAGATAAATGGTACGTTAATTTAGGAATTGGAATACCTACTCTAGTTGCGAATTATATTCCAGAAGGTATTGAAGTTGAGTTTCAATCTGAAAACGGATTGCTAGGAATGGGACCTTTTCCTGTTGAAGGAACTGAAGATGCTGATTTAATTAATGCAGGAAAACAAACTGTTACTGTTTTAGATGGCGGATCTATTTTCGATTCTGCTACTAGTTTCTCTATGATTCGCGGTAAGCATGTGCAATTAACCGTTTTAGGAGCAATGGAAGTGGCACAAAACGGAGATATTGCCAACTGGAAAATTCCAGGAAAAATGGTGAAAGGAATGGGAGGAGCTATGGATTTAGTAGCGTCTGCAGATAATATTATCGTAGCTATGATGCACACTAATAAACGCGGTGAGTCTAAAATTTTAAAACAATGTTCTTTACCATTAACAGGCGTTGGTTGTGTTACAAAAATCGTAACTAATTTAGCTGTCTTAGAAGTAAAAGATAATGCTTTTCATTTATTAGAAAGAGCTCCAGGAGTTTCTGTTGAAGAAATTCAAGCAGCTACTGAAGGAACTTTAGTTGTAAATGGAGAAATTCCTGAAATGAATTTTTAACATGAAGTTTTTAGCAAAAAATAGTTTTATTATAACTTTAGTAGTTGTATTTATTGGTAGTGCAATTTTAGATAAGGTTTTCAATATTGATAATTTTCTTATCAGGCTTATAATATTAATGCCTTTTGCGATGCTTCTTTCGCCAAAAAAGAAGAAAATTCAAACTGAAGAGGGTGAAAAAATTCAAGTAAAGTGGCTTTTTAAGAAAGAGCCTATTATTTTAGATTAAATGGAAAACTTTTTAAAAAGATTTCATAGAGGAATATATCCAATATTAATAATACTTTTCATATTACTTTTAGATAAAGTGTTTTTAGTAGAAAGATCTTGGATACAAACTGCTGTTGCTATAGCGGTAGCTTATGTTTTGTCACCAAGAAAAAAGATAGTTCAAACACAAACTGGAGAAAGAAAACAACTAACCTGGATTTTTCTTAAAAAACCAATATTTTTAGATTAATGAAAATAATTTCATACAACGTAAATGGTATTCGTGCCGCTTTAAAAAAAGGATTTATCGATTGGTTGCAAGCAGCAAATCCAGATGTAATTTGTATTCAAGAAACCAAAGCGCATAAAGAACAGTTAGACCTAACTGAGTTCGAAAATGCAGGTTATCCATATCATTATTGGTTTTCTGCGGAGAAGAAAGGGTATTCGTCAGTAGCAATTTTTTGTAAAGAAAAACCAAACCATATAGAATACGGAACAGGAATAGAATCAATGGATTTTGAAGGTAGAAATCTTCGTGTAGATTTTGATGCCATTTCGGTGATGAGCATGTATTTACCTTCAGGAACTAATGCAGCAAGATTAGATTATAAATTCAATTATATGGATGAAATCTTGGAGTATGCGACTGAGTTAAGAAAAACGATTCCGAATTTGGTTATTTGTGGAGATTACAATATTTGTCATGAGGCGATTGATATCCATAATCCAAAAATGAAAGGAGTTTCTGGTTTTTTACCGGAAGAGCGTGAATGGCTAGGGAAGTTTATTGATAGTGGATTTATAGATAGTTTCCGTTTTTTAAATCCTGAGAGACAAGAATATTCTTGGTGGAGTTATCGTGCAAATTCTCGCGCGAATAACAAAGGTTGGCGTTTAGATTATGCGATGGTTACCGAACCGTTAAAAGAAAAGATTTCAAGAGCTTATATATTACCAGAAGCAAAACATTCAGACCATTGTCCGATTGTTGTTGAATTAGACGTATAAATAAAACATGAGAAGCCTACTAGTACTACTTTTTTTAACTACATCAATTTTTGCACAACAACCAGTTGATACTTTGTTAGTCAAGAATAAAGCATTGAACCAGGTAATTGATTCAACTTTTGTAGCTAAAGATTCAATTAAAATAAATGATGTAGAAGAATTATTTTCTGATACTGATTTGAAAATGATTGATAGTTTATTGGTAGAAGAAAAATTTAACTCATCATTATTTGATAGTATTCAATATGTAATTAACGATAAAGATATTATCGGTAATACAACCTCAATTTTAACTACTGATTTACTTAAAAAAAGATTGAGTGATTTAGATGTTAAAACACCATTTCATTTAGCCTACAATCCATCTCTAGAAAAAGTAATTAATAGTTATTTAAAGTATCGTAAAAAATATTACCCAGCCTTAATGGCAAAGGCTAAATATTACTTTCCGATGTTTGAGCAGTATTTAGATCAGTTTGATGTTCCATTAGAAATGAAATATCTAGCGATTGTAGAATCTGCTTTACGCCCCGATGCTCGATCAAGAGTTGGCGCAACAGGTTTGTGGCAATTTATGTACGGTACCGGAGTTCAGTTTGATTTAAAAGTGAATTCATATGTTGATGAAAGACAAGACCCTGTAAAAGCTACAGTTTCCGCTTGTAAATATTTAAGTCAGTTATACAAAATTTTTGGAGATTGGGATTTGGCTTTAGCGGCTTATAACTCAGGTCCAGGTAATGTCTCTAAAGCAATAAAGCGATCAGGAGGCTATAAAAATTATTGGAATATTCGTCCGTTTTTACCTCGTGAAACCGCTGGGTATGTTCCAGCATTTTATGCAACGATGTATATTTTTGAATATGCTGAAGAACATAATATTTATCCGGATGCTCCAAAAATATTTCATTTCGAAACGGATACTATTCGTGTAAAAAGAACTATCAGTTTCGATCAGATATCTGAAAAAACAAAAATAAATAGAGAGTTATTATCTTTTTTAAATCCGGCTTACAAACTAGATATTATACCTTATGTTAAAAACAAGAACTATGCAGTTCGATTACCACGAAAAAGTGTGGTAGATTTTTTAGATAAGGAAAAAGAGATATATGCCCTTGCAAATGAAGATGAAGCTAAAAGAGAAAAGCCATTACCTAAATATTTCGAAATGGATAAGCGCATCCGTTATAAAGTGCGTAGTGGAGATTATTTAGGAAAGATAGCAAATAAGTTTGGTGTTCGAGTTAGCGATATAAAACGCTGGAATAGGCTACGAAATCATCGTTTAAAAATAGGGCAGCGTTTAAGTATTTATCCGAAGAAATTAGCAATTCCAAAAAAGACAGTTCAGAAAAAATATGAGCAGCCAAAAGGAAAGCATGAAGTGTATGTGGTTAAAAACGGTGATTCATTATGGACGATTTCTAAAAAGTATCCATCAGTTTCTGTAGAGCAATTAAAAAAATGGAACAATATTTGGAGCATCAAAAGCTTAAAACCAGGAATGAAACTCAAAATATTTAAGAGCTAACATTAACTTACTACTAAAAAACAAAAACTATGAAAAAAGCTGTAGCAATATTCATTTTAGCATTACTAGTAATCTCATGTAAAAACGGAGATGGAAAAAGTGGATATATTTTACCAACATCTAACGGAAAAACCAATAAAGTATTGGTAGTTGTTAAAGGAATTGATTGGCAAGGTGCATTGGGAGATGAAATTAGAACGGTATTTGGAGAGCATCAAGTCGGATTACCACAGCCAGAAACATTATTGTCTGTCGGACAAATAGATCCTTCAGGGTTTAGCGGGTTTATGAGAAATAATAAAGCCATTTTAGTTCTTCAACAAGGACAAAAAGAAGGTCTTTCCGTTGAGAAAAATAAATATGCAGAGCCTCAAATTATAGTATATGGTACTGCTAAAAATAAAGAGGGTTTAATTAACCTAGTAAAAAATAGAGGAAAAGAGATTATCAAAATTTTTAAAGATGAAGATATTAAGTTTACTCAAAGAATCTTTAAAAAAGAGCGTATAGACGAAACGAAGTTTAAAACAGCTCAAGATTTAGAAATAACAATAGATATTCCGAAAAGATATAGATTAGTTGAAGATACAGGTGAGTTTTTATGGCTGCGTCAACACTTAAAAAGCGGTATAGCTCGTGGGGATGGAACTAATAATGTTTTAATTTACAGCGTGCCATTAGAAGATGAAAGTAATGTGGCTGATAATATTGTTGCTGTTAGAGATACTATTGGTAAAAAACACATACCAGGAAGTAAAGAAGGGATGTATATGATTACCGAGCAAGCATTTACTCCTTTTACTTTTGATGCCGAAATTGATGGTAAAAAAGCATATGAAACTCGCGGTAAATGGGAAGTGAAAAACGATTTTATGGCAGGTCCGTTTATTAATTATACAGTGGTTGATAAGAAGAATAATCGTTTAATTGTTTTTGAAGGATTCACATATGCGCCATCGGTAAATAAAAGAGACTTTTTGTTTGAATTAGAGGCAATTGCAAAATCAATGAAAATAAAATAAGCTTATTTTTATATAAATACTCATAAAGCATCAAATATTTATTTGATGCTTTTTTTGTTATATTTGAGTACATTAACTATAAACTTAAACATAATGGAAACAAATTATTTAGCGATTTTAGGAGCAGCTTTTATACCTATGATTATGGGATTTCTTTGGTATGGTCCAATGTTATTTCAAAAAGCATGGATGAAAGAAATGAATTTTACACAAAAGGATGTTGAAGGCGGCAACATGCTATTAATTTTCGGACTTAGTTTTGTGTTTAGTTTATTAATTGCATTTTTTATGCAGTTTTTAGTAATTCATCAATTTGGAATTTTTCAAACCTTGGCAGGAGAACCTGAATTTATGGAGAAATCTGGAGGAGCTTATGCTTATTTCGTAGAGTTTATGAGTAATTTTGGAGATCGTTTTAGAACTTTTCAGCACGGTGCTTTACATGGTATTTTAACTGGGTTGTTTTTTGTGTTACCAATTATAGGAACTAAATCGTTATTTGAAAGAAGAAGTTTCAAGTACGTAGCTATTAATGTAGGATATTGGACTATAACACTAGCATTAATGGGTGGAGTTATTTGTCAATGGGCTTAAAAACGATAGAATAATAAAATTAGGAAAAGCATCAATTTTTAAATTGATGCTTTTTTTATGTAACAAATTATTAAATAAAGACACTTATAAAGCAATCAATTAATAATTAACCAAATGATTACACACTTTTTAAAATTAGAATGGAAACAATATTTCCGTTCTTCTTATTGGCAAAAAGGAATCGCTTTAAAAATAATAATGGGCTTTTTTGTTCTTTATCTTATTGCAGTTTTTTTAGGTATTGGAATTGGAGGATATTTTATTTTGAAAAAAACATTTCCAGAGCAAGATCCGCTACAAATTGTAAACTCAATGTTGATTTTTGCTATTCTTGGTGATTTAATTTTTCGCTATTTGATGCAAAAATTACCTGTAATGAATATTAAACCGCTATTAATACTACCAATTAAAAAAGATAAGCTAGTTCATTATGTATTAGGAAAATCGGCTTTTTCAGGATTTAATTTCTTGTCATTGTTTTTTTACATTCCGTTTGCAATTGTTCTAATAAGCCAAGGTTATAATGTAGCTGGAGTTTTAGGTTGGTTGTTTGCAATGGTTTTTATCATTCAAGCGGTTAACTTTTTAAATTTTTTAATCAACAAGGACAATCGGGTTTTCGCTTTTATTGCAACGTTGTTAGTGAGTTTAATAGCACTTCAGAAGTTTACTAGTTTTGATGCATCAATTTATAGTCAACAGGTATTCGATGGAATTGTTGCTAATCCAATTTTAGGCTTAGTTCCTTTTGCAACGGCTATTGTTTTGTACTATGTAAATTATAAACAATTAAGAGATAGAGTATATTTAGATGATGTAGTTGCAGTAAAAGTAGAAGAAGCAAATACAG
Organism: Tenacibaculum pelagium; assembly: GCF_014062345.1. Taxonomy (GTDB): domain Bacteria; phylum Bacteroidota; class Bacteroidia; order Flavobacteriales; family Flavobacteriaceae; genus Polaribacter; species Polaribacter pelagius. The sequence goes on along the minus strand of NZ_JACGLS010000002.1, from coordinate 383,877 downwards.
CAGATTTATCTTGGACAGAAAGACTAGGAGATGTAGCTCCATTTATTAAGAACGATATCCGATTAATTTGGAGAAATAAAAGAACAAAAACCGTTTTCTTAATGTCGTTTTTATTTCTTTTTTATGGTTTAGTATTTTTTACGCAAGAAACGTATCAAAAAATGCCAGCAATGTTAATGTTTGCTTCGTTATTTGTAACAGGAGGATTTGCATTAAACTATGGTCAGTTTATACCTGCTTGGGATAGCGCACATTATAAAATGTTAATGAGTCAGAGTTTTAGGTATCGTAAGTTTTTAGAATCTAAATGGTTTTTAATGGTAGCGATGACTTCTGTCTTATATTTTATGAGTATTCCATATTTGTACTTCGGAACTAAAATTTTTTTGATGATCACTTGTGGAGCTATTTTTAATATTGGATTTAACTCATTATTTCTACTTTATGCTGGGTCTTTTAATAGAAAAAGAATCGACTTAACTAAAGGAGGATTTGGTAACACACAAGGTACTAGTGCTACCCAGTTTTTAATTATAATACCGTTAATGTTATTTCCTATGGCAATATATTGGGTGTTCGATAAATTTATAGGTTATAATTCTGGGTTTATTGCAGTTGCACTAGTTGGAGTTATCGGAATGGTTTTTAAAAACTATTTCATGAATTTAATCGAAAAGAAATATATTAAAGACAAATATGCTATGATTAATGCTTTTGGTAAAGAAGCATAAACAACACAAACTTTAAAGAAAATATAATGATTACAATAAATACAGTTTCAAAAAAATACGGACAAGCAGAAGTTTTAAACGTAGAGAAAATAGAAATTCCTAGAGGTCAAAGTTTTGGTTTAGTAGGGAATAATGGAGCAGGAAAAACCACACTATTTAATATCTTATTAGATTTAATCAGGCCAACAACAGGAGAAATTACTAATAATAATGTGGTGGTAAATAAGAGTGAAGAATGGAAAAGTTTTACTGGGTCTTTTATAGATGAAAGCTTCTTAATTGGTTATTTAACACCGGAAGAATATTTTGATTTTATTGGGGATTTAAGAGGGATGAATAAGGCAGATGTAACATCGTTCTTAGCACAATTTGATGAATTTTTTAATGGGGAAATTCTAGGAAAGAAAAAGTATTTAAGAGATTTAAGTAAAGGAAATCAGAAAAAAGCAGGAATTATTGCTGCAATGATGGGAAATCCACAAGTGGTAATTTTAGATGAGCCATTCGCAAATTTAGATCCAACAACTCAAATTAGACTTAAAAAAATAATTAAAACTTTAACTGATAATAAAGAGGTTACAGTATTAGTTTCTAGTCACGATTTAAGTCATGTTACTGAAGTTTGTGAGCGAATAGTTGTCTTAGAAAAAGGAAATGTGGTAAAAGATATTAATACCTCGCAAGAAACTTTAAAAGAATTAGAAAGCTATTTTGCTGCATAGCAGAAAAAATTGCCTTTTTATTGCTATTTTTACGCTTTTACGTACAATAACTTAACCTTATTATTGTTGTACAGTAAAAGCGTAATTTTTTTATGAAAAAACTATACAAACTCTTAGTTTTCAATATCCTTATAGCTATTGTGTATTCATGTAGCGTTAAAAAGGATGCTTTTTTAAATAGAAATTTCCATGCGTTAACCACTAAATACAATGTGTTATTTAATGGAGAACAAGCATATCAAAAAGGCTTAGAAGAAATAAAAGAGAAGCATGAAGATAATTTTTGGAAAAGATTACAAATAGAGCCAATTACTTTTGATGATAAGATAATTCCAACAGCAGCAGTTCAACCAGGTTCTGGTTTTGGAGAAAGTGAAGAGGAAGAAGAAAGAAATTTAACTTCTTTTGAGAGAGCTGAAGACAAGGCTAGAAAAGCAATTGAAACGCACTCGATGAATATCGATGGATATGAGAAAAATCGTCAAATCGATGACGCATATTTATTGTTAGGTAAATCAAGATATTATCAACAACGTTTTATTCCTGCGATAGAAGCTTTTAATTATGTTATAGCCAATTATCCGAATGCAAATTTGATTAACGAAACAAAAATTTGGAGAGCTAAAACAAACATTCGTTTGGATAATGAGAAGTTAGCGATTGAATCGTTAAAATTCTTATTAGAAGTTGAAGAAAATGAAAAAGAACTTCCAGATGAAATAAGAGAACAAGCGCATACAGCGCTAGCTATGGCGTATCAGAAAACAGATACAGTTCAAAAAGTAATAGAGCATTTAGCAAAAGCATCTGAAATATTTAAAAACAAAGAACAAGCATCTCGAGATATGTTTGTGTTGGGTCAAATATATAGTGAGTTAGGTCGTAAAGATTCTGCAAGAATGGTATTTAATAAACTAGCAGATAATAAAAAAGCACCATACCGTTACCGTATAAGATCTAATATTGAGTTGGCTAAAAACACACCTAATGATTCAGCATCCATTGTAGTTTTGGCCAGATTAAAAAAACTAATCAAAAATTCTGATAATCGTAAATTTTTAAATGCGCTGTATTATCAAGCAGGAGTTTTAGAAGAAGGAAGAAACAATACAGATAAAGCGGTTAAGTATTTTCAAAAATCATTAAACGCTAAAAATAATAACGATTATCAAAAAACATACGCCTACGAAAAGTTGGGTAATATTGCTTTTAATAAAGAAAATTATTTGTTAGCAGGTTCGTTTTATGATAGTGTTTTACAAGTAACTTCTAAAGAGTTTGATCAAGAAAAGAGAATTCGAAGAATTCGAAGAAAAAACAAAGGGTTAACTACTTTAAGAAAACACGAAGAACTAGTTAAGAATAATGATAGTATTCTAAAATTAGTTGCAATGAGTCCAGATGAGCGCACTTCTTTTTTCGAAGACTATATTGAAAAAATAAAAAATGAAGATGAAGAAAGAAAGCAACAAATTTTAAATGCTCAAAACTTCGGAAGTTCTTTTGGAGGAGGAGCTTCAATTAATAACAGTGCTAATGCAGGGAAATGGTATTTTTATAATACAAGAGCATTAGGTTTTGGTAAAGTTGAATTTGAAAAAATTTGGGGTACTCGTCCGTTAGAAGATAATTGGAGATTGTCTGATAAATCTACAATCGATGATATTAGTGTGTCAGGAGATGATTCGAATGAAGAAAAAGTAAATCCACGATATGAATTATCAACTTATTTAGATGAAATCCCAACAGATAAGAACGAAATAGATGGTTTAATTGCTGGTCGTAACGAAGCATTATATCAATTAGGGTTGATTTACAAAGAACAATTTAAAAACACTGATTTAGCAATTAAAAACCTTGAGCGTTTAGATAAATTACGTACAGATAATAATCTTGAGTTACCAATAAGCTATCATTTATATCAAGTTTATAATGAGGTAGGGAATCAAGAAAAAGCAATTCAATATAAGAATGTTATTCTAAATAAGTATCCAGAAACAAGTTTTGCGCAGATAATTTTAAATCCAAATAAAAAATTAACAGAAGAGAAGAAAGAGGATATTGTTTTAAATAAGTACAAAGAATTATATTACTTATATAAGCAAAATAAGTTTGAAGAAGTTGTAAATGAGATAGATAGTTTCATGCCAACAGTAAATAACTCAGAATTAATCCCTAAATTTGCACTCCTAAAAGCTTTAGCAACAGGTAAATACCAAGATAAAGAAGCGTATAAAAAAGCATTAGAGTTTGTTGCGGTTAGTTATGCTAATCTTGAAGAAGGAAAAAAAGCACAAGAAATAATAAAACGATTAAATAAATAAAATATCATAATTCCCCCTAAATACCATGTTTAGTAAAGAAAGTAAAAAAGCAGGAAGTCAAAAAGTTTCAGAAAGAAACGTTATCGGTAAGAATACTAAAATAGCTGGAGATATTATCTCGGAAGGAGATTTTAGAATTGACGGAACTTTAGAAGGAACTATAAAAACTGAAGGTAGAGTTATTATAGGAGACTCTGGTTTTGTAAATGGAAAAGTTGATTGTACAAATGCAGATATCGAAGGAAAATTTTCTGGAGAGCTATCTGTATCTAATACATTAACTGTTAAGTCTTCGGCAAATATTAGTGGAGATGTTGTAATAAGTAAACTTTCTGTAGAGCCAGGAGCAGCTTTTAATGCAACATGTTCAATGAAAGGAGCCGTAAAAGAATTAAATAAAGATGAGCAAAGACTCAAAGGGAAAACCGCTTAATAAATTTGTTCGGTTTTCTGGGATAGCATTGCAAATGGGTTTAACCATTTATCTAGGAAGCTTACTGGGTGAATGGTTAGATGCCAAATATGAAAACACTTCACAACTTTACACAAAAATTTGTACACTTGCAGCGGTTTTTTTAGCCATGTTTTCAGTAATTATGCAAGTAACAAAATTATCAAAAGATAATGATTAAACGTATTATTAAATTTATTGTAGCAGTAATTGTGCTGTTTATAATAAGTTATGTGCCGCACGACTATGTGTTAAATTCAAAAGACATCTATTTGTCTTTTTCTTTATTCTCAGTATATCTATTTCATGTTATAGCTGCAACTATTGTATATGTTATAGTTGAGTTTATTGCAGATAAAATGCCTAACCAAGCAGGATATGCTTATTTAGCTTCTGTTTTTTTAAAAATGGGATTTTTTGTATTGGTTTTTCAAGCCACAGTTTTTGCAAATGAGCAACTTACAAAGCCAGAAAGATTTTCGTTGGTAATACCCTTGTTTTTATTTTTAATAATAGAAGCTATTGCTATTTCAAAACTATTGAATAGCAAATAGTTTGCTTATTTTTTAAAGAGTAATAGTGTGTTAAAAAGCCTTTAGAAAAACTAAATAAAAAAACGGTTTGTAGTTTTAATTAAATGTGTACCTTTGCACGGAAATTTAGAGACCATAACCCTATATTTATAAAGGTATGACGATAGCACAAAAATCTATCAAATTTTTTACAGTTTTAGCATTAGTTTTTACTTCATTTGGAGCATTTGCTGGTGATGGAGATAAAAAATCTTCAGATAACGATGGTGGGCAAGTAAACACCAAACAAGAAATCAACGATTATATTAAGCATCACTTAGCAGATTCGCATGATTTTGCTTTTTATTCGTATACGAATGATGCAGGTGAAAGAAAACACATTGGTTTTCCATTGCCAGTAATTGTAAAAACAAGCAAAGGAATTAAAACTTTCATGTCTTCTAAATTCCACCATAATGATGATGGAACTGTGATTGTTGATGCAGGAGATGTAAAGTTGGTGAAAATTCACAGTAAAATATATGAATTAGAAGAAGGTGCAACTACAGTTACTTTCGATGAAACTCACCATGCTACTAATGCAACTAAAACGTTAGACTTTTCAATTACGAAGAGTGTTTTCGGAATGTTGTTCGCAGGTTTGTTAATGTTTTTAGGTTTTGGTTCATTAGCTAAAGGATACAAAAAAGGAGCAATTCCAACAGGAGTTGGTCGTTTGTTAGAGCCATTAGTATTATATGTTCGTGACGAAATAGCAAGACCAAATATTGGTGAAAAGAAGTATAAGAGATTTATGCCTTATTTATTAACGGTTTTTTTCTTTATCTGGATATTAAACTTATTAGGATTAACTCCATTAGGATTTAACGTAACAGGACAAATTGCTGTAACAGCTTGTTTAGCAATTTTTACCTTAGTAGTATATATTACAAGTGGAACAAAAGACTTTTGGGCGCATACTTTATGGATGCCAGGAGTTCCAAAAATTTTAAGACCAGTATTAGCAGTAATCGAATTAGTAGGTTTTATTTTAATTAAACCATTTTCATTACTAGTACGTTTATTTGCAAACATTACAGCGGGTCACTTCGTGGTAATGAGTTTAATTGCATTAATGATGACTTTAAAAGCGCAGTTTGGTGCTGTAGCTTCTACAGGTATTTCATTAGTGTTAACATTATTTATTTCGGTTATCGAAATATTAGTAGCGTTCTTACAAGCATTTATTTTTACAATGTTATCTGCCTTATTTATTGGTATGGCAGTAGAAGAGCACGATCATGAGCATGCAGATGCTCATTAAGAAGTAGAATAAGAATTTGTTTAATTTAATATAAATCAATTAGTATGTACAATTTAATTGGAGCAGGATTAATCGTAATCGGTGGAGGAATCGGATTAGGTCAAATTGGAGGAAAAGCAATGGAAGGAATTGCTCGTCAACCTGAGGCTGCTGGTAAAATCCAAACAGCGATGATCATTATCGGAGCATTATTAGAAGGTTTAGCATTTGGTGCTTTAATCTTAGGAAGATAATTCCGAAAGAAAACAGAAATAAAACATTCTCCTGTAACGGTTGGTTACAGGAAATGTTTTATCAATTAAACAAAACCAATTTTTAAAAGAATTAATTAGATATATAATGGATCAGTTATTAAATGATTTTTCTCCTGGGTTGTTCGTAATGCAACTAGTAGTTTTAGGAATCTTATTATTTTTATTAGCAAAATTTGCTTGGAAACCAATCTTAAACTCTTTAGATGAAAGAGAAGAAGGTATCCAAAACGCATTAGATCAAGCTGAAAATGCTCGTAAAGAAATGCAAAACTTACAAGCTGATAATGAAAAAATGATCAAAGAAGCTCGTGCAGAAAGAGATGCAATGATGAAAGAAGCACGTGAGATTAAAGATAACATTATCGCAGAAGCTAAAGAAGAAGCTTCAGAGCAAGCTACTATTATGATTGAAAATGCGAAAGCAACAATCAAACAAGAGCAACAAGCTGCAATCGCTGAATTAAAGAAGAATGTAGCAGATTTATCTATCAACATCGCTCAGCAAGTAGTAAGAAAAGAATTAGCCTCACAAGATGATCAATTAAAGCTTGTTGAAGGAATGTTAGAAGAGGTTACTTTAAACTAATCAATCGATGAAAGGAGCAAGACCAGCATTACGTTACGCAAAAGCAATTTTAAATCTAGCTAAAGAGCAAGGAAACGAGACTTTAGTTAACGATAACATGAAGTTAATCGTAGATACTATTGCAGGAAGCAGTGACTTAGAAACAATGCTTAAAAGCCCTGTAATTAAAGCTGTAGATAAACGTAATGTTTTAACAGCACTTTTTGGTGATAAAGTAGATAACATCGTTAAAGGTTTATTTAACTTATTACAAGAAAATAAGCGTATGGTTATGTTAGAGCCAATTGCTAAGCAATACTCTATCATTTACGATTACCATAAAAGTATGCAGGTTGCAAAAGTTACTACAGCAGTAGCTTTAACAAAAGAATTAGAAGATAAAATACAAGCTAAGATTGTAGCACTTACAGGAAATAGCGCAAGTATAGAAAATATAGTAAATCCTGAAATTTTAGGAGGATTTATTTTACGTGTTGGAGATGTGCAATATGATGCAAGTATCTCTAATCAATTTAATGAATTAAGAAGAGAATTTGACAATAGTCATTACATTCCACAAATTTAATTATACATCAAAAGAAATAAGATGGCAGCAATTAAACCAGCTGAAGTATCAGCAATTTTAAAGGAACAATTAACAAATTTCGAGTCGAAGGCTTCATTAAACGAAGTAGGTACTGTATTACAAGTAGGTGATGGTATTGCTCGTGTTTACGGTTTGTCTAACGTACAATATGGTGAATTAGTAGAATTCGATAACGGATTAGAAGGTATCGTATTAAACTTAGAAGAAGACAATGCAGGTGTTGTATTATTAGGTGCTTCTACATCAGTAAGAGAAGGTTCAACTGTAAAGCGTACAGAAAGAATTGCTTCTTTAAGAGCTGGAGAAGGAATTGTAGGACGTGTTGTTAACACTTTAGGTCAACCAATCGATGGTAAAGGACCAATCGAAGGTACAACTTACGAAATGCCTTTAGAGCGTAGAGCACCAGGGGTAATTTACCGTGAGCCTGTAACAGAGCCTATGCAAACTGGTATCAAGTCTATCGACGCAATGATTCCTGTAGGACGTGGTCAACGTGAGTTAATCATTGGAGACCGTCAAACTGGTAAATCTACAGTTGCTATTGATACTATCTTAAATCAAAAAGAATTTTATGATGCAGGACAACCAGTGTACTGTATCTATGTAGCTATCGGTCAAAAAGCTTCAACAGTAGCAGCTATTGCTAACATGTTAGAAGAAAAAGGAGCTTTAGCTTATACAACTATTGTTGCTGCAAACGCATCAGATCCTGCACCAATGCAGGTATATGCACCATTCGCAGGAGCTGCAATTGGAGAATATTTCCGTGATACTGGTAGACCAGCATTAATTGTTTATGATGATTTATCTAAACAAGCAGTTGCTTACCGTGAGGTATCTTTATTATTAAGAAGACCACCGGGACGTGAGGCTTACCCAGGGGATGTATTCTACTTACACTCAAGATTATTAGAGCGTGCTGCAAAAGTTATTAATGATGACAAGATTGCAAGTGAAATGAACGATTTACCAGATTCTTTAAAAGGAATCGTAAAAGGTGGAGGTTCTTTAACTGCATTACCAATCATTGAAACTCAAGCAGGAGACGTATCAGCATATATTCCAACTAACGTAATTTCGATTACAGATGGACAGATTTTCTTAGAATCTGATTTATTTAACTCAGGGGTTCGTCCAGCAATTAACGTAGGTATTTCTGTATCTCGTGTTGGAGGTAATGCTCAGATTAAATCAATGAAAAAAGTATCAGGTACTTTAAAGTTAGATCAAGCTCAGTACCGTGAATTAGAAGCATTCGCTAAGTTTGGTTCTGATTTAGATGCGGCTACTATGAATGTGATTTCTAAAGGTCAACGTAATGTTGAAATCTTAAAGCAAGCACAAAATGATCCTTATACTGTAGAAGATCAGATTTCAATCATTTATGCAGGTTCTAAAAACTTGTTAAAAGATGTACCTGTAAACAAAGTAAAAGAATTCGAAACAGATTATATCGAGTATTTAAATGCTAAGCATAGAGATACATTAGATACGTTAAAAGCAGGTAAATTAACTGATGAAGTAACAGATGTATTAACTTCAGCAGCAGCAGAAATTTCTGCTAAATTTAAAGCTTAATAAAAGATTTTAGTACTAAGTATTGAGACACTTTCTCAATACTTAGTACTTAATGCTAAATACTATTTGTATGGCAAACTTAAAAGAAATACGTAACAGAATTACTTCGATTAAATCAACGATGCAGATTACCTCTGCCATGAAAATGGTATCGGCTGCAAAGTTGAAAAAAGCTCAAGATGCAATTACAGCAATGCGTCCGTATTCATCTAAGCTTACTGAATTATTACAAAGCTTAAGCGCTACTTTAGATAGTGATGCAGGTGGAGCATATTCAACACAAAGAGAAGTAAACAAAGTATTATTAGTTACTGTAACTTCAAATAGAGGTTTATGTGGTGGTTTCAACTCTTCTATTATTAAAGAAGCTGTTAAAACAATCGACGAAAAATACAATGGAGTTGCTGTTGACTTATTTACAATTGGTAAAAAAGGAGACGATATTTTATCAAAAGACAATACAGTTATTGAAAACAGAAATGATATTTTTGATGATTTAACTTTTGATAACGTTGCTAAAGTTGCTGAGCAATTAATGGATTTATATGTAGATGGTTCTTACGATAAGATTGAGCTTATTTACAATAGATTTAAAAATGCTGCAACACAAATACCACAAGTAGAGCAATTCTTACCAATCGAACCGGTAGAAGGTGATGCTGATGTAAATTTAGATTACATCTTTGAACCATCGAAAGAAGAGATTGTATTAGAGTTAATACCTAAGTCTTTAAAAACGCAATTATACAAAGCAATTCGTGATTCTTTTGCTGCAGAACACGGTGCTCGTATGACTGCAATGCATAAAGCAACAGATAATGCTACTGAATTGCGTGATGAGTTATTATTAACTTATAACAAAGCACGTCAAGCTGCAATTACTAACGAAATCTTAGAGATTGTTGGTGGTGCAGAAGCATTGAATAATTAGACTGAGTAAAACGAAGTCAAATTAAAATTCAAAGAAGCATTGAATAACTAGAAGAAAATAATTTTCTATATAAATAAAAAGCGAACCAAATTGGTTCGCTTTTTTTATTTTAGCTTTATGTCAATAAATAAAAACTTAATAAAGATTATTTTAAAACGAAAAAAACGTATCAAAAAAATAATGATAAAGGGAAATCGTATAAAGTAAGTTTAAAAAGAGATATAATTGCAATATTAGTTTTTATAATATTTGCGTTTATAATAAGTTTATTTAGAAACTAAACTAATTATTTTCTCTTGAATAGATAAAGAATCAATTCCACAAGACTGTTGTAATTGCTCAACAGTACCATGATGGATAAATTCATCAGGAACTCCCAATAATTTTATTTTACCAGTATAATTTACATCTGATGCGTATTCTAATACAGCAGAACCTAATCCGCCTTTTATAGCGCCATCTTCAATGGTAATTATTTTATCAAACTCATTAAATATAGTATTTAGAAGTTCTGTGTCTAATGGTTTTATAAAACGTATATCATAATGAGCAACTGAAACCTCATTATTTAATAAATTAACCGCTTCAGAAACATTATCAGCAATTGCCCCAGCAGATAGCACTGCAATTTGATTTCCATCTCTTAAACAAGCTCCTTTTCCTATTTCTGTTTTTTCAAAAGGTAGATTCCATTGTTCTAATTTTCCTTTTCCTCTAGGATAACGAATAGCGATTGGATTCTCTAACCCCAATTGTGCAGTATACATAATGTTACGTAACTCAATTTCGTTACGAGGAGCAAAAATTATAAGATTCGGGATACAACGTAAATAGGCTAAATCAAAAACTCCGTGATGTGTAGCGCCATCTTCACCTACCAAACCAGCTCTATCTAAACAGAAAATAACAGGTAAGTTTTGTAGAGCAACATCATGTATAATTTGATCGTAAGCTCGTTGTAAAAATGTAGAATAAATATTACAAAACGGAACTAAACCTTGGGTTGCCATACCAGCAGCTAAAGTAACTGCATGTTGTTCAGCAATACCAACATCAAAAGTACGCTCAGGAAATTCTTCTAACATAAATTTTAGAGAACTCCCTGTTAACATTGCAGGAGTAATTCCTACAATTTTTTTGTTCTCAGTAGCTAATTCAACAATGGTTTTTCCAAAAACATCTTGAAATTTGGTAAATTTACTTGCTTCTTTTGGCAAAATAGCACCAGAAATTTTATCAAATTTACCAGGAGCATGGTATTTTACTTGATCTTGTTCTGCTTGTTTAAGTCCTTTTCCTTTAGTGGTAATAACATGCAAAAACTTAGGCCCTTCAACTTGTTTTAATCGGTTTAATTCTAATAATAATTCTTCAAAATTATGTCCGTCAATCGGACCAGAATAATCAAAGTTTAAGCCTTCAAAAATATTGTGCTGCTCAATATCAGATCGCGTAGATTTTATTCTAGTTAAATAATGTTTTAGTGCACCAACTGAAGGATCAATACCTATAGCATTGTCGTTTAAAATAACTAATAGATTTGCATTCGTATCTCCAGCATGATTTAAAGCTTCAAAAGACATTCCGCTAGCAATAGATGCATCACCAATAACAGCGATGTGGTGTTTGTCGTTTCCTTGTAATTTTGAAGCGATCGCCATACCTAAGGCCGCCGAAATAGAAGTAGATGAATGACCTACACCAAAAGTATCGTATTCGCTTTCGCTACGCTTAGGAAATCCGGAGATTCCTCCTTGCTGTCTGTTGGTGTGAAAAACATCTTTTCGACCCGTCAAAATTTTATGCCCGTAAGCTTGATGGCCAACATCCCAAACTAATTGATCGTTTGGTGTATCAAACAAATAATGCAAAGCTATGGTGAGTTCTACTACACCTAAACTTGCACCTAAATGCCCTTCTTTAGTAGCAACTACATCAATAATAAATTCACGCAATTCTTTTGCTAATAAAGGCAATTCATCAGAAGATAATTGTCTTATATCAGCAGGTAAATTTATATTTTTTAATAGCTTTTTTGGCATACCACAAATGTACTAAAACTTTGTTGTAGCTTTGCTGTATGAGTAAATTGTATTTGGTACCAACACCTATCGGAAATTTAGAGGATATTACTTTAAGAGCAATTAGAATTTTAAAGGAGGTCGATTTTATTTTAGCAGAAGATACGCGTACAAGCGGAAAGTTATTAAAGCACTTTGAGATTGCTACACAAATGTATAGTCATCATATGCATAACGAGCATAAATCTGTAGAAGGTGTTATAAGTAGGTTGAAAAATGGTGAAACTTGTGCATTGATTTCTGATGCTGGTACTCCTGCAATTTCTGACCCTGGTTTTTTACTTACTCGTGCTTGTGTTCAGCAAGATATAGCTGTTGAATGTTTGCCAGGAGCAACAGCTTTTGTTCCTGCTTTAGTAAATTCTGGTTTGCCAAATGATAAGTTTGTTTTTGAAGGTTTTTTACCCGTTAAAAAAGGTCGTCAAACACGTTTAAAACTCTTAGCGGAAGAAACTCGTACAATGATTTTTTATGAGAGTCCGCATAAATTATTAAAAACATTAACTCATTTTGGTGAGTATTTTGGAACAGACAGACAAGTGTCAGTTTCTAGAGAATTGACAAAATTGTTTGAAGAAACCAAAAGAGGAAGTGTAAAAGAAGTGTTATCATATTATACAGAGAAACCTGCCAAAGGCGAAATTGTGATTATTGTTGAAGGTAAAAAGTAATTTAAACTAGCTTATATTCTGGATAATGTTTTTCAAGTAGGTATTCAGCTTTTTTAGGGATTACAATCAAGCTAACATACCCAATAATAACAGCTAATGTTGTAGCAGCTGATATAATTAAACTAGATGATGTACTTAAATTATCATATGAGTTAGGGGTTAAAAACTGGAACACATAGAATAAACCAAATATAACATTACCATTTCCTTGTGTTTCAATAATGTCTTCAAACAACCACTTTTTACCTGTTGTTTTAAATTTAGTGTTTAGCTTTTTTCTTCTTTTTAAAAGAAGAATAAACTCAATTATTAAAATAGTGAAGAAAAGCCCAGGAAATAAATATTGCGCAAATGAAAATTGTAATAGAAGATAAAAACAATAAAACATTGTTAGTGTTACTATTATTTTAGGAATAGAAAACCACTGTTTTACAAAGCCTAAAATAATTCTGAAATACTTTTTATTCATTTGCTTTTGCTTCTCTTCTAGCACATCCATAAAACCAAATATCCCGAATTTTTTAAAGGAAATATCTCTAGCTTGTTTAAAAGTTAAAGCTGGTTTCTCGATCCAAATTTGTTCGATGTCGTTTGCTAAATGATCTACTAATTCAGTTTGTACATCGTAATGCTCCATATAATGTTGACGTGTGAATTTGTATAGTTGCTCTATTTGAAGAGTGGTTAGTTTCATAGTTTATACAAGATGATTAAATTGTTTTTCAATATTAACTTTTCGACTTCTATAACTCATAAGAACTAAAAAATTAAGCATTAACATTATTGCAGCCTTATATATAATAAAAGGAGAGCTATTTTCACTTAAAAACGATGTTGAACTATGAAAGTGAAAAGCAATGATATAATTAAACATTAAAAAACTTACATAAGTTTGAATAATTCTAATCTCACCAAACTTCTTTTTAAATCGATTGAATTTTATAGCTATGTACATGAAATTTGCAAAAAAAGCTTACAAAAATGGTTTCATCTAAATATTTAATATTGAATTTCTCTAAGTAATACACTGCAGTAAGAAATGATATAATCAATATAAGATTAAGCGGTTTTACTGCTTGTTGAAACATATCAATTACTATTTTTTGAGTATTAACCCAAAAGCTTTTCTTTTTTTGTTCTTTATAGTTTTTTAAATACGTTGCCTTTTGACTTAACAGATATTTTATAAAAGGTGTTTGAAAACGCTTGTTTTCAAAAAACAAATTTTTATTGTCAACCTTATTTTCAATTTCTGAAGCAATATGATCTACCATTTCAAAACGAATATCGATATATTCAATACCAATTCCCTCTAAAAAATCATTAATCCTTTTTATTTGTTCCTTTGTTAACTCCACAGCAATTATCCCACTAATAATTTATATTTCTCTTTTTCTTTTTGGTGTTTTTTATAAAAAATAACATTTAACATCACCATAGATACAAATACTAAAAACAAGGTTATAGTTAAGCCATCTTTAATTGAGCTGGTTAAGACCATAAGTGGCACGTAAATAATGGTAAGGCTCTGTGTTTTTATAATAAAACTATACACGGTTTTTATTTTGTCTCTACTTGTTTTAATGGTTGTAAATAACCATATAGAAGAAAGTAGTAACGCAATAACATTTATTGTTTTTGATGTTCTGTTAACGACTTGAGGAGATATTTTAAGGTCTAAAAAAGACATTAATATTCCTGGTAATATGCAAAGCACTAACGTGAAAAAGAAAAAAGGTTTAAAAACTTTCTTTGCTTTATTCATAACAACTTTAGGTGCAGAATAGGCTAAACCAAAAATAAAACTTGAAGATGAGTTTAACTGTTTATTCCATTGGTCAGTTACTTGATAAAAAATAGTTTCGAAATCAGTGTTTTCTACTTCTAATTTTTGCTCTATTTGTGAAACGATATGATCAAAGATTTCAACTCTAAAATCAATGAATTTTACACCTTTTAAATCTAAGTACTTGTTTACTCTTTGTATTTGTTCTTTTGTTAATTCCATAGCTAAAAATTTACTCTAAACTAAATTTAGGGTTCACCAATTGCTGCATGGTTTTTAAAAACTCTTGCATTTCTTCTAACTTGTTCGCGGTTTCTTTAGTTCCGTTTTCTGTTAGTTTGTAATATTTACGCAATCGGTTACCAACTTTAGCAACTTCAACATCTAACAATCCTTCGGCTTCTAATTTGTGTAAGGCAGGATATAAAGCTCCTTCGGTTATCTTTAATTCTCCTTTGGTTAATTCTTTTACCTTTTGAGTAATTTCATAACCATACATTTTATCATTCTGAGCTAAAAGCTTTAGGATGATGGTTTGTAAAGAGCCTTTATATAATTTTTGATTTCCCATAAAAACAATGTTTTTAAACTATACCTAAAAAACTTAGGCATGCAAATATACATAATTTTCTTATGTATAATAATCTTATGTATATTTTTTATGTAAACCCTAACAAGTGATTCTCTTGGTATTTCTTATTTTTGCAGTTCTAAATTGAATAAATGTCTACATTTCACAAACTAGTTATAGAAAAAATAATAAAAGAAACTGCTGATGCGGTTTCGATTTTATTTACGGTTCCTGCTGAATTAAAAGAAGCATATAAATTTGTTGCAGGACAATATATTACCATAAAAACAACCTTAAACGATCAAGAAATTAGAAGAGCATATTCTATATGTGCATCTCCTAATACTAACGAAATAAAAGTAGCGGTTAAAGCTGTAGAAAAAGGATTGTTTTCTACCTATGCAACTACTAAATTAAAAGAAGGGACTACCATTGAAGTATCTGAACCAGAAGGGAAGTTTATATTAAATCCGTCTGATAATAAAAACTACATAGCATTTGCTGCAGGTAGTGGTATTACGCCAGTTTTATCAATGGTTAAAGCTGTTTTAGAAAACGAACCATCGTCAACTTTCACTTTAGTTTTTGGTAATAAAAAAGCTGAGAACACTATTTTTTATGATGAATTAAATGCTTTGGTAGAGCAATATCCAAATCAGTTTAACTTACATTATGTATTTAGTCAAGAAGTAAGAACAAACACTAAGTTAGGTAGAATAGATAAAGGACATGTGAATTATTTTGTAAAGAATGTTCATAAAGACATTGCTTTCGATTCAGCTTATTTATGCGGACCAGAAGAAATGATTACGATTGCTTCTGAAACTTTACAAGAAAACGGATTTAAAGAAGAAAATATTCATTTCGAATTATTTACCGCTAGTGCATCAGATGAAGATATTCAAATGCAATTTCCTGATGGTAAATCGGAAATCACTGTTTTACTAGATGATGAGGAGACTACTTTTGCAATGGATAAAACAGATACTGTTTTAGCAGCATCATTGCGTAATAAATTAGATGCACCATACTCGTGCCAAGGAGGTGTTTGTAGTAGTTGTATCGCTAAGGTTACCGAAGGAAAAGCAGTAATGACTAAAAATTCTATTTTAACTGATGATGAATTAGAAGAAGGTTTTATTTTAACCTGTATGGCGCATCCAACAACTCAAAAGGTTGTAGTTGATTTTGATGATGTTTAGTTAAAAACACGTACCTTTAAATAATGGATTTCTACGATTTTAAAAATGCTTTTTTAGTAGGTGTTTTCATGGCCTTTATGATAGGGCCTGTATTCTTTATGCTTTTAAAAACAAGTGTTTTAAAAGGTGCTAGAGCTGCTGTTGCTTTTGATATTGGTGTAATTTTAGGTGATATTTCATTTATGTTAATTGCCTATTTTGGTAGTAGAAGTTTACTTGAAAAGATTAAAGACGATCCTCGTTTATTTTTAATTGGAGGGTTGGTACTGATTATTTATGGTTTAATAACCTACTTAGATAAAAACAATAAGAAAGAAGCTGAAGCACCAGATGTACAATTGCCTGAAAGTAATAACTACTTAAAATTACTTTTAAAAGGATTCTTTTTAAACTTTATAAATATTGGAGTTTTAGCTTTTTGGTTAGGATTAATTGTAGTTGTTGGTCCTACTTACGATATGAATCCTAGATATTTATTTTGGTATTTCGCTACTGTAATCTTAGGATATGCACTTACTGATTTAGGAAAAATTTTATTAGCTAAACAATTAAGAAACAAGCTTACACCATTAGTTATTTATAGAATAAAACGTGGAATGGGAGTTTTATTAATTGTTTTCGGAGCAGTTTTAATGCTAAAGGGGTTTATCCCAAAAGAGAAGATAGATAATCTTTTAAACAAAGTAGAGCAAACTACTAAAACCCAATAATCATTTTGGCAATCCAGAAGTAAATAAGGATTCCGAAAATATCATTACTTGTGGTAATAAATGGTCCCGTTGCAATTGCTGGGTCAATTCCTCTCTTATCTAAGAAAAGCGGAATAAAAGTTCCGATTAATCCAGCAACAATGATTACCGCAAAAAGAGATATAGAAATTGCACTAGCAACATTAACATCTTGTTCAGCAATAAAAACATAGATAAAAAGTAACACGGATAAAGCAAGTCCGTTAATCATTGCTAACGAAACTTCTTTTAATAAACGGTCTGCGATACTACCTTTTACATCGTCGTTCGCTAAACCTTGTACAATAATTGCAGATGATTGTACTCCTACATTTCCAGCCATAGCGGCAATTAACGGAGTAAACATAAAAAGTATCGCGTTTTCGGCGATAGCATCATCAAAAAAACCCATAATTCTAGCCGCACCAACACCACCAATTAACCCTAAGAATAACCAAGGTAAACGAGCTCTTGTTAGTTCCCAAATAGTATCATCAGCTTCTACATCTTGTGTAATACCCGCTGCTAATTGGTAATCTTTATCGGCTTCTTCTTTAATTACATCAACAATATCATCAATAGTAATACGACCTACTAAAACACCTAATTCATCAATAACTGGAATAGCTTCTAAGTCGTACTTACGCATAATGTTTGCAACATCTTCAGCTTCGTCTGTAACAGTTACATAATCTACTTTTGGTATGTATACATCAGAAATTTTTGCTCGAGTTGATGCCATTAAAAGATCTTTTAAAGACAAACGACCTTTTAATTTTCCACTATCGTCAACTACGTATATAGAATGAACTCTGGTAACTTCTTCTGCTTGAATTCGCATTTCTTTTACACAACGAAGTACGGTCCAGTTTTCGTTAACTTTTACGAGCTCTTTAGCCATTAATCCACCTGCAGAATCTTCATCGTAACGTAATAATTCTACAATTTCTTTGGCGTGTTCTTCGTCTTCAATTTCTTGCATTACTTCCTGTTTTCTTTTCTCAGGAAGCTCAGCAATTACATCTGCAGCATCATCGGTATCAAGTTCATCAATTTCCTCAGCAATTTCTTTAGCAGTAAGTTGTCTAAGAATTTTTTCACGTACATCGTCATCAACATCCATTAAAACTTCAGATGTTGTTTCAGAATCTAATAAACGAATAATATATACAGCTTCATCAAATGTTAATTCATCTAATATTTCGGCAATATCGGCATGATGGATGTCTGAAAAATAATTAGAAAGCTCAGTGTCTTTCTGATTTTTAATCAGTTCTTGTACTTTTTCTAGAAGTTCTTTAGTAATTTCAAATGCCATCGTTTTGCGATTTTACTCGATAATCGAGATTTGAATATTAAATTCAAAAATATTACTTTTTGCTTTAAACAATAATTAGCTATTGTCTTGCGCTATTTTTTTTGTCAATTCAATGAATTTTTGCACCGATAATTGTTCAGGACGCATCGCAAATATAGGGTCTTCTTTTAAGGTAGCCGAAAGATCGAAAGATTTTAAGCTAGAACGTAACATTTTTCTTCGTTGGTTAAATGCTGTTTTTACCACTCTAAAAAATAATTTTTCATCAACAGGTAATGAGTAATCCTCTTTTCTAATTAATCGAATAACACCAGAATCTACTTTTGGAGGTGGATTAAATACTGTTGGAGGTACTGTAAATAAATATTCTACATCATAAAAAGCTTGAGTTAGTACGGACATGATTCCGTATACTTTAGAGCCTTCTTTTTCTGCAATTCTCATTGCTACTTCTTTTTGAAACATTCCTGAAAATTCAGGGACAAACTCACGATTTTCAATCGCTTTAAAAACTATTTGTGAAGAGATGTTGTAAGGGAAATTACCAATAATAGCTACTTGCTCTTTTTTGAAAGTCTCTTGAAGGTTTTTCTTTAAAAAGTCTCCTTCAATAATACTAAATTTTTCTTTCGAAGTGTCTAGTTTTATATGCTCTAATGGAAAAGTATCGTTAAGGTATTCAACCGATTCAGAATCTAACTCCATCACCGTAACTTTAGGCTTCTTTTCTAACAAGTATTTTGTTAGTACTCCCATACCAGGACCAATTTCTAATACATTATCGTAACCGTTTTCGGTTAATGAATCTGCAATTTTTTTAGCGATGTTTTCATCGGTTAAAAAATGTTGTCCTAAATGTTTTTTTGCTCTTACGGTCATGGTTATTTATTTTATAACTTCAATTTTATCAATAAAAGTTTTTTCAGGATTTTGCCCTGTTTCTTTAATTTGAATTCCAGCAGCTATTCCCATAATTGTTAAGCCTAAAAAAAGCAAAATTTTTAAATGGAAATTTTTTCCAACAACCAAACATGCTTTTTTATGGTTGTAAGGATTGTAATATACTATTACTTTTTTACCGAGAGTCAGTTTATTTTTTATACTTAAATGTTCTTGTTTATTTGTACTCCTTAGACTCCCCCCAACAGGAAATATTTTAGAACTTTCATATTTATGATTAGTTTTAGGTATAAAATACTCATAAACTATATTAGCCTCGTAGGTATAATAGCCTCCTCCTTCTTCGATATTATGCTCATAACTTTGATTTAGTTCAGATTTAATAATGTAACCATAAGTTTCTTCCCAGTTTTTAGCATTATTATCAATTAATATTAAAAGAAAACCTAATATAAATAGAGCTAATCCAATATAAATAAAAATCATATTTTTAATATTTTAATTTGATTAGCTACATAATCAGAAGGATATTTCTTAGAGGTATAAATTAAATACGATAAAAAAATAAGAAAAGAAAAACAGATAATAGAATTCCCTATCTCTCGATATGTATAGTTATTATGAGCCAGTGAAACATCATTCGGGTTTTGTGGGTTTACATAAATATAAAAACCTTCAGCATTACTAAGTTTACGACATAAATCACCTTGAAAAGAAGAATTATTATCTTTTTCATTTATTCCAATATTAGAGCTTTCATAATTTTTATTGTTAAAAGTATAACTGTATACAAGGTCACATGTATTAATAGTAAAAACATCTTGAAACTCTTTATCAAGTGAAAGATCTGGCTTTTCTTCAAGGCTTATTTTTTTTATAAATGCTTTGGTTTTATGCCAACTACGCATTATTCTTATAGAATCATTTTTTCGTATTGCTGATAAACTATTTTTTACCACACCTATAGCAGATAAAAACACACATAAATAAATTATATAAAGTAAAAATTTAGGCATTTTAATTACTATTCACTGTAGGAAAAAATTCATTCACAATTTTTAACTCGGTACGAAATGCTAACATTTTATCAGCAAATTTCTTCATTCCATCTGTACGAAGTTTCTCAGCATCGTATTTATAGTAATTATCTAGATCTTCTCGAGTTTTTGCAGTGTATTGAATAGAGTAGGTAACCCCACCCATTTCTTCTTCAACTAATACTTGCGTCATTTTTGCGCTTAAAAAACGACCTGTAGCTAAAACTTCTGGGATATGACTTTCTATCCAAGTTAACCACTCAGCATGAATGCTTTGATCGATATTTACTGTTACGTTGTATATGTACATTTTTACTCTTGTAATTTTTAATTTACGATGTCGCCTCTAAGTTTTCTAAACTTTTTACGAGCATCAACTAAATAGATGCTGTTAGCGTGGTCAAAAATAATCTTTTGATAGTATTCTTTAGCCTTTTCAGGGTTATTTAATTCGTTATTGTATAATTCAGCCATTTGATAATACACATCGTCTATAAAAATACCTTCTTTGTCTAAAGCCAATATTTTTGCATAGTTTAAAATTGCATCATCATACTTTTTCTGCTTCGCAAAAAGCTGTGCTTGTTTAAATAAAGATTCGTCTTCTATTGGTTGTCCTTTGTAATTTGTAATAATATCGTTTAAAACAACTATGGCTTCTTCGTTTTTGTTTTGAAAAGCTAATAAATCTGCTTTTGCATATTCTTTTAATCCAGAAGAAATACTGTCTTTAGGTTCGTTATCAGAAATGGTTAAAAATAAATTAGCGGCATCGTTAGCGATTAGTTGTGTTGCTGAACTTTTTAAAACTTTTAACTGTGCTTTCGCCCATTTAAAATCGTTTTTAAAATAAGATGCTTGCGCTACTTTAAATCGTGCTTCTTGCCCTAAAAAATGATCTTTAAATTTTGTTTGTACTTGAGAAAAGTAAATTAATGCTTTGTTAAACTTATTTGTAAACATTAATACTTCACCAAGTTTCAACTTTATATGAGCAACGAAGAATTTAGACTTTGTTAGCGTTAATGCTTTTTCTAATATTTTTTCTGCTTCTTCAGGATTTCTTTTTTCAAAAGTTAAATAGCTAGCATATGCTATTTGAGTATGTATGGTTTTTTGATTAACGCCGTACTTATTAAAAATAGCTTTAAACTGTTCTTCAACATCAGGTTGCTTTGTTGCAATTGCAATTTTTAAATTATTATTAATTGCTTTAAACTTATCTGAAGGGTAATTTGTTTTCTCAATAATTAAATCGAAACACTCTTTAGCCGTTTCATATTCTTCATTTTCAAAAGCTACTTTTCCTAACTCATTTATTCGCCCTAAATTATCAGGATTTCTTGCAAGTAATGCTTTGTGTTGAATCAGTGCTTTTTGATATTGTTTTTGCCTTATGAATAACCAAGCTAATAAATCGTTCCAAATATCTTTTGGATTACTGATGGATTTTCTAAGCAATGCTTTTTTAAAGAGAATATTGTTTTCGTTCTCAGCATCGTCGTTAATATATCTAGCAGTAAACCGTTTTACATTGTTAAGGTAGTTTTCGTTTTTGTCAACTAAGTTAACATAGGATTCAAACATTTTAGGGAAATCTCCTTTTTCGCCATGAATTTGCGCTAATTGAAATCCGTAATTTGCTTTCGGATTATTATCCATTATTTTAGAGTAAGCTTCTATGGCATAATCTAATTTGTTGTAATTTTTAAAAAGACTAGCAATTATGCTCCCATAACTTCCTTTGTTATCAATAGTTTTTAAGGCTTTTTGATAGAGATTATTTGCTTTGTCATCTTTTTGTTGACGCTCGAAATTATAGCCTTTAATAACATATAGATATGTTAAATTCGGTTTTTCTTTTAGTTTATTAGAAAGCAAATTATCTGCAATTAAAAACTGCTCAGTTTCTTGATAACAGGAAATTAATCTTTTTAAATAAGTAGTGTTGTACGGACTTTTATCGTATAATTTTTTATAAAGTTGAATGGCTTTTTCATATTCATTATTTCTAAAATAATTTTCAGCAATAGCAAATTCGTTTTGTTGAGCATTGCAAAACAAACTGAAAAACAGTATACTAAGTAATATGATAGCTTTTTTCATCAATCAAAAATAGGGAACAAAATTGTTAAATTTATACTAAAACACCTTGTTTTTTTGAAAACCTTGTAACATTTTGGCACGAAGTTTGTCTTATTGATAACAAGACTAAACAATTTATACTATGAAAAACTTTAACTTACAATACGAGACAGCAAAGAAAAATGCAAATGAGTTTATGAAGAGAGGTCAAATAACTCAATATTTTGAAGCATTGTTAGAGATGAATAAATACAAAAGATTAATGACGGCAGTTATTGCCAACTAAAATATAGTGGATTCATTTTGAAGGGGTGAATTAGTAAAAATCCCAAGTTTCTTGATTGAAACTTGGGATTTTCTGTTTTTTATATTGAATGTGGTTTTTTAGTAAATCATATCAAACCCGCAGTAAGGAACTAATACTTCTGGAATTTTAATTCCATCTTCTGTTTGGTAATTCTCTAAAATTCCAGCTAAAACTCTAGGTAAGGCTAAAGAACTTCCATTTAAAGTGTGTACTAATTGACTTTTACCATCGCTATTTTTAAAACGTAACTTTAAACGATTTGCTTGGAATGTTTCGAAGTTAGAAGCAGAACTAATTTCTAACCAACGTTCTTGTGCTGTAGAATATAATTCGAAATCGAAAGTTAATGCAGATGTAAATCCTGTATCTCCACCACATAAACGTAGAATACGATATGGTAATTTTAACTCACGTAAAATATCTTTAATATGTTCTACCATTCCGTTTAAAGCTTGGTAAGAATTATCAGGGTGCTCAACACGAACAATTTCTACTTTATCAAATTGATGTAATCTATTTAACCCACGAACGTGTGCACCATAACTTCCAGCTTCACGACGGAAACAAGGAGTATAACCTGTAACCGTAATTGGTAAATCACTTTCTTTCACTAAATTTCCTCTAAACATATTTGTAATAGGAACTTCAGCAGTTGGAATTAGATATAAATCGTCACCAGTTATATGGTACATTTGTCCTTCTTTATCTGGTAATTGTCCAGTTCCAATTCCTGATGCTTCATTTACCAAATGCGGTACTTGAACTTCGCTGTAACCAGCTTTTGTGTTTTTATCTAAAAAATAATTGATTAAAGCACGTTGTAAACGAGCTCCTTTTCCTTTATAAACAGGAAAACCAGCACCAGCGATTTTAGTTCCTAATTCAAAATCGATGATATCATATTTCTTCGCTAATTCCCAGTGAGGTAATGCTTTTTCTCCTAAATCAGGAATCGTACCTTCGCTAAAAATCTTCTCATTATCTTCTTCGCTACTCCCTGCTTTTACTGAAGCGTGAGGAATATTAGGAATTTGATATAATAAATCTTGTAACTTAATTGTAGCAGAATTTAACTCTTCAGTTAATTGTTTAGATTGTTCTTTTAACTGACCTGTTTTTTCCTTTAGTAAGTTCGCTTTCTGAATTTCTCCAGATTTAAAAAGACCTCCAATTTCTTTGGATATTTTGTTAGATTCAGCTAAAATATTATCTAAAGAAACTTGTGTTGCTCTACGAGTTTCATCAGAATCTAATACTTCATCAATAATTGTTTCGGCATTTGCAAAATTACGTTTTGCTAATCCGTCTAAAACAGTTTGTTTGTTGTCTCTAATAAACTGAACCTGTAACATCTTTTTAAATTTTTAAGAACCGCAAAGATATAAGAAGCAGTAGACTTTAGCAACGAAGACCTTTAATTGTTTTTAAGGTAGTTTAAAGATGATTCTTTGTCTTTATGTAGTTGATTAGTTAAATCATTTATAGAATCGAACTTTTGTTCGTCTCTTAAAAAATAGAGTAGTTCAATAGTAAGTTCTTTGTTATATAAATCTCTATTGAAATTGAAAAAATGTACCTCAATAGTTTGATGATCGCCATCAACGGTTGGTCTATTACCAATGTTCATCATTCCAAAAACAGTATTTTCGTCAATTACTGACTTCACAACATAAACTCCCGTTTTTGGGATCAACTTATATTCTTCAGAAACATCAATATTTGCTGTAGGAAAACCTATTTTACCACCCAATTGCTTCCCGTTAACCACCTTTCCAGTCAAAGAAAAATTGTAGCCTAAATATTTGTTAGCAGTTTTTAGTTCGCCTCCCATAAGAGCTCTTCTAATTTTAGTTGAACTTACAGAAACTTCATCAATATCTTGAGCAGGAATTTCTTCAACAGTAAAATCATACATATGAGAATACTCGGTTAGTTGCTCAATATTACCTTCTCTATTCTTGCCAAAATGATGATCGTAACCAATAATTAATTTAGAAGTATCGAGTTGATTTACTAAAACATCACGCACAAAATCTAATGCAGTAAGTCTTGAGAATTCTTTACTAAACGGATGAATAATTAGATAGTCTAATCCTAATTTTTCTAAATGTTTAGCACGTTCATCAATAGTGTTTATTAACTTTATTGAAGCATCTTTTTGCAACACCATTCTTGGGTGTGGAAAAAAAGTAAGTAAAACCGATTTTTTATTAGATGATTTTGCTTCCTCTACTAATTCTTTAATAATTTGTTGATGCCCAACATGAACACCGTCAAAAGTACCAATAGTAACTATTGTTTTTTGAGAGGGGTTAAAATCAAAAATTGAGTGGGTTATTTCCAAACTAATAATAAAAATTTCTACAAAAATACAATTTGTAAAATATGTAGTATGCAGTTCGTTAAATAAAGTTATAAAAATGATATTTTGATAAAAGGAAGCCTTTGAAAATGCTATAGTGATAAAATAGAGCATAAATTTTTACAAATAAAAAAAAATCGTATTTTGCGCAATAGTTAACAAATTTTATAATTATGATGAAAAAACTATTACTTGTTGCATTTGTACTGTTTGGTACTGCTGCAATGGTTGCTCAGACTACCATTTCCGGTACGGTCAATGACGCATCTCTTGGAGGTCCACTACCAGGAGCAAACATTAAAGTTTTAAGAAAGGCAGTTGGTACTTCAACTGATTTTGATGGGAAGTTTACAATGACTGTAAACGATACACCTCCTTTTACAATTGAAGTATCTTCTTTAGGGTACCAATCAAAAAATGTTGAAATCACAAAAAACAATCAAGTAATTGAGGTTGCTTTAACAGAGAATGCAACTTCTTTAGACGAAGTAGTAATTTCTGCATCTAGAACTCCAGAACGTGTTATGGAATCTCCTGTAACAATCGAACGTTTTGATTCAAGAGCTATTAAAAGCACTGCTTCTGCATCATATTACGAAGGTTTAGAAAACTTAAAAGGAGTTGATATTAACTCAGGAGGTTTAACTTTTAAAACAGTTAACACTCGTGGTTTTGCAACTTTTGGTAATGAGCGTTTTGTGCAACTAGTAGATGGTATGGATAACGCATCACCAGCATTAAACTTTGCTGTTGGTAACTTATTAGGTATGTCTGAAGTTGACGTGAAGAGTGTTGAAATTTTACCAGGTGCTGCATCGGCTTTATATGGAGCAAATGCATTTAATGGTATTATGATTATGCGTAGTAAGAGTCCATTTGATGATCAAGGAATTAGTGTTGGTTTAAAAGGAGGTATCACAAGTCAAGAAGCAGCTGGAGATAATAATTTCTACGATGCTACGATTAGAATGGCACATGCTTTTGATGATAAGTTTGCAGCTAAGGTTAGTTTATCTTATTTAAAAGGTGAAGAATGGCACGCTACTGATACTAGAAATACTACAGGTATTGGAGGTACTTACAAATCAGGAGATAGAAATACTGATATAAATTATGATGGAGCTAATGTTTATGGAGATGAGGTAACTACAAATATTCACCAGGCTTCGGGAGGTTTAGGAGTTGTACCTAATGTTTCTGTAAGTAGAACAGGATACCATGAAAGAGATTTAATAGATTATGAAGCTAGAAGTGTAAAGTTTAATGGGGCTTTACATTACCGTCCTTTAGGAAATGATCGTGTTGAAATTATCTGGAATTCAAAATTTGGTTCTGGTAATACTTTATATCAAGGTTTAAACAGATATAGTTTAAAGAACTTCTTTATGGAGCAACATAAATTAGAAGTTAGAGGGAAAAACTTTTTTGTAAGAGGATATTATGCAGGTGAAGATGCCGGAGATTCTTATGATACTCGTTTTGCAGCTATTAATATAAATAACAAGTGGAAATCGAATACTGATTGGTACGGACAATATATTAACACGTACGCAGGTATGGTTTTATCTGGTGCAGCTAATGGAATGACTGAGGCTCAAATTCATGCAGCGGCAAGAAATGTTGCTAATCAAGGAATGCCAGTTCCAGGTTCAGCTCAATTTACTCAATTATTTAATGAAGTAATTTCTGATCCAGATGTAGTTACTGGTGCTCAACTTAAAGATAATACTAATTATTATCATGCAGATGCTAATTTAAATTTACGTGATTATATCGATTGGGCAGAAGTACAAGTAGGAGGTTCTTATAGAGAATATAACCTAAACTCTTCTGGAACTATTTATACAGATGCTGATGGGCCAATTAATTTTGGAGAATATGGGTTATATACTCAAATTCAAAAGAAAATGATGGACGATCGCTTAAAGTTTACTGGGTCTGTTCGTTATGATAAGTCTCAAAACTTTGATGGTAACTTCTCACCAAGAGTTTCTTTAGCATATGCTGCAGGAGAAGCTAAAAATCATAACTTCAGAGCTTCTTTTCAGACAGGTTTCCGTAATCCAACTACGCAAGATCAATATATTGGTTTAGCAACTGGTGCAAGTTTCCTTTTAGGTACTGCTCCAGAAAACTTAGATAGATTTTCAGTTGGTGTAGATGGAGGATTTACTTTAACAGGTCGAGATGCTTTTGAAAGAGGATATTCTGCTAGTTCAATAGATGCTGGTGCGCCTGTAAAAGTTACTACTAATTTTGTAGAGCCAGAAAAAGTAACTGCTTTTGAAGTTGGTTATCGTGCAGCATTACCATTAGGAAAAAATAAAATATCTGTTGATTTTAGTACATATTACAATATGTATAGCAATTTTATTGCAACTAAAGATATAGCAGTATTAAACAATGTCGCTGACGATGCATTAACAGGTGCAGCATTATTAACTGCTTTAAATACTAGAGCATCTACGTTTAGTGTAAAAACTAATTCAGCTGCAGATGTAAATTCTTACGGTGTTGGTTTAGGGTTAAATACTAAAATATTTAATGGTTATAATGTAGGTTTAAGTTATACTTGGTCTAAGTTTGATTTTGATCAAGCATCTGATCCAGATTTTGAAGCTGGATTCAATACTCCAGAACATAAGGTTAAAGCACAATTTGGACATCCAAATGTATTTGAAAACTTTGGTTTCAATGTAAGTGCTCGTTGGCAAACAGAATTTTATTGGGAGTCTACATTCTTAGAAGGAAATGTTGATGAAAGAACTGTACTTGATGCTCAAATCAATTACTCAGTGCCATCAATCAAATCAGTATTTAAATTAGGAGGATCTAATTTAACAGGACAAGAATATTTAAGTGCTCCAGGTGTTGGTGCAGTTGGTTCACAGTATTACTTATCATGGACAATCAATAACTAAAAAAAATAAAAATGAAAAATACATTTAAATATACATTTCTATCTGCGTTATTTTTAGGTTTTGTTGCCTGTGATACCGACGATGTTTACCCACCAATTACAGACGATACACCTATTAATAATATTCAATTGGATGCTGGTAGTGCAGATTTTTCTAATTATGTTGCACTAGGAGCCTCATTTACTGCTGGTTTTACTGATAATGCATTGTTTATTGCAGGACAAGAAAATTCATTTCCTAATACTATGGCAAAGAAATTTGCAATGGTAGGTGGTGGTACTTTTACACAGCCATTAATGAATGATAACTATGGAGGTTTAATTTTATTTGGTAACCCGGTGTTAACAAACCCGTTAGATCCTGAGAGTAGAATATTTACTGAAAGATTAGTTTTCGATGGTAAATTACCAGCACCTTTAAATGAATTAAACCCTTTAGCAATGTCTACTACAGATTTTGCTTTAAACAATCCTACAGGACCTTTTAAAAACTTAGGTGTTCCAGGTGCTAAGAGTACGCATTTTATTGCGCCAGGTTATGGTAATTTAACTAATTTTCCTGCGGCTGCTAACCCATACGCTATTAGAGTACTAGGTAATTCAGACACTTCTTTAATGGCTGCGTTTGAAAATGAAGCACCTACATTTTTTACTTTATCAGAATTTGGAGGAAATGATGTGTTAGGATATGCAACTTCAGGAGGAGATGGTTCAAATCCAATCACACCAGATGCAACATTTGATTTTGCATTAAATTTAGTTAAGGAAGGGTTATTGCGTACTGGAGCAAAAGGAGTTGTAGCAAATTTACCATACATTACAAGTTTACCACACTTTACTACGGTACCTCATGATGCTTTAGATCCAACGACGAATGCAGCTTTAGCTAGTCAAGTACCTTTATTAAATACTGTTTACGGAGCTATTAATCAAATATATGCCGGAGCTGGTGAGCCAGAAAGAGCAATTATGTTTGATGCAACTAAAGGGAACCCTATTGTTATTTTTGACGAAGATGCAACAGATTTAAGAGCAGCAATTACTACAACTTTAAGTGCCAGTCCTACTTTTGTTCCTTTTGTACAATCTTTAGGTTTACCTGCAGCAGCTGCTCCTTTAGTAGCACAATTATTAGGAGAACAATATGGATTTGCAAGATCTGCTACTGAAAATGATCTATTTGTATTAACAAGTCTTAGTGAAATAGGAGAAGTAGATATGACACATGCAGGTAGTTTAATTGCTCAAAGTGGAGGTTTGTTACCAGCTACTTTAGCAGGTCAATTTTCTGCACAGGGAGTAACACTACCATTAGCTGATAAATGGGTGTTAACACCACAAGAGCAAGAAGAAATTAAAACAGCAGTAGATTCATATAATGGAAAGTTAAAAGCTTTAGCTGATGCAAATGGATATGCATTTGTTGATTTTAAAGCTATTTTACAGCAAGCTTCTACAACAGGTTTAGAATTTGATAACCAAAATATGAATACTAGTTTAATTACTGGAGGATTAGTTGGTTTAGATGGTATTCACTTAACAGCAAGAGGATATGCGTTAATGGCTAATAAAATGTTAGAAGCTATTGATGTAACTTACGGATCAAATTTTGCTACTGCAAAAGATGGTTTAGCGAAGGCTGAAAACTATCCAACAAATTACTCTCCTGCTTTACAATAAGGAGTAGTTATTATATAATAAAAAGGCTGAGAATTAATTCTCAGCCTTTTTTTTGTCTTTACTATTGTCGATTATATACTTTTTGTATTTGCCATCTTTATAGCGATGATAAATAAATATTGGCATTAGTATAAAAGACATATACATAACACCTAAGCCCATTACTATATGTGCTTTCGGGTGCTCTGTGTTTAATAAGTAAGCTCCTATAATCATCCAAAATAAAAAGATGATGAATAATATTTTTAAAAGTGTTTTCATTACTCTGAGTTTTGTGTAAAAATAAAAAACCTATCATATTTAAATGATAGGTTTTGGTTTAATATTATTTTGTGATTACATTTTTAGTAACCATGATCGTACATCTACTTCTTGTTTAATAATAGCACTTAATTCAGAAATTGGAACACGTTTTTGTTCCATAGTATCTCTGTGACGAATTGTAACAGTATTATTTTCTTTAGTGTCATGGTCAACAGTGATACAGAAAGGAGTTCCGTTTGCATCCTGACGGCGATAACGACGCCCTACAGCATCTTTTTCATCATAAGACACATTGAAGTCCCATTTTAAATTCTCAACTATTTCACGAGCTATTTCTGGTAATCCATCTTTTTTTACTAATGGTAAAATAGCTGCTTTTACTGGTGCTAAAACTGCTGGTAATTTTAAAACTGTTCTTGTTGTTCCATTTTCTAATTCTTCTTCTTGTAAAGATTTAGAAAAGACTGCTAAAAACATTCTATCTAATCCAATTGAAGTTTCAACTACATAAGGAGTATAGTTTTTGTTTTCTTCATGGTCGAAATATTGTAATTTCTTTCCAGAAAACTCTTCGTGTGCCTTTAAATCGAAATCAGTACGAGAATGAATTCCTTCTAATTCTTTAAATCCGAATGGAAATTTAAACTCTATATCAGCAGCAGCATCTGCATAATGTGCTAATTTTTCATGGTCATGGAAACGATAGTTATCTGCTCCCATTCCTAATGATAAGTGCCACTTTAAACGTGTTTCTTTCCATTTGTCGTACCATTCTTTTTGAGTTCCTGGTTTTACAAAAAATTGCATTTCCATTTGCTCAAATTCACGCATCCTAAAAATAAACTGACGCGCAACAATCTCATTACGGAAAGCTTTACCAGTTTGTGCGATACCAAAAGGAATTTTCATTCTTCCAGTTTTTTGCACATTTAAGAAGTTTACAAAAATACCTTGTGCAGTTTCTGGACGTAAATATAAATCCATTGCAGTATCAGCAGAAGCACCCAATTTTGTACCAAACATTAAGTTGAATTGCTTTACATCTGTCCAGTTTTTAGAACCAGTTAATGGATCAGCAATTTCTAATTCTTCAATTAATAATTTTACATCAGCTAAATCTTCATTTTCTAACGACTTACCTAATCGACCTAAAATAGTATTGATCTTTTCTTGATATCCTAAAACTCTTCCGTTAGTGGCAAGAAATTCTTCTTTATTAAAATCATCACCAAAACGTTTGGCAGCTTTTTTAACTTCTTTATCTATTTTCCCTTCAATTTTAGCACAATAATCTTCTACTAAAACATCAGCTCTATATCTTTTTTTAGAATCTTTATTATCGATTAACGGATCGTTAAAAGCATCTACGTGACCAGAAGCTTTCCAAGTGGTTGGATGCATTAAAATAGATGCATCAATACCCACAATGTTTTCGTGCATTTGCACCATTGCTTTCCACCAGTAATCTCTAATGTTTTTCTTTAACTCAACTCCATTTTGAGCATAATCATACACCGCACTTAATCCGTCATAAATTTCAGATGATTGAAATACATAACCATACTCTTTTGCGTGTGATAAAACTTTTTTAAATTGATCTTCTTGTTTTGCCATGATGCAAAAATAAAATAAGCATTTAAACTATTACTATTCAAAAAGAAAAAAGTGAAGAATTAACTTAATTCTTCACTTTTTAAATTGATAAACGTGTATTTGTTATCTAAGTTTTAAGGTAGTGTTACCTGTGTAAACCCCATCAATAAAAGTACTGATTGTGTATTTACCTTTGTTAATGTCGTCTCTATTAACTAAAACAAGAGAGACTAAGCTAAGTCTATCATTGTTATAATTAACTTCAACAGAGTCGGTATATTGAATTTTACCTCCGTCTTTTAAATTGGTAATACCTTTTGGAGCAACAACTTTTTTGTTTTCATCTATTATTTGAATATAAACTGATTTGTCTCCAGCATTGGTTATTGGATTTTCAAGTAAATCAAAATTTACTTTGAAAGCATCTGTTCTACTAGATCGAGAAGTTGAGGTTAATTTACCGCTACTACGTTCTTTCATCGCAATTACTTTTACTGGAGAAGTTTTAATGATTCCGCCAATAGCTACTTTGGCTTCTAAATCTTTTTGCTTTACTTCTAATTTTTTGAACTTTTTAGTTAGAGCTACATTTATTGTTTCTTTTTGTTTTAAGATTTCATTAGCAACAAGATTGTCTTGTGTTAATTGATCGTTAGCTGTATTTAAAGAATCAACACGGATAAATAATTTTTTATTCTCACGCTCTAAACTGGCAATTTTTTTTCTGTATTTTCTAATTAAATTGTAGTTGTCTACTCTTAAATTTTTAATAGAGTCACGTAAGTTTTGCATTTTACCTAGTTCAACTTGTAGTCTTTTAGAAATGCGTTTTTTTCTTACAACTACATCTGTGTAGTCTTTAATTATTTCATCTAGTTCTTTTTCTAAATCAGCTTTTTCATCTTGAAATACTTTTTGAAGCGTACTATACTGACTAGATTTTTGAAAAGAGTAAAGGGTTAAAAATAATGATAGGATTAAAAGCACAATAATTAGTGCGCTTTTTCTTTTTTGAGGGGTCATAAATAGGGGGTTTAGTTAGGGGGTTAATAATTGTTTTATTTCATTTTTATCTAAGTTTTATTTCAGTGTTACCATTATATATTCCATCCACAAAAACATGAATTTTATATGTTCCTTTTTTTATACTATCTCTATTTACATTAATAAATGAAATAACGGATAATTGTTTGTTGTGATAATCAGCCATTAATACATCGCTGCATAAAATGGTGTTTTTATCTTTTAATGTCACTTTTTTTGAAGGAGAAATTACTTCGTTATTTTCATCAGTAATTTGAATGTAAATAGGTTTTGCCCCTGGAGATATAATTTTATTTTCTAACAAATTGAATTCAGTTTTGAAAGCATCTGTTCTCTTAGATCTAGATGTAGAAGTATGTCTTCCGCTACTTTTTCTTTTCATTGCTTCTGCTTTAATCGATGAAATTTTAATAATTTCAGCAGTAGCAATCTTATCACTTAAAACTCTTTTTTCTTGATAAAGAAATTGATTTCTATATTTTAATCTAGTGTTAAGACTTTCTTTCAGAGCTAATTCATCAGTAACACTATCGTTTTTTGTTATCAGATCGTTATTAATAACTTGTAGAGAGTCTATCTGGGCAAAGAGTTTTTTGTTTTCCTCAACTAAAGTAGCAATTCTCTTACGGTATAAACGTATAAGACCATAATCTGTAGCTTTTAAATTATGGATGGTGTCTCTAAGCTTAATTATTTTTTGAAGCTCTTCTCTAAGTTTTAAAGAAGTTTCATTTTTATTATAACTAGCTTTCTCGTATTCTTTTATAAGCGTGTTAAGTTCAGATTCTAATTCTTTTTTTTCTATCTCAAAAACATCTTTCAATTCGGTGTAGTCTTCAGCGTTTTGGTATGACAAATAGCCAATAGCAAGTATTAATATCAATAGAAAGGCAATTAAGCCATTATTCTTTAAATTCTTAAAAGCAATCATCACTTGGGGATCTGATTAAGAGTTTGGTTTCGTGCTAATATACTAATTTTTAGAACACTTGTAAATAAACGCAGGGGGAAAGTTAAATGGTTCGAAGTTTAAAGTAATGTTATCTCCAAATACTTCTTTTAGTTTTTTATAATAAGTTAAGCTGTATTGATACTGAACAAAGATTCCATTTTGCTTTAAAAAAGAGAAGCTTTCAGTCAAAATAGTATGTGAGATTTCTTTAGGAATAATTGTTAAAGGTAAGCTTGAAATTATATGATCTGCCTTTTCAAAGCCAAGTTTTACAACTTCTTCTTTAATGTTTTCAGCAGATGCTTTTAAAATAATTAATTGAGGGTGTTTAATTTTTATTAATTCTTCATAAAAAGCATCATTAACCTCAAAACAGATTAAAGTAGTATTAGGAGATAGTTTTTTTAAAATATCGTGAGTTATAGCTCCATTTCCTGGGCCTAGTTCGACAATTAATTTTGCAGAAGAAAAATCAATGTCTTTTAGCATTTTATTTGCTAAATATTTAGAACTAGGTACTACTGTGCCAGATGTTTTATAGTTTTTTACGGCTTCTTTAAAAAAATTAAACTTTTTATTCAAAATGCTTTTAGATGTGTTTTTTGTATCTTTCTAATAAAAATTTGCTGGTAAAGATGCGATTTTTAAAAGATATATTCTACTTATTTTATCCAAATTTATGTATTAATTGCACAACAATATTGTTACAAAACGAACAGTATTTATGTGTCGGTTGTGTAAGCGGGTTACCTCTTATTGACGATGATGAACATACAAATGTTACATTGAAATCTGTTTTTTATGGAAAATTACCTGTAAAAAACGTTCGATCATTTTTGTATTATCAAAAACATGGAATTACTCAAAAAATTATTCATCAATTAAAATATAAAAACCAGCCAGAGATTGGTAGTTATCTTGGCAAATGGTTCGGGAATAGTTTAAAAGAATCTGAAGTTTTTAAAGATGTAGATTATATAGTTCCAGTCCCATTACATGCTAAGAAGTTAAAAAAGAGAGGCTATAATCAAGTTACTAGTTTTGGAGAAAGTTTGAGCGAAGTTTTAAAGATTAAATACAAACCTGCTATTTTGTTAAGAACTTCGATAACAAAAACTCAAACTTTAAAACAGCGTTTTGAAAGATTTACTAATAGTAAAACTAAATTTAAGTTGACCGATAAAGAGTTATTTAAAAACAAGCATATTTTACTAATTGATGATGTAATAACAACGGGAGCTACTCTTGAGGCTTGTTGCAATGAGTTATTAAAAATTGATGGGATAGCCATTAGTATAGCTACTATGGCTTATACTCCAAGAGTATAATTTTATTCATCAATATTTTACTACTTTTGATCTTGTATTTTAAATATCATTCAGTGAAGAATAAACACATCGTTTTAGTTATTCTATTTACATTTTTAATAGTTAGTTGTGCTCGAAAAGGGCGACCAGATGGCGGCCCTAAAGATGAGGATGCACCAATTATGATGACTGCTAAACCGCCGAATGAAACAATTCATTTTGATGAAAATAAAATTCGAATTTATTTTGATGAATATATTGTTTTAAAAGACTTAACGAAGCAATTGGTCGTTTCTCCACCATTAAAAAATCCACCGATAATTACTCCTCAAGGTACTCCGAGTAAATATATTAATATTGAAATTTTAGATACTTTAAAGACTAATACAACTTATACTTTCAACTTCGGAAACGCAGTTCAAGACAATAACGAAAACAATAAGTTAGAAAGCTTTAAGTATGTTTTCTCTACAGGGAATTATATTGATTCTTTAACTGTTAAAGGAAATGTGTCGGAAATGTTTAAAAGAGATAAAGTGAAAGAAATAGGTGTTTTGTTATATCGATTAGACAGTACTTATAACGATTCGATTATTTATAAGCAAAAACCTAATTACGTAACAAGTACTTTAGATTCTACGAATTTTGAATTTACCAATTTAAGTGCTGGTAAATACTTAATGTTAGCCTTAAAAGAATCTTCAAATAACTTCATGTTTAATCCTAAAACAGACAAAATAGGATTTTTAGCAGATACAATCTCATTGCCAAAAGATAGTCTTGTTTTAAATCCGATTAGAATTTTTAAGGAAATACAACCTTATAAGTTTAAAAGAGGGAAAGAAATCGTAAAAGGGAAAATTCAATTTGGATTTGAAGGAAAACAGACAGACATGAAAGTAAATTTACTTTCAAATGTTCCGGAATCATTCAAATCTTTTACTCAATTCGAAAAAGAAAAAGATACACTTAACTATTGGTATACTCCAATAGAGCAAGATTCATTGAATTTTACAGTAAGTAATGAGAGTTTTTTAGATACAATCACTGTTCGTTTGCGTAAAAAGAAAATAGATTCATTATCTGTTTCTTCTAGCATAAGCAGAACCTTGCACTTAAATGACACTTTGTTTTTAGAAAGTAATAACCCAATTGTATCTATTGATAAAACAAAGTTTTCATTAGTTGATAAAGACACGGTTGATGTTGATTTTGAGTTGAAAAAACAAGAGATTAATAAGTTGGCCGTTTTATTCAAAAAAACACCAAAAATGAATTATAAATTCAATGTATATCCAAAAGGATTGATTGATTTATACGAAACCACAAACGATACTTTAAAGTATAATTTTAAAACTTTAACTGTGGAAGATTATGGAAGTATTGTATTAGATGTTAAGAAAGAAACTACACATCCAGTAATAGTTCAACTTTTAGTAAAAGATAAAGTAGTGAAAACGAAATACATTTCTGCTTCTGAAAAAGTTGAGTTTAATCTTTTAGAGCCTAAAGAATATACCGTTAGAGCTATTATTGATGAAAATAACAACCACGTTTGGGATACGGGTAATTTCTTATTAAGAAAACAGCCTGAACATGTAGTGTATTTCGAAGAACCTTTTAAACTAAGAGCTAACTGGATTCAAAATGAAACGTTTGTTATTAAATAACTTTACCAAGTAGCACTTGGAGAAAATAAAAAATCTGTAGGATTATCTATATCATATAAATACTGAAAACCTCTAGATTCTTTTTTACAAAAAGGTTCAATAAGATTCACCATGTTTATAAACCCTCTTAAGGTAAGTATGCAGTAAAACGTTTGATTGTCTTCACTTAGTATTCCTTCGTCAGATTTGAATAAACCTAAAATTAAATTACAATTACGAGGCTTAATAAAATCTATTTGAGATAAGTCTAACCGTTGTTTTTTGTTAATAATAACATCTTCAATTAATTCCTTAAATTTTATCGCTTCAGCCTTATTAAAATTATATAAACGGACAACGTTTTCATCAAGACCATTTACGTTTTCGATATAATCTAATTCCATTTTTTAATGAGCTTCTAGCCAATTTTCACCTAAACCAACTTCAACATCTAACGGAACACTCATTTTAAAAGCATTTTCCATTTCCTCTTTAATAATTGGTTTGATGATTTCTAATTCATCTTTATGAGTATCAAAAACCAATTCATCATGCACTTGTAATAACATTTTTGATTTAAAGTTTTCTTTTTCAAATCGATTGTGAATATTAATCATTGCTAATTTTATAATATCTGCAGCAGAACCTTGAATTGGCGCATTTACAGCATTTCGTTCGGCAGCTCCACGAACAATTGCATTACGGGAATTAATGTCTTTTAAATATCTACGACGACCTAAAACCGTTTTTACATATCCGTTATCACGAGCAAAATCAACTTGGGCTGCCATGTAACTTTTTAGTTTTGGATAGGTTTCATAGTACGTATCTATTAGCTCTTTAGCTTCTTTACGAGATAAATTTGTTTGGTTACTTAAACCAAAAGCAGAAACTCCATATACAATACCAAAGTTTACTGTTTTAGCATTGCTACGTTGTTCTCGAGTAACTTCATCAAGAGGAACATTAAATACTTTAGCAGCGGTAGAAGCATGAATATCTTCTCCGTTTTGGAAAGCTTTTATCATGGTTTCTTCTTCACTTAAAGCAGCAATAATCCTCAATTCTATTTGAGAATAATCGGCAGCTAATAATACATGATTTTCATCTCTTGGAATAAATGCTTTACGCACCTCTTGTCCGCGTTTAGTACGGATAGGGATGTTTTGTAAATTCGGATTATTAGAACTTAAACGACCTGTTGCAGCAACAGCTTGCGCATATACAGTATGAACTCTACCAGTTTTAGGGTTTACCTCATTTGGTAAAGCATCGACATAAGTGCTTTGTAACTTTTTATATTGACGATATTCTAATACATCAGCAATAATTTGATGATCTTTAGCTAAGTAAGAAAGAATGTCTTCAGCAGTTGAATACTGTCCTGTTTTAGTTTTCTTAGGTTTGTCAACTAGTTTCATATTTTCAAACAAAACAATCCCTAACTGTTTTGGTGAAGCAATATTAAATTCCTCCCCAGCTTGTTCGTAAATATTTTTTTCTAAACGAGTAATGTCGTTAGATAAATCAACAGATAATGACCTTAAAAACTCAACATCTAAATTGATCCCTTCTATTTCAATGGCTGTTAAAACTGATACTAAAGGTGTTTCAACATCATTAAACAACTTGGTAACATTTCCGCTTTCTAATTCTTTAGAAAAATGTTCTTTTAATTGATAAGTGATGTCAGCATCTTCAACAGCATATTCACTTTGTTTAGAAAGTTCTACTTCTCGCATCGAAAGTTGATTCTTTCCTTTTTTACCAATCAATTCAGTAATAGAAACTGGTTGGTAATTCAAGTAGGTTTCAGAAAGCACATCCATATTATGACGCATATCTGGATTAATTAAATAATGCGCAATCATGGTATCAAACAACTTTCCTTTTACGGGCATGTTGTAGTTTGATAATATTTTGATATCGTATTTTAAATTATGACCAATTTTTTCAATTTCTTCTGCTTCAAAAAACGGATGAAATTCTTCTAAAATAGCTGCTGTTTCTTCTTGATCTTCTGGAAACGAAACATAATAA
This sequence comes from Tenacibaculum pelagium, assembly GCF_014062345.1. GTDB lineage: Bacteria > Bacteroidota > Bacteroidia > Flavobacteriales > Flavobacteriaceae > Polaribacter > Polaribacter pelagius. Next base: position 345,378 of record NZ_JACGLS010000002.1, on the reverse strand, counting down.
CCTTTACCAGCTTCCCATGAAAAAGCAATTCCAATCAACTCAACTTCTAAAGCTTTTAAACCAGTAGTTTCTGTATCAAAACACACAGAAGTTTGCTGCATTAATTTATCAAGCAATAATTTTCTTGACAATGGAGTATTTATATGCTGATAAAAATGTTTGGTATTTTCAATTGTTTTAAAACCATTGATGTTATTTTCTTCGGATGTATTTCCGCCTCCAGGAGCAGCAAATAAATCAAATTGACCATCATTTTTTGATGGAGTTTGTTTTTTTGATGTGGTTTTAGCTGTCGTTTCGGTGTTATTTTCGGTAAGTGCTGGAGTTGCATATGTTTTTGCTAAATTTTCTGCTAATCTTCTAAACTCTAATTCGTTAAAAAGAGTTGTAATGGCAGGCATATCAGGTTGTGAAAATTCAAAATCTTCTTCATGAAAATCAACAGGAACATCTAGCATAATCGTTGCTAGTTCTTTAGAAAGTAAACCTAACTCTCCGTTAGCTTCTACTTTCTCTTTCATTTTACCTTTTAAATCAGCAGTGTTTGCCAACAGGTTTTCCATAGACCCGTAAGCTGCTAAAAACTTTTTTGCTGTTTTTTCTCCAACGCCAGGTAATCCAGGAATATTATCAACAGAATCACCCATCATTCCTAAAAAGTCAATTACTTGCTCAGGTCTTTCTACGCCAAATTTTTCTTGCACTTCTGGTATTCCCCAAGTTTCATAACCACCACCAAAACGTGGACGGTACATAAAAATATTTTCAGAAACTAATTGCGCAAAATCTTTATCGGGAGTTACCATATAGGTTTGGTAGCCTTCTTTTTCGGCTTTTTTAGCCAATGTTCCAATAATATCATCCGCTTCATAACCTTCTTTAATAACAGCAGGAATATTCATTGCTTTTAAAATTTGTTCAATGTACGGAACCGCAATTTTAATAGCTTCTGGGGTTTCTTGTCTGTTGGCTTTATATTCTGGGAAAACTTCTGTTCTGGCAACGCTTCCGCCACGATCAAAACAAACAGCGATATGATCTGGTTTTTCACGTTTTATAACATCTAATAAAGAATTGGTAAATCCTAAAATAGCAGAAACATCCATTCCTTTAGAATTGATTCTTGGATTCTTTATAAAAGCGTAATATCCTCTAAAAATTAATGCAAAAGCATCTAGTAAAAATAATCGTTTTTGATTTGCCATTGTGTAAGTTAAGCCTGTTGAAATAAATTGTTGATATAGATTTAATTACATCAAATTAACCTATAAAAATAGTTACTGCGAACTTCGCAGGTAAAGCTACGAAACTTTAACAAGACGTTAAAAATTTGATTATAAGAATCACGCTATCTTTGCTCGACTTTTAAAAAGATAAAATATGCCTCGCTGGATTCTTCCTCTTTTAATAATTTCAGTAATCATTATAGTTTTCGAAATTTATGCTTTTCAAGCTATAAAAACAGTAACAAAAAATAAATTTATCCGTTACGGATGGTTGCTTGTTGGTACTGTAGCTTATGTGAACTTTTTTTACGTGATGCTAACTTCTGATAGAAGTTCGGGGCAAACAACACAATTTCAATGGGCATTCGGAATGCTTTTATTAGTGCTAATACCTAAGTTGATTATTTTGCTGTTCATGTTTGGTGAGGACATGGTTAGGTGGATTCAAAAAGGAATTTCTTATTTTTCATCAAGCGAAACCAAAGCTTTAGCAGGAAGAAGAACTTTTATTGCAAAATTAGCGCTTGGAATTGCAGCTATACCTTTTGCAAGCTTGTTGTATGGTATATTTAAAGGAAAGTACAATTACAAAGTTTTAAAGTATCAGTTAGAGTTTGATGATTTACCAGAAGCTTTTGATGGTTTTACAATTACTCAAATTACTGATATACATTCTGGTAGTTTTACTGATAAAGAAGAAATTCAATACGGTGTTGATTTAATAAACGAACAAAAATCGGACGTAATTTTATTTACGGGTGATATTGTGAATAATTTTGCCAAAGAAATGGATCAGTGGATTCCAGTATTTTCTCAATTAAAAGCTCCAGTTGGAAAATATTCTATTCTCGGTAATCATGATTATGGAGATTATTCGAAATGGAAAAGCGAAGAAGCAAAAGCAGCTAATTTTGAAGCAATAAAAGAAATTCACCCTAAAATAGGATTTGATTTACTGTTAAATGAAAACCGTTTTATAGAGAAAGACGGGCAAAAAATAGCTTTAATAGGAGTAGAGAATTGGGGAAAAGGTTTCAATCAAGCTGGAGATTTGAAAAAGGCTAGTGAAGGAATTGAGAAAGGTGATTTTAAAGTATTAATGAGTCACGACCCAAGTCACTGGGAATACAAAGTGAAGAAAGACGATTTTAATTATCAACTAACCTTAAGTGGGCATACACATGGTTTGCAGTTTGGAATTGAAATTCCTGGAATTATAAAATGGAGTCCCGCAAAATATGTTTATAAGCAATGGGCCGGTTTGTATAAAGAGTTTGGTAGGTATATAAATGTAAACAGAGGGTTTGGTTTTCATGCATTTCCTGGTAGAGTTGGTATTTGGCCAGAAATTACAGTAATTGAACTTAAAAAAGCCTGATTTACTGCATTTTAAACAAATGTTAATATCTATTTTAAAAAAAAGCAGTATTTTTGCGTAAATTTTTATATAAAACTTTATTTAAAATGACAAAGTTTGGTGAAATAATAAGTGTAAACAAACCAGTTTTAATTGATTTTTACACAGATTGGAGTGAGTTTGAGCCTAGTTTAGATACGCTTCGTGATGTTGCTGCTGCTTTAGGAGATAAAGCAAAAGTTATTAAGATCGATATTAAAAAGAATGAAATTCTTGCTGAAGCTTTACGTGTAAAAGGAAATCCAACTTTTATGATTTATAAAGAAGGAGAGATGAAGTGGAGACAAACTGGTGAACAAGACGCAAATACTTTAATTGGTTTAGTTCAACAGTACGTTTAAGAAATAGCCTTAAACGTATACCCTTTCCTTGTAAATTCGTGTAAAATTTTTGGCAGAGTGTAGTATAGTTTTTCACTGGCTTTTATGCTGTCGTGAAAAACAATAATACTTCCATTTTTTGTGTTTTCTAAAACGTTTTTTAAACACTTTTCTTTCGTGATTGATGTGTCAAAATCTGCTGACAAAACATCCCACATAATTATCTTATATCCTTTTTTAATAAGTTCTATAGATTGACTTTTTTTAAGTTTTCCGTAAGGAGGTCTAAATAACTTAGAAGGATTTGACTTTTTAAATTTTTCAGATTCACTTAAAATAATACTTTTACATAATTCAGTATTCTCAATGTAACTAACATTGTTAGTTTTCCACCCGTTTAAGTGATTAAAAGTGTGGTTGCCTACCGAATGTCCATCATTTATAATTTGATGAAATATAGTTGGATGCTTTTTAATATTATCTCCAATACAGAAAAAAGTAGCTTTGGCATTACGCTTTTTCAACTCACTTAAAACAAACTCGGTAACTTCGGGTATTGGACCGTCATCAAAAGTTAAGTAAATCTCTTTTTTATTAGAAGTAAAACACCACGTATACCTAGAAAATAGTCGTTTAAGTATACGTGGTGTTTTAGTAAAATAAAACCTCATTTAATTTAAGGTTTTATAGTGTCTAATTCTTGAGTAACAGGTTCTTCTTCGTCTGGCATTAAGTGCTTAAACAAACGAGCATGCGCTATATATTGTTCGAATGCTTTTTTACCGTACTCCATATCGGTATCGTATTTTGTTATTTGCTGAATAACATTTTGATACATATATAAGTTTGTTTCTAAGTTGTCTAGGATTAAATCAAGATTTTCATCTTTGAATGTGCTATAATACTTTAATTTTTGTTGAAAAATATCGGAAAGAGTTTCAGCTGTTTCACGAGCTTTTTCAATATCTCCCATACGGTAATACAATTCAGGATATCCTAAAGAAATGCTATAATGATCAAAATCTTTAATTGGCATTTTATATAACGATAAATCTAAAACATCTTTAGCATTAACTGAGTCTCCTTTTTTCATGAACTCTTCAGATAAGCGCATTAAATTATTACGAATAGATATTGCGTTACGCTTACTTTGTTCGTCTAAATAAATTTTACCATTGTTAATGGTTTTCCAATCCCATTTTTTAACGTTTTCATACATTTTTTCAGGATCGATACGTCCCATGTCAAACATAGATTTTCCTTTGTTTGATGTTTTTATAGGAACTAATTTATATGACATTCCATCTAATTGTAAATAATCTTTTAACCAGATATATTCCTCATCAGCATTTGCACCACCTGTAAAATATAAAGGACGCTTCCAGTCGAAATTATTTAAAATATCGAGCATTAAAATTCTGTTTTTAGAAAGAAGATCGCCAACAGTAATATCAATATATGGTAAAATTTTATCAGCATCTTTTTGTGCTACTAAACCAGTTTTTAAAACATTGGCTTTATTAACCGGTATACGAATTCTATTTGTTGGGTAAAATTTCTCACTCGATTCTTCAGTAGCTGGGATATAAGTGGCTTCATTATCACTTTCTATCCAACGCATAAAATCTTTTATAGGAAGAATTGAATCTCTTAATTGAGGTAGTGGGTAATAATAGGCAACATCTAATGTTCCGTACTTATATTGGTCGTGTGTTAGTTTAGATGGGATAGGATCGGCATCATACGTTTTCTTTTTCATTTGATCGATATACCAATCAGTTTGGAAAAGACTTGTATTTACAATTTTTATATCAGGTCTAACGCCTTCTACTTGTTGCATGTACCAAAGCGGAAAAGTATCGTTATCTCCAATGGTAAAAATAATAGCATTCGGATCGCAACTTTCTAAATATGTCTGAGCATTTAATTGCGCTAAATAACGGTCGCCTCTATCATGATCATCCCAATTTTGTGCGCCCATTAATACAGGTACAGCAATTAAAGATACTGCCGATACTGCTAATGCTACTGTTCTTTTATTTGCATATTTTTTAAGGTAATCATAGAGTGCTAAAACTCCGAAACCTATCCAAATTGCGAAAACATAAAAAGAACCTACCACTGCATAATCACGTTCACGAGGTTCGAATGGTTTAGGGTTGGTGTAAAAAATAATTGCAAAACCAGTAAAAGCAAAGAATAGTGCTAAGGTGTATAGGTTTTTCTTGTCTTTTTTAGCTTGATAAAACAAGCCAATCAGTCCTAAAATTAAAGGTAAGAAGTAGTATTTATTTCGCCCCTTATTGTTTTTTATGTCGTCAGGTAAACTTTGTTGTGACCCTAAGCGCATTTCATCAATAAAATCAATACCGCTTAGCCAGTTACCGTTTTCAATATCTAAATGACCTTGAATATCGTTTTGTCGTCCAACAAAATTCCACATAAAATAACGTCCATACATGTATCCGAATTGATAATCAATCATGAATCGCATATTCTCTAAAAAAGTAGGACGTCTTTTACTTCGTGCAGGAATTCCAGCGATTCTTTTATAGTTTTTTTCTGACCCTGGATCAACCATCCTAGGAATAAACCCTTTATGTTTACTTGAATAATTAGGGATTATATTTTTGTATTTGTTTACAATAACATATTTACCATCCTTTTTTTCATACTTAGGCTTGTCATCTTTGTATGGCTGACTAGCATCTTGTTCTCTGTCGTAAGCAACAGAGTAATATTTATCATAAAAAACATTAGCGTCACCATATTGTTCACGATTGTAATAAGCTAATAATTCGCGAGCACTAGATGGATTATTTTCATTAATTACAGTATCGGCATTTGCACGAATCGGTAACATTAACCAAGATGAAAAACCTATCATGATAAACAATACAGATAAAATAAGTGTGTTTACTGTAACAAGATTGTTTTTTCGAGTGTAGTTTAATCCAAAATAGAATAAAGCTATTAAGACTAATCCAGCTATTACAGTTCCAGAGTTATAAGGCAATCCTATTTGATTGATGAAAAACAATTCAGAAACACTAAAGAATTTTAATGTAAATGGAAATAAAAATTTAAATACAAAAGCTAAAACAAATATTGAAATTAAGGTTGCTATAGCTGTTGTTTTAATGTTGATGTCTTTATACGTTTTAAAGAAATATAATAGTACAATTGATGGAATTACCAATAATGATAAAATATGCACACCAAACGATAAACCAACTACAAAACTGATTAAAACTAACCACTTATTTCCTCTTGGAGTATTTATTTCTGACTCCCATCTTAAACCTAACCAAAATAAAAGCGCCATTAAAAAAGAAGACATTGCATACACTTCACCTTCTACAGCACTAAACCAAAAACTATCAGAAAAAGTATAGGCTAAAGCACCTACTAAACCACTACCTAGAACTACAATTTGTTCACCGATGCTAAATTTACCATTTTTAATAGCCATTTTTTTAGCTAAACTGGTAATGGTCCAAAACATGAATAGAATTGTAAAGGCACTAGCTAAACCAGACATAAAATTTACCATTTTAGCCCACTGACTTGGATCGTTGCTAAACATAGCAAAGAAAGCTCCAAGCATTTGAAATAATGGCGCACCTGGTGGGTGACCTACTTCTAATTTAACTGCGGTTGAGATGTATTCTCCACAATCCCAAGAACTAACAGTAGGTTCGAGAGTTAATGTATATGTAATTAATGCCACGGCAAATGAAAACCATCCTAAAATTGTATTCCATTTTTTGTAGTTAAAATCTTTCATAGTTTTAAATAAGTTACTGCGAATGTACTAATAACTAGTGTTTTTATACCTAGCAAAAATATAATTTTGAATATATTTGTATATCTGTTATTCAGATAAATTTCTGTTAAAAGAAAAAAAATTAAAAAAAGTTTTGCAGATATTATAAAAACTTATAAATTTGCACCCGCAATAAAGCTATTGGCCTATGGTGTAATTGGCAACACACCGGTTTTTGGTACCGACATTCCAGGTTCGAGTCCTGGTAGGCCAACTTAAAAGTCTTAACTAATTTAGTTAAGACTTTTTTTGTGTAACAAATTTTAAAACAGCTCGTCTTCAATATATAATTAAAACAAAACCATTATGAGACGAATTTTAACCGCATTTTTTTGCTTCTTTTTATTAAGTTTAACTGCACAAGAAGCAAAGTTCAAACAGTTTTATAAAAGTCATAAAGATAAATCAGCATTTTCAGTGAATTTATCTAGTTCTTTTGCTGGGTCATTTTTAGATGATGAAGATAACGAGGAGTTAAAAAATCTTTTAGAACAATCAAGTGATTTTAAAATCATGATTTTTAATAATGACGACAATACTGTTTCTAAAGATTTTAGACGTTTTTCAAAAAAGAACAGTTTAAAAACCTTAGTTAGAGCAAAAGATAAAAAAGGTAAAGCTGAAGTTTTATTCCTAGAAAAAGGAGATTACGTAAGAGAAATTATTGTAAGAGCAAGCGCAGATAGCGATAAGCTAGTACTATTAGGGATTAAAACTAAGATTACGAAAGATGAATTAGCAAGTCTTTTAGCTTCCTCTAAAGATAAAATAGCATCGAAATAAAAAGTAAAACCGGAAGATTATCTTCCGGTTTTTTTATGTTAATTTACTTTTTAAAGCGTCAATTACTTTTTTGCTATTTCCAATAAAAATTTCATCTTCAACAATAAAAACTGGGCGTTTTAAAAAAGTATACTCATCTAAAATATACTGACGGTAATCAGCTTCAGTAACATTTTGATTTTTTAAGTCCATTTCTCTGTATAGCTTCGCACGTTTATTAAACAAGCTTTCGTAACTATCAGTTAATTTTCGCATTTCTTCTAACTGCTCAACAGTTAAAGCATTTGTTTTTATTTCTTGTTTCTCAAACCCGTCTAGATTTACTTCTTTTAAAATTCTACGACAAGTATCACAAGTTTGTAAAAAATAAACTTTCTTCATGGCTAAATAATTATCTTTGGTAAATGCTAAAATAGTTAGAATAATGAATAAACAATTTGAAGTTTTAAAAAAATCGAGAGAATTAGTTTTGAAAAGAATTGATGGATTATCGATGGAACAATTACATAAAATTCCAGAGGGATTTAAAAATAATATTGCTTGGAATGTAGCTCACTTAGTTGTTACCCAACAACTATTACACTACAAATTATCAGGATTAAATTGTTTAGCTTCTGATGAGTTAATTGAAAATTATAGAAAAGGAACCTCACCAACTGTAACACTTTCTGAAGAAGAATTAGAAGAAGTAAAAGAATTATTAATAGGATTACCAGATACTTTAAAAGAAGATTTTGAAGCAGGAATTTTCACAGAGTACAACACTTATGAAACAAGTACAGGTTTTGTATTAGATTCAATTGAAAGTGCGATTGCTTTTAATAACTTACATGAAGGTATACATTTAGGAACTATTATGGCATTAACAAAGTTGGTGTAGCACTAAAAATATTACGAATGAAGTTTAATACTAAAACCATACATGGAGGCCAAAAGCATGAAGAGGCTACAGGTTCAGTATCAACTCCAATATTTCAAACATCTACTTTTGCACAAACTCAGCCAGGAATAAATAGAGGGTATGAATACTCTAGAATTTCAAATCCAACGAGAAAAGCTTTAGAAAATTCTTTAGCAGCTATTGAAAACGGAACTCATGGTTTGGCTTTTGCATCTGGTTTAGCAGCAATCGATTGTGTTTTAAGAATGTTAAATCCTGGTGATGAGGTTATCGCTGGAAATGATTTGTATGGCGGGACGTATAGAATGTTTACCAAGCTATTTCAAAAATATGGATTTAAGTTTCGGTTTGTTGACATGCAAGATGCAACAAATGTTACGAACGCAATATCGGATGCTACTAAACTTATTTGGATAGAGACACCAACAAATCCATTATTAAAAATTGCAGATATTGAAAAAATAGTAACAACAGCTAAAGCTAAAAATCCAAATATTTTAGTGGGGGTTGATAATACATTTGCAACGCCATATTTACAACGCCCGTTAGATTTAGGAGCAGATATTGTAATGCATTCAGCAACTAAATACATAGGGGGTCATTCCGACTTAATAATGGGAGCTTTAGTTGTTAAAGATGCTCAATTGGCAAAAGAGTTACATTTTATTCAATATGCAGCTGGTGCTGTTGCGGGCCCTATGGATTCTTTTTTAGCACTTAGAGGAATAAAAACACTGCATTTACGTATGCAACGTCACAGTGAAAATAGTAAAGCTGTGGCATCATTTTTAAATGAGCATCCAAAAGTAAGTGCTGTATTTTACCCTGGTTTAGAAAGTCATTCAAATCATGAAATTGCTAAAAAACAAATGAATGATTTTGGAGGTATGGTTTCTTTTCGTTTAAAAGATGCGAGTATCGAAGCAGCTCATACCTTTTTAAAAAACACAAAAATATTTACGTTGGCGGAATCTTTAGGAGGAGTAGAAAGCTTAATGAGTCATCCTATAACCATGAGTCACGCTTCAATACCAGAAGAAGAGCGCTTAGAATTAGGTATTACAAACTCATTAATTCGCCTAAGTATTGGAGTAGAGGATGTAGAGGATTTAATGAAAGATTTAGAACAAGCTTTGACTAAGTAGATAAAGGCAACTTAGTTGAAAAAAAGAGATAAAAAAACCGAAGCTAAAACTTCGGTTTTTTATTTTATATTAAGCTAATTATTTAGCTTCAGCATATCTTCTTTCAACTTCGTTCCAGTTGATTACTTTGAAGAAAGCATCAATATAATCAGGACGACGGTTTTGGTAGTTTAAGTAATAAGCGTGCTCCCAAACATCTAATCCTAAAATAGGAGTTCCTCCACAAGTTACACCTGGCATTAATGGATTGTCTTGGTTAGGTGTAGAACAAACTTCTACTTTTCCTCCTTTATGAACACATAACCATGCCCATCCTGAACCAAACTGAGTAGCAGCTGCTTTAGAGAAAGCATCGATAAAAGCCTCTTTCGAACCAAATTCAGCTTCAATAGCATCTTTTAATTCTCCAGATAAGTATCCTCTATCTTCTGGGTTCATTACTGTCCAAAATAAAGAGTGGTTATAAAATCCACCTCCATTATTACGAACACCACCGTTGCTCATGTCTAAATTTCCTAAAATATCTTCGATAGATTTTCCATCTAAATCAGTACCAGCAATTGCTGCGTTTAATTTAGTTGTATATCCGTTATGGTGTTTGCTATGGTGAATTTCCATAGTTCTTGCATCTATATTTGGTTCTAAAGCGTCGTACGCATATCCTAATTCTGGTAATTCAAAAGCCATAATTATTTGATTTTTATGTGATTAATTTTTCATTTTTACAATGGTAAATTTACCATAAAAAAATAAGGCAAACAACCGTTTGCCTTATTCTAAATTTATTTCAATATAAATAATAACTATTATTTAATAGACTGGTTTTTCATCGGCGGAGAATTCTGTCATAAACTCTTCAGCTTTTTCTACCATTTGTTTACTACCACAGTAAAAAGGAACACGTTGGTGTAATTCAGAAGGATCAATATCCATAATTCTCATGAAGCCATCGGAAGCTTTTCCTCCAGCTTGTTCACAAATAAAAGCCATAGGGTTACATTCATATAGTAAACGTAACTTTCCTTTAGGAGTAATTGCGGTTGCTGGATAAATATAAATTCCTCCTTTTATCATATTTCTATGAAAATCTGAAACTAACGAGCCAATGTAACGCGCAGTGTATGGTCTATTATCAGCTTCATTTAACTCCTTACAGTGAATTAAAAAGCGTTTCATTCCTTCTTGAAAATGTGTAAAATAACCTTCGCTTACTGAATAAATCTTTCCTAACTCAGGATATTTCATATTAGGGTGCGATAGATAGAAAGTACCAATAGCTGGGTTTAATGTAAATCCGTTCACTCCATTTCCAGTAGTAAAAACTAACATGGTTGAAGTGCCATAGGCTACATAACCAGCTGCAACTTGCTCACTTCCTTTTTGTAAGAAATCATCTTTTGTAACAGGAGTTCCTACAGGAGAAACTCTTCTATAGATTGAAAAAATTGTTCCTACAGATACGTTTACATCAATGTTTGATGATCCGTCTAAAGGATCCATTAATAAAACATATTTGTTTTGATTCGCTTTATCATGTCCTTCAACAATTACAAAATCATCTTCTTCTTCGCTTGCAATACCACAAACAATTTCACGATTAATAAGCGTCTGTTTAAATAGATCGTTAGCTAAAACATCTAATTTTTGTTGCGCCTCTCCTTGTACATTGATGTCTCCTGCTGCTCCTGTAATATCTACTAAACCTGCTTTTCTAATTTCGTGATTTACCACTTTGGCAGCTAATCGGATAGAGTTGATAAGGCGAGATAATTCACCAGAAGAATATTTAAAATCTTTTTGATTACCGATGATGAACTCACCAAGAGTCATGTGCTTGTTATTCATGTCAAATTTTTGTGTTGTGTACAAAGATGCCAACTTTTTAGAGCAACTACAATGATTTATGCTAAATAATTTTTAATGTAGTCAGTTTTTGACTTTTAAAGGTGTTGATTTAGAGTTTAAAACATTTTATATTCGCAACTTATTTTTTAATTAAAAACTATGAAACGATTACTATTATTAACAACAGTGTTATTGAGTTTTAACTCCTTCGCTCAAAGTACTGATTTAGACAGAGAAAGGTTCCATGTTTCTTATGTAAAACTTCCAACTGATCCAGTAGTGGAAAATGATAAGAGAACTTATTCTATAAACCTTAATGGTGTTACTATTCAAGGATTTTCAAAAGTAAATGCTCCTGGGACAATTGATGTTAAGTATAATTTTTCTGGTACAAATGTAAATAATGCAGAAATCAAGAAAATTAAGCATGAGAAAAAGAATAAAGATGGAAAAGTAATCTCAACAACTTACACATATAAAGCACAAGCTAAATTTACTTCAAGCGCTACGATAAATGTAATAAACGCAATTACAGTTGAAAGCTATGAAAAATCTTTTCAAGAAAGTGCAGACTATACAAGTAAAGAATTTGATAGTTATTACAGAGCAGAGAAGTATTATAAAGATAATAAGTACGATATAAAAAGTAATTATAGATCTCAACAAAAAAAATCAATAAAAAGAGTTATTGAGTCATATTTGAATTCTAGATATGGTTATAGACCATATAGTACAAGTAGTGAGTTTTTATGGATATTGGGTTCTAAACGTCATCCGGAACACCAAAAGCATCATGAAAATTACAACAAGATGAAAAACATCTTTGTTAAAATGAAGCATGATGAGCCAATGGATGATATTACAAAGGAATTAGGTTCAGTTATTGAATATTTTAATGGGGTAATTGCAAGGTATCCGGGAACAAAACGTAAAATGAGAAAAGTAAAGTATGCTAGTTATTTTAACCTTGCAAATATTTACTACTACTTAGATATGCCTGAAAAGGTAAAAGAGAATGCTCAGAAAATTATTGATAATGGATATGATAAATCTGATGGTAAGAGGTTTTTAAGAGAAGCAGAAGCCCTTGCAAAATTACTTGATAAAAACAAGATGAAATCTCGTCATATGAAAGTTCTTACTGAAGATATTAGTAATATGAAAGAAGAAGAGGATGCAAAAGAAGTTTCGCAACAGCCTAAAACTGCCTTTAACCTTGAATTAAATAAAGCTTATTTAATTACTCAGAAAAATGATACTGTACTTGTTGACATGAATACAAGTGACATTGCTAAAATTGGTTATGATTTAAGAACTATACAATATGATACCAATGGAACTCCTATTGGAACAAGAATTAAAAAAGCTAAAGGGTGTAAAGAGCTTTTATTTGTTGATGGATTGCATTATAAAAACATAAAATTTAAAGAATCATCTATAAAATCTGGATCTGTAAGTGTAGGTCAAGCAGCTTTTGGTAGCGCAACAGATAAGTTATGTAAGGTGCTTTTTGAATCTGATAAAATAGGGTTATATAAGTTTAATAATAAAGAACTTGTTATTGTACCAGCAGGGAGCGAAAATGGAAAATCTACCTTAGGAATGAGTTTCGTTTTTGGGTTTAAAAAGAATCTTGCAAAATTAGCCAAAGATTGTCCAGAAGTAGCAAAGCAAGCAAAAGAGAAAGCTTATAAGAACACAGAAGAAAGCTTATTAAAGTTTTGTAATGACCTTTCAAATTGCAAGTCAGATCAGGCTTCAAAATAAAAACAAAAAAGCAACCTAACTAGGTTGCTTTTTTGTTTTTTAGTTAGTGGTTTAAAATTTCAACAGATAAAAAAGATATGTCTTAAACTGTAATTTTTTTTAAAGATTTTTTTTAAAAAGTATCTTTACATAAAATTTGAAAGATGAGTTTTATAATTCGACCTGGAGAGGAGAAAGACGCACAATCAATATTAGATTTAATAATTGAGTTAGCTGTTTTTGAAAAAGAACCCAATGCTGTAAAGATTACTGTTGATAATTTATTACAAGATGGTTTTTCAAGCAATCCTAAGTTTAAAACATTTGTTGCCGAAGAAGCTAATGGGAATATAATTGGTATGGTGTTGTTTTATGAACGTTATTCTACATGGAAAGGAAAAGCAATTCATTTAGAAGATTTAATGGTAACGGAATCGAAAAGAGGAATCGGAGCAGGTAAAGAATTATATGCGTCAGTAATGAAGTATGCATCGAATAATGGATTTAAAAGAGTGGCTTGGGAAGTATTAGATTGGAATACAAATGCAATTGAATTTTATAAAAAAACAGGAGCAACTGTTTACGATGAGTGGAGAGTTTGCCATATGAACGAACAAAGCTTAACTGAATTTTGTAATGAGAATATTTAAGTTTGGAGGAGCATCTGTAAAAGATGCTGAAGGTGTGAAAAACCTAGCTAGAGTGTTACAACACGAAGGAACTGAGAATTTATTGGTTGTAATTTCAGCAATGGGAAAAATGACCAATGCATTTGAAAATGTTATTGATAGTTATTTTTATAAAAAAGGAGATTTAAAAGAAGCTTTAAGTTTTGTTGAAAGCTTCCATCATAACATGATGGATGGTTTATTCGAAAAAGGTCACGAAATCCATAATAAAGCAAATTTTTTATTTGGTGAAATGAGTGGCTTTATGGCTCAAAATAGTTCAGAAGATTATAATTATGTGTATGATCAAATGGTTGGGTTTGGTGAGCTGTTATCAACTAACATTGTAAGTGCTTATCTTTCTGAAATAGGAATCTCAAACCAATGGTTAGATGTTAGAGATTATATTAAAACAAACAATAGTTATCGTGATGCTAAAGTTGATTGGGATGACACTCAAAAACAAATTACAGAAAATTTAGATACTTCAAAATTAAATATAACTCAAGGTTTTTTAGGAGGATGTAATAATGAAACTACCTCGTTAGGAAGAGAAGGTTCCGATTATACAGCTGGTATTTTTGCATATTGTTTAGACGCGAAAAGTGTTACCATTTGGAAAGATGTTGATGGGGTTTTAAATGCAGACCCTAGAGTATTTGCTGAAACAGAATTGTTAAAAGAGATATCTTATACTGAGGCAATCGAAATGGCTTTTTATGGGGCTTCAGTGATTCACCCTAAAACAATACAGCCACTTGAACAAAAGAACATTCCTTTATATGTTCGTTCGTTTGAAGATATAAACAATTCAGGAACTTGTGTTGGTAGAGGAAAGAAAATCACTCCAGAAATTCCATGTTTTATTGTTAAGAAAAATCAAATTTTAATATCGATATCTGCAAAAGATTTTTCTTTTATGGTTGAAGATAACATTAGTGAAGTTTTTAAAAAACTACATGAGTATAAGCTAAAAGTAAATTTGATTCAAAACTCAGCAATAAGTTTTTCGGTATGTGTCGAAGATAAATACGATCGTTATGAAGATTTTTATAATAATTTAAAAAAGGATTTCATTATAAAAGTATATGAAAACACTACGCTGTATACCATTCGTCATTTTGATGATGAAGCAATAGAGTTTATCAAAAAAAGAGGAGAGGTTATTATTAGACAAATCAATACAGAAACTGCCCAATTCGTCATTAAATAAATGGCTGAAAAGCTCATGAAAATCCATTATATTTGCATTTACGTCTAATTGGATATTAATGTATGGGAATAGTTACTGCAAAAGAGATTGCTAAAGTTATAAAAGTAGATAAGTTCGGTGCAGCTGGAACTTTTATTGGTTGGTTACTTATCAAAACTTTACGTATTTCTGCTATTAACAGAATTTACAATAAAAATAAGCACAAATCTGATTTAGATTTTTTAAACGGGGTTTTAGATGATTGTAAAATCGAGTTTGAGATTCCAGAAGAAGATTTAAAAAGAATTCCAAAGGACGGACCTTTTATAACGATTTCTAACCATCCTTTAGGTGGTATTGACGGAGTTTTACTATTAAAATTATTAATAGAAAAAAGAGCAGATTATAAAATTATAGCTAACTTTTTACTGCATAGAATTGAGCCTTTAAAGCCTTATGTAATGCCAGTAAATCCTTTTGAAAATCATAAGGATGCAAAATCGAGTGTTGCTGGGATTAAAAGTGCTTTAATGCATTTAAGAGAAGGAAAGCCTTTAGGTATTTTCCCAGCAGGTGAAGTCTCAACCTATCGTGATGGTAAGTTAATGGTAGATAAACCTTGGGAAGAAGGAGCTGTTAAGTTGATTAAAAAAGCAAAAGTTCCAGTAATTCCAATCTATTTTCACGCTAAAAACAGTCAGTTATTTTATATTCTTTCTAAAATTAGCGGAACATTACGTACAGCTAAACTTCCTTCAGAAGTTATTTCTCAAAAAAATAGAGTTATAAAAGTAAGGATAGGTAAAGCTATTTCGGTAAAAGACCAAGAACAATATAAAGATGTACCTTCTTTTTATGAGTTTATAAGAAAGAAAACATATATGTTGGCAAATCCTTTTGAAAAAACACCTCAAAAGATTTTATCAACCCAAAATTTAAAAATCCCTAAAAAAGTTAAGAAAATTACTTCTCAAAAAACGCCTGTTTTATTTGAAAAAGAAGTAGATGATTTAAGAGATAAAGGAAGTAGGTTATTAGAAAGTAAAAATTACGAAGTGTTCTTTGCAAACGCTAAAGAGATTCCAAATATTTTACATGAAATAGGTCGATTACGTGAAATAACTTTTAGAGATGTAGGTGAAGGAACCAATAAGTCGATTGATTTAGACAAGTTTGATAAGTATTATCATCATTTGTTTTTGTGGGATAATGTGCAAAAAGAGTTGGTGGGAGCTTATAGAATGGGGCTAGGAAAAGATATTTTTAAGAAGTATGGAATTAATGGTTTTTATATTCATACGTTGTTTAGAATAGAGCCAGAATTATATTCTATGATGCAAAGTACTATCGAATTAGGTAGAGCTTTCATCTCAAAAAAATATCAGCAAAAACCAATGCCTTTATTTTTACTTTGGAAAGGTATTGTACATGTTACTTTACGTTACCCGAAGTATAAATATTTAATGGGAGGAGTGAGTATTAGTAATCAGTTTTCTGAATTCTCGAAATCGCTGATGATAGAATTTATGAAATCTCATTATTACGACCCGTATGTGGCGCAGTATATCCATCCGAAAAAAGAATTTAAAGTAAGCCTTAAAGATGCTGATAAAGATTTTGTATTTGATGCGACAAAAGCAGATATGCAAAAGTTTGATAAAATAATTGATGAGATTGAACCAGGCGCATTACGTATACCAGTATTAATTAAAAAGTATGTAAAGCAGAATGCTCGTTTAGTAGCATTTAATGTTGATCCGAAGTTTAACAATGCCGTAGACGGTTTAATGTATATTAAGGTTGCAGATATACCTGATAGTACAGTAAAACCAGTTATGGAAGAATTTCAAGCAGAATTAGAAAGAAGAGCTACAGAAAGTTTGAATAAGTAGTTGTAAAGTTCATAATAAAAAGAAAAGAGTAGTAATTCTAAAATTACTACTCTTTTCTTTTTTAATTTATAATATACAGATTATTCAATATTAGAAACTCTTAAAGTATTTACCATTCCTCTTGCTTCAACTGGCATAGAAGATAAGTTAATTACAAAGTCTCCAGTTTTTACAAACCCTTTTTCTTTAATTATTTCATTTATATCTTCAATAGTGTCATCAGTACTTAAATCTCTATCATAATAATAAGCACGCACACCCCAAAGTAAATTTAATTTCCCTAAAATTCTTCTTTTAGAAGTAAATGCAATTACATGTGATTTTGGTCTCCATGCAGAAATCTGAAACGCCGTATAACCACTATTCGTTAAGGTTGATATCGCTGTAGCTTTAATATCATCAGCCATTTGAGCTGCGTGATGACAAACAGATTTTGTTACAAAACGATTTGTACGAATATGTGGTGGCTCATGTGGAACCTCAATTAATGGAGAAAATTCAACGCTTCCAATAATCTCAGTCATGGTTTTAATTACCTTTATAGGATGTTTACCTACTGATGTTTCTCCAGAAAGCATTACAGCGTCTGCTCCATCCATGATAGAATTTGCTACGTCATTCACCTCTGCTCTTGTAGGAACAGGGTTGTCGATCATAGTTTCCATCATTTGAGTTGCAATAATTACTGGAATTCTAGCTTGCTTTGCTCTTCGAACTAACATTTTTTGAATTAAAGGAACATCTTGCATAGGAACTTCTACTCCTAAATCTCCACGAGCAACCATTAAACCATCACAATATGGTATTAAAGCATCAATATTTTCAACCGCTTCAGGTTTTTCGATCTTAGCAATTACAGGTACTCTATAACGTGAGTTTTGCTTGATTAAATCACGTAACATTCGTAAATCTTCTGGAGTTCTAACAAATGATAATGCTATCCAATCTACTTCTTGTTTTAAAGCAAAAACAGCGTCTTTTTTATCTTTATCAGTTAATGCTGGTAGTGAAATATTCGTGTTTGGTAAATTCACTCCTTTTTTAGATTTTAAAGCTCCTCCAACAACAACTTTTGTTACAACTTCTTTTTCTTTATCGGTAGCAACTACTTCGAATTGTAACTTACCATCATCAACTAGTATTTGCTCCCCAACTTTTACATCTTTAGGAAAACGTTGATAGGTCATAAAAGCTCTTTCGTTGGTCCCTTCGCATTCTTCAGTTGTAAAAACGAAAGTATCTCCTGCTTTAAGCATTACACCTTCATTCATTACACCCACTCGAAGTTTTGGACCTTGTAAATCGGCTAAAACTGCCACATTATAACCTCTTTCTTCATTAATTTCTCTAATTAGTCGTATACGCTCTTTTACATCATCATAATCTGCGTGTGAAAAATTAATTCTAAAAACATTAACACCTGCTGCTGCCATGTCTGCTAAAATTTCTTTTGTATTGGTTGCAGGTCCTAATGTTGCTACAATTTTGGTTTTTTTGTTATGTGGCATATTTTAAAAAATTAAAAATTCTTTCGATTTTAAAGATTCAACCTCTATTTCATATGAGGTTATTATTTGTGGGATTTGATTTATCTTTTCTATTGTTTTAACAATATACTCATAATCAAAATCACCTTCTATTTTTAGAAAAAAATCAACTTTTTTCTTTTCAGGCACAAGATTCATTACTGTGTCACTCTCACTAAAAAGCCCTGTTGAAATACTTGTTTTTGTAGATTTATATACGTTAGATATTAAATACCAATCATAATCGAGCTCTTTATTTATATATTCATAAACAGCATATGAAGACTCGTTATTTTTTTTAGTAAAATCTAAGTCGTAAGTAGCTCTACGAAACTTTACTTTTAAATGTAGGTTTAATAAATAAGCTAATTTATATTCACTAAGTACTGTGTGGATACCAATTAAGGTATAATTATTATCAGAAAACTCATCAATATTCAGCGCATAAACCGACATAAAAACAATTTATTTGTCTTTTGCTAAATTAATGAATGTATCTAAAATATAATGTGAAATTAACGAAAACGTTTTCGCTTTTATGTTAAGAGTTTTGCATTTGACTTTGCATTGCATAGTAAACTCTCTTTGCTGCAATTTCTTCAGCTTTTTTCTTTGAAGTAGCTCTACCTTTACCAATAATAGCACCATCTATGGTAACTCTTACGCTAAAATGCCTTTTGCTTTGGTTTCCTGAGTCTTCGTAAGATTCAAACTTGTATTTCTTTTTATTCTTCTGGCACCATTCAATTACATATCCTTTATAGCTAGATATTTTACCTTCTAATCGTTCAATATCAACATAGGGTAAAATTACTTGCTCGTAAATAAACTGATCGCAATAATTATAACCTCTATCTAAATATATGGCTCCAATTAGTGCTTCAAAAATATTACCGTAAATATTATTACTAATATGGTCTTGAGAAATATTACTTTTTACAAAACGAAATAAATCTAAATCTCTACCCAAAGCATTTAAATGTTCTCTACTTACTACTTTGGAGCGCATTTGAGTTAAATAACCTTCATCTCCACTAGGAACTTTTTTGTATAAATAAGATGCAATAACTGTACCTAAAATAGCATCTCCTAAAAACTCTAAACGTTCGTAGTTTACAGGATGCCCTTTACTATCTACAAGCTTTAAAGATCTATGTGTAAATGCTTTTTTATAGTGAGATAGCTTAATTGGTTTAAAATTAAGCAGTTCTTTTAATTCGTAGAAAAAGTTTTCATCCTCTTTATTTTGGGGTCTAACTATTCTTCGAAGAAAGTTCATACAAAATTAATCTAGTTTTCTAAAGGCAAGACAAGCATTATGACCACCAAAACCAAATGTATTACTCATCGCAACTTTTATCTCTCTCTTTTGAGCTTTGTTTAACGTTAGATTTAAATCAGGATTGATGTTTTCATCAACGTTAACGTGATTAATTGTTGGAGGAACAATACCATGCTGCATCGCTAATATAGAAGCTATTGATTCTATAGCGCCAGCTGCACCCAACAGATGTCCAGTCATAGACTTTGTTGAATTGATATTGATATTCTTAGCATGATCTCCAAAAACTTCAGAAATCGCTTTTAATTCTGCAACATCTCCTAATGGTGTAGAAGTACCATGAGTGTTGATATGATCTACGTCTTCTGGTTTTATACCAGCATTTTCAAGACAATTTTTCATTACTGCAATTACACCAATTCCTTCAGGATGCGGTGCTGTCATATGGTGCGCATCAGAAGACATACCTCCACCAATAACTTCAGCATAAATTTTAGCTCCACGAGCTTTAGCATGTTCGTATTCTTCTAATACAATCGCTCCAGCTCCTTCACCTAAAACAAAACCATCACGTTCACCATCAAAAGGTCTTGAGGCTGTTTCTGGACTTTCATTTCTAGTTGATAAAGCATGCATTGCATTAAAACCTCCCATACCAGCAATCGTAACTGCGGCTTCGCTACCACCTGTTACAATCACATCACAATGACCAAGTCTAATGTAATTTAATGCATCAATCATTGCGTTTGCAGATGATGCACAAGCAGATACTGTAGTATAATTTGGCCCCATAAATCCATTTTTAATAGAAATGTGTCCCGGAGCAATATCTGCAATCATTTTTGGAATAAAGAACGGGTTAAAACGTGGCGATCCATCTCCTCCTGCAAAGTTTAATACTTCGTTTTGAAATGTTTCTAATCCACCAATACCTGCTCCCCATATAACACCAACTTTTAATTTGTTGATTTTATCTAGATCTAACTTAGAATCTGCAATTGCCTCATCAGAAGCTACCATTGCATATTGCGTAAACCTATCCATTTTACGCGCTTCCTTTCTATGTATAAAGTCAGTCGCGTTGAAATTCTTTAATTCGCAAGCGAAACGAGTCTTGAACTTGGCAGCATCGAAATACGTTATAGGTGCCGCTCCGCTAACTCCGTTAACTAAAGCATTCCAATATTCTTCTTTATTGTTTCCTATTGGCGTTAATGCGCCAAGTCCAGTTACTACAACTCGTTTTAATTGCATATAAAAATTATTTTTTTGCGTCTTCTATATAGCTAACCGCTTGACCAACTGTACCGATGTTTTCAGCTTGATCGTCTGGAATTTGAATATCGAATTCTTTTTCGAACTCCATGATTAACTCAACAGTATCTAAAGAATCTGCTCCTAAATCGTTTGTGAAGCTAGCTTCTGTTGTTACTTCGTTATCGTCTACTCCTAATTTGTCTACGATAATTGCTTTTACTCTTGATGCAATGTCTGACATAATTTGTTTGTTTTAAAATTTAAAATCGAGGCAAAAATACAAATCTTAGTTATTAATTCTAACTTTTGCTCAAAAATGTGATGTCTAATTTAAAAAAAATACTTGAATGTTTTGCTATAAACACCACCGTTGTTAATAATTATCCTTTTTTTTGTAGTAACAAAAACAACTAATTTTCATGAAAAGGATCGTAATTTTTGCTTCTGGCTCTGGTACCAATGCTGAAAACATCATTAAATATTTTCAATCAACTCAAACTGCGGTTGTTACTCACGTTCTGTCTAACAATGAGTATGCCAAAGTTTTTGACCGTTGTGAACAGTTAGAAATTGAGGCTTCACTCTTTGATAAAGAGAGTCTTACAAAAGATGATACGGTTTTAAATTTCTTGCAAGTTGAAGCAGATATAATTGTGCTTGCTGGTTTTTTATGGCGAATCCCTTCTAAAATTGTAGAAGCTTTTCCTAATAAGATTATCAATATTCATCCTGCTTTATTACCAAAATATGGCGGAAAAGGCATGTATGGAATGAATGTACACAAGGCTGTTAAAGAAAATAAAGATGCTGAAACAGGGATAACAATTCATTATGTAAATGAAAATTATGATGAAGGAGCTGTAATTTTTCAAGCAAAAACAGCTGTTTCAAAATCAGATACGGTTGATGAAATTGCAAAAAAAGTACATGAATTAGAATACAAACACTTTCCGAAAATAATAGAAGAGGTTATTTTAAAAAATGAGTAAAAAAAAGAAATATTATGTAGTTTGGAATGGTAAAAAAAAGGGAATTTTTACTTCTTGGGATGCTTGTAAAAAACAAATAGATGGTTTTACAGGAGCTCAATACAAAGCTTTTGCAGATAAAGAAGAAGCTGAATTAGCCTTTACCAAAAGCTATAATGAATACAAAGGTAAGAGTACTAAAAAACCTACATTATCAGCTAAAGAGAAAGCTGCTTACGGAATTCCAAATTTAGAAAGTATTTCAGTTGATGCAGCTTGTGCTGGAAATCCAGGACTTATGGAATACAGAGGGGTTCTTACACATAATAAAAAAGAAATTTTTAAAATGGGACCTTTTAAAAACGGGACCAATAATATTGGTGAGTTTTTAGCTTTAGTACATGGAATTGCATTATTAAAGAGTAAAAAAATGGACAAGCTTCCTATTTATTCAGATTCTAAAATTGCAATGAGTTGGGTTCAAAAAAAGCAATGTAGAACCAATGTTGTTTTTGATGCTAGTAATAAAGATATTTTAGATTTGATTCTTAGAGCTGAAAAATGGCTGCAAGAAAACTCTTTTAGAAACCCATTACTAAAATGGGAAACCAAAGCTTGGGGTGAAATTCCAGCGGATTTTGGAAGAAAATAAAAAAGCCTCGTAAATATTTACGAGGCTTTTTTATTTATTGTTATGAAATTTTATTTAAAAAATGTTCTAAATATATCATTACCATTAGCAAATAATAGTAGGATTATTAATAAAATAAATCCTGTTACTTGTGCATATTCTAAGAACTTATCTCCTGGTTTTTTACCAGTAATCATTTCCCATAAAGTAAATACTACGTGTCCACCATCTAAAGCAGGAATTGGTAATAAATTCATGAATCCTAACATGATTGATAAGAATGCAGTGATGTTCCAAAATGTTTGCCAGCTAAATTCTGAAGGGAAAATACTACCGATAGAAATAAATCCACCTAAACCTTTATAAGCACCTGTACTAGGATTAAAAATCTTTTTCATTTGCTTTACATAGTTGGTTAAGGTAGTCCATGCTTTGTTAGTTCCTGCAGGAATTGCTTCACCAAAAGAATATTTTTTTTCAGCTAACTGGTAATATCCTAATTTTTCTAAATCACCTATAGGTAAAGTTGTAAAAACAACACCTAAGTTTCCAAATTCTGAAACTTTAACAGGGATATTTAAGTTTTCATTTCCTCTTTTAACAGAAAGAGAAATATCTTGACCTTTTAAATTCTCTAAAATAGGTTTTGCTTGATCATAATATGAAATAGCTTGCCCGTTAATTGCAGTAACAATATCTTTTGGAAGAATGTTAGCTTTAGCGTTTAAAGAATCTTTCTGAACTTTAGCAATTGTAAAAGGATATCTAATATTTAAAAACGAACCAGCATTTTTACCTCTATCAACTAACTTAGAAATAAAATCTGTAGGAATTACTTTTTCAACAACTTCTCCGTTTCTTTCAATCGTATAGTTGTTTCCGTTTATAAATTCTAATGGTAACTCACCAAATTTTTGAATTGTTTGCCCGTCAATAGTTAATATTTTATCTCCAGTTTGTAAACCTAAATCTTTACCTAATTGATCTTGAACCCAAACACCATCTTTTAAACTTTCGTTTGGTAAAAACTTTTCACCATAAGCATACATTAAACAGATGTAGATAACAATACCTAAAACAAAATTTACAAAAACACCACCTAGCATAATAATTAAACGTTGCCATGCTGGTTTAGAACGAAACTCCCAAGGTTGTGGTGGTAAAGCCATTTGCTCAGTATCCATGCTTTCATCAATCATTCCAGATATTTTTACATATCCTCCTAACGGAATCCAACCAATACCATAAACTGTATCACCAATTTTCTTTTTAAACAATGAAAATTTATAATCGAAAAATAAATAGAATTTTTCTACTCTTGTTTTAAATAATTTAGCAGGAATAAAGTGTCCTAACTCGTGCAAAACAATTAAGAGCGATAAGCTTAAAATAAATTGTGATGCTTTTATTAATATTTCCATAAAGGTGTTTATCTAAATTTAAAATCTGACAAATGTACGTTTTTCAAAAGAGTTCTAAAAACTTGAGAAGTAGATGCGGTTTGGTTTTAACAAACTTTTTAACGTTCGAGTAAATACACCTTGTTTTTAGTCGTATTTTTGTTGAAAAATTAAAGAGAATGGACTTAAAGTTCTTTAAAAAATCAAAAAGCACCTTACTTTTTTTAATCGTTTTTTGCGCAGTTGGTATCCCAGTTTTTTATCATTTAGTAAAGGTAGATGATCGATTACCAATTTATAACCCTGCTGATATTAATCCTAAATTGGTAGATATTTCTGTTAGAACAAAATCTAGAAATCATACTATTGGCGATTTTAAATTGATTAATCAGAATGGAGAAACGATTACGAATGCTGATTATAAAGATAAAATTTACATAGCCGATTTCTTTTTTACACGTTGTCAAACAATTTGCATTGCAATGGCTTATAATATGAGTGAATTACAAGAGCATTATAAGAAGGATGATGATATTATGTTTTTATCACATTCAGTAACTCCTGTTATGGATAGTGTACCGCAATTAAAAAAATATGCGGAGAGTAAAGGAGTAATTGATGGAAAGTGGAATGTAACTACCGGAGATAAAAAGCACATTTATAATTTAGCGCGTAAGCATTATTTTGCTGTTTTAGATGAAGGTGATGGTGGAGATAACGATTGGGTACACACCGAAAACTTTGTACTTATTGATAAAGAAGGTCGCATTAGAGGTTCTTATGACGGTACCAAAAAAGAAAACATGCAAAAAATTATTGATGACATTACTTTATTAAAGGAAGAGTATAAAAAATAGGACCCTATTTTTTATTCCCTTCTTCATCAAAATTCTTATTAATTTCTTGTTCTGTTTTAACTACTGATACTCCTAAAGACAATAACATAATTGCCATTGGTTGCCAGCTAACATTTTTTGAAATACTAACAAATAGAAGTGCTGCAAAAAACGAAATAGCAGAATAGATTAAAAACTGCTTTGTAAAATAAGTGTTTGCAAACTTCCAGATAGTTTCGTTTTTCATTGTTCTATTAGTACGATATCCATAAATGGCATTTATTTTCTTTGGTGGAAAGAAATAGAAAATTATACTAAACAGAAAAAGTAAACCATTTATAGATAGTATATAGTAATAAGGATTCATTAGTTGTTTTTTATTGAATTTATAATTCCTTTTAAAAGGGTGTTCATGTCAGCATTTTTGGTAAGTCCTGTTCGAACTACCACTAGATCTTCGCTAGGTAAAATAAATACATTCTGACCTTTATATCCATTAAAAGAGTACATGTTTTTCGGAACATCAGGATATCTACTACCAGCATTTAACCATATTTGTGCACCATACCATCCATCAGAAGTTGGAGTAGGAGTTGTCGCATAATCTACCCAGTCTTTGTCAAATATATTTTCTCCGTTCCACTCGCCATTATGCAAGTATAATAATCCTAATTTAGCCCAATCTCTTGCTGTTGCCCAAGCATACGATGAACCAACATAATTCCCACTCATATCCGTTTCAATAACCATTGAGTTCATTCCAATTTTATCGATTAAAGCATTATACCAAAAATCTAAATATTCTTGATGCGTGTTAAACTTAGATCGTAAAATTCCTGAAAGTAAATTGGTGGTTCCAGAAGAATAATTCCAAGTTTCGTTTGGTTTACCTATTAAAGGTTTGTCAATTTGAGTTTTGGTCATGTCTTTTTGTAGAAAAAGCATTTTGGTAACATCAGAAATAGAATTGTAATCTTCTGTCCATTCTAAACCAGAATTCATCTGCAATAAGTTATGCAGCGTAATGTTTTTACGTTCATCATTTTCCCATTCTTCAAATAGATTATCAGTTTGCACATCTATTTTACCTTGACAACGTAAAATTCCGAACATAGTGCTCGTAATACTTTTGGTCATAGACCAACCTATTTGTAAAGATTCCTTAGTAAAACCATCATCATATTTTTCAGCAATAATTTTATCTTTATATAATACGACTACAGATCGAGTTTTATTTCTGTCGTTAAAAATTGTATCAATAGTTTCGTTTAGTTTTTTATAATCAACATTAGAAAAAACAGTATCAATTTGCTCTGCGTTTCCATATGGGAAAGGAGTAATGTTATCTGGTTTAGATCTAAAGGGAACTAAAGGTTTTTTAGAAGTGTCATAATCATTAGTAATTAAAACAGCACCTAACCCTTTTCTGTAAACAGCTTTTCTTTTTAGTAAGCCAAATGCAGAGCCAATTGCAGATTTCTCCTCAGTATCAATCTTATCTGTAGTTAAATTGATAGGAGAAAAATCATTATCGTTATTGTCAGTAAATTCTAAAGTTCTATTTGCAAGAAAAACAGAGGAAGCAGTGTTTTTAGCTGAATACCCAGCAAGGATATTTAATTTTGGGTAATTGTAAATTACAGCAACAATGAGAATTACTGCTATTAAAAGTAATATTCTTTTTAAATTTTTCATAGAGGGACTTTTTTTACAAATGTAAGAATTTAATTGATTGATGTTTGTATTTGAAACGCAACCCCTACCTTTGCTCAAAATTTGATTTTAGATGTTTAGTATAGATAAAATTCGAGCTGATTTTCCTATTTTAAATCGTGAAATTCACGGTAAAAAATTAGTGTATTTAGATAACGGTGCAACTTCTCAGACCCCACAAGTAGTTATAGATGCTATTGTAGACTATTACAGTAATTACAATGCCAATATTCATAGAGGTGTTCATACTCTAAGTCAAGAAGCAACTGATAAATATGAGGAGGCGCGTATAAAAATCCAAAAACATTTTAATGCGAAGCATTCGTATGAAATTATTTTAACGTCAGGAACTACCCATAGTATTAATATTGTGGCTTCTGGTTTTGTATCTTTATTAAAAGAAGGAGATGAAATTATCGTATCTTCTTTAGAGCATCATTCTAATATTGTTCCTTGGCAAATGCTTTGTGAAAAAACAGGAGCTGTTTTAAAGGTAATTCCTATGGATGAAGATGGTTCGTTACGAATGGATATTTACCATGAATTGTTAAACAGTAAAACGAAGTTAGTTTTCTGTAATCATGTATCGAATGCTTTAGGAACTATTAATCCAATTGAAGAAATTGTTCATGCAGCTCATAAATTTGGAGCTTATGTTTTAATTGATGGAGCACAAGCAGTACCACATATAAAACCAGATGTACAAGATTTAGATGTTGATTTTTATGTAGCATCTGCTCATAAAATGTGCGGACCAACAGGAGTAGGTTTATTATATGGTAAAGAAGAGTTGTTAAATATGTTACCGCCATACCAAGGAGGAGGTGAGATGATTGAAACAGTAACTTTTGAAAAAACCACTTATGCAGGTTTACCACATAAATTTGAAGCTGGAACTCCGAATATTTGCGGAGGTATTGCTTTTGGTGTTGCTGTAGATTATATGAACTCAATTGGTTTTGATGCTATTACAAAACAAGAAAATGAGTTATTGGCTTACGGAACCCAAGAATTAGAAAAAATTGAAGGATTAAAAATTTATGGAACTACGAATAAAACATCCGTAATTTCTTTTAATCTAGAAGGAATTCACCCTTATGATGTAGGTTCTATTTTAGATAAATTAGGAGTAGCTGTTCGTACAGGTCATCATTGTGCGCAACCTATTATGAATTTTTACTGCATTCCTGGTACAGTTAGAGCATCGTTTACTTTTTATAATACTAAAGAGGAGGTAGATGTTTTAGTTAATGCTGTTAAGAAAGCAAAAATGATGTTGAGTTAATCGCAGAATGATTAGTTATAAACAAAAGCCTCTTATTAAAAATAAGAGGCTTTTTTATATATAAGTATTTTATTCTTAATCTCTCGACATAAAAATCTGTAATACATACCAAAATAATAACATTAACGATGCGAATAATCCTAATGCGGCAGGAATATAATCATCGGTAGTAAATTTATTTACAAGATTAGATGTTTGATATAAAATAGATCCAGCTGCTAATACACACATACCAACCGAAAACCATAAACCTAAGTTAAAACCAAATAAGGTACCTGCAATAATTAAAGCAATTGCGATAAAGAATCCCACAGCTAATCCAGCTTTAATAAAAGAAAAGTCTTTTTTAGTAATAAATACGATAGAAGATATACCAACAAATAATCCTAAAGTAACAATTCCTGCTTGTTCAATAATTTCAAAATTATTGGTGTAAGTAATTGCTATATATATTAAAGGAATAAAAATAAATGCTTGCGCAAAAATATATCCTGAATAAGCTAAATATTGTAGATTCTTATCTGTTGTTTTTAAAGCGGTGCTCTCAGCATAATTTGTAATCAACATAAATCCGCCTAAAAGTAATAACCATTTGTAACCTTGGGTCATTGATAAAGTAAATTCTACAATGGTTGCGTTTTGTAATAATAAGTATTCGAATAAAATAAAAAGAAGTACACCACCTGCAACGTGAGCATATGTTTTTTTGTAAAAAGCAATTCTATCGGTTTCTGATGCTTGTGCAGCAAGTACTTTTGTGTTAAATGAGTTTTCCATAAATAATTTTTAATTTGAGATAAAGATAATTTTTTTAAACAAAATACAAGATGGGTTTGTTTAATTGCATAATTACATGTTTTTAGTTGTTTAATTTATGTGTTTTCTGATGTTGTTTGTTTAAAATTGACGTTTTTTCAATGTTTTGATTGTTTTTTTGCGAAATGTATTTTTCTTAAAATAAGGGTTGGCAAGTTGATTTTACTGGAAGTTAACCTTTTTTTAACTTTTTTTTTAGGATTAAAAAAAATATATATATTGCACATCGTTAAAAAACCCTTCTATTTGTTATTAAAATGACAAATTTTTAACTACTTCATTTATGATAATGTTAATCACAGGTTTTTTGCAAAGTTTATTGCCTAAAGGGGTAATATATTAATTAACTAATTTTTCAATTTTTCACAACATGAAAAGAATTTTTTTAACATTAGCAGTAGCTGCTGGAGTTTTAGTTGGATGTCAAGAGAACTCTAAAGAAGAGGTTTTACCAACTCAACAAGCAATCGATATGAGCGATTTCTATGCTCATACTGAATCAGCAGAATCTAGAGGAGGTAGCGAACAATGTCAATCGATGAAGGTTTTAAACCGTCAATTAAACGAAAATCCAGGATTATACAAGAAAATGTATGATGTTGAGTACGCTACTAGAAAGAACATCGCGGCTA
This sequence comes from Tenacibaculum pelagium, assembly GCF_014062345.1. Classification (GTDB taxonomy): domain Bacteria; phylum Bacteroidota; class Bacteroidia; order Flavobacteriales; family Flavobacteriaceae; genus Polaribacter; species Polaribacter pelagius. Next base: position 316,071 of record NZ_JACGLS010000002.1, on the reverse strand, counting down.
AAGGTAAGCCAGGTGGTGGTGGAAACGGTGGAGGTTCTACCGGAGGAGATGTAGATGTAGCTCCAATCGAAGATGGATTAGGAATCATCAATATTCCAGTATATATCCATATCGTTTATCCAAACGCTAATACTATTTCTGATGCTCAGGTAAATTCTCAAATGGCAACATTAAACTCTGACTTTAGAGATATTAATACTGACCAATTACCTTCAGGTACTACTTTTGCTAATGATGCAACTGATGCAGGATTTAGTTTTTCTGTAGCAGGTGTTTTCAGACATAATGATTCAAGATCTTCTTGGGGAACTAACGATGCAATTAAAGCAGCTTACCCTCCAATTACTCCATCAACTCACATGAACATTTGGGTTTGTGAAATAGGTGGTGGTATTTTAGGATACGCTCAATTCCCAGGAGGTAGCCCAGCTACTGATGGTATTGTATTAGGAGGAGACTTCTTTGGAAATACTGGAGGAAACTATGGATTAGGTAGAACTGCAACTCACGAAGTTGGTCACTACTTAAACTTACGTCACATTTGGGGAGACGGTAGATGTCGTCAAGACGATTTCGTAGCTGATACTCCTGTTTCTGGAGCTTCTAACGGAGGATGTCCTACTTACCCTAATGTTGATTGTAAAACACCAGATATGACTATGAACTACATGGATTATACTTATGATGCTTGTATGTACATGTTTACTGATGGTCAACGTAACAGAATGAGAGCCCTTTTCGCTAACGGTGGAGCTAGATCTTCTATGTTAAACTAAGGTTTAGATAAACATAATATTAAAAAGCGTCACGAAAGTGACGCTTTTTTTTATTCGTTGATTTAACTACTTATAAATCAGTGTTTTTCCTGTTTTATTGAAGTTTATGATTCTTTAATTTAGTAATTCGTGAAAAATAGATTTTCACAAAACAACTAACTAATTTTAAACTTTAAAAAATGAAAAAACTTTTCGTAGGGCTTGCATTATCTGTAGGCTTATTATTGGGTTGTCAAGAAAACTCAAAAGAAGAAGTATTAACTCCTCAAGAAGCGGTTGATATGAGCAATTTTTATTTAGAAACAGAAGCACCAGAATCTAGAGGAGCTAATGAACCATGTTATTCAATGAGAGTATTGAATGAACAGTTAAAAGAAAATCCAGGACTGTATAAAAAAATGTACGATGTTGAATATGCAACACGTAAATTTTTAAATGCTAAAAAACCTGATGGAGTAGGTGGTGGAAATGGTGGTAATAATGGAGGAGGAGACGGAGATGTGGATGTACTACCAATTGATGATGGATTTGGAGTCATTGATATTCCTGTTTATTTTCATATAGTATTACCAAATGCAAACGATGTATCTAGTGGGCAAATCAATTCGCAAATGAATGTAATTAATAGCGATTTTAGTAACCCTAATACAAATCAATTACCATCAGGAGCAACTGATTTTATAAACGATGCTACAGATGCTGAAATCAGTTTTTCTTTAGCAGGAACTTTTAGATATAACGATTCAAGATCTTCTTGGGGAACGAATAATGCTGTGAAATCTGCATATCCACCAATTACACCAGATACACATTTAAATATTTGGGTATGTGAAATAGGTGGAGGAATTTTAGGTTATGCGCAATTCCCAGGAGGTAATTCATCTACTGATGGTGTAGTGCTATTAACAGGAACTTTACCAGGAGGTAATGCATCACCTTATAATGCTGGAAGAACTTTAACACATGAGATTGGGCATTATTTAAATCTTCGTCATATCTGGGGAGATGGTAGATGTCGTCAAGATGATTTTGTAGCAGATACTCCTGCTTCAGATGGACCAAATTATGGTTGCCCTTCTTATCCAACGGTTAACTGTAAATCTGCGGATATGACTATGAATTATATGGATTATGTAGACGATGCTTGTATGTATATGTTTACAGATGGTCAACGTAATAGAATGAGAGCTATTTTTGCTCCCGGAGGCGCAAGAGATTCTATGTTAAATTAAAGAATGAAATCTTTCAAGAAGATTTTATAGAAAGATTAAAAGTCAAGAGAATTTTCTCTTGACTTTTTTTATTTATAATTACATATTTATAAAGCTTATTCTAGAACTGATACTTCTCATTGTTAGATAAATTACATTACTTTGGTCACACAAATTTTGTTATTAGTTTAAAAATTAGGGATAGTGAATAATACTATTAATTACAAAGCTGTTTTAAAGAATATTTATCAGACTATAATTGCTGAAGAGAATGAAGGAAAAGTTGCCACTTATATTCCAGAATTAGCAAAAGTAAATTCAGAAAATTTTGGAGTACATTTTCTTTCTGTTGATACTGAGGAACATGGGATTGGAGATTGGCAAAAAAAATTTTCAATTCAAAGTATTTCAAAAGTAATATCGCTAAGCTTGGCTTATAAAATATTTGGCGATACCATCTGGGAGCGTGTTGGGGTAGAACCTTCTGGAACTGCATTTAACTCATTAGTACAATTAGAATCTGATCATGGAATACCCAGAAACCCTTTTATAAATGCAGGTGCTATGGTGATTTGCGATATGCTAGTAACTCACTTAAAAAATCCAAAAGCAGATTTTCTTGCTTATGTAAAGGAAATCTGTAATTGTGACCAAATCCAGTATTCAGAAACGGTTGCCAGATCTGAAGCATCTATAGGGTATAGAAATAAAGCATTATGTAACTATATAAAGTCTTTTGGTAATATTAAAAACGACCCTAAAGATGTGTTAGATTTTTATTTTAATATGTGTTCTATTGAAATGAATTGCAAAGAATTGTCAAAAACATTTATGTTTTTAGCGAATAGTAATTTTAAGACGTCTAAAGGAGAAAAGCTATTAAATACAAGTAAAACCAAGAGAGTAAATGCGATTATGCAAACTTGCGGTTTTTACGACGAATCTGGCGAGTTTTCTTTTAAAGTTGGTTTACCAGGTAAAAGTGGTGTTGGTGGTGGAATTGTTGCAGTTCATCCAGATAGATATTGTATTACTGTTTGGAGCCCTAAATTAAACGAGAAAGGAAACTCATATAGAGGGATGAAATTTCTGGAAGCTTTTACTACAGTAACTGAATTGTCTATATTTTAAAAGGAATATGTAACTTTATACAGACACTAAGACCATTATCTTTTAATGAAATACTTAATACTTGTTATAATTATTTTCTCATTTTATACTTGTAATACATCAATACAATCAAAACCTATGAACAAAAAAACTATCATAGCACACAGAGGAGCTTCGGGTTATTTACCAGAACATACGATGGAAGCTAAAGCAATGGCCTATGCTATGAGTCCTGATTATATAGAGCAAGATTTAGTGTTAAGTAAAGATGATGTTCCTATAGTAATACACGATATTTATTTAGATGATGTTACCAATGTTTCTGAGGTTTATGAAGATAGAAAAAGAGAAGATGATCGTTTTTATGTAATCGACTTTACCTTTGCTGAATTACAAAAATTGCAGGTTACCGAACGTTTTAATCCTAAAACCGGAAAACAGTTTTACCCAAAACGTTTTCCGAAAGGAAAAGGGAACTTTAAATTACATTCACTTCAACAAGAAATAGAATTAATTCAAGGACTAAATTACAGTACCAGAAAAAATATTGGTATTTACCCAGAAATTAAAAACCCTGAATTTCATCATACAAACGGAAAAGATATTGCTAAAATTACCTTAGATATTCTTTTTAAATATGGATATAAAACGAAAACAGACAAATGCATTTTTCAATGTTTTGATGCTAAAGAATTAGAAAGGGTTAGAAAAGAATTAAAATCTGAGTTGTTTTTAGTTCAGTTAATTGAATTTGAAGAAGAGACCAAACAGTTAAATCATTTTGCTAGCTATGCAGACGGTATTGGACCTTGGTATAAGCAAATATTAGATAAAAAAGAGAAAGGTAAATGGGAGTTCACCTCTTTAGTTGAAGATGCTCATGCGCTTGAATTAAAAGTACATCCATACACTTTTAGAGCAGACCAATTAGATGAGTTTTCATCTTTTGATGAAATGATGCAAGTATTATTTTTTGAAGCAAATATAGATGGAGGTTTTACTGATTTTCCAGATAAAATGGTTGATTTTTTAGCTAAGAAGTAACTTCAATTAGCTTTTTTCTATAAGCAGTTAGTAGCTTTGATTTAGATATAAACCCTATGTATTTTTGGTTTTTAACAACAGGTAAATTCCATGCGTCACTTTGCTTAAACTTTTCCATTACTTTTTCTACTGAATCATTGTGGAAAATAACAGCCGGAGCACTTCTCATAAATGTTTCTACAGTTACTTTGTCATACATTTCACTATCAAACATAATTGGTCGGATATCGTCTAATAACACAATTCCTAAAAATTGAGAATCCTCATTAATCACAGGAAAAATATTTCTGTTAGAATTAGCAACGGAGGTTTTTAGCATGGTGCCTAATAATGTATCAGGATGAGTGGATTTAAAATTGGTTTCAATCAACTTATCAATCTTCATCATCATTAACACATTTTTATCTTTATTATGTGTAATTAATTCTCCTCTTTTAGCTAATTCTACTGTGTAAATGGAATTAGATATAAAGTATTTTGTAACTGCATAAGAAATGGCTGCAACCAACATTAGAGGGACAAATAAATCATAACCGCCTGTTATTTCTGCAATCAAGAAAATAGCTGTTAAAGGAGCATGTAATACACCAGCCATCAGTCCAGTCATACCAATTAGGGTAAAATTACTTTCTGAGATATTCCCTCCTAATTGATTAATAATTTTTGCTAATACATTTCCTATAGCACTTCCCATAACTAGCGTTGGAATGAAAATACCCCCAATACCTCCAGCGGCAAAAGTTGTAGTCATGGCAATTGCTTTAAAAAGCGTGATTAATAAAAGGAATGAAATAACAATCCAAACATTTTTAAAATCTATTTGATAAGGAAGGTCTTTCAAAGCTTCTTGTGTATTGCCTTCTAATAAATTATTAATCAACCCATATCCTTCACCATAAAGAGGTGGAAGAAAATATAACATCAGTCCAATAGCGATACCCCCAATAATTAATCGATGAATAGGTTTTTTAAAAGGCTTGAAAAAAGAGGTGATACCAAAGTAAATTTTTGAAAAATAAACTGAAGCCAAACCTGTTCCGAAACCTAATAAAACGTAATAAAAGATATCTTTTATTTGAAATATGTCTTTTAATTCGAAGCCTAATAAAGCATCATTTTCAAAGAAAAAGTAGGAAGTTACTACGGCAGAAACTGATGCTAGTAATAAAGGAACTAATGATGCAAAAGCAAGATCTAAACTAAAAATTTCAACTGCAAAAATAATTGCGGCAACTGGTGCTTTAAACATTGACGACATTGCTCCTGCTGTTGCACACCCTATTAATAACATTCTTGTTTTTGAATTCATGTGAAAGAGCTGAGAAACAGTAGAGCCTAAAGCTGCTCCAGTACTTACTGCTGGTCCTTGTAAACCTACCGACCCTCCAAATCCAACAGTTATTGGTGCGGTAATTAACGAGGCATAGATTTTATACTTTTCTATAATTCCGCTACGCTTAGAAATTGCATGCAAAGTTGTAGAAATACCATGTCCGATTTCTTTTTTTATAAATCTTTTTTTAATGTAATACACTAAAATCAAACCAATAATAGGGAATATGAAATACAAAGAGTGATGAATGTCTTTAATAAATTTCCCCTCTAGGATTGTTTGAAAAAAAGAAGTAAGATTTTTTAAGATTAAGGTACCAATACCTGCTAAAAAGCCAACGAGTATACTTAAAACATAAATAAACTGACGTTCAGAAATGTGTTTGTACCTCCAAATCAGTATTTTTTTAAATATGTTTTTTGCTTTTGACATTATTACAAATATAAACTTCAAAACTGTAAATTAATCGTCTGTAAAATGTTTTCAGTATTTTTAACCAGATAAAATATTTACGAGATGCTTAAAAAACTAAAATTACCTACACCGCATACTCTTTTACTTTTAATAACATTAGCGGTAACAGTTTTAACATGGTTTGTTCCTGCAGGCAAGTACGATACTTTAAAGTATGATGCAAGTTCTAAGCAGTTTGTAAAGAAACATTTAGAAATAACTGAAAATCTACCTGCAACTCAAGAAACTTTAGAAAAACTAAACATTAATATTCCGTTAGAAAAGTTTGTTTCTGGAGGAATATATAAACCGATTAGTATTCCAGGTACCTATCAAAAATTAGATTCAAAACCTCAAGGATTCATCGATTTTATAAAAGCACCAATTAAAGGTATTATAGCTTCATCAGATATTATTTTGTTAGTATTAATTATTGGAGGTGTTATAGCTGTAATGAATCTTTCAGGAGCTTTTGATGCTGGAATTGCAAGTTTAGCTACTTCGTTAAAAGGGCGTGAATATTGGTTAATTATAGTAGTTACTATTTTAATTGCAGTTGGCGGAACAACCTTTGGTTTAGCTGAAGAAACCATTGCTTTTTACCCCATTTTAATCCCTGTTTTTTTAGCAGCAAAATACGATGCCATAGTTGCGTTGGCTTGTATTTATATTGGGTCGAGTATTGGAACTATGTGCTCAACCGTAAATCCGTTTAGTGTAATTATTGCTTCAGATGCAGCAGGAATTAATTGGACAACTGGTTTTACAGGTAGATTATTAATGTTAATTGGAGGCGTTGTTATTTGTTTAGTCTATATAATGAGATATGCAAATAGAGTTCAAAAAGACGCAACGAAATCTATTATCTATGATCAAAAAGAAATGATTGAGAATTTATTTGGCAGTTCTACTTCTTCAACCCATAAATTAAACACAAGATTACGATTAATACTTATTGTTTTTGCAATGTGTTTTGTGGTAATGATTTACGGAGTTTCTCGTTTAGGATGGTGGTTTGAAGAAATGACAGCGGTATTTTTAGTAGGAGCTATTGTTATTGGAATTTTAGCTAGAATAAAAGAAGAAAATTTTGTAAATACTTTTATAAAAGGAGCTAATGATTTATTAGGAGTTGCATTTATTATTGGGATTGCAAGAGGAGTTTCAGTAATTATGGAAAGTGGATTAATGAGTGATACGTTATTGTATAATGCAAGTACAATAACAGAAGGAATGCCTAAAGGAATTTTCGCCAACGTTATGTTGTTTATCTATTCAGGATTATCATTTTTTATTCCTAGTTCTTCAGGTATGGCAGTATTAACGATGCCAATTATGTCTCCTTTAGCAGATACTGTTGGTATTGGTAGGGAGGTTATTGTAAACGCATATCAGTATGGAATGGGATTATTTGCATTTATCAACCCAACAGGGTTAATTTTAGCTTCTTTAGCAATTGTAAAAATTGGATATGATAAGTGGTTAAAGTTTGTAATTCCGTTAGTAATTATTCTAACAATATTTACAATGATAGTTTTAACAGCTCAAGTATATTTATAAAATAAAACCCTTTCTAAATTTAGAAAGGGTTTTATTTTTTGAGTATAGAGTTATTATTTAGAACTTAAAATATCCGTTCCTAAATAGCCATCATTTTTATTGTAATACCAAGCTCTATTTTTAGGCATTTTAATTCCGTTTATAGTTTCTTCATCAGATAACAGAATATATTCTCCGCTATTTGGTTTATCCTTAAAAAACTGATAAACTTCCATAGCATAAGTTTTAGGGTTAAAGTAGAAATACCAAGTGTCTTTTCCGACTTCCTTTTTATAAGTAGCTTTTAAAACCAAATAGTCTTTTCCTTTAAATCTTTTACGTTCAACTTTACTGTAAATAATAGTTCCGTTGTCTTTTAATTTCATTGGTAAGCCATATAAATATGTATAGTAGTTTTTATACAGATTAGCTCTTTCACAATTTAATTTATGCTCTTTTTTTTCTGCTTCGGTTGCAGTTTTTCCATTAAAACTAATAGTGCAATTTCCTTTATCAACTGTGTACTCTGTAGTGTTTTCTCCTCTTGATGCTTTTACATAAAAATACTCTTCAGGTAAATTTATTTTAATTTCACTATCACGATTTGGATTTTTAGGAGTTTCCATAGTTACTTTTAAAGTACCATTAAAAGTTTCCCAATTCCCATTTGGGTCGTGATATTGAATGGCTTTTTCTAATAATTGCTCACCTGTTAATTCTTGAGAAAACCCTTGAAAAGCGAATAATAAAACGAGTAATGCGGTTAGTTTTTTCATAAATTAAAAGTAACAAAAAAATCCCGTTCTAAATTTAGAGCGGGATTTATATATATTTAAGAAAGAATACTATTCTTTTACATCTAATTTAATACTCAACTCTTCTAGTTGAGTGTCATTTAAACTTGCTGGCGCATCAATCATAACGTCACGACCAGAATTGTTTTTAGGGAACGCAATAAAATCACGGATTGTTTCTTGACCACCTAAAATAGAAACTAATCTATCTAAACCAAATGCTAAACCTCCATGAGGCGGTGCACCATATTCAAAAGCATCCATTAAGAAACCAAATTGTTCTTTAGCTTCTTCTTCAGTAAATCCTAAATGCTTAAACATGATTGCCTGAGTTTCTTTATCGTGAATACGAATAGAACCTCCACCAATTTCGTTACCATTTAAAACTAAATCGTAAGCATTTGCTTTTACATCTCCAGGGTTAGTATCTAATAATTCTAATTGTCCTGGTTTAGGAGAAGTAAACGGGTGGTGCATTGCGTGGTAATGACCAGTTTCTTCATCTAACTCTAATAAAGGAAAATCGATTACCCATAACGGAGCAAATACTTTAGGGTCTCTTAAACCTAAACGTTCTGCCATTTCCATTCGTAAAGCAGATAATTGTGCTCTAACTTTAGTGGTGTTTCCAGATAAAATACAGATTAAATCTCCAGCTTTTGCTCCAGTTTTTTCAGCCCATTTTGCTAAATCTTCTTGATCGTAAAATTTATCTACAGATGATTTAAAAGTACCATCTTCGTTACATTTTACATACACCATACCTAAAGCTCCTACTTGCGGACGACGTACCCAATCAATTAATTTATCAATTTCTTTTCTTGTGTAAGATGCTCCACCTGGTACAGCAATACCAACTACTAATTCAGCATCGTTAAATACTTTGAATTCTTTGTTTTGAGCAACATCGTTTAATTCACCGAACTCCATTCCAAAACGGATATCTGGCTTGTCATTTCCGTACAAACGCATTGCATCGTCAAACAACATTCTTGGGAATTTATCTACTTCAACTCCGTTGATTTCTTTTAGTAAATGACGTGTCATTCCTTCAAAAATCTCTAAAATATCTTCTTGCTCTACAAAAGCCATTTCACAGTCTATCTGTGTAAATTCTGGTTGACGATCGGCACGTAAATCCTCATCTCTAAAACACTTAACAATTTGGAAATACTTATCCATTCCACCAACCATTAACAACTGCTTAAAAGTTTGTGGCGATTGTGGTAATGCGTAAAATTGACCAGCATTCATACGTGAAGGCACTAAGAAATCACGTGCTCCTTCTGGTGTAGATTTAATTAAATAAGGTGTTTCAACATCAATAAATCCTTTGTCAGATAAATATTTACGAACTTCCATCGATACTTTATGACGGAAGATTAAACTATCTTTCACAGGATTACGACGGATATCTAAATAACGATATTGCATACGAATATCTTCTCCACCATCGGTATTATCTTCAATTGTAAACGGCGGTAATTTAGCTTCGTTTAAAATTTCTAATTCAGAAACTAATATTTCAACTTCACCTGTAGGAATATTTGCGTTTTTAGACTGACGTTCAATAACAGTTCCTTTAACTTGCACAACAAACTCACGACCTAATGTTTTGGCTTTTTCCATTAAATCTTTCGAAGTACGTTCTTCGTCAAAAATTAACTGTGTAATTCCATAACGATCACGTAAATCAACCCAAATCATAAATCCTTTATCACGTGATTTTTGTACCCATCCAGAAAGGGTTACTTCAGTATTAATGTGCGAAGCTCTTAATTCGCCACAAGTATGCGTTCTGTACATTTCTTGAAATTTTAAGGTGCAAAATTACGTAAATAAAAAGAAAAGAACGAAGAATGATTAAAAGCTATTTGTTTTTAATTTATGAAAATAAACGGTTGCTGCTTTTTTAACTTTCGGAGCTAAAATTAAGGTTGATAAAACAGTAGGAATTGCCATTAAAGCATAAGCGCTATCCATTAAATTAATAACAAAATCTAGTTTAATTATTGCAGCAACTATAATTACTATAACATAGAAATGATTGTAATATTTAGCAAGCTTAGTGTTGGTTAAATAACTAAGACAACTATACCCATAAAAAGAATAAGTAAATAGGGTTGAGAATGCGAAAATTAATACGCAAATAGTTAAAATAACACTTCCTATATGATATGGTAATACCGAATCGAAAGCAGCTAAGGTCATAGTAATACCATTACCATCAAAACCTTTCCATACGCCTGAAACCAATATCGCTAATGCAGTTAATGTACATACTAATAAAGTATCTATAGCAGGACCTAACATAGCGACTAAACCTTCACGAATTGGTTCGTTTGTTTTTGCAGTTCCGTGCATCATTGGTGCGGTTCCTAAACCTGCTTCGTTAGAAAAAGCAGCACGTTTTACCCCAGTAATTATTAATGCTCCTAAAGCACCACCTAAAACAGATTTTCCTGTAAAAGCATCTGTAAATATTAATGAGATTATTGATGGAACTTCTTCTATTTTTATAAGAAGAATAATTAAAACGGTTAGTAAATAGACAACTACCATTATCGGAACTAATTTACCGGCAACTTTTCCTATTCTTTGAATTCCTCCAAAAATTACCATTGAGACAATAAATGCAATAACGATTCCTATTAAGAATTTCGCAGTAAATTCATTTGATTCATTTACGCTAAAAACATCAATTATTGTTTGCGTTAATTGATTTGCTTGAAAAGCAGGTAATGTTCCTATTAAACCAGCAGTAGAAAAAAAGATAGCTAAAGGTTTCCATTTTTTTCCTAAACCTTCTGTAATTACATACATTGGCCCTCCTTTTACATTTCCTTCTTCATCTTTACCTCGGTACATTATGGCTAAACTACAGGTAAAAAACTTAGTTGCCATACCTACAAAAGCACTTACCCACATCCAAAAAATAGCTCCAGGTCCTCCCATGGCTATCGCAATTGCGACACCGCTTATATTTCCCATTCCTACAGTTGCAGCAATAGCAGATGATAAAGCTTCGTAGTGAGATAAGTCTCCAGGAGAATCATGTTTATCATATTTACCTCTTAAAACAGCAATAGCATGTCCCATATATCTAAAAGGTACCAAACCAGAGTATATGAATAGGTATAATCCGCCACCTATTAATAGTATTAATAAAGGCATTCCCCAAATCCATGAAGAAAATTCAGACACTATATTTTGAATACTTAAAAGCATGTTTCTTTAGTTTTTGGCTAATGTACCTAAATAGAGTGCATAAAAAAGAGCAATACTCATTTATTAACGAATATTGCTCTTTAGTGTGTTTTTAAATTGAAATCTATTTGATAAGTACTCCTTTTTTACCTAAGATATCGATATCTCTTAAAAATCCTTTTTGAATAGTTTCAGCTTGGAAAATAAAGGTTTTGTCGTGTAATTGATTGTTTTCAAAAAAAGTAACCTGAAATTGATTGTCTAAAGCAAATAACTCTGGTTGCATTATTTCGAACTTAGAAAATGAATTTGCAGGTAGCACATCTATTTTTCTACGGAATAATGACGTTTTTTTTGTTTCAGAAAAACCTTGAGAAACAATAACAACCATTTCTATGTCTATTTCTTTCCTGTTTATAATATACACTCCCCATTCATCAGAGCTGTCTTGTGAGTTTTTATCTAAAACAACAGCAACTTCTACATTAGTTACATTAGGTATTTGAATGTCTTTTTTCATTTATAATTCTTTTAAAAAGAAAGACGAAAGCGGTTATTCTTTCGTCTATATATGTTGTATTAAATAACTGATTTGAATTGCTCTAAGAAACGCTTATCATTTTCATAAAACATGCGGATATCTGGAATTTGATATAATAACATGGCAATACGCTCAATTCCCATTCCGAATGCATATCCAGAATATTTAGTAGGATCTATATTGGCGTTCTTTAATACGTTAGGATCTACCATACCGCACCCCATAATTTCTAACCACCCAGTTCCTTTGGTAATTCTATAATCAGTTTCAGTTTCTAATCCCCAGTAAATATCTACTTCAGCACTTGGCTCAGTAAATGGGAAATAAGAAGGACGTAATCTGATTTTAGATTTACCAAACATCTCTTTAGTAAAATATAAAAGTGTTTGCTTTAAATCGGCAAAAGAAACATCAGTATCAATATATAAACCTTCTACTTGATGAAAGATACAGTGTGCTCGCGCAGAAATATCTTCGTTTCTAAAAACACGACCCGGAGAAATTGTACGAATTGGTGGTTCGTTGTTTTCCATATAGCGAACTTGTACCGATGAGGTATGTGTTCTTAATAAAGTATCAGGATTCTTGTCGATAAAAAAAGTGTCCTGCATATCACGTGCCGGGTGATACTCAGGTAAATTTAATGCTGTAAAATTATGCCAATCATCTTCTATCTCTGGTCCTTCAGAAACGGTAAACCCAATTCTATTAAAAACTTCAATAATTTGATTTTTTACTAAAGATATCGGGTGGCGAGAACCTAAATTAATTGGCTCCGATGGACGCGTTAAATCTCCATAGATTCCTTTTTCTTCAACAGCGCTTTCTAAAGCGTCGTTTAATTCAGCTACTTTACCTTCGGCAGATTGCTTTAAGTTATTTAAAGCTTGACCAAAAGCTTTTCTTAATTCGGCATCAACATTTTTAAATTCAGCAAATAAATCTTTTAATAAACCTTTACTTCCTAAATATTTTATTCTAAAAGCTTCCACTTCTTCTTTAGAAGTAGCTTTGAAAGCTTGTACATCACCAATCAATTCTTTTACCTTGTCTAACATCGTTTTTATCAAAAATTAGGCTGCAAATTTAAGATTTTTATATCAAAGTTGTGTAGGTTTTAACAAGAGTTATCGACTATTGAAATCATTGTAAAGAAAACGATTGCAAAAAGTGAAAAATTAGGCAAATAATTGCCTTTTTTAAATTCAGCAAATTGTAAATTAATTATATTTGCCTAACGAAATTATTAAAATAATAATAATACAACAACTAGATTATGGAATCTAAAATAAATGCATTTATGGATTACGTTAAGGAACGTAATTCTAATGAGCCAGAATTTTTGCAAGCAGTACATGAAGTTGCAGAAACTGTAATTCCATTTATTGAAAACAATCCTAAATATCAAGGGAAAAAATTGTTAGAAAGAATGGTTGAGCCAGAGAGAACTTTAATGTTTAGAGTTCCTTGGGTAGATGATAATGGTGAAACGCAAGTGAACAGAGGTTATAGAGTTGAGTTTAACTCTGCAATCGGGCCATACAAAGGAGGTTTACGTTTTCATCCATCAGTAAACTTATCAATCTTAAAGTTTTTAGGATTCGAGCAAGTTTTCAAAAACTCTTTAACTACTTTACCAATGGGTGGAGGAAAAGGAGGTTCTGACTTTAACCCTAAAGGAAAATCTGATAGAGAAGTAATGGCATTTTGTCAAGCTTTTATGTCTGAATTATTCCGTCATATCGGTGCTAATACTGATGTCCCTGCTGGAGATATTGGTGTCGGAGGAAGAGAAATCGGATTCATGTTTGGTCAATATAAAAAATTACGTAACGAATTTGTTGGTGTTTTAACTGGTAAAGGTGCTACTTGGGGTGGTTCTTTAATAAGACCAGAAGCAACAGGTTACGGTGATGTTTATTTTGCTGAAAACATGCTAAAAACTAAAGGAGATTCTTTTAATGGTAAAACTGTAGTGGTTTCTGGTTCTGGAAACGTTGCTCAGTATGCTACTGAAAAAGTAACTCAATTAGGAGGAAAAGTAGTTACAATGTCTGATTCTTCTGGATATATTTTAGATGAAGATGGAATTGATGCTGAGAAATTAGCATACGTTATGGAGATTAAAAATGTACGTCGTGGAAGAATTCATGAGTATGTAGAAAAGTATCCAAACGCAAAATTCTTTAAAGGTGAAAGACCTTGGGGAACTAAATGTGACGTAGCTTTACCATGTGCAACTCAAAATGAGTTAAACGGTGAAGAAGCAAAAACATTATTAGCTAACGGATGTATCTGTGTTGCTGAAGGTGCAAACATGCCTTCTACACCAGAAGCTGTTGAAGCTTTCTTAGAAGCGAAGATTTTATTCGCTCCAGGAAAAGCATCAAATGCAGGTGGAGTTGCGACATCTGGTTTAGAGATGTCTCAAAACTCTTTACGTTACAACTGGACTAGAGAAGAAGTTGATGGTAAATTACACCAAATTATGAACGATATTCATGCTTCTTGTGTTGCCTATGGTACTCAAGCTGATGGGTTTGTAGATTACGTAAAAGGAGCAAACATTGCTGGTTTCGTTAAAGTTGCCGATGCTATGTTAGATCAAGGAGTTGTATAATAAATAACTTCAATAATATATTTAAAGCACGCTATAATTAGCGTGCTTTTTATTTTTCGTAATTTCGGTAAATAAATATGAACTAATGACTAGAGCTAGAAGAAAAAACAGATTTACAATTGCTTTTTATAATGTAGAAAATTTATTTGATACAGTTGATAACCCACTAACTGCGGATGATGATTTTACACCGTTAAGTAAACGAAGATGGAATGCAAAAAAATATAAGCACAAAATAAAGAAAATCACTTCTGTTATAAGTCAATTAGGTAGTAATCAATCTGCTTTTCCACCTGCTATAGTTGGTTTGGTTGAAGTTGAAAATGCAAAAGTCATCAAGGATTTAATTAAACATAAAAACTTATCAAAATTCAATTATAATTATGTGCATTATGATTCACAAGATGAAAGAGGTATTGATGTTGCTTTGATGTATAATAAAGATTTTTTCGAAGTTATTTCTTCTAGTAATCATCCATTGTATTTAACTGATGAAGGAGGTGAAGTAGATTATACTAGAGATCTTCTAGTTGTTAAAGGAAAATTAAATGGAGAATTGATAAATGTTTTAGTTAATCACTGGCCATCAAGAAGAGATGGGGATGAAGAGACTAAGCATAAACGAATTGAGGCTGCAAAATTAGTGCATGAAGTAATTGATGAAATAAAGTTAGATAATAAAGATTCTAAATTCATTATTATGGGTGATTTTAATGATGATCCAACAAGTGAGAGTATAAAAGATTACTTAGTTACTGATGATCTATATAATCCAATGAAACCTCTGTTTGAAAAAGGAGAAGGTACTTTAACTTTTTACAAAAAATGGCATTTGTTTGATCAGATTATTTTTTCAAGAGGTTTTTTTGACACTGAAAAAAGTAAACATACATTTTTAAGGGCAAATATTTTAAAGAATGATTGGTTGCGTTTTTATAAAGGAAAATTTAAAGATAGTCCATTTAGAACATACATTGGTCCTTGGTATCAAGGAGGTTTTTCAGATCACTTTCCCGTATATACTGTTTTTGAAAAAGATGAATAAAAAAACCCCGAGATTGTATCTCGGGATTTTTTTATTATTTAAAAGTTAAACCAATTACTCAACTGTAACCGATTTAGCTAAGTTTCTAGGTTGATCCACATTCTTGTCTAACATAACAGCAATGTGGTATGATAATAATTGAAAAGGAATAGTAGTTAATAAAGGAGTTAACGCTTCTTCAGTATCTGGAATTTCAATTACATGATCAGCAATTTCTTTTACAGTTTCATCACCTTCTGTAACTATTGCAATGATTTTTCCACTTCTAGATTTAATTTCTTGAATGTTACTCACCACTTTTTCATAATGTCCTTTATTTGTTGCGATAACAAATATTGGCATATTTTCGTCAATTAAAGCGATAGGTCCATGTTTCATTTCTGCAGCGGGATATCCTTCAGCGTGTATATATGAAATCTCTTTTAATTTCAAAGCACCTTCTAATGCTACTGGGAAGTTAAATCCACGACCTAAGTATAAACAGTTTTTAGCATCTTTATAAACAGCGGCTATTTCTTGAATTTTAGAATCAATTTCTAATAGCTTTTCAACTTGAGAAGGAATTTGCTGCATCGTTTGCAAATAATTATTTACAGCAGATTTTGATAAAGTACCTTTTTCTTGTGCAAGTTTTAATGCAATTAAAGTTAACACAGTAATTTGAGTTGTAAATGCTTTTGTTGAAGCGACTCCAATTTCTGGTCCAGCATGGGTATAAGCCCCAGCATGTGTTTCTCTAGCAATAGATGAACCAACAACATTACATACACCAAATACAAATGCTCCTTTAGATTTAGCAAGTTTAATAGCAGCTAAAGTATCAGCAGTTTCACCAGATTGGGAAATTGCAATCACTACGTCTTTAGGTGTAATTATAGGGTTTCTATATCTAAATTCTGAAGCGTACTCAACTTCAACAGGAATACGTGCCATGTCTTCAAATAAATATTCTCCAACTAAACCAGCATGCCATGATGTACCACAAGCAATGATAATGATTCTATCTGCATTTAAAAATTTTGACATATTATCATCAACACCAGCCATGCGAATGATGCCTTCATCAGCTAACATTCTACCTCTATAAGTATCTATAATAGCTTTAGGTTGCTCATGAATTTCTTTTAACATAAAGTGGTCAAAACCACCTTTTTCAATTTGATCTAAGCTTAACTGAAGTTCTTGGATGTTGGCATCAACTTCTTTGTCGTTTTCTATAACACGAACCTTAATACCTTTATTTTTTTTGATAATGGCTAATTCACCATCTTCTAAATAAATGGCGTCTTTAGTGTATTCTATAAAAGGAGAAGCATCAGATGCAACAAAAAATTCTTCATTATTTTTTCCAACACCAATAGCAATTGGACTTCCTAAACGAGCAACAATTAATTCATTAGGTTTCGTTTTATCAAAAACGGCAATTGCATAAGCTCCAATTACATTGGTAAGTGCAAGTTGGACAGCTTTTCCTAATTTACACCCTTCAGTTTTTTTAACTTCTTCAATAAGATTTACTAAAACTTCTGTATCAGTATCACTTTTAAACTCATAACCTCTAGAAATTAATTCTTTTTTAATGGTATCATAGTTTTCAATAATCCCATTATGAACGATTACTAAATCCCCAGATTGAGAAAAATGTGGATGAGAATTTGTGTCATTAGGCACTCCATGTGTAGCCCAGCGAGTATGTCCAATACCTATTTGCCCTTTTTTTCTTTTTTCGTCTTTATTGGTTATAATTTCTAAATCAGAAACCTTTCCTTTGGTTTTAGATAAGTGCATTGTTTCACCATCATACATCATGATTCCAGCACTGTCATAGCCTCTATATTCTAAACGTTTTAACCCGTTAATTACAATAGGATAAGCTTCTCTTTCTCCAATATATCCTGTTATTCCACACATAACAATTTCTTATTTTTCTTTTGAATATGATATTTTTAACACTGCTCTTTTTGCACCGTTAGCAGTTTCGTTTCCATCCAATAATGTCACACCTCTAGGGTTCCAGTTATAAGATTTTACATTGACATCTAATGCATTGTTATTTACAGCATTGTCAGTTGGATTATTGTAAACCTTTAAAATTAAAGGTGAAATGTCATTTGTAGTACCATCTAGTAAATCAGAAATATAATCAGTGATTCTAAAAGTGTACTTTTCAGGTTTATTATCTTCTGTTAATTCTATATTTCCTCCAAAAGTGGCAACTTCTTTATAAGAATCTGTTAATTGAGTTGGGGTAGTACCTCCATTCCCGTTGTCTTTATCTTGATAAACAAATAATCTTTGAGGTATTATATTTTTGTCTGTATTGACATTTTGATTTACATGAAAACTTAAAGAAGCATCATTGATTAACCAATTATTACTTTTTAGTTCTTGGAGCTTAGCGCTGTCTAAGATTTTAATCTTAGCCATTGTTCCCGCAGTACCTTGTATAACAAAATTATTTGCAGGTGGTGATGTAGTTCCAGGAGACATATTGTATATGCTATTTCTTATACCTGATAATGGAAAAGAATAACTAGAAGGTACAGTATCTTTAAATACTAAATCAGTTATGCCTTCTTTTTTTTCATATCTACTTATAGTATAGTAAAATTCTAAAGAGGCTGAAGCACTATTTCCTGTAAGAGATAATGGAACCATTAAACCATCTGTCCCTTCAGATTTAACAATCAACCCTCTAAAAAAATTATTAAAAGCATCCTTTGTTTTAAACTGATCATTTTTAAAATTATTCCAAAAAACAGATTTCATTTTAGTAATATCTAAAGGAACTGCAATAAAAGGAGCTTTGTTTTCTAGCTTGATAGTATCATTGAATTCATTACCATTACTGTAATGTCTTTTGAAGACAAACATTGAGTCTTTTTGAGCTGGTAGAAATTTAAAATCTCCATCTTCATTTAATAAATCTGTTACAGGATCTAAAACTTGATATATTGCATCAGATTGAAAACTATTAGAAGCTGATGGGTTAGTAGGGTTTAAATTATTTAAATAAGTATTATTTCTAAAAACTTTTAATGAAGTAGCTAAATTTGGGTTGCCTAATAAAGAGTCAAATCTAAATTTAGGTTTAGTATCACCAGTTTCTCTAATGCTAGTTGCTGTATAGGGAAGTTTTAATATTACTTTATCTAAAACATAGATAGAATCAATTTCTCCATTAGCTGTAGCAGCTTTTACATCTTCATTTTTTGGACTATTTATAAAACCTAATTGGCTCACAATTGAGGATTCAATTGTTTTGTAGTGATTACTTTTATAAACTCCTAGCCAATATTCTCCTAAAGCACCAATAGCAATGTTATCTGCTCGAACACTCTCCAAATCTAAAGAAGGGTCATCATTAGCTGTTGTAATTTCTACATCTAATAAAATCTCACCGGTTTCAAACTTTGTATTGCTAACAACATTAGTTCCTATGTCGTTAAAATCTTTTTCACATGATATTATAGCTCCTAAACATAGTAAGCTAATACCTAAAGCACCAATTTTTCTAATCATTTCTGTTATTATTCGCTTAATTCTAAAACGTTTTCTTTGTAAAATTCTAAATAAGATTCAGTTAAAACTTCTTCTGATTGAAATTCTAAAACTTTAGCATCACTGTTTGTGATAAAAGCTTCTAGTTCATCAGATAAACTTTCGCTACCTTTAACAATAGCGTCTGAATTTTCGATAGCACTCTTTAAAATATTAGTGTAGTTTGGTGTTTCTATTGTTGAAATTTTTGATTCCTCAACTTTATCAAAACGAATTTTATTTGCTAATTCACCATTTAATTCACCATCAAAATTCTTATCATACAGCGAAGTTACAATCTTACTTTCTGCAAACAATGGTTCCTCCTTATAAAATTCTCTTAAATATAACGGAAGTAAAGAAGCCATCCATCCATGAACATGAATAATGTCTGGAGCCCAGTTTAATTTTTTAACGGTCTCAACAACTCCTTTGGCGAAGAAAATCATACGTTCATCATTGTCATCAAACAATTTGTCATCTTCATCAGAATATACGGCTTTACGCTTAAAATATTCATCGTTATCAATGAAATAAACTTGCATTCTTTCTTTAGGAATTGAAGCAACTTTAATTATTAAAGGCATATCCATGTCGTTAATAATTAAATTCATCCCAGACAAACGAATTACTTCATGTAATTGATGTCTTCTTTCATTAATTACCCCAAAACGAGGCATGAAAATACGGGTTTGAACTCCTTTAGAATGTGCATTTTTAGCAACGTTAAATGCAGTAGACGATAATTCTGTTTCTGGTAAATAAGGTGTTACCTCAGACGAAACATATAATATTCTCTTGTCCTTCATTAAATCTTTCTCTTAAATTGAAGCTGCAAAAATACGAAAATTTATGCTAAAATGGTGTTAAATTGCTAATTTTGCATGGATTCCAACTATTAGAGAATGAAAATTTTTAAAATTAAATCAGAATTAAAAGATTTTTTATCACAACAAAAGAGTCTTGATAAATCAATCGGATTTGTACCTACTATGGGGGCTTTGCACGAAGGGCATTTATCGCTTGTAAAAAGAGCCAAAAAGAAAAACGATTTAGCAGTTGTTAGTATTTTTGTAAATCCTACACAGTTTGATAATAAAGAAGATTTAGTTAAGTACCCGAAAACATTTGATAATGATGTTAAGTTATTAGAAAGTGTGGATTGCGATGTATTATTTTTTCCTTCGGTAGAAGAAATTTATGCAGAAAATATTGCTTCTGATAAATTTGATTTTGACGGATTGGAGCATCAAATGGAAGGAAAATTCAGAGATGGTCATTTCGATGGAGTGGGAACTATCGTGAAAACTTTGTTTGAAATATTGAATCCAGATAAAGCTTATTTCGGAAAAAAGGATTTTCAACAATTGCAAATCATTAAAAAAATGGTAGAAAAGCATAATCTACCAGTTAAAATTAAAGGCTGCGATATTTATCGAGAAGATGATGGATTAGCAATGAGTTCTCGTAATACTCGTTTAACAAAAGAACATAGAGAAGTCGCTCCTTTTATTTATAAAACTTTAAAGAAAGCAAAGAAAAAATTTGGCACAAAAAATGCTAATGAATTAACGCAATGGGTTGAGAAACAATTCAAAAAACAACCGTTATTAGAATTAGAGTATTTTACCATTGCAGATGAGAAAACATTACAAACAGCAACAGTCATCGAACCAAACAAAAAATACAGAGGTTTTATAGCCGTTTTTGCAGGAGAGATTCGTTTGATTGATAATATTCGTTTGAAATAAATTCATCAAAAACAACTCATTAATCATCAAAAAACATCTATTTTTGCCGTATGTTAGTACAAGTAGTAAAATCTAAAATACACCGTGTTAAAGTAACTAATGCGGATTTAAATTATATAGGAAGCATCACCATTGACGAAGATTTAATGGATGCTGCTGGAATTATTGAAGGAGAAAGAGTTCAGATTGTAAATAATAACAATGGTGAGCGTTTAGAAACTTATGCAATTCCAGGTCCAAGAAAAAGTGGCGAAATTACTTTAAATGGAGCTGCTGCTCGTAGAGTTCAAAAAGGAGATATACTTATTTTAATAGTATATGCTTTTATGGAGCTTGAAGAAGCAAAAAAATTCAAACCACAGTTAGTGTTTCCTAACGAAGAGAATAATTTATTAGAGTAGTTTGAGTTTGTCAGCAAAAAAAATCTTAAAAGTTATATTGCCTCTCGCTTTGGGAGGTTTTTTAGTTTGGTATTCATTATCAAAAGTATCCATAGATACATTATTACAATATTTTAAAGATGCCAATTATTGGTGGATTGCTTTAGGATTGTTTTTCGGAATCTTGAGTCATTTATCAAGAGCTTATCGTTGGAAGTTCTTATTAGAACCAATGGGATATAAACCAGATTTCGGTAACAGTACTATGGCAGTTTTAGTAGCGTATTTAGTAAATTATGCGGTGCCAAGAGCAGGAGAGGTTTCTCGTGCTGCAGTAATGACAAATTACGAAGATATTCCGTTTGAAAAAGGTTTTGGTACTATTGTAGCTGAACGAATTGCCGACATGATTATGATGTTGTGCATCATAACAATTACTCTTTTTGTTCAATTCGATTTTATTTACGATCTATTAACGAAGAATTTTAATCCAACAAAAATTGCACTAATTTTAGGGGTGGTAATTCTTGGTTTTATCTTACTTCGTAGATATGTCAAAAAAGCACAATCAGGAATTGGTTTAAAGATTAAGAAATTTATAGCTGGTTTAGTTGAAGGAGCTACTAGTATTTTTAAAATGGAGCACAAATGGGCATTCATTTTTCATACTATATTTATTTGGGTAATGTATGTAGCTATGTTTTGGGCTACGATACCAGCGATTGAAGGATTAAATGTGCCTTTTGGTGGAGTGTTAATCGGTTTTATTGCAGGTGGATTTAGTATTGCAGCAACCAATGGAGGTATTGGTTTGTATCCAGTAGCGGTGGCAGGAGCTTTAGCTTTGTTTGGAGTACCTGAAGAGCCAGCAACAGCCTTTGGTTGGATTATGTGGACAGCCCAAACTCTTATGATTATTGTTTTCGGAGGACTCGCATTTTTACTATTACCTATCTATAATAAAAACAAATAGTTTTCTTTTCTTTGTAAGTAAATCTTACAAACCGAATGGCTAAAACCAAAACTACTTTTTTCTGTCAGCATTGTGGAACGCAACATGCAAAATGGACTGGGCAATGTTATGCTTGTAAAGAATGGAATACCATTGTTGAAGAAGTAATTCAGAAAGAAGAAAAAAGGAATTGGAAAACGCCAACCAATGTAGAAAAAAGAGTTGCCAAACCTTTACGAGTAGAAGATATTCAGTTAAACCCAGAAGAGCGCTTTGGCACTCGAAATAAAGAATTAGATACGGTTCTTGGTGGGGGTTTAGTTAAAGGAGCAGTCGTTTTATTAGGTGGTGAACCAGGAATTGGTAAGTCAACTTTATTATTACAAATAGCCTTACAAATACCACAAAAAGTATTGTATGTTTCTGGTGAAGAAAGTCAGTCTCAAATAAAAATGCGTGCTGAACGATTGGATATGAAAAATTCTAATTGTTTAATTCTTACCGAAACTAATACACAACAAATTTTTAAAAATATAGAAGAAGTGCAACCTGATGTGTTGGTAATTGATTCTATTCAAACATTACACACCAATTCTATTGAAGCTTCACCAGGAAGTATTTCTCAAATACGTGAAACTTCTGCTGAATTGATAAAGTTTGCCAAAGAAACAGCAACTCCAGTTTTGTTAATTGGTCATATTAATAAAGAAGGAAATATTGCGGGTCCTAAAATTTTAGAACACATGGTAGATGTAGTTTTACAATTTGAAGGAGATAGAAATCACACTTACCGTATTTTACGTTCGCAAAAAAACCGTTTTGGTTCTACTGCTGAGTTGGGGATTTACGAGATGTTGTCTAGTGGATTACGAGAAGTATCAAATCCTTCAGAAATATTAATATCAAAAAAAGATGCTGATTTAAGTGGAACTGCTATTGCTTCTACCTTAGAAGGAATTCGTCCGTTAATGATAGAAATACAAGCGTTGGTTTCTACAGCTGTTTACGGAACACCGCAACGTACTACCACAGGTTACAACTTAAAGCGTTTGCATATGATTTTGGCAGTTTTAGAAAAACGTGCAGGTTTTAAATTAGGTGCTAAAGATGTGTTTTTAAACGTAACCGGAGGAATTCATGTAGATGATCCTGCAATAGATTTAGCGGTAGTCGCTGCTATTTTATCATCAAATCAAGATATGGCGATTAACCCGAACGTATGTTTCGCTGCTGAAGTTGGTTTAGCTGGTGAAATACGCCCAGTATCTAAAATAGACCAACGAATTACTGAAGCTGAAAAATTAGGTTATAAAACATTTGTAACTTCTAAATACAATAAAATTACGAGTAAAAACCACTCTATAAAACTGATTTTAGTCAGTAAAATTGAAGAAGCTTTTGCTACGTTGTTTGCTTAAGATAAATCAACAGTAGTTTTTATTCTGTCATCCATTTTATTAAATTTTTTTCGTTTACGACTGCCCAAGAATGTGGATGTCTTTCTCCGTTTGCACGATAACCTCTATTCTTTGTTTCTGTAAATTCAATATTTTTACTTCCGAACTCTGTTTTTAATTTATCTGATAACTTTTTAAGATAATAGGCATTTAGGTCTTCATAATCGTTTTTTCTGTTCTCTTGCCACCATTTTAAATCAGGTTCTGTGTAAAGTCTAATTTTTAGATTTTTAAGGTTCCTTAAATTTTGGATGTTTTGTGTTTCAAGAGTGAAAGGTGAATTATTTTCATAATTAGTTATTCCGTCTTTCGGGTTTCCAAATTCTTTGTCAAAAAAGTTTTTTATCCACGTTGCCTCTTGAATAGAAGGCTGTGAAAAATTTATTTTTAAGTTTTTTTGAGCCGTTTTATAAAGTGCTAAAAGGTCAATAGGTGAATCTACAACAAATACTCCTTTGGGTTGAATTTTGCTTTCATTCTGAATAAGGTAATCACTGATTAAAAGACTTACATTTCCACCACTTGAAAAGCCGCCAATAAATACGTTTTCTTTTGGTAGATTATTTTCGGAAACTATTTTTTCTAACTGTTCAACCAACTCTTGTTTTTCTATTTGTGTCAAAAATAAACGTTGGTTCAAGTTCATTGCCAAAATTGAAAACTCATTTTCTATGCTTATATCCGAAATTTTAAATTCAGATAATGTGTTTTTGGCATCACAAGGAAAGCAAGGAAATAAAATTAATAAACCTTTTTGTTTTTCAGCCTTGATTAACTCGTATTCAGAAGTTATTATACTTTCTGATGGTGGTCTTTTGGTAAGAATACTCTTCTTCTTTTGTCCTTTACAGGAAACTATGATTAAAGCTAAAATTATGATAAGGGTTCGCATTTTTCAAATTGTAGGTAACGGTCTTGGCTATGATTCCGCATAGAAATCAAGCTAATCATTATTAATGTTCTTTGTTTTAGTGCTATCGCCACGCTGAATTATAGCCTTTGTTGTATGCTGCCTTTTTACATATTTCTCATAAATCGATTGAAGTCTCCATTATATTCGTTGTCAATTCTTTCTTTTGAATCTAAAATTACATGAGTCTTAATTTCATTAGTATATCCATAGTGCTCATATTTTCCTAAAATCTCAGAATAACTCTCTGAAAACTCTTCTTTAATCTTTTGGCTTTCCCAAACTTCTTTATCTTTTTGAGTATTTAAAAATAAAATTACTCCAGAAAAGTTTTTCATAATTTTCCAAAGACCACGGTCAATAAATTTCTTTTTTAATTTTTCAATTTCAAGTTCTTCTATTTTTTGATTTGCTATTGATAGAACACGACCGCTAAAGTTATCATTTATAACAAACAGTTTGTCGGTTGAATATTTAGTGTCAAGTTTTGTAATCCTTTGAAATTCATAAATTATTTCTTTCTCCTTTTCTCCATAATCTCTCCAGTTGGTAAGAAATACGTCCTTGTCAGAATCTTTTTCCCAAACTAAATTCAATCTAGGCTTATTGTTATGAGGCAAAATTTCATAAATGAAATTAATTGGTGCAACTCCATAATTGAGATTAAACCAATCTTGTAATTGATTAAAGGGGTATTCTAAAGTAGATTCTCCGTCTTTTATTCTTTTCGTTTCTATGTATTCTTTTTCACTTTCAAGCATTTTGGTATTCCTTTTTCGACAGGTTGCATACAACGTGTTTGTGTATGATTAGTGGCGTGTTTAGGTACCTAATTTAGCAAATACAAACCAAATAGAAAATCCACGAGGATTTTCGTAAGTAGGCAAGAATTAGCCATTAATTATACACTGTGTTGGCAAATCGTTTTTTTCTATAAATTCAACACCTATTTTAATTTTTTCTATCAATAGTTGTTTTTAAAACTAATGAAAACCAAGGTTTATTGGAATAGTCATTGATTTCGGATGAATAGAAATTCAAATTATCTTTTTGATAATGATTTACAAGACTTCGCATTTTAAAATTCTGGAGAGGTTTGCTTTTTGGTTCAAAAAGATCAATGTTTATAAGTTTTTTAGCTACTCTTTTTGATTCTATTTTTTCAAATTGATTTAAGTCGTTTTCTAATATTTGATTATTAAGAAATGAATTATGATAATAAGCTATTGAGTCTTTCCTCACATATATAAAGCTTTTCTTTCTTTTGTTTAAAAATAAAGTAGAATCATTTTGGTCTACTTCCCATCCATAACTGATTTTATTTAAGTTATCGTAAATTGATTTTGTATTCTTGTTTTTATTTATACTTAACAAGTCATTAGGTAGTAAAATTCTTTCAGGTGTTTTGTGTATTTTTTGGTAGTCAACTAAAGTTATTTCTTTAGAATTTTCAGTAGAATAAAAAATTTCAATTTTGTCTCCTATTTTTTTTTCCTTGAAATCATAATCATTAATTGAAACATAGTTTTTATATAAATTCCCTTGTAAGTCATTATAGTTTAAAGTTAACTTATAATAATATTGTTTTTTACGAGCTTTGTTAATAAAATAATAATCGTATTTAATGTCCTTTATAATAGCTTCTGTTTTATTTCCATTATTCATTAATTCCTCTTTATTTGTCTCCTTTTTAGCAACAAATAGTTTTACTGAGAAAATTATTATACCAGCTATGATTAGAGCAGGTAGAAAGTTCTTTATTCTATTTATCATTTTAAATATTCTATAAGTTTTTAATGTTTGCCAACTAGTTATATCTAATCAAATATATTGTTTTTAGGTTAAGTATTTCCGGATAATAAAACATTCACCTTGTTTTATCTACTTAACTGTTTTTTCTTCAGGTAACCCCAAAATATAATACCCTTGCTTTTTTTCTTTTAAGTTTTTAGCATGGTCAATCTTCCATGAATAAGAATCGTTTTCTAAGTCTTTTAGTAAATAGTTTTCTACATCCTTAAATGTGTACATTCTAACTAAAGAAGCTTGTCCGTCCCAAGCGTATATGAACGGAATTATAGGGATTAAATAAGTAAATAGTACTTGCTTAAATGTGAGGTTTTTTACAAAAGGAGTCATAAAAAGTACCATTACTACCATAATTACGATTGAAATAGGTAATAGTAACCACCAAAGTAATGTTGGGATGTTGTTTTCTCCCATTTCGTAAATCAGTAAAGGTTGTTTGTTTTCTTGTGCGGTTTTTAAAATCTTTTTTGCGCTTTCTGGTGGCATATGATGAAAACTATTCATCATTGTTTTTAACCCTTCAGGAGCATTTTTAAAATCAGTTGCATTTAACGATTCCTTTAGATAGTGAACATTTTTAATGTTTAAATTGTTAATGTTGCTTACAACTGAGGTGTTTGGATATAAATCGGTAAGTAATAAGTTAACAGGCGTATTATTATTTTTATTTATTTCTTCAATTACATCAATCATCACTCCACCAGAACCAGAGCCTAAATCAACAATTTGTTTAAAATCATGTTGCTTTTTAATATCGTGAATAAGAACAGCAACAATATCTTTGGTTTTTAGCATTTTTAGCAATAAAGCCAATAGGTTAGTGATGCTAGACCTAATAAATGGCGGAAGCCAATGGAAATCTTCAAACTCAAAAAGTTGTATGCGTTTCATAACGTCAATAATTTTGATTTAAAGATAAAGAAAAACCCTTGCTAGAAGCAAGGGTTTCAATTCTTTTAAAAGAAATTTAACAGCATCCGCCACCATCGTAATGGTAGGTAGATTCTGAAAAATAAATATCGTCTCTACCTAAAGCTTTTAATGCTGATGCTGTTTTATCGCAAATAGCTAAAGGCTGATTTTTTAATAAAGTATGTCCTGCTCCATCATCAAAATAATCTTCATCTCCATAATAAATAGCAGCTTTTCCTGTAAAAACGCAAGGTCCGTCTGCAGGCATTGGGTCTTTGATAGCAGCTACTTCAATAGATTCTATATAAATCAACTCATCGGTTGGGTAATTCTTTGGGTCTAAGATTCTGTAAGGTTTTCTGGCTCTAATTTCAATAGTTCCAAAACCAGCATCGGTTAATGCTTTTACATAATTAGCAATCGATAAACTTCCACTTAAACAAAGTGCACGTAAGCGTTCGTCGTTACGTAACTCATCATTCATTTCTTGCTCACAAGTAGGATCACTCATTACCAAACGTCCGTGTGGTTTTAATACACGATACATTTCCGCAATGGCTTTTTGTAAATCATCTTCCTTAAAAATATTGAATAAGCAGTTTTGTGCCGCAACATCAATCGAATTATCTTCTACAGGTAAATTCATCGCATCACCTTTTCTTAAATCTACAAAATCAGACTTAAACCAAGGGTTCATTTCTTCTGCTTCTTTAAAGTTTTTACGAGATGCTTCTAACATTTCATCAACCACATCTAAACCAATTACACCACCTTTATTTCTGTTGAAGTATGCAAATTGTAATAACTCCATTCCGCCACCAACACCAACGTATAACATTTTTGGATTGTTGGTTAAATCGCGAGCATGTACAGTAGAACCGCATCCGTAATTCATTTCTTGCATAATGCGTGGAATCTTTAATCCCGGTAATTCCCAAATAGGATTCGTAGTGCAACACAAACCAACATCTGGTGTTAGTGCTGCTTCTTTATAAACGTTATGTGTAGTTTCTAAATAACTCATAATTCTTTAATCAATTCTTTAAATAAGGTAATCATTTTTGGTTCTGCTTTTCCAGCTATAGCAATGATTTCTCCAATATCTACCGGTTGTAAATTCTTCGGGTCACACTCGTCTGTTAATACAGAAACTGCTGCACAAGGCAAACCAATTTGTTTTGCTACAATTACTTCGGGTACAGTACTCATACCAACTGCATCCGCCTCTAAAATTTGTAACATTCTATATTCTGCTCTAGTTTCTAGTTGTGGGCCGACAACACTTGCGTACATTCCTTCATGCAATTGTATGTCGTTTTCTTTAGCGATAGCTTTCAGTTGATTGTTGATTTTTTTTGAATAAGGCTCTAACATATCCGCAAAAATGTTTCCGAATTCGTTTGCTCCTTTAAATGCTAAAGGAGAACCTCCTTGTAAATTTAAATGATCTTCTAATAGCATTAAATCTCCTTTTTTATACGAAAGATTGATAGCTCCAGCTGCATTAGAAATTAATAAAGTAGATATTCCTAAACCGTGCATTGTTCTGATACCATAAGTAACTTCCCACAAATTATAGCCTTCATATAAATGAAAGCGACCAGACATTACCACAACTTTTTTTCCTGATAATTCCCCGTAAATTAATTTTCCTGAATGGAACTCTACCGTTGCTTGAGGAAAATGTGGAATTTCTGAATATTGAATTTCTTTTTCAATAGTTATTTCATCTACTAGTTTACCTAAGCCGGTTCCTAATACAATTCCTATTTGAGGATTTGAAATTCCGTTTGATTTTAAAAAATCTATTGTTTCTTGTAGTTGTTGTTTCTTCATTCTAAATATTCAAAAATTTTTGAAATGCTGGATGGTTTTCAATGTCTTCAATCACATCTACATCGTTTAATTCTTCTAGCAAATGTACACTTACTTTTTGTAAATCATTTAGGGTGTCTTTTCTAACAGTTTCTGTTCCCCAAGCTTTGTTTTCAAAAATGTTAGGTTGTAAATTTTTCATCCCAAGAAGATAATACCCACCATCTTCTGCAGGACCAATAACAACATCATTGTTGTCTAGTTTGTTAAATGCTTCGTTAATGTGATTTGGGGTTAAATCGTACAAATCGCTACCAATAATCATTACTTTATCATAACCAGCATTAAAAGAATTTTGAAAAGCATTTTGCATTCTAAAACCTAAATCTTCTCCTTCTTGTTGATGCTTTTGGTAAATTTTAGCATCCCAAATATCATTGTTGCGAACTTTTACTGAATAGTACACTACTTTATCACAGGTTAAATCTTGAGTAATTTCTTTGGTTCTGTTTAATAAAAATTTATAGATATCTAAAGCAGTTTCATCCCCAACTGATTTTGCCAAACGTGTTTTTGCTTTTCCTAACTCAGGATTTCTTGTAAAAATTAGCAGTAAGTTTTTACTCATAAATCTTTTCTCCTTTTAAGAGCCATTTGCTCCATTCTTTGTTAAAAGTGTGAACTTTTTTAGTTGGCTTATTTTTAGAATTTACAACTGTGTTGTCTTGGTTTTTCCATTCGAAAATCCCGCCATATAGATTGTAAACATTATTATAGCCAGTATTCTTAATTTTTTCAGCAACATCTTCAGAACGAATTCCTAAAGAACAATACACCACGATTTTTGTGGTTTTGTCTGATGGTAATTTCTTGATTGTTTTGTTAAGGTCAAAATTATCATAACCCACACAAGTTGCGTTTTTAAGATGACTTACTTTGAATTCTTTGAGTTCGCGAGCGTCTAATAAAACAACGTTGCTTCCTTCTTTTTTTAAATCACTTACAGAGATATAAGGAGCGTTTTCTGAATTGTGTTTCTTTAATAATTGTTTCAAGTTCTTTTGCGAAAAAGAATTGAGAGAAATCAATATAAAAAAGAAAACAAGTTTTTTCATTAGGCTACAGTTCCTTGACAGCTACTTCCTGCACCAGAAGTACATCCGTAGCAGTGTTGGTTGATAATGATGTTTCGGTTTTGTAACAATTCTTCATTATAATCAGATATATGTTTTACTTTAGAATTTACTTTTAAATTCAACATCTGATTAAAGTCGCAATCGTATAAATATCCATCCCAACTTACCGATAATGTATTTGTACACATTACATTTTCAACAGCCATAGGATTGTAAGCTTCTACCAAAGCATACATATAGTCTTCATAATTCTCAGAAGCAATTAAGTAATCTAAAAACCTACTGATTGGTAAATTGGTAATTGCAAAAAGAGAATTGAATTCAATATTGAAGTCTTCTTTCAATGCTTTTTTAAAATCAGATTCTAAAGCGGCTTGATCTCCTGGTAAAAATGCTCCTGAAGGATTATATACCAAATCTAATTTTAAGTTAGTTCCTTCTATTCCATATCCAACCTCATTTAGCATTTGTAATGCTTTGATAGATTTATCAAAAACCCCATCACCACGTTGTTTGTCAGTTTTACCACGCGTCCAGTGGGGCATAGAAGAAACTACATGAACGTTATGTTTTTTAAAGAACTCAGGTAAATCGTAATACTTTTTATTAGCTCTAATAATGGTTAAGTTAGAACGAACAATAAAATCTTTAATTCCTGCTTTTGAAGCTTCCTCTACAAACCAACGAAAATTTGGATTCATTTCTGGTGCACCACCAGTTAAATCTAAAGTATGTGCTCCTGTATTTTTAATGACATCTAAACATTGTTGCATGGTTTCAATCGTCATAATTTCTTTACGATCTGGGCCAGCATCAACGTGACAATGTGCACAAACTTGGTTGCACATATATCCTAAATTAATTTGAAGAATTTCTAATTTTTTAGGACGTAATGGGAACTGATTTGTTTCCTTAATTTTTTTTGCAAACGTGGGTAACTCACCGTCAGCAAAAATCCCGTTTGATAAGATTTCTAACTGACGTTGGGTGTTTGCTAAATCGTTATTTCTTGCTTGAAGAGATTTCTTCATTTTACATTTCTAATTTATTCACTTTGTTCATCATTTGAACTCCGTGTACTAATGTTGCGCCACTTTTTATAGCTGCACCAACATGAATGGCTTCCATCATTTCTTCTTTGGTAATTCCGCGTTGCAATCCGTCTTTAGAGTAGGCATCAATACAGTATGGGCATTGTTCTGTATGTGCAACAGCTAAAGCAATTAACGATTTTTCGCGAGCTGTTAAAGCCCCTTCTTCAAATACTTTTCCATAATAATCAAAGAACTTGTTTCCAAGTTCTTCGCTCCATTCTGTTATCTTTCCAAACTTACGTAAGTCAGCAGGATCGTAATATGTTTTAGACATTTGTTTTATTTTCTAGTTGAAAGTAAAAATACTAATAGTTTACTAAAATAACTACGTTACTTACTTTCCATTTAAACTCCAATTATATTCTAAAAAGCTAATTTTAGCATTCTTGTCAATTTTAGTATTCGAATATTTGTTTAAAAAATCGATTAAAGAACCTTTTTTGGTGAAATCTCCTTTAAACCATTCGAATATTTTAGATAATTGTACTTTTTTGCCTGAAATTTTATTTCTAGTTGGGTCATTGATGAATTTTTTCATCAGTTCTTTTGTTTTGGTAGTGTAATTAGCTTCAGAAAAAGCAAAATTTCCTAATTGCGGACATGAACCTGATGCGCAATTTACACCAACGTGAATTTTTGGATCATTAAAATCTTTTCTTAAAATTTCGTGCTCAATATGATTTAAGGTGTAAGCTTTTCCTCCAACTTTTGCAAAAGGAATATTCCAAGCATCCTTTCCTTTCTTTTTAATTTTTAAAATACTTTTTAAAGGATAGTTGTCAAGTATTAACTTTATAGTGTATGCATTATAGGCGTTAACCCAAAAAGCTTTTGTTTTTGAAGCAGACCAATTTTTCTTTGGAGAAGTTGTATTTAAATACTCTAAATAACTATCTAGTTTAGTTTCATCTTTTTTAAAGGCTTTGTAGTTTACATTTCCTTTAGTATCAACATGTTTTTTTAATAACGAATTAAGGGTTGAGGTTTGACTAAAAGTGTTTGTGAAGAAAGTAATACAAACTATTAAAAATATCTTTCGCATGTTTTTTGTTTTAAGCTGATAGTATAGACGTTAATTTAAACAATACATTACAAAGAATATTCCAAAAGTATATAAAATAAAAAAGCCTTAACAAATAAATGTTAAGGCTTAGTACTGAAGGCGGGACTTGAACCCGCACGGGCATTACGGCCCATTGGATTTTAAGTCCAACGTGTCTACCAATTCCACCACTTCAGCATGGTATATCTTGTTTTGACTTTTTTAAAAATAAGCCTCGCTAATAAAAGCGAGGCTTGTGGTACTGAAGGCGGGACTTGAACCCGCACGAGCATTACGGCTCATTGGATTTTAAGTCCAACGTGTCTACCAATTCCACCACTTCAGCATATTTGATTAAAAATAATCAAATCTTGGTATATTTTTAAAGAAAGTCTCAGAGCGAAAGACGGGATTTGAACCCGCGACCCCCACCTTGGCAAGGTGATGCTCTACCCCTGAGCTACTTTCGCGTAGTCAAAAATTATTTTAATGAACTTGTGCATTACTGCGAATGCGGGTGCAAATATAACACCATTTTTTAAATTGCAAAACAGTTTTTAATTTTTTTTCTCTTTTCAATTAACATCAAAATATATGGTCATTACATAAGAAAGAAATATCTTTGCAAAAATTTTTAAAATAAGAAGTGGATTCTGTTTCACCTGCACATACTAAACCCTCTGTTAAATCACTCTTTAACGATTTTAAACAACTAACTAAAGTTGGTTTATCGGTAAGTGTTGTGTTTACTTCTATTACAGGTTACTTATTAGGAGCTGAAACAATAGACTATACTACTGTTTTATTATTGGCTATTGGTGGATATTTAATGGTAGGAGCATCGAATGCTTTTAACCAAGTAATAGAGAAGGATATTGATGCTGTGATGCAACGTACGAAGAATCGTCCGTTACCAGCAGGTAGAATGTCAACCACAACAGCTTTAATTATAGCCACAATTTTTACCATCGCTGGTATTGCAATTTTATATGCGATTAATCCTAAATGTGCATTGTTTGGTGCAATTTCTATCTTTTTATATACAAGTGCTTATACACCACTAAAGGCGGTAACTCCTTTGGCAGTGTTTGTGGGTGCGATTCCAGGAGCAATTCCTTTTATGTTAGGGTGGGTTGCTGCAACTGGTGAATTTGGTATTGAAGCTGGATTTTTATTTATGATTCAGTTTTTTTGGCAGTTCCCACATTTTTGGGCAATTGGTTGGTTGCAGTTTGAAGAATATAACAAAGCAGGATTACACATGCTTCCTATGGATAAAAAAGATAGAGGAGCTATTGTGCAAATAATTTTTTACACCTGCATTATGATATTAATGTCTGTTGCTCCAGTATTAAAAGTAACAGGTGCGTTTTACATTTATCCTTTAACAGCAGTTATTGTTTTGTTATTAGGAGTATTGATGTTGTATTACGCGTTTAAATTATATAAAACACAAGAAAACACAGATGCAAGAAAGTTGATGCTGGCAAGTGTTTTTTATATTACAATCGTACCAATAATTTATGTGGTAGATAAATTTTTACACTAATGAGTGAACAAACTTTACAGGAAGAATTAAAAGCAGGAAAGCAAAAGTCAGCAAAACCAATGTTATGGGTTGCCATGATTAGTATGGTAATGTTTTTTGCAGGACTAACAAGTGCTTACGTTGTAAGTATGAAACGTGAAGATTGGATTACTTTCGATTTACCACAAGCTTTTTATATTAGTACTATAGTAATTGTATTAAGTAGTATTACATTATTAATTTCTCGAAATTTTTTAAAGAAAGATGATTTAAAGATGTCATTAATCTTTTTACTAGCAACTTTAGTGTTAGGATTAGGGTTTGTATGGTATCAATATGTAGGGTTTTATGAGTTAAGATCTGGAGGATTATATTTTACAGGACCAGAAAGTACTGTATCTACATCTTTTATTATAGGAATAACATTTATGCACGTTTTACACTTGTTAGCAGGGGTAATTGTGCTATTAGTAGTAATTTATAATCATTTTAAAAAGAAATATTCATCGACCGATATGCTTGGGTTTGAACTAGGTGCAATCTTCTGGCATTTTGTGGATGTTTTATGGATTTATCTATTTTTCTTTTTCTATTTCATAAGATGATGAAAAATGCGTAATTTTGGCGCACTGTTTTAACAAAAATTAACAATAAGAGATTTATGGGAGCAAATATTGCTGTAAATTCTGACAACAAAGAGACCTGGGGCGGAGGTGGTGCAAAACCATTTGGCGCTAGTTATGGTAAAATGATGATGTGGTTTTTTATCGTATCTGATGCATTAACCTTTTCGGGGTTTTTAGCAGCGTACGGTTTAACACGTTTTAAATTTATTGATTCTTGGCCAATTGCCGATGAGGTATTTACTCACTTTCCAGGATTACACGGTGTACACGCACCAATGTACTATGTAGCATTAATGACATTTATATTAATTGTATCATCAGTAACAATGGTGTTAGCAGTTGATGCAGGTCATCAAATGAAACAAAAGAAAGTTGCTTGGTATATGTTTGCAACGATTATTTTCGGAATTATTTTCGTTGGTTCTCAAGCTTGGGAATGGAAAAACTTTATCAATGGTTCTTATGGTGCTGTTAAAACTAGTAATAACCACATTTTACAGTTTGTAAAAGATGGTCATCAAGTTGCTTTGGCAGATTTTATTCATACTGATAGAAAGGATGATAGAATTCACCATACTCGTAATAATGGATTATGGTTTGATCAAGAACCAGCTATTTCACAATATTCAGTAGCTCAGGTTAAAGAAGCTTTTAAAGCAGATCCTTCTTTATTAATTAGAACAGAACAATTAAATCCTGAAACTAAGCAAAAAATAATTTTATCAAGAGAAGAGAGTTTAGCTAAATTACCATTAATAACAAAGGTTGTTGAAGGAGCTAACTTAAAAGAGAATGAGTACGGAAATCCTATTTTCGCTGATTTCTTTTTCTTTATTACAGGATTTCACGGTTTTCACGTAATATCAGGTATATTAATTAATATTATCATTTTCTTTAATGTTGTATTAGGTACGTATGAGCGTAGAGGGCATTACGAAATGGTTGAAAAAGTAGGTTTATATTGGCACTTTGTAGATTTAGTTTGGGTATTTGTATTTACCTTCTTCTACTTAGTATAATCAAAAAACGATATTAAAAATGGGTCACGCACACGAATCGAACACAAAAAGAATTTGGATTGTACTAGCAATCTTAACTATAGTAACAACTGTTGAAGTAGCATTAGGTATTGTTAAACCAGACTCTTTACACTTACACGGATGGGGTACTAGTTGGTTAAATTGGATATTTATTATCTTAACAATTGTAAAAGCATATTATATTGCTTGGGCTTTTATGCACTTAGAAGCTGAGAAAACTTGGTTTAGAAGAGCAATTGTTTGGACAGCAGTATTCTTAATTTCTTACTTATTATTCATTGTATTAATAGAAGGAGATTATTTACATGAAACATTAGCGCCATTAGTAAAATGGTAATTTTATAAAAATTTGAAAAAAGGTGGTTTTAACCACCTTTTTTTATCTTTAATTTGTAATAAAATGAAGATTTCAAACAAACATATTGTATTATTTGCACTGTTTATTGTGCCTTTGTTATTCTACATATTCTTATCACTTGGTATTAATAATTTTGCAAAATTACCGGTGTTAACAAAGAAAGTAATAGATGTTTCTGCGATTAGTAAAAAACATCAGTTTGATAGAAAAATATCGATAGTAACCTTTTTAGGAAATGATATTGATGTAGCAAAAGGTGAGTTGTTTAACTTAAATGAAAAAATATACAAACCTTTTTACGACTTTAAAGACTTTCAATTAATAGTTATTGCACCTAAAGGAACTGAAGAAGAAGTTGAAAAGCTTCAGAAAAAATTAGGTGAGTTTACCAATATGGTTCGATGGAATTTCATTTTTGCTAGCGAAACAGAAATTAAAGTGTTATTTGATTCTTTTAAAACAGGTGGCTCTTTAGATAAAAATCTACATTCATCAAAAGCTTTTATTATCGATAAGGATACTAACCTAAGAGGAAGAGATGATGATAAAGATGCTTTTGAAGGAAAGATGTATGGTTATTTAATGACATCGGTTGCTGAATTGAAAAATAAAATGAAGGACGATGTAAAAGTAGTTTTAGCAGAATATCGTTTGGCATTAAAAAAGAATAACGCAGATAGACAAATTTAAGAGAGATGAAAAAGAACTATTCATACGTCGGTATTTCGTTTATAATTTTATTGTTTGGGATCTATTCGGTACCAAAAATTGTAAAACACTTTCAGAAATCAGATTTACATAAATTTACTAAAGTTCCTTCTTTTGAGTTTATTAATCAAGATGGAAAAACGATTACAAATAAAGATTATGAAGACAAGGTATATGTGGTAGAGTTTTTCTTTGCTACTTGTCCAACTATTTGCCCTATTATGAATGCTCGTATGGTAGAAGTACAAAACGAGTTTATGGGAAATCCTAACTTCGGAATAGCTTCATTTTCTATCACACCAGAAATAGACATCCCAAGTCAATTAAAAGCATACGCTAAGCAAAATGGAATTAACCATAAAAATTGGCATATGCTAACAGGAAAACCTGAAGATGTTGTATATGATTTATCAAACGAAGGTTTTAAGTTATTTGCAGGAAAAGGAGAAGTTTCTCACGGAGGTTTCGAACATTCAGGTTTGTTTGCTTTAGTTGATAAGGATGGATATATCCGTTCTCGATATGATGAACATGGAAACCCCATAATGTATTATAGAGCCTTAGACGAACACGGATTTGGACATCAAATTAAAGAATTAAAACAGGATATTAAGTTATTATTGAATGAGTAGCATGAATACTGAAGAAAAAAAGTATAAAAAATTTATTACAATAGTATCTATTGTAATCCCTTTAGCTGTGTTTGGATTGTTTTTTGTTAAAATACCGAATGCAGAACCTTTAACATTTTTACCTCCAATTTACGCAAGCATAAACGGTTTAACGGCAGTATTATTGGTTGCTTCTGTAGTTGCAATTAAAAAGGGTAATAGAAAATTACATGAGCAATTAAACACAACGGCTATTATTTGTTCAGCTTTGTTTTTAGTAATGTATGTAGCCTACCATATGACTTCTGACTCCACCAAGTTTGGAGGTGAAGGAATAATAAAATATATATACTTATTTATTCTTTTAACGCATATTGTGTTATCTATAATAGTAATTCCTTTTGTGTTAATTACGTTTATGAGAGCACGTTTAGGTAAATTTCCTGAACATAAGAAAATAGCTAAAATTACTTTTCCTTTATGGTTGTATGTAGCTATTACAGGTGTAGTGGTGTATTTAATGATATCTCCTTATTATGTTTAAGAAACTGTTCTCAATAATATTATTATTTTTTGCTGTAAATGCCTCTGCGCAATGTGCCATGTGTAAAGCAGTAGTTGAAGGAGGAAACGAAACAATTGCTGAAGGTGTTAATAACGGAATTACGTATTTAATGGTGTTTCCATATATTTTAGTAGGCTTGCTTTTCTATTTTATTTATCGTCATAAAAAGGGAACTAAAAATTAACACTTCAATAAGAGAATTTTTTTGTAACATATTCTACTTTTAGTCGTCATATAAAAACAAATAAAAATAATTGTTCGGTTTTGTACTTAATAATGTTCAAAATCAAACAGTTAAAAATATTTTTATTTTCGTAATCACCTGTTATGTAAGTGATTATGTTTTGTTTCTTTTTTTGGAACATGAATTGACTAACAATAACGAACAAAAAAATATTTGTCTTGAAAACTAAAATTGTATTACTCGCAGCTTTGTTTACTTCATTAGCTGGTTTTTCTCAAAAAAAATGGACACTTAAAGAATGTGTTGATCATGCGTTGAAAAACAATATTACCGTTAAACAAAATCAATTAAATGTAGATCTAGCTGAGAAGGATGTAGCTATTGCTAAAGGAAGTTTCTTACCCGATTTAACAGGTTCAGTTTCTCAAAGATTAAACTTTGGATCTTTTATTGGTCAAAGTGGAGCAAGAATATCTAGAGATACAAGAGGTAATAGTTTTGGATTAAACTCAAATACTACTTTATTTAACGGATTTAGAAATTTAAATACTTATAAGCAAGCACAACTTGGTGTTGATGGTGCTAAGTTAGATTTAGAGTTTATAAAAAATGATATATCACTAAGAGTAGTTAATACTTATCTGAATGTATTATTTGCAAAAGAAAATTTATCTGTAGCTGAAATACAAGCAGAGATTAGCAAAAAACAAATTGATAGAGCAAAAGCACAGTTTGAAGCTGGAGCAATACCAAAAGGGGATTTATTAAATGTACAGTCTACAGCTACTAATGATCTTCAAAATGTAGTTACACAGGAAAATGGTTTAAATTTAGCTTTATTAAATCTATCTCAACTGTTGCAAGTTTCAAGTCAAGATTTTGATGTAGCTAAAATAGAAGTTGGTTCACCTTCTGCCGCATTATTATACAGTGATTCAAAAACTGTTTATGAAAAAGCACTGACAAATAGGCCAGAGATTAAAAAAGCAAAACTAAACTTAACGAATGCTGATTTGAATGTTGAAATAACTAAGAGTTCATTTTTACCTTCATTGTCTTTTAATGCAGGAGTTAATACTTCTTATCAAACAGTTTTAGGAGAGAAAGATATTATAATGTTTCAAAACCCTGATGGAACAATTGGGTCGAGAACTAATAGGTTTTTTACTCAGTTAAGTGATAACTTAGGGTATGGGTTTAGTTTAAATTTAAATATTCCAATTTTTAATCGTTTTCAAACTAAAAACAGAGTTACAAAATCGATAATAAATAAAGAGCAGAGTGAGTTTACTTTAGAAAGTGAAAAGCTTAAACTAGAGCAGCAAATTGAAACATCATTCTTAGATGCTAAAGCGGCAGCTAAAACGTATGAAGCTGCTGAGATTTCGTTAGAAGCACAAAAAGAAGCCTTTAAAAATGCGCAAGTAAGCTATGATTACGGTTCGATGACTCAATTCGATTTCGATCAAGTTCGTAACCGTTTAGTAAATGCAGAAGGAGCAATGATTAGAGCAAAATACGATTACGTATTTAAAACAAAAGTATTAAAGTTCTACTTCGGTGAGTCGATAGTAGATTAGTAATAAAGATTTTATTGTTGTTAAACCTCGTTAGATTTTATTTAACGGGGTTTTTCTTTATAATGTATCTTTGCCTCATAAAAATAATTTCAGTTTGGCAACAATCTTAAATATAGAAACAGCAACAAAAAACTGTTCAGTTAGTTTAGCAAAAGACGGAGTAGTTTTAGCAATTAGAGAGTTAAATGATGGAAACTATTCACATGCAGAAAAGTTACATCCATTTATTCAAGAAATTTTAGATGAAACAAAGATTAAAACGAGTGAGCTAGATGCTGTGGCAGTTAGTAAAGGTCCTGGTTCTTATACAGGTTTGCGAATTGGTGTTTCGGCTGCAAAGGGTTTGTGTTTTGCTTTTGATAAACCATTAATTTCTATTGAAACATTAACTTCATTATCTCATGCTATTTCTGTTGAAGAAGGTTTAATAGTGCCAATGTTAGATGCTCGTAGAATGGAAGTGTATTCTGCAGTTTATAATTCTAACTATTCGCAAATAAGAGAGATAAAGGCTGAAATAATTGACGAAAATTCTTTTAAAGAAGAGTTAGAAAAAGGAAAAGTGTATTTTTTAGGAGATGGTGCTGAAAAATGTAAAGAAACATTAACTCATAAGAACGCTAATTTTATTGATGCTAAATTTCCATCAGCAAAAGAAATGGCAGTTTTAAGTTACGATAAGTACAAAAAAAACGACATCGAAGATGTCGCTTATTTTGAACCTTTTTATTTAAAAGATTTTGTGGTTACTCCACAAAAAAAGAAAGTTTAACCTTCTTTCTGAATTTCAACAGAGTGTGGATATGGTATTTCAATTCCAGCCTTATCTAAGGCTAATTTCACGTTTTCTGTAGTTTCAAAGTATACATCCCAGTAATCTGCTACATTAGCCCAAGGTCTAACAGCAAAGTTCACTGAGCTATCTGCTAATTCAGATACATTAACTGAAGGAGCAGGATCTTTTAATACTTTCGGATTAGAAGCTAAGACTTCCATTAATATCTCTTTAGATTGCTTAATATCTGCATCATAAGACACACCAAAAGTTAAATCTACTCTTAATTTACCTTCAGCAGTATAGTTAATGATGTTTCCGTTAGATAAAGTTCCGTTTGGAATAATGGCTAATTTATTACCAGGAGTATTTAAATGAGTAGTGAAAATTTGGATTTCTTTCACTACACCAGTTACACCCTGAGCTTCAATTAAATCACCAATTTTAAAAGGCTTAAAAATCATAATTATTGCACCACCTGCAAAATTAGATAATGAGCCTTGTAAAGCTAAACCAACAGCTAAACCAGCAGCACCAATAATAGCAGCAAACGAAGTTGTAGCAACTCCTAGCTGTGATACAACAGTAACAAATAATAATGCTTTTAACGACCAGCTAATTAAATCGCCTAAGAATTTTTGTAAAGTGATGTCTACACCACGTTTACCCATAATTTTTTTAGAGGCTCTTACTATAAATTTTATAGCAAATAAACCAACAATTAAAATAGCTAAAGCTGTTAATACTTTAGGTGTGTATTCGATTAATAAGTTTTGAAATGTATCTAAATACTCTTCCATGTTTAAGTTTTAAAAAATTAATAAATTGTTATAGTAGTGTTAGTTTTTAAAACGCCGCAATTTACCATAACAAAAGTGATAATCCAATTAAAGAAGGGATAGATTGAATAAAGAAAATTCTTGGTTTTTTAGTAGAGTAAGCACCGTAAACTCCGGCAACAAATACGCAACCTAAAAAGAAAATTGCTACGTCTGTTTTTTGCGATAGCATAGACCAGATTAATCCAGCTGCTAAAAAACCATTATATAATCCTTGGTTTGCGGCAAGAACTTTCGTCTCATCAGCAAATTCTTTAGATTTTAAACCAAAAGTTTTTATCCCTTTAGGTTTTGTCCATAAAACCATTTCTAAAACAACGATGTAAATGTGGATTATTGCAACTAAGCCGATGAAGATATATTGTAATGTGTTCATGTAATTTTTTATAAATAGTAAACGGTTTTGATTAGAACCAAAACCGCTTGATAGTAGTTAAATTTTATACTGATAAGCTTACTTTACTTCAAAAGTAACTTTTAAGTTTACTCTAAATTCTGTAACATCATCACCATCTACAACAGCACTTTGCGATTGTACAAATACTGATTTAATGTTTTTTACTGATTTTGAAGCCTGTTTTACAGCTTTTTTTGTTGCATCTTCCCAGCTTTTATCTGAGTTAGATAATACTTCGATAACTTTCATTACTGCCATAATAATTTTTTTTAGTGGTTAATACCTTGTAAATATAACGATTTTTATGCGGTTTATTTTTATTGCTGAATTCTAATAAAAACCTCAATGTTAAATTAATGTTACGTAAATGTTTCAAATATGTAAAATTATTTATATATTTGTAATATAAGTGTTAACCCTATAAAGTTTTAGATATGAAGAAATTAATAATAGCTGCTTGTATTTTATCAGTATCGTTATTACAAGCTCAAAATACAGAACCAAAGTTTGAAAAGTCAGGAGATTTAGTAAAAGCTACTTATTTTTATAAGGATGGTAAAGTAAAAGAGCAAGGTTTCTTTAAAAATAAAAAATTAACGGGAACTTGGACTTCTTTTGATGTTAAGGGTAATAAAACAGCAATAGCTCATTATGAAGCTGGGAAAAAAGTTGGTAAATGGTTTATGTGGAAAGAAGATGGGTTAAAAGAAATAGACTATGCTAATAATACAATTGCTAGTGTACAAACATGGAAAGAAGAAACTAAAATGGCAATTAAGTAAAAGATTAACATTTTTAATAAAATAAAAAAAACCAGAAAATTTAATTTTCTGGTTTTTTTGTGGGTAAATCTTAATCAAAAAAGTATACTTTATATTTCTGCTATTAGAACTTAATTTTTTTAGAACAAATAATTGCATCATTTACTACAAAAGGCATAGGCATCATAGTTTCATTTCTTGGCTTTAAGTTGAATTTTGGATTTGATAATAAATCGTAAGAAATTTCATTTAATGTAATATCTGGATTTTCATTTTTATTAATCGAAAATGAAATAGTAACATCTTTATCAGAATTTGCCATTTGATAAATAAGTAGGGTTCCTTTATCAGCAATAAAAGATTTTCCCTCATCGTAACAAGCTCCATTAACACTAAATTCATTCATAGTAATAGGAGTATTGTTTTGAAATTCGTACCTGTCTATTTTTCGAGTAGGAGTTATAGTAAAATTCAAATTTCTTTTACTACCAATTATAGTATCTAAATTAATGATGATATTTGAAGTGTTTAAGTTTTTATTTTCAGCTTTTTTAGAATGGCTAAAACGGGTGTTATACTTGCTTTTTCCTTCGTTAAAAGGAATATTACTCTCTTCGTAACTATCATTAAATATTTGATTAGTATAACTATCAAAAGTCTTGTTATAGGTTGCCCAATACGACGTATTACTGTCTGAATTTTGAACAAAAACAAGGCTGTTTGGTTGTTTTTTGTCTATTGAATATCCGCTATTAAAAGTTGCTAAACCAAAGAAGGTGAAAGAAATTAATCCGACTAAAAATTGCCATTTGTTTTTTCTTTTTTGTTGATGAAAAACAGGTAATGTAAACCCAAAAACTAAAACAATAAGAACCGCTGAAACGAATAATATTTTTAAACCTAATGCAACTGGGAATAATTGTATCATTGGAGCAATCATAAATATTGTAGGAATAGAAATAACTGCAAATAAAGTTGCTTTTGACTTTTTCCGAACTTCCATAAAAATTAAAATAGCTAAAATTAATAGGGAAGCAAATACAGGTATAATAAAGAAACCAGCACCTGGTAAATACTCATATATCAAATAATTAATTATTAACGAAATGAAAATTGGAGCAATAAATAAATCTGTAGTTTTTTCATCTTTAAAGTAGTTGTAAACTTTAAATAAAATCCAAATGTTTAAAAAGATAAAAGCAATAATATATTGATATCCGTTGTAAGTAAATCCATGCAAAATATCAGAATATTGTGGGTGAACTAATAAAATTAATTTCCATAACCCGAAAGATATTCCTGTGCAAAGAACTAATGAAATTATATAAGGAATGAATCCTTTAAATATACCTTGAACGGTGATTTTTTGACGAGAAACCCCTAAGAAAACTAACACTAAAAATATACCAATCGCGATTAATAACATTGGTAACACCCATGAAAAAGGATATATTAATAGCTTAATTAAAGGGAAGTTTACATAGATATAATCTTCATTACTATTTAAATCAGATAAATCAGTATTTGAAAAATAATTTAAAGAACTAGTGAAATAATCAGCTTGATGCATTAAGGTTTCTTTATTTAACCTTTCATACGAATCTTGTGCTGTATGGTAATCGAAATGATCATCAATAAACGCAAAATTGAATCCGTTAATGTTTCCTTTTTCTCTAAAAACAGTTAAGTCAGTATCATTTGGTAACTTTTTGTAGATACTGTACATTAACGAGTTTGCAGCAGGATAATTAGGATTAGCATTTAAAAACTCAGTCAGTATTTTTTTGTTCTTACCATTAGTTTCCATCAACATATAGCTTGAACCACCGCTACCTCTTGCTTCAAAGTTTATCACCAAACCGATGTCTTTAGCCCATGGGTGTTTTTCAACAAAAGCTTGAGCACCTAATAAACCCAACTCTTCTGCATCAGAAAAAAGAATAATAATATCGTTTTTTGGTTGTGTGTTTTTCGCTAGAAAAGCTCTAATTCCTTCTAAAATAGTTACAACACCCGATCCAGCATCACTAGCTCCTAATGAAGAATGTGGATTGGAGTCGTAGTGTGTAAGTACTAATAAAGCTTTCCCGTTTTCTGCTCCTTTTATCTTAGCTACAATATTTTCAGTTGTAGTACTTGCTCTCCATTTTTTGTTAATGGCAGTTTGAACTTGAATTTCGGGATGTAATTGTAGTTTTTTTAATTCATTAACAATATAATCTTGTACAACCTTGTGCTCATCAGATCCAGAATGATGAGGTTTTTTAGATATGTTTTTTAAATGATATAAGGCATTATCAAGAGAAAAATCAGTTACTGCT
The DNA here is from genome assembly GCF_014062345.1 of Tenacibaculum pelagium. Taxonomy (GTDB): domain Bacteria; phylum Bacteroidota; class Bacteroidia; order Flavobacteriales; family Flavobacteriaceae; genus Polaribacter; species Polaribacter pelagius. The sequence continues at coordinate 271,307 of NZ_JACGLS010000002.1, read as the reverse complement.
AGTTTCGTATCATTAGTTGGAATTGAAGGAATGATACTGTTAAAACTCCAATAAACTGTTAAAATTATAATTATAACAGCTAGGAAATTGTTAGTTGATTTCATAGTTAATTTTAAGTGATTATAAAAGTAAGTAATTTTATCTTTTTAAGGTGTAATAAATTTAATCGACTAAAAATCAGTATATTTAATAGCTAATAATTATTGTCATGGGTATAAAAAGCTTTCAAGGAAAACGATCTAATTCACCAGAAAAGAAGAGTGAATTGATTTTAGTGTCAGATTATATGACTAAAAATTTAATCACTTTTAAAGAGAATCAACCGATTGAAGACGTTATTGATTCGTTGATTAAAAATAAGATTTCTGGCGGACCAGTTATCAATGATAAAAATGAATTAATTGGAATTATTTCTGAAGGAGATTGTATGAAACAAATTTCTGAAAGTAGGTATTATAATTTGCCAATGGATACAAATAATACTGTAGGTAAAGCTATGATTAAGCAAGTTGAAACGATTGATGGAAATATGAATATTTTAGATGCAGTTAATAAGTTTTTAGAATCAAAAAGAAGAAGGTTTCCAATTGTTGATAACGGTAAACTTGTAGGACAAATTAGTCAAAAAGACGTATTGATTGCTGCAATGAAACTAAAGGGAAATACTTGGAAATAATTTTATTATAGCTTAAATTGTTTAAGTTTGTGCTTATTATGTACAAGCAATCTCTACTAAAAAAAAGACTAATTATTGGATGCATTTTTTTATGTATTTCATTTGGTGTGTATCGTTATAATAAGTTTTTTAGAGAAAACGCAAATAAAACTATTGGCGTTATTGTTGATTACGACACTAGTGTTCAGGATGACGGAAGTATTAAAAAGTTTCCAATATTTGAATATACTTCAACTAAAGGTAATATTTACCAACATAAAGTTATAGCTTCTAGAGATGAAGTAATAGTAGGTGATAGAGATGTAGTTTATTACGATAAAGATAACCCAGACAAAGCTTTAATTGGGGATTCTAATTTTGACTTTTTTAGTTTTATATCACTAGCTATTGGTCTTGTACTTTTGATTTCCTATTTTTTTGTGTTAATTAAAAATAGTTTGAGTAATGCCAAATTAATGAATCTGAAATTAACAGGTAAAAAAGTTATAATTCCTCACGACAAGGTATTTACAGTAAGATTTTATAGCGATGATTCAGTTTATTATAAAATTTTCACACAATTAGATGATGTTAAGAATAATAAAGTACACCTTTTTAAAAGTTTAAAGCTAAAAAATGATCCTAAAGACGAAATCAAAAGAAAAAACATTGCGTTGTATTTAAATACTAATAACTACAAAAAATATGAAATTGATCTTAATTTTTTAAACGAGTTTAATGGATAAATTAGAAAAAAGGATTGCTATTCCTTTTACTCTTATAGGATTTTTTTTGTTATCTATATTATTTCTGTTGATGAATAATGATGATAGTACATTTTTTATTGTCTTTACCTTACTAGGGTTAGTTTTTTTAATAATTGGATTGTCAATTATTTTTTATAGTTTTAAAAGAGAAAAAAAGACAAAAAAAATAATATCAAAAGGAAAGAAATTATATTTTGATTCAAGCTCAATAAAAGTAAAGCAGTTTGATGAAGGTAATTTTTTATTAAAAATAAAATATCAAGACCCAGTATCTAATGACACTATTTTATTTGAGAGTATAAGTTTGCCTTATAACCCACAAGCATTTATAGAAAATAAAAAAATTACAGTTTATCACCTTAGAGGAGATGTTACTCAATACCGTATTGATATGTCTTTTTTGCCTAAACTAATAAAATACTAATCCTGCTTAACCAATAAATACATTTCATTTTCAAGTTCTAGATAGCCTTGATCATATACATAAAAATAGGTGTTACCAGTTTTTGTAGTATAGATTGATGTGATGAATTTAAAGTCAAAACCTTTGTCGAATAGTTTTCTCCTTGTAATTTTTGTTTTTCCTGTAGTATTTAGTTCTGTGAGAACTTTATAGTTTTTACGTAAACGATTATTAGTGTTTCTAATTAGGTTTTTACTTTCTTTGTTTACTTTATTATTAAAAGCATTTCTACAATAGTCTGAACAGAATTTCTTATCAATTCTACCTACAACTTTGTCACCACATTCTAAACACTTCTTAGTTTCCATAATCGGATTTATTTAATTCATACCAATTAACTTTCACTTCTTTATAAGTAAATTCATTTACAAATTGTAACCCTATCTTACTAAGAATTTTATTAGAGCCAATATTGTCAATATCTGCTGCACCATAAATGGTATCGTAATTCATTTGATTGAAACCATACTCTAAACAAGCCACAGCAGATTCATGTCCGTAACCTTTTCCCCAGTACTTCGGAATAAAACGATAACCGATATCAATAAAATCTTGATGTTCGTTTAATTTTTCTTTCTCTCCAGTATTAAATTTTAAACCAGACCAACCGATAAAATTACCAGATGATTTTTCAATACAAGCAAAACGACCTATACCAAATTCTTCATATTGAGTTCTGATAAATTGAATATTTATTAAAGCTTGCTCTTTAGTTTTAATAGGATTCTTGCCTAAATACTCATGAACTTCTTCGTTTGAATCTAGTTCGAACATTCCATCAATATCTGATTCGAATATTTCTCTTAAAATTAATCGTTCGGTTTCTAAGTAAAATTTCATAGTTAATTGTTTGAAATCAAAGGTACTAAAAATAAATAAACGATTACATTCATTTACAATCGAAAACAAACATTTAATAATCGATTAAAGTTTGATTGCTGTTTCATCTTTGCAATGTCAAAACGAATTGACGAATTATAAATCATTTAAAACTTATCTTATGAATACGTTAAGAAACAAAGTACAATTAATTGGAAACTTAGGAAACAGCCCAGAAATTATCACTTTAGATAGTGGTAAGAAATTAGCTAAATTTTCAATCGCTACGAACGAAAGTTATAAAAACTCACAAGGAGAAAAAATAACAGATACCCAATGGCATAATATAGTAGCATGGAATAAAACAGCAGAAATTATAGAAAAATATCTTGAAAAAGGAAGCGAAGTAGCTATAGAAGGAAAATTGACTTCTCGGTCTTATGAAACCTCTGAAGGTGAAAAAAGATACATAACAGAAGTAGTTTGTAATGAATTGTTAATGTTAGGAGGAAGGTAAACTAAAAGAGCCGCAAATTGCGGCTCTTTTTATTTATAATTCATAGAAAGTTGAATGCGTTTTCTGTTAACATCAATTTCCAAAACTTTTACAATTACCTGCTGATGTAAAGCAACGTGTTCATTTACATCTTTTACAAATGTATTAGCTAAGTTAGAAACGTGTACTAAACCACTTTCTTTAATTCCGACATCAACAAAACAACCAAAATTGGTAATGTTGTTTACAATTCCAGGTAATAATTGCCCTTCATGTAAATCGGTAATGGATTTAATATTTTGATTAAAACTAAAAGCTTTCGCTTTTTTTCTTGGATCTAAACCTGGTTTTTCTAATTCAGAAATAATATCTTTTAAAGTTGGTAAACCAACAGTATCGGTAATGTATTTATTTAAATCAATTTGTTTTAGTTCGGAAGAATTACCAATTAAATCAGAAATATTTTTACCTACATCTTTAGCAATTTTTTTTACTAACGGATATTGTTCTGGGTGAACAGCAGAATCATCTAAAGGATTATCGCCATTTTTAATTCGTAAAAATCCAGCTGATTGTTCAAATGCTTTTCCACCTAATCGAGCAACTTTTTTAATGGTTTTTCTATCAGAAAAAGAACCATTTTCATTTCTGTAAGTAACAATATTTTCTGCTAATTTCGGACCAATACCTGAAACATAACTTAATAAAGAAGCACTTGCAGTATTAATATTAACCCCCACTTTATTTACACAATGCTCTACAGTAGCATCTAACGATTTTTTTAATTTTGATTGATCAACATCATGTTGATATTGCCCTACACCGATTGATTTCGCATCAATCTTTACCAATTCGGCTAACGGATCTGCTAATCGACGACCAATAGAAACTGAGCCACGGACAGTAACATCGTAATCAGGGAATTCGTCACGTGCAATTTTTGAAGCTGAATAAATAGAAGCCCCTGCTTCACTTACCACAAAAACTTCAATTTCATTTTTAAAATGAATACGTTTTATTAATTGCTCAGTTTCTCTTGATGCTGTTCCATTTCCAATTGCAATCGCTTCAATTTTGTATGCATCACTAAGAGAACTAATTTTCTTAATAGCATCGGTATCTCTATTTTGAGGCGGATGTGGGAAGATTGTTTCGTTATGTAATAAATCTCCTTGTTCGTTTAAACAAACTATTTTACAACCTGATCTAAATCCAGGGTCAATCGCTAAGATTCGTTTTTCACCTAACGGAGCCCCTAATAAAAGTTGTTGTAAGTTTTTTGTAAATACACCAATTGCTGCTTCATCAGCTTTTTCTTTAGCGATGGATAATGCCTCGTTAGAAAGCGATGGATATAATAAACGCTTATAAGCATCTGCAACTGCCAATTCAATTTGTTCCGCACATTTGTTTTGAGAACGAATAATTCGATCTTCCATTTTTTGAAGCGCTCTTTCGTTGTCTATTTCAATTTTTACACGAATAAAGTCTTCACTTTCTGCTCTTAAAATTGCTAATAACCTGTGAGAAGGAATGCGACTTAAGTTTTCTGACCAATCGAAATAGTCTTTAAATTTTTGAGCCTTTTCATCTTCCTTTTTTGATTTAATTATTTTTGTTGAAATCGTAGCAAAACGTTCTAATTGATAACGGATATTATTTCTGATATCAGTTCGTTCATTAATCCATTCTGCAATAATAAAACGAGCACCTTCTAATGCTTTTTCTGAGCTTTCTACTTCGTTAGAAGTATATTTAGAAGCAGTGTAATCTAAATCGTTTATACGCTGACTCATGATCATTTTCGCCAAAGGCTCTAATCCGTTTTTACGAGCAGTTTCGGCTTTGGTTTTACGTTTCTTTTTATATGGAAGGTAAATGTCTTCTAAAGTAGTAAGATCGTCAGTTTTATCTATTTTTTGTTTTAAATCACTAGTAAGAACATTTTGCTCTTCTAATATTTTTAAGACACTTACTTTTCTTTTTTCTAAGGCTTCAAATTGTTCTTTTAATTGAACTATTTGCCCGATTTCAATTTCATCTAAATTTCCTGTTTTCTCTTTTCTATATCTTGAAATAAACGGAATGGTACAATCTTCATTTAATAATTCAATAGTGTTTTGAATTGACTTTTCAGAGATTTGAGAACGAGAAGTTATGTAGGAAATTAGGTGCATTTCGTTTGTTATAGTGGTAAAAAAGTGTAATTTTTAAATTAAAGTTAATCCGATGAATAGTTTAATAGTTCTTGAATAAGTATATAGACCTTGCTGTTTTTTTGATTTGGGATTATTCTAGATGTGTTAACATCAGAGTTTTTACATCTTTCAATAGCTTTTTTGATAATTGAAATATCTATAAACTCATGAGGATAATTAAAGCTTTGAATATTTCCAAATTCTTGTTTTATCTCACTAGATTTAGTTGAAGAAATTTTTGATAAATCATCAATATGTGCCCATAGCCAAACTTCAAAGCAATAATTACTAATATATACCCCAGAATTTTGGAGTTGATTAGAAAATTCGATTAATTCATTTATATGTTCTATTGGATGTTTGTCGTAGTCTAATACAAAACGAAATTTATCATCTGAATCAGGAGTAACAGAAATATTTACAGGTGGGTTGTTAATAAAGGATTGAACTCTTTCTTTTATTTTTAAAGGTGTGTTTCCTTCTACGCCTGTATCTTCTTCTAAAATATGACAAACAAAAGCCTTTTTTTTATCAATTAATTTTTCATTAAAAGCTTCAAAATAATTAGGTTCTTTGCTTCGCCCTTCATAAACTATAAAGAATTTTGTTGCATCTTCTGTAGGTTCATTTTTATTATAATCTTCATAGCAATATTTTTTTCTATTCATTTGATATTGTTTCAAGTTTAGAAAAATCACCTAAGAAAGGAATGCCACCATATCTCCCTTGTAAGTATCCTTTTCTAATGTCTTTATCTTCTCTAGGTTTAAACTTACTTAAAGGATAAAACTCAGTACTTCCATTCTTTTTTTTCTCAGCAAACCAAATTTCATCTTGTCTAAAAAGCTCAAAATCTAATAACTGACTTTCGTGAGTTGTAAAGATTAATTGATTATTTTTTGTGATTTTTGTAGAAAATAATTTGATTAATTCTTTAACAAGAATTGGATGCATGCTTCTTTCAAGTTCGTCAATTATGAAAACAGCATTGTCGTTATTTATTAATTGATCAAAAATAGGAGATAATTCAAACAACCTATTTGTACCATCAGATTCTTCATTAAAATCAAATAATTCATCAGATAGATAGTGCTTTGTTTTTAATAATGAAACGAAGTAATTACCTTTATGCTTTTTAAAAGCATGATATTCATTTCTTCTAGAAAAGGTAACTATCACATCTTCTTCGTTAAAATAATCTTCACTAGCGATTCCTTCTTCAAGCCTTTCAATTAAATCATTTTTAAAATCTTCTTCTTCATAACTAAAAAAAGTATCAGCACTGATTTCTTTAATTTCTAATTTTTCTACACCTGTTTCTGCATTGTTTAAAATTTCTGAAGCAAAATTATGAGATATTTTTCCGGTTAAAATTGAAGCTGCATAGCCTAAATCTATAGAGTCTGGACGAATAATATTAATTTCAGAGAAAGCTTCATTGATTATATTTAAAAGGTTATTATTTTTTACTCTATTATGAGAAGCATTTAAAACGGTTTGATTACTTTTTAATTCGTTGTTTAAAAATTCTTTAATGTATGAAATACTTTTTTCCGAAAAAGAAGTTCCAAAATTTATATTTTCACCCTTTCTATTAAAAAGTAGTTCTTCTTGATTTTTTTTTATAGAATTTATCTTATATAACCATTCTTCTGTTATTTTCCCTTTGTGAATTTCAACTGCATAATCGAAATGAATATCTTTATATACACATTCAATTCTAAAAGTTGTTGGAAGTTCTTTGTATTCTTTATCTAATCTAAAACGTTTACTTATTGGAATTAAATTTTCATTAGGCTCAGTATAAATAACTAAATCCTTTAAGTATTCAATAGCTTTTATTAAATTACTTTTACCTGAAGCATTGGCACCGTATAAAGCGGCTGTTTTTAAAATATTTACACCTGAAGTTGATTTATGTACATGATTTTCATGTTTCATATACCCATTTCCTTTTCCTGTTAGCATATTGAATTCTGTTTCTTCTTTAAAAGACATAAAGTTACTGACAGTAAACCTAATAAGCATAATTTCGATTTTTTCGTTATTGAGCGAGTAAATTTAATTAAAAAATAACTAAAATCAGATTATTAAGTGTTTTTTAACGAAAAAAACGAAAAAATAAAATAACCTCACTTAAAAAGTGAGGTTATGAATATACTAAAATGTTGTTTTTATCTAAGAAATAAACTCTCCGTTATTCACCTCGGTAGAAGGTTGTACAAAGGCTAATTTTCCATCAGGAGTATCGGTCATTAAAATCATTCCTTGGCTTTCTATACCCTTTAATTTACGAGGTGCTAAATTACAAACTACTGATACTTGCTGACCAATAATATCTTCTGGTTTAAAGCTTTCAGCAATACCAGAAACAATAGTTCTTTTATCAAGACCTACATCAACAGTAAGCTTTAATAATTTTTTAGTTTTAGCTACTTTTTCAGCTTCTAAAATAGTACCTACTCTAATATCTAATTTAGTAAAGTCATCAAACTGAATTGTGTCTTTTTGAGGCTCGATTACTTTGTTCGCAGCTTCGTTTGCTAGTTTCGTAGCTTCCAACTTTGCTAACTGCGCTTCAATCGTTTTATCTTCTATTTTTGAGAATAATAATTCAGCTTTATTAATTTGATGATTATCAGAAATTAAAACATCTTTTTCAGATACATCTTCCCAAGATAAATCAGTATCAATATTTAAAATTGATTTTAATTTAGTTGAAGTAAACGGTAAAAAAGGTTCAGATAGAACAGCTAATGCAGTTGCGATTTGCAATGCTACATTCATAATTGTTTTTGTACGTTCCTCATCAACCTTAATTACTTTCCAAGGTTCTTCATCCGCTAAATATTTATTTCCTAAACGCGCTAAATTCATTAGTTCTTGAGAAGCTTCTCTAAAACGATAGCGCTCTATAGATTTTGCGATTGTATCTGGAAACTGTTTTAAACTCTCTAATGTTTCTTCATCAATTTCTGATAAATCTCCAGCTGCAGGAACTTGTCCGTCGTAGTATTTGTTTGTTAAAACAACCACACGGTTTATAAAGTTTCCGAAAATAGCAACTAACTCACTATTGTTTTTAGTTTGAAAATCTTTCCAAGTAAAATCGTTGTCTTTACTTTCAGGTGCATTTGCTGTTAAAGTATAACGCAATACATCTTGTTGATCAGGAAAATCTTCTAAATATTCATGTAACCAAACTGCCCAATTTTTTGAAGTAGATAATTTATTTCCTTCTAAATTTAAAAACTCGTTGGCTGGTACGTTATCAGGCAAAATATAATCACCATGTGCTTTTAACATTGATGGAAAAATCAAACAGTGAAATACAATATTATCTTTACCAATAAAGTGTACTAATTTTGTGTCGTCTTTTTTCCAGTAATCTTCCCAGTTTTTACCTTCACGAGCTGCCCATTCTTTGGTAGCAGAAATATAACCAATTGGGGCATCGAACCAAACGTATAACACTTTTCCGTCTGCTCCTTCAACAGGTACAGGAATTCCCCAGTCTAAATCACGCGTTACTGCACGAGGGCGTAAACCATCGTCAATCCAAGATTTACATTGACCTAAAACATTAGGTTTCCAATCGTGTTTATGACCTTCAACAATCCACTCACGTAAAAAAGCTTCGTGTTTGTCTAAAGGTAAAAACCAGTGTTTTGTTTCTTTTAAAGTAGGAACATTTCCAGTAATTGCCGATTTAGGATTGATTAAATCTGTTGCGTTATGACTTGTTCCACAGTTTTCACATTGATCACCATAACTCTCTTCGTTTCCACATTTTGGGCAAGTACCAATAACAAAACGATCCGCTAAATATTGATTTGCTTCTGCATCGTATAACTGCTCGGTAACTTCTTCGATAAATTCTCCATCGTTATATAACTTGGTGAAAAAATCAGATGCAGTTTTATGATGGATTTCTGAAGATGTACGCGAGTAATTGTCAAAAGAAATACCAAAATCAGTAAAAGATTTTTTTATAATTCCGTGGTATTTATCAATAATATCTTGTGGAGTAACACCTTCTTTTTTTGCACGCATTGGTATCGCAACTCCGTGTTCGTCTGAACCACAAATGTAAGCTACATCTTTTCCTCGTTGACGTAAATAACGCGCGTAAATATCTCCAGGAACATATACCCCAGCTAAATGACCAATATGAATAGGTCCGTTAGTATAAGGTAATGCAGCTGTAATTGTATATCTTTTCGGTGTACTCATTTTTATTTGCTAAAATTAAAGTGCAAAAGTACGAAAAAGCAATTTTTTATAGTGTTATAAATTGGGTACATTTGATAGATTTTAGACTTTAGAATCAAGAAATAATACTTGATTATGAAAAAAAGAATATTCTTTTTGTTTTTTATACTGATGATTTCATCAGTTTATTCGCAAACACAACCTATGAAGTTAGTAAAACCACCTTATTTACAAAAAGGAGATACGATTGCAATTGTAGCTCCTGCAGGTATTTTAAAGAATAGAAAGCATATTATTGATAAAGCGAAAGCTTTAGCCGAAAGTTGGGGATTAAAAGTAGTGTATGGTAAACATATGTTCAATCAGAACCACCATTTTGCAGGAACTGATGCAGAACGTTGCCAAGATGTTCAAGATGCTTTAGATAACTCAAACATTAAAGCAATTTGGTCTGCTCGAGGTGGTTATGGTTCTGTTAGAATTTTAGATCAATTAGATTTCACGAAGTTTAAAGACAATCCAAAATGGGTAGTTGGTTATTCTGATATCACCGCGTTTCACAATCATATTCATAATTTAGGAATAGAAACTATTCATGGTATGATGGGAACTAGTATGCAGGATAAACCTGAAGATATTCCTGAGACAATTGAAACTTTACGAAAGGCATTATTTGGAGAAGAATTAAAACATGTTATTCAATCTTCCAAGTATAATAGAGAAGGAAAAGTAACAGGACAATTAGTTGGAGGAAACATTGCTATTTTGGCTTCGATGCTAGGTTCCGATAGTCAGATTTTAACAAATGGGAAGATTTTGTTTATTGAAGAAATAGGTGAGTACAAATATTCGATTGATAGAATGTTGCAATCTCTTAAACGTGCTGGATATTTTACAAAAGTAAAAGGAGTAATTGTTGGAGATATGACGAAAGTAAAAAAGAACACGACTCCTTGGGGAAGTTCAATAGAGCAATTAATTTTAGATATTGTGCCAGATAACATTCCTGTATTATTTAATTTTCCTGCTGGTCATGAACCTGATAATAGAGCTCTAATTATGGGAGGTAATACTAAATTATCGATTAAAAAATATACATCTGAAGTAGAATTTAAGTAATGGCACAACACAATGATCTTGGAAACAAAGGAGAACAATTAGCTGTTGATTACTTACTTGAAAGAGGATATTTAATAGTTGAAAAAAATTACCGTTATCAGAAAGCGGAGATAGATATTATTGCAAAAAAAGAGAATTTATTAGTTGCTGTTGAGGTAAAAACACGTTCTACTAATGAATTCGGTAATCCTCAAGATTTTGTGAATAAGAAAAAGATACAATTATTGGTTGCTGCAATTGATAATTATGTGTTAGAAAAAGATTTAGAGGTTGATATTCGATTTGATATCATTGCAATTACCAAAGAGAAAAACGAATTCAATATACAGCATTTAAAAGATGCTTTTTTATATTTTTAAAAAACAAACCCCGATAATTTTAAAATTATCGGGGTTTGTTTTTAATCAATACGTTTTTAGTGCTTTTTAAAATAAGCCTCAACATCTTCTAAATGCTCAGGTAAAGCTATAATTTTTTTGTTTTTATCTAATATAAAAAAGGAAGGTGTACTTAATAAATTATATGCTTGTACAGTTTCGTTACTCCATTTATGGTCTGGGTGAGTACCCATAGCATTATGCCAATAAGGTAAATTTTTCTTAAACTCGTTCCAATCATTTACTCCATCAGCATCTTCAACAGAAAATGAGACTACTGAAACATTTTTGTGTTTTTGCATTAATTCGTGTAGTTTAGGTACATCTTTAACACAGTGTGGACAAGCTGTACTCCAAAAAACTAATAGATATTTCTCTCCATCATTCAATGTTGATAATTTAAAATCTTTATCACCTTCTTTCCATGAGAAGTTAGGAGCAGTTCTTCCTACAGTAGCACTTAATGTTTTTAAAATTTCTTTTTTAAATTCAGCATCTTTATTGTTTTCTGGAAGTTTATCATAATATTCAGCAAGCAACCAATCAACAGCTTCTCCATTACGTTTTTCAGTAAGGTAACCAATTAAAAATTTAGTAATAGAAGATTTTAATTTATTACTTGATGCTTTATCCATTACTTTAGTAATCGATTCTTTTAATAATTCTTGTTGTAAAGAAGCATCTTCAGAATAATTTAAATAGAAAACATAATCAGTAATACGATCAATTAAAAAAGAAGAATTGTATAAAGCATTACTGTTAAAGTCAACATTCTTAAAGAAGTTATCAACTGTAGCAGTTAAATAATCTTGCATGTTGTCAAAAGGACTCGAAGGATTGTAACGTTGTGAAGCTTTAATGAAGTTATTTACTAACATTCCTTCAGACTTATTTTCATAAATTTCCTGAACCTCTTCCAATTTTTTAAACTCTTTTTTATAGGCTTTTTTAGCATCTTTATTCCCTTCTTGAATATATGATACTTGATATTCATCCATTTTCTTTTGAACTAAAGCATATGCTTCTAAATATTCATTATATAATTTATTCTCTCTGGAAGAAGTAAATACAACAGATTGTTCAGGATATTTAGGGTTAAAAATAAATTCAACATTTTCTTTATTAAAATAAAAATCTACAAACCCTGCACCTCTATTTCTATAAGTAGCTCTGTATGCACCAGGTTTAGTTGTAGCAGGTAAGTCGAATTTAAACTTTCCTATTACTTGACTTCCAGCACCTACGGCAACGGTGTCAAATTTTATAGTTGCATTGGTAATATATTTTTGTTTTGCTCCTTCTATTTTATATAAAGCTACCCAGTTATCTTTTTCTGGAGGAGTCATTGTTCCTTTAACAGTATATTGCGCGTTAGCAATTGATGTAGCAAAGATTAATATAGCCAGTAATTTTTTCATCATTATAATTTAAAGGGTTGTTATTAAGGTTTTAAAACTAGTCATTTGCTAACTTCTTTCCAAGAAGTGTACCATTTTTATTTTTTCTTACTTATTTTAGAAGTGTTTTTTATAAAAAAGATTAAAAATGAGTTTCGAAAATAAGGTTTTTTGGATTACAGGAGCATCCTCTGGAATAGGGAAATCATTAGCAATAGAGTTATCTAATTATAATGTGAATTTAATTTTATCTTCTAGAAATAAAAAAACTTTAGAAGAAGTAAAAAAGCTTTGTAAAAACTCGTCAAAAGTTAAAGTTTTACCACTTGATTTAGAAGATTATTCGAAGATGGATGTTAAGGTAAAAGAAGCAATTTCTTATTTTGGAAAGATTAATGTATTAGTAAATAACGGAGGTATTAGTCAACGATCTTTAGTTAAAGACACTGATATTTCTGTTGATAAACGCTTAATGGATATTAATTACCTAGGAACTGTAGCTTTATCAAAAGCATTATTGCCTTATTTTATTAAGCAAAAAAATGGACACTTTGTAGTAACTACAAGTATTGTTGGTAAAATTGGAACTCCATTACGATCAACTTATGCAGCAACAAAACATGCATTACATGGTTTTTTTGATAGCTTAAGAGCAGAACATTTTAAAGATAATATAGTAGTTACTTTGGTATGCCCAGGTTTTGTAACCACTAATGTGTCTAAGAATGCATTAACAGGAGATGGTTCTCCGCAAAATTCTATGGACACTGCTACAGCTAATGGAATTGATCCAGATAAGTTTGCTAAATTAATGGTAAAGGCAATAAAAAATAAACGAGAGGAAGTTTATATAGCCGGAGCTAAAGAAAAATTAGGCGTGTATGCGAAGCGTTTTTTTCCTAAATTATTATCAAAAATGATTCGAAAATTAAGTGTTACTTAAAAAAATCAATAGCTTCAAAATAATTAATAATAGCTTCTTTTATGAGTACAGATTGTTCTCCTGGTTTTAAGCTAGGTAATTCAGTTAGTGTTTTATAATGTGGCCAACCATCGTTATCAAAAAAATCGAATTCATAATAACCATAAGGTTCTAAAAGTTTACAAATTGCAATATGCATTAAGTTTACTTTTTCGTCTTTTTTAAATTTTCTGTGCCCTTGCCCTAATTCTTGTACACCTATTAAATAGATAATTCCATCAACATTTAATTCGTCTCCTTCTGCAAATTGTTGTGATAAGTTTTTTACAACAACATCCCATTTTTCTTTTAAACTAACTTCTTTCGTCATCTCTGATTTTTGATTACACAAAGATACAAATGAGTTATGTATATTTACACAGAAACATTTAAATACTATGAATACATTTGATATAATAATTGCTGCATTACTACTTTTTGGTTTTGTACGAGGTTTAATGAAAGGACTGTTTGTTGAGGTTGCGTCTTTAGTGGCGTTAGTCGCCGGAGTTTATGGAGCAATTCACTTTTCTTATTTTATTGGAGATTGGTTAAAGGATAGCGTAAGTTGGGATGAAAAGTATATTTCATTAGCAGCATTTGCAGGAACATTTGTTGTAATTATTGTTGTGATAGCTTTATTAGGAAAGATCTTAACTAAAATTGCTGATTTTGCTTCACTTGGGATTTTAAATAAAATTTTAGGAGGAGTGTTTGGTGCTTTAAAAATCGGGTTGATTTTAAGTGTGGTATTTATCTTTTTTGGAAAAATGAATGATACGATTCCGTTTGTGTCTCAAGAAAGTTTAGAGGAGTCTATTCTTTATAAACCAGTTAAAAAAATAGCACCAACAATTTTTCCATCGATAATTAAAGATGGTGAGGTTGAAGAAGATAATGCAGAAACTGAAGCATAAAAAAATCCGAAGCTTATGCTTCGGATTTTTAATTTTATAAAATGATAAGGTAATTAAATCATCGTCACCTTTCCTGTAGTTAAAGAGTATACTCCTCCAACAATTTGAATTTCACCATTATCTTCCATCTCTTGTAAAATCTTACTCTTTTCACGGATACGATCCATAGTTAATCTTACATTGTTTTCAACCGTTTTAGCAACAAACTCAGCGTTAGATGAATTAGCTTCTCCTTCTACTTGTTCTGAAGATAATTTAGCAGCAGGAATAATATTATCTAACATTGCAGTAATGTTTCCTAATTCAACTCCGTCGCAGGCAGCCTTTACAGCTCCACAACTTTCATGACCTAATACCATTACTAATTTACTTCCAGCAACAGCACAAGAATATTCCATACTTCCTAAAATATCTACGTTTTCGAAGTTTCCTGCTACACGAGCAACAAAAACATCTCCAATTGTTTGGTCAAAAACCATTTCTACTGGCACACGTGAATCGATACATGATAAAATTACTGCTTTAGGAAATTGTCCTCCAGTTGTTTGCTTTACTAACTCAGATACGTTAGAAGCAGTTAAATTATCGTTAGTATAGCGGTTGTTACCGTCTAATAAATCTTGTAAAACAGAATTAGGTGTTAATCCTCCTTGTACGTCTTTTGTAATAGCTGTATTTCTCATATTTTTTAAATGTTAATATTTTTTAATTAATGTGTGTCTTCTACGTTTTGTTTTACCCAAACGATACAATCATCAAAAGAATCAAAAATATGATCTTCTGGGATAAAATCTGGGATAATATCAATACGTTCCATCATATAACGAGGTTGTCTTAGTAAACCTACGAAAAGAACCTGTACATGAGTACCGTTTGATTTTAAGTCTTGAATCATGTCTTCCATGGCGTATAAACCAGACTGATCCATATATTGCATTCTATCTAAACGCATGATTACTGTCGATGCAGTTTTAGGGATTTGTTTTGTTAATGCCTGAAAATCGCTTGTAGAACCAAAAAATAAAGGACCTTTAATATGTTTAATAAATACCTCTTCTTTTAATTCTTCTGGAAAGTTTTTTTCATCCGTCCAAGCTTTTTCTTTCTTTAGTGATTTTACATCTGAACGTTCAGCAGTTAAATCACCAATTTTTTTCATAAACATTAACGAAGCAATTACTAAACCAATACCTACAGCATATACTAAATTCCAAAATGTTGAAAGGAATAATACTACTAGCATTATAATAACTTCAGAACTTACTTTAAAAGGACCAATTTTAGTATCTCTCGGTAATACAGGAATGGCTTTTAAACCTTTATAATCCATTACACCAATACCTACAGTAATTAATATCCCTGCTAATACTGCAGCTGGAATTTTCGAAGCAATAGGACCTAAGCCTAAAAGTATTATAAGAAGCATAATTCCTGCAATCATACCTGATAGTTTAGTTTTACCACCAGAGTTGATGTTTACAACAGTTCTAATTGTTGCTCCAGCTCCAGGAATACCACCAAAAACAGCAGCAATACTATTTCCAATTCCTTGGCCTATTAATTCTTTATTAGGTTTATGTTTGGTCTTGGTCATATTATCTGCTACTACAGATGTTAATAAAGAGTCAATGGCTCCTAATAAAGCTAAAGTTAAGGCTGTGAAAACATATGGTGTTAAACTGCCCAAACTAAAGTTGGTAAACATTTCTAGATTAGGTATTGGAAATCCACTAGGAATTTCTTCAATAGGTCTATAGTCTAACCCAAAACCTAAAGCAATACCTGTCATAACAACTAAAGAGACCAATGTGCTTGGTACAGCGGTTGTTATTCGTTTAAAACCATAGATGATAAAAATGGTTCCTAATGCTAAAGCAAGTTCTAACCAACTAATGTTTTTTAAAGCTCTAGGTAGTACTTTAAGGGTTCCTAAAACACCTGCAGCTTCATTCGCAGCTAAATTTTCACTTTCTTTTATAATATCAGCTTGCGTAATTTTTTCAGCTCTTCTAATAGTTTCTTTAAAGTCTTCTAAAACTAATATTCCTTCTTCAGCTTCTTCCTTTAAAATATTTTCTAAAATAACTTCCTCTACAAACGGTTTAAACTTATTTACATACTCTATGTCTTCTTTAGGATAATATCCTATAGATGGTAATATTTGTGTAATTAAAATAATCAGACCTATAGCAGTCATAAAACCAGATACTACAGGGTAGGGGATATAACGTATATATTTCCCTATACCAATTACACCTAAACCAATTTGCATTAATCCAGCAAGTAAAAAAACCATTAAAATGGTTGGTAATGCTTTACTAACATCACCATCATTAGCAGCTATAATACTTGCAATAACAACCATACTTACTGCGGTCATTGGTGCTGTTGGTCCTGAAATTTGTGTATCGGTACCCCCAAATAAAGCAGCGAAGAAAGCGATAAAAATCGCTCCATATAAACCTGCACTGGGACCCAACCCAGAACTAACTCCAAAAGCTAAAGCTAAAGGTAGTGCAACAATACCGGCAGTAATACCGCCAAATAAATCTCCTTTTAAGTTACTAAATAAGTTTTTCATAAATAATTAAGGCTAGTAATTTCTTAAAAATACTAAAAATTTTTATCTTATTTCTATACTTATTTCTTTAGAAATTTTAAATAAGGGTTTGTTGTAAAGGAAGTTATAGTTAAGAGTGCTTTTAAAAAAAGATAAAAGCACTCTGTGTTTTAAGTTTAAGCTGATTGTGGGCGAAGTTTGAAAAACTCTATAAAACTTTCAGGGTTTTCTACAATACCTCTTTCAGAAATTAATTTAATATCGATGCTTCTTTCTTTTGCTTTGTAAGCGAAGTCTTCTAATATTTCAATAATATCATTATCTAAGTATCTTGTTTGTCTTACGTCTAATTCTAAATACGTGTTTTCAGGAAGACTGTCTAATTCTTTTAAGATTGCTCCTTTGTTAAAGAAAGTAACCTCTTCAGCTAAAGTCATTTTAATTTTATGAACTCCGTTACTCTTATCTTCAATATGTAAGAAGTGAGAATTTTGGTAGTTTTTATATAAAATTACAACAATACCAACAGCTAATCCTAACCCAATACCTAATAATAAATCACCAGTAACTACCATTGGTAAAACTGTAGCCATGAATGGAATAAATTGCTTTCTTCCTAATTTATACATATTGATAAATGTAGAAGGGTTCGCTAATTTATAACCAACAATTAATAATACAGCTGCTAAAACAGATAAAGGTATTTTATTTAATAAAGTTGGAATTAATATTACTGAAATTAATAATAAAAATCCGTGAATGATGGCTGACATTTTACTTTTACCACCTGATTGAATATTTGCAGAACTACGAACAATAACTTGTGTTACTGGTAATCCACCAACTAATCCTGAAACAATGTTTCCAACACCTTGAGCTAATAACTCTCTGTTTGTAGGAGTAACATTTTTGTCTGGATCTAATTTATCAGTAGCTTCCACACATAATAATGTTTCTAAACTTGCTACAACTGCAATTGTAAAAGCAACGATCCATACATCTTTATTTGTTATTACATCAAAATTAGGAAATGTAAATTGTCCTAAGAAAGAATCCATACTTTCTGGTACAGGTACACTAACCAATTGCTTTGCATGTATAGCTAATTGTTCGCTTCCTTGAGTAATTACATAAAAAATAATACCCACAACAACCGCTACTAATGGTCCTTGTACTAATTGGAAAATTTTTCCTTTTTTAGATAATACTTGTTGCCATAAAATTAAGATTCCTAAACTGATAACTCCAATAACTGTAGATCCTACATTAATAGCATCCATTGAGAAACCTCCTATAGATTTATCATAACCAAAGAAAAATGGAATCTGTTTCATAATAATGATGATACCAATACCAGTTAACATTCCTTTAATTACTGAAGATGGAAAGTAGTATCCAATAACTCCAGCTTTTACTACTCCAAGGATTAACTGAATAACACCACCTAAAACTACTGCTACTAAGAAGTTTTCGAAACCTCCCAAAGAAGCAATAGAAGTTAGTACAATAGCTGCTAAACCAGCAGCAGGTCCACTAACTCCAATTTTAGATCCACTAATACTACCTACTATGACCCCACCTACGATTCCGGCAATTAATCCAGAAAATAATGGAGCCCCACTGGCTAATGCAATACCTAAACATAATGGTAATGCGACGAAAAATACTACGATACTTGCAGGCAAGTCGCTTTTAATTGTTTTAAACATAAATGTAATTTTAACCTAAACGGTTGTTTTAAAAATTTAAATAATAATTGACGGTTTGCGCTTAAAAAGCACAAGTTGAAATAAGATTATTACTGAAGGTTTAAAATAGAGATACTATTTAAACATAATTAGAAGTACCAATGATAAATTTAACTTGGTTTCAAAAAATATACAGTAATCAATTTTTAACAATACTCGGGAGGGGGAGATTCTAGAGTACTAGAAACAGAATTATATTGATTCGATTGATAAGAGTTTGTTTTTTCTGAAGAAAAATGTACACAAGAAGATGAAAAACTTAAAGGTAAGCTAATAATTTTAAGCTCATTCTTTTCAGATTTCTCATTTCCATCAGTATCTTCTTCTATATCAATAACTAATGATGATTCGTATATTTCTTCGGTAATACTAAAATAAGTAGGAATAGCTACTGTAGAAAGTAGCGTAAGAGTTAGTATGTATGCGAAGAGGGTTTTATACATTTTTTTTAATCAAACGCAAATATAATAGGATAGAAGAGAATAAAATGTTAAATAATTTTAAAAATTATAGTAATCTAAGGGCTTCTTTTTTTATCCAACCGATTTTACCATCAACCAATTTTATTTTTTTCCAATTATCAACAGAGTCTAAAACATTCACTTTTGTTCCTTCGTGTAACGTAAATATTTCGTTTGCATCTATTGTAGGAGCATTTTTCACTTCTATTTCTTCAGCAAATATTATTGCTTCAATTGTATTTTTTGTTTGGTTGTGTTGCGTAAATGTGATTACTAAAGTTACAATCAATAATAAGAAAGAGATAATACTTGTGGTGAAGTACAACCTTTTTTTATTGGGTGTATAAGAAAAGTAGAAAAGCAAAAATAAAGTAGCTGCTATAAAGGATAAAAAGATAGTAAGCGCAGCCCACTGGTTATAGGTTAGTTTTTGTAAAACGTTTTTATTTATTTTTTGAAAAACAGATTTAGGAAGTTCTTCAATTCTATCTAAAGTTAAACGATTTGCTATTATTAAGTTATTCTGAGCATCTTCATTTAAAGGATCTAATTGCAATGCTTTTTCATAATTATAAATTGACGGAGCAACTTTATTTAATTTGTAATAAGCATTTCCTAAATTGTAATAAAGTTCAGAAGAAACTTCTTTTTTATTTTCAATCTGTTTGTATAATTCAATAGCTTTTTGATAGTTACCTTCTTTATATAAAGCATTTGCATTCTCAAATAAATCATCAGCAGTTTGAGCGAATGAAATACTTGAAACTAATAAGAATAATAGTACAATAATCTTGTTCATTATAATTGCTTATCTAATTGAGTAATTACTTGTTTAGCCTTTTCGTACTCTTCTTTCATTTGTACGTTGGTAATCGGTGTGTATCGAGCAAAGTCACAATCGTTCAATACATCTATAAAGCTTTTAATAGTTGTATTGTCGATTTGTTTGTTTTGTAATAAATCAGTGATTTTATCACGGCTAATATCAGAAGTTTCTACTCCTAATTTTGCTTTTAAATAATTATGTAACGCTCTTTCTAAAGCTTCGTAAAAGGCTTCTTTATTTCCTAATTGTTTTTGAGCTTCTGATAAATACTTTTTAGCTAGTTTATCGGCCTTTCTTAATTTATTACCAACAATGTCGCCATCTCTTTCTTCTTTCTTCTTATTAATAAAAATTCCTACAGGGATTGCTATAATAGGTAATAGTAATAAAACGTAATATAATGGTGTCTTGAAGAAATCAGAAGTTGATATTGGTTCTAAACTACTTGCAGTTTGAATGTATCTAAAATTATCGCCTGTAACTTTTACATCCTGCTTTGTAACTTGGTTAGCGTCGTTATTAGTTGGTAGTGACTTTCCTTCTAAAACATCAACATATAAATCGTCTGTAGTAATTGTTTGATATACTTTTTCCTTAGGATTAAAGTATGAGAAACTGGTTTTAGGAATTTTATATTTTCCTTTAAACTCAGGAACTACAGTGTAGCTATCAGTTACATTACCTTTTAATCCAGAAGATGTAATAGCAACTTTTTCTTTTCTTTCAGGGTGATATACTTCAAGTTCCTTTGGAGTTTCGATTTTAGGAAGTTCGAATAATTTTAAATTTCCTTTTCCGTTAACCGCAACTTTAATTTGAGATGATTCATTTGCTTTTAAAGTATGTTTACTTAATGAAACATCAAAAGAAAACTCTCCAACAGCACCTGTAAAATCTTCAGGTTTATTTTCTAGAGGCAATGCTTTAGCTCTAACTATTTTTTTAGCTGACGCAAATTCTTTTCGTACTTGCCTTGTAATTGCATTTCCAAAAAAATCTGCACGTCCAGTAGGTACAGCAACAATAATATCCATTTTAATTGGATCTATGGTTAGTTTACCATCTTTGGTTGGAATTAATAAAGCTTTATGTAAAACTGCATAACGGTAACGTTCACCATTATATTTTCCCATTTTTACGGGTGTGCCATTTCGCTTAATTTCTTGATTCCAGAAGCCATTGTATTGGGGAGCTTCGGTAATAGCATTATCATAAATACCTACATTTTCACTAAAATATAAACGGAATTCAACATAAATTCCTTCACCTACATATGGGTTTGATTTAGAAATTTCAGCAACCAAATGAATATTTTGATTGGCTATATAATTAGGGTCATTCGGGTTTTTTGGCAAATCAACCGCATCTAATACTATAATTTTTACTGGATTAGATTTTATGGTTTTACCGTTCATCTCAATACTAGCTGCACCAATATTAAGTTCACCTTTTCTTTTAGGCTGTAGAATATATGAGTAAGACTGAGAAAAAGAAAGTTTACCATTTTTATAGGATTGACTAATAGCTTGACTTGGCCCACCAACAATTTTGAAATTATTGAAATTTGGAGCTTTAAAATTATCACCCCCTTGTTTTTTTATAGCAAACGTAACTCTTAAACGTTGATTTACTCCCAGTTTGTTTTTACTAACAGTGGCAGTTATAATATTATCTTGTGCATTTACAAGAAATGTAATAAAACTAAATACTAACGATATGTATAATTTCAACTTCATATTCATTTTCAAAAAACGTAAAAATAACAATCTTTTAAAGATTAAAAACTACCAATCTTTTTCTTGTTTTACTTTTTTCCCTTTCGATTTTTTTACATTCATTTTCTTTTGAGTTTTCTTTTCCTCATTATTTAAACTCTCAAGTAATTGCTTCATTTGCTCAGGAGTCATTTTCCCTGGCTGTGGTTTAGGCTTTTGTTTTTGGTCTTTTTTATCGTTTTTGTTAGGCTTGTTCTGATCTTGTTTGTCTTTGTTTTCTTGATCTTTCTTATCGTCCTTTTTATCCTTATTGTCGCCTTTTTTATCTTTATCCTTATCGTTTTTCTTGTCTTTGTCGTCTTTATTTTTTTGATCTTTCTTATCCTGATTTTTTTTGTCTTTATTTTTATCCTTTTTATCTTTCTGATTTTGTTGCTGCTTCTTTAAATTCTTTTGAGCAACTGCTAAATTATAACGCGTCTCATCGTCGTTAGGATTTTTTCTTAAAGCATTTTTATAAGCATCGACAGCTTGTTGATATTGTTTTTGCTCCATTTGTGCATTTCCAATATTATGATAGGCTTCTGCTTTAGCAAATTTATCTTTTGCTGTTTTAGCTGTTACTTCAAACTGAGCAACTGCTTCTTTGTATTTTTTTTCTTGATACAAGGTGTTTCCAAAGTTGTAGCTAGCTTTTTCGTATTTACTGTCTTTATCTAAAGCCTTTCTATAAGCAATAGCAGCTGCGTCGAACTTTTGTTTATTGTATAATTTATTTCCATCTCTTAATAAAGCACGTGCTTCTCGTTGTAGTTTTAACGTGTCTTGTTGTGCTGATATATTTATTGATATCAACATTAAAAATAAGAGTAGTATATTTTTTACATGTTTCATTCTATGAATCTTCTTCATTAAATAAATCTACTTTTTTAACCCATTTTGTTTTTCTTTCGAAGAAAAATAAATCAATAATTAAAAAGAATAAACCAATACCTAAAAACCATTGAAACTGATCTTTGTAATCTGAAAATTGTTTGGTTTCAAACTCACTTTTCTGAGCGTTTCCAATAATTTTTTCAATTTTCTCTACCGGATGTTCAGTTCTATTACCATCGATATATTCACCGTTTGAAGTGTTTGCAATGCTTTTTAAAACATCAGATTTTCTTTTGGTAATAACAGTTTCTCCTTTTCTATCTTTTTTATAACCAATAAGTGCGCCATTTAATTTTATAGGAATTGGTCCACCTTTTTCTGTACCAACACCAATAGTGTATGTTTTTACACCTTCGCTTTCTAAACCTTGCATTATTTTTCGAGTTTCCTCCTCTTGATGATCTTCTCCATCAGAAATAATAATTAAAAAACGATTGGTTTGTTCGTCGTTATTATAATAGGTTTTAGCTAAGGTTAATGCTTCGTTAATTGCAGTTCCTTGGCTTGAAACCATATCAGGATTAGCATTTTGTAAAAACATTTTTGCTGCTGCATGATCGGTAGTAATTGGTAATAAAGGGTATGAATTACCAGCGTAAATAATAATACCAACTCTATCGCTACCAAGTTTGTCTATAGTTTTAGAGATGATTTGTTTAGCCTTTTCTAATCTATTCGGAGCAATATCTTCTGCTAACATACTTTTAGAAACATCTAAAGCAAAAACAACATCAACACCTTCCCTTTTAACTGTTTTTAGTTTCGTTCCCATTTTAGGATTTACTAAAGAAATAATTAAAAAAGAAATTCCGATTAAAAAGAAAACAAGTTTTACAACCGATTTAAAAGTTGAAGAGTTTGGTGCTATTTTAGCAAGTAATTCTTGACTTGCAAATTTTTTCTGAGTTCTTTTTTTCCACCATAAAACCAACAGAAAAACGACAATTATTATAGGAATAATTGCAAAAAAATAAAAATATATTGGTTCTTCTATACGATACATTGTTTATATAAAACTTTTAAATAGTGTGTTTTTTAATAAGAATTCTAACAATAAAAAGATGCCAGCTAAAAACACAAGAAACCTGTATTTTTCGGTGTAATTATAGTATTTGAATTCTTCAATTTTAGTTTTCTCAAGCTTGTCAATCTCATCATAGATAGCTTTTAATTTAGAGTTGTTTGTAGCTCTAAAATATTTACCATCTGTTTCTTTAGCAATATGTTTTAATAAAGCTTCGTCAATTTCAACTTGTTGGTTTTGAAAAGAAATCTTTCCAGTTCTTGGATTTCTTGTCCAAGGAAAAGGAGCCATTCCGTTAGTACCTATTCCTATAGTGTACACTTTAATATTATTTCCCTTGGCTAATTCGGTAGCAGTTTTAGGATCTACAAATCCCGCATTATTTACACCATCAGTTAGTAAAATAATAACTTTACTTTTTGCTTTGCTTTCTTTTAATCTGTTTACAGCAGAACCCAATCCCATACCAATAGCGGTACCACCTTCAAGCTGTCCCCATTTAATTTCTGAAAGCGTTCTTTTAACGATTGATTTATCACTCGTAATAGGGGTTTGGGTAAAACTTTCACCCGCATAGGATACGATTCCGATTCTATCATTAGGTCTGCGATTTACAAAATCGGTAGCTACTCTTTTAAGTGCCTCTAATCTGTTTGGCTTTAAATCTTTTGCTAACATACTTGCAGAAACATCTACAGCCATAACAATATCGATACCTCGATTAGATTTTGTTTTTTTACTTATAGCAACATTTCTAGGACGTGCTAAAGCAATGATTAAACAAGTTAATGCTAACAGTCGTAACAAGTATAACAAAGGCTTAAATTTTGGTAAAATTGAACCTTGCACTTTAAACCCTTTAACACTAGATATGGTTAATTGAGCTGTGTCTTTTTTTCGAGAATAGAAATTCCAAAAAGCTAATAAAGGAATTAATATTAGCAACCATAAAAACTCTGGACTATGAAATTCAAAATTATTCCACTTCATCTTCTACAACTTCTTTTTTAGGTTTTAAATTGTCTATTACATCTTTTGCATCTTTACGATCTTGTTCAATTTCGTGAGACATCGGTTTTGATTTAGCAAACTTTACCAAATCTGATTCTTGTAATAGCTCTTTTAGCTTTTGAATTGTTTCTTTATTAGTCTCAATAGATTTTACATCACTAAAATCTCTGATAACATCAATTAACTCATCAGTTGTACTTTCTAATGCAGGAATGTTTAATTCTCTCTCAATATAACCTCTTACAATTCCTGTTAATTCGCTATAATATTTTTTAATATGATTGTTTTGCCATAATAACTTTTCATCTAATTCTTGCAGTTTTTGAATGGCTTCTTCGTAAGGAGGTAATAATGGTATTGTTACTTCTTCTTCAGTTTGTTTTTTCTTTTTGAAAATAAAATAATAGATCAATAATCCTAAAAGAATTAAAATAGCAATACCCCAATAAATGTAATTTTTAAAGTCATCAAATTGATAAGGTTCTCCTTTAATTCCTTTAATAGGAAATTTTTTGATTTTAGTTGTATCAATAGCAACTGTAGCTACATTAATTAATAAACTATCAGTTAAATAAGCTTGATTTTTAATGAAAATTTGTTGCTGTGGAATATAAAAAGCACCACTATCAAAACCAGTTAAAATATATTTTTGAACTAGTTTGTTTTTAATGGTATCTATTTTTAAAGTATCTACAACTTCTAATCCTTTTAGGTTTTCTAATTTAGGAATAATTACATTTTCAGTTCCGTCTACCGAAATTTTATATTGAAACTGCTCACCAATTCTAATATTGGTTGTGTCAACTTCAACTTGTACTTTACTGGATTGAGAAAATCCGAAAGCAGATAAAAATATAAATATGTAGAGTAGCTTATTTTTCATTATTACACTATCCTTTTCTTTTAAAGTATCCTAATAATTTTTTCACATAACTTTCATCAACACGAGTGCTAATTGTTCCTGAGCCACTTTTCTTAAAAGTAGTTT
This sequence comes from Tenacibaculum pelagium, assembly GCF_014062345.1. GTDB lineage: Bacteria > Bacteroidota > Bacteroidia > Flavobacteriales > Flavobacteriaceae > Polaribacter > Polaribacter pelagius. The sequence goes on along the minus strand of NZ_JACGLS010000002.1, from coordinate 245,657 downwards.
CAAAATAGTCAGATAATCGTAAAGCATTTGCTTTATATTGAGTTCTAACAGATGATGAGCTAGTGTTTATTAAATGTGTTTTTCCAGTTTCAGCATCAGTCATTGGTACCATTCCTAGATTAGGAATTTCTTCATCGTGTTTGTCGTACACACGAATACCTGTAACATCATGTTTGTTTCCAACAATTTTTAAAGTACGCTCGTAATTATCATCCATAAAATCAGAAAGCATAAAAACAATCGCTTTCTTTTTCATAATGTTTGATAAAAATTTTAAAGCTTCACTAATGTTGGTTTGCTTACTTTTAGGTTGGAATTCGATTAATTCTCTAATAATTCTAAGTACATGACTTTTTCCTTTTTTAGGAGGAATGTATAATTCAACTTGATCAGAAAATAAAATTAATCCAACTTTATCGTTATTTTGAATAGCAGAGAAAGCAAGTGTTGCAGCAATCTCGGTAACCGTGTCTTTTTTAAATTGCTCAGAAGTACCAAAAAATTCTGAACCAGAAATATCGACCACCAACATCATGGTTAGTTCGCGTTCCTCTTCAAAAACTTTAATATAAGGTTCGTTATAGCGTGCAGTAACATTCCAATCGATGGCTCTAATGTCATCACCATATTGATATTGACGAACTTCAGAAAATGTCATACCACGACCTTTAAAGGTTGAATGATATTCTCCTCCGAAGATATGATTTGACAAACGACGTGTCTTAATCTCTATTTTACGAACTTTTTTTAGTAATTCTTTTGTATCCATTAATTTAACCAAGATTCAGGTAATGGAGGAAGTTCCATTTCTGTATACTCTACACTTTTTTCAAAAGATAAAAAAGGTGCTTCTTGTATAGATAAATTTATATTATTTTTTTTGCCAATTTCTTTAATTACATCACTCAATTTTCGTTGTTGGCATAAAACCAAACTATTCATTATAACGTTTGATTCTGTATGTAAATCAAAACAATCTACATAATAACTTGGGGTGTTATCTTTGTAAATAATTGCTTCGGTACTTTTTTTCTTTTTTAATTCTAAAATTTCTTTTGTTCCTTTTAACGTTTTGTACGTTGTTAATTTAAATGTCATTTATAGCAAATTTAAGGGGGTAAATTATTTCCTGTTGTTGTGTTGTTAGGACGCTAGTAAATTTATTTATGGTACTTGAACTTCGTTGATAATTGAATTGATAATGTCTAAAGAAGTAATATTTTCTGCTTCAGCTTCATAAGTAATTCCTATCCTATGTCTTAAAACATCATTTACAATGGCACGAACATCTTCAGGTATTACATAACCTCTTCTTTTAATAAAAGCATAACATTTTGCAGCTTTTGCTAATGCAATACTTCCACGAGGAGAAGAGCCAAAACTAATTAATGGCTGTAATTTTTCTAAGTTATATCTTTCAGGATAACGAGTGGCGAAAATAATATCAAGAATATATTTTTCGATTTTCTCATCCATATATACTTCATTAACAGCTTCACGAGCTTTAATAATCTGATCGACAGAAACTACTGGATTTACTTTTGCAAAACCTCCGTTTAAATTTTGACGCATAATTAATTGCTCATCCTCTAATTTTGGATAATCAATAACTGTTTTTAGCATAAAACGGTCAACCTGAGCTTCAGGTAAAGGATAAGTTCCTTCTTGTTCAACAGGATTTTGAGTCGCCATTACTAAGAAAGGCTCGTCTAACTTAAAAGTTTCATCGCCAATAGTAATTTGACGTTCTTGCATTGCCTCTAATAAAGCAGATTGGACCTTAGCAGGAGCACGGTTAATCTCATCAGCTAAAACAAAATTTGCAAAAATTGGCCCCTTTTTTATAGCAAAATCATTTTCTTTTACATTGTAAATCATCGTACCTACGACATCGGCAGGTAATAAGTCTGGTGTAAATTGAACACGACTAAAACTTGCCTCAACTGCTTTTGATAAAGTGTTAATCGCTAGAGTTTTTGCTAGTCCAGGAACACCTTCTAAAAGAATATGTCCGTTACCTAAAAGACCAATTAATAATCGCTCGATCATATACTTTTGACCTATGATTACTTTATTCATCTCAGCGGTTAATAAGTCAACAAAAGCACTCTCTCTTTCTATCTTTTCATTTATAGCTCTTACATCTATATCCATAGTAATTGAAATATATTATAATTTTTGTGAAACAAAGCTACAATAATAAGAAAATAACTGCTGTTAAAGTAAGGTTAAAGCAAAAATGAAAAGTATTTAAAAGAATGTTAATTATAATCTTTAAAAAAAGGTATTGCATTGTTTTTAACTAGTTGTAAATGTGTTTTTTAAATTGAAAATTAGTATTATTGTTAGTAACTAATCTTAAAATTTATACTATGAATTTAAAATTTAAACTATTTGTAATGAGTTTATTTATGGCTACTATAGTTGTGTCAGCTCAACAAATGAAAGGTAAAGTAACAGATGAGAATGGAGCGCCATTACCCTACGTTAATGTTTTAGAGAAGGGTACTACAAATGGGGTAAGCACAGATGAAAATGGAGAGTTTATACTTGGAGTAAAACAGATTCCAGTAACTTTAGTGTTCTCTTTCGTTGGTTTTTCAACTTTAGAAGAAACAGTTTATAAAACTTCGTATATAGCTGTAACCCTTAAAGAGAATAATGTTTTAGATGAGGTAGTTTTAACAGGAAATCGATCTAAACCAAGAACAATTTTAGATTCAGCTGTACCAATTGATAATGTGAGTGTGAGAGAATTACAAGCTACAGGGCAAACTAGTATTGACCAAATGCTAACGTATGCAGTTCCTTCATATAATGCAAGTAATCAGACGATTTCAGATGCAACTGCTCATTTTGATCCAGCAGATTTACGTGGTTTAGGTCCAAGTAGAACATTAGTTTTAATAAATGGTAAGCGTAAAAATCAAAGTGCATTAGTTTATGTAAACGATACACCAGGTAAGGGTGAAGTAGGTACGGATATGAAAAGTATTCCTACAGCTGCTATCGAAAGAGTAGAAGTGTTAAGAGATGGAGCTTCTGCCCAATACGGTTCTGATGCTGTAGCTGGTGTTGTTAACATCATTTTAAAGAAAAATATTGATTATACTCAAGTTAATTTTAGTTCTGGTATTACTAAAGAAGGAGATGGGTTTAATGCAGCAGCAGATGTAAATCACACGTTTACTTTTAGTGATGGAGGATTTGTAAATGCTACATTAGGATTAAGTTATCAAGATTATACAGATAGAGCTGGTGAACCAGGTAAAGATGGTTTATTTGGGGTAGACAATCAGTGGACTAAAGATAATCCAGATTTGGGTATGACTATTGGTCAACCAGAAATGAAAAAAGGGGATTTATTTATCAATGCCGAATACCCTTTAAATGAAAACACAAAAATTTACGGGTTTGGAGGATTTAATATAAGACAAGGGAAAAGCTTTGCTTTGTATAGACCTCCTTATTGGGTACCAGATTTTGGGTTGTTAACTCCATCAGGAGAAACTTATAATGGTTTTCAACCTACTTTCGAAACAGATATTCAAGATATTTTATTTACAGCAGGAAGTAAATTTAAGTTAGGAGGATTTGATGCAGATTTGAGCGCCACTTTTGGTAGTAACTCAGTTGATTATACAATTGATAATACTTTAAATCTTAGTTTAGGAGCAAATAGCCCTACAAACTTTGATGCTGGGGCTTACGCTTTTAGTAATATTATAGGAAATTTTGATGTTAGTAGATCTTTTGGAGAGGATGTAAGTATTGGATTAGGAGTTGAAGCACGTCAAGAGCGTTTTGAAGTAACAGCAGGAGAAGAGGCTTCTTATATTCAAGGACCAGTTTTAGATCCAAATGGAGATCCTTATAAAGCAGAATCAGTTTCTTTTAGAGGTTTAGAACCATCTAATGAAGTTAATGAAACTAGAACCAATGTAGGAGTATATGGAACCTTAGATTGGGATGTTTCTGAAGACTTCTTAATTGGTGGAGCGGTTCGTTATGAGAACTATTCTGATTTTGGAGGAAATACTTCATGGAAAGTTAATTCAAGATATAAAATAGGTGAAGCAGGAGTATTAAGAGCATCATATAGTACGGGTTTTAGAGCACCTTCTTTACATCAAGTATATTTAAGTAACGTACAAACTTTAGTTTCTGGAGGAACAATTTCTAACCAAGGAACATATAATAATGTTGATCCTAGAATTAAAGAATTAGGAGTCCCATCTTTGTTTGCTGAAACTTCGAAAAATATTTCTGCAGGTTTAACTGTTAAAGCATCAAGAGATTTTACCATTTCATTAGACTATTATAATGTAAGAGTTAATGATAGAGTATTGTTTTCTGGTGAAATTGGAGGAGTAGATGATAACGGAAATACAAATGCTGCTATCCAACAAATTTTAGATGACAATAGTATAACGAGTATTAAATTTTTCATTAATGCAGTTGATACAAAAACTGAAGGATTTGATTATACAATGCGCCGTAGAAATATTGATTTAGCAGGAGGTAAGCTAGCATTAAATCTAGCTCTAAATATTAATAGAACTAAATTAGATGGGGAAGTAAATGTACCTAATGAATTAGCAAATTATAAGAATGCTATTTTTAATAGAAAGGAACAATCGAGGATTATAAGTGCAAGACCAAATACGAAGGTTCTTTTTGGAGGAAATTATGAGATTGGAAAGTTTAGAGCAGGTTTAAATAACACGTATTTTGGTGAGGTAAAATGGCAACATGCAACAGACCCAGGAAAAGATCAAACATTTAGAGGTAAAGTAATAACAGATTTGTCTTTTGGATATGATTTTTCTGATAAGGTTTCTGCAAATTTAGGGGTTAATAACCTATTTGATATTTATCCAGATGAAATTGATACTAAAGGAGATGTCGTAACAGATTTAGGAGGACGTTTTAGATACCCTTGGGAAGTAAACCAATTTGGTTTTAATGGTATGACTTTTAAAGCTGGATTAACATTTAAGTTTTAAAAAATAAATATTACTGAATAAAAAAGGCGATGAGATTTCATCGCCTTTTTTTAATATTCCTTTAATTGAAGTTTGTTCTCTTCAAAAACACCATAGGTAAAGTATTTTACCCAATCACCTGTGTTTATGTATTCACTATTTTCTTGTAGTTTAATTTCTAAAGGAAGATGACGGTGTCCAAAAACAAAATAGTCATAGTGCTTGGTTTCTAATTTTCGCTTACAATATTGTACTAACCATTCATTTTCTTCACCTAAAAATTTTGCATCTTCATCACCAGAAATTAGTTTGTTTTTAACCGACATATATTGTCCTAAACGAATTCCTAAATCTGGATGTAGCCATCTAAACATCCATTGAAAAGGTTTAAAGGTAAAAACTTTTTTCATTCGTTTATACCCTTTGTCTTCAGGTCCTAATCCATCTCCATGACCGATTAATAATATTTTATCATCAATTTTAAATTCTTGAGGAGAATGATATACAGGTATATTTAATTCTTTTTCAAAATAATCAGACATCCATAAATCGTGATTTCCTACAAAAAAATAAATAGGAATTCCGCTGTCTTTAATTTCAGCAAGTTTCCCTAAAACACGAACAAACCCTTTTGGGACAACTGTTTTGTATTCAAACCAAAAATCGAATAAATCACCTAATAAGAAAATAGCTTCGGCATCTTTTTTAACTTCATTTAGCCATTGCACAAACTTTTGTTCACGCGGAAAACTAGCTTCTGGAGTTGGCGCTCCTAAATGCTGATCGGAAGCAAAATAGACTTTTTTATTATCAGATGTGTTGATTGAAATCAAATCGTAATTTTTGGTAAAAATAACTAATTTGAGGTACTTTTGTTTAAAACGCTTTCAACACTATGGGAATAAATCCTTTTGATGATACTTACTTTATGAAAAAAGCTTTGCAAGAGGCTCAAATTGCTTTTGATAAAGGAGAAGTTCCGGTAGGTGCAATCATCGTTTTTAAAGACCAAATTATTGCAAGAGCTCATAATTTAACAGAGTTATTAAACGATGTAACTGCGCACGCCGAAATGCAAGCTTTTACAGCTGCAGCTGATTTTTTAGGTGGAAAATATTTAAAAGATTGTACGCTATATGTTACATTAGAGCCTTGTCAAATGTGTGCGGGGGCTAGTTATTGGACGCAGATAGGTAAAATTGTTTACGGAGCAAGTGAACAAAAGTTAGGATTTAGTGTATTGCAAACTAAATTACACCCAAAAACTAAAGTCGTTTCTGGCGTTTTAGAAGAGGAATGTAGTTTTTTAATGAAGAAATTTTTTATTGAAAAACGAAATTTGAATTAAAATAAACTCTGCTGCTTACTTCCACTTTCGTGCTCTAGTAACCATTTTTTACGCCAAACACCGCCAGCATATCCAGTTAATGAACCGTCTGAACCAATAACACGATGACACGGAATGATAATCCAAACAGGGTTTTTTCCATTAGCTGAAGCTACAGCGCGAATTGCTTTTGGGTCTCCAAGTTGTTTGGTTTGTTCTAAATAGGTTCTACTTTTTCCAAAGGAGATATTTAATAACTCTTTCCAAACTGATTGTTGAAAATCTGTTCCTTGTGGATTTAATTTTAAATCAAACTCTTTTCTAGCACCTAAGAAATATTCTTCTAGTTGATTCACGCAATCTTTTAAACAAGTGGGAATATCAGTTGAGGTTTCAATAGCATCATCAATAACAGAAACGGATTGAATTCCATTTTTATCACCCACAATTTTTGCAGTTCCTATAGGAGTTTTATAATATGTGATTTCTGCTTTCAAATTAATCTAAATGTTGAAACCTTCTTTTTTGCCTATCTCTACTTTTAAAATATAAATTATTAAAAAAAGGATACTCTTTCGAAATTTTAAGTTTAATAACTTTGTTTTTTCTGCATTTTTCTAAAGTACCACAATTCAAACTGTCTTGATGTAGCTTTGTTCTAAATGAATAATTTTCCTTTTCAAACATATAATCAATATAAAAATCTATATATGGTTTATGCCCTTCCAAAATATTAATGATTTTACCATTAATTAAAACACCTTCACTTATTAATTTTTCTGGTAAAAGAGGTTTGTCAGAGGTGAGAAGTTTGCTTACTTCTGGGTTGATATTATGATAAACAATAGGATAAAAGTTTAAATTTAACAAATTGTTATACTCATCTCTATTTATTTGTTGAGAATTATTATAGGTTTTACCTCGAACGGAGTATTTATATTCAACGTATTTTCTTGTTTTAATAGAAGATAGTTTTTTTATAAAACCTACAGTTTTTATTTCTTTTTTATTTAGCTGGTTATAAAGAGGTAGAACATTTTTGTTTGAGAAAGTAAAAGCGATAACAATTAAAATTACAACTAAAAATATTAAGTCTTGAGGAAGGAATTTTTTAAACACCAAATACTTCTTTAGAATTCTGAGTAGTAATTTCCGAAATTTCTTCGAAAGTTAAACCATAAATATCAACTAATTTATCTACAACATTAGTTATGTAAGAGCTTTCATTTCGTTTTCCTCTATATGGTGTAGGGGCTAAATAAGGTGAGTCAGTTTCTAAAACAATATGTTTAATGTTTATTTCGTTTAAAAATTTATCAATCTTACCATTTTTAAAAGTAGCAACTCCACCAATTCCTAATTTCATATTATAAGAAATTGCTTTTTTAGCTTGTTCTAAAGTTCCGGTAAAACAGTGAAAAATTCCGAATAAATCATCACTTTTTTCAGTTTCTAGTACTTCAAAAATCTCATCAAAAGCGTCACGACAATGAATTACAATTGGTAGTTTTTTTTCTTTAGCCCATTGTATTTGAGTTCTAAAAGCTTCTTGCTGTTGCGGTAAAAATGTTTTATCCCAGTATAAATCGATTCCAATTTCGCCAATGGCATAAAAATTACGTTTATCGATCCATTCTTTTACATGAGCCAATTCTTCTTTGTAATTTTCTTTAACAGAAGTAGGGTGTAAGCCCATCATTAAAAACACATCATTCGGATAGTTTTTTTCTAAATCGAACATGCGATTCGTATACGAACTATCGATTGCTGGAATAAAAAAACGTTGAACTCCTGTTTCTTTTGCTCGTTGCATCATTTCATTTCTATCTTCATCAAACTGCTCTGAGTATAAATGTGTGTGGGTATCTGTAATCATTAATTGCTGTATATTTACAGCAAGCAAAAGTACGAGAAATGGCAAGTTTGAAAAAAGTATTACGAAAAAAGAAGTACATAAAAATAAAACTTAAAAAGATCATAACAAATCATTTAGAATTAAATGCAGAGATTAATGAGGTAAAAGGAAAGTTTATTTTAGATACTGGCGCTTCAAATTCTTGCGTAGGTTTAGATTTAATTGAACACTTTAAGTTGATTTCGGAAGAAAGTGAAGTAAAAGCTGCTGGAGCAGGAGCTACTGATATGGAAACTCAAAAATCTGACAATAATTCTTTAAAAATTGGTAAATGGTCTACTAACCAATGTAATTTAGTTTTATTTGACTTGTCGCATGTAAATACTGCATTAACACAACATGATGCCGAAAAGGTTGATGGAATTATAGGTGCAGATATTTTAGAAGCTGGAAAAGCATTTATCGATTATGATAAAAAAGTATTGTATTTGAAAAAATTAAAGAAGAAAAAGCGTAAAAAGTTGATTAAAGTGCCATTTTAAATCTAGCTTTTTTAGTTAAATATTGTTAAAATTTACTGTAAAAAGTAGCTGTGTTTTCGATTTTTTAACCGATTTCAGTAAACTGATTTCACTGTGTTATTGATGATTTTATTATTGTTTTTCTGATTGATTTATTGTGTGTTACATCTTAAAAGCGATGTAACATTTTTTATTGATAGCCGTCGAATAGATGTAATCAATTAAACCAATAATCATGAAATCAATAGCAAATAATTTAGTTTTAGAAAGGGGAATTTTAACATCAAGTTACAAACAAGAAATACGTCAGAGTATTCTGTCAATAAAAGCCCAATCTTTATCAAGAGTAAAGAGTCGCTTAAAAAAGGATAGCTCGAAAATATATAGTGAAACAGGTACTATTTTAAAAGTTTCAATGTTCGCATTAGTATTAGTCGCTTTAGTTTTTTAAAACAAAAAACTCACTGCATAAACAGTGAGTTTTGGTATGAAGTGAGTTATAAATCTAACTTAAAACTTCTTTTATTCTTTTAATAGCTTCACGTAATTGTAATTCAGAAGCAGCATAAGACATACGAATACAATCTGGAGCCCCAAAAGCTTCACCAGTAACTGTAGCTACGTTTGCTTCTTCTAATAAAAGCATAGAAAAATCGCTAGCGTTTTTAATTTCTTTGCCTTTAATTGTTTTTCCGAAAAAAGCAGAGATATCTGGAAAAATATAAAAAGCACCTTCTGGTACATTTAATTTGAATCCATCAATTTTTCCTAATAAATCTAAAACAAGGTTTCTACGAGTTTTAAACTCATCAACCATGTATTGTACTTTTTCAGGAGCTGCTTTTACAGCAGTAATTGCAGCACGTTGTGCGATACAGTTTGTTCCAGATGTAATTTGACCTTGCATTTTAGTACAAGCTTTAGCAATCCATTGTGGAGCACCGATAAAACCAATTCTCCAACCTGTCATCGCAAATGCTTTTGCTAATCCGTTTACAGTAATGGTACGATCGTACATATTTTCGATAGCAGCAAAACTAAACGGTTTTGTACCGTAGTTAATGTGCTCGTAAATTTCGTCTGATAAAATATAAATATTAGGATGCTTTTCTAAAACTTTAGCTAATGCTCTGTATTCTTCTTCACTATAAATAGATCCACTTGGGTTATTCGGTGAGTTGAAAAAAATCATTTTTGTTTTAGGCGTAATTGCAGCTTCTAATTGCTCAGGAGTGATTTTAAAATCATTATCAATTGATGAAGGAATTTCTACGTATTTAGCTTCACATAAAGTTGCAATAGCAGAATAACTTACCCAATATGGAGCAGGTAATAAAATTTCATCACCTGGATTTAATAAAACCTGTGCAACATTTGCAATTGATTGTTTTGCACCTGTTGAAACAACAATTTGATTTGGAGCATACGTTAAGTTGTTATCGCGCTTAAACTTCTCGCAAATAGCTTCTTTTAATTCTACATATCCATCAACAGGAGTATAAGAATTATAATCTTGATTAATTGCTTCGACAGCGGCATCTTTAATAAAATCAGGAGTGTTAAAATCTGGTTCTCCTAAACTTAAACTAATAATGTCTCTACCTTCTGCTTTTAATTCTCTTGCTTTAGCTGCCATAGCTAAAGTTTGTGAAACAGGTAAACTGTTAATTCTGTCTGATAATTGTTGTGACATTTGTGTGTTGTATAGTGTGTTGTTGTTTACGCTAGTTGAGGTTTTTTCCCTAACTCAGCTAAATGCTTAAAGTGTTCGATAATAGCTCTTCTAGTTGTTTGATATTCATGATAAGGTAAATTGAACTCCTTAGCAGTTTCTTTAACAATCTTCGCTAATTTATCGTAGTGAACATGAGAAATATGTGGGAAAATATGATGTTCTACTTGATGATTTAATCCACCAGTATAAAAGTTAACTAACCAATTTTTTGGTGCGAAATTAGAGGTGGTGTATAATTGGTGTATTGCCCAAGTATTTTTCATGTTACCATCTTTATCTGGTAATGGCATTTCTGTTTTTGGTACAATATGCGCTAATTGAAAAACAACACTTAAAATGATACCTGCTGTATAGTGCATTACAAAAAATCCGATTAAAACTTTCCACCAAGCAATATTCATAACTGCAATTGGTAAAACAATCCAAAGTGCATAGTAGGCTACTTTAGAAATAACCAACTTTGTCCATTCTGTTGCAGGATTTGGGAATTCACCATAAGATAGTTTTCTTTTTAAATACGTATGCATTTGTTTAAAATCGGTAGTAATTGCCCAGTTTATAGTTAGTAAACCATATAAGAATATCGAATAATATTTTTGAAATTTATGAATCCATAACCATTGTGCGTGTTTAGAAAAACGAATAATTCTCCCAGCATCAATATCTTCATCATGTTCTTGAATATTGGTATATGTATGGTGTAATACATTATGCTGTACTTTCCAGTTGTATACGTTACCAGCTAAAATATAAATGCTACTTCCCATTAATTTATTTACCCATTTTCTTTTCGAAAAAGATTCATGGTTTGCATCATGCATTACATTCATTCCAACTCCAGCCATACCAACACCCATTAAAACAGTAAGTGCTAGTTTAATCCATTGAGACATGTCAACAGTTAAAATTAAGATGAATGGAACTAAAAATATAGCAAACATAATAATGGCTTTAGAATATAGCTTCCAGTTACCAGTACGATTAATGTTATTTTCTTTAAAATATGTGTTAACGCGCTTGTTTAGAGTTCTAAAAAACTTAGCGTTGTCTATTCTTGAGAAGTTAATTGTCTTCATTTGTTGTTTATTTGAACGGCAAAAATATACTTTTTACGGTTGCTTTTTATGATAAACGTCAGTTTTTGTTAGGAATTGTTTGTTAACATTTAACTATTTTTGCAGCTTACTAACAATTTTATGGAAATCATACTTAAATACTTTCCGAATTTAACGGAAACTCAAATTGAACAGTTCTCTAAATTACAAGAACTGTATAAAGATTGGAACTTGAAAATTAATGTGGTTTCTCGTAAGGATATAGATGAGTTATACTTACGACATGTATTACATTCTTTAGGTATTGCTAAAGTGATGGAATTTAAATCTGGAGCTAAAGTAATGGATGTTGGTACAGGAGGAGGTTTTCCTGGAATTCCGTTGGCAATTTTATTTCCTGAAGTACAATTTCATTTAGTTGATTCTATTGGTAAGAAGATAAAAGTTGTAAATGAAGTAGCTGAAGGATTAGGGTTAGAAAACGTAAAAACTACGCATGGTCGTGTTGAAGAAGTAAAAGATACGTACGACTTTATTGTAAGTAGAGCGGTTGCTCAAATGGAAACTTTTGTTCGTTGGAATAAAGGTAAAATTGCAAAAAAGCAAAATCACGATTTAAAAAATGGGATATTGTATTTAAAAGGAGGTGACTTATCTGAAGAGTTAGCAAAATATACTTCTGCTACTATTTATGATTTACCAAGTTTTTATGAAGAAGACTTCTTCGAAACTAAAAAAGTGGTGCATTTACCAATGAAATATAAAGGGTAGTTTGGTATGTACACTTACTAAACAAATATAAATCTATTAAATAGCCGGAGGCTATTTAATAGATTTAAAAACGTATAGCATTTCAGAAGCTATTTCTAAACTTCGCTCAGTATATTTTTCTTTCTCTAACGGTGTGTTGTCAAATACTTTTGGGTCTTCATAAGTAATTGGAACTCTCTTGTTAGCTCCAGCAATAAAAGGACATCCTTCATCTGCTTGAGAACAAGTCATGATAGCACAGAAATCATTTTCTGGGTTAAATTCATTGTCATACTTTTTTGAAAAACCAATTATAGGTTGCTTGTTTTTTGAAAACTTTACTGCATAAATGGGATTAGCTGTTTCTGATAAGCTTTGAATTTTAAGACCTTGTTAAATGAGTGTCTCAACTACGTTTATATTCATTGCCGTTGCTTCCGTACCACCAGAATAACAATAAATATTTGGTACATTTAGATAATTCGCCAAGGTTTGCGCCCATATTTGTGATAAATGACTTCTTCTAGAATTATGTGTGCAAATAAAGTTAAGGCTTATCAGTTCTTTATTATTTACACCATTCTGAATATAATCTATTAAAGGTTGTAGTACTTTTTTCCTGTCTTCAGTAATGTTTATAGATAAGTTTGCAATAGTTTCCTCTATTTGAGAAAAGACAGTTGTTTTAGTTATTTCCATTCTTTTAGGTTTAACAGCATCCTGAGTTCGGAGCGCAAGCAGCTTGAGTTTGTAAATCGGATAATTTTACTCTAGGTTTCTCAGAAGGAATACCACATTCAGACTTTGCTAAACAATCTGTTTGTTTGGTGGTTAATAAAAAGTTTTTTCCGTCGAAATCTAATCCGTATTTACCAATTGTACTTCCTTGGTATTCTACTTCAATATTTAAATCAGGAATATTTAATACTTTTTCTGATAACTCAATTATATGGACCAGTTTTTCAGGATGTAATCTGTGATCGTAGTCATTCGCTTCCCATAATTGAAAGTTTACAACTTCTTCATTTCTTACAGTTCCACCACAATCAATAAAGTTTTTTGTGATTTTTCCTACTTCAGTTACATGAAAATGGTTTGGTACTAACTCGCCATTTGGTAATTGAAAAGCAATTGTTTCTAACGATGCTAAGTGATTTTTAATTTCTGATAATTTCATAATACATATTTTATAATCGCAATATTACGATAGTTAAGATTAAATTTTTTTAACAGCAATTATTAGAATTACTATCAAGGTTTAAAAAATTGTTTAATAATGATTTAATTTCTGACCATTTTTCTTGGTTAATACAATAACACACTCTAGTTCCTTCAATATTTCCTTTAATGATCTCTAGATTTTTTAACTCTTTTAAATGTTGAGAAATAGTAGGTTGTGCTAATCCAATAATTTCAACCAAATCACCACATACACAAGTATTAATTTTAAACAAGTGTTGTAGAATGGCAATACGAGCTGGATGACCAAGAACTTTAGCTACTTTAGCTATTGTATTTTGTTCTGGCGTAAATATTTCTGATTTGGTAACTCCCATCTATTAATTATTATATTGCAATATTACGATTAATATTTGGTTTGAAATGATTTTTAGCAATAATATTTTGTTATTGAATAATTAATTTAGATTATAGAAGGCTTAATACCAGCGCTTTTTCTTCTTTTTAGAAGCTTCAGATTTTCTTCCTTTTTTATGCTTGCTAATGGTATTTGGTTGTTTTTTCTTTTTAGGCTTTACCAAAGCAAAAGGATGATCTTCAATAACCTTTATAGGTCTTTTTGTGTATTCTTGAATGGCTTTTATGTAAGAAGTTTCATCTGCGCTACATAAAGAAAAAGCAATTCCAGATTTTCCTGCTCTACCAGTTCTACCAATTCTATGCACATAAGTTTCTGGGACATTAGGTAGGTCAACATTTATAACAGCATCTACTTTGCTAATATCAATTCCACGAGCAGCAACATCGGTAGCAATTAAAATATTAACCTTGTTGTTTTTAAAAAGATCGATAGCTTCGTTACGAAGCACTTGTGTTTTATCTCCGTGAACACTTGTTACTTTGTATCCGTTTTTTTGAAGTGTTTTTTCAAGCTTATCAACACCGAACTTGGTGCGTCTAAAAATAATAATACGTCCATTAATGGTATTACGTAGTAGATGTAAACACAAGTCTACTTTATTCTTTTTAGGTGTATAATATAAAAGCTGACCAATATTATTCTCAGTTTTTTCAGTAGGAATGATGTTTACTTTTTCAGGATTTCGCAACATTGATTTTGCTAAATCGTTTACCTTTTCTGGCATTGTAGCAGAAAATAATAAAGTCTGCTTTTTGCGAGGACATAATTCTTCAATTTTTCTTACATCCTGAATAAAGCCCATGTCTAACATTAAATCTGCTTCATCTAAAACAAAAGTTTTTAGTAAATGCAAATCGATGCTTCCTTGTTTGTGTAAATCGATAAAACGACCTGGGGTAGCAATTAATATATCAACACCTTTTGTTAAAACATCTTTTTGTGGTTTGGTAGACATTCCACCATAAACTGCAGTAGTTCTTAGGTTAGTATACTTGCTATAGGTTTTAAAGTTTTCTTCTATTTGTATAGCTAACTCTCGAGTAGGACTTACAATTAAAGCTTTTATTTTCTTTTCGCCTTTTTCAGAATCTGGTTCTTTTGCTAATTGCTGAATTATCGGCAAAGCAAAAGCAGCAGTTTTACCAGTACCAGTTTGTGCAGCAACAATCACATCTTTGTTCTCTAATACTAACGGAATAACCTTTTCTTGTACTAAAGTAGGTCTGTGATATCTTTCTTCTGTAAGTACTTTTAAAATAGATTTACTAAGAGGTAATTCTGAAAACTGCATTGATTCTTTTTTTGCAAAGGTAACCTAAAAGAAACGATATGAGTAAGAATGTATTTTAGTTTGGTTGATTTTTAAATCTCTATATAAAAGTTAATAGGTAACCAAGAACTGATCCTCCTAAAACAATAAAAGCACTGTTTAATTTTTTAAAACCGAAAACAACAATTAAACTAATTACAGCAATGGTAATAGTTCGCCAATCAACTAGGGTGTCTTTTGCCATTTCTATGCACACGGCAATAATTAAAGCAACAGCTGCAACGTTTACAGCATCCAAAATTGAACGAATACTTTTTGATTTTCTCATTTTTGGTATTAACGGATTTAACACCAAAACAAACAGAAATGATGGAAGAAAAATTCCTAGTGTTGCAACTAAAGCTCCCGTAATTCCATTTAACTGCCAGCCAATAAAAGTAGCGGTAGATAAAACAGGTCCTGGAGTTATTTGCCCTACGGCAACAGCATCAATTAACGCTTGTCTGGTTAACCAACCGTTGGCTACTAATTCAGAATCTAAAAAAGCAAATAATACATAACCACTACCGTATAATATTGCCCCTATTTTTAAAAAGGTAAGCAATATTTTTATGTTGCTTAAGTTGAAGGATTCACTGGCTTGATAAATAAAGATTGGAAAAAAACTATTTAGATTACTGCGGTTTTGTTTGAAAAAATAAAAACTCAAGCCTAATACTCCACAACCGAATAGGGTAATAATTTCATTAACTCCTAATAAGCAAGCTACCAGAGCAATAATTCCTAAAATAGCTAATTCAGTATTTTTAATAGCTTTTTTACCTAAGCGATACCCTGCCATTATAACAATAGCAATTACCGCTGGTTTTATACCATAAATAAAAGGTTCAACTTTTGGTAATTGTCCATATTCTTGATATAACCAAGCAAAAATTCCGGTAATTACAACTGCTGGTAAAATAAAACAAAACCCAGCAACGATTAATCCTTTCCATCCCGCTCTTTCATGACCACAATGCATGGTCATTTCTGTTGAATTTGGTCCTGGAATTAAATTAGTAGCACCAATAAGATCTAAAAAATGCTCTTGAGTCATCCATTTACGTTTCCTAACAACTTCATCTTCCATCATGGCAATATGAGCAGCAGGACCACCAAAAGCAATGCTTCCTAGTTTAAAAAAGAGTTTTGCAATTTCTTTTAAGTCGTTTTTTTGTGACATCAACGGTATTTTATAGGGTGATTTTTAAAAGGTAAAAATAAATAAAAAGCAGAAGTTTATTTTTCTAAACGATTCATAGTTTTTGAAATGTTTTTACACTTTTTTTACATTTCATTTACATATTTCACAGGAGACGGAAGCTATATTCGTAGAAATATAAAATGTGTTATTATGAACAAAATAAAAAAGAGTGTTTTACTGATAGCTGTATTGGTAGCAGTAATTATTGTAAGCGGATATACGAAAACAACATCGATTAATAAGAAAACTGACAAAGTATCGACATTAGAAAGTGAAGTAAATAAAACAATGAGTTTTTTTGTTACTCACGGACATTGTAGTACACCATTTGCAGGCGTGGTTAATGATTTAAAGGTTGATTATCCTGTACGGTTAGATTCAGGAAATCCGTTAGAGAATATGGAAATTTCGTTCGAGGTAGATCCAAATACATTTAACGTATGTAGAGCTAAAGAATTAACACCAAGAATTAAAACTCCGGGATTGTTTATTGGAGAAAATAATGAGAAGATTACATTTAAATCTACCAATGTCTATACGATGGGAGTAGATTGGTACCAAGTTAATGGTAAGATGTCGATTAAAGGAGTGGAAAAAGAAGTAAAATTATTTGTTACTGGTATTAGAAAACCAAATGAACAAGTCGCAAGCTCACTAGTTTTAGATGGACAGGTAAATTTATTTGATTGGGGAATTGATTATGATTTAATAGTTAACGGAAAATCAGACAATGTGCCAACAAAGTGGTTGTATTTAAACATGAAGATTGAGTTAATTTAAAATATAAAAAGCACTCTTTAAAGAGTGCTTTTTTATTTTTTTCGCTAACGCCTCGGCTATGGTTAGTACGGGAATTTAAATTACTGAATTTCCGATTAAGCACTTAGCCAAAGCTTTTTATTTTGTTTTATCTTTTTTGTTCTAAAGCCAAATCAAAAGATTTGGCGGACTTTATAGGTATACACTAAACTTTGATTTAAACATCAAAACCCGTATTAACTATAGCCATTGTTGGCGGTAGTTTTTCTTTTTTATTGATCAGTACTATCATATGTTTTTAGTACTTCTTGTTGCTTACCTTCTTTAAATTTTACTTCCGCTGCTAATTTTCCATCTTCAATCGCATATACTTTCCATATTCCGTGTCTTTCCCCATTTTTCATTAACCCTACACCAGCCAAAAACCCTTTGTCGTGATACCATTTCATTATTCCGTTTGCAATACCATTTTCATAATATCCCTCTAAAATTAAAACACCATTACTTTGCCATTCTTTATGAAGGCCTTCTTTTTTTTCAGCTTTAAAAACACCTTCACTCTTTATCTGTCCGTTTTCATAGAACTCTTTACGTAATCCTATTTTTTCACCTTGTTTGTAATTGTTGTATTCGGTATTTCTCAATGTAACTGAGACTTCGTTTTCAGGCAAACTATTCGTATTTAATAATTGTTTGTCTCTGATAATAGCTTCTTCAACGGTATCAAACTTGTCTTTTGATTGAAGTTTATCAATTACTTTTTTCTCATTTCTATTTTGCTCAGCACATCCATAAAACTCGAATAAAACTAAAGTCACGATAAATAGTTTTGCCAGCACTATTAATTTTACTAAGCTATAATTCTTCTTAGTCATATATTGTTTATTTTTATGAACGTTATTGTTTTAAATTACTGCCAACTTTTTTAAGGATATGAATTCGTTTTAATAATTTATATCCAACGTTAGTGAAATATAGTAGAATTTAGGTTAAGAATCAAGCTAAAAAGCAACCTTGAATAGAACTTATTTCTTAAGTGTTTTTAATATTAAATATTTAGTGTTTTAAATAAGGGGTTTTCCTTTTTAAAACTCATTGATATTGGTTATATTCCTAAAAATCAATAAATTACAAATTTAGTTTGTATCATTAAAACCATAGTTATTATGTATAGTATTAAAAAATTAACTGTTTATTTAATGGCGGCAATTATGTTTATTTTAACTGCATGTCAAGCCCCTCAAACTAAAAAGACCTTTTACCCTGAAAATGAAATTCCGTTTGAATCTACTTCAAATGAAGCGATGCAAGAATTTCTTACAGGATTGAATATTTTTGATCAAGGAAATGGTCAAAAAGCCAAACCCTTTTTTGATAAAGCTTTAGCACTAGATCCTAATTTTGTGAGTGCTCAAATGTACAGAGCTTTTAGTAGTAATTCAGCAAAAGATTTTTCTAAAAATCGAGATAAATTTTTAGCCTTAAGAAGTACAGCTAATGAAGGTGAGGCCATGCTTATGGATTTACTTATGGCTAATATGGAGAATGATGATGTAAAAGAATTGGAGTTAAGTAAAAAGTTAGTAGAAAAGTATCCTTCATCAGCTCGAGCTTATGATTATTTGGCAAACTCATACGCTTCTTTAGATAAGGTTGAAAAGTCTCGTGAAAATTGGAAAAAAGCAATAGGGTTAAATTCAGATTTTTTACCAGCAATTTCAAATCTTGGAGCTTCATATTTATTTACTTCGCCTAAAGACTTTAAGGAAGCGGAAAAGTATATGGAAAGAGTGGTAGAGAAAGTGCCACAAAGCTCTCGTGCACAAATTAATTTAGGAGATTGCTACCGTGCTCAAAACGACCTTGAAAAAGCATTGAAAAGTTATATTAAGGCTGCTGAGCTAGATCCTACAGATGCGGTTGCATTTTCTAAAGCTGGGCATGCCAATAGTTTTTTAGGGAATTTTGATGCTGCACGAAAAAATTTCCAAGATGCTCGGGCTGTAAGTGAATTTGGTCTAAACTCATACAATTTTGAGGCATTTACCTACTTGTATGAGGAAGATCCTAAAAAAGCACTGGCTTTCTTAGAGAACGCTGCTCAAGCTGTAAGTCAAATGGATATTCCAGAAAGTAATAAGACAGGAACAAAAATGAACTGTGCTTTTAATTGCGCAATGATTGCTATGCATCATGGAGATGTAGAGCATTTAAAAGAAGTTGTAGAAATGATGAAGCCACTTTTTAATCAATTTGGTAAAGATATAGGTTCGAAAGGAGCAATTACAAATCAAAAAGTTAATGCGCTTTATTGGGATGCTATAGCTTCGGCTGCAGCTGAAAATTATGAGGAAGCACTAGCGAAAGCAGAAATAATAAAAAGCACTTTGGCAACGATAAATGATCCAAACAAATTAAGACCTTATCACAGGGTGTTGGCGTTTGTTAATTACAAACAAGAAAATTATGATAAAGCACTTGAATATGCAGCTAAATTAAATCCTGACAATGTGTATGATAGGTATTGGATGGCTAAAGCAAATAAAATGGCAGGGAATAATGACGTAGCAATGGATATGTTTAATGAAATTGCTGATTATAATTTTAATAGCATTGGTTACGCTTTGGTACGTAATGAAGTAAAGAAAATGCTTGCTTCAAATGAATAGCTGTTATTACAATTTCATTGTTGTTTTAATTGTGAAGTAAGAAAACAAATCAAAAAAGCAACCTCAAACGAGGTTGCTTTTTATGTAATTTAAAATTATAATCTTATCCTAAGAAAGGGTATTTATAGTCTTAAGTTGTTATTAAGAATTATACTTTTAAAAGCCTTAAATTTTATTATTTATAAAGAGTTAGAATTTTATCTTGACTATCAAATTGCCATTTCTTGAATTTATTTAATAAGCTCCTCCCAAAAAATAACTTTTTACTATCTATTATTGCCGCTTCCACGTTGTTTACTACATAGTCTCCTATTTTTATATTATTTAGTCTCACAATTCTAGCATTAATGTTTTTATCGTTTCCTAGGATGATAGATTTTGTACCTAAATAATCTTCTTGTTTTATAATATCTTTTGATAGTAAATATTTTTCTAAGTCTTTATTAATCATCACATCACTTGCTCCAGTATCAAATACATAATATTTGAATATACTTCCAATAGACATTTTAACCTTATACCCATAATGATTTTGTTCGATTAAAGGAACTTTTGATAAAAAGGAGTTTCCTATAATGTCGTTTGGTTGGTAGGCGACCTTTTTAACTACTTTATTTAGACAAGGGATTAAAGCTTCATTAAAGAATTCGTCATTTTGGCTAGTAATTTTTTTTACATCTAGATAAGTATATCCTTTTGAGACAAAACCTGCAGCAAAACATGAACAATATTTTTTTGCGTTATTCAAAGACATTTGTCCATTTTTTTGTTGTTTTGAAGTCATTTGATTTAAGCACCCAATATACATTGACTTATTTATAATTAGATTATTGAAATCTGTTAATTTGAAACTGTTTATTGTACTTTTTTCAAAACATGTTTTTAGCTCAGGGTCGTTTTGATTTTTAAAAAGTAAACCTAATATTTTTTCGTTTTCAATAGCGTCTTGAATATCATTCGCAACTAATTTTTTAACTAAATTGTCAGTTATACATGAGCAAAAAGCTGGAATGTCTATCTTTTTTTTGTCTGTATTATTTATTCCTTTATTGATTTGATCTTTACAAGAAATAAAGAATTTTTCTCTATTTATTGGTGAGCCAAATTTTGTATAAAGTACTTTAGAATTTTTTTTAACCTGAGATTTATTTGTTACTACTTCTATTGATGTAGGTGTAGTTTTATAGAGTTTGCTATCTATGTTACAAGTAGCCGAAGGAATAATTAATTTACCTTCTTTTTTAGCTGTTAAAATGTAGGTGTAAGTCTTAGAATATGTATTTTTCCCATTTATCCATGATTGACTTTCAGATTGAAAAGGTCCTCTGACTATAGTGAATTTCTTAAAGCCTGGGGCTTGAAAGTTGTTTTCTTTTTTATTTATTATAAAATCTACTTTTAAAGATTCTTTAATATCGATTTTATTTTTATTGACATTTATTTTAAATTTAACCTGGGCAGTTATTGTGTTAAGGGTTATAAATATCAGAGTCAAAAAAATAAAGCTAAATTTCTTTTTCATAGGATTTATTTTTGAATATAGTAATAAGAAAATTGCACTAAAAACAAAAAGTAGCTCATCTTGTGCTACTTTTTGTTTAAGAGTTTATCCTAAGAAAGGATATTTGTAATCTTGTGGAGTTACAAATGTTTCTTTAATTAGACGAACAGAAGTCCAACGTAATAAGTTTTGTGCAGAACCTGCTTTGTCATTTGTTCCAGAAGCTCTTGCTCCTCCAAATGGCTGTTGCCCTACAACAGCACCTGTTGGTTTATCGTTAATATAGAAGTTTCCAGCAGCATTTTCTAATGCTTTAGAAGCTTGTTCAACAATATATCTATCTGTTGAAAAGATAGCACCAGTTAAAGCGTATTCTGTAGACTCATCTACTAATTTTAATGAAGCTTCCCATTCAGCATCTTCGTAAATGTAAATTGTCATTACAGGTCCGAATAATTCAGCTGTCATTGTCGCAAATGTCGGAGACTTCGCTATAATTACTGTAGGCTCAATAAAATATCCTTTAGATTTATCATGACCTCCTCCAATAATTACATCAGCATCTGCATCATCTTTAGCTGCATCAATATACTTTGCAATTTTATCGAAAGAACCTTCGTGAATTACAGCATTTACAAAGTTAGAAGGATCTTCTGGAGATCCCATTTTTAATTCAGAAGTTTGAGCTTCTAAATGTTTTTTAACATCTGCCCAAATAGAAGCAGGGATGTAAGCACGAGAAGCCGCAGAACATTTTTGCCCTTGATACTCAAAAGCACCTCTTGTAATTGCAGTAGCAACTTGTAAAGGATTTGCTGAGTTGTGTGCCCAGATAAAATCTTTACCACCAGTTTCACCTACAATTCTAGGGTATGTTTTATAGGTTTCGATGTTAGTACCTATTTGTTTCCATAAATGTTTGAAAACATGTGTAGAACCTGTAAAGTGTAATCCAGAGAAATCTGGAGAAGCCAATACAGTATCAGTAATCATAACTGGGTCACCATAAACAACGTTAATTACACCGTCAGGTAAACCAGCTTCTTTAAATAAATCTACAATTACTTGTGCAGAATATGCTTGATGATCAGATGGTTTCCAAACAACAACGTTCCCCATTAAAGCTGCTGCTGCTGGTAAATTAGCTGCAATAGATGTAAAGTTAAACGGCGTAATTGCATATACAAAACCTTCTAAAGGTCTGTACTCAACTCTGTTCCAAATTCCAGGAGCAGATGCTGGCTGATCTTTAAAAATATCTGTCATGTACTCTACGTTAAAACGGAAGAAATCAATCATTTCACAAGCCGCATCAATTTCTGCTTGGTGTACGTTTTTAGATTGTGCAATCATTGTTGCAGCATTCATTTTAGCACGGTAAGGACCTGCTAATAATTCAGCAGCTTTTAAAAAGATAGAAGCTCTTTCCATCCAAGAAACCGAAGACCATGCTTCTCTTGCCGCTAAAGCAGTAGAAATTGCAGTTTCTACGTGAGATTTGTCTGCTGTATGATATTGTCCAACAACATGTTTGTGGTCGTGAGGAGGAGTAATGTTTCTGGTATTTCCAGTTCTAACCTCTTCACCGTTAATATGCATAGGTACATCAATATTACTATTAAACATTGATTTATAAGTAGCTAATAATTCTTCTCTTTCAGGAGAGCCAGGAGCGTATCCTTTCACAGGTTCGTTTACTGCTTTAGGAACATTAAAAAATCCTCTTGCCATTTTGTTATGTTGTTTATTTAAAAATTATTTTTTTCAATTAAAAAGTAAAAAACACAATCTAATACTATTAATTTGCAAAGATTAATGTGTGATACTTTAGCCAAACAATCTTAGATTGATTTGAGGCGCAAAGTTAACACTTATTTTTAGTAATAACTAAGCTGTTTTTACGTCTTAACTTACCAAAAAAGATACAATATGTGCACGGTAACTTATTTACCTTTAGGAAATAATGATTTTATATTAACCTCTAATAGAGATGAAGATCCGAATAGAAAAACAATTCCGCCAAAAGAGTATGATGAGGAAGGGGTGAAGCTTACCTATCCTAAAGATGAATTAGCTGGAGGTACTTGGATTGGTTTGTCTGAAAAAAAGAGATTGATTTGTTTGTTAAATGGAGGTTTTACAAAGCATAAACGTGTAGAAAATTATCGAATGAGTAGAGGAGTAATTGTAAAGCAATTATTAAAGGTTGATAATCCTGTTGAGATTATTAATCATTTTGATTTTGATGGAATAGAACCTTTTACAATTGTTTTAGTTGATTGGAAGCAAAATCTAAAAGCTTATGAATTAGTTTGGGACGGAGAACAAAAACATTTTGAAGTGTTAGAAAATGAACCAAAAATATGGTCGTCATCAACCTTATATGATGAGGAAATGAAACAATTGCGTCGTGTTTGGTTTGCTGATTGGTTAGAAGAGTATAAGGATTTTACACAAGAAGATATTCTTGCTTTTCATCAAGATGAAACAAAAGGGGATTCAGAGATATCGTTAAAAATGAAACGTACTCGAGTTGAAACAGTTAGTGTTACTTCGGTTTATAAAAATGCGAATGATGTTTCTATTAAATATGTGGATTTTATAAATGAACAGAATTAATACAGCGCAAAAGCAATAAAAGAAACAATTAAAGCACCTATTGTAGCTAGAAAGAAAAATACTGTATTTGCCATTATATATTTAATAAATGTTTTTAAATAGCCTTGGTTATAAAATTTCTTCATTGCTAGAAATAAGTAAATTATAAATAACAATAAAAATATAGGTATTAGGTATATAGCATCTTTAATATATCCAATAATATAAAAAATAGAAAAAAGTAAGAAGAATACTGTTTGAACATGAAAAACAAAAACTAAATGCTCTACATATGTGTATTTTCTACGAGCGTAAATTATTTTTAAGAACAGTGTAAATAACGGGAGTAGGATAAATAATGCGATAGATGCATATGACAATATCTGTTTTAAAAATTTATAACCTGTTTCGCTATTATTAGATACTACGCCATTAAACACTTTTAACCGGCTGTACCAAAATCTATTTTTAAAGTTTTTTTCTAGTTGTAGGCTGTCTAAAGCAGCATCAATAGCAATTTCTGGATATTTCTTGTGAAATCTAACATATTTCATCATGTCGATTTTTTCACCCCCTAATGAAAAATGAAAGTTATTTTCTTTTTCTTTTATTTTTTTTAGTGTAGTTGAATCTAAAGGTATGTCGATACCTAAAGAGTCTTTAATTTTGGCTTTTTCAATTTCGTTTATAACGACTTTTTGAATTGAATCTAAATCTACTTCTTGATTGTTATTTTGATTAAATGCAATGCTAGATTTATTAGTTCCTTTTCGTAAATCATTAAACTTATCATAGCTTTCGGTGGCTCCCAATATTAAAAAGAAAACGATTGAGGTGGTTATGTAAAATCTAAAAGGGTTAACATATCTATTTCGTTTACCTTCAATATAATCTTTGGAAACTTTTCCAGGATCAATTAATAAAGGAATAAGTGTCTTCCAGAATTTAGCATCCCAAGAAATAAAGCCAGCAAAAACTTCACTTATAAAGCTTTTTAAAGTGATTTTTTTTCCTTTGTTTTTTTGCCCACACTCAGGGCAGAAATTTTCTTGTTGATTAAAAGGATATCCGCAGTTTAGACAGTTTGTGTCTTTAACTACTATAGCTTTATTTTTCTTTGCCATTAGTTTAAGGTAGGCGTTGTGGTTAGTTGAAAAGTTGGTATGGTTACCAAAAACTCTTCTGAAGTTTCAAAGTTAATCATTTTATAATGTCCCATCATAGCACCAGTATTTGATAGTAAAAAACAATTTGATCTATAATTGTATTCCTCATTGGGCTTTAAAATTGGTGTTTCTCCTACAACTCCTTCTCCTTCTGCATATTCAATATTGTTGAGAGCATCGAAAATAGTCCAATAGCGTTCTAAAAGCTGGACTGTATTTTTAGAATTATTTTCTATTGAAATGTAATAACTAAAAGTATAATATTCTTGATAACCTCGATACACTTTGCCGTTGAAAGTGGTTTTTACCGATATTTTTATGCCTTTTGTTATCTGTTGAAACATAGCATAAATATAGTTTTTTTTCGAGTTTTAATCAATAGTTACAATGATTAACTATCTGTTTTGATTAAAGTAGCCATTTCCAACTCCAATAACTCTATCGTAAATTTCTCCAAATGGCTTGTAGTATACAATTACAGTGTATTCATTTTCAGTCTGAAAAAAGGAGCCATCAATTTCGCGTAGGTTAACTTTGTTATCCTTGTTTAAAGTTGCATAACTGTAATTGTAAAACCCTTGTTTAAAAAGTATTGCTGCTTGATAAATCCTGTCAACTGAATTGTATTTCATTTTGTTTTCATCAGTTAATTGAAAGTTATTGAAGGCTCCGTAAACATATACTTCTTTGTTTTCGTAAGGTTCAAAAGCGTCTAAGGAAAAGTGAACGAGAGAATAATCTGCTTCAGTATTTGCATCATCAGCTTCTAGTGTTCTAACAACAAATTGACCGTTAATATCTGGATTATAGGTGTAAGTTTTGTTAGCTTTCGGCTCGTTAGTGTATAAGTAACTATTGTAAATGTCTTTTCGTTCTGTTTTAGCAATATTTAAGCTGGTGTTGCGAATGTGTTTGCTGTCAAAATTTAAAAATTCATTACCTCCCCAAAAATTAGTTTTAAAAGTGTGATTGTAAACTAACTGTTGAGGTTTAATAAAAACTGGTTGAATATCGTTTATAGCATTATTCCAATTATAATTTTGAATTACTGATACATTTATTTCTTGAGTAGGATTGTTGATTGCTAACGTTGGATGATTTACTACAAATTGAACTGTTTGTTTTTGATTGTTAGATTTTGTGTCTCTACTTCTAAAAATCGCAATCCCCACAGTAGTTATGTCTTCATAAAATACGCAGCGTCTCGAAAAAACTACTTCGTAATCTTCATCTAAAACAGAAATTAAGTAATTACCACTCTTGGTAATGATTGTATTTTGATTAGGAATATCAACCGAATAATGAGTATAAGGTTGTAGAGTGTTAAATGAGTTGCTAATGTTAAAGATTTCGTTTTCATCAAAACCATCGATGTATTGATTGGAAGTTAGGCTGCTTGGCTTCCAATCATGTGTCATGTGTTCAACTTTATATTTATATTCTTTATTGTCGGCATCTAAATCATCAAAAGAAAGTTCTAAAACCTGACCTAGCTTTACCATAGCAGCATATTGATTAGTGCTATGTTTAGGCCTTAATTGAATGGTTTTAATGTTCTGAGCATTTAATACGCTAGTAAATACAAACAGTAAAAGAGTAAGTTTTTTTATCATGGTAACAAATGTATCAAATTGTAAGCCAAAGAAAAATAATTTATTTAGAATAAATATAAATAAAGAGCTATCGAAAAGATAAAAAACTAAAAACTTACCCAAAATTTTCAAAATCAGTAAATTTGCATGTTTTTTAAGAAAATCAAATTAATCAGTTCCTATGTCAAAAGACATCCGTATTAAGAAAGGCTTGGATATCAAGCTAGTTGGTGAGGCAGAACAAATTACTACCGAACTTCCATTGGGTAGTATGTTCGCTATTAAGCCAAGCGATTTTCACGGCGTTATTCCTAAAATTTTAGCTAAAGAGGGTACAGAAGTAAAAGCAGGTGAAGCACTTTTTCATGCAAAGAGTGATGAACGTATTTTATTTCCAAGTCCAGTTAGCGGAAAAGTTACAGAAATCGTTCGTGGAGCAAGAAGAAAAGTATTAGAAATTAAAATCACTGCTACAGCACAGCAGGAATACAAAGATTTTGGTAAAAAAGATGTTGATGCAATGTCTAGCGAAGAAGTGAAAAATCACTTATTTGCTTCAGGTTGTTGGCCATTTGTAAAGCAGCGTCCTTACGACGTGGTTGCAAACCCTAATCAAGCACCAAAAGCTATTTTTGTATCAGCCTACGCTAGTGCTCCATTAGCAGCAGATTACGATTATACCTTAAAAGGTAAAGAAGCTGAATTACAGGCTGCTTTAACTGCGTTAACAAAGTTAACGGAAGGAAAAGTACATGTTTCAGTTGCTAAAAATTCAACATTATCTCCTTTTAAAGAGATGAAAGGTGTTGAGTTACATAAAGTATCTGGACCACATCCTGTAGGAAATGTAAGTACTCAAATTGCACAAATCGATCCGATTAATAAAGGTGAAGTTGTATGGGTAGTTACTCCTCAAGATTTAGTGGTAATAGGTGAGTTATTATTAACAGGAAAGTTTAATGCAAAACGTACAGTTGCGTTAACAGGTTCTAAATTTAGTAAACCTCAGTATGTTACTGCTGTAGCAGGAGCACAAATGAGTGATATTACTAAAGGTAATTTAGAAACTGATAACGAACGTGTAATTAGCGGAAATGTGTTAAGTGGAGAGCAGGTTGGAGAAAATGGTTTCTTAGGATACTATGATAACCAAGTTACTGCGATTCCTGAAGGTGATGATTACGAGTTTTTTGGATGGAATAAGCCAGTTTTTGATAAAGTTTCTACTTCTAGAGCTTTAACATTCTCTTGGTTAAATCCTAAGAAAAAGTATGACTTAAATACGAATACAAACGGTGAACACAGAGCATTTGTGGTTACAGGAGCGTATGAAGAAGTATTTCCGTTAGATATCTATCCGATGCAATTATTAAAAGCTTGTATGTATAAAGACCTTGACGAAATGGAAGGGTTAGGAGCTTACGAAATTGCACCAGAAGATTTTGCGTTAACAGAATTTATTTGTGTGTCTAAACAACCTCACCAGAAGATAATTCGTGAAGGATTAGATTTAATGAGAGAAGAATTAGGATAAGATATGGGCTTAAAACAAAACTTACATAATTTAAAAGAAAAGTATAAAGGAACTAAAATGGCACCGCTATTTAATGGTTTCCATACTTTTTTATACTTGCCAAATGAGACAACTCACGGAGGAACTCATATAAAGGCAGCAGATGATTTAAAACGTACAATGAATATTGTAATCATGGCTTTAGTACCATGTTTATTATTCGGTATGTTTAATGCAGGGTACCAACACTATGCAGCTATTAACGGATTTACTGAAGGAATGTCTTTCTTTAGTGGAGATTTTTGGAACTTAGACAACTTATTAGTCGGAGCAGCAAAAATTTTACCATTAGTAATTGTTTCTTACGTAGTTGGTTTAGCTATCGAATTTGTGTTCTGTATTATTAAAGGGCATGAGATTGAAGAAGGATACTTAGTAACAGGAATGTTAGTTCCGTTAATCGTGCCAATCGATTTACCTTTATGGATGTTAGCTGTTGCAGTTGCATTTGGAGTTGTAATTGGTAAAGAAGTATTTGGAGGAACAGGAATGAACATCTTAAATCCAGCTTTAACAATTCGTGCATTTTTATTCTTCGCATATCCAACTTGGATGTCTGGAGATAAAGTATGGGTAGAAGGAGCAAGAGAATTAGCAGGTTCTGCTGATGCAATCTCAGGAGAAACTGTTTTAGGAAGTTTAGCACAGAATGCTGCTCCTAACTTTTCAGTTTCTGATATGTTCTTCGGATTTATTCCAGGTTCTATTGGAGAAACTTCAACTTTATTAATTTTATTAGGAGGTTTATTCTTAATCTTTACAAAGATTGGAAGCTGGAGAATTATGTTATCTGCAGTAATCGGAGCCTTAGTAATGGGATTCATCTTTAATCAAGTAGTTGATTTAGGTTGGATTGGTGAAACAAGCAAGTTTTACGGATTAATGAGCTTAGATTTTTGGAAACATTTATTAGTTGGAGGATTTGCATTTGGTGCTGTATATATGGCTACTGACCCTGTATCTGCTTCACAAACAAATAAAGGAAAATGGATTTATGGTTTCTTAATCGGATTTATCTCGATTATGATTCGTGTATTCAACCCTGCATATCCAGAAGGAGTAATGTTAGCTATTTTATTAATGAACGTTTTTGCTCCAACAATCGACCATTATGTGGTTCAAGGAAATGTAAAGAGAAGATTAAAACGTGCTAAAGTTAAAACTGCCTAAAATTATGAGTAAGAGAACAGATAGTAATGGATATACGCTACTTTTTGCCATAGGTATGGTATTAGTAGTAGGAGCTTTGTTGGCTTTTACAGCTTCATCGCTTCGCCCAATGATCGATGCTAATAAGCGTATCGAAAAGCAACAAAACATTTTGTATGCTATGGGAGTAAATGATAATGATGAAAGCAGCGCAATCTTTGTATCAAAAGATAAAGTAGCTGACGAATTTTCAAAATACATTAAAAAGCAATTAGTAATCGAAAGGACTAATGTTTCTGAAGATGCAAATGCTTATTTAATTGATGTTAAAAAACAACAAACAGCTGCAAAAGCAGGAAACGTAAGAAAGTTACCATTATTTGTAGGTGAAAAAGACGGTAAAACGTTTTACATCGCACCAATTAGAGGTAAAGGTCTTTGGGATGCTATATGGGGATACGTTGCAATGGATAAAAACATGGTAGTTCAAGGAGCTTTCTTCGATCATAAAGGAGAAACACCAGGATTAGGAGCTAACATTAAGCAACGTTATTTTATGGATGATTTCATCGGAGAAAATTTAATGAATAATGGTTCTTTTAAAGGAATCACGGTTTCTAAATCAAATAACGACCCGAAGAACGAAGATAAAAATGATAACGAGGTAGATGCAATTGCAGGAGCAACAATTACTGGAGACGGTGTTGCAGCAATGATTAAATCTGAATTAGGTTTATACGTACCTTACTTTAAAACATTGAAATAATTATGGGACTTTTATCAAAAAAAGACGCAGCGTTAATTACGGACCCATTAGCAGATAACAACCCAATTACTATTCAGGTATTAGGTATTTGTTCTGCATTAGCAATTACTGCAGAGTTACAAGCATCTATTGTAATGTCTGTATCGGTATTGTTTGTATTAGGAATAGGAAACGTGGTGATTTCTTTATTAAGAAATATCATTCCATCAAAAATCAGAATTATTGTACAGTTAATCGTAGTTGCTGCTTTAGTAATTATTGTTGATCAAGTATTAAAGGCATTTGCTTATGAGTTAAGTAAAACACTTTCGGTATTCGTAGGTTTAATTATTACCAACTGTATTATTATGGGACGTTTTGAAGCATTTGCTTTAGGTAACGGACCATGGAGATCGTTCTTAGATGGAATAGGAAATGCTTTAGGATACGCTGTTATTTTAATTGCAGTAGGTTTCTTTAGAGAATTGTTAGGTTCTGGTACTTTATTAGGATTTAAAGTATTAGGAGACCCAATTGAGAAAACAGGATTATATGCTTTAGGATATGAGAATAACGGATTCATGTTATTATCGCCAATGGCATTAATTGTTGTAGGTATTATTATTTGGGTACAACGTAGTAGAAACAAAGCATTAATTGAAGACTAACCTAGTTAGGGTTCATTAAAAATATAGAAAAATGGAACATTTAGAATTATTTTTCAAGTCGATATTTATAGATAACATGGTATTTGCTACGTTCTTAGGAATGTGTTCTTACTTAGCGGTATCTAAAAAAGTATCAACAGCCGTAGGTTTAGGAGCTGCAGTTATCTTTGTATTAGCTGTAACAGTACCTATTAACTGGTTATTAGATCAATATTTATTACAACCAGGAGCATTATCTTGGTTAGGAGCTGAATATGCAGATTACGATTTAAGTTTCTTATCATTTATCATGTTTATTGCAACAATTGCAACCATGGTACAATTGGTAGAAATTATTGTTGAGAAATTTGCACCAGCATTATATAACTCTTTAGGTATTTTCTTACCGTTAATTGCAGTAAACTGTGCAATTTTAGGAGGGTCTTTATTTATGCAATCTCGTGAAATTCCAACATTAGGATTATCATTAACTTATGGTATTGGTTCTGGTATCGGATGGTTTTTAGCAATTTTAGCTATTGCTGCGATTCGTGAAAAAATCAGATATTCATCAGTGCCACCAGCATTAAGAGGATTAGGAATTACTTTTATTATTACTGGTCTAATGGCGATCGGATTTATGAGTTTTGGAGGTATGTTAACAGGAGGTGATGATGAAGCGAAGAAAGAAGAAGCTCCTAAAGCAGAAATCAAGATAGAAGAAAAGAAGGAAGAGGTAAAAGAGGATGCTGAAAAAATAGCAGATAACACTAAAAAAATTACAGAATAATGATGTTTTTAGAAGTAAGTACTGGAGGTACAGTAGCTGTAACTGTAGTAGCATTCTTAGCAATTGTATTAGTTTTAGTAGGATTGTTATTATTTGTAAAACAAAAATTAGCACCATCGGGACCTGTAAAGATTACGATTAACGGTGATAAAACAATTGAAGTAGCTTCTGGAGCTACATTGTTAACAACTTTAGGAAACGAGAAGATTTTCTTACCATCAGCATGTGGTGGTGGTGGATCTTGTGTACAATGTGAGTGTCACGTTAATTCTGGTGGAGGTGAAGCTTTACCAACAGAAACACCACACTTTACACGTAAAGAATTACAACACGGTATCCGTTTAGCATGTCAGGTTAAAGTAAAACAAGACATGGACATTTCTATCCCAGAAGAAATTTTTGGAATTAAGAAATGGGAAGCAACTGTAGTACGTAACTATAACGTAGCAACTTTTATTAAAGAGTTTGTAGTTGAGATTCCAGAAGATATGGATTACAAAGCTGGAGGATATATTCAAATTGAAATTCCTGAGTGTGAGATTAAATATTCAGATATGGATATTTCAGCACACCCACAAGATCATCCAGGTGAACCAGATAAATTTGAGGCTGATTGGGATAAGTTTAACCTTAGACCATTAGTAATGAAAAATACTGAAATAGTAGAACGTGCATATTCTATGGCTTCTTACCCTGCAGAAGGAAGAGAAATCATGTTAAATGTTCGTGTGGCTACACCTCCTTTCGATCGTGCTAAAGGCGGATGGATGGATGTAAATCCAGGAGTAGCTTCTTCTTATATTTTCAACCAAAAACCAGGAGATAAAGTAACTATCTCTGGACCTTACGGAGAGTTCTTTATCAATGAGTCTGAAGCAGAAATGTTATATGTAGGTGGAGGAGCAGGTATGGCACCAATGCGTTCACATATTTATCACTTATTCAGAACTTTAAAAACTGGTAGAAAAGTTACCTATTGGTACGGAGGTCGTTCTAAAGCAGAATTATTCTACATTCACTACTTTAGAGCATTAGAAAAAGATTTTCCAAATTTTAAATTCTACTTGGCGTTATCAGAACCAATGGAACAAGATAACTGGAAGGTTAAAGCAGATATTAATGATGAGGCTGGAGATGGTTTTGTTGGATTTATTCACCAAGTTGTAATAGACCAATATTTATCTAAGCATGAGGCTCCAGAAGATTTAGAATTATATTTCTGTGGACCACCATTAATGAACAAAGCAGTACAAAAAATGGGAGAAGATTTTGGTCTTGATGACGAAAACATCCGATTTGATGACTTTGGAGGATAGGTCGATAATCGACATTATATATAAAAAACCGATACAGAAACGTATCGGTTTTTTTATTATTTAAAAATCAGTAGATTAGTGTATTGAAACCTTACTATGGGCTGGACTTTTTATCTTTTTGTATTTGTTGCTATAATAATTGTAGTGAGTATTGTGCTCTATTTTTTTCAGGAAAAGTTTTTGTTCCACCCTGAAAAATTACCTAAAGACTTCCAGTTTCAATATGAAAATCAAGAGGTAAAGGAATATAATTTAGAAATAAAGGAAGGAGTAACTATCAATGGCTTGTTATTTAAAGCTAAGGGCAAATCAAAAGGCTTAGTCTATTATTTAAAAGGAAACTCTAAGAGTATAAAAGGCTGGGGAAAGTTTGCAGTTGATTTTACTTTATTCGATTATGATGTGTTGATGATAGATTATCGAGGTTTTGGAAAAAGCACAGGTAAAATGAGTCAACAAACTATGAAAGACGATGCTTTATTGGTTTATGATAAGATAAAAGAACGAGTAAAAGAAGAAAATATTATTGTGTATGGACGTTCTTTAGGAACAGGTTTAGCAACCAAAGTAGCTTCTGTAAATAACCCAAAAATGTTAGTGTTAGCTTGCCCGTATTTTAGCATGTCTAACAACGCGAAACGTTATTTGCCTTTTATTCCGTTAGGTTTGGTAATGCGTTATTCTATGCCCACCTATAAATGGATTAAATACGTAAAATGCCCAATTAAAATTATACATGGTACAGATGATAAAGTTATTCGGTTTAAATCGAGTGTTCGTTTGTCTAAAATGAAGCCAGAATTAACAAGGTTATACCCAATTATTGGAGGAGGACATAAGAACTTACATAATTACGAAAGTTACCATAGAGCTTTAAAAGAAATTTTAAATTCACAGGGGATTACAGAAGTGGATAGAGAGAATACTAGCATCGATTTTATTAGAACCAAACGTAAAAAGTAATGATTAAAAAAGTGCTAGTTTGGATTGTAGGTGTTTTAATTTTAAGTTTTTTTGCTGTTAATATGTTTCAAGAAAAAATCATTTTTTTATCAGAAAAACTTGATAAAGATTATCAATTTAAATTTGAGCAGCCTTTTGAAGAAATCAATCTAAAAACTTCAGACAATGAAACGATAAACGGATTGTATTTTACGGTTAATAACCCAAAAGGAGCTATTTTGTTTTTTCACGGTAATAAAGGTAATTTAACTCGCTGGGGTAAAATAGTGCAGTGTTTTAAACAATTTCAGTACAACGTTTTCGTAATAGATTACCGTGGTTATGGTAAAAGTACAGGAAAGTTTAACGAAGGGAAAATGTATGAGGATGCTTTGTTGAGTTATGATTTTTTAAAACAAAAATTTTCTGAAAATCAAATTGTGGTTTATGGACGTTCCTTAGGAACTACTTTTGCGACTAAAGTAGCATCAGAAAACAACCCGAAGCAATTAATTTTAGAATCACCTTTTTATAGTTTACCACATGCTGTAAAACATCAGTTTAAATTTGGTTTAAACTCTATTTTAAGGTATCAATTTCCAACGTTTAGTTTTATTGAAAAAGTACAATCACCAGTATTAATTTTTCATGGATTAGAAGATAAAGTTACTTCGCCAAATGATACAAGAGATTTACTAAAATTGATTAATCATACTAAGAAAAAAAGTGTTTTAATTGATGAAGGAACACATCATAATTTAAGAGATTTTGAACGCTATAAAACTGAATTACAATTGGTTTTATAGAAGTAATAAGTGAATTAGAAAGTGTACCTTTGCACAAATTTTGCATAAATGACTACTTTTCACGATATAGACTTATCTAACCCGCTACGTAACTCAATTGAAGACCTTGGTTTTGAGA
This sequence comes from Tenacibaculum pelagium, assembly GCF_014062345.1. Taxonomy (GTDB): domain Bacteria; phylum Bacteroidota; class Bacteroidia; order Flavobacteriales; family Flavobacteriaceae; genus Polaribacter; species Polaribacter pelagius. Next base: position 210,945 of record NZ_JACGLS010000002.1, on the reverse strand, counting down.
ACCCAACACCAGTTCAAGAGAAAGCTTTTCCCGTAATTAGATCGGGTAAAGACATGGTGGGTATAGCACAAACAGGTACAGGTAAAACATTTGCTTATATGTTACCTATACTTCGTGATTTAAAGTTCTCAAAACAACAACACCCTAGAGTGCTAGTTTTAGTTCCAACGCGTGAATTAGTAGTTCAAGTAGTAGATGAAATAGAAAAGCTTGCAAAATACATGACCTTACGTACTATTGGCGTGTATGGAGGTGTTAATTTAAACCGTCATAAGCAAGCAGTAATGGAAGGAGCTGATGTTATTGTAGCAACTCCAGGACGCTTGTACGATTTAGCCTTAAGTAGAGTTTTAAAACTAAAATCAATTCAAAAATTAGTGATTGATGAAGTAGATGTAATGTTAGATTTAGGATTTAGATTTCAATTATTAAACATTTTTGATTTGCTACCTCCTCGTCGTCAAAACATCATGTTTTCTGCTACAATGACTCAAGATGTAGAAGCGTTGATTGATGACTTCTTTATTGCACCAAAAAAGATTGCTATTGCAGTTAGTGGAACACCACTTGATAATATACAACAAGTAGCTTATGATGTTCCTAATTTTTATACAAAAGTCAACTTATTAAACGAGTTACTATTTGATAAATCAGAATATAGCAAAGTATTAGTTTTTGCGCCAAATAAAAGAAATGCCGATAGATTGTTTGAATGCATTAAAGAAGAGTTTCCTTCTCAAACATGTGTAATACATTCTAATAAAACACAGAATTATCGTTTACGTTCTATTGAGCAGTTTAATAAAGGTGAAAAGCGAGTTTTAATTGCTACCGATGTAATTGCACGTGGATTAGATTTAGAGGAAGTAACACACGTTATCAACTTTAATACACCACATTTCCCTGAAAATTATATGCATCGTATTGGTCGTACAGGACGTGCAGAACATGAAGGGAAAACAATTTTATTTACTACAGAAAAAGAACAGGAAGCAAAACAACGAATTGAGGAATTGATGAAATATGAGATTCCGAAATTAGAAATTCCTGAGCAGGTAGAAATTTCAAAACAATTAACAGAGGAAGAACGCCCTAAAGAAGAGCGAGAAATTTCTAAAAATAGAACTTCACAAGAATATGTTCCGGGTCCTGCGTTTCACGAAAAGAGTGAAAAGAATAGTAAGGTGAATTTAGGAGGTTCTTACCGTAGAGAAATTGCGAAGAAGTATAAGAAGCCAAAAACTCGTGGCGATAAAAATTACAACAGACGTAATAAAAAGAAATAATGCAAGCACTTACTGAGCAAGAACTACATAATTTAGGGATGAATATTGTGGGTAAAAACTTAGAACAGATGGGTTATGAGTTTGTAGCTATTAATAGCGAACTTAAAAAACATCCTCAGTTTGTGTTATTCAAAAAAGGGGAACCTACTATTTTTGTATTAGTAAAAACTACAAACAACATTCAATCTCCTGAGGAATATGATGTTTTATGGATGGAAACATTTAAAGAACACGCAAAAAAGCAAAACGCTAAAGTTTGGTTCGCTGGTATAGGTATTGCAAATGCAGAAAGTGTTGACTTGCCAGTATTTAAAGATCAGCCATATTATGTAGCTTTTAACGACTTTATAAAATTTTAAGTAACTCCTTTAGTCGATTTTTATTGTGTAGCATGTTAAAAATAAATAACAAATTGCTATTCATACATAATTATATACCAATTATACATTTGCATCTATTTCGCTTTAAAACAAGTGGTTAAGTTTTTATCTTTGTAGTAGGGGAAATTAATAAAACATAATTATGAAAAAACAATTACTAAAGGGGATTCAAAATTTTTTTAAAAGTATTTTTACACAATTAGCAGAGTTTGGTAAAGCAGCTGGTTATGCAATAAGTCACTAGAATAAAAAAGATTGAAGAAGAAACACTCATTTTAAGATAAAATGAGTGTTTTTTTATGCTTAAAGTTTAAATTTAAAGCATGAAAGAATTATTAATTAACATTCGTAAGTGTGATTTATGCAAAGAATTCATAGAGCCGAATCCAGTTGTTTTTGCGAATGAATCTTCTAAAATTGTAATTATAGGGCAAGCGCCAGGAACAAAGGTTCATAAATCAAGAATTCCTTGGGATGATGCTAGTGGGAAACAGCTAAGAAAATGGATGAACGTTACCGATGAACAATTTTATAATACTAATAACTTCGGAATAGTTCCTATGGGCTTCTGTTACCCTGGTAAAGGTAAATCAGGTGATTTGCCACCAAGAAAAGAATGTGCTCCGCAATGGCATCATCAATTAATAGATAAAATGAAGAATGTTAAATTGGTTATTTTAATTGGTATGTATGCTCAGAATTATTATTTAAAAAATCAAACGAAGAGAACATTAACCGAAACAGTTGATAATTTTCACGAATACTTACCTAAATACTTTGTGCTACCACACCCATCACCAAGAAATAGATTTTGGTTGACTAAAAACCCTTGGTTTGAAAAAGAGGTGTTGCCAATTTTAAAAAATAAAATTCATGAAATTATAGTTTAGAGCCTTTTGCTAAACAAGTAATTAAAAGATATTGGTTGAGTTGATAAATTTGTACTTTTGTAGCCTATGATAGAAACACGAGAAGCCATATCAGAAAAAGCGGTTTTAATAGGTATTATAACGCAGCATCAAAACGAAAAACAATCTAAAGAATATTTAGATGAGTTAGAGTTTTTAACTTTAACTGCGGGTGGAGTGCCTGTAAAACGTTTTACTCAAAAATTAGAAAGACCAAATCCAAAAACTTTTTTAGGAACAGGTAAGTTAGAAGATGTAAAAGCATATATTGAATCTCACAATATAGGAACAGCGATTTTCGATGACGAATTATCTCCTGCTCAATTAAGAAATATTGAGAACTTTTTAGATTGTAAAGTTTTAGATAGAACCAATTTAATTCTAGATATTTTTGCAAGTAGAGCTCAAACAAGTTCAGCAAAAGCACAAGTAGAATTAGCTCAATATCAATATTTACTTCCACGATTAACTCGATTATGGACACACCTTGATAAGCAAAAAGGGGGTATCGGTATGCGTGGTCCTGGTGAAACAGAGATTGAAACTGATAGACGTATTATTAGAGATAAAATTACGTTGTTAAAGAAAAAGCTTGCTACTATTGATAAGCAAATGGCTGTTCAACGAAAGAATCGTGGAAAAATGGTTCGTGTTGCTTTGGTAGGTTATACTAACGTAGGGAAATCTACTTTAATGAATGTAGTTAGTAAGAGCGATGTTTTTGCTGAAAATAAGCTTTTTGCAACTTTAGATACAACAGTAAGAAAAGTGGTGATTAAGAATATTCCTTTTCTAATGACAGATACTGTTGGGTTTATTAGAAAATTACCAACTCAGCTGGTGGAATCTTTTAAATCTACTTTAGATGAAGTTCGTGAGGCAGATTTATTATTGCATGTGGTTGATATTTCTCATCCAAATTTCGAAGACCATATTGCTTCAGTAAATAAAATATTAGATGAAATAGACAGCGCAAATAAACCTACGGTAATGGTTTTTAATAAAATAGATGCTTATACTCATGAAACGATTGACGAAGATGATTTGGTTACTGAGAAAACAAAAGCACATTACTCATTAGCAGATTGGGAAAAAACATGGATGAATGATTTAGAGAAAGAAAGTATTTTTATTTCTGCATTAAATAAAGATAACTTAGATAACTTTAAAGAAAAGACGTACGATGAAGTGAGAAAAATTCATGTACAGCGCTTTCCTTACAGTGATTTTTTATACCAAGAATATTAAGAAGTTTACCTAAAAATAATGAGGTGATAATATAAAAAGAACTTAAATATTTTGATATTTAAGTTCTTTTTTGTTATCTTTAGTTTAGCTTAAGTGAAAATTCATAATATTTCTTAAGCTTTAAAAATCAATTTTTTAACCATTTTAACCCCCGAAAAAATGAAAAAAATAGTCTCAATTCCGAGTAAATTATCAAATATTCTTTTTGATAAAAATAAACAAGTAAATTTTTCAATAACCATTTTTTAGGCGCTTAACCTTGTCTTAAAATTTAAGGTGGCTTTTTAGCATTAAAAGCTAAAAAATAGTATAATACTGACCTTGAAATTTTGAATGGCAATTGGCGTCTAACATAATATATTGGTTTAAATATATATAGTTATGAAAAAAGTAATCCTACTATTTGTAATTCAATTTTTTGTTTTTCAGATTTTTTCTCAGGAAAAATGTACTGAAAAGGAAACCACGTTGGTAGATTTAAATTCTATAAACAAATGTGAAATAACTGAAGCAAAAAAAGATATAAATAATAAAGAAATAAGTGCTAATAATATAACGATAAGAAGCCGAAGGTATTTAAAAAAGAGAGAATCTTTAATTCCGAGAATTGCTAGTGTTTCAAATGCATTAAAAACAAAGAATGTTAATCAGGTTGCTCCTAAAGAGAATGCATTAGAAAAGAATAAACTTAAGATAGTTGAAGAAGTAATCTCTTTTAATACTATAGAAGAAATTCCATTGTTTTTATCTTGTAGAGATACTTCGATAAATAAAGAAGATTGTTTTAATTATGAGATGGAAAAACATATTATAAAACATTTTATATATCCAGAAATTGCTCTTGAAAAAGAAATTGAAGGTGATTTAGAAGTGAGTTTTATTATTGATGTAAATGGTAAAGTAAAAGATATACGTGTTAAAGTTGAAAACAAAGAGCATAAAATCTTAAAGAAAGAAGCAAAAAGAATAGTTTCATTACTGCCAGATTTCTTGCCAGGAAAACACGATGGTGTAAAAAAAGAAGTAGAATATAGTTTTCCAATGAGTTTTAAGTTGGATTAGCTATAAATATTAACAGTTATTTTCCTGTTTTTAACTCTTTTAACATTTTTTTATAATAAAAAAGGATATTTTTGTAAGCTAGTTTATTTTGTTTTATTTTTAATAAAGCCTGATTTACAGATAAATACCCCCCAGTATTATGAGAAAATTTTTATTATTAATGTTAGCATTAATTTTTTCTGTTAACATTTTTTCACAAGAAGTATGTGAAACCCCTGATGAAGCTGAAATAGATGTGAATAGTATAAGTGTTACAAAATGTACTATTAAAGAATCTAAAAGTAAGAAAAACAAAAAATCAAGACAGATTACGGTTAAGGTATCCGCGAATAGAAGATACCTGAAAAAAAGAGAAGCTTTTAAAAAGAAAGCAGTATCTGGAGTTTCTGGAATTGGTACTTCAGGAGTTGCAAGTACAGAGCAAAAGCCCGTATTAACTCAATCAATATCTTTAAAAAGCAATATAGAAGATATTAAAAATAAGCTGTCTGCCGAAGAAGTTAGAAAAGCATCAAAGTTTAGTGCAGTTGATAAAATACCTTCATTTAATGCTTGTAAAAAAGCAAAAAAAGGAGAGCGTATAGATTGTTTCAATGAAGAAATGATAAAGCATATCTCTAAGCACTTTAGGTATCCAAGTCAAGCTGTAAAAGAATCAATCCAAGGAGAAGTTTGGGTTCGTTTTATCATTGATAAGAATGGTGATATTAGAAACATTAAAACTTTAGGGCCTAAAAACGGTAAAATACTTAATCAAGAAGCTAAAAGAGTAGTTGCGCAATTACCGCAATTTTCACCAGCTAAAAAAGACGGAAGTCGTACTTCAGTAAAATACGGATTTCCAATTATGTTTGCTTTAGACGAGTAAATATCCCTCAATAATAAATACAATTAATTAAAATAAACACTATGTTTAAAAAACTACTATTAACAGTTTTTGTTTTATGTAGTATGTCTTTTTATGGGCAAACTACAATTACAGGAAAGGTATATGATGAATATCTTGAGCCTTTTCCGAGTGCCTTAATCAATTCAGTACAAGGACAAACAACTTCAGATATTGATGGAAATTTCACGATATCTGTTAAAGCAAAATTCCCTTTTTCTATTCAAGTTTCAGCTTTTGGATACAAAACAGAAGTAATTGAAATTACTTCTAAAGATCAAGAGGTAAATGTAATTTTAAAAGAAAATACAGCTTTAGATGAAGTTGTTATTTCTGCATCGAGATCTCCAGAACGTATTATTGAATCTCCAGTTACTATCGAAAGAATTGGTATTACAGATATGAAAAGAAATACTTCAGTTTCTTTTTATGATGGTTTAGCTAATTTAAAAGGAATAGAATCTAGAGAGTCGAATTATGGTTATAAAGCAATTAACTCAAGAGGTTTTGCTACTTTTGATAACACCCGTTTTGTACAATTGCTTGACGGTGCTGAAACTTCAATACCAGCATTAAATTTCTCTGCGGGTAATGTTTTAGGATTGTCAGATTTAGACGTTAAAAGCGTTGAGATATTACCAGGAGCTTCTTCTGCATTATATGGTGCGAATGCCTTTAACGGTATACTTTTAATGAGAAGTAAAAACCCTTTTAATTACGACGGAATAAGTGCTTATTTTAAAACAGGTCAAATGACTCAAGAAGCGGCAGGGACTAATCCGTTTTACGATGTAGGAGTTAGAATGGCTTATAAGTTTAATGATTATATTGCAGCTAAAGTTAATTTTAACGCTTTTAAAGCTGAAGAATGGCATGCGAATGATGATACTAATACGACTGGTGTTGGAGGTGTTGTTAAAGAAGGAGATAGAGATTCTCACTCTGATTATGATGGGGTAAATTTCTATGGAGATGAAGTTGTGTTTCCATTACCAGGTATTGGAAGAGTTAGTAGAACAGGATATGCTGAAAATCAAATTTATGATTATGATGGGTATAATGTTAAGTTTGACGGTTCGATACATTATAGACCAATGGGTAACGATAAATTAGAATTAATTTATAACTCTCGTTTTTCTCAAGGTAATAATTCATACCAAGGAACAAATAGGTTTTCACAAGAAGGTTATTCTTTAGAGCAACATAAATTAGAGGTTATTGGTAAAAACTTTTTCGTAAGAGGTTATTATGTTGGTAATGATTCAGGAGATAAAACTCATGATCTTAGATTTGCAGGGGTTGCTTTAAATGAAAGATATAACCCTTCTGAAAATTGGTTTGGTGAGTATGCTACTGCATTTGCTGGCGGTGTTCCAGGAGTTACACCAGGAAACGACAAAAGTGCTCGTGATTTTGCAGATAGAAATAGATTGAAGCCAGGAACACCTGAGTACAGAAAAGCATTAGATGAAATTATCGCAACACCTATAAACGAAGGAGGAGCAGGGATTAAAGATAAAACAGGTTATTATCATGCTGATGCAAATTATAATTTTAGAGATTTAATATCATGGGCTGAAATTCAAATAGGAGGTTCATACCGTAAATTCAATATTAACTCTCAAGGAACTTTATTTACAGATAAAGACAGTCCAATAAACTTCGATATGTACGGAGCTTATTCTCAAATTCAAAAAAGCTTTTTAGATGAAAGAGCTAAGTTAACTGCATCTATACGTTATGATAAAGCAAAAAATTTCGAAGGAAATTACTCGCCAAGGGTTGCATTAACTTACGATGTTGGAGGAAGTAAGAATAAAATAATCCGTGCTTCTTATCAAACAGGATTTAGAAACCCAAGTATCCCAGAACAATTTTTTGGTTTAAGATCAGGGCCTAACCGTTTCATTTTAGGTACTTCAGTAGAAAACTTAACGAGATTCAATGCTGTAGTTACTAACTCAGGTACAGGTGCCCCATCAACTTCTACAATAACTGGTTCGGATGCTTTTAATAAGTCTTATACAAAGGATTCATATAATCAGTTTTTAGGTGTTTTAATTGCTGGAGGAGCACCTGCTTTACCAACAGCTCTTGCAAGTCTTGATAAAGCTGATGTAAAACCTGTTGAAGCTGAGAATGTAAAATCTTATGAATTAGGATATAGAAGTATTATTAATATTGGGGAAACTAATATTGTAGAATTAGATTTAAGCGGATATTATAATCAATATGAAAATTTCGTAGCATTTAAAGATGTGGTGGTTCCTAATTATGGGGTTATTTCTAATGGAATACCTGATGCATTGGCTACAGCTGCTTTAGCTAATAGAGATGTTACCAATGTTACTTTAAATACTAATTCAACTGCTGATATTGATTCTTATGGTGTTGGAATAGGTTTAACAACAAAAGTGTTTAAAACATTTAATTTCGGAACTAATTATACATATAGTAAATTAGTTTTCGATCAGGCTAGTGACCCATCTTTTCAACCAGGGTTCAATATTCCAGAGCATCAGCTTAAAGTTATGTTTGGTAATCCTAACTTATTTAAAAATTTTGGATTTAACATTAATGCAAGATGGCAAAATGACTTTTTATGGCAATCAAGTTTCTTAGATGCCCAAGTTGATGCAAGAACAGTTTTAGACGCTCAGATGAATTATAGAATACCATCTTTAAAGTCTAAAATAAAAATTGGAGGAACAAACTTAACGGGTAAAGAGTACGTAGTTGCACCTGGATCTGGTTTAATTGGTTCGTTGTATTATATATCTTGGACAATTAATAACTAGAGTAAGTTAAAAAGTAGTTTATATAATAAAAAAGGAGTGAATTTAAATTCACTCCTTTTTTTATACTTGATCTTTAGAATTGTTTACTCAGTATCATCTTCTTCAATAATACCAAGACGTTTTGCACGCCTTTCCCAACTCTTTCTTGCTAAACTTTGTAAATCTGCTACGTTATCGCTTTCATCCATAATTTCGAAGCCCAATAAGGTTTCGATAACATCTTCTTGGGTAACTAATCCGCTTACCGATCCGTATTCATCAACAACTAAAGCTAAATGCTCTCTTTGTTCAATTAATTTTTCAAACAAGTTAGGGATTGATAAATCTCTATTCGCAATAATAATATTTCTTTTAATCGATTTTAAAGGCTGATCTCCTTTTTTATCAATTAAAGCTAATAGTAATTGGTCTTTTAAAATATACCCTGTGATGTTATCAGGATTCTCTGCAAAAACAGGAATTCTTGAAAAACGCAGTGATTTATTGTCGTCGAAAAAAGATTGAATGGTTTGACTTTCATCAGCAGTTGTAATAACAGTACGAGGAGTCATAATGTGTTTTGCCTGAACATCTTTAAAGTTCAACATGTTTCTAATTACGTTACTTTCGTTCTCTTGAAAAACGCCTTCTTGCTCAGCAATATCTGTCATTGCAGAAAAATCTTCTCTACTTAAAACACTTTCACCATGTCCACCTTTTCCACCGATTAACTTTGTTGTTAGTTGTAATATCCAAAGAATACCTGTCCATTTTAATGGAAAAATCATAATGTTCAAAGCCTTAGTAGTAAAATTAGCCAATTGTTTCCAGTAAGTAGCTCCTATAGTTTTTGGAATAATTTCTGAAGCAACTAAAATTAAAATAGTCATAATAGAAGATACCACACCAACCATTAAATCTTCAGTAAATTCAATTCCTAAAAAGGATTTAGTTTCGCTTCCGTACAATTCTGCATAGGCAACTTTGGCTTGCACCCCCACTAAAATAGCACCAACAGTGTGGGCAAGTGTGTTTAGTGTAAGAATTGCAATTAAAGGTTTGTCAACATCTTTTTTAAGTGTCTCTAACTGTGTAGCAAATGCTTTTCCTTCTTTCTTTTTAACATTAATAAAAGTAGGTGATACACTTAGTAGTACAGCTTCTAAAATTGAACATAGAAAAGAGAAAAAAATAGAAACTGTAGCGTAAATTATTAATAAGGTCATTCTTTTTTAATTTTAAGCTAAAATAAGCAAAAAACAAAACCTCAAAGATTTCTCTTTGAGGTTTGTTTGATATATTGTGTTTATCTTGTTTAGAAACCGTAGTTAACACCTAAACCAAATACTTCTCTTGTTTGAAATCCTTCGTAAGCATTATCGTCATAAATAGCCTGTAATGCTAAGTTAGCCGATAAGTACTTGTTAATTTTCATAACTACATTTACTGTATAGTCAATATCAACATTTTGAGCCTCTTCTATATAGTTGCTGTATAAGTTTAAAATATTTTCAACTGATACATTTTCCATTAAATCAAATTTGTAATATGCGTTAACAGCAGCACCAAATTCGAAACGAGTAGTTTCGTTAGCTTCAACTCCAAAATATCCTCCTGCAGCATTAAAAGCATTAACTCCGGCAGATGGTACTTTAGTAAAATGATCGTGAACAACAATTAATTTAGAAGTTGCTGGTGCGATGTTAATTTTTAAGTTGTCAGACTTTTTCCATAACATACCAGGTCCGAATTGGAAGTATGCAGGTGAGAAAAAGTGAGATTGTTGTTCTCCTCCGACATCAGTTGATGACATTTGAGTTTTAAAGTTAAAAAATGCCGAGTAATACCAGTATCCTGAAGCTTTTTTTCCTAATAAAGAGTTTAACTCTAAACGATCATCAGTTTTTTGAATATCTTCTCCTTTTAACTTTGTTAAACCATAAGAAGCAATTAATTTATTATCCCAAGTCCAGTCTCCTTTTATGTAGTTAAAGTCGTAGTTTAATCCTAAAGTACCAGAAATGTTGTTTGTTCCACCAGCTAACCAGTTGTTAAATGCTGATTGATTGAATAAAAAAGAAATGTTTCCTGTTCTTTTCCATCCTTCTTTTGGTTGTTCTTCTTTCTTTTCTTGTGCACTAACAGTTAAAGCTCCAAATAAGAAAGCGATAGCTAATAATTTTTTCATTGTAATGTTATTTTTGTTTTTTTTGAGGGCGCAAATATACGTACTCGGTATAGTTAGACAAACTTATTTTTAAAAAGTCACTTTTTCGTCTTTTTATATAAAGGAACTGTTGAGCAAGCTTCACCAAACATAATTGTTTTAGCGACAGGTTGAATTTTCTCTATTAATAAAGTGTAAGCAGAAGGAGGAATTGGTTTATCTGCACATCCTTTAATAATTACAGGTTTATCAGTAAATTCTGAAGTGTCAATTTGATTGATGATTTCTTGATAGATAACAGTTTCTAACAATTCTAAATTCCCAACAACAACTTTCTTCGCATATTCGGATAATTGAGTGGATAGTAGTAAATAAGCCCAAGAAGGAATAATAGCATCAGAAGAACATGATAAAGCAACATAGTTGTTTTCGTACTGAGACCAATCATGATTATTTACCTGCTCCCTAAAATCCTTTTCACGAAGAATTAATCCTTCATATAGCCAATCTTTAATGTCAAAAACAACACGATTCCCTTGAGGATAAAAATCTTCAAGATCGATAGTAATTAATTTACTATTGGCAACTCTATTTATAATTTCTTCTGCCATAAATTACAGCATTCCTAATTCTAATTTAGCTTCGTCACTCATCATGTCTTGAGTCCAAGTAGGATCGAAAGTAATTTCAACTTCACAGTTGTTAATTTCTTTTAAGGTTTTCACCTTTTCCTCAATCTCTACCGGTAAGCTTTCTGCTACTGGGCAGTTAGGAGAGGTTAAAGTCATTAATATTTTAGCATCGTTTTCTTCTGATACGAATACATCATATATTAAACCTAACTCGTAAATATCTACAGGTATCTCTGGATCGAATATGGTTTTTAATACACGAACTATTTTATCTCCTAAATCTTCTAAATCTTTATCTGTCATTTCTTCTTTCTTTAATTCGCTAATTTACTCTGTTGAGCAATTGCGTACATTTTTATTTGTTTCACCATTGATACTAATCCATTAGCACGAGTTGGACTTAAGTGTTCTTTCAGTCCAATTTCATCAATAAAATTAGTATTCGCTTCTAAAATAGCTTGTGGTGTTTGGTTTGAAAATACCCTCAATAATAACGCCACAATACCTTTGGTTAAAATAGCATCACTATCGGCAGTAAATTCAATAGTGTCGTTCTTTAATTCAGAATACAACCATACTTTCGATTGACATCCTTTAATTAAATTTTCATCTAATTTATAAGCTTCATTTATTAAAGGCAACGATCTTCCTAAATCAATAATATACTCATAGCGCTCCATCCAGTCTTCAAACATTGAAAACTCATCAATAATTTCTTCTTGTATTTCTTTGATAGTCATTTTTTAAAACTATTTTTGCACAGTCGTACGACCACTTTATTTAAAAGTGCAAAATTACAGTAAAAAAATAAGAAATGAGTAAATTATTAGCAGTTGGTACCGTAGCATTTGACGCTATTGAAACGCCTTTTGGTAAAACAGATAAGATATTAGGAGGTTCAGGAACTTTTGTTGGTTTAGCAGCTTCTCAATTTGGAGTTGAAACAGGAGTAGTTTCTGTTGTTGGTGGAGATTTTCCTCAGTCATATTTAGATATGATGAACAACAAAGGAATTAATACTGATGGAGTAGAGATCATTAAAGAAGGAAAGACTTTCTTTTGGAGTGGTAAATATCATAACGATATGAACTCTCGTGATACTTTAGTAACTGAATTAAATGTATTAGAGCATTTTCAACCAGTAGTTCCAGAAGCATTTAAAGACTCTGGTATTGTAATGTTAGGTAATTTACACCCGTTAACACAAGCATCTGTTTTAGATCAAATGAACGAAAGACCAAAATTAGTAGTTTTAGATACTATGAACTTTTGGATGGACATTGCTTTAGCTGATTTGCATACTGTTTTAAAAAGAGTAGATGTAATTACAATTAACGATGAAGAAGCGCGTCAATTATCTGGAGAGTATTCTTTAGTTAATGCTGCTAAGAAGATTCATGAAATGGGTCCTAAATATGTGGTAATTAAAAAAGGAGAACATGGAGCTTTATTATTTAATGAAGGAAAAATGTTTTACGCACCGGCATTACCATTAGCAGAAGTGTTTGATCCAACAGGAGCAGGAGATACTTTCGCAGGAGGTTTCTGCGGATATTTAGCGAAAACAGAAGATATATCGTTTGAGAATATGAAGAACGCGATTATCTACGGTTCTAACTTAGCTTCTTTCTGTGTTGAGAAATTCGGAACACAGCGAATGGAAGAACTAACGAAAGACGAAGTGCTAACACGTTTGCAGTCTTTTAAAGATTTAACACAATTTGATATAGAGTTATCATAAATAAAAATCCGCGCGTTTTGCTGCGGATTTTTTTTATATTAAAAACAACAACACACAACACAACTAAATATTTATAATTCAAATGAGTGACGCTATTAAACATGAATGCGGAATTGCAATGGTTCGATTAAAAAAGCCATTACAATACTATAAAGATAAATATGGTACTGCATTTTATGGTGTAAACAAAATGTACTTGTTAATGGAAAAACAGCACAATCGTGGTCAAGATGGTGCAGGTTTAGCAAGCATAAAATTTAACGTTGAACCAGGTACAAGATATATTAGTAGAATTAGATCTAATAAATCACAGCCAATTCAAGATATTTTCGGAAAAGTTAATAAAAGAATTAATGGAGTTTTTGAAGAGCACCCAGAAAAGGTTGATGATGTTCAATGGCAAGAAGAGAATGTGCCTTATTTAGGAAACCTATTTTTAGGACACGTTCGTTATGGTACTTTTGGTAAGAATTCAATAGAAAGTGTACATCCATTTTTACGTCAAAGTAATTGGAAACACCAAAGCTTAATAGTTGCAGGTAATTTTAATATGACCAACTCTAAACAATTGTTAAACGATTTAATTGATTTAGGGCAGCATCCAAAAGAGTTTACTGATACAGTAACGGTGATGGAAAAGATTGGACACTTTTTAGAAGATGAAGTTTCTGACTTATATATCAAAGCGAAAGAAGCTGGATTCAGTAAAAAAGATGCTTCGCCTTTTATAGAAGAGCATTTAGATATTCAGAGAATTTTACAACGTTCGGCAAAAAATTGGGATGGTGGTTATGCGATGGCAGGATTACTAGGTCATGGAGATGCTTTTGTGTTAAGAGATCCTTCTGCAATTCGTCCAGCGTTTTATTATGAAGATGAAGAAGTTGTTGTTGTAGCTTCAGAGCGTCCAGTAATTCAAACTGTATTTAATGTTGATATTGATGCTATTAAAGAAATAGACAGAGGTCACGCATTAATTATAAAGAAGAATGGTGAAACTTCAATGAAGCCAGTTTTAGAACAACGTGTTAAAAAAGCATGCTCTTTTGAGCGTATTTATTTTTCTAGAGGAAGTGATGCTTCAATTTATGAAGAAAGAAAAAATTTAGGGAAATATGTATTTCCTGAAGTATTGAAGTCGATTAATAATGATATAGAAAATTCGGTGTTTTCTTATATTCCTAATACTGCAGAAACATCATTTTTTGGAATGATGGAAGCTGCAGAAGACGTGTTGAATCAGCAAAAAACAGCTGCGATTTTAGCAGGGAACGGAAAATTGTCGAAAGAAACAGTGGTAGATATTTTATCAAAAAGACCACGTTTTGAAAAGATAGCAATTAAAGATGCGAAGCTAAGAACGTTTATTACTGACGATAGTAGTCGTGACGATTTAGTAGCCCATGTATACGATGTAACTTATGGTGTGGTAAAACCAACAGATAATTTAGTAATTATCGACGATAGTATTGTTCGTGGTACGACTTTAAAGAAAAGTATCATTAAGATCTTAGATCGATTAAATCCTAAGAAAATAGTTGTAGTTTCTTCAGCGCCTCAAATTCGTTACCCAGATTGTTATGGAATTGACATGGCAAAAATCAATGATTTTATTGCTTTTAAAGCGGCTTTAGAATTGTTAAAAGAAACAAATCAATATCATATTGTTGATGAAGTGTATAATAAATGTAAGCAACAAGAGAATAGTGAGGATAAGAATGTGGTAAACTTCGTAAAGGAAATTTATGCGCCTTTCACAGATAAAGAAGTGTCTGCTAAAATTGCTCAAATGCTTAAAACATCAGAGATTAAAGCTGATATTGATGTAATTTTTCAACCAGTAAGTGGTTTGCACAAAGCATGTCCTGATAATTTAGGGGATTGGTACTTTACCGGAGATTACCCAACCGATGGAGGTCATCGAGTAGTTAATCAGGCATTTATTAATTTCTATGAAGGGAATGATGAAAGAGCTTATTAATTAAAGTTATTTTTGATAGTATAAAAAAAAGAGTGTTCATTATGAACACTCTTTTTTTTGTCTTTTTTGAAGAGAGATTTTTATAAAGGAACAACAATAGCTCCGTTAAATTTTTCTCTTATTTTGTTTAATGCTCTATCGGCTTGTAATCTTGTTTTGTAATTCCCAACTTGTATTTTCCATTCAGGAGCAGTGTAAGAAAGTTTTGTATATACACCTGGGAACTCTACGTGAAACCTTCCACGAAAACTTCTAGCTCTCTTTTCTAACCCATTATATAATTGAATTCTATAACCAGTACCATTGCGTTTATTGTATTCTCTTTTCTTTTCAATTAAAGAAATAATATCTTTATTTTCAGTGTAGTTAGATTGCCCATTAGCAAAATATACACCTCCAATAAGAAGTAATAAAAAAGTAATGATGAATTTCTGTTTTTTCATTTTTTTAAATCTTTTTACAAAAGTAACGACTTGCTGTTTAATACATTGCTAACGTTGTTTATTTAGAATTAGTATAAATTATAAATTAGCAATCTCTTAACATTTCACAATTTAGACAGAAGTAGTACTTTTGTGCAACTTTCTATGTGCTGTTTTTATATCAGCTATATAGAAAAAATTGTACCAAAATAGATACAAAACTTATATTTTATAGTATGAAAAGTGTGAAACATCACAGTAGATTAACCCAAACTCTCGTAAAGAGTTTAGCTTTCCTTTTAGTTTTATTCGTAAGTTTTTCGGCATTTTCGCAAGAGATTGACGAAGCGCGTCAGAAAGAAGGTAAAAAATTATTTAAGTCTTTATGTGCTTCATGTCACAAGTTAGATAAAAAACTTGTTGGGCCAGCTTTAGGTGGAGTTGAAGAGAAAAGAAGTAAAGAATGGTTGCAAGCTTGGATTAAAGATAATGCGGCATTAAGAGCTTCTGGAGATAAGGATGCAATCGAGATTTTTGATGAGTATAAGCAGTCAAACATGACGGCTTTCCCTCAGTTAACTGATAAGAATATCGACGATATTCTTTATTATACAACTGTTGGTGAGATTAAGAAAGCTGGTGAGGCAGATGTTGCTGTAGCTGGTTCGCAAAAAGGAGATGCGCCAAAGTGGTTGTTGTATATTTTAGCAGCGGCAATTATTGTAGCCTTTTTAATTATTGCTAGTTTATTAAAAACAATTAGTGAGTTAAAAGGAGCGCCAAAAACTCCAGGGTTAATGGGGCAAACTGCAGAATTGTGGGAAGGGATTAAGAAAAACACATTTTTACATGTGTTAACTGTAATTTTCGGAGCATTAGTTACTGCATACTTCTTGTTTGGAAGTTTATTTAAAGTAGGGGTAGATCAAGGGTATCAGCCAATTCAGCCAATTGCTTTTTCTCATAAAATTCACGCAGGAGATAATAAGATAGATTGTCAATACTGTCACTCTGCTGCAAAGCATAGTAAAAATTCAGGGATTCCTTCAGTAAGTGTTTGTATGAATTGTCATAAAAATATTTCAGAAGTTGCCGATGATACTAAAGTGGTGATGGATGATCATACTTTAAATAAATCTGACTTAGATAAGGAAATCGCTAAGATTTACGATGCTGTTGGATGGGATGCAGATAAATTAGAATACACAGGTGAAACGAAACCAGTAAAATGGGTGAGAGTTCACAATTTACCTGACTTTGCGTATTTTAACCACTCACAACACGTTACTGTTGCAGGATTAAAATGTCAAAAATGTCACGGACCAGTTGAAGAAATGGAAGAAGTATATCAATACTCGCCATTAACAATGGGTTGGTGTATCGACTGTCATAAGGAAACTAAGGTTGACTTAAAAGGAAATGAATACTACGCAAAGATTCATAAAGAATTAGCGAAGAAGTATGGAGTAGAGCAAGTAACAATTGCGCAGTTAGGTGGAAAAGAGTGTGGTAAATGCCACTATTAATCAATTAGAAAGTAGAAAAACACGTATATAAATGGCTTCAAACAAAAAATACTGGCAAAGTGTTGAAGAACTAAAAGATAGTTCTGTTGTTGAAACGCTACGTAATAATGAGTTTGTACAAGATATTCCTACAGATGAGTTTTTAGGTGATAAAGAAACATTAGAAACTTCATCAACTTCACGTAGAGATTTCTTGAAATATGTTGGGTTTACCACAGCGGCAGCTTCTTTAGCAGCTTGTGAAGGTCCAGTAAGAAAATCAATTCCTTATGTAGTGCAACCAAATGATATCGTTGTAGGTGTTGCTGATTGGTACGCAACTACAATTGCAGATGGTTTTGATTTTGCAAACGTATTAGTTAAAACACGCGAAGGTCGTCCAATTCTTGTAATGCCTAACAAAGAGGCAGGAGGAGAAACAAATGCACGTACACAAGCATCTGTTTTATCATTATATGATGGTGACTTACGTTTAAAAGAACCTAGAAAAGGTGAAACTCAAATTTCTTGGGCTGATGCTGATAAAGAAATTGTAGCAAAATTAAATCAGTTAAAAGACGCAAACGAATCTGTTGTGTTATTAACAGGTACTTTAGCAAGTCCTTCTACTGAAAAAGTAATTGCTGATTTTATTACTGCTTATCCAAATGTGAAGCATGTAGTATACGATGCAATTTCTGAAAGTGCTACTGCTGATGCTTTTGAAGCAATGTACGGTCAACGTGCATTACCAAATTACGATTTTTCTAAAGCTGAAGTAATTGCATCTATCGGAGCAGATTTCTTAGGAGATTGGCAAGGTGGTTATGAAAAATCATATGCTGCAGGGCGTAAAGTTGAATCTGGTAAAATGTCTTACCACGTTCAAATAGAAAGTAACATGTCATTGACTGGAGCAAATGCTGATAAAAGAATGGTTGTGAAACCTTCTGAACAAGTTTTTGCTTTAATCAATTTATATAATGCTGTAACTGGAGGTTCTCTTCCATCTAAAGCAACAAAATTAGATACTGAAGTAAAGAAGCTAGCTGCTGATTTAAAGAAAGCAGGATCTAAAGGGGTTGTAGTTACAGGATTAAATGATAAAAATGCGCAGTTAATTGCATTAGCAATCAATAAAGCATTAAATAGTGAAGTTATCGATACGAAGGCTGTTAACTTAACGCGTCAAGGTAACGATACTCAAGTAGCAGAATTAGTTGCAGATATTAAATCAGGTAAAGTAAAAGGTTTAGTTACTTATAACACAAACCCATTATATACTTTAGCAAACGCAACTGAATTAGCTAACGGAATTAAGAACTTAAAATTATCTGTTGCAATCTCTACTCAAGATGATACAACAGCTAATGCTACACAATATACATTACCAGCACCTCACAACTTAGAGAGTTGGGGAGATGTAATGACAGTAGCAGGTACTTATAGTTTAATGCAGCCAACTATTTCACCATTATTTAATACACGTCAGTTACAAGATGTATTATTAAAGTGGTCTGGTAGTTCTGTAAACTATTATGATACTTTAAAAGAATTTTGGAGTACTACTGTTTTAGGAGGAGCATCTTGGAATCAAGCGTTACATGATGGTTTCTTTAAAAACGAAGTAGTATCTGAAGATGTTGAAAGAGCAGAAGTTGATGTAAATGCAGCGGGTGTTGCTTTAGTAAGATCAGCTAATAACGCTTCAGGATTCGAATTAAATTTATACTCATCAACAGCATTAGGTGATGGTAAGCAAGCAAATAACCCTTGGTTACAAGAATTACCTGATCCATTAACACGTGCAGCGTGGGATAACTACTTAACAGTATCTATGGCAGATGCTAAGGAGTTAGGTTTCTCTAACCCTGTAAAAGATAATGGAGCTATTGATGGTAACTACGCAAACGTAACTGTAAACGGAGTAACGATTAAGAATATTCCGGTAATGATTCAACCAGGTCAAGCAAAAGGATCTGTTGGTTTAGCAGTTGGTTACGGTAGAACTCAAGGATTAAAATCTGAAATGCAAGTTGGTATTAATGCATATCCATTTTATAAAGATGGAAGCAATGTACAATACAACGTTTCTATAGAAAAAGCATCAGGATGGCACAAGTTTGCTTGTACTCAAGTACAAAGTACACTTGCTGGACGTCATGATATTTTAAAGGAAGCTTCTTTAAAAGAAGTAACTAATAAAAACTTAGATCCTAAGCATACATGGAATAAACCATATATGGTTACTTACGATCACCAAGAAGTTGAAGGAAGTAAGATTGACTTATGGGATGAGCATGATAGAAGTATCGGACATCACTTTAACTTATCTATCGATTTAACTTCATGTACAGGATGTGGAGCATGTGTTGTAGCATGTCACGCAGAAAATAACGTTCCTGTTGTTGGTAAAGATGAAGTTCGTGTAGGTAGAGATATGCACTGGTTACGTATCGATCGTTATTATTCTTCTACTGTTGTAGATAAGCAGGAAGATGCTACAATGACGTTAGAAGAGTTTAAAGCTCAGAACCCAGGATTAGCAAATCAAGAAGTTGAAAGAAGATATACTGAGAAGGTATTAGAGTTAAGCAGAGGAGATTTATTCGATGCTTTAGAAAACCCTGCAGAGAATCCTCAAGTAGCTTTCCAACCAATGATGTGTCAGCACTGTAATCACGCACCATGTGAAACAGTATGTCCAGTAGCAGCAACATCTCACGGTCGTCAAGGTCAAAACCAAATGGCTTATAACAGATGTGTTGGTACAAGATATTGTGCAAACAACTGTCCATATAGAGTTCGTCGTTTTAACTGGTTTAACTACGCAGAAAACGAAGAGTTCGACTTTAACATGAATAACGAATACGGAAAAATGGTGTTAAATCCAGATGTAGTTGTTCGTTCTAGAGGAGTTATGGAAAAATGTTCTATGTGTATTCAAATGACACAAGCTACCATCTTAAAAGCTAAAAAAGAAGGTAGAGCTGTAAATAAAGATGAGTTTGCAACAGCATGTTCTCAAGCTTGTTCTACAGGAGCAATGGTGTTTGGAGATATTAATAACTCTGAAGATACAGTAGCAGCATTAAAAGAAGATAATAGAGCATTCCACGTATTAGATTATATAGGTACTAAACCAAACGTTGTGTACCAAGTTAAAGTAAGAAATACAAACGAAGCTTAATAATAAAATTAACAAGTATATAGATTTATGTCGTCTCATTACGAATCATCTTATAGAGAACCTTTAATACTTGGTAACAAAAGTTACCACGATATTACTGAGGATATTGCTAGACCTATAGAAGGTAAAGCAAACAAACATTGGTATGTAGCATTCTATATTTCATTAGCAGCAATGTTATGGGGATTTGGATGTATCTTTTACACCGTAGGTACCGGTATTGGTGTTTGGGGTTTAAGTAAAAACATCGGTTGGGCATGGGATATTACCAACTTTGTATGGTGGGTAGGTATCGGTCACGCAGGTACACTTATTTCCGCAGTACTATTATTATTCCGTCAAAAATGGAGAATGGCAATTAACCGTTCTGCAGAAGCAATGACAATTTTTGCGGTATTCCAAGCAGGTTTATTCCCAATTATTCACATGGGGCGTCCATGGAACGGATACTGGGTATTACCAATTCCTAACCAATTCGGATCATTATGGGTTAATTTTAACTCACCATTATTATGGGATGTATTCGCAATTTCTACGTATTTATCGGTATCATTAGTTTTCTGGTGGACTGGTTTATTACCTGATTTTGCAACGATTCGTGATAGAGCTGTTAAGCCTTTCCAAAAGAAGATTTACGCATTATTATCTTTCGGATGGTCTGGTAGAGCTAAAGACTGGCAACGTTTTGAAGAAGTATCATTAGTATTAGCAGGTTTAGCAACTCCATTAGTACTTTCTGTACACACGATTGTATCGATGGACTTCGCAACATCTATTAACCCAGGATGGCACTCAACAATATTTCCTCCATATTTCGTAGCAGGAGCAATCTTCTCAGGATTTGCAATGGTACAAACCTTATTAGGTATTATGCGTAAGGTTACAAATATGGAAGCATATATTACACGTTTACACGTAGAGTATATGAACATCGTAATTATCTTAACAGGTGGTATCGTAGCAGTAGCATATGCAACTGAATTCTTTATCGCATGGTATACAGGATCACCTTACGAAAATTACACTTATTTATCTTTTGGAGCTGAAGCAGGAGCTTACGGATGGGCATTTTGGTCATTATTAATCTGTAACATCTTTACACCACAATTATTATGGTTTAAAAAGATTAGAAGAAGTTTTATTTGGTCTTTCATTATCTCAATTATTATTAACATCGGTATGTGGTTTGAACGTTTCGATATTATTGCAATTGTATTAAGTAAAGGTCAATTACCATCTACATGGTGGCGTTTTGAACCAACGTTTGTTGATGTTGGTATCTTCATTGGAACTATCGGATTCTTCTTTGTATTATTCTTATTATATGCAAGAACATTCCCAGTAATTCCTACAGCAGAGATTAAGACAATCTTAAAATCAACAGGGGAGAATTATAAAAAATTAAGAGAGGAGAACAATGAGCACTAATAAAGTAATTCACGCATTATATAATGATGATGATATCTTAATGGATGCCGTTAAGAAGGTAAAAGCCGACCATTATCATATCGAAGAGATCTTTTGTCCATTTCCAGTTCACGGATTAGACAAAGCAATGGGATTAGCACCAACACGTTTAGCAATTACTGCTTTTATGTACGGTATTACTGGTTTATCTGTAGCTATATGGTTAACATGGTATACTATGATTGCTGATTGGCCACAAGATATTGGAGGTAAACCTAATTTTTCTTGGGCAACAAACATGCCAGCATTCGTGCCAATTATGTTCGAATTAACAGTATTCTTTGCGGCTCACTTAATGGTTATTACTTTTTATATGAGAAGTAAGATTTGGCCATTTAAGAAAGCTGAAAATCCAGATCCAAGAACAACAGATGATCATTTCTTAATGGAAATTCCAGTTGATGGAAATGAAGACGAATTAAAAGCTTTGTTAGAATCAACAGGAGCTGTAGAAATTAACGTAGTAGAAAAGCACTAATAAAGAGATATGAAGAGTTTTAAAATAATTATCGCTTTAGTTGTTATTGCAAGTGTAATTTCTTGTAATAATAAACGTAAACCACAAGTACAATACATGCCAGATATGTATGTAGCTGTTCCTTATGAAGCAAATGGTGCTGATGGTTTAAACGGAAAAATGGTTGATAGAGACCCAGTCGCTGGTACTGTTAGTAGAAACGGTATTGTAGCTTATGATATTCCTGATACAAACGAAGGATACGAAAAAGCAAAAGCAGAATTAAAAAATCCATTACCTACTACTGAAGTAAATTTAGAAAAAGGTAAAGAGTTATACGGAATTTATTGTGCTTCTTGTCACGGAACAAAAGGTGATGGAAATGGAGTTTTATCGCAAAGAGATAAATTTAACGGTATTCCTAATTACAAGGATAGAGAGTTAACACCAGGAAATATTTACCACGTTATTATGTACGGTAAAAACTTAATGGGGTCTCATGCATCACAATTACAGTACAAAGAGCGTTGGCAAGTTGTACAGTACGTAGAAAAGTTAAGAAGCGAATTAAAATAAGTCTATAATAGATAGTTAAGATATGTACCAGTTTTCAGGAAAATTAAAAATGCTTGCTATTGCTCTTATGATTTTAGGAGCGTTAGGTACTGCCTACAACTTTATGTCGGCACCTAAAACATTAGAAGAAGCAAAAGAAATTTTAGCAAAACAAGATGCTCACCATGGAGGTGGTCACGATGTTGCTGATTCTCATGGAGAAGAAAAAGCACATGCTGAAGAAGCTAAAACTGAAGCACATGCTGAAGTTGAAAAACATTCAGAAGAAGCAAAAACAGAAGAACATGCTGCTGATAGTACAGCAACACATGCTGAAGAAGTAAAAGAAGAATTACATGCAGATGTTGATACAGATTCAGCTCATGTAAAAGATACTCACAAAGAAGAAGCAACTGCACACGTTGTTGAAACTAAAGATGCTCATGCAGATGCAGCTCACGCTGAAGAACATGAAGCTCACGCAGAACATGCTTTTCATCAAATGCAAAACCGCCCTTGGGCAGCATTTTTTGTAGCCTTATTATTCTTTTTAGGAGTTACATTATTAGTACTAGCATTCTATGCAATTCAAAGAGTGGCACAAGCAGGTTGGTCTGTAGTATTATTTAGAGTAATGGAAGCTATTACTGCTAACATGCATTATGTAAGTGTAATTATGTTATTGTTCTTAATTGCTACTGCAATGCATATGAACCATTTATTTCCATGGATGGGAGAAGGAGTTGTAGACCCTACAAGTCCTAACTATGATGCTATTATTGATGGTAAAAAATGGTATTTAAATACTCCGGGATGGTTAATGAGAAGTATCTTCTATTTATTAGTTTGGAATGCTTATCGTTTCTTTATTAGAAGAGATTCTATTAAACAAGATAATGGAGATTTAAAATTACATAAGAGAAACTACAATATTTCTGTAATCTTCTTATTCTTATTTATGATTACTGAATCTATGATGTCTTGGGATTGGATTATGGGAATTGACCCACACTGGTTCTCTACATTATTCGGATGGTATGTATTAGCTACTTTCTTAGTATCAGCTTTAACAACAATTGCTTTTGTAACTATTTACTTACGTTCTAAAGGAGCTTTACCGTTTGTTAACGATAGTCATATTCACGATTTAGCAAAATACATGTTTGGTTTCTCTGTATTCTGGACATACTTATGGTTCGCTCAGTTCATGTTAATATGGTATGCTGATATGCCAGAAGAAACGACTTACTACTTATTACGTTTTAATGAGTATAAGCTACCTTTCTTAGCAATGGTAGGAATGAACTTTATCTTCCCAGTATTATTATTAATCAACAGTGATTTTAAGAGTATTCCTTGGTTCGTAGTAATCGGAGGTGTAGTAATCTTATTAGGTCACTACGTAGATTTATTCGTAATGATTATGCCTGGTACTGTAGGTGCTCAATGGGGATTCGGAATTGGTGAAGTTAGTGGTATCTTATTCTTTTTAGGATTGTTTATCTATGCTACATTCAGTGCATTCGCAAAAGCAGATCCAATAGCAAAAGGAAACCCATTCTTACAAGAGAGTGAAACATACCATTACTATAACATCGAACACAGAGGAGAAGATAGTAACCACCATTAATAAAAAGAATTAATAAACAATAATAGTTTAGATAATATGCTCGCTTTATTTTATATTTTCATAGCAGTTGCAATAGGAGTTAGTTTTTGGCAAATTACTCGCATAATGAACTTTCGTTCGGTTATTGCTAATGATAAAGACAACGAAACACAAGGTAAATTAGCTATAGGATTTTTAATATTCCTATATGCAATGATGATTTACTGTTTAATAGCAATGAATATAATTATGTTACCAGAATCGGCTTCGATAGAAGGTGAACATGATGATAATTTATTCAACATCACATTTTGGTTAATTGGTATTGTACAATTTGCAATGCAATTCTTAATTTTCTTCTTTACGTATAAGTATAGAGGTAAAAAAGATCAAAAAGCTTTATTCTATGCAGATAGTCATAAATTAGAGTTAATCTGGACTGTTATACCAGCTGTAACAATTGTAATCTTAATCGGATACGGTTTATGGGCTTGGAACAACATTATGTATGTTGGAGATGACGAAAACCCAATTGAAATTGAAGTTTATTCAAGACAATTCGATTGGCAAGCTCGTTATGCAGGGGCAGATAACGCATTAGGTTTAGGAAATGTAAACTTTATTAAAGGTATTAACTCAATGGGGGTTGATATGTCTGACCCTAAATCTCAAGATGATAAAAAAGTTACTGAATTAGTTTTACCAAAGGGTAAAAAAGTATTATTCAAGTTCCGTTCTCAAGACGTATTACACTCAGCTTATATGCCTCACTTTAGAGCGCAGATGAACTGTGTACCAGGTATGGTAACTCAATTTGCATTTACACCTAAGTATACTACTGCAGAGATGCGTCAGAATGCTGAAGTAATAGCAAAAACAGACGGAATTAACAAGATTAGAAAAGCAAAAGGAGAAGATCCTTATGAGTTTGATTTTTTGTTATTGTGTAATAAAATTTGTGGTGCTTCTCACTACAATATGCAAATGAAAATTACTGTCGTAGAACCAGCTGAATACGAAAAGTGGTTATCAGAACAAAAAACATTAGCTCAAGTTATTAAATAAGATATTTTTTAAAAGTATATATAAAGATATAGATTATGTCAGATCATCATCACAAAGAAACATTTGTAACTAAATACATCTTCAGTCAAGATCATAAAATGATCTCGAAGCAGTTCCTAGTAACCGGTATATTTATGGGTATAATAGGAGGGTTTATGTCTATGTTATTCCGTTTACAAATTGCATGGCCAGAAAAATCGTTTTCGATTATTGAAGCATTTTTAGGAGACCATCAAACAGATGGAATTATGAATCCTGATATGTACTTAGCATTGGTTACAATTCACGGTACAATAATGGTATTCTTTGTATTAACAGCAGGATTAAGTGGAACGTTTTCTAACTTATTAATTCCATTACAAATTGGAGCTCGTGATATGGCTTCTGGATTCTTAAACATGGTATCTTACTGGTTATTTTTCTTATCATCAGTAGTAATGGTAATTTCATTATTTGTTGAAGCTGGACCAGCATCAGCAGGATGGACAATTTATCCACCATTATCTGCATTACCACAAGCAATTCCAGGATCGGGTACGGGTATGACATTATGGTTAGTTTCTATGGCTATTTTTATTGCATCGTCTTTAATTGGTTCATTAAACTATATCGTAACAATTTTAAACTTACGTACAAAAGGAATGAAAATGACGCGTTTACCATTAACAATGTGGGCGTTCTTTATTACAGCAATTATCGGTGTAATTTCATTCCCAGTTCTTTTATCTGCAGCTTTATTATTAATCTTAGATAGAAGTTTCGGTACATCATTCTTTTTATCAGATATCTTTATTTCAGGTGAAGTATTACACTACCAAGGAGGTTCACCAGTATTATTCGAACACTTATTTTGGTTCTTAGGTCACCCTGAAGTATATATTATATTATTACCTGCATTAGGTATTACTTCTGAAATTATTTCTACCAACGCTCGTAAACCAATTTTTGGTTACCGCGCAATGATTGGATCTATTATGGCAATTGCCTTTTTATCTACAATTGTATGGGGTCACCACATGTTTATCTCAGGAATGAATCCATTCTTAGGATCTGTGTTTACGTTTACAACGGTATTAATTGCAATTCCATCAGCTGTAAAAGCATTTAACTTTATAACTACCTTATGGAAAGGTAATTTACAGCTAAATCCTGCAATGTTATTCTCAATCGGTTTAGTTTCTACATTCGTAACAGGAGGTCTAACAGGGTTAGTTTTAGGAGATTCAGCATTAGATATTAACGTACATGATACTTACTTCGTAGTAGCGCACTTCCACTTAGTAATGGGTGTATCTGCTTTATTAGGAATGTTTGCTGGAGTATACCACTGGTTCCCTAAGATGTATGGTAGAATGATGAATAAAACTTTAGGTTACTGGCACTTCTGGTTAACAATTATTACTGCTTACGGAGTATTTTTCCCAATGCACTTTGTTGGTTTAGCAGGCTTACCACGTCGTTATTATACAAACACTAACTTTCCAATGTTTGATGATTTAGTAGAGATTAATGTATTCATGACAGTAATGGCCATTATAGGTGGAGCAGCTCAGTTAATTTTCTTAGCAAACTTCTTTATCTCAATTTATAGAGGTAATAAAGCTGAACAAAACCCATGGAAGTCTAACACATTAGAATGGACTACTCCAGTTGAGCACATTCACGGTAACTGGCCAGGAGCAATTCCTGAAGTTCACAGATGGGCTTATGATTACAGTAAGACTGATGAAAATGGTGAATATGTACACGGAAAAGATTTCGTATTACAAACAACACCTTTATTAGATGGAGAAGAG
Source organism: Tenacibaculum pelagium (assembly GCF_014062345.1). Lineage (GTDB taxonomy): Bacteria > Bacteroidota > Bacteroidia > Flavobacteriales > Flavobacteriaceae > Polaribacter > Polaribacter pelagius. The sequence continues at coordinate 183,811 of NZ_JACGLS010000002.1, read as the reverse complement.
CCATCTTAAAAGATAAAATAAAATGAAGCCTTCCAGTTTTGGGAGGCTTTTTTTATGCGCTAAAATCAATAGTGAATATGTATCTTAGCATTACTAATGTTGCTACGTAACAATTATTACAATTCGAAATTTATAATTCAAGTATATTTGTGCTCTTATGAATGAAAATCTAAACCCTGAAAACACCAATTTCACCAATGAAGAACTAGATGTAGAAAAAAAACTACGCCCGCTTTCGTTTGATGATTTTTCAGGTCAAGATCAAGCAATTGAAAATTTAAAGATTTTTGTTGAAGCAGCAAATCAGCGTGATGAAGCATTAGATCATACGTTGTTTCACGGCCCTCCAGGTTTAGGAAAAACCACATTAGCACATATTTTAGCAAATGAGCTAGGAGTAAGTATAAAAGTTACTTCAGGGCCTGTTTTAGATAAACCAGGAGATTTAGCAGGTTTATTAACAAACCTTGATGAACGTGATGTGTTGTTTATAGATGAAATCCATCGATTAAGCCCTATTGTAGAAGAGTATTTATACTCAGCGATGGAAGACTATAAAATCGATATTATGATCGAATCTGGACCCAATGCACGTACGGTTCAAATTAATTTAGAGCCTTTTACACTTGTCGGAGCAACAACTCGTTCAGGATTGTTGACAGCTCCAATGAGAGCACGTTTCGGTATCAGCAGTAGATTACATTATTATACTACAGAATTATTGACTACAATTATTCAAAGAAGTTCACAGATTCTTGGTGTTCCAATTTCTATGGAAGCTGCAATAGAAATTGCTGGGCGTAGTAGAGGTACCCCTCGTATCGCAAATGCATTATTACGTAGAGTACGTGATTTTGCACAGATAAAAGGAGATGGAACTATTACCATAGAAATCGCTCAATATGCTTTAAAGGCATTGAATGTAGACGCACATGGTTTAGATGAAATGGATAATAAGATTCTAACAACAATAATCGATAAGTTTAAAGGTGGTCCGGTAGGAATATCTACATTGGCAACAGCAGTATCAGAAAATTCAGAAACAATTGAAGAGGTTTACGAACCATTTTTAATTCAACAAGGATTTATAATGCGTACACCTCGTGGAAGAGAAGTAACAGATTTAGCTTATAAACATTTAGGAAGAGTAAAAGGAACAAGTCAAGGAGAATTATTTTAGTTTATGGAAAACAATACTAAAAATTGGTTACAAAGATTAAAAGATGAAAGTTGGGAAGCAGAACTTTTAGTATCTGCTATTGCCATCTTTGGTACTTTTCAGCTTTTTGATTTTGTTAATTGGGGAGCTAATATTTTTATTAATATTTTAAACCCTAACCAATACTTTGTAGCATATTTTATTTGTCTTTTTAGTTTTCTTGCAGTAAGTGTTTTAACATCTATGTTTGTCATACATTTTATACTAAGAGCTTATTGGGTTGGTTTAGTAGGGTTAAATTCTGTATTTCCTGATTATAGTATAGAAGATAGTGCCTATTCTAAAATTTATACAGAGAAAATATTATCGATATTACCTAAACTAAAAGATTCAATTCAAAAAGTAGACGAATTGTGTAGTGTAATTTTTTCAGTAGCTTTTACTTTTTTATTCATATATGGTTACATGGCTTTGTTTGTGAGTATTTATTTACTTTTATTTAATATACTTTCTGAATTTATACCATATTACATCCTAATAATACCAGCTATAATAATAATTGCAGGAGCAATAGCTCAAACTTTAGTTACTTTATTCTCTAACCTTAAGAGAAATAAGGAAAAAGAAAAACTACAACATTTAAATTTTACTTTGGTAAAATACATGAATATGATTCTTTATGGACCATTGTATAAAAATCTTTTACAAGTTTTCATGATTTTTGGTTCCAATTTTAAAAAGAAAAAGTCATTAACTTATTTGATGTTTCTTTTTTTATTATCTGGTTCTTTAGTTGCTGTAACACAATTTTCTAAAACAAATATATTTTATTTAGCAGATTCTAATTATCAAAAATATTTTGATGCACATAAGACGTATTCAAATTATTATAAAGACTCAAATAATTCTGATTTTTTATTAGCTCCAGAAATTCAATCTGATATGATAAAGTCAAATGTCGTAGAAGTTTTTATTCCAATATTTGACTACGAAAGTTCTATGAGAGAAACTGTTTGCGGTGTTTATGAGGAACAAAAAGATAAGAGTAAAGTAGAAAAGCATTTACACGAAGCAGAATATTTAAAAGAATGTTATAAAAAATATCATAATATATTTTTAGACGGTAAAAAAATTGAAGTCTCTTATTTAAGATACAACAATCATTATAAGACAAACCAATTTGGAATTCTAGCTTTTATAGATTTAGAAGGAGTAACAAAAGGATTACACGAGATTAAAATAGAAAAGATTAATAGCGAAGAAGCTTTTTTAAAATGGACAATTCCTTTTTATTATAACTTTAATAAAATAGAATAGGTGAAACTACTAAAGAAACTTATACCCATATTAGAATGGTTACCAAACTATAAAAAATCACAATTAAGAGGTGATGTTATAGCAGGTATAACTGTGGCTATTGTACTTATTCCACAAGGAATTGCTTATGCTTTAATTGCAGGTTTACCACCAATTTATGGTTTGTATGCAGCTTTAGTCCCGCAATTAATGTATGCTATATTTGGTTCTTCTCGTCAAGTGGCGATTGGTCCAGTAGCAATGGATTCTTTAATCGTAGCAACAGGAGTTTCAACACTAGCCTTAATAGGGTCTGAAAGTTATATAGCTATTGCTATTCTATTAGCATTAATAGTTGGAGCTATCCAGTTTTTAATGGGAGTTTTGCGCTTAGGGTTTATTGTTAATTTCTTATCTCGTCCTGTAATTATAGGATTTACATCAGCAGTAGCCTTAATCATTGGTTTAAACCAATTCAGAAATTTATTAGGTGTAGAGTTTTTACAAAGTGATCAAGTACATATTTTATTAGAAGATGTTTTTAATAGAATTGAATACTTTAATTTGAATACAACAATAATAGGAATTGTTGCCTGTATTATAATTATGGTGTTTAGAAAGATAAATAAGAAAATACCAAATGCGCTGGTTGTAGTTGCTCTAGGTATTTTAGCTATTCGTTTTTTTGAAAACCAATTTACAGATGTAGCTATTGTAAAAGATATTCCTTCAGGATTACCTAAATTTTCAATCCCTGTAATAGACATTGCTTTGATAAGAGAATTATTTCCAATTGCAGCAACATTAGTAATGGTTGGGTATTTAGAAACCATTTCTATAGGAAAAACATTAGAAGCAAAACAAGATGAATATCGTATACGCCCAAATCAAGAATTGGTAGCTTTAGGAATAAGTAATATTGTTGGGTCTTTATTTCAATCCTATCCTTCAACATCTAGTTTTTCACGTTCAGCAATAAATGAAGAATCTGGAGGAACTACTGGTGTTTCGGCATTAGTATCAGCAATAATAGTTGTACTTACCTTACTTTTTTTAACACCAGTATTTTATCATTTACCTAAAACAATATTAGCAGCTATTATTATTGTAGCTGTTTTCAATTTAATTAATATTAAAGAAGCAAAGAGATTGTGGAAAGCTAATAATCTAGATTTTTGGCTGTTAGTAGCAACGTTCTTTTCAACATTGTTTTTTGGTATTGAATACGGAATTTTAATTGGTGTAGGTTTATCTCTAATCGTTTTAATTTTTAGAACATCAAGACCTTATGCAATTGAGTTAGGTAAAGTTCCTAATTCAGATTTTTACAGAAATAAATCAAGATTTAAAGAAGTAGTTATAGATGATGAAGTGTTGGTGTTTCGTTTTGATGCACAATTATTTTATGCCAATTCAAATTATTTTCGAGACAAGTTAGACGAATTGACAGAAGAAAAAGGCGAGGCATTAAAATTGATTGTATTAGATGCAGAGAGCATTAATAGAGTAGATAGTACAGGAATAGAAATGCTTAAAGAAAGAATTAAGTATTATAAAAAAAGAAATATAGAGTTTTATTTTGCAGCAGTAAAAGGACCAGTGAGAGACGCCTTTTTTAGAGGTGGTTTATTAGAGGTACTTAGTTTAGATCATTTTTTTATGAGACCAAACGGAGCTGTAAATTTTTATAAAACGGGAGATAATCAAAATCAAAAAAAGTACGCACAGTATATACATCAAGCGTACGAATAGTATATTATGAAGATAGAGCAAATTTATACAGGTTGTTTAGCACAAGGAGCTTATTATATTGAAAGTAACGGAGAAGTTGCGATCATTGATCCTTTACGTGAAGTAGAACAGTATATAAAGAGAGCAGATAAAGACGAGGCAAAAATTAAATATATTTTCGAAACTCATTTTCATGCTGATTTTGTAAGTGGTCATGTTACACTTGCTGAAAAAACTGGAGCAACTATTGTATATGGTCCAACAGCAAAAACTTCATTCAAAGCAGATATAGCGAAAGACGGAGAAGTATTTAAAGTAGGAGAAATTACCATTACAGCATTACATACTCCTGGACATACGATGGAGAGTACTACCTATTTGTTAAAAGATAAAGAAGGAAACAATCACGCAATATTTAGTGGAGACACCTTGTTTTTAGGAGATGTAGGTCGTCCTGATTTAGCTCAAAAAGGAGACTTGACTCAAGAAGATTTAGCAGGAATGTTATTTAATAGTTTACGAACTAAAATTATGCCTTTAGCTGATGAAGTTATTGTTTATCCGGCTCATGGAGCAGGGTCAGCTTGTGGTAAAAATTTAAGCAAAGAAACTGTAGGTACTATTGGCGATCAGAAAAAGACAAATTATGCGTTGCGAGCAGATATGACCAAAGAAGAATTTGTGCAAGAAGTTACAGATGGTTTGTTACCTCCGCCAGCATATTTCCCTTTAAATGTAAAAATGAATAAGGAAGGATATCAATCTATCGATGATGTTATTAAGAGCGGATCACGAGCTTTATCTGTTGAAGATTTCGAAAAAATAGCGAATGAAACTGACGCGATTATTTTAGACGTACGCCATCAGTTTGAGTTTATTAAAGGATTTATACCACAATCTATTTTTATTGGATTAGGAGGTACGTTTGCCCCTTGGGTAGGAGCTATGATAAAAGATGTTACGCAACCTATTTTATTGGTAACTCCGGTTGGTGAAGAAGAAACTACTATTACACGTTTATCTCGTGTTGGTTTCGACAATGTTTTAGGATATTTAGATGGAAGTTTTGATACTTGGAAAGCATCAGGAAAAGAGATGGATACATTACGTTCTGTGTCTGCTACCGATCTAGAAGATGCAATAAACAATAACGCAAAAGTTTTCGATGCGCGTAAACCAGGAGAATATGCAAATGAGCATATTGTAGATGTGCCAAGTACACCGTTAGATTTTTTAAATGATTACGTAGAAGAATTTCCTGCTGATGAAGATTTTTATATTCACTGCGCAGGAGGGTATCGATCGGTAATTGCAGCTTCTATTTTAAAAGCAAGAGGATATCATAATGTAATTGATGTTGCAGGAGGCTATGGAGCAATTAAAAAAACAAATATTCAAAGAACCGATATGGTTTGTCCGTCAACTTTAAAATAATATAAAATGAAAAAAATCGTTTTACTTTTAGTGTTAGCTGTTACTACTATTTCTTCTTGTAAACCAAAAAATGAAGGAGTTGTAGATGTAACAGTTGAAGATTTAGAAGTTGTATTAAATAATGACAAAAACGTTCAATTAATAGATGTTAGAACTCCAAGTGAGTGGGTAGATGGTATTATTGATAACGCAATAAAAATAAATGTAACTGCTGATGATTTTGAGAAACTAGCCTTAGAAAAGTTAGATAAATCAAACCCAGTATATATTTATTGTCGATCGGGAGGTAGAAGTAAAATAGCAGCAGATGTGTTATTGAAAAATGGTTTTCAACCGTATAATGTTTTAGGGGGTTATATGGCTTGGGAAGAAAAAAACAAGTAAAATGAAGCAAGAAATTTATATTGAAAATTTAAAATGTGGAGGTTGTGCAAATACCATTATTAACGGATTAAATTCTATTAAAGGTACAGAAAAAGTAAATGTTGATGTAGAAAATTCGTTAGTAACTTTAACTAGTAATGAAGCAACTTTAATTTTGGTAAAAGAAAAATTATCTAAACTAGGATATCCAGAAGTAGGCGATAAAAACACAGTTTTGCACAAAGCAAAATCGTTTGTAAGCTGTGCAGTAGGTAAAGTAAATAAATAAAAAAATCCCGAGTTTTTAACTCGGGATTTTTTTATGTTTCGCTAACGTTGTTGTATAAGATTAGTGCGTGTTTAAAGTACTAAAGTTAGCAAATAAATAACAGATAGAAAGTCCGCGAGGACTTTCGTAAATTGGCTAAAACCAGCAATTAATTTTATACTGTGTTGTGCATAGTTATTATGGTAAAATAATATTTATCAAGTTAAACTTATATTCTTTTAAAGATTTTTCATTCTCAATCAAAACTTCAATTTTCCAATTGGAAGCGACTTTTTCTCTTAAATTAATGGTAAGTTTATTTTTCCCCATTCGACTGCTACCATAATTCATTTTTTTTCCTTCTCCATTATAAATGAAAATTTCAACAATTTCATCTTTTTTATCTTCAATATAAAAAGATAATGACTCTTTAGAACCAAAATTAGAAAATCCTTCAAAAAATTGTTTAAAAGCACCTACCGTTTCTGCTAATTCTTCTCCTAAACCTCCTTCTTTTTTTAATTTTTCTATTTGTTTATTATATTCTTTTTCGTCTTCTTCTTTTAGTTTTTGAAGAGCTTCTTTGTCAATTAAAGTTAACTTAATATCAGAATGTTTTTTTCTAAGTAAATTTTTGTTATAATTATCTAATAAATTTGTAATAATAATTTTAGAACCATTAGATTCAGACGGACTAAAGTATTTAATGACTCCTTCTAAAGAAGATATTTTACTAGATTTTCTACTTGGAGCTTCAAGTTTTATTTTTAGTTGGTTACTACTACTGTAATCGTCTCCAAAAAAGCTTTCCATTTTTTTTAAAATATTTCCATTGTCATCTACTGCAGTAGTAATTTCTTTAATCTTTACTTGATTTAAATTATTAACTTTTATTCCTTTAATTATTGAAGTTAATTCAATGAAACTATCTTCTTGCTCTAAATGTCTTTCTTCTTTTATGTCTTTAATAAATAAGTTAATGTCTTGAGAGTAACAGATTTTTGTCATTAAAAAAAGTATTACTAGCAAAAATGTCTTTTTCATAAAAATTGGTTTAAGTTATGTATACAGTTTATTATTTAATTAGTTCTTGTTTTTTGTGTCTCAAAATTAATTATGCTATCTAACATATTTTCAATCTTTGTTAGTTTTTTTTTGGTTTTTTCATCAAATTTATTTTTATGATGACTTATAGGTTTAAATTGATTAAAGAAGTTTTTAAATTCATTAAAGTTCTTAAAATTACTTTTAGTTAAAAACGCTTCAAATTCATTCTTAGTTATTCTCGATAAATTTTTATAAATTTTATTTTTTGAATCTTCAAATTCACTTGTGTTAAAAACGCGATGAACATAGTAATAATTTTTATTCATTAATAATTTTAAGTTTGTATAATATGAATCCAGTTCAGAGTTAGATTTAAGTGAACTTAAAGGGGGTTCATTATTATTTGATGTGTTTTGATTTATTGAGACACAACTACAAAGGGATATAATCAATAATAATAAATAGGTTTTTTTCATTTTCTGTTTTTTTTAATTACGTACAACTAGTTTATGAATATGAATCCGTTTTAATGATTTATATTCAACGTTAGCGAAGTTATGTTTTTAGAAATAAAAATTCAAGAGAAATAGAACTCTTTCTCAATAAAAAAACCGATGCATTTGCATCGGTTTTTTCTTTTTCTAGCACTTTTCCCTTATTTAAAATTTCAACGTAGCTCCAAGTAAAAAGTTTCTTGTTGCTTGTGGATAATAACCTTGTACTTCAAAAGAAGTTGGTCCACTCCAGTTGTTTAAATATGTATATCCTCTGTCTACATATTCTTTATTAAATAAATTGTTAACTAAAGCTGTTAAAACAATTGACTTAAGGATTTTATTTGTTGGTATTTCATAAACTAAATTGAAATCACTTGTAAAATAATCATCAATTTTTGATGCTTCAGTATCTGTATTACTTAAATATTGGCTTCCAACATATTTACTTAAGAAAGTCATTTGAAAATTATCAACAGGAGCAAAACTTAAACTACTTCCAGAAACAATATTTGGTGAAAAAGCAATATTAGTAGTACCTAAGTTTTGAAGAGCTCCATCACGCTCTATTGTTAAATCTTTAATTTTATTTTTACTTAAAGCAATGTTAGATGCTAAAGTAAATTTTTCAGAAAGTTTTATTGTTGCATCAACTTCTAAACCTAAGCGATAACTATCTTTTACATTTTCTCTTAAATATTCACCAGAATTATCTAAAGCTCCAGTAAGTACTAGTTGATTATCGTATTGCATGTAATAGATATTAGTGTTTAGTTTAACAGTTTCATTAGCAAGTCTCCATCCTAATTCAAAATCATTTAAACTTTCGTGAGCTACTTTTGCAGCGTTACTTTCAAAATCATTTCTGTTAGGTTCTCTATTAGCTTTAGCATAAGAAGCGTATAAACTATTTTCGTTATTTACCTTATAAGTAAAACCTAACTTTGGATTAAAGAAATTAAAGTCTTTATCAACATCAATAGGGTTTCTATCAGAAGTTAACCCAGCAGTTGTATAGTTTACAAACCTACCTTGTACATCTACAAAAGCTTTTAAATTATCAGTAATATTAAAAGTGGCTTTAGAAAAGATACTCCAATCAGATTTTTTAGAATTACTTTCGTAATATCTATCTCTAATGTTAGTGTTAGGAGCTAAGTCACTTCCCCAGATTACTTCTCCGTAATGATCGTTTTTATACTTGCTATAAGAAAGTCCTGAAATAACTTCTAGTTTGTCGTTTTTATAAGTTGTACTTCCATTTAATACATAAAAATGATTGTCTAACCAACGTCTAACAATTACATCGCTATCATCTACAATTAAATTATTGTAATCTACAGCATCTCTACCACCTTTAAATTGCTCGAAATAACCTTTACCACGAGTGTAGTTTAAACCAATATTTGTAGACCAGTTATCGTTCAGTTTTTCATTCCAATGTAATTGATAATGATCTTGTTGATAATTGTCTGATTCGTTATCATAAGTATAAGGATTTTGTCTTCTGTCTGCTGCTAGTTGAGCCGCATCTAAACCATACCAAGCTTGGTAGGTGTGTTCTTTACCACCAAAAACTAAAGCCTTTATTAAAGTGTTTTCATCAGTATAACTTCCTTGTAAAAAATAAGACTTTAAATCTGTAAAAGCTCTATCGACATAACCATCAGAATAAATGTTTGATAAACGACCAGCAAATTCAAAGTGGTCATTAACTTTTCCTGTGGTAAATTTTACGGTATGTTTTCTTGTCCCATAAGAACCGAAAGAGTTTGAAATTTCTCCGCCAGCTTCTTCAGCAACAGCATCGGTTAAAATGTTTAAACTTGCACCGAAAGCTCCCGAACCGTTTGTAGATGTTCCTACACCACGTTGTAATTGTAAGCTTTGAGTTGACGAAGCAAAATCTCCCATATTTACCCAGAAAGTTCCTTGACTTTCACTGTCGTTATAAGGAATTCCGTTTACAGTAACATTTACACGAGAAGCATCAGAACCACGAACTCTTAAATAAGTATATCCAATACCAGCACCAGCGTCTGATGATGAAATCACATTCGGTAAATAGTTCATTAAAATAGGAATGTCTTGTCCTAAATTACGCTTTGCTATTTCTTTTTTAGATAAGTTAGAGTGGGTTACAGGAGCATCCGCTTTTACTCGAACCGCCGAAACTAAAACTTCGTCTAATACATTAGCATCAGAAACTAATTTTAAAGTAATGCTTTGGTTTGACGTGATATCAACTTCTTGAGTTAAAGTTTTATAACCAAGGTAAGAAACCTCAATAGTGTGTTTACCTTTAGCTAAGTTTAATTTAAAAGTTCCTTCAAAATCAGTTGAAGTTCCTTTTTGTAATTGTTTAACAGCCACAGTAGCTCCAACCAAAGGTTCTTGTTTGTTGTTAACTACTTTACCAGCTAAAATGTAATCTTGAGCATTTGCGGTTAAGGTTGCAAATAATACCATTAAAAAAGCTACTATCTTCACTTGTTTAATAAAAGACATCGGTCTCATTTTTTTAAAAATAAAATCGAATAAAAAGAGGTAATTATTCTATGTTTTTGTTGAATAATTAACGTGTTTTAAACGTAGCGTAAAAATAAAAAAGCATAACCCTTTATCTCTACACTAAAACATCTATTAGATGTTTTCTTTACGTTCACAATCCCTAAACAGCATTACCTGTTCTAGGTTCATTGGGTATGATCTCAGCCGATATTAGGCACCCCTTTACGAGAACGCTGCAAATGTATAACAGATTTTTAGAATAGAACACAAAGAAGCAATAATTTTTATCTAGGTTGTCGAAAAAACAAATGCTTAATCTATATTAGGCTTTTTTCGTAGAACTTTCTTAAGCGCATTTCGCTTTTTATTTTCAGCCTTTCTTTTTATTGATGCCTTTGTTGGTTTGGAAGCTTTTCGTATTTTTTTCTTGATTAAGCTTGAGGTAATTAATTCAAAAAAACGTTTTATAACCAGTTCTTTATTTCTGTGTTGAGAACGAGTTTCTCCACTTGATAATAATAAGATGCCTTCTTTGTTAAGTCGATTTTTTATTTTTTTTTGAAGTACTATTTTCTCTTCATCAGTTAAACCTTCAGAAAGTAAAACGTTAAAAAACAATTCTACTTTTGATGATACTTTGTTTACATGTTGTCCACCAGCGCCAGAACTTCGAACAGCTTTAAATTGTAATTCTTTAAATAAAATTTCTTTATTCACAATTAAGTAGGTAGGTTACTTACATCCGTATTTTGGTGTAGGAAATGTAAATCTAGATCAATCAAAGTATCAGAATACGAGTATAAATTTTCCTTCGAGGCGATTAGTTTATCAATAATTTCAGTCGCTTTTTTAAAACGCGTTTCTTTGTTTCCTTTTAATAAAACATACGGACGATTGTATTTTTTTAAAGTGTTTTCAAAGGCATTAAACATTTCAAGCCTCTGTTCAGGGCGATCACGTAAATCGTCTTCTTCCCAAGGAGTATCTATATAGGTTAAAAAATAAATATCGTAGCTGTTTGCAACTGCTGCTTTGTCAAGTAATGGATCTACAAATCCGCCATAATATTCTTCAGAATATACTTTGGTCTCTAATAAATCAGTATCACAAATTAATAACTTATCAGCTTTTTTAGCTAAATCGTTTTCTAATTGAATTTGACCTTCAGCAATCGGAAGAATATCTTCTTGCTCACAAATTTTACGTTCGTTATTCCATTTTTCTTGCAAATAATCACGAGCAAATTCTGGAGCCCAAACCGTATTGTAATGACGTGCAAGTTGACGAGAGAGCGTAGTTTTACCTGTGCTTTCTGGACCAAATAAAACAACTTTTACAAGGTTGATGCTTTTTTGTCTAAGCTTTTTTTCCATGCTAAATATCCTTGAATGGCTATAAAGGTAAATATTAAATACTGAAAACTCGAAAATGTAAATCCTTTATAAAAATATAACGGGACAGAAATAATATCTCCGATAATCCAATAAATCCAGTTTTCTATTTTTCGCTTTGCCATCAACCACATTCCAACAAAGAAAATTGCGGTAGTAACGGTATCAACATAAGCGGTCCAATTGTTCCATTTGTCAAAATAAGTGTAAACAGCGTACACAAAAACAAGCGTGCTTAAAAAAATGATAACACTTGTCTTTTTTTCTTTAAGTGTTGTTCTAGAAATTGGTGTAACGTGAGTAGCATCAACTTTACGTGTCCAAATATACCAACCATAAAGGCTCATAATAAAGTAGTACCCATTAATCATCATATCACCTAAAAGTCCCCATTTTAAAAGAAGATATACAAAGATGGATGTACTAATTAGCCCAGTAGGAAACACCCAAATTTTATTCTGTTTTGAAAACCAAACAGAAAGAAAACCAAAGATTACTGCGATTATTTCTAAAGTAATATCAATCGTTGAAGAGTTGGCATATTGCCCGAAAAGGAAATCAAAAAGTTGGTTCATAGTCGCTACGATCAGATTTTACAATTTTCATTAATAATAAACCTTTATCTATCAATTCAAAGGCTTCTTTTATTTCGGTAGTTAAGATCTGCATTACTTTATCATATTCACCATACACTTGTGTACTTAATGGATTTTCAAGTACAGTTAAGTCTGATGCTCTTAACTTTTTAATAAAATTGATTATTGGTTCTTCGAATTCATTTTGGAGAGGAGTTAAAGTTAACTCAACAGATATTTTCATAGAAAGTATAAATTAGAGAAGCAAAGATAATGGACTAAGATATACTACGAAATTTTAAAAAGATAAGATTTTTAGGAAACATATACACATGTAAAACCTTCAGTTTCTAAAAACTGAATATCATATTCAGAGGTTTGTCCTTCATATAATATTTTACCCGTAGTTTTATTAGTGTCAAACGAAAAATCTTCTATGTAAATATTCTCCAAAAAGAGTAACTTTTTCTTTCCGTAAATCTTATATAAACTCTCCTTAGCCCCCCAAACTATAGTCAGTTTACTTACCAAAGCATCGTGATTCGCAATTGACTTATATTCCTCGATGGGCGTAAATTTATGCGCAATCTTTACAATTTTATCACGTTGTTTTTCAATGTCTATTCCAACAGGTTTTTCATCAGAAATAATGATGCCTGAAAAAGTAAACGAATGTGTAATCGAAATAAATTTACCATCTTTTAAATGAGGCTTCCCATATTCATCATATACCAAATCAGCATCGGTATAACCGACTTCTTTTAATAAATGACGAACACTTAAAAAGCCTCTCCTGTGCAAGTCAGATTTCATATTATCTACTCTGTTTTGGCTATTTTTAGAAAGTACTATTCCATCCGATAAATCTTCAAAAGATTCTTCTATCTTCCAAATCAATACTTTAGAGTTATTGTTTGTCGTTAATGTTTTGTGAATAGGCATATTTTAGAAAGTTATTTCGTAATTTTGCGACTCAAAAATTTAGATACATAAATATACATAAATATGAGCACAAATACCGCTACATACGTACCTTTTAAAGTTAAAGATATCTCTTTAGCTGATTGGGGGAGAAAAGAGATTGAATTGGCAGAAGCTGAAATGCCAGGATTAATGTCTTTAAGAGAAGAATATAAAGATGAGCAACCATTAAAAGGTGCAAGAATTGCAGGATGTTTACACATGACGATTCAAACTGCGGTTTTAATTGAAACTTTACAAGCTTTAGGAGCTGAGGTTACTTGGAGTTCTTGTAATATTTTTTCTACACAAGATCAGGCTGCTGCTGCAATCGCTGCTGCTGGAACGCCAGTTTATGCATGGAAAGATATGACTGAAGAAGAGTTTGATTGGTGTATCGAGCAAACTTTATTCTTTGGTGAAGATAAGCAACCATTAAACATGATTTTAGATGATGGTGGAGATTTAACAAACATGGTGTTAGATAAGTACCCTGAGTTAGCTGAAGGAATCAACGGTTTATCAGAAGAAACTACTACAGGAGTTCACCGTTTATACGAAAGAGTTAAAAACGGAACTTTACCAATGCCAGCAATTAACGTTAACGACTCTGTTACGAAGTCTAAGTTTGATAACAAATATGGATGTAAAGAATCTGCAGTTGATGCGATTCGTAGAGCTACTGATATTATGTTAGCAGGTAAGCGTGTAACTGTTTGTGGTTATGGTGATGTAGGTAAAGGTACAGCTGCTTCTTTTAAAGGTGCGGGTTCTATTGTTACTGTTACAGAAATTGACCCTATTTGTGCGTTACAAGCTGCAATGGACGGTTTTGAAGTAAAGAAATTAGAAACAGTTGTTGGTAATTCTGATATTATTATTACTACTACTGGAAATAAAGATATCGTTCAAGGACGTCATTTCGAAGCAATGAAAGACAAAGCTATTGTTTGTAACATTGGTCACTTTGATAATGAAATTGACATGGCTTGGTTAAATGGTAACTTTGGTGATACTAAAGATACTATTAAGCCTCAAGTTGATAAGTATAACGTAAACGGAAATGATATTATCATTTTAGCTGAAGGGCGTTTAGTAAATTTAGGTTGTGCAACTGGACACCCAAGTTTTGTAATGTCTAACTCATTTACAAATCAAACATTAGCTCAGATTGAATTATGGAACAATGCTGATGCCTATAAAAATGATGTATATATGTTACCTAAGCATTTAGATGAAAAAGTAGCAAAATTACACTTAGCTAAAATTGGTGTTGAATTAACAGAGTTACGTGAAGAACAAGCTTCATATATTGGTGTAACTGTTGAAGGACCATATAAGCCTGAACATTACAGATACTAAGATTTAGTAATGACTATAAACAAAAATCCCGCAACTAAGTTGCGGGATTTTTTATTGACTAAATTATAATCAATTATATTTTTAAAGAATCAAATAACTCAATTAGTTTTGGGCTAGATGGTCTAGGTGCATTGGCATCTACAATATTTCCTTGAGGGTCAATTAAGATAAAACGAGGAATACTATTTACTCTATAAGCTCCAGAAAAATTCTTATCTCTTTTAGAGTATAGCTGAACTCCGCTTAAGTTTTTATCAGCCACCATTTTTTTCCAAGTTTCATAATCTCTTTCTTGATCAACTGAAATACTTACGAATTCAATATTTTTTCCATGGTATTGTTTTTCAACTTTTTGTAAGAAAGGAATTTCTTTTTTACAAGGATTACACCAAGTTGCCCACATATCAATATACACATATTTACCTTTTAAATCATCTAAAGAAGTTGTTCCTCCTTTATAGTTTTCATAGTCAACAAACTTTGGCGACTCAGAACCTTTAGCCAATTTTGTAGCTAAGTATAATTTATCTGCGTGTGTTTTGTCTAAGTATTTTTTTAACCCAGTAATGTTTTTCTTTTGAAAAGCAACAAAAGCAGAATCTAATTTAGTTTCTTCGATTCTTTTGTTAAACCCATCAACAAATGCATTAATCTTAGTGTCGAATTCTTCTTTAGGTAAAGTAAAAAGGTTTTTATCTTTAAATAATTCTTTTTGTAATAAAGATGATTTTGCGATAAAATTACTTTCGTCAGCACCTACACCATTATAAGTAAGTGTTTTAGAAAACTCTTTTGTGTCAAGAGTCATATTGATGTCAGCTCCATTTTTTAAATATAAAGTAGCATATTCTCCACCATCAAACAAACGGTAAAAACCATCTTTTACATTCATGGTATCTTTAAACATTCCGTTCTCATCAATTTTAATTACTCTTTTAAATTTAAATTGAGGATTAGAAATAACGACTGAATCAGAATTTTTATTGGTTATTTTACCTGAAAAAGTAACAAAGTCATTTTGTTCTTTTTTACAAGAAACCATTGCAATGGCAACAGCCATTAAGCAAACTATTTTTTTCATTAGTTGTAAGTTTAATTATTACTTTAATAGCTTACTAAATTACTAATTTTTAAGTTACAGAAAAGTTTTTTAACTATTTAACCTAACCAGCCCTCTCTATCTAAACTTCTATACTGAATAGCTTCAGCAATATGATCTGATGCGATGTTTTTTGAAGAAGCTAAATCTGCTATAGTGCGAGAAACTTTTAGTATCCTATCATAGGCTCTGGCAGATAGATTTAATTTCTCCATTGCTGTTTTTAATAAGGTTTTACTTTCTTCGGATAATTTACAGAATTCACGAATTTGTTTTACACTCATTTGCGCATTGTAATGGATGTTTTCAAATTCTTTAAATCTTCCTGTTTGAATTTCTCTAGCAGCGGTTACTCGCTTTCTAATTTCAATAGATGTTTCTCCTTTTCGTTCTTCGGTTAGTTTTTCAAAAGGAACAGGAGTTACTTCAATATGGATATCTATACGATCTAGCAAAGGTCCAGAAATTTTACTTAAATAGCGCTGCATTTCAGCAGGAGAGGAGGTCATTGGTGAATCGGCATCGTTAAAATAACCAGACGGACTTGGATTCATACTTGCTACTAACATAAAACTGCTAGGGTAATTTACTGTAAATCGAGCTCTAGATATCGTTACTTCTCTATCTTCTAATGGTTGTCGCATAACTTCTAAAGCTCCTCTTTTAAATTCTGGAAGTTCATCTAAAAATAATACTCCATTATGTGCTAATGAAATTTCTCCTGGTTGCGGTAAATTATTTCCGCCGCCAATTAAAGCGATGTCTGAGGAAGAATGATGTGGGCTACGAAATGGACGTTGATACATTAATCCTGAATTAGACACTTTACCAACAACTGAATGAATCTTGGTTGTTTCTAAAGCTTCATGTAATGTCATTGGTGGTAGTATAGAGGGGAGTCGTTTTGCTAACATAGTTTTTCCAGCTCCAGGTGGACCTATTAATATAATATTATGTCCACCAGCTGCTGCGATTTCCATACAGCGTTTTATACTTTCTTGCCCTTTTACATCGGAAAAATCAAACTCAGGAAAGTCAATATGTTTATAAAACTCAGCACGCGTATCAACAATTGTAGGTTCAAGTAACTCTTCTTGATTGAAATGATTGATTACTTGCATAATATTATCAACCCCGTAAACTTTTAAATCATTTACAATTGCCGCTTCTTTAGCATTTTCTCTAGGTAATATAAAGTGTTTAAATCCATCTTCTCTGGCTTTTATAGCAATGGGTAATGCACCTTTAATAGGCTGTAAACTTCCATCAAGAGATAATTCTCCCATAATAATATAATCAGCTATATTTTCTGATTGTATTTGTTTGGATGCAGCGAGGATACCCATAGCGATTGTAACATCGTAAGAAGCACCTTCTTTTTTAATGTCAGCAGGAGCCATATTGATGATTATTTTCTTTCCGGGTAGTTTGTATCCATTATTATTTAATGCAGCTGAAATTCGATACGAACTTTCTTTAACAGCATTATCAGGTAATCCGACTAAATGATAACCGATACCTTTATCAATATTTACTTCAACAGTTATTGTGGTTGCTTCAATGCCAAAAACAGCACTTCCATAAACTTTTACAAGCATAACTTTCTCTTTCTGTTAAAGATAGAGAAAAATATAATGAGTTTAAAGCTGTTTAATTAGAGGTGTTTTTCTTTGCAGATGAGAAAAGTGATTTATAAATTTTTCTAATAATAAAGAAAATTAAAACGACTAGAAAAATAGCAACAATTGGAATGAAAATGGAAAAGGCAGACATTACCATTGCAGTTCCTGTTTCAATAGTTGAAATTACTGGATTTGCCACGCCAGCTGTTGAAGCAGTGGAAGCGAGTCGAGTAGAAGCTGTCGTTCCTTTTATAGCTGACGCAGTTCCCCCTCCAGCAATAATAGCTAAAGCCCAAGTAATTACAGGAGATAAATCGGCAACGGTAGAAACCATTACTGCAGTACCTGCAATAGCTGCTAGTGGGATAGCTATGGTGTCTAACAAATTATCGAACCAAGGAATATAGTACGCGAAAATTTCTAAAACAGTGGCAATTCCTAAAGTAATAATTGCGGAAGAACTTGCTACCCAACTCCAGCTTTCATTTAAAGGAATGATATTGTAATATCCAGCTAAACTTAACGCGAAAAGGGGTAAAAATACTCTAAAACCAACCGAAGCTGCTAAACCAATTCCTAAGAAAATACTGATAATTGATTCCGGACTCATACTTTTTTTGATGTCAAGATATAAAAAAAAGCCTCTTAATTAAGAGGCTTTTTTAAAATATTTAGTGCTTATTAGTTATCGTTATAACGGTCTAAACCAGTTTTTAACCAATCGTAATAAGTTGAATGATCTGAATATTGTTGAGGTGTATTAAGTACCTCTAAGTTTGGACTCATTAATACATAAAATGGTTGAGAAGCAGTTTTAAAGTTAGCTGCCTGTAATGTAGCCCACTTATCACCATAAGTTCTAATTCTTTTTACTTTACCGTTTGGCTTAATAAAATCGAACTGCTCTTCTTCTGGTAATTTTCTTTCGTGGTCATCAACGTATAATGAAATTAATACGTAATCATCATTAATTAATGAATAGATATCTGGTTGACTCCAAATGTTTTCTTCCATTTTACGACAGTTAACACATGCCCATCCAGTAAAGTCTAATAATACTGGTTTGTTAACTGATTTTGCGTAAGCAATACCTTCATCAAAATCTTTGAAACAATTTAATCCTAATGGACATTTGTTGTCTTTTTGATAGATACTATGAAATTGAGGTGGCGCAAATCCACTTAATAATTTGTTTTGATTCCAAGCTGGTTTTTGCATAACTCCAGGAGCTAAGTATATAGCGAATCCTAAAGCTAAAAGACCTAATAATACTCTAAAGAAAGATATTTTTCCATATTTCTTACCGATAAACCCGAATAAATATAATGCTGCTAAAAATGCAATTAATACCCAAATACCAATAAAGATTTCTCTTTTTAATAAATCCCAGTGACCTACTAAATCAGCGTTTGATAAGAATTTGAAAGCAAAAGCTAATTCTAAGAAACCTAAAATAACTTTAACTGTATTTAACCATCCACCAGATTTTGGTAAAGAGTTTAACCATCCTGGGAACATTGCAAATAAAGCAAAAGGTAATGCTAATGCAGCTCCAAAACCAATCATACCAGCTGATAATTGCATCGCTCCACCGCTAGATCCTAAAGAACCTGCTAATAATGAACCTAAGATAGGACCAGTACAAGAGAATGATACAATTGCTAATGTTAACGCCATAAAGAATGTACCGATGATACCTCCAACGTTAGATGCGCTATCTGCTTTATTACTCCAAGAGCTTGGTAATGTTAATTCGTAGAATCCAAAGAACGATCCTGCAAAGAATATTAATACTGCAAAGAAAAATACATTTAACCATACGTTAGTTGAAATAGTATTTAAAATCTCTGGATCTAATGTATCTAAATAGTGGAATGGTAAACTTAAAAGTCCGTAAATTAATACGATAAAGAATCCATATAATAATGCACTTCCAACACCTTTTCCTTTTTTCTCAGTTCTTTTAGTAAAGAATGATACAGTTAAAGGAACCATTGGGAATACACATGGAGTTAAAAATGCTAATAAACCACCAACAAAACCTAACAAGAAAATGTTTAATAAAGAATCTCCTTCTTTTTCTTCAACACTTTTTTCAGTTGTACTTTTTAGTAAAACTGTATTTTTTAAGTTAAGATTTAATGTTTGAGACAAA
The DNA here is from genome assembly GCF_014062345.1 of Tenacibaculum pelagium. Classification (GTDB taxonomy): domain Bacteria; phylum Bacteroidota; class Bacteroidia; order Flavobacteriales; family Flavobacteriaceae; genus Polaribacter; species Polaribacter pelagius. Next base: position 164,344 of record NZ_JACGLS010000002.1, on the reverse strand, counting down.
GATTTACTTTTATCATCTACCTCTGCAACCGTTTGTTCAACAACACCGCCAGTTAAAGAAAATGTAAAATCTTCATCGAAAGGTAAACAATATTCTTTACAAACTTGTGCGTCTAAATTAAGTGTTACTTGAGTTAAACTTGGATCAGTAACAGTAATACGTTGTATTAATTTACCTTCTTCAACAAAGAAAATTTCGTCTTTCCCCCAAATTTCACTGAATTCAGTTTCGGTTTCACTTTCTTTTGCTTTACCATCAACAGTAAAACCTGTTTGACCTTCTGCTGGAGAAATAGTCATTGGTAATGAAGCGTCTTCTGGATTATATTGTGAATATAAATGCCAGTCATCAGCGATTTCTAAATCAAAAATTAAATCGTACTCAGTATCTGAGATTTTTTCGACAGTAGGAGTTACTACTATAGGGTTGTCATCCGATTGAGAATAAACAGCTAAACCTATGAATAATAAAAATAGAGTAAAGAATTTTTTCATTCGAGTTAGTTTATAAGGGGTTGTTTTTAAATGCTCATTTTTAATAATTCGGTTGTTTTACTTGTGGGAAAAAAACGTTTGTCTTGTCTTTTTCCTACAACCCAAATGATTTTGTCGTCATTTGAACAAAGCAACCAAATATTTTCTTTATCAAAAACAGATAATTTTTCGTCTTTAAAATACTTGCTAATCTTCTTTTTCCCGATCATTCCTGATGGATAAAAGTAATCTCCTTCCCTCCATTTTCTTAGAGAGAGCGGGTAATTTAACAAATTTTTATCAACATAAATGCTATTTGTATTGATTTTTTTTTGTTGGTGAACGTTTTCGAATAACAAGTTGATTGGGTTTGTTATCCTGGTGTTTTCTTTATTAATGATAATTGGCTCTTGATTAGAAGGGCTTTTTTTATCAGTGCGTAAAAGTAATAAAAAATCTCTGTCTTTCAACAAAGTATGCAAATTTGTTGACACTTTCTTACCTGATTGAGCGTAAATTAGATGATAAACATCATTCCATTCTGTAAATTTATAGTCTTTTAATAATTGATATAAATATGCTTTTGGATTAGACAACTGCACTAATTTAGAAATGTTTATTTTTAAAATTCCACGATCTTCTGAAATAATTTCTTCGTAAACCTCTTTTATTTTGTCATTTACAATTTGTTGAGATTGCTTAAGAAAAGCTGATGTTTTTGTAAAAGATTCTAATAAACTAGGATTTAATTCTTTTAAAGATGGAATTATTTCGTGCCTTATTTTATTTCTTAAATATTTAGTTTCAGCATTACTAGCATCTTCTCGCCATTGAATATTGTTTTTTGTAGCGTAATTATTTATTTCTTCTTGAGAAAAAGCTAACAGAGGCCTCACAATTTTATCATTTATAACAGGAATACCTGTTAAACCTTCTAGCCCCGTACCTCTTGTTAAATTGATTAAAAAAGTTTCTAAGTTGTCATCTGCATGATGAGCTGTTAAAATATAATCGAAGTCATATTCTTGAGTTAATTCATAAAACCAATCGTATCGTAATTTTCTTGCGGCTAGCTGCGTTGATAATTTAAGCTCTTTGGCAAATTGTTCTGTTTTAAATTGAGTAGTATATGCTTTAATAGAAAGATCTTTACTTAAGTTTTTAATAAACACCTCGTCTAAATCGCTTTCTTTTCCTCTTAGCTGAAAATTACAATGCGCTAAAGAAATATTGTATTTTAATTGATGTAATAAATGAGTTAAAACAACACTATCTATTCCTCCTGAAATTGCAATCAGAAGTTTTTTTTCTTTTAGAAAAGAAAAATTAGAATTAATATGTTTTGCAAATCCTGTTAAATACATCTTGGTAATTCAAAACCCTTTTAAATTAACTTAAAAGGGTTTTGTTATTATTTGATTTATGCGATTATTAAATATTTAATTCATTAAATAGTTCAATCAAAGCTTTGTTTGATGGTCTTGGAGCGTTTGCATTAATAATCTTTCCATCAGGATCAATTAAGATAAAGCGAGGTATGCTATTAATACCATATCCTTTCACAAATTTAGAATTCCAATCGTTGTCAGAAAATAATTGAACTCCTGTAAGTTCTTTTTCTTTTACCATTTCCGTCCAAAGATTATGATCTTTTTTAACATCAATAGAAATACTTACAAACTCAATGTTTTTATCATGGTATTGTTTTTCAATCTTTTTTAAAGATGGAATTTCTCTTTTACATGGTCCACACCAAGTTGCCCAAACATCTACATAAACATATTTACCCTTAAGATCATTTAAAGAAGTAGTACCACCAGCATAATTTTCATAATTTTCAAAAGTTGGAGACTCACTACCTTTAGCTAATTTTTTAATTAAATTATATTTCTCAGTTAATTTGGTTTTGAAATCTTCGTCAGTTGAAAGTCTCATTATTGATTCATATAAATCTCCAGATTTTGGGTTTCCAGAAGAAACATCACGAGCTACACTAGTTAATAATCCGTTTTTAATTTCAGGGCTTTTTACATTTTCAATGAATGCAATAGCAGCTTCTTGAAACGGAATACTATCTTTTTCTGATTTTTCTCTTACAGTTTTATAAAAATTTCTACCTACTAAGTTTTTGTATGCAGAGGATGTTTTATAATCTTTTTCATTGTCATATTTTAAATCTTTAGCTAAGTCAGGAAAGTTTTTAGAAACTTTAAAGTCTTTGTTTTTAGTAAAGTATGCATGAGCTCTTTCATATTGCTTAGCTTTTAAAATATGATCATATTTTAAATTTGTTTTTTCAGACTCGACAAAATCATTATCTAAATCACTACTTAAAGAGTTTAATAACTCTGTTTTTTGATCGTTAATTTTGTTTAAGTAATTAGCTTCTTCTAATAAAAATAATTTTGTTGGGCTACCATACTTTTCTATGGTTAAGTATTTTTGAGCTAAAAAATTATTCTCATTACTTCCCTTACCTGTATAAGTTATTGTTTCGTCAAATTCCTTAGCATTCATATTTAAAGTGATGTCGTAACCATCTTTTAAATAGATTGAAGAACTTTCTTTACTGTCTGAAAACCTGAAATAACCGTTAGCATCAAAAATTGTATCAGAAAACACACCTGTATCTGATACAGTTATTTCTCTTACTTTTTTATTTGAGCTATTAATGATTGATAATAAATTGCTGTTTGGGTTTTCAATTTTACCTGAAAATAAAACGTAATTTTTTTCTTCTTTGTTACATGAAATAATAGTTAAAACTATTAATACAAAAATAATTTTCTTCATAGTTATCTTTTATAAATTTTATGCAATATAGTAAAATGAACTATAGGTTTAGTTAAAAGTTCTTTGTTTCAACCAATTCACTATGTCGTTTAGCATTTCCTCTTTGCATAAATCATTGTGTAATTCATGATAGCCTCCTTCATAAAGCTTTAAAGTTGCTTTGTTAGAGTTGTTAGCGAATGTTTCTGTTCCTTTATAATCAATTATTTTATCGTCAGTTCCATGTAATAAATACATTGGAATTTTAAGATCTGAAGCATTTTCTATCGCCCAATCTGCGGCATCAAAGAAAGATAATGAGAAATTTGGACTTATTTTGTCGTGTACTAACGTATCATTGATGTAATTATCTACTTCTTCTTTAATACGAGAAATATGAGTAGCATCTAGCTCACTTGGTAAAGTAATTGAAGGTACAATTTTTTGCATTAATTTCCCTGCGGTAAGTTTCCATGCTGGAGGTTGGAAAGCTAATTTTAACATCGGACTTGTAGCAATTACACCGTTTAAAGAATTATCCTTTCTTAAAACATAGTTAATTACGGTATTTCCTCCCATCGAATGACCGTATAAGAACATTGGTTTATCACCAAAAACATCTTTTGCTTTATCAATTAGTTTAGAAACACTATTTAAAACAGCATCGTAACTCGGATTATGCCCTCGTTTTCCAGTAGTTTTACCATGTCCGAAATGATCAAAAGCAATTACGCCAAAATTATTATCAGTTAGTTTTTTTGCAACATGTTCGTAGCGCCCCGAATGTTCTCCCATTCCGTGAACAATAACTACAACCGCTTCAACTTTTTCAGGTTGCCAATATTGACCGTAGAAATCAGTCTTATGATAATTGAAATTAAACTCGTGATGTGTCATAGTTTATTGCTTTTTTAACCAAACTCTAATTTCTTTACGCAAAGAAACTTCTGGTTTTGGTAATGGGATGGTTTTACCGAATTGTTTACTTCTATTAAATTTTGAAAACGTAATTTTAAGTTGTTTCCAATCTTCTGGATATTCCTCTAAAAAGGTATTGAAAAAAATCTGTTCATTAGGTGTTCCTTCTATTTTAGAAAGTACATGATTAAATTTTTCTTCTTGTTCTATAATCATCATATAGTAAATATAAAGAAACTAGTTTGAATTTAGTAAAATAGATTATATACAATCTTATTCTCTACTAATATTTCCGTCATTTGAGATTTTAAAATACAGTGTAGATGGATTGTCAGAAATATACTCTGTTAACTCAATTCTATTTTTATCAAGCTTCGAAGTAGTTTTTAGCATACCATCAGTAATTTCATCATAAGCTAAAACTTGACTATTAATAATAGTAAAATCCTTATCGTAGTTAACTAGCATTGAAATTATTTCTACATTATTTGGATAAAAATAGAATACTACAGATTGAAAGTTGTCAGATATTTTAGGAAGGTATGAAATTCCGATTTTTGCTTTTTCATTATTTAATTGATCTTCAAATATTGAAGGTAATTTTAATAATTTTTGCTCTTCTTTACTTAAAAGTTTTCCTTCAACATGATTACTAAAATTAGTACTGTCAATTAGTGGTAGTTGCTTTACTGGGTATTCATTTACAAATGAATATTTGTTGGTTTTACAAGCAATTCCAATAATCAAGAATATTATTATAGTTAAAGATTTACAGATATTTTTCATAGGATAAATATAATTAAGTTTTATTAGTTGTTTAAAAGAACATATTTCATAGCCTTAGCTTTTAAAAGACATTCTTCATATTCTTTTTCGGGAGTAGACTTAGCAGTAATTGCTCCACCTACAGAATAAGAAACGTATTTTTCTTCAGTATTGTATAAAATACTTCTAATAACCACATTAAAATCAAAATCTCCATTTGGAGTAAAATAACCAACGGTTCCAGAATAGAGTCCGCGTTTGGTTTCTTCCAACTCTTCAATGATTTTCATTGCTGATATTTTTGGAGCACCAGTCATGCTTCCCATAGGAAAAGTGTCTTTTATAATATCTACAGGGTGCGTTGTCGATTCAACTTCAGAAGTTATAGTAGAAATCATTTGATGGACTTGCTTAAATGAATATACCTTGCATAATTCTTCTACCTGGACACTACCTTTCTTTGCGGTTCTTGATAAATCGTTACGAACCAGATCTACAATCATAATATTTTCCGATCGTTCTTTTTCATCACGAGCTAAGTCGAACGCAATTTTATCGTCTTCAATTTTATCAATCAAGCGTTTAGCGGTTCCTTTAATAGGTTGAGATATAATTTTTGCTCCTTCCTTTTTTATATAACGTTCTGGAGTTGCAGATAATAAATATAAGTTTTCGTGTCTGAAAAAAGTTGCAAAAGGAGGTTCGGAAATTTTATTTAAATGTTGATAAATTTCATGCGGATTGATAGTTGTGTTCTCAGCATAAAACTCTTGACAGAAATTAGCTTCGTAAATATCACCTCTATGAATATGCTCTAAAACCTTTGTTACTTTTTGGTGATATTCGTCTTTATGAATTCGAAGCTTAATTTTTAGATTGTTCTCCTCAGATAATTCATCAAAAGTTATTTTGGTGTTGATTCCATGGATTTCTTCAAAATCTTCTTCTAATTCGTCATCAATCATTTGTAAGTAATGAAACTCAACAATATTACCCTTTATAAAGATTACTTTTTGCGGCTGAAAGAAATACAAATCAGGAAAATGCAACCCATCAAAATTATTTGAAGTTAATTTCTCAACATCATTTTTTACATCGTAAGAAATATATCCGAAAAGATAATCTTTGGTGTATGATTGATACTCTTTTAGCTTGTCGAAAGCGCCATGATAATCAGTTTTTATAGATGTGAATTCATCAACAGCCAAACAACAATCGAATGAAGCATATTTTTGTTCGTAATTATTAGAATCTAACCAAAGAGCTGTTTCAAACTGCTTTGACCATGAGAATAATTTCTGCTTAAATTCTTCTGGATTTTCTATTTCAAAATTACGTTGGGTTCTTTTCGACATCGTACAAAAATAAGAAACCCGATAGAAATAATGCTATCGGGTTTAGTTTTATAAAATTGAAAGAGTTATTCTTTCTTTTCAACTTCTACTTCGATAGTTTTAGCTTCTTTTTTTACATTTACTGAAACTATTTCTCCAGCTTCTTTGGCTTTTGCTTCAATCTCTTCAGCAGTACCTTCAAGTTTTTGGATGTTAGTAACTGTTTTTCCATCCTTAGTCGTAGATGTTGTAATGGTAGCTTTTGCCATATCTCCATCAATAGATTTCATTTCAACTCGAACTTCTTTTTTGATTTCGTTAGTAGCATGTTCTGTTGCACCATGATTTCCTAATAAAGGAGCGATAACTAAACCAACTAAACAAGTTAATTTAATTAAAATATTCATTGAAGGTCCAGAAGTGTCTTTAAAAGGATCACCAACTGTATCACCAGTTACAGCAGCTTTATGTGCGTCAGAACCTTTATAAGTCATTTCTCCGTTAATTTCTACACCAGCTTCAAAAGATTTTTTAGCGTTATCCCAAGCACCACCAGCATTATTTTGGAAGATTGCCCACATAACACCAGATACACAAACGCCAGCCATGTAGCCACCTAAAGGTTCTGCACCAAAAATTAATCCAATTAAAATAGGAGTGATGATGGTAATTAAACCTGGTAAAATCATTTCTTTTAATGCAGCTTTCGTTGATATATCAACACATTTTGCATATTCTGGAGTTCCTGTTCCTTCCATAATCCCAGGAATTTCTCTAAATTGGCGACGTACTTCATGTACCATTTCCATGGCAGCTTTTCCTACTGATTCCATTGCTAAAGCAGAAAAAACTACAGGAATCATTCCTCCAACAAATAACATTGCTAATACATCTGCTTTAAAAATATTTATTCCGTCAATTCCGGTAAATGTTACATAAGCAGCAAATAAAGCTAAAGCAGTTAATGCAGCAGAAGCAATTGCGAAACCTTTGCCTACTGCGGCAGTTGTATTACCAACAGAGTCTAAAATATCTGTACGTTCACGAACGTGATCTTCTAATTCACTCATTTCTGCAACTCCACCTGCATTATCTGCAATTGGTCCGAAAGCATCAATTGCTAATTGCATAGCTGTGGTTGCCATCATTGCAGATGCAGCTAAAGCTACTCCATAAAACCCTGCAAAATAATATGAGCCATAAATAGCAGCAGCAAATAAAATAACTGATAAAAAAGTAGACTTCATTCCTACAGCTAAACCTGCAATAAGATTTGTTCCAGCTCCTGTTGCACTATTTTGAACTATACTCATCACTGGTTTTTTACCTAAACTTGTATAATACGCAGTAACCATTGAAATTAATGCTCCAACTGCCAAACCGATACATGCAGACCAGAATACGTTTATTGAAGAAACATCTCTAATTCCTTCTCCAAAAAAACTCATTTGCATAGTTTCTGGTAGCATCCAGTCAATTAAGAAATAACTTGCAGCTAATGTTAATAATATTGAAGCCCAGTTACCCGTATCTAATGCTTTTTGTACTTCAGCTTCTTTTGCTGAGTTATCTTTAATTCCAACTAAGAATGTTCCTATGATAGATGCTACAATACCAACTCCTGCAATTACTAAAGGTAATAGGATAGGTCCCATATTATTAAAACCATCAGTAAATTGAGTAGTCGTAGACATATCTCTAATTACATAATTTCCTAGTACCATTGCAGCTAAAACAGTTGCAACGTACGAACCAAATAAATCGGCCCCCATACCAGCAACATCACCAACATTATCACCAACATTATCTGCAATTGTAGCAGGATTGCGTGGGTCATCTTCTGGAATTCCTGCTTCTACTTTACCTACTAAATCGGCTCCTACATCGGCAGCTTTGGTATAGATACCTCCACCAACACGGGCAAACAATGCAATTGATTCTGCCCCTAGTGAGAAACCAGCTAAAGCCTCTAAAACGACCGTCATGTTTTCGTAAAAAGAGCCATCTCCTCCCATAAATTGGTTGGTAAAGAAAATAAAGAATAAACTCAATCCTAAAACGGCTAAACCAGCAACTCCAAGTCCCATTACTGTTCCGCCTCCAAAAGATACTTTTAAGGCTTCTGGCAAACTTGTTTTTGCAGCTTCGGCTGTTCTTGCATTTGCATCAGTTGCAATACGCATTCCTATGTTTCCTGCTAAGGCAGAAAAAATAGCTCCTATAATAAATGCAGGAACAATCATCCAGCTTGTTGTGTCTACTAATTTTGATATGATAAAAAGTGCTACTGAGGCAATAGCAACGAAGATTAATAATAATCGATATTCTGCGGCTAAAAAAGCAAGAGCTCCTTCTTTGATACTTTTTGAAATGGATTGCATTTTGTCACTTCCTGCATCTTGTTTTTTCACCCAGACCATTTTTATGTACATAAAAATAAGTCCTAAAATTGCCAAAATGATTGGCAAATACATCATGTTTTGTTTCATGTTTAAGTTATTAGATTAGTTATAAGTGTTCGTAAATATAACAAAATCAATAACTAAACAAAAAAAACTCTCAGAGTGTCCTGAGAGGTTTTTGAAATTTATTGAGAAAAATCACTAATTATATAGTAAAGTCTCCGTTGGTTTTATGTTCGCTATTTTCGTAACGTTCGATACACTTATCTAAAATTTCATAAGCTTCGTTAGCATCACCCCAAGCACCAATATCAACCTTCTTTTTTTCTAAATCTTTATATACTTGAAAGAAGTGAGTAATCTCTTTTACTCTGTGCGGATTTAAGTCAGCAAGATCGTTATAACTATTCCAAATAGGATCAGTAGTTGGTACACAAATTATTTTTTCGTCTGGTCCTTTTTCGTCTGCCATATGGAAAACACCGATAGGTTTTACTTCCATAACACACATTGGGAAAGTTGGTTCAGCGCCTAAAACTAAAACATCTAATGGGTCACCATCTAAAGCTAAAGTTTTTGGAATAAATCCGTAATCTCCAGGGTACATCATTGATGAAAATAACATTCTGTCGAAACGTATTTTACCTAAATCAAAATCGTATTCGTATTTATTTCTACTACCTTTCGGTATCTCTATTAAAACATCTACTGTTTTTCTTTCTTTTGCAGTCATATTACTTGCTTTTCTTCGTTTCTAAAATCGGATTGCAAAAGTAGTAATTTATTAATATTTTAAAAGGAAAAATACAGGTTATTTTATTGTTAAATCAATGATTATAAGCCAGGTCTAATTCCTATACGAATAGCAAATTTTGGAGTTGGTGCTACAATTGACCCTGTAGGTGGTGTATAGTTGCTTCTCCAGATAGCATCAATTCTAAGAAATCTAAGGTTTCCGTATCCAATATTTTCTAAACCTACACCATATTCATAATATACTTTGTTAGGTGAGTTGTAGATTACATTTGATCTATTTATAGCAATGTTTTCATTTGAAATCGTTCCATAAGCAGCCCTAAATGTTAATAAACTTCGCAGTTTTAATTTTTTAAGCAAAGGAATTCTGTTTAAAATAAAGCCATTAAAATGATGTTCGAAGTGCGTTGCTAAATACGTATCAGTTACAAAATCATAATAGTTTAACAAGGCAAAAGTATCTTTAACTAAAGAAAATGATTGGTTAGCAGGTACTACACTTAGTAATCCAATAGGTACGTTTCCAAATGTTTTACCGGCCTCAAAAGTAGCATCGAAAATTCCAAATTTACTTAGTAAAATAGGTTGGTTGTATTTAAATTGAAGCTTGTCATAATCATGAGTACCATTAAAAAGACCTTTGTAACCTCTACGATAATTAAGAACTAGAGTAGGGAATATGTTTCTTCCAAAACGTCTTTCAACTCCAAGACCATAAACAAACCTTCCAGGTGTATATGAAATATATAGGTCTGAAGCAACGTCTGTGATTTCAGATTGAATAATGCCATTATTATCAAGATAGTCCATAGAGAAATTCTCTTTAGATGCAGATTTTATTTTTGCATGTGAGAAGTTAAGTCCAATATGAAAATTCATTTTAACTTGGTAGTCGAAATTAGTAGCAACTTTCTCTACATTAGATAAATAAAAGTTGTCTCCTCTATTGAATAATGCCGTTGTACCAAAACTTCCTCCTAAAAGCTGGGTGGTGTTTAATAAAGTACTTCCTAATTGTTCAATGTCTTTTTGATAAGCTGCTCCTACAGCAATTCTTGGTTTGTATGAAAGTAAATAACGTCCTTCTGCTCCGTATTTTATTTTTTTATCTTTAAAACCATAGGCTAAATGTCCACTTAAACGGAAACGATCATCTTTTGTTTTAAAAGTTCTAAAACCTATTTTAGCTCTAAATCCTTCTACTTGGTTACTTGCAAAAGTTGTCCAAAGTGGTCCAAATTGAACTCCCATTTTAGTGTTGATATATCCACTCGCAACAGTGTTGATTAAACCAGTAATATTTTTTATTTGCTTCTTTTCTTTAACTTCATTAATCAATTGATAAGTTGATTTATTTTCATCACTAATGGTAGTTTTCCAATAAGTATCATCTTTTTCGTATTGATCTGGCCTTATTTTAGTAATTTCTTGTGTGTAGAAATTTTTAGCAAGAGGTTTGTCTAATACATAATCTTCAAAAGTGATAGTCTTTTTAATAGTTAGTCCTTTGTTGCTTTCATTCTTGTCAACAAGAGTGAAATCGCCTTCATATGCATTTTTTGTAGGTAAGTAGATACTGTCGTTTCTAACTTCAAATTCTTTTTCAAAAGAAAGTCCACGCACAAAGTTTAAGTTAATGCTTTTATGAACTTTCATTTTAAGTTTCTTGATAGAGAATGTTTTGTCTGCTACCCAAAAATTTCCTTGAAAAGCTAAATCTCCATCTCTAATAGGAAAGAAATAAACATTGTAAAGTTTCTTTTTGTTGTCTACAATACTGTCGTAAAGTACATAGTCGTATGTTGCAAATCCATCAGTAGATAAAGGGCTTACAAAAGACTTTCTTAATAAGGTGATGTTGTTTTTAAAAACATCGATGTTTTGAAAGGTATTGGACATTCTATCAAAAACAAAACCTTGAGCTCCTAACCCTTCTTTTTTTTCTGCCTCAACATCTTTTCTAATGTTTCCATTTATATTGTCTCCATACACTTTAGAAACCTCTTCATTAAGGAAAATAGGTACGTAATAGTTAATACCATCACTGTCGTATTTTACTTGGGTAATTGCTTCTTTATATTCTTTTTTGAAGATTTTTTTTAAAAACAAAGTGTCTAGATTGTTAAGTCCAATTTCGATACTCGTATGTTTTTTATATTGATAATAATCAACTAAATCTAAACCGTTTTTTCTTTTACGTTTCCAAATTTCTTTTAAAATTCGATACGCAGGATTTTCTTTTTTCTTTAGACGTTTCTTAGGTTTGTTTACTATTATTACTTCCTCTAATTGATTGGTTCCTTCTTTAAGAACAACATTTAAGAATTTTGTTTTTTGACTAACTTTTAAAGTTTGTGTTTGAAAACCGATGAATGAAATTTCTAGAGTTCCTCTGTATTTTTTTGTCTTTAAAAAGAATTTCCCATTGTCATCTGTAGTAGTTCCATAAGTAGTGTTTTTCATAAAAACATTTACATATGGCATCGGATTGTTAAATTCGTCAACTACTTTACCTTTTAAAGTTAATTGGGCTTGTAATGAGCTGGCAATCAGTAGAAGTGTGAGGATTAGTATCTTTTTCATCTTTTTAGTAGTACAAAATCCTTTTGACAAGTGGTCAAAAGGATTTTGGTTTTTACAAATTGCTTGTTTATTTTTTATTTACGGTACATTACTTCTTTAACCGCTTTAACAACATCATTAGCGTTTGGTAACCATTCTTCTAATAAAACAGGAGAATATGGCGCTGGTGTATCTGCAGTTGTGATTCTTTTTATTGGAGCATCTAAATAATCAAATGCTTCGTCTTGAACCCTAAAGGTAATTTCTGAAGATACACTTCCGAAAGGCCATGCTTCTTCTAAAATTACTAGTCGATTTGTTTTCTTTACTGATTCTAAAATTGCATTATGATCCATCGGACGTACAGTACGTAAATCAATAATTTCTATTGAAATACCTTCTTTAGCTAATTCATCAGCAGCTTTATATGCTTCTTTTATAATCTTACCAAAAGAAACTACAGTTACATCAGTTCCTGCTCTTTTAATATCTGCAACACCAATAGGTATAATGTATTCTCCTTCTGGAACCTCCATCTTATCACCATACATCTGTTCAGACTCCATAAAGATTACTGGATCGTCATCACGAATTGCAGCTTTTAATAAACCTTTTGCGTCATATGGATTAGAAGGTACAATTACTTTTAATCCAGGGCAGTTAGCAAACCAGCTTTCAAAAGCTTGAGAGTGCGTTGCAGCTAATTGACCAGCTGATGCTGTAGGACCTCTAAATACAATTGGACAGTTAAATTGACCACCACTCATTTGGCGAATTTTAGCTGCATTATTGATTATTTGATCAATACCAACTAAAGAGAAATTAAAAGTCATGTATTCAACGATAGGTCTATTTCCGTTCATTGCAGAACCAACAGCAATACCTCCAAAACCTAATTCAGCGATAGGAGTGTCAATAACTCTTTTTGCTCCAAATTCGTCTAACATTCCTTTCGAAGCTTTGTAGGCTCCATTATATTCAGCTACTTCTTCACCCATTAAGTAAATGCTTTCATCTCTTCGCATTTCCTCACTCATAGCTTCGCAAATAGCTTCTCTAAATTGTATTGTTTTCATACGTTTAATAAGTAGTTGTTTATCAAGAGTGCAAAAATAATAAATTTAGGATGAATAAATAGTTTTTTAACTTAAACAAAAATGATTAATTACATTTGTGCCTTAATGTTAGATAACTAGATACAAATAAAAAATTTACTATGCATGCATAGTAAATTAAAAAAAAGACGTAACTTCGTCGCACAAAATTAAGTTTCTTAAAAACAACAATATATGAAAATATTAGTTTGTATCAGTCACGTACCTGATACTACTTCGAAGATCAACTTTACTGATAATGACACAAAATTTGATACGAATGGAGTTCAATATGTTATTAACCCTTATGATGAGTTTAGTTTAACTCGCGCAATGTGGTTTAAAGAAAAACAAGGTGCAAGTGTAACTGTTGTAAATGTTGGAGGAGCATCAACTGAGCCAACTTTACGTAAAGCTTTAGCGATTGGTGCAGATGATGCAATTCGTGTAAATGCTGAGCCTACTGATGGATTTATGGTTGCTAAAGAATTAGCTGAAGTTGTAAAAAATGGAGGGTATGATTTAGTGTTAGCTGGTAAAGAATCTGCAGATTATAATGGACAAATGGTTCCTGGGATGTTAGCTTCTTTAGTAGACTTCAATTTTGTAAATGCATGTGTTGGGGTTGAGGTAGATGGGTCTAATGTAACTTTAGATAGAGAAATAGATGGAGGAGAAGAGAAAGTTTCTTCAACATTACCAATGGTTGTTGCTGGTCAAAAAGGAATTGTAGAAGAAAAAGATTTACGTATTCCTAATATGCGTGGAATTATGATGGCACGTAAGAAGCCGTTATCAGTTGTTGAGCCAACAGATGTAGCAGCAAGTACTTCTACTCAAAATTTCGAGAAGCCTGCTGAAAAAGGTGCTGTAAAGTTAGTGGATACTGTTGATGAGTTAATCGACTTATTACACAACGAAGCAAAAGCAATTTAATTATAAAATTTAAATCAAGTTTATTAAGAGTACTCTCTTAGTAACATAAAAAAATAAAAATATGTCTGTATTAGTTTTTGCCGATTCATCGGAAGGAAAATTTAAAAAAACTGCGTTTGAAGTAGTTTCATACGGAAAAAAAGTAGCTGAGCAATTAGGTAGTGAAATGGTTGTATTAACCATTAATGGAGGAGATGCATCAGAGTTATACGCTTACGGAGCTGAAAAAGTTGTAGAGGTTAAAAGCGATTTAACTTCTTTTAATGCAAAAGCATACGCTTCAGTTATTAAACAAGTTGCTGTTGCAAAAGGTTCAAATGTTGTTGTTGTTGATTCTAGTATTGACGGATTAACAGTTGGTCCATTAGTAGCGGTAGCTTTAGATGCAGGATATGCTTCAAACACAGTTGCATTGCCAAGTAGCACAAGTCCATTTGTAGTAAAAAGAAAAGCTTTTTCAAATAAAGGATTTAACAATACTGAAATTTCAACAGAGAAAAAAGTAGTTGGAGTTGCTAAAAACTCATATGGAGCTCATGAAAATGCAGTGTCAGGTTCAACTGAGTCATTTGATGCTACTTTACCAGAATTAGGAGTGAAATCAGAAAGTATTAGTAAAGCTACAGGTACTGTTACTATTGCAGATGCAGATATCGTTGTTTCTGCTGGTAGAGGAATGAAAGGACCTGAAAACTGGGGAATGATTGAAGAATTAGCTGATGTTTTAGGAGCAGCTACTGCTTGTTCTAAACCAGTATCAGATTTAGGATGGCGTCCTCACAGTGAGCACGTAGGTCAAACTGGTAAGCCAGTGGCGTCTAACTTATATATTGCAATAGGTATTTCTGGGGCAATTCAGCATTTAGCAGGTATCAATGCATCAAAAGTAAAAGTAGTTATCAATACAGATGCTGAAGCACCTTTCTTTAAGGCTGCAGATTATGGTATTGTTGGTGATGCTTTTGAAGTTGTACCTCAATTAGTAGAGAAGTTAAAAGCTTTTAAACAAGCGTAATTTTACTGGGTAATTTTTCTTTTTCTATAAATTAGAGATGTACTCATAATTTTTAGTAAATTGTGCCCATATAAAAAGGCTGTCTAAATTTTAAGCGTAGCGCCTAAAATTAGACAGCTTTTTGTTATTTATGACGATTGATACATGAGTTTAATTAAACTAACTATTAAGGGGATTTCATATAGCCAAACCCAAAGTGGAGCTTATGCATTAGTGCTAAGTGAAATGGAAGGAACAAGAACACTTCCCATAATTATTGGAGCTTTTGAAGCTCAATCTATTGCGATAGCTTTAGAAAAAGAAATTCGTCCACCAAGACCGCTTACTCACGATTTATTTAAAACATTTGCTGATAGATTTTCTATAGAAGTAAAGCAAGTAATCATTCATAAATTGGTTGATGGTGTTTTTTACTCAAGTTTAACTTGTATAAGAGATGGAATAGAAGAGGTGATAGATACACGCACATCTGATGCAATTGCATTAGCAGTTCGTTTTCAAGCGCCAATTTTTACCTTTGAAAATATTTTAGATAAAGCAGGTATTTATTTAAAAATGGATGAAGAGTTAACTATTGAAGAGGATCTAGAATCTGATGAAATAGAATTTTCTTTAGAAGAAGAAATAGCTTCTGAGGGAGGTGGTTATGGTCACTTATCACTACAAGAATTAAACGAACAATTAAACGAAGCTGTTGCTGATGAAAACTATGAACTAGCAGCAAAAATTCGTGACGAAATTAGCAAACGATCTTAAAAATTAAAATAAACGTAATGAAGAAATTATTTATTTTCATAATGCTTTGTGCATCAATGGTAACTTTTGGTCAAAGCATTGAAAAGAAGTGGAATTTTTCATCAATTACTACTACAGATGGTAGTTCGGTAGTTGCTATCAATCCATCAGATGTTTTAAATTTAACTGAAGGAAATTTTAATTACTCACTTGTAGCAAAAGATAGTTTACAAGCAAATGGTAATTATATTCATCAAAATAATTTATTGATATTTAATTACAAACAGCCTAACGATACAGTACGTTATTATAATGTAGTTGAATTAACAGATGACGCATTAACCTTATCGGAAAAGAATGTATTGTACAAGTTTAAAGATTCTAATACAGTACCAGTAGTTGCTGAAGTTAAAGAAGTTGTAGAGGCTGTAGCAGAAACATCTAACCAAATAGTTCCTAGCCAAGGTTTTTCTATGAGTAGTCTTTGGAGAGGGGTTTTAGGTATGATTGTACTTTTAATAGTAGCTTTTTTATTCAGTTCAAATAGAAAAAGTATTGATTGGAAAACAGTAGGGTTAGGTTTGGCTTTTCAATTATTGATAGCAATTGGAGTTTTAAAAATACCTTTTGTGCAAAAGGCTTTTGAATTTGTAGGAGGTTTATTTGTAAGTGTATTAGATTTTACAAGGGCAGGTAGTGAATTCTTATTTAGTGGTTTGGTAGCTGATATGGGATCTTTCGGTTTTATTTTTGCTTTTCAGGTATTACCAACGATTATTTTCTTTTCAGCTTTAACTTCTTTATTATTCTATTTAGGATTAATTCAGAAAGTAGTAAAAGGATTAGCTTGGTTATTATCTAAAGGATTAAAAATATCTGGAGCAGAGAGTTTATCTGTAGCAGGAAATATTTTCTTAGGTCAAACAGAAGCACCATTATTAATTAAGGCTTATTTAGAAAAAATGAATAAGTCGGAGATGTTATTGGTAATGATTGGTGGTATGGCAACGGTTGCAGGAGCGGTATTAGCAGCCTACATTGGTTTCTTAGGAGGAGATGATGAAGCATTAAGATTAATGTATGCAAAACATTTATTAGCAGCATCTGTAATGGCAGCACCAGGAGCAATTATTATATCTAAAATTTTATACCCACAAACAGAAGAAGTAAATACAGATGTGCAAGTTTCATCTGAAAAAATAGGATCGAATATTTTAGATGCTATCGCAAACGGAACAACAGAAGGATTAAATTTAGCAATGAATGTAGCAGCAATGTTATTAGTTTTTATTGCTTTTATAGCCATGATAAATGGAATTTTAGGTTGGGTAGGAGATGTTACTACTTTAAATACTTGGATGGCTGAAAATACTTCGTACGCTAAATTTTCATTAGAAGCAATTTTAGGATATGTATTTGCACCATTAATGTGGTTAATTGGTGTTGCAAAAGAAGATATGGCTTTAATGGGGCAGTTATTAGGTATAAAATTAGCAGCTAGTGAGTTTGTTGGTTATATCCAATTAGCAGAGTTAAAGAATGTTGCTAGCGCAACACATTTAACGTATAATAAGTCGATTATTATGGCAACTTATATGTTATGTGGATTTGCAAATTTTGCATCAATCGGTATTCAAATTGGTGGTATCGGTTCTTTAGCGCCAGGGCAACGTAAAACATTATCAGAATTTGGAATGAAAGCTTTAATTGGAGGAACTATTGCTTCTTTAATGTCAGCAACAATTGCAGGTATGATTATTGGGTAGTGAGTCACTATTTAAATTAAAAATAGTTAATAACTTATTAATATAATTTTTAAAAGCTTCAATATTAAATGTTGAAGCTTTTTTATTTTTACAAAAATCACAAGTAAGAAGATGAAGCAATATTTAGATTTAGTAAAGCACGTTTTAGAAAACGGAAACGAAAAAGGAGACAGAACTGGTACAGGAACAAAAAGTGTTTTTGGTCATCAAATGCGATTTGATTTAAGTGAAGGTTTTCCAATGGTAACCACAAAAAAATTACATCTTAAATCTATTATTTATGAATTATTGTGGTTTATAAAAGGTGATACAAATATTAATTACCTAAAAGATAACGGAGTTAAAATTTGGAATGCTTGGGCAGATGAGAATGGAGATTTAGGTCCGGTTTATGGCCACCAATGGCGTAACTGGAATAGTGATGAGGTTGATCAAATAAAAGAAGTTATTGAAACTTTAAAAAACAATCCTAATTCTAGGAGAATGTTGGTTTCTGCTTGGAATCCATCAGTGTTGCCTGATACTTCGGTTTCTTTTTCAGAAAATGTAGCGAATGGAAAAGCAGCTTTACCTCCTTGTCATGCTTTCTTTCAGTTTTATGTAGCAGATGGTAAGTTGTCTTGTCAATTATATCAACGTAGTGCAGATGTCTTTTTAGGAGTTCCTTTTAATATTGCGAGTTATGCATTGTTTACAATGATGATGGCACAAGTTTGTGGTTACGAAGCAGGTGAGTTTATTCATACTTTTGGTGATGCACATATTTATAGCAACCATATCGAGCAATTAGAGTTACAATTATCTCGTGAACCTAGAGTATTGCCAACAATGAAAATCAATCCAGCAATAAAAAACATTGAAGATTTTACTTTTGAAGATTTTGAGCTAGTAGATTATAATCCGCATCCACATATAAAAGGTGTTGTAGCTGTGTAATTTAACTTTATTTTTGGTGGTTTCTTTAGTAACTTTGTGAATAGAATCCAAAAACTAATAAAGATGACTACAAATGTTGATGTTTTAAAAGATTCCCTTTACGAAAGAATAGCTGATATTAATGATGAAAAAGTACTGGTAGCAATTAAAACTTTGGTTGATAATATAAAAACTGAAGTTTTAGATGAAGCTATTACTCGAAAAAGAGATTTAACCAGTTATATTAAAGAGTGGGCAAAGAGTATATAATTTTATGATTACAATAATTGCTGCAATAGCAAAAAATAATGCTTTAGGAAAAGACAATGACTTAATTTGGCACCTTCCTGCCGATTTAAAACGTTTTAAAAAAGTTACTTCAGGGCATCATATTTTAATGGGGCGTAATACTTTTGAAAGTATTGGTAAACCATTACCAAATAGAACTTCGGTTATTATTACTAGAAATCAAGATTATTTTAAAGATGGTTGTTTGATAGCAAATTCAATAGAAGATGCTTTAGAGATCTCAAAAGATGATGATGCGTTTATTATTGGTGGCGCACAGATTTATAAACAAGCAATTGAAAAAGGTTTAGTTGATAAACTGGATATTACCATTGTACATCACGATTTTGAAGCCGATGTTTTCTTTCCTGAAATTGATATGAATGTTTGGAAAGAAGTGGCTCGAGAAGATTTTAAAGCAGACGAAAAAAATAAATACGACTACAGTTTCGTTTCTTACATAAGAAAATAATTTATGTCAATACAACTTACCTCGATATCTAAAGTTTACGGAACTCAAAAAGCTGTAAATAATATTTCTTTTGAAGCTAATAAAGGAGAGATTGTTGGTTTTTTAGGTCCAAACGGAGCAGGGAAATCTACCACAATGAAAATCTTAACTGGATTTATTCAGCCAAATGAAGGTGTTGTTTTGGTTAGTGGAGTAGATGTTATTACAAATCCTATTGATGCTCAAAAAAACATTGGATATTTACCAGAGCATAATCCGTTGTATTTAGACATGTATGTGCGTGAATATTTACAATTTCAAGCATCAATTCATCAAGTAGAAAAAAGTAAAATTAATGAGGTAATTGAAAAAGTAGGGTTAACTGTTGAAGCTCATAAAAAGATACATCAATTATCAAAAGGGTATCGACAAAGAGTAGGTTTAGCTGCTGCTATTTTACATGATCCAGAAGTATTAATTTTAGATGAACCTACAACTGGTTTAGACCCAAATCAACTAGTTGAGATTCGAGAACTAATAAAAGAGTTAGGTAAAGATAAAACGGTTTTACTTTCTACACATATTATGCAAGAGGTAGAAGCAGTTTGCGATCGTGTTATTATTATTAATAAAGGAAAATTGGTAATTGATAAACCAATATCTGAACTTAAAACAAGTAATGAACAAGTAATTCGTGTAACTTTTGATTATAAGTTAGAAGAGCAATTTGTTAAGCGATTACCAAATATTACATCATTTAAAAATACTACTGAAAATAACTGGGTTCTGTCTTTTGAATCTGATGAGGATATGCGTCCTATGATTTTTGATTTCGCTCAAGAAAACGGATTGAAAATTCTTGGTTTAAATGCTGAAAATAAAAATTTAGAAAACTTATTTAGAGAGTTGACAAATTAAAAAAGTGATGAATTAGAAGAAAAGTTAGGTTATATAAGAGTGAAAGGAGATGTTTAGTTTTAGGAGGAAGAATGCATAATGTAATTGTTAAAAATAGTAGATCACGAAGCAATAGTTTCATATATTGGATATGAAAAATGAGCAGGAACAAAACATGAATAATTTAACAATAAAAAAAGCATCAAGGTTACCTTTAAGAGAAGAAATTCTTCAATTTGAATTAGCGAATAAGATTAAATTTCCAATTGACTTTTTTAATTTTTTAATGAAGTTTAATCCCATTGAAATTGAAGAGCGATATTTCGTTTTAAATAATATTAGTAAGGAGTTGGACATATTTTATCCTTTTAATATTGAGCATGATTTATCATTACAGAGTATATTTAATAATCTTAATGAAATAATGTTTCAAAATAGATATGTTGCTTTCGGAGGTGATCTTGGAGGATGGAAATTTATTATCTCTGTTCAAGAGGTAGATTATGGAAGTGTTTATTTTTGTAGAACTGATGAGGATTTGGAAGATTCAATTATATTTTTAGCAGAAAGCTTCGATAATTTTTTAAGTATGCTTGTAAAATAAATTTATGCTCAAAAATTTAAGAAATGTTTCTTATTATAAAAGAATACACCAACTCTTTCTAGTACTGTTAAATATCAAGGTTTCCCTCATTCGGGAGGAGCAAGTTTAATGGACAAATTCCCAGTAATTAGAGACTTTTTCCCATCACTAAATTTTAATAAATAGTATATTATGAAGAATAAAGTTTTAAAGAGGGGGTTTGAGCTTCTACGTACTCGACCATTGAACGAGAAAGTGTTAGTCTCTGAATTAGAATATGGAATAGAATTACCTCCTATTTTTAGAAATTTTACAAAGATTTTCGATGTGAGTGAAGTAAATAATCATATCAAGTATATTTATAACAAAGATCGTGAGCAGTATTGCGCAGGAATAGTTTATTTTCCAGAAAACTATGATACGAATAGTGATGAAGTCATGTTTCATAATTTTCATTCTCTAGAGTCAACAATTTCAGGGTTTGAAGATGACGATGATTGGGCAGAAGCTGGTTATTTGCCAATTGCGATGTGCGGTCATAGTGGAGCAGTTCTTTTAGGGACAAGGAATGAAGAAAAGGATTGTATTTTTATTCAAACTATGTCGCAAGAAATTTATAAAATTTCATCAAATATATTTGATTTTGTTCGTGATTTGGTAATGCTTGAAGTATCAGAAGAGGAACTTTATGATGAAATTAGATTTGAACAATTATATAAAAACTGGGGAGAGGATTTTTGGAGGGTAAGAAATAATTAAAGGGAGTGAGACCTTAAATGAATTTAATATTGGAATAAAAGCTTTAGTAGAAAAATGGAAAATAGCTCCAGATTTACTTCCTGAATTGATAAAAATAGAGTAGTATATGAAAACAATTATTAAAGACTGGTTAGAATTTTGTGAAGTGGATAGAATCACTAGAAGAGGGCTATATAATACATTGTTTATGGATAATATTAGTGAGAAAGAAGTTAACACCATATTTGAACCTTTTAAAAATAAGAAAGAGTTATCTTTTAGAATGAATAGATATTTAAATGATTGGAGAAAAGGTGGTATAATCGATAATACTGATAATAAAAATATACAAATGAGAGATTTTTTGAAATCGGATTTTGAGGAAAGAAAAGTGGATATTGAGAATGTAAGCTTTTTTAACGATATTGTTTTTCCAACAAATTATGAGTATAACGATAGTTATGATGAAGTTCATAAAATGGTTATGAGTGATGAGTTTTCTCAAGAGTTTAATGATTACTTCAGAGAAAAGAAGATTAATGAAAACCCAAAAACATATGAGTTATATAGGGCGATTAGTTATATTTCTAAGCATTACTCTTACACACAATATTTATTTCAGCCATTAGTAAATATGAATTATACGGCTAATCATATTTATGAATTTTTAATAAGAGGTGGTGTTTATGCGGTAATTGATGACACGGTTTTTTATTCATTTAAAAAATAAATCAAATGAGTTTTTTATTTGAACTAAATAATACAATTTTAATAAAACAAGATACTCTTAATATTAAACGAACTAATAATGTATAAGGAAGTACCAAAATATATTTTTTTTGATGGAGTAAAACAGTTTAATGTATTATCTAAATATGATAATTGGCTTTCATCTTGTGAGTTTTCTGTTTACACGAATTCAAGCATAAAAATTGATGACTTAGAAATTGAATTATTTAGTTCAAATACTAGAGGGTTAAATGAGTTTTATTTAGAAAATGAAATGTTATTCGAAGAGTTGAATCTGCATCTTAATTTTTCCGTAGAACAGAAAGAAAATAATGATTGGATTATATATCACTCTAAAGCGAAATTTGATGATTACTTTCTGGCTATAGCAAATGATAATGACAAAAAGTATATAACTTTTTATTCACTGGGAGGGAGTAGGTTTGTTGAAAGTATTTCAATTTATGGAGTATTTATTTGTATTGGATAAAGAAAATTAAGTAATAAAAACCCTAACACAAACATTCAGTTCGTGAAAATTCAAAAAAATATAGTTTTAGAGAGAATCGATAAAAAACCGATTTTAATTGATGTGTTTTTTTTGAAAGAAACTATTAATCAACCAGTGGTTGTTTTTTGTCATGGTTACAAAGGTTTTAAAGATTGGGGAGCATGGAATTTAATGGCAGAATCTATTGCCAAAGCAGGATTTTGTTTTGTGAAGTTTAATTTTTCTCACAATGGTGGAACTATAGAAGACCCAATTGATTTCCCAGATTTAGAAGCTTTTGGAAATAATAATTATACCAAAGAATTACAAGATTTAAATGATGTTTTAGATTGGGTACAAGATCATTTTAAAGAAAATAAAAGTATTGATACCAATAATATTAATTTAATTGGTCATAGTCGTGGCGGAGGTATATCTATCATAAAAGCTTCTGAAAATAGTAGAATTAATAAACTCATCACTTTAGCAAGTATAAGTGATTTTGGAAAACGAACAGCAACTGTTGGTGATTTAGAAGAATGGAAAAAAACAGGGGTAAAGTATGTCGTTAACGGAAGAACAAAGCAGCAAATGCCACATTATTACCAGTTTTATAAAGATTTTAAAGAAAACGAAGAACGACTTCATATTGAGTCTGCTGAGAAGAAATTAAATATTCCACATTTAATTATTCATGGAGATAAGGATACTTCTATTTCAATAGATGAAGCAAAAGAGCTTCATCAATGGAGCTCTAAAAGTAAACTAGAAATTATTCCAGACGCAGACCATGTTTTTAATGTAAAACACCCTTGGAATGAATCAGTTTTATCTAATGAATTAGAAGAAGCAATTAAAGTTGTTTTAGCTTTTTTGAATAAATAATTAACTAGAATAGTTATTTCTAAACCACACTTTTTTCCATGTTCTTTTTAAAATTAAAAAAGTAACTTTCTCAATATCTGAGTTTATTATATCCTTTTCAGGAACATCAATAATGTATAAAAGATGATTAAAAGAATTTGGGTTATCTAAAACGATACTTTCAATTACTTTTTGCAGTTCTATTATAAGAGCTGAAGGTGTACTTTTTTCATTAATTTTTATATCAAAATTAGCTAAACTAAAATCTTTATTAAGTTGTTTAATTAATTGAGTGTATAAATCGACTTTTAAAGCATTATCTAATAAATCTGAACTATTTTCAAAGCTAGGAAGCATTTTTAATTCAATTTATAATTAATAAATTGTTCATCTAAAGCTTTTAAAAACTCACTCGATATTTTAATTTTAGTAGTTCTACTCGGTAAATTCAACTCAATTTTTTCTTCCGCATCCCAAATCGTAAAATTCAAACTATGAGTTCCTTTATTAGTTACAAATAAATGTTGTAAATCTTTAATCGTGTTTTCTTTTACGTCGTGTAAAGGCATTTTAATAGTAACTTTTTTACACATTTTATCCATGATGTCATGGAGTAATAAAAACTCATTAAAACCAATTCTTGGTTCACCTTTTACGCCTTCTTTATTCGTCCATCCAGGTTTAATTGTGGATTTTATAAATAAGAATGAATTAGGAACTAAGAAATGTTTAAATTTTAAATATTCTTCACCAAAAATCCTAAATTCTAGATTTTCGTTGTAATCTTCAATAATAAAAGTAGCCCATCCTTTACCAGCTTTCGAAACTCGATGTTGAACATCGGTTACAATACCACCAAAAGATAATCCCATTCCTTCAACTTTATGTAGGTCTTTAAAATGAGAAAGTGTAGCGTTGCAAAACTTTAATTCGTTTTTAAAATCATCTAAAGGGTGGGCAGAAATATACATTCCTACCACTTCTTTTTCTTGCGCTAATAACTCCATTGTTCCCCAAGTTTCACACTGCGGAATTATAGGTTCTGGCATTTCTTCTTCAGAAGCTTCACCAAATAAAGAAACCTGAGATGAATTTTGGTTTTCTTGATATTTATTTCCGAAACGTAATATTTTCTCTAAAAACTTTGCGCCTTTTTCATCTTCTACAAAATATTGCGCACGATGTGTTCCATTAAATGAATCAAAACCTCCCGCTAATACTAAACCTTCGAAAGCTTTTTTGTTTGCAACACGTAAATCAACTCGTTTAGCTACATCAAAAATTGATTTAAAATGACCATTTTCTTTACGTTCATTGATAATGGCTTTTACAGCAGAGGCTCCCACACCTTTAATAGCTGCCATTCCGAAACGAACAGCACCTTCTTTGTTTACAGAAAACTTAGCATACGATTCATTTACATCTGGACCTAATACTTCTAATCCCATGCGCTTACATTCTTCCATGAAAAATGAAACAGATTTAATATCGTTCATATTGTTTGAAAGTACTGCTGCCATATATTCAGCAGGATAATGAGCTTTTAAATATGCCGTTTGATAAGCAATCCAAGCATAACAAGTAGAGTGCGATTTGTTAAAAGCATAAGATGCAAATGCCTCCCAGTCAGTCCAAATTTTCTCTAACTTTTTCTCGTCATGACCATTTGCTTTTGCTTGCTCTACAAATTTAGGTTTCATTTTAGCTAGTACCGCAATTTGCTTTTTACCCATTGCTTTACGTAATACATCAGCTTCACCTTTTGTAAAATCTGCTAATTGCTGAGAAAGTAACATTACTTGCTCTTGATATACTGTAATACCATAGGTTTCCTTTAAATAGCCTTCCATTGCAGGTAAATCGTACTCAATAGCTTCGTCACCATGTTTTCTTCGAATAAACGAAGGAATGTATTCCATTGGACCTGGACGATACAAGGCGTTCATGGCAATTAAATCGGCAAAAACTGTAGGTTTTAAAGAGCGCATGTGTTTTTGCATTCCAGGAGATTCATACTGGAAAATACCAACCGTTTCCCCTCTTTGGAAAAGCTCATATGTTTTTACATCATCAATCGGAAAGTTCTCTGGATCTAAATCTACATTATGTCTAGCTTTTACAATTTTTACAGTGTCTTTAATTAGGGTTAGTGTTTTTAATCCTAAGAAATCCATTTTTAGTAATCCTGCATCTTCTACTACCGAGTTATCAAACTGAGTAACATACATGTCAGAATCTTTTGCTAAAGCAACAGGTACGAACTTCGTAATGTCATCAGGGGTAATAATAACACCACAAGCATGGATACCTGTATTACGAACAGAGCCTTCTAGAATTCTAGCTTTGTTAATGGTTTCAGCCATTAAATCAGAACCGTTAGACAAACGTTTTAATTCGTTAACTAATTCTATTTCTTCGGCACGAAGTTTTTCTTTTAGTGTTTTTTCGTCTAAAGAAAAGATTTTCTTTAGCTTCATTCCTGGTATTAACTTAGCAATTCTATCGGCTTCAAATAAAGGTAAATCTAATACACGCGCAGTATCACGTATAGAAGATTTTGCAGCCATAGTACCGTATGTAATAATTTGTGCTACTTGGTTGGCACCATATTTATCAATTACATAATCCATTACACGACCACGACCTTCATCATCAAAATCAATGTCGATATCAGGCATCGATACACGTTCAGGATTTAAGAAACGCTCAAAAAGTAAATCGTACTTAATCGGGTCGATGTTGGTAATCCATAAACAGAAAGCCACTACTGATCCTGCTGCCGAACCACGCCCAGGTCCAACAGATACATCCATGTTTCTTGCTTCACGAATAAAATCTTCAACAATTAAGAAATAACCAGGATATCCTGTTTTTTCAATTACTTCTAGTTCAAAATCTAAACGTTCTCTAATACTTTCGGTAATTTCTCCATATCGCTTTTTTGCGCCTTCGTAAGTTAAATGACGTAAAAAATTGTTTTCACCTCTTTTACCTCCATCTTCGTTGTCTTTTTCATCTTTAAATTCATCAGGAATGTCGAATGCAGGTAATAACACATCACGTGCTAACGTAAAGGTTTCTACTTTATCTACAATTTCTTGAATGTTAATAATTGCTTCAGGAAGATCAGCAAATAATGTCTTCATTTCATCTGAAGACTTAAAGTAGTACTCATCATTAGGTAAACCGTAGCGATAGCCTCTTCCTCTTCCTTTTGGAGTAGCTTGTTTTTCACCATCTTTTACACACAATAAAATATCATGTGCATTGGCATCTTCTTTATTTAAATAAAAAGTATTGTTAGAAGCGACAACTTTTACATCATGCTTTTTAGAAAATTCTAAAAGTGTTTTATTTACCACTTTTTCATCCTCTTGATTGTGACGCATTAACTCGATGTACAAATCGTCACCAAATTGCTCTTTCCACCAAAGTAAAGCTTCTTCGGCTTGAGTTTCACCAACGTTTAATATTTTACTAGGAACTTCTCCGTATAAGTTTCCTGTTAAAACAATTATGTCTTCTTTATATTTTTTTATTACCTCTCTGTCAATTCTAGGAACGTAATAGAATCCATCAACAAATGCAATAGAGGACATTTTTGCAAGATTATGATACCCATTTTTGTTTTTAGCTAATAAAACAACTTGGTTTCCATTGTCTTTTTGACTTTTGTTAGTGTGGTCGCTACAGACATTAAACTCACAACCAATAATTGGTTTTAAAGTTTTCTCTGTAGGTTCTTCACCATTTTCGATAGCTTCTTTATTGGCTACTTCTACAGATTTATTATGCCCTAAAACAGCTTTTACAAAATGAAATGCCGCCATCATATTCGCAGTATCGGTCATTGCTATGGCAGACATGTTGTCTTTAGCTGCTGCTTTTACAATATTACCAATTTGAATTGTGGATTGTAAAACTGAATATTGCGTATGATTGTGTAAATGTGCAAACTGAACATTTTCTAATTCAGCTAATCCTTCAGAAGTTGAAATGGTGTTCTCAATTTCAGTTTCAGAGGCTTTCTTAGTACGAATTTTTTCACTTTCCTTTTTAAGGTTTAAGTGTTTTAA
This sequence comes from Tenacibaculum pelagium, assembly GCF_014062345.1. Taxonomy (GTDB): domain Bacteria; phylum Bacteroidota; class Bacteroidia; order Flavobacteriales; family Flavobacteriaceae; genus Polaribacter; species Polaribacter pelagius. The sequence goes on along the minus strand of NZ_JACGLS010000002.1, from coordinate 136,785 downwards.
TCCAATAACTTTAATAGGCATTGGATTCGCTTCGGAAAAACGATCCAAATAATCATCATCAGATTGTAATTGCTCTTTAGTGTATTGTCGTAAACGAATTAATTCTAAAAAACAACGAGTAGTAGCTTCAACATCGGCAGTTGCATTATGAGCTTCCCCAAAACCTGTTCCGAATAAATAATTGTGTAACTCGGTAAGTGTTGGTAGTTTAAATTTTCCTCCACGTCCTCCAGGAATTTGACATAGTTTTGCGGTATGCTCTGTACAAGTGTCTAATACTGGTAATTGGGTAAGCTTACTTTCAACACCTAAACGATGTAATTCACATCCCATGATATTCACGTCAAACCCAACGTTTTGACCAACTACAAATTTTGTTTTATCTAGAGCTTCATTAAATAATCGTAAACCTTCATCTAATTCAATACCTTGCTCAATAGCTAAATCAGTGGAAATTCCATGGATTCTTTCAGCATCATACGGAATATTGAATCCATCAGGCTTAATTAAAAAATCGTTATGTTCTATAACATTTCCTAACTCATCATGCAGTTGCCATGCAATTTGTATGGCTCTTGGCCAATTGTCAGTATCAGTAATAGGAGCATTCCAACTTTTTGGTAATCCAGTTGTTTCAGTATCGAAAATTAAATACATTGATATTGTTTAATTTATGAAGCGTTTTTTTAGGTAAAAACGGAATGTAAAAATACAAAGAAATTGTGGTGTTTTTAGGAGAAGTTATTAACGAGTTTTGTGCTTGTTAAAGTGTTGGTTATGTGTGTTTAATGGTGTTTTTGTTATTTCAGTGTTAAGTTTAGATTAAATACCTAAAAAAAAGAAATAAGAATCAATTTTTAAAAGTATCTTTGCACTTTAATTATAATATTTTTTTACAATGAAAGAAGGAACAGTAAAGTTCTTCAATGAATCTAAAGGTTTTGGATTTATTACAGAGTCAGGGTCAAACACAGAACATTTTGTACACGTATCAGGTTTAATCGATGAGATTAGAGAAGGTGATACTGTTGAGTTTGAACTTAAAGAAGGAAGAAAAGGATTAAACGCAGTTAGCGTTAGAGTTTTATAATTCGTATCAAATTTATTTTCTTAAGAGCTTGTTTATCAAGCTCTTTTTTATTGCGATAAAGTTTGTTTTTTTCTTTTAAATGAAAAAGATTTTATACATTTGCGCCCACTTATCACGAGATGGTAAGATTTATTAATAACCAAGGTCGCGTACCTTAAAAATTAAAATTATGCCTGTAAAAATTAGATTACAAAGACACGGTAAAAAAGGAAAGCCATTTTATTGGGTAGTTGCAGCTGACTCTAGATCAAAAAGAGACGGTCGTTACTTAGAAAAAATTGGTACTTACAATCCAAACACTAACCCTGCAACTATCGACTTAAGTGTTGATAAAGCTGTTGTTTGGTTGCAAAATGGAGCTCAACCAACTGATACTGCTAGAAACATTTTATCTTACAAAGGTGCTATGTTGAAGAATCATTTAGCTGGTGGAGTAAAAAAAGGAGCTTTAACTCAAGAGCAAGCAGATGCTAAATTTGCAGCTTGGTTAGAGGAGAAAGCTGGAAAAGTTTCTGGAAAAGTTGATGGTTTAGCAAAAGCACAAGCTGATGCAAAAGCAAAAGCATTAGAAGCTGAAAAAGCTGTTAACGAAGCTCGTATCGCAGCTAACACTCCTGCTGTTGAAGATAGCGAGGATGCTGCTACAGATAACGGATCAGATAGCGAAGAGTAAAAACTGTATTACGATGATGCAAAAAGAAGATTGCTTTTATTTAGGCAGAATCGTTAAAAAACATAGTTTTAAGGGTGAGGTAATTATTAAGTTAGATACTGATGAACCCGATCTTTACGAAAAATTGGAATCAGTTTTTGTCGATTTAGGCAATAATCTGGTTCCTTTTTTTATTGAAAAATCTTCTTTAAGTAAAAGCACGATGTTCCGTGTAAAGTTTGAAGATGTAGATACCGAGCAAGATGCTGATGCAATTATGCGTGCTGGTATATATCTACCTTTAAGCTTATTGCCTAAACTCTCAGGTAAAAAGTTCTATTTTCATGAAGTTATAGGTTTCACAGTTGTTGATACTTCTTTTGGTGAAGTAGGAGAGATTGTAAGTATTAATGATTCTTCTGCACAACCTTTATTTGAAATAGATAGAAACGGAAACGAAGTTTTTATCCCAATGATTGATAACTTTATTCAGAATGTAGATAGAGAAAATAAAATTATTGAAGTTACTACTCCACAAGGTTTAATTGACTTGTATTTGGAGTAAAATTATTTACTCATTCTCACTCTTTTTACATCTGTAGTTTGGTAAGATCTTCCATTAAAATTCTTTTTAATGATTACTTCTTCTAACCAGAAGATAGAGCCACTATGATATAGTGGGAGAAGTAAAAATCTTTGAATTCTTTTCTTACTAGATCTAGTTGTCTTCTTTTTTAATAAGTTAATTTTCATGATAGTTTGGTTAAATGAACTTTATCTTATAAGGGGGTAAATCGAATTTGCAAATATGAATCTTTGTTTTTATATAAAAAAATGAAAGTTGTTAAAAATAAACTAACTTTTAAAATGTGTATTCGTATACATTATCTTTACCATTCCCAAAAATATTTCGCAAGCCAACATAGGTAAATCCTAATTTTTTTAAAAGTTTTTGTGATGCTTTGTTTTCAGGCATAGTAAAAGCAAGTACTTTTTCTTGTTCAAATTTATTTCGAACATATTCAATAATTAGCTTGGTAGCTTCGATTGCATATCCTTTTCCTCTAGCTTCAGGTAAAAATCCATAACCAATATCAATAAATTCTAATTTATCTCTTTGTAAGGCTGTTGACGTTCCAATAGGTTTATTCGTTTCTTTAAAAATTACAGAAAAAAAACCTAAGCCACCTAATTGTAGGTTCTTAAATAATATATCTTTTAAATAAATTTCAGTCTCTTTAATTGATTTTAAATTTTTATCGGAGATGAATTTAATCCAATCAGGGTCGTTGAATAATTCAAAATAAAAAGGAGCATCACTCACTTTTGCTTCTCTAATAATTAGCCTTTTGCTTTCTAAATACATCTGATAAAGATAAAATAAAAATGTACTTTTACACACCTTAATTTAGAGCATAAAAAATGAGTTTATTACAAGAGTTACAAGATAGAAGTGGAAATCAGTGTGAGTTATGTGCGTCAAAAAATGATTTGTCAATATATGAGGTTCCACCGGCTTCTATAGGAGGAGTTGATGGAAGTTTGTTAGCTTGTAATATTTGTGTAGAGCAAATTGAAGATGCAGAAAAAACAGATGCAAATCATTGGCGTTGCTTAAATGATTCTATGTGGAGTGAGTTTAGAGCTGTTAAAATTGTTGCATGGAGAATGTTATCTAGACTTAGAAAAGAAGGATGGCCACAAGATTTGCTTGATATGATGTATTTAGAAGATGAGGATGTACGTTTCGCTAAAGAAAGTGGTGATCATTTAGATGAAAGCGAAAAAATAATTCACAGAGATGCTAATGGAGCTATTTTACAAGCTGGAGATTCTGTGGTGCTAATTAAAGATTTAAAAGTGAAAGGTTCTAGTATGGTAGCTAAACAAGGTACAGCGGTTCGTAGAATTTCTTTGGATCACGAAAATGCAAAATATATTGAAGGTAAAGTTGGACCTACTCAAATTGTAATTATTACTGATTATGTAAAGAAAATGTCAGAAAAAGAATAATAAACTAATAAGCATAAAAAAAGCTGAGTTTAAAACTCAGCTTTTTTTATGCTTATTTTTCAGTGTTATAATATACTTTGTAAAATTTCATTTTTTTATCCTCGTCATAGCCTTGTTCTAAATAATCAGAAGAAGCATCTGGAGCATCTACATCAATTTTAATTTGAATGTTTGTATCCAGCTTAATTTCAGTTTTAAACTTACTTTTTTCTTTTTTTAATACAGCATCAGAAACTTCAAAATTATTACGAATTAATACATCGTTTAATTTTTCGAAATGCTTTTTGTAATCTTCAAACATTCCTTTATGCTTATCTTCTTCAAAAATTTCATCTTTAAATCCATGGTAATCTACACTTTCATGCTCTTTGAAATAATCGACAGTATTTGCTAAAAAGTTACTTTGCTCTTGTTTTCCGAATTCAGGTTTTATAATTTCTTCTGAAAACTCTTTACACATTTCTAAATAATTTTGTGTGTGTAGATTACGATCATCAGCATACTTTACACTTAAAAAGTTTTTGATCCAATATTGTGCATCATATTGATTGTTATCTATTGATAAAACTACAGTGCCTTCTGTGTCAGATGAATTTAAAATTAAACAACCTTTGTCTAATTTTTTTGTAGAAATTCCTTTTTGAACCACAACATCAAAACTATCATCATCTAAATAGGTTTGGAAGAAATCTACTTTGCTTTCAATTTTAAAAACTCCAACAGCTTCGGTTAATACATCTTTATATTCAATGCCTTCAAAGTAAACAACAATAACATCGCCAGTTTTAATATTGGCAGAATTCGATTGTTCGTATAAATGATTTACAATATTTTTAGAGTGTTCGATAAACGTGTTTTCATCTTCAAAAATATCTGAAGTGTATTTATTCATTTCGTTTAAACGAACATCTGCATGATGACTAAATCGATAACTTTGTGTTACGGTGCTAAAGTTTTTTAATAAAAAAGGCATTAATAATTCATAGCTTTCCTCATCAAAACGAACTAAGCTTTCAGAGAAAGCATTTTGCCCGCTATTGTATTTATTAGCAACTTTATGAATAATACATTTACTAATTTCTGCACGCGTTCTTTTAATCATCTTCTAAAAATTGGAAGACAAAAATAGAAAAACTAAAGTTTTAATTTTAACTGTTCGGGAAGTAATTTAAAAGTCTTGCGGTGATACGGTGTAATTCCGAATTCGAGAATAGCCTCTCGATGTTCTTTTGTTGGATATCCTTTGTTTTTTTTCCAATTGTATTGTGGAAATTCTTGATGGATTTTTTCCATATACTCATCACGATACGTTTTAGCTAAAACTGAAGCCGCTGCAATACTCATAAATTTAGCATCACCTTTTACGATGGTTTCGTGAGGTATCTCTTTGTAGGTTTTAAACTTGTTGCCATCAACAATAATAAATTCAGGGGGAGTTGAAAGTTGTTCAATAGAACGATGCATTCCGGTAATAGACGCTTGTAAAACATTTAATTCATCAACTTCTTGATGATGGATAAATGAAACTCCGAATGCTAAGGCATGTTTTTCAATATAGGGGCGTAGCTCTAGACGTTTTTTTTCTGAAATTTGTTTAGAATCATTTAGTAAGTCATGATGAAAATTTTCAGGCAAAATTACAGCTGCAGCCACAACTGGTCCAGATAAACAACCTCTACCAGCTTCGTCAGTTCCCGCCTCTAAAGTAAATCCGCTATGATTTAATTTCAACATGTTACAAATTAACAGTTTTCAAAGAAATTATTCATAATTTTTGTCGTTTTATTATTTTACTTTTGCTTTTATGAAAAATTTTTTTTTATTGTTTTTTTGTTTGATAAGTGCTCAACTGCTATTTTCTCAGGTAAGACCGAGTATTGATAAAGGTTTAGGAGGTAGAGGAGCTTTAGGAAGTTTTAATCAGAACAGAGATTCTTTACCTGATAATGAAATTAAAGTAAAGCTTAGTGGAAAAACAAAATACACAGATTATAAAATTATATCGCATAGAAATGATACAACAATTGTTGATACTACACTTACTTTAAAAAAACATTATAAGTTTAATTTTTTAAGGAAAGATGATTTTGAGTTACTAGCTTTTCATAATCAAGGACAAACCTTTAATAATTTAGGATATAATTTTAGTAATATTTCTCAGTTTCCAAATATAGGTTTCAGAGCGAAACAATTTAATTACTTTAAAATAGAAGATATAGATTATTACCACGTTCCAACTCCAACGACTGAGATTATGTATCGAACTGGGTTAGAGCAAGGTCAGGTTTTAGATGCGTTATTTACAACTAATTTCTCTAAACGACTTAATGTTGGGATCGCATACAAAGGTATTCGTTCGTTAGGAGCTTATAGACGTTCGCTAGCTAGTACAGGTAATTTTAGATTAAGCTTTAGGTATGAAAGTCCAAAAGGGCAATATGCTATCAGGGGACAAGCTGTAAATCAGGATTTTTTTAATGAGGAAAGTGGAGGTTTAACAGATGATTCATTAATTGCATTTATAAATGATGACCCTAATTTTAGTGGAAACAGAGCAAGGTTAGATGTTAATTTAGATGATACAGAAAACACTTTTGAAGGGAAGCGATTGCATTTTGAACATTCATTTAAAGTAATTTCAGTAAAAGATAGTTTGCAACAAAAAGATTTTTCTAATCTAAAAATAGGGCATTCTTTTACGAGAGATTCTAAGTTTTATCGTTTTAATCAATCAAGTCCAACAGAAGCAATTTTTGGAGATGTAAACGTTTCGGGTGCGATAAAAAATCAAGTAAATTATTTGTCATATAATAATCAAGTTTTTTTAGATTTCAATTCTAAATATGTTTTAGGTAGATTCAGAGTAAAATCAGATTATACCACTTATAATTATGGTTACAATAACTTACAAAACAGTTTAGTTGGTATTACTAGGAATAGATTAAAGGGAGATGCTATTTCCTTTGGTGCAGATTGGAATGGTAGAGTTAAAAATTTTCATGTAAACGCATCTGCAAATTTAACCCCAGGTAGCGGAAGGCTTTCAGGGAATAACATCAAAGCTGAAGCTTTTTATAAAAAAGATAGTGTATTTACTTTTAAGACAAGGCTAGGGATTAGTAATAAGTTACCAAATTTCAACTTTTTATTATTTCAAAGTAATTATAATAAATACAATTGGGAAAATGATTTTTCTTCAGTTGGTACTAGAACTCTTGGTGGAGATTTTTCTTCAAAATGGGGAGACGCTTCTGTAGATATTACGAATATTGATAATTACACGTATTTTGATGAAAACAGTTTGCCAAAGCAATATTCAGGTAGTGTTAATTACTTAAAAGCAAAAGTTTCTAAAGAGTTTAAATTTGGTAAGTTCGGGTTGGATAATACGTTAATGTATCAAAAAGTAGCGAATGGAAGTGATGTTTTTAGAGTTCCGGAATTTGTAACAAGAAACACTTTATATTATTCTGATAATTGGTTTAAAGGTAATCCGTTGTTAGTACAAATAGGAGCTACTTTTAAATACTTTAGTAAGTATAAAGCAAATGCTTATAATCCTTTATTAGCAGAGTTTACCTTACAAAATGATACTGAAATAGGGTATCCAACAGTTGACTTATTTTTCAATGGTAGAGTGCGTAGAACACGTATTTATTTTAAAGCGGATAATATAAGCTCATTCTTTTTTAAGAAAGATTATTTTTCAGCACCTGGATATCCATATAGAGATTTTGTAATCCGTTTTGGAGTAGTTTGGAATTGGTTTATTTGATTTTTTATAAATAGAAACATAATTTAAAAATGGATTATATATATTATACTATCTATAATTTTTATTTAAAATTATTTAAAAAACAAGGGTATTATGATAACCCTTTTTTTTATTGTGTAGGAGTAATATCTACTATAGAATCAATGATTGTAAATTCACTATTAAGCTTGTTTTTATATAAAAAAACATGGTATAGTAATCAATATTTAATCATTTCTATTTCCGTTTTAGTTTTTTTATTTGCTTTAAATTGGAGTTTCTTTGATAAAAGAGAAAACAAAGTACTTAAAAATATAGAAAAAAAAGAAGGAAAAGAAAAGAAAAAATGGAGATACATAACAGGAATAATAATGCTTATAGCTGTAATATTATTCTTTGGTACTAGTTATATAGCGAGAGAATATAATTTAGGATATTAAATCTTTCTGCATTAGTGGCAAAAAACGATTTGGAATAGCGCTTTCTTTTTTACCAATACAAATAAACCCTTGACTTTCATAAAAAGGTTGCGCATTAGGATCGGCTAATAAAGTCATACTATTAACGTTTAGTTCGCAAGCTTTTTTTACAGCATGTACTAAAAGTTGTTTTCCAATTTTTTGACCAATATAATCTGGATGCACAAATAGAAACTCCAATTCTATAGTGTTATTTTCAGGTTGATTAAGGATGTAGAATCCACTAATTTTTTCTTCTGAAATGAATGTGTATACCATCATGTCTTCAATCATTTTTGAAGTAACGGTTAAATCTTCTCTCCAGGATTCAATTTGTTCGTGTGAATACTCCCAATAGGCTTTGGAAAGTAAAGCAATATAGGTAAGTTCTTTAATGTCTTTTTTTGAAGCAGAAATAATCATAATAAAAAACCTCTCAATTAAGAGAGGTTTGAAATTTATTTAGTGGTTAATTGTCTAATTTTAATTCTAAAAGCAGCGAATAACAACGTTGTAAACGGACTTAGCCAATTAAATACTGCATATAAAGCATACTCGCCAACACCAACACCTAACACTCCAGATTGGTACGCTCCACAAGTATTCCAAGGAATTAATACAGAGGTTACAGTTCCAGAATCTTCAAGCGTTCTACTTAAATTTTCAGGAGCTAAACCTTTATCCTCATAAGCTTGTTTAAACATTTTACCTGGAATTACCAATGCTAAGTATTGATCGGAAGCAATTACGTTTAATCCTAAACAACTTACAACTGTACTAGTAAATAACCCAAAAACAGAAGTAGCAATTGATAATAAAGCCTTGGTTAATTTAGCTAAGGCTCCAATAGCATCCATAACACCACCAAATACCATAGCGCAAACAATTAAAAAGATGGTCCATAACATTCCATTCATTCCACCAGCACTAAATAATTCAGTTAGTTTTTCATTATCCGTTTGTATTTGAGTATCGGTTAAAACTGAATTGATAATTGATTGAAATCTAGATTCATTTAATGCGTCTAGCACATCTCCTTGAAATATAAAAGCAAAAACAGCGGCTAATACAACACCAGTACCTAAGGCTATTAAAGGTTTTGTTTTTAATAAAATCATAGCTATTACCACTGCTGGTACTATAAATAACATTGGAGATATATGAAACGTGTTTTTAATACTCGTTAATAGGTTACTTACATCTGCACTACCTGTAGTATCAATAGTTCCACTTAAAATTGCAAAGACAATAAGTGTAACAAAAATTGTTGGTACTGTTGTATATGCCATGTATTTTATATGGGTAAATAAATCTGTCCCAGCCATAGCAGGAGCTAAGTTCGTAGTATCAGAAAGCGGAGACATTTTATCTCCAAAATAAGCTCCAGAAATTACAGCACCGGCAATCATACCAGATGGAATTCCTAAAGCACTTCCGATACCAACTAAGGCAATACCTACAGTTGCAGAAGTAGTCCATGAGCTACCAGTTGCGATCGATATAATCGCAGCAATAATAACAGAGGCTGGTAAAAATATTTCAGGACTTAATACTTGTAGACCATAATAAACCATTGCTGGTATAATTCCACTTACTAACCAAGTTCCTGCTAAAGCTCCTACTAGAAATAAAATCATAATAGGAACAAAAACACTTTTCCAATTTTCCCAAACTTCAGCAATCATGGTTTGAATAGAAACCTTGTTGAAAAAACCTACCCCAGCTGCAATTGCACCTCCCATTAATAAAATATATTGATTAGAATAATCTCCTAACCAAGCACCATCAGCATAAAAAATATTATAAGCTAATAGTCCCATCAAAATGATTACAGGAATTAAAGCTTCCCAAAAACTTAATTCTTTATTGTCTATAATTTTTTGGTCTTCTATATTAATTTCAGATAAATTTTTATCGTCTTGCATTGTGTAGTTTTTTTGGAAGTGTAATGTTACGATTTTGCAAAGAATTACACAAGTAGAATCAGTTTAGTACATTTGCCAACTATGGATTCATTAACTCAAATTGTTTTAGGTGCTGCTTGCGGAGAAATTGCACTAGGAAAAAAGATAGGGAACAGGGCACTGTTATTTGGTGCGATAGGAGGAACCATACCCGATTTAGATGTGTTTATTGGTAGTTGGTTGTATGGTAATGAAATTGATGCAATGGCTTTTCATAGAGGTTTTATGCACTCAATTGTTTTTGCAATTTTAGCTCCTTTTCTTTTCGGATGGATAACACACAAACTATATAATACAGGTAAGCGAATAAGAACGACAAACTTAAAAGATTGGATATGGTTGTATTTCTTATCCATTTTCACCCATCCATTATTAGATAGTTTTACTCCTTACGGAACACAATTGTTCTTGCCTTTTTCTGATTATAGAGTTGCTTTTAATAATATTTCCGTTGTAGATCCTTTATACACGTTGCCTTTTTTAGTGTGTTTGATTATTGCGATGTTTTACAATCGAAAAAAAGCAAGAAGAAAGTGGTGGACACATGCTGGAATATTGGTGAGTTCAGCATATATGATATTTACTATTGGGAATAAGATACATGTCGATTCAGTATTTAAAGAATCGTTTGACAAAGCTGATGTTTCATACAATCGTTTTTCAACTCAACCTACTATATTAAATAATATTTTATGGTATGGAATTGCTGAAACCGATGATGATTATAAAGTAGGTTTTTACTCGTTATTAGACTCAAAAGTTGAGGTTGATACCATTTTAAGTATACCTAAAAATAGAAAATTATTAGATGTTAATCATGCTGATATTAAAACATTGACTTGGTTTAGTAACGGCTACTACAACTTAATGTCAATGGATTCGAGTAAGAATGTAAAGTATTTAGATTTGCGTTATCCTTTATTAAATCCTGATGATGTAAATACTTCTGTATTTAGTTTTGAGTTAAAAAAAGAAGGAGATCGTTGGGATATGGTTCCTTTTAATGGAGCTCCGCCATCTAAGGAAGATTTTAAAAAATTTAAAGAAAGGATTTACGGTAAATAAAAAGTCCCGCAAAATGCGGGACTTTTTTATGTCTCAGTTCTTAAGCTAGAACCTCTTCTTTTAAAACTCCTATTTCTAACATACAAGCCTTCATCATTTCATAAGTACGCTCTATGTCGTTATCTAATCCAATAGAAAAACGAATTAGTCCATCGGTTAATCCCATTTCAACTTGTTCTTCCTCTGGTATTTCTGATGAAGTTGAAGTTCCAGGTGCAGAGAATAATGTTTTGTAGAATCCTAAACTTACAGCTAAATAACCTAAGTTACGTTCTTGCATTAATTCCATTAAAGCATTCGCTTTTTCTAAAGAGCCCGCGTCAATAGTTAACATTCCTCCAAAACCATATTCTTCATTCATCATCGATTTAAAAATCTCGTGTGATGGATGCGATTTTAATCCAGGATATACAGTTTTTAATCCATCAGCTTCAAACTTTTCAGCTAAATAAGTAGCATTTTTACTATGCTGTTTCATACGGATATGAAGCGTTCTCATATTCTTTAAAATTGAAGAAGAACGTAAAGAATCCATAGAAGAACCTAATAGCATACTTGCACCATCGATCACACTTTTTTGTGAGTTGATAAAATCTGTACTCGCACAAACTACACCACCCATAGTGTCAGATGATCCATTGATGAATTTTGTTAAACTATGAATAACAACATCGGCACCTAATTGTGCAGGAGAAATAGATAGCGGTGAAAATGTATTATCAACCACTAATTGTAAATTGTATTTTTTAGCTAAAGCAGATAAACCTTTTATATCTGCAACTTCTAAAAGAGGATTACTTACGGTTTCGCAGTAAATCATTTTAGTGTTTTCATTTATAGCTGCTTCAACAATATCTAATTTTGTGATGTTTACAAAAGAAGTTTCAATTCCCATTCTCGGAGTAAAATTCTTTAAGAAAGCATAGGTTCCTCCGTAAATCGTTCTACTTGATACAATATGATCTCCTGTACCACAGATTTGTAAAATAGTAGGAGTAATTGCTCCCATGCCAGAACCAGCTACATTTGCAGTTTCGGTACCTTCCATAGCAGCCAAAGCTTCTCCTAGATATAAATTTGAAGGAGAGGTATGACGAGAGTATAAATAGCACCCGTCTGTATTACCTTCAAAAGTATCAAACATTGTTTTTGCTTTCATGAAAGTATAAGTGGATGAATCAGAAATTGAAGGGTTAACACCACCAAATTCTCCAAAATATTGTAAGTCTTGAATATTGTTAGCTGGTTTAAAATCCATAATAGTAATTTTTAGTTGTTTAATTGACTGTAAATTACTTTTATATGTGATTTTAAATCAAGTCAAATGGTTTAAATTGGATTATTTTTCTTTATTTTTATGTTTTGATAGTTTTAAAAACAAGTTTTTCGAATTGAAATTCAATAAAAACTGTAAAATTTTCAGATGAGATTAGATGGTATAGATAAAAAACTGCTAGAATTACTTCAAAAAGATAGTAAGCAAACAACAAAACAGCTGTCTTTACAGTTAGATTTGTCTGTTACTGCGGTATATGAACGTATTAAAAAACTTGAAAGAGAGCAAGTGATTAAACAATACGTAGCGCTGGTGAATAAAAATAAAATAGGTAAATCGTTCTTGGTGTTTTGTCACATTAGATTAGAAAAGCATACTAAAGAATATATTACTGTTTTTGAAAGAGAAATTAACAAGTTAGATGAAGTAACTGAGTGTTTTCATGTGAGTGGCGATTACGATTATATTTTGAAAATATACGTAAAGGATATGGATGAGTATCGTGAGTTTATGGTAAATAAACTAACAGCTTTGAAGCATATAGGAAATACCCATAGTACATTTACTATTGGAGAGGTGAAAAATTCGAATGCTATTGCGTTATAAAATCTCTTGTTGATTTTTATAAAAAGAATCAGCTTGAAGTTTCATTAAATTACGAGCCATTTTTTGTTTGTAATTATACAATTCTTCTTCAGTTTTTAAATCAGCATATACCTTTTCATTAAGATCAATATCAGTTTTTAAAATAGCATTTCGTTGATGTACTTGCTGTTGAATCCATGTTTTTACAATTGATTCTTCATTTTCTAATTTAAAATCATACTCTCCTTTAGAGCTGATAAGTTTTGTAAAAATTGGAGCGGTTTCTATTGCTAAAAATAATAAGAAAATAAATAAAGAAGGCAACCAAGGGAGTTTATTTAAGGCGTTAATACGCGCCATTAAACCATCAAAATTTGAAATTATTGGTTGTGTTTTACTCTCTGTATCTTTTTGTTGTTGAACTAAGTTGGTAATAGTAGCTTCTTTGGCTTTTATTTTTTCGTTATTATCAGTTTTTAACTGACTTAATTCTTTTAAAGCAGCATCGTGCTTTTCACGTTTTTCTTTGTAGACAGGACCTTTTCCTAGTAGTTTAGTTCCTTTTCTGCCTTCAGCCTCTGCAATATAGGTTTCATAAAGATTATTTACTTCATTTTCTTTTGCAGCTACTTCATCTTTTAAAGCACTAACTTCTGCTTCAATATTTGTTATTTCAGGAGTAAATTGCTGAGCTATTTGTGTCTTGTTATCCAAAGTCATTAGGTTTTTTTCAGTTAACAAAACTTGATTAATTTCTTTCTCGAAAATCTTTAATTCTAAAGGTTTAGAAATTACAACTGCGATAATCATAGCCAATAATAGCCTTGGAATAACTTGTAAAACTTCTTGACGTTTAGAATCTCTTTTTTTAAAAGTAGAAACAATAAATCGATCTAAATTAAAAATCAACAATCCCCAAAGAATTCCGAAAAAAATAGCAGTGTAAATATTGCCAAAAACTGTAAATAGTGCATAGCTACAAGCTATGGTTGCCATTAGAGCAGTAAAAAAAACAGTAGCGCCAATTCCAGCATATTTATTTTGCTCTCCGTTAGAGCATTTTTTAATTAAATTTTGATCCACACCAGCGCATAGAAGGAAAAAATCTTTGATCATGTATATAAGCTTATACAATAAGAACGAGTGTTTTTATATAATGTTACAAAAAAGCCTCACATTGTGAGGCTTTTAACATAATTCTTTAATACAGTATAAACTAATTTTTACTTTACAAAGTCTTTAGAAGTAAACTTAATCACTTTATTCCCATTCTTTTCTTGAGTTAAAACATTTATTCTTTTTCGATTTTTAAGTAAATCTAGAACTTTTTCATGACTAACTTTTTTGTTATTAAAATAATAGGTAGCACTTGGATATTTAAATACCAGCTCTTTTGCACTCATTGGTGGAGGTGGTGGCGGATAACTTGGGAACTTCTTTGAATCTGATTTAGGTGGTGGTGGAATATTAGACATTTTCCCTTTTTTTACCTCAAGAAAATTAGCTTTAGGTGGAGGTGGTGGGAGATTCGTGTTTTTGAATCGAGTTACTACTTTATTGTCTTTATATACTTTAGTTATATTTTGACCAGGTATAACTTTGTCTGAAGCAGTTTGATTTGGGTTGATAACTTTTCCTTGTTTTGTAACAACTTGCCCATATTTATTATAAAAAGTGAATTCCTTTCCTTTCTGTACATAGTAAAGTTTTTGCCCGTTACTTTCATAAAAACCAGTTTTAGGAGGTGGTGGAGCTAAAACTTTTGTTTTAGATTTTGGAGGAGGTGGAGGTAAGTGTTTTCTTCTTTTGTCAATATGTTTTTTAGTATTTAATTGATATTGATATTCTTGCGGGAAACGTTTGCTCCTAGCATTTTTGTGCACAAAACTTCCCATGTAATTATAAAAATCGGAAGGTTTATAATTATTTAAAACATTATTATTTATTACTTTTCCATCAATCCAAACCGCGTATTTTTTTGAGTTTTTTAACTTGTCAAGTAAATTCTTAGTTACGGTTTTCTTTACCAAGCCAACTGGTGGTGGAGGTGGTGGAATCATTTTCTTCTCCTCATCTGTTAATTCTGATATTTTTTTCGAGATGACCTTACCATTTTTATCAGTATACATAAATGTACCTTTATGGAGATTTATAACTCTTCTATGTTTAGGGATAGAGTCTATATTTGAAGTTTTTAAAGAAGTTTCATCATCAAGAATATAAGATTGAGCATTAAATAATAATATTTTATTAAGATGTTCTTTACCTATTTTTCTTTGAATATTTTTAATTGTAGACATTAATATCTTTCCATTAATATCTATTTTTAAATCAGACTTACCCCCTTCAGTTTCTTTTATAAATTCTTTTTTTAGATCTTTTAATTCAATTAAGCGGTTGTTTAAATAGAATAAATTCTTTTTTATGTCTATTTTTAAAATAGGAGTTTGATTAATTAAACTTAATTTTAATGAGTTTACATCTTTTAATTTTTCTTTAATGTCTTTTAAAACCTCTTCAGGTTTTTCTTCATTTTTTTGTTTGTCAATAACCTCAGAGTCAATAAATTTAATTTCTGAATTTTCTGCTTCAACTCTTTCAGCAAAAAGGAAAGTGAATCCCGCTAATACTGGTATTACAGCCAGTTTTTTAAACAAGATTTTTGTTCGAGAACTTTGCTTTGTTATCATAAGTAATCTTTTTTTAGTTAATAAATAATTCAAATTACTGGCCAAGTAATATTCGTTGTTCCAAGCAACTCTGTTTAATAATAAATATTGATACTCAGAAGTGTTTTTGTGTTTGGTAATTACATTACTATCAGCTAAAAATTCATGATTTAATTTAATAGCTTTTTTAAGTAATATGTATGTAGGGTTTATCCAAAAAACAATTTGTAATACTTCAATTAAAAGTATGTCAAAAGTGTGCTTTTGGAGAGCGTGTGTTAATTCGTGTGTGTAAAGTTCTGTTTCAATTTTGTTAGAATAATATTCTTCTTTATTGATAAAAATATAGTTCCAAAAAGTATGTGGACTTATTAAGTCGTCTACTAAAACTAAAATTACTTTTCCCTTTTTTATTTTTTTATGCTGTTTTGTTTTAAGATATATAGCAACTAAGTTTTTTATAAATCTAATTGTTAGAATAAGCGATATTGTTAGATACACAAAAAGAGCATATTGCATATAGTTTGTTTCCTGTACAGGTTCTGTAATTTCTGTAGGAATAGGGTAATCTAGCACTAAAGGTTGAGTGTTTTCAACGATTGTTTGTGCTACTTCAATATATATCTTATATAACGGAGCAATAAAAGAAAATAGAATGCTGCCTAATAAATAGAAACGATTAAATTGATGCATTTTTTCACGCTCTAAAACCAGATGGTAAAAAGCTAATAGCAATGCTAAACAGATAAAAGATTTTAAAAAATAAACAATCATTACTGTTGTTTTTTAATTTGACTATCAATAATTTTTTTTAGTTCTTCTAATTCAGAAACTGATAAATCTGTTTTTTCAGTAAAAAATGAAGCGAACTGGCTAGCTGAATTATTAAAGAAGTTTTTTATCAATCCGTTTACGTGTTTAGAGAAGTAATCGGTTTTTTTAACGACTGGATAATACTCTCTTGATTTTCCAAATAATTTATAATTTACAAAACCTTTATCGTTCATTCTTTTAAGTAATGTTGCTACAGTTGTTGTTGCTGGCTTAGGTTCTGGAAATTCGGCTAATATATCTTTCATGAAACCTTTTTTAAGTTTCCATAAATATTGCATTACTTGTTCTTCGGTTTTTGATAATTGCATCTCTACATAATTAGAATTAGCTCTACAAATGTAGAGATAAAAAACATATTCTACAAGTGTAGAGTAGGTTTTTGATGTAAAAAAATAGCCTTGAATAAGTTTTCAAGGCTATTTTACTAGTGTTGTAGCGTGTGAATTATTTTGATAATTCAGTAAAATGTTTGTAAAAATGAGGAATGGTTTCTATTCCTTTTAAATAATTCCATACCCCAAAATGCTCATTTGGTGAATGAATAGCATCAGAATTTAATCCGAATCCCATTAAAATAGTTTTACTTTTCAATTCTTGTTCAAATAAAGCTACGATAGGAATACTACCTCCGCTTCTTTGTGGAATTGGAGTAACTCCAAATGTTTCTTGATATGCTTTGCTAGCTGCTTGGTAACCAATACTATCAATAGGGGTTACGTAACCTTGCCCGCCATGGTGAGGTTTTACAACTACTTTTACCGATTTTGGTGCAATGCTTTCAAAATGTTTTTTAAACAATTCGGTTATTTCTTCCCATTCTTGCCCAGGTACTAAACGCATAGATATTTTGGCATATGCTTTAGAGGCAATAACAGTCTTAGCGCCTTCGCCAGTGTAACCTCCCCAAATACCATTAACATCTAATGTAGGGCGAATAGAGTTGCGTTCGTTTGTTGTGTATCCTGTTTCTCCATGTACATCTTCTATATCTAAAGCAGCTTTATATTCTTCTAAAGAAAAAGGAGCTTTTGCCATTTCATTACGTTCTTCACGAGATAAATTTTCTACTTTATCGTAAAAACCAGGAATGGTAATATGATTGTTTTCGTCATGTAGAGAAGCAATCATTTGTGTTAAAATATTAATAGGATTTGCAACAGCACCACCATATAAACCAGAGTGTAAATCTCTGTTAGGTCCGGTAACTTCTACTTCAACATAACTTAAACCACGTAAACCCGTAGTAATAGATGGTATGTCGTTTGCAATCATCCCTGTATCAGAAATTAAAATCACGTCATTAGCTAATTTCTCTTTATTTCTTGGCACAAACCAAGCTAAACTTTCCGAACCAACTTCTTCTTCACCTTCGATCATAAACTTAACATTACAAGGCAAGTTTCCTGTAGAAGTCATGTACTCTAGCGCTTTAACATGCATGTACATTTGTCCTTTGTCATCACAAGCTCCACGAGCAAAAATTGCTCCTTCAGGATGAATATCAGTCTTTTTAATTACGGGTTCAAATGCAGGTGAATCCCATAATTCAATTGGATCTGCAGGTTGTACATCGTAATGACCATATACTAAAATCGTTGGTAAATTTAGATCGATTATTTTTTCACCATATACAATTGGATAACCAGGAGTTTCACAAATTTCTACTTTGTCGCACCCTGCTTTTTCTAAGCTTTCTTTTACAGCATCAGCTGTGTTTAATACATCTTGATTATATGCTGGATCAGCACTTACTGAAGGGATTTTTAATAGCTCGATAAGCTCATTAATAAACCTATCTTTATGTTGAGAAATATATTCTTTTACGTTTTGCATGTGTTGTAAATTAGTGAGCTTCAAAAATAATAAAAATATTATGCATGTTCTTTGTAGTTTACAAGTATTGTTTATATTTGCATCCACAAATTCAAAGAATGCGGGCGTGGTGGAATTGGTAGACACGCTAGACTTAGGATCTAGTGCCGTGAGGTGTGAGAGTTCGAGTCTCTCCGCCCGTACAAAAAAGCTCAACTATATAGTTGAGCTTTTTTATTATTAAAACTTTCATTTCTCTTAATTATTACAAAATTTTATTACGTACTGACAATACAATTTTAACTCTTGAATTTGGGGATTTGTAATTTTTGGCACGTTACTTGGTTCTATTTAGTTGTATATCAAAATAATGATAGACATTTAAAATTAGATCGTATGAAAAATTTTGTTTTATTACTTACCGGACTTTTATTAACATCATTTACGATTAATGCATCAGATTTAAGTACTAGCACAAATACAATTGAAAACGTAAGGTATTATAACTATGGTAAATCGTTTATTTTTAATGAAGGAGGAGTTGAATTTGCTGTGTATCCAGATGGGCAATTCGATTTCTATTTAAATGGTTCTAGAAATGGAGTAAATGTTAATTTTAACGCTCCTGGGGTAAATATAAGTTTTAATTCAGGGTTTAATTATGATCCGTTTGTACAGTATGACGATTATGGAGCGGTAGTACAAATTGAAGACATTCCAGTTTTTTACGACCATTATGGAAGAATTGTACAGGCAGGAGATGTATTTATTAGATACAACCGTTGGGGACGTGTGTCTAGAGTAGGAGGATTATTTGTGCACTATAATAGTTATGGTAATTTCTTAAACTTTACAGGATATATTAATAGTTTTAACAGGTATTACGTATATAGACCATACCATAGATATTTTGCGGTACCCGTAGTAGATAGATGTGTGGTTTGGAATAGTCCTTATAGAAGATTCTATTCTCCAAATAGATATTCGTATACAGTATACAGAGACAATTATTATGATGGATATTATGGTAGATCGTATAGAAATCGTAATTATTATAGACCAGGAAATAGTGTAAGAAACTTTAACAGAGGAAGAAGAGTTGCTAGTGCAAGAAGTGTAAAGTTTAGATCAAAAGATCATAGAAGAACTATGTATCAAAAAAATGATCGTAACTATCGTAAAAATAATAGAGGGAACTCAAGAGTCGCAAATAATAATAGAGGTTATAAGGTTAATGAATCTCGAGTAATAGCAAGAAATTCAAGAAAGATTTCTAGAGAAAGAGGGATTAATAGTTCTATCTCAAGAAAAAGAACAGCTAGTGATAGAAATAGAAATGTTATATCGAAAAGATCTAATAGAGAAACATCAAAAAAATATAATAGACCAACTAGAAGTACTCAAACTAAAAATACCTCAAGAGGGTATTCTAGGAATCGTACAGCTAGTTCAACAAAAAGATCTCAAAATAGTAGGTATAAAAGTAAAGGTAATTCGTCAAGGTCTATAGCAAAAGTGAGTAGAAATAAAAATTATTCTAAGTCAAAAGGGAATAGTTCAAGATCTAGAGAAGTTAGAAGTAGACGATAAGAATAAAAGATATAGTAAGTAATAAAAACCACATTGTAAAAATGTGGTTTTTCTATGCTGTAATTTTTGAGAAGTTTGTTCATTAATGACAAACTTAATTTGATTTACATTTATCGTAATCGTTTATTATTTGAATTAAACTTTCATAATTATTTTTATAAATCTTTTTTTTGTAATTCTTTTTTATTTGAGGACAATCGTTAAATACTCTCAAAATTCTTGAAGGCATTTTTTTTGTTTTATTTTTAAACATAAAACCTAACATTTTAGCTTTTTCTTCATTCTTTTTATGAAAACCAAAAATCTCAGTATATAAGGGGTTTCTGTAGAGCGTCATTAAGTTGGATTCATAAACTTTTAATAATATATATTTTTTAAAAACACCTTTTGTTTTAATAGAGTGGAACACAGTTTTCTTTGAGTTTTTTACCATCTCAACCTTCTCAAAATCCATCATTGAAATGAGCTTGAAATTTTTAATATATTCTTTTTCAGGAATAGAGTCAGTAAATCGAATCCCGTAAAAACCGGTTTGAAAAAATGTTCCATAACCACTAGCAATACTATCATTTTTAAAAAATATTTTACAGGAATGAAATTCTTTTTTATTAATTTTTTTAGGGTGAACAACTTGGTACATTTGAGCACTTATAGAAGTCGTTATAAAGATTATCGTTATTACTAATGCTTTTTTCATGTTTAATATTTTTTATCTAAAACTCCAATTCTTATAACTAGTAGAACTCTCTAATTTTGTTTCAATAGTATCGGGTAAATCAGGAAAAAAATCAATCCCAGTTTTTTGTTCAATATCGTCAATTGAAACTACAAAATAATAAAGGGGTTTATTGCTTTCTTTATGTGGAACTAAAAAAGCAATTGCTTTTATTTCAGGTTGCGTATAGTCTAATAAAATTTTATAAAAATACTTAGGTACTGAAACCTTGTCTCGACCAATGGTTTTTAAGTTCGGTTCTAAAATACCGCCAGTAACTACATACAAATGATTGTATTTCTTAGCCCAATAACGAGTTTTTTGCTCTAATTTATTCCAAATCCCAGCATTGAAATCGTGTTTTTGAGGTGATATATTAGACGTATAAAAAGTTTCGTCGTGTGCTTTTTTAGAATAACGTTTATCACCAGCAGGACATAAATGTCCTTTATCATAACCCGAATTTTTATAATTTCTCCAATCAGCAGATTTTGTTTTTACTTTTGGATCACTAATAAAAAAAGGACGTTTGTGCTTCGTATAAATAATATCATTTTTATCTAATGTATAAGCAACCCACTCAGCTTGCTCGTGTTGTTCGTTATATGATAGTTGATATCCATTGTGTTTAACAACAGCCCCAGTAGTTGAAGTTGGTAAATAATTAAAACTTTCAGGATTATTAGTATGTTTAATAGGTACTTGAGAAGAAATTTCTGCATTTTCTTTTCGTTGCAGCCACCATCCAGCGATTAAAACTATAATGGTAATAACAAGTTTTATTTTTTTGGAAGTACTCATTAGCTTTTTAGTAGAATCTCTTTAAAGTCTTCAGTTTTTTCAACTTCATTAAAGATTGTCTGAAATTTAGTTGGAGGAGTGGTTAATTTACGTTTTTCTAAATCTAACCAAGCTCCATAAACTGTGATAATTGCAGATAATTTTCCTGCTTCATTAAAAATTTCATGTTGAATTTTCCAGCGTTCACCTTTACTAGATAGTCCAATAACTTTAAGGTTTACAGAAATATCTGTTCCCATGTGAATTTCGCGTAAAAACTTGGTGTTTTCTTCAAATAGAATCGGTCCTGTTTTTTCTTTGGTAAAATCTTGGATAGTGATATCATGTTCTTTAAAAAAACGCAACCTTACTTCAGCGGCATAATCGTTATATGCAGTATGACGCATATGTATATTGGCATCAAAATCAGACCATCTTGTTTTAAATTGTACGCTAAAATTCATTTATATATTTTTTAAAAACGAAAGTACAAAATTATAACGGCTGAGATTAAGATTTTACATCTAAAGCATCACGTAATGTGTTTCCAATAAGCATAAAAGCCATTACCAAACTCATAATTGCCAATCCAGGAATTAAAGCTAAAAAAGGTTTGCCAAGAATAATATAGTTATAATGATTTTTAATCATGGCACCCCAAGAAGGAGTAGGAGGTTGTGCCCCGATGCCTAAAAAACTCAATCCGCTTTCAATTAAAATAGCAGCGGCAAAATTAGCCGCAGAAATAACGATGATAGGCGCTAAAATATTCGGTAAAATATGTTTAAATATAATTCTGAAATCAGAGAAACCTAATGCTTTTACGGCTTCAACATATTGTTGTTGTTTCGTGGTGATTACTTGCCCTCGAACAACACGGGCAACTTCTACCCACATGGTCAAACCAACAGCAATAAATACTTGCCAAAAGCCTTTACCCAAAGCCAATGTAATTGCAATAACTAATAGTAAAGTTGGTATTGACCAAGTGATGTTGATGATCCACATAATAAAGTTGTCAATTTTTCCTCCAAAATAACCCGCAATTGCTCCAATAGGAATTCCAATTAATAAAGAGATAAAAACAGCAATAAAGCCAATAAAAAAAGAGATTCTAGCTCCAATTAATAGTCTACTTAATAAATCGCGACCATATTTATCGGTTCCGAATAAAAAAGTTCGGTTTTGAATAAATTCTTCAGGTTGATTATTAAATAATGAGAGTGAATAGTTTTTAGGTAATCCATCAGAATACTTAATTACTTCTAATTGATTGTTATTTATTGAATAGGATTTTATAGGAATTTCATAACTTGAATTTTGTTTTCCATCCATAAAAATTGAAAACCAAGATTGTGCTGTTTTTTCTTCAGAAGGAATCGATAATATTTGAACTGAAAACCCAGGCGCTTTTGAATGAATTTCTAAGTGCATTTGGTTGGCAGCGTTGCTATTGTCTGGAGCTAAAACGTAACAAAAAACAGCTATTAACCCACAAAGAATAATGTAGCTAAAACTAAGCATACCAATTTTACTTTGCTTAAATTTTTGGATAGCAATTTGCCAAAGAGAATTAGAATTCTTCATAAATCGAAATTAGATATTGCGAATCTCTTCACCAACTTTTAAATTGAATTTTTTTCTGAATAAAAACACAATTAAATATAAAATAGGAGTGTCTATGGCTGCAATCATCATTTTAAAAAGTACTCCACTAATTAATAAACCCCAAAATAAATTCCATTGTATAATTCCAAAATAGCATAACAAAACTAATACGGTTAATGTATCAACTATTTGCGAGGTGAATGTCGAAAAATTATTACGTAGCCATAAATGTTTTCCTTTGGTAAAGTTTTTCCAAAAATGGTAGACTCTAATATCAATAAATTGAGCAGCTAAATAAGCCAACATTGATGCTAATACAGCTAATGGAGCAGCGCCAAAAACATTAATAAAAGTTGTGTTATCTATTGTAGACCATGAGGTAGCAGGAACATTTTTTGAAACATAAATAATTCCTAAAGAAAAGAAAGATGCAAAAATACCTGCGATTACAACTTGATTCGCTTTTTTCTTTCCGTAGATTTCAGATAAAATATCGGTAATTAAAAAAGTGATTGGATATGGTAAAAGACCTACTGAAATTTCGAAAAGCTTAACGTCAAAAATTTCTATGTTGAATGGGTACCAATAAAAAAACTTCTGAAAAATTAAGTTAGAAGTTACTAAAGAGGCAATAAATAAAGCGGCTAAAATTAAATAAATTAACTGTGCTTGGTTTTTCAGTTTCTCAGTCATAGAACGAAGTTACTAATTAATAATGATTTTAAAAATGTGTATGTTTGCAGCATAAAACAAACAACAAATAAAATGAAAGCATATATTTTTCCAGGTCAAGGAGCACAGTTTACAGGAATGGGATTAGATTTATATGAAAAATCGCCATTAGCTCAAGAGCTTTTTGAAAAGGCTAACGATATATTAGGTTTTAGTATTACTGATGTAATGTTTGAAGGTACTGCTGAAGAGTTAAAAGAAACAAAAGTTACGCAACCTGCCATTTTTTTACATTCTGTAATTTTAGCAAAAGTGTTAGGTGATGATTTTAAACCAGAAATGGTTGCAGGACATTCGTTAGGAGAATTATCTGCATTAGTAGCTAACGGAGTTTTATCTTTTGAAGATGGATTGACCTTAGTATCTAAACGTGCTTTAGCAATGCAAAAAGCTTGTGAAATACAGAAGTCAACTATGGCAGCTGTTTTAGGACTAGAGGATAAAGTAGTTGAAGACACTTGTGCTGAGATTGATGGAGTTGTAGTTGCAGCAAATTATAATTGCCCAGGTCAATTAGTAATTTCTGGTGAAGTTGAAGCTGTAGAAAAAGCTTGTGAAGTATTAACAGAAAAAGGAGCACGTAGAGCATTAGTTTTACCTGTAGGAGGAGCATTTCATTCACCAATGATGGAGCCAGCTCGTGAAGAATTAGCGAAAGCGATTGAAGAAACTACTTTTAGTGAACCTACTTGTCCAGTATATCAAAATGTAACAGCAAGTGCAGTTACAAATCCAGAAGAGATTAAGAAGAATTTAATGAAGCAATTAACGGCACCTGTTAAATGGACACAATGTATCCAAGCAATGATTGCAGATGGAGGAACTGAGTTTATTGAAGTTGGTCCAGGTAAAGTATTACAAGGTTTAATGCGTAAGATTGATAGAAGTGTTACAGCTAGTGGAGCAAGTATAGAAGCTTAAGAAGTTATAAAGTAAATAAAAAAAGCGAACTCAAATTGAGTTCGCTTTTTTTATGCTTAACTTTTAATATTTAAAAGTTGAAATATTTTATCTTCTTTAGGTGCTAAAAGAATCATATAGAATAAAAGAATTACTCCAAATAATAAAAACTCAGGTTTTAATAATAAAATTAAAAAACAAGCCCCTTCTAATACCGCCCATTTTATAATAGAGGCACTTTGATAAATAGAAAACTTTTCATCATCAGAAGAATCTTTTTGTATGTTTTTTAAAGTTTTATTGAATAAAAAATTACTTAAAACATATGCTACAGCAGGAATAAAAGAGTAAGGTAGCGAAGCATTGTCAATTTCAAGATTCAATATATTTTTAAAATCACCGAGTAAAAAGTAAGCCAGAGTAACTCCAGCCACTAATGCTAAATGAATTATTTTGAGCGTTTTTATTTTTTGATTCATATATAGATTATCCTATAAAATCATTAATAGTTTTTGAAATAAAAGCTAATTGCTCTTCATCTAACTCTGTGTGCATTGGTAACGAAATTACTTCATCAATTAATTGATTAGTAATTGCAAAATCATCTTCATTATAACGTTCATCTTTATATGCTTTTTGAGCGTGTAACGGAACAGGATAATAAATCGCATTCGGAATATTATTATCTAACAAATGTTGATGTAATTCATCTCGTTTCCCATTGGTAATTCTTAAAGTATATTGATGAAAAACATGTGTGGTAAAAGTGCTAATCGCAGGCGTAATAATATTTGAATTGGTTGCGAAAGCTTCTGTATAATACATAGCTGCTTCTCTACGAGCATCACAGTAAGAATCTAATAAAGGTAGTTTTATCTGTAAAACAGCAGCTTGTAAACTATCTAAACGAGAATTTACTCCTACAACATCATGGTAATAACGTTTGTACATCCCGTGATTTACAATTCCTCTAATTGTATGTGCTAAATCATCATCGTTTGTAAAAATAGCTCCACCATCACCATAACAACCTAAGTTTTTAGACGGGAAGAAAGAAGTAGTTCCTACATTTCCAATCGTTCCAGATTTCTTTTTAGTTCCGTCAGAAAAAGTGTAATCTGCTCCAATTGCCTGTGCATTATCTTCAATTACAAATAAGTTATGCTCTTTAGCAACTTCCATTACAGCTTCCATATTAGCACACTGACCAAATAAATGTACAGGTACAATCGCTTTTGTTTTTGGAGTGATCGCCTTTTTTAAAGCTTCAATATCAATGTTAAATGTATCAGGCTCAACATCTACTAAAACAGGTGTTAGCTTTAATAATGCAATTACCTCTACAGTAGCAGCAAAAGTAAAATCGGCAGTAATAACTTCATCACCTTGCTCTAAGCCTAATCCCATCATTGCAATTTGTAAAGCATCTGTTCCGTTTGCACAAGGAATTACGTGCTTTACACCTAAATATTTTTCTAAATCGCTTCCGAATCCTTTAACTTCTGGACCTCCGATATAATAAGCAGTGTCTAAAACACTTTCGAAAGCTTTATTTACTTGAGGTTTTATTTTTGCGTACTGACCTTGTAGGTCAACCATTTGAATTTTTTTCATCTGATAAACGAATTTTTTAGTAGAACAAAAATACAAACAATCTCTGATTGATTTTGAAGAATTAACGAAATTAAATTTTTACAGATTGTAGTATATAAAAAAGAAGATTACTCAAAAACCTAAAATAAAAATTCTGTTATCTTTGGTGAAAATCAATCCCAAATGAAATTGTTTAAAAAGATTTTCAAAATATTTTTACTAGTAGTAGTGTTGTTATTTGTTGGTGTTTGGCTGTTTACTAAAACATTGCATCCAACTTATAACGGAGAATTAGAATTAGCAAATATTTCTGATAAAGTTACAGTGTACTACGACGAAGTAGGTGTACCGCATATTAATGCGCAAAATCAGCAAGATGCATATACCGCTTTGGGTTATGTACATGCGCAAGATAGATTGTGGCAAATGGAGTTGATTCGTAGAATTGCAGCAGGGAGATTGGCTGAGGTTTTCGGAAAAGAGTTAGTGCGTACAGATAAGTTTTTCTCTGGTTTGGGAATTGAAGAAGCGGCTTCCAAAACAATTCAAAATTTAGATAAAAATTCCGAAGCTTATAAGATGACAGAAGCTTATTTGAACGGAATTAACCAATTTATTGATGAAGGTGCTAAGCCATTAGAGTTTTATTTAGTTGGACTTGATAAAGAAAAATATACAGTTAAAGATGTATATAATGTTTTTGGGTATATGGCATTTAGTTTTGCAGTTGCTCATAAAACGGATCCGATGTTAACGGAAATAAAGGAGAAATTAGGCGAGGTATATTTTAATGAATTAAACGGAGCAAGCACTGAAAATTTAACCTTGATTAAAAATCAAAAGAACCCAGAGATAAAAGCAGAATTTGCAAAAGCAATGAATAATTTGCTTGATAAATTACCAATTTCTCCATTTATCGGAAGTAATTCATGGGTATTAGGACCAGAAAAAACCAAAAATGGAAAAGTGATTTTTGCAAACGATCCGCATATCGGGTTTTCACAACCTTCAGTTTGGTATCAATCGCATATTAAAACCCCTAATTACGAAATGTATGGATTTAATTTAGCTTTAACTCCATTTCCATTATTGGGGCACAATCGTAATTATGCGTACGGATTAACAATGTTTGAAAATGATGATGTTGATTTTTACTACGAAGAAAACAATCCAAACAATTCATTAGAATATAAAACTCCACAAGGGTATCAGAAATATAAATTAATTGATAAAACGATAAAAGTTAAAGGAGGTGCCGATACTACTTACCAAGTAAAAGTTAGTAAGCACGGACCAGTTATGAATGGTTTAATTGATTTTATAGAAGATGAACGTCCTATTGCAATGCAGTGGATTTACACGAAATTAGAAAATCAATTATTAGATGTTTCTTACAAGATGTCACATGCAAAATCATTGTCAGATTTTAAAGTGGGAGCAAGTAAATTACATGCGCCTGGGTTAAATATTATGTATGGCGATGCAAAAGATAATATTGCTTGGTTTGCATCAGGAAAATTATATAAATACCGAGATAGTTTAAACACAAAGGTGATTTTAGATGGAGCCTCTGGAAAAGATGAAATTGTAGAATGGATTGATTTTGAAGAGAATCCGCAAGCGATAAATCCAGATTGGAATTATGTGTATTCAGCCAATAATCAACCAGATTCTATTGCAGGTGTTTTATATCCTGGGTATTATTTACCAGAAGATAGAGCTAAAAGAATAGAATATTTGTTAGAGGATAAAAACGATTGGACAAAGTTTGATGTTTCTGAAATGATTAATGATGTAACATCACCCGTAGCACCAGAAAATATAATGAAAATTGCTAAAGATATTGATGTTACTCAATTAACTGCTAGCGAGAAAAAAGCATTTAATATTTTAAAAAATTGGGATGGTCATTATGGAAAAAAGAAAGTAGCTCCGGTTATTTATACGCGTTTGTGGTACGAGTTTGTAAAGAATACTTTTAAAGATGAAATGGGTGATGCTTTTGAACAATTTGTAAATACACCTTTCGAAGAAAAAGTAGTAGCAGCTCAAGTAAGAAAAGATAATTCGGTTTGGTGGGATGATATTTCAACAAAAGAAAAAGAAACTAAGCAGGATGTTGTAAATAAATCATTCCAAAATACAATCGCTTTTTTACAAAAGCAATTAGGTGAAAATGTAGATGGTTGGTATTGGAAAAGAGTAACTACAGTAGAGTATGAGCATGCAATAGGAAAAGCGGGAGGATTGTTGCGAAAGTTTTTTAATGTAGGTCCTTTCGAAACCAATGGAGGTGATCAGGTAATTAATAACCAAATTTACAAGATTGATAGTACCGGGTATTATAAAATCATCGCAGGACCATCGACTCGTAGAATTATAGATTTTTCGGATGTAGAAAACAGTATTACTATTTTACCAACTGGGCAATCGGGGAATGTATTTAGCGAACACTATAAGGACCAAGCAGAAAAATATGTAAATGGCGATTTTGTAAAAATGAACTTGAATCAGTCTGATATAGAAAAGAGTGAAAATAAGTTGGTGTTTTTGCCGAAGAAATAAACTTAAAAAATAATTAATGAATAAGAAAAAAGATTACAAACTTAAGACTAACTCTTTTTTAAATTTTAAAGAACATTTAGAAGATTCAGATTTTGTTTTCTTGTCAGCACCATTTGGTTTAGGTAAAACTACTTTTATTAAAGATTTTATAAGTTCAGAAGAGAATAAAAGTAAATATAATTTTTTTCATCTGTACCCTGTACATTACGCAGTAAATAAAAATGAAGACGTATTTGAGTTGGTTAAATATGATTTATTATTTGAATTATTAAAGCAAAATGATATAACAGAAGAGATAGATATAAATTATAAGGAAGCTACAAAGAAAATTGCAGAAAAGAATATTAAAGCTATTCTGTTAAGTTTTGTTGAGAAAATTCCGGAAATAGGAAAAGCTCTTAAGGAAATAATAGGAGCTTTTAAAATTGTAGAAAAGGAAATTTTAGAATTATATGAACAAGAATTTAATACTCCTGAACTTAATTCTTTTATTAATAAAATAGAAAATACTAAAGGAAGTATTTTTGAAAACGATATAATTACTACTTATATTAATAACAAGCTGGTAGAGATAAAGAAAGGAGATAGTGAAAAGGAAAATATATTAATATTAGATGATTTAGATAGAATTGATCCAGAACATATTTTTAGGCTTTTAAATATATTTTCAGCTAATTTTGATAATTCTGGATACTCAATTAACAAATTTGGAATAGATAAGGTAATTATTGTTGCTGATTACTATAATGTAAAAAGCATATATCATCACAAGTATGGAAAGGGTTCTGATTTTGAGGGTTATATCAATAAATTTTATTCAAATAAAATTTATTTTTTAACATTTTATGATGCTATTAAAAATTTATTTAGACATGATTTTAATTTATATGAATATGGAGGTTTTCCTGACTTAAAAATAAACTTAATAGCTCTATTATTTAATAATAGGCAATTAAGTTTTAGGCAGTTAAGAAGAATGTCTAATATGGATTTTAATAGGGGAAAAAATTTAGTTGAGGTTTTAGAGGACATGATGGAGCTGTTTAATGGAGATTATAAAGATTTAGCAAAGGCTTTTAATGGAGTGTCTACTGAAAAAGATGGTACAATTAAAAAAACTTTTTGGGGCGAGTTGTTAAAGTATATTATTGGTTTTTATTATGATAATGGAAAAGAAAAAATAGAGGTAAACGAAGAGTTGGCTAACAACGAAAAAAGATATGGGTTTAGCTTGTGGAATAATAAAATCATTGATTTTGAGGTTTCTAATGAGTTTAATGTAGAGTTAGATGTTTATCTTAATTTAAAAAGTGTTACTAAATCGATGATTTGGAAAGAATTCTTAGAGTTTTTAAACTATAAATATTTAATAAATTAATAATATTGTTAAATCAATATCCTCTAATCAAAAACTGAGTGACCTTCCATTTTTTAACTTCATCATAAATAAAATCTTGTTTGTCGGGACCGTCAAAAGTGCCAGAGATTTCATATTTTAAATTAGAATTTGGTGTAGATAAAATCGTGTGAAAATGATAATTGGTTTTATGAGTAATTTCAGGACGCAGCTTTTTTACTTCCTCGTAAGTCATTCCAATTTTCACTCCGTATATATCAGGTAAATTTGTTGTAGCATTAATCTCATCAACCAAACAACCTTCTTGTTCGCTCATTATAAAATTAATCGTTGTGCTATCTTTTTTAACTTCAAAATATTGGTAGTCAGGTCCGTCTTGCTGACCAATTTTAGAGCTGATTTTATAATCAGGAAAAGCTATTTTTAAAGAATCAATATTAATACACTTTCCTAAATCAATTTTATTAATACCATTGTTTGAAATGGTGATTTCAGAAAGTTTCTTGGTAGTTTTTTTCTCTTTACATCCAATTAAGATTCCACTAATTATTATCCCAAATAAAATAAGTTTTCTCATATTAAACTTCTTTATAAATCTCATTAAATGGAATTCTAAAGCGCTCTCCATACACACCTTTTTCGGTTCTAATACCACAAGAAACAATCATGTTTATTTCTGCACTATGAGGAATGTTTAATAGTTTTTTTACTCGCCAAGTATCAGAGCCTTCCATAGGGCAGGTATCATAACCTTCAGCAGCCATAGATAACATAAAGGTTTGGGCTGCTAGTCCCGTAGTTTTTTGAGCTACAATTCGCATATCACTATTACGAACTTCACGATAAATTGGGCGAAATAGGCCAGTAATTAAAATCATTAAGTATTTAAAGAAACCTAAAATCCCTAAGAAATCTGAATAAGCAAATGGAATGATTTTACCATAATAATTACGTGCTACTTTTTCTCTACTACTTTGTGCTGCTTTCGGATTATCTTTTCCAAAAGTTTTATCCATAAAAGCTAAGTTTGCTTTAGCACGTTTACGCCATAAATCTTTTCTAGTAACAAAAACTACCAATTGTTGTGCCGTTTTTGCCGCATTTTGATTAAAACACATCGGTGCAATTTTAGCAATAGTTTCTTTAGAGGTAATATGATAAAATTCCCACAATTGCATATTACTACTCGTTGGAGCTAAACTAGCTTGTTCTAAACATTTTTTTACAACAGTAGTATCAATTGGTTTTTCAGCATCAAATATTCTTACTGAGCGTCGATAATTAACGGCTTCTGAAACTGTTTTTTCTTTTGTCATTATCCTATTTTCATCAAGGTTTTTAATTGTTTCAATTTCCCTTTGTATGGTGCATATCGCGTAGGTATGTCTAACCAGTTTCCTCTAGTAACAACACCTTTTTTGTGTGAAAAAGTATCGAATGTTTGTTTTCCGTGATAGCCGCCAATGCCACTTTCTCCAACGCCTCCAAAAGGTAATCGGTGGTTGGCAAAATGAACAGTTGTATCGTTTATGGTTCCGCCACCAAAAGAATAATCAGCAATCATTTTTTTTGCAAACTTGTTGCGAGTTGTAAATACATATAGTGCTAAAGGTTTGTCGTATTTAGCTAATGTTGTGGCAATATCTTGTTCGTTTTCGTAAGAGATTAATGGAAAAATAGGTCCGAAAATCTCACCTTTCATTACTTCGCTATCTAAACTTGGTTCATCTACAATAGTTGGAGCAATATATCGATCTTCTCTTTCAGTTTGTCCGCCAATTAAAAATTGTTCGTTTTCTAGCATTAATACTAATCGATCAAAATTTCGAGTATTTACAATTCTTGGATAATCTTCAGATGTTTGTGGGTTTTCTCCGTAGGCTCTAAAAACTTCATCTTTAAAATGCGATACAAATTTTTCTTTTACAGATTTATGAATTAACAAATAATCTGGAGCAATACAGGTTTGTCCTCCATTGATAAATTTACCCCAAACTAATCTTTTTGCGGCTAGTTTAATATTAGCAGTTTCATCAACAATACAAGGGCTTTTTCCTCCTAACTCTAAAGTAACTGGAGTAATATGTTCAGCAGCAGCTTTGGCAACAATTCTACCTATAGGTACACTTCCTGTAAAGAAAATATAATCCCAACGTTGTGCTAGTAGTTCTTGCGAAACTGGGACGCCACCCTCTACTACAGAAACATGATTTTTATCAAAAACTGCTTCAACAATTTCTCTAGTAATTTTACTTGTGTTCGGTGTTAATTCCGATGGTTTTAATACTGCGGTATTTCCAGCAGCAATTGCTCCTAATAATGGTGCAAAAGC
The DNA here is from genome assembly GCF_014062345.1 of Tenacibaculum pelagium. Lineage (GTDB taxonomy): Bacteria > Bacteroidota > Bacteroidia > Flavobacteriales > Flavobacteriaceae > Polaribacter > Polaribacter pelagius. The sequence continues at coordinate 104,441 of NZ_JACGLS010000002.1, read as the reverse complement.
TAATTGATAAGGATAGTTCCATGGCGCAATAATTAAAACAGTTCCATAAGGTTCTTTATAAATTTTTGCTGAAGACGGAAAGTTTAACAACGATGGTAAAACACGTTTGGGTTTGCTCCAAGAATGAATGTTCTTCAGTACCATTTTTAACTCCGCTAAAACGATAGAAGTTTCTGTCATTACAGCTTCATATTCTGATTTTTTAAAGTCATCATTCAATGCTTTAATAATATCATTTTCTCTTCTGATTAATTCTTTCTGAAGACGTTTTAAAGCAGTTTTTCTATAGGAAATATCTTTGGTTTGTTGTGTAGCAAAAAAATCTTTTTGCGACTGAACCAATTGTGGAATATTCATAAAATTAAATTTCTTGTAGTTTTTTATTCATTACCGAAAACCATAATGGCGGGATTAATGAAAGCAACATCATGCCAGGGTAACCAGTAGGCATTTGCGGACTTTCGGGTAATGTTTTTAATAATTGATAATGTTTAGATCCGTTATAATGATGATCAGAGTGACGTGATAAATTAAACAACATTGCTTGTCCAATAACATGGTCTGAATTCCAAGAATGTGTTCTTTTTACACGTTCGTACCTTCCATGCTCATTTTTCTTACGTAACAACCCGTAATGTTCTATATAGTTTACGGTTTCTAATTGTAAAATTCCGAAAACAGCAGCGGCTAAAAAGGCTAGAGTAACAAAGCTACCGAAGAAAAAATAAATTCCTCCAACTAAAAGCACATTACAAATGGTGTAAATAAGCATTCTGTTTTGAATGTGAAACCAACTTCTGTTGGTGCTTTTTAAACGTGTATTTTCGGCTTCCCAAGCTTGATAATAGCTTGTAATATGAGAGCGAAACAAAAATGTATATAGAATTTCGTTTTTTCTTGCTGTTGCTGCATCTTTTGGAGTGGCTACATTTAAATGATGTCCCGCATTATGGTACGGTAAAAAGTGAGTGTTTATAGAGGTTAATAATAATATTTCACCTAGTAATTCGTCAAATCTGTTATTACGATGTCCTAACTCGTGCCCAACATTAATGCCTATAGCGCTACACATAATTCCCATTGCTGTTATTCTTCCAACAATTTCTAAATTAGTCAATCCAGTTTCTTGAATGGCAAAAAAGAACCATCCTAAAAAGAAAACCTGAATTGGCACAGTTGCGTATAAAATGGCCGTATACAATTTGTTTTCTTTTTCTTTTTGCGCTTCTTCTTTGGTGAAGTTTTCTTTGTTTGGTTTAAAGAATAACTCAGCCAACGGAACAGCTCCAAAAAAAGTAATTATAGGTAAAAGTGTAATCCATCCTTTACCAGTAAAAGCAAAATATACAGTAATGGGTAGAATAGAAATTGATAAATATTTGAGGGCTTTCATCTTTGAAATTTCCCTAAAGATACAAATTAGGAGCAAGCATCCCAAATAGGACCAGATGGAGTGGGTGCTGTTACCTTTATTAATTCTTTACTAACTGGATGTATAAATTCAATTTTACGAGCGTGCAAGTGAATACTTCCATTTTTATTACTTCTTTTAGCACCGTATTTTAAGTCTCCTTTTATAGTAGAACCAATATTTGAAAGTTGTACTCTAATTTGATGATGACGACCAGTTTCTAAATCAATTTCTAATAAAGCGTAATTATCAAGTTTTTTAATTGTCTTATAGTGTAGAATCGCTTTTTTACTACCGTCAATTTCTTTAGAATACGCTGTAGATTTATTGTTTTTAGGATTCTTTTTTAAGAAGTTTATTAAAGTGTCTGAGGCTTTTTTAGGTTGATTTTTTACAACAGCCCAATAGGTTTTCTTGATGGTTTTCTCTCGAAGCATTTTATTTAAACGCTCTAAGGCCTTTGAAGTTCTGGCGTAGATAACAACGCCAGAAGTAGGTCGGTCTAAACGATGCACAGTTCCTAAAAAAACAGCTCCGGGTTTATTGTATTTATCTTTTATGTATTCTTTTGCAACATCAGAAAGCGGTTTGTCTCCAGTTTTATCACCTTGAACAATATCACCAGCACGTTTATTAACAATAATTAAATGATTGTCTTCGTGTATAACCTGTAAGTTTTCTTTAGTAGAATACATTTTAAAAAGTCAATTCGAGTATTATCGAAATGTTATTTAAAGTTATCAGCTACATCTTCGTTTATTTGCTCGATAAATTTTAAAAATTCATCACGACCAAAACCTGTAGATGATGAGGTAACAAAACTCATTGGTAGCTCTTCCCAGAAATTTAATAATTTCTTTTTATAAGAAGTTATTTGCTTATTTAATTTAGAGCTTCCTAATTTATCTGCTTTTGTAAAAACAATACAGAACGGAATTTGATTTTCGCCTAAGAATTTCATGAATTCTAAATCAATTTTTTGTGGATCATGACGGGAATCAATCAAAACAAAAGTACAAACCAATTGCTCACGTTCTTTGAAGTAGTTTTCAATAAAAAACTGAAATATTTGTCGTTTCTTTTTTGAAACTTGCGCATAACCATATCCAGGTAAATCAACTAAAAACCATTCGTCATTTATTTTAAAATGATTGATAAGTTGTGTTTTTCCAGGTTTTCCAGAAATTTTAGCTAAATCTTTACGCTCCATTAACATGTTTATTAATGAAGATTTTCCAACATTTGAACGTCCAATAAAGGCGTACTCTGGTATTCTGTCTTTAGGAGCCTTGGTAACATTGCTGTTACTCATTACAAATTCAGCAGATTTTATTTTCATTGATGTAAGCTAAGTGGCTATTATATATTTCTTTTAGAAAGCCAGCCTTCTAAAATTGTATTAAATTCTTCAGGAGTTTCCATCATTGCAGCATGACCACATTTGTCAATCCAAAATAAATCAGAATCAGGTAAAAGTTTATGAAAATCTTCAGCTACTTCTGGTGGAGTAACGGTATCTTGCTTTCCCCAAATAAGACAAGTAGGTTGTTGCATGTTTGGTAGGTCTTTTGCCATATTGTGTCTAATCGCACTTTTAGCAATAGATAGAGTTCTAATAACTGAACTTCTGTCGTTTACTATTTCAAAAACATCATCAACTAATTCCTTTGTTGCGATTGCTGGGTCATAAAAAACAGCTTGTGTTTTTTCTGTAATATACTCGTAGTTACCTCTTTTTGGAAAACTATCTCCCATAGCTTTTTCATATAAGCCAGAGCTTCCTGTAAGTACAAGTGCAGCAACGTCTTGCGAGTAATGTTTTGTGTAATATAAACCTATGTGTCCGCCTAAAGAGTTTCCTAGTAAAACAACGTCTTTTAGTTCTTTATGTTCTATAAAATCATGCAAAAAACTAGCTAAGTTTTTAACATTAGTTTTTAGAAGTGGTAAGCTATATAAAGGTAATTCAGGAATTAAAACTTTATAACCTTTTTTAGAGAAATAGTTAAAAGTTTCATCAAAATTACTAAGTGCACCCATTAAGCCGTGTAATACGATTAGTGCTCTCCCTTCCCCTGCTTCTGCATATGTAAATTTGCCTTCTTTCTTTAAAAAATCAGTCATTTATATCTACGGTTTGACTTAAGCACAAATGTAGTTCTTTTTTGTTAAATCTACATTTTTATTATTTCGATACTTAGTCGCTATGTAAACACTCTTAGGGTCAGTTTTTTAGCTGTAAAATTAAAACTTATCAACAAAGTGGTAAAAAGTGGTAAAAAGTGGTAAATATTTTCTATTTTTGAAGCATAACTATAGTTTCTTTACGTGATAAATTTAATTGGAACATACGAATGCAAGGTTGATGCTAAAGGAAGGTTGATGATGTCATCAGCTTTCAAGAAGCAGCTTTCTTCTGTGTTGCAAGAGGGTTTTGTTGTTAAAAGATCTGTATTTCAGTCTTGTTTGGAGTTGTATCCAATGCAGGAATGGAATTTAATGATGGGTAAAATTAACAAGTTGAATCGTTTCGTAAAGAAGAACAATGATTTTATCAGGAGGTTTACGGCTGGTGTAAAAATGGTTGAAATGGATGCTTCGGGTAGGGTTTTAATTCCAAAAGACTTATGTCATTTTGCAGGCATAGAGAAGCAAGTTGTGCTTTCGTCTGCAGTAAATATTATTGAGATTTGGGATAAAGATAAGTATGAGAAAGTAATTGATGATGCTGTTGTTGATTTTGCTGATTTGGCAGAAGAGGTAATGGGTAATACAGATGTAGATGAATTATCATAGTCCGGTTTTGTTGAAGGAGAGTGTAGATGCACTTAATATAAAAGAAGATGGTGTGTATGTGGATGTGACTTTTGGTGGAGGAGGTCATTCGCGAGAGATATTAAGTAGGTTGGGGGAGAACGGAAGGTTGTTTGCTTTTGATCAAGATCCGGATGCACAGCAAAATAAAATTGATGATGATCGATTTGTCTTGATTGGAGAGAATTTTAGATTCATATCAAGATTTCTTCGTTTTTACGGAGTGAAAAAAGTGGATGGTGTTTTGGCTGATTTAGGAGTTTCTTCCCATCAGTTTGATGAAGCGGAAAGGGGGTTTTCTACTCGATTTGATGCTGATTTAGATATGAGAATGGATCAGAAATCTGATTTGTCAGCTAAAAAAATAATCAATAAATATGAGGAAAAAGAGTTAGCAGATATTTTGTTTTTGTATGGGGAGTTGAGAAGTGCTCGTGCTTTGGCAAAAACTATAGTTGAAGCTAGAGAAGAGGAAGATATTGAGACAAGTTTTCAGCTAAAAGAAGTGTTGCAAAAGCATCTTCCAAAAGCAAAAGAACATAAGATATTAGCACAGATATTTCAAGCGGTAAGAATTGAGGTGAATCAAGAGTTGGAGGTGTTGAAGGAGTTTTTAGAGCAGATGCCAAAACTATTAAATGATGATGGTAGATTAAGTGTAATCTCATACCATTCTTTAGAAGATCGTTTAGTGAAAAGATTTATAAGGACTGGTTTGTTTGTTGGGGAGCCTGAAAAAGATTTTTACGGAAATATTAGTGTTCCTATGCAGAAGGTAGGGAAGATGATAGTGCCAACAAAAGAGGAGATTAAGGTTAATAATAGAGCACGTAGTGCAAAACTTAGAATAGCAACATTAAAATAATGTCGAAAGTTAAAAAAAACGTTTACGATATTTTACGTGGAGGCTTTTTGACTGACGAGAGCTCTTTTAAAAACTGGCGGATTTTAATTTTTGTGGTAATTCTATTGCTGGTTATGATATATAGTTCTCATAGCGCTGATGCAAAAGTGGTTCGAATATCACAATTGAATAAGGAAATAAGAGAGTTGCGTGCTGAAGATATTGATACAAGTACGAGGCTGATGCGAATGAAATTGGAAAGTAATATTCGTGATAAAGTAAAGCAAAAAGGGTTGTCTCCTGCAAAGACACCGCCAAGAAAAATAAAAGTAACATATAATAAAGAATAAAAAATGGTAATTAAAAAAGGTATATTAAATAAGCTCTATGTAGTTGCTGTTTTAATGATGCTTTTTTTTATAGTTATTGTTTTTAGAGTATTTAAACTTCAATATGTTGAAGGAGATAAGTATCGACAACTTTCTCTAGAAAAAACAGTAAAAAACGACACGATTTTTGCAAACAGAGGTAATGTGTATGCAGCAGATGGTAATTTGTTAGCAACCTCAATGTCTAAATTCACTATTCGAATGGATGTGTTGGCTGTAAATTCAGAAGTGTTTGAAAAAAATATCCGAGCTCTTTCTGAATCTTTGTCAGGTTTACTGGGGAAGTCAACAAATTATTATCAACAAAAATTAAGAGAAGCAAAAAAACGTAAAAATCGTTATTTGCTAATTGCTCGTAATGTTGGGTATAATGATTATGTGAAAATGAAAAATTTCCCAATTTTTAAATTGGGAGTGTATAGAGGAGGTTTTATTGCGGAGCATAAAACTGTTCGTGTGCATCCGATTGGAAAAATTGCGGAAAGAACAATAGGTTACGATAATCATAGAGGAGGTGCTGGTATCGAAGGCGCTTTTGCTGAGTATATGCAAGGTGAAAACGGTTGGAGATTAAAGCAGCGAATAGCTAAAGGGCAATGGAAACCTATTAATGATGTAAATGAAAAAGAGCCGATTGATGGAAGTGATGTGATTACAACTATTGATGTGAATATTCAAGACATTACGCATCATGCTTTGTTGAGGCAATTAGAGCGCTTTGAAGCAGATCATGGTTGTGCCGTGGTGATGGAGGTAGAAACAGGTGAAATAAAAGCGATTTCTAATTTAGGTAGAACTTCAAAGGGTAAATATTACGAGAAAAGAAATTATGCAGTTTGGGAAAGTCATGAACCTGGATCAACATTTAAGTTGGCAAGTTTAATGGTTGCTTTGGAAGATAAGGTTGCTGATACTTCCGATGTTGTTGATTGTGAAAAAGGAAAAATATTTATTAATAATCGTAAAGTTGAAGATAGTAAAAGAGGTGGGTATGGTAAAATATCATTAGCACGCGTTTTTGAAGTTTCTTCAAATGTGGGGATTGTAAAAACAATTCAAAAGTACTACGATAAAAACCCAAATAAATTTACAGATAAAATAAAGTCGTTTGGTTTAGATCAATTAACAGGAGTTAAGATAATGGGAGAAGGGAAACCTTATATACCAAATCCTTCAGAAAAAAGCTGGCATCCAATTTCGTTAGAATGGATGGCTTGGGGATATGGAGTTTCTTTAACGCCTTTACAAACATTGGCTTTTTATAATGCAGTTGCAAACGATGGAAAATTAGTGAAGCCATTTTTTGTAAAAGAATTAAGAGTTGGAGGTAAAGTTGAGAAAAGTTTTACTACTGAAGTTTTAAAAGATAAAATAGCATCACAAACAACTCTTGATAAGGTTAGGAAAGTGATGGAGAATGTGGTTAAAAAAGGAACTGCAAGTAATGTGTATTCGCCAAATTTCTCAATGGCTGGAAAAACAGGTACGGCAAAAAAATACATTCCTAAACATAAAGATGAAAATGGTGAAACAATTTATGGTCACTATTCAAATAAAAAATATGTAGCCTCTTTTGCTGGGTTCTTTCCAGCTAAAAAACCAAAGTATTCGTGTATAGTGGTGGTTCATAGCCCGAAGAAAGAAAAAGGATATTATGGTGCAACAGTAGCAGCTCCGGTATTTAAAGAAATTGCTCAAAAAATTTACACTTCAAACCCTATTGATAATCAGCTGGTGTCAGATAAAATTGAATATGCTAGTCTTGATAAAAATTATCAAAATTATTATCGAAAACTTAGAAAATATAAAACCATTATGCCAAAGGTTTTAGGAATGAGTGGTATGGATGCAATTGCTTTGTTGGAGAATATGGGGTTGAACGTTAAGTTTTCAGGAATGGGTAAGGTTACTGAGCAATCTATCAATAATGGAGTTAAAGTTAAAAAAGGCGCAACAGTTTATTTAAAATTATCATAATTGAAAAATTTAAAAGACATATTGTATAAAGTTTCTGTAAATGCTGTTTACGGAAATACGGATATTGAAATTAATAATATTCAATTTGATAGCAGGCAGATTCAAAAAAATGATGTTTTTGTTGCTCAGAAAGGTGTAACTGTTGATGGTCATCAATTTATAAATAAAGCTTTATTGTTAGGAGCTTCGGTAATAATTTGTGAAGAGATTCCATCAGATTTGCAAGAAGAAGTTACTTGTGTGCAAGTTGAAGATTCGAATGTTGCGTTAGCAATAATGTCTGCTAATTTTTACGATAATCCGTCAGATGATTTACAGCTTGTTGGAGTTACTGGAACAAATGGTAAAACAACAATAGCAACATTACTATATCAATTATTTAAAAAGGCAGGATATAAAGTAGGTTTATTATCTACTGTAAAAATAATGGTAGATGAAACCGAATATGAGGCTACACATACAACGCCTAATTCGTTGATGATAAATAAATATTTATCCATGATGATTAATGAGGGTGTTGAGTATTGTTTTATGGAAGTAAGCTCTCATGGAGTTCATCAAAAACGTACTGAAGGATTAAATTTTGTTGGCGGAGTATTTACAAACCTATCTCACGATCATTTAGATTATCATGAAACTTTTGCAGAATATCGTGATGTTAAAAAATCATTTTTCGATTCGTTACCAAAATCAGCATTTGCATTGGTGAATATTGATGATAAAAATGGTCAAGTAATGCTACAAAATACCAAAGCAAATAAGCAAACATATGCTTTGAAAACTTTGGGAGATTTTAAAGCAAAAGTTTTAGAGAAAAGGTTTTCAGGTACACTATTAACTATTAATAATATTGAAGTTTGGACAAAACTGATTGGGGAGTTTAACGCGTCTAATTTACTAGCGATTTATGGAGTTGCTGAATTGTTAGGTCTTGAAAAGTTAGAAATTCTTAGAGTTATTAGCGAGTTAGAAAGTATAAGTGGTCGTTTCGAATATACAATTTCAAGTAATGGAGTTACAGCTATAGTTGATTATGCGCATACGCCAGATGCACTAAAGAATGTATTACAAACCATTAACGATATCCGTACAGGAAACGAAAGTGTGTTAACTGTAGTTGGTTGTGGAGGAGACAGAGATAAAACCAAGCGACCAAAAATGGCAAGCATAGCTTCTTTGCTGAGTAATCAAGCAATTTTTACATCAGATAACCCAAGAACTGAAGATGCTCAGGTAATTATTGATGAGATGGAAGTAGGTGTTGCTGCTGAGAATTACAAAAAAACATTATCAATTTTAGATAGAAGACAAGCAATTAAAACGGCGTGCAAACTAGCTAAAACAGGAGATATAATACTAATTGCAGGAAAAGGGCATGAAAATTATCAAGAAATAAATGGTGTAAAACATCATTTTGATGATTTAGAAGAAGTAACCAACTGTTTTAATCAACTAAAAAACTCTTAAAGAATGCTGTATTATATATTTCAATATTTAGAAAGCGAATTTAACCTTACAGGGGCAAGTGTGTTTCAGTTTATCACATTTCGTGCAGCTGCAGCTTTTATTTTATCATTATTGATTTCGACAATTTTCGGAAAAAAAATAATTGATTTTTTAAGAAGACAACAAGTAGGAGAAACAGTTAGGGATTTAGGGTTAGCAGGTCAAGTTCAAAAAGCAGGAACGCCAACTATGGGTGGGGTTATTATAATTTTAGCAACCTTAATTCCTGTACTGTTATTAGCGAGGTTAGAAAATATATACATCATTATTTTATTAATCACCACGGTTTGGATGGGGTTAATTGGTTTTACTGATGATTACATAAAAGTATTTAAAAAAGATAAAGCGGGATTAAAAGGAAAATTCAAAGTTCTTGGGCAAGTAGGTTTAGGAATTATAGTAGGGGCTATGTTGTATTTTAATTCAGATGTAACAATAAAAGAGCAATTACCTAAGTCTGAACAAATGGTTCAGGTTGATGGGAAGAAGAAAGTTTTTGGTGATGCGCATAAATCAACAAAAACGACAGTACCTTTTCTAAAAGATAATGAGTTGGATTATGCAAAGGCGTTTAGCTTTTTAGGTGATGGTTATGAGAAATACGGTTGGATTGTATTCATATTCGTAGTAGTGTTTATTGTAACTGGAGTTTCAAATGGAGCAAATTTAACAGATGGAATAGATGGTTTAGCAGCAGGTTCGTCCGCAATAATAGTAATAACTCTAGCAATTTTCGCATGGGTATCTGGTAACATCATTTTTGCAGATTACCTAGATGTCATGTACATACCAAAATCTGGAGAAATGACGGTTTTTATACTAGCTTTTGCAGGAGCTTTAATAGGATTTTTGTGGTATAATACCTATCCAGCTCAAGTGTTTATGGGAGATACAGGAAGTTTAACAATTGGAGGAATCATTGCAGTTATCGCAATCGCAATTCGTAAAGAATTATTGTTGCCAATTTTAGCAGGAATTTTTGTGATAGAAAACTTATCAGTTATGATTCAGGTTTCTTGGTTTAAGTACACGAAAAAGAAATTTGGAGAAGGTAGACGTGTATTTAAAATGTCACCATTGCATCATCATTATCAAAAATTAAACTATCACGAAAGTAAAATTGTAACTCGCTTTTGGATTGTAGGAATTCTATTGGCGGTATTTACAATCGTAACATTAAAGTTAAGATAAATGAAAAACCTAGTTGTCTTAGGAGGGGGAGAGAGTGGTGTTGGTACAGCTATTTTGGGTAAGCAAAAAGGATTTAATGTTTTTGTTTCTGATAAGGGAGCAATTGCAGATAAATATAAAAAAGTTCTTTTACATCATAATATCGATTTTGAAGAAAATCAGCATACAGAAAGCAAAATTTTTGCGGCTGATTTAGTAATGAAAAGCCCAGGTATTCCTGATAAAGTAGCGTTGATTCAAGAGTTAGTTTCAAAACAAATTAAAGTAGTTTCTGAAATAGAGTTTACTTCAGAGTATACCAATGCAACTATTGTTGGAATTACAGGTTCAAATGGAAAAACAACCACTACAATGTTAGTACATTATGTGTTAAGAAAAGCGGGCTTAGATGTGGGAGTTGGGGGTAATATCGGTGATAGTTTTGCTAAACAGGTAGCTGAAAAGAGCTTTGAAAACTATGTGTTAGAGTTAAGTAGTTTTCAGTTAGATGGAATTGAAAATTTCAATTCACATATAGCGATAATTACAAATATTACACCTGATCATTTAGATCGATATGAATACAATTTTGATAAGTATATAGATTCAAAATTTCGCATAGTAAAAAATCAAACAGAAAACGATTTTTTAATCTATGATGCAGATGACGAAGCAATACAAAATTGGTTGAGTAATAATAAAATTAAATCAAAATTAGTTCCTTTTTCTATGGAGAAAGAGTTAGAGTATGGAGCTTTTTTAAGAGGAGATAAAATTATAATGAAATTAAAAACTGAAGATATACTAATGAATGTTTCTGAATTAACATTACAAGGAAAGCATAACACTAAAAATGCGATGGCAGCTTCTTTAGCGGCTAGATTATTAAAAACTAGAAAAGAAACAATCGCTGAAAGTTTATCAGATTTCGAAGGAGTAGAACACCGATTAGAGAATGTGCAAAAGATAAACGGAGTACAGTATATCAACGATAGCAAAGCAACAAACGTAAATGCTGCATTTTATGCATTAGAGTGTATGGATAATCCTACAGTTTGGATTGTTGGTGGTGTAGATAAAGGAAATGATTATAGCGATTTAATGCCGTTAGTAAGAGAGAAAGTAAAAGCAATTGTTTGTTTAGGTTTAGATAATCAAAAAATCATCGACACTTTTGGTAGTGTTGTAGATGTATTAGTTGAAACAGCAGGAGCAGAAGAAGCTGTTAAAGTAGCTCATAAAATTTCAAAGAAAGGAGATACTGTTTTATTATCTCCAGCTTGTGCAAGTTTCGATTTGTTTGATAGCTATGAAGATAGAGGGAATAAGTTTAAACAAGCGGTAAAGAATTTATAAGAATTAAAAATGAAAACCATTTTTCATCATATAAAAGGAGATAAAGCTATTTGGGCGATAGTTACCATATTAGCGATTTTTTCTTTTATGCCAATTTATAGCGCAAGTACAAATTTGGTGTATGTGGTTGGTAATGGTTCTACTTTAGGGCATTTAGTAAAACATATAGTTTTACTGCTAACTGGTTTTGCAGTTATCTATGGAGTGCATAAAATTCCGTATAGATATTTTAGCGGAGGATCCGCTTTAATGTTACCGGTTGTTGTGTTGCTTTTAATAGTAACATTAGCGCAAGGAACTACTATTGGAGGAGCCAATGCAAGTCGTTGGATTCGTATACCATTTGTTGGTATTGGGTTTCAAACATCAACCTTAGCGGGATTGGTGTTGATGGTTTATGTTGCAAGATATCTTGCTAAAAATAAAGAGAAATTAATTGATTTTAAAGAGAGTCTAATAAACCTGTGGTTGCCTGTGGGGCTAGTTTTGGTTCTAATATTGCCAGCGAATTTTTCAACTACAGCAATAATCTTTTTTATGGTGTTGTTGTTGAGTTTTATCGGTGGATACCCATTAAAGTTTATAGGCTATATTTTGGGTATCGGACTTTTTGCTTTTCTGTTTTTTATTTTGGTAGCCAAAGCATTTCCAGATGCAATGCCAAATCGTGTAAATACATGGAAAAGTAGAATTGAAAACTTCTCAAAATCTGATGGAAAAGAAGATTATCAAGTAGAAAAAGCAAAGATAGCTATTGCTACAGGAGGAGTTGTGGGTAAAGGTCCTGGTAAGAGTGTTCAGAAGAATTTTTTGCCACAATCATCATCCGATTTTATTTATGCAATTATTGTTGAAGAGTATGGGTTTGTAGGTGCCTTAGTGGTTGTATTTATCTACTTTTTATTACTCTTTAGAATTTTAATAACAGCAAAAAAAGCAACAACTATTTTCGCGACTTTATTAGTAATAGGAGTAGGAGTTCCTATTGTTTTTCAAGCAATGATTAATATGGCAGTTGCCGTAAATATTTTACCAGTAACAGGGCAAACGCTTCCGTTAATCAGTAGTGGAGGTACCTCAATTTGGATGACATGTTTCGCATTAGGAATGATTTTAAGTGTTAGTGCTTCTAAAAACGAAACTGAAGAAACAATTTTAGATGATAATCCTTTAGATATTTTACATGAAACAATCGATTAATGTTATTATAAGCGGAGGAGGAACAGGAGGTCATATTTATCCTGCCATAGCAATAGCGAACGAGATAAAGGTTCGCTATCCAGATGCGAATATCTTATTTGTAGGAGCTAAGGATAAAATGGAAATGGAAAAAGTGCCACAAGCTGGTTATGATATAAAAGGATTGTGGATTTCAGGGATTCAAAGAAAGTTAACGTTAAAAAATTTAATGTTTCCTTTTAAGATGATTAGTAGTTTGTGGAATGCGAATAAAATCATTAATGAGTTTAAGCCAGATGTAGCTATAGGTACTGGTGGATTTGCAAGTGGACCAACTTTAATGATGGCGAATAGAAAAGGAATTCCAACATTGGTGCAAGAGCAGAATTCTTATCCGGGAATTACTAATAAATTGTTGAGTAAAAAGGCAAATAAAATTTGTGTTGCCTATGATAATTTAGAACGCTTTTTTCCTCAAGAGAGGATTATAAAAACAGGAAATCCTGTTCGTCAAGACTTACTGTTTATTCATACAAAAGTTGATGAAGGTAAAGTCTTTTTCAAATTAAATAAAAAGAAAAAAACGATACTGGTTATTGGCGGAAGTTTAGGAGCTCGAAAGATAAATCAGTTAATAGAATCAAATTTAGAGTTTTTTAAAGAACAAAAAGTTCAGTTGATTTGGCAGTGTGGTAAATTGTATTTCGATGAATATAAAAAGTACAATGAGTTAGAAAACGTACAAGTTTATCAGTTCTTAAATAGAATGGATTTAGCTTATGCCGCAACAGATTTTATAGTGTCTAGAGCAGGGGCTAGCTCGGTGTCTGAATTGTGTATTGTTGGTAAACCAACGATTTTTATTCCGTCACCTAATGTTGCAGAAGATCATCAAACAAAAAACGCAAAATCAATAGCGGATAAACATGGTGCTATTGTAATAAAAGAGTCTGAATTAGAAACTTTTCCTATTGTAGTTGAAACTTTGCTAAAGGATAAAGGAAAACAAGAAAGTTTAAGTGAGAATATTAATGAGTTGGCATTACCAAATGCAACAAATGATATTGTTAACGAAATAGAAAAACTAATTTATTAGTGAATTTAAAAACGATACATAACGTTTATTTTGTAGGAATCGGAGGAATCGGAATGAGTGCTATTGCGCGTTATTTTTCTGTAAACGGAAAAACTGTTGCAGGTTATGATAAAACTCCTAGCCCTATAACAAATGGTTTAGAAGAAATAGGAATTGAAATTCACTTTAAAGATTCGGTTAAGAACATTCCAATTTCATTTTTAGATAAAGATAAAACGTTGGTGGTGTATACTCCAGCGATACCTAATAATCATCAAGAGTTAAATTATTTTATAAATAATAGGTTTTCAGTTTTAAAAAGAGCTGAAATTTTAGGAGAAATAACAAGAAATACTTTTTGTTTAGGAGTTGCAGGAACACATGGTAAAACAACTACGTCTTCTATCTTGGGTCATATAATGCAGCCAGAAAAAGCTACTTCATTTTTAGGGGGAATTACTGAAAATTATGACTCAAATCTTATTCTAGGTGAAGATAAAATATCGGTAGTTGAGGCTGATGAATTTGATAGATCTTTCCTGAAGTTATCACCAAATATTGCTTGTGTTACTTCTATGGATGCAGATCATTTAGATATTTATGGTGAGAACGAACAATTGCAACAGTCGTTTAGAGATTTTGCAAATAAAGTTTCTGATACTTTAGTTGTAGCGAAAGGATTGCCTTTAAAAGGTTTAACCTATGCTGTTAATGAAGAGGCCGATTATAAAGCATATAATGTAAAAATTGATGATGGTAAGTATGTTTTCGATGTACAAACACCAACATCAGAAATTAAAAATATAGAATTTCATTTACCAGGAAAGCATAACATGATGAATGCGCTGGCTGCTTTAGCAATGGCTGATGTTTATGGAGTTTCTTTAGAGAGTGTAAAAGAACAATTAAAAACCTTTAGAGGTGTAAAACGTCGATTTTCTTATAAAATTAAAACGGACGAAAGTGTTTTAATTGATGATTATGCTCATCATCCAACAGAGATAAATGCAGTGGAACATTCGGTAAGAGAAATGTATTCTAATGATAAGGTGTTGGCTGTATTTCAGCCACATTTATTTAGTAGAACAAAAGATTTTGCTGATGATTTTGCTAAAGCGCTTTCTAAGTTCGACGAAGTGTTATTATTAGATATATATCCAGCGAGAGAATTACCAATAAAAGGCATCACTTCTTCTTGGTTGTTAGAGAAAATGAGTTCAGAAAATAAAAAACTGATTTCTAAAGAAAAATTAAGTGACGAAATCTTAAAATCTGAGTCTAAAATTGTGGTGATGTTAGGAGCTGGAGATATAGGTTTAATGGTTGATGAAGTAAAAGATAGTTTGATTAAAAAATACAAGCTGGATGATTAAAAAAGTGGCTACATATTTGTCTTTTTTAGTGTTGCTAGTGTTTTTGGCAGTGTTATACGGTTTTTCATCCAATAGAAATGGAGCTAAAAAGGTATTAAAACCAGTGGTTGAATTTAAAGCTGGAGACAATAACTTTTTGACACACAGTATGGTTGATAAATTGTTAATACAAAATCAAGAATTTGTTAAAAACCAACCAAAAAGAGTGTTAGATTTACACTTTCTAGAGGCTAATGTATCGGCGAATCCATATGTTGAAAAAGCAGACGTGTTTTTAACCATTGAAGGGGTGTTGAAAACAGTGATAAAACAAAGGACTCCGATAGCTCGTATTGTTGATAAAGAAAAATCTTTTTATGTTGATAAGTATGGAGTTAAAATTCCATTATCATCAAATTTTTCAGCAAGAGTACCGTTAGTTTCAGGAGTAGGGGATTCTGAAGAAATCAAAGAATTAACGACTTTAATAAAAGCAATTGAAAGCAACGATTTTCTTGTAAAAGAAATTATTGCAATTCAAAAAAATGCTAAAAATGAATATGTTTTTACCGTTCGTAGCGGTGACTATAAAATAGTTTTTGGTGAGTTTATAAACGTTGACGTTAAGTTTAAAAAGTTAATAGCCTTTTACAATAAGGCATTAGCTGATAAAACTATAAATAATTATAAGACAATAACTGTAAAATACCACAACCAAGTTGTGTGCACAAAACAAAATCAAGATGGAAAACAATAAAATCGCAGTTGGTTTAGATATTGGTACAACCAAGATTGTTGCCATGATTGGGCGTAAAAACGAATACGGTAAAATTGAAGTTTTAGGTATTGGTAAAGCCAAAAGTTTAGGTGTAAAAAGAGGTGTGGTAAATAATATAACTCAAACAATACAGTCGATACAACAAGCTGTTGATGAAGCACAAAGTGTTTCTGGACAAAAGATTGAAAATGTTGTTGTTGGTATTGCAGGTCAGCATATACGTAGTTTGCATCATAGCGATTATATAACTCGTGAAAAGTCTGATGAAGTAATTGATGAGTTTGATATAGAAAATTTAGTTGGTCAAGTACATAAATTAGTAATGCTTCCTGGTGAAGAAATTATACATGTATTGCCACAAGAATTTAAAGTTGATAGTCAGCCTGAAATAAAAGAACCTATCGGAATGTATGGAGGGCGCTTAGAAGCAAACTTTCATGTTGTAGTAGGTCAAGTGTCTTCTATTAGAAATATTGGAAGATGTGTTAAGAGTGCTGGTTTAAATTTGTCTGATATAACATTAGAGCCTTTAGCATCTGCATCTGCTGTATTAAGCCAAGAAGAGAAAGAAGCTGGAGTTGCTTTGATTGATATAGGTGGTGGAACAACAGATTTGGCCATTTTTAAAGACGGTATAATCCGTCATACAGCAGTAATCCCTTTCGGAGGAAATGTAATTACTGAGGATATTAAAGAAGGTTGTTCGATTATTGAAAAGCAAGCAGAATTATTAAAAATTAAGTTTGGTAGCGCATGGCCTGGGGAGAATAAAGAAACAGAAATAGTTTCAATTCCTGGATTAAGAGGTAGAGAGCCGAAAGAGATTACGCTTAAAAATTTATCAAAAATAATTCATGCTAGAGTTCAAGAAATTATTGAGCACGTGTACTTGGAAATTAAAAACTATGGACACGAAACTCAAAAAGGAAAACTAATAGCTGGTATTGTTTTAACAGGAGGAGGATCTCAGTTACAACACTTACGTCAATTAGTTGAATATATTACTGGAATGGATGCGCGTATTGGGTATCCTAACGAGCATTTAGCTGGAGATTCAGATAGCGTTTTATCTAGTCCGTCATATGCAACAGCAGTTGGATTATTAATGGAAGGGTTAAGAAAAGATATTGAAGTAGAGGAAGAAGTTGTTGAAAATCAACCTGAAGTAACTGCTCCAATAAATGATGCTTTAGAAGAAGAGATTTTAGAAGAGCCAGTGGTAGAAAAAGAGTATAAAGCGAAAGAGAAGTCTAAATCAATTTTTGAAAAATTCACTGAAAAATTCAAAGAGTTTTTAGATAACGCTGAATAGAAATAAATAGAATAAGTTGTTCCTGTTACTCCCTAAAATAGGAATGTAAAATGAATAAGAATTAATAAAAAGAAAAGTTATTATGAGCGCAGAATTCAATAACATTTCATTCGATATGCCAAAAACTCAATCGAATGCCATTAAAGTAATTGGTGTTGGTGGGGGAGGTAGCAATGCAGTAAACCACATGTTTAACAAGCAAATTCACGGAGTAGACTTCGTAATTTGTAACACAGATGCACAAGCATTAGAGAACAGTCCAATTCCTAATAAAATACAATTAGGAGCACATTTAACTTCTGGGTTAGGTGCAGGAGCAAATCCTGATGTTGGTGCACAAGCAGCAGCAGAAAGTATTCAAGAAATACAGCAAATGCTAAGTACACATACCAAAATGGTATTTATTACTGCTGGTATGGGTGGTGGTACAGGTACAGGTGCAGCACCTATTATTGCCAAAATTGCGAAAGACATGGATATTCTTACGGTAGGAATCGTAACAATGCCATTTCAGTTCGAAGGTCGAATGCGTTCAAAACAAGCTCAAAATGGAATTGATGAACTACGTAAAAATGTAGATTCATTAATTGTTATCAATAATAATAAATTACGTGAGGTTTACGGTAATTTAGGATTCAAAGCAGGTTTCTCTAAAGCAGATGAAGTTTTAGCTACAGCTGCTAAAGGAATTGCGGAAGTAATTACACATCACTATAAGCAAAATATCGATTTACATGATGCTAAAACGGTGCTTTCTAATAGTGGTACAGCAATTATGGGATCTGCGAAAGAAACTGGAGCAAACCGTGCTAAAAATGCAATTGTAAAAGCATTAGATTCACCGTTATTGAATGATAATAAAATTACTGGTGCGAAGAATGTATTATTGTTAATTGTATCTGGACAAAATGAAGTTACTTTAGATGAAATCGGTGAGATTAACGATTACATTCAAGATGAAGCTGGGTATGATGCAAACATCATTATGGGTATTGGTGAAGACGAATCGTTAGAGGATGGAATAGCTGTAACTATTGTTGCTACTGGTTTCGCAGTAGAGCAACAAAGTAATATTACAAATACAGAGGTTAAGAAAATTGTACATACTTTAGAGGATGAGCAAAAAGCTACTTATAATTTTACTGAACAAAAAGTACAGTCTGCACCAAGTATTAATGAGCCTTTAACAAGTAAACCAGAAGCTAAAGTTGTTCATGTTTTAGAAGAAGAAGTTGTAGAACCAAAGTTAGATTTGATTACTACTACTGAAGCTATTAAAAACATAAACGTAACTTATGATCAGATAGAGATTGAAACAATCTCAGAAGATGATTTTATCATTACTAATGTTATAGAGCAAAAAGAAGAGGTTCAAGAAGTAAAACAACAAGTAGTTCAACAAGATTTATTGTTTGATTTACCGTTGAATTCTTACGAAGAAATTAAACCAGCTTCTAAGTTAGTTGAAACGACCCAAGAAATTAAAAATATTGAGGTGGTAGCTGAAGAAGTTAAACCAAGAGGACATCAAATAGAAAAACGTTATGTTCTTGATGATTTTGATGTGCAGCCTACGATAGGTAAAAGTTCTACCCCAATAATAAAAGATGAAGTTGAAGAAGCTTTACAGTTCGAAGTAAAAAGTAAAACTCAAGAAGAAATTAATAATATAGCTACAGTTAGCGAAGAAGTTTCTCCTTTAAGTTTAACGGTTTCAGAATTAAAGCAAAGAGCAAAAGAGCGTCGCGAAAAAATGAAAGGGTTTAATTATAAGTTCAACGATCAGGTAAGTAAGAATATCGACGAAATTGAACGTCAGCCAGCATATAAAAGATTAGGAGTAGATATCGATACTCGATCTGATATTAGTAAATCAGATACTGCATTAAATACTGATAATAATGATTTGTTACGTTCTAATAATTCGTTTTTACATGATAATGTAGATTAATTAAAAAATAACATATACTTTTAAATTCCCGATAACATCGGGAATTTTTTAATTAAAATAATTACAATTATGAGTGTGCAAAAACAAGTAATGGATAAAATGAAAGAAGCTATGAAATCGAAAGATACTGTAGCTTTAACAGCTTTAAGAGCATTAAAATCTGCTTTTATGCTAGCAAATACTGAAGTTGGATCTGGAGAGTTGTCGGAAGGAGATGAAATGAAAATTATTCAGAAACAAGTTAAGCAACGTAAAGATAGTGCTGCTGTTTTTTCAGAACAAGGAAGAAGTGATTTAGCTGAGCCAGAATTAGCTGAAGCAGCAATTTTAGAGCAATTTTTACCAGAAGCTTTAAGTGAAGAGGAAATTGAGAAAGTGGTTAAAGAAACAATTGCAAAAGTTGGAGCTGAAGGAATGAAAGATATGGGTAAAGTAATGGGAATCGTATCTAAACAGTTAGCAGGTCAAGCAGACGGAAAAACAATTTCAACGTTGGTTCGTAAGAATTTAATATAACAAGATATTTGGCTGCGTAGTTCAACTGGATAGAATATCAGATTTCGGCTCTGAAGGTTGGGGGTTCGAATCCCTTCGCGGTCGCATAAAATAAAAGCAGTAAAAGTTAATTTTACTGCTTTTTTTTAAGGGATAAGAAAAAGGGGGCTACTTCTTAATAGGAATATTAAAAATAAACAATCGTTATACTAAATAATGTAACATTTGTTACATAGCTAAAGGAAACTATAAATAATGAAGCACATTTATATAATTAAATATTCGGCAATTTTGCTAGGCTTTTTAAGTGCTGGAATTAATGTAGTTGAATCCATTTATGTGTATCTTTTTAATAAGCCAATATTTGTACACTTGTATTTGGTTAAGAAGAAATTACCAAAGAAAAAGAAAGAATTTTTAGTTAATAACGTGTCTTTTTATAATAAGTTAAGTAATAAACATAAAGGTTACTTCGAACATAGATTAACAAAATTTATTAGAACATACGATTTTGTAGAAAGAGAAAACTTTGAGTTAACCCCAGAGGCTAAGGTTTTAATAGCCTCATCTTATGTGAAATTAACTTTTGGTATGCGAAAATATTTAACAACGACTTTTGATAAAATTGTAGTATATCCAAATAATTTCTACTCGCTTATAACTAAGCAATATCATAAAGGAGAATTTAATCCTGCTTTTAAAATGATTGTGTTCTCTTGGGAAGATTTTTTACTTGGAGATGTTGTGGTTAATGATAATTTGAATTTAGGAATTCATGAATTTACTCATGCCTTAACTTTTCACGGAAGGAAATCTAAAGATGTTAGTGCAAGAATATTTTATAGTGTATTTGAAGAAATAACCAGTTTTATGAATTCAGAAGAAAACTTAGAAGCTATAAAACAATCTAATTATTTTAGAGAATATGCTTTAACAAACAAGCTAGAGTTTGTGGCAGTTATTATGGAGCATTTTTTCGAAACACCAGAAGACCTTCAAGAAAAATTCCCTAAATTATATAAGAAGATTGAAGTTATGCTTAACTATAAATCGGTCAAATTAAACGTTTAAAACTTTAATTTGGTTTCGTTGTAGCTTTATTTCTCCTTTATTTTCTAAAGATTTCAACAGTCTTGAAACCACCACTCTAGAAGTGTGTAAATCATTCGCAATTTGTTGATGTGTAGCAATTATTTCATCACTACCTATAATCATTGCTTTGTCTTTTAGGTATTTAATTAAACGTTCGTCCATGTTTAAAAAGGCAATCGTATCAACAGCTTCAATAAATTCATCGAGACGCGAATGATAACTTTGTAAAATAAATTCTTGCCAGGTTTTATATTTACTTAACCATTCCGACATTTTTTCTTTCGGAATCATTAATAACTCAATATCAGTTTCGGCAACAGCTTTAATTTTACTTTTTGTTAATCCAGCACAACAAGATAGTGTCATAGCGCAAGTGTCGCCTTTTTCAATATAATAAAGAGCTAATTCATCTCCTTCTTTGTCTTCGCGTAAAATTTTAATAGCACCACTAAGAAGTAAAGGAATAGAGGTTATGTAGCTATTAACATCAATAATAGTAGTATTTGCTTTAAATGACCTAGGAGTGGCTGTTTTGGCTATTTCGTTCAGTAATTCATCCTCAAACAAATAACCATAATAGCTTTTTAAATCTTGTATCAATTTTCTGGAATTTTGGAGTGAAAATTTACAAAAAAATAAATTAAATCATGATGATTTTAATCAGTTTTTCTATTGAGTTTATTTCTGAAATTTGATATAGAAAATAACGATTAATACTCTATAAAAATGAAAAAAAGAACGCCAGTATCAGCAATTATGACTAAAGATGTTATAACGCTTAGTAGTGTAGATGATTTAATGACAGCCGAAAAATTATTTAAAGAAAACAGTATAAGACATATTCCTGTTGTGAGTGGAAAAGAAATTGTAGGAATGTTAAGTTATACAGATTTATTAAGAATTAGTTTTGCAGATGCTGTTGATGATAATGAAACTGATGTAGATACAGTTGTGTATAATATGTTTACAATAGATCAGGTAATGGCTAAGAATTTAGTAAAAGTAACTTCGTCTACAAAGATAAAAGAAGTAGCGGAAATTTTAGCTAAAAAAGAATTTCATGCTTTACCAGTAGTTGATGATAATAATTTAGTAGGTATAGTTACAACAACTGATTTAATAAATTATTTGTTAGAGCAGTTTTAAAAAAAGAGGAGGCAATTGCCTCCTCTTTTTAGTTTATTAGATTTTTTAAATTTTCAATTGTATCGGTTGGATTATCACTTTTAAAAACATAACTACCAGCTACCAGAACATCTGCACCAGCTTCAATTAGTTGATTTGCATTTTTATCAGTTACGCCTCCATCAATTTCTATTAAAGTAGAAGAGTTGGTGAATTCAATTAGATGTTTTAATTGACTTACTTTTTTATAAGTATTTTCAATAAAAGATTGTCCTCCAAAACCAGGATTTACACTCATAATACATACTAAGTCTAAATCTTGAATGATGTCTTCTAAAACAGCAATTGGTGTATGAGGATTTAAAGCAACTCCAGCTTTCATTCCTGCAGCTTTAATAGCTTGTACTGTTCTGTGTAAATGTGTGCATGCTTCATGGTGTACAGTTAAAATATCAGCACCTAAGTCTGCAAAAGTTTGAATGTATCTATCAGGATCTACAATCATCAAGTGTACATCTATTATTTTTTTTGCGTGCTTAGAAATGGCTTTTAAAACAGGCATTCCAAAAGAGATATTAGGTACAAAAACGCCGTCCATAATATCGATATGGAACCAATCGGCTTTCGAATCGTTTACCATTTCTATATCTCTTTGAAGGTTTGCAAAATCAGCGGCTAAAACTGAAGGAGCTACAAGTTTATTCATTGTAATTGTTGTTGTGTTGTTAAGTTGAGCAAATATAATGAAAACATAAAGGGTGGTTGTATAAAAAAGAAAACTCTCGATAATTCGAGAGTTTTCCATTCATTAATCAAAAAACGAATAGTTATAATAACTATTTGTTGTTGTATATATTGTTTACAAATATGCTTATGCTAAAAGCATCAGTGATACTATCCTAAATAAGTCATTAAAATTTTACTGCGAGAAGTATGCTTTAATCTACGAATCGCTTTTTCTTTAATTTGACGAACACGCTCACGAGTTAAATCGAAAGTTTCTCCAATTTCCTCTAAAGTCATTGGTTGGTGTTCACCTAAACCAAAGTATAACTTTACAACATCAGCTTCACGAGGAGTTAACGTTTCTAAAGCTCTATTAATCTCGATACGTAAAGATTCGTGTAATAATGTTTTATCTGGATTTGGTGATTCACCCGAGTTTAATACATCATATAAGTTAGAATCTTCTCCTTCAATTAAAGGAGCATCCATTGATACGTGACGACCAGAATTTTTCATAGATTCTTTTACGTCGTTAACAGTCATGTCTAATTTCTTAGCAATTTCTTCAGGACTTGGAGGTCTTTCATTTTCTTGCTCTAAGAAAGCGTACATTTTATTAATCTTGTTTATCGATCCAATCTTGTTTAAAGGTAAACGAACGATACGAGATTGTTCTGCTAACGCTTGTAAGATAGATTGACGAATCCACCATACAGCATAAGATATAAATTTAAAACCACGAGTTTCATCAAAACGCTTAGCAGCTTTAATTAAACCTAAGTTTCCTTCGTTAATTAAATCTGGTAATGTTAATCCTTGGTTTTGATATTGCTTAGCAACCGATACTACAAAACGTAAGTTTGCTTTAGTTAATTTTTCTAAGGCTCTTTGGTCACCAGCTTTAATTCGTTGAGCTAATTCTACTTCTTCGTCAGCAGTAATTAAATCTACTTTTCCTATTTCTTGTAAATATTTATCTAAAGAGGCGGTTTCTCTATTGGTAACCTGTTTTGTAATCTTAAGTTGTCTCATGTAATTAAGGTGTGTTTTAAATTCTTAATCTTCCTACATACTCTTATACGTACGATGTTTCAATAATGTTACAAAAAGATGAAACTTTTTTATTTAATTTTCTGTAGTTGTTAAAGAAGTGTTAAATTTGATTTTGAGATTAGATACAATTAGTGACTTTTTTATGTAAAAGGTGTCTAAATGATAATATGTCTAACCCACTTATAAGAACTAAAGATAGCTGTTGAAAAGTCTTGATATAACAAAATTAAGCGATGAAGAACTGGTTAGTAAAATAGTTGAAAAAAATGATACTCATTTATTCGCTGTTTTATATGATCGTTATGCACCCGTGGTTTATAATAAATGCTATGGCTTTTCTAAAAATAAAGAAGAGGCACAAGATTTAACCCACGATGTGTTTATACAGCTATTTGTAAAATTAAGATCTTTTAAAGGTAGATCTAAGTTTTCTACTTGGTTATATTCTTTTACCTACAATTTCTGTGTAAATTACGTTCAAAGAAATAAAGAGAAAAAGAAAGAAAAAGTAACCGTAGTAACCGATCAAATTAAAGAAGATGGTAATGTAGATGAAATCGACGACTCTACATTATTTGAATTGAAATCTGATAAATTAGCGAAAGCTTTAGAAATAATACCTGTTGCTGAAAAAATGATTCTTTTAATGAAATATCAAGATGATATGAGCATTAAAGAAATCTCTTTGGCATTAGATTTAGGAGATAGCGCAGTAAAAATGCGTTTAAAAAGAGCGAAAGAAAAAGTTGTTAAAGCATATAACGAACTGTAATAATTATGGATAACCCATTTAAGAAAATATTACATAACGAAGAATTGCCAGAGGTACTTAAAGATAAAGTACTTAATGATGTGGCAATGATTAAACTGTCTATTGATGTTGCAGACTTATTTGTGGTAAAATACCCAAATGTAATTGCAGATTTAATAGGTGGGGGGAGCTCTAACAAAAAAGATAAAGAAGATTAATTACAACTAACTAAGAATAAAAACAAAGAATTATGTACTCATTGCAAATAGATTTTTTAAAACCCTTTAGAAATACATTTGAAGATATAGTTGAAACGTTACCAACAGTTGCTGGTTTTGTTGGATTTATTATAGTTTCTTGGCTTTTAATAAAGGTGTTTTTATATATTGTTAGAAAAGCTTTAGCTAAAACTAAAATTGATGAATGGTCTAAGAAGTTAAGTAAAACAGAGATTTTTGGAAATTCAACAATAAATATCGTTTTAACAAATGTAATTTTGGCTGTTTTAAAATGGTTCTTGATTTTTATGTTTGTTATGGTTGGTGCAGAAATGTTTGGTTTATCTGCTGTATCTGAAGGTATAAAAAGTTTCTTCGCTTACTTGCCTAAATTATTAACGGCACTAGGAATTTTTGTGGCTGGGGCATACTTAGGAACTATGGTTAAAAAAGCTATTCATACAATGTTTAAATCTCTCGAAATTTCAGGAGGTAACTTAGTAGGTAACATTGCTTTTTATTTAATAGTAATTTTCTTATCAATAACAGCATTAGATCAAGCTGGAGTTGATACATCGGTTATTAAAAGTAATTTGTTGATGTTGATAGGTTCTATTCTTTTAGCATTTACTATTGCCTTTGGTTTAGGAGCCCGTGATGCGGTTTCAAGATTGTTGTTCGGTTATTATTCTAGAAAGAATATAGGTATAGGAGAAAAGATAATTATTAATGATATAGAAGGTGTAGTAGTAGCAATAGACAACATTTGTTTAACAGTAGCTACTGGAGATGGTAAGGTTGTTATACCGATTAAAGATGTGGTTGACAGTAAAATAGTCGTTAGAAAATAAGGAAAATTAATATTTTTTCATATATTTGAAGTCAAATAGAATTGAAATAAAAGTAGAATGATAGATTTCGGGGGACTTCTATCTTATAAGTAAAGAGTAATCTTTACAAATTATGACCATCTTCGGATGGTCATTTTTTTTGCACTAAACTGTGACTTTAAAAACAATAAAGTGTCTAAAATAGAGGAGATAGTTTTCTGGGGGGACTACTATCTCGGTGTTAATAAAGAATGGCTTTTGTGAAAACAAAAGCCATTTGTGTTATATAAAAACACCCTGTAAGTGTATTGTGTTGAATGTCAGTTATTCAAAAGATAAATGTAAGAATATACCTCTGGTTCCTAGAAAGTCGATAGGGTCAGTCCATTGGCTACCTCCTGGTCTTTGACCATCTCTTACAAGTTCGTTGTTAACTGCAAAAACTCCTCTAATTGATGGCGAAAACTTAAAATAACTTAAATAAAAATCTACACCAATACCTAGTTCATACATTAAGTTGCTGGTAGTGGTTCTAAATTCTCCAGCAAAGTTGTCATCACTATTACTTTCGTTACTTGAAAAATTATAGTCATAAGAAATACCACCTAATACGTATGGTCTAAAATTATTTAATCTATTTGTGCTTAGCTTTAAAATAAGTGGTAAGTGTAAGTAGGTTGCTCCAACTTCTCTAGTTTTAATATTATCAGCGCCAGTAATATGGTTAAATTTTAATGTTTTGGTATTAGACATTAAACCTGGTTCGAATCTTAAATTAATGTTATTATGTAGTCTTAAGTCGGCAATTAAACCAACATTAAACCCTACAGATGATGAAACTTCTACTTCAGGATTATTAGTTATGTCGCTCGGTTTATAAGACACTTTATATCCGTTGTTGTTAACTCCCAAGTAAAAACCATAATGAAAAAGAGGTTTGTCAAAACTAGGTAGTTTCAATATTTTTTCTTCTTGAGCATAAGAGGTAATTGTAAAAGCCCCTAAAAATCCTAATAATAAAAGTCTTTTAAGCATATTATTTTGTAGCAGTATAAATTGATGCAACTCCAAAAGTTACAGGTAAATTCTTTGCATTCTTAAACCCGTTTTTTTGCAAAATATTGTTGAAAGCTTCTCCAAAAGGAAAATAATTAGCACTTTCTGATAAATATGAATAAGCAACCTTGTCTTTCGAAAATATTTTACCAATAACAGGTAAGATAAAGTTAGTGTAAAATTTATAACCTTGTTTAAAAGGAAATTTAGTTGGATTTGAAGTTTCTAAAACCACAAACTTTCCACCTGGTTTAAGCACACGAAATATTTCAGTTAATCCTTTGTCTAAATTTTCGAAGTTACGTACACCAAAGGATACTGTAATAGCATCAAAAGTGTTATCCTCAAAAGGAATGTTTTCACTGTCGCCAACAATCATTTCAATTTTATCTGATAAGTTTGCTCTAGCTACTTTTTGCTTACCAACTTCTAACATTCCTTCAGAAATATCTAAACCAACAATTTTTGTAGGATTTAAATCAGACATCATTAAAGCTAAATCACCAGTTCCAGTAGCGATATCTAAAATTTGTTGAGGTTTATTTTCGCCAACTAATTTTACTACTTTTTTACGCCAGCTTACATCAATTCCTAAAGAAATAACACGATTTAACCCGTCGTAATCTTCAGAAATATTGTCAAACATTTTAGCAACTTGCTCTTTTTTTCCTAATTCGGAATCTTTATATGGTTTGATTGTTTTTGACATTTGTTTTTTGATTATCCGTTAATAGCAACTACTTCGTTAATTTGATTAGGAAGCATTTCTTTTAACATGGTTTCGATACCGTTTTTTAAAGTTACTGTTGATGATGGACATCCGCTACAAGCTCCTTGTAAAATTACTCGAACTTGTTTAGAGTTTTCGTCATAAGATTGAAAAGCAATATTTCCACCATCTGAAGCTACAGCAGGTTTAATATACTCATCTAAAATATCAACAATTTTAGCTTCGGTATCGGTTAAATCTTCTTTTGGAATTTCAACGTTTTGTTTTGTTTGTTGCTTTGGAAGCTCTTTAATAATCGTTTTTCCATCTTGAAGATAGCTTCTTATAAAAGTTCTTACTTCTTGATAAACTTCATTCCATTCAATCATATCATATTTCGTAATTGAAATATAATTTTCTGAAATAAAGATTTCTTTCACGAAAGCAAAACTGAATAATTGTTGCGCTAGAGGAGATGATTTACTTGCCTCTTCAATATTTTTAAATTCAACATCAGTTTGTGTTAAGGCTTTGTTGGTGCCGAACTTCATAACTGCTGGATTAGGAGTAACTTCGGCATATACTTCAACAGCGTCTTTCTTCGTTGTTTCTTCTTTAACAACAGAATTTCCTTCTTGTAAATACGCTTCAATTTGCTCACGTACTTCTTCTTCAACATCATCCCATTGTACAATATCGTATCGTTGAATCGCTATAAAATTAGCGGTAACTAATACTTTTTTTACAAAAGGAAGATAAAAAAGTTGTTGTGCTAAAGGTGAGTTTTTAGCTTCGTCTATATTGTTGAATTCATAACTACCACCATTAACTAAAATGCTATTACTAACAAATTTAATAATGGTTTCGTTATTAGTTTCTTGTATGTTTATTTTAATTGAGCTCATGTCTTGTAAAATGAAGTGCAAAATTACGGTAAAAAACTGAGATATGTATATATAAAAAGTCCTGCAAGAAGCAGGACTTTGATATTGTTTAACAGTTTAGAATTATAAGCTAAAGGTAAGGGTAGCCGAAACTCTTGAAGTGTTATTGTTAATATTTAAATCATCAGCGTTATATATGGTGTAAAATTGTTTGTTTTCGAATTTTGAATACGATAAATCAAATTTCATATTTCCGAAATTATAACCTAATCCAGCTGAGTACCCTTGTACATTGTCTTTATTGGTGTTTCCTCCTAATAAAAGGTTTGGGTCTTTTTCATAATGATACCCACCTCTAATACTCATTTTATCGAAACGCCATTCGGTACCGATGTTTAAAGCTTGTGTGTTTCTATAGTTATTGGCAAAATTTGCATTTTCTTGAGAAAAGTTACCATCTCTAAATTTAATGTTTTTATAATCTCTATAGGTGTAATCAACACTTATTAAGCCTTTTTTTCCGATAACATAAGCACCACTTGCAGTAATTCTACTAGGAGATTTAAATTTATACAAATATCCTTCTTCAATAATATCTCTGTCTTGAGGAATATTTAACGCGCTTACTTCTTTCATTAAAAGTTCATCGTAATAATCTTCTAAAACTTCTTGATACCATGTAGGTGTTTCATAAGCTAAACCTAATCGTAAGTTTTGATTAAACTTATATATAAAACCTAAACCAAGAGAAAACCCACTTCCTTGTATGCGGCTATCTTTAAATTCTTCAACATCTAATATATTTCCGGCAGCATCATCATTTACTTCGTTAAAAAGATATTCTCTACGAAATTCTAAATCATGAAAATTTAAAGAACCTCCAACAAATAATTTATTTTGATGTACTGCAGAAAAACCTAAATTGAAAACACTAGATTGCCCTCTAGTTCTACTTGAAATAAATTGATCTACACTTGCGTCAAATTCTCTTTTAGGAGTATTAGTGTCTCCAGCGTGTTCTGTATAAAATAATCTATTACTATTTCCTGTAGCAGTGTAAAATCCATCAAAATCTTTCTTTACTCTATAGTTAAAGCTTAAAGCAAATCGATTCCATTCAGAGTTATAAGCAGTATCGAAAGATAAAATAGCTCCAGCTTGTGAGATGTTAAAAAAATCATCTTGTGAGTTTGTTGTGTTTCCGTAGTAATTAGCTAAATATTCAGTGTTTCTATTGTTAAGCGTAATAGAAGCCATACTTTTTTTAGCTACAGCAGATCCTGCTGGGTTAATTCCGAAGGCAGATATGTCACCACCTAAGGCTCCGAATGCTCCACTCATGGCTTCAAAACGAGCGGTTCCAAAATTATCATCTTTTGAAAAAAGGATGCCTAAATCATTGTAGCCTAAAGATTGTGAAAAGGCAGTAAAAGTACTAGCGATAAGAATCGCGAAGGTTAAAATTCGTTTCATGTTTTCGTTAATTAGTTTAAAACTTATTTAGAAAAGTTGGTTTAAATTATCGTCTACTTCTTGAGCTTCTTCGGCTTGAAGAAGAACTAGAACTTCTGTTAGAACTACTTCTTGATGGAGCTGAATAACTACGAGAGCTTCTGCTTCTTGAAGAGCTTGAGTAGCTATTTGATCTACTAGATCTTGAGTTTTTGTTAGAGGCATAGTCTCTGCTACTTCTAGTTGGTTTTGAGTAACTACGTGTGTTTTTTTGAGTAGAATTTTTATAGCTTCTAGTACTGTTTCCTCTTGAGTTGTTAGAGACTCTGCTTCTTGTACTTCGTGAGCTATTTACAGATCTGTTACCATTAGAGTTGTAACCTCTAGAATTATTAGAAGCACGAGAACCTCTTGTGTTATAGTGACTACGAGTATTTCTTGTTCCTCTAGAACTTCTTATAGATCTACTCCCGTTGGAATTATAACCTCTCGTTGATCTTGTAGATCGAGTGTTTCTTCTATTGGAGTTGTATCCTCTTGTAGATCTTGTTCCTCTTGATGTACGAGAAGTAGCACTTCTATTACTTCTTCGATATACATTTGAAGATCTTCTTGATGTAGTGGTTGCTCTTCTGCCATTAGTATATCCTCTTCTCGAATTTGAAGCAGTACGATATCCTCTGTATGGATTAGCTCCTCTATAATATCTATTGTTGTAGAATCTATTTCTATAATATGGAGGGCAGTAAAAAGGATTATTGTAAAAACCGCCTAAGCCAATACCAACATATAATCCTGAATTCCAGTGGTAAGGATGCCAGTTAGGGTTGTATCCCCAGTTGTTCCATCTATTCCAACGCCATCTGTTCCAACGCCAATTATTATTCCATCCCCATGCTCCATCCCAATAAGGGTCGTAAAATCCATTATAGCCCCATCCCCAACGAGGATTAGTGTTAATGTTTATAACAACATCAGAATTTGTGTTGTATCCCCAAGGTTCGTTATCGTTATATGTAATTCTTGTTTCTGGTCTTTCTTCATCAATAATTTCTTCTTCTACATCAAAATCTTCAGAACTATAATTTTCAATATCTGTAAAGATGTCGGTTCCATTTAGTGTACCTAAACGTTCAACTTCTTTTCTAAAGTAATTCTCCTCGTGCTCTTTATGTTCTCTACTATTTTCAACAACAACTCTACGTTGAGGTTTTTGTATTTGTTCTTGATCATCGGCATAAATACCGTCATCACTACCAGCAACCGTTTGCATTGTTCCGCAGGAAACAAATGTTGCCACCATTAATAATGATAGAATATAAAATGGAAGTTTGGTGTTGGCGTAATGTAACTTCATGTCGTGTATTTTTAGGTTAAAGCAAATTTTTTAAAAATGCATTGCAAAAACTTATTTCTTTGTTGGGCTTGTTACCTTTTTAATGTAGTTTTGCACTTACAATTTACGCATAAAAAGTAACAAGTTTTGTGCCAAACTTTTGATTATGAGCAAACACTTAACAAAAAGAGCCGAAGATTATTCGAAATGGTATAACGAATTAGTTGTAAAAGCTGATTTAGCTGAGAACTCAGCAGTTAGAGGATGTATGGTTATAAAGCCTTACGGATTCGCTATTTGGGAAAAAATGCAAGCAGAATTAGATAGAATGTTTAAAGAAACAGGACATGAAAATGCATATTTTCCGCTATTTGTACCTAAAAGTTTGTTTGAAGCTGAAGAGAAGAATGCAGAGGGTTTTGCTAAAGAATGTGCGGTTGTTACACACTATCGTTTACAAAATGATCCTGATAATGAAGGGAAATTAAGAGTTGATCCGGAGGCTAAATTAGAAGAAGAGTTAGTGGTTCGTCCAACGTCTGAAGCTATTATTTGGAATACATATAAAGGATGGATTCAATCATATAGAGATTTACCGTTGTTAATTAATCAATGGGCAAATGTTGTTCGTTGGGAAATGCGTACGCGTTTGTTTTTACGTACTGCTGAATTTTTATGGCAAGAAGGTCATACTGCACATGCTACAAAAGCGGAAGCAATTGCAGAATCGAAACAAATGCAAGAGGTGTATGCTACGTTTGCAGAAAACTTTATGGCAATGCCAGTGGTAAAAGGAGCAAAATCAGAGAGCGAACGTTTTGCAGGAGCTGATGATACTTTAACTATTGAAGCATTAATGCAAGATGGTAAAGCATTGCAGGCAGGTACTTCTCACTTCTTAGGTCAGAACTTTGCAAAGGCATTTGATGTAAAGTATACATCTAAAGAAGGTAAGCAAGAACATGTTTGGGCTACTTCTTGGGGAGTGTCTACTCGTTTAATTGGTGGATTAATTATGACACATTCAGATGATGCAGGATTAGTATTGCCTCCAAAATTAGCGCCTATTCAAGTAGTAATTGTACCTATATATAAAGGAGAAGAGCAATTAGAGGCAATTTCTGAAAAAGTATCCGTTTTTGTAAAGGAGTTAAGAGCGAGAGGAATTTCAGTTAAATTTGATAATAGAGATACTTTCCGCCCTGGAGCTAAATTTGCAGAATACGAGCTAAAAGGAGTCCCTGTAAGAATAGCAATGGGTAAACGAGATCTAGAAAACGGAACAGTTGAGGTAGCACGTCGTGATACTTTCGAAAAGCAAACTGTTGCTCAAGGTAATGTTGTTGATGTTGTTGCTAGTCTATTAGAAGAAATTCAAGAGAACTTATTTACAAAAGCACTAGATTATAGAAATAATCATATTACTGAAGTTGATACGTTTGATGAGTTTAAAGATGTGATAAAAAACAAAGGAGGATTTGTTTCTGCACATTGGGACGGAACGATAGAAACTGAAGATAAAATTAAAGAAGTAACAAAAGCAACTATTAGATGTATTCCTAATGATGCTAAAGAGGAAGAAGGAGTTTGTGTTTTTACAGGAAAACCTTCATCGAAAAGAGTGCTTTTTGCGAAAGCATATTAATAACTATTTCAAAATCCTGCTTTTTGCAGGATTTTTTATTTGTAAAAAGTATGAGAAAGTTTCATTTATTAACTTCTGCTATGCTAATTATTATAGTAGCTTTACTATATGGCGGAAACCCAAATAGAGTTTTACCATTAGTTTTTGATTTTAAAGTAGAGAGTTTAGAGCTAAAGAATATTTTTCGAGCTATAATGGGACTGTATTTAGGATTTGCTTTTTTCTGGGCTCTTGGCGCTGCAAATAACACTTATTGGAAAGCTGCTACATTGTCTAATATAATCTTTATGGGAGGATTAGCACTTGGAAGGCTTCTTAGTTTTGTTTTAGATGGTATATCATATCAATATGTTCCTGGAGTGATTTTAGAAGTGATTTTTATGATTTTAGGAATTTATAATCTAAAGAAAACAGAGGTTGGTTAAAAAAAATAAAAAAAGCTTTGTTCAAATAAAAAACAGTTTTTATATTTGCACCCGCAATCACGAAAAATGATTGTTTTGGTCCGTTCGTCTAGGGGTTAGGACGCCAGGTTTTCATCCTGGTAACACGGGTTCGATTCCCGTACGGACTACTAGGTTTAATCAGCTTTAATGTGATGTTAAAGACCTTTTATCAAATTGATAATTAAAAGATTAAAAATTATTGCAAATATTAAAAAGTATTGTATATTTGCACCCGCAATCAGAACGATTGTTTTGGTCCGTTCGTCTAGGGGTTAGGACGCCAGGTTTTCATCCTGGTAACACGGGTTCGATTCCCGTACGGACTACAAAGTTTTTATAAACAATTAAGAATTTAGCACAATGGCAAATCATAAGTCAGCAATTAAAAGAATTAGAAGTAACGAAGCAAAGCGCTTAAGAAATAAATATCAGCACAAAACTACACGTAATGCTGTTAGAAAATTAAGAGCTACTGAAGATAAGAAGGAAGCGGAAGGAATGTTTTCGTCAGTTGTATCTATGTTAGATAAATTAGCAAAGAACAACATTATTCATAAGAATAAAGCAGCAAATTTAAAGTCTAAATTGGCTAAACACGTTGCAGCTTTATAAGAGTTTTAAGGTTAGTTAATAGTTAAAAGCGTTTCGATTTTCGAAACGCTTTTTTTTGCCTAAAACTATAAAAATATGTTAAATACTTATTTCGAAAGAAAGTTAAAAGAATTTAGTGCGTACTAAATCTCATATATAATTTTTTAAAAGAAATAACATGAAAAGTATATTGATTTTTGTTTTTGCAGTTTTTAACACTTTAAATTTGATTGCTCAAGTAGAAGTTTGCGAATCGAAAGAAAACCATATAGTTGATGTAAATAGTATAGATAAATGTGTTATTACACGTGATAATATTTCAAAAAAAGAGGTAAGAACTCTTAGTGAGAATTTGGTTTTGAGAAAAAGATTTAATAATGAAAAAAAACTAACTAATAAAAATAAAATATCTAAAGAGTTAATAGATAAATTAATATTAAAAGAAAAGATTAATTTAACAGAGAGTAAAGAGGTTGAGTTGAGTAACTAAATACTTACCAATCATATTTTTTATGTGCGTCTAGCCTAATAAAAATAAAAAGTAAGATGGTAAATCCCCATAAAGACGACCCTCCATAGCTAAAGAAAGGTAGTGGAATTCCGATAGTAGGTAACAATCCAATAACCATTCCTATATTTACAATAACATGGAAGAATATAATTGATGCAATACCGTAACCGTATATTCTACCAAATTTATTAGTATGGGTTTCAGCTAAATAAATAATACGATAGAGTAGTAGTATAAATAGAATAATTACCAAAGAACTTCCAGCAAACCCCCATTCTTCACCTACTGTACTATAAATGTAATCCGTTTCCTGTTCAGGAACAAATTTACCTTGAGTTCTATCTCCTTGTAAAAAGCCTTTACCTAAAAAACCACCAGAACTAATTGTTAGCTCAGATTGATATGTGTTATATCCTTTATTTTTAAGATCTGTTGTTTTTCCTAAAAGAATATCAAACCTGTCTTTTTGATGCGGTTCTAAGATGTTATCATAGGTGTAGCCTATACCAAAAACAAAAACACTTGTAAATAAATAGAGACTTATTATTTTTATAGCATTAAATCGGATAAAACGCTTGTTTTTATAGTATCCATATAAGATGCCTAAGGTTAATATAGATAAACATATTATGAGAATCCACTTGGCACCAAAATAAATAGTAAGTAAAAATAATACTATTGAAATTACACCGAATAGAATATAAGCTAATGTTAAACCTTCTCTGTTTAATACAAAAAAGAAAGCAAAGTAAATTAATACAGATCCCATATCTGGTTGTAATGTAATAAAAAAAGCAGGGAGAAATATTACAATAAAAGCTTTTATCTGATTTTTGAAAAGCTTTAAATTGTATTGTCGATCACTCATTAACTTTGCTAGAGCAAGCGCAGTAAATGCTTTTGAAAACTCGGAAGGTTGTAATCCAATTCCTCCAAAGTTGTACCAAGAAGTAGCTCCGTTTATTTTTTTTCCTAAAACTAAAACTCCAGCTAATAAAACTAAAGAAAGAATATAAAAGACACTAGAAAATTGCTCGTAAAACTTTGAATTAAAAAAGAGGATTAATATAATTACCGGAACACTTAATCCGATAAAAATAAGTTGCTTACCATATTGAGAAGAAAAAGTGAAAACCTCTCTAGATTCATCAGTTGATGATGCAGCGTATATGTTAAGCCAGCCAAATCCAACTAAGATTATATATAGTAGAACTAGTAGCCAATCGATACCAGCAAAAATATTATTTCGTTCCTGTCTCAAGTGTGTCTTTTTTCTGAATTAATTTATCATATTCCTTTTGAAGACTAAGATTAATCATTCTTTCTTCGATATGTTTTCTTTTGGTCTTTCCAGTTAAATATTTTTCAATCATTAAACTTGTAATTGGAGCCGCTATTGTGGATCCATACCCTCCGTTCTCAACAAAAATAGCCATTGCTATTTTAGGGTCTTCTTTGGGAGCAAAAGCAATAAAAATAGAATGATCTTCTAGTTGTTTTTTTACACCATCTACACGAATAAAGTTTTCTACAGTTCCTGTTTTTCCGCACATGTCAATATCCTTCATTTGGAACCATTTTGCAGTACCAGTTTTAAAAACTTCGTGCATGGCA
Source organism: Tenacibaculum pelagium (assembly GCF_014062345.1). Classification (GTDB taxonomy): domain Bacteria; phylum Bacteroidota; class Bacteroidia; order Flavobacteriales; family Flavobacteriaceae; genus Polaribacter; species Polaribacter pelagius. The sequence continues at coordinate 68,793 of NZ_JACGLS010000002.1, read as the reverse complement.
TCTATAGCAACAGAGAAATGCTTAGGGTTTATAGTAGTGTTCCTTTTTGTAGTATAAGTAGAGTCGCTAATTGGTTTATGATCTATTTCTTTTATAATATGTGGAGTGTAAAAATACCCTCTGTTAGCAATAGCTGCTGTCATATTCGCTAACTGAATTGGTGTGGTTTCTACCTCTCCTTGTCCAATTGCATTTGATATTGTATGTGTGGCACCCCAACGAAACTTTGGGTAGACCTTATTATAATATTCTCCGTTAGGGATCCTTCCTTTTTGACCTTCAGGTAAATCATAACCTAAGTAATTTCCTAATCCAAAACTCTTTGCGTGTTCACTCCACTTATTGGCGCCAATAGTGCTATTCTCATATTTGTCAATTATTTTTCTATAGGTAGTTGCAAAATAACTATTACATGATTTAGATATGGCAGTTTTTAAACGTATCGGTCTCCCAACAATATCGCAGTGGCAACCCATAAAAGCACTTTTTCGATTACCGTATCGATATCCTCGATAACATTTAACTCCAAAATTTTCGTCAATAACGTTTTCTTCTAATCCAATTAAGCCATTAATGATTTTAAAAGGTGATCCTGGTGCATACTGTGCTTTTAAAGCTCTATCAAAAGTAGGTTTCGTTATATTATCTTCAAATAATTTTACTGAATTTGGTGATCGCTTCCTTCCAACTAATAAATTAGGATCGTAACTAGGAGCAGTAACAAGAGCTAAAATTTCACCAGTTTTTGGTTCTAAAGCAACAATACCTCCTCTTTTTCCCCTCATTAACAACTCTCCATATTGTTGTAGTTCTGTGTCAATCGTTAATGTTAAATCCTGACCAGCTACAGCTAAAGTATCGTATTCTCCGTTTTTAAAAGATCCAGTTATTTTATTTAAATTATTTCTTTTAAAAATCTTTTTTCCTTTAATTCCTCTAAGAGCATTTTCATATTGTTTTTCTACACCAAGTTTCCCAATAAGTTCACCTTGTTCATAATAATCATTGGTTTTTGCCTTTTGTTCGTTTACTTCGGCAATAAACCCAACAACATTTGCAGCAGATTTAATGGGGTAGTTTCTAATAATACGTTTTTGAATATAAAAACCTTTGTATTTGGGCAGCTTTTCTTGCAGGTAAGCAAAATCTTCTTTTGCTAATTGTTTTAAGAATTTTGAAGGGAGCCATCTAGCATATTTTTCAGCTTTTTTAAAACGTTTTTTTAAATCTTCTTTTGTAATTTTTAAAAGATTGCAAAATTCAAGAGTGTCAAGAGGTTCAACCTCTTTCGGTATTATCATTACATCGTAAGATAGCTGATTGGCAACCAGAAGCTTTCCATTTCGGTCGTATATATAGCCTCTTTCAGGATAATCATATTCGATTTTAACAGTAGATCCTTGAATAGGGTTTTGATTTCCGCCACGTATAATTTGTAGTTGAAATAATCTACCGATATAGATTATTCCGACTAGTGAAATTAGAAAAATAAGAAGGAAACTTCTTTTCATTTACTGCTTTTATTTTTATGTGAGTTTTTTCTTAAATATAAAACTACCTAAAAAATATAATACTAACGTAAATGCACTAGAAAAAAGTGTGTTAACAACCACATTAGATAAATTATAAAAGCTGAAATTAATTAAACTGAATAAAATAAAATGATGAATGATTGTTAAAATAGCAGTATAATTAAAAACTTTATCAAAAGTTTCTTGTCTTAAGTTAAAAAGTAAATAGTCCGAGGGAGTTTTTTTGAAAATTGTTCGAATAAAAAATAACCGGATATAAGCTATAAATAATATAGCAAAAGCATGTACACCTCCTGAGTTAGAAAATGCATCAACGAATAAACCTAATAGGAAAGCTAAACTTAAAAAAGGAAACTGATTAGTGTTTAATGGATATAAAAAAACAAAAGTGATATATAAATAAGGGTTTACATATCCTAAAAACAAAACGTTGTTAAGTATTAGTACTTGCAAGAGCAAGAAAAAAACAAATAAAAAGATGATATAAACTGTTCTATTCATTTTTGTTTTCTACTGTTTTTATTTCTTTTTTATTAAGATTTGTAATAATGTAGATATGTCCAAGATTAGCCATATCATTGAATAATTTAATATTAATTGTGTTTGTAGCCGATAATTTTTCTGGAATGTCAGCAACGGTTCCTATTGGAATTCCTTTTGGGAATATTGTTGATCTACCTCCAGTAATTATAGTGTCTCCAATTTTAAAATTTGCTTGACGAGGAATATCTGTTAGCTGAGTGATGTTGTAGTCTTTTCCATTCCAAATTAAAGTCCCAAAATAATTACTGTTTTTAAAACTGGCGTTTATTTTACTATTTGAATTTAAAATTGACTGCACTCTTGAAAACTTAGGGCCAACATTGTCAGTAATACCAATAACACCTTTGTTATTAATTACAGCCATTTCAGTTGAAACACCGTTTTTAGCACCTCTGTTAATGGTAATAAAGTTATCAGACTTGTGATAAATATTATTAATTACCTTTCCATTAATGTACTTGTATTGTTGATTGTGATTTAAAGAATCACTGATTTTAGTAATACTTATACTATCAATCATTAAATACAATTGGTCTAACTTATTTTTAAGACTAGTATTTTCTTCTGAAAGATTTTTATTTCTTTCTTTTAGATTTAAATATTCAGTAAGTTCAGAAGATTTTTCATAAAGCCCTCCAGTAATATAATTTGTAGAACTGATGAATTTGCTTTTATGAAAAGAATGATTGTTAATGATTAATGCAACAGCTATAATCTCTAGAAATAGAAAAAATAAAAAATATTTATTCTTTTGAAAGAAATAAAAAAGCTGTTGCATAAATAATCATTAAAATTTATTTGATTAATACTGATTTGTATTTTTCAAGATTTTTTAATGCAATACCAGTTCCTCGAACTACAGCACGTAAAGGATCTTCTGCAACATAAACAGGTAAATCAGTTTTTCTAGATAAACGTTTATCAAGGCCTCTAAGCATAGATCCACCTCCAGCTAAATAAATACCTGTATTATAAATATCAGCAGCTAATTCTGGTGGAGTTTTAGATAGAGTTTCCATTACAGCATCTTCGATACGTAAAATAGATTTATCTAAAGCTTTTGCAATTTCACGATAAGAAACTTGTACTTGTTTTGGTTTTCCACTTAAAAGATCACGTCCTTGAACCATCATGTCCTCTGGCGGAGTATCTAAATCTTCGGTAGCAGAACCTATTTGTATTTTTATTTTTTCGGCAGTAGTTTCACCAACATGTAAATTGTGTTGGGTACGCATGTAATACATAATGTCGCTTGTAAATAAATCACCCGCAACTTTTACAGATTGATCACAAACAATACCAGCAAGTGCAATAACTGCAATCTCAGTAGTACCTCCACCTATATCAATAATCATGTTTCCTTTTGGCTCCATAATATCAACACCAACACCAATAGCTGCAGCCATTGGTTCGTAAATTAAATAGATTTCTTTGGCGTTCATATGACGGCCTGAATCAATAACAGCACGTTTTTCAACTTCTGTAATTCCTGAAGGAATACAAATTACCATTCGTAATGAAGGTGGGAAAAGCTTTTTCTTTATTGCAGGAATTTGTTTAACAAACTCTTTAATCATTTCTTCAGAAGCTTGAAAATCTGCAATAACTCCATCTTTTAATGGACGAATAGTTTTAATATTCTCATGAGTTTTTCCTTGCATTCTGTTTGCTTCATGACCAGTAGCAATAATTTTTCCAGTCAATCGGTTACGTGCAACGATAGAGGGGTTGTCTATAACAACTTTACCATTGTGTATAATTAATGTATTCGCAGTACCTAAATCTACCGCGATGTCTTCAGTCATAAAGTCGAAAAAACCCATATGATATTGTTATTTCTTTAATTTAAGAGGATTATTACAAATCTAACTAAAAATATGTAATGTTTCTACAACTAAAATTATTAATGTTTAAAATGTCTAGTTCCTGTAAAAACCATTGAAACATCATGGTCATTACAATAATCAATACTTAATTGATCTTTAATAGAACCACCTGGTTGAATTACACTTTTTACCCCAGCATTATTTGCAATTTCTACACAATCTGGAAACGGAAAAAATGCATCACTCGCCATAACAGCTCCGTTTAAATCAAAATTAAAACTATTTGCTTTGTCGATTGCTTGTTTTAAAGCATCAACTCTACTTGTTTGTCCTGTTCCACCAGCTAATAATTGCTTGTTTTTTACTAAGATAATAGTATTAGATTTTGTGTTTTTACACAACTTAGAAGCAAATAATAAATCATCTAACTCACTTTCGTTAGGTTTATTGTTTGTTGGGTATGAAAGGTCTTCTAATTTATCAGTAATATAATCTTTATCTTGAATTAATAAACCGTTTAAAGCTGTACGAACAGTTTGCTTAGGTAATTCTACTTCTTTTTGAATTAATAAAACTCTGTTTTTCTTTCCTTTTAAAACCTCTAAAGCATCATCATCATAAGAAGGGGCAATTACAACTTCACAGAATAGTTTATGGATTTCTTCTGCAGTGGCTTTGTCTATTTTTGTGTTTGAAATTAAAATCCCACCAAAAGCAGAAACTGGGTCACCAGCTAAAGCATCTACATAAGCTTGATGAATTGTTTCTCTTTGAGCAAATCCACAAGCGTTGTTGTGTTTTAAAATAGCAAACGTTGGAGTTTCTCCTTTAAACTCATTCATTAAGTTTACAGCAGCATCAACATCTAATAAATTATTATAGCTTAATTCTTTACCATGTAATTTATCAAACATAGCATCTAAATCACCAAAGAAATACCCTTTTTGATGCGGATTTTCTCCATATCTTAAAGTCTTAGAAGTTGTTTCACTTGCTTTATAGGCAACTTCGTCTTCGTTAAAGTAATTAAAAATAGCTGTATCGTAATGAGAAGAAATATTGAAAGCCTTTGCAGCAAACTTTTTTCTATCACTGATAGATGTACTTCCGTTATTTTCAGAAATTAAATTTAAAAAGGCTTCGTATTGATCCATAGAAGAGACAATCACAGTATCTTTAAAATTTTTAGCAGCAGCACGAATTAAAGAAATTCCTCCGATATCAATCTTCTCTATAATATCTTGTTCTGGTGCATTTGAAGCTACTGTTTTTTCAAAAGGGTATAAATCTACAATTACTACATCTAATTGCGGAATGTTATATTCTTGCATTTCAGCAATATCACCTTCATGATTTTGTCTGTTTAAAATTCCTCCGAAAACTTTAGGATGTAAAGTTTTTACTCGACCCCCTAATATTGAAGGGTAAGAAGTAATATCTTCTACAGGTACTACATCGATACCTAAATCTTTAATAAATTTTTCTGTTCCTCCTGTAGAGTAAATAGTAACTCCAAGCTCGTTCAGTTTTTTTACAACTGGTTCTAAACCGTCTTTATGAAAGACCGAAATCAGTGCAGATTTAATAGTTTTTTGATTGTTCATTGTTGTTGTGTTGTTAAGCTAGCAAAACTACTAAAACAGTAAAGGTTATACAATAAATTATTTTGGTTTATTATTAAATAAAAACACCACCAAAACTATATGTTTTTGGTGGTGTTTTGTTCAACAAAATATAAAATATTATTCCGCGTTTTCTAAGAAATCACGAAACCACATTGTAAATTTTTCGAAAAAAGATTGTTGAGAATTTGCACGTGCATTAGGATTGCCTAACGCAGCGTAAGTAGGGTATTCTTTGTTGCTCATAATATAGGGGAATTAAGCAAGGGTTAATAAATCTTTTCAAATTAAAGAAAAAAAATCCTAACAATCAAACGATTACAATAAAATTATATAAAATCAGCTACTTTTTTACAAGTGTACTCTAATAAAGCTTCGTCATCAGCTGTAAATGGGTTAACTGTATGAGAGTCAATATCTATTTGCCCGATATTTTCTTCGTTAACAAAAATTGGAATTACAATCTCTGATTTAACCTTCCATCCACAAGAAATATAATTGTCTTGTTCGCTAACATCTTGCACAACAAAATTCTTATTACTAACAGCTACTTGACCACAAATTCCTTTTCCGAAAGGAATGATTGTATGATCTGTTGGTTCACCGTTAAATTGTGCTAATTTTAATTCGTCTTTATCACCGTTTTTAAAGTAAAATCCTACCCAATCATAATATGAAATTTCAGAAGCTAAATAATCACATATTTGTTGAAGTTTTTCTTCTTTGGTAGAATTATTTTCTGCGATGTTATCTATGTTGTTTTTTAATGCTTGTAAGTTCATTTTAAAATGTTTATTACCTAGTTCGTAATTAAGGTTAAGAACTTACAAAAATAGATTTAACAATTGTTTTAAAAAATAGATTTTTGATTTTTTGTAACTTTGCAGCCAATGAAACAAGTAATTACTAAAATAGTATCATCAGTATTAGCATTTTTAGTGCTGTTTTCTACGTTTTCTTTTACGGTAGAGAAGCATTACTGCGGTGATTATTTAGTAGATGTTTCTTATTTAGGTAAAGCTGATACTTGTAATAGTGATGGTGGTGTAGATGAATGTGCTACTGTTACAAAGAAAAAGAAATGTTGTAAAGATGAAGTTCATCAAATTGATGGGCAAGATGAATTTCAAAAACATTCTTTAGATGATGTTAGTTTTGATGAGCTAAAAATAGTTTTAGCATTTTATAATGCTTATCAATTCGTTTTTCAAGATTTTGAAAAGCAAATCGAGTCACATCAATATTATTCTCCACCTGATCTAGTTCAAGATATTCAGGTACTTCACGAAGTTTTTATCATATGATTTTATAGTTCTTATTTAAAAATTAAGAATTGTAAAATTTAATATGATATAAAAAAATGAAAAATAATTTATTGGTCAGTATATTTATACTGATGTCATCCATGTCCTTTTCGCAAGAAACCTTTAAGGGAATGATTATGGATAAAAATAATCCCAAAGATAATTTAGGGGTTTACGGAGCAAGTGTTTATTGGTTGAATACAAATGTAGGTGTAACAACTAATGAAAAAGGATGGTTTACTATTCCTTATAAGTCAAATTATAAAAAACTAGTTGTTAGTTTTGTTGGATATAAAACAGATACAATAACAATTAATAACTTAAAACCGATTCATCATTTTATTACCGAGAGTAATACATTAAAAGAGGTTTCGGTAAATGCTAAAAAGAGCGCAACACAAAAATCGTATTTACAAGCTCAAAATTTAGTAACGATTAATAGTGAAGAATTATTAAAAGCAGCATGTTGTAATTTATCGGAAAGTTTTGAAACAAATCCATCTATTGATGTGAATTTTTCAGATGCTTTAACAGGTACAAAACAAATTCAAATGTTGGGTTTAACTAGTCCATATTTATTAATTACTCAAGAAAACATTCCGTCAATTAGAGGAGCCGCTCAAGCATTTGGTTTGACTTTTACACCTGGTACATGGGTAGAAAGTATTCAAATAACCAAAGGAGCTGGAAGTGTTATTAACGGATTTGAAAGTATTTCCGGACAAATAAATGCTGAATTAGTAAAACCTTCGAGAGATCATAAATTCTTTTTAAACGCTTATGGTGCTTTAGGAGGAAGGTTAGAGTTAAACACACATTTTAATCAAAAAGTGAGTGATAAATGGCAAACAGGTATTTATGTACATGGGAATCATAGAGGTGAAAAGTTTGATAAAAACAATGATGGTTTTTTAGATAATCCATTATCGAAACAAATAAATGTAATGAACCGTTGGCAATATACCGATGCCGAAAAAGGATGGGTTAGCTTTATTAATTTTCACTATTTAGATGACGATAAGCAAGTTGGTCAAATTGGTTTTAATCCAGATACTGATAAAGGTTCAACTACAATTTGGGGTAGTGAAATTAAAAGTAAAAGATTTGAAACTTCAGCAAAATTAGGGTACGTTTTTCCAGATTTACCTTTTCAAAGTATGGGATTACAAGCTGCTTATAGTAATCATAAACAAGATTCGTATTTTGGATTAAGAGAATATGATATTGAGCACCAAAGTTTTTACAGTAATTTCTTATTTAACTCTATTATTGGAGATACACGTCATAAATTTAAAACTGGTCTTAGTTTTACCTATGATAAATATGACGAAATGGTGAAAACGACTCCACAAGTAAATGATTATAATAGAAATGAAACATCCGTAGGAGCATTTTTTGAATATGCTTATGATAATTCAGATGATATAAGCGTAACTGCTGGTATTAGGGTTGATAATCATAATTTATTAGGAACTTTCTTAACACCTCGTTTACATGTAAGATATTCACCTTGGGAAAAAGGGGTGTTTAGAACATCTGTTGGTAGAGGAAAAAGAAGTGCTAATATATTTGCTGAGAATCAACAGTTATTTGCATCTTCTAGACAGATTAATATAGGTAATGCAAACGGTAAAATTTATGGATTAGATCCAGAAGTAGCATGGAATTATGGAGTGTCTTTTTTACAAGGATATAAGTTATTTGGTAGAAAAGGAGATGTTACTTTTGATTTTTACAGAACCAATTTTGATAATCAAGTAGTGGTGGATTGGGAAAATCCACAAGAAATTTCGTTTTATAATTTAGATGGAAAAAGTGTTGCTAATAGTTTTCAGGTTGAGTTAAATCAGAATATTATTCCTTTTTTTAATACTCGATTTTCATACAAGTATTACGATGTAAATACAGATTTTAAATCTGGAAATGCAGCAAAAGCACTTCAGGCGAAACATCGATTTTTTGCTAATGTTTCTTATGAAACTAGTAAACAAGAAAACGATGCACATTGGAAGTTTGATGTTACCTATAATTGGATTGGTAAACAACGATTACCAAATACAAGTCAAAACCCAATTCAATATCAATTATCAGAGTACTCAAACAGCTATAACTTATTAAATGCTCAAATAACAAAAGTCTTTTCTAAGAAATTTGAGATCTATGCTGGAGCAGAGAATATTACAAATTATAAACAGAAAAATCCTATATTGGCAAGTGATGATCCTTTTGGCTCAAGTTTTGATACGACGATAGTGTATGCGCCAATTTTTGGAAGTAATTTTTATACAGGATTAAGATTTAAAATAGATTAAAATGAAAAAATTAGTATTAGTAATAACAGTATTATTTTTAAGCGTGTCTATGTCGGCACAAAAAAAGAAGAAAAACGCAAAAGTTTCTTTTGATGTTGATGGTGTTTGTATGATGTGTAAAAACAGAATTGAAAAAGCAGCATTAAATTCAAAAGGGGTAAAATATGCTTTATGGAATGTAAAGACACATCAGTTAAATTTAATTATTGATGAACGTAAAACAGATGCAGCTACAGTGCAACAGAATATCGCAAATGTAGGTCATGATACAGATGCTTTTAAGGCACCAAAAGAAGTTTATGATAACTTACATGGTTGTTGTAAATACAGAGATGAGGAAATACAAAACGATCATAAGAAAGAAAAGCAATAAATAAAAAAATCCCGAGTTTAAAACTCGGGATTTTTTTATATCATTTGTAAGTTATTTACTTCTTGACTTGTTAACTCTCTCCATCTACCTCTTGGTAAATTTTTCTTTGTCATGCCTGCAAAAACTACACGATCTAGTTTTTTAACTGTATACCCGTAGTTTTCAAAAATCTTACGTACAATACGATTTCTTCCTGAGTGGATTTCAATTCCAACTTCTGTTTTGCGTTCTCCTTCGACATACGAAACAGCATCAATAAATACTTTTCTTCCTTCAATAATAACATCACCACGTAATTTATCTAAATCTGATAAACTTAATTTCTTATCTAATGATGCGTGATATAATTTACGAACATCATGTTTTGGGTGTGTTAACTTTTTTGCCATTTCACCATCATTGGTAAATAACAATAATCCAGTTGTATTTCTATCTAATCTTCCAACAGGGTAAATACGCTCTTTTGTTGCGTTAGCAATAAGTTCCATTACTGTTTTACGACCACGATCGTCTTCCATGGTTGTAATATAGTTCTTTGGCTTATTTAATAAGATGTAACGCTTTTTTTCAATAGAAATCAACGTTCCATCGAAACGTACTTCATCACCAGGTTGAACTTTATATCCCATTTCGGTTACTAAGTCTCCGTTTACAGTAACACTTCCGTGTTCGATATAAGTATCTGCTTCTCTACGAGAACAAATTCCAGAATTTGATATGTATTTGTTTAAACGAACACCAGTGTTTTCAGATTTTTGTTGAGTAGGCGTACTCTTTTTAGGTTTTCTAAAATCTCTTTTAAATTGGTTTTTTCCTTGAGGATTGCTGCTCTTTCCAGCTTGTCGTCCTCTCGACGAGTTTTTTGAATTCATGTTTAAATTTTAAAAAGTGGGCAAATGTAAGGTAATTATTTGATTTTTAATCTAAAACCTCAACGACTTTGTCTAGTATTAAAGATTTGTCGATAAATAATAAACTAAAAACACCTATTAATAATAATATTTTTAAGATGTTATGAGCTAAACGATATTGATTTTTACCAGTAGCTTTCCAAGTGTATAATCCAGTAAATATTAAAATAATTGCAGCTAGATAAAAATAATATTTCATGTATTCTATAGCTGGATAATTAAATAATACTCCAATAGGAATTAGTGTTAAAACCATTAAAAGAATAATTAACCTTTTAGTGTTTTTTTCTCCATATTTTACAGGAAACGTATTGTAATTATTGGCAATTGCTCCTTTTATGTTTTCTAAATCTTTAATTAGTTCGCGAATCATGATTACTAAAAAAAGGAAAATAGCGTGTACAAAAATAACTTTAGAGAAGTTTTTATAATGTACAAAAACAACAAAGAAAGGTAAGATTGTTAATATAGTTACACTCATTAAACCGATAAAAGGATGTTTTTTAAGTTTGTGAGAGTAAAACCAAATTCCGAAAATATAAACTGCAAAAAAGAATGCTGCTCGCCATGAAACTAAATAACCGAAACCAAAACCAATAAAGTTTAAGAAAAAATATAATGATAGTTTTGTTTCTTGTTTTACGTAAGAATCTAAACCTGATTTTATAGGGCGATTAATTTTATCTGCTTTTTTATCATAAAAATTATTGATAATATATCCAGCGGCGACTACACAAACAGTGGCTATTACTAAATATAGCAAGTGCCAATCGAAAAGTATTGGTTTTATCGATTTATGTTCTGAGAAAATAAAAATAGCAGCCAAATATTGAGCTGCTATTAATACTAAAATATTATATCCTCTAACTACTGATAGAAGACTGAAAAGTTTAAAGAAAAATGTATTGGTTTTTAATGTACTCATGGTAACATTCTTTAAAAACGATACACTAATTCTAATTTATATTCTTGTAAGCTGTTTTTTGCTTTTTCGTAATCTTCAGTAAAACCTAAGATATAACCACCGCCACCAGAACCGCAAAGTTTTAAATAGTAATCGTTGGTTTGAATCCCTTTTTCCCAAACTTTATGAAAAGCAGAAGGAATCATTGGTTTAAAATTAGCTAAAACAACTTTAGATAATTTTTTAACATTACCGAATAATGACTTGATATTTCCTTGTAAGAAGTCTTCAATACAAGCATCGGTATGTAGTGAGAATTCTTCACTAATCATTTTACGGAAACCTTCATTCTTCATCTTATTCATAAAGATGTTTACCATAGGTTCGGTTTCTCCTATTTGTTCAGAGTCTAATAAGAAAACTGCTCCTTTTCCTTCTTTTTGAGATGGAATTCCAGCTGGCTCAATGTTCTCCTTTGAGTTAATTAAAATAGGTAAGCTTAAGTATGAGTTTAAAGGGTCTAATCCGGAACTTTTTCCATGAAAAAAAGATTCCATTAAAGAAAAAACTTGCTTTAAAGTTAACAGTTTATCACGTGTTAAGTTTTCTAAAACAGTAATTTTATCCGTAGCGTATTGATCGTAAATAGAAGCCACTAAAGCACCAGAACTTCCAACTCCGTATCCTTGAGGAATCGAAGAGTCAAAATACATACCAGTATCAATATCGTTTTTTAATGATGTTAAATCAAAAGATACGATGTCTGAATTTAGGCTTGCTAAATAATTATAAAATTTAGATAAGCTTTCATTTGATTTTTTCGCTTCTCCAGATAAATTATTAGCAGATTTCAACGCGCCTTTATATGAGTTGAAAGGAATAGCTAAGCCTTTAGAGTCTTTTATTATTCCGTACTCACCAAAAAGTAAGATTTTCGCGTAAAATAATGGTCCTTTCATAGATGATTTAATTACCAAGCAAAAGTACAAGTAAATAAGCTTGTTTACAAGCTAGTAAACATTTTTGTAAAAAGTTTTCCAAACACCAACTTTCTCGTTGTCTCTATATTTCCCCTTTGTTTCTATTTTACCGTTTTTGTAAAAGGTTTTCCATACGCCTTCACGCTTACCATTTACATATTTTCCTTGTTCTTTCAGTTCGCCAGATTCATGAAACACTTTGCGTACTCCTTCTAGTTTTCCGTTTTTGTAATTTGCCCTATGAAAAGGTTTTCCGTTAGGGTGATAATACAGTATTAGACCATCAAAAACTTCTTCGTTTGGTTTGTTAACGGTACTATATCCTTCCATTTGAATTTGACCACTTTTATAATAGTCTACAATCCAAAAACCATCTTTTATTTTTTTTGGAGTAGGTCTGTAAAATTCATGATTTTCTTTGGTGGTTTCTTGCCAATTTTTGTCAAACCAAACTGTATCTGAATCTTGAGCCGTAACTGAGGAAGCTAAAAACCCAATAAACATAGCTATTAGTAGTGTTGATGTTTTCATAATATCAGGGAATTTAAGATTATTGCGGTTTTGCTCCCAAACCCGCATTATCACAAATATACTGATTTTTTTGGCAGTATTTAGCTAAATTATTCTTAATAAAAAGCTCTATTTCAGTCTTTTCGGTATTTGGATATAAGACATGTACATTTGCGCCTGCATCTAACGTAAAGCAAATATTGCTATTATTTTCTTCTCTGTATTGCCATATTTTATTGATCACCTCTAAGGTGTTTGGTTTCATTAAAATAAAATAAGGGTTACTAGTAAGCATCATTGCATGTAGTGTTAAGGCCTCACTTTCTACAAGATTAATAAACTCTTTAATTTCTCCATTTTGTAAAATTTTAGAGAGCTTAGTTAAGTTTTCGTTAGCCTGTTTAAAACGATTTTCTGCATACGGATGGTTGTGCATTAAATTATGACCAACGGTTGAAGAAACTTGTTTTTCTCCTTTATCAACAAGTAAGATTGTATCACAATAGTTTTCAAAAACTGGGTGTATTTCATAAGGGAATTTTGTGCCAAATAAATCGGAACTCCCTTTTATTTCTGGGTGATTTCCCCACACAACTAAAGGACCTTCTATACTTCTACTTGCACTTCCTGAACCTAAACGGGCTAAGAATGATGCTTTTTTATTGATGAATTCGTCTGTTATATTCGGGTTTAATTCTTTTTCCAAACTCATTAAGCACATTGCAATGGCACTCATTCCACTTGCTGATGATGCTATTCCACTACTGTGAGGAAAAGAGTTCTCAGAATTAATAATCATTTTATATTCAAAAATATACGGACAGTACTTTTCAATTCGTTTAAAGAATTCAGCGATTTTTGGTTTAAAATCATCTTTCTTTTTTCCTTCAAAAAATAATTCAAAATCTACAACTGTATTTTTCGAAGTTTTTTCAAACTCTATACTTGTTGTGGTATGACAGTTATTTAGTGTAAAACTTATAGATGTATTTTTAGGGATTTGCGGATTACTTTTCCCCCAATATTTTACTAAAGCAATATTACTTGGTGTTTGCCAAGTAAATGTTACTTTTTCAATTGTTTTATCTAAGTTTTTGGAAATAAATTGTGATGTATTCAAAAGTCTAAATTTTGGGGTAAAGATAAAATTTAGACTACACTTCTGCTAATTTTTGTAAAACGGTTTCTTTGTAGCTTCTACTTATTGGTAATGCTTTATTGTTGATTTCGATAAACTCATTTGTGTATGAGGATATTTTGTTTAATGAAACAATATATGATCTATGAATTCTAATAAAGATACTTTCAGGTAGTTTACTGTTTATGTTATTCATAGTTTCTCTAGTAACAATAGTTTGTCCTTCTAGAAAAATTTTCAAATAGTCCCCTAAGCTTTCTATATATAAGATTTCATTGAAATTTATCTTTACCATTTTCCGGTCTGCTCGAACAAACATAAAATCTTTTGAAACAGGTTTGTCTTTCTCTATAGATTTTGATTCTGGTATTGATTCTACTTTTTGTACAGCTTCAAAAAAACGTTCGAACGCAATAGGTTTTAATAAATAGTCAACCACATTTAAGTTGAATCCATCTACAGCATAATCTCTATAAGCAGTTGTAAAAATGATATTTGCTTTTTTACCAATAATTTTGGCTAAACTAAGTCCATTAACTTCTGGCATATTAATGTCTAGGAAAAATAAATCCGCCTCATTAGTTTCAATAAAATTAATTGCTTCAGTAGCATTTTTACAGGTTCTTATTAACTCTAATGAAGGTGTTTTTTCTATGAATGAAGTAATTATTTCTCTAGCTATTGGTTCATCATCAACAATTACACAGGTTGTTTTTTTATACATTTTTTAATGGGATTTTTAGTGCAACATTAAATGAAGTATCTTCTTTGGTAATATTCAGCGTGTAGTCATTATTAAATAGCATTTCTAAACGTTTTTTTATGTTATTTAAGCCAATTCCTCTTTTTGAAGCGAGACTATTTTTAGAAGTATTACTTACTGTAAATTCTAAAAGATTATCTGAAGTTTTAAGAAAAGCGTCTACTTTTAAAACATTATTTATTTGTGTTCCATGTTTAAATGAGTTTTCTATAAAAGGTAATAATAGCATAGGAGCAATTTCTATATTATCTTTATGTAAATCTTTGATAAAATTGACATGTAGACTGTCTTGAAACCTCATTTTTTCTAAAGAAATATAATTTTCTATATGCTTTATTTCATTAGATAAAAGTACTGATGGTTTGTCAACTTGATATAATATATAATCAAGCAAATTAGATAGTTTTAAAATCATGTCTGAAGCTGCATCTGATTTTTTTAAGGCAAAACCATATAAAGTGTTTAAGGTGTTGAATAAAAAGTGCGGATGCAATTGCATTTTTAAGAACTTCAATTCTTGTTCTTTTAATTGTAATTGGGCTTGTAAGAATTTATTTTTTAAATCTTCATTTTTACTACTTGATAAATAATTATAGATAAGTAACGCAATTGAAGTAGCTATAATTACAATAAAATAAACACCTAAAATTATTAGTGAAAGAGACTTGGTTAATGCTATGGAGTTAATGTCTCGTAAATAAGAAGAGAATACCAATCCATAAAAGATAGAGATAATTATTACTGCAAATGAAATAAGAAACGTGTATATACTATATAGAATAAAAAGAAAATATTGCTTTTTTAATAAATACTTTGGAATTAGATGTAGAATTATAAAATAGCTTAATGTAATTGTAATTGGCATTAAAAACATTGAAAAATGATTGACATAAGCTGTGTTAGAACTGCCATAACCTAAAAAATAGGTGTAAAAAAAATAAACACCTACCCAAAAAATGAGGTTCAATAATATAAATAGAAAGTGTTTTATTGGAACAGTGTATTTTGTCATAAGATTGCAATATCTTAATTTTTGAAGTTAAAATATTATTTTTTGCGATAAATAGCTATCAATCATCGATGAATAACAAAATCCTCATTTTTGTAGTAACAAGATGAAAAACTGCTATTTTAATCTTTACTTTGGTTAAATATCGAAATTAAATTTAAAGTGTAAAGCTTAACTATAAATTAGAAGCATAATAATTTAAAAAGCAGAAATATGAATTTTTTATTCTTTAATCTTTTAAACGATGGAGGACCAACTTTTATGTATCCAACATTGTTAATGTTACTTATTTGTATTGTTTTAATTGTGAAAGTCTTTTTAAAAGGAGATTTAGGAGGAAAAACAGTTTCACTAATAAAACACATTAGTTTATTTGCATTGGCATGGGGTTTTTTAGGCTTTTTTGTTGGGTTAATTGATGCTTTCGATGCTATATCTAGAGCTACAGATATTAATCAAGGGGTGTTAGCAGGTGGTTTAAAAATAGGGTTGTTATCACCATCGTTTGGAATTGTTACTTTTTTAGTAGCTCGTTTAGGAATTATAGCACTTCTTTTTAATAAGAAAGATTAATTACGATTGGATAGTAGAATAAGTAACCAACGTTTTTGATTAGTTAGTTGATTAAATACCTAATTCAATTTTGAATTGGGTATTTTTGTGCTTTAAACGATAATTGTGAATAGAAAATTAAAACTAATTTGGGATTTTAAAGGTCCAGACGGATTAGAAACAGCAAAACATCATTGTGTTCATTTAAAAGAGTTTGCGCAAATTGATAGTTTGCCTTATGATGAGGTTGATTTTAAAGAAATCAACCCGATGCATACCATTGCTTTTATTGTAGTTGATGAAAGTAATATGAAAATTTTTAGAGATGCTCTAAAACCACATAGAGGAGAATTAGCTTAACCAATAAAAAAGAAAATATGTTTTTAATAAATGCCTTAGCAAAACCTAAAAAATCATCTGAACACTACGATGAGGTAATCGGAGCTTATGTGAGCTTATATATTGATTATAAAGATATAGAAGGAGCTTTAAAGCTTGCCAACTTTTATATTAAAGAAGAAGGATGGAAGGTTACCGAAATAGAAGAAGAATATTTTAGTTTAGATTCTGTTAATGATGTTGATGAAGAAGGACAAAAAGAACTGTACAATGAAGCTTTAGAATACGGTTATTCTATTGTTTTTAATTGCTACGAAGAGGAATAGATTTTTACTTTTATAATAATTAGCTAAAACATAGTATCTTGTAAAAAAATATTTTATGAAGGGTAAACTTGTTTTGCTAATTATTGTTTTCATTTCTTTAAACTGTATATCTCAGCATAAATACAAAACCTTTACTGCACATAAATCTATTATTGATGCTATTCGTATTAATGATGAAATAATAAAAGGACGGACTACATTTTTTGAAAAACAAGCAGAAGTAAAACCTTTAATGTTTCAAAAAACAAAAGTTAGAATTAGCGAATTAAATAGATTGTCTAATAACTTATCAAAATATATTGAAAGTATTCAAGAAGAAGTGAATACCGAAATGATTCTCTATGAATTATTAGAAAAAGATAAATACAAAACAACTCTTTTTAAGAATAATGGAAATTTAACTTTAAAAGGAAAGAAACTTAAAGATAAAATAGATAGTTTGTATAATTGTTCAGTAAAAATTAATGTGCATCAATTATCACAATTAGAAAATTTTTACAACGACAACTTTAAAACTTCTGCTAGGTATTATGAGTATGAAAAAGAGATAAACTACTTTGAATATCTTTTTTATGATAAATCTAACTACGGAATGATGATGGCAATGAACTGTTTATTGTTAGATGTTAAAACCTTTCAATTATTGTATTACGGTACCGTAATGAGTTACTAATTTTTAAGTCTAATTATTTTATATCAAATAAAATGAGCTTTCTGTCTCATATTCAGATAATTTGAATAGCTTTGCGCGCTAAATTATTTCAGGAAAATGAAACGAATAAAAGAATATAAAAAGCTTTTTAATGTAGAAGGAGCTATAGATTTAAAGGAATTGAAAAAAACTTATAGAGGATTAGTAAAAGAATGGCATCCAGATAAGTTTTTAGATGACGAGAAAAAACTAGAAGCTGAAGAAGTGAGTACTAAAATTATTGACGGTTATCATTTTTTAGTAAGTATTGCACCAAAGACAAAAGAAGATAACTTAGAGGCGTACCATACTACAATTACTGAATTTAAAGTAGCAGATTACAAGCACAAAAGTATGTTGCTAGAAGTTACTTTTACTGATGGTAATACTTATGAATACTTTGGAGTAAGTAAAAAGATATTTCTAAAATTCATTAATGCAAAGTCTATAAACAACTTCGGAAAGAGAAATATTTTTAACTCTTTTACTTATAGAAAGTCAATGAAAGCATCAGCAATGGCTTAGTTAAGAGCTAAGCAAAACAAAAAGAGCATTTACTAAATTTAGTAAATGCTCTTTTTTTTGTTAATTAATGGTAATTATTCAGCAATGCTTTTTGCACAGATATAACCTCCGGTCCAAGCATTCTGAAAATTGAATCCACCTGTGACAGCGTCAATATTTAAGACTTCACCAACTAAGAATAGGTTTTTGTGAAGCTTACTTTCAAAACGTTTAAAGTTTATTTCTTTTAAATCTACACCACCAGCGGTTACAAATTCCTCTTTAAAAGTTGTTCTTCCGTTTGCGTTAAACACTCCTTTGGTTAATTGACTTGCTAAGTTGTTTAATTGCTTATTACTTAAATCAGCCCAATTCTGATTGGATTTAATTTCTGAAGCAGTAATAAAACGTTCCCATAAACGACGAGGAATATCAACAAAAGGAGATTTTAAATTGACTTGCTTTTTAGGTTGTGATTTTTTTAAACTTTGAAGTTCTTCTAAAACCGAATCAAAATCTTGTCCTAACCAATTAACTTCAACGTTATATTTATAATTTTTATCGGCTAAAATTCTTGCTCCGAAAGCAGATAGTTTTAAAATTGCAGGTCCACTCAATCCCCAATGTGTAATTAATAAAGGTCCTGAGTTTTCTAAATTTGTTCCAACTAATTTAACCTCTGCATTTGGTACAGCGATTCCGCCCAAATCGATAATTCGTTTGTCTTTTATATTAAAAGTAAACAAAGAAGGAACAGGTTCAATGATGCTATGATCTAAGGTTTTGCATAAATCCCACACTTTTTTTGAGCTACCAGCTGCAACTACTATATAATCAGCTTCAAATTGTTTTTCTTTAGTGTTAACAATCCATTTGTCATTTTGTTTAGAAACTGAATTTACACCATGGTTTTTTAATACCTTAATCCCTAAGTCATCAACAGCGTTTTGAAAACAATCGATGATTGCTTGAGAAGTATTTGCTTCCGGAAACACACGATTGTCGCTTTCTATTTTTAAAGGAACATTTCTGATATCAAACCACTCAAAAGTATCACCTGTCATAAATTGATGAAAAGGACCTAATAGTTCTTTTTCTCCACGAGGATAGAATTTTGTTAGTTCTTTGGGGTCAAAACAAGCGTGTGTTACGTTACAACGTCCTCCACCAGAAATTTTAACTTTTTGTAAAACCTCTTTTCCTTTTTCAAGAATGGTAATGTCTAAATCAGGATTTGCTTCTTTAGCGTTAATAGCTGTGAAAAATCCTGCAGCTCCACCACCAACGATTATTACTTTTTTCATTATAAAACCATTTCTTTATAAGGAATAACAGTATTGTATCCTTTTTTATTGAAGTATTTAATGGTGTCTTTATTTCCTGTAGCCAGAATAAAATCACCACCCCAGGCACCCAAACTTTTTGTTTCTCCGAAATAGTCAGAAAACAATCGTTTTTTTACAGGCTCCTGTTTTATAATTGAACTAATAATATGTTCATGTTCAATAATTATCTTGTTTAAACTTTTAGATGAGTCAGCTTTTAAAAACTCTTGAGTTAAATTATTAATTTCAGGAATTAATGTTTTTCCTTCTTCTCTATGTTGTTTGTATTGCGCAATTCCTTCTCTACTGTTTTGCTTTTGATTTAAATACACAAAAAACAATTCATCTTTAAAACTAGGATTGAATTTTACCTCTTCAATTATAGGTTTCTTATCTTCTAATTGATATAAAATAGGGGAGTTGTGACTTGCACAAGCAATATCATATCCGCTACCTGAAAAAGCATTCCATAATAAGGCGAACGGATTTACATTTGCCCAAGTAGCAATATTGTTTATTAAAGTTGATGAACTTCCTAATCCCCAATCTTGTGGGAATGTTAAGTTAGTTTTTATAATAAATCCGTTTTCAGAATTTAAAAATTGTGGATTTAATTTTTTAGCTTCGGATAAAATATCACGTAAAGTTTCAGCAATGAATTCGGCACTTCCTTCTTTGTTAGAATTAAAGGTTGCTGAGGTTAAGCGAAGTTTTGGTAAATCGAAACTAGCTTCAAACCAGCATTCGCCTTTATCGGTAAAGCTTCCCCAAATAAGTTGAGGCTCTTTAATCGGCTTAATGATTAAATCTTGACCAAATTTTGTAGGAACAGCTAAAGAGGTTGCTCCGTCGAGAACAACATATTCGCCAGTTAATAATAATTTTCCGTTACTGTAAAACTTGTTCAAAATTACTTTCTTATTTCATTAAATTTATCAACTACAGCACTGTGAGAAACTGTTTTATTTTCAAAATAAGTAGTTATTTCTTCCTTTTCTTTAATTGATGCTCCTAACTGATTTAATATGTTTTGCAAGTGCATTTTCATATGTCCGTGCTGAATTCCTTTGGTAGTCAAAGCACGCAAAGCAGCAAAATTTTGAGCTAAACCTGCAGTAGCAATAATTTGCATTAAATCTCTTGCGCTAGGTTTTTGCATCATATCTAACGATAATTTTGCCATAGGGTGTAAAGAGGTTAAACCTCCAACAGTTCCTAAAGCTAACGGAATCTCAATCCAAAATTTAAAAACACCATCTTTTACAGTACAATGTGTTAAGCTTTTATATTGACCTTCTTTTGAGGCGTATGCATGAGCACCAGCTTCAATAGCTCTAAAATCATTTCCAGTAGCTAAAACAACAGCATCGATACCATTCATAATTCCTTTGTTGTGCGTTACTGCACGATAAGGTTCTATTTCCGCTATTTTAACAGCTTGCTCAAATTTTTGAGCAAATTTTTGAGGATTTTTCCCTCCTAAATCTTCTACCTTACAACTCACTTCAGCTCTAACAGTACACTCAGGGACGTAGTTAGAAAGTATGCTCATAACAATGTCAATCTCATCATTTCTAAATTGATTAGCCATTGCTTCTAAACATGAGTTGATAAAGTTTGCTCCCATTGAATCTTTGGTTTCAAACGTAACATGTAGTTGGTAGTAATTAGCAAGTTTATCATTTTTATCAACTAGCTGAATATCTAAAATACCACCACCACGTTTTTCCATATTTTTAGTAATGGAAGCTGTGGCTGTATATAGTTCGCTTTTTCTCTGATTAAAATAAGTTTCTAAATCTTTTTTGTCACCAGCGTACATAAAATGTACTTGACCAATTTTAGTAGTAGAAATTACCTCGGCTTTAAAACCACCACGAGTACTCCAGTATTTAGCCACTAAAGAGGCTGCTGCAACGACTGAACTTTCTTCAACCACCATTGGTATTACATAATCGTGCCCGTTAATGACAAAATTAGGAGCGATACCATAGGGCATATAAAAATTAGAAACCGTGTTCTCTATAAAATCATCATGTAATTGTTGCAATTTATTATCAACATTCCAATACTGTTTTAGTGTTTGTATAATTTCAGGTTGGTTATTAAAATATGTTTTAGCTAACCAATCAATTTTTTCTTCTTTGGTAAGTTTCGAAAATCCAGAAATAATTTTAGACATTCTTAGTTTATTTTGAGTGGCTCAAAGATAAATGAATCCTGTTAAAATAGGCTTCTTATTTAGGATTTCTAATCTTTTTGGGCTGATTTTTGATGATTTTTCCGTAAACTTGGCAAACTTTTTACACAAACAACAAGGTAATATGAAGAAAATATTGATATTTTTTATAGGAATATCTTCGCTTTTACAAGCTCAGAAAAAAGATATTTCTTTAGAAGATATATGGAAAAAGGGCACATTTAGAGCTGATTACATGAATTCTCTAAATTCAATGAATGGAGATTTTTATTCACTTTTAAATTATTCAGAAGGAAGTTCGACTGTAGATAAATACAGTTATAAAACTTTGGAAAAAGTTGCCACAATTGTAAATAGTAAAGATTTAGAAGGATTAAAAAACTTTCAATCATATAGTTTTAATAATGACGAATCAAAATTGATTTTAGGTACTGCCTTTAAACCGATTTTTCGTCATTCTTTTTTGGGTACATTTTACGTGTACGACATTGCAACGAAATCTTTAGATTTAATTGGAGAAGATATTCAAGAGCCAACATTTTCACCTGACAGCAAGAAAATTGCTTACGCCAAAGACAATAATTTATTTATTAAAGATTATTCTAATAATAATGTTGTTTACCAAATTACTAGTAATGGTAAAAAGAACGAAATTATTAATGGTATAACAGATTGGGTTTACGAAGAAGAATTTGCTTTTGTAAAGG
Source organism: Tenacibaculum pelagium (assembly GCF_014062345.1). Classification (GTDB taxonomy): domain Bacteria; phylum Bacteroidota; class Bacteroidia; order Flavobacteriales; family Flavobacteriaceae; genus Polaribacter; species Polaribacter pelagius. The sequence continues at coordinate 46,422 of NZ_JACGLS010000002.1, read as the reverse complement.
CTTTTGAATGGAGCAAAAACAGTGAGAATTTAGCTTTTTTACGTTTTGATGAGAGTAAAGTAAAAACTTTTTCGATGGATGTTTATGGGAAAGGGAAGTATCCTAGTCAACATGTGTTTAAATACCCAAAAGCAGGTGAAGAAAATGCAAAAGTATCGTTGCATATATTCTCTTTAAAAACGAATAAAACTGCTGAAATTAGAGTAGGTGATTATGAGTATATCCCAAGAATTAATTGGACGAATGAAGGAAACTTATTAGCAGTTCGTACATTGAATCGTCATCAGAATGATTTAAAAATGTATTTCGTTAATGCTGATTCTTACGATAGTTCTTTAATTTTAAATGAAACAGATAAAGCATATGTTAATGTAACTGATGATTTAACTTTTTTAAATGATAATAGTTTTATCTGGACGAGCGAAAAAGATGGTTACAATCATATTTACCATTACAATAAAGATGGAAAGTTAATTAACCAAGTAACAAAAGGAAACTGGGAAGTAACTTCTTATTACGGATATAATGCTGATAAAAAAACAATTTATTATCAATCTGTAGAAAACGGTTCTATTAATAGAGGTGTTTATAGTATTTCTTTAAAAGGAGAAAACAAGAAATTGTTAAGTAATCCTTCTGGAACTAATAGAGCATCTTTTAGTAAGAATATGCATTATTTTATCAATACATTTTCTGATATAAATACTCCAAATGTATATACTTTAAGAGACGACTCAGGAAAAGTATTAAAAACGATAAAAGACAATGCTGCGTTAAAAGAAGTAATTGCTGGATATAATTTAAGTAAAAAAGAATTCTCAACTATTACAGTAAATGGTGAGGACTTAAATATGTATACAATAAAGCCAGCAAACTTCGATCCTAACAAAAAATATCCGGTATTAATGTACCAGTATTCAGGTCCAGGGTCGCAACAAGTAGCAAATCGTTGGAATAGTACGAATGATTATTGGCATCAAATGCTGGCACAAGATGGGTATATCGTTGTTTGTGTTGATGGTAGAGGAACTGGATTTAAAGGACGTGACTTTAAAAAAGTAACGTATATGAATTTAGTAAAGCACGAAACAGAAGATCAAATAGCAGTAGCTAAAAAATTAGCAGAGTTACCTTATGTTGATGCTAAAAGAATTGGTATTTGGGGCTGGTCTTTTGGAGGTCATATGAGTACAAATTCACTATTAAAAGGAAATGATGTTTTTGCAGCAGCAATTGCAGTGGCACCTGTTACTACTTGGCGTTTTTATGATACAATTTATACAGAACGTTATATGAGAACTCCAGAAGAAAACCCTGAAGGTTATGATGCGAATTCTCCATTAAATTACCCAGAATTATTAAAAGGAAAATATTTATTGATTCACGGTACAGGTGATGATAATGTACATGTACAAAATGCTTATAGAATGGCAGAAGCATTGATTCAAGCTAATAAGCAATTCGAATGGGGAATGTACCCAGATAAAAACCACGGAATTTATGGTGGTAATACTCGTTTACATTTGTACACAAAAATGACAAACTTTATTAAAAACAATTTATAAAATTAAACCATAATTCATATGAGTTCAGTAGTTAAACCAGAAGAGCAACAAATGTTCGGACATCCTAAAGGATTGTTTTATTTATTTTTCGCAGAGTTATGGGAACGTTTTAGTTTCTATGGAATGCGTGCTTTATTAACCTTGTACATGGTGCAAGAAATTTTTAAAGCAATTGTAGAACGTGATGCGGCAACGGCAATTGTATATGCTTCTTATGGTTCTTTAGTATATGCGTCAACTGTTATTGGAGGACAGATTTCTGATAAAATTTTAGGAATGCGAGCTTCTATTTTTTTGGGTGGTGTTTTAATGGCTTTAGGTCATTTTGTACTAGCTATAGAAAATGACATTGCTTTCTTTTTAGCATTAGCTTTTATAGTAGTAGGTAATGGTTTTTTTAAACCAAATATTTCAACATTCGTAGGTTCTTTATATGAAGATGGAGATGTAAGGAAAGATTCAGGATTCACCATTTTTTATATGGGAATTAATATCGGTGGATTTGTAGCTCCTTTATTATGTGGATGGTTAGCTGCGGAATATGGTTGGCATTATGGTTTTGGTCTTGCAGGAATAGGAATGTTAGCAGGATTAATTTTCTTTTGGAGTGGAATTAAAAAAAATGTTTTTGGAGATAAAGGGATGCCACCTAGTCAGGAAGTATATGAAAAGAGAGTTTTAGGGATTCCTCAAAAGACATTAATTCCAATAATCGCATTTTTATGTGCTCCAGCAATAGCATGGTTGCTTTCTTCTTGGCAAGCGAATTATGTAAGTGGAATATTCAAATTTATAGGTTTTACTGTATTGGCTTACTTAGGATATATTATGTATAACTTAGATAGTGGAGCACGTAAAAAGTTGTTTATGGCTGTGTTAATTACATTTTTCATGACTCTTTTTTGGGGTTTCCATGAATTATCTGGAAGTGTAATTACTTTATTTGCTTCAAGAAATGTTGATTTAGATGGTATTATGACTGCTAGTCAAACAAATGCATTAAACTCAATGTTTATTATCATTTTAGCAATTCCAATTTCATTATTATGGGGGTATTTATCAAAGAGAAAATTAAATCCAAGAACACCATATAAATTTGGATTAGGATTACTTTTAGCTGGTGTAAGTTTTTATATTCTTTCAATTAGTGGAACAAGTGCAAATGAAAACGGAATGGTTCCTTTTACATACTTATTAGTAATGTACTTTATTATTTCTGTTGGTGAATTATTTATGTCTCCAGTAGGTTTATCGAAAATTACAGATTTATCACCTAAAAATATCGTAGCATTTATGATGGGAGTTTGGTTTTTATCATCAGCTTTTGCATTTCAAATTGTAGGATTCATCTCTAAACAATTAGCTGTAGAAAGTACTGATGCAAATGTAGGAGGGTTAGATACTTTAGGAATATATACTGATGGGTTCCATTTAATTGCTATGTACTCTTTAGCAGCAGGAGCAATCGTATTAATTTTTTCTCCATTAATGAAAAAGTTAATGGGTAACGTACACTAAAAAAACAAAGCTTGTTAATTATTAAGCTTCTTTATTATAAATCAATTTTTTACACATGAATACAGATATAGAAAATCTATTTAAAGACAAAGTTTTAGGGCACCCTGCAGGATTATTTGTTATATTTTTTACAGAAATGTGGGAACGTTTTTCATTCTATGGAATGCGAATATTATTAGTGTTATTCTTAACAGCACCTTTATTTGGAGATAATCCAGGATGGGAATGGCCACGAGAAAATGCTTTAGCTTTAATAGGAACTTATGGTTCATTATTATATTTAACACCGATTCTTGGTGGATGGATTGCTGATAAGTACACTGGTTATAGAACAGCAGTAGTTATTGGTTGTTTTATAATGATGCTTGGACATGCAGCAATGGTCTTTGAAACACCATGGTCGTTATACTTGGGGTTAGCTTTGTTGATTGTTGGTACAGGATTCTTTAAACCAAATATGACTTCGATGATTTCTGAGATGTATAAAGGGAAAGAGTCTAAAAAAGATGGAGCATATACGATTTACTATATGGGAGTAAACGCAGGAGCTTTCTTTGGAATGATGCTTTGTGGATATTTAGCAGAAAATATTGGATGGAGTTATGGGTTTGGTTTAGCCGGAATATTTATGTTATTAGGACTGATTCAGTTTTGGTTGGCTAAAGATCTTTTTGGTTCTATTGGAGCCAAACCGAGTAATATTGTTGAAGCTGAACTACCTCAAAATATTAATGAGGAAAGTCCAACTGCATCTCAAGATATTGAGCCTGCTAATCCATTTACTATAGTTGATAAAGTTCTAATGGCTTTAGCTTCTATTTGTGGTTTACTGTATTTATTCAACGATCCATTATCGAAGATCGGAGGTGTTAATATCTTAGATTATAGTATAGGGAATTTAGAAGGGTCATATGCTACAGTGCTTATAGGACTAGTTATATTCTTGTATTTAATCATTACAAGAACATTAAGGTATACAGAAATTGTAAGAGATAAAATTATAGCTGTAGCTATTTGTGGTTTATTTACAGTGATTTTCTTTGCAGCATTTGAACAGGCTTTAGGGTCTATGACTTTATTTGCAAGAGATTATACAGAACGAGCACTAACAGGAAGCTCTGCAATGATTTTTAAAATTATAGATTTAATTTTAACTGTTGGCCCATTAGCTATTATAACTTGGGTATTGTACCTGTTATTTAAGAAGACCTCTTCTAAAATTCCGTATTCAAATATTGTATTAGCACTTTCTTTTGTGTTTTTATGGTGTATTGTTTTTTACAAAATCAACAACGAATTTAGTAAAGAAACTACAGAGGTAGGAGCGTCTTGGTTTGGAATCTTAAACTCATTCTTTATTATTACACTTGCTCCTTTATTCTCTAAATGGTGGGAAAGCAAATACAATCCAAGTGCCGCAATGAAATATGGAATAGGATTAATATTGTTGGGAGCTGGTTTTGGTATATTAGTATTTGGTACTGCTGGAATTCCACAAGGAGCAAAAACGGCTTCAGTAAGTATGGTATTTTTAATATTAGCCTATTTACTCCACACAATGGGAGAATTATGTATCTCCCCTGTAGGTTTATCTTATTTAAGTAAATTAGTACCAGCTAGAATGATTGGATTTATGTTTGGAATTTGGTATTTAGCCATTGCTATCGGGCAAAAAGCAGCTGGAACTATGGGAGGAATGATTGATAAAATTACTGAACAATACTCTTTGAGCACTTTCTTCTTGATATTTACCTTAGTACCTATTGTAATGGGGCTGTTATCTATGATATTAAATAAAACACTAAAAAAGTTAATGCACGGGGTGAAATAACCCTAATTAAAAGTTAAAATAACTTAACAACCTGTCAATTATTAATAATTGACAGGTTTTTTTGTAAATTTGGAATACTTATTGAGACCTAAGAGACATGAAGAAATTAATATTAGTAGCCGTTTTAGCAATTATTTCGATAGGAGTGAATGCGCAAGAAGAAGTTAATTGGTTAACTTTTGAGGAAGCAATTGAGAAAAATAAAGAAAATCCGAAGCCAATTTTAGTTGATTTGTATACAGACTGGTGTGGTTGGTGTAAAAAAATGGATAAAACCACTTATAAGAGCGATGTTATTGTTAAGTATATTAATGATAATTACTATGCTGTAAAGATGGACGGCGAAGGTAAAGAGGATATTCAGTTTAAAGGGAAAACCTATAAGTATGTGCAAGAAGGGCGAAGTAAATACCATCAATTAGCAGCAGCTATTATGAAAGGTAAAATGAGTTATCCTTCAACAGCATTTTTTAACCCTGAAGAGCAACTGATTCAAACAGTTCCAGGGTATTTAAAAGAGGATAGGTTTGAAAAGATTTTAGCTTTCTTTAATAATGATAATTACAAGAACTCTAGTTGGGTAGATTTTGAAAAGAATTTTAAAAGAGTAAACTAATTAGTTTCACTTAATAATATAAGCTCCGTTTTGTCCTGTGTGATAAAACGGAGTTTTTCTTTGTCTACAAGTCATATTCCATCTACTTATATAGCTTTTGTAATTACTACCATCGGCTACTATTTGTTTAGGATTTATTTTTTTAATCAATCGATTTAAGTTTATTTTCGGGCTATTTTGTAGAAGGACTATCGGATTTTTAATGCTTTTAAACTGATAAATTCCTAAACTATCAACAATTAAAATAGTATCTGACTTGAATTTCAAAAGTGTTGGTTTTTTGCTAGAAAAATCACTTTTGATATTTTCATTTATACGGTAGGCAATAATTGATTTTTCTGTATCAATTTTATTTGAATCAAGATTGTGATAAAGTTCTAGCTTTTTTGAGTTTCTGATTCCTATTAGATTTTTCCTGCTTTTATGAAAAACAATTAATTCTTGTTTGTTATTTCTTTGATAAGCTTCAAAAATATAAACTGATTGCACTAAGATGATTGAGATTAAAAAGTATCTGAACCGTTTGATGTTTTTCGATATTAAAAACCGAAATGCTAAAACAATAAAAAGATACCAAACAATCATTTCAATGAAGGACATCGATATTTCTTTAAAAAGAAACTCTTCTTTGTTAGAAATCCAACTTACAGTTTCATTCATAAATGAGATTATCCAACCATAAAAATCTGCAATAAGTTGCGGTAGTATGTTTAAAAGAGAAAGGGTTATAATAAGGATTCCACCTATTAAGATTCCACCTAAAAAAGGAATGATAATTAAGTTCGATAAAATAAACAATGCAGGAAATTGATGGAAATAGTACAGACTTATTGGTAATATTCCAGTTTGAGCAGCTACAGATACGGTAAAAAGTCTCCAAAAATTATCTAGTAGCCAAAAATTTGGTTTCCATAAATTGTAGAGTAGAGGTTGTACCCAAACGATTCCAAAAACGGCTAAGTAACTTAGTTGAAAACCGACATCAAATAAGAAAAGAGGTTTTATGAGTAAGAGTAAAAACATGGAGCTGATTAAGGAATGCTCAATTATTTTTTTCTTTTTAAAAGAAGCTCCAATTGCAACAAAGCTAAACATGGTTACAGCTCTCATAACTGATGCTGATAAACCAGCAATAAAAGCGAACATCCAAAGTAGTAATATGATTAAGATACTCTTTATTAAACGTCCGTTTTTAAACCGCTCTATGGGTTTAAATAAAAAAGATAAGATTAGTAGTATGATTCCTATATGTAAGCCTGAAATTGCTAAAATATGAATCGCTCCTGCATTGGTGTAGTCTTGTAATAGTTCCTTTGATATTTCTTGACGTTGCCCCAATAGCAAAGCATTGATTACTGCATATTCATTTTTAGAAAAGTTGTGTTTTTTTAATGAAGTTTGAATTTTTCTTCTAACTGATGCTGATAATGTTATTAATGAATAGTGATTGTTATTTAGTCTCCTGTAATGACTTTTGCTTGTGAATATTTGATGGTAAATGTGTTGTTTTGCTAAGTAATCTTTATAACTAAACTGATGTAGGTTTAAAGGAGGAATTAATTTTTTAAATTCTGGTTTTAAAAAGAGTTGATTGCCTACTTGTAAAGAGATATGTGCGCTATCTTTTTTAATATTCAATAGAATTTTCCCTACAGTTTCTTCAGAGTTTACTTGTGTAACATTAGCAACATATTTATTATAATAATTTCCAGATTTTAAAACTTTTTGAATTGATAGAACTACATTATTGTTTTCTTGATACTTATTAAAGTAGTAGTTGCTATAATTTTTAGGATTCTGAATGATAATAGCAGAAATACCTATTAATATAAAAACGAGTGAAGTTGTAATTTAAAAGCAATTTTTAAACGCTGTCTAAAAACAAATAATAAGGTAATTAAAAATAAAAAAGAAGTAAATAAGGTAGTGAAATCAAACGTCCATAGTTTCCAATGGAATTGAATAATGATTCCAATGACTAAAAATAATAAACAATAAAAAGGTATATATGTAAATAGCTTTTTCACAACTAGTTAAAGTTAATAAATATATAGTTATATAGCAAAGTGCCTATTCATTTAATTTAGAAATATTTTTATATTTGTGAGCTTTAAAAAGAATTAAATATGAAAAATACATTACTTATTTTATCTATGGCTTTTGCCTTGATTTTCACCTCTTGTTCAGAAGAAGATATAAAGTCAAATGAAAATAGCATTTTAAATTTTTCCATTATTATTAGTGGAGATACTTTTAATGCTACTATTAATAATACAAGTATAACTACAACACTTCCTGCATTAACTAATGTAAAAAACTTAAAACCTGTAGTAGAGATTTCTGAAAAAGCAACTGTGACACCAAGCTCTGGTCAAGTAATAGATTTTTCCTCACCTGTAGAATATAAAGTTAAAGCAGAAAATGGAGATGTAAAAGTGTATACAGTAAATATAAATGTAACCCCACCTTTAACAGATAACTCTATAAAATCATTTAGTTTTTTAGATTTACCAAATGGAGTAGATGGTAGTTATGATTTAATTAATAAGAGCCCCAATGATATAGATACCTTATTATTTAAAATGCCTTATAAAACTGATGTGACCAGCTTAAAATCTAAAATTGAAATTAATGAAACGGCTTCAGTTATTCCAAAGTCAGGTGAAATATTAGATTATACAGCACCAGTTGTATATAAGGTAACAGCGCAAGATAGTTCTGTTAAAGAGTACGTTGTAATTATAGATAAGTTTATAGACCAACTTAATATTAAAGAAAGTGTTTTTTACGCTTCTTTAAAGGATAAAATGCCTGGGGAGTTAATGAGTTTAAAAGTTAATAGAATACATCCTGTATTAGATAGTGTGAAAGTTAATTTAATAAGCAACGAGTCTATAGCTTTAGAGGTTGATAGAACTGAAACGATTGATAAAGACAATCATAATATCTTTTTTTATTTACCAAATGATTATAAAAATAACAAATACAAATTCGAGGTGTCAATCGAGCATGATAACAAAGATGAGACCACAACATTTTTTCTAGCTAAAGGAGAACCAAATTTTCTATTTGTAAATGGTAGTAGTGGTAGCTCACATACTATTAATACCTTGCTTGTTCCTTATTATGGCTTTAGAGCTGAAGTAATTGTTGATGTTGAGAATAAAAATGATTATAATTTTTATTTACGTAAAAATGACAAAGACTATATGTTAGGTGCTTATGGTTTTTGGGATAACTCTCCTGTTGTCCATTTTCAAACTTCTGTAGATCATAAATTAAGAGAGGCGGAATCTGGTTCAGATTTTAAGTTTATTATTAAGTATAACGATAAAGAATTTGAATTTCCGTTTATAAATGACTTAATGAAACCTATAGGTGTTACTGTTACACAAGAAGCTAAGGTTGTAAGCGTTAGTAAGTCAGAAGTTTATAAAAATGAAGAATTTGATATTTTAGGAGAGAATTTATTTTATAATCGTAATATAAATGGTCAAGAAGATAAGACCCCTAGTAAGTTAGTTTTAAAAGCATTCTCAAGATTTAAATATATAAGTTTTTTGGGTGATTTAGAAAATAAAAATCAAGCTACCGTATCAATACCTGCTTATATAAAAAGCGGGGCCTATGGTTTAGATGTGTTAAATAATGTTTCAATTAGTAGTGGTGGTGAATTGGCTACAAAACATACTATTGTTGTAAAGTTAGGAGAATCAGAGCATCCTAATGTAAAAATAGATGGGAAGTCAAAACTTTATAATAATCAGGGAGGTGCTCTTTATCGTCAGTTATTAATTAAGTTTGATGCTAAGATATCTGATAGAAATGTAGAAAAAATAGTTTTTGTTGAGAAAGATGGTGAGTTAGAAATAAATAATTTTGTTATTAATGATTTCTCAGTGTTAACAAATCAGTTATCAGATGAAGACTTTAACAGAGTGTTGAATCATGATGGATATGTTTTGGTTGATGGACACAAAATCCATTTTGCAGTAGAATTGCAGTAAATTAATAAGTTTACTTAACTAAGCTTTTATTTTTGTAAAGTAGTGTAGAAATACAAAAAAGAACCCCGATAAATTTAAATTTATCGGGGTTCTTTTTTGTATTAAATAGATTATAAAATCTCAACAAATAAACCTTGATCAGTTTTGCCAACTTTCGCTAATTTGTTTTTTGTTAATCCTTTAATGGTTTTATCCCATTTTTTGTTAGATAAACCACTCTGAGATTTTAAATCGTTTAAACCAATTTTTTCTGCTTTTTCTAGTAAAGCTAATACTGCTTTTTCATCATCATTTAATTCAATAGCAGGAGCTTTCTTTTCTGGTTTCATCTGTGGGAAGAATAATACTTCTTGTATAGATGGATTATTAGTTAAATACATAATTAAACGATCCATACCAATTCCTAGCCCAGAGGTTGGTGGCATGCCGTACTCTAAAGCACGTAAGAAATCTTGGTCAATAAATTCACCAGCTTCATCATCACCACGTTTAGCTAATTCTAACTGAGCTTCGAAACGCTCACGTTGATCAATAGGATCGTTTAATTCAGAATATGCATTTGCTATTTCCTTACCACAAACCATTAATTCAAAACGCTCAGTTAATTCAGGATTATCTCTATGCTCTTTACATAAAGGAGACATTTCTTTAGGGTAGTCAGTTATAAATGTAGGCTGAATGTAGTTTCCTTCGCACTTCTCACCAAAAATCTCATCAATTAATTTTCCTTTACCCATGGTGGCATCAACTTCGATACCCATTCCTTTCGCAGCTTCAAATAACTCAGCTTCAGATTTTCCATTAATATCAAAACCTGTAAAATGCTTAATAGAGTCTGCCATAGTTACACGAGCATAAGGAGCTTTAAAATCTACCTTATGTTCACCAAAAGTAGCTTCTGTAGTTCCGTTAACTGCAATTGCACAGTGCTCTAATAATTTCTCGGTGAAATCCATCATCCAATTGTAGTCTTTGTAAGCTACATAAATTTCCATTGCAGTAAACTCTGGATTGTGCGTTCTATCCATTCCTTCGTTACGGAAGTTTTTAGAAAACTCATAAACACCATCAAAACCACCAACAATTAAACGCTTTAAGTATAATTCGTTGGCAATACGCATGTATAATGGAATGTCTAATGCATTATGGTGTGTAATAAAAGGTCTTGCTGCTGCACCTCCCGCAATTGGTTGTAAAATTGGAGTTTCAACTTCAAAATAACCTGCGTCATTAAAAAACTGACGCATTGCATTGAATAATTTGGTGCGTTTAACAAATACCTCTTTTACATACGGGTTAACCACTAAATCAGCATAACGCTGACGGTAACGCATTTCAGGATCTGTAAACCCATCGAATGTATTTCCTTCTGCATCAACTTTTGGAATAGGCAATGGTTTTAAAGATTTACTTAATAATTTAAAGTCTTTAACCATTACAGTTTTTTCACCTACCTGGGTTGTGAATAATTCACCTTCAATTCCAATGAAATCTCCAATGTCTAATAATTTTTTATATACTTCGTTGTACAAGGTTTTATCTTCTCCGGTACAAATTTCATCTCTATTAAAGTATACTTGTATACGCCCTTCACTATCTTGTAATTCGGCAAAAGAAGCCTTTCCTTGAATACGACGACTCATTAATCTACCAGCAATCACCACCTTTTTTCCTTCTTCAAAATCCTGTTTTATTTTTTTTGAATTAGAATTTAATGGAAATAAATCAGCAGGGTACGGATTAATATTTAACTCGCGTAATCTCCCTAACTTTTCTCTACGTACAACTTCTTGTTCTGATAATTGCATGGGTTGTTTTTTATAATTTTTAATGAAGGGGCAAAGATACAATCAATTGAAGAATTAAACAATGAATAACAATTTCAGGTTTTTTGTAAAATAATAGAAAAAACTTGTAAGTTTTAAAAAAGGTTGTATATTTGCAGGCTGCTTTTTTATAAAGTAGCATTTAGTTGTGTTGTTAGGCACTTTAAATAGTGTCATGGTTTTGTTAACCAATGGAAAGCTTCCCTGAAATGGGTTGCTTTTTTTTTTGGAGTAAACTCTACTAGAATAAAACTTCTTTATATTCCCATAGCGTCATTATAAACAATACAAAATATACTGAAGAAATTGAGAACTTAATGGTTACAGAAGCTAAAAAGCCTAAAAATGCACCAAAAGAAGCTTTTATAGCTCGGTTAGTATCATTACTGTCATATATTAATTCACCTATTAAGGCTCCACAAAAAGCACCTATTAATATCCCGAATGGAATAGGGGAGAGTAAACCTATAATTAATCCTATTGTAGTTCCATATACACCATATTTTGTACCTCCAAAACGTTTTGTACCCATAGCTGGGATAAAATAGTCTAAGAAAAAAATCAATACAGCTATAGCTAAAGTAATTCCAAGAAAAGTCCAGTCTTGCGGTATTGCTTTGGTTAAATGCAGTAGTAATAATCCAATCCAGCTAGTAATGGGCCCTGGTAAAATTGGCAAAAATGATCCAATAATACCTAAGCAAACAAAAAAGAAGCCAAGAAAGGCAAGTAGTATATCCATAGTGTTTTTAACGGTTTCTCATAAATATGACGAAAATACTAACAGTTTGTTACACAACTTTATAACTAAAAAATTAGTTCAAACTAATTTTTTAGTTATATTTGTGAAAAATAAACTTAATGAGATATTCGATATTAATTATAATTATTCTTCTTTCAATTACGACAAATGCTCAGAGTAAAGTTAAACATTATAAACATTTGGTATTTAGAGAAACCCCTTTTTCTGAGATAAAAGGTAGAATAGAAATAACAAAAGGAAGAGCACTTAAGGAGAATAATTATAAGTTGACATATAATGAACTAGGTAAGTTGATTTTAGTAGAGTATAATATCGGAGGTAAATTAATTAGTACTAGAAGATCTGGGATGTTAGATGGAAATCGAAATTTAATGCCTAAAACGAGTATTGAATATAAGAACAATACAGAGGTAAGAACTTTTTTTGATGAGTATGGTAATCAGCGTAAAAATTTTATGGGTGTATATAAAGAAGTATACAGTTACGATGAGAAAAATAAAAAAGTAGGATTGAAGCATTATGATGATGAAGAGAAGCCAATAAATAATTCTTGGGGAATTTATGAGTACTTCTGGTCTCATGTTAATGATAGTGATGTGTCGGAGAAAAGAAAAAATGTAAAAGGAGATTTTGTGCCAATGAGATCTTATTATCATTTTATGACAACATTATATAGGTTTTCTAAAGAAGGAATTTTACAATCGATGAATAATGTCGATGATAAAGGGAATTTGATTGAAGAAGCAACAGGTGTAGCAATCGATGTGCCAGTCTATGATGAAAAATTTAATATCGTTTCATATAAATTTTTAAACGCAAAGAAAGTACCTGTTGTTGGGACTTTTATAGGAGCAGCAGGCGGAATTGTAAAATATGATGACAACGGAAATGTATTACAGTATATAACAATTGGTTTAGATGGTAAGCCAATGGTAGGGAATAGAGAATATGTGTTTAGAAATTACAAATTTGATATTTACGGAAATGTAAAAGAACGAGTTTTTTATGGATTGAATAAGGAGGTAGTTCCTGTACGAGATATCGCTAAAGTAAAATACACTTACAGTAAAGAAGATCCATCAAAATTATTTAAATCAGAATATTTTCATACTACTTTAAAAGAATAAAAATGAGTAAACAGTTAACAAAAGCAGAAGAGCAGATAATGCAAGTTTTATGGAATTTAAAAGTTGCATCGGTAAAAGAAGTAATCGCTGAACTACCAGAGCCAAAACCAGCATATAACACTGTTTCAACAATCATTAGAATTTTAGAAACAAAAGAATTTGTAGGGCACGAACCAAAAGGGAGAGGGTATGTATATCATCCCTTAGTAGAAAAATCGGATTATAGTAATGAAAGCTTACATAAGTTAATGAACGGATATTTTGGAGGTTCATTTAAAAGTATGGTGTCTTTTTTTATGAAAGAAAATAAAATGGATATTAATGAGCTTGAGAGTATTTTAAAAGAGGTAGATAAAAACAAGAAATCATGATAAACTACATTATTCAAGTAATATTATTTCAAGCGCTATTTGTTGCGGTGTATGATTTCTTTTTAAGCAAAGAAACGTTCTTTACTAAAAATCGATGGTATTTGCTCAGTACAGCAGTAATCTCATTTATACTTCCGTTGTTAAAAATACCAACAATTCAAAAGGCAGTTCCAATAGAGTATACGATTTTACTACCTGAAGTAGTGCTGTCACCTCAAAAAGTTATTGAGCAAGCAGCTTGGTATCAATCGATAGATTATTTAGATGTGTTATTTTGGTTGGTAAGCTTACTGTTTTTGGTAGTTTTCATGATAAAGTTACAACGCATCATTCGACTAATTTTTAAATATGGAAGCGAGAAAAGAAGCTCTTATAAATTAGTACTGTTACCTCAAGGTTCAAAAGCGTTTTCATTCTTTAATTATATTTTTTTAGGAAAAGGTATTCCAGCTGAAAAGCAAGAAAAGATAATTCAGCATGAGTTGGTGCATAGCCAACAAAAGCATACGTTCGATTTATTGTTTTTTGAATTTCTAAGAATTATAATGTGGTTTAATCCAATGGTGTATGTATATCAAAACCGCATTTCGTTAGTTCATGAATATATTTCTGATGCAATAGTAAGTAAGTCTACTCCAAAAGAAAACTATATAAACAATTTACTCTCTGATATTTTTCAGGTGGAGAGTATTTCATTCATTAATCAATTTTATAAACATTCATTAATCAAAAAACGAATTATTATGATGACGAAAAAGAAATCGAAAGAAATTAAACAATTAAAGTATTTATTATTAATTCCGTTACTAGCAAGTATGGTTTTGTATACTTCTTGTAATAATAATGAAGATGTTAAAAGTTCTGAAAAAGAAATTGTTACTATTTATAATAATAAAAAAGGTAGTTTAACTTCTGTTAAAGGAAAAGAAGAGAGTTACTTGGATTTTTATTATGGAGATGCTAAAGCAGATTTAGGAAAAGAATTATCGATAAAAGAATTGTCTGAAGATGAGAAAGAAGAGTTTATGAAAATAAATGACAAACTTAATTCTAGTAAAGTTGCTTCTATGATGAAGTTAAAAATTTTCTCAGGATTTAAAGGAAGGAAAATTATTGCTCATTTTTTTGATTTCTCTAAAGTTAAAAAGGAGAATTATAAAGAAGGGGAGTATGCACCTTTTGCAACTTTAGATAAGCATCCGACTTTTCCTGGTTGTGAAGAAGGGAATAAAAAATGTTTTAATCAGAGTATGATAAAGTTTATACAAGAGAATTTTGACGGGAAGTTAGCGAATACATTAGGCTTAGAACCAGGAAAAAAAAGAATTTACGTTCAGTTTAGAATTGACAAAGAAGGTAAAGTAATAGATATTAAAGCTAGAGCGCCGCATCCATCACTAAAGGAGCATGCTATGGAAGTAGCTAGTAAATTACCAATAATGAAGCCAGGAGAGAAGGACGGAAAAGTTGTTAAAACTGGTTATACATTACCAATTACATTTAATGTAGAGTAAGTTGAGGTATTTTATAATCATATTGTTATTGTATATGAGTGTATCTGGTATTGCTCAACAGATGCCAGATACATTGTATATACCTAGTATTCAAAAAAAAGCAATGAATATTGAGGTGTATATTGATGAAGCGCATAACAATTTTCATACAAAAGACAATCGCTTTAAACCATTTGCAAATGTTTTAGATCAAGCAGGTTATGAAGTAAAAAGCTTCACAGAAAAGTTTTCAAAAGAGAGTTTAAATAAAATTAAAGTATTAGTAGTTTCTAATGCTTTGGTTGAAGGAGCAATAGGTCCGTTTGTAGCTCCAACACTAAGTGCTTTTTCGAAAGAGGAAGTCAAAGCTGTGAAAACCTGGGTGAAAAAAGGTGGTTCTTTGTTTTTAATTGCAGATCATATGCCTTTTGCCGGAGCGAGTGAAAAATTAGCAAAAGCATTTGGATTTACTTTTTATGATAGCTTTTTATTTGATGAAAACCGAAGAGGAATATTAAATTTTTCTAATGAAAACTCATTATTAGGAAAGCATAAAATTATAAGCGGATCTGAAAAATATGAAAAGATAAAATCGATAAAAACATTTACAGGTCAAGCGTTTGAAATTCCAGATAAAGCAATTTCAATATTAAAAACAAATGAGAAAATGCAAGTTCATTTACCAGATACCATGTGGCGATTTTCTGAAAAAACAAAAAACTTTTCAGCTAAAGGGTTATCACAAGGTGCAATTATGAAATATGGAAAAGGTAAAGTAGCATTCTTTGGGGAAGCAGCAATGTTTACTGCTCAATTGGCAGGAAGAAATCGATTTAAAGTAGGAATGAATGCAGAGGGAGCCGAAGAGAATTATAAATTGTTATTAAATATTATGACTTGGTTGTCACATAAGGATTAAAAATATATGAAAAAGAGAATTTTAATTATTGTTTTAGTAATTGGATTCATAAAAGCCGAAGCACAAACTTCGGCTTTTAAATCAATTGATAGTTTGCTAACTATTGGACGGTATAAAAAAGCTTTAGTAAAGCTTAAAAAGTTACCATCAACTTTTAAAACCAATATAAAAACAGCTAAAATTTATACATCGATAGATGATAATAAAAAAGCTGCAAAATATTTCGAACAAGCTTTAGGACTAAAAGATGATTACGTAACTAAAGTTAGTTTAGGAAAAACTTATCAAAAAGAGAAAAAACTACAAAAAGCAATTTCAATTTTTGAAGAGATTATTGAAAAAGATGCTGATAATTTATTAATCAATTATCAACTTGGTAAATTATACTTGCAAACTAAACAACCTTTAAAAGCAAAGAAAGTTTTTGAGTTTTTAATCGTGAAAGACAAAACAAATGCTAATTATCATTATCAATTAGGCTTAGTATTTTCAATGTCAAAAAAGAGAAATCCAAAGATTGATAGTTT
Organism: Tenacibaculum pelagium; assembly: GCF_014062345.1. Classification (GTDB taxonomy): domain Bacteria; phylum Bacteroidota; class Bacteroidia; order Flavobacteriales; family Flavobacteriaceae; genus Polaribacter; species Polaribacter pelagius. The sequence goes on along the minus strand of NZ_JACGLS010000002.1, from coordinate 29,859 downwards.
TTTAGATGCTTATAAGTATGATGATGAACATATAAAGGCAATCCATCAATTGGCAGTTTCGTATACATTATTAAGAGATAGAGATTCGGCAAATCTATTTATAAATAAAGGATTGAAAGTAAATCAAAACCATGTCGCTTTAAACAAATTAAAGATTAATGATTTATATAGGCGAAAAGAATATTTACCAGCAATTAGTTTATTAGAAAAAATTGATACGTTAGCTTCAAACGAACATTATACACAGAAAATGTTAGGGAGAATTTTATATAAGCTAAAAGATTATGGTGAAGCAAAAAAGTATTTTAAGAAGGCACTAAGAATAGATAGAGATGATTTTAAATCATATACCTATTTAGGAGATATAGCTTTTGATCAAAAAGATTATAAAGAAGCAATGTATAATTATATGTCTGCTGCTTTTACTGGAAAAGAACCTAGAGATACTGAGTATTATCAGTTAGCTAGAACATATAAAGCATTAGGGAAACCGAAAGAAGAAATGAGTTTTTATAAAAAAGCTTACAATGAAAACGGAAGGAACTTCAGGGCTTTATATCAACAAGCAACTACAACAGAGAATTTTTATAAAGACAAGAGGATAGCATATAAACTTTATAAGAATTATATTGATAGATTTGAGCAAAAAGATTCATTACTCACCGATCAAGTAAAATCTAGATTAAAGGAAATTAAAAAATATTACTTCATGAAAGGTGAGGTTTTAGAATAGTTTTTATATTTTTAATATAAAAACAATAAAAAAAGAAAACACAATGAAAAACATAATTAGAAGAGTATTTATTTTAAGTCTATTATTTTTAACATTTTCAATTTCGTCACAAAACTCTAAAGAGGTAGAAATAGTGGATGAAACAGTTCCTTTTAAATTTTTAGAAGAAGTCCCTGTATTTCCAGGATGTATAGGAAGTAAAGCAGAGAAAAAAGCATGTTTAAATAAAAGTATGCAATTGCATATAGTGAAATATTTTAATATTGAATTAGCAGAAAATTTAGATTTAGATCCAGGTAAAAAAAGAATTTACATTCAGTTTAAAATAGATAAAAAAGGTTTAATAGAAGATGTTAATGTTACTGCACCACATGCTAAATTGAAAGAAGAGAGTATAAGGGTGATTAAATTATTACCCGCAATGATACCTGGAAAGCAGAAAGGAGTACCTGTTAGAGTGGCATATACATTACCAATTACTTTTAAGGTTAAAGGTAAGAAGAGAAAAAACAGATAAATATTTTGTACTTTCATCTAAAAATCAAATAGATGAGGTTTCGTTGTGTCTTTTTCTTTTTATCAATATTTATATGTGCTTCATGTAATTATTTATCATTAGAGAAAAAACAAAATACTCAAACTACTGATACTATTGTAGATTTTACTAGAGTAGATGTTTCGCCTTCGTTTAATAAATGTAAGAACCTTTTTGATGATGCAAAAACAAATTGCTTTAGAAATGAAATTCAAAAAAGAATAGCAATTAGTTTAAAACAGCATCATTTTGTCACAGAAAATTTTATTGATGAAGTTGTTTTTTTAGATGTATTTATAACTAATAAAGGAGAATTTCGGTTTTTAAATACTTCATCTACAGAAAGTTTAAAAGTCGAATTACCAAAACTAGATAGTATATTACAAAAATCGGTTAAAGATTTACCAAGAATTTCTCCAGCTATAAAAAGAGGAATTCCTGTTAGTACTCAATATCAATTACCAATAAGAATATTAACTAAAGAATAAAACAATAATTAAAAGAAACGGGAATAAGAATATTATTTGACTAACTAGAATCCAAAAAAGGAAAATTGCCCATTGAAGTATATTCATTTTAGTGGGTTTCTTTTTTGCAATTTTTTCTTTTAATTCATCTATTGATAAATTTAAAAGCTCTTGTTTTGTTATTTGTAAATCTACAATTCCTCTTGATTGTAAACCAGATTTATAACCTTGTATAACTTTCTTAGGATAGTTTAATAAACAAAAACCCATTGCCCATAAACTCATAAAACCAATCGGTATATGTTTCCAAAGACCTGTCGCAATTTCCCAACCAGCTATAAATGATTCTCCTTTCCAACTAGTATCACAATTATATAAGATGTGCTGAATGTCGTGTATGTGAATTACATCTTTTCTGAATTGTGAGTTAGGTAGTTTTAAAGTAAAAAACTTAAATTTTAACTCGAAAGTATCTTCGCTTTCTCCACCATCTTTGGCAAAATTATTGTCTTTGTAAAACTGCTGTAATGCCTGTGCTATTGTCATAATAGATTAATTATAACACAAAGATATTTTAGGGAGTTTTAATTCTTCTTGACAATTATCAAGAAATTATTTACCTCTAATTCTACTAAAAGTTTCAGGGGTCATTCCTAAAAATGAAGCAATATGTTTAGATGCTACTCTTTGAAACAGGTAAGGTTTCTTTTCTAATAATTTTTGATAGCGTTCTTGAGCTGAGTGTAATTGTAAATCGTCAATTCGCTCAACTAAATCAATATAGATTTGTTGTAAAAATAATCGACCAAAACGTTCGAACTTAGGGTTAGATTCAAATAAGTTTTCTAAATCGGCATGGGCAATTTTTAAAACGTCTAAGTCTTCAAGAGCTTCTATGTTATACTTACTTTTTTTTCGTTGAATAAAACTATCTATAGTGGTAATACTTTCTTGTTCAGCCGAGAAATGTACTGTAATATCTTTATCTTCTTTATAGTAAAATACACGAGCTACACCAGAAGTTATAATATAAAAGTGATTGCAAATTGTTCCAGATTCATGTAAAATATGATGTTTAGGATATTTTTCAAACATCATAATATTCTGAAAAGCTTCAGCTAGTAGAGGATTATCTAATAATAAGGCAGCGTTTTGCTCTAAGAAAGAATTCATATATAGTTAATGTATTCTTTAGGGATTTCTTTTTTAAAACATTCAATAGAGTATTCAATGATATCAAGAGGTATATCTTTTCTATAAGTATTAAATTCTTTACTTTTTTTTGAATCATCTCTGAAAATTCCAATCCCATCCCTTTCACTTACATCACTGGCAATTATAATTTTTAGGTCTTCTCTATTCATAGTTATAGTTCTAATAATTCATCAACAAACCAGCGAGTATTCGATAGCCTAGGAACTTTATGTTGCCCGCCTAATTTACCTTTTAAACTTAGCCAATCATAAAACAAACCTTTACGAGCTTGATGTACTCTTGGCATTGATAAAGTCATATTATTATAACGTTTTGCTTCGTAATCTGAATTGCAGTTTTTTAAAGCATTGTCAAGTAACTCAGTGAAAAGAGCTAAATTCTCTGGCGGGTTTTCAAACTCGATAATCCATTCATGAGCGCCATTCCTTTTCCCTTCCATAAAAACAGGACCTACTGTATAGTCTTTTATGCTTGCATTTGTTTTCTCACTAGCGGCTTTTAAAGCTACTTCTGCATTTTCAATAATTAATTCTTCTCCAAAAACATTAATATGATGTTTAGTACGGCCAGTTATTTTTATTCTATATGGATCTGTTGAAGTAAATTTAACTGTATCGCCAATTAAATAACGCCAAAGCCCTCCATTTGTAGTAATTACAATTGCGTAGTTTACGCCTTTTTTAACTTCAGAAAGTGGAATTGCTTTTGAATTTTCCCCATCATAAGTATCCATTGGAATAAATTCGTAAAAAATACCATAATCAAGCATTAATAATAACTCATCAGAATTATTTTGATCTTGGATGCCAAAAAAACCTTCTGAAGCATTATAGGTTTCGTAATATTTAAAATTGGCTTTCGGAATTAGTTTTTTGTACTGTTCTCTATATGGATTGAAGTTAATTCCTCCATGAAAATAAACTTCTAAATTCGGCCAAACTTCTAAAATATTATCCTTTCCTGTTTTTTCTAAAACACGGTTTAATAAGACTAGCATCCAACTTGGTACTCCAACTAAACTTGTAATATTTTCGTTAATAGTTTCATCAATAATAGCTTCCATTTTGGTTTCCCATTCAGCCATTAACGAAACTTCCATGCTAGGAGCAGAACTAAAATCTGCCCAAAAAGGAAGGTTCTCGGTAATAATTGCTGATAAATCTCCGAAGTAAGTGTTGTTGTCTTCGTAAATTGCAGTACTACCGCCCAATTTTAATCCTTTTCCTTTAAACATTTGTGTTTCTTCATTATTATTAATGTATAAACACAGCATGTCTTTACCTGCTTTTAAATGGCATCCTTCTAATGCTTCATCACTTACAGGAATGAATTTACTTTTTGCATTGGTTGTACCACTAGATTTTGCAAACCAACGAATAGGAGTCGGCCAAAATAAATTTTGTTCACCTCTTCTACAGCGCTCAATAAGTGGTTCAATACTTTCGTATTTCTGAATTGGAATATTATTCGAAAAATCAGTGTAATTTTTTATAGATGAAAAAGAGTGTTGTTTTCCAAATTCAGTGTTTTTAGCAGTGTTTAAGAGCTTTATTAATAATTCATTTTGAACATCAATAGGGTATTTTAAAAATAATTCTACTTGGTGTTTACGTTTTTTTAGAAACCAAGAAATAATAGAATTTATAAATGGAAACGCCATAGGTTAACTCTTAATTCAATTTTTTTACTGTAAGTTTGTTGCAGTTAAAAGTACTAAAATTTAAGACATGCAATACCAAGGAGTTTTAAAAAAAATGGTTACCGAAAATTTAGATACGGTGCAGTATTATTTAGATATGAAATCTGATTTTTTAAATATAAATCAGTTAATAGGTAAGCAAATAGAAATGAGTTTTGTTACTTATGAGTGTTTAAATTGTCATTTAGAAAAACAAATTTATCGCCAAGGTTTTTGTAAAAGTTGTTTTTTCGAAACTCCAAATGCTGGAGATTGGATTATGCGTCCTGAGTTAAGTAAAGCACATTTAGGTATTGAAGATCGCGATTTAGCTTATGAGCAGAAAGTACAATTGCAGCCGCATATTGTGTATTTAGCAAATTCAAGTAATGTAAAAGTGGGGGTAACTAGAAAGCAGCAAGTGCCAACTCGTTGGATAGACCAAGGAGCGCATGAGGCTATCGAAATAGTTGAGGTTCCGAATCGCTATTTAGCAGGAATTACCGAAGTTGCTTTAAAAGAGCATGTAGCTGATAAAACGAATTGGCGTAAGATGTTAAAAAATGATATTGAAGATGAAAGTTTAGTTTCTTGGCAAGAGAAATTAAGAGCGTTTATTCCTGATGAAGTACAAGAATATTTTATAGAGAATAATAAAGAAACTACAATTAATTTTCCTGTAGAAAAATATCCTGAAAAACCTAAAAGTTTGAACATTGTAAAGGAGGAATCTTATACAGGTAAACTAGTAGGAGTAAAAGGGCAGTATTTAATTTTTGATGATAATACTGTATTTAATGTTCGTGCTAATGAAGGTTTAGTTGTAAAAATAAGTTTAGTGTAAACAAAATAATATTATATAAAAAAAGCGAATCTTATGATTCGCTTTTTTTAGTTTTAATGCTTTACAGCAATATGATTATTGTTCATTTTTAATTCACTCAGCACATTAAGTGCTTCGTTCATATAAATATCTTTCTTAAGGTTTTTATGCCAAACAATACGTTTTTCTTCTAAAACAGTATCTTTCTTAAATAAATCTAATTCGTATTTAGGTGAATTAAAAGTAAGGTTAGAGTCAAATTTAAATACTTCTTTAAATTGTTCACCTTCTTTATTTTTTTGTTCACTTTCTTTTTTAAACTCATTATAATTTAATGAGTACGTTTTTTCTTCTTGATTTTTCTTTAACCATTTCGCATAATCATTAATTTTTTGAAACTTATCATTTTTCATAATTCGTTGTTTGCTATTATAAACAACATCTGCAAAATTACTATATGAATTTGTTGTGTTGTATTTAGCTTGTTGTACCTTATCCCAAGGTAAAGCTCCATCTAAATCACGCTCTCCAAACTTCATATAACTATATCTGCTAGGTAAAGAAATATCTGAATACACACCTTCTATTTGTGTAGATCCACCATTTATTCTGTAAAACTTTTGGATGGTCATTTTCAAAGCACCTAAGTCACTTGGATATTTCTCATAAAAACGATTGATAGGTAAAACGTTCTGTACAGTACCTTTACCATAAGTTTGCTTACCACCAATAATAACTCCACGTTTATAATCTTGCATGGCTGCAGCAAAAATTTCTGAAGCAGAAGCAGAAAATTCATTTACCATAACTACTAAAGGTCCGTCCCATTGAATTTTTGCATCGGTATCATTTTTAACTAACGGTTGTTCTCCTCTGTATTTTACTTGTACAATTGGTCCTTTTTCAATAAATAATCCACCAATTTCTATAGCAGTTTTTAAAGATCCACCGCCATTATCACGTAAATCAACAATTAAACCTTTAACGTTTTCGCTTTTTAAACGCTCAATTTCTTTTTCCATGTCTTTGGCTGCATCCCTACGACTTAAGTCATTAAAGTCAATATAGAATCTTGGAAGATTAATAACGCCATACTTTTCTCCGTTCTTTTCAACTATACTCGATTTAACGAAGGTTTCCTCTAATTCAACTACATCTCTGATAATAGGAATTACTTTTGTTGAACCGTCAATTTTTTTCTTTACAGTTAAACGAACCTCAGTTCCCTTTTTACCTTTAATAAATTTAATAGCATCATCTAAACGCATACCGACAATGTCTAAAGGTTCTTCGTTTCCTTGAGCTACCTTTAAAATAATATCATCTGCTTCTAACTCACCTTGTTTCCATGCAGGTCCACCAGAAATTAACTCAACGATATGTGTATAAATTCCTTTTTTTTGTAATCGTGCACCAATACCTTCTAATTTACCAGACATCTCTTGATCGAAGCGAGATTTTCTTCTTGGAGACATGTACGTTGTATGTGGGTCGAAACCACTAACCACACTGTTTAAAAATGTAGAATACCAGTCTGAGTTTTCAAGTTCATCTATACGTAGGTATAAATCGTTCATGTTTTTTAAAACCTCTTTTCTAGCTTCTTCTTCTAATTCGGCAAATGATTTCTTCTTAAAAGTCGGGTCTTTTTTAATTTTTTCATTTTGAGAATTTTCAGCATCTTCAATTCTACTTAGAATAGATAACTTTAATTGCTTTCTCCAATAATCAACCAATTCTATTTCGTTTTTAGCAAACGGAACCTTGTCGTAATCAATATCGATTACTTCATCTTTTTTATAGTTGAAAGGTTGAGCAAGTAATGCACGATAACTATTTTTTGCAGCACCTAACTTTTCTAAAAATCGATTATATACTAATTTGTAAAAGTCAATATTGGTTTCTCTTAATTGATCATCAATTAAGTATTTAAATTGAGAAAATTCTTTTAAATCTTCTTGCGTAAAATATCGTTTACTTGGATCTAACCCGTCTATAAAAGTTGTGTATACATGTTTAGAAAAGTCATCATTCAATTCTTTTTGAACATAATGATAACGTCCTAAAATATTCTTTAACACATAAACAATTACACGATCTTTATCTGGATCGGTATCAGGAATTGAGTTTGAATATGTAGTATTTGAAAATAATAATGCTAATGTTAAAAATGGAATGATAAACTTCGTCTTCATGTATCTTCTGTCTTTTTATTTTTTTGTGCTACTTATACTGCTAATCTACTAAAATAATGCCAGTTTTTTATTCTTGGTGTTTTTTATAAATCCCTCTAAAAACTTCTTTAATCTTTTTATGGTCTTCATTTAGGTAATCCCAAACCTGAGTAACAGAACCATCGTTGTTCTTAGTCCAAGTAATTTGGTTATAGTAATTACCTTTGTCGCTTTTAATTAGGTTGCTTTTCAAAATCATGGCATTATTTTCAAAATGACCTTTCAATTCAAGTGAAAAACCTGAATTATCAACCCAAACTTGATTCCAAGAATTATCTTTTTTATTATAGTAGTTGTAACTTGTTCCTTTACTTTTTGATGTTTCCGAACTCCAATTTTCTTGAATAGCACAAGCGTTAGGTACTTGTACAACGTTGTTATGTCCGATTATTTTGTTGTTTGTATTGTAAACATCCCAATTACCTACCCAAAAATCAAATTGAGAATATTCAGGTGAGCTACAGGGAATACTTGTTTTATTTTGAGCGGTTGCTACTGAAAAAAATGTAGAAACTATAAAAACGGTAATGTAAACTATAACTCGTACCATGATGTTTGTGATTGATTACTACAATTTTACGCATAATATGAGCGATTCTATCTTTACAAAATGTTAAAATAATAATCCTTTTTTTGTGTTACATTTGTTGTAAAACTAACACACTATGCAAGAAAGACCCTTAATCTTGGTTACTAACGACGATGGAATTACCGCTCCTGGTATTCGTATGCTTATCGAAATAATGAATAAAATTGGAGATGTTGTAGTAGTTGCTCCCGATAGTCCACAAAGTGGAATGGGACACGCAATAACTGTAAACAATGTATTGCATTGTAATCCGATTACAATTGATGAGGGTCCTCAGATTGAATATAGTTGTTCAGGTACTCCTGCCGATTGTGTTAAAATGGCGAAGAATGAGATTTTAAATCGTACACCAGATTTATGTGTGTCAGGAATTAACCATGGATCAAATTCATCGATAAATGTAATTTATTCAGGCACAATGAGTGCTGCGGTTGAAGCAGGTATCGAAGGAATTCCTGCAATAGGATTTTCGTTGTTAGATTTTGATTGGCATGCTGATTTTAGAGCTGCTAAAAAGTTTATTGAAAAAATTACATTAAACGTATTGTTAAACGGTTTACCAGACGGAGTAGTATTAAATGTAAATATTCCGAAGTTAAAAGAAAACGATATTAAAGGAATTCGTGTTTGTCGTCAAGCAAATGGGTATTGGAAAGAGGATTTTGAAAAACGTAAAAGTCCACATGGTAAAGAATATTACTGGTTGTCTGGAGAATTTATCAATAGAGATAAAGGACAAGACACCGATATTTGGGCTTTAGAAAATGGATATATATCAGTGGTTCCTGTTAAGTTTGATATGACAGCACATCATGCAATTCAAAAATTAAATTCATGGGACATATAAAAAAAGAAATAGCAATAGGAGTTTTAGTATCGTTGCTAGCCACTGCCTTTGGTTTGTTTGTTTACTTACAATATATTTCACAAGGAACCATTGCTGAAACTATTAAAATGGTTAGAGAAGGTGGTGTATTAGGACCTGTTTTAGCATTAGCAGCAATACCTAATTTATTTGTGTTTTGGGTGTTTTTAAAAAAGAAACAAGACTACAGAGCAAGAGGTGTTTTAATGGCAACTATTTTGATTGCTTTATTAACACTGGTTTTAAAATTTTTCTAATATAACTAGATGAAATATTACATTCTTGTAGGAGAAGCTTCAGGTGATTTACATGGAGCAAATTTGATGAAAGCTTTGTTAAAAGAAGACCCAAATGCAGAGATTCGTTTTTGGGGAGGTGATTTAATGCAAGAAGTAGGGGGTAGGCTTGTAAAGCATTACAAAGAACGTGCTTTTATGGGGTTTATTGAGGTGTTAATGAATTTGCGTAAGATTTTAGGAATGATTTCTTTTTGTAAAAAAGACATTGCTAAATTTAACCCAGATGTACTTATTTTAATTGATAATTCAGGTTTTAATTTACGTATTGCTAAATGGGCAAAACAACAAGGGATAAGAACTAACTATTATATTTCTCCACAAGTTTGGGCAAGTAGAGCAGGTAGAGTAAAAGACATTAAACGTGATGTTGATGAAATGTTTGTAATTCTTCCGTTCGAAAAAAAATTCTACAAAAAATACGATTACGATGTTAATTTTGTAGGACATCCATTAATTGATGGAATTGCTGGTAGAAAACAAATTGATGAACTTTCTTTTAGAAAAGAACACAATTTAGGAGATAAAGAAATTATTGCATTGCTACCAGGAAGTAGAAAACAAGAGATTACTAAAATGTTATCGGTAATGTTGTCTTTGGTAGGTGATTTTCCGAATTATCAGTTTGTAGTCGGTGGAGCGCCAAGTCAAGCAACTGCATTTTACCAAGAAATTATCGGAGATAAAAATGTGAAGCTTATCAGTAATAAAACCTATGATTTATTAAGTATTTCTCATGCAGCTTTGGTAGGTTCTGGTACCGCAACTTTAGAAACGGCCTTGTTTAAAGTACCACAGGTGGTTTGTTATAAAGGAAGCAATATTTCGTATCAAATAGCAAAGCGAATTATTACACTAGAATATATTTCTTTAGTGAATTTAATAATGGATCGTGAGGTTGTAAAAGAGTTGATTCAAAATGATTTTACGAAAGAAAATTTAAAAATTGAGTTGACTGAAATTCTTGAAGAAAAACAAAGAGAGCAATTGTTTTTAGATTACTTTGATTTAGAACAAAAACTTGGAGGTAAAGGAGCTTCAGAAAAAACAGCAAAATTAATTGTTGAAGGGTTAATTAAATAATCTTTTAAATTCTTTAAAAAAGAATGAAAAATATTTTTATCTACTACTTAACGATTTTTATACCATTAGCAGCAATAATATATCTGATTAAATCTGAGATAATTAGTTCAATACACTTTGTTATAGTTTTATCTATATATCTTCTAGTTTTTAGAACTTATGTTGATGGTAAAAGACTTTATGATAAAGAAGTAATAGCAAAAAAAGATATTTGGAAAATGATAATACCAGGAAAACGTATAGAATATTTCAAAGAATTATATCTGAAATAATTAATCTATGATTAAAAAACTACTCTGCATTTTTATACTATCATTTTTGATGATTTCTTGTGGGTCTTCAAAAAACGTTACTAGCACAACTAAAAGAACAACTACAGATACTAAAGAAATCACTGTTGCCGATAAAATTGTTTGGACAGCAGTTTCTTACAAAGGAGTTCGTTATAAATACGGTGGAACAACCAATAAAGGAATGGATTGTTCAGGATTAATTCACACTGCTTTTAAACAACGAAATGTTGAGATTCCTCGAACTTCGCGAGAAATGTATGCAAAGGGTTACGATATTTCTTTGCGAAAAGTAAAAAGAGGAGATTTATTGTTTTTTAAAACAGCTCGTAAAAGAGGTAAAGTAAATCATGTAGGTTTAGTTACTTCTATAAAAAACGGCGATATTCGTTTTATACACGCTACAAGTTCTCGTGGTGTTATCGTTACTTCTTTAAATCAAGATTATTGGAATAAAGCTTTTATAAAAGCAAAAAGAGTATTGTAATAATGAGCAAAAGATTACTCTTATTAATTGTAATTATAGGTTTTATTACTTTTCGTTATATAACTAGCGGAGACGAACAACCTGAAAGAACTATCGTTTTAAAAAATGAAAGCTCAAAAATTTCTAAACTATTAGAAATCGCAAATTCCTATAAAGGCGTTTCTTATAAAGCTGGAGGGAGTACCAAAAAAGGAATGGATTGTTCTGGTTTGGTAAATATTTCTTTTAAACAAATAGGAATTGATTTGCCAAGATCTTCAAGTGCTATTAGTACAAAAGGAAAAGAAATTGATTTAAAAGATGTAAAAGTTGGTGATTTATTGTTTTTTGATATTGCTCGTTTAAAAGGAGGAATCAATCATGTAGGTTTGGTGACTTCAGTTGAAAATGATAACATTCTATTTATTCACTCCACAACATCAAAAGGGGTAATTACTTCTTCTATGAATGAACCCTATTGGAAAAAAGAGTTTGTAAAAGCGAAGCGCTTTTTATAATTTTTTAAAAATTATAAAGAACAATTATTGTATTCTTTGATAACCGTTATGATATCTTTTTTTGAAAACACTCTGCTTTTTAGTTTTTCCACTAATGTTGGGCAATCATTAAAGTAACTAATAGCACGTTTTCTAAATGATCTTGATGGTCTAGCAGTAATTAAAGGAGTTGCTATTTTTTCATTATCTCTTAAAACATAAAATTCATTTATACCGTGAGAAGACATCATTCCAGGGTTAGACGAAGAAGTTCCAACAACTCTTGCATACAGAGTTGCTTTTCCTGAAAAAATCACACAAAATATCTCTTTTCTTTTTTTTGAAATAGGAATATACTTGTAGTAAGCAACTTCAGAATTTGAATAATTAAATTTTATTAATTCAACTTGATGCTCTTCAAATTTAGTTTTACTACCTGTTGTTTTATCTTTTAATTTAATTTTAGATTTACCATTAAAGCTAACAAAGTTCTTTGATATTATAGGGATTTTTACTAGCCCAAAAACTGTTTGTCCATTTTTTAAATTTATCTCACCTTCTGTCCAATCATATTGAGAAAAACAAAATGATGAAGTGATACAAAAAAGAAATGTTAAAAATGTATTTCTGATCATTTATTATATTAATTCAACATTCCCCATAATTTATCTTTCAATTCTTGTAAGCCTAATTGCGCTACAGATGAGATAAATAAAGTTTCTACACCTTTTGGTAATTCAGCTTTAATTTCTTCTTTTAATTCGTCGTCTAACATATCCGATTTCGAAATAGCTAGTAAACGATCTTTGTCTAATAATTCAGGATTATGTTTTTTTAATTCGTTTAATAGAATATCATATTCTTTTTGAATATCATCACTATCAGCAGGGATTAAAAATAATAGGGCAGAGTTACGTTCGATATGGCGTAAAAAATAATGTCCTAATCCTTTTCCTTCAGCAGCTCCTTCAATAATTCCAGGAATATCTGCTACCACAAAACTTTGATGATTACGATGCTCTACAATACCTAAATTAGGTTTAAGTGTTGTAAAAGCATAATCAGCAATTTTAGGTTTTGCTGCAGTAATTACAGATAGTAAAGTAGATTTACCTGCATTAGGAAAACCAACTAAACCAACATCAGCTAATATTTTAAGTTCTATACGAAACCACCCGTCTTTACCTTCAATACCTGGTTGTGCATAACGAGGTGCTTGATTGGTAGATGATTTAAAGTGCCAGTTACCCAAACCTCCTTTACCACCTTCTAATAAGATAACATCTTGATCGTGTTGTGTAACTTCAAATAAAATTTCATCGGTATCTGCATCACGAATAATTGTACCTAGAGGTACTGGTACAATAATATCAGCAGCATCACGACCTGTGCTTCGGCTACTACTACCATCACCACCAGATTCTGCTCTAAAATGACGTTTAAATTTTAAATGGAAAAGTGTCCACATACTTTTGTCACCACGTAAAATGATGTGACCTCCACGACCACCATCTCCACCATCAGGACCTCCTTTGGTAATGTATTTTTCACGGTGTAAATGCGCAGATCCTCGCCCTCCTTTACCCGAAGATGCGTAGATTTTTATATAGTCAACAAAATTTCCTTCAGTCATTTTTTCTAATATTTAAAAAGAAAATTTATTCTTTCTTTTTATGTAATTTATAATGTGTCAAACACGTCAGATAAACGCTGTGTAATCTCTTCAATAGACCCTACACCGTTTACACCGTAATAATTACCTTGTGCGTGGTAAAAATCTTTTAAAACGGCTGTTTTTGTATTGTATTCGTTAAAACGATTACGGATTTTACTTTCGTCCATATCATCGGTACGACCACTAGTTTTTCCTCTTTCTAATAAACGACCAACTAATAAATCTTCAGGTACTTCTAAAGCAACCATCCCATTAATACGCTCGTTTTTTTCAGCTAAAAAAGCATCTAAAGCTTCAGCTTGAGATTCTGTTCTAGGAAAACCATCAAAAATAAAACCAGCTGCATCTGCATTTCTTTCAACTTCAGCTTTTAACATGCTAATCGTAACTTCGTCTGGAACTAAATTACCATCATCCATATAAGTTTTAGCTAATAGACCTAGTTCAGTTTTGTTTTTAATATTAAAACGGAATACATCTCCAGTAGAGATATGTACTAAGTTGTATTTTTCTTTTAATACTTCAGCTTGTGTACCTTTTCCTGCTCCCGGAGGGCCGAATAATACGATGTTTTTCATTTTGGGTTGTGTTGTTAATTGGTAAATAGATGGCAAGTTTCTTCCGTAACCTTTGTAATCTAATCCGTAACCAACAATAAATTTATCTTCAATACTTTTTCCGATATAATTTATTGGTAATTCTTTACGGTATACATCTGGCTTAAAGAAAAGTGTTACTACTTTAAGTTCTTTTATGTTTTTTGTTTTGAAGATTTCATAGATTTCTTGTAGGGTTGTGCCCGTATCTATAATATCTTCTAAAATGATAACAGTTCGATTTGTTAAATCTTCGTTGATACCAATTAATTTCTTTACAGTTTCTGTTGATGTGGTTCCCTCATAGGAAGCCAATTTTACAAAAGTCATTTCACAATCGCCTCTATACTCGCGTAAGAAGTCTGCCGTAAAAACAAAACACCCGTTTAAAATCCCTACAAATAAAGGAACTTCATCTTTAGGTAAATCGTTTTTTACTTGCTCTGCTAACGATTTTACTATGGTAGCTAATTCGTTAGTAGAAATAAATTCTTTAAAATATAAATCGTGAAGTTTTGTAATTTTCATCAGAGTGCAAAGATAGTTGCTTGATATTAACTAAAAAAACCGTTTTGAATAATAACTCAAAACGGTTTTGGAAATATTTATTTAATTATTATTTCTTGTCTTCTTTTTTAGAAGCATCGAACATAATTGGTGTTGCTACGAATAATGATGAATACGTACCAACAACTACACCTACAATTAATGCGAACATGAATCCTTTAATACTATCTCCACCGAAGAAGAAAATAGCTAACATTACTAATAATGTAGTTAAAGATGTATTGATTGTTCTACCTAAAGTACTACTTAATGCTTTGTCTACTAAACCAGCTGTTAAAGTATTACTGTTAGCAGCGTATTCTCTAATTCTATCAAAAATTACCACGGTATCATTCAGCGAGTATCCAACTACTGTTAAGATTGCTGCAATGAATGATTGACCAATTTCCATATCAAATGGCATTACTTTGTAGAAAATTGAGAATACTCCTAATACCACTAATACATCGTGGAATACTGCTGCTACTGCACCAATAGAGTAAGACATTTTTCTAAAACGTAATAAGATATATAAGAATACTACAATTAATGAACCTAATACAGCCCATAATGCAGCTTGCTTAATATCATCAGCAATTGTTGGCTCAACTTTCATGTAGCTCATAATTGCATTAGAATTCTCAGCTTTTTCAAACCCTGGTTTAAAGTCTTCATAAGAAGTAGTTCCGATGTAAGATTTTAATCCGTTATATAATGCAGTTTGTACTTGATCATCAACTTCTCTACCTTCTTCTTCAATTTTAAAAGCAGTAGTAATTTTTAATTGATTACTAGGACCGTAAGTTTTAACTTCAGGAGCAGTACCAAAAGCACCTTTTAATGAAGAAGCAACTTCGTTAGCTTTCATTGGTTGATCAAAACGTACGATGTACGAACGACCTCCTTTAAAGTCAACACCTTGCTTTAATCCTAAAGTAAAGATTGAAATTAATCCAGCAAGAATAAAGAATCCAGAAATGATGTAAGCCAACTTACGTTTCTTTAAGAATTCAATATTAATGTTGTTAAACCAGTTTTTAGAAATATTTGTGTTGAATGGTAATTTAGTACCTCTGTTAACAGCCCTGTCAATAAATAAACGAGTAATAAAAATTGCTGTAAATAAAGAAGTAGCAATACCTAACATTAAAGTGTAAGCAAAACCTTTAATTGGCCCTGTACCGAATACAAATAAGATAACCCCTGTTAAGAAAGTAGTAATGTTAGCATCGATAATTGCAGATAAAGCTCCTTTGAAACTAAATCCTTCATTAACAGCTTCTCCTAAACTCTTACCACCTCTTAATGCTTCTTTAATTCTTTCGAAAATAATTACGTTCGCATCTACCGACATACCTATGGTTAAGATAATACCAGCAATACCAGGTAATGTTAATACAGCATTAAACGATACTAACCATCCGAAGATAAACAAGATGTTTACTGCTAAAGCGATGTTTGCATATAAACCAGCTTTACCATAGTATAAGAACATCCAAGCTAATACTAATAAGATCGCTAATCCAAAAGACCACATACTTGCGTTAATAGATTCTTGACCTAAAGATGGTCCAACAACTTGTGCTTGAATCATTCTTGCAGGTGCAGGTAATTTACCAGCTTTTAATACTGTTGAGATATCTTGTGCTTCTTCAACAGTCATGTTTCCTCCAGAAATTTGAGTTTGCCCTCCTGAAATTACTTGGTTTACAGAAGGTGCAGTATAAACATAGTCATCTAAAACAACAGCAACAAATTTACCAACGTTTTCGCTAGTCATTTTTGCCCATTTTTTAGTTCCTACACCATTCATAGCCATAGAAACTACTGGTTTACTTAACTCGTTATAATCTTGTTTTGCATCTGCAATAACATCTCCATCAATAGGAGCTTTATCTTTTCTGTTAGATTTTATTGCGTATAAGTTAATGTTTTCACCAGTTCCGTCAGCAGTTGGTTGCGCTTTGTAATCCCATAAAAATTTAACATATTTTAAATTAGCTGGTAATAAAGCTCTAACTTCTTTGTTGGTTAAAAAGCTATTTACTTTCGCAGTATCTTGTACTCTAGCTTGTGCAATTAAGGGACTAATTTGTTGTTGACTCTGAGCTACGAAAGGGTACATGTAAGTAAACAAGTTTTTCTGAGTAGCTACTTTAGTAGAATCTGTAGATTCCCCTAGTAAATCATCAATACTATCTGCTTTTGTAGAATCTTTAGCTACTTCAGTAGTTGAATCATCTTTTAATAATTCAGCAACTTTTGCATTTGCAGCAAATAAAAAGTTTTGCACATCAGCATTTGTAAATACTTCCCAAAATTGTAATTCGGCAGTACTTTGTAATAACTTTTTAACTCTATCAATATCTTTAGCTCCTGGTAATTCTACTTGAATACGTCCAGAAGTTCCAATTCTTTGAATGTTTGGTTGAACAACACCAAATTTATCAATACGGCTACGTAATACTTCGAAAGCAGTATTAATAGATGTATTAATTTCTTCTTGTAAAGTCGATTTTACTTGTTCGTTCGTTTTATTAAAGTCGATTTTGTCACGCAACGATTTAGTTCCAAAAATACTTGGATCGCTTAACTTTACATTGTTTGCAGATAATTCTACGAAGTTGTTGTAGAATAAATCTAAATAATTTTCTTGACTGTCTTTTTGAGCTTCATCAGCCTTCGCTAATGCTTCAATAAAAACTGTGTTTTTTGAGTTGTTAGATAACCCAATTAAGATATCTTTTACAGATACTTGTAAAATTGCATTAATACCACCTTTTAAATCTAAACCAAGGTTCATTTCTTTCTCCCTGATGTCGTCGTAAGTGTATTTAGCAACTCCTAAATTTAATACTTCTTTATTTGCTACGCTATCCAAATATTTTCTTTCATATCTAGCTAACTCTCTACCGTTGTTATCTTTAACGTTTTCTTTTGAGTACTCCTTTGCGCTATCTTCTACTTTGTTAGCAAAAAATGTAAACGACAATTGGTACAAACTCACTAATCCAAATAGGACAGCAAATAATTTAATAAGACCTTTGTTTTGCATTTTTAATAATTTAAATCGACTTTTTTTAAAACGTGCAAATATAGTATTTCAAAAAAGATTGGACAATTCTTTTAGGATATTTATCTAGTTAGTATGGGTTTAGTTATAAAATGCTAATAAATGTCAGGTTTTATAGGGATTATATTATGTATATTTACCTGCTATTTTTAGCATAACAAACAACCTAAAATTTATACAATTCGCTATGGCGCATTTAACAGATATTGAGATTGCTCAAGCAAAAGATTTACAGCATATTAAACATATAGCAACTAAGTTGAATATCTTAGAAGATGATTTAGAAATGTACGGTAAATACAAAGCTAAATTACCTTTAAGTTTAATTGATGATGAAAAAGTAAAGAATAATAATTTAGTTTTAGTAACGGCTTTAACGCCAACACCTGCTGGTGAAGGAAAAACTACGGTTTCTATCGGGTTAACTGAGGGGTTAAATAAAGTTGGTAAACAAGCTACGGTAGTGTTACGTGAACCATCTCTAGGTCCTGTTTTTGGTATTAAAGGAGGTGCTGCTGGTGGTGGGTATTCTCAAGTAGTACCTATGGAGGATATTAATCTTCATTTTACAGGAGATTTTAATGCGATTGAAAAAGCCAACAATTTATTATCAGCTTTAATAGATAATAACTTACAGAGTAAAACTAATAACTTGAATATCGATCCGCGTACTATTTTATGGAAGCGTGTAATTGATATGAATGACCGTGCGTTACGCCAAATAACTATTGGGTTGGGCGGAACAGCAAACGGAATTCCTCGTGAAGATGGTTTTAATATTACACCAGCATCAGAAGTAATGGCAATACTTTGTATGGCTACTAATTTTGATGATTTAAAAGAGCGCTTAGGAAATATTTTTATAGGTTTTACTTTTGATAAAAAGCCAGTTTTTGCACGCGATTTAAAAGCGCAAGATGCTATGGCTATTTTGTTAAAAGATGCAGTTAAACCAAACTTAGTACAAACATTAGAAGAGAACCCAGCAATTATTCATGGAGGACCTTTTGCAAATATAGCGCAAGGAACGAATACTATTATTGCTACAAAAATGGGATTGTCATTGTCTAATTATGTAGTTACTGAAGCAGGTTTCGGTGCAGATTTAGGAGCGGAGAAGTTCTTGAATATAAAATCGCAATATGCTGATTTGAATCCTAAATGTGTAGTGTTAGTCGCTACCATTAGAGCGCTACGTCATCATGGAGGTTCCCCAAAAGAAGAATACAATACTCCAAGTTTAGAGCGTGTTCAAAATGGATTTAAGAATTTAGAAAAGCATATTGAAAATATCCGTAAGTTTAATATTGAACCTGTGGTGGCAATCAATTCATTTATTTCAGATTCTGATGAAGAGGTTAGTTTTGTAATTGATGCTTGTGCTAATTTAGGTGTAAAAGCAGTAGTTTCAGAAGGATGGGCAAAAGGAGGTGAAGGAACTAAAAATCTAGCGAATGCTGTGGTTGATGTAGTTGAAAATAAAGCAACACAATTTAAGCCATTGTATGATTGGAAAAGCCCTGTAAAAGAAAAAATAGAAACGATTGCTAAAGAAGTTTACGGGGCAGATAAGGTTGAGTACAGTAAAAAGGCGCAATTAAACTTGCGTAGAATAGATCGTTTAGGTTTCAATGATTTTGCAGTATGTATGGCGAAAACTCAAAAATCATTTTCAGATAATGATAAGCTAATTGGAAGACCCGAAGGATTTACTGTTACAGTTAGAGAGATAGAAATAGCTGCGGGTGCACAGTTTATCATTCCTATTTTAGGGAAAATGATGCGTATGCCTGGTTTACCAGCTGTTCCCGCATCTGAAGGAATGACTATTGACAATAATGGAGTTATATCAGGACTGTCGTAAATGAAGCCTGTAATTGTAAATAAAATAATAAATCAGCCAGTAAAAAAAGTCTGGGATGCTATTACTGAACATTCAGAAATGATTCAGTGGTTTTTTGATAACATTCCAGATTTTAAGGCAGAAGTTGGTTTTAAAACTTGGTTTGTAGTTGCTTCAGAAGAGCGAACATTTTATCACTTGTGGGAAGTAGCAGAAGTTGTACCTAATAAAATTATAAAGGTAGAATGGACGTATCCAGATTATGTAAAGGAACCATTTTTAGTTACGTTTGAGTTAAATTCTGAATCAGAAAACCAAACAGAAGTAAAGGTGTCGGCTGAAGGGATTGAAAAGTTTCATCATTTTGATATTCCAGAATTCACAAGAGAAAGTTGTGAAGGAGGTTGGAAATATTTTACAAATCGATTAAAAGAATATTTTGAATAATAAAAAAAGCGCACCTTAATTAAGATGCTCTTTTTTATTTATGTTAAAACGTAAATTAATTTACTCCACGTTGTTTATTAATTTCATCTTGTAATTGACGACGCAATTTTTGTTCTTTTTCAATAGAGTTCTTTTTGTGTTTTTCGAATTCTTCTTCAACATCTACTAACAAGCTTTTAGTTTCTCTTGTAACTGAATTGCTGTTGTTAAACTTATATATGAAAAAAGCAAGACCAATTAATAAACCGGCAATAATACTCCATAAAGTAGTATTATAGGTTGCTTTATTTAGCGACATACCTAAAAGAGAAAATGAATCTTCTTTTTCAATAGATACAGATAAGTCTCCTTTTAAGGTATCTATTTTAGTTTGTAAAGATGTAATTGCTTTAAGCTGTTCATCTATTTTAATTTGTTTAGAAGCGGCATCAGTTTTAATAACTTTAATACTGTCTAAAATGCTTTTTTGTAAACTTAAATACTCATTCTTTTTTACAACTTTATAGATTTGATAATTGTTTGAGTTTTTATAAAGTTTTTTAAATTGATTTTCAACAGTGTTTGGTTGCTCAATTTTATCTGCATTTTGTGCAATAATATTTTGAGTAAAAAGAAGAATAAATAAGATCTTTAAAGTTTTCATAGGTAACGATTTTATGTTCTTTATTATGGATGTTATTGGTTTAAAAAAACCCAAACGATTAAGTTTGGGTTTTTAGTATAAGCAAGGTTATGAAACTTATTTTACTTTTTCTACAATGGCCTTAAAAGCTTCTGGGTTGTTCATAGCTAAATCAGCTAAAACCTTACGGTTTAATTCGATATTATTAGCTTTTACTTTCCCCATAAACTGCGAGTAAGACATTCCGAACTGACGAGCTCCAGCGTTAATACGTTGAATCCATAATGAACGGAAGTTTCTCTTATTGTTTTTACGGTCACGGTATGCATACTGCATTCCTTTTTCAACCGCATTCTTTGCTACTGTGTAAACGTTTTTACGTCTTCCAAAGTAACCTTTTGCTTGCTTCAAGATTTTTTTTCTTCTATTTCTTGAAGCTACTGAATTTACTGATCTTGGCATAATTTCAATGTTTTTTGTAGTAGGCGATCGAAAATCGATACTTTACTGAGCCTAACTCCATGGTTAATAATTAAATTCCCTGGCTAACAATTATTATCTTAATACTAATTGTTGCTTAATGTTAGCTTCATCAGACTTATGTACTAAAGTCGAATGAGTTAATGCAAGCTTACGTTTTTTAGACTTCTTTGTTAAGATGTGACTTTTAAACGCGTGCTTTCTTTTGATCTTACCAGAACCAGTTAACTTGAAACGTTTCTTGGCACTAGATTTTGTTTTAATTTTAGGCATCTTTGTTTTTTAGTTTATCTTGCTTATATATTGTGTGCATGTTATATTATTTACCCTTTTTCGGAGCAATAAACATAATCATACGTTTTCCTTCTAACTTAGGCATTTGCTCTACCTTACCATATTCTTCTAATTCTTGAGCTAATTTTAATAATAAAATTTGTCCTTGCTCTTTAAATACTATCGAACGTCCTTTAAAGAAAACAAATGCTTTTAATTTAGCACCATCTTTTAAAAATTTAATGGCGTGTTTCTTTTTAAACTCATAATCATGCTCATCAGTATTCGGTCCGAAACGAATCTCTTTTACGGTAACTTTAGTAGCTTTTGATTTTAAAGCTTTTTCACGTTTCTTTTGCTCGTATAAAAACTTCTTGTAATCAATAACTTTACAAACAGGAGGAACTGCTTTAGGTGAAATTTCAACTAAATCTAATTCTTGTTCTCGTGCTATTTCTCTAGCTCTCGATAAAGAATATACACCCACCTCTATGTTTTCGCCTACAAGACGAACTTCTTCAACATCACGGATTTTTCCGTTAATTCTATGTTGATCTTCTTTAATTACTCTTAGCGGTCTACGTCCGCCTCTTCTTCTAATTGCTATGACTTATAAATTTAAAATTACTATCTATTTTTGGTTTCCAAAAGGAACTAATGTTTTACTAACTTCTTTCTGTATTAGAGAAATAAACTCTTCGATTGTAAATGTTCCTATATCGCCTTCACCATGTTTTCTTACAGATACTGTGCCATCTTGTTCTTCCTTCTCTCCAACAATAACCATAAAAGGTATTTTGTTTACTTCGGCATCACGTATCTTTCTTCCTGTCTTCTCACTTCGGCTGTCTACGAGGGCGCGAATTTCGGAATTTTCTAACAAAGTTAAAACTTTTTCTGTATATTTTTGATATTTCTCACTGATTGGCAGTACAATAACTTGTTCTGGAGTTAGCCAAAGAGGGAAGTTTCCTCCTGTGTGCTCTAGTAATACTGCAATAAAACGTTCCATTGAACCAAATGGCGCACGGTGAATCATTACTGGTTGGTGTAACTGATTATCAGCTCCTTTATAGCTTAATTCAAAACGTTTAGGTAAATTATAATCTACTTGAATGGTTCCTAACTGCCAACTTCTGCCTAAAGCATCTTTTACCATGAAGTCTAATTTAGGTCCATAAAAAGCAGCTTCACCTTCTTCAATTACAAAATTTAAACCTTTGTCTGTCGCTGCATTTATAATTGCTTGTTCTGCAATTTCCCAAGTTTTAACATCACCTATATATTTGTCAAGATTGTCCATGTCTCTAATAGATACTTGAGCGGTAAAATCTTCAAAACCTAAAGAACCGAATACATAAAGAACTAAATCGATAACTTCTTTAAATTCTTGATCTAATTGCTCAGGTGTACAGAAAATATGTGCATCGTCTTGAGTAAATCCTCTAACACGAGTTAATCCATGTAATTCTCCACTTTGTTCATATCTATATACGGTACCAAATTCTGCAAAACGTTTTGGTAAATCTTTATATGAATGGGGTTTAAAATTGAAAACTTCACAGTGATGAGGGCAGTTCATAGGTTTTAATAAAAACTCTTCATCATCTTTAGGTGTATTAATAGGTTGAAAACTGTCTTCACCATATTTAGCATAGTGCCCAGAAGTAACATATAATTCTTTCTGACCAATATGAGGAGTCATTACCATTTCGTAACCTGCTTTTTTCTGAGCAGCTTTTAAGAAATCTTCTAAACGGCTACGTAAAGCAGCTCCTTTTGGTAACCATAAAGGTAGACCTGCCCCAACTTTTTGAGAAAAAGTAAATAACTCTAATTCTTTACCAAGTTTTCTATGGTCACGCTTTTTAGCTTCCTCTAATAGCTCTAAGTATTCTTTTAACTGTTTTTGTTTAGGGAAAGAGATTCCGTAAACACGAGTTAACTGATTGTTTTTTTCATCACCACGCCAATAAGCACCAGCAACACTCATTATTTTAATAGCTTTTATAATTCCAGTGTTTGGAATGTGTCCACCACGACATAAATCAGTAAAGTCAGAATGGTCACAAAAAGTAATATCACCATCTTCTAATCCTTCAATTAATTCTACTTTATATTCATTGTTTTGTTCTTTGTAGTATGCTAACGCATCTGCTTTAGAAATTGAACGCATCTTAAATTCAGCTTTTTCACGAGCTCTTTCTAAAAATTGCTTTTCGATTTTTCCAAAATCTTTATCAGAAATTGAATCATCACCAAAATCAACATCGTAATAAAATCCATTTTCAATAGCAGGACCTATCGTTAATTTTGCATTTGGATAAAAATCTAAGATGGTTTGCGCTAATACGTGTGCAGAAGAATGCCAAAAAGCTTCTTTACCTTTTGCATCATTAAATGTATGTAATACTAACGAGCCGTCTGTTATAAGTGGGGTGGTAGTTTCAACTGTATTCCCTTCAAATGTTGCAGAAATAACATTTCTTGCTAAACCTTCACTAATACTTTTAGCAACATCAATAGCTGTGCTATTCTTTTCAAACTCTTTAACGCTCCCGTCAGGTAATGTAATTTTAATCATTATATATATGTTATATGTTAATCTCCTTACAAGTGGAGATTTCGAAGCGCAAAGATATTGTAAAAGCATTTTTTGCACAATATATATATAAGGTATTTTAAAAGGAAGTGTTCTGAATTGGTTTTATTGAGGGGGTTAATGGGTTTAAAAGCGATTTCCAAAAATATTTTCATCATAAAAACCTGCATTACAACGGTTTGAAAATTCTTTTAAAAATAAGTTTAAAAAGGTGATTGTTATGTTAAAAAAGGGTTCTATATTTGCACCCGCTAAGGGGAAAACGCGAGTTTAGAAAATAGCGAATGTTCATTAAAATAGTGTAAAGAAATTTTCAAAAAAAGATTAAAAATAAGTTTGATTTTATTTGTTTAGAATAAATAAAAGAGAGTATCTTTGCAGTCCGTTTTAAAAACGGAAGTTCATTAAAATTAGCGAAAAAATAAATTAAAAAAAACTTTCAGAAAAGTTTGTCAGTTTTAAAATAGTTTATAAATTTGCAACCGCTTTAAGAAAGCGATACGATCACAGAAATTTTGGAATGATTTTGAGATAATAAAATCAGCTAGTTCGAGTCTAGTATTTCTACAAAAGGTTGAGTTAAAAAAATAAGATAATACTTGTTATTGGCGACTCACCAAGTTCATTGAAAATATTGAAATTGACAGCGTAAACAAAGAGTAGAATAACCATAACTTCTAACGAAGTTAAATTCTTTTGAAACTTATTCATTAATATTATTTAAAATATACAATGAAGAGTTTGATCCTGGCTCAGGATGAACGCTAGCGGCAGGCTTAACACATGCAAGTCGAGGGGTAACAGGGAGAAGCTTGCTTTTCCGCTGACGACCGGCGAACGGGTGCGTAACGCGTATAGAATCTGCCTTGTACAGGAGGATAGCCTTTAGAAATGAAGATTAATACTCCATAATACTGAGATGTGGCATCACAATTTAGTTAAACATTTATGGGTACAAGATGACTATGCGTCCTATTAGCTAGATGGTAAGGTAACGGCTTACCATGGCAACGATAGGTAGGGGGTCTGAGAGGATTATCCCCCACACTGGTACTGAGACACGGACCAGACTCCTACGGGAGGCAGCAGTGAGGAATATTGGTCAATGGAGGCAACTCTGAACCAGCCATGCCGCGTGCAGGAAGACTGCCCTATGGGTTGTAAACTGCTTTTATACAGGAAGAAACAGTCGTACGTGTACGGCCTTGACGGTACTGTAAGAATAAGGACCGGCTAACTCCGTGCCAGCAGCCGCGGTAATACGGAGGGTCCAAGCGTTATCCGGAATCATTGGGTTTAAAGGGTCCGCAGGCGGTCAATTAAGTCAGAGGTGAAATCCCATAGCTTAACTATGGAACTGCCTTTGATACTGGTTGACTTGAGTTATACGGAAGTAGATAGAATAAGTAGTGTAGCGGTGAAATGCATAGAGATTACTTAGAATACCGATTGCGAAGGCAGTCTACTACGTATATACTGACGCTCATGGACGAAAGCGTGGGGAGCGAACAGGATTAGATACCCTGGTAGTCCACGCCGTAAACGATGGATACTAGTTGTTGGGATTTATCTCAGTGACTAAGCGAAAGTGATAAGTATCCCACCTGGGGAGTACGGTCGCAAGACTGAAACTCAAAGGAATTGACGGGGGCCCGCACAAGCGGTGGAGCATGTGGTTTAATTCGATGATACGCGAGGAACCTTACCAGGGCTTAAATGTAGAGTGACAGGGCTAGAGATAGCTTTTTCTTCGGACACTTTACAAGGTGCTGCATGGTTGTCGTCAGCTCGTGCCGTGAGGTGTCAGGTTAAGTCCTATAACGAGCGCAACCCCTATTGTTAGTTGCTAACAGGTAATGCTGAGGACTCTAGCGAGACTGCCGGTGCAAACCGTGAGGAAGGTGGGGATGACGTCAAATCATCACGGCCCTTACGTCCTGGGCTACACACGTGCTACAATGGTATGGACAATGAGCAGCCACTATGCGAATAGGAGCGAATCTACAAACCATATCACAGTTCGGATCGGAGTCTGCAACTCGACTCCGTGAAGCTGGAATCGCTAGTAATCGGATATCAGCCATGATCCGGTGAATACGTTCCCGGGCCTTGTACACACCGCCCGTCAAGCCATGGAAGCTGGGGGTGCCTGAAGTCCGTTACCGAGAGGAGCGGCCTAGGGTAAAACTGGTAACTAGGGCTAAGTCGTAACAAGGTAGCCGTACCGGAAGGTGCGGCTGGAACACCTCCTTTCTAGAGAAAGATGGTGAGTTACAAAAGGAGATTTTACTCTTTGCTGTTAATTTTAAAACACACTAATATATAAGCTATTATAGTCTCGTAGCTCAGCTGGTTAGAGCGCTACACTGATAATGTAGAGGTCGGCAGTTCGAGTCTGCCCGAGACTACAAAAACTTAAATATTAGAAAGGAAATTCTAGAAGTTGACGTAATTAAGATTAATTACTATCACTATTACTAACTACTAGTAATGGGGGATTAGCTCAGCTGGCTAGAGCGCTTGCCTTGCACGCAAGAGGTCACCGGTTCGACTCCGGTATTCTCCACCAGGCGATGCCTGGAGATAAGTAAAATTATCTTCATGAGTATTGCGGGCAGATTGTAGCTAACAAGTTTAAATACTTGTCAGTGGCGACTCGCCACAAAGTTCATTGACATATTGGTAAAATGATATCGTAAAGAATCAAGATAGAGAGTTAATCTAACGATTAACACAATATTTTTTATAAAATTAAGAATTATAAAGAGCTCGTTCTAGTATTTATACTAGAGCAAAAAGTACAATAAGCTAAATAAGGGCGTATGGCGGATGCCTAGGCTTTCAGAGGCGATGAAGGACGCGATAAGCTGCGATAAGCTACGGGGAGGGGCACATACCTATTGATCCGTAGATTTCCGAATGGGGCAACCCACTATGTTGAAGACATAGTACCCGCAAGGGGGCAAACCTGGTGAACTGAAACATCTAAGTAACCAGAGGAAGAGAAAACAATAGTGATTCCGTTAGTAGTGGCGAGCGAACGCGGATTAGCCCAAACCCAATTTGTTACGGCAAATTGGGGGTTGTAGGGCTGCGACATTAGAATCAAAGTGAACTAGAATTGTCTGGAAAGACAAACCAAAGAGAGTGATAGTCTCGTATAGGTAAGCGATGAGGATATAGCAGTACCCTGAGTAGTGCGGGACACGAGTAATCCTGTATGAATCCACCGGGACCATCCGGTAAGGCTAAATACTCCTGAAAGACCGATAGTGAACTAGTACCGTGAGGGAAAGGTGAAAAGAACCCTAAGTAAGGGAGTGAAATAGAACCTGAAACCGTACGCCTACAAGCGGTCGGAGCACATTTACTGTGTGACGGCGTGCCTTTTGCATAATGAGCCTACGAGTTACTGTTACTAGCAAGGTTAAGGATTTAAGGTCCGGAGCCGAAGCGAAAGCGAGTCTGAATAGGGCGACCATAGTTAGTAGTAGTAGACGCGAAACCGAGTGATCTACCCATGGGCAGGTTGAAGCTGTGGTAACACACAGTGGAGGACCGAACCAGTTGACGTTGAAAAGTCTTTGGATGACCTGTGGGTAGGGGTGAAAGGCCAATCAAACTCGGAAATAGCTCGTACTCCCCGAAATGCATTTAGGTGCAGCGTTGATTAAAAGTTTTATAGAGGTAGAGCTACTGATTGGATGCGGGGGCTTCACCGCCTACCAATTCCTGACAAACTCCGAATGCTATAAAATGTTTTTCAGCAGTGAGGGCATGGGTGCTAAGGTCCATGTCCGAGAGGGAAAGAACCCAGACCATCAGCTAAGGTCCCCAAATATATGTTAAGTTGAACTAACGAGGTGAAACTGCTTAGACAGCTAGGATGTTGGCTTGGAAGCAGCCATTCATTTAAAGAGTGCGTAACAGCTCACTAGTCGAGCGGTTTTGCATGGATAATAATCGGGCATAAACATATTACCGAAGCTATGGATTTATATGTAAGTATAAGTGGTAGGGGAGCATTCTATTTGCGCCGAAGGTGTACTGTAAGGTATGCTGGAGCGGATAGAAAAGAAAATGTAGGCATAAGTAACGATAAAGGGGGCGAGAAACCCCCTCACCGAAAGACTAAGGTTTCCTCAGCGATGCTAATCAGCTGAGGGTTAGTCGGGACCTAAGGCGAATCCGAAGGGAGTAGTCGATGGACAACAGGTTAATATTCCTGTACTTCTTATAATTGCGATGGGGTGACGGAGTAATGAAAGCACCGCGAACTGACGGAATAGTTCGTTGAAACAAGTAGCTATTGGCACTGTAGGTAAATCCGCAGAGCTAGGTGAATTGTGATAGTACAACAAGTCTTCGGATGCGTTGATAGTGTGCCTAAAGGCTTCCAAGAAAAACCTCTAAGCTTCAGATTATAAGAACCCGTACCGTAAACCGACACAGGTAGTTGGGATGAGAATTCTAAGGTGCTCGAGAGATTCATGGCTAAGGAACTAGGCAAAATAGACCCGTAACTTCGGGAGAAGGGTCGCCCCACTTCGGTGGGGCCGCAGTGAAAAGGTCCAGGCGACTGTTTATCAAAAACACAGGGCTTTGCTAAATTGAAAGATGATGTATAAGGCCTGACACCTGCCCGGTGCTGGAAGGTTAAGTGGAGGGTTTAGCTTCGGCGAAGATCTGAAATGAAGCCCCAGTAAACGGCGGCCGTAACTATAACGGTCCTAAGGTAGCGAAATTCCTTGTCGGGTAAGTTCCGACCTGCACGAATGGTGCAACGATCTGGACACTGTCTCAGCCATGAGCTCGGTGAAATTGTAGTATCGGTGAAGATGCCGATTACCCGCAGCGGGACGAAAAGACCCCGTGAACCTTTACTATAGCTTCGTATTGACTTTGGATAAGTAATGTGTAGGATAGGTGGGAGACTTTGAAGCGGCGTCGCTAGGCGTTGTGGAGTTGTCCTTGAAATACCACCCTTTGCTTATCTAGAGCCTAACTCAGCAATGAGAACAGTGCGTGGTGGGTAGTTTGACTGGGGTGGTCGCCTCCAAAAGAGTAACGGAGGCTTCTAAAGGTTCCCTCAGCACGTTTGGTAACCGTGCGTAGAGTGCAATGGCATAAGGGAGCTTGACTGAGAGACATACAGGTCGATCAGGTACGAAAGTAGAGCATAGTGATCCGGTGGTTCCGCATGGAAGGGCCATCGCTCAAAGGATAAAAGGTACTCCGGGGATAACAGGCTGATCTCCCCCAAGAGCTCACATCGACGGGGGGGTTTGGCACCTCGATGTCGGCTCGTCACATCCTGGGGCTGGAGAAGGTCCCAAGGGTTGGGCTGTTCGCCCATTAAAGTGGCACGCGAGCTGGGTTCAGAACGTCGTGAGACAGTTCGGTCTCTATCTGCTGTGGGCGTTAGAAATTTGAGTGGATTTGACTTTAGTACGAGAGGACCGAGTTGAACTGACCTCTAGTGTACCTGTTGTCACGCCAGTGGCATTGCAGGGTAGCTACGTCGGGAAGGGATAAGCGCTGAAAGCATATAAGCGCGAAACCCACCACAAGATGAGATTTCTTTAAAGGGTCGTGGGAGATTACCACGTTGATAGGCTATAGGTGTAAGTGCAGTAATGTATGTAGCCGAGTAGTACTAATAACCCATAGGCTTATGTATAGTCTTCCGCTCCTTGTGAGCGGAAGCGAAACTCTTTGATTTTTTACAATATGATTTTATCAATATGTTAACTTATACAGTTGAAATATACTGAACGATTTAAGGTGATTATTGCAATGGGGCTCACCTCTTACCATTCCGAACAGAGAAGTTAAGCCCATTTGCGCCGATGGTACTGCCAATGGTGGGAGAGTAGGTCGTTGCCTTTCTTTTAAACCTCAATCTTTTTAGATTGAGGTTTTTTTTTACAC
>NZ_JACGLS010000019.1 GCF_014062345.1 Tenacibaculum pelagium | reverse complement strand
AGATGATGACAATGATGGAATTGCAGATGTAGATGAGGGATCAGGCTTAAATGATGCAACTGGAGATGCAGATGGCGATGGAATTCCAAACTGGTTAGATACTGTTGATAATGGAGGATCAGGAGATGGTTCTACTACTGATTATACAGATAGCAATAATGACGGAATTCCAGATGTATATGATACAGATGGCGATGGAGTAGCGAATCATTTAGATTTAGATTCAGATAACGATGGTATTTTAGATGTAGATGAAGGTGGAAATGGCGCATTAGATACTAACGGAGACGGAGTTATTGATGCAAATGATGCAGGCTTTAGTGATACAGACGGTAATGGTCAAGATGACGATTCACAAGCAATATCAGAACCAGATACAGACAATGATGGTGTACCAGACTATTTAGATTTAGATAG
>NZ_JACGLS010000018.1 GCF_014062345.1 Tenacibaculum pelagium | reverse complement strand
ACCTTAACAATGACAGTTACAGGAACAGGAGCAGGGTGTACAGGAAGTACGCCAAGTGATACTGTAGTAGTAACGTTAAGTCCAGCACCAACAGCACCAACAGCGAGTGCGCAATCATTCTGTGATAACGACAGTCCAACCGTTGCAGATTTAGTAGCGACAGGAACAGGAACAATTGTATGGTATACAGATGCTGGATTGACTACAGTAGCAAATTCAGGAGATGCTTTAGCAGCAGGAACTTATTATGTAACTCAGAACGATGGTACATGTGAGAGTAATGCAACTTCGGTAGCAGTAAATGTAACAGGTATTGGTATATGTACCGACACCGATGGTGATGGAATCGCAGATGTAGATGATGCAGATGATGACAATGATGGAATTGCAGATGTAGATGAGGGATCAGGCTTAAATG
>NZ_JACGLS010000017.1 GCF_014062345.1 Tenacibaculum pelagium | reverse complement strand
ACTCCATCATTAGAACCTTGACAACTTATGATTGATTTCTCTTCTATAGAAACCTCTAATTCATCTGGCTGTTCTACTTCATATACAAAACTTAACGAACAGTCTTTACTATCTCTTATTATTAAATTATATGTTCCAGCAATTAACCCTGATATAGTATTACTCGTTTCTGAAAGAATTTTCCCTGTAGAATCTGTCCATTGATATGTATAAGGCAAAGTACCTCCTTTAAACTCTGTTTTTATTCTACCGTTTGATAAACTGTACCCTGTAACATTATCAATTTTTTCTGTTACTAATTCTAATACAGGCGGAGTTATTAGTTTTGTTTCACTAATTACTCTACATCCATTAGCATCTACAACGGTTAACATATAGCTTCCTGCTTTTACCCCTTGTAATGACACTGTATTCGTACCTGTACTCCATAAATATGTA
>NZ_JACGLS010000016.1 GCF_014062345.1 Tenacibaculum pelagium | reverse complement strand
TTTTTAACATAACAATCACCTTTTTAAACTTATTTTTAAAAGAATTTTCAAACCGTTGTAATGCAGGTTTTTATGATGAAAATATTTTTGGAAATGTTTTTATTATCAGTATTTAAGTAGTGTATTATGCATCAATCATTAGATTAAACATAAAAGAAAAGCTATTTAGCTTTTCTTTTGTCGTTTGTTCTTACGATTACGCTTCTTGCGTATTTTCTTAAACATCTCCTTATACTCTTCTACATCAATCACTCCTCTTGATTTGGATACTATAGAGATAAAGTCTTTGTTTAGCTTTGGCTTCTGATACTCTATCCTATCATCTATTATAGCTCGCTGGAAAATATCCTCTACCAAATAATCCTCATTAACCGTTTCTGAACTGCAATGAAAGTTTTTATCCTAATACTCATTTAAATTCTGTGTAAAAAAAAACCTCAATCTAAAAAGATTGAGGTTTAAAAGAAAGGCAACGACCTACTCTCCCACCATTGGCAGTACCATCGGCGCAAATGGG
>NZ_JACGLS010000015.1 GCF_014062345.1 Tenacibaculum pelagium | reverse complement strand
TCATCTGCATCATCTACATCTGCGATTCCATCACCATCGGTGTCGGTAGCATCTCCAAATCCAACTAAACCATCAACGCTATCTGCAATACCATCACCATCACTATCTGTTCCGCTATCACCTACAACTCCATCTCCTCCACTATCTGGATCCGTTGGATCTGTATCGTTTACATCTGTGTTTCCTGAATCTCCGAAATCTGATGGATCTTGATCAACAACATCTAAAATACCGTCACCATCACTATCTAATCCATCTACTTGTCCATTTCCATCGGTATCTTCATTACCTCCTTCAACAACATCATTGATTCCATCATCATCACTATCTAAATCTAAATAATCTGGAACTCCGTCACCATCACTATCTGTATTATCTCCTTCATTATCTCCAAATCCATCTACAGCATCTGCACTATCTACAATACCATCGCCATCTGTATCTAAACCATCAGCAATACCATCGTTATTTGCATCTACATTACCATCTTCGATAACATCATTGATTCCGTCATTGTCGCTATCTAAATCTAAA
>NZ_JACGLS010000014.1 GCF_014062345.1 Tenacibaculum pelagium | reverse complement strand
TTCAATAGTATTAACAGTTATTGGAGGAGTTGAACCTTATAGTTATAGTTGGAAACACAGTAGTGCATCAACTCAAGCACTTACAGGTTTAAGTTCAGGAGATTATGAAGTGACAGTAAGAGATAAGAATTTATGTGAGATAGTATTACCAATAAAAATTTCGCAGCCATCAAAAGGATTGTCAATAATCACAAAAAAGGTGAAAGATGTTACAGGTAATGGATTGTCAAATGGAGAAATAAGAGTAGAAGTTGAAGGAGGTACACCTGATTATACATATGAATGGTCAGGAGTAAATGGAGTTCTTTCAAACAACACATCAACATTATCAGGAATAAAAGCAGGAACATATACTTTAAAAGTTACCGATATAAAAGGATGTGAATTACCTAGAACCTATAAAGTAGAAGAACCATTACTATTAGAAGCTACCATAGAAGAAACAGCGATATTGTGTAATGGAGGAGAAGGAAAATTATCAGCATCGGTAAAAGGAGGAGTAGAACCTTATCGTTATGAGTGGAGAAAGAAAGGATCAACGACAATTGAAGGAGTGTTATCTAGTTTAGAAGGTGTAGGGTCAGGA
>NZ_JACGLS010000013.1 GCF_014062345.1 Tenacibaculum pelagium | reverse complement strand
AACTCTTTTGGATATTCAACCATTCCATTTACTCCTTTCAGTCCGTTTTCAATCAATTCAATTACCATACAATTCTCTTTCGGAACTTCAAACGGCAATTCTATTCCATACTTATCTGCTTGCTCATAACCGAATCTTGGATAGTAATTTTCGTATCCAAGTAGAACGACTGATTTATGTCCTAATTCTTTAGCTTTTTTATGAGCTTCGACTATCAATTTTCCGCCAATTCCTTTTCCTTGAAATTTAGGTAAGACAGAGACAGGTGCTAAAGCCAATGAGTTAAATTCGTTCGATTTGTTTTTAATCTTAAGTTTTGTCAATAGAATATGTCCAACAATTTTGTTTTCAGTTTCGGCTACCATTGATAGTTCGGGAACAAAAGCATTTGACTTTCTCAATCGTTCTACTAAAAACTGTTCCTTGTGGTCGCTCATTTGTTCATTTTCAAATGCCTTTTCTATAAGGTTAAAGACTGTTTTAAAGTCTTCTGGATTTTCTTTTCTTATCGTTAATTTCATTTACTTTTTCAATCTCTTCTGCGTTCCTGTTATATGCACCACAACGGTCTCGTATAAGAATAGTTGCGGTTTTGTGTGCGAGGATTTTCCGCAGGAAAATCAGACGTAACAAAACTGCAACTACCTTTGTTTAAGC
>NZ_JACGLS010000012.1 GCF_014062345.1 Tenacibaculum pelagium | reverse complement strand
ATATATTGTAACCAGAACTTATACATTAAAAGATTGTGGGGGTAATGAGACACCATTAGTTCAAACAATCAGAGTAGAAGATACCACGGCACCAAAAATAGATAGTGATAATTTAAAAAATATTGACTTAGAATGTGGTGTTGGGAATACAGTTGAAGATTTACAGAATTGGTTAGATAATAATGCTGGTGCTACAGCTACTGATAATTGTACTGATAATGATAATATAAAATGGACTAATAATTATGGTGAAGATACGTCTGTTAAGTGTGATGGTAGTTATATAAATGTAACTTTTACAGCAACTGACGAATGTGGAAATTCAAGCACTGTTACAGCAGGGTACTTAATTAAGGATGAAACTCCGCCAACAATTACAAAGCAGCCAACGGGCAAAACTGTAGAATGTGATGGTTCAGGTAATATAGATGAATTAAATGCTTGGTTAGCAAATAATGGAGGTGCTACAGCTGAGGATGATTGTAGTGCGGTATCATGGTCTAATGACTTTGAAGCTATAAATTATTCATGTAGCTTCATAGGGGAAGTAGAAGTTGTATTTAAAGCTATTGATGGTTGTGGAAACACTATAGATACAGAGAAAAGAAAGTTCATAATTGAAGACACAATAAAACCAGAATTCGAAGGAGATTTACCAGCTCAGGAAATTGTAGCGAGTTGTAACGATATCCCAGCAATGGTTGATTTAACGGCGACAGATAATTGTGATAGTAACTTAGTAGTAATCAAGAGTGAAGTAATTAGCGGAGATCAAGAT
>NZ_JACGLS010000011.1 GCF_014062345.1 Tenacibaculum pelagium | reverse complement strand
TACATCCATTAGCATCTACAACGGTTAACATATAGCTTCCTGCTTTTACCCCTTGTAATGACACTGTATTCGTACCTGTACTCCATAAATATGTATATGGTGCTGTACCTCCTTTTACTATACTCTCTATTGTCCAATCATTTCCTGTTCCGCATAAAACATAATCTGATTCTAAAAACAACTCTAATAATTCTGGTTCTGTTAATGTATACCTACTACTTGATACTTTATTATTATTAGCGTCAATTATCTTAACATAATAAACCCCATTTTCTAAAGAGGCTAATTCAGATTCATCTCCTAATAATACTGTACTGCCTTCTTTATACCATTCATATTTATAAGGTAACACTCCTCCTATAGGTTTAGCTTGTAAAACTCCATCATTAGAACCTTGACAACTTATGATTGATTTCTCTTCTATAGAAACCTCTAATTCATCTGGCTGTTCTACTTCATATACAAAACTTAATGAACAGTCTTTACTATCTCTTATTATTAAACTATATGTTCCAGCAATTAACCCTGATATAGTATTACTCGTTTCTGAAAGGATTTTCCCTGTAGAATCTGTCCATTGATATGTATAAGGCAAAGTACCTCCTTTAAATTCAGTTTCAATACTACCATTAGACAATCCGTAACCCTTAGCATCATTTACTAAATCACTAACTAACTCTAATATTGCAGGCTGCATAATTTCTATTTCAAAATCTATAGTTCCTGTCGTACTATTTATTGCAAAACAATTATTTGAATCCTTTAACTGTATTGTATATTTTCCTTCTGATAAATTTTCAATTTTGGTAGTGCTTCCTAGTACAGAAATCCAATTATTAAAACCTAGTTTATTTCGATATCGGAACTCATACTCTCCACTTCCTCCTTCAATTTCTATATTTACACTTCCATTGTTTGCTTCATAACAACTTAAATGAGTTTCATTTATTTGTAATCTTATTTCTTCAGGTTGATTTACATTGAAAATAGCACTTTGTTCTTCAATTCCTTCTGCGTTACTCACTATCACATAATAATCTCCTGCTGGAACTCCTACTAGTTTCTTTTCAGTCCCTACAGCATCTTTAGTATTTGCATCGTACCATACATAATTATTTCCTCCAATACCTCCTACAGCTATTACATCTAGTATTGCATTAGATGCATTATAACATGTGATTTCCTGTAGTTGAGTTACTGAAACTAATAGTTCTCCTGGGTTTGCTAAATTGTATGTTTCTTTAATTATACAATTCTTATTATCAGTTATTTCAATAGTATAAACTCCTTCAGTTAACCCTTCTATTTTACTTTGAATAGAGTTACTATTTGTTTCTTTTTTAATACTCTCACCTAACTCATTTTTCCAATGATACTCATAAGGAGGGTACCCTCCTGTAATTATAACTTCCATACTACCATCATTAGTAGTATCGTTTGACGGCCTAACCAATTTAACTTTGGTAATACCATATAAAATAGGCTGAGTTATTTTAACTGATTTTGAAGTTTCACATCCATTCTCATCCCTTACTGTCACTTCATAATCTCCTAAACTTAAACCTGTAAGTGCTTGAGTTGATGCACTACTGTGTTTCCAACTATAACTATAAGGTTCAACTCCTCCAATAACTGTTAATACTATTGAA
>NZ_JACGLS010000010.1 GCF_014062345.1 Tenacibaculum pelagium | reverse complement strand
TAGTAGCGGGAACTGGACTCGAACCAGTGACCTTCGGGTTATGAGTTCGAAGGAATACCTCTTTTCACGCTCTTTACACTTATTTTTTTTATAAAACTGTTTACGAAACCGTTTACGGTAAATTAAACATATATTCTGATGTAAATTTAACCATTTTCTACATTACGCAATAAGTATTTTTAATGTATTTTCATTTCAACCTGCAATGAAAATACATCTCTTTATATTTTAAATATAAAAACACCAAGTAAAAACAACGCATTTTCAAAGCACCAATAACTAACTAAAATACAAATAGTTATAATTAAAAATAATTATATTTATATAAAATTAAGT
The DNA here is from genome assembly GCF_014062345.1 of Tenacibaculum pelagium. GTDB lineage: Bacteria > Bacteroidota > Bacteroidia > Flavobacteriales > Flavobacteriaceae > Polaribacter > Polaribacter pelagius. The sequence goes on along the minus strand of NZ_JACGLS010000010.1, from coordinate 7,023 downwards.
TATATAGAAGATGAAAGAATTGCCTCTAATTTTACTAGAACAAAAAAATCATAGAAAAGTTCATCAATTATTGGTTAAGTTTAAATACAATGAAAATTTAATCAATCTAATAAGAAAAATTCCAAATGTAAATTGGAGTTCTTCATTAAAATCTTGGTATATAAAAGACACACTAGATAATTTAAATTTAATTCTTAACACTTTTAAAAATAAAGCAACTATTGACCAAAGTAAATTATCAAGAAAAAATGCTTTTAAGAGGAATTTAACAGATGAGCAAAGGAAACTGCTAAACAATTTTTATCTCTATTTAAAAGGAAAAAGATATAGTCGAAGTACAATACAGACTTATACTTTTTTTATTGCAGATTTCGTAAATTTCTATACAAAAGTATCTTTAGAAAATCTCACAAACAGAGATGTTGAAATTCTTATTGAAAAGGTTTTTATTGAACGAAATTATTCTATTAGTTCGCAAAGACAATTTATAAGTGCTTTAAAAATTTTCATAAACTTTTACCCATATACAAAAATTAATAATCTAAAATTAGAAAGACCTAAAAAGTCACGCAAACTTCCAAATGTTTTATCACAAGAAGAAGTTTTAAATATTATTCGATGCACTCAAAATTTAAAACACCGCGCTATTATATCTTTAATTTATTCTTGCGGATTAAGGGTAAGTGAATTAGTAAATTTGAAATTAGTCGACTTCCATATTGAAAGAAAACAGCTAATTATAAAAAATGGAAAAGGAAGAAAAGATCGGTATGTAAGTTTAGCTGAGAGTTTTTTACCACTTCTGTCTAATTACTATAATACTTTTAAACCTTCTATTTATTTCGTTGAAGGGCAAAAAGGAGGAAAATATAGCACTGAAAGTATTAGACAATTTTTAAGAAGAAGCTGCAAAAAAGCTCATATTAACAAAACCGTTACACCACATACACTAAGACATAGTTATGCTACTCATTTATTAGAAAACGGTGTTGACATAAGATATATACAATCTTTACTAGGTCATGCAAAACCTGAAACCACAATGATTTACACTCATGTAAAAAGGAAAGATTTAATGGAAATTCAAAACCCATTAGATATGGCGTTACAGAAGTTAAAACACATGGATAAAAACAATAGAAATGTTTTATTATCCGGAGATATTTAACCTAAAAACAATATATTTGATTGTATATAACCAGTTGTAAGTAATACGAAAAAACTAGAAATCGAGTGAATAAAACAGTATTTGTAATTACCAAAATGGACTGTCCTTCAGAGGAAAATCTAATCCGAATGAAATTGGAAGGAATTTCAAGTATTGCGAATTTGGACTTTGATATTCCGAATCGAAAATTGACCGTTTTTCACAGCGGAGAAATTGATCAAATCGAAAAGTCAGTTATCGAACTGAATTTGGGTGGAAAAAAAATCTCAACGGAACAAACCGACCAAGCGGAATTTAAAGAAAACGAAAATCAGAAAAAGCTACTTTGGTCTGTACTTGCCATAAATTTCGCGTTTTTCATAATCGAAATGACAACAGGAATTATCTCAAAATCAATGGGACTTGTTGCCGACAGTTTGGATATGCTAGCCGACAGTTTCGTATACGGAATTAGCTTGTTTGCGGTTGGCGGAACAGTAATAAAGAAAAAACGAATTGCCAAACTTGCAGGATATTTTCAAATAATACTTGCGATTATTGGATTTGTAGAAGTTTTGAGAAGGTTTTTTGGAGACGAGAAACTTCCCGATTTTTCAACAATGATTATCGTTTCTATTTTTGCACTTATCGCAAACGGAATTTGTCTTTACATTTTGCAAAAGTCAAAGGGTAAAGAAGAGGCACATATTAAAGCAAGTATGATTTTTACATCGAATGACGTGATTATCAATTTGGGGGTAATAATTGCTGGAATTTTGGTAAATTGGTTGAGTTCAAGTAAACCAGATTTGATTATTGGTACAATCGTTTTTGTGTTGGTAATTCAAGGTGCATTTCGGATTTTGAAATTAAGTAAGTAACGAAAAAAGCACTACTTACAACAACGTGTATAAAACATAGCTAATGTAGGTTTTCCGAGAGGTTTGTGCTTACTTGCAAAGACCGCCAAATTTTTAAATTTGGCTTTTAAAATTGATAAATTAAAAACAAAATAAAAAAATTCGGGCTTTGTGTTTATCCGAAAAGTTAGCGTCTTTTTGCACGCTACGTTCCATACACAAACCGTTACCTAACATTAGATGAAACTAATCACCAAAATTATAATTCTATTATTGCTGATAAGTTGTAACAACAAAATAAGTAAGTCCAAAATTGAAATCGCTCAAGAGTATTTTGAATCTCAAAAAGAATTTGACAAATCTAATCTAAACAAATTATTATCTGATAACGTAAAAGTATTCTATGGAAATGAAATTGGGACTGATAATAAGGAATCTTTAATAAAGACAACTGGATTCTCTTACGGACTGAACACTCAAAATGAATTGATTAAAATTACCCTGACAGACACTAATAAGGTTGAATTGACAATTAAAGAAATGGATGATTTGACCAAACATTTTGAAATGGATAATGTAATTTACAAATACACCTATGAGATTAATAACGATGTAATTCAAAAAATCACTTTAGATACAATTGACAATCCTAATTTCAATTATAAACAACAAGAAATCACGTTCAATAAAAAGTTGAACAGACTAATGGAATGGATTCACGAAAATCATAAAGATAAAGCTGAATTGATGGACGAATACGATAATGATTATAGAGCAGGAAAAATATTATCTGAACTAATAAAAAAAAGAAATAAAAACGTTAGGTAACAATGCATAACCGCAATTACGACGGATTCGACTACGTCCGAATCCACTCGGAATTGCTAAAGTCTGTGCTAAACCGAAAATTAACGCATATTATCCCGTAACTGACGGCTATACAAAACCGTTGTAGCTAATTAAACGAAATGCACAAATCAACCTTAACAATATTATTAATTATGTTTTCATTCTTTTCTAAAGGTCAATCTGACTTGGAAGCCAAATTTTCAGAAGCCAACTCTGATATGAGCTCAAGAAATATGTATCATAGAATAGTTTGGAATATGCAACCGACAAATCAATACTTGTTTGACCAAACAAAAGGAGAAGTTAAATATACTGTTGAGGAAAATGGCTTTGAAGTAATTGCAACAACTAAAATTTTAGGAACATTCAATCTTGATGACAAAACATTTTTATGGGCAGATAAAAATCACTCAATCAATAAAAATTTAAATAACAAAGTAGATTCGTTTAGAAAAACACTACCAAAAAAATATCAAAAGGATAAATTCAAATCTTCGACTGAATTCAACACAAATTTATTGTCTCTTTTTAGCTATCAATTGAATTCGAATGGTTTTGATTCGAAACGTCAAGACAGTGCAATCATATATTTCTCTCTTTTAAATATAAAATTATTCAAAGACGGAAATGAAATTTCAGTAATTGAACCTAAAAATCATACAATTCCAATTCAAGATGAAAAAAATGTTGAACTGATAAAAAAATTCCACAAAGAAAAACTAGAAATAAACAAACAGTATAACGAAGAAAGGATTAGTTCTGACCAAGCTTTTGACAAAATTAAATCTGTTCATTTAAAATATTGGCTAAACGAAGATTCATACTTTTTCCCTTCTTTGTCTTGGCCTTGTGATTTTGATGAAAAGTCAATACTTGAGTGGAAAGAATTTAAAATCGATGGCAATAGATTTTTTGTGATGTACACGACTGATTTAGGATGGACTACTGAATCTTATGCATATGAAGTTGATTCAAATGCAAATGGAGATAAAATAATAATAAACGAATATTAAAAATAACTAGCTACAACAATGGCTATAAGTAATTGCTTGTTCTCGCCTACTTTGGAAATTCCTGCGGAATTTCCAACTTGGTGTGTACTTGCAAAGTTAAGTGCTAACCCACGCAACTACTCATAGCCGAGACCGTTGTAAGCAAGCTAAAAACCGAACAGAATGGAACTATATCACGGAACTAATAATCACTTTGCAACAGAAATAAGAGACGGAAAAATTGACGTGAAAATTGGAGGAGGAGAATTAGGAAGAGGTTTTTATATCGGAGACTTACCACATCAGGCATTTAATTGGGCTTGGCATCAATATAAAAAAGATAAAGCAGTTGTTAAATTAGAATTTGATGATGACGAAATTCTAAATCAAAATCCATTATGTTTAAATTACAGAGAAACTTGTACACAAAGGAATATCATAAGAGATAATAACCAAACACGAAATTTTTTATTTAATGAAAATATAGTTTGGGCTCCAGTTGTCGGAAAAAATATTCCAAATTTCAACCAATTAAAATTTGAAAGTCAGAATGCCGAAAATTTAGCGAATGATGCTTCTGTCCAAAAATCAATTTACTAAATGGAGAGCATACTTTATTTATCTTATTCAAATGTAAGTGATGGATTGGTATTTCCAAATGAATTGAGTGAAGGAGTTTATTCTCCTGGAATGTGGGTTTTACAATCTGAAAATATAAATGCAACGAACGAACTGTATGATTTTGATGCTGTTGATGAAAATAAATTGATTAAATTGAATTTAAGTAAGATTCAAAATAACTATTTTCAAGTGGATACAAGGAAGTACGGAAAAATAAACTTTCGTCTTCACGAAATTTACTATAGATATCAAAATTATGTTGGAAATAGCAATTTAATAAATCCACATTTGAAATTTTTCCAATTAGTACCAATTGATATTCCTAAATTGAGTAATCTATGTCTTGAAAAAGGCTTTTTTTTAGTTGGGAAAATTGACGAAGAAATGAATAAAGCCAGCTTACAACAACGTGTATAGTCAATTGCTTTTTCTGTGTGTACTCGGAAAATCCTACGGATTTTCCTCTGGTTCGTTTTCTTTTGCTAACTTAGTTCCAGCCAACGCAACTAACCATACACGAACACGTTGTAACCAATTTGAAGAAACCTATGAAATATGATTTAGAATTGAGTATTTTAAACCAAGTTGAAGATAAAACGGACAAATCAAATTTGCGAAAAAAGCTGTCTGAATCCGACTTAAATCAATTGCGACTAAATCATAGTGGAATTTCTGAAGAATATCTGACTTATCTAAAGGAAATCGGTTCAGGTAGTTTTAAAGAAAGCCAATTTAAGGTTCAGGACTATTTATTTGACCTTTCCGAATTAGGACTCGAGGACATTTATGAATTGAAAGATGAAATTAAATTCTTTGGAGATAATTTCGCTGGAGATTTAGCAGGTTTTGACTTTGAAAAAAATCCAAGTGAAGTAATCGAATTTTGGCACGATGACGGAACGATTTACGAAACAGGAAAATCATTTAAGGAATATATTGGAGAAAAAATCGGAATTGAATAAAAACTGGTTACAACACTGTATAAAATTAATTGCTAGTTCTAGCCTACTTACGAAAATCCTCGCGGATTTTCTATTCGGTTTGTATTTGCTAAATTAGTTGCCTAAACACGCAACTAATCTTATACAAAAACGTTAGCTACAACCTGAAAAATGAGATACGTAAAACTAATTTCGATATTTATTTTAATTCTGACTTTCGCAGGATGTTCAGTAAAGGAATATTATTTCCCAATGTCTGAATTGACTAATGGAAAAGTCTATAAATACGAATGTAAATCTGAACCAAGCAAAACCCAATATTGGAAATTAACTTCGGATTTAAAAAATCAAATCCTGACTACAGAAGCATACGAAAGTGACTTCAGACAATATGAGTTGTTTAAAGAAAAAATTACTGATAAAGGAACTGAAGTTATTGAATTTACAAGTTATCTTAAAAACCAAAAAGGTCTTTTACTTCCAGTTTATAACATTCCTAAAGATGTTGATGTTTTTAAATGGAATAAAAAAGAACCTTATAAATATTCTGCAGAAACAGATTACGATGGAAAGTATAAAACGATATTTTCAAAAGAAAGAGAATATGTTGGAAAATCTAAAATCAGCATTCTCGGAAAAGAACACGAAGCAATTAAACTAAAAGGAAATTATAAAACTGTAGTTGTGAATTCAACTGAAAAATTCGAATACACTCAATACAGTTATTATATAAAAGGAATTGGTTTAGCGAAAATGGAAAAGGAATATTCAGACGGAAAAAAGGAAACTCTTGAACTGACTGAAATTATGACTATTGACGAATGGAATAAAAGGCAGTAGCTAACAACGTGTATAATTAATTGCTTTGGCAAGTGCTTATTTGGAAAATTCCTTCGGAATTTTCTCTGGCTCGTGATAGTTTACTAAATTAGAGTCTCAACCACACAACTAACCATACACAAACACGTTGGCAGTAATTTGAAATGACGAACTTTAAAACTGAAAAAGATAAATTACTATTGGAATTAGATTTCGAAATTAAACGGAATCTTGACAATGGAATTCTAAAATCATTGTATCGGAATTTGAATTCATTACAATCTGTTTCTGACCTGAATGGAATTTTAAGTAGACTTGTTGTTGACAGCCTCGATTATGAATTTAAAATCGGAGAAAAATTAATTGAATTTGAGAATTATTTCTCTGACTTTTCTAACTCAATTCGTTCAGCTGAATTGAAACGTTTAGCGAAAAAATTAATTAAGGAAAATACGAGAATTACATTTTACGGAAAAGCTTGGTCTGAAAGTAAAGCGAATTGGATTTATTTTGACAAAGTGTTTGACTTAAAAAAAATGCGGAACAAATTCGAATTTGGAGAAAATATAATTGAACATCAGAATTTGGACATTAGGTCTGGATTAGAAAGCGGATTTATTGACAAAAATACTAACGAGGGAATAATGGGAAAAATAAAAACTACTGCCAACAATGTATAAAAATAATTGCTACATTAGTGCTTAAACAAAGGTAGTTGCAGTTTTGTTACGTCTGATTTTCCTGCGGAAAATCCTCGCACACAAAACCGCAACTATTCTTATACGAGACCGTTG
>NZ_JACGLS010000001.1 GCF_014062345.1 Tenacibaculum pelagium | reverse complement strand
CTTTTTACATGAGTGTAAATCATTGTGGTTTCAGGTTTTGCATGACCTAGTAAAGATTGTATATATCTTATGTCAACACCGTTTTCTAATAAATGAGTAGCATAACTATGTCTTAGTGTATGTGGTGTAACGGTTTTGTTAATATGAGCTTTTTTGCAGCTTCTTCTTAAAAATTGTCTAATACTTTCAGTGCTATATTTTCCTCCTTTTTGCCCTTCAACGAAATAAATAGAAGGTTTAAAAGTATTATAGTAATTAGACAGAAGTGGTAAAAAACTCTCAGCTAAACTTACATACCGATCTTTTCTTCCTTTTCCATTTTTTATAATTAGCTGTTTTCTTTCAATATGGAAGTCGACTAATTTCAAATTTACTAATTCACTTACCCTTAATCCGCAAGAATAAATTAAAGATATAATAGCGCGGTGTTTTAAATTTTGAGTGCATCGAATAATATTTAAAACTTCTTCTTGTGATAAAACATTTGGAAGTTTGCGTGACTTTTTAGGTCTTTCTAATTTTAGATTATTAATTTTTGTATATGGGTAAAAGTTTATGAAAATTTTTAAAGCACTTATAAATTGTCTTTGCGAACTAATAGAATAATTTCGTTCAATAAAAACCTTTTCAATAAGAATTTCAACATCTCTGTTTGTGAGATTTTCTAAAGATACTTTTGTATAGAAATTTACGAAATCTGCAATAAAAAAAGTATAAGTCTGTATTGTACTTCGACTATATCTTTTTCCTTTTAAATAGAGATAAAAATTGTTTAGCAGTTTCCTTTGCTCATCTGTTAAATTCCTCTTAAAAGCATTTTTTCTTGATAATTTACTTTGGTCAATAGTTGCTTTATTTTTAAAAGTGTTAAGAATTAAATTTAAATTATCTAGTGTGTCTTTTATATACCAAGATTTTAATGAAGAACTCCAATTTACATTTGGAATTTTTCTTATTAGATTGATTAAATTTTCATTGTATTTAAACTTAACCAATAATTGATGAACTTTTCTATGATTTTTTTGTTCTAGTAAAATTAGAGGCAATTCTTTCATCTTCTATATAACTTAATTTTATATAAATATAATTATTTTTAATTATAACTATTTGTATTTTAGTTAGTTATTGGTGCTTTGAAAATGCGTTGTTTTTACTTGGTGTTTTTATATTTAAAATATAAAGAGATGTATTTTCATTGCAGGTTGAAATGAAAATACATTAAAAATACTTATTGCGTAATGTAGAAAATGGTTAAATTTACATCAGAATATATGTTTAATTTACCGTAAACGGTTTCGTAAACAGTTTTATAAAAAAAATAAGTGTAAAGAGCGTGAAAAGAGGTATTCCTTCGAACTCATAACCCGAAGGTCACTGGTTCGAGTCCAGTTCCCGCTACTAGAAAAGAGTAATCAGAAATGATTACTCTTTTTTTTGCGAATAATCTTAAATGTTAATTTTTTTATTGAATAGGGGTTTTAAAAGATAAACATCTTATTTTTACAGATTAAATATTAATATATTAATAATGAGAAAAGTACTTCTTTTTTTAGCATTAGCTATTTCATACGTTTCTAATGCTCAGGTACATGATCCTGTAAAGTGGAAAACTTCAGTAAAAAAAATATCAGATAAAGAAAGTGTATTAATAGCTACAGCTAATATTGAAGCCGATTGGCATTTATATTCGCAAGAGATTCCTAAAGGAGGTCCAATTCCTACGTTATTTAGTTTCACCGGAGATCAACGTTATCTAAAAAAAGGTAACACTAAAGAAGGAGAAGGGCATACAGTTGACGATGATATGTTTGATATGCGTATTAAATATTTTGATAATAAAGCTGTATTTACCCAAAAAATTAGATTAAAAACTACTGAAAAATTTACGATAAACGGAACCGTAGAGTATATGGTTTGTTCTGGAGAAAATTGTTTGCCTCCCAAAGAAGTTGAATTAACTTTTAAAGTAAATTAAATTCCTCAATATATTTTTTAAATGAAAAAAGTTCTTACAATATTATTCTGCTTAACTATTGTTGTTAGCGGATTTGGACAAATATATAATCCAATTCAGTGGGAAACGAAAGTAGAAAAAGTTTCAGAAACTAAGTACAAGTTAATAAGTGTTGCTAAAATAAAAGATAGCTGGCATTTATACTCTCAAGAAGTTCCTAAAGGAGGTCCAATTCCTACTACTTTTACTTATGATGATGGAGGTAAAATAAAGTTAATAGGAAACACAAAAGAGCCAAAAGGGGAAATAAAATTCACAAAGCTTTTTAGTGATGAAGGAATGAGCATAAAATCATTTGCTCATACAGCGGAATTTATTCAAGAAGTAGAATTGATGGATGCTGAGGTTAAAGAAATTAATGCTTTTGTTGAGTTTATTGCTTGTACTGATGAGCAATGCTTACCGCCAAAAGAAATAGATTTAGTTTTTAACTTAGATAAAGCTGCTTTAAAAGGGAGTAAAAATGTTGCCTCAAATAAACCTTCTTCAAAAGATAAAAAAGGATTATTAAGTATTTTTATAATTGCTTTTTTATCAGGTTTTGCAGCTTTGTTAACTCCATGTGTGTTTCCAATGATTCCAATGACGGTTAGCTTTTTTACAAAACAAAGTAAAAGTAAATCAAAAGGAGTTAAGAATGCTATTATTTATGGATTGTCAATTATTGCAATTTATGTTATTCTAGGAGTTGTGGTTACAAGGCTTTCTGAACATGGAGCGGGAGCTTTAAACGCATTGTCAACTAGCGCGTGGTTTAATATAGCTTTTTTTGTAGTTTTAGTAGTTTTTGCAGTATCCTTTTTAGGGGCTTTCGAGATAACATTACCAAGTTCTTGGGCAACAAAAGTAGATGCTCAAGCTGATAAAGGAGGATTGATTGGAATTTTCTTTATGGCGTTGGCGTTGGCAATTGTTTCGTTTTCATGTACAGGGCCAATAGTTGGAACTTTATTAGTTGAAGCAGCATCAAAAGGTGGTATTGCTCCTGTTATTGGTATGTTAGGTTTTTCATCAGCAATAGCATTACCATTTGCATTATTTGCAGCCTTCCCCGGTTGGTTAAACTCGTTACCTAAGTCAGGTGGTTGGTTAAATACAGTTAAAGTAGTATTAGGGTTTTTGGAACTGGCTTTAGCGTTTAAGTTCTTGTCAAATGCAGATTTAGTTTTTCAATTACATTTATTAGAAAGAGAAGTATTTATAGCTATTTGGATTGCCATTTTTGGTGCTTTAGCATTTTACTTATTCGGAAAAATACAATTACCGCACGATAGTCCACAAAGTCATATTTCAGTTGGTAGATTAAGTTTAGGTTTATTAGTTTTATCATTCACTATTTATATGATTCCTGGTTTATGGGGAGCGCCATTAAATTTAATTAGTGCTTTCCCACCACCACAACATTATAGCGAGTCACCTTACGGAGTTGGTTTTACAAAACAAGCTACGGTAAGTGTTAATAATCAACAAAATGATGATCACGGCGGATTGCCAGAAGGAGCACATTTAATGCCTCCACATGATATTATGGCATTTAATGATTACGATAAAGGATTAGCTTATGCTAAGAAAGTTGACAAGCCTGTTATGATCGATTTTACAGGGCATGCTTGTGTGAATTGCCGTAAAATGGAACAAAATGTTTGGGTAAAACCTAAAGTTTTAGACGTTTTAAAAAACAAAGTAGTATTGATTTCTCTTTATGTAGATGACAAACGACCTTTAGAAGAGAATGAAGTTGTAGATTCTAAGTTAAATCCAGGAAAGAAGCTAAAGTATATAGGTCAAAAATGGAGTGAATTACAAACCATTAAGTATAAAGCAAATTCTCAACCATTTTATGTGTTGATGAATCACGATGAATCTAATTTAATAGATCCAGTGGCATATACACCCGATGTAGATGAATATTATAATTGGCTAGAAAAAGGGATAGCAAATTATAAAAAGTAAATAAAAAAACACTTTAGAATTTTCTAAAGTGTTTTTTATTTAACGAAATCTTTCAGGAATAAAAGGAGCTAAGTTCAAACTAGTTTTTTCATCAGAAATAATTTCTGAAACTAGTTTTCCAGTTGCAGGTCCTAAACTCCATCCCATCATTGCATGACCAGTTGCTACGGTAACATTTTTAACTTTAGATAAGCGCCCAATATATGGTAAGCCGTCAGGAGAACAAGGTCGTAAACCACAATCGGCATTGTCAATGTCTTCTTGTTTTATTTTTAAGCCAGAATAATATTGTTCACCAGCATTGGCTATCGTTTTTACACGTGTTGGGTTTATCTTATGATTAATTCCACCTATTTCCATGGTTCCTGCAAATCGAGTAAAACCATTCATGGGAGTAACGGCAACTTTTGCTTCCATTAAAATTGCAGGAATTGTAATTCCTGTTTCTTCTTTTACATTAATTCGATAACCTTTACCAGCTTGTACAGGAATGTTTGTTTGTAATTTTTTAGCTAAATCTTGTGTCCAAGAACCAGTAGCTAAAACATATTCATCAGCTAGTAACGTTTGCTTGTTTGTTGTAATTGAACCAACTTTGTCATCTGAAATATTAATATCTAAAACCTCTTCATTTAATAAAAAAGTAACTCCGTTTTTTTCTAAATGTAATTTTAATTGTGGAATAAATTCATTCGGAGTCATATGTGCATCTGAATGATAGTACACAGCTCCTTTAATGTCTAAGTTACTATTAGGTTCTAGTTTTTGAACTTCTTCTTTGGTTAAGTTTTCAACTTTTAGCCCTTCTTTAATGGCTTGTTTTCCCACATTCCATTCTTCTTCACCTGCTTTATCAGTTTTATAGTACATTAATAAACCCTTGTTTTGATAAAAGAAATCAAAGTCATTAGAAGCTTTTATATTTTCGTATAATTCTTTACTGAATAAATTAATGTCTTTAATAATCGGAACTGATTGCTGTACTTTTTTATGAGTAGAAGCTTTTTTAAAAAGTAAAGACCATTTAAAAAAATCAAGGTCTAATCGCGGTTTTATCGATAAAGGGCTAGATGAGCTAAGCATCCATTTAATGCCTTTATTAATCATGCCAGGAGCAGCTAAAGAAATAATATGACTAGGTGTAATAATACCTGCATTTACATGAGAAGCCCCAGATGAAAAATCAGATTTATCAATAACTGTTACCTCATGCCCAGCTTTTTGTAAATAATAAGCTGAAGATAAACCTATAATTCCGCCGCCAATAATTACTACTTTTTTACTCATTTTATATTACTTGAAATCCATGTGCGTATGGATCGTCTTGGTCATCAATGATTATATTGTTGTATCCGTATACTTTAGCCCAACCTTGTATACTTGGAATAATGGCAGGCTTTCCTGCTAAAGTTGTTTCTTTTTCTACTCGACCAATAAACTTGCTTCCAATAAAACTTTCATGAATAAATTCTTCATTTGTCTTAAGTTTCCCTTTAGCATGTAATTGGGCTAACCTTGCTGAGGTTCCGGTTCCACAAGGACTTCTGTCAATAGCTTTATCACCATAAAAAACTGCATTTCTTCCTGAAGAAGTCGGGTCTAAAGGATTACCTGTCCAAAGCATGTGAGTAACATCTCTAATGGTATCATTTTCTGGATGAATAAACATATCAGGATATTTTTTATTGATACGATCTCTTACTACTTGAGAATATTGAATAATTTTTGAAGCTGTAAAATCATGTATTCCAGAGAAATTCTTTTGAGGATCTACAATTGCATAATAGTTTCCGCCATAAGCAACATCAAAATTAATTTCACCTAATTCAGGGCAATCTACAGTTAGGTTTTCAGCAGCTAAATAACTTTTAACATTGGTTAGTCTAACCCAATTTACTTTTTTTTTGGTTTGTTGATATTCTATTTCAACTAAACCAGCAGGAGCTTCCATTTTAATTTTACCAGGAATTTTTGGAGTAACTAACCCTTCTTCAATAGCAATAGTAATGGTGCCTATTGTACCATGACCGCACATTGGTAAACAACCAGATGTTTCTATAAATAATATGGCAAAATCATTTTCAGGATTATGAGGAGGGAATAGGATAGAACCACTCATCATGTCATGACCTCGAGGCTCAAACATTAAGCCTTTGCGAATCCAATCGTATTCTTTTAAAAAGTATTGACGTTTTTCGCTCATGTTGGATCCAATTAGGTTAGGACCTCCACCAGCTACAACTCTAACTGGATTGCCACAAGTATGGGCGTCTATGCAAAAAAAAGTTTTCTTCATGCTAAATTGAATCGCCAGCTTGTTTTCTTTTTCAGAAAAAACCCTTCAAAATTTCTCTAATCGATAAAAACGAAGCCGGCTTTGTTTTCAATCCCTTTAGCAAAGCAAAATTACTATTTGTTTTTTCTACTTATCTAAAGAAATTCTTAAATTTTATGATGTTATTTCTTGTTTTGTAAAATTACCGTTAACTGAACGTGAAATTTGTAAAGGATTTTCATTTTTAAGTTCATCAGGTAATAAATTATTTGGCCAATCTTGATAACTAAAAGGTCGTATCCAGCGTTTAATTGAATTAACTCCAACAGCGGTAAATCTACTATCTGTAGATGCAGGATATGGACCTCCATGTACCATTGATGGGCAAACTTCAACGCCAGTTGGCACTCCGTTAAAAATAATTCTACCAACTCTATTTTGTAAAGCAGCGACTACTGATGGATATTCAGAAACTTCGTTATCGTCAGAAATTATAGTTCCAGTTAATTGACCTTCTAATTCTGAAATAATTTGTTCTAATTGCTTAATGTTTTCACATTTTACAACCATAGAGAAAGGTCCAAATACTTCTTGATGTAGTGTTGTGTTTTCTAAAAAAGTTTTTCCTTCTACAGTTGTTATTATTTGTGTCGCATAGTTCGATTGTACTTCATTCTCATAACCTCCGACTACAATTAATCCACTTTGATTAATTGCTTTTTCTTTGTTGGTTTCATAGGCTGCTACAATATTAGGATGTAGCATGCAAGAAGGATTTATTTTAACAATTTTATTTGCTAAAGCATTTGTGAAATTTGTTAAATCATTTCCTTTAATACCTAAAATTAATCCAGGGTTAGTACAGAATTGTCCAGTTCCTAAAGCTATAGATCTAGCATATGTATTTGCCAAATCTTCTGACCTATTCTTTAAAGCTTGAGGTAACATAATTACAGGGTTTACACTCCCCATTTCCGCAAAGACAGGAATTGGTTCTTCGCGTTTTGCTGCTAAATCTAATAAAGCTCTACCACCACGGATACTTCCTGTAAATCCAACAGCTTTAACTTCTGGATGAGAAACTAATTGTTGACCAACTTCTATTCCGCTAGAATTTAAATTTGAAAAAACACCATTTGGCATTCCAGTTTTTTCGGCAGCATTAATAATTGCAGATGCTACTAATTCTCCTGTACCTGCATGCATAGGATGCGATTTAACAATTACTGGGCATCCTGCGGCAAATGCAGCAGCAGTATCACCACCAGCAGTAGAATAGGCTAATGGAAAATTACTTGCCCCGAAAACAACTATTGGTCCTAAAGGAATATTCATTTTTCTAATATCAGATTTAGGTAAAGGTTCTCTATTTGGAATTGCTGTATCAATTGTTGCATCTACCCAAGAACCTTCGGCCACTAAATCAGCAAAAGAACGGAGTTGATACACCGTTCTTCCTCTTTCTCCCCTTGCGCGTCCCTCTGGTAAACCAGTTTCAGAACAATATGTTTGAATAAGTAGTTCATCTAAAGCTAAAATTTCATCAGCAATTGTATTTAAAAATAATGCTTTTTGTTTTCCTGAAATAGTTCGGAATTCTTTAAAAGCTTTTGAGGCTAAAGAAACTGCTTCGTTAATTTCTTCTTGAGTTGCCTCAGTAAATACTGTTTCATTTTCCTGATTTAATTCAGGATTAAATGTTTTATAGGTTTTATTTCCTTGTGCTAATGTTTTATTGTCAATGTAGTTTTTTCCTGTAAGCATATATTCTACAAATTTTTATAATCGGGTAAAGTAGGTCTGTTTTTTAAGCCAGTTTCAATTACGTTTAGAACATGTTTGCGTTCTTCGCCTATTAAAGGAAGGCGAGGAGCACGAACATTTTCTGTTCCAATACCTGTAGCAACTTCAGCTAACTTAATATTTTGTACTAATTTAGAATTAATATCTAATTCTAACAATGGTAAAAACCAACGATATATTTCTAAAGCTTCTTTAATTTTTCCAGCTTTTTGTAATTCATAGATAGCGACAGTTTCTTTTGGGAAGGCACAAACTAAACCAGCGATCCATCCATCTGCACCCATTAATAAGCTTTCTAAGGCTAAGGTGTCTACTCCAGTCATTATCTTTAATCGATCTCCAAAATTATTTTTGATTCTTGTCACATTAGATATATCTCTAGTAGATTCTTTTACAGCTTCTATATTATCACATTTTAATAATTCATCAAACATATCTAATGTAACTTCAATTTTATAATCAACAGGATTGTTATATACCATTATAGGTAAAGATGTATTGTTAGCCACAGCTTTAAAATATTCAACCGTTTCTCTATTTCCAGCTTTATATCTCATTGGTGGTAACATCATTAACCCTTTAGCACCATCTTCTTCTGCTTTTTGAGCAGCATTTACAGCTCCTTTGGTAGTTTGCTCAGCAATATTCATTAATACAGGCACTTTGCCTTTAACAATATTTACAGTTGTTTGTGTTAATGTTCTTTTTTCTTCATCTAATAAAGTACTTGCTTCTCCTAAAGTTCCTCCTAATACAATACCATGCACTCCAGCTTCTAATTGTGCTTGAATATTTACTTCAAACATATTTAAGTCCAAAGTGTCATTATTAGAAAATTTTGTTGTTACTGCAGGCATTACACCTTTCCAATTTATACTCATTCTGTTTTTTTGATACAAAATTAGAATTGATAATTGATTGTTTGTTATTGTAATCTATCTTGAGTTAATATTATTTTACCTTGTTTTACTTATTTTATGTTTTAATGTGTAAATATTCTATAGTTTAGCTAAAAAAATATCAATGAAAGTTTTACCGTTTGAAATACCTAAAACAAAAAATTTAGGGCTAATTTATCAAGAGGATAGAGGAGCATTTTTTTATGATAAGCTACATCAACATGAAGAAATACAACTATGTTATGTTGTAAAAGGTGAAGGAACTTTGATAGTAGGAGATACAATAAGTGAATATAAGTCAAATGATATAATTGCTATCGGTGGTAATCAAGCACATGTTTTTAAAAGTGATGCTTCAGTAATTAAAGAATCGTTTATGATTTCACTTTTTTTTACTAAATCATCTTTTGGTGAAGACTTTTTTGAGTTAGATGACTTTAAAGAATTAATTATTTTTTTTAACAGTATCAAGAGTAGTTTTAAGGTTTTGAATAACAAGGATAAGTTGAGAAAGCACTTTTTAAAATTAAAAAAAAGTAGGGATTTAGATAAGTTTATTGTTTTTATAAAGATGCTGAGGTTAATTTCTAGCTCTGATATTAAATCTCTTTCATCTTTTATTTATGAAAAAAAGTACACTGATAATGAAGGGAAAAGAATGAGAGATGTTATGGATTATACTTTGAATAACTTTAGTACAAAAATAGAATTGTATGATATAGCAGAGGTTGCAAATATGACATCAAATGCATTTTGTAGATATTTTAAGCAGCGAACTAATAAAACATACTTTACATTTTTAAATGAATTGAGAGTTGAGAAAGCATGTAAATTATTATTAAATAAAGATTATTCAATAATTGAAGTTTCAGAAAAATCTGGATTTAAAAATATTTCTAATTTTAATAGAAAATTCAAAGAATTGAAAAAGAAAACACCTTCAGCTTATAGATTAAATCGATAATATGTTAAAATGATAAATAACAAACATACTTTTTTAAAAATTAACAAGTTTTCTTACAGCTCTTGGTTATATTTGACGGCTATTTGTCAAATTCAGCATATGAAAAGAATTATAACAATACTGTTTCTTGTATTTGTTTCTAATATTTCCGCTCAGGAAACGTTACCTATATATGCAGATTATCTATCTGATAACGTTTATTTATTGCATCCAGCTGCAGCTGGAATAGGTAATTGTGGTAAAATACGTTTAACCGTGGGTAAATATTGGAATGATAATGAGTTGCAAACTGCAAGCTTTCATACAAGGATAGGTGAGTATTCTAATACTGCTGTAGGAGCTATTTTTTTTAATGATAAAAATGGGTATCATGCACAAAAGGGTTTTCAAGGTACATATGCTTATCATTTAAATTTAGGAAATGAGAATTTATTTAAGCAATTGTCATTTGGACTATCTATGGCTATGGTTCAGAACGAAGTAGATCAACGTACATTTATTAATGATCCTGTTGTTAGCCAAGTTGTTGAAAGTGATTTTTATTTCAATGCAGATGTAGGTATGGCGTATCATTATAAAGGTATATCTTCATATTTTACTGTGAAAAACATTTTACTGTCAGCAAAGAATAATTTGAATTCAAATTTTGAATCTTTAAATCTTAGAAATTATATCTTAGGAGGAGGTTATTTCTTTGGAGATAAAGAAAAATTACAATTTGAACCTTCTTTTATGTTTCAATTCAAAGAACAAACAGGAGAGAAAATAGGAGATTTAAATTTTAAGGTATATAAGAATTTGGATAACGCTCAGTTATGGGCAACTCTATCTTATAGAAGAACTTTTGATAGTAGTGTTTTTGGTGAGGCAGAATATATTACACCAATTTTAGGTGTGAATTATAAAAACTTCATGTTTGCCTATACATATACAGAACAGAATAGTGATGTTGTATTTATAAGTGGAGGTTTTCACCAAATATCTTTTGGTGTAAATGTTCTGTGCAGAAAGCGTAGAGCTTCAGCCTGCCCAAATATTAATGGAACTTTATTTTAAAAATCTAAATAGATAATATTTACTTTTTGATATTCTTTTAAAATGTCATTTAGAATATTTTTTTCTTTATTGATGTAGAACGTATTTTTTATTAATTTTTTAGACGTGTTTAATAGATTTTTATTGTCTAAAATAGACTTTGTTTGCTTAGCAACAGCAGCACCAGAATCAATTATTTTTATATCACTACCAATAATTTCTCTTATTTGAGGAACTAAATATGGATAATGTGTACATCCTAATACAATATAATCGCATTTTTTTGATATCATTGGAGATAGGTATTCTTCTAGTAATTGATTCATTTTAGAAGAATACATTTTGCCATTTTCTATAAGTTCTACTAATTCTTCACCAATTTGTTCTATAATCTTAACATCGTTATTGATGTTTGCTGAAGTTTTTTCAAACAAGCTACTGTTCAATGTCCCTTTGGTTGCAAGAATACCAATAACACCAGTTTTAGTTTGTATAGAGGCAGGTTTTATAGCTGGCTCAATACCTATGAATGGGATATTATAATTAGCTCTTAAATATTCAATAGCATTGGTTGTAGCTGTGTTACAAGCAACAACAATGACTTTACAACCTTGATTAATTAAAAACTCGGTATTTTTAACTGATAATTGAATGATATCTTCTTTTGTTTTTTGACCATAAGGGGCATTTTTACTATCGGATAAATAAATAGTATTTTCATTTGGTAAAAGTGTGTTAATCTCTTTCCAAATTGAAGTGCCTCCAATTCCAGAGTCAAAAATTCCAATAGGTTGTTGAGGTTCAGTATTCATAGTATAACAAAAATAAAAATCCTGCTGAATTCAGCAGGATTTTTAGAATATATTTTAAGTTTTATTAAAAACCTAATTTAGTCTTTACAGCATTGTAAATATCTTCTCCTTTATCGTAAACGATTAATCCTTTACCAGGAGCAGCATCTAATACATAGATAATTCCTTTTTCAGCAGCAACAGCTTTAATAGCATCTTCAGCTTTCTTTAAAATAGGAAGAGTTTTCTCTTGATATTTTTTTTGCATATCTTGACCAGCTGCTTGTTCAGCTTGAGCAATTAATTGTCTTTCTTGATTTACTTCAACAGCTCTTTTTTGGTTCACTTCTTGAGTTTGGCTTTTCCCTTCAGCTTCATATTTTTTCATTTTAGCTTGTAGTTTTTTTACCATAGCCTCAATATCATCACGGTAAGTTTTATTAAGCTTTTCTAACTCAGCTTTCATAGATTTAGTTGCAGGCATTTCAGCTAATAATTTATCTGTGTTAATATGTGCAACTTTTTGAGCACTCGCTACACCACCTAATCCAATCGTGAAAATTGCAACTAATAATAACGTTTTAAAATGTTTCATCTTTAATTTAATTTAATTTGTATTCTCTATTCTTGATTTATTTGTTTTCTGCTTCTTTTTTCTTTTTCGCCTCTTCCTGAGCTTTTTTTAGAGCAGCTTTCTTTTCTAATAATAACTTTCTCTTTGCAGCTCTTTCTTTTAATCTAGCTTGTCTTTTTTCTTCTATTTGTTTTATTTTAGCTAGTCTATCAGCTTCTTTTTTATTTTTTAAATCTTCTTTTCTTTTAATTCTAGCTTTTTGCTCATCACTTAATCCTTCATTTTTAAGTAATTCCTTTTTTGCTGCTATTTTATCTTTTTTCTCTTGTTTTCTTTGATCAATATTGATCATTTTTACAATAAGGTCGCTAATATCGTGTTTTTTGTTAGAATATAGCATAACCAACTCGCTAGATTTATCAAAAACAAAATCGTATTTTTTTCTTGCAGCTATTGTTTGTACAGCACTGTATACTTGATCTTGAACAGGTTGTATTAATTGTTTTCTTAAATTATACATGTCACCACTAGGACCAAAGTAAAGAGATTCTAACCTGCGTAAAGATTCTTGTTTAATCAAGATGTCTTCTTCACGTTCATCAACTAAATCTTTTGTTAAAATCGCTTTTTCATTAATCAGATCAGTTTTCAATACTTCGATAGCACGAGCTTCTTTATCTAATTTGGTCTTCCATTTTTCAACCTTAGCATCTAATGAATTTTGTGCTTCTAAATATTGAGGTATATTTTGAAGGATATATTCCATGTCGATATAAGCAATGCGTTGTGTTTTTTGCGCGACAACAATACTACTAATAAGTAAAAGAACGATTGATAAAATGTTTTTTTTCATCTTGTATAATGTGTTTAGAAAAAACCGTGCCAAAAAACCAGACACATTACAAATGTAAGGTTTTAGAACTGTCTTCCAATAATAAAATGTGTTTGCCAACCAGATTTTTCAGTTAATCCAGGTAAAGGATCGAAACCGTGTGCGAAATCAATACCTAATAAACCAAATGCGGGCATGAATATACGAACCCCTAATCCAGCTGAACGTTTTAATTGAAACGGGTTAAATTCGCTAAAATTGTTATATGAATTACCAGCTTCTAAAAATCCTAATGTATATATTGAAGCAGAAGGTTTATCAGTTATAGAATAACGTAATTCCATTTGAAATTTATTGTAAATAGCACCACCTTCGTTTTGACCATTTGGCCCCAAAGAAAGACTATTGTTCTCATAACCTCTTAAACCAATTACTTCACGACCATCTAATTGACCTTGCGCAATACCATCTCCACCTACAAAATATCTTTCAACGGGCGTTAATCCTAACTCACTGTTGTAAGAACCTAGATATCCCATTTCAAAATTAGACATTAAAACTAGTTTATTGTTTTGAGATAATGATGTATACCATTTTCCTTTAGCAGATAACTTATAGTATTCTAACCATTTGTATTTGTCAGCTAAAAAAGCTTGTCTTTGATCATTTGTTAGATTGTCAGGTTCTTTATAATCTTTCTCATTTACTAATGAATATGGAAAAGTTGCTTTTGCTCTAATTATAAATTCTGATCCATATGACGGAAAAATTAAACTAGGTCCAGAAGAGTTTCTACTTAAAGCTACTGTGTATGCTAAATTATTTAATGTTCCTTGGTTGATGATATCGTTAGATGAACCTACTCTATACCCATAATTTTGTAATTCGATACCTTGATAACTAATGTTTTGAGACAATGAGAAATAATCATCTGGCCAACTTAAACGTTTACCTAAACCAATTGATGCTCCAATAATACTTAGACTTTCATTTCTGTTTACCTTATTAGTTCGAAAATCAAAACGATATTGGCTTGATGAATAAATAGAAAAAGATAAGGATTGTGGTGTTTTTCCACCTAGCCACGGTTCAGTAAAAGAAAAGCTATAAGTGTTAAAAGTTCTACTAGCTTGTAATCGAAGCGAAAGACTTTGACCATCTCCCATAGGTAGAGGTTTGTAGGCATCTTTATTAAAAATATTTCTAATAGAAAAGTTATTAAAGGATAGTCCTAATGTACCAATAAATGATCCACCACCGTAGCCCCCTTGTAATTCGATTTGACTACCACCTTTTTCAACTACAGAAAAATCGATATCTGCTGTTTTATTCTGATAATCAGGTTTTACATCTGGAGTAACATTAGCGTCAAAGAAACCTAATTGTCCAATTTCACGAATAGATCGGATAATATTCTGACGGCTAAATAAATCACCTGGTTTTACACGTAGCTCTCTAAAAATAACATGGTCATTTGTTTTTTCATTACCAGAAACTGTAACTTTTTTAATTGTTGCTGGTTCGTCTTCACGAATACGAACTTCTACAGTAATAGAATCGTTTTTAACCTTTGTTTCAATTGCATTTACTTGAGAAAATAAATATCCATTATTGTGGTATAGAGTTTGAATATCTTGAGATGTTGGCGTTCCATCACCAGAGATACGTTCTTTTAATACTTTACCATTGTAGATGTCCCCTTTATCAATCCTTAATAAGTTATGTAGTTGCTCATCAGTATATTTCTTGTTACCTATAAAAAGGATATCATCAAAACGATATTGACTACCTTCTTCTAATTTGATATCTAAGTTTATAGTATTGTCATCATTCCAAGTAAGTTTATCAGATAAAATTCTAGCATCACGGTATCCTTTTTCACTATACATTTCAAGAATGCTTTCTAAATCGGCTTTGTAATCGTCTAAAATGTATTTTGATGATTTCCAAAAACGACCTAAAAATTTTCGCTTTGTGTTTTTCATAGCGCCACGTAAAGTGCTAGCTGGCATAGCTTTGTTTCCTATGAAGTTTATTTCTTTAATTTTAACACGATCTCCTTTGTCGATAAAAATATCCATATCAACAGTGTTTACATCAGAGGTATCTTTTTTGGTGTCTAAAGAAACCTTAGTTTTTAAAAAACCTTTGTCGGTGTATTTCTTTTTTATGTAGTTTCTTGTGGTTACAATTAGGTTGTCAGTAACCATTGTACCTTTTTTTAACTCTGTTTCTTTTTTTAATTCTTTAGATTTTGACTTACCTACTCCTGATATTTTAACAGTAGAAAGTTGAGGTAGCTCGTTAACATCAAATTGAAGGTAAACAGTATTTGCTTTCTCATCTAATTTAGAAATATAAACATCTACATCACTAAATTGCTTACTTTCATATAGTTTTTTAATAGCACTCGTAAGTTTGTCCCCTGGAAGTTTAATTGGTTGACCATTTACTAATCCAGTATAAATTCTAACAGTTTGCTCACTAAATTTTTGTAATCCAGTAACAGATATCCCTCCTAATATATATTCTTTTCCTTTTTCATAAGAAACAACACCATTTGTAGATGTGCTATCTTTAGGAGTTGTGTTTTGTGCTTGTGTACTTGCCGTTAAAAAGGCAATAAAAAATACTATTAAATACGAATATTTATTCATCGGTTTCAATCTGTTCACTAGTTTTTCCAAATCTTCTTTCTCTATTTTGATAATCAATTATTGCATCAAAAAGATGTTCTTTTCTAAAATCTGGCCATAATACATCTGTAAAATATAATTCGGCATAAGCCATTTGCCAGAGTAAGAAATTACTTATTCTTTGTTCCCCACTTGTACGTATCATAAAATCAACGTCGGGCAAATTAAATGTATATAAATGGTTATTTATAATTTTTTCGTCTATTTTTTCAATATCTAAATTGTTATTAACAACTTTTTTAGATATGTTTTTGATTGCATTAACAATTTCTTCACGCGCGCCATAACTTAATGCGAAGGTTAATGTAATTGTAGTATTGTTTTTTGTAGCTTCAATTACTTCGGTTAAAGTTTTCTGCGCTTTTTTTGGTAGTTGTTCAATAGCACCAATACTGTTTATCTTTATTCCGTTTTTTTGAAACCCAGAAAGTTCTTTTTTTAATGAGGTAATTAACAATGTCATTAAAGCATCAACTTCTAATTTTGGGCGATTCCAATTTTCAGTAGAAAAAGCGTAAAGCGTAATAAATTTTGTTCCAATATCAGAAGCGCCAGCAACAGCTTCTCTAACAGCTGTTAATGCGTTTTTGTGACCAAAAACTCGCTGCATTCCTTTGTTTTTAGCCCATCTACCATTACCATCCATTATAATGGCAATATGATTTGGGACTTTCTGTAAGTTAATGCTTTGTAGTTTTTTATCCATGATTTATTCTGCTAGTCCTTTAAAACAAGGTGGTCTTCCAAATGAATATACTATCGAAACACCAGTAAAAACATACCAGTCGTTTCCGTTTCCCCCAAAATCATAAACATTAACTTTATTTGTAGTAAAATCAATATCGTCAACTAAAGTAAATCGAACTGCAGATTCAAATGCAATTGCAAGGTGGTCATCTAAACGTCCTTTAATTCCTATTCCTACAGGTAAAGAATAAGAGAATTTGTTTTTTAAACGAATGGTATTTCCTATTACTTCACTTGGACTAGCGTAATTGAATGTAGCAACTTCAGCCAAAATATATGGTGTAAAAGTAGTTTTATAATTGCTGATGTTGTAGTCGAAAAAATTAACTTCAACACCTAATGCAAATTCGTGTATGTTGTTTTTAAATTTAAATCTTCTGTTGTTTCTAAAAAGGTTTTCAGCATCTAAATCGTTCGCAGAAACAGGAATATAAGTATAAGTTCCTCTTAATGCTATTCTTGGATTTAAATTGTATTTATATATTAGTCCACCAGCAAGTTCGTTTGGATAAACATAATTTGTTCTACCAATATCTCCGACATAGTTAGATCCCCCGGCAAAAAAACCAATTTCATGGGTTTGCGATTGAATTGTAATTGCTGTAATAGCAAATAATATGGATAGAAAAAGTTTTCTCATCATAAAAATAGCGTGCAAATATAGGGAAATCAATTTGCTTTAAAAAGTTAATAATCTGTCTTTTTGATTAACTTTTTTTTTAATGTTTTATTGTAATAGACTTAATTATAAAGACTCATTTCGAGTATCTTCTCCCCATAAAAGTTTGCTTCTTAGTGTTTTTAAATAAGATTGGTTTTTTAATAAAACACTCTTTATTTTAAAAGGAGCTTTTTTAATTCTGATTTTTGTTTCTAATGGTACAGTAGTAATTCGAGAATCTAACGAGATTAAAAAATCATTTTCACGGGCACTAACTTCTAGTTGAATTGAAGTGTTGTCAGGAATCATCATTGGTCTTGCATTCAGATTGTGCGGAGCAATTGGTGTAATGACAAAACTTTTTGAATCTGGTAAAATCACTGGGCCATCACAACTTAATGAATATCCTGTTGAACCAGTTGGGGTAGCGATGATTAATCCATCAGCCCAATAATTGGTTAAATATTCGTTGTTTAAATATGTTTTTACACCAATCATAGATGTGGTGTTTCTTCTTGCAATTGTAATTTCGTTTAAAGCAAAATTAAGTTCAGAAAACTCTTGAGCTTTTGGAGTTGTTTCTATCTGTAGTAAAGATCTTTCTTGAATAGAAAACTCTTTTTTTAATAATAAAGAAACAGCTTCTTTAATTTCTTCTTTTTGTACGGTTGCTAGAAACCCTAATCTACCAGTGTTAATTCCTAGCATCGGAATGTTTAAATCACGCACATAGGTTACTGCTCTTAAGAAAGTCCCATCACCACCTATAGTAAATAAGACGTCAAATGAATTAGATAAATCGTTGAAATGAGAATACGTCGGGTATTTTTTTTCTAAAGAATTATTCTCTTTTAATAAATCGTAAAACTCTTTTTCAAAAAAAACAACAATATTATTTTTTTCTAAAGCTGATAATAAAATTTTAATTTCCTTTTCAGCAGAAATGGTATAAGCTTGTCCGTATATAGCTACTTTTTTCACTTTTATAATGTTTGGTTGAAGTAATGTAAAGATTACATGTCTAGGTATTTTCTTAAATATTCAGCTCTATCTTTAAGTTCCTCTAAATAGAAATCATCTTCATGTTGGGTGATAACATTATAGTCGTATCTTCTAAAAGTTTGGATTATTTCATTTATCTCTTCAGAAATAATTTTTAATGTTACGTGAATGCTATCTTGATTTTCAGAAGAAATATAAAAACCTAAAAGTTTTCCGTTGTTAGTTTCTACTATTTGGGCTATTTGCCCCATAGAGTAATCATTCTTGCTTTTGGTAATAATTAACGTGTCACTTTCGTTGTGTAAAAAAGGACTGTCGGCAAAAGCATCAAGTATGTCGCTTAATTCATAATAGCCTATATAGTTTTTATTCTTATCTAAGACAGGAATTAAGTTACAATCGTTATCAGCAAATAATACGATTAAATCTAATAGAGTTGCTTTCTCATTTGTAAAAAAATGATCTAATAAATAAGAGTATTCACTAAGTTCACGATTCTTGTTCTCAATCGTTTGGATATCACTTTCAGGAATGCAGCCAATCAACTTCCCATTCTCAACAATAGGAATATGAGTAATTGGTAAGTTTTCACACAGTTTTTGAGCACTCTTAACAGTACTTTTTAAAGTAAGTGCTTTAATTTCTTTTAGTATAAAATCGTTGACATTCATTATTACGAATATAGGTTAAAATGTTTTAATGATTTACCTTTGTAGTCTAATTTTATGAGATGACAAAGTTAAGCGTAAATATTAATAAAATTGCAACATTGCGTAATTCTCGTGGCGGAGATGTGCCTAATTTATTACAGGTAGCAAAAGATATTCAAGAATTCGGAGCAGAAGGAATTACCATTCATCCAAGACCAGATGAACGTCATATTCGTTATCAAGATGCGTATGATTTAAAACCAATTGTAACTACGGAATACAATATTGAAGGAAACCCGATAGATAAATTTACTCAAATGGTTTTAGAAATAAAACCAACACAAGTAACTTTGGTTCCAGATAGTGTAGATCAGTTAACATCTAATGCGGGTTGGGATACAATTAAACATCAATCTTATTTACAGGAGGTAATTGCTGAATTTAAAAATGCAGGAATTAGAACTTCAATTTTTATTGATACAGATTTAAAATTAATCGAAGCAGCTGCAAAAACAGGAGCGGATAGAATAGAGTTGTACACCGAAGAGTTTGCAACTCAATTTGAAAAAGGAAATAAAGCTGGTGTAAAACCATATGCTGATGCTGCTATTTTAGCGCACGATTTAGGTTTAGGTATTAATGCAGGTCATGATTTGAGTTTAGATAATATCAAGTTTTTTAAAGAGAGTATTCCAAATTTGGCAGAGGTTTCTATCGGACATGCGCTAATTTCTGAGTCTTTATATTTAGGATTAGAGAATGTAGTGAATATGTATTTACATCGACTACAGTAATATGGAAATATTGCATTCTAGAATAGTAGGAGAGGGTAAGCCTTTGTTAATTCTTCATGGTTATTTTGGTATGGGAGATAATTGGAAATCTCATGCCAACAAGCTTGCTGAAGATGGTTTTCAAGTGCATTTGATAGATCAACGTAATCATGGGCGTAGTTTTCATTCTGATGAGTTTAACTACGAGTTGTTGGTTGAAGATTTATATAATTATATACAATATCATAGTTTAGAAAGAGTTGATTTATTAGGGCATTCAATGGGAGGGAAGACAGTAATGCTATTCGCTGTGGAATACCCTGAATTGGTAAATAAATTAATAGTTGCTGATATTTCACCAAGAATGTATCCTCCACATCATCACGATATTTTAGATGCATTAAATTCGGTTGATTTTACTGTGCAAAATTCAAGAAAATTGATTGATGAAAAGTTGTCTGAGCTAATTCCTGAAGTTGGTGTGCGACAGTTTTTATTAAAGAGTGTGTATCGTAAAACTAAAGATGAGTTAGGATATCGTTTTAATTTAAACTCTTTAACTGAAAACAACAACGAAGTTGGCGTTGCGCTACCATCGTTTACAGTTTTTGGAGGTGGAACTTTATTTTTAAAAGGTGAGAACTCAGGGTATATTTCTAAAGATGAAGAGCCAATTATCAATGCACACTTCCCAAATTCTACAATAAAAACAATAGTCAATGCAGGGCATTGGCTACATGCTGAAAATCCTAAAGATTTTTATGAGACTTTGGTAGGGTTTTTAGTTTTATGAAATTAGTTCATTAAAAAAAACAGATTTCCTATTAGTAATATTTGAAGAATGAAAATTAGGTTTTCTATTTTCCATTTGAATTTTTGACTTCCTAAAATAATTAATATTATAAATGCTGGCATAATTAATCCAGAGAACAATCGTAATGAGTGTAGGTTTTTGTTGGATTTGTTAGTGAAATGGCTATTTACTTCTTGAAATATAGGAGAAATAACATAGCTAATGGTTTGATTTTTTTTTACACTTTTTGCAAAGTTGGTGGTTGTTGTAAAGTTGTGCTTGTGGGTAAATATTCTATAAGAACTATGTGAGTTTCCACCTGCATTATAATATTGCTGCTTTTCTCTTTTTATATCAATAATTGTTTCGTTGTACGGTGTTCCAGGGTAAAAGAAATCAATTAAAATTATTATTGAAAATAGAAAGGTTAATTTATAGCCTAATTCTTTAAGTTTCCCTTTTTTTAGTTGATATCTCATTTTGTTTGAGGTTTATCTATAAGTAGTTGAAAAATATTTTTTGTTACATATTGTATATGTTTACTTAGTTAAAATCTGCCAAAATTTCAGTGTTTCTCATTTGGTATGGTTATCGCTTTAGTATTTGTAAAAAAACAAATACATGAAAATATTTTTAAAAATACTATTAACCGCTGTAGCAGTTATGGTATTGGCTCATATAATTCCAGGAGTATTAGTAACAAATTATGTAACTGCAGTTTTAGTAGCGATAACCATATCGTTGTTAAATATGTTTGTGCGTCCGTTATTAGTGTTTTTTACGTTGCCAGCAACCATTGTAACATTAGGTTTATTCCTGTTTGTAATTAATGCTATAATTATATTATTGGCAGGTAAGTTGGTTGCAGGATTTGCAGTGAGCGGATTTTTTACAGCGCTATTATTTAGTGTGTTATTATCCATATTTAGGTCATTCCTATTTTCGCTATTAAAAGAAGAGAAAAAATAACTGAAAACGAAAGAGTTAAACCTTTTGCAGAATAGTAAAAATTAACTAATTTTGCACCCGATTTTAAAGAAACAGATTTTAAGATGAATATTACAAAAGAAAACGTAGATGCGTTAAACGCAGTTGTAAAAGTTGATATCGTTGCTGAAGATTATCAAGATAAAGTAACTAAAGTATTAAACGATTACCGTAAAACAGCGAACATCCCAGGATTTAGAAAAGGTCAAGTACCAATGGGAATGGTTAAGAAGCAATACGGAAAATCAATAATGATTGATGAAGTAAACAAGCTTTTACAAGAATCGTTAAATAAGTACTTAGTTGAAGAAAAGTTAGATATTTTAGGTAATCCGTTACCAAGAGTACAAGACGATTTTAACTGGGATGCTGATAAATTTTCTTTTGAGTTCGAATTAGGATTAGCTCCTGAGTTCGATGTAAACTTAAAGCCTAAGAAAAAAGTAATGCAGTACAACATTGTTGCTACTGATGAATTATTAGAAAAAGAGGTTGAGAACATCCAAACTCGTTACGGTAAAATGTTAACTAAAGATGCAGCTACTGAAGAAGCAAACATTACAGGTACATTCGTAAACGAAGCAGAAGAAATCAACAAGAAATCTACAATTTCTGTAAAAGATATTAAAGGAAAAACAAACTTAAAAAAGTTTGTTGGTGCTAAAGTAGGAGATGTTTTAGAATTAAAAACTAAAAACTTATTTGAAGATGAGCATAAATTACAAGGAGCTTTAGGTGTAGATCATGATGCTGTTCATGGGTTAGATGTTCCTGTAACTTTAACGATCGAAGAAATTACTGAAACTGAACCAGCTGAGTTAGATAAAGAATTATTTGACAAGTTATTTGCTGATGGAAGTGTAAGTACTGTAACAGAATTAAAAGATAAAATTAAAGAAGATGCTGAAAAGCAATTTCAACAACAAGCAGATCAGCAATTATTAAATGCAATTACTGAGAACTTAGTTGATAATACAAAGTTTGATTTACCTTCAGAATTTTTACAAAAGTGGTTGCAAACTGCTGGTGAAAAGCAATTAACTACTGAAGAGGCAGCTGCAGAATACGAAAAGTCTGAAAAAGGATTGCGTTACCAATTAATCGAAGGAAAGATTATGAAAGATAACGATATCAAATTAGACTATGCTGAATTAGTAGACTATGCAAAAGGATTTATCCGTTCGCAAATGGCTCAGTTTGGTAACATGAATCCAGAAGAAAAAGAGTTAGATGATATTGCTGGTAGAATCTTACAAAATCAAGATGAAGCTCAAAAGTTACAAGCACAATTAATTTCTCAAAAATTATTAGCTTTTTATAAAGAGAATATGAGTTTTGATTCGAAAGAAGTTTCTTACGAAGATTTCATTAAAGAAGTATATAAATAACAGTTTTTAACTGATTTAATATTAAAAACCTGAATGAGAATTCAGGTTTTTTTAGCCTTATACTGTAACAAAATATTAACTTAATAGTTCTTATATTTACATCTTATAACCCAAAAACATTTTTAGAATGGATTACGGAAAAGAATTCGAAAAATACGCAACTAAGCACCAAGGAATAAATAGTACATATTTAGGCAAAATAACAAGTAGTTTAACGCCATATATTATGGAAGAACGTCAGATGAACATTACTCAAATGGATGTTTTTTCTCGTTTAATGATGGATAGAATTATTTTTTTAGGTACTGGTGTTAACGATCAGGTGGCTAATGTAATTCAAGCTCAGTTATTATTTTTAGAAAGTATAGATGCGAGTAAAGATATTTCAATCTATATCAACTCACCAGGAGGTGGAGTATATGCAGGTTTAGGTATTTACGATACGATGCAATTTATTAAGCCAGATGTAGCTACAATTTGTACAGGTATGGCAGCTTCTATGGGAGCAGTTTTAATGTGTGCAGGAGCAAAAGGAAAACGTTCTGCTTTGCCACATTCACGTATTATGATTCATCAACCAATGGGAGGGGCACAAGGACAAGCTTCTGATATGGAAATTACTGTGAAAGAAATCGGAAAATTAAAAACTGAATTATATAATATTATTTCAGAACATTCTGGGCAATCTTTTGAAAAAGTACAAGAAGATTCTGATAGAGATTATTGGATGAAAGCTGACGAGGCAAAAACCTACGGAATGGTAGATGAAATTTTAACTAGAAAATAGATTAACAACTAATAGTAAATGCTATTGGTAATAAGCTGATAAGATGTCGAAAGAAGAAAACTTACAATGTTCCTTTTGTGGGCGTAAAAAACCAGAAACCGATTTATTAATCGCTGGTATGGATGCGCACATTTGCGATAAATGTATTGAGCAAGCTCATGGAATTGTTGAAGAAGAAATAGCTGAAGCTAAAACAGGTGGGTTGTCTAAAGACTTAACCTTAAAAAAGCCTAGAGAAATTAAAGGTTTTTTAGATCAATACATCATAGGGCAAGATCCAACTAAGAAAGCAATGTCTGTTGCAGTGTATAATCACTATAAAAGGTTATTGCAATCTAAAGACGATGCTGATGAGGTTGAGATTGAAAAATCGAATATTGTTTTAGTAGGAGAAACAGGTACAGGAAAAACATTGGTAGCGCGTACAATTGCGAAAATGTTAAATGTTCCATTTTCTATAGTTGATGCAACAGTATTAACTCAGGCTGGTTATGTAGGTGAAGATGTTGAAAGTATTTTAAGCCGTTTATTACAAGCAGCCGATTATGATGTTGAAAAAGCGCAACAAGGAATCATTTTTATTGATGAGATTGATAAGATAGCTCGTAAAGGTGATAACCCATCAATTACACGAGATGTATCGGGAGAAGGTGTTCAGCAGGCTTTATTAAAGTTATTAGAAGGTACGGTGGTAAATGTAGCTCCTAAAGGAGGAAGAAAGCATCCAGATCAAAAATTTATTGAAGTTGATACTAAAGATATTTTATTCATTGCAGGAGGAGCTTTTTCTGGTATTGATAGAATTATCAGTAAGCGTTTAAATATGCAAGCTGTTGGATATAGTGCATCGATAGATGAAGATAAAATTGATGAGGATAACTTATTACAGTACATTATTCCTTCTGATTTAAAATCTTTTGGTTTAATTCCTGAAATTATTGGGCGTTTACCAGTGTTAAGTTATATGAACCCGTTAGACGCTAAAACATTAAGAGCAATTTTAACGGAGCCTAAGAATTCAATCATTAAACAGTATACAAAATTGTTTGCAATGGATGATGTTGAATTTTTTATGACAGAAGAAGCATTGCTATACATTGTAGAGAAAGCAGTAGAATATAAGTTAGGAGCTCGTGGATTAAGATCATTATGCGAAGCTATTTTAACAGATGCAATGTTCGATATGCCTAGTTCTGATGAAAAGGAATTTAAGGTAACTAAAGAATATGCTGAAGCTAAATTAACAAAGTCAGCTTTAAAGAAATTAAGAGCGGCTTCTTAAAACTTTAAAAGAGTATAAAATTAAAAGACCACATTTTTATTAAAATGTGGTCTTTTTTTATTGTCATAAAATAGTTCTTATAAAGTTTTTACTTTACTATGTTTTTTTACCCATTCATTAAGTTGAGTAGCAGTTAGGTTATATTTTTGCTGTATTTCTCTTTTCTTATTCTGTATATAGGTGGCGTTTAAAACTAAAAACTCATATTCTTCAACCACAGATTTTTTAAATTTATCATAGAAACTTTTTGTGGTTTCTGCAGAGTTATTTGTTTTAGCTTTTAAAGAATGATTCCCAAAAGAATTTATCCATTTTGTAAAATCTTCAGGTTTTAAATTATATTTTTTCTGAATTATTTCTTTTTTACTTTGTAAATGAGCTGAATTTAAAACTAATTCCTCATACTCTTCTACTGCGGATTTTTTAAATTTCAATAAGAAAGTTGCTGTGTTTCTTGCAGGGGGTACTGTATTAGCGTCTCTATTATTTACTTTTAAATTAGAGTATTTGGCAATCCATTTGTTTAGTTGGTCAGGATTTAAATTGTATTTCTTTTGTAACTCCTCTTTTTTACTTTGTAAATGAGCAGCATTTAAAACTGATTTATCATATTCAGTAATAACAGAAAGTTGAAACTTTTGAAAATAATTAGCAGCAGAGTCATTTGATTGATTGTTTGTTACAGGAGTAGATTGAGCAACTATAGTTTGTTGTGTAGCAGGAGTTGTTTCTTTTTTTATTTCTTGTACAGTAGGATTATTGTTAGTGCTTGAATTGTCTGATGATAAAGTATTACTGTATTTAGTACTTACGTCTTTATACCATCCTTCAGGAGTATTCGAAAGTTGTTCGTTACTAACAATAATTGTATTTAATTTATTTCCGGTAGTATCAAAACTTTCAAGATTTGAACAACCTTCTACGTTTAAAGAGGTTAGCTTGTTTGAACTACAATACAAACTTTCAAGATTAGGGTTATCTCCTAAAATTAAAGTATGCAATTTGTTACTATCACAACTTACGTAGTTTAATTCCTTATTATTACTAAGGTCTAAAGATTCAATTTTATTGTCACTACAATTCAAAAAAGTAATAGATGTACTTTTAGATAAATCAATTTTGGTGATATTATTTCCGTAGCAATCTATCCTTTTTAAGTTTGGAAAATGTTCAAGTCCAGTTAAATCTTTAACTTTCGAATGTACATTTGGAAGCAGTTTGTTGGTAATCGGGTCGTTTATATTTAAGTTAACCACATATTTAGCATCACTTACTAAAATACTTCCGTTTAGACCGTTAGAATCAATACCTAAATCAATCAAACATTCTTCTAAGCCGATATCAGGAATAGTAATGGTTTCTTGACTATTTATATTAACAGCAAAAAGTAGTGTAAAACAAAGGGATATAAATATTTTCATAATAGGGGAATTTGTGCCAAAAGTATATATTTATATGTTTTTAACAAATTAAATATGTTAAGACTTCGCTTTTTAAGGAGAGAATAGCTAAAACTAGTATATTTGTTAGTTGTATTTTAAGAATTATGATAACCCAACAAACCATAGAGAGAGTTTTTGAAGCTGCACGAGTAGAAGAGGTGATAGGTGAGTTTGTACAGCTCAAAAAATCAGGAAGTAGTTTTAAAGGATTGAGTCCGTTTACAGATGAAAGAACTCCGTCTTTTATGGTGTCTCCCGTAAAGCAAATATGGAAAGATTTTAGTACAGGGAAAGGGGGAAATGCAGTTTCATTTTTAATGGAACATGAACATTATACCTATCCAGAAGCTATAAAGTGGCTAGCAAAAAAATACAATATTGAGATAGAGGAAACCGAACAGTCTGACGAGCAAAAGCAACAGATGAACGAGCGAGAAAGTATGTTCTTGGTTTCTAAATTTGCGAAAGATTATTTTCATGATGTGTTGATGAATTCTCAGAATGGAAGAGCTATTGGTTTGTCATATTTTAAAGAAAGAGGATTTCGTGAAGAGGTTATAGAAAAATTCGATTTAGGATATTGTAAAGACGAATGGGATAATTTTACCAATGCAGCTTTAGATAAAGGATACGATTTAAAGTACTTGAAATCTACAGGTTTAACCATTGTAAAAGAAGGCGGTCCAAAAATTAGAAAGTTCGATCGTTTTAAGGGACGTGTTATGTTTCCGATACATAGTATGTCTGGGCGTATTTTAGGTTTTGGAGGTAGAATTCTTACAAACGATAAAAAAGCAGCCAAATATTTAAATTCTCCTGAGAGTGATATTTACCATAAGAGTAAAATTTTATACGGAATTTATCACGCGAAAAAGGAAATTGCGAAACAAGACAATTGTTTTTTAGTTGAAGGATATACTGATGTTATTTCGTTTTATCAATCTGGTGTAGAAAATGTGGTTGCTTCTTCTGGTACCGCATTAACTTCCGATCAAATTCGTTTGGTAAATCGGTTAACTAAAAATATTACTGTTTTATTTGATGGTGATGCTGCAGGAATTAGAGCCTCAATTCGAGGGATTGATTTAATTCTTGAGCAAGGAATGAACGTGAAAGTAGTTTCTTTTCCCGAGGGTGAAGATCCGGATAGTTTTGCAAAATCACATTCTAGTGCAGAATTAAAACAGTATTTAGAAGATAAAGCGCAAGATTTTATTGAGTTTAAAGTGTCTTTATTAATGAAAGATGCAGCGAATGACCCTGTTAAAAAAGCAGGTTTAATTCGTGATATAGTTACGAGTATATCTAAAATACCAGATGGAATTCAACGAGAAGTATATGTGCAAGAGTGTGCACGTATTATGGATATTTCCGAACGTGTTTTATTTAGCGAGCTTGCTCAATTAATTAGTAAAGGCTTAAGTAAGTCGAATTCTAAAAAAAGTAGCTCATCACAAGACCCTAATCAACCACCGCCAGAATATTTTCAGGAACAAGCGGGAATGATGCCTGTAAAAGGAGGTGGTAAGAGACATCAAAAGATAGATCAATTAAACATTCTTGAAAAAGAAATTATACGAATATTATTATTGTATGGTAATGAGGTAGTAGATTTTGTAAATTGGGTAGATGGTGTAGATGAAAAAGGGAGACCAGTAATGGAGAAAGAAGAGTATCAAAATACAGTTTCCAATGAGCTGTATTTAAACTTACAAGAAGATGAAATTGAATTTACAGATGAGGTTTTTAAATTGACTTATTACGAGTTAATCCATCAATTAAATCAAGAAGAAAAGATTTCTATCGATCAATTAATAATGCACGAAAATCAAAGTATTTCTAACTTAGTAACCAATATTTTAATGGATGAAGAAAAATATTCGTTAAGTGATTGGGAGAGAAAAGAGGTTTTTGTTACTGAGACTAATAAGATACTTCCAAAATTAGTTTCTGATGCAGTTTTAAACCTTCGAAGAGTATTGATTGAAGAGAAAATAAAAGAAATTTTAAAAGCTGTTCAAGATAAAAATGCTGATTTAGATTTAGAAGAGATTACCAATTATACAGGGTTGAAAACCAGGCTTTTCGAAAAGTTAAATCGAGTGATTTAATATTATTGAATTGTAAAATAACTAATAGTTTTTCATATATCTCGTGACTTTTTTGTAACTTAGGTGTCCGAAAAAGAAAGAAAAACAGTGAGTTATGAAAAAAATGCTACAAATCTTAGAGCTATTTAGGCTACTTATATTGCTACCTATTAATATTACAAACGGACATAAGAAGCGTGCTTACCAGAAAATTAAGAGACAAATGATGTCTGTTAATTTACTTTAACTCACCAGGAATTTCACAAACAGGAATTGGATTCATTTTATGCTGATTAATTCGGTTAAGATGTGAGTATATTTTAAATACATCTAGTTCTCTACCAGAAAAATCATCATTAGATTTTCCTTGGTCTTGCATAACCATAGCCCACTCTAGCTCATCATAAGAAGCACCTATTTGATCTTCATCAGTTCTACTATCACCAAATAAACCATCAGTTGGTTGTGCTTTTTGGATGGATTTTGGAACTTCTAAATACTCACCAAGAGCAAATACTTCGGATTTTACTAAATCTGCAATAGGACTTAAATCAACACCACCATCACCGTATTTAGTATAAAAACCAACTCCAAAATCCTCTACTTTATTTCCAGTACCGGCTACTAATAAGCCTTGTAATCCAGCAAAATAATATAGGGTAGTCATTCGTAAACGAGCTCTTGTGTTTGCTAATGCTAAAGCAGTCTTAGGTGAGTCTTCCACTTCTGGAACTACATTTTTAAAATCTTCGAAAGTTGAAGTTAAATTTACCTCTACTTCACTCACATTACTAAATCGCTCTCTTAATTGTTTAATATGTTCATTGGCTCTGTTTACTTGACTAGCTGCCTGATGAATTGGTAATTCAACACATAAAGTAGGTAAGCCAGTTTTAGCACATAGTGTTGAAGTGACAGCACTATCAATTCCACCAGAAACACCTACCACAAAACCATTTACTTTAGCATTCATAGCATAGTCTTTTAACCATTGTACAATGTGTTCTGCAACTTTAGGAGTATTCATAATTAGTAAGATTTATAGGTGTTAATATCTAATTGATATAAACTATTTTAGTAATTTCGACGTTGTAATTTTGAATGTAAATATACTAAAGTTCATGAGAAAAATTTTAGCACTTTGTGTTTTAGTTTCCGTATTAGTTTCTTGTAAAAATGAAAAAGAATCTGCTTTAAAAGTTGATGTATCTAGTATTCAGTCTGATGTAAATATTGATAGGTTCGACGTTGATTTTTATACAACATCAGAAGAAGGTCTAGAGAAAGTTAAAAAGAAATATCCTGTTTTATTTCCAAACCAACCAGATAGTGTTTGGATTAATAAGATAAATAATAAAGATGAACGTGAGTTATTTAACGAAACTCAAAAAGTATACAAAGATGTTAGTGTTTTAGCATCAGAAATTAATTCACTTTTTAAACATATAAAATATTACAATCCAAAGTTTAAAAATCCTAGAGTAATAACAATGCTAACAAATATTGATTATGATAATAGAATTGTATATGCTGATAGTTTACTGTTGATTTCTTTAGATGCATATTTAGGTAAGAAACACGAATTTTATAATGATTACCCAGCATATGTTAAACAGAATAATGAGAAAGAACACATTGTTGTAGATGTTGCTAAAACAATTGTTAATACTCAAGTTATACCTAGTATAGCAAGAAGTTTTATTGATAAAATGATTTATAAAGGCAAAAAGATGTATGTGTTAGATGCTTATTTGCCTACTGTGTCTGATAAAGAAAAAATAGGATTTTCTGACGTTAAATTTAATTGGGCAAAAGATAATGAAGAGCAAATTTGGAAACACTTTATAAGTAAAGATTATTTGTATAGCACCAATAAAGAGTTAGATAAACGGTTTTTAGATATCGCTCCTTTTTCAAAATTTTATTTAGATCAAGATAATCAATCTCCTGGACGAATTGGTGAGTGGGTTGGATGGCAAATTGTACGTTCGTATATGCAAAAGAATGATGTATCTTTGCACGAATTATTACGAACAAGCGAAGAGGAAATCTTCAAAAAATCAAGATATAAACCCAAAAAATAATGGCGGTAGAGCATACATCAAAAATTACATTTACTGTAGGATTAGACGAAAATAAAATTCCTGAAGAAATTTCTTGGAATGCTGAAGATGGTGGAATTAAAGACGAAGCTTCTAAAGCAATAATGTTATCAGTTTGGGACCATAAAAAGAAAGATACATTACGTATGGATCTATGGACAAAAGATATGCCGGTTGATGAGATGAAACAATTCTTTCATCAAACATTAGTATCAATGGCTGGTTCTTTTCAAAGAGCAACAAATGATGAAAAAATGAGTGCAACAATGCGCGATTTTTGTGATTATTTTGCAGAGAAACTAGAATTAGTAAAAAAATAATGTATTCTGAAGAAGAAGTAGAAAAGCAAGATAAAATTATTGAAAAAAAATTATGGGTAGTTTTAATGCCTATTTTAATAATTACTGTAATTGCTTTATCCTATAAAACAGATTCTTTAAAATATAAAAAGAGAATTTATTTTCAAGCTAAAGAAGTTTCATATTCAGGAATTATTATAAGTAAGAAAATAGATAAATTATTCGGAGAGCCAACTCATAGAACTCCTAGAATTATAACATTAAATTCTAATTACGAAAGAAGTGTCTTACCTAGTATCTATGATAGACTGAAAATTGGAGATTCAATTATTAAAAATAAAGGGTCAGACTCTGTTTATTATTATAGAAATAAAAGAGTGATTTTGATTGACGATGAATTAAAATATTTACGAGAAAGTTCTTTAGTAAAGAAATAAAAAAGAGCAGCTTTGAAGCTGCTCTTTTTTATTTAGGATGATTTTTTATTTTATTAATTATAAATTGATAATCTTCTGGTCTGTTTACAAAATCAAGTTCAGAAACATCAATGATTAAAATATTTAAATCAGGTTGGGTTTTAATGAAGTTACTATACCCATCATGAATTTTTTGTAAGTAACTAGCTTCAATATTTTGCTCGTAGTCTCGCCCACGCTTTTTTATGTTCTGTAATAATCTATCGGTATTTTGATATAGGTATACATACAAATCAGGCTTTGTAATTTCTTTATACATTAAATCAAACATCTTACGATATAGCTTGTATTCGTCTGCTTGTAAAGTTACCTGAGCAAAAATTAATGATTTAAAAATATAGTAATCAGAAACAATAAAGTTTTTAAATAAATCAAATTGCGCTAAATCATCTGTTAATTGTTGATAGCGATCAGCCAAGAAACTCATTTCTAACGGAAAAGCGTAACGCTCGTTGTCGTCATAAAACTTTGGTAAAAAAGGATTATCAGCAAAGCGTTCTAATACAATTTTAGCATTAAACTCATCAGACATCATATTCGCTAACGATGTTTTTCCGGCTCCAATATTTCCTTCAATAGCGATGTAGTTGTACTTTTCAGTAATCGGAATCGGTCTTTTTAGTTTTTCTTCAATAACTGTAATTTCCGAAGTATCTGAACAGTTTTCTAAACAGATATATAAATGCTTTTTTTCTATCGGATGAATTGTGTTTCTAGCAATTTCTACCAGAGGAGTTAATGCGAATTTACGCTCTAGCATTCTAGGGTGGGGAACAATTAAG
This sequence comes from Tenacibaculum pelagium, assembly GCF_014062345.1. Taxonomy (GTDB): domain Bacteria; phylum Bacteroidota; class Bacteroidia; order Flavobacteriales; family Flavobacteriaceae; genus Polaribacter; species Polaribacter pelagius. The sequence continues at coordinate 1,002,949 of NZ_JACGLS010000001.1, read as the reverse complement.
TTTTTAGAAAATATAATTTCATCGTCAAACAATAAGATGTCAATATCAATAAGTCTATCAGAATAACCTTCTTTATCCTCTCTAACTCTACCAAGTTCATCTTCAATAGAAAGTATAGTTTTTATTAAATTCTCAGGTGGTAGATATGTAGAAACTTTAATGCAAGTGTTATAAAAGTCATTGCTATCAAAACCCCAAGATGAAGTTTCATAAATAGAAGCTACTTTTTGTATTGAACCTATTTTCTCAGCAACTAAATTAATAGCTTCTTGTAGGTTTTCTAACTTGTTACCTTGATTTGTGCCTAATGATAAGTATGTAATTCGTTGTATTTTCATCTGTAGATTGCAAAGAAAAATAAAACTTGAATAACTTTAGGAGTAAATAAGATTTTTATTTTTAAAAAATTTAAAATAAAAGGTAGGGTGATTTTTAAATTACTTGTTTCTATATAGAATTTCTTACGCAGAGTAAAGATTTTTTAAGATTATTGGGGAATGATCAAAAAGGATGACTCTTAAAAGGTTGCTATTTATAGCAACCTTTTTCTTTTTTTTAGTAGGGTTTAGCAATCATTAGCTGTTTTATATATGAAAAATTAGTTAAAAAGATTAAGGTTTATTTCTTTCGTGAAAAAGAATGATGTTAACACTAGAATTTTAATCAAAAAAAAGGCAACCATTTATGGTTGCCTTTTTGAATTATTATAAAAAAGAATTTTTATGATTCTTTCTTTTCTTGTCTAGGTTTTCTATCGTCACGACGATTGTCACGTCCGCGATTATCTCTTCCTCTATTATTATCTCTACCGTTTTTGTTGTCTCTAGGTGGTCTAGCTACATAACCTTCTGGTTTAGGTAGTAAAGCTTTACGAGAAACTTTTTCTTTACGAGTTCTAGGATCTAATCCGAAGTATTTTACATCAAATACATCTCCCATTTTAACTACATCTGAAACGTTTTCTGTACGTTCCCAAGCTAATTCGCTAACGTGTAATAAAACTTCGTTTCCTGGAGCTTCCATGTATTCTACTACAGCACCAAAATCTAACATTTTAATTACTTTCACTTCATAAGCGCTACCAACTTGTGGCTTAAACATCATAGATTCGATACGTGAAATTACAGCTTCAATTCCTTCAGGATTTGTTCCTAAAATCTCAATGATTCCTTCTTCAGTTACAGGATCTTCAGTAATTACAATTGTAGTTTCTGTTTCTTTCTGTAATTCTTGGATATGTTTACCTCCAGGACCAATAAATGCACCGATTAATTCGTTAGGAATTCTACGGTTAATCATTTTTGGAGCGTGAGCTTTTACTTCAGCATTAGGAGTTTCAATAGTATCTGTTAACTTTTCTAAGATATGTAAACGACCATCACGAGCTTGCTTTAAAGCATTTACTAAAATCTCGTATGATAATCCTTTTACTTTAATATCCATCTGACAAGCAGTAATACCATCAGCAGTTCCTGTTACTTTAAAGTCCATATCTCCTAAGTGATCTTCATCACCTAAAATATCAGATAAAACTGCATAACGATCACCATCAGAAATTAATCCCATAGCAATACCAGAAACAGGCTTTTTTAATTGAACCCCAGCATCCATTAATGCCATTGTACCAGAACAAACTGTAGCCATAGAAGAAGAACCGTTAGATTCTAAAACTTCAGATACAACTCTTACCGTGTAAGGACAATCATCAGGAATCATTCCTTTTAAAGCACGTTGTGCTAAGTTACCGTGACCAACTTCTCTACGAGATGTTCCTCTTAACGGTCTAGCTTCACCTGTACAAAAAGGAGGGAAGTTATAATGTAAGTAGAAAGTTTCTTCGCCAGAATATGTTGGCATATCTATTTGATTTGCCTCTCTTGAAGTTCCTAAAGTAACTGTTGCTAATGCTTGAGTTTCTCCACGAGTAAAGATTGACGAACCATGTGTTGATGGTAAGTAATCTACCTCACACCAAATTGGTCTAATATCTGTAGTTTTACGCCCGTCTAAACGTAAACCTTCTGCTAATGTTAATTCACGAACAGCAGTTTTTTGAGCTTTGTTGAAATATTTTCCAATTAAACCACCAAAATCAGCAATTTCTTCTTCAGTAAATGAAGCAACGATTTCTTCTTTTACTTCTGCAAAAGCAGTAGAACGTTCTTTTTTAGAAGTTCCTTGTTTAGCGATATCATAACACTTTTGATAAGCAGCATCATGAATTCTTTTTGCTAAATCTTCATCTTCTCTTTCTGGTTCGTATTCACGAGTTTCTTTCTTTCCAACAGCCTCTGCTAAGCGAACTTGCGCAGCACATTGTACTTTAATAGCCTCGTGTGCAAATTTAATTGCATCTGCCATCTCTTCTTCAGAAACTTCATCCATTTCTCCTTCTACCATCATTACTGAATCTGCAGAAGCACCAATCATCATGTCTAAATCAGCATCTGCTAATTGAGTTCTATTTGGGTTGATTACGAATTCTCCATTTATACGTGCAACACGTACTTCTGAAATAGGAGTTTCGAAAGGAATATCAGATAATTGAATCACAGTTGAAGCTGCTAAACCTGCTAATGCATCTGGCATAACATCATCATCATGAGACATTAATTGAATCATCACCTGAGTTTCTGCGTGATAATCTTTTGGAAATAATGGACGTAAAACGCGGTCTACTAAACGCATTGTTAATACTTCTCCATCACTTGGTCTTGCTTCTCTTTTAAAGAATCCTCCAGGATATTTTCCTGCAGCAGCAAATTTTTCTCTATAATCTACTGTTAATGGTAAAAAATCTACATCAGATTGTTTGTAGTTAGATACAACTGTACATAACAACATTGCCTTTCCCATCTGAACAACAACCGAACCGTGTGCTTGCTTTGCTAATTTACCGGTTTCTAACGAGATGGTTCTTCCATCTCCAAGGTCTATGACCTCTTTAAATACTTTTGGAATCATAAATTTTAATTCTAAATTTTAACTTGTTTGTTGTTGTTGTGTTGTTGTGTCTCCAATGGAAAACCAAAATTGTTGTTGGCAATTTTGGAATTTTTATATAAATTTCTGTTTGTTAGTCAGAAATGAATTCTTTGTAAAATAAAAAAGAGGCACGTTTATAGAGCCTCTTTTTGAAAGAAATTATTTTCTAATTCCTAATTCTTTAATAATCGCACGATATCTGTTGATTTCTTTTTTCTTTAAGTAATCTAACAAGCTTCTACGCTTACCTACCATCATTACTAATGAACGCTCAGTGTTGTAATCTTTACGATTTTGCTTTAAGTGCTCAGTTAAATGGTTAATTCTGTGCGTGAATAACGCGATTTGACCTTCTGCAGAACCAGTATCGTTCGCTCCTTTACCGTGTTTAGCGAAGATTTCTTCTTTTACTTCTTTAGTTAAATACATACCAATATTGTTTAAATGATTTTAATGTACACAATGCTTTTACATTGAAGCAGCAAATGTACAATTATTTTTTAGATTGGTAAAAAGAAGAATGCATAAAAAAACCAGCAATTTGCTGGTTTTAAGTTTTATGCTCTTACAGGTTGATTTTGAATTAAATCAATGTATAAGTTTACTTGTTTTTTTAAGTTTTTACGTTCGTAAATACCATCTAAGAATCCGTGTTCTAAAACAAACTCAGAACGTTGGAAACCTTCTGGTAATTCTTTACCAGTTGTATCTTTAACAACACGAGGACCAGCAAAAGCAATTAATGCATTTGGTTCAGCAATATTAATATCACCTAACATTGCAAATGAAGCAGTTGTTCCTCCAGTTGTTGGATCAGTACATAATGAAATGTATGGGATTTTAGCGTCAGCTAACTGCGCTAATTTTGCAGATGTTTTTACTAACTGCATTAATGATAATGAAGCTTCCATCATACGAGCACCACCTGATTTAGAAATCATTAAAAATGGTAATTGATGTTGAATCGCATAATCAATAGCTCTTGCTATTTTTTCTCCTACTACAGAGCCCATTGATCCTCCGATAAAAGCAAAATCCATAGAAGCGATAACAATATCTTTTCCTTGAGATTTACCAACAGCAGTACGAACAGCATCTTTTAATCCTGTTTTCTTTTGTGCAGCTTTTAAACGATCTGGATATTTTTTAGTATCCTCGAACTTTAAAGGATCTTTGGCAGTTAATTTTGAATTTAATTCTTCGAATTTATTATCATCAAAAAATAATTCAAAATATTCATTACTACCTATACGTACGTGATATCCGTCTTCTGGACTTACGTATAAATTCTTTTTTAATTCGTCTGTATCAATTATTTTTCCACTTGGGGTTTTATACCACAAGCCTTTAGGAGTGTCTTTCTTTTCTTCGGTTGGGGTTTGAATCCCTTTGTCTTTACGCTTAAACCAAGCCATAGTTAGTTTATGTTTTGTTGTTTGTTTGTAATTAACTCTAAATATAATGAAAAAAGAGTCGGCTACAAATGTAAAAGATTTTTATGAACTTTACTTTTTTGAGGCATAAAAAAAGCACCTAGAGAAATCTAGATGCTTTAGGTTGTTAATTGTGAGGTTTTTATAACGTGTCTACGTTATTTAAATCTTCAAAAGCTTTCTTTAAACGAGTTTTAAATGTTTGCTCACCTTCGCGTAACCATTTACGTGGATCGTAATATTTTTTATTAGGAACATCATCTCCTTCAGGATTACCAATTTGACTAGCTACATAATCTTTCTTAGCATCCATATAATCACGAATACCTTCTGTAAAGGCATATTGTAAATCAGTATCAATATTCATTTTAATAACTCCATACCCGATAGATTCTCTAATTTCTTCTAATGTAGAACCAGATCCACCATGGAAAACAAAATCGATTGTATTATGAGGAACATTATATTTTTCTGAAATATATTCTTGAGAGTTCTTTAAAATTTTTGGAGTTAATTTTACATTTCCAGGTTTGTATACTCCATGTACATTACCAAAAGCAGCAGCAATAGTAAACTGAGGAGAAACTTTCATTAACTCTTCGTATGCATAAGCAACCTCTTCTGGTTGTGTATATAATTTTGAAACATCAACATCAGAATTATCAACTCCATCTTCTTCACCGCCTGTAATTCCTAATTCAATTTCTAAAGTCATTCCCATTTTACTCATACGAGCTAAGTATTCTTTACAAATCTCGATATTTTCTTCAAGAGGTTCTTCACTTAAATCAATCATGTGAGAACTGTAAAGTGATTTTCCAGTTTCTTTATAAAACTGCTCACTAGCGTCCAATAAACCATCAATCCAAGGTAATAATTTCTTAGCAGCATGATCGGTATGAAGAATTACAGGAACTCCATATGCCTCAGCTAATAAATGGATGTGTTTAGCACCAGCAACTGCACCAGCAATAGCAGATTTTTGATTTTCGTTTGATAATCCTTTTCCTGCATTAAATTGTGCTCCTCCATTTGAAAATTGAATAATAACTGGAGAGTTTAATTCTTTGGCAGTTTCTAATACCGTATTAATAGTATTTGATCCAACAACGTTTACAGCAGGTAAAGCAAAGCCTTTTTCTTTTGCTAAATTAAATATTGCTTGTACTTCTTTTCCTGTAGCAACACCAGGTTTTATATTATGAGACATTAAAAAATGGTTTTTAGTTGTATTACAATTGTGTGTCAAAAGTAAGAAAAAATCAATCTATTTATATTAAAAATAACCATAAGGTTATTGCTATAAATAAATTAAAAAGGGTAGTTAATACCAATATTTAGTACAGAGTTAGAGAAGTTGAAGTTTCTAAACCATCGATTGTCTGTTAAATATGGCTCGTGAACTTTAAAACCTAAATCTAATCTAGCAATTAAAAATTTAAAATCGTAACGAAGTCCAAATCCTGAGCCAATTGCTATATCTGTAAGTGATTTGGCACTATCAAACTTCGCAGCATCATCAATGAAAATAGAATTTGTGATGTCCCAAATATTACCAGCATCAGTAAATAAAGCACCTTTTAAAGCGCCTAGTACATCAAAACGGTATTCAAAACTAGTTAAGAACTTTAAACTACCAATGTTGTATTCTAATCCAGGTCGCCTTGTACCAGGGCCTAAATCGTAAGTTCTCCAAGCTCTAATGTCGTTTGATCCACCAGCAAAATAACTTCTAGAAAAAGGTACATCTGATTTGTTATAAGTAATAATCGCGCCTAAAAATGTTCTGTGAGCTAGTATAGTGTTACTTCCTAAATCCCAATATTTTTTATACTCGATGTCTGTTTTGAAATATTGAGCAATAGGTATTTGTAAAACAGTTTTTTGGCCTCTTAAACTTTCTTGTTTCGATAAAACTCCCATAATATTACCAGAGTTTGCAAGTCTAATTTTAAAAAAAGAAAAACTATGGTCTTTAATGTTTTCTTGGTTGTTGTAGGTAAAACTATAAGCGATTTCAGGAATTAAAAAATCGGAAGTAATAATATTATATCGGTTGAGTATGTTAAGATTATCTTGGTACTCCGTTGGGTTTGAAGTAGCAAAGTTACTACTCAAAGATACACTTCTTATAAACTGTAAAATGTCAGTTGAATTACCAGGAGTGTTACTTGGTAGCATAAAATTTGGGTCATAAGCTGCTGCTACATCCAATATTTTTGAATACTCTGAAGAATATACATTGAAATAATTATCAACATTTAAATTTCTAATATATTGAGCGTTTAATAATTCTAATTGAATTGATTTCTTTTTGTTGTAATTCCATTTGTAATCAACTCCTATAGAAACATTTTGTTTATCTAAACCAATATTTTTTTGAATACCTAAACCAGTATAAAATTTTGTTTTAGGAAACATACTTTTAGGTACAAACTTGTGAAGACCAAAAGGAGCCATAAAACGTGGAACTTCCATTGAAATATCACCTCCTAATTCCCAACCAGGGCCGTTATTTGAATTAAAATATGAACCAAATGTTGAGAGCTTGAATATTTCAGAACCTTTAAAAGTATTTCTGTTGATTAATGAAAATTTTAAAGAGACATCAAAATTTCGAATATTAGAACGTGAAAGCTCTGTATCTATTCCTAAAGTATATTTCTCAATTGGAGTTAAAAAAATATTTGCCTCTAGTTCATTCTTGCTAATTTCATTATATCTAATTGAAGTTGACTTAAAATTTTTCAAATCTCTTAAATGAACTCTTGTTAAGTCGGTTAAAGAGTCACTGTATACAGAATTAGGTTTTATAAAAACGGATTGCGATAAGTATTTTGGATTATATTTTAACTTATTATGAGCAAAAAAGTTTAGCTCTTTGTAATTAACAGAATCGTTATGAATTTCGTCTTTTTTGTTATATGTATAATCGGTATATACATTAACCTTTTTTATTTTTTGAATTTGAAAAGGAATCACTCTATCAGAAATTTCAATATCTACATTCGTTTTTTCGTAGTTATTAAGTGTATCGATTTCAAAAGAAATATAGTTTTCATTAAAATGATAAACCCCTTTGTTTCTGAAAAGTTTAACAATTCTGTTAGCTTCATTAATAAAGCGTCCAACTTTATATTGATCTTTAGTTTTTAAAAAGCTTTTTTCTTTTTCTTTTTGATAAATTGAATCTAATACAGTAGAAGAAATACTAGTGCTAATTGAATCTAAAAACGAAGGGTTTCCTTTTAATATATTGTAAGAAATAGTTCCTTTTTTATTGCTAATAGTATCTTTTTTCGATGATACTTTTGCTCTAAAGTACCCTTCGTTTTGAAAATAAGTAGTTAAATTATTAACTGTTCGTTTTGTTTTTCTATCATCAATAATAATTGGTGCTTGTCCGCTTTTTAAAAACCAATTATTAAAACTTATAAATGTTTTTGCGACTGAAATACTTTGTTTTTCAGAAAACACATCTTTAAAAAAGTTGTATGTTCTTGGATGTTTTTTACCCCATAGGCTTGGAGTTTTCGGACCGTTAGGATTACCAAGGTTATAAAAATGTAATGAAAGCGGCATGCCTAAAGCCTTGGCGTTAGGACGTTGCATCAATAATTCAGTAATGTTTTCGCTATTGTTTTTTGTGCTATCTACAAAAACAGTGTTTTTTGCTAGCAACAACTCGTTTTCTTTAACGTATTTTATTGTGCTACAAGAACTGAATAAGACTACTAATAAAAAGAAAAAAGAAAGTTTTTTCATTAACTTTACGCCTCGTATTTAAATACCAAAAATACTATTTTTTAGTGGTTTTAAAGTGTTAAAAAAGATTTAATGAGTTTATCTAAAAACAACCTGAAATTAATAACAAGTTTACAGCGAAAAAAGTATAGAGAGAAGCATAATTTATTTGTAGCTGAAGGAATAAAAGTTGTAAACGAATTATTAAATTCATCAATTGAAGCATTTCATGTTTTTTCTACAAATGAAGATTTTAGTGTTTCTAAGGAAGTTGATTTCACAGTTGTTTCAGATAATGAGTTAAAAAAAATTAGCACGTTAAAAAATCCGAATAAAGTTTTAGGGTTATTTAAAATTCCAGAAAGAAAAAAATTAAAAGTAAGTGGATTTATTGTTGCTTTAGATGAAGTAAATGATCCAGGTAATTTAGGAACAATTATTCGTTTATGCGATTGGTTTGGCGTAACTCAGTTGGTTTGTTCTAAGAATACAGTTGATTGTTATAATCAAAAAGTAGTACAATCAACCATGGGGTCATTAACAAGGGTTAATATTTCGTATGTTGATTTACCTGAGTTTTTAAAAACGACTGATTTACCTGTTTATACTGCTGATATGAATGGAACTAATGTATACACATCTTCATTGCCTCAAAAAGCAGTTTTAGTAATGGGTAACGAAGCGAATGGAATTTCAAAAGAAATATCAGGAATTGTAAAGCATAAATTAACGATCCCCAGGTTTGGAGATATTCAACAAACCGAAAGTTTAAATGTAGCTACTGCTACAGCTATTTTATTGAGCGAGTTTAAGAGAGGGTTAAAATAATCCGTTTATCTGAGCATCAATTCTATCAATGATGTAACCTAAGTCTTCTTGATTTTCAACGAAGTCTAAATTATCAACATCAATAATTAATAATTTTCCTTTAGTGTATTGAGAAATGAAAGCTTCATAACGTTCGTTTAGTCTGCTTAAATAATCAATACTAATTGAGTTTTCGTATTCTCTTCCACGCTTGTGAATTTGACCTACTAACGTAGAAATATCAGCGCGTAAATAAATTAATAAATCTGGTGGCGTAACTAAGTTTTCCATTAATTCAAATAAAGAAGAATAATTGCTAAAATCTCTATTTGTCATTAATCCCATTGCATGAAGGTTGGGAGCGAAAATATGAGCATCTTCGTAAATTGTACGATCTTGAATTATCTTTTTTCCAGATTTTCTTAGTTCTAAAACTTGACGAAAACGACTGTTTAAGAAAAACACTTGTAGGTTAAATGACCAACGTTCCATTTCACCATAAAAATCATCTAAATACGGATTTTCATCAACCGACTCAAAATGAGGTTCCCAATTATAATGTTTTGCTAATAATTTAGTTAAGGTTGTTTTTCCTGCTCCGATGTTTCCGGCAATGGCTACGTGCATAGTTTTCGTGTGATTTTAAATCTCTGGTGGTACCAGTTTGAAGTCGTAAAATTACATAAAAAAAAGGATTACAAAAGATTTTAACAAATCAATTTATAACCATAACCTCGAACATTGATTATTTGCACATTTGTATCTTTTTTTAGCTTTTTTCTAAGTTTAGAAATAAATACATCCATGCTTCTGGCATTAAAAAAATCATCATCTCCCCACAATTTTTTTAAAACAAAAGCTCTGTCTAGTATTTCATTTTTCTTTTGAGAAAGGTGGAATAGTAATTCAGATTCTCTATGAGTTAATGGCTCCGATTGCTCTTTATGAGTTAGTAGTTGTTTAGTGTAGTTAAAATTGAACTCGCCAATATTTATTTTAGAATTATCTTTTTTTAAGTTAATTCTATTTAAAAGAGCATGGATTCGTACAATTAACTCTTCCATAGAAAAAGGCTTCTTTAAATAGTCATTACCTCCATGTTTAAAACCTTCTAAAACATCTTTTGTTTGAGATTTTGCTGTTAAGAAAATGATAGGTATGCCATTGTTTTCTTCTCTAATTTCCTTAGCTAACGTAAATCCATCTTTTTTAGGCATCATTACATCTAGTACTAAAACTTCTGGTTGTTCTTTTTGATAAATCTCTAAGGCTTCTTCACCATTCTCAGCATGAAATACTTCGAAGTTTCTTGTTTCTAAGCTTTCTTTCACAATTTGCCCTAAACTTGGTTCGTCTTCGGCTAATAATAATTTTATTTTCTTAGTCATTTGGCAATGTAATTTTAAAAACCGTTTGTTTTGGAATAGATGTTAATGATATGAAACCATTATGTTTTTCAATTATTTTCTTAGTGTAATATAAACCGATGCCAAACCCTTTTACATCGTGAGTATTTCCTTTTGGAACTCTATAAAATTTATCAAATATTTTTTCTTGTTGATTTTTGTCTATTCCAACCCCATTATCAGCAACTGAAATTTCTAAGGTATTAAGAACAGCGTTTATGTTAACCTGAATGTTATCCCCTCCATATTTAATTGCATTATCAATTAAGTTTGAAATAGAATTTTCAAAATGAAAAGTATCTATTTCGGTTGTTATTTCAGAAATATTTGTAGAAAATTGAATCTTTTTTTCAGGTGTAATTAATTGATGTTTTTGCACAATTTTATCTACGAAGCCAATTAAATCTACAGATTCTTTTTTTAGCATTAATTTCTCGCTATCAAGAGTTGCAGTTTCTAGTAGTTTCTCCACCATCTGATGCAATTTTTTTAACTGAATAGTTGAGATAGAAAGGTATTTTTTCGTTTTCTCTTTATCATCGATCATATTAAAATTATCGATAGCTTCAATAGCTGTAGAAACTGTGGTAATTGGAGTTTTGAACTCGTGAGTAATATTACTGATTAAATCGTTTTTGATTTCTGCTAACTCTTTTTGTTTATTGATGATTTTTAATAAATAGAATAAACTTGTTATTACAGCAAGTGATAATAAAAGCGATAATAAAATACCGGTTGAACTTCTTTTTAAAGCTTCATATGTTGGGTTACTGTAGTTTAATAGAAATTTTTCGTTAGGTTTAAAGTATGTAGATTTTGCTTCAGCTTTTAAAAAGGCTTTTTGTTTGTTGTCGCTATTGTCAAAGAACAATGAATCATTTTTAAAATGCTTAAAAGAATATCGGGCAGTAATTCCTTTGTTTTTTAGTTCCTCGGTAAAAATAGAATCAACTTCTTTGTAATTAATAGTGTCATTTTGTAATGAAATCCAAATAGTATTTAAACTGTTTATTAGTTTTAAACTATCATTAGCTTTCCTTCCTTTAAAAACTTTCACTTTAGAAATATCTCCTGACCTATTCATAGTGATTCCCCTTTTTCCATCTTTAGAAAACTGAGTAATCTTTCTTGTATTTGAGTACTCTTTTGGAACTGAATCATGATACTTTAATTTAAAACTTTTTTCTGCGTTTTTAAAAATAGAGTCAATTAAAAGAGATTCTTCTTTTTTTTGATTTACATGATCAATATCAAGAGAAAGAGAAGTGATTTGAAAACTTACGGTATCCTTTTTATTATCTAGTTTAGTGGTGCTTTCTTCAACAATTGCAAAAAAGTTTTGCTTTGATAAATCTGCATAATAAATTTCAATACTATTATCTAAACTAATTTGAATTTCATTGATAACTCGTTGTTTATTTTGTTCATAGTTTTTATAGTTCCAATAAAACTGAATAGCAACTGTAGCTATTATAGTTGCAGATATTAAATAAAGAATCCAATTGTGTTTTTTTGTATTCATACTTCAAATATAGGTAGTTAACATTAATAAAAAAGCCGCTTAACAGTCGTTAACACTCATTAACTTTAAAAGTAGATGCTCAATCGCATATTTGTGATAGATAAATTCAAAATAATTTAATTATGAAAAAAATATTCACATTAATTGCATTGTGTATTACGGTAATTGTTTCAGCACAAAATTTTCAAGGAAAAGCCACTTATAAAACTTTTAGAAAAGTAGATTTTAAAATGAAAGTAGATGGAGAGAATTCAGCGATGCAAAAACAAATTCAAGAACAATTAAAAAAACAGTTTCAACAAACATATACTTTGAATTTTAACAAATCAGAATCTGTATATACTCAGAATAAAAAACTATCTGCACCACAAGCAAGTATGGGAGGTGTTCAAGTAGTAATTGCTGGAAACGGTGGCGGAACTGATGTTTTGTATAAAAATATATCAGATAAAGAGTATTTAAACAAGACTGAAATTAGTGGAAAGCGCTTTTTAATAAAAGATAAGCTAGAAGACTATGGTTGGGAGATGACGAGTGAAACTAAAAATATAGGGAATTACACTTGCTATAAAGCTACTAGAAGCAGAGAAGAGACAAGAACTAGCATGAGTGTAACTGATGGCAAGCCAGAAGAGAAAAAAGAAAAAGTAACGGTAACTACCACAGCTTGGTATACACCGCAAATTCCAGTTAGTAATGGTCCAGGAGAATTTTGGGGATTACCAGGTTTAATTTTAGAAATCCAAGATGGTAAATTAACCATTGCTTGTTCTGAAATTGTTATGAATCCATCCGATAAAGTTGAGATTAAAGTTCCTAAAAAAGGAAAAAAAGTTAATCAAGAAGAATTTGATGAAATTATGGATAAGCATTCAAAAGAAATGATGGAACGTTTTAGAAGTAAAAGAAAAAGTAAAGACGGAAATTCTTTTAGTATAGAAATTCAAGGATAAGATTAAACCTTTAGCTTTTTTATAAGTCTAACTTCAATTAACAAGAGTTTTTTTATAAAAAAAATAAAGGTTTAATTATGAAACAGTTATTTACAGGGTTATTTCTGTGTCTTTCAATCACGCTATTTGCTCAAGCTAATTTTCAAGGAAAAGCAGTCTATCAATCTAAAACTACATTTGATATGGATCGATTTAATGGTCGTCAAATGTCTGAAGAAAGAAAAAAACAGATTAAAGATAGAATGAAAAACATGTTAGAGAAAACATATGTTTTAAGTTTTACTAAAGAAGAATCTGTTTATAAAGAAGAAGCAAAATTAGCAGCACCAAGAGCTGGAAGAGGATTTCGATTTGGTGGTTTTGGAGGAGGTACTAAGTATAAAAACATCAAAGAAGGAAAATTTTTTGAATCTACTGAGTCTTTTGGAAAAAAGTTTTTGATTACAGAATCTGTCGAAAAACCTAATTGGAAACTAGGAAGTGAGACTAAGCAAATAGGAAATTACACTTGTTTTAAAGCAAGTTTAATAAAGAAAACTGATGCTTTAGATTGGAGGAATATGCGTGGGAGAAGAGGTGATGATAAAAAGAAAGACTCTACTAAAACTCAAAAAATAACTAAAGAAATAGAGTTGCCAAAAGAAGTTGTAGTTACAGCTTGGTATACTCCACAAATACCCGTTAGTAATGGTCCAGGAAATTATTGGGGATTACCTGGTTTAATTTTAGAAATTAATGAAGGACGAACGACTATTCTATGCTCAGAAATAACAATGAATCCGTCTGAGAAAATTGAAATAAAAGAACCAACAAAAGGAAAAGAGGTAACAAGAGCTGAGTATACAAAAATCATGAAAAAGAAGATGGAAGAAATGAGAGAAATGTTTAGAAATAGACGAGGAGGTAATGGAGGAAGACGTGGATTTCATTAAAGAATAGCCTACTTAAATAAAAGAAAAACTTACACAATGAAAAAAATACTACTCGTAGTCATTTGTATGGCTACATGGATGTCTAATGCTCAAATTACACTAAAAGGGGTGGTTAAAGATAGTATTGGAAATCCGCTAGAAATGGCAAATGTAATTGCTATAAATAAAGATACTAAAAAGTTAGATTCCTATGGATTTACAGATGTAAAAGGAAATTATAAATTAAACCTTAAAAAGAATACTACCTACACTGTTAAAACAAGTTATATCGGAATGAAAACCTCTGATACTACAATTAAAATGAACGAGGTTGATGTAGTAAAAGATATTAGTTTAAAAGGAGATGATACTCTAGATGAAGTTAATATTACCTACAAAATGCCAGTGACTGTAAAAGGCGATACTATTGTTTATGACGCTGATAGTTTTAAAACTGGAACAGAAAAAAAACTTGGAGATGTTTTAGATAAATTACCTGGTGTTGAGGTAAATGATGATGGAGAGATTGAGGTAGAAGGAAAGACTGTAAAAAAAGTTATGGTTGAAGGAAAAGACTTCTTTGATGGAGATTCTAAAATCGCAACAAAAAATATTCCTGCAGATGCGATAGATAAAGTTCAAGTATTAAAAAACCATAGCGAAGTTGGGCAGATGAGTCGTGTTACTGATAATGAAGATAATGTTGTTATCAATATAAGATTAAAAGAAGGGAAGAAAAACTTTTGGTTTGGAGAAGTGACAGCTGGTTTGGGTATTGGAATGAACGATAGTAGGTATATAGCCCATCCAAAACTGTTTTATTATAGCCCAAAATATAGTGTGAATATTATTACTGATATAAATAATATTGGTGAAGTACCTTTTACCATGCGCGATTACTTTAAGTTTACTGGAGGGTTTAGAGGAGTTGGCAGTAGTAATGGTACCGATTTTAATGTTGGTTCAAATGATATTTCATTTTTAACACTAAAGAACAATAGAGCCAAAGAAATTGAGTCAAAATTTGGAGCTGTAAACTTTAGTTATTCACCTAAAAAAACTTGGGATATTAGTGGTTTCGCAATCTATTCAGGTAATAATACAGATATGGAAGAGAGTACAAACAGTCTTTACTCAAACGCTAATATAAATCAGGCTAGTTTGCCAACTTACGACCCTAACAATCCAAATTCATTTAAAGTTATTGATACTGAAGAGACTCAAAATTTAACGAATCAGAAAAGTGATTTAGGTTTGTTTAAATTGAGTTCGAGCTATAAACCAAACACTAATAATCAATTCGACTATGATATTTTTGCGAAAGTATCAAACCAAAAACAACTACAAAATACATTATCAACAAGAACATATTTAAATGCTGATGATGAGATTGTTCCTATTAATCAAATGTCTGAACAAAATCCGTTTTCTATTAATCAAAACTTAAATTATTATTATACGTTAAACGATAAAAACATTTTTGCTTTTGAAGCGCAACATTTATGGCAAGATGAAGATCCGTTTTATAATGCTGAACTTGAAAAATTGTCATTTTATAATTTAATTGGATTAAATGAGTTAGCGAATCCGTTTGATGTAAGTCAAAACAAAAGAATTAAAACAAATAAATTTGATGCTAAGTTAGATTACTATTATGTAATAAATAGTAAGAGTAATTTAAATATAACATTGGGCTCTACATTGAGTAATCAACGATTTAATTCCGAAATATTTGAAGTTTTAAATGGAAATAAAACACAAATTTCAGCTACTAATACAATTAACGATGTAGATTTTTCTTTTAACGATTTATATACAGGTTTACATTATAAGTTTATTACTGGAATATTTACTTTCAACCAAGGTTTTACGTTACATAATTATGTTTCTAAGAATACGCAGTTAGGGTCTGAAGTAAAAAATAATTTTACTCAACTTTTACCAGATGCCTCGATAAAAATTAATTTAAAAAAATCTGAAACTTTGCGTTTAAATTATCGAATGCAAACAAGTTTTACTGATGTAGCTAAGTTAGCAGAAGGCTATGTTTTTAATAATTACAACAGTTTGTATTCAGGAAATAGAGAGTTAGAAAATTCATTATATCATAATGTAAGTTTAAATTATTTCAGTTTCAATATGTTTAACTATACCAATATTTTTGGTTCGGTAGATTATAGTAAAAGAAAGGATGTAATTAAAAGTAATACTCAGTTTTTAGGAGTTAACCAAGTTAGAACTTCTATTAATTCTGCGTTTCCAGATGAGGTTATTTCAGCTAGAGCAAATTTTCAAAAAAGCCATAGAAAGTTTAAGTATAGTTTTGGTGGAAACGTATCATATTCAAAATCGAATAGTTTAATTACAGATAGGCAAACGAATGTTTCGTCAAACAGGTTGTCTAAGATGTTTACACAAACTTATAGAACAAAATTTAGCACCAATTTTAAAGAAGCTCCAAATTTTGATTTAGGATATAACGTGTCGATAAATAAATCTGATATTGGCGGAGTCGAAAATACATTTACAACACACAGTCCTTATATTAATTTTGATGCTTACTTTTTAAAGGAGTTTATATTTACGTCTAAGTATACGTATAACAATGTTGTGAATAATGGAACTTCAATTGATAGTTATGGTTTTTTACGAGCAGATTTAACGTATCAGAAAAAAGATAGTAAATGGGAATATAAAGTAGGAGTAACTAATTTATTAAACACGACAGGTTTGAATCAAAATAGTAGTAACGATATTTTAGTTAGTAACTCTACTTATGTTATTCAGCCAAGAATAGCTGTTTTTAGCGTTAAGTATAATTTATAATATTTTGAATTGATTAAATAAAAAAGCGAGCTAATTAGCTCGCTTTTTTTGTGATATAATATTTGTGTTTATCTAAAAATCACTTTTCTAGTTTCAATTTTACCATCATTTTCTACTTGTAATAAGTAGATTCCTCCACTTGGTCTTTTAAACTGAATTTCTTTGTTAAAAGAACTTGATACTGTAGAAAAACTTTGAGTATCTAATAATTGTCCTCTTAAATCAAATAATCTAACAATAGTTAAATCTTTAACCTTTACTTTAAAATTCACCGTTATATTACCATCAGATGGTACTGGATATATCTTTAAATCATCAAATAATGTTGCATCAGTAGCAAAGCTTTCTTCAACATTAATAGTGTAGTCTTCAACTTCACCATCAAAATCTAATTCACAAGAATTTGGAGCAGTTTTTAGTTTAGTAGATATTCTAAGAGTTTTATTACCTAGAATAGCATCTTCTGGTATTACAATATCAAAATTATTTGATGTTAAATCAAACCCTTCATTATCGTCAAATAAACAATTTTCGTTCCAGTCAATCCATCCATGTGTTTTTACATCATCGTTACCATCTTTATTAATAGTTACTGATAAATCATAAGATTCGCCCCTTACAACTCCTGTAGAAATTGATTTGAAATCTGAATATCCATTAGTTTTTGTTGATGAGTTATCAATTTCCCCAAATTTTACGTTGGTAATACTAATTTGAGAATCTAAATTACCTGATGATTTACAATGATTGTCATTTACACTAAGAATTAAATCAACTGATTTTGTCATAGATGTTGACGCTCCTGTAACTTTAATTGTGTAATCGCTAACAGCTACATTACTTAAATTCGAAACCGTTAATGTAAATACGTTGCTAGTATTTATTGAATTAATACTTAATTCTGTGGTCGCATTTGCAGGAGCATCAGTAATTGACAGCGCAACATCTTCATTAAAATCATTAAATACTGAGAAATCCAACATATATTCAACTTCAGAGACAGCTTTGTTACAAATAGATAAACTTCCAGTTTTATTTGTTAATGTAAAACTAGGAGTAATTGTAATTGTATAATCTTCAACTTCTCCATTAAAGTTTAATTCACAAGAATTTGGATCTCCATCACTAGCAAGTTTTGTAGTAACTCTTAAAATTGTACTTCCTATTAAAGCATCATTAGGTATCGTTACTTCTAATCCACTATTGTTAGTAGCTCCAGATGTATTTGCAGCTTCTCCTAAATCGTATTTTTCGTTGGCATCGAATAAGCAGTTTTGGTTCCAGTCTATCCAAGCATAAGTTTTAGTTGAGTTATTGCCGTCAGTATTCACATTAGCTTTTAAAAGATACTTGTCTCCTTTAATAACTTCTGAAGAAATCGATTTAAAATCAGAATAACCGTTTGTTTTAGTGGATGTATTGTTAATGTTACCAAAATTAACTAACGTGGTGCTTATTTGCGAGCTTGTATTTCCAGAAGAATTACATAGGTTATCATTAACATTGAAAAGAATATCAATTGATTTACTAACTGAAGCAGATGTTGCAGTAACTTTAATTGTATAATCACCTATACTAACATTATTTAAATTTGAAAGTGTCAAGTCAACTATGTCATTCGTACTAATACTTGATTGAGAAAGAGTAGGAGAAGAACCTGTAGGTGCTCCTGAAACTGCTAATGTTGTATTTTCATTAAAACCAAATAAAGCTTTGTAGTCAATTTTAAAAACTTGTTGGTTTACAGCTTTGTTACATATAGAAAGGTTACCTGTGTTATTGGTAATATTAAAATCTGGTGTTGCTGGAAAAATAGTAAAATTAGAATTGTTAATGTTATAAAAGATGTTATCAGCAGCTTCAACCATTATTCTAGCATTTGCACTAGGATTATTTGGAATCGTTATTTCTTCTGTTCCATCGTTAGCAGTATTTTCTTTTATTAAAATAGGGAAAGTTAAACCTCCATCAATAGATAGTTTAATATTTACTTTAGTACAGTTAATTGGATCTTGGTCAGTTGTTCCTTTATTCCAAGTAATTGTTTGAGTTGATCCAGAACCCCAAGAAACACTTGTGTTGGGAGCTGTAACTGTAAAAGGATCAGCGTTTGTTACGGTAACTTTTATATCATCTCTTGCGGTATTACCTCCTCCAGCATGATTATCTCTAACTGTAAATGCGAAATTCATAGTTCGACTAACAGAAGGAACTACTTCCCAGGTAGAAGATGTACTACCTCCAATTACTGTAGCTAATGCTGGCATATATCTGTTTGGAGTAGTTTTAGAAGGTAGGGCTCTAAACATTGGCCCAGCTGTATTTGTTGACGTAGGAGGCATAGAAGCTATTTCTGGATCAATTTGTTCCCAATTATATGTTAAGCTAGCTAACCCTTGTGCGTCGGTAGCCTGTCCTTTTAAGACAAAAGGAGTAGATTTAGGTATACTAACATCACTACCTGCATTTGCTGTTGGAGCTGTGTTTCCAATATCAGTTTTTACGGCACAGTTTCCTGCGTTTTGCATATGATTCCACATTTCAGCAATACTAACTGCATGAAAGTTGTCATGACTGTTATTTTGAACATTAGGTGAACAAATACCTGCATATCCCATAATAGTTGATGCGCTACCAGGCTCTACTGCAGTACCTCCATTTCTATTACAATCGTTATTTTGAGTATGATTGGCACCAAATTGATGGCCAATTTCATGAGCTACATAATCAATGTCATATGGATCACCTATTGGAGATGAAATACCAGTTACTCCTTTTGCTTTTTGTCCTTCCACACAAACAACGCCTAATCCAGCAAGTCCACTTCCCCCAATACTAAAAATATGACCTATGTCATAATTAGCTACACCTATTTGATTGTCACAAATAGTTTGCACTTCATCAATCATAGTTCCTGCATCACCATCAGTAATGTTATCTGTGTCTTTATTTAAGAAAATAACTTTATCATTATTAGCTACAATAACCATTTTAACACCTAAGTCTTTTTCATAAACACCATTAATTCTTGTCATAGAGCTATTCATTGCAGATAAAACTGCAGTTTTCTTATCAGCTTCAGATGCTGAAGCAGAAATTCCTTGTCTATTTAAATGAAAGTTTGCATATTCACCACTACAAACAATTGCAATTCTATAGGTTCTAAGCTTACCATCACTTACATTTCTTTGCTGGTTATTTGAAAGAAATCTTTTCTGTGCTATTTCTTTAACTCCACAAGTAAATTCATCTTCTTTCTCTTCTAAGTTTTTTCTATTGTAAACGATATACTTTTTTCTGTCTTTTGAATATGGATCTATATAAACTGTACCTTTATTACCTGAAAAAATAACTGCATGAAAGCCATCGGTTCCTGTACTGATTTTTGCAACAGCTGCTGGATCATCAATACCTTGTGCTGTGTAAGATTTTATTGAAGGAAATTTAGCGGCTAATTCAGGAGCTAAATTTGAGGTTTCTTTTATTTGAAACTTTTGCAATTTACCATCGGAATTTGGTAATTCAATTATTGATGAATTAGATCTTTGTAAGTGATTTTTTAAGCTACTTAATTCTAAGTCTACTAAAGAATACTTTTTAGGAAAGTTTTTAATGTGTAAAATCTCACTTTGCTTAAATAGAAAATTTTGTTTTTCTGTTTTTTTCCACAAGTGTTGGGAGCATAAATTACTTATTGAAAAAAAAGAAATGATAAATACTAAAAGGGCTTGTTTTTTAATCATAATTGTCTTGGGTAGTTATATAAATTATAACACTTTAAGGTTAATTTTCCCTACCTTTGGGGGATGAAATATTTAGCGAAAATATGAATAAAAATATTATAATCAGAGATTTAGGTTCTAAAGATTACAAGGAGACTTGGGATTTTCAAACTGAAATTTTAGATGGTATTGTTTCTTTAAAAAGAGAGAAGAGAAATGAAGATACTGAAATTGTAACACCAAATCACTTTTTGTTTGTTGAACACCCGCATGTATATACTTTAGGCAAATCAGGAGATATAAGTAATTTATTATTGAATGAAGAGCAATTAAAAGAAAAAGAAGCTACTTTTTATAAGATAAATAGAGGAGGGGATATTACCTATCATGGACCTGGACAAATTGTTGGTTATCCAATTATAGATTTAGAAAATTTTTTCACTGATATACATAAGTATTTACGTTTATTAGAAGAGGCGATTATTTTAACAATTGCAGAATATGGATTAAAAGGAGATAGAAGTGAAGGGGAAACCGGGGTTTGGTTAGACGTTGAAACCCCTTTTGCTAGAAAGATATGTGCTATGGGTATTCGAGCAAGCCGTTGGGTAACTATGCACGGATTTGCATTAAATGTCAATGTTAATTTGGGTTATTTTGATAATATTATCCCTTGTGGAATTAGAGGAAAGGCTGTTACTTCTATGGAGGTTGAGCTTGGAAAAAAAGTTTCAGAAGCTGAGGTGAAGCAAAAAATTCTAAAACATTTTAAAGAATTGTTTCAAGTTGAAGAATTTATAGTAGAATAAAAAAAGGGTTGACATTGTCAACCCTTTTTTTATTTATAAGCTAAAATTATTTTTGAGCTTTAATGTCAAAAGAAATCTCCATTAAATCGTTAATGAATTTGTCTTTTAAAGCAGCGTCAATTTTCTTAGACTTGTAAGTAACTCCAAAATCAGTTCTGTCAATACTAAAAACATCACTTTTAAAAGTAGCAGTACCATCATTTTCAGAAATTGTAGCTGGTATAGTAATACTTTTTGTAGTTCCTCTTAAAGTTAAGTTACCTGTAACTTGTAATTTCCCGTCTTTCATTTCAGAACTAGCAACTTCAAACTTTGCAGTAGGGAATTTAGCTACATCAAAAAAGTCTCCAGCTTTTAAGTGCTTTTCTAAATCTTCTTTTCCTTTACCAGCTTCCATATCAGTATTTGAAATTGAAGTCATATCAATTGTAAACTCTCCAGATTTAAGAGCTCCATTTTCGATATCTAATAAACCACTCGTTAAACTAACAACTCCGTTATGAGAACCAGTTGGCTTGCTTCCTTTCCAAGTAACAGTAGATTCAGCAACATTTGCTTTGTATGAATTTATTACGTTTTCTACTTTTTTAATGTCTTTTACTTCTTCGTTTGCAGTTACTTTGTTTTTTTCTGTTTTACAAGAAACAGCAGCTAAAGCAACAAATGCAATTGCTAAAATTGATTTTTTCATTATGATTGATTTTTAATAATTGAATTATTTAGAACAAATGTAAATAAAAAATAGTTCCCACGGAAATTATTATTGTGTTAAGATTTTATTAATTACATAAGAGCTGGCTTGTAAACCAAACGCAGCTGGCATATAACTAATGGTTCCGTAGTATGATTTTTTAAAATTTGTACCGTCAGTTAGTTTTAGACTATTCGGAATTTGTACTTCTTCTGAATATACAGCAGCAATACCTTTATTAACTTTTCTGTCTTTTAATCTCTTTTTTAGAGCACGAGCCATTTTGCAGTTTTTAGTCTTGCTAATGTCTTTAACTACAACTTTACTAGCATCTAATTTTCCTCCAGCCCCCATTGAGCTTATTAGTTTTACTTTTTTTCGCTTAGCTGCAACGATCAGATTTATTTTAGGTGTAATGCTGTCAATACAGTCTAAAACATAATCGTATTTTTTATCTACAATTCCAAAGGCTCTTTCGGGAGAAAGAAATTCTTCTAAAACTGTTAATTCAATTTCAGGATTAATGTCTTTGATTCGTTCGGCAATAACCTTGGTTTTCGATTCTCCAACGGTGCTGTCAAGTGCAGGTAATTGTCTGTTTTTATTTGTTTCATCAAAAGCATCACCATCTACAATAGTCATTTTTCCTACTCCAGCTCTTGCAATAAACTCAGCAGCAAATGATCCAACTCCACCTAAGCCAACAATTAAAATATTTGCTTTTTTTAGTTTTTCAATTCCTTCTTTTTGAACCAGTAATTCTGTTCTTTCTAACCAACTCATTTTATAAATATGCTATTAAAATTTTGATGTATAATTTCTTTTAGTTTTTCTGTTTTTAAATCTTTTATCATAGCTGCTTTTTGATAAACATCTTTAATGTTTATTTCATTATCATCTGTTTCAAAAAAGATTTTATCTAATGGAATTTTAGAAAAAGTATCTTGTGTTTTTTCAGAAAGAAGTAATGATTTTCCGAAGGATAAAAATATTCCATTGTTGATTAATGATAAAGCAACTTGTGTGTTTTTATTAAACCCGTGAATAATCCATGGTTGTTTTGGTTTTAGCTCTTTTTTTAATTGTATAATTTCTTGAAATGATTTTACACAATGAATTATTAAAGGTTTTTTATGTTTTTCAGAGAGTGTAACTTGTTTTTTGAATACATCTATTTGTAATTCAAAGTCTACTTCAGTTAGCTTATCTAAACCACATTCTCCTAGAGAAAAACAATTATCTAGTTGTAATTGTTTATCAATAAAAGATAATTCTTCTTCTATTTTTTCTTTACTAATATACCACGGGTGAATTCCTATAGAAAATGAATTTTTAAACTCTGTGGTATTAGGAAAACAGTTTTCGATTTCAAAAATATCATTTTGATTAGATAAATTGTGTGTATGAATATCAATAAATTTCATTACTAAAACCTAGATTTTATCCTTGGTGTCGATAATAATGGTAACAGGTCCATCATTAAGTAATTCTACTTTCATTTCAGCACCAAACTCACCAGTTTGAACTTTTTTGCCTAAATCAGTCTCAAAATGTTTTAAGAATAGCTCATAAAGTGGAATCGCAATATTTGGTTTTGCTGCTTTTATGTAGCTAGGACGATTTCCTTTTTTAGTTGATGCATGCAAGGTGAATTGACTTACAATGATAGCATCGCCACTAATATCGATTAATGATTTGTTCATTACATTGTTCTCATCATTAAAAATGCGAAGGTTAACGATTTTTTTAGATAACCAGTTAATATCCTCCTGTGTGTCATCATCAATTACTCCTAGTAAAATTAATAATCCACTTTTAATATTGGCAACTTTATCGCCTTCAATAGTTACGCTAGCTTTTGTAACCCTTTGAATTACTGCTTTCATTTATTCTTTGTCTTTTTCCCAAACATCGGTTCTGTAGTGCTCTTCTTCACCTTCTAAAATCTGTAAATAACTTTTATAGCGAGACCATGAAATCTCATCGTTTTCTAGTGCATCTTTTACTGCGCACTTAGGTTCGTTTACGTGAATACAATTATTAAACTTACAGTTTTGTTTTAAGGCAAAAAATTCTGGGAAGTAGTCTCCTAATTCATCTTTATCCATATCAACAACACCAAATCCTTTAATTCCTGGAGTATCAATAATTCTAGCATTAAAACTTAAATCAAACATTTCGGCAAAGGTTGTAGTGTGCTTTCCTTGTTTGTATTGCTCAGAAATTTCTTTAGTTTTTAAATTTAAAGAAGGTTCTATTGCATTAACTAAAGTTGTTTTTCCAACACCAGAATGTCCAACAAACATTGATGATTTACCCAGCATCAATTCTTTAATTTTATCTACATTTTTATTTTGAGTTGCAGAAACTTCAATGCATTGATAACCGATTGCTTCATAAATATCTTTTAAATATAAAATCTCAGCGCGTTGCTCAATTTCGTAAGAATCTATTTTGTTAAAAACTAAAATTGTTTTTACAGAGTAAGCTTCTGCAGTTACTAAAAAACGATCGATAAAAGTGGTAAAAGTAGGAGGGTTGTTTATAGTGATTAGTAAAAAAACTTGATCTATATTCGAAGCAATAACGTGTGTTTGCTTTGATAGGTTTACAGATTTACGAACAATAAAATTATCTCGTTCATAAATATTAGTGATAACTCCAGTTTCTTCGTTGTTCTTTGTTTCAAGATCAAAATCAACTTTATCGCCAACTGCAATCGGATTTGTACTTTTAATTCCTTTTAAACGGAACTTTCCTTTGATTCGGCATTTGTATGAAGTGTCTTCAGATTTAACTAAATACCAGCTTCCAGTTGATTTGTAAACGATTCCTATCATAGAACAAAGATGAGAATAAAAAAGATTCCCGCAAAAAGCGGGAATTGTTTAGTTGTTAATTATTTTTTCTTGATGATTGATACTTTCTTGATGGATAGCTTTAAATATTTTTAAAATAAATTCTTCACTTAAACCTCTCCCTTCTCCTTCAAGAATCATTTTACCTAAAATTTCATTCCACCTTTTTGTTTGAAGTATGGCAACATTCTTCTCTTTTTTCAGTTCACCGATTGAATCTGCTATTTTCATTCGCTTACCTAACATTTCAATTAACTGATGATCAACAACATCAATTTGCGTACGAAGTGTGTTTAATGCATTTCTATAATCTGCTTCAGTATCTGTAGCTTTTCTTACCTTTAAATCTACCATCATTTGAACAAGAGATGAAGGTGTAATTTGCTGTTTTGCATCACTCCAAGCATTGTCTGGGTCATAATGAGTTTCTACCATTAATCCATCAAAATTTAAATCTAAAGCTGTTTGACAAATGTCAAAAATAATATCACGACGACCAGCAATATGAGAAGGGTCACAAATTAATGGTAAATCTGGAAAACGGTTTTGTAATTCAATAGGAATTTGCCATTCAGGATTGTTGCGGTATCTAGTTTTTTCGTAGGTTGAGAACCCACGATGAATTACTCCAAGTTTTTTAATGTTCGCAGTATATAAACGCTCGATAGCGCCTAGCCATAAAGGTAAATCTGGGTTTACAGGGTTTTTAACTAATACAATTTTATCAGTTCCTTCTAAGGCATCAGCGATTTCTTGAACAATAAATGGGCTTACCGTTGTTCTAGCTCCAATCCATAAGATGTCTATATCATGTTCTAATGCTAGTTTTACATGATCTTTATTCGCAACTTCTGTTGCAGTTAACATTCCGGTTTCTTTTTTTGCTTTTTGCAACCATTTTAAACCTAGTGCACCAACACCTTCAAAATTACCAGGTCTAGTTCTTGGTTTCCAAATTCCTGCGCGTAAAACTGTAGCATCAGTATCTTTTAATTCATGTGCAATTTTTAATACCTGCTCTTCTGTTTCTGCACTACAAGGTCCTGCTATAACTAATGGATGATTTAAACCGAAATCATTTAACCATGTTTTTAACTCTTTTGTATTTTCCATTTTATGTTTTAATTATTGAAGGCTAACTTCTTGAATTCCGTTTAAAATTTGTTTTATATGATTTGTGTTTTCCATTTCAGAGTAAATTTCTGAAAAATTATTTTGTTCTATTAAAGTTTTAAATTGTTGTAGGTTTTGAATGTACTCATTTAAAGTTTCAATTACATTTCCTTTGTTTTGTTCAAAGATTGGTGTCCACATGGCTGGTGAGCTTTTTGCTAAACGTACTGTTGAGGCAAAACCACTACCTGCCATGTCGAAAATATCGCGCTCATTTTTTTCTTTCTCGATAACTGTTTTTCCTAACATAAAAGAACTTATATGTGATAGATGCGATACATAAGCAATGTGTTTATCATGAGATTTTGCATCCATATAACGAATACGCATTCCTAGTTTTGAAAAAATATCTAAGGCTATTTCTTGTAGCTTAAAAGCTGTTTTTTCTACTTCACAAATAATATTTGTTTTACCAATAAATAAGTTTTTTAGAGCTGCATTTGGTCCTGAAAACTCAGTTCCTGCAATAGGATGCGTAGCTAAGAAATTTCTTCTCTTAGGGTGGTTTTCCAAGGCTTTACATATTTGTTCTTTAGTCGAGCCCACATCTATTACCAAACAATTATCTGACACAGTATTTAATGTTTGATAGATGATGTCTAAAGAAACATCAACAGGTATAGAAATAATAACTATATCCGCATTTTTCATCTCAGATATTACTGCTTGCTCATGAATGATTCCTAGTTCTAAAGCTTTTTCTATATGCTCTTCATTAGTATCTATTCCATAAATGGTAGCTTCTTTAAATTCTTGTTGAATGTCTAGAGATAAGCTACCTCCAATTAAACCGAGTCCTATGATAAATACATTCATGTTATATTCTGTTGATTGCTTCTTTAATTTTTTCTTTTGGAACACATAACGAAAATCGAATGTACCCTTCTCCTTTCGAGCCAAAAACTGTACCTGGCGCAACAAAGATGTTTTTGTTGTACAATAAATCATCAATCATTTTTTCTGATGTAATGTTTGAAGGTAGTTTTGCCCATACAAACATTCCGGAATTGTCTTTATGGTACGTACATTTTAGCTTGTCAGCTAAAGCCCATACAAGTTCTCTTCTTTCAGTGTAAACCGAATTTAATTGCTTAAACCAATCGTTAGATAACTGTAAAGCTTCAATCGCTCCTTTTTGAATTCCGTAAAACATTCCAGAGTCCATTTGAGTTTTTACTTTTAAAACTTCAGTTAAAAATTCTTGTTTGCCTAAAAGCATTCCAACCCTCCAACCCGACATGTTAAACGATTTACTTAATGAATTTAGTTCAAGTGCAATATCCTTTGCTCCGTTAACTTTTAAAATACTCTGAAGATTATCATTTAAAATAAAACTATATGGATTGTCATTTACAATTACAATATTATGTTTTTTTCCAAATGCAATTAATTTTTCAAAAGTATCATTAGTTGCTTTGGCACCTGTTGGCATATGCGGGTAATTTACCCACATTAGTTTAATTTTAGAGGTGTCTAGTTTTTCTAATTCACTAAAATTAGGTTGCCAATTTGTATTTGAATCTAACTCATAAAAAATTGGGGTAGCTCCAATTAAATTGGTTACAGAACTATACGTAGGGTATCCAGGGTTAGGAATTAAGACTTGATCTCCTTTATTTAAAAAAGCTAGAGAAATATGCATAATTCCTTCTTTACTTCCCATTAGAGGAAGTACTTCGTTTTCTGAGTTTAGCGCTACATCATAATTTCTTTGATAAAAACTACTTACTGCTTTTCTAAATTCAGTAAGTCCTTGGTAGCTTTGGTATTTATGAGCTCCATCTTCAAATAAACTGTTTTTTATTGCCTCAATTACTGAACTTGGAGGTTGTAAATCGGGACTTCCAATTCCAATATTAATAATAGGTTTTCCTTCAGTAGCTAATTGACGTACTTCTCTCAATTTTTTAGAAAAGTAGTATTCTTGTACACTGTTTAAACGGTTTGCAAATTGTATCATATTCTTCCGTTTTTATATTCGCCTAAAACTTTAAAGTCTTCAGCCATAATTTTAATAATAGATTTTGCTTTGTCGTAATCTTCATAAGTATTGAAAGTGACATCAACAAAAAAGGCGTATTTCCATGGGGTTTCAATTTTTGGTAATGATTGAATTTTAGTTAGATTTAATTTACAATCGCTCATTACATTTAAAATAGTAGCTAAACTTCCTCTTTTATGATCTAATTCAAACTTTAAAGAAGCTTTGTTTATTTCACTTTTTCCATTATGCGGTTTAGAAGTTTGTAGAATTACAAATCTTGTAGCGTTGTTTTTAATTGTTTGTATTTCATCTTCAATAACTTCAAGATTAAAAATTTCTGCAGCTATTTTAGGAGCTATTGCTGCAACTCCTTTTAGTTTTTTTTCTGAAATACGTTTTGCTACAGCAGAAGTATCTACATCTTCGATAAGTTTAATGTGCTTATGCTGTTTAAAAAACTCTTTACATTGTAAAAGTGCCATAGGGTGTGAACACACCTCTTTAATATCTTCAGTTTTTTGGTTTGGTAAAACCATTAAATGATGATGAATGGGTAGGTAGTATTCGCCAGATATGTGAAGGTTATTTTTGTCTATTAATGCATAATTAGGAATTATCGAACCAGCGATTGTGTTTTCAATAGCCATAATTGCTTGTTCGCTTTTTTGATTGAGTAAACTATCTACCAAGGTGTCAAAAGACAAACATTCGTCTAAAGCAATATTGTCCCCATAATAATTTTGGGCAACTATATGATGATTACTTCCTTGTATTCCTTGAATGGCTATTCTTTTCATTTTGAATCAAAAAAAAAGCCTCGATAAATTCGAGACTTTGATTAGTTTGTATTATTTGTTGTTTAACAATACGATACAAAGTCTCATCTCTTACTAAAAAAGTAAAAGTAAAAATAGAAACCTTGCCATACGTTTTGTAACATCATTGTATTTGTGTTCTTTGTACGAGACAAATCTTAGAAATTAATTTTAGAAAAACAAATTATCTTCGCTAAAAATTATTTCTTATGAATATTGAGCGCGTTATTTCGCATTGGACAACAAATACTTATTATATCGAAAGTAATGGTGAGTCGGTAATTATTGATGCATCTGATATAGCAATTAAAGAATTTGTTGCTATTAGGCCTAAAAATATTATTATTACTCATGGGCATGTTGATCATATTGAGGTTTTAAAAGATTTACGGAATGAATATCAATGTGATGTAGTAATTCAGGAAGAAGGTCAACTGATGTTAACGGATCCAATGATGAATACTTCTGGTTTTTTTCCACAGTTTAAAGCTATTTCTTGCAAAGAAGCTGAAGTTGTTTTTAAAGGAGAAGAGTTTTCTTTTAAAATAGGAGAGAGGGAGTTTAAAACAATACATACTCCTGGACATTCCCCAGACTCTTCAATTTTTTATTGCGAGGAGGAGAAGTTATTAATTGCAGGAGATTTGATTTTCGAGAATTCTATTGGTCGTTCAGATTTTATGCACTCTAATACTGAACATCATCTTAAAAACGTAGTAAAAGTTTTAGATTTTTTTGATGATGATTATACTGTTTTATCAGGTCATGGGAATCCATTTGTTTTAGGAAAAGCCAAAAAAGATATTATGAGTGTGGTGAATTGGGTTGCTAATCAAGAACAAATAATATTGTAAAAAGAAAAAAGCTTCTCAATTTTGAGAAGCTTTTTGCGGTCTGGACGGGACTCGAACCCGCGACCCCATGCGTGACAGGCATGTATTCTAACCAGCTGAACTACCAGACCGTTGCATTTAGCAATGTATTTTACTTAGATAAACTTTAGCGGTCTGGACGGGACTCGAACCCGCGACCCCATGCGTGACAGGCATGTATTCTAACCAGCTGAACTACCAGACCGTTGCTCTAAGCGGATGCAAATATATAATCTTTTTTTAAATATAAAAGAGAAATATTATAAAAAGTTTTGCCTACTAATAAGATATGAGGTAAGAATTTTAGTATAACCTTCATTAATATCAACAGGTATATAATCTATTTTATATTGTAAACATTTGTTTTTTAGATTTTTGAAAAAAGAGTTGCTTAGTTCTTTATAGTTTTCTTGTATGTTTTCAGCATATAAATTTATTTCCTCTCCAGTTTCAACATCTACAAATTTTTTAGGAGTATTGTCAAAATCGAATTCAAACTCTGTTTTTTTATCGTACGTATGAAATAATACTACTTCGTGTTTGTTGAACTTTAAATGTCTTAAAGCATTAAAAAGCTCATCTTCTTTTTTTGTTGTTTGAAACATGTCGGTAAACAAGAAAATTAAAGAGCGACGATGAATTTTTTCGGCTATTTCATGTAAATATTGATAAGTTTCTGTTGTTGAGGTTGAATTAGAAACCAATAATTGCTCAAGTTGATTTAACAACATTTTTCGGTGTCGTTCGCTTCCTTTCTCAGGTGCATAATATTCGTAAGTATCAGCATAAATACTTAATCCAACAGCATCTCGTTGTCTTTTTAAGATGTCCATTAAAGAAGCTGCAGCAACTGCTGAAAAACCTATTTTATTTAAGTTACCAATAGATTGATTTTTAACAATAGGGTAGTGCATTGAAGCAGAGTTGTCAATAATTAAATGACAACGTAGATTAGTTTCTTCTTCGTACTTTTTAGTATATAACTTTTCTGTTTTTGCAAATAATTTCCAATCTATATGACGCGTACTTTCTCCTTTATTATATAGCTTATGTTCAGAAAATTCAACAGAAAATCCATGAAATGGGCTTTTATGCATTCCAGTAATAAAACCTTCTACTACTTGTTTGGCAAGCAATTCTAAGTTTTTAATTTCGGAAGAAGTATTATTTAAATCAATCATAATAGTTCCGAAAATAAAAAAAGGTTCAGCGATAGCCAAACCTTTTAAGATATATTATAAATGTACTTTATTATAAAGCAGCATCAATTTTATCAGTATATGCTTTTTTAGGAGCAGCACCAACTTGCTTATCTACAACTTCTCCGTTTTTAAAGATTAAAACAGTAGGGATGTTTCTAACTCCGTATTTAGCAGCAAATTCTTGGTTGTTGTCAACGTCAACTTTACCAACAACAGCTTTACCATCGTATTCAGTATGAATTTCATCAACGATTGGTCCAACCATTCTACAAGGTCCACACCAAGCTGCCCAAAAATCAACCAATACAGGTTTGTCTGATTTTAATACTATCTCGTCAAAGTTTGCATCTGTAATTTCTAATGCCATTTTATTATGTTTTAATTAAGTTAATGTCTTGTTTCTATGCTACAAAAGTAAACAAATATTTTGCCAATGCAATTTTACAAAAATTACTTTTTACTATCATAGTATCAATAGTTTCTATTTCCTTACAATTAAAAAACTTCTTTTGCTATTTGTTGAATATTAGTTGATTTACCCATAGAATAATAATGAAGTAATGGCACTCCAGCTTTAATTAGCTCTTTACTTTGTTGTATACACCATTCAACTCCAACTCGTCTTACAGTTTTATTGTCTTTACATTTTACAACACTCATTATTAAATCATCTGGTAAATCTACTTTAAAACGATGTGGAATTAAGTTTAACTGTTTTTGTGTTGATATTGGTTTTAACCCAGGAATAATCGGAACTGTAATTCCCTCTTTTCTACATTTTGCTACAAAATCGAAATATTTCTGATTATCAAAAAACATTTGAGTTACAATATACGTAGCACCGTTTTTGATTTTCTTTTTTAAAAAATGAATATCTGAATCTAAACTCGGAGCTTCCATATGTTTTTCAGGATAACCAGCAACACCAATGCAAAAATCTGTTTTAGACGAATTTTGAAGTTCATCATCCAAGTAGATTCCTTTATTTAAGTCTTGAATTTGAGATACTAATTCACTTGCATATTGGTGTCCGTCTTTTTCAGGTTTAAAATAGGTTTCACTTTTTACGGCATCTCCTCTTAACGCAACAACATTATCAATACCGAGAAAATCTAAGTCAATTAAAAAATTTTCAGTATCCTCTTTTGTAAAGCCTCCACAAAGAATATGTGGTACCGCATCTACTTGATATTTATTTTGAATAGCAGCACAAATTCCAACGGTTCCAGGACGCTTTTTAACGACTTGTTTTTTTAATAGTCCATTTTCAAGTTCTTTATAAGTGTATTCTTCTCTGTGGTAGGTAACATCTATAAAGGGCGGTTTAAATTCTATCAGAGGATCTATATTGTCGAAAATAGATTGTATATGTTGTCCTTTTAACGGGGGTAATATTTCAAAGGAAAACAGCGTTTCTCCATTTGCTTGTTTTATATGTTCAGTTACTTTCATTATTCTCGTTTTGAGCACTAAGCTCTAGTTGTATTTAATCTTTATTTTTCTGCAATATTCGGGTGCAACCATTTTCTTGCCTTTTCTAAGGATATTTCTTTTCTATTAGCAAAATCTCGCACCTGATCATCGGTTATCTTTCCTAAACCAAAATAACTAGCTTGTTCATTAGCAAAGTAATATCCTGAAACTGCTGCTGCCGGCCACATAGCCAAGCTTTCTGTTAAGCTAACTCCTATACGCTCTTCCACATCTAATAATTGCCAAATGGTTTCTTTTTCTAAATGGTCTGGACAAGCTGGATAACCTGGAGCTGGACGAATTCCTTTATAACTTTCTTTTATTAATTCTTCGTTACTCAAGTCTTCATTACTTGCATAGCCCCAATGTTGCGTACGCACCCTATGGTGCAAATATTCTGCAAAGGCTTCAGCAAAACGATCTGCCAAAGCTTGAGCCATAATGGCGTTATAATCATCTTGTTGGTCTTTATACTTATTTGCCAATTCATCAGATCCAAAAACAGCGGTACAAAAACTACCTATATAATCTGTTTTACCTAATTCTTTAGGAGCTATAAAATCTGCCAAAGCATAATTAGACTTCCCCTCTCTCTTTTGCAATTGCTGACGAAGTGTTCTAAAAACCGCTATTTCTTTTCCTTTTTTCTGAACAGAAATATCATCATCGTTAATGGTATTTGCTTCAAACAAACCAAAAATTGCTTTTGGCTTTAGTGATTGATTTGCTATAATTTCTTTAAGCATTTCTTGAGCATCTTGGTATAAACTAGTTGCTTGTTCACCTACCAACTCATCTTCTAAAATGTTAGGAAGCTTTCCGTGTAAATCCCAAGAACGAAAAAACGGAGACCAATCAAAAAACGGAATCAAATCTTTTAAACTGACCTGTTCTAAAGTTTGAATTCCTAACTCTTTTGGTTTATTAATCGCTGCCTCATCCCAATTAATTGAAAACTTACGCTTACGAGCTTCTTCAATACTTACGTACGATTTAACCTTACCTCGCTTTAAGAACTTATCTCTAAATTCTTCATAGTCTTTTTTAAGTTTAGTTACATATTCATTACTACTCTTTTTGTTAAGTAAATCTCCAACTACAGTAACTGCTCTTGAAGCATCGTTTATATGAACAACCGCATTTTTATATTGTGTATCTATCTTTACTGCTGTATGAGCTTTAGATGTAGTAGCACCACCAATTAACAACGGAATGTCTAGATTTTCACGCTCCATCTCTTTAGCTAAATAGACCATTTCATCTAACGAAGGAGTAATTAAACCACTTAAACCTATAGCATCGACCTTTTCTTGCTTAGCCGTTTCTATAATCTTTTCTGGTGGAACCATAACCCCTAAATCGATAATTTCGTAATTGTTACAACCCAATACTACCGATACAATATTCTTTCCTATATCGTGTACATCGCCTTTTACAGTAGCCATTAAAATTCTTCCTAAAGCCTGCTGTTCTTCTCCTTTTTCAGCTTCTATAAATGGATTTAAATACGCTACCGCTTTTTTCATTACACGTGCAGACTTCACTACCTGAGGTAGGAACATTTTTCCACTTCCAAATAAATCACCTACTACATTCATTCCCGTCATTAAATGACCTTCAATTACATGTAAGGGTTTCTCAACACTTAATCGAGCTTCTTCTGCATCTTCCACAATAAATGCATCAATACCTTTTACTAAGGAATGCGTTATTCTTTCTTGTAAAGGCAAGTTTCTCCATTCTAAAATGGTGGTGTCATCTTCTTTCTTTTTACCTTTTACCGTTTCAGCAAAATCTAATAATCGCTCCGTTGCATCTTCTCTTCGATCTAAAATAACATCTTCAATATGTTCCAATAGATTTTTGGGAATGTCGTCGTAAACTTCTAACATGGTTGGATTTACAATTCCCATGTTCATACCTGCTTTTATTGCATAATATAAGAACACAGTGTGCATGGCTTCACGAACGGCATTGTTTCCTCTAAATGAAAAAGAAACATTACTTACACCACCACTTACACTAACATGAGGTAAATTATTTCTAACCCAACGTGTAGCTTCAATAAAATCGATTGCATTTTTTTTATGCTCTTCCATTCCCGTTGCTACTGGGAAAATATTTAGGTCAAAAATTATATCTTCTGGTGAAAAGTGGACAATGTCCACCAATATTTTATAAGAACGTTCTGCAATCTCTATTCTTCGCTCAAAGGTATCTGCTTGTCCTACTTCATCAAAAGCCATTACTATAACGGCAGCTCCGTAACGTTTTACTTGAGTGGCTTCCCATATAAATTTTTCTTCTCCTTCTTTTAAGGAGATAGAATTAACTACTGATTTTCCTTGAACAACTTGTAATCCAGCTTCAATAATCTCCCACTTAGAACTATCAATCATTATAGGAACTCTACAAATATCTGGTTCAGCAGCAATAAGATTTAAAAACCGAACCATAGCTTCTTTTCCGTCTATTAAACCATCATCCATGTTAATGTCTATAATTTGAGCTCCACCATCTACTTGGTGACGTGCTATGGCTAATGCTTCATCAAATTTCTCTTCTTTTATTAATCGTAAAAATTTACGAGAACCTGCTACATTGGTTCGTTCTCCTACATTTATAAAATTACTTTCTGGAGTGATTATAAGAGGTTCTAAACCACTTAGTCTCATGTGTTTTTTACATTCCGTCTCCATATTAAACTGTTATTTTTCTTGGTTGATATTTTGCTGCTACTTCTGCAATAGCTGTAATATGTTTGGGAGTAGTGCCACAACAGCCTCCTATAATATTGATTAGTTCCTTTTTTAAATACTCCTCAATTTGTTGTGCCATTTCTTCAGGCGTTTCATCGTATTCTCCAAAAGCATTAGGTAACCCAGCATTTGGATGTGCTGATATGGCAAATTCTGTTTTTGGTGCTATTGCTTCTAAATGTGGTTGTAGCAGGTTTGCCCCTAAAGCACAATTAAAGCCTACGGATAGGAGTGGTAAATGCGATATAGATACTAAAAAAGCCTCCGCCGTTTGTCCAGAAAGTGTTCTTCCTGATGCATCTGTAATTGTTCCTGATACCATTATTGGAACGTCTATTTGTCGTTCTTCTTTTACTTCTTCAATAGCAAATAAAGCTGCTTTTGCATTAAGTGTATCAAAGACAGTTTCTACTAATAAAAGATCTGCTCCTCCATCTAATAAAGCTTCTGTTTGTTGTTTGTATGCAATTCTTAATTCATCAAAAGTAACGGCTCTATAACCTGGGTCATTTACATCTGGAGACATACTCGCTGTTCTATTGGTTGGACCAATAGAACCTGCTACAAATCTTGGTTTATTAGGCTCTTTTGCCGTAAATTCATCTGCAGCTTCTTTTGCTATTTTAGCAGATTCGTAGTTTAACTCATATACCAAATCTTCCATTTGGTAATCGGCCATAGCAATGGTGGTTCCAGAAAAGGTATTGGTTTCAACAATATCTGCACCAGCAGCAAAGTATTTTTTATGTACTTCTTTAACAGCTTCTGGTTGTGTTATAGATAACAAATCGTTGTTACCTTGTAGCGGTATAGGATATTCTTTAAAACGTTCTCCACGAAAATCTTCTTCAGTAAATTTATATTCCTGAAGCATGGTTCCCATAGCACCATCGAGCACGAGAATTCGTTTTTGTATTTCTGTATAAATGTTTGACATTCCTGATAATTAAATATTATGTTATCAGGAAAAGAGGAAGAAAACTTCTTTTCGTTATCTCTCTGCGTAAGCAGTAGAATGTAGCACCTTCTTTGTTTGCACAAAGGGTTGCTAAGGTTTCAAAGGGTCTATTCCCTCCACCTTTCTTGATAACATCAATTAAGTTAATGAACTATGGTACAAATCTATTGGTTTATTTTTTATTAACCCAATAAAAAATAACTATTTATATAAATTAGATGATAAATAACGGTCTCCACGATCGCATACAACTGTAACAACGACACCTTCTTCAATAGAGTTGGCTACTTTTAATGCTGAAGCAAATGCACCTCCGCTACTCATACCAGCAAAAATACCTTCTTGCTTAGCTAGTTTAAGAGTTCCTTCTTCGGCTTCTTGTTGGGTTACC
Source organism: Tenacibaculum pelagium (assembly GCF_014062345.1). Taxonomy (GTDB): domain Bacteria; phylum Bacteroidota; class Bacteroidia; order Flavobacteriales; family Flavobacteriaceae; genus Polaribacter; species Polaribacter pelagius. The sequence continues at coordinate 966,655 of NZ_JACGLS010000001.1, read as the reverse complement.
TCTAAAAAGCTATCTATTTTTTGTGGTTTAAAAATAGCTGGTAAGTATTCTTCTGACCATTTTCTAATTCCTGGAATTCTTGCACCTTCTTTTGGCTGTACACCAATGATTCTAATTTGATCGTTCTGTTGTTTTAAATAATCTGACACTCCAGTAATTGTTCCTGTGGTTCCCATTGCCGAAACAAAATGTGTAATTTCTCCTTGCGTATCTCTCCATATTTCTGGTCCAGTAGTAGTGTAATGTGCTTTAGGGTTATCGAAATTATCAAATTGATTCAATCGAAAATATCCTTTTTTATATTTTAATTCCAAAGCATGATCTATAGCTCCTTCCATACCTAATTCTGTGGGAGTTAAGATTACTTCTGCACCATAAGCTCTCATGGTTTTTACTCGTTCTATGGTAGCATGTTCTGGCATAGTTAATACCATGTTTACTCCTAAAACTTTTGCCATTAAAGCTAAAGCTATTCCTGTGTTACCACTAGTTGCTTCTACTAAAGTATCTCCTTTTTTAATGTTCTTCTTTTTTAAAGCTTCAGAAATCATAAAGTAGGCGGCTCTATCTTTCACACTTCCTCCAGGGTTGTTTCCTTCTAGCTTTAATAATAGTTTAACGTTCGGATTATTAAAGGAATTGGTTACTTCTACCAAAGGAGTATTTCCTACGAAATCAATTATACTTTTTGTTTTCATTTGTGGTTGGTTTTTTAGTAAAGTCATTTTACATATGATTTTCTAGTGGTTATTTTATTTTCTAATTCATAGGTCACTATTGAACCTTTTGGAACGGATGAAGTTACACAGACATTAGCCCCTATAATACTATCTTCTCCGATGATAACATCACCACCTAATATGGTAGCATTGGCATAAATGGTAACATTATTTTCAATAGTAGGATGTCTTTTAGTAGCGGCTAATTCTTTTTTTACTTGAATACCTCCTAAAGTGACTCCTTGGTATATTTTTACGTTGTTTTTTATAATAGTTGTTTCTCCAATGACGATTCCTGTAGCATGGTCTATAAAAAAAGATTCGCCAATAATAGCACCTGGATGAATATCTACTCCAGTTATACTATGCGCATATTCGCTCATCATTCTTGAAAAAGTAAACTGATTTAATTTATACAGTTCACGACTTAATCTATAAATAGCAATAGCATGAAATCCTGGATATGCTAAATAAACTTCCTCTAAACTTTTACAAGCTGGATCACTCTTTTCAAAAGCAATCGCATCTAAATCTAACTTTAAACGTATATCAATAAATAACTGCTGATATGTATTCCAAAGTGTAGCTGAATCTTCTATTTGGAGTTTATCACTTATTGTTAGAAATAGGTTTTCAATTTTATCTTGATAACTAATTTTATATTCTTTGTCAAAAAGAGAGTAGAGGAGGTGTTTAGTAAACACTTCTACGGTATCTTTTAAACAGATATGATAATTTTTTATGGTATTTGCTACTGTTGCCATTTTATACTTCTGGAGCTAGTTCAACTTCTAATCCTTCTAATTCTTTTGTTATTTGAATTTGACATCCTAAACGACTATTGTCTTTAACATCAAATGCTTCTGCAAGCATTGCATCTTCATCATCGGTCATTTCTGGTAATACATGATTTGAATTTACATAACACTGACAGGATGCACACATAGCCATTCCACCACAAACTCCAATGGTACCTTCTGGAGCTAGCTCATAGGATCTGACTAATTCCATTAAATTCATTGCCATATCTGTCGGTGCTAATACCTCGTGACTTACACCGTCCCTATCGGTTATTTTTATGGTTACATCTTGTTCCATTATTCAATTGCTTTTACCACTGCTTTAGGAGCTTCTTTTTTAGTTCCATCGAATCCTTGAACTCCCCCAACAGTAGTATATTTCATTACATATTTTTTATCTGGATGTATCCTTTTATAAGCACTCTGACACATTAAAGTAGCTTCATGAAATCCACATAAAATTAACTTTAATTTACCTGGATAGGTATTAACATCGCCAATAGCATATATACCCGGAACGTTTGTTTGATAATCTAAAGCGTTATTAACTTTAATTGCATTTTTTTCTATTTCTAATCCCCAATTGGCTATTGGTCCTAGTTTTGGAGCTAATCCAAATAATGGAATAAAATGATCTGTATCTAAAATATAAGGTTCACTTCCTTTTTGCTCTATAACAACACCAGTTACATGCTCTTTTCCTAAAACACCTTTTACTTCTGCTGGTGTAATTAGGTTTATTTTACCTAGGTTTTTTAACTCTTGTACTTTTTCTACCGAGTCTAATGCTCCTCTAAATTCATTTCTTCTATGAATTAAAGTAACCGATTTTGCTACATCTGTTAAAAAGATAGACCAGTCTAAAGCAGAATCTCCACCACCAGCAATAACAACATTTTTATCTCTATAAAGTTCTGGTTCTCTAATCATGTATTCAACCCCATGATCTTCATACTTTGCAATGTTTTCTATTTGTGGTTTTCTAGGTTCAAAACTTCCTAAACCTCCAGCAATGGCTACTACTGGAGCTTGATGCTTGGTTCCTTTGTTAGTAGTAACTATAAAGGTGCCATCGTCTTGTTTTTCAATAGTATCAGCGCGTTCTCCTAATGTAAATCCAGGTTCAAATTGTTTAATTTGTTCCATAAGATTTTTGGTTAAATCACCTGCTAAAATTTCTGGATAAGCAGGGATATCATAAATAGGTTTTTTAGGGTAAATTTCAGAACATTGTCCACCTGGTTGAGGTAAAGCATCTATTAAATGACAACGCAGTTTTAGTAATCCTGCTTCAAATACGGTAAATAGCCCTGTAGGACCTGCTCCAATAATTAATATATCTGTTTGTATCATTTTCTTCTATTTTTTGTCATTATGAATAACAATTTCTTTTGATGAATTACTTCGCTTTTTTTAATGACGTTAGCGTATTAAATTTTCAGTTAACTTGTTTAATGTGTGTACTTTTTCTTCAAAATTACCTTTGATAGTTTTTCTATAATCATTTAAGTTTTGAACAAGTTGATTAATATCTTGTGGTATTACTTCTTCAAAAAACTGACGTAATCGTTTTGCTGTTGTTGGCGATTTTCCGTTGGTTGAAATAGCTACTTTAACATGTCCTTTGGTAACAATTCCTCCCATATAGAAATCGCAATATGGCGGGTTATCTGCTACATTTACCAATTTGTTTTGCGCTTTACAATCGTCATATATTTTTATGTTAACTGTTGGCTTATCTGTAGTAGTAATTACTATATGCTTGTCTTCTAAATAAGAGCTTTTATAGCTATCTTTTATCATGTTAACCTTTCCCGTTTTAGCCACAGAAATAGTTTCCTCTCTAAAAAGAGGAGCAACCATTGTTACGTTAGCATCTGGGCTAGACTTTAATAAAAAAGACAGCTTTTCTTCCGCAACATAACCACCACCAACAATAAGTACTTCCAGTTGTTTTACTTTTAAAAAAATAGGATATAGGTTGTTTCTTTCTTCCATGATTTTATACTACTTCTTTTAAAGCAACCTCTTGCTTAATTTGTTCAATTTGTTGCCTATGATTAACAACTTCACCCAGTACAATGATTGCTGGATTACTCAATTGATTTGCTTTTACAACTTCTTCAATAGAGTCTACAGTTCCAATTCCAACTTTTTCATGTATTGTGGTTCCGTTTTGAATGATTGCAACGGGTAAATCACCTTTTTCTTCTTTTTTAAATAGCGAAACAATTTCAGCTAATTTCCCCATACCCATTAGTATAACTACAGTAGCATTTGACTTGGCAGCAAGCGCTACATCACTAGATAATTGGTGTTGTTTTGTTGTTCCTGTAATTACCCAAAAACTTTCCGAACTCCCTCTTTTTGTTAAAGGAATATTCTGATATGCAGGTACAGCTAATGATGATGAAATACCAGGAACTACAGCTACTTCTAATCCGTGTTTTGCTGCGTATTCCATTTCTTCGGCACCTCTTCCAAAAATAAACGGATCACCACCTTTTAATCGAACTACATGTCCATGAGAATGTCCTCTAGCAACAATAAGTTCATTAATTTGTTCTTGTTGATATCGATAGCAACCTCTTCGTTTTCCAACAAAAATGAGTTCGGTCATTGGATGTACATAACTTAAAAGTTCAGAATTTACCAAAGCATCATATAAAACAACATCTGCTTGTTTCAAGGCCTTAAAGGCTTTCAATGTGATTAATTCTATATCACCTGGTCCTGCACCAATTACGGTTAATTTTGGTAGGTTTTTCATAATTCTTATGTGTTTAACTCTCGATTACTATCTTTCTATAAGCATCGATCGTTTTATAAAACGATTTTGTTTCTTGTAAATACTTTTTAGCAAAGGCTTCAGTAGGTTGATTTTTTTTAATTTGATATACAAAATCAGCAAATGAAGTTGGTAGCACAATTTTTTGTGTAGTAATAAAAACTTCATCAAAATTTGTAATAATACCTGCTTGAGTATTTGTTTTTGCACCTTCAGCAGTTAGTAAGGCTTTTGCTATATTAATAATTGCTGAATAAGAATGATAAATACTATCTGACCATTGTTTTTCTTTAAATGCTTCTGTAGCATTTTCTATTTTTTCTTCACTTTCAAATAATAAAGTTGCAATTAGATCGATAACTACTCCTGCACATTCGCCAACACCGATAGCTTTTACATAATTCTTGTCATGTCCCCAATCAATAAAATCGTCTTGTTTTAAATTAGTGATATCGGATAAATGTTTTAATAAATCATAGAAATATGTTTTTCCATTTCTATCATAATAGGTTAAATAACTTTCGTTTTCACCTTTTCTAGATTCGAAATCATTTAACAATATTCTTAACGCTTGTGGTCCTCTTTTGCTAGGTATTTTTATGAGTTTATCAGAAAAACGTCCCTGTCCATCTCCTACAACACCACCTCCAATTAATACTTGTAATGCTGGTGCTAAAAGGTTGCCTACTTTTATAGACATTCCCTGAAAACCGATATGAGCCATATTGTGTTGTCCACAGGCATTCATACATCCACTAATTTTTATAGTGATTTCTTTATTGTTGATGTATTGAGGATATTCGGTTTTAAAAACACGTTCTAATTCTGCTGCAATACCAGTACTACTTGAAATACCTAAATTACAGGTATCTGTTCCAGGACAAGCTGTTATATCAGCAGTACTATCATATCCAGATTTTGTAAAACCTAATTTTTCTAGTTCGGTATAGAAGAAGGGTAAAAAAGCTTCTCTTACATGGCGAATTAAAATATTTTGACGTAGTGTAAAACGTAATTCATTTGCTGCATACTTTTTTATTAAGTCAGCTAACAATCGTGCTTTATCTGTATAAAAATCCCCTAAATGAACTTTAATTCCTATCGCATATAAACCAGGTTGTTTTTGTTTTAAAACATTGGTTTTTTTCCATTGTTTAAAAGCCTCATTGTCTTTAATATTAACTACAGGAATTTTGTTATCACAAAACTCTATTGGCTGTTCAAATTCACTTGTATCAATGGCATATGATTGATATGCTAGAGCTTTTTTTTCATTTTCAACTAAGGTTAAAAATGCATCAAGCCCAATGTTTTTTACTAAAAATTTTAATCGAGCTTTTGCTCTTTTTGTTCTTTCACCATGTCGATCAAAAACTCTTAGAACACCTTCAATTGTTGGAATTAGTAAATCTGCTTCTAAAAATTCATACATCACATCGGCTTGACGAGGTTGTGAACCTAATCCACCTGCTAGCATTACTTTAAAACCTCTTATTTCGGTATCGTTTACCTTTTTAGTTTTTGCTATAAAACCTAAATCATGCATAAAACTTAAGGCAGTATCTTTTTCTGTTGCTGAAAATGACATTTTAAATTTTCTACCCATTTCTTGACAAATTGGATTTCTCAAGAAAAATTGAAATGTTGCATGTGCATAAGGAGTAACATCAAAAGGTTCATTACTATCAATTCCTGCTGTTTCCGAAGCTGTTACATTTCGTACCGCATTACCACAAGCTTCTCTTAAGGTGATATCGTCTTTTTCTAATTGTGCCCAAAGTTCAGGAGTTCTGTCTAAGCTCACATAATGAATCTGAATATCTTGCCTTGTAGTGATATGTAATCTCCCACGAGAATATTCATCAGAAACATCAGCTATTCTATGCAGCTGCTCACTAGTTACCTTTCCATAAGGTAGCTTTATACGGATCATTTGAACACCTAATTGGCGTTGGCCATACACTCCTCTTGCCAATCGTAAACTTCTAAATCGCTCTTCATCGATTTTTCCTTCTTTGAATAATTGAATTTTACGTTCTAATTCTATGATGTCTTTTTCAACAATCGGATTTTCTATTTCTGTTCTAAAACTTTGCATGATTTCTAATAATTAGCTTATTAAAGCTTTATTCGTTGTGTAAAAATTGTTGCTTGTTAAGCAATTCTTCTTCTGTTTCTATATGATCTTCATCTGGAACACAGCAATCTACTGGACATACAGCAGCACATTGTGGTTCATCATGAAAACCTTTACACTCGGTACATTTATCTGGCACTATAAAATAGTATTCGTCAGATATAGGTTCTTGTTCTGTATTTGCGTCTACTTCAATTCCGTTAGGTAAAATTAAATTACCTTCTAAAGAAGTTCCTTCGTTAAATTTCCACTCCATAGCCCCCTCATAAATTGCTGTGTTAGGGCATTCTGGTTCACATGCACCGCAATTGATACATTCATCGGTTATTATAATTGCCATCTTTTAAAAGAGTTAAGAATTATTTAATAAAACCAACACCCGAAGTGTTATTTGTTCTTGGGTTTATGAGAATAAAAGTTCCGTTAGATTTATTGTCTTTATAACGATCTACAAATAACGATTTACTCACTTTTAATGATACCTGTCCAATCTCATTTAGTGCTAATTGAGAAGGGCTTTCTTCTTTACCTGAAAAATCAGTGTGAATTAAAGATTCTATACTGGTAATTTTAGCTTGTGCATCATTAACTCCATGTTTTATATAGTATTTTTCTGAAGCTTTTAAAGGTTCTTTATCCATCCAACAAATAGTTGCATCCAATTGTTTAATTGCTTGAGGTTCTTCTCCAGACTTAACAATCATATCTCCTCTACTAATATTTACATTATCTTCTAATGTTAAATTAATGGAGCTTCCTCTTAATGCTTCTTGATATTCTTGGTCGAAAAAATGAATACTTTTTACTTTTGATTTTGTTGCAGAAGGTAAAATGGTTACTTGATCTCCAACAGCAATACTTCCCCCATATAACTTACCAGCATAGCCTCTAAAATCATGGTTTTCTTCAGTTTTAGGTCTTACAACTGTTTGAACTGGGAAACGTGCTTTAGCTGTTTTTTCTATAGTTTTCGTATCAATATTCTCTAAGTGATCTAATAAACTTAGTCCTTTATACCAGCTTATTTTCTTAGACTTATTAACTACATTATCTCCGTGTAATGCAGAAATAGGAATAAAAGTTATTTCCTGATTTTGATATTCGCTTTTTGAAGTTAAGTATTCAATTTCTCCTTTTATTTGGTTAAATTTTTGTTCGGAAAAATCAACTAAATCCATCTTATTTACTGCAACAACTACATCTTTAACTCTTAATAGGTTATTAATGAAAAAATGGCGATACGTTTGTTCTACAACTCCGTTTCTAGCATCTACTAAAATAATAGAGGTTTGAGAGTTGGAAGCTCCTGTTACCATGTTGCGTGTATACTCAATATGTCCAGGAGTATCTGCTATGATAAAACTGGTTTTTCGTGTAGAAAAATAAATATGTGCCACATCTATGGTAATACCTTGTTCGCGTTCTGCAACTAAACCATCGGTAGCTAATGAGAAATCTAAATAATCAAAACCTCTTTGTTTACTTTTCTCTTCTATAGCTGCTAATTTATCATCGGTAAGTGATTTTGTATCGTACAAAATTCTACCTATAAGTGTACTTTTACCATCATCTACACTTCCTGCTGTTGCTATTTTTAGTACGTTCATTTATTTTGTCTTTGTGCCGTTGGCTATATGCCTTGAGCAAATTTGTATTGTTTAATTTGTTATTAGCCTACAGGCAAACAATTTTAGAAATACCCTTGTTGTTTACGTTTTTCCATGGCTGCTTCAGATCGTTTATCATCTATTCTTGCGCCTCTTTCAGAAATGGTAGAAATTCTAATTTCATCTACAACGGTATCAATGTCTACAGCATTGGATAGTACGGCTGCTGTACAACTCATATCTCCAACAGTTCTAAAGCGTACCATTCTTTCTTGAATTTCTTCATCATCTTCTCTATACACGACTTCATCATTTGCCGACCAGATTAAACCGTCTCTTACAAACGTTTTTCTTTTATGGGCAAAGTATATAGATGGAATTTCTATTTTTTCTTTTTGGATATATGACCATACATCTAATTCAGTCCAATTAGAAATTGGAAACACACGTACATTTTGACCTAAGTCTATACGACCATTTAGCATGTCAAATAACTCTGGACGCTGATTTTTTTCATCCCATTGACCAAAATCATCTCTTACGGAGAATATGCGTTCTTTTGCTCTTGCTTTTTCTTCATCTCTACGCGCACCGCCGATACATGCATCGAAACCAAATTCTTCTATGGCATCTAATAACGTTTCGATTTGTAACATGTTTCGGCTCGCGTACTTCCCTTTTTCTTCCTTTACTTTTCCAGCATCGATATTGTCTTGTACATTACGTACAATTAACTCAACCCCTAATTCTTTTACTAAACGATCTCTGAATTCAATAGTTTCAGGGAAATTATGTCCTGTATCTACATGGAGTAGAGGGAATGGTATTTTTGCAGGATAGAACGCTTTTTGAGCAAGTCGCACCAGTGTTATGCTATCTTTCCCCCCAGAAAACAACAACACTGGCTTTTCAAATTGTGCGACAACTTCTCTTAAAATATATATGGCTTCACTTTCTAAAGCTCCAACTCTAATGATATTCGTATTCATAATGCTATTTTTTAAATATGTAAACCACATTCTCTATTGCTTTCAACTTTGGTTGGGTCGAAATATTTAAACTCGTTTGGTAATTGATTCTCTTCTAAATATTGATTTAAGTCCTTATCTGACCAATGATAGAACGGACTTACTTTTAAGACTCCATCCTTACTAAAAGATAATACTCCAATACCATCTCTAAATGCAGTTTGTCCTTTTCGTAAGTTGGTAAACCATATTTCCGGTTGGTGTTCTTCCATAGCTCTTCTAAAAGGTTCTAGTTTTACTTGCTCAGTAAAAACTTCATGTTTTGGATCTTCTATTGAAGGAAGACCTAAAGTTTGATTTCTGTGTCCTGCTGTTTGTTTAGGTACATATAGTTGGATGTTTAAATTCAGTTTATTTATTAACTCATCTGCGTGTCTATAGGTTTGTGGTGTATTATACCCTGTATCGCACCAAACAATTTTTATAAATGAATTTACTTGTGTAACTAAATGTAAAATAGCAACTTCATAAGGCCTAAAATTGGTGGTAAGAATTGTTTTCTTCTTTAAATCAAACACCCATTCAACTATTTCTTTTGGTTTTAATTTTTCTAAGCCTTTATTTAATTCTTCAATATTTAATTGATCTTCTAATCCCATTTTTTACCCCATTTTATTTTGTTCCAAACTCTTTCATGAAAAAAAAACAATACCATTTTTGTCACTAATTCTATACTTCCTATTGAAAAAGCTGTAGTTATTTCTCCAGTGATAATCCACGAAATTAAAATCGTATCTATAGTGCCTATGACACGCCAGCTAATTGATTTTAAGACACTTCGTATTGGATTTTCCGAAGATTTATCTAGCTTGTAATTTTTCTTATTTTCTATTATTTGTTCTAATATCATTTTAAAATACAATTACCCTATCGGGTAACTAGGTTTTAGGAATTGGCAAATGTATACATTCATTTTAAATGTGAAAACATTTATTTAAAAATTTTACAATAGAATAAGATTTGTGTTATTTTACACTAAATCGGCAAGTGTATTATTACGAAGTACTTGCAGGGTATTATCCCTAACTTGAATCATTAACTTATGTACAGAACATGCGTCTTCATCAGGGCAGTCATCGCATTTTTCATAATAATTCAAACTAACACAAGGTAGCATAGCAATAGGACCTTCTAAGGTTCTAATAACATCAGTCATTTTAATTTCGGAAGCTTCTTTTAACATGTAATATCCGCCTCCTTTTCCTTTTTTGGCACCTAAAAACCCTGCTTTTCGTAAGGTAAGTAATATACTTTCTAAAAACTTATGTGATATGTTTTCACTCTCGGAAATAGTAGCTATTTGTACTTTTTCTCCTTTTTCTTGTCTTGCGATAAAGGTTAATGCCTTTAAACCGTATTTTGTTTTCTTAGAAAGCATATTACAAAAATACACTTTAATTTATTTTTTATCTATCCAATGCTTGTTTTAAATCGTTAATAACATCATTTACATTTTCTAGCCCTACCGAACATCGAACTAATCCGTTGGTAATACCAACCTCTAATCGATCTTCAATACTTAATTTACTGTGTGTAGTTGAAGCTGGATGTGTTACAATAGTTCTAGTGTCTCCAAGGTTTGCAGACAGTGAGCACATGCTTATATTATTTAAAAATGTTCTTCCAGCATTAATACCTCCTTGAATTTCAAACGCAACAATATTACCCCCTAATTTCATTTGGTTTTTTGCCACTTCATACTGCGGATGAGACTTTAAAAAAGGATATTTAACTAGATTTACTTTAGGATGTTCTTCTAAAAATTGAGCAACTTTTAAAGCATTTTCACAATGTTTTTCTACTCGTAAAGAGAGTGTTTCTAAGCTTTTTGATAATACCCAAGCATTAAATGGAGACATTGCTGGCCCTGTATTTCTTGAAAATAAATAGATTTCTCTAATTAAATCGGCTTTTCCAACCGTTACACCACCTAAAACTCTTCCTTGTCCGTCAATTAACTTTGTTGCCGAATGTATAACTAAATCAGCACCAAATTCAATTGGATTTTGTAAATATGGTGTAGCAAAACAATTATCAATAACTAATAACAAATTATGCTTTTTAGCAATACTTCCTAATAGTTCTAAATCCAAAATATCTACTGCTGGATTTGTTGGGCTTTCTGCATATAAAATTTTAGTATTAGGTTGAATTAGTGCTTCTATTTTATCAACTTCATTTACTTTAAAATAACTAGTTTCGATGTTCCATTTAGGAAAATACTTTGTAAATAAACTATGAGTTGAGCCAAAAACAGATCTTGAAGATACAATATGATCTCCAGCATTTAATAATGCTCCAAAAGTTGAAAACACAGCGGCCATTCCTGTAGCAAAAGCATATCCAGCTTCTGCTTTTTCCATTGCTACAATTTTATTAACAAACTCGGTAGTATTTGGATTAGAAAATCGGCTATACAGGTTTTTCTCTTTTTCTTCTGCAAAAGAAGCTCTCATATCTTCTGCGTCATCAAAAACAAAGCTTGAGGTAAGGTATAATGGTGTTGAATGTTCAGAAAACTGTGTGCGTTCTGTTTGTGTTCTTATGGCTTGTGTTTCAAAATTCTTGCTCATTTTTTTCTTTTTAAGGTGCGTACACCTGTTTTATAGTTTAGTTGTTTGTTTTTGCTAGTCGTAAAATGTCACCAAATACACCTCTTGCAGTAACTTCTGCACCTGCACCTGCTCCTTGTATTACAATAGGTTGTTTCCCGTATGATTCTGTGTAAATTTCGAAGATGGCGTCAGAGCCTTTTAAACCTCCTAAGGGAGAATTTTTTGGAACAGATACTAATTTTACATCTAATTCTCCTTTAGTTTGTTGTAAGTCACCATGTAAGTCACCTATATATCTTAATACATAACCATCTTTTTGTTTATTTTTTTTCTCTTGGAAAACGGTGTTGAGGTTTATCAAACTATTTAGAAATTCATTTGATGATACTTTACGAAGACTTTCTGGGATTAAATTTTTAATAGAAATATCGTCAAATTCATTCTCTAAATCTAACTCACGTGCTAGAATCAATAATTTTCTGGCAACATCATTTCCACATAAATCTTCTCTAGGATCTGGCTCTGTAAATCCTTTATCTATGGCTTCTTGTAAAACTTCTGAAAAGGGTACGTTTTTTTCAGAAAAATTATTAAATATGTAGCTTAATGAACCAGAAAAAACCCCTCGTATTCGAGTAATATTTTCTCCAGAATCATGAAGTAATTTTATCGTATCAATTAACGGAAGTCCGGCACCTACATTGGTTTCATATAAATAGGTTTTTTTGTTTTTTTCTAAGGTTTTTCTAAGTTTTTTATAGAACTCAAAAGAAACGGTATTTGCTATTTTATTTGATGAAACTAAATCAAAACCTGCTTCTACTAAGGAAATATAGTTTTGTGTAAACTCTTGACTTGCGGTATTGTCAACTGCAATTAAATTTTCTAAATGATTTTCTCTTGCAAAGTCAATAATATCTTGCGTTATATTGCTGTTTTCTTTGGTGCTACTTAAGTCCTTTTTCCAGTTTTTTGTAGCTCCATCTTTAGTAAGAAGTACGACTTTTGAGTTGGCAATTGCAAATATGTTAAGTTGAATTTTACGTCTTTCTAAAATGTTTTTTGTGCTATCAAGTATTTGGTTAATTAATGTGCCACCAACTAAACCTTTACCAAAAACGGCAATGTTTATTTTTTTAGCAACTCCAAAAACTTGTCCGTGTATAACATTTAAAGCTTTATGTAAATGCTCGTTTTTTACCACTAAACTCACATTTTTTCCTGTGATAGTATTGTTAAACAATAACGGTACTATTTGGTTTTTTATTAAAGCATTAAATGGTTGGTGGAACTCGCTTAAATTTTGCCCGATTATTGAAATTACCGAGACATCATCTACTATTGAAATTTTGTTTACGTCTTTGGTGTAAAAATCGTTTTCAAACTCATTTTCAAGTGCTTTTATAGCGTCTTCTGCTTTGTCTTTAGTTACCACTAAACCAATACCTCTTTCTGAAGAACCTTGAGAAATTAAACTTACACTTACCCCTTGGTTACTTAGTGCTTTAAAGATTCTGGCATCTACACCGACTTTACCAAGTAAGCCTCTTCCTTCAAAATTTATAAGAGCTACATTGTCTAATACCGATAAAGACTTAATTCCTTTTGCTTTTGATTTTGCTGTGATTAAGGTTCCTTTATCATTTGGTTTAAACGTGTTTAAAACTCTTAGGTTGATGTTTTTTTCTAATAAAGGAACAATGGTTTTTGCATGTAAAATGGTTGCGCCAAAATTGGCAAGTTCATTGGCTTCTGAAAAAGATAATTCTTCAATTTTTTTTGCATCCTGAACTAAATCCGGATTCGCAGTAAAAATTCCATCTACATGGGTGTAATTTTGAAGCTCTTCTGCATCTAGATAGTTAGCTAATAATGAAGCAGTATAATTACTTCCGTTTCTACCCAAGGTAGTAGTTTCATTTTTTTCTGTAGAAGCAATAAATCCGGTAACAATATTTACGGTATTACCGTTTTGCTTTTTAAAATGAGTGTGTACGTTTTCTTTAGAAAGATTAATTATAGGCTGTGCGTTTCCGTAATTTTCATCCGTTTTAAGAAGCCTTCTAGCATCGGTAGGATGGGCATCAATTCCTTTTTGATGTAGTAATTCGACAACTGTTTTAATAGATAATAATTCGCCTTGGGCTAATACTTCATCTTTAATTTTAGTACTATAATCACCTAATAAACTTACGCCTTCAAAAAGTTTTTCTAGTCTATTAAATTCTTCAGTAAAATCTACCAAAGGTGTTATTAATGCTTGTTCTCTTTTAAAAGCTTCTAATTGCTCTGTGTACACTTCGTTTTTAGCTGCTTTTTCTAAAATACGTTCTAAAGTATCTGTAGCATTTCCACGTGCAGATACCACTACAGTAATTCGCTCTCCTTCATTTATTTTTTGCTCTATGATAGAAACTACGTTGCTAATTCCTTCATTAGACAAGGATTTTCCTCCAAACTTTAAAACTTTCATTTTTTTAGTTGTTATATTTTTGTTGAAGATGGGTTCTATTATCTTCTTTAGTTGTTCATATTCTATTAAAAAAGCATCATGCCCGTGTACAGAATTTATCTCGTTATAAGTAACATTTGGATGTACGGTGGCTAGTTCTTTTTGAGTTTCTCTATTTTCTTCCGCAGTAAAAAACAAATCAGAACTCACCCCAATAATGTGAATGTCTGCCGCTATTTTTTCTAATACATTTAGTGCTTCTCTTCCTTTGGTAACATCAATTGTTTTAAGCAACTGATTCATTAACTTGTAAGATGCTAACTGATATCTTTCTTGTAATTTTTTACCATGATGTAACAGCCAACTTTCTACATTAAAAAGTTGTAAATCTTCGTTTTTTGTTCGTTGAAATCTACTTTTAAAAGACTCTGGAGTTCTATAACATAACATAGCATGCATACGAGCATCATGAACTGGATTGCTTGAGTTTGTTAAAAACAATTCTTGTATTTGACAATTGGCAATTAACCAATCTGTCGATTTCCAGTCGGTTGCAACAGGAATTAAATGTTGGGTTATTTGTGGATTTATGACCACCATTTCCCAAGCGATTCCTCCTCCAAGAGAACCACCTATTAACGCAAAAAGCTTGTTAATTTGTAATTCTTTTAATCCTAACAGAAAAATGTTAGCAATGTCTCTGGCTACAAAATTTTTATAGTCTTCAATAATAAAATTATCATAACCATTACCAGGAATATTAAAACATAACACCGAATATTCTTCCGTATTAATCACCTTATTTTTACCAATAAGATCACTCCACCAACCATTTTCTCCAGCAACATCACTGTTACCTGTCAATGCATGATTTATTAATACAACAGGAGCGGTGCCCAGTTTTTTACCAAATGTTTGATAACTTAAGGTTAAACTAGAATACTCAGCACCGCTATCTGTACGATAGTTGTTAATATTTAGATGCTTTAATGTTATAGATGAACTCATGTTTTACTTTTAAAGAAAATATTAAACTAAAACTTTCTTAGCTATTTTAGAAAAGGCTTCTTTTAAATCAGACTTTAAATCCTCTATGTTTTCAAGACCAACAGACAATCGAATTAAATCTGCTGTAACTCCGGTACTTGCTTGTTGCTCTTCTGAGAGTTGTTGATGCGTGGTGCTTGCAGGATGAATAATTAGCGATTTTGTATCACCAATATTTGCTAATAAAGAGAATACTTTTACGGTATCAGCTATTGTTTTTGCAGCTTCAAAACCACCTTTAGCTCCAAAGGTTACAATTCCACTTTGACCGTTTGGTAAATATTTATCAGACAAAGATTTGTATTTGCTGCTTTCTAACCCTGGATAGTTTACCCATGCTACTTCTTCCTGTTGTTCTAACCATTTGGCTAAAGCCAATGCATTTTCCGAATGTTGTTTAATCCTTACAGATAAAGTTTCTAGCCCTTGAATGATGTTAAAAGCATTTGTCGGACTTAAAGCGCCTCCAAAATCACGTAAGCCTTCTAAAATGAGTTTAAAAGTATAAGAAGCGGCTCCTAAAGTTTCGTGATATTTTAATCCGTGATATCCTTTTGAAGGCTCAGTAAATTCTGGAAACTTACCATTAGACCAATCAAAATTACCTCCATCAATTATAACACCTCCTAAAGAGTTTCCTTGTCCGCCAATGTACTTGGTTAGTGAGTGGATTACAATATTGGCACCGTGTTCAATTGGGTTTAATAGGGTAGGAGTTGCTACAGTATTGTCTACAATAAACGGAACCTGTGCTTTCTTTGCATAGCTTGAAATACCTTGTAGGTCTAATACGTCTAACTTCGGATTTCCTAATGATTCTACAAAGAATGCTTTGGTGTTTTCCTGTACTGCTTTTTCAAAGTTTTCAGGATTAGAAGCATCTACAAAAGTGGTGGTAATGCCTAATCTAGGTAAGGTAACGTTTAGCAAATTATAGGTTCCTCCATAGAGACTACTTGATGCTACGATATGATCTCCAGCTTTTAGTAAGGTTAGTAACCCTGTTGAGATTGCTGCGGTTCCAGAAGCAAATACTACGGCACCAATTCCTCTCTCTAGAGTAGCCAAACGATCTTGTAAAATTTGATTGGTAGGATTATTCAATCGTGTGTAAATAAACCCCAATTCTTTTAATGAAAATAAATTAGCAGCATGCTCAGAATCATTAAACACGTACGACGTGGTTTGATAAATAGGAACTGCTCTAGTACCTCCTGTTTGTTTTACATCATGCCCTGCATGTAGTGCGTTTGTTGCGAATTTTTGCGTACTCATTTTTCTTGTTTTTTGAGTTAATAAAAAATTAAAACAAAAGCCAAAACACATCTTTAAAAGATGTTGCTTACTAGAAAAATGTTATTAAGAAATCATAAGAGGTTTCTGTAGTTTTATAGAGAAACTTCTTTTGGGTTATCTATCCTTTAGCGTTTAACTGCTTTGGTAGAATTTAGCACCTTCTTTGTTTAGAACAAAGGGTTGCTAAGGCTTCATAGGGTCTAATCCCTCCACCTTTCTTGATAACATCGTCAATAAGTGTTTGAACTTTTACGAGCACAAATATTCAGTCATAAAAATTTAATATCCAAACTTTTTATGATATTTTTTTCTTCTAAAGTTTTATATACTACGTATATAGATTTTTTATTTTAATTCTTTTTTAACAAAAAGCTTTTTTAGATATGAATTTAATCTATAACTTTGCGACTGATTTTTGAGGAAAAATTTGATCTGATTGCAACCTCTATAAAAAATGCTAAAGCAGTAATTTTCTACTTCTTTACGCGACCAAGCAATTCAAGTTTTTCTTCCGTTAATTTAAAAAAAGAAGTTTATGTCATATTTTTTTACTTCAGAAAGTGTTTCTGAAGGACATCCAGATAAAGTTGCAGATCAAATATCTGATGCTTTAATAGATAATTTTTTAGCTTTTGATTCAGAATCTAAAGTGGCTTGTGAAACCTTAGTAACTACTGGTCAAGTAGTATTGGCAGGTGAGGTTAAATCAAGAACTTATTTAGACGTTCAAAAGATTGCTCGTGAGGTAATCAACAAGATTGGTTATACAAAAGGAGAGTATATGTTTGATGGAAATTCTTGTGGAGTTTTATCGGCTATTCACGAACAGTCTGATGACATCAATAGGGGGGTAGATAGAGCTTCTAAAGAAGAGCAAGGTGCAGGTGACCAAGGTATGATGTTTGGATATGCTACCAATGAGACTGAAAATTACATGCCTTTAGCGTTAGACTTATCGCATTTAATTTTAAAAGAATTAGCTGTTTTACGTAGAGAAAACAAAGATATTACGTATTTACGTCCTGATGCTAAAAGTCAGGTAACTATTGAATATTCTGATGATAATGTACCACAACGTATTGAAGCAATAGTTGTTTCTACTCAGCATGATGATTTTGCAGATGATGAAGAAATGTTAGCTAAAATTAGAAAAGATATTGTTGATATTTTAATTCCTAGAGTTAAAGCACAATTATCTCCTGAAATCCAAACATTATTTAATGATGACATTAAATATCATATCAACCCAACTGGAAAGTTTGTAATTGGTGGACCTCATGGAGATACTGGTTTAACAGGGCGTAAGATTATTGTAGATACTTATGGTGGAAAAGGGGCGCATGGAGGTGGAGCTTTTTCAGGAAAAGATCCAAGTAAAGTAGATAGAAGTGCTGCGTATGCAACACGTCATATTGCTAAAAACTTAGTAGCTGCTGGTTTATGTAGTGAGGTTTTAGTACAAGTTTCTTATGCTATTGGAGTGGTAGAGCCTATGGGAATTTTTGTAGATACTTACGGTACATCAAAAGTTGATTTAACTGATGGTGAGATTGCTAAAAAAGTTTCTGAGATTTTCGATATGCGTCCACATGCTATTGAAACAAGGTTAAAATTACGTACACCTATGTATAGCGAAACTGCTGCTTACGGACATATGGGGCGTATAAATGAAGTAATTTCTAAAACATTTACGCAACCTAACGGAGAAAGTAAAACAATGGATGTAGAATTGTTTACTTGGGAAAAGTTAGATTATGTAACTAAAGTAAAAGAGAGTTTCGGATTATAGAAGCTCATTATAAATAAAAAAGCCTCGACAATATTGTCGAGGCTTTTTTATTTATAGTATATACATTTATTTAACTTGAAAGATAAAGGGCATTCTAGCTTGAACTCCTTTTAAATTCTTCATTTGGTTAATGTTGTTGTATAACTGATAATTCCCATCACCCAAAGCTTCTTTTAAAATTTCTTCTTTAGATACATTAGCAAAAGGAGAGAACTTGAAAGCTTCTTTTAAATCCTTTTTATAGTTAGGGTAGTTACGAACTCTATAGTTATCTACTTCAGCAAGTTCAGCGGCAATTTTAATAGCTTCTTCTAAGCTTCCTAATTTATCTACTAACCCTTTTTCAATAGCTTCACTACCAGTCCAAACTCTACCTTGAGCAACTTCGTTTACTTGCTCAAAAGTCATGTTTCTACCATTAGCAACACGGTTAACGAAAGTTTTGTAAATATCTTCAACTCCTTCTTTAGTTACATCGTAAAACTTCTGATTCATTGGTTCAAAAACACTATAATTAGCACTGTTGTTTGTAGAAACTTGTTCAGCGTTAATACCAATATTATCTGCAAACTTATTAAAGTTAGGGATGGCTCCAAAGACTCCAATCGATCCAGTAATAGTTGATGGTTCTGCAATAATTTTATCAGCATTACAAGCGATATAATAACCTCCAGAAGCGGCTAAATTACCCATAGAAACAACCAAAGGTTTCTCTTTTTTAGCCAATTCTAATTCTCTCCAGATTAATTCAGAAGCTAAAGCAGATCCTCCAGGAGAATTTACACGTAAAACAATAGCTTTTACTTTATTGTCTTTTCTAGCTTTACGGATAGCTTTATTAATTAATCCTTGACCAATTACATCTTCATTACCTTCTCCATACATTATTTGTCCTTGCGCATAGATAACAGCAATTTTATCTTTCGCTGTTGATGAAATTCTTCCTTTTCCAGATTTAATATAATCTTCTAAAGAAATAGTATTAATTTTTTTATCAGAATTACCTTTTAATTTTTCTTTATACTCATCTTCATAAATAACAGCATCTACTAAATTACTTTCTTTAGCAAGTGTTGCATTTCTTCCGTTCGAATTATCAGCGATTAAGTTTAAGTTTTCAACAGAGATGTTTCTACTTTTACTAACATCTTCTGTTATTTCGTTCCAGATAGATTTTAAGAATGAAGTTGTTTGTTCACGGTTAGCCTCACTCATTTTATTTGTTAAATACGGCTCTACAGCACTTTTGTATTTACCATGACGGATTACTTCCATTTTAATACCGTATTTATCTTCGAAATCTTTATAGTATAAAATTTCAGTTGATAAACCTTTAAAATCAATTGCTCCAACTGGGTTTAAAAACAAACTATCAGCAACAGAGCTTAAATAGTAGTTTTTTTGAGAATATACATCGTTGTATGCATACACAAACTTTCCACTTTCTTTAAACTCTTCAATTTTATTTCTAATGGCTTGTGTTTGTGCTATACCTGCATTTACTGAACCGGTTTTGATGCTAATTCCTTTAATATTAGAATCTGTTTTAGCATTTTCAATAGCATTGATAATTTTATTTAAAGCTAATTTGTCATCATTTAACTCTAAAGCTTCTGCTAAAGGATTTTGATCTTTAGGAGCGTAATCTTTTACGTTAGTCGATAAATCTAATTCTAATACAGAGTTCGATTTTACAACAACTTCATCACCAGAACCCATAATAGATGCTAAGGCAATAAAAAATAAAAAGATTAAAAATATGGCTATAAAAAAACCAAGAATAGATGCTAATAAATTTCTTAAAAACTTCATGTTGAATAGTTAATTTTTTGGCAAATATACATTATTTAACATTGTGTTTTTTAACGGTTAATATTAGAAAAGCTACCTAACCTCATTCGGTATTTTTGTTGAGCGAACATAAAATAATTAAAGAGTTTGTAGTTTACTTCATATCCATAGTTTATATGCGGGCTATAATCAATTTGATTCTCATATATGTTGAGGTTAAACTGCGCTGGGTTTAAAGCTCTCATGTTCCAAATAGGAACCATCATGCGGTTTCTGTTTTCTAAAAAAGTTTGAGAGTGAAATCCAACTGGTCGTGCTATAGAATTTAAATAAGCAGTAAAACCAGGGTCGATAATAATGATTTCGTATTCTAACGAATCATTTTTTATAACTACAGGCTCTTCTTTAGTTTGTGAATTGTTTTTTATAGGTGATGTTCCGCAAGCGTAAAATGTAATAAATACTATTAAGGCTAACGTTAAGTATTTTAAGACTTTCATATTCAGTGATATTTATAATTATAAAATTGCAAAAATTATTCCGTTTTTCATTGATTTTTAATTGGTTTAACAGTAATTTTCAGCTTTAAATTTATAAAAATGAAGAAAAGATGCTTTTGGGTAAGCGATGATCCATTATATATTGAATATCACGATCAAGAATGGGGAGTACCAACTTTTGATGATGCTGTATTGTTTGAGTTTTTAATTTTAGAAACTTTTCAAGCGGGTCTTAGTTGGATTACAATTTTAAAGAAAAGAGAAAATTTTCGAAAAGCATTTGACAACTTCGATTATAAAAAAATTGCAAACTATTCTGAAAAGAAGTATGAAGAGTTACTTCTGGATACTGGTATTATTAGGAATAAGTTAAAAATAAGAAGCGCAATTACCAACGCAAAACTTTTTATGGAAGTTCAGCAAGAGTTTGGTTCTTTTTCAAAATTCTTTTGGAATTATACTAATGGAAAACCAATTATAAATGTTTTTGATAAACGTGAAGATGTTCCTGCGACAACTGAGTTATCAGATAAAATATCAAAAGATTTAAAAAAGAGAGGGTTTAAGTTTGTAGGATCAACAGTTATTTATGCGTACATGCAATCTATGGGTATGGTAAACGATCATACTACAGATTGTTTTAGATATAAGGAAGTTTAAAATTTGTACATTTAGCGTCAGAAAATCAAAATAAAATGAAATTAAAACATGTTTTTTATTCAGTTGCAGTAGCAGGATTGTTAACCTCTTGTGCAGTTGATAAAAAGGAAGAAAAGCAACCAGAAGAAATAACTAAGGCAGAATTTAATTATGTAGTTGAACAGTTTGCAGATGTACGCGTAATGCGTTATCAAATTCCTGGATTTGACGAATTAACTTTAAAAGAAAAAAAGTTAGTGTATTATTTAACTCAAGCTGGTTTGGCTGGTCGTGATATTATGTGGGATCAAAATTACCGACATAATTTAGAGATTAGAGCAGCTTTAGAAAATATCAATAACACTTATAAAGGAGATAGAGATAGTAAAGAATTCCAAGATTTTAAAACTTACTTAAAAAGAGTTTGGTTTTCAAACGGAATCCACCACCACTATTCAAATGATAAGATTAAACCTGAGTTTTCAAATGAATACTTATATGGGTTATTACAATCGACCAATACTGAGCTTACAGGTGATGCCTTTAGTGTTATTTTTAATGATAAAGACGCTAAAAAGGTAAATAAGAAAGCTGGAGTTGATAATGTATTGGCTTCTGCAGTTAACTTTTACGGACCAGACGTTACTAGTACTGAAGTAGCAGATTTTTATGCAAAAGCTTATAAAGGTCCAAAAGATCAACCAATTGAAGCTGGATTAAATTCTAAACTGGTTCGTGAAAATGGAAAGTTAGTTGAGAAAGTTTGGAAATCTGGTGGAATGTATGGGCAAGCAATCGATAAAATTATTGGTTGGTTAGAAAAAGCAAAAGGTGTTGCTGAAAACGAAAAGCAAGCAGAAGCTTTAGGTTTATTAATTGAATATTATAAAACAGGTAGTTTAGATACTTGGGATAAATATTGTATTGCTTGGGTAACTTCTACCGAAGGAAATATTGATTGGATTAACGGTTTTATCGAGGTCTATAACGACCCGAAAGGATATCGTGGTTCTTATGAAACAATTGTAGAAATAAAAGATTTTGACATGTCTCGTAAAATGGCTGTTTTATCTGAAAACGCACAATGGTTTGAAGATAATTCACCTTTAGATGAAAATCATAAGAAGAAAAATGTTGTAGGTGTTTCTTATAAAACTGTGAATGTTGCTGGTGAAGCAGGAGATGCTTCTCCAAGCACACCAATTGGAGTGAACTTACCAAATAATAACTGGATTCGTCAAGAGCATGGATCTAAATCTGTTTCATTAGGAAATATTACAAATGCTGATAATAATGCAGGAGGTACAGATCGTTTAAAAGAGTTTGCAAATGATCAAGAAGAGATTGATTTAGAAATTAAATACGGTCAAAAAGCAGATAAATTACACACAGCTTTACATGAAGTTGTTGGGCATGCATCAGGTACAATTAACAAAGGTATTGGTCAGCCAAAAGAAACATTACAAAATTATGCTTCTACTATGGAAGAAGGTCGTGCTGATTTAGTAGGACTGTATTACTTAATGGATCCTAAATTACAAGAGTTAGGATTAGTTGATAATTGGGAAAATATTGGAAAAGCTGCTTATGATGGATATATCAGAAATGGATTGCTGACACAATTAGTGCGTATTAACTTAGGAGATGATATTGAGGAAGATCATATGGTAAACCGTCAATGGGTTTCTGCTTGGGCTTTTGAGCAAGGAGAAAAAGACAATGTAATTGAGAAGATTACACGTGATGGAAAAACATATTATAATATTAATGATTATAAAAAGTTGCGTGAAATTTTTGGGCGTTTATTAAAAGAAGCACAACGTATTAAGTCTGAAGGAGATTTTGAAGCTGCGAAAGCATTAGTAGAAGGTTACGGAGTTAAGGTAAATCAAGATTTACATAAAGAAGTTTTAAAAAGAAACGAAAAGTTTACAGCTGCTCCTTACCGTGGATTTGTAAATCCAGTATTAGAAACAGTTACAGATGCTGATGGAAATATTACGGATGTGAAAGTTACACAACCAAAAACATTTGAAGAGCAAATGAAGTTCTATGCTAAGAATTATAATTTCTTACCAACTAAGAACTAAAAACTTTACAGAATAAGAATTGTAAAAACCGATACTGAATTCAGTGTCGGTTTTTTGTATTTTTAAAGCATAAAGAAAATACGAATGGGAAAAAAGATTAAAGATCCTGGCTTAGGGCATAATTCAAAAAAGAATATTAAAGGTATAGTAAATAAAGATGGAAGCTCTAATGTAATTCATGTAAATAAGAAATTCAATTTAGACGATTTATATACTTTCTTTATAGAGTTATCCTGGTGGCAATTTTTTCTACTTATTGTATTAGGATATACTTTTTTAAATATAATTTTTGGTTTTGTTTATATGGCCATTGGTATTGAAGAAATAACTCCGTCAAGAGGAAATTTTATTGATGATTTTTTAAACGGTTTTTTCTTTAGTGCTCAAACATTAACTACAGTTGGTTATGGCGGAATTGCTCCACAAGGTGTTACAGCAAATTTAATAGCAGCTTTTGAAGCGATGATAGGGTTACTTAGTTTCTCTTTTATTACTGGGTTATTATATGGTCGATTTTCAAAAGCAAAAGCAGCAATTCATTTTAGCGACAATATAATTTTACGTGATTTTAAAGAACATAGAGCTATTATGTTTCGATTAATGAATAGTAGAAAAACTGTGATGATTGAACCAGAAATATCGGTAACACTTTCCATTAATGAAAAAGATAAAAATGGAGAGTATAAAAGAGAATTTTATCGTTTAAAATTAGAGCGAGATAAAATAATGTATTTACCTACGGTTTGGACAATTGTACATGAAATAGATGAAAAAAGCCCGTTATTTAAGTATTCTGATAAAGAAATAGAAAACTTAGAAGCAAAACTCTACGGACTTATTCAGTATCATGAAGAATCTTTTGGGCAAAAAGTATATCAAATAACTTCTTATGATTTTGATGATTTAATTTCGGGAGTAAAGTATAAAAAATCATTTCAGTTTAATGAAGAAGGATACACTGTTTTAGATCACGAAAAATTGAATGAAGTAGAAAAGATGAATTAACCTTTTATCAAAAATTTCGAAAGAAATAACAACGCGATAACCGCTACAATCCCAATAGCTACATATAAAGCTCCATTTTGGTAATGCTTTTTGTTGTTCTTAGCATCCTTTTTGTAGCTAAAAATCATTAAACCTGTAAAAGCAATAATAAATAAACTAGCAAAAATAATTCTACCAGTTGTAAACATTTTAGCAGCAATAAGTGTAAACATAAAATTGTATTTTTAGCAAAGTTAAAGAATGATTTTAGAATGAAGAAAACTAAAACAGCAATTGTTTTCGGAGCTACATCTGGTATAGGTAAAAACTTAACTGAGTTGTTGGTTAAAGATGGATATATAGTTGCGGTTACAGGGAGGAGATTAGAAAAGTTAGAAGCGTTAAAAAAGCTATATCCTAATCAAGTTATTGTTAAGCAAAATGATATTACTCAAGTTGAAAAACTCGAAAGCACTTTTAATGCTTTAATTAACGAATTAGGTGAGGTACATTTAATTATTCATTCATCTGGTGTCGGAGAAGTAAATACTAAGTTAGCTTGGGATATTGAAAATAAAACAGTTCAAACAAATGTAGTAGGAGCAACTAAGTTATACGGACTGGCTTATAACTTGTTTAAGAAGCAACAATTTGGGCATTTAGTAGGAATCTCATCAATAGCTTCACTTCGAGGAAATAGATCAGCACCTTCATATTTTGCATCAAAAGCATATCAAAAAGCATATTTAGAGAGTTTATATATTAAAACAAAAACGATAAAATCTAAAAAGGTTTTTATTACTGATATTCGACCTGGATTTGTAGATACAGCGATGGCTTTAGGAGATGAAATTTTCTGGATGGTTTCTCTTGAAAAAGCTACAAATCAAATTTATTCAGCAATAAAAAAGAAAAAACGAGTAGCTTATATTTCTAAAAGATGGAGACTGATTGCTTGGGTTTTAAAAATAGTACCGGCACGCTTATTAAAAATAGCAACCTAAATGAAAAAGAATAATTTAATAGTTTTCGATATAGATGATACTTTAACTAAAAGCGAAAATCAGCATCAACAATCGTACGTGGATGCAATGCTGCATTTCGGAATATCTGAAATTAATAAAAATTGGAAAACGTATAAAAATATGACTGATAGTTATATTTTAAAGAAAAACTATGAAGCTAATTTTAAAAAGGATTTCAATAATTCGTTTATTCCTGAATTTGAAATCAAAATGGCAGAATTATTTTTAGCACTTCCAAAAACTAAAGAAATAAGCGGAGCAGGTAAAGTGGTTGATTTTTTTATGAGAGAAACTGATTACGCCATTTGTTTTGCTACAGGCTCTTTGTTGAAGCCTGCTTTAATAAAATTAGAACAAGCGAATATTAATTTTGTTCCTAACTTGGTTGAAGCTTCTAATAGTTTTTACACTAGAGAAGAAATAGTTAGTTCAGCTATTCAAAAAGCAAAAACATATTTTTCAGTAAATAAATTCGAGAATATTATTTCGGTAGGAGATGGAATTTGGGATTTAAGAACAGCCAAAAATTTAGGGATTCACTTTTTAGGAATTAGAGATAAAAATTTAAAAGATTTTCAAGAAGAAAACATAAAAAGCCATATTAGTGATTGGACTAATTTTGACTTTAATAAAATACAAACACAATTAGAAATTATATAAAATGAAAAATAAGATAAAAGCAGTACATGAATTTCATTCAGCATTTAAATTAAACATTCAAAACGAGCCAACTGTAGCTATTTCTAATGACAGGAAGCAATTGCGTTTTGAATTAATGAAAGAGGAAAACGAAGAGTATTTAGAGGCAGCAAAAAACAACGATTTAGTTGAGGTTGCAGATGCACTAGGAGATATGCTATATATTTTATGTGGTACTATCATAGAACACGGCATGCAGCACAAAATTGAAGAAGTGTTTAATGAGATTCAACGTAGTAATATGAGTAAATTAGGCGAAGATGGTAAACCAATTTATCGAGAAGATGGTAAGGTTTTAAAAGGACCTAATTACTTTAAGCCTAATATTAAGCAAATATTGGATAAATAATAAAATAAAAAAGCTCATCTAAAGGATGAGCTTTTTTATTTATTTACCTGTTATACGAGAGAGTTCTGCGGTTAATGTTTTAACATTATTAACCATTTTTATAATTCTTCCGTTTGCGTCTACAATTAAATGAGTAGGGTATTGTTTTACCTTTAGTTTTTTAGACATATAATTCTTTTGCTCAGGTATAGTAACATATTTAAAGTCTTTGGTTTTTAAGAATTCTATTAGTTTGTCTTTTTCATCAAAAGCTAAACTTACAAATTCAATTTTATCACCTTTGTATTTTTCAACTAAAGCGTTTAGTTGAGGAAACTCTTCAACACAAACTTTGCAGTTAATAAACCAGCATTTTAAAACTAGTATTTTTCCTTTTGTATCTGCTTTGTTATGAGACTTGCCTTTTAAATCTACAAATTCATATGCAGGAAGTCTTTTACCTTCCATTTTAAAATACTTATGAGCAACTGTAGCTTTACCTACAATAGATTTTTTAATTTTTTCATCAGCAGATTCTTCAATATTTGTAAGTGTATATTGAGTTTTTCCTTTGCTTTCTGATTTAACAGGAATGTAAGCTCCGGTTCTTAATAGAGTTAAAAAAATACCTTTTTCAACTTTAGCACCTTTATCATCGATAGGAACGTAAGTTGACATTAAGTCGATGTTTTGTTTTGTATAAGTATTCCAGTTGTCGTAACTATCTTGAATTTTATCTAAATCGATAGTCGCTACTTCAGTTGTGTTTTCAGTTTCTGGAACCTCAGTAACTTCATCTTCAATAGTAGCCTCTGCTGTTTCTTCGGTTGGTGCATCAGAATCTTCAGTTTCAGTATTTGCAAGGTCTCCTTCAGTTGAAGGCTCATTGTTTTCTTCAGTTAAATTATCTGTTGAAGTTTCTTCTTCTGTAGGAGTTTCAGCCTCTGTAGTTGAATTATCTTCATTAGAAGTATCGTCTAAACTAGCAGATGTTTCGTTGTCAGTTTGTGTAAGCTCAATTGTTGGATTAGAATCCTTCGGATCAATATCCATGTATTTGTTTAAAGCAAAAGACGAAACAGCAAATCCTACTATTATCGATAAAATTGCTGGTACAATATTTTTCATTTTCCTCTAGAATTTTCTTTTAATAAATTGATTCTGAATTACTAATATAGCTTTTTTTAATGAAAGTTAGATTTTAACACGCCAATTATGCTTGTCTTCAGATTTGTTATATTGAATGTTAAGTAGCTTTTCTTTAAACAAACTAGCGTAAGAATTTGTTAACTCGGGTAATTCAAAAACATAATCTTGGTGCTTAAAACCTTTAATAGGATTAATAACAGCAGCAGTACCAGAACCAAAAATTTCTTTTAATTCACCTAATCTCGCGGCTTCTTTAATTTCACTAACCGATACTCTACGAACTTCTATTTCGATATTATTGTCATTAGCTAATTGGATGATAGATTTTCTGGTAACTCCATCTAAAATTCTATCATTATTAGGTGCTGTAACTAATTTATCTCCAATTCTGAAAAAGATATTCATAGTTCCAGCTTCTTCTAAATATTGGTGGGTACTAGCGTCTGTCCAAATAATTTGTTGATATCCTTGTTTATGAGCTAAGCTTGTAGGGTAAAATTGTGCAGCATAATTACCTGCAGCTTTTGCATAACCAACTCCACCATCAGCAGATCTACTATATTTCTCAGCAAAAATTACTCTTACTTCTCCAGCATAATATGATTGAGCAGGAGAACAAATAATAATAAATTGATATTCTTCAGCAGGCGATGCTGCAATAGCACCTTCTGTAGCTATAATAAATGGACGGATGTATAAAGAATTACCAAATCCTTTTTTTATCCAATCATTCTCAATCTCTAATAATTTCTTTAATCCCTCAGTAAAAACATCTTCCGGTACATGTGGCATTGCCAAACGTTCTGCAGATTTGTTTATACGATTAAAATTCTCATCAGGTCTAAACAAAAACACATCATCATTATCATCTTTAAAAGCTTTCATTCCTTCAAAAACAGCTTGTCCGTAATGAAAAACTCTTGCAGATGGTTCAAACAACATTGGTCCGTATGGTTTTATTTGTGGAGTTTGCCATTTTCCATCAGCAAAATTACAAACTAACATATGATCGGTAAAAGTGCGTCCGAAAGTTAGGTTATTAAAATCTACCGAGTCTATTTTAGATTGTTCTATTAACTGAATATCAATGTCCATATTTTCCCCTTTTAGAAGTGCTACGAAGATACGAAACTAGCTTGATATTTACGAGCTTAAGAAGCTTGACTTTCGTAATAATAATTATCTTTGTAGAATACTAATTTTAAATATTTGATAATGAAAAAGATAGTTTTTTCTATGATGCTTTTAGTGTTATTTTCAACGGCATGTAAAACAGATAAAAAAGAGGATGTAAATAAAGCAGAAAAAAAGGCAGTTGAATTTGTTTCTTTCGGAGAAAAAATATCAAATGAAGGAGCAGTATCAAATGAAGAAATGGCAAAAAAGTTTGAAAACTTGGTAGTTGGTGATACTATTAGCGTTAAATTTTCAACTAAGATAGATGAGGTTTGTCAGAAAAAAGGTTGTTGGATTAAAGTACCTTTAAATGATGGTAAACAATCTTTTGTAAAGTTTAAAGATTATGCTTTTTTCATGCCTTTTAATTCAGCTGGTAGTGAAGTAATTTTAAACGGAAAAGCTTTTAAAAATGAAACTTCAGTAAAAGAATTACAGCATTATGCTAAAGATGCAGGTAAACCTGAAGAAGAAATTGCAAAAATTACTGAGCCAAAAGTTATATATTCTTTCTTAGCTGATGGTGTTTTGTTAGAAGCTAAAGCAGATGAGAAATAGTTTTTTAGTTTTTAGCCTTTTTCTTTTAATTATTGGTTGTCAATCTAAAGAAGAGAAGAAGCAGATTAAAATTGTTAGTAAAATTCCGTTAAACTTTCAGATGTATAAAACTTCTGAAATGGCTGAGTTAATGCGTGCAATGTTATCGGAAAATAAAAAGTTAAGAGAAAGTATTATTACTGGCGATTCTATCGGTGATTTTAACAAAGCCTTCTTAGAAATTCATACAGCAAAATTTACTGATAGCTCTGATTTTGATGCTACATATCCAACTTTTGCAAACCATTTTATAGAAATGCAAAAAGGTATTTTTACTATTGAAAAGGTTGATAGAAAAGATCAGTTTAATAAAGTAGTTCAAGCATGTATAGCCTGTCATAAGGATAGATGTACTGGTCCGATTCCAAGAATTGAAAAATTATTAATTCCTTAGATTGAAAAGAGAAATAATAATAACTTCAGATGGTTCAACAACCATTCATTTACCTGATTGGAATGAGCAATATCATTCCAAACATGGTGCTATTCAAGAAGCTTATCATGTGTATATTAATAACGGATTGAAGGCAATTGATAAAGAAAAGATTTCGATTTTAGAAATTGGTTTTGGTACCGGTTTAAACTGTTTTATAACTTATTTAGAGAGTGAGAAGGTAATCGATTATGTTGGAGTGGAAGCTTACCCTGTAAAAGCAGAAGAGGTTGTTGGTATGAACTATGTTAGCGAATTAAAAGCTGAAAATAAAGAGGAGATCTTTAAAAAGATTCATAGTTGTAGTTGTGAAGAAAAGCATGTTGTTTCTGATAAGTTTTCTTTAACAAAACAACAAAAGTTCTTTTCTGAAATAGATGATGTAAATAAATACGATTTAATTTATTTCGATGCTTTTGGTCCAGAAAAGCAACCAGATTTGTGGACGAAAGAAATTTTCGATAAAATGTATGCTGCGTTAAAATCAAAAGGAGTTTTAGTTACTTATGCATCAAAAGGAAATGTAAAAAGAGCGATAAGAGCAGCGGGATTTTCATTAAAACGTTTGCCAGGTCCTTTAGGTAAATGGCATATGTTAAGAGCAACAAAAATATAAATAAAATAAAAATGGAGTTTAAAAGACGTTTTGGTAAACAGAGAAAAGCAAAACCTAAAAAAGGATTGTTTTTAGTAATCTTATTAGCATTGGTATTGTATTTATTTTTTAATGCAGATAAAATAATAGGAAGATATTTTTAAATGAAACCATTTAAATTTAAAGAATTTACGGTGCATCAAGATAAAACAGCGATGAAGGTTGGTACCGACGGAGTTTTGTTAGGTGCTTGGTGCGATTTAGGTGAATTTCCAGATGCAATTTTAGATATCGGTTCTGGCACTGGAGTTATTTCGTTAATGTTGGCGCAACGTAGTGATGTAATGACGATTGATGCGGTTGAAATTGATGAAAACGCTTACGAACAAACGGTAGAAAATTTCGAGCAGTCTGATTGGGGAGATCGCTTATTTTGTTATAATACATCTTTTAACGAATTTGCTGATGAAATGGCAGAAGAAGAGGAACAGTACGATGTAATCGTATCGAATCCTCCATTTTACACCGATGATTTTGAAACTAAAAACGATGCTAGAAATAAAGCGCGTTTTACCTCTTCACTCGCTTTTAATGATTTACTTTCTGGTGTTTCTAAAATATTATCAGATAGAGGATTGTTTTCGGTAGTTATTCCTTTTAAAGAAGAAGCTAGTTTTATAGAATTGGCAAAGAAGCAAGGTTTGTTCCCAAAAAAAGTATGTAGAGTACGTGGAAATGAAACTTCAGATATTAAAAGAAGTCTGTTAAGTTTTTCTTTTGAAAAGAAAGAGTTAAAAGAAGAAGAGCTAGTTATAGAAAAAGAGAGGCACCAGTATACTGATGCCTATATTAATCTTACGAAAGACTTTTATTTTAAAATGTAAATTAAAAGTCTTTTTATTTGGTGTAATCGTAAGTGTTTGAGTAAAAAGTGTTGGCTATTTCATTAAATATTTTTGAATCATTACGAGGAGCTCCATGATTTCTTCCTGGCATGATACAAAGCTGCGCTTTAGGAATGTTGTTGTATATTTCTACAGCATGCTCGTTTTTAATAATATCTCTATCACCGATCATAATTAAAGTAGACGCTTTAATTTTTTGCAACTCTACATGACTAATGTTAGGTTGGTTTAAAAGAAGTTCATCTAACTGTAATTCTTTTTTCCAGTCTTTAGAAGTATCACCTTTCATAATCATTGTTAAGGTTTTTTTATGCATTTCTACAACTTGTTTACGAGCCCACAAATTCACAGCAGTTGTGTCTGGTCTTAGATTAGCTCCCATTGTAATAATTTTTTTAACAGAAACATTGTTGTTAATTCCCATTTTTAAGGCAATTATTCCACCATCACTCCAACCAAGAATATTAATTGAATCTAGTTTTAAATGCTTTACAAGCTCCTCTAAGTCTTTAGCCATTAGATCGTAGGTTAATTTTTTGGTGTTTAATGTAGATTTTCCTTGTCCTCTACTATCAACAGCAATAACTCTATAGTTATTTTTAAAAAAATCAATTTGATATTCCATAGCTTTAATATCAGTGCCACAGCTATGAATTATTAATAAAGGTTCTCCAGTTCCATATTCTTCGTAGTAAAGTTTAGTTCCGTTTATTTTAATATATTTTCCTACTTCTATATTGTTTCCATATGGAGTTTTAATTTTCTCCTGAGCAATATTAATGCTTGACTGAAAAAATAAGAAACATAAAATAAGTTTTAAAAAGATCGATTTTTTCATTGTGTATTTTATCGTTTTTTGATTTGCTATTTTGTTTTAAATCAATTGTTTTTAGCGAGCGTAAAATTAATAGAAAAAATAAGAATAGAGACTTTTGAATTTGTTTTTAAATTATGAAAGTTAATGGTAATAAAAAAGGCATCAACCGATGCCTTTTTTATTAATTTTTATTTAATTATCCTTTTACACTTTCGGGATTATAACCTAAATACGGAACTTTTTTCTCAACAAAAGTAATTCCGTACTCTTCTAATTCTTTTAAAATTGGTTCGTATACTTCTTTGGTAATTGGTAATTGAACTCCAGGAGTTTTAATTTCTCCATTTAAAATTTTCAATGCTGCCATGGCTACAGGTAAACCAACAGTTTTTGCCATAGCTGTAAAAGTTTGATCATCACCTTTAATAACCATACTACTTTCTATTTGGCGCTTTTCTTCTTTATACTGATATCCAAATTTATGTTGCATTACAATCATATCTTTATCAGCAGCTTGTAAAGTCCATTTTTCAGACAATATTTTTTGTAATATTTGAGCAGGAGTAGCATTTTTCAATTCAACTTTTTTAGTTGGATTAAAAATGTCTAATTCTAAAAACTTATCCCACATTACATCATCTTGATCTATTTTTAAGTAAGACCTAAATTTTAACTCTACAGAATCGGTAGGAGAATATGCTAAGAAAAGATTAGTGAAATCACGGTAACTCATGTTTTCAGAGTCTTCAATTGTATAGGTGTCATCAGTCATACCTAATTGAACAAAGGTATTCCAAGCTCTAGAAAAACCAACTTTTCTAATAGTACCTCTATACATTGTAGGAATATCTTCTAATCCATAAACACTAGTGTATTTTAAAGAATCTCTGTTGGCATAGGCTTCAAATTTACCATATCCATCAATATCTAAAAATTCTGTTCTTCTAAATAATTTATGATAAGGAATGTATTTATAAGTGTTTTCTTGTCTAAACATAGCGGCACCACCTTGACCTGCTAAAACAACATTTCTTGGGTTCCATGTAAATTTATAGTTCCATAAGTTGTCATCACTTTCAGGAGCTACTAAACCACCACAAAACGATTCAAATAATAACATCTTAGCACCATGATCATGAATTCTATCAATAACTTGCATTGCACTCATATGGTCTATACCTGGATCTAAACCAATCTCATTCATAAACACTAACCCTTTTTCTTTTACAGCAGGGTCTAAAGCTTGCATTTCATCAGAAATATAAGAAGCTGTTACCATGTGCTTGTTATAATTAACACAATCTTTAGCAACTTCAATATGAAAACGAGCAGGCAACATTGAGATAACAACATCTGCATTTTTAATAGCTTCAATACGTTGTTCAGCATTAAAAACATCTAATTTAATAGCTGTAGCGTTCTTGTGATTATTTATTTTTCCTTTTGCATTTTCAACAGACATATCACCAATAGTTATATGTAAATTTTCTTCTGTTGATTTATCTAGTAAGTATTTTATAAGTGATGAACTAGATCTACCGGCTCCAATAATTAATATATTTCTCATTATATAGTGTACTTTAGTGGTCTAAAATTTGAGGCGACAATATCGCTAAAAAAGTTTAAAATTAAACAAAAATTAGATAAATGTATAAAAATTTAACAATTACATCTGTGTTGGGAATAACAGCTGTAATTCTAGGAGCTTTTGGTGCACATGCTTTAAAAACGAAGCTAACTCCAGAGGCAATGCAAAGTTTTGAAACAGCTGTAAGATACCAATTCTTACATGTTCTATTATTGCTTTTTGTAAATACCTATAATGAGTTTTGTGGTAAACAGAAAAACAGTATTAGTTGGTTTTTAATAGCTGGTATTTTATTGTTTTCAGGGTCGATCTATGTAATATACTTATTAGGAATGCCGGCAAAATCAATTTGGTTTATAACACCTTTAGGTGGAGTATTGTTAATTGTAGGTTGGGGTTTGATGAGTTATCAATTCATTAAAAAGTTATTAAAAAATAATAGTTGATAAAATTTTTCATTGACTAATGAGTTTAACCAAAAAGAACTATTTTTGTCGAACATAAACACAACTAAAAAATTTTAAGATGACAAATCTTGATACGAAAACGATATCGTTAGATAACTTAGGAATTAAGGATGCTACTATTCGTTATCAATTGACTTCAGACGAGTTACACGACTTAACTATTGAAAAAGGACAGGGAGAGAATACTAGTTTTGGAGCATTAGCTGTTAAAACAGGTGAGTTTACAGGACGTTCTCCTATGGACCGTTTTATCGTTAAAGACGATATAACAAAAGACGAAATTTGGTGGGGAGATATCAATATCCCATTCGATTCAGATAAATTTGACAAATTATATGATAAGGTAACTAATTACCTTTCTAACAAAGAAGTTTTTGTGCGTGATAGCTATGCATGTGCAGACGAAGACTATAAATTAAACATTAGAGTAGTAAACGAGTACCCTTGGAGTAATATGTTTGCTTACAACATGTTTTTACGTCCAACTGCTGAAGAATTAAAAGGTTTTTCTCCAGAATGGACAGTAATTAACGCACCAGGTTTTATGGCAGACCCTGCTGTTGATGGAACACGTCAGCACAATTTTGCTATTTTGAACTTCGGAAAAAAGATTGCTTTAATTGGTGGAACAGGTTATACTGGTGAAATCAAAAAAGGAATTTTCTCTGCATTAAACTTTATTTTACCAGTATTTAAAAACACCTTACCAATGCACTGTTCTGCAAATGTTGGTAAAGAAGGTGATACTGCTATTTTCTTCGGTTTATCTGGTACAGGTAAAACAACTTTATCTACCGATCCAAATCGTAGCTTAATTGGAGACGATGAACATGGTTGGACTTCTGAAAACACAGTTTTCAATTTTGAAGGAGGATGTTACGCTAAAGTAATTGACTTATCTCAGGAAAAAGAACCAGAAATTTACGGAGCAATAAAGAGAGGAGCAATCCTTGAAAATATTGTTATGGATGCTGATGGTAAAGTTGACTTTCATGATACTTCGATTACACAAAATACACGTGTAAGTTACCCGATTAATCATATTGAAAACATTCAAACACCATCAATAGGAAAGAACCCTAAGAATATATTTTTCTTAACAGCTGATGCTTTTGGAGTATTGCCTCCAATCTCAAGGTTAACACCTGGTCAAGCAGCATACCACTTTATATCAGGTTATACTGCAAAAGTTGCAGGTACTGAAGCTGGAGTAACGGAGCCATTACCAAGTTTCTCAGCTTGTTTCGGAGCACCATTTATGCCATTACATCCAACACGTTATGCAGAAATGTTAAGCGAAAAAATGAAAGAAACTGGTGTAAATGTTTGGTTAGTAAATACTGGTTGGACAGCAGGTCCTTACGGAATTGGTCACAGAATGAAATTAAAGTACACACGTGCTATGATTAACGCTGCAATAAATGGTGAGTTAGGTGAAATGAACTACAAAAACTACCATACACATTCAGTATTCGGATTAGCGCAGCCAAGACAATGTCCTGGAGTACCATCAGAATTATTAAGCCAACGTCAAGCTTGGGATAATGATGAAGAGTATTATAAAACAGCTCACAAATTAGCTGATTCATTTAGAAAAAACTTTGAGCAGTTTGCAGACAATGCAAACGCTGAGATTTTAGCAGGAGGTCCGCCAAATGTAAAAAAATAGATTATAGAAAAGCATCCGAAAGGATGCTTTTTTTATGCAGAAATACTACCTATTTTTGTAGTCCAATAAAAAGTGAATAATGATTGTACAAGGAAATATAGTTGATATAGCGAATAAAAGAATCTATAAAGGAGAAGTTGAAGTTGAAAATGGAAAGATAAAAGCCATTAGAGAAACTAATCATACTTTAGAAAACTATATTCTTCCTGGTTTTGTAGATGCTCATATTCATATAGAAAGCTCAATGTTAGTACCATCAGAATTTGCTAAAATTGCAGTAACGCACGGTACGATAGCAACGGTTTCAGATCCTCATGAAATAGCGAATGTGTTAGGAGTAAAAGGGGTGGAGTTTATGATTGAAAACGGAAAGAAAGTTCCGTTGAAATTTAATTTTGGAGCCCCTTCTTGTGTACCTGCAACTTCTTTTGAAAGTGCAGGTGCGGTAATTGATTCTGATGATATAAAAAAAATGATGAAGAATCCAGATATTAAGTATTTGGCTGAGATGATGAACTATCCAGGTGTTATTTACCAAGATGAAGAAGTATTAAAGAAGATTGCGTGGGCTAAACATTACAATAAACCTGTAGATGGTCATGCACCAGGAGTTAGAGGAGAGGATTTAGACAAATATATTGCTGCAGGTATTTATACCGATCATGAATGTTTTACCTATGAAGAAGCTTTAGAGAAACTTCAAAAAGGAATGAAAGTTATTATTCGTGAAGGTAGTGCAGCAAAGAACTTCGAAGCCTTAATTGATCTACTTCCTGAGCATTATGAAAATATGATGTTCTGTTCAGATGATAAACATCCAGATGACTTGTTAGTAGGACATTTAAATGAGTTATGTGAAAGAGCTGTGGCTAAGGGAATTGATGTGTTTAAAGTCTTACAAACAGCATGTGTAAATCCTGTAAAGCATTATAATTTAGATGTTGGATTGCTAAAAGAAAAAGATGATGCAGATTTTATTGTAGTGGAAGATTTAGAAAAATTCAACGTTTTACAGACTTATATTAATGGAGAGTTGGTTGCTGATAATGGTAAGTCATTTGTTAGGCATGTAGATTTTGAAGTGTTGAATAATTTTGATACCGATAAAAAGGAAGTAAGTGATTTTGAATTTCATTCCGCATCAGAAAAAATCAGAGTAATTGAAGCCTTAGATGGAGAGTTGGTAACCAATGAAATTGAAGTAAACTCTTTAATTAAAGATGGAAACCTAGTTTCAAATACCGAAAATGATGTGTTAAAAATGACGGTAGTAAATCGTTATAAAAATGCTGAACCTTCTATAGCATTTATTAAAAACTTCGGATTAAAAGAAGGCGCAATCGCAAGTTCTGTAGGACATGATTCTCATAATATTATAGCTGTTGGAGTTTCAGATGAAATGATTTGTAAAGCAGTAAACTTATTAATAGAGAATAAGGGTGGAGTTTGTGCTGTAAGTGTATCTGAAGAAAAAATAGTTTCATTACCAGTTGCAGGAATTATGTCCGATAAACCAGCTGAAGAAATTGGTAAAGCGTATGCTGAATTAGATGCTATGGCTAAACAGATGGGTAGTAAATTACGAGCTCCGTATATGACTTTATCGTTTATGGCATTATTAGTAATACCATCATTAAAACTTTCTGATAAGGGATTATTTGATGGAAATACATTCAAGTTTACTTCGTTAGAAGTGAAGTAGTTTTTGTGTGAAAAATATTAGAGTATCGCTCTACGATTAAAACCGTATCGCTAATTTTTTCATCAACCTTAATACTTCAACATATAACCAAATTAACGTGATTAGTAGTCCCCAAGTGGCAAGCCATTCACGTTCTTTTGGGTAACGACCAACTTGTCGATCGATATAATAGAAATCGAGTAATAAGCTAAAAGAAGCTACGATTGCTGCAATAATATTAAATCCTATTGCAAACCAAGATGTACCCCATAAATACGGAACGTCAATTTTTAAAAACCATAAAATCCATCCAATAAAATAGAACATAAAAATACTAGCCGTAGCAGTAATAATTATGGTTCTAAACTGTTTAGTTACTCTAATTAATTTCCATTTATAGAGTGTAAACATTACAAAAAAAGTAACGATGGTAACTCCAATTGCTTGAAAAGGAAGGTCCGGAAAACGATTATGAGCAATAGCACTAATTCCACCTAAAAAAAAGCCTTTTGCTAGAGCATAAATAGGCAGTAAGTATTTAGCTGCACTGTGCTTAAAAGAAATAAATAGACTACAAAAAATAGCAACAAACATTCCGATAGCGGTATACCATTTAGTATTAACGCCGCTAAAAAATAAATGCCAAGTATAGCTAGCAGTTAAAGCAACCAAACTTAACATTAAAAGTGATTTAAGAATTATCCCACCAACCGACATTTTAGTTTTAGAATAGCTGCGAGATTTCTTCCAAAAGTAGTGGTTAAAAGCAGGGTTAGATGTTCGTAAACCAAATACGCTCATAAACAATTTAATTGATTAGTTTTGTGTTTGTACAAAGTACAATAAAATTTGAAGACAGAAAAAATCATATTAGGCATCGATCCCGGTACTACCATTATGGGGTTTGGAATTATTAAGGTTGTTGGTAAAAAAATGGAGTTTGTTCAAATGAATGAATTGCTATTAAAAAAGTATGACGACCATTATTTAAAGTTGAAGTTAATTTTTGAGAGAACAATTGAATTAATTGATACTTACAAACCTGATGAAATAGCTTTAGAGGCTCCTTTTTTTGGTAAAAATGTACAGTCGATGTTAAAGTTAGGGCGTGCACAAGGAGTTGCCATGGCTGCAGGATTGTCTCGTGAGATTCCTGTTACCGAATACGCACCTCTTAAAATTAAAATGGCAATTACTGGTAATGGTAAGTCGAGTAAAGAGCAAGTAGCAATGATGTTAAAATCGTTATTAAATTTAAAAGAATTGCCTAAAAATTTAGATGCTACAGATGGATTAGCGGCAGCAGTTTGTCATCATTATAATTCTGGAGCAAAAGTAGGAGGGAAGAATTACACAGGTTGGGCAGCTTTTGTAAAACAGAATGAGAAAAGAGTTGAGAAATAATGAATAAAAAGGGAGTTGTTATATGTAAAAATTGTGAAGTAACTACTTTAGGGAAGTATTGTAATAATTGTGGACAAAGAACCTCTATTGATGAAGTAAGTTTTAAAGAGACATTTCAAGATTTAGTAAATGGATTATTTTCTATAAATGCACCATTTTTTTTAACTATGAAAATGTTATTGATTAACCCAGGGAAGCTACTTAGAGAGTTTTTAAAAGGGAAAAGAAAAATATATTATAAACCAGTATCATTTTTTATTTTAACAACAATACTCTATTTAATAGTTAGGTCACTAATTAACTATGATCCAATGACAACGGCTGGAGTAAAAGTTGATGGTGAAATACTTGCAGAAGCTGGTAAATACATGGTGAAAAACATCAATAATATCATGTTTGTTTTTGTGTTTACTTTAGGGGTGTTTTTAAAAATATTTTTTTATAAGAAAAATACTTTGGCTGAATTTATCGCTATTGCTTTTTATATGATAGGTGTCTATACTATTATAGGAACTTTTTTTATGTTCTATTTGAAATTTAATAATCCAAACTATAAGGAGGTTCCTGTTATACTATTTTTGATATACATGATTTATGCAATTACAAGTTTTTTTAGGTCAAAATCAATAGTAGTAGTTTTTAAAACTTGTTTAATAACCTTATTTGCTTTTATTTTTTATATTCTTTTTGGTTTTCTTTTTTCTTTTTTAATTGTTTGGATTAAAAGTTAATTATGGCAGGAATTTACCTACATATACCATTTTGTAAGCAAGCATGTTATTATTGCGATTTTCATTTTTCTACTTCTTTAAAAAAGAAAGATGAGTTGGTTTCTTGTCTTGTAAAAGAATTGGAATTAAAAAAAGAAGAATTAGTAAACGAAACCATAGAAACCATTTATTTCGGTGGAGGAACTCCGAGCTTATTATCCCAAAATGAAATTGAGTTGTTATTGAAAGCAATTCAAGAAAATTATCAACTAATAGATAATCCAGAAATTACTTTAGAAGCAAATCCTGATGATTTAACAGAAGCTAAAATCTTAGAATTAGCGAATTCGCCAATAAACAGATTAAGTATTGGGGTACAATCTTTTTTTGAAGAAGATTTAAAAAATATGAATCGTGCGCATAATGCAAAAGAGGCAAAAGAGTGTTTGTCTATGGCGACTCACCATTTTAATAATATTACGATTGATTTAATTTACGGAGTTCCAAACATGAGTAACGAACGTTGGAAAGAAAACTTACAAATAGCATTCGATTTTGGAATCAATCATATTTCAAGCTACGCATTAACTGTAGAGCCAAAAACAGTTTTAGATAGTTTTGTTAAGAATGGAAAATATCCAGCTCCTGATGAAACAGAAGCCAAAGAGCATTTTGATATTCTGGTAGAAGAAACTGCTAAAAATGGATTTGTACATTATGAAATATCAAACTTTGGGAAACCTAATTATTTTTCAAAGCATAATACGAGTTACTGGCAAGGAAAAAAGTATATAGGTATTGGTCCGTCTGCGCATTCATTTAATAGAACACATCGTAGTTGGAATGTGGCTAATAACGCAAAGTATATTAAGTCAATTCAGGAGGGGAATCTCCCTTTAGAAACAGAAAAACTCTCCAAAGAAGATCAGTTTAATGAATATTTAATGACAGGGTTAAGAACCATTTGGGGTGTTTCGTTAGCCGAAATGAGTAATGAGTTTAAAGACAAGTTATTCCAATCATCAAAAAGGTTTATAGATCAAGGTTTATTAGTTATTGAAAATAATACATTAAAAACAACCCCAAAAGGTAAGTTTTTGGCTGATGGATTAGCTTCTGAACTATTTATAATTTAAGTATATTTGAGAATGCAAGCGACGATTGAATACAATTCAAGAAAATATAAAATAGACTTATCTAAACCTATCGATATTTCTATTGCTATTGATGTTTCTAAGAAAATAGTAAATGCTTGGGGTATAGATGATCCTAAGATTTTTCCAGTATCGAATGGAGATTGGGTAGGAAGCGTAAATGAAGGTGCTGATGTTAACTTTAATAATATTGAGTTCAATCCGCATTCACATATTACGCATACCGAATGCGTAGGTCATATTACTAAAGAGGTACATTCTATTAATAAAAACCTGAATCAGTTTTTCTTTTTAGCAGAGGTAGTTACGATTGCTCCGGAAGAATTAGAAAATGGAGATTTTGTTATTTCTAAAAAGCAATTACAATTTGCACTAGGAAATAAAAAGCGTGATGCAATTGTAATTAGAACGCTTCCAAATTTATCTGATAAAAAAGTTACTCACTATTCAAACACCAACCCTACATATTTGTTAGAAGCAGCAGCAGAATATTTAAGAGAAAAAGGAATTGAGCATTTACTAGTTGATTTACCATCTGTAGACAAAGAAAAAGATGGTGGATTATTACTATCTCACAATGCTTTTTGGAATACTAGCGGAAAAATTAGAATGAACGCAACTATTACTGAGTTTATTTATGTTCCTAATGAAGTAGCCGATGGAACTTACTTTTTAAACCTAATGGTAGCACCTTTCGAGAATGATGCAACACCGAGTAAGCCAGTTTTATATAAGTTGATGTAACTTATTTAGAATCAATATGAAATAAGAGTGGAATTTAGTTTTTTGTAAAACCTATTTCTTTTTTTTATAGTTTTACACTTCAATTAATAATAAACATGACAATTTTTAATACATATAAGCAATGTAAATCGACTGTGGTAAGACACAAACGATATCGGGCTATACATGTATTCTAATTATATTCAAATAAAATATAACTATTGCAAAAAGTCCGACTTCACAGTCGGACTTTTTATTTTTATATCAAACCAAAAACAACTAAAACTACAAACTATGAAAAAACTGTATTTAAATTATCTAGGAACTTTTAAAGGCCTCTCTACCGAAGTTTGGTGGTTGTCTTTAATTACGTTGATAAACAGAGCAGGAACAATGGTAATTCCATTTTTATCATTGTATTTAACAAAAAGTTTAAACTTTACTTTAAAAGATGTAGGGTGGATAATGACTTGTTTTGGTTTGGGGTCTGTTTTAGGCTCTTGGTTAGGGGGGAAATTAACTGATAAGATAGGGTATTATAAAGTTATGAAAACAAGTCTGTTTTTAACAGGTGTCTTATTTATAGCTTTACAATTTGTAACAACTTTTACAGGTTTTTGTATTGGTATTTTTTTAGTGATGTTAGTAGCAGATACTTTTAGACCTGCAATGTTTGTAGCTTTAAGTGCCTATAGTAAACCAGAAAATAAAACACGTTCGGTTACTTTAATTCGTTTGGCAATTAACTTAGGATTTTCTGCAGGACCAGCTGTAGGCGGAATAATTATAACATCATTAGGGTATAATGGGTTGTTTTGGGTAGATGGAGTTACGTGTATTATAGCAACTTTTTTATTAATAAATGTGTTGAATCCTAAAAAAGCAAAAACCTTGGATGAAGTTAAAACTGAAAATCCAGTTTCTGTTTTTTCAGATAAAGCTTTTTGGGTATTTTTTGTAGCCATGTTTATTTTCGGATTTGTGTTTTTACAATACTTTTCAACAATGCCTTTGTACTACAAAGACGCACATCATTTATCAGAAT
This sequence comes from Tenacibaculum pelagium, assembly GCF_014062345.1. GTDB lineage: Bacteria > Bacteroidota > Bacteroidia > Flavobacteriales > Flavobacteriaceae > Polaribacter > Polaribacter pelagius. The sequence goes on along the minus strand of NZ_JACGLS010000001.1, from coordinate 924,268 downwards.
TAGAAATAGGTTTAATTATGGGGATGAATGGATTTATCATATTCTTACTAGAAATGCCATTGATTAAATGGTTAGAAGAGAGCAAGTATTCTAAAGAACGATTAATGTTTGTTGGTTTGCTATTAACAGGAATCAGTTTTTTAGTGTTAAACCTTACTGGTTGGGTAGGAGTATTGATTGTAGGAATGTTATTTATGACTATTGGTGAAATGATAGCTTTTCCATTTTCGAATGCTTTTGTAATGGAAAGAGCTAAAAGAGGTAATCAAGGAGAATATATGGCATATTACAGTATTGCTTTTTCAGCAGCACATATTTTCGGACATAATTCAGGAATGCAAATGGTAGATGCTTTAGGTTTTGATAATACGTGGTGGATTATTACAGCGATGTCTATGGTAGGATTATTCTTTTTGTTAATGTTAATAAGAGTGGTTAAGAAAGAAAAAGTAAAAGCATGAATTTAAATCAAATTACAATTCCATCTTTAAATGTTGAGGTTGCAACAGAATTCTATAAAAAACTAGGCTTGCGTCTTATTGTAGATGCAAGCCCTAGATATGTCCGTTTTGAGTTGCCAGACGGCGAGGCTACTTTTTCGATTCATTTAGTAGAAGAGTTGCCAAAAGGAGATGGAACTACGATTTATTTTGAAGACGATAATTTAGATGAATTAGTGAAGCAACTTCAACAAAAAGGAATAGAATTTATGCAATTACCAAAAGATCAAACTTGGTTGTGGCGAGAAGCTCATTTGTTAGATCCTGACGGAAATAAACTGATTTTATTTAAAGCAGGAGAGTATAGAAAAAATCCGCCTTGGCGAATCAATTAAAACAAATGAAATTTTATCTTTGATTTTTTAGAAAAAGATTTTAAAAACACAAGTATGAATATTCAAGATGCTCAAAAGCAAGTAGACGATTGGATTAAAAATCACGGAGTTCGTTATTTTAACGAATTAACTAATATGGCACAACTAACAGAAGAGGTTGGAGAGGTTGCGCGTATAATTGCACGCCGTTATGGAGAACAGAGCGAGAAAGAAAGCGATAAAAATAAAGATTTAGGAGAAGAGCTAGCAGATGTAATGTTTGTTGTGTTGTGTTTAGCAAACCAAACAGGAGTTAATTTACAAGAAGCTTTCGATAAAAAGCTAGATATTAAAACAAAACGCGATCACGATCGTCATCATAATAACGAAAAATTAAAGTAAATGAGTTTTAGTGAAAATATAAAAAAGTCTTTGTATTGGGGTCATGTATTAAAAATGGCACTTTTTCTTATCATAATAATATCATTATTCTCATTGATTTTTCAAACAGGAGGAGCGCTTTTTTCTGGTGATTTTGATACGGTGTATAATGTACATTTTGCAAATAAACAATGGGTTCGTTTTTTCTTAACCAAAATTGTGGTAAGTATTTTATACGCAATGTATGTTGTGAATAAGAGAATGAAATAATGAACTTAAAAAAAGTAACAGACAAGCTAAATAAGAATATTGAAGAAGAAACAGAATTAGTAAATAAAATATCGATTACTAAGTATGTTCTAATTTACATTCCGTTGTTATTTTTAATGTTTGCTGCAACCAATTTTATTGGAAGTTTATTTTTCGACGAAGTTAATTTTGATTGGAGAAGAATATTAATTCAAGCTATATTTTTTGCTGTTTTCTTTAGAATATTTCATGGAGTAAGAAAACTATGAGGAGATGCTTGGAAAGATTAAATAAAAAATGAATTTACAATTACACAAAGTTGAAAATCAGAAAATTGATTCTGAGATAATTATTTCAGGTTCAAAAAGTGAATCGAATAGATTATTGATTTTACAACAGTTGTTTCCAGAAATAACTATTCATAATTTGTCAGATTCTGATGATTCACATCATTTGCAAGAGGCTTTATCTTCGGAAGAAAAGGTTGCTGACATTGGTCATGCAGGTACTGCAATGCGATTTTTAACTGCTTTTTTTGCTACGCAAGAAGGAGAGGTTAAAATTTTACAAGGTTCTGATAGAATGCACAATCGACCAATAGAAATTTTGGTTAATGCATTGCGAGATTTAGGCGCAGATATTCAGTATGTAGAGAAAGAAGGATATCCACCGTTAAAAATTACAGGGAAGAGACTTTTAAAAAATAAAGTCTCTATTAATGGTAATGTAAGTAGTCAGTATATTTCTGCGCTTATGTTAATTGCATCTAGTTTAAAAAACGGACTTGAGATTCAGTTAGAGGGGAAAGTAACCTCTGTTCCTTATATTAAAATGACCTTAGCATTATTACATCAAGTTGGTGTTGAAGCTTCATTTGAAGAAAACATTATTAAAATTCAATCAAAAGAAAATACCACTACACAAGACATTGTTGTAGAATCTGATTGGAGCTCTGCTTCTTACTTTTATTCATTAATTGCGTTAAGTGAAATAGGATCATCAGTTAAATTATCCGCCTATAAAAAAGATAGTTTACAAGGAGATTCTTGTTTAGCTAGAATTTACCAGCATTTTGGAGTAACTACAATTTTTGAAGAAAATTCAGTAACCTTAACTAAAGAAAAAGAGCATAGTAAAGCGATTTTAAAAGAAGATTTAAAAAGTACGCCAGATATTGCTCAAACAATTGCTGTAACTTGTTTTGGTCTTGGAGTAGCTTGTGATTTGTCTGGGTTGCATACATTAAAGATTAAAGAAACTGATCGCTTAGAAGCATTGCATGAAGAATTAACAAAGTTAGGAGCTGAAATTAATGTAACTAATGAAACATTACATTTAAAAAACACAGAGAGAATTCATAAAAATATAAATATTTCAACTTATAACGATCATAGAATGGCAATGGCATTTGCACCATTAGCTCTTAAAGTTCCAATTATTATTTTAGATGCAGAAGTGGTTACAAAATCATACCGTAACTTTTGGAACGATATGAATAAAATAGGTATAGAAGCTGTTGAAATAAAATAATAGGCAAAAGGCTTGACAACCCCTATGCCGAAATTGTATATTTGCCCACGTAAAGAAAATAAGATCAATGAAATTATCAAATTTTAATTTTGAATTGCCAGAAGAATTATTGGCAGAATATCCTTCAGAGCATAGAGATGAATCACGTTTAATGGTGTTACATCGCGATACTCAAAAAATTGAGCACAAAAAGTTTAAAGACTTAATCGATTATTTTGATGAAGGAGATGTGATGATGTTAAACAATACAAAGGTTTTTCCTGCTCGTATGTTTGGGCATAAAGAAAAGACTGGAGCACGTATTGAAGTATTTTTATTACGTGAGTTAAACGCTGAAAATCGTTTATGGGATGTTTTAGTTGATCCAGCAAGAAAAATTAGAATTGGTAATAAATTATTCTTTGGTGAAGATCAAAGTTTAGTTGCTGAGGTTATTGATAATACAACATCTCGTGGAAGAACATTACGTTTCTTGTTTGACGGTCCTTACGAAGAGTTTAGAAAGAAATTAGTGGAATTAGGTGAAACACCTTTGCCAAAATATATTAAGCGTGAGGTAGAAGCTTCTGATGAAGATCGTTACCAAACAATTTTCGCTAAGCATGAAGGTGCTGTTGCTGCTCCTACTGCAGGATTACACTTTTCTAAACACTTAATGAAGCGTTTAGAGATTAAAGGAATTGATTTTGCTGAAACAACTTTACACGTAGGTTTAGGTACTTTTAATCCAGTTGAGGTTGAAGATTTATCTAAACATAAAATGGATTCTGAGAAGATTATAGTTCCTCAAGCAAGTGCTGATATGGTGAATAGTGCTAGAGGAAATAAGAAAAGAATTTGTGCGGTAGGTACTACTGTAATGAGAACTGTAGAATCTGCGATTACATCAAAGCGTGAATTAAAAGAGTTTGAAGGGTGGACAAATAAATTTATTTTTCCTCCATATGATTTTAGCATTGCAAATGCTATGATTACAAATTTCCATACGCCAAAATCAACATTATTAATGATGGTTTCTGCATTTGCAGGACACGATTTTATGATGGAAGCATATCAAGAAGCAATTAAAGAAGGATATAAGTTTTACTCGTACGGAGATGCGATGTTAATCTTATAAAATATCTTTTTAAATTAATAACAAAACCTCACAAGACTACTTGTGAGGTTTTGTGTATTTTTGTACCCGATGAAAGTGAAGAAAAAAGACATACGCGCATTAACAAAAGAACAACTAAGAGAGTTTTTTGTAAAGAATGGAGATAAAGCATTTCGTGGTAATCAGATATATGAATGGCTGTGGAGTAAATCGGCACATTCATTTGATGATATGACGAATCTGTCGAAAGTTACACGTCAAATGCTAGATGAGAATTTCGTGATTAATCATATCGAAGTTGATAACATGCAACGAAGTAAAGATGGGACTGTGAAAAACGCAGTTCGTTTACATGATGGTTTAGTTGTAGAATCAGTTTTAATACCTACAAAAACAAGAACAACGGCATGTGTTTCTAGTCAAGTAGGATGTAGTTTAGATTGTCGTTTTTGTGCAACAGCACGTTTAAAAAGAATGCGTAACTTAAATCCTGATGAAATTTATGATCAAGTAGCTGCCATTAACAAAGAAAGCTTACTGTATTATAATAGGAAGCTTTCTAATATAGTTTTTATGGGGATGGGAGAGCCCTTAATGAACTATAATAATGTTATTAAATCTATTGAAAAAATTACATCTCCTGAAGGTTTAGGAATGTCACCTAAGCGTATTACTGTATCAACATCTGGTGTGCCTAAAATAATAAAGAAAATGGCGGATGATGAGGTGAAGTTTAACCTAGCTGTTTCATTGCACTCTGCTATCGATGAGGTTCGTACTTCAATTATGCCTTTTAATAAAACTTTTCCTTTAAAAGATTTAAAAGAAGCGTTAGAGTATTGGTATGAGAAAACCGAAAGAATGATTACGTACGAGTATGTTGTTTGGGGTGGAATAAACGATAAAAAAGAAGATATTGATGCTTTAATTAAGTTTTGCAGCTATGTCCCTTGTAAGGTGAATTTAATAGAGTATAATCCTATTGATGATGGTGAGTTTCAACAAGCGAGTCCAGCTGCGATAAATAACTATATATCGAATTTAGAAATGCATGATATTGTAGTAAATGTACGTCGTTCAAGAGGAAAAGATATTGACGCAGCTTGCGGGCAATTAGCGAATAAATCGTAAATGAATTCTTCAAAAGCATTTTTAATACAAATTAGTCAAACTTTAGGTTGGCTTTTTCTAATAATTATTACAGGACTATTTTTAGATAGTAAGTTTGTTGCAGAAAACATTTATGAAAATGCACAATGGCTTAATAATATTATTGTAATAGTAGTTTTTATATTTTTATATATAAAAGCTACTAAACGAACGAAAGAAATGCTAATCTACGCACTTTTAATTGGTGTTATAGGAGAATATATTTTTTCAATATGTTTAGGGATGTATTCGTATCGTTTAGGAAATATTCCACATTATGTACCTCCAGGTCATGCTATTATATTTGTACTTGTGTATTATTTTTCAAGAAAGCCTAAGGTAAAAGCTAACAAAGAAATAATAGAGAAAACCTGTACACTATTTATAGTGCCAGTAGCTTTGTTTTTTTTGATAGTTAAAAAAGATATTTTTGGAGTTCTTTGCACTGTACTTGTATTCTTCTTTCTAAGAAAATATCCAAAAGAACGCATGTTCTATTTAGTAATGTATTGTGTTGTAGCAATATTAGAATTTATAGGAACAGGTTTAGAATGCTGGAAATGGCCCGAGATAGCTTTTAATAGTTTTAGGTTTTTACCAAGTGCTAATCCACCTATAGGAATAAGTTTGTTTTATTTCGGTTTAGATAGAGGAACCATGTCTATATACAAAAGAAGACATAAAAATGTTTGGAAAAGATTGAAGCAAATAAGAGCAGTGTCAACTTAAAATATTTCTTTACTTTTGAATACTTATGAAAGCAGTAGAGCAAATAAAACTTCCGATTGCTAAAGAAATAGAACTCTTTGAAACTAAGTTCAAAGATTCGATGCTGTCTAAGGTTCCGTTATTAAACCGTATTACTTATTACATAGTACGCCGAAAAGGAAAACAAATGCGTCCAATGTTTGTTTTTTTGGTAGCCAAAATGGTTTCTGATGGAGGTTTTGATGAACGTACCTATCGTGGAGCTTCTGTTGTAGAGTTAATTCATACAGCTACTTTAGTACACGATGACGTGGTTGATGATAGTAATCGTCGCCGCGGATTTTTTTCAATCAATGCACTTTGGAAAAATAAAATTGCAGTTTTAGTAGGAGATTTTTTATTGTCAAAAGGACTATTATTATCTATTGATAATGAAGATTTTGATATTTTAAAATTGATATCAATTGCTGTACGTGAAATGAGTGAAGGGGAACTTTTACAAATTGAAAAAGCTAGAAAACTCGATATTACAGAAGAAATATATTTTGAGATTATTCGCCAAAAAACAGCAACTTTAATAGCGGCCTGTTGTGGTATTGGAGCAGCATCGGTAGGAGCAAATAACGAAACTGTTCAACAAATGAGAAAATTTGGTGAGTATATCGGAATTGCTTTTCAAATAAAAGATGACTTGTTTGATTATACCGAAGATAAAATAGGAAAGCCTACTGGTATTGATATCAAAGAACAAAAAATGACACTTCCGTTAATTCATACATTAAACACATGTTCTCAAAAGGAAAAAGCATGGTTGATTAATTCTGTGAAGAAGCATAACACGAATAAAAAACGTGTTAAAGAAGTGATTGCTTTTGTAAAAGATAATGGCGGACTAGAATATACTACCGCTAAAATGCACGATTATAAAAATAAAGCATTAGCAATTTTAAACAACTTCCCAGAATCTGAATATAAAAGTTCACTACTGCAAATGATTGATTATGTTGTTGAAAGGAAGATTTAGTTGTTTTCTTATGGTTCTTTTCTTTTTTTCATGTGCTAAAGAAAAAAGATATCAAGACTACAATGAAAATGAGTTTTATGAAGCTCAAGGGATAATAACTAAAGTTTATCAAACTTCTTCCGTTTTTGATGAATCATATAATAAGTTAATGGATTATACTTATGCTATTAATGATTCTATTTTTTTAGAAGGAAAGGAGAAAGAATTTTATAAAGCCTGGAATATTGGACAGCCGATAGTAGTTTTAGTTCATAAGAAAGATTCTAGTATTAGTTTTTATGCAAGAGATGGAATTGTGCGTAGTTTTTCAGAAAAACAATTAGAAATGTTTAATACAATTTTAGAAATAGATAGGCTAAAAAAATAAAAACCTCGATAATTAATTATCGAGGTTTTTAATATTTAGGTGTTGAGCTTCTCGCCTACATCATCCCTGGCATTCCACCACCCATTGGAGGCATTCCACCAGCAGGAGCGTCTTCTTTAATATCTACTAAAGCACATTCGGTAGTTAAGATCATGCCAGCTACAGATGCTGCATTTTCTAAGGCTACACGAGTTACTTTTTTAGGATCAATAATTCCAGCTTCTAGCATATCTACATAAGCTTCAGACTTAGCATCATAACCAAAATCTTTATTACCTTCTAATACTTTATTGATTACAACAGATCCTTCACCACCAGCATTTTCAACAATTGTACGTAACGGAGCTTCAATCGCTCTGTTTACAATTTGAATACCAGTAGTTTCGTCTAAGTTTTCAGTTTCGATAGTTTCTAATACTTTTTTAGCACGAACTAAAGCAACACCACCACCAGCAACAATACCTTCTTCTACAGCAGCACGAGTTGCATGTAAAGCATCATCTACACGATCTTTCTTTTCTTTCATTTCTATTTCAGAAGCAGCACCAACGTAAAGTACAGCAACACCTCCAGCTAACTTCGCTAAACGCTCTTGCAATTTCTCACGATCGTAATCAGAAGTAGTCGTTTCTATTTGAGCTTTAATTTGGTTTACACGAGCTTTAATTTGAGTTTCATCACCAGAACCATTTACAATAGTTGTATTGTCTTTATCAATAGTTACTGTTTCAGCAGTTCCTAATAAATCTAAAGTAGCATTTTCTAAAGAGAATCCTCTTTCTTCAGAGATTACAGTTCCACCAGTTAAGATAGAAATATCTTCTAACATTGCTTTTCTTCTGTCTCCAAAACCTGGAGCTTTTACAGCAGCAATTTTTAATCCACCTCTTAATTTGTTAACAACTAAAGTAGCTAATGCTTGTCCGTCAACATCTTCAGCAATAATTAATAAAGGTCTTCCAGATTGAGAAACTGGTTCTAATATTGGAAGGATTTCTTGTAAGTTAGAAATCTTTTTATCAAATAATAAAATATATGGATTGTCTAAAGTAGCAATCATTTTATCAGCATCAGTAACGAAGTATGGAGATAAATATCCTCTATCAAACTGCATACCTTCAACAACGTCTACATAGGTATCCATTCCTTTAGCTTCTTCAACAGTAATAACACCTTCTTTACCAACTTTACTAAAAGCAGTAGCAATTAAATCACCAATAACTTTGTCGTTATTTGCAGAAATAGAAGCTACTTGCTGAATTTTTTCAGATGAGTTACCAACTTCTTGAGACTGTTTTGCTAAATCTTCAGTAATTGCAGAAACAGCCTTATCTATACCGCGTTTTAAATCCATTGGATTTGCACCTGCAGCAACATTTTTCAATCCTTCTTTAACGATTGCTTGTGCTAAAACAGTAGCGGTAGTTGTACCGTCTCCAGCTAAATCATTTGTTTTAGAAGCTACTTCTTTAACCATTTGAGCTCCCATGTTTTCTAACTCATCTTCCAGTTCAACTTCTTTTGCTACTGTAACTCCATCTTTTGTTACGTGAGGAGCACCGAATGATTTAGAAATAATTACGTTACGTCCTTTAGGACCTAAAGTTACTTTTACTGCGTTTGCTAATGCATCAACTCCACGTTTTAATCCGTCACGAGCGTCTACATCAAATTTTATATCTTTTGCCATTGTTATTTGTCTTTATTCGTTTTTAAAAAGGATTAGATGATAGCGAAGATGTCGCTTTCTCTCATGATTAAATAATCTTTTCCTTCGTGCTTTAATTCTGTACCAGCATACTTTCCGTATAAAACAGTATCGCCAACTTTTACAGTTAAAGGTTCATCTTTAGTTCCTGTACCAATAGCAACGATAATTCCTTTTTGAGGTTTCTCTTTTGCGTTATCAGGAATAATAAGTCCTGAAGCTGTAGTGGTTTCTGCTGCAGCAGGTTCTACAAGAACTCTGTCTGCTAAAGGTTTAATGTTTAATCCCATTTTATATAAATTATGATTAAGTATTTGTCTTTTTAATTATGTGAGTTAATAGTCAGAAATTATGCCATTAGATTTTTGCTGACAATTTTTCTAAAGCTATTAAATATGATGTAAAAAAAATGCCAACGTGTCATTTACGTTGGCATTTTATATATTGTTTTGTTAATCTTAGTTAACGCTATCTTTTGTCGTAGTTTCAGTTGCTGGTGTAGCAGGAGCTGTAGTTTCAACATTTTCTAATGTGCTATCTAATTGAGGTGCATCTGATGAATTACCTCTAGGAATAGCGAAATTAGCTAATAAGATTAAAGCAAACATAGTAATTGCTAAAGTCCAAGTAGTTCTGTCTAAAAAACTATTAGTGTTTTGTACACCACCAATGTTTTGAGCACCACCACCTCCGAAAGATGAAGATAATCCTCCTCCTTTAGGGTTTTGAACCATTACGATTAAGATTAATGCTACTGCAACAATCAATATTAAAACTAAAAGTAAAGTGTACGTTGTCATTTATTTATTGTTTTGTAAAATTTGTATTCTTTTAATTTGGTCTGCAAAGAAACCACTTTTTTCTGGATATTTCAAACTTAATATTTTATAAGCTTGTATAGCGCTATCATATTTTTTTTGTTCTAAATAAACCTTAGCTAAAGTTTCGGTTGCAAGCTGATTATCTTGCTTACTTTCTGTAATTTTTATTTCAGAAATATTGGTTTTACTAGGTCTAGAAATCTTAGGTGTAGTTTCGATAAAACGATTAATAATTGCGTCTTTTTCAGATTTTACAGAAGTTTTTTTCTTCTCGGTAATCGTAGAGTTTGCTCTAGCGATTTCTTTTTTCGAAGATAACTGTAACCACTGATTGAAAGAGAAAGTTTCATTTTCGTTGAATGAAAGTGGTTTTCCTATAGCTAATTCTTCTTCAGTACTCAAATCTTCTTTTGTTTTTTTCTTAGGAAGAATCTTTTCTTTTAATGTTGTTTTTTCAGGCTTTTTAGCAGGAACTTCTTTAAAAGCATCTGAGGTAATAAAATCAAACAGTAAAGTTCTGTCAGAGGTATGAGCAGCAGTAACTTTTAATTCGTTATTATACTTATAGCTTTCTTGGTGTTTTAAAACTTTTAATTGTAAAGCTCTGGCTGATTGGAAAAATGGGTATTGTTGGGTAATGTTTTTTAAACCTAAACTTTCTTCTAGCGAAATTAATTCAGGTTTTTCTAAAAACGTTATGTAGTTTTTTTTATCCAATTCTTACCACTTTGCTACCGAAGCATTAAAAATATCTTGTGTTATACGCTCTAATATATCGTTTAAAGCAGTTTCTAAAACACCGCCAGTTAATTGTTGAGTAGCTCCATAATCATAATAAAAAGAGAACCTCTTTTCGAAATTATCTTTTTCTTCTAAAGTATTTATAAAGTTTACATTAACTGTAATTGTTAACCTGTTTTGAGCTGCTGTTTGATTGGCAGTAGCACTCATCGGAGTAATACGGTAATCGGTTATTTCTCCAGAAAACTGAAGGTCTCCATTTGCTTTAACAAGCGTTAAGTTTGTTTGACGTGTAAATAAATCTTGTAAGTCTAACGTGAATTTCTGACTTAAAGTAGGTTCAATTAATGGGGCTTGATTTGGAAAGAAATCTACTTGAATTGTTTTAGCATTTCCAGTATTACCACCAGTAAAAGAGTACGCTCCACAACCAATTGAGATAATTGTTGTAGCAATAAAAATAACGATGTAAAAAAGTTTTTTCATAGAATCAAAAGTAAACAATTCGCAGTTTACGGTTTATTAAATGTTTTATAAATCGTACTGTTTGATTTTTCTGTATAAAGTTCGTTCAGAAATACCCAGCTCTTTTGCAGCTAATTTTCTTTTTCCGCTGTTCTTTTCTAATGATTTTTTAATCATTTCAATTTCCTTGTCTTGTAAAGATAAACTCTCGTCTTCTTCAATCGTTTCAGCAAAATCGAAATTATTATTTGTTGATGATTGTGGAATTTGAACAACTTCTACATTAGAAACTTCTGGTTTTATTGTTTCTTCTTGATAGATTCTTTCAATTAATCCGTGATTTGCTTCTTGTACTTGTTCTGAATTACCGTTCTGCATTAAATCTAACGTTAACTTCTTTAAGTCATTAATATCATTACGCATGTCAAACAAGATTTTATACATTATGTCTCGTTCGTTTGCAAAATCAGAATCACTAGTTTTTCCGCCAATTACAGCAGGCAAATTACGTTTGTTGTTTGGTAAATATTGAATTAATTTTTCAGAAGTAATTAAACGATCTTCTTCAACTACCGATATTTGTTCTGCTATATTTCTTAACTGACGAATATTACCTGGGAAACGATAATTAGACAACATTCTTACAGCATTTTCATCTAAGCGAATTGTTGGCATTCTGTATTTCTGTGCAAAATCAGCAGCAAATTTTCTGAATAACAAATGAATGTCATCATTTCTTTCTCTTAAAGGCGGTAAGTTGATCTCGATAGTACTTAAACGATAATATAAATCTTCACGAAATTTTTCTTTAGCAATAGCATCGTGCATGTGTACATTCGTAGCTGCAACAATACGGACATTTGTTTTTTGTACTTGAGAAGAACCTACTTTTATAAACTCTCCATTTTCTAAAACACGTAACAAACGTACTTGAGTAGTTAATGGTAATTCTCCAACTTCATCTAAAAAAATAGTACCCCCATCGGCAACTTCAAAATATCCTTTTCTAGTTGCAGTTGCTCCAGTAAAAGCACCTTTTTCATGACCAAATAATTCACTGTCGATTGTTCCTTCTGGAATCGCTCCACAGTTTACTGCAATATATTTTGCGTGTTTTCTATGTGATAGCGAGTGAATTATTTTTGGGATATTTTCTTTACCTACACCACTTTCTCCAGTAACCAATACAGAAATATCGGTAGGAGCAACACGGATAGCTTTTTCAATAGCGCGATTTAAATGTAAATCGTTACCAATGATTCCGAAACGTTGTTTTATAGCCTGTAGGTTTTCCATTTAATTGTAATTAAATTCTGTAGTATAAGATAATGTATTAGTTCCTTTTTGTTTTACAGAGTTACTTGTGGGATAATCATTGTTGTTGTATTCATATTCAAAATAAACATCATTCGTAGCTGTTATATTGTTTTTTCCAAATGTTCTAACAAGTGATGTTATATCATTACCAAATAAACTAGATTTTCCATAAATTATTAAATAAGGAATATAATTACTTCTATAGTGTTTGTATAGAGGGTTTATTTTATTATCATAAGTATTATTTACAGTGGATTCATATATAGTTCCTCCAAAATTAACTTTCTTTATAACTGTAGTGCAATTCTCATTTTCATCATAAGAAAAATTAAATTGAGCACTTAATTCATTGGATTCTGAATCTTTTTTGCTAAATTCTTCTATTAAGCCGGTATCATTTAGTTTAATTTCAATAATGTATTTTTTGTCCGTAAACAATTCATGAGGTACTTTTGAAATAATTGAATTATTGTTATATGTAAATTCTCTAGTGTAAACATCACTTTGATTTAAAGAGCTGTAAACTCCTATTTCTTTAGTAGAAGTAATATTACCATCAGTATCATAAACGAAAGTATAAGATTCGTTTATACTATTATTAGAACGGAAAGTAGAATGATTATTTAATTTGTCATTATTATATTCAAAAGTAGTTATATCAAAGTTGTCCTTGTTCTTTGTTCGAATACCTTTATCACCATCAAAATAATGGGTAAACTCATCTCCAGAAACAAAAGATATTTTGTAATTAGATAATGTTTCTTTAGATTTTACTATTTCTCCTTCATTAGAAGAGCAAGATGAAATTAATGTTGTTAAAAAAATTAAGGGTAGTAATATCTTTTTCATTTTTATAGTTTTATGTAGTTTAATTATTGGTTGAATAGTTAACAGCAATACCTCTTAAAGTTGCAGAAGTACAATCTTCAACTTTCACATTCACGAAATCACCTAATTTGTAATGTTCTTTAGGGAAAACAATTACAGTATTTTGTGTATTTCTTCCTTTCCATTCATTAGGATTCTTTTTAGAAGTTCCTTCAATTAAAACTTCTTCAATTTTTCCTAAATGTTGTTGCGTTCTATATAAACTATGTTCTTGTTGTAGATCAATAATTTCTTGTAAACGTCTTTTCTTAACCTCTAAAGGAACATCATCTGGCATTTTTTTAGCAGCTAAAGTTCCTGGTCTTTCAGAATATGCGAACATAAATCCGAAGTCATATTTTACATGACGCATTAAATCTAATGTGTCTTGATGATCTTGTTCAGTTTCACCACAAAAACCAGCAATCATATCTTGACTTAACGACATTTCTGGAATAATTTTAAAAATATTATCAACCAACTCCATATATTCTTCACGAGTATGTTGACGGTTCATGGCTTTTAACATATTGTTACTTCCACTCTGTACTGGTAAGTGAATGTATTTACAAATGTTTTTATGTTTTGCCATGGTGTGAATCACTTCTAAACTCATGTCTTGAGGATTCGATGTTGAAAAACGAAAACGTGTTTTCGGAAATTCAGTAGCACACATATCTAAAAGTTGCGCAAAGCCTACAGCTGAAGCTTGAGCTAATTCAGAAGCTTTTTTAAAGTCTTTCTTTAATCCGCCACCATACCATAAGTATGAATCTACATTTTGACCTAATAAAGTAATTTCCTTAAAGTTTTTGTCTACCATAGATCTAACTTCTTCAATAATACTTTGAGGGTCACGACTACGTTCACGTCCACGTGTAAAAGGAACTACGCAAAAAGTACACATGTTATCACAACCACGTGTGATGGATACAAATGCTGAAACTCCGTTTGAATTTAAACGTACAGGAGAAACATCGGCATACGTTTCGTCTTTTGATAAAATTACATTTACAGCATCACGTCCGGCATCAACCTCTTCAATTAAGTTTGGTAAATCACGATATGCATCAGGACCAACTACTAAGTCAACGATTTTTTCTTCTTCTAAGAATTTTTCTTTTAAACGCTCAGCCATACAACCTAAAACACCAACTTTCATTTTTGGATTAACCTGTTTTACTTTGTTGTATTTTTTTAAACGATTACGTACTGTAGTTTCAGCTTTTTCTCTAATAGAACAAGTGTTTACTAAAACTAAATCAGCATCTTCTAAATTTTGAGTGGTATTAAAACCTTGTTCAGATAAAATTGAAGCAACAATTTCACTGTCATTCATATTCATTTGGCAACCATAACTTTCAATAAAAAGTTTCTTTGAGTTTCCTTCCTTTTGTTCAGTAATTAAAGCTTTTCCTTGCTTCTTGTCGTCAATTACTTTCTCTACGTGTTCCATAAATCCTTAAAAATCGTAATAAATAGTTTGCAAAGATACGACCAAAAACTATAATTAATGACAAATTGGCAGAGAAAATAAATGTTGTAAAAAAGAATGTTTTCTTAAAGTTGATATATTTGTTGATATCAACAATCAATAAAAAAATGAATAAAATTTTAATGTTATCAGAAAAAATTAGAAATGCAAAGCATCTAGATTTTGGAACTATTATAAATGAAATTATCGAACTATTTAAAAAAGTTTGGGTGCAAGGACTATTGTTGTTCTTGTTTTCGATTCTTATAATGCTACCTATTATCATTCTTGTTTATGTTCCTTTAATTGGAGCAGCAATAATGGAGTCGGAAGGAGGGACTCTAGATTCTGAGGTGTTTACTGGGGTCTTTGCTGGTGCTTCCGTATTATATGTATTATTAATAATAGTATTGTTTTTAATTTTAGCAGCTGCTAGTTCTGCTTTAATAGCTGGGTTTTATAGAATTGTACAAGTATTAGATGAAGGGAATGGTGTAACAATTTCAGATTTCTTTTATTTTTTTAAAACAAAATATCTAATAAAATTATTGCTATTAACATTAATAACTGTATTAATAGCTTCTGCTTCGGCTTTATTGTGCTACCTTCCTCTGTTATATACAATGGTACCTATTTCGTATTTCTCAATAATTTTTGCTTTTAATTCAGAAGAATCGGTAACAGATATTGTTAAAATTGGATTTCAATTAGGAACAAAAAAATGGGGGATTTCTTTTGCAGTAATGCTTGTTGTAGGTTTAGTGGTAATGATGTTAGGTATGCTAACCTGCGGATTGGGGAATTTGTTTTTAATTTCATTATCTTATTTGCCGGCGTATGTAATTTATAAAAATGTAATTGGCTTTGAAGAAGATGCAGAACTTAATTTAATAGAAAAGAACAATATTTAAGTAAATAAATTATATCGAAAGTTTTTAAAACTCCTTTTTAGAAATGAATAGGAGTTTTTTTTGTTTAAGTAATACAATGTTTATTTTTAATATTGAAAAGATGTATTTTTTTAATTCAATAACTATTAAAAAAAAACTATATACTTTTGCAAATTGAAAAGCATCTATAATAATAAGGTGTAAAAAGAGATAAGAGAAAAGACACATGGCAAAAAATTTAGTAATAGTTGAGTCACCTGCTAAGGCAAAAACAATAGAGAAGTTTTTAGGAAAAGATTTTCAGGTTGAATCGAGTTTCGGTCATATAGCCGACTTGCCTTCGAAAGAATTAGGGGTGAATGTTGATGGAGATTTTAAACCAAAATATATAGTTTCTACTGATAAAAAAGCAGTTGTAAAAAAACTAAAAGATTTAGCAAAGAAAGCAGAAACTGTTTGGTTAGCAAGTGATGAGGACCGTGAAGGAGAAGCTATTGCGTGGCACTTAGCAGAGCAATTAAAACTAAAAGAAGAGAATACAAAACGTATTGTTTTTCATGAGATTACTAAAAAAGCCATTTTAAAAGCAGTGGAGAATCCAAGAGATATTAATTATAACTTGGTAAATGCTCAACAAGCCCGTCGTGTTTTAGATAGATTAGTAGGTTACGAATTATCTCCTGTATTATGGAGAAAAGTAAAAGGAGGATTGTCAGCAGGTAGAGTACAATCTGTAGCTGTTCGTTTAATTGTAGAAAGAGAAAGAGAAATAGAAGGATTTACCCCAGTGGCTTCATACAGAGTAGATGCAGAATTTGTAAATGCAAATGGAAAAAAATTCAAAGCAAAATTAGCAAAGAATTTTTCAGATAAAAAAGATGCTGAAGCGTTTTTAAATTCATGTTTAAATGCAGGTTTTTCAATTGCTGATTTAACGAAAAAACCAGCAAAAAAGTCTCCAGCAGCGCCTTTTACAACGTCAACATTACAGCAGGAGGCTTCTAGGAAATTAGGTTTTCCAGTAGCAAAAACGATGATGGTTGCTCAACGTTTATATGAAGCTGGTTTAATTACTTATATGAGAACAGATAGTGTGAACTTATCTGAGGATGCTAAAAATGCTGCTCAAGCAGAAATTATTGCTTCTTATGGTGAAGAATATAGCAAGCCACGTAATTTTTCAACTAAATCGAAAGGAGCTCAAGAAGCGCACGAGGCGATTCGTCCTACAAATATGGAGAATCATGAAATTACTGGAGAATACGATCAGACTAGATTATATAGCTTAATTTGGAAAAGAACTTTAGCATCTCAAATGAGTGAAGCTCAATTGGAGAGAACAAATGTTAAAGTTGAAAATAATAAAAATGAGAAGTTATTTACAGCTAACGGAGAGGTTATTACATTCGAAGGTTTCTTAAAAGTGTATCTTGAAGGTACAGATAATGAGGAGGAAGAAGCAGCTGGAATGTTGCCAATGATGAAAGTTGGTGAATCTGTAGGTAATGAATTCATCACAGCAACTGAAAGATATACACGTCCGCCAGCAAGATTTTCAGAAGCGGCTTTAGTTAAGCGTTTAGAGGAGTTAGGTATTGGGCGTCCATCTACGTATGCACCAACAATTTCTACAATTCAAAGAAGAGAATATATTGTAAAAGGAAGTGTAGAAGGTAAGGAGAGAAATTATACACAACTACGTTTAGCAAATGCAGCTGTTGAAGAGCAGATGTTAACTGAAAGAGTTGGTTCTGATAAAGGAAAATTGGTTCCTACAGATATCGGAAATATTGTAAATGATTTTCTTGTTGCGAATTTCGATGCAATTTTAGATTACGGATTTACCGCAAAAGTAGAGTCTGATTTTGATGAAATAGCAGAAGGTAAAGAGGATTGGATTGAAATGATAAAAGAATTTTATCAAGGATTCCATGTGGTTGTAGAAGATGTGGCAGCAAATGCAGAAAGAGCTAAAGGAGAGCGTTTGTTAGGTGTTGATCCTGATAGCGGTAAAAACGTGTATGTGCGTTTAGGTCGTTATGGAGCAATGGTGCAAATAGGTGAAGCAACTGATGAAGAAAAACCACGTTTTGCAAGTTTACAAGCCGATCAAACAATGAATTCAATTACTTATGAAGAAGCAATGGATTTATTCCAGTTGCCAAAATCATTAGGTGAATATGATAATTTAGAAGTAATTGTAGCCAATGGTCGTTTTGGTCCATACATTAAATTTGATGATAAATATGTTTCTTTAGATAAAGGAGAAAACCCTATGTCTGTAGATATGGATAGGGCTATCGAATTAATTGAAGCGAAGCGTAAAGCAGATGCGCCTATTGGAGAATATGAAGGAATGCCAATTCAAAAAGGTGTTGGTCGTTTTGGTCCATTTATAAAATGGAATTCAATTTTTATTAATGTAAATAAGAAATACGATTTCGATAATTTATCTCAAGAAGATTTAGAAACATTAATTGAAGATAAAAAGAGAAAAGAGCGCGAAAAATTAATTCACAATTTCGAAGAAGTTGGTATTCGAGTTGAAAAAGCACGCTGGGGAAGATTCAATGTTATAAAAGGTAAAATTAAAATTGAATTACCTAAAACAACTGAGGTAGAAAAGATGACTCAAGAAGAGGCTGTTAAGATGATAGAAGCTAAAACTCCAAAGAAAAAAGTAGCCAAAAAGAAAGCGGTTAAAAAGAAAACTACGAAAAAGAAATAAATTAGCTTTTAAGTAAAATAGTTTAGTATATTGCAAGCTACTTAACCCCCGGAAAGATGAATTTCGACTTTTTTACACCTATTAAAGAATCGATAGTTGCGCATACTATGTCGCAAGCATCTTCTGTATTAGGGCAAAACATTCAAATACATTCAGTTGAAAATGGTTTTCCTGATTTAGCAGGGGTTACTATTGCTGTTTTAGGAGTAAAAGACGGTAGAGGAACAAATGATAATTTTGGTTGTGGAGAAGATTTAAGCAGCGTACGTAAATATTTATATGAGCTGTTTCCTGGAAAGTGGCAAGTTCAAATAGCTGATTTAGGAAATATAGAAAGAGGAAATACTATTGAAGATACTTATTTCGCAGTTAGTACCTCAGTGGAATATTTATTAAAGAAGAATATAATCCCTATTATAATAGGCGGTGGTCAAGATATAACATATGCAAACTACAGAGCGTATGATGCATTAGAACAAACAGTAAATTTAGTATCTGTCGATAGTCGTTTCGATTTAGGAACTATTAATGATGAGTTGTCTTCAATATCATTTTTAAGTAAGGTGATTATGGAGCAACCAAATAATTTATTTAATTATAGTAATATAGGGTATCAAACATATTTTAATTCTCAGGAAGAAATAGAGTTGTTAGATAAATTATATTTTGATGCTTTTAGATTAGGACAGGTAAAGGATATAACTTTAGTTGAGCCAATAATGAGAGATGCAGACATTGTTAGTATCGATGTTGGTTCTATACGTCAAAGTGAAGCTCCAGGAAATAATAATGCATCACCAAATGGATTTTACGGAGAAGATATTTGTGCAATTTCTAGATATGCCGGAATTAGCGATAAAGTAACTTCTTTTGGTATTTATGAATTTAATAGTAAATTAGATACCCATAATCAAACAGCAAAATTAGTTGCTCAAATGATATGGTATTTTATTGAAGGAGTAAATTCAAGAGCAAAAGATTATCCGTTTGTTACAAAAGAAAATTACCAGAAATTCACAGTGCTTTTAAGTGATGATGATCCAATCAATTTTTATAAAAGTGATAAAAGCGGACGTTGGTGGATGGAAATAAATTTAATATCGAATAATAAACACAAAAGACATGCGTTAATACCATGTAACTATCAAGATTACAAGCAAGCTCTTGAGCAAAAAACACCAAGTAGGTGGTTTAAAGCGCTTCAGAAGCTTGTGTAATAGTGGTTTTATAGATGGTTTTATGAAAAATTATAGTACGTAATTGTTTTTTAGTAAAAAAAATAATAGGTTTACGCCTCTTTTTATAAGAAAGATATAGTATGAGAAAAATAGCAATACTTGCATTATTAGTATCTATCGTTTACGGATGTGGTTCAAGCGGAGGAGATAGAGGAGAATTAGTTGGAGTTAAATCAAAAAGAAAATGGTTTGCTGAAAAACCGTATGGTATGGCTAAAATCCCTGGAGGTTCGTTTACAATGGGTAAACAAGATGAAGACCCTTTAGGAGCTATGAATGCACCTACAAAAACGGTAACAGTTCAGCCATTTTACATGGATGAATCAGAAATTACAAATAGTGAGTATAAAGAATTTGTTACTTGGGTTAGAGACTCTATAACTAGAACTAGATTAGGTAATCAAGCTGAGTTTGCTTCTGGAGGAGGAGATGATATAGCTGATGCTGGAAAAAATGCAGAAGGTATTCAGTTATATGCATTTGCATCTACCGATACAGTGAATGAAACGCCATATCATAAGTATATGCGTGAAAACTATTATGAATTAGGTGAAGGTTTAGATTCTTTAAAACCATTGAATTGGGATGAAGAGCTTATTTGGGATAAAAATGAATACCCAGATGTTGATTATGTTGAAGTAATGGATTCTTTACATTTAAAGAAAGATGAAGCTTTAAACGGAATTAGAACTTTTAATACTAAGTTATTGAATTATAGATATTATTGGTTTGATAACCAAGGGGCTGCTCGTACAGGTAAAAATAGAAAAGATTTTATGAAGAGTGAAGAAATCAATGTATATCCAGATACTACGGTTTGGATTAAAGATTTCAATTATTCATATAACGACCCAATGCACCAAGAATATTTTGCGCATAAAGCTTATGAGAACTACCCCGTAGTTGGAATTGATTGGCACCAAGCAAAAGCATTTTGTCATTGGAGAACTCAAAAGAAAAATAACTTCCAACGTTCAAGAAAAAAATTAGGATTAGTTCCTTCTTTTAGATTGCCAACAGAGGCAGAATGGGAATATGCTGCACGTGGAGGGTTGAACTATGCTAAGTACCCTTGGGGAGGCCCAAGTACTACAAGCGATAGAGGTTGTTTCTTAGCAAACTTTAAACCAGTGCGTGGAGATTATGCAGCAGATGGAGCATTGTATACTGTAGAAGCAGTTTCATATAATCCTAATGAATATGGATTGTTTAATATGGCTGGTAATGTTGCTGAATGGACAAATACAGCTTACAATCAAATGTCTTACTACATGGGGTCAACTATGAATCCTAATGTGGAAATTACAGAGAATCAAAGAAAAATTATCCGTGGAGGATCTTGGAAAGATGTAGCATACTTCTTAGAAGTTAGTTCTCGTGATTGGGAATATGCTGATACTGCTAGAAGTTACATCGGTTTTAGAACAGTTCAAGATTACTTAGGTACAAACAAGAATAAATAATTTAATTGTCAAGAATAAATATTAACCTATAACCCCCTTAAAAAATCAAAAATTATGGCACAATCGAAATCAACTAAGAAAATGTTTAATATGGCTTACGGTTTAGGAGCCGCAGTTGTAATTATTGGAGCATTATTTAAAATCTTACACTGGCCTTTTGGTAACGAAGTATTAATGGTAGGTATGATCGTAGAAGCATTAGTTTTTGCTTTATCTGCATTTGAACCTATTGAAGATGATTTAGATTGGACAAAAGTGTATCCTGAGTTAGCAGACGGACAATCATTAGGAAATGGAAAAGACGCTACTCCTGGTGATGCACAAAGTATGTTATCTCAAAAATTAGATGATATTTTAAAAGAAGCTAAGTTAGATGCAAATTTAATTTCAAGCTTAGGAGATAGTATTCAAAATTTTCAAGGAGCAGCTGAAGGATTAGTTTCTACATCAACAACAATCTCATCAACAAATCAATATAACGAGCAAATGTCTATGGCTGCTGCTAAGTTAGAATCATTAAATGGTTTATATACTACTCAAGTAGACAATGCAGCTAAGCAAGCTGATTTAAATTCTGCTTTAGTTGAAAATTCTCAACGTTTACAAGAGCAAATGCAATCGTTAGCAACCAACTTATCTTCGTTAAACGGAGTGTATGGAGGAATGTTATCAGCAATGTCTAAAAACTAAGAATTAATTAGTTTATCTAATTATTAACTAAACAAACTAATTAATTATGGCAGGAGGAAAACTATCACCAAGGCAGAAGATGATTAACCTAATGTATCTTGTATTTATTGCAATGTTAGCAATGAATATGAGTAAAGAGGTATTATCTGCTTTTGGTTTAATGAACGAAAAACTTACTGAAGCGAATTCAAAAGCTACAGAAAAGAATACAGCTGGATATGAAACTTTAGCGCAAAAGGCAGCTGAACAAGCAAAGCAATATGGTGAAGCTAAAGAGAAAACAGATAAATTAAGAGTAGCTGCAGATGAACTGTATGCTTATGTAGGAGATTTAAAATCACAAATGACTAATGGGCTAAAGGATGCTAAAGCTTATGAATCGATGGATAAATCTAAGTTTTTAGATGAGCTTTTCTTTAAAGGAGGAAAAATCAGTGCAGCAGGTAAAGAATTTGTTGCTAAGATTGAAGGATTTAGAGATCAAGCGGCTCAACTTTTAGAAGGTACTGAAGTAGCAGATGTTGTTACAACTCGTTTTGGTACTGGAGCTGTTACAAATAAAGATGGAAAGAAGATTGATTGGTTAAAATATAACTATGAAGGATTTCCTTTAATTGCATCTTTAACGAAGTTTACTCAAATTCAAGCTGATGTTAAGGCTACAGAATCTGATGCATTATCAGCTTTATTACAAGGAGAATTATCTAAAGCTGTTTCTATGACTAATTATCAAGCAATGGTAGTTTTTGAGAAAAACGCATACTACCCAGGTGAGAAATTATCAGGTAAAATTGTTTTAGGTAGAAATGATCCGAATTTAACAGCAGAAAAAGTTATCGTTAATGATAAAGAAATAGAGTCTGATAAAATTCAAGCTGGTCAAGTAATTTTAGATGGTCCAGCAGGATCAGTTGGAGATAAAGAATTAAAAGGAGAGTTTCAATTTAAAGAAGGAGACTCTTTAGTAAGCATTCCTATTGTTGGAGGTTACTCAGTAATTCCTA
Organism: Tenacibaculum pelagium; assembly: GCF_014062345.1. GTDB lineage: Bacteria > Bacteroidota > Bacteroidia > Flavobacteriales > Flavobacteriaceae > Polaribacter > Polaribacter pelagius. Next base: position 901,544 of record NZ_JACGLS010000001.1, on the reverse strand, counting down.
AACCAAACCAAGCAGTAATTTCTGCTGATAAAATGAATGTTGTTTATCGTGGTTTAGCGAATCCAATTACTATTTCTATGCCTGGTGTGCCAGCTAACAAAGTTACAGCATCAGCAGCGGGATTAAGAAGAGTAAAAGGAGATAGTTACATGATGAGACCTGGGAAAGGTAACGAGGTTAGCATTGTTGTTAATGGTAAATTACCTGACGGAAAAGGAGTTCGTTCTGTAAAGAAATTTAGAATTAAAGATATACCACCAGCGGTTGGTATGGTAAGAGGTCAATATGGTACTGTAAAAATGCCAAAAGCGAGTGTTGCTAGAATTAGTGTTGCTGCTGGTTTACCAGATTTCTTATTCGATTTAAAATTAAATGTATCTAGTTTTAAAATTAAAGTTCCTGGGCAGGTAACAGTACCTGTAAATGGTAGAACTTTAACTGCTAGAGCAAAACAGGCATTAGGCAGAGCTAGAAGAAATGATGTTATTACTATTTATGATATTAAAGCATCAGTATCTGGTTCTAACTACAAGATTAGAAAAGTATTGCCTGTTAATATTGAGATTACGAATTAATAAGTAAAAATTAAAAGTATGAATTGGAAGCGTTTTTATATGGTTTTATTTGCACTTGCTACTACAAGTAGTTATGTAAGTGCCCAAGCTAACCTCTTAAATGCTCAAAAGGCAGATGAAATTGGATTTAAATCTGAAGCTCAAATTGCTTCGGAGAATGATAAACCACTTCCTTATGGCTATATTAGTGATAGAGATGTGTTGTGGTCTAAAGTGGTGTGGGAGTATGTTGATTTAAACCAAAAAATCAATTTGCCTTATTATTATCCAATTGATACTACTAATGCAGGAGCAACAAGACGTTCGTTGTTTGATACCTTGTTAAAAGGGATTAAAGATGGAGAAATTACAGAAGTTTATAGTGATTCTTATTTTACTACTAAGATAACTATGGATGAAATTAAAGACATGACTTATAACGAGCGTGATGATGGTTATGGTAATGTTGATCCATATTCAGTTCAGTCTGCTGATATTAAAGGATATTTAATAAAAGGAATTTGGTACTTTGATAAGCGTCAAGGAGAGTTAAAATATCGTATGTTAGCTTTAGCTCCAATGGGACCAGATGTACAAGTATTAGGAACTGATATTGTTGATGAAGGTGAATATGAATTATTCTGGGTTTTCTTTCCAGATGCTAGAGAAACATTGCATGCATCAAAAGTTTTTAATCCTAAGAACTCAGCGCAACCATTATCGTATGATAACTTGTTAAATGCAAGAAGATTTAATTCAACAGTTAAGAAGGAAGAAAATATTTACGGAGATAGAGCTATTTCAGATTATGTTCGTGGTAATTCTTTATTCCAATTATTAGAAGCTGATAGAATTAAAGAAGGTATTCGTGATAGAGAAATGGATATGTGGAATTACTAAATTCTATATAATATAAATTAAAAGGCGTTTGCATTGCAAACGCCTTTTTTTCGTTTTAATAATGGTATTTTTGAAGCATGAAAATTGAGGTAGATTATATAATTGTTGGTTTAGGATTAGCAGGTTTAGCGCTTGCAGAAACATTAGTAGAACACAATAAGTCGTTTGTAGTATTTGAAGATGATTCTCAGAAATCATCTGTAGTTGCAGGTGGTGTTTATAATCCTGTAATTCTTAAAAGATTCACTCCAGCTTGGAATGCTCACGAACAGCTTCAAGTTGCAATTCCATTTTATAATCAATTAGAGGAAAGATTAAATATAAAGGTTGATTATAAGTTTAAAACCAAAAAGGTATTCAATAGTATAGGTGATGAAAACAATTGGTTTATAGCTTCAGATAAGCCAATGCTGTCACATTATATGAATCCACAGATTGATAAAAATAAAATCAATGGTGTAATTGGTGATTTTGGTTTTGGTGAATTAAATGGAACCGGAAGAATTGATACAGTTCAGTTAATTAATTCATATAAAGATTACTTAAAGAAATCTGATAAACTAATTGAAAGTAAATTTGAATATGATCAATTGTTCTTTAGTGAATCAACAATTGACTATAAGAACATAAAAGCAAATAAGGTTGTTTTTTGTGAAGGTTTTGGTTTAAAAGAGAATCCTTTTTTTAATCATTTGCCATTGAATGGTACTAAAGGAGAAACGATGATAATTCATGCACCTGAATTAAAGATTGATTTCTTATTAAAATCTAGTGTGTTTGTAATGCCTATTGGAGATGATTATTACAAAGTTGGTGCTACATTTAATTGGACAGACAAAACATCAATTCCTACAGAAGATGGTAGGCAAGAACTAAAAACCAAGCTAGACAAAGTAATTAATGTGCCGTATACGATTACAAATCAGTCAGCAGGGATTAGACCCACAGTAAAAGACAGAAGACCTTTGGTTGGTATACATTCAAAACATCAACAATTAGCTATTTTAAACGGTTTAGGAACACGAGGAGTTATGATTGCACCAACGGTAGCAAAAAGTTTATTCAATCACCTTGAAAAAGGTACTGAACTAGAAAAAGAAATCGATATCAAAAGATTTGAAGCCTAACTACCTTTCAGATTTTATGTTTTTAGCATTTTTATCGTATCCAACAAAAATGTTTATCCATACGATTCTAGATAGACGTAAGCTATAAGGTGTAAGTAGTAAAGATATTATTATAATTGCAATAAAGCTTTGTAATATGCTAAGCCCTAAAAAAACTTTAGCAACAATAAATATTCCCACAAATAAAGCTACAGCAATTGCATAATTTACATACATGGCACCAAAGAAAAAAGACGGTTCCATCATGTATTTTAAATTACAAGTAGGGCAGTTGTCGTGTAACTTAGTTATCTTTTTTGGATTAAACGATATGCGGTATTTAAAAAAAGCTCCTTCTTGACAACGAGGACATTTATTTCTAACAATACTATATAATTTACTCCCTTTTCCTAGCATAACTTTTATTTGTTAATCGATTTAACTGTTTCGTTTTGTAAGTTTGCACAAATTTCAACAAAAATAACACAGAATTTTGTAACCACGGTTACAAAGTTATGGTAATTCGTAAAAGAACGCATGTTAAACGTACATAATTTATCGGTTTCATTTATGGGAACTGATTTGTTTTCGGGTATCACTTTTAAGTTAAATAAAGGAGATAGAATCGGATTGATAGGAAAGAATGGTGCAGGAAAATCTACTCTATTAAAAGTATTATCTAAAGATATTGAAAGTAGTGGAGGTACTATGGCTTTTGATAAAGAAGTACGTATGGGATTTTTACGTCAGGATATAGATTTTGTTGCTGGAAGAACTATTTTAGAAGAAGCCTACCAAGCTTTTGAAGAGATTAAAGAAATAGAGTTTCAACTAGATGAAATTAATAATCAATTGGCAACTCGTACCGATTATGAAAGTGAAGCTTATAATCAGTTAATAATCGATTTAAATGAGAAAACTGAACGATACGAATTATTAGGAGGATATAATTATCAAGGAGAAACGGAAAAAATCTTACAAGGTTTAGGTTTTCAAAGAGAAGATTTTGATAAACTAACGGATACTTTTTCTGGTGGATGGCGCATGCGTATCGAACTTGCGAAGCTCCTTCTTCAAGATAATGATATTCTGTTACTTGATGAGCCAACAAACCACTTAGATATTGAGAGTATTATTTGGTTAGAAAACTTCTTAAAAAATTATGCTGGAGCAATTGTATTAGTGTCGCATGATAAAATGTTTTTAGATAATGTTACCAATCGTACTATTGAAATTTCTTTAGGTCAGATTTACGATTATAAAAAACCGTATTCAGAGTTTTTAAAGTTGCGTGCTGAGATTAAAGAAAAGCAATTACAAACGCAAAAGAATCAGCAAAAAGAAATAGAGCATACCGAAAAACTGATTGAAAAATTTAGAGCCAAAGCAAGTAAAGCTACGATGGCACAATCGTTAATTAAAAAACTTGAAAAGGTTGAACGAATTGAAGTAGATCAAGATGATAACGCAACAATGAATGTACGTTTTGCTATTTCGAAAGAGCCAGGTAAAATTATTGTTGAAGCTGAAGGTTTAAGTAAAAGTTACGGAGATAAACATGTTTTAGAAAATGTTGATTTATTAATTGAGCGTGATAGTAAAATTGCTTTTGTTGGTCAAAACGGACAAGGAAAATCTACTTTAGCTAAAATGATGGTAGGTGAGATTCCGTTTGAAGGAAGTTTTAAATTAGGTCACAATGTTCAAATAGGATATTTTGCTCAGAATCAATCTGAAGAATTACCACCTGAAAAAACAGTGTTAGAAATAATGGAAGATGCTGCAACAGATTCTAACCGAATGCGTGTTAGAGATATGTTGGGATCTTTTTTATTTGGGGGAGAAGCTGTAGATAAAAAGGCAAAAGTATTATCAGGAGGAGAGCGTAACCGTTTAGCATTGTGTAAATTATTATTGTCGCCATTTAATGTGTTGATAATGGATGAGCCAACAAACCACTTAGATATTGCTTCTAAAAATGTGTTAAAAACAGCTCTTCAGAATTTTAACGGAACTTTAATTGTGGTTTCTCACGACCGTGATTTCTTACAAGGATTAACGTCAACTGTTTATGGTTTTAAAGATAAAGTGATCAAAGAATATTTAGGAGATATCGATTATTTCTTAGAGCAGCATAAAATGGAAAGTTTGCGTGATGCTGAAAAAAGAACGGTAGTTAAAGAAGAAAAAGATACTTCTAAAAAAGACAATTATAAATTATCTAGAGAGCAAGAAAAGGATTTAAAAAGACTAAAGAACAAGTTAAATAAAATTGAAAACAATATAGCAGATTTAGAATCTGAAATCGAAAAAATAGATTTAGAATTAGCTCAGAATTATGATGAAGTGTCGTCACGTCCTAATTTCTTTGAAAAATACAAAGCTAAAAAAGCACAAGTTGATACTCTAATGGAAGAATGGGAAACTGTAGAAGAACAGATTTCTAGTTTTTAACTTGGCTAACGGTCTCAGCTATGGTTTCGTTGCGGGAAAATCCGCGAGGATTTTCAGATTAAGAAACCAAGATAGTAAACTTGTGAGGAATTTCCGACTGGAAATTCAGAAGCAATGAACTATAGCCATTGTTGTGCATAGTTTTTAATCAGTTCAATATCTATATAATTAAAGTTTTTCATCAATAAATTTTATAAGCTTTATTTTTAATCGATGTTTCAATGAAAGTTTATGGGTTTCCCAATCCGGAAAACCATTTTCTAATATTCTGCTAACCGATAGTGCGAGTAAATCATACATTCTTTTACCACCAATAATAACTTTTTTATCCCTATTTTTTATAGGTCTTTTAGGTACAATTCCAGTGTGAATCGCTTTAGAGGTTTGGTCATAGAATTTTTTGAATCCAGCAATTAATTCGGTTTCGTTAAATTCAGTTAATAGAATTGGTGCTCTTTCAGATACAGTAGCTCTAATTTTATTATATGGTGAACCAAATATATTTTCCATAGCTACCCTGATAAAAATGGCGTGGTCAATAGATGTGTCCATTTTTGTTCGGTCTTTTGACTTATTTAGAAATCTAAGTGAGACACGAAGTCTTTCCTTATTTTTTAATTCAAACTCATTAAGCTTGACTAGTTGATGATTGACTTTTTCTAATATTTCTGTATTGATTTTCGTTCTAATTCCTATACTATGCATTCTCGGAATGTTAGAGACTGCATAATTGGAAGCTGCTGAAATATATAAGGCCTGAGAATCTCTTAAATGAATTGAGATAATATCTAGTATATCTCTTGCTTCTTCAATGATTTTCTGATTGATTTCTTCGTTAGAAAGCTCTTTAACTAAGATGTAGTAGTTTGTGCTTTTAGTGAATGATTCTAACAAGCTAGCTGTTTTACCATCTTCTATTTTACTAAAATGACAAAGCATAAATCCATTACTAAAAGTATAAGTGAAGTCTTTTTCAAGTTTTAGACCTTCAACAAAAATTATAAATTTTTCCACAGATATTTTTTATTACTCTTGATGAAAAGTAAAAGATGAGTCAAGATTTCATAAGTACTTTTTATCATTATAAATTGAGGTTCTTTAAATTATGCACAACTTATTTAGGAATATGAATCCGTTTTAATGACTTATATCAGACGTTAGCGAAGTTCGTGTTTTTGAAACTAAAAATCAAGAGTGGAATTACTATTTTTACATCCTAAAATATTAATATTGATTACGTTCGATAAATCTTTTTTCAATCAAAATTTTAAAACTGAAAACCAACAAGTTTTTCTTTCAGCTTTGAAGGAGAAAAATATAGAACTCTATATTAAAAGAGAGGATGAAATCCATCCCTTTGTTTCTGGCAATAAGTTTCGAAAACTTAAATATAATATTGAAGAAGCAAAAAAAATGCAAAAAAAAACATTGCTAACTTTCGGAGGAGCTTATTCTAATCATATCGTAGCTACCGCAGTTTCAGGTAAATTAACTGGATTTAATACTATTGGTATTATTCGTGGGGATGAATTAGGAATTGATATTAATACAACATTAGCAAAGAATACTACTTTACAAGAGGCCTCTAAAAACGGAATGCAATTCAAATTTGTTTCTCGGTCAGCTTATAGAAATAAACTATCCGAAGATTTCATCAATCAGTTAAAAAAAGAATTTGGTGATTTTTATTTAGTACCCGAAGGAGGAACTAATGAATTAGCAATAAAAGGTTGTGAAGAAATTTTAACAAAAGAGGATGAGAAATTCGATTATATTTGTTGTGCTGTAGGTACTGGCGGCACCATTTCTGGATTGATTAATTCAGTTAGTGAGCATCAAAAAGTAATTGGTCTTCCTTCTTTGAAAGGTGATTTTTTACAAGAAGAAATCAATCAATTTGCAAAAAGCAATGATAATTGGAGTTTGCAAAATGAATATCATTTTGGAGGTTACGGAAAATATAACGCTGAATTAATTCGTTTTATAAATGAATTTAAAGAGCGAACTAGTGTTCCGTTAGATCCTATTTATACAGGAAAAATGATGTTTGGTATTATGGATATGATAGATAAAGACCAGTTTCCAAATAATAGTAAGATTTTAGCAATTCATACAGGAGGTTTGCAAGGAATAGCTGGGGTAAATCAAAAAATGAAAAATAAAAATCAAGAATTAATAAAAGTTTAATGAAGATAAAAGCATTTATATATTTAGCGGTTTGTGCCTTTTTTTTAGTGAGTTGTGGCTCAAATAAAAATGTAGTGAAGAACTCACCAAAAAGAGTTGTTCTTGTAGAGCAAGAGGAAGTAAGTCCTGAATTGCCTCAATTAGAACAAGTACAAAAACCTGTAAAAACAAATAAGAATCATACAGTAGCTTATATTCAAAAATTTGCTCCGATTGCAGTTAAAAAAATGCACGAGCATAAAATTCCAGCAAGTATCACGTTGGCTCAGGGAGTGTTAGAATCGGGTAGCGGTAGAAGTGCTTTGGCAATCCGTTCAAATAATCATTTTGGTATTAAATGTCATAGAGGTTGGAGAGGAAAAAGTGTAACGCATGATGATGATGAAAAGGGAGAGTGTTTTAGAAAGTATAAATACCCAGAAACATCTTATGAAGATCACTCACAGTTTTTGTTAACTAGAAAGCGCTATGCAAGCTTATTTAAATTAGGGCATACAAATTATAAAGGTTGGGCCTACGGATTAAGAAAAGCGGGTTATGCGACAGATAAAAGGTACCCACAAAAATTAATAGGGATTATTAAGAAGTATAATTTGCATTTGTATGACAGAGTTAAACCTAGTAAGTCAAATAAAATAGAAACAGTAACAACAGAAGCTGAATATTATAAGGTTCAAAAAGGAGATACGTTGTATTCGATTGCAAGAAAATATAACATATCAGTTCAAAAGCTAAAAGAAGCTAACGGACTTACTAGCAATAATATTAGTATAGGCGAAGATTTGTTAGTAAAATAAAAAAAGCGGAGGAGAACTCCGCTTAAACAAATCAACTAACTAAACCTACCAAGAGTAGTTTTTCTTTTTCGCTTGTTTTTTTATAGCTTTAATCATAACACTTTCTAATTCATTTTTTTTAGAACCTTCACGTTGCTTTTTAGCAACGTATTGCTTTCTCTTTTTGTCTAGTTCTTGAATTTTTTGTTGAATTTCTACTCGCTCTTTCCGCTTAGTGTTTACATAGTTTTTAATTTCTTTCGACGATTTGTTTTGTAAATATTTAGGAAGCTTCTGCTTGTTTAGCTTATTATAATCAACTTCTTTTTCTTCAGAAGCATCGACTAAATCCCATTCTGCGTTTTTATATAGTTTAGAACTTTTAGTTACAGCACGTTTTACCACAATAACTTCATCTAAGCTTTCAGCATTTGAATCTTGTTTTGATTGATTTGTAAATTTTGAATACCCGAAATTTCCATAATGAATATAAGTTTTGTTTAGCTTTTTGTTTAAAATGATGATGTCATTATCATACGGAGTTACAATATGCACAATGTTTTTATTGTGATTAATAGTCATATAATCTCCATTTCCATAGTTAGCACCATCTTGCCACATACCAGAAATTCCGTTGTTGTAATCTCCACAAAAAATAGTGTTGATAGTAATATCATTTTCTTTAGCATTGGTAATAGCATCTCTGTAGTTAATTTTCCCTTGTGTAAAAGGTTCGTTACCAGCAATGAAAATCATTTTTAAATCGCGTTTGTTCTTTCCCCAATCTAATTCGTTTAATGAGGTTTGAATTACTTGACCACAAAATTCACTTCCGCCATTAGTGGTTAAAGAAAATAGATGTTCAGAGATTTCATCTAAATCGCTTGTAAATTGTAAAACTTGACGGATATATCCTTCTCTCGAAGATAATTTGTCATTGCCATATTCATACAGCGCAATTTCTAATTTAGGAGTTATTCCATGGCATTTAGCATGTGACAATTCATTTACAATTTCCCATAACTGAGCTTTTGCTTGATTGATAAGACCATCCATACTATTGCTGGTGTCTAATAATAAAGCGACTTTAGTGGTTTGTTTTTTAGTGTCAGCTTTAGAATTGCCCCCATAACTTGTTATTGAGATTAGAAGCAATAAAATTGATGTTACTTTTAATACATAGGTTTTCATAATGTTTTGTTTTTTAATTATTAATGGATTAAAAGTTTGGTGTTATTTGATGTAGTAAAACTATAGCGAACTTTCTTTTTAAAAAATTGAGAATGAGTAAACGAAGTATTTTAATTAGTAAACATGTTTTATAAGTGAGTTAAAATGGTTTTTTATGAGTATAAACTGTTGTTCTTGGAGTTTTGTCGTTTTTTGAACTCAATATTTGTGTGTATGTTTACAGTAATTAAAAGTATATGAATAGAATTTTTCAAATAGCGTTTACTGTATTGTTATTCAGTTTTACTCTAGTTTTTTCTCAGGACTTAGAAAATCAACAAAAAGAATTTTTAGTAAAGGTTAAAGTTGTTGATGAAAATAATACAGCTGTAAAAGATGCTCGAGTGGAAGTTGATGGACGCGCTTTTATTTTTTCCTTTATTAAGGATAGGTACGAGGTAAAAGCAAAAAAAGGAAGTAATTTAGAGGTTTCGCATCCAGATTTTGTAACTGTTTTTTATACCATAAAAGATAATGAAGATATAAAGGTTAAAGTAGAAGGTTTTGTTCAAGAAAAAAGATCAAGCAGAAAATCGTATTTGAGCAAGAAGGTTGATTTATTTCCACAATACTTAGATTCTGTTAAGTTTTATAAGAAAAAGAATATTGATAAAAGTGTGACATTTATTGAGAAAATGCTACTTGAGAGTTCATCAAAAAAGAAAAGAGCAACTACATATAAAGAACTTGCAGATGTTTATGCATATTGGAAACAATATGATTTAGCTATTGAAAATTATCAAGTTTCATTAAGAGAAAGAAACGATTCTAAAGTAAGGCTTTTGTTAGCTAAAGCTGAATTCTTAGCAAAAAAATACAGCAATAGTGAAAAGAGTTATGAAGAGAGTTTAAAAGGGAGTTTGAGTAACTATGAAAGATTAAAAGCTTATGAAGGTTTAGGTGATATTTATGTAAAAACAAAACAATATCAAAAAGCTGAGTTGAATTATAATAAGGCGTTACAACTAGCAAAGTCAAATCTAGTAACACCTAAAATAACCGATTTAAATTCGAAACTTGCTGAAGTTTATGCAGCGAAAGGAAATACTCAAAAAGCAGATGGTTATTATCAAAATTCTTTAAAATTAGCATCTGAAGAGAATAAGAAAAGGTCTTTGAAAGAACAGCAAAAAGTAGCTGACTTTTATAATAGATCACAACGATATGATGAGGAAATTCAGTTGCGAAAAGAAAGTTTAGAAGAAGCTGATGATATTGTTGTAGAGGAAGATGAGAAAGAGTCGTTGGTTGATTCTATTACTTCACAAAAAATAAACTATAAAATTGGAAATGCTTACATTCAAAAAGAAGCTTATAAAGAGTCAATTCCTTTTTTAAAAAAGAGTATAGAAGAAGCTAGTGAAAAAAAAGATTTAATTATTCAGAAAGATGCAACGAGAAAACTTTCAGAAGTTTTAGCAACCGTTGGAGATTATTCCGAAGCCTTAGATAGTTATCGCGAATATGTAAAATTAGTTGATACTTTATATTCTAAAAAAGAACAAGAGATTCAGCAAATTAAGCGCTTTAATAAACGAATTTCTGAAAACCAAAGTAGAATTACTAGTTTAGAAAAAGACAAACAATTAAGCGATAGTAGAATTGATTTAGCGTATAAGGATCAACAATTAATAGAAGAAAGTAATAAACGTCAGCAATTAATTATTTATTCATTGATTGCAGGAATTTTCTTAATGAGTTTGTTGGCTTATTTTATGTTTAGAACCACCAAGCAACAAAAATTAGCAAACAATTTATTGGCATTAAAATCAATGCGTTCTCAAATGAATCCGCATTTTATTTTTAACGCCTTAAATTCTGTAAATAGTTTTATTGCAGTAAACGACGAACGAAGTGCGAACAGATATTTATCTGAGTTTTCAGTTTTAATGCGTTCGGTTTTAGAAAATTCTGATGAAGATTTTATTCCATTGTCAAAAGAAATCGAACTGATTGAATTATATACAAAACTTGAGCATAATAGATTTAAAGAAAAGTTCGATTATATAATTTCTATTGATAAGAAAATTAAGTTAGATGATTATTCGATTCCGCCAATGTTATTACAACCTTATATAGAAAATGCTATCTGGCATGGGTTGCGTTATATTAAAGAAAAAGGAAAACTAACAATAGCAATGAGTCAAAAAACAGATGGTTCAATTTCTATAATAATTCAAGATAATGGTATAGGAAGAAAAAAATCAAAGGAAATGAAAACAGCGAATCAGCTCAAACAAAAATCAAAAGGAATGAGTACGATTCAGAATAGAATTGCAATATTAAACGATATGTATGAGGATAAAATTGCTGTAAATATTACTGATAATTCTATTGATGAAACAGGAACAAAAGTTGAGTTAATTCTTAAAAAAGAGTAGGCTATGAAGTTAAAAGCAATAATTGTTGAAGATGAGAAAATAAGTAGAGATGTTTTGCGTAACTACATTTCTAAATATTGTTTAAATGTTGAGTTAATTGGAGAAGGAAGTAACATTGAAGAGGGTTTTGAGTTGATTAAAAACAACGAGTTAGATTTAGTTTTTTTAGATGTTGAAATGCCATTTGGTAATGCTTTTGATTTGTTAGAGAAGATAGAAAACAAAACGTTTGAAATTGTTTTTGTTACCGCTTACGATCATTATGCAATCGAAGCTTTAAATAGTCAAGCAACCTATTATTTGTTAAAACCAATTTCGATAGATGAATTAATTAAAGCAGTTAATTTAGTTACTGAAATAAAAGAGAAAGAGAGTCAATTAGAGAATTCAGTATTAATTCCTAAAACAAATGTTGCTGTTGGAAAAATTACGATTCCTCAGCAAGATGGATTTGAAGTTGTAAATATAAAAGACATCCTGTTTTGTAAAGCGGATGATAATTATACAGAAATCTATTTCGAGAACACTAAGAAGTTGGTAAGTAAAACCTTAAAGTATTTCGAAGATGCTTTAAAAGAAAGTTCGTTTGCTAGAGTACATAAATCGTATTTGGTAAATGTAAATGAAATAGCAAAATATAAAAAAGGAAAAGGAGGAAGTGTAATCTTGTCTAACGGAAAAGAGATCATGGTATCTTCGTCAAAAAAAGCAAATTTATTATCGTATTTTAAATAAAAAAATGAAAGTTATAAAACCAGTAAACGGAAAGCATCCGCAAATTCCAGAAGATTGTTATGTAGCAGAGAACGCTACAATTGTGGGGGATGTACAAATGGGAAAAGAATGTAGTGTGTGGTTCAATGCTGTTATTCGTGGAGACGTACATTATATAAAAATGGGGGATAAGGTAAACATTCAAGATGGTGCAGTAATTCATGCAACCTATCAGAAATCACCAACTACGATTGGGAACAATGTTTCGGTAGGTCATAATGCTATTGTACATGGTTGTACAGTTCAAGATAATGTTCTCATAGGTATGGGTTCTATCATTATGGATGATTGCATAATCGAATCAAATTCTATTATTGCAGCAGGAGCTGTGGTAACTAAAAATACTAGAGTAGAGAGCGGAAGTATTTATGCTGGGGTTCCTGCTAAAAAAGTAAAAGATATTTCGCAAGAATTAATTTCAGGTGAGATTGATAGAATATCTAATAATTATGTAAAATATTCTAGTTGGTTTAAGGAAGGAAATTAATAAAAAATAAAAGCCCGATTTGTTTCCAAAACGGGCTTTCAATCAAAACTAATCTACTATCAACCAAATAATTATTTATCTGTTTTTTCTCTTTTCATTTCTTTTCTGTGCTTTCTTTTCTTCATTTTTTTCTTAGCTCCATGCATTTTTCTAGCACTCATTTTTTCAAAACGTTCATATTGTTTTTCGTTTAAAATACGTTTCATATCCGCTTTAAAAGCAATTTGACGATCTAGCATTTGAGTTTTCTTAGCATGACGCTCATCTGCTGATAATTTTTCTCTTTTCTTACCACTTTCTTTCATCGCTTTTCTTTTTGCATGCATTTCTTTACGCTTTGCTATTTTTTCAGCTAATAAAGGTTTGACTTGACGCTGTTGTGCTGGAGTTAAATCTAACTTTAAAGTCATTTTTTTAACAGCTAATTCAGTTTGTTGTTCTGTTGTAAGCTTTTCATGTTCTCCTCTTTCTCCTCTTTCTCCTCTTTGTGCTTGAGTTGTAATTGTAAATCCAACTGCTAAAACTAATAATGCTACTATTTTTTTCATTTTTATAAATTTTAAGTTTTTTAATTATTTACATACCTATGACTAGGCTAATATAAAAAAGTTTAAATTTGAAAATCACTTTAACATTTTTTTAATATTTATGAAAAATCTCTTTAGAGTTTTATTGAAGCTTCTTGTTTTATTTCTAGTAGCGTTTTTGGTTTTCTTTTTCTGGGCTTCATCCCCAACAATGGATGAGAATGAATATGTTAAATTAATAGAGAATGATTATCCTTTAAGTGTTGATAATGATTCGATATATAGTATTGTTACTTATAATGTGGGTTATTTAAGCGGTATGACGAATAATTTACCAGTAGCAAAACCTAAAAAGTTATTTGATGATAATTTAAAAAAGGTAAAAACTGAATTAACAAAAGTGAATCCAGATATTATTGCTTTTCAGGAAATAGATTATAATGCATCCAGATCTTATGAAGTAAATCAGGAAGATGAATTTGCAAAGTTGGGTTATAATTACGTAGCAAAAGGTGTAAACTGGGATGAGCGCTATGTGCCTTTTCCGTATTGGCCACCAAGTATGCATTTTGGAAAAATAATTTCAGGACAATCAGTATTGAGTAAATACAAGTTAAAAGATTATGAGCGTATTGTGTTAGAGCGTGTTCCGGATAATCCTTTTTATAGAGATGCATTGTATTTAGAAAGATTAGTGCAAGTGGTTAAAGTTGTATTAGAAGGAAAAGAGGTAATTGTAATAAACATTCATTTAGAAGCATTTGATAAACCAACAAGAACACGTCAGTTTGATTATGTTTTAAACCTTTTTAATAAATATAGAGAAAGTTACCCTACTATATTATTAGGTGATTTTAATTCAAGAGCTAGAGATAAAGATGCTGTAATTCAAGAAATGTTTAAAATGAATGGAGTAGGGAATGCTGCTTTTAATTCTGACAACCCAGCAAATACTTTTGATACCAAAGATTTATATGAGCGTATCGATTATATTTTTTACTCTAAAAATTCTATCGATTACGTTGGTGGAGGGGTTTTAAATGATTTCGGACAAGCATCCGATCATTTACCTGTTGAAATGAAATTCAAATTAAAATAAGAAAAAGCTCAGTTTAAAATTGAGCTTTTTTTACAAACTAAAAAACCCGAACATATGTTCGGGTTTTTGCGGTGGTGCCTCCAGGAATCGAACCAGGGACACAAGGATTTTCAGTCCTTTGCTCTACCAACTGAGCTAAGGCACCAGTTAACTTAAAAAGAGTAGCGTTTTTATAATAAAATCAACTAAAGTCGAAGAAATTATAGTGGTGCCTCCAGGAATCGAACCAGGGACACAAGGATTTTCAGTCCTTTGCTCTACCAACTGAGCTAAGGCACCAGTTGCTACTTTCGTTAAGCGGATGCAAATATACAATCGTTTTTTAATTATACAAAGTAATTGTTTTAAAAAAATGTAACGTAAATTTGAACTCTAAGAAATATAAATATGAATTTAATTATTGATGTTGGTAATACGAGAGTTAAAGCTGCTGTTTTTGAAACGAATACGGTAAAAGAAATTCTCGTTTTTAAGAAATTAAGAATCATTTCAGAGTTGAAAAAAATTACCAATAAGTTTTCTATTTCGGCTTCAATTATTTCTTCAGTAGCTAATATTTCTGAAAATAAGCGACAAAAAATAGATGATTTATTGCATCCTATATTTTTAAATTCAGAAACTAAAGTTCCTTTTAATAATTTATATAAAACTCCAACGACTCTAGGAGTTGATAGAATTGCATTAGCATCAGTAGCTATAGAGAAATATCCCAAAAAGAATGTGTTGATTATTGATGCTGGTACTTGTATAACTTTTGATTTTATAAATAATAAAAAAGAGTATTTAGGAGGTGCAATATCACCAGGAGTATCAATGAGGTACAAGTCATTAAATACTTTTACATCAAAGCTTCCGTTATTAAAACCAACTGAATTTAATAACTTCGTAGGAGTTGATACTAATAGTTCAATTCATTCTGGTATTGTTAATGGAGTTTGTAATGAAATTGATGGGGTAATAAATCAATATAAAGACAAGTATCAAGATTTAACAGTAGTTTTAACAGGAGGAGATACTTATTTCTTGGCTAAACAATTAAAAAGTGGCATATTTGCCCATCCAAATTTTGTTTTGGAAGGATTACATACTATTTTGATATACAATTTAGCGAATGACTAAGAGAATTTTACTAGGATTACTTGTACTAAGTACAATAACGATATCAGCACAAAGAAACAGTGCGTCGCCATATTCTTATTTCGGAATTGGAGAGAATTTTGAGGCAACAACTGTAGAGAATGCATCAATGGGAGGAATTGGAGTTGCTTTAAAAGATACGCACCATTTAAACTTTATAAATCCAGCTGCAAATGCTGATTTAAGAGTAGCAACATATGCTATTGGAGGAAGTTTAACATTTCTAACATTAAAGGACTCTGAAGAGTCTCAAACAGGAAACTCTACTAACTTAAGATATATTGCTTTAGGGTTTCCAATAGGGAAAAAGGCTGGTTTATCAGTTGGATTACAACCATTTTCTTCAGTAGGGTATTCGTTGTTAGATAATAAAAATGCTGATGATGTTAATTTGTTTAGAGGAGAAGGTGGTACGAATAAAATATATGGTAGTTTCGGTATGTATGTTTGTGAAGGTTTCTCATTAGGTATTGAAACTGCTTTTATTTTTGGAAATATTGATAATAGTATTTTAAATCAAAGAAGTAATGTTGCTTTGGCTACTAAGCATCAAGAGTCTTTAAATATTAGAGGAGGGCAATTTAAATTCGGAACTCAGTATAAAAAAGAGTTAAAGAATAAGCTACAATTAAATGCTGGAGCTTCAATTACATTAGCTACCGATTTATCTACAAAAGGAAATGAAGAGATGTATTCATTGTCATTTTCATCTGGAGGGCAAGAGATACCCAGAGATGTATTGTTTGATAGACCAGTTAATGGAGATATAACTATTCCAGTAAAAAGTGTTTTTGGTTTTGGGATGGGAAAAGTTAATAAATGGTATATTGGTGTAAATCAGCAATTTCAAAGCGCGTTGAGTACGAATAGTTCACTTATAACGAATGGAGGTTCATTCAAATATGACGATTCAAATAAGTTTTCTTTAGGAGGATACTATATTCCAAAAATAAACTCTATATCTAGTTACTGGGATACAGTAACTTATCGTGCAGGTATACGTTTTGAAGACACAGGTTTATTAGTAAGCTCAAATAATAATTTTACTACAATAAAAGACTTTGGCATAAATGTTGGTTTAGGGTTACCATTGCCAAGACAATTATCTAATGTAAATGTTGGATTTGAGTATGGACAAAGAGGAACAACCAATAATAATTTAATCAAAGAAAATTATTTTAATGTAAGATTAAGTTTATCTTTGAATAGTGTTAAGTGGTTTCAGAAAAGAAGAATTGATTAATATAAACTAATACAGGATGAAAAAAATTACGTATTTACTAACAGGATTATTTTTGTTTGTAGCCGTAAATGGGGTTAAAGCACAAGCAAGTCAAGAGTGTAATATAAAGTATAATTTATTTAAAGGTGATGCTACTTCAGGAAAGTATGATGCATCTAAACCAAATTTAGAGTACTTATTGACTAATTGCCCTAAATTATCAGTTAACATATATAAGTATGGAGCTAAGGTAGCTGATAAAACTAAAGATCCAGTTTTAGCAAAAAAGGTTTACGAAACAAGGTTAGTTAATTTCCCTAGTAAAGGTGCAGCAAAAGCGCATAGTGATTATGCAACTTATTTATTAAAAAATAAATTAGCTACTGATGCAGAGGTTTTTGATATCTTGAAAAAAGCGTATGATCTTTCTCCTAAAGATATGGGAGTGAAAAATATCTTTAGATATTTTAAATCTGTAACAGAAATGAATAAAGATACCAATCCTCAAAAAGTATTTGACACTTATGATGATGTGATGGAATCTGTAGGAGAGAAATTAAATGATTACAGTAAAAAAATACCAAGTTTACAAGAGAAGGACTCTATGGGGACTATCTCTGCTAAAGAAAAGAGATTGTTAAAAGCGTATACTATTAACTCTACTTCTTTAGGTCAAGTAGAAGGTGGTTTAGATGCTATGATTTCTAAAATAGCTACATGTGAAAGATTAATTCCTATTTATAGTAGAGATTTCGAAGCAAATAAAACTGATGGTGTTTGGTTAAAAAGAGCAGTATCTAGAATGTATAACAAAGGTTGTCAAACAGATCCTTTATTTGAAAAGTTAGCAAATGCTTATGCTGAAACTACTCAATCTGCTGACGCATATAATTTCTTAGCTGGAGTTTTAGATAAAAATGGAGATAGAAGCGGAGCTGTGCAAATGAGAAAGAAAGCTTTTGATTTAGAAACTGACCCATTAAAAAAGGCGAAGTTTAAGTTAAAAGAAGCTCAAGGAACTAGCGGAAGTAGAGCAAGAGCTTTAGCTTATGAAGCATTAAAGTACAACCCTAACTATGGTAAAGCTTATTTATTCATAGCGAGTTTATACCAAAAAAGTGCAAACTCTTGTGGTAGTGATGAATTTGAAAAGAGAATGGTTTATGTAGCTGCTTTAAATAAAGCGTTAAAAGCTCAAAGAGTAGATCCAGGTAGTGGAGCAGGTAGATATATTTCTAGCTATAGAAAAAATGTGCCTTCAAAGAAATTAATTTTCCAAAAAGGGAAAGCATCAGGAGGTTCTCATAGAATAGGATGTTGGATTGGCGAAACTGTTCGTATTCCTTAATAAGTTTGAATGAATAAAAATTCAATAAATATATATTATAACATTGCTGCCATTTGTTTGGTAGCAATGTTTTTTTCTTGTACTAATACAAAAAAAGAAGTGCGAGATTTTTTAGCAGATAAAAACCTACCGGTAGGATCTGCTGAAAATATATTCCATATTAAAAAGGATTCGGGTAAAATAACATCGAAAACAAAAGCGGCACTTTTTTATGATTTTTCAAATAGAAAAGAGCATCCGTATACAGAATTTCCTAAAGGGATAGAGATAATATCTATTAGTAAATCAAGAGTAGATTCTACTACAATTACAGGTAATTATGCTTTATCGTACAGTAAAACAAATATTTCTGAAATAAAAGGAAATGTTGTGATTATAAATCATACAGAACAAACAAAGTTAGAAACCAATCAATTATTTTGGGATCAAAAAGAAGGTTACTTTTTTACTGAAGACGGTTTTCGATTAACTACGCCTAGAGGAGTTATTAATGGTTTTGGTTTTGAGTCGAGAGATGATTTATCAAAATGGATAGCAAAAGATATTACAGGTGATTTAGATGCGCCACAAAAAGAAATATAATGAATACACTTTGGAAATATTTACAATACGGATACCTTATTGTTGGAATAATTTTTTTAGTAGAAGGAATATTAAAATGGAATTCTGATAGAGAAGAAGCATTTATTATGTTTGGATTTGCTATCTTTATTACATTAATATTCTTTTTTAAACGCCACTTTAGAAGAAAGGTTGAAGAAAGAAATCAACAGCGTTAATGCAATCAGAAATCTTTATAATTTTAACTTCTATTTTATTTTCAGCCTTTTTTTCTGGAATGGAAATAGCATTTGTATCTGCAAATAAACTACACATTGAGTTAGAGAAAAAACGAGAAGGTTTTCTAGCTAAAATACTTGCCAAATTAACCGAGAAATCATCTAAGTTTATTACCACTATGTTGGTTGGTAATAATGTAGCACTGGTAATTTACAGTTACTTTATGGGTATGTTGCTAATGACTTGGTTTCAATCAGCATTACCAACTAATATTTCTTTTGTTAACTATTTATTAAGCGATTTAAGGCTGTTAACTCAAACAGTAATATCAACACTAATTATATTAGTTACAGCAGAGTTTTTACCGAAGGCAATCTTTAGAATTTATGCAAATGAAATGCTAAAGATATTTGTAGTGCCAGCTTATTTTTTCTATTTAATTTTTTACGGAATAACTTGGGTGATTACTAAAATTTCTGATTTCTGTTTATATGTTTTCTTTAAAACCAAAGAAGATGAAGAACAAACAGAGTTTAGTAAAGAAGAGTTAGGTAATTATATCTCAGAACAATTAGATGGCGGTAATGAAGAAGAAGAAGTTGATTCCGAAATACAAATTTTTCAAAATGCACTAGAGTTTCATAAAGTAAAGGCTCGAGAAATTATGGTGCCTCGTACCGAGATTGTTGCGGTAGATTTACATGAATCGGTTAGTAATCTTAGAAAACTATTTATATCGACAGGGTTATCTAAAATATTAGTTTATAAAAACTCTTTAGATGATATTTTAGGTTATGTAAATGCCTTTGAATTATTTAAGAAACCAAAATCAATAAAATCAATTTTGTTACCAGTTGAGTTTGTTCCAGAGTCGATGATAATTAATGACGTATTAAGCGCTTTAATGAAAAAACGAAAGAGCATTGCTGTTGTTGTAGACGAATATGGAGGAACATCAGGAATTATCACTGTTGAAGATGTTGTAGAAGAATTGTTTGGAGAAATTGAAGATGAGCATGACAATCAAGAGTTGTTAGAAGAAAAAATTAATAATAGAGAGTTTAACTTTTCTGCTCGTTTAGAGGTAGATTATTTGAATGAAGAATATAATTTAGAAATACCTAAAGAAGAGGCATACGAAACTTTAGGCGGATTTATTATTTATCATACCGAGAATATTCCAGAACAAAACGAAGTGCTACAAATAGATAGATTCAAGATGAAGATATTAAAAGTTAGTGCTACAAAAATTGATGATATTTACTTTAAAATCATCGATAAAGAAGAGTAAGCATTACTTTATACTCTTTATGCTAAACTACCTCAAAAACAGCGCAAAAAAACATTGCATTATATGCTATGAAATTGTATTTTCGCACACTGTTAATAAAATAAATGACGTATGGCAATTTTATCGAAAATTAGAGAACGCTCAATGTTCTTAATTCTTGTAATTGGTTTAGCACTTTTTGCTTTTGTATTAGACCCTTCTACAATATCAGATTTTTTCAACGCAAGTAAAGTAAACGAAGTAGGTGAAGTAAATGGTGAAGCCATTACTCGTCAGCAGTTTGCAGAAGCTTTAGATGCATATAAAGCACAAACAGGAAATAGAGTTTCTGAAATGCAAGCAGCTAAAACTGTTTGGAATAACTTAATCAGACAAAAAATTTACCAAACTCAATTAGAAGAAGCTGGTATTACTGTTGGTGATGAAGATATTATGAATGCTTTATACGATACGCAGTTTGTTCAAAACGATCCAAGATTCCAAACTTCAGGAATTTTTGATAAAGCTAAATTCAAAGAATTTTTAGCAACGATTAAAGAAGAAAATGGTGCTGATTGGAAAAATTGGCAAAACTATATGGCTTCTTTAAAAAACAATATAGAAAAAACTACCTACGATAATTTAGTAGCAGCTGGTTTAGGATCTTCTTTAAAAGAAGCTGAAGCTAATTATATAAATGAAAACACGAAAGTAACAGGAAAGTATGTGTACGTTCCTTATACTTCAATTGCAGATAGTTTAGTAGTATTAAAAAAGAGCGATGTTCAAAACTATATCGATAATCATAAAAATGATTTTCAAGTAGAAGCATCTAGAGATATTAACTTTGTAAAGTTCAATATTACTCCAACTGCAGAAGATGAAAACGCAATTAAAGCAGAAGTAGCAAAGTTAATCGAAGACTCTGATGATAGAGGAGTTGTTATTAAAGGATTAAAAAATGCAACAGATTATGCTGAGTTTTTTGAAGAAAACGAATCTGATATCAATTTAGATCAAGCTTTAAAGTTTAAAGTTCAAGTTCCTCAAGTAATTGCTGAAGAAATATTTAACGGTAAAGAAGGAGATGTTTTCGGACCTTATAAAGATGCAGGATACTTTAAATTATCTAAAGTAACTGAGGTAACTCAATTACCAGATTCTGCGCAAGCAAGTCATATCTTAATTCCTTTTGTTGGAGCTTCTAGTGCAGGTGCAGATGTTACTCAAACTGAAGCAGAAGCTAAAGTAACAGCTGATAGCTTATTAACTGTAGTAAAAGCAAACAAATCTAAATTTGCAGATTTAGCAAAAGAAATGTCTTCAGATAAAGGTTCTGCTGAAAAAGGTGGATTCTACGATTGGTTTGGATACAACAGAATGGTACCAGCTTTTAGAGATTTTGTTTTTGAAGGTAAAAAAGGAGATATGGGAGTTGTAAAAACACCATTTGGTTTCCACGTAATTAAGATTGATGATCAAAAGAACTTTCAACCAGTTGTTAAGTTAGCAACGTTTGGTCGTAAGATTGAAGCTTCAGAAGCTACTGAAAATACAATTTTCCAAAATGCTGAAACTTTTGCTTTAGATTTAGCAAACGGTAAAAACTTTGACGAAGTAGTAAAAGAAAAGAGTTTAAGTTCTCAACCTGCTGTAGGTTTAAAATCTTTAGATGAGACTGTACCAGGTATTGGTAAAGAAAGAGAAATTATTACTTGGGCTTTCGATAAAGAAAATGGAGTAGGAAGCTACAAGCGTTTTGATGTTGAAGGTGGATATATTGTTGCGACATTAACAGGAGTTACTGAAAAAGGTTTAATGCCAGTTGATAAAGCAATTAATAGGGTTCGTCCTATTTTAACAAACGAAAGAAAAGCTAAAATGATCGAAGATAAAATTAGCGGATCTACTTTAGCTGATATTGCTAAGTCGGTAAATGTAACTGTAAAAAATGCTACTAACGTTAATTTAAAATCTCCAACATTATCTGGTGTAGGTAATGAGCCAAAAGTAATCGGAGCAATGTTAAATGCAGCAGAAAAAACTGTAGTTAACAATGTAGTAGGAGATAAGGGTGTATTTGCTTTCGAAGTAGAAAAGAAAGAAGCACCAACAGCTTTACCTAACTACGAAACATTTAGAAAGCGTATAGCTAACGAAAGAAAGAATAAAACTTTCCAAATGTATGAAGCAATTAAAAAAGCTTCTAATATTGAAGATAACATGAGTTCTTTTTACGGAATTCAGTAAGCATACAAGTCATACAATAAAAAAGCCGAACTCATTGAGTTCGGCTTTTTTATTGTATGACTTTTTTTCTTAAGTGTTCAATGTTTATTCTTTCATTGATTTTATATATTACTTCTGTTGTCAATTTATTTAACTGAATATTTGCTTCAGAAACTTCTACAGAGATTTTATGAAGGTTTTCAAAATGAATATTTTCAGTAAAATTAATTAAATCCTTTGCTTTTTTTGACTTATGTGCGGCTGAATTATTTCGTATTAACCTCAATTCTTTATTATTTTGTTTTTTTACTGTAGAAAACTTTTTATTTACATCATTTAATTCAGAAATAAATTCAGACATATTATTTGATTCTAGCTCAATTCGAAGATTTCTACCAAGTAATCCATTGATATCATCAAGAAACTCAATAATTGTCATACTTAATAGCCGTCCATATAAGTTTTTCTTAGTTTCGTTGTCTGTTAAAGAATAATCATTCCATAACATTGAAATATCTCGAGTAACAATTGATGAATATAGGCAGACATTGTAAAATTCATCATACTTATTTATCTTATTCTTTTGTAGCTTGCTCCAAACTTTTAGAATACTTTTTATATCTGAGTTTCTAATTTCAATAGATTTTTCATTGGTATCTTTTAAATCATTTCTAGCCCTCGTTAGATTTCGTTTATTTAAATATCTTTTCATCCACATTGGTTATAATTTTTAAGCTATTTTCTTTTAGTTGTTTAGGGATAAAAACCTGTTTTAATGATTTGTATTCAACGTTAACGAAGTTAATTTAAAATAGGAAAAGAATGAAAACAAAAAAGCAACCTCAAATGAGATTGCTTTTTTAAATATGTTTTAAAGCTTTAATTAAGCATTTAAAGGTTTGCCATCCCAAGCAGCTTTAGCAGCTTCTTTTACTGCCTCAGAATATGTTGGGTGTCCATGACAGATACGAGCTAAATCTTCAGCAGAAGCTCTGTATTCCATTGCTACGGCAGCTTCCATAATTAAGTCAGCTACACGAGCACCTACCATGTGTACTCCTAAGATTTCATCTGTATTTTTATCAGCTAATACTTTTACAAAACCGTCTAAATCTCCACTAGCTCTAGAGCGTCCTAAAGCACGCATAGAGAATTTACCAGCTTTAAAGTCAACACCAGCATCTTTTAATTCTTGTTCTGTTTTACCAACAGCTGCCACTTCTGGCCAAGTATAAATAATTCCAGGAATTAAGTTATAATCAATATGAGGCTTTTGTCCTGCTAAATACTCAGCAACAACAACACCTTCTTCTTCTGCTTTATGCGCTAACATTGCTCCGCGAACAACATCACCAATGGCATAAATATTTGCTACGTTTGTTTGTAAATGGTCGTTTACTTCAACCATTCCACTCTCAGTAACTTTTACACCAGCTTTGTCTAAAGCCAATCCATCAGTATATGGACGGCGTCCTACAGATACTAAACAGTAATCACCGGTAAAAGTAACTTCCTCTCCTTTTTTGTTTGTAGCTTTAACAATAACTTCATCACCATTTCTTTCAACCGAAGTTACACCGTGATTTGCGTTAATCTTCATTCCTTGTTTCTTAAGTACCTTACTAAGCTCTTTAGAAACATCTTTATCCATTGTAGGTGTAATTGTAGGAGCGTATTCGATTACTGTTACATCAGCACCTAAACGCTTGTATACCGAACCTAATTCTAATCCGATAACTCCACCACCAATAACTAATAAGTGTTTTGGTACTTCTTTTAATTTTAAAGCTTCTGTAGAAGTAATTACTCGTTCTTTATCAATAGATATAAAAGGTAATGTTGATGGTTTAGAACCTGTAGCAATAACAATATTAGTACCTTCAATAATTTCAGAAGTACCATCATTTTTACTAATCTTTACGTGGGTAGCATCTTCAAAAGAACCTAAACCTTCGTAAACATCAATATTATTTTTATCCATTAAATATTTGATTCCTCCAGTGGTAGTTTCAACAACTTTATCTTTACGACCTACCATTTTACCAAAATCAAACGTAGGATTTTTCACAGAAATTCCGTGTTCGTCAAAATGCTTTATAGCGTCGTAAAAATGGTGAGAAGAATCTAATAATGCTTTTGAAGGAATACATCCAACATTTGTACATGTACCACCTAAAGTCGAGTATTTTTCGATAATAGCAACTTTAGAACCTAATTGAGAAGCTCTGATGGCAGCGATATATCCACCTGGTCCAGAACCAATAACGATTAAATCGTATTTCATCTGTTTTATATTTTGTATTTCAGAATTATAACTACAAAATTACACAATCTAGTTGACTTGGAATAAAGGTTTTTAGATTTGTTTTGGATGTAGAATGATAACCTAGATTTTTTTACTCTTTTGATTGAATTTATATTATTGATAAGATTTGTTTTACCTTTGAAAACTGTATGAAAACACTTTTAATAATTGGTTATGTTTGGATAGAAAAAACCACGGGTGCTGGTAACAGAATGTTACAGTTGATTGAGGTTTTTAAGAAACAAGGTTATGCTATAACCTTTGCAACTCCAGCTCAAAAAACAGAGAATTCAATTAATTTATTTTCATTGGGTATTAAAGAAGTTTCTATTGAATTAAATTCTTCTTCTTTTGATGAATTTATAAAAGACCTTAAGCCAAATATTGTGTTGTTCGATCGTTTTATGATGGAAGAACAATTTGGTTGGCGTGTAGCTGAAAACTCTCCTAAATCTTTACGAGTTTTAGATACAGAAGATTTACATTTTTTACGTAAAACACGTCATCAGCAATTAAAAAAAGGAGAGGAGTTTACAAATGAAGCCTTATTGCAATCAGACGATGCAAAAAGAGAAATTGCTGCTATTTTGCGTTGTGATTTAAGTTTAATTATTTCTAGTTACGAAGTAAAGTTACTAAAAGAGGTTTTTAAGATTGATGAAAAGTTGTTATGCCATCTTCCTTTTTTATTAAATGCAATTAATGAAAAAACTATTGCTGATTGGAAATCTTTTGAAGAACGAGAACACTTTGTGTTTATAGGAAACTTTTTTCACGCCCCTAATGTTGATGCTGTATTACAGTTAAAGTCTATTAGGAAGAGTATTCGAAAACAATTACCAAAAGCTGAAATACATATTTACGGCGCATACGCTACACAACAGATTCAACAATTGGATAAACCTCAAGAAGGTTTTATAGTAAAGGGTTTTGCTGAAGAAGCTATTGAAGTTGTAAAAAAAGCAAAAGTAGTTTTAGCTCCTCTACGATTTGGAGCAGGAATTAAAGGAAAACTAACCGAAGCTATGCTTTGTGGAACTCCTAGTGTAACTACTGTAATTGGAGCAGAAGGAATGCATACTGATTTACCTTGGAATGGTTTTGTAGAAGATAATTTAGAGGAGTTTGCTAACAAAGCAATTGAGCTATATACAAATGAAAATGTTTGGAAAGAAGCGCAAAAAAACGGAGTAAAAATTATTAATGAATTATATGATAAAGAAAAGTTAGAGCAACCATTTATAAATCAAATTAAAAACCTCCAAGAAAATTTAAATGCTCATAGAATTCAAAACTTCTTTGGAAGTTTATTGCAGCATCAAACATTACGAGCCATAAAATACATGAGTAAGTGGATAGAGGAAAAGAATAGAGGTTAATTCTTTAGAGGCTGATAATCTAATGGCAACATATTAGCAAATGCTTCAAAAGCCCAATAGCCTTCATTAAAAAATGAATCTGGTGCTAAAACTCCGGTTTTATCAATTATACTTTTACCATTTAATAAAACAATATTGGATGTTTGAACTTTTAAGGGTTCTCTTTTTTTACCAAATAGCCCCATAACATAATTTTCTTCTTCAGGCTCTTTTGTATAAATAACCATTAAATAATTTTTGAAGTTAAAAAAATGAAGTTCATTTTCAAAAGAGATCATATCTTTATAAAGAACATTTCTTTTATATAAGTAATTCCTGTATTTAGGTTTTCTACTTTTTTTAAGTGTTACTAAAGCACTATCTAAAGTAGTTTTTGGTGATGCTATTTGTCTAGAAAAGTCAATATTGTTTCCATACAACTTTACTAACTCTTTAGCTAATTTTATTTTTTCTTCTGAAGGTCTTTCAGGATTTAAAACTCGTTTAAATTGATTTACAACAAAACCTTCCTGTTTTATTTCTTTATCAATTAGACTTCTTAAAAAATGCATTTGAGAACCATTATATGCGTCTAATCTATTTTGTTTCCATTTTTTTCTAACAGATTTTTTAAGGTTTTTATATTGAGCATAACCGCTAAAAAATAATTGTTTATCTTTTATTGTGAAATCAACCAAATCATAGATGATTAAATATCCCAATCCATTGTGTTTTATTTTTAAAGGTTCTTTAGCAAAGGCAGTTAATGTGTTTGTTTTAGCATTATAATCAAAATGTAAATCCTTTTCGTTTAAAATTTTACATTCTTGAGCTAATTTTGATCTTCCTAAAAAGCTTTGTTTAAAACGTGCTAAATTGTATTTCCAATTCTCATCATACTTTGTTTTACTAAGAACAACTTCGTTTAACAGTGTGGTGTCTTCTTCAAGCTTAATAGTTAGAAATTCATTAGAACTCTTTATAGATACTTGCTTAGTTTTAAACCCTAAATAAGAAATTATCATTTTGTAGTTACTATTAGGAGCATTTAACTCGAAATACCCTTTACTATCAGTAATAGTTCCGATAGTAGTATTGTTAAAATACACAGAAGCTCCTTCTAAACTTTGATTATTTATGGAAGTAATTTTTCCTTTTACACTTATTTGAGAGAGGGTAGTGAGAGTAAAAGTAATAGCAAATAGAAATAAAATAAGTTCCTTTTTCATAAAAATAATTTTAGTAAAAATAGGAACTTATTTCATCGTTGAAAAAGAAGAAAAGTTAATTATTGTTAATTAACCCCGCACGTTTTAACAAAGCATCTGAGTTTGGTTTTTTGCCTCTAAAACGTTTGTATAGTTCCATTGGCTTTTCCGTTCCTCCTTTAGATAAAACATTGTTCTTAAACTTATCTGCTATTTCTTTATTAAAAATACCTTCTTCTAAGAAATATTCAAAAGCATCTGCATCTAAAACTTCTGCCCATTTATACGAATAATATCCAGCAGAATATCCTCCTTGAAAAATATGAGAAAAAGCAGTACTCATACAGTTTTCAGTCACATCAGGATATAATTGTGTATTAGCAAAAGCTTTTGTTTCAAATTCTTTTACAGAGGTAATTGAGTCAGGAGATTCGCTACCATGCCAACTCATATCTAACAAACCAAAACTTAATTGACGTAAGGT
The DNA here is from genome assembly GCF_014062345.1 of Tenacibaculum pelagium. Taxonomy (GTDB): domain Bacteria; phylum Bacteroidota; class Bacteroidia; order Flavobacteriales; family Flavobacteriaceae; genus Polaribacter; species Polaribacter pelagius. The sequence continues at coordinate 873,728 of NZ_JACGLS010000001.1, read as the reverse complement.
TTGCATTCCTTCATGAAAACTTGCTGATTCTTTTATTTTTTGTACATATTCCATCGGAATCATTTCACCAGTTTCATAGTGTTTTGCAAATAATTCTAATGCTTCTTTTTCATAACACCAATTTTCTAAAACCTGACTTGGTAATTCAACAAAATCCCAAGAAACAGAAGTTCCTGATAAACTTCCATAAGTTGTATTTGCTAACATTCCGTGTAATGCATGACCAAATTCATGGAATAGAGTAGTAACCTCATTAAAAGTTAATAATGAAGGCTTTGTTTCTGTAGGTTTGGTAAAGTTACAAACGATTGATACCTGTGGACGTTCATTAACTCCTTCTTTAACTTGTTGAGATTTATAAGAAGTCATCCACGCGCCATTTCGTTTTCCTGGTCTTGGATGAAAATCAGCATAGAAATAAGAAATAAACTCACCCTTATTGTTGGTTACCGAGTATGTTTTTACATCCTTATGATATTTATCAATCGTGTCAATTTCTTCAAATTGTAAATCAAACAGTTTACTAGAAATTTCAAAAACACCATCAATTACATTCTCTAACTTAAAATAAGGTTTCAGTAATTCTTGATCTAAACTAAATAATTCCTTTTTTAATTTTTCAGAATAATAGGCAGAATCCCATTTTAGTAATTGCTCAATTCCGTCTAATTTTTTCGCATAGTTTTCTAAATTTTCAAACTCTTTTTTAGCCGCAGGTTTTGCTTTTTCTAATAATTCATTTAAAAATTCTAATACTTTTTTAGGACTTTCAGCCATTCGTTCTTCTAAAACAAAATGTGCATGTGTTTTATAACCTAATAAATTTGCTCTTTTATGACGAAGGTTTACGATGTTTAAAACAATTTGCTCATTGTTAAAATCATTTTTTTGAAACCCTTTTTTACCCATAGCAATAGATAGTTTTTTTCGCAACTCTCTATTATCTGCATAGGTCATAAAAGGAATATAGCTTGGGTAATCTAAAGTTATTAGCCACCCTTCATGTCCTTTTTGTTGTGCCATTGATTTTGCAGCTTCTTTTGCACCTTCTGGTAATCCAGCTACATCTTCTTCGTTGGTTAATAAAAGCTCATAAGAATTGGTTTCAGCCAATACATTTTCACCAAACTGTAAAGATAATTTTGCTAATTCTGCATCTAATTTTCGTAACTCAGTTTTATCTTCATCATTTAGGTTAGCTCCATTTCTTGCAAAACCTTTGTATTGTTTATCTAACAACATGTTTTGCTCCGGAGTTAAGCTTAACGAATCTTTTTGATCGTAAACAACTTTTACTCTTTTAAATAAACCCTCATTTAAAATCATGTCGTTTTTAAATTCACTTAACCAAGGAGAAATTTCTTTTGCTATTTCTTGAATTTCTGAATTGGTTTCAGCAGAATTTAAATTGAAAAATATTGAAGTAACTCTATCTAATTTTTCACCAGTATAGTCTAATGCTTCTGTAGTATTCTGAAAAGTAGGGGTGTCAGTACTTTCTGCAATAGCATTTATTTCTTCTTTCGCTAATTCAATAGCTTTTTTAATCGCTGGTTTATAATGTTCTGAAGTTATTTTAGAAAAAGGAGCGGTATTAAAATCTTGTAATAAAGGATTCTTAGTCATGAAAAATCAATTTAGAATTACCAAAACCCCACATAAAGTGAGGTTTTGAATTATATATTTTACTAAAATAGTTATTTTCTTACTCTCTCAGAAGCTTTTTCAACTTTCAGTTTTAAACCTTCTTTATATGCGATTATTTTATCTAACACACATTTATCTGATGCACCTATTATTTGGGCTGCTAAAATCCCTGCGTTTTTTGCACCGTCTAAAGCAACAGTAGCTACAGGAACACCTCCAGGCATTTGTAAAATAGATAAAACAGAATCCCAACCATCAATAGAATTTCTACTTTTTACAGGTACACCGATTATTGGTAGCGGACTCATACTTGCTACCATTCCAGGTAAATGCGCAGCTCCGCCAGCACCAGCAATAATTACTTTTATTCCGCGTTTATGAGCATTTTTAGAGTAGTCAACTAATTTTTCTGGAGTTCTATGAGCAGAAACAATATCTACTTCTATTTGAATATCCATACTCTCTAAAATATCAATTGCTTCTTGCATTATTGGAAGATCTGAATCACTTCCCATTATAATTCCTACCATAATTATTTACTAATTACTTTAATCGTTTCTTTTACTTGTTGAGCGATTTTTCTCGCTTCATTAATATCTTTATTCACAATAGTTACGTGTCCCATTTTACGAAAAGGTTTTGTTGTTTTCTTTCCATAAATGTGTGGCGTTACACCGTCAATTTTTAAAATTTCTTCAATGTTCTCATAATGAACATCACCTGTGTAACCTTCTGTTCCTACTAAGTTTACCATGATTCCAGCAAGTTTACTTTCGGTGTTTCCTAGCGGAAGGTTTAAAATACTACGTAAGTGTTGTTCGAATTGATTCGTATAACTTGCTTCGATTGAATAATGCCCTGAATTATGAGTTCTTGGAGCAACTTCGTTTACTAATATTTTGTCATCTACTGTTTGAAACATTTCTACAGCTAGTAAACCTACAAAATCCAAGTCGCTAACAACTTTTAATGCAATTTCTCTTGCTTTTTCAGCTACTTGAGAATCTATTCTAGCAGGGCAAATTACATATTCTACCTGATTAGCTTCTGGATGAAATTCCATTTCAACTACTGGGTAAGTTTTTACTTTACCATCAGTGTTTCTGGCAACAATTACAGCTAACTCGTTTTTAAAAGGAATTAGTTTTTCGGCTATACATTCTCCATCAGGTAATGATTGTAAGTCGTTATAGTTTCTAACAACTTTTACACCTGTACCATCATAACCAAATTGAGCCGATTTCCACACGAATGGAAACTCAATAATATCGTTTTCATACGAATGTTTTAGCTCTTCTAAATATGCATAGTGATTAAACTCAGCTGTTGGGATATTGTTATCAGTGTAAAAATGTTTCTGTCGTGCTTTATTCTGAATTATTCTTAAACTAGATGGTTTCGGATAAATAGTTAAACCTTCTTTTTCTAGCTTGTCTAAAGCGTCGATGTTTACATTTTCTATTTCAATAGTTAGTAAATCTACTTTTTTACCAAAGTTGTAAACAGTATCGAAATCTAATAAATCTCCTTGATGAAATTCATTACAAATTTGTGAACAAGGAGCTTCAGAGTTTCCGTCTAAAATAACGGTGTAAATATCTAGTTTTTGTGTTTCGGTAAGTAGCATTCTTCCTAATTGACCGCCACCGAGAACGCCCAATTTAAAATCTGAAGAAAAGTAATTTTTCAAGATTAATTGTTTTTGTGTGTTGTTGTTAGCACAAAAATAAGAATCTTTTATCGGAAACTAAGTTAGAATTATCGGGTAATTTGCAATGAAGTCTGGCTTATTTCTCGAACGGTGTATTCTAAAGCAAAACAAGTGTTATCATTCTTACATTGCCCTTCATTATTAACAGGACATCCACTTAGAGAATTATACCTGACATCATCACAAGAGCATTTTAAGAAAAGTCCATCAAAAGTCATAGGTGAGTTGCAGTTTCTTTCAGGGCATTGTAAATCAAAAGCTTTATATTTTGGTGTAGTACCTCTATGGATAATTAAGATATTTCTACCACCTTCATTGGTGATAACATGGTTTCCAGGCGTTAAAATAGCATTAAACTCAGGATTGCTTAAATCTACAAGCTCATCAAAACTAAGATTAGAAAAACAATTATTTACAAGAGTGTTATCACTACAGCTAAACGATATTAAAATAATGATTAATAAAAAGACCTTTTTCATATTGATGCTAAATTGAGTTATAATGATAAACGCAACGAATTTACAAATATTTTGTACATTTGTAAGACAATCTCATACCTAACGGCGTGAGATTTTTAAATTTAAGAAGTTATGAGTAAAGTATCATATTATACAGCAGAAGGACTAAAGAAACTAAAAGAAGAGTTATCGCATTTAGAGCATGTTGAAAGACCAAGAGTATCTCAAGAAATTGGTGAAGCGATAGATAAAGGAGATTTAAGTGAAAATGCAGAATATCATGCTGCAAAAGAAGAACAATCGTTGTTAGAAACGAAGATTGCAAAACTTAAAAATGTAGTTGCGAACGCACGTATTATTGATGAGAGTCAGTTAGATACTTCTAAAATACTAATTCATTCTATCGTAAAAATAAAAAATACAGCTAATGGTATGGAGTTTACTTATACTTTAGTTGCTGATTCTGAAACAGATATTAGAAACGGTAAGCTATCAGTAAATTCACCAATAGGTAAAGGTTTACTTGGTAAAAAAGTAGGAGAGATTGCTGAAATTCAAGTTCCAAGTGGAATTATGAAATTTGAGATTGTTAATATTTCTCGTTAATACGATTAAAATATTTATTGATTAAAGCGTTGCAGAAGCAACGCTTTTTTTATTTTTACTGAAGACTAAAAGAAAAGACATGGCAAGTATTTTTACGAAGATTGTAAATGGTGAAATTCCATCTTATAAAATAGCAGAAGATGAAAATTATTATGCGTTTTTAGATATCAATCCGAATGCGAAAGGACATACGTTGGTGATACCAAAAAGAGAAGAAAATAAATTATTTGATTTATCTGAAGAAGAGTATAGCGGGTTAATGTCTTTTTCATATCGAGTAGCTAAAGCAATAGAGAAAACAATTACTTGCGAGCGTGTTGGTATGAGTGTAGTAGGTTTAGAAGTACCGCATGTACATGTGCATTTAATTCCTATAAATACTATGGCTGATATGCAATTTATAAAAAAGGTTAAGTTAACTAATGAGGAGTTTGTTGCTTTGGCTAATGGTATAGCTAGTAATTTTAAGTAGAGTTTTTTTATAATGAAGTTTAGTAAATTAGTTTTCTTATTAATGATTATGAACTTCTATTCATGTTCATCTGATATATATAGAATAAAAGAATATACAGCAAGTTTTGAGAAAATTAATGAATTCATAATTAGTAAATCATTAAAAGAAGGTAATGTTTTTAGAATAGTAAAGAAGAATCATTTTGCTATTTTTAAGAAAGCTGTGAAAGGTTCAAAGTTATGTTCAATTAATTATTTTCCAAAACTAGGAATTGTATATAAGTTTCAGTGTAATAATAATAGTAAAGATAATTTTATAGATAGTGATGATAAGTTCTATTTAATAAAAATTTTAGACGAAGAAGCAATTTTATTAGAATACCCTCAGTTTTTGGACTATTGTAAAAGACCAATTAAATTGAATGATAATTGGTTTTTAATAGAACAGAATATAACTTATGATTAAACCTTCTCTAACTGAATTTCGAAAGTAGTTCCTTTGCCTAATTCAGATTTTTTTACAAATATTTTACCTTTATGGTAATCTTCAATAATTCTTTTAGAAAGCGATAAACCTAAACCCCAGCCACGTTTTTTAGTGGTGAATCCAGGAGTGAAGATTTGTTTAAACTGAGATTTTGCAATCCCTTTTCCAGTATCAGAAACATTAATTTTTATATGTTTTGGTGTTTCTTGAATTTGTAAAGAAATACTTCCTTTTCCCTGCATAGCATCGATTGCATTTTTTACCAAATTTTCAATAACCCAACCATACAATTCGGTGTTTATATTGCTGTTTAATTCACTTTTAGAAGTGGTAAATGAAAACGTAACTCTTTTAGAACTTCTTGATTGTAAATAATTAAAAGCACTTTTGGTTATATCAACAATGTTTTGTTGTTCTAGTTTTGGAACTGAACCTATTTTAGAAAATCGGTTGGCTATGGTACTTAATCGATCAACATCCTTTTCGATTTCTACAATATATTCTTCATTTACATTCTCAGATCTTAAAATAGCAATCCAACCTAATAAAGAAGATAGTGGAGTTCCTATTTGATGAGCTGTTTCTTTAGCCATTCCTGTCCATAACTTATTTTGTTCCGCAACTTTACTTGATTTGTACATCATATAAGCAATGGTTAAAAACAAGGCTAAAATTAATAATAAGGCTAAAGGATAATACTTGAGTTTATATAGTAAATCTGAGTTTCGATAATAAAGATATTGAGTAACTCCAAAGTATTCAATTTCGATAGGTTCATTTTGAGCTTTCATTATATTTAATTGCTCCTGAAGGTATTTAGGATTTGTAGCTTTAAGAGAATCTATATTCCTATGTAAATCAATAGTGCCATTTTTGTTTACTAAAATAGTTGGAGTATCTTCAATCGTTTGATAAACCTTGTTGATTAAGTTGGTGTTCTCGTTTAAGTCAGAATTTGAAGCTAGTTCTTTAAAAGCAGCAGCGAAAATTTCTATTTTACCCCTTTCTTCTTGTTTAAATTTTTGAAAGAATATATAGGTGTTCCATAAAATGAATGAAACAATTAATAAGGATATAATAATAGCAATCCGTTTTATCCAATAAGTATTCTTAAAAAATGTCATTAGTCAAATATAAACTATTCTGTACAATAACTTATTTTGTAAAACCGTAGTATATTTACATTAAAATAATAGAGTATGTTATCACTTGATCCAAAAGATTTACCTGTTGGAAAATTACATGGTTATTTATTAGGAGCTATTGCTCCAAGACCAATTGCTTTTGCTAGTACGATAGATTCAGATGGGAACCCAAACTTGTCTCCATTTAGTTTCTTTAACGTATTTGGAGCGAATCCACCAATGATGATTTTTTCTCCAGCACGAAGTGTACGAGGAAATAAAACGAAGCATACATTAGATAATGCAGAGGATACAAGAGAGGTGGTAATTAATGTAGTGAATTACGATATTGTACAGCAAATGTCGTTAAGTAGCACTATGTATCCAAAAGGAGTTAATGAGTTTGAAAAAGCAGGATTAACAATGTTACCTTCAGATAAAGTAAAACCTTTTAGAGTAGCAGAATCACCAGTGCAATTTGAGTGTAAAGTAACCGATATTATTTATACAGGAACTGAAGGAGGAGCTGGGAATTTAATTGTTTGCGAAGTTGTTAAGTTACATATTAACGAAGCTATTATTGCTGAAGATGGAAGCATAGATCAATATAAAATTGATTTAGTGGCGAGAGCAGGAGGTAGTTTTTATTCGAGAGCACGCAATGGGTTTTTCGAAATACCAAAGCCAATCTCGACGTTAGGAATGGGAGTAGACAGTATTCCACATGAAATTAAAAATAGTACTGTTTTAACAGGGAATAATTTAGGAATGTTAGGAAATGTTGAAGAGCTTCCAGGTCAAGAAGTTGTTGATAACTTTGCGAAAGAACATCCAGAATATGTTTCGCTTTCAACTGAAAAAAAACATACATTTGCACAAGAGTATTTAAAGAATAATGATGTAGAAAGTGCTTGGAAAGTACTTTTAATTAAATAGTTAAGAATATGGAAGTTATTGGGAAGATTAAATTAATTAACGAAACACAAACGTTTGGTGCTAGTGGATTTAGAAAACGCGAAATGGTAGTTACTACTGATGAGCAATATCCACAAATGATTATGATTGAGTTTGTACAGGATAAATGTGATATTTTAAATAATTATGCTGTTGGACAAGACGTAAAGGTTTCGATCAATTTAAGAGGTAGAGAATGGATTAACCCAGAAGGTGTTGCAAAGTACTTTAACTCTGTACAAGGATGGAGAATTGAGAACTTATCTCAAGCGGCTCCTCAAAACATGCCACCAGTTGATCAATTTCAACCAGCTCCAGATTTATCTGCTAACGAGCCAGACGATTTACCTTTCTAGTAAAAGGGAAATTTATAAAACAAAAAAGAGAGCAATTTGCTCTCTTTTTTTATTTTGCGGAAATACACACTTTTTTCTGCGGATATCCCCTTTTTAGATCTATTTGTTCAATGTAGATTTGTAGTATCATCGACCAGTTTAGTCGCTGGAAGAGGAATTTAAGGGGAAAAATAAAACCTTCTGATTTTTATCAGAAGGTTTTTTATTTATAGTAAGTATAATATCTTTTTATTTTTCCTTTTTAGGCATTGGTCCACGAAGTTGAATTATCAGTCCATTTAAAAAGTTTCTTAAAAACTGATCGCCACATTCCATATATTTCGGATGATCTTCTTTTCTAAAGATAGCACCTAGTTCACTTTTAGTAACTTTAAAGTCTACCAATTTACAAATATCAATAATATCCGTATCACGTAATTTATGTGCTACTCTTAATTTTTTAAAAACATCGTTGTTTGTTAATCCCATATTCGTAAATATAATTGATTTAGTTAACTACTGAAAATATTGCCCAGGCATAAATAGCAAAACGCACAAAACGAAATAGCCCTACTAGAACCACATTTTTAAACGGATACTTAATCATACCAGCTGTTAAGCAACTAATAGCAAAAGGTAATGGTAATAAAGCTCCTACTAGAATTAAAAAACCACCCCATTTACTGGTGTTTTTTAAATTCTTAGCCATTTTTACTTCTAGGTAGTTCTTTACAGAGTTAATCTTTAAAGAAGCTCTACCAATAAAATAAGCTGTTAATCCGCCTAAGTATGATAAAGTTGCCAAAATTGCAAGATTTAAAATAGGATCAGCTGTCTTTTTAGACCAAGCAATAAAAATCTCTGGCGGAATTAACCCTAAAATAGTTTCAGAGATAAAGAAAGTGATTAAAACTCCTACTCTCGAAAAAGTTTCAGTCATAGCCGTTAAACCATCATTAATATTGTAAACATATTTGTTAAACAAAATTAACCCTACAACTACGGCTACTATTGGCCAAAAAGCTTTTTTAAGACTTTCCCAAATGAACATATAAAACCCTGTGCGTTTGTAATAATTATGCAAACGTTTATGATGAGGTTTGTCTATTCTCTTTTTATTTTTCTTAATTTTTTTACTCATTGCTAAAAAACTTCCGTTTTTTGGAACTGCAAAAATACAAGGTAAATAGAAAATACACTAATAATAAAGTGTGAATTATAATTTAGCAATGGCAGCTTCTGCACATCGCTCTCCATCCATAGCAGCAGAAATAATTCCACCAGCATAACCACCACCTTCGCCACAAGGAAATAATCCTTCAATTTGTGGATGCTCTAAGTTTTCTTTTCTAGGAATATTTACAGGTGATGAGGTACGAGATTCAACACCTATAATATTAGCTTCAGCAGTATAATATCCGTGCATTTTTTTACCAAATGCAGCAAATCCTTTACGTAATCTACTACCAATTAATTTTGGAAGTAATGAGTGCATTGGAGAAGAGTTTAGCCCTGGTTGATAAGAGGTTTCATTTAAAGATAAAGATAATCGTCCTTCTACAAAATCAGTTAAACGTTGGGCAGGAGCTACTTGGCTTCTACCTCCAGCATTAAAAGCTAATTTTTCTAAATCCTTTTGATATTGGAGTCCTTTTAATACTCCATGTTTTTCATATTTAGGAATGTCTTTATCTACATTAATTTCAACAACAATTCCAGAATTAGCAAATTTGTTATTACGACGAGAAGGAGACATTCCATTTACAACAACTTCTCCGTTTGCAGTTGCAGCAGGAACTATAAATCCACCTGGGCACATACAAAAAGAATAGACTCCGCGATTGCCAACTTGGTGCACCAAGCTATAAGCTGCAGCTGGTAACAATTCATCTCTTTCTCCTGAACAACTATATTGAATTTGATCTATAATTTGTTGAGGGTGCTCTACACGAACTCCCATAGCAAATGATTTTGCTTTTAGTAAAATATCTTTTCTATGTAATAGTTCATAGATATCTCTAGCTGAATGCCCAGTAGCTAAAATCACGGAATTCACGGTCATTTCGGTTCCGTTTTGTAATTGTATTGCTTGTAGTTTATTGTTTTTAATTACAAAATCAGTAACACGAGTATCAAAATGAATTTCACCTCCGTATTTTAAAATGTTCTCGCGAATGTTTTGAATAATTTTCGGCAATTTATTCGTCCCAATATGTGGATGCGCATCAATTAAAATTTGTTCGGTAGCTCCATGATACACTAGGTTTTCAAATATTCTACGAACATCACCACGTTTTAAACTACGTGTATATAATTTTCCGTCTGAATAGGTTCCTGCACCACCTTCACCAAAACAATAATTAGAATCTTCATTAACATCGTGAAATTGGTTGATTGCACGTAAATCTCTACGACGATCTTGCACATTTTTACCACGTTCTAAAACAATAGGTTTGTAACCTAATTCGATACAACGAAGGGCTGCGTACATACCAGCAGGACCAAAACCAACGATATGAATCTCTTTGGCATTAGATACATCTTTGTATTCAAATATATAATCTGGTGTGTCAGGAATTGGTTCGTTTATATAAACAGCAACCTTGTAGTTAAAAACAACGTCTTTTTTACGAGCATCAATAGATTTACGAAGTACTTTAATAGCAGTAATATCAGCAAATGATATTCCTAACTTTTTAGAAGCTTTCTTTTTTAAGATATCTTCTTTCTTTTCTTCTATTAAATTTACACGTAGTTGAAGTTCTTTTACCATGCTGCAAAGCTAGGTAATTTTGATGTATTCGTTATGAGAGATTTTAAATAGTAAGAGGTTAGTATGATTTGTTTATTTTAGCGAAACAAACTTTGTTTTATGAAGATTACTCAGGTTATTGAAAACGTATTTAAAAAATACTTACCATCACCTTTTACAATCGCGATTCTACTTACTTTAACCACATTAATTTTAGCTTTAATTTTTACGAAACCTATTGATGTTTCAATCGGAGCTTATTCTTTAGATGTTTTAAAGTTTTGGGAAAACGGAATTTGGTCTAATGGGTTGTTGGTATTCGCCTATCAAATGATGTTAATATTGGTTTTAGGGCATGTATTAGTGTTAAGTAAACCTGTGAGTAATTTAATTTTAAGAGTAACGAAGTATTGCACCAATACGGCGAATAGTGCAGCTATAGTAAGTTGTACTACGATGCTTGTTGCTTTTTTTAATTGGGGACTAGGTTTAATCTTCGGAGCTTTATTAGCTCGTAAAGTAGCTGAGCACGCACAAAAGAATAATATAAAATTGAATTACCCTATTATTGGAGCTGCTGGATATGTAGGTTTAATGGTGTGGCATGGAGGGATTTCAGGTTCTGCACCGATAAAAATTAATGAAAGCGGACATGTTAAAAGTATTATGCAATCCGTTTCTTCAGAAGGGATTTTATCTAAAATTCCTAATGTGATTGATTATTCTCAAACAGTTTTAAGTTGGTGGAATTTATTAATTTTTGTTGTAGTAGTTATAGCGATAACTACTACGTTTTATTTATTAGGAAAGAAAGCGATACCGACTACAATAAATTTACCAGAATATAGATTGAATAACAAAGAGGAAGTTAATACTCAAGCTGAAAAATTAGATAGTTCTAAAATATTAGCATTTATTTTTGGAGCATTAATTTTGGTGGCTTTTAGTTACAGATATTGGGGAGATATTCAGCAATTAAAAATGACACCTAATTTAATAAACTTCTTTATGTTAGGATTAGGAATTATACTTCATGGTAGTTTTAAAAAGTTTACCAATGCGGTGGGAGAATCGATAAGTGATGTTTCCGGAATTTTAATTCAGTTTCCGTTGTATTTCGGAATAATGGGAATTATGAAAAGTACAGGTATGGTTACCTTAATTTCTGATTTTTTCGTATCCGTATCAACTGCAACAACTTTACCTATTTTTACTTTTTTTAGTGCAGGATTGGTAAATATTTTTGTTCCGAGTGGAGGAGGGCAATGGGTAGTGCAAGGGCCAATTGTAGTAGAAAGTGCTTTGCAATTAGGAGTGCCATTACCTAAAGCAATTATGGCGTTGGCTTACGGAGATCAAGTAACTAATATGCTACAACCATTTTGGGCTTTACCACTGTTAGGGATTACGAAGCTAAAAGCTAAAGAAATATTGCCTTATACTTTAATAGCAATGGTTGTTGGTAGTGCTGTTTATCTTTTAGGTTTACTACTTTTTTGATATGATTTGGTTAGGAGAAGAAATATGGTTTCCACCGTATGAGTTAGCAAATAAAGATGGGGTTCTAGCTTTAGGAGGTGATTTATCATCAGAACGTCTGGTATATGCTTATCAAAACGGGATTTTTCCATGGTTTAATGAAGGGGAACCAATTGTTTGGTATTCGCCTTGGCAAAGAATGGTGTTATTTCCTGAGGAGTTGAAAGTATCGAAGTCAATGAAACAGGTTTTAAGAAAAGCTGATTTTACTATTACAGAGAATAGAGCTTTTGAAGAAATGATATTTAATTGCAAAACTATTGATAGAAATGATCAATTCGGAACTTGGATTACTGATGATATGCAACAAGCCTATATTAATTTACACAAACAAGGATTTGCAAAGTCTATAGAAGTGTGGAAAGAAGATAGGTTAGTTGGAGGTTTGTACGGAATTGATTTAGGTAATGGAGTATTTTGTGGGGAAAGTATGTTTAGTAAAGCAAGTAATATGAGCAAGGTTGCTTTTATCCATTTAGCTAAAAAATGTAATTATAAATTAATCGATTGTCAAGTATACAACGAGCACCTAGCTAGTTTAGGTGCTCGTGAGATTGATAGGAGTGAGTTTTTAAAGTGGTTGTAAGGAAGATTTATTCAATAAAATGTGTGATTTTCCATCTACCCTCAATTTTTTTTACAAAAAATATTAAAATAGGATGACCGTGTCCTCCGTTATCAATTTTATGATATAAGAAACACCCATTCTTCATAGTCTCATCAAAAGCAATTTTAGATAATGTTATACTAGCTTGGTAACATACTTTGTCTATATTTTCTTTGAAAAAGTTATTATCTCTTAGTTTTCCTATTTCGGAGGATTTTAATAGCTCGAAACGCCCTGTGTTATTTATTTTTTCAAGACTTATAGGCTCTGGATATTTATTTAATTGATATAATTTTTTAATAAGATTTGTTTCAAAATCTTTAAATTTTTCACCTCTATTATTCATTTTATAATTTATCTTATTTGTTGATAAATTATAATTAGGAAGCATGAATAAATTTTGAGTCATTGTTAGATAATCGTGCATCCCAACAATTAGCCTTCTATTATCAATAGGTCTATTTTTTGGGAAAATAAATTTATCATGGATACTATCTTGAGTTATAGAGTCGAGTTTAAAAAGATGAGTAAAAGGGACATGGAGGTTGTCTGTACCATATAACTCTATAAAAATATCATTATAAACTATATATTGCTCTTCATTTGTATTTTGTGTACAGTTAAGAAAGCTAATTAGTATTAACAGAAAAATTATTTTAATGCTTACTTTCATTTATTGTTATTAATATGGGCACTTTATAATACTATTATTTCAATACATTAAATTCAATACTCGAATCAGTAAATACAGAATGAGTTTGTGTTTTAAAGTCTTTTTCATCAGCTTTATAGATATTATCTACATAAGTTTGCGGATTCAAATCAATTAAAGGAAACCAGGTACTTTGTACTTGTATTTGTAGTTTGTGTCCTTTTTTAATAGTGTGAAAAACGTCTTGTAATTTAATGTTTACAGCAGTTTTCTTATTTGGTGTAAAAGGTTCTGGTTTAGAAAAATCATTTCTAAAACGTCCACGCATTACCTCACTACGAATCATCATATGATAATTACTTAATTTTTGATGCGTTTGCATTTCTTTATTGTCATTCTTTAAATCATGCGGATGTACATCAATAACTTTAACAATCCAATCTGCAGCAGTACCAGTAGTAGCTACATTTAATTTAGCTAATATATCTCCGGCAAGCGTTAAATCTTCAGTTAAAACATCCGTTTCAAAAACTAATACATCAGGTCTACGAGCAGCAAATCGTTGATCATCGGTCATGTATTTACGAGGAGTAAACACTGTTTTAATATCTTCAGAATATGGTACAGGACGTTTTACGTCGCTCACAAAATTAATTTTAGAATCTGATTTTTTTGTAGTAGTCAACTCTTGATTTTCTGATAAGAAAAAAGTTTCTTTTTTAATATTTTTTGGAGGCCAAACAGGATAGCCTTTCCATTCTTTTTTACCAGTATCAAAAACATGAGCTTCTGGTAAATCACTATTTTTAGAACCATCACCTTTTAAGAAATGATTAAAGAATTTAGTTTCTATATTTTTTTGAAATTTTAACGAGATAGAATCCCCAAAATAATAATTACCCACTTTATTAGGAACTTTGTTTCTCGACCATCCTCCATGATCCCAAGGACCAAAAACCAGCGTGTTATAATTATTCGGTTGGTGTTTTTCAATGTTTTTATAAGTTTCTAAAGGACCATATAAATCTTCAGCATCAAACCATCCACCAACAACCATCGTCGCAACTGTAGAAGGAACTTTATTTAAGTGTTGAATAATACCTTTACTTTTCCATACCGAGTCGTAATTTGGATGCTCAGTAATTTCTTTCCAGAAGAAATCATCTATACGATTACTATTGTTTGCGGTCTTTGTGTCTAACTTTTCATACTGAAAATAGGTGTTCAAATTCTTTAAAGGACCGTTATCTAAGAAAAACTGATATTGATCTTGTGTTTTCATTTCAGGAAAAGAATACCAAGCAGAATCTGTAGGTTGATCCTTGTATGTTCCAAATAAAGAAATGGCTTTAAAATAACTCAATAAAAATGCTCCGTTATGGTGAAAGTCATCAAAAAAGAAATCTCCAATAGACGCTTGAGGTGATGCTGCTTTTAAAGCAGGATGCGCGTCGATAGTTGAAACTGTAGCGTAATGTCCAGGGTACGAAATTCCCCAAGTACCTACTTTTCCATTGTTGTGTTTTACATTTTTAACCAACCAATCAATAGTGTCGTAAGTATCCGTTGTTTCATCCGATTGTTTTTCAGTTTTATTCGGAATGTAAGCACGCATATTATCATATACGCCTTCACTCATCCAACGACCACGAACATCTTGATACACAATAATATTTCCTTCTTTCATTAAAATAGGATTTGGTCCAATTTTCTTTCTGAATTGGTCTTCACCATAAGGTCTACAACTATACGGAGTACGTTGTAATAAAATAGGGTATACTTTACTAGTATCTTTTGGAGAGTAGATAGTAGTGTGCAATTTCGTTCCATCTCTCATGGTAATTTGCACTTCCTCCTTATTGAAATTATCTTGTACGTAGGTGTCTTCTTTTGATGTTTCTACAGTCTCTTTTTTTGAACAGCTTAATAAAGTGAATGCAGCAATGAAAAATAGGATTAAGTAACGTTTCATGGTTTGTTTGGTTGTTTGAAGAGTAAATATAAAAAACTGATACGGTATTGCTACGAATATTTGATATTTTAGCTGTTCAAATTATATTTTATGAAAAGGTTAGTATTATTTATAGCTGTTTTACTTTTAGTGAGTTGCGGCAAAAAAGTAAATAAAGAAGTAGAAAAAGAAGTAGTTCAAAAGGTTTTTCCAAAATTGAAACCAAATAGATATAATGTTGCTTTTTTAATAATGGATGGAACGTTTAATACAGAATTAACAGCTCCGTTTGATATTTTTCAGCATACTATTTTTAGAAAAGGAATCAAGTCGATGAATGTGTTTACAGTGGCAGATACCGACAAACCAATTACTACTTTTGAAGGAATGCGAATTCTTCCTGATTTTAATTATCTAAAAGATAGTTTACCTAAGATTGATATTTTGGTAGTGCCAAGTGCAGAACATCATTTAGATTCGGATTTAGAAAACAAACAATTAATAGAATTTGTACAAAAGGTTGATAAAGAAGCACAGTTTGTAACTTCGCATTGCGATGGTGCTTTTGTACTAGCAAAAGCAGGAGTTTTAAACGGAAATGTTTCTACAACATTTCCAAGTGATATTGATAAAATGAGAACAATGTTTCCTGATTTAGATATTCGTAAAGATGTATTGTTTGTTCATGATGGTAAGTATATTACCTCTGCTGGTGGCGCAAAATCTTTTGAAGCTGCATTATATTTATGTGAGTATTTATACGGACCAGAAATAGCAAAATCTCTCGCGGGAGGTTTGGTAATTGATTGGGATGTAGAAAAAGTTCCGAATATTATTTTAAACGACTAATAAAAAAGGCAACCATTTGGTTGCCTTTTTCGTTTTTATACTAAACTGGTTTAGTTCTTTAACCAAGCATTTCTTAAAATTACTTTAGCATCAGTTGCAGGTAATTCTTCAATTACTAAAGCAGAGCTTTCATAATTAGGTTGTGTAAAATCACCTTCTAATTTTACTAAGTTCCCATCTCTGGTAACTTCCATAGCAATTTTATCTCCAGCTTTCCATTGCATCGTTTTTCCTATAATTGGACGAGCATTTGCTAAAGATACTTTTTCTCCATTTACAGATTCTAAAACATCTCCAGATTTAATACCTAAAGCAGTTAAAGCGGTATTTGTTCTTGGAGTAAAGAAGATTTTTTTATCACTATTTACAGAAATAAAAGGTTGTCCTTTAGCATCAATAAAATATGCTGAATTAGTTGTATTTGTTTCTTTTTTAATTCCAACTTTATCAAAATAAACAGAATAATCAATTGGTGTGCTTCCTTCTACGTGGTTTGCGAAAAATGCTCCAACTTTAGGGTTTGTCATTTTTACAATTTCTGCAATGATTTCATCGTCTTTAAAAGGTTTATGCGCTCCATATTTGTTTGATAAATCTCTCATTAAATCAACTAAGCCATAAGTTCCTTTAGTTTCTTCTCGTAAAATAATATCTAAACACATTCCTATTAATGCCCCTTTCATGTATACATTAGAATAGTTAGAAGCATATTCTTTATCTAAAATATTTTTACTCATTTCGGTAAAAGACATATCGTCTTTAAAACGTTTAGAAGTAGCAATTTTTCCTTGCATTTTAGTGATAAACTGCTCTGGAGTAATTAAATCTTGATTTACTTGAAATAAATTAGCAAAGTATTCTGTAATTCCTTCATACATCCATAAGTGTTTAGACATATCAGGCTCGTTAAAATTAAAATTGTGAATCTCTTCAGAATGTACTGATAAAGGAGATACAATATGGAAAAATTCATGAGATACAGTTCCGTTAATCATTCCATCAGCTAATTGCTTTTTAGAATATGATTCAGGATATACAACAGTAGTTGAAGATAAGTGTTCTAAAGCACCAAAACTTTGCCATTTGTATACTGCTGGATCAAATAGATATAATAAAATATTATACTCTTTGGTAGTTTTAAAACCTTTTAAAAAGTTACTTTGTGCTTGCACCATTTTCTTTAAGTCAGCCTCCATATCTTTTGCAGAGTGCACTCCGTTAGGAGAGTATACCGCTAAGGTAACATCAATTCCATCTACATTAAAACTTACGTTGTTTAATGGAGCGTACATAATTGGGTTGTCAGAAATTTCATCGTATCTAGAAGCTACAAATACATCTTTAGTATTGTCTTCTTTAGTTGTGTTTTTATTAATTAAAGAAGTAGTTTCGTATAGGTTTTCAGGATGTAAAACATTAATTTTATAAGGCGTTTCTTTCTTTCCAGTAAAGTATCCTACAAAACCAGGAAGATTTAAAAAGAAGTTTTTATCTTTTTCTATGTTTGTGCCTGCCATTACATAAATTCCGTGTTTTACTTCAGAATCAAAAGTGTCATCTACTTGGTATGATAACTTATCCATTTTTGTGGCGTTGTTAATTTTCCAAGAATTTTGATCTAGTTTTTCAACAGTTAATTCATTTCCATCATAATCAAAAGCTTTAAAGTTAGACACAAATTGTCCGTAATTACTCATTGCATACGTTCCTGGAACAATTGCAGGAATGTTATAAACGATAGCAGCTTCTTTAATTTTATTAGGATTAACTTCTACAGTTACCTTATCATCTATAACATTATTAATGTCGATAGTTGTTTCGATTAAAGGAGTTTCTTTTGTTAAGTTTTTAGAAGAGGAACAACTTCCTAAAACAGCAATAGCAGCAATAGCTACAATTATTTTTTTCATGATGTGATTTATTAGTTTCTAGTATTTGTACTGATTAAAGACGATTTGTTACAAACTATGTAACATATTTAACATCTTTTTAAGAGATACAACCTACGTTAAAACGTTGTACCTTTGCAGCGGCATGAGAATAAGACGAGTTTCAGATTGGTTACCTACTACAAATAAGGAGGTTAAGTTAAGAGGATGGGAAGAATTAGATGTAATTCTTTTTAGTGGAGATGCATATGTAGATCATCCATCATTTGGTCCTGCAGTAATTGGACGTATATTAGAGAGTTACGGATTAAAAGTAGCAATTGTACCGCAACCTAGTGTAAACGATAATTTACAGGATTTTGAGAAATTAGGGAGACCTCGTTTGTTTTTTGCTGTTACAGGTGGTTGTATGGATCCGATGGTGAGTAATTATACCGCAAGTAAACGTCGTAGAGACAAAGATGCATATACACCAAATGGAGATAAAGGGTTTAGACCTGATTATGCAACTTCTGTATATTCGAAAATATTAAAAGAAAAATTTCCAGATGTACCTGTTTTAATTGGAGGTATTGAAGCTTCGTTGCGTCGTGTTACACATTACGATTATTGGTCGGATAAATTATTGCCAACAATTTTAGAAACTTCCAAAGCAGATATGTTGGTTTATGGAATGGGTGAGCAACCTTTACGAGAGATTGTTGAGTTGTTACAAAAAGGAGTTCCGTTTTCGAGTTTAAAAACAATTAAACAAACTGCTGTTTTTGTTCAGGATGGAGAGAAGATTCCGAAGAATAAAAATTGGCAAGATGTTGAGATTAATTCTCATGAAGCTTGTTTAAAGGATAAAAAGACGTTTGCCTCTAACTTTAAGGTAATAGAGCAGGAGTCTAACAAATTATTTGCACGTCGTATTTTTCAGCAAGTTGGAGATAAGAAATTGATGATCAATCCGCCATTTCCTACGATGACGGAAGAAGAAATAGATGCTTCTTTCGATTTGCCATTTACACGTTTACCTCATCCAAAATACAATAAACGAGGACCAATTCCAGCGTTTGAAATGATTAAGTTTTCTATAAACATTCACCGTGGATGTTTTGGAGGATGTAGTTTTTGTACCATTTCTGCGCACCAAGGAAAGTTTATAGCAAGTCGTAGTCAAGAATCTGTATTGAAAGAGGTGGATGCTGTTGCGCAAATGGACGATTTTAAGGGCTATTTATCTGATATTGGTGGACCTTCTGCGAATATGTATAAGATGAAAGGTAAAATACAGTCTATCTGTGATAAATGTGTAGCACCATCTTGTATATCGCCAGTAATATGTAGTAATTTAGATACCTCCCATAAGCCTTTAACAAAATTATATCAAGCTGTAGATGCGCATCCAAAAGTGAAAAAATCATTTATAGGAAGTGGAATTCGACATGATATGTTAGTACCAGAGTTTAATAAAAACGCGGATCCAAAGGAATTAGATGCATATACGGAAGAGGTAATGACAAATCATGTTTCTGGACGTTTAAAAGTAGCTCCAGAACATACTTCTGATCCTGTTTTAAAATTAATGCGTAAGCCTTCTTTTAAATATTTCCATATGTTTAAAGATAGGTTTGATCGTATTAATATAAAGAAGAAATTAAAGCTACAATTAATACCATATTTTATATCGAGTCACCCAGCTTGTGAAAAAGAAGATATGGCAAATTTAGCTGCTGAAACTAAAGATATGGGGTTTCAGTTAGAGCAGGTGCAAGGGTTTACGCCAACACCTATGACTGTTGCTACGGTGATTTATTATAGTGGATATCATCCATATACTTTAAAACCAACTAAAACTCCTAAAACAGCTAAAGAAAAAGAAGAACAACATCGTTTTTTCTTTTGGTATAAAAAGGAAAATAGAAAATGGATTAAAGATACGCTTACTAAAGTTGGACGTAATGACTTGCTAAAAAAGTTATTACCTGAAGATAATTCATGGAAGAAAAATAAAGCTGGTAAAGCTAAAAATACTTTTGATGATACGGTAACTGCTTTTAACCCGAAATCTAAAGGTTCTAGAAATAAATCGAAAGGAAAAGGATTTAAGAAAAGAAGGAGGTAATTAAATCATTCATTTTTTTAATGATAAGCTTTAAATAACTATTTTTAAAGTTAATTTGTTATGATAAAATGCGACATATATTATTTTATTTTTTGTTGATCTCTAATGCTGTTTTTAGTCAGGAGAAAAAGGAAGCTAATACTGAATTTTGGGGTTTAAAAGAGATGATAAAGCAAGGTCTTTCAGCTCAAAAAGAAAATAAGCACGAAAGAGCTATTAGAGATTTTAAACTTATTTTAAAAATAGCTGATGTTGAATTTAAACACACTGAAGATTATGCTGACTTACTAGAAGGGTATGCTGTAAGTAGTTTAGCTTTGAGGAAACCAAAGGGGCTTATAAAAAAATATAAAGAAGCTTTACGTATTAGAGAGAAACTTAATAACATTACAAAGTTAAGTTCAATACATCTAAATATTAGTAATTATTATCAAAAAACAGCTAATTATAATTTAGCTAAAAAACACGCAATAGAAGCTTTTGATTATGCGTTTGAATTAGAAAATAGTGATCTTAAATTAAGAACTCTGGAGACAGTTTTGAATTTAAACTTAAATAAAAAAAATAACAGTTATTTTAAAAAGTATGTTGATTTAAAAAACGAATTAATTGAAAAAAATACTGAGATTAATAAGAAAGCAGATAGATACAGTTATTTAAGTACAGAAAAAGATAAAGAAATTTCTCTTTTAAAAAAGGATAAATTGAATCTTCAAAACAAAATTCATCACCAAGAAAATACAACTTTTAAACTTGGGGTATTGAGTTTTTTTATATTATTACTTGGATTAAGTGTTTTTATTTTTCAAAAAAACAAAATAAAAAAAATAACTTTAGCGTCTGACTTAAAAGATAGGGATTCAAAAGAATTACTTGCTGCTTTTTCAAAGAAACTATTTAATGTTCGTAAAAACTTAACTTCTTTCGGTAGAAACGTAGATGAAAAAGAATTAAATCAATATTCCTTTTACCTTAGAGAACTTGAAGTGATTGAAAAAGAAATTAAAGAACTGTAATAGTTCTGTAAACAAACTAAATAAAAAGTCTTGTTTTAGTAAAAAAGAACTAAAGCCAAGACTTTTTTATGTTTGAATTATTTATGTACTATATCCATCCATAGTAAAGAAATAATACAAAAACGGTATCAATAAACCCATGAACAGCTACGTTAAACCATAAATCATTCTTCTTGAAATGAAAAAGAATAGCTAAAAACATTCCAGTAATACCTGATAAAAGCTGTCCGCTTATTCCTTGGTATGCATGAACGTAACCAAAAAGAATACCTAAAAGAAGAATGTTAAAAACAAGACTCACGGTACTTGAACCAAAAAATTTAGTAAACTGTCTCATTAAATAACCTCTAAATACTATTTCTTCACCAAACGCAGCCGATGCCCAAATATAAGCAAGTAGGCTTATACATGCGGTTAAGTTTCCTTTGTAAGGGTCAAATACAGAAAGATCAATAGGTTGTTCAGTAAGGTAAGTAATACTAGGTAACATTACATAGCCATAAAACAAAAAAATTGCAGCACCAACTAATGGAGCTATGATTAATAAATTTTTTATATTGAATTTATCTCGTTGAAAACCTAAAGATTTAAAGAGGTCTTTTTTGTATTCTATAGCACTTGCTATTAAAACTATAATACCTCCTGTAATCATTTGAAAATTTCCTGATAAGTATAGAATACAGCAAATAACAATAGTAATTATTGGTATTAAATTTGAAGTTAAAAAGGCTTTTTTCATTGTTTATTCGTTTTAAATTTTAAACAAAGTAAAAACGATAAAGCAAGAAAAACACTGATATTTAGCTTGTTTTTACCGAATGGTATCAAAATAATTACTGAATAGTCTATGTATTTTAAGTTTTATTTTGAAACCAATTCATAAATGCTTGTTTTTTATATCTACTAATATTTATTTGTAAAGATTCTTCATTAGAAATTGCAGGTTTTAGTAATACAGATAATTTTCCGTTTTCTATAGATTGTATTTGTTCTATAGAACGAGGGTGGATTATAGTTTGTCTATTAGTTCTAAAAAAGCTTTGTTCATTTACTTTATTTTCAATTTCGTTTAAAGTAAAATCAGTCATAATTAAAGTTCCATCTGTTTTTACAATGTATACAATTTTGTTTTCACTATACATAAAAGCAATTTCAGAATGTTTAACCAATGTTATTTTACCACTTTGTTGCACTTTAAGTATCCCTTGAATTGAGTTAAGTTTATGCAGTTTGTATATATCAGATGAAAATAAAAGAGAAATTAGTACAGTGTCTATTAATAAAGAAACTAAAAGCCCATTTAATAGATAGTAAAAGTTATAGTCTACTTTCCCATTGACCAAAAAGTTTGAAACATAATAAAAAGGAATATAAAATATAGTAACATATCCTAAAGTTGAAAATAAGAAAAGCAATAATGTTTTTGAATTAATTTTTTCAGAAAAGTATTTGCTTTTAAAGTATTTAAAATTGAAATATGCAATAATAATAGCAACACTACCACCAATAATAGAAGCAATAATTGGAATTAAAGGAAATTGGTAGTTTCTATTAAATGGAAAGTTTTCTGGTGCAGTAAAGTGATTAATAACGATAGAAAATACTATAATAAAGAAGCCGTTTTTAATCCAGTAATTTTCAAAGTTGATTTTTTGTTTTAAAAAAAGAGGCATTGTTTTTATTGATAATTTTTAGTTTGTTATCTAAGGTAAGAGCTTTAATTTATATATAACGATGACTAAGCGTCTTTTTAACAACGCATAGTCATCGTTTATCAATAACATTATTAAATTCAGTTAAGACTTTTATTTAATAGTATTTAGCGTTTTCATAGCAAATTCTCCCACTTTTCCATCAGAATCTAAAGATATCGTTTTATTAAATAAATTTTTAGCCTTCTCTTTATTACCAACTTTTAAATAAGCTTTTCCTAAATTTAAATAAGCATTAGCAGAGTTAGGAAATAATTGAATAATAAATGAGAATATTTGAATAGCAGCTTGCTCTTGTTTAACACTTAACATACGAAGAGCAGATTTACTTAATTCGGCTTCAAAATCAATAAAAGAATATCGAGGATCTTTTACCATCTTCATAACTTCTGTAGCCAATTTCTGGGGATTACCAGCCATATATAATTCTCTTATATATTCTAATGGGTTTATTTTAAAATCTTTTCCAGAAAAAGATAATGCAGCATTTAATACAGGATCTTGATTAGATGCATATTCTGAAAAACTCATTTCTATTGGGATTTGAGGAGCTAACCATTCAGCGTATTCCCATATAGGTTTCCCTTGCCACCAAGCATATGATAACTGAATAGTAAGATTGCTGTTTGGTAAAGTTACCGGACGTGCATCTCCCCAAAAATTTACATTTTCAGCAGTTGGCTCACCTACAAAAATAGCATTTGTATAATTGTGTAATTCATTAACTAAATTTTGAGCCGCAGAATAAGTACGTTTACCAATAATTACATATAAGCTCCCAATTTGATTTATTTTTTTAGTTTCGATAATTCCAGTAATAATAGGTTTGTTTAAATAACTATTTCCTCCTCCGTTTAAACGAACATCAATAATTAATTTCTCAACGTCATTATTTTCAACAAAATCAAAAACTCGTTTGTAAAAAGTTTCGGTATTTTCTTCAGAATCGTTTGCAATTCTACTATGCCTAACATATACAGTTTTTTCTTTTTGTAAATATTCGAAAAAGTAAACCTTGTTAAGATTTTTTAAATATAATGGAGTTATTGATTGCTCTCTTGCATCGAGCCAATTTTCATTTTGTTTAACATAACCACGATGCTTAGGCATATTCTCTCCTTTTTTCATTACCTCAAAAGATTGTGAGAATATTTTACCATCTTTTTCTAAAGTAAGAACGATTTCATTTTGAAGAGTTTTTGTTATTTTTTGGGCATGTAATACTTCAGGATACCTTAAATTGTTAATTCCATAAGCTTTAAAATATTGTGAATTTTCTGATTCTACAGTTGGTTCAATTGTTTTTAGAGCTTCTAAAATTGGTGTTTTTTCTATTGCTATAACTTTAGCTCCAATTGCTTTAATGTATTTTTTATGTGTTCCTTGTATATAAACACCATCGTTAAATTTATATAAGTTAAAAGGTAATTGAGAAAACGTATAAGGTTTTTGAAGGAAACTTACATAGGTATGCCCATATTTAAATAAGGACACTAATCGAGAAAAACCAACAACTATTTCGTGTTGTGTTATATTTGGAATGCTCTTATAAAATAATTCTACCTCAGTATCAAAAACATTTTTGGTTGTTTTTACAAAAAGATGTGAATAATCTTTATGTACTGTATTTTGTAAAAAACGAAGATCGTCTTGCCATTGTTTAGTAGTTAATTTTTCTTGGGCAGATAATTGAAAGAAAAATAGTAAGTTGAGTATTAATAGTAGTTTTTTCATGATAGTATGTAGCTGATTTTATTATTTATGATGTTTATTTAGTTAAATCAGTGATTTTATAAATTGATAAGAGGGATGGCTTGTTTAGCTTGGTAAAAAGTATATCCAATCCATGAAGAATAAATTAATCCAAAAGCAAATACAGTAATAATTTGATATTTGTTAGCAGCTTTCCATTTATTAGATAACCATAAAGCAAAAAGCGGAATTATTTGTAAACCATGTAATCCAAAAAAGTGAGCTACCCTTAAATCACCAGCAATAGTACTCCAGTTAACTAAAGGTAATCCTGCGCCTCCATCTGCTATCCCAACGTTATGTGACATTTGGTTTATCATTTGCTGACCTATCCAGCTACCAACAACTATAATTATCCATCCTAATAATATTGCGAATTGAATTGATCTTGTGGTTCTTAGTTTTAATCTAATTGTTTCAAAAATGAAGAAAAGCATAATAAAAAAATTGATTAAAACCATTAGCCCCATTCCAGCAAATAAGAGAGCATCAAAATTTGTGTCTTTATTATAATGTGATTGAACTCCTCTTGAAGCTTGATAAATAATAATACCAAATTCAATAAGCATAGTCCATGAAACGATATTGTTAAGTATGTCTTTCTTTCTTTTGGAAAAGGGATATAAGGTTATGAAATATCCAATAGTTAATATATATATACCTCCTGATACCGAGAATTTTAAAGGCTTTGTCCATACGTTAACACCCATTAAAGATCTATCATCAATAAAAAGACCTATTAAAGATATTAGAATAAAAACGAAATGAATTAAGACAATTCCGAAAAGTATCGGACTCTGTTTTTTTACTGTGTTAAGTATTTGTTTTAAGAACATTGTAATTTATTTTGTTTAATAATTTTAATGATGAAAAAAAGAAGAAACCCAACAGGACCAAACATAAAAGTTGCGAATAAACAAGGAGCTATTATTAACTGATGGATATTAAGTTTTTTGGATGCATTAAGTATCCACATACCAATAATAAGATCGAAAACGAGATAGTGTACCCAACCAGCTAAAACCGCATTTTCTTCTGTAAATAATTTCATAACAGAATCTAGATTCCCATAATCGGGCATACCATTAATGCTAATAGTATTAATAATATAAATGGTGTAAATAAAAGATAGTATTATGGGAACTATTTTAAAACTTATTAAGTAATTGGTTACTTTCCATTTTGGAAAAAATATCATTAAAATCCACATTGGTGTTGTAATCATGCCAGCTATAGAAAAAACTTGAGTAGGTGTCATTTTTTTAGAATTATAATCTTAGATAATTGACTTGTTTTAAGATAAATACATTATCAAAAATTGAATTAAGTTTATAATTAGTTTCAGTATTATTTTTATCATTAGAATTATTATTTATGTTTTATAACCTCAAAACTAATGAGTGATAAGCCTTTAAATATTACACTTAAGAGTAGTTTTTATAAACAAATAGGGTTTACTTAGTTATAATTTTTATTTTTAACACTACTCTTTCGGGTAGTTTTTTAATGGTATATTTACCTTGAAATGAAGATTTAGAAACTATATGACTGACGTTAATTCTTTTTTTAACTCTAAGAATACTGTTAACGAGTTAACAAAAAATGTAATAGATCAAACAAGTAATTATATTGAGGTTATAAAAGCCTTTTCAAGAACTACTTACAGTAGTCTTTATGTTATTGATTATGAAAAAAAAGGATTTGATTATGTGTCAGATAACCCTTTGTTTTTATGTGGTCATACTCCTGAAGAAGTAAAAGAAATGGGGTATGAATTTTATTTTAAATATGTGCCTCAAGAAGATTTAGAGTTATTATTGAAAATAAATACTATTGGTTTTGATCTTTATGAAACAAAGCCTTTAGAAGAGCGTAAAGACTATACGATATCGTATGACTTTCTTTTAAAAACAAAAGAAGGGAAGTCTATCTTAATTAATCAAAAATTAACTCCTATATTTTTGAATGAAGAAGGAAAGGTGTGGAAAGCTCTTTGTGTTGTTTCATTATCTACTAGATTAAAATCAGGAAATATTACTGTATATAAAAAGGGTAGAGGTATTGTGTATAAATATGATTTAGAAGGCGATTATTGGAAAAATTTAGAAGAAATAAAACTTACTGATAGAGAGAAAGAAATAATACAATATTCAATAAGAGGATATTCAATTAAAGAAATTGCAGAAAAAATATTTGTATCACCAGATACTGTTAAATTTCATAGAAAAAAACTTTTTGAAAAATTGGATGTAGCCAATATAAGTGAGGCTATTAGGTATGTAACTAATAATAAATTAATATAAGTTAATTACCATTTTCTTCTAATCGAAGTTCTTTCCACTTGAAGCTTCCATGATTAACAACAGATTGAAATTCTTTATGAATTTGATCAATGAAATCAGCGTTGTTTTTATCTTCTTCTGTGGCTAATTTGGTTTTTAATTCCAATTCTTTTAAACGACCTCGGGTTTCACCATAAATAACCCATAACTCTTTGTGGTTGTAAAATCCGTCCCACGCCGCAAATATTGTACTTGCAGCACTAAAAAACAGTGTTAGTATTTTAATGATAGTTCTATATTCTTTAAAATCATCACCTACTGCAACTAAAAAAGTAATTAATGCAGAAGAAATGGCAATACTAATGTAAATTCGAAACGATTTTTTCTTGTTTTGTTTGGCGCGACAAGAGGCAAATTGAATCATTTTTTCAATTTCTATTTGTAAAATTTCAAATCGTGAAGGGGTATTGTTCATAGCTAGTTAATTCTTTTTCAAACATATTTAAAAAAAGAAAAACAGCAAAATGAAAATAAGGTAAATTAGTCACAGATTTTACAGTCGTCTTTATCTTGAATTTCGCCAACGAGTTTTCCATCTTCATTTAAAACAAATCCACAACAATCTATAAATCCTTTGGCAATTAGTTTACGTGCACGTTGAATTTGAGATTTAGTTGTAGGTAAACTTTGCTTTAATGTGTCTGCTACTTCCTGTTGTTTCAATCCTTTAATGTCTGATAAAAATAAAGGCTCTCTATATTTTTTTGGTAAGCTTTCTAGAATACCACGCAAACAATCTTTTTCGGTATGTTTGTGCTCTTCTATTTTAGTTTCTGTTTCAAAATTAGCTAATTCAAATGTTTGATTAGTACTTTTAAAATAATCCATTATTGAATTACGAGCAATAGTAAAAATCCAAGGTTTTAACTTTTTAATATCTTTTAACGTATGAAGCTTTGTATGGATTTTTATAAAAGTATCTTGTAAAATATCATCCGTAATAGTTTTGTCTTTTACTTTACTTAAAATAAAAAACTGAATATCGGTAGCGTATTTTGTCCAAACTTGATTTGTAGTCATTTTAATACAGAATAAAACAGAAATTACTCTTTATAAATTTAAGAATAATTTCTGTTATAGTTAACAAATATGTGATTAGCAGTTGCAGTTATTGCAAGAACAATTTTCGCAAGTACAGTTTGCACAACTTCCAGTTTTACAACCGTCACAATTACAAGTGCATTGATTTTTATTTTTCATCTTATTTAATCTTTAAGTTCATATAATAGACTTTTAAAAGTGTAAAAAGATGCATTTATTTTGAAAAATATTTTCGCAGTTCTTTTCTAATAGGAGTTTTTTTAATTGGAGAAATATTAGAACCCCCAGTGTTTCCTTTGGGTACCCAGATATTTGTGAATAGAATGGAAGCTAAGATTCGGGTGAATTGACCAACTATTTCTTTAAAATTTCTTGTTTTTATTCCGTGAATTAACATCCAGTAATGCGATAGCGTATGTCTATACAAGTGTTTTTGCCCTAGAATGTGAGCGTTTTCTAAATAAAAAAATGACATTTCGAAACGTTGGTTTCTCAATGCCATTTTACCTAATTTTATTTGATTGTAAAATTCTTGTCTGCGTTGTAGTTTAGTCATGATTTTTTATAAAATAGACTAGTTTTTATGTAAAAGGATGCAGTTAGTTTACTTTTTCACCATTAACATAAGTAGCAACCACTTTGGTGTTTGGTATTTTACTACCCTCAACCGTCATAATATCATTTTCTAGAATAATAAAATCAGCAAGTTTTCCTACTTCGATACTTCCTTTTTCATCTTCTTCGAAATTAGCATAGGCATTCCAAATGGTCATTCCTTTTAAAGCATCTTTTCTAGATAAGGCATTTTGCATTTGAAATCCTTTTTCAGGATAACCTTTTAAGTCTTTTCTAATAGTTGCTGCATAATAGGTATATAACGGGCTCACATTTTCAATAGGGAAATCTGTTCCTAATGCTACTTTACCGTATTGTTTTAATAAATTATTATAGGCGTAAGCACCTTTAATTCTTTCATGACCAACACGATCTTCAGCCCAATACATATCTGAAGTTGCATGCGTTGGTTGAATAGATGGTAATACATTTTTAAAATGATGAAAGTCGTTTAAGTCAACTATTTGCGCATGTTCTATACGCCAACGTCTATCTTTTTTGTTTTTTAAAACTTCATCATATGTTTTTAACATTACATAATTAGCAGAATCTCCAATAGCATGGGTGTTCATTTGATATTCTGAATCTGCTATTCTCTTAGCTAAACTTTGAAGATCATCATATGAGTTTACTAAAGCTCCAAAGTGTCCTTTTTTATCAGAATATTCATCTTTTAAAGTTGCGCCACGTGAGCCTAAAGCTCCATCTGAATAAACTTTTACCGAGCGTACATTTAAGCGGTCAGTTTTAATAACGCCTTTGTTGAGGTAATAATCTAGATTTTCTTTGTTGTTAGAAATCATAGCGTACATACGCATTTTTAAATCTCCCGTTTGTTGCAAGCTGTCTACTAGCTCAATAACTTGTTTGTCTAAACCAGCATCGTCAACAGTTGTTAAACCAAGGTCAAAACAGATTTTTTGAGCATCTTTTAATGCTTGTATTTGTTCTCTTTTACTTGGTTTAGGAACTTTAATAAAGTTCATGGCATTATCAATTAAAACACCAGTAAGTTTTTCGTCTTTTTTTATGAACTCTCCGCCATCAACTTTTGATTCTAAGGTAATTCCTGCTAAATCAATTGCGGCTTGATTTACTAACATTGCATGACCGTCAATTCTACGAACAGCAACGGGGATTTTAGGGAAAAGTTTGTCTAACTTTTCTTTTGTTGGAAATTCTTTTACCTCCCAATCGTTTTGATCCCAACCACGTCCAGTAATAAAAGAAGTGTTTTTTTCTTTTTGAAAAGCAACTAATTTATTTAATACTTCATCATAACTTTTAGTGCCCGTTAAATCTACTTTTTGTTGTTGTAAACCTAATCCGTAAAAATGACAATGCGCATCTATAAAACCAGGATATACTGCTTTGTTTTTTGCGTCGATAGTTTTTAGAGTAGCATATTTATTTTGAATTTCTTTATTGCTACCTACGGCAATAAATTTCCCATCTTTAATGGCAAAACTTTCAGCTTTGTCGAAATTTGAGTTTACCGTATAAGCATTTGCATTTATAACAATTACATCTGCTTTTTCTTGCTTTTTACATGAAAATAAAATTCCAATTGATAGAAGAGTAATGAATGTTTTTTTCATTTTAGTTTGATTCGTTTTTATTTTACGGTTTTAAAGTTTCGTTGTTATATAAATATTTATCCATTAAGTAAACGATACTAGCCATAGAAGCACTACCTAGTTCTAGCTCTCGCTTATTTACTTTGTCAAAAGTATCGGTTGCTGCATGATGGTAATCGAAATATCGCTGCGAATCTGGACGATATCCTACTAAAGTAACGTGGTCATCTTTTAAAGGACCAATATCAGCACCACCACCTCCAGCAGTAATATCATGTAATCCATAAGGAGCTAGGAGTTTTTTCCAGCTTTGTAATAAGGCTCTATTTTTATCATTAGCGTCAATTGAAAAACCTCTTGGAGTGTGCCCTCCAGCATCAGATTCTAAAGCACCAATATGTAATTCATCATTTTCTTTTGCTAAACGAGCATACTCAGTAGCACCGCGTAAACCATTTTCTTCGTTCATAAAAAATACAATACGAATAGTGTTTTTAGGTTTAATGTTGTTCTTTTTTAATAAGTAAGCAACTTCTAAAGATTGTACGATTCCTGTACCATCGTCATGTGCACCATCACCTAAATCCCAAGAATCTAAATGACCTCCAATTACCATAATTTTATCAGGAAATTCACTTCCTTTAATTTCTCCAACCACATTATGAGATGGAGCATCAGGTAATGTTTCACAACTTTGTTTAAAGTAGAATTTTAAGTTTGGATTCTTTTTTAAATGCTTGCTTAAGTTTTCTGCTGCTCTTGAACTAATAGCTGCTGTTGGGATATATTCTGATTCCGGAATTTCTCCATAACCCATAGACCCGGTATGAGGATAATCGTCAATTCCATTAGTCATAGAACGAACAATTACTGCTTTTGCCCCAAATTTACCTACAGTAGCTGCGCCACCGTAACGTTGTCCTACACAACCTCCATAAGCTTTAAATGTATTGATTAAAGTATTATCGAAAGCTCCATTGAAAAACACAATCATTCCTTTGGCTTTGTCTCCTAATTTTTTGGCTTCCTCTAAGCTTTTTACTTCAATAAGTTCTGCTGTAATACCTTCTTTAGGAGTCGCAATAGAACCTCCTAAAGCGCAAATAGGAACATTGATTTTTTCTCCATTGAATTCATAGTTTGCAACTTCCTTTTCTCCACGTACCCAATGCGGAACCATTACAGGTTGTAGCCAAACAGAATCTAATCCGACCTCTTTCATTAGTTGCTCTCCCCAAATAACAGATTTTGTAGCTCCTTCTGAACCTGATAATCGACTTCCGATATTTTGAGTTAAATCTCGAAGCCATTCATAGGATTTTCCTTCGGTTAAAGCTGCATTAAAAATTTGTTTTATTTGAGTAGAATCTACTTTCTCTTCGTTAGAAAGTCCAGTAAGTGTTGTGCTTGTTTTTTTCTTTTCTACCTGGCAGGATATTAAAAATAACCCTGTAATTAATAGGAGGGATGTTCTTTTCATTTATGGTTCGTTTTACAGAACCATAAATGTAAGTTTTATAATTTAGAAAAGAGAATCAAATTTCCAAGTTAACCCACCAAGAGCTTGAAACCCTTGTACGTTAAAATTGGTAAACCTTTGATAATCGTTATTTAATACATTATTTAAGTTTAAAAAGACAGAGAATGAGTCGTTAAAATGATAGCCACCATTAAAATTAACATCGAAATAACTTTTTAGACTGATTGTATTTGGCGGAGTAACTGATGGCAATGCTTCATATTCTTTTCCTTTTCGTTCTCCAACAAAAAAGAAGTTGGCACCAGCAAACCATTTGTAAGTTTTATAGGTTCCAAAAAGTTCACCTTTTATTTTTGGAGCATTCCAAGGTTCTTGTAGGTTTGCTAACGTGAATTTGTTGAATTGCGCATTCATACCTACCGTTAAGTTTTTAATTCCATTAAAGGCAGCTTCACCAAAGAAAGATATTAACTTAATGTCGTCATATTCTGTTTTAAATGAATTTCCGAATTCATAACCAAAGAAGGTAAAAGCATCTGTTCCAGCGATATTATTTCCGTTAGATTTTGATTGATTCAAACTAAAAAACGGATTGTTTTCTATCTCAGCATAACTTGCTTTGAAGTTATAACTAAACTGTGCATCTAATTTTCCTCTTATACCAGCAAAAGCATTGTATTTTTTATTGGTTTGTAATATTTGTTGAGTTGGCGAAATGTATGGATTTTTATCAGCAAGTGATTGATAAGAATTTGTTTCTAAATCTCCAGAAGCTCCTATAAATACATTTGCAAAATCTTTTACGATTGGATATGAGATTTCTACATCGGGATATATAAAGAAGTTATTGTCTTTATTTTCTAAATCTAAAGAGAAGTATGCTTTAGCTCCAAGTTGAATCGCTAAATCTTGTACAACGAATTTATATGTTGGGTGCAATCCAACTGTAAAAAAACTATGTTTTAATTGATTTCGAGCTTCGTAAGAATTTTCGAATTTACCTCCTAAATAGCTTAAAGTTGTATTGATATATAAATCATTTAATTGACGGTGAAAGTTGTCTAATGGAAATTTAAAGGTAGCATCGGCATCAATTAAAAACTCACTACTACTTAATACATCAGAAAAATAGTTTAACGAACCATTTGCTTCTTCTAAATATGAATCATCAAAATTAATGTTACCAAATATTTTAAACGAATTATAAGCTTGCTCTTCTTCAATAGCACTTATGGTAGCATCGGTAAAAGAAATATTTGTAGGTAAACCATACCAATTGTTTTTATTGCGTTCTGCATTTAAACCAGCTTTCCAATCAAAATAGCGCTCTTGTTGTGCATAAAATAAATTCAAATTAGCATTATAGAAGGTACTGCTAAGTTTTGTGTTTTCAACTGGATCTATCGATAATAGAAATTTTAAATGTGCGCCCAACTCACTATTATAACTCTCATTACGTCTTATGTAGGCTTCTAAAAAAGGAGTGATTTTATTACCAAGTCCTAAAGAAAGATAATTAGGGTAAAGTCTTTCTCGTTTGCCTAAATCAACCTTTTTCATAGTACCACTTTTTGGAATAAAAGTAGAAGCAACAGGAACGGAGAAAATGTGATATTCTAACTCCTTTTTCTGAGTTTCTTTGGTGTGTTGAATTATTGGTTTTTGCTTTATTTTAAAGGCATCTGTAATTTTAGGAACATATGAAGTTACTACATTTACAACTTCAGTTTTTATTATAGTATCTTTTGCTTTCTCTGGAGCTTTCTTTTCTTGCGAATTCGCAATTAATGTTACTAATACAGCAAGTAAAACTAGGTGCTTTTTCATCGATTTAATCATTGAGCTTTCTTTTGTTTTAAACAAATTTTAGTTTTGGTTAGTTACTGATTCGTTTGTTTTCGCTTCTTTGTTTTTAATGTTTCGAAGCTCGTTTTTAGCTTCTTCTAACACGTCTTTATATTGCGTAAAGTTTTTAATAATATTCTCTAAAATGTACGTTGCTTGGTATGCATCTTTTAAAGCATAATAATTTTTAGCCATAATTATATAACTCTTAACTCCCCAATATTTATAAGATGAGTAGTTTGCAATTAAATCTTGAATCGCTTTGTTTGAAGTTTCGTAATCTTTGTGTTCATTTAAAAAGAAAGCATTGTAGTATAAACTTTCAGCTTTTAATTCGCCAGTAGCTTTTTTACTTACTTCATTAAAAAACTCTTCAGCGGTTATAAAATCATCACTTTTAAACGAAGAACGAGCTATGATAACTTTAGCATCCTCGATAACCTTAGTGTCAACTTTATCATTGCTTAATACTTTTTCTGCATATGAAATTGCATTTGCATAATCGTCATTATTGTAATATCCTTTCATTAAATTACTTTGTGCAAAAATGATGTTTTGAGGGTAGTTTGCCTCTTTTTCTAATTGTTCAAGAACTTGCATTCCTTTATTCCAATCTTCTTTCTCTAAATAAATTTTAGCTAGTTTGGCTAAAGATTCTTCAGAGAACTCACTTTTATCTTGACTAATAACATAGGTGTAATGTGGAATAGCACTATTAAATTTATTAGTATTATTATAGGATTGTGCTAAATAAAAATGAGCCTTTAAAGCATTGATTCCTGAAGGGAAGGCTTGTAGATATTTATTAAATCCTTCTATAGCTCTAGCTGTGTTATTTTCTAAAAACTTGTTTTCAGCAGATTGATAAGTTGCATTATCAAGTTCGGCATCTGTAACATTTACAAATTTTACATTTTTAACCCATGCAGCATATTCATCAACCTTACCAATATCTATATATACATTTTTAACATTAGAAACAGCTTGTTTTGCTTCGTTTGAATTTGGGTGTTTAGCAACAATTTCTTTGTATTTTTCTAAAGCTTTTTGATTGTTATTATTATTGTAGTATAACAATCCTTGGCGTAAAAGAACATTAGGTACGTAATTACTTTTTGAATGCTTTGATAATAAGTTATTATAAGTTTCTTGGGCCTTAGTAATATTGTTCGTAGTTGTATATGTCGTCGCTAGTTGAAATAAAGCGTCGTCTTGTAACTGTGAATAAACATAATCATTAATTAGTGTTTTTAAACTTTCGATTTTTGATTCATTATTACCCATATAACCTTTGCTCATAGCTATTTGGTATTGTGCATAATCTGCGCCAACGCCACCTTCTTGTACTACTTTATTGTAAGCTTCAATAGCTTTTGTGTAATTTTTAGTAGCATAAAAAGAGTCGCCCAAACGGTTAGAAGCATCATCGTTTAAATCATTGTCATCTATTTTTTTGTCTAAAAATTGTTGAAAATGCTTTGCTGCATCATTATATCTTTTTAACTTAAAATAAGTGTAAGCAATATTGTAATCTAATTTTTTTATCTCTTCAATATCGTCTTTTGTTATTAATAGAAAACTAGCTAAAGCGTCTTCGTAATTTCCAAGTAAGTAATCTGTTTCTGCTAGCCAAAAAGTACCTTTATTACTTACCGAAGCATTTTCTGCTAAAGTGGCATTGTAAAAATATGGTTTTGCTTCTTTTAGTTTATCTTCATTAAAAAGCTGAATTCCTCTATATAATGAAACTTCATTTGCTAACTTTTTGTTTTCAGGAGAATCAGTCGTGTTTAAAAAATCTAAAGCTCCTTGATAATCCTGTTGATGTAAATAAGAAGTAATTAATAAATTACTTATTTCGGCTGTACTAGGTGAGGTAGGGTATTTTGATAAAAAACCTTTTAAAACATCAGGAACACTTTCGTAAGGATTACCTTGTTCATAACTTAATTTTGCGTAGTTTAACGAAGCACCTTCAGTAATTTTAGAGTCAAACTCCATTTCACTAGCATTTTTAAATGCATTTAGAGCTTCTGGTTTTTTCTGTAATTCTAAATAACATTCTCCTAAATGATAGTAAGCATTTTGAGCAACTTTATTATTTCCGCCTATAATTTTATTGAAATTGCTAATTGCACTTTCATAATCTTTTTGCTGGTAATAAGCGTATCCTAAATAATAATAATCGGTATTAGTCCATTTACCTCTTTTACCTTTATAGGCTTTTAAATAAGGAATTGCCTCTTCGTATTTATGAAGATTAAAATAACTTTCTCCAATAATCTTTGAAATTTGAGAAATCTCTTTTTTGTCTTTTGTTTCTTTTAGAAGTTTCTCTCCAATTTGAACAGATTTATCAAAACGTCCTGCTTTAAAACTAATATCTAGAATATAATAATTTGCTTTTGCTTGGTAAGTAGCATCGTTTGCTAGTTGACTTAAATTATCTTCAGCCTCCCCAAAATTTTCTTGTTTGTAAGCTATAAAACCGTAATAATAACGAGCATCGTTACCATAAATAGGATTTCCTAATAAGGTTTGAAAACGAGACTTAGCATCTTTTAAATAGTTTGACACTAACAATGCATATCCCATTTTATAATTCAACTCATTTTTTTCTTTTTGAGTTAATAGCTTTTCATTTACTTTTTGATACCATTTTAAGGCATGTGCAGCTTTTCTGTTCGCAAAATAATAGTTTCCAACGTTTAAAAAAGCTTTCTCAGTTTTGTTGTTGTAAGGATGATTTTTAACAAACTCAATTACTTTTTCATCTGCATCGTCTTGAATTAATTTAACAGCAGCCATAGCGTCGTAATAATCAGCATCAGCTTTTAAGTTTTGGTGATTTTCAGATTCATTAGAAACCTTTATAAACAATTGCTGTGCAGCTGCATAAGCATTGTTGTTGTATAATCGCGTGGCTTTATGAAAATCTGAACTAAGATCAGAATTAATAGCAGTTTTTTGCGCTATTATTGATGCTGAAAAGGCTAATAAAAATAATAAATAGCAGCTTTTTTTATAACAAATAAATCTCATATATTTTAGTTATCTAGAAACTATAACGTTCGTTTTTTATTTTTGTTGGGAGACTTTATATCAAAAGTAAGAAATGTTATAGAATTACATAATAAAATTTTAGATTTGTAAAAACGAATATACCTATGGCAAACCCTGTTTTACATCTTGAGAATGCAGATATTTATCAGCAAG
The DNA here is from genome assembly GCF_014062345.1 of Tenacibaculum pelagium. Classification (GTDB taxonomy): domain Bacteria; phylum Bacteroidota; class Bacteroidia; order Flavobacteriales; family Flavobacteriaceae; genus Polaribacter; species Polaribacter pelagius. The sequence continues at coordinate 837,008 of NZ_JACGLS010000001.1, read as the reverse complement.
ATAGTTTAGTGTTATCAAAAGTAAATTTCACTTTAAATAAAGGAGATTTTTATTATTTGATTGGAAAAACAGGAAGCGGAAAAAGTAGTTTACTTAAAACCTTGTATGGAGATTTAAGATTACAACGTGGTTTAGGTACTATCGTCGATTTTGATTTAAAAAAAATGAAAGAAAAAGACATTCCTTTTTTAAGAAGAAAATTAGGAATCGTTTTTCAGGATTTTAAATTATTGAATGATAGAAATGTTTTTGACAATTTAGAGTTTGTTTTAAAAGCTACTGGATGGAAGAATAAAACTGATATGAAAAATAAAATTCATGAAGTTTTAGATAAGGTAGGAATGAAAGAAAAATACTACAAAAAAACATTCGAACTTTCTGGAGGAGAACAACAGCGTGTAGCGATAGCAAGAGCATTATTAAACGATCCTGAACTAATTTTAGCAGATGAGCCAACTGGGAATTTAGACCCTAAAACTTCGCTTGAAGTTATGGAGTTGTTAAATGAGATTCATAAAAGCGGTAAAACAATTTTAATGGCAACTCACGATTATCAATTAATAGTAAAGTTTAAGCAAAAAACTATTAAGTGTGAAGGAGGGGAGTTGTTCGAAGTAGTACAACAAGCAGTTTAAAAAAAAACCCACTCCAAATAAATGAAGTGGGAAAATTGCTATGAAAAACTATGAAAGAGGAACACTGCTGATGTCCCTCTGTATTAAAGACGCTTTTTTAAAGAAAATCTTACATTAAAAAATAACTTTAACATATTTTTATAAAAAGTGTACTTTTGCACCTTATGAAAAAGATTGTTAAGATTTTACTTTTTGTTTTTTTATTCTTATTTTCATTAAATAACACTTGTTTTGGGCAAACTTATATACCAGAAGATAAAGAATTAATTTTAGAAGAAATTGAAGGTAGGTATGATCATGAGCTTAGTAAAATAAGTAGTAATTATAGGTCTAAAATAAAAAAGGAGTATAAAAAAAGAAAAAAATATATAAAAGAGATTTTAACAGATAGTCTTTTTCTTTTTGATAAAAAATATTACACTTTTTTAGATTCTGTTTTAGAAAGAATTGAAAAAGGCAATCCAACCTTAAATTTAAAAAAACATAGATTTTTCTTTAGCAGAGATGCTACTCCAAACGCAGCATGTTTCGGAAATGGCGTTTTTATGTTAAACTTAGGGCTCTTTAATTTTTTAAAGAGTGAAGATGAGCTTGCTTTTATTATATGTCATGAAATAGCTCATCATGAACTAAATCATGTTAATTCAGGGATAAAAAAGCGAATTCAAACGTTTAACTCAAAAGAGATTAAAGAGAAAATAAAAAATGCGAGAGCTAAAACATATGGAAGAACATCAGCTGGGTTAAATTTATTAAAAGAAATAAGTTATGGTATGTTCAAAAATTCCAGAAAAGAAGAAATAGAAGCTGACTCTTTAGGAGTTTTACTATTTAAGAATACTAGTTATAATATAGAAGCATCTGCATTGGCTTTAAAAAGACTAAAGAGAGTTGATAATAAAGGCGTGTTTAAAGAGGATATTAAACTTGATAGTTTATTAGATTTTAAAAATTATTCATTTAAAGAATATTGGTTAGATGAAGATGAAACATTATTTGACATTAAAGAAAGAGTTGATGATTATGAATGGGATGAAGACTCTTTAAAAACACATCCAGATATAGATGAAAGGATAGAGGTAATTAAAAAATATAATTTATCTAAAAACAATAAAACAACTCCTTTTAAAGATATACAAGTATTTGCAAAAGAACAACAAATAGAATCTTTATTAGATATAGGGTCAGTAGATATATCATTATACTTATTGTTAAAAGACTTACAAACGAAAAAGAGTATTAATGATTTTATAATTATAAAGATAGCTGAAACATTTAAAAAAGTTTATGAATTGAAAATAGGGCATGAATTAGGGAGAAAAATACCTCAAACAAGTCCTTTTACAAAGGAAAGAAATTTGAACATTTTGCGTCAATTTTTACATAACTTAGAAATAAAGGAAGTGAGGAAAATTGGTTATAATTTTTGCGAAAAATATAAAGAAACAAGATTGAAAGAGAATAAGGAATTTAAATTAATAAGAGAATATTTTAAAGAACTAAATAAATAATTATGAAAAAAAAACTATACTTAGTTTTACTATTACTATGTGTTAAAGTTGTTAACGGGCAATTAAAAACTATAGAGAATATTACAAAATTTAAGGTGAAAAACTCAGGGGCATTTTTAGATGAAAATAATAGTGCAGATGGGTATTACTTTTTTTACCAAGTAGATAAATTAAAGAAAGGGAAGAGAGAATATGCTATTAATTTCTTAGATCAAAACTTAAATGATATTGCAACTAAAAAAATGATAGCTTCTAAGAGAGTTCAGTTAATTGCAAGTGGTTTTAATAATGAGGTGTCTATGTTTGTGTTTTTAGATGCTAAAGAGAAAACTTTTACTTTAAAGAGTTTTGATAAAAAAGCCAATGCGAGAGAAGATGTTGTAATTACTTTAACAAATAAACAGGCAAAAACAGTTAATACTTTTTATAAAACAGGAATGTTTCAAAATGTATTAATACCTATAAAAAACAAAGGTTTTTTAATAGTTTTAACTAATCACGATGGGAAAGGTATGGGATATACTCTTAAGTTTTTACCAACGGACTCTAATTTAAGTGAATGGGAATATAAATTCACGCCAAGTAAAGAGAATAAAGGGAACTATGGAGTGATTCCAGTGGCATTAAATAAAAATTTTATAGTTTTAAATGAGATAAAGTCTAAATTATTCTCTTCTAAAAGAGAATATAAAACTGTGGTTTTAAATAGTAATAATGGAAATAAATTATTTGAAAAACCTTATGACAAAGCGGATCCTAAGTTAATAAGTAACTCATTCATTTCAAAAGAAGAGAACGTTACAGTTTTAGGGCAATATTATAAACCAAAAGCAAAATTAGGTAAGGCTCAGAGTTTAGGATTATTTGTTGATGTTCTAGATACGAAAGGAAATATTGTTTTTAATAAAAAAATATCTTGGAAAGAAGACGTAGGTAAATTTTTACCAGTTAAGGATAACAATAAGTTAAAAGGAATTGGATTTATTTATTTTCATGACATTATTAAAACAGAAAATGGAGATTATTATGCTATTGGTGAACAGTATAAAAAAACTGTAAGCGCTATAGGTGTAGCCGGAGCTCTTTTGGGAGGGGGAAACAGCGTTACTCAATTAACAATAAAAGATGTTTACATATTTAAGTTTGATAAAGATTTTAACTTAGAAGATGTAAAGACGTTTGAAAAAGGTATTTCAAGAGTGCAAAATTTATATGATTACGGTAGCCCTCAGTTCAGTGCTTTTATGATAAAAGCTATTGGAGGTTTTGATTATGTAAACTCTCAATTAGACAAGAGAAGGGATAGGTTTTATGCTAATTTTATAGATTATGAAAGAGGTGATAAAAACTCTAAAAGCCAATTAGTTTTTAAAACAATAATTCATAGTGACGGAGAACTTTCTGAGGATAAAGTTGTTTTACCTACAAAGAGAAAATACTTTAGAGTTTTGCCTGGTAAATTAGGGCATGTTTTAATTTTAGAATATGATAGAAAAAAGAAAACAACAACTTTACATATAGAAAAACTTAATATTAAATAAGTATTATCTTAAAATAAAAAAGTCCCAATAAATTTTTATTGGGACTTTTTTATTTTAAGATATATTCTATAACTCTAAAGAAGAGTTATTGTTTTTAACAGCTTCAGCAGAAGCAGCTAAGTGTTCTTTTTCAGCATCAGATAAATTAATATTAACGATTTTTTCTATTCCGTTTTTACCTAATACTACTGGTACTCCGATACATAAATCAGATAACCCATATTCACCATCTAATAAAGCAGAACAAGGGAATATTTTTTTAGTATCACAAGCAATTGCTTGAACCATTCCAGAAACAGCAGCACCTGGAGCATACCAAGCAGAAGTTCCTAATAACCCAGTTAATGTAGCTCCACCAACTTTAGTATCTTGCTTTACTTGCTCTAATCTTTCTTCTGATAAAAATTCAGAAACTGGTACAGAGTTACGAGTAGCTAAACGAGTTAAAGGAACCATTCCTTTATCAGAGTGACCACCGATAACCATTCCGTCAACATCAGAAATTGGTGCTTCTAATGCTTCCGCTAAACGGTATTTGAAACGAGCAGAATCTAAAGCTCCACCCATACCGATAATTCTATTTTTAGGTAATCCAGTTGTTTTGTGTACTAAATAGGTCATTGTATCCATAGGGTTAGATACTACGATGATGATAGTGTTTGGAGAATGTTCGATTAAACTAGCAGAAACCATTTTTACAATACCTGCATTAATACCTAATAACTCGTCACGAGACATACCTGGTTTACGTGCAATACCTGAAGTAATAACACAAACATCAGATCCAGCAGTTTTGCTATAATCTCCAGTAGTTCCAGTAATTTTAGTATCGAAACCATTTAAAGAAGCAGTTTGCATTAAATCCATAGCTTTACCTTCAGCAAAACCTTCTTTAATATCTACTAATACAACTTCTGATGCGAAATTTTTAATAGCAATGTACTCTGCGCAACTTGCACCTACAGCACCTGCTCCTACAACTGTTACTTTCATTTTATATTTTTTTAATTGTGATGATTAATTTAAGATGCACAAAAATAGCGATTTGACTATCGATATAAAAGTAAAACCCCATTGAAATTTCAATGGGGTTTTAGTAATAATTAAATTATCTATAATTGTTAAAACTTATAAGCAGAGATTAAATGATTATTTTCGTTAACAAACACATTGTTGTCTACTTTATCAATCACATAATTAGGTGTTTTATCTAACAAGTCAATTTGATTTTCAATCACCCCAGTTTTCTTGTTGATTTTTAATATTTTATGAATGTTAGGTAAATTTTCTCTTTTAACTTTTGTTACTATAAACTGACTATCTTTAAGACTTTTTGAGTTAAAAAACCTCCTCGAACTTACGCTAAATACCTCTTGCATATTATCTTCGTCTGGGCCAACATATAAACCTACAATTTCTGAACTTTTTGAGGTTCCATCAGTTTGGTCTTTAGAAGTTCTATAAGCTCCGTTAGATAAACTGCTTAACATTTCTATGTTATCCATAGATCCTTTTATGTCGAAATCTACACCAGCAATAGCTAATCCAATTTGGGCTACACCAATTAAACCATCAACAGTAGAAGCTGGTTTGTAATATGAAGAATACTTTACTTCTCCATTAGGCTTTAATAAAGACATATGTTGAGGTGTGTTTAATAAATATCCTTCACCCTTTATGTACTCAGCTACTAGTGGGGTCTTTCTTTTTACATTTTCTAGTTTTACATCTTCTGCAAATAAATTAATTTCTCCAGTATTTAAATCGAACTTGTACCCTTTTTTATTTTCAAAAAGTACAACCTTATTTTCTTCTTCATCAAAAGTAACTGCAGGAATTGATTTGAATTTAACATCTCTTCTCCACACATCTTTTCCTTTATTATAATCAAGAATATTAGATCTTTCGGTTGAAATATATAATACGCCCTTATCGGTAGGAGTTGCGTAATAAGCATATCCATCTACATTAGTGTCCCATATTTTCTTACCTTCGTTTGAAACTAATGCAATAGAGCTCTTTTTTTCATCTTTACCAACGGCAATCATTCCTTTTTTATGAGGAATAACTTCATTTAAGTTGTCAATTTTAAAGCTTTTTTTCCATTTAAATAAGTTTGTCTCCGGATCGATAATATTAAACCCTTCGGTTTCTACTAGTATTAGATTTCCTGATTCATCTGGCATTACATTTATTAATGTACCTCTTAATTTTAACTTTCCAGGTGTGATATCTTCTCCGCTGTCAGGGTTGAAAATCTTTAATTTATTAGATTTTTTAATACCAACATATAAACTGTTGTTTTTATCAGAATACACTAAAGCCTTAACTTTCTTTTTTGATTCGTTCTTCCAAGTAATTTTTCCGTCATCAAAGTTAATTGCATAAATTTCGTTTTTGATACCTAATATTAAATTGTTTTTTTGAGTAAAAATAGGCCCATGATCAATAAATGAATTTCCTAATAACCTTTTAAAAAGACCACTGCTTTTTCCTAAATCAGTAATCCAGTTAACTTTGTTTTTAGCTAAACTAAAACTCATTAATTTTCTATCCTTATTTTCTAGAAGTTCAAAAAGAATTACACCTTTATCATGTAGTATTGTATAGTCTTTTATTCTATAACCTTTGTCTTTTGTGTCAAAAATTATAGCACCATTACTAGAATTAAGGATTAGTCCTCTTGTTTTACCTACAACTGGAGTGTATTCTATATAGAAATATGGTAGTCCGTCAATATTTAAAAAAGTATTTTTATCAATAGCTTTTAATTCTTTATTGTGCCAAATAGTTTCGCCAGTTTTGTTATTCATTGCTAACAAACCCTTAGCTCCAGAGGCAATGATATTTCCGTCATTTGATTGTTTTATCCATCCAACTTGATATAGTTCAGATTTAAGGTCTTTTTCCCATTTTTTTTCTTGAGAATAATTAGCGAATACTATTAGTGTAAATAGTAAAATAAAAATTTTTGTTTTCATAATTTTTTAACGTGAGAGGTTGATTTTAATAAATAAAGTCCGAAAATATAAAATAAAAAAGAACCTTACTGAATAAGTAAGGTTCTTTTTATAATTGTTTTTAACAAGTTAGACTATCTAAAGCTAAATGCAATACCTGCATTTACATTGCTATAGTCTTGCATGGTATAACTTCCAAATATTTTAAAGAATCCTAAGCTTAAACGAGCACCAACAGTTGCGTTAAAACTACCAGCATCCGATTTTAAAGATAAAGGATTTGGAACGTTAGTTGTTTGCCCTCCATCATAATTTAATTGATAGTTTCCTAATATGTTTAATTTAGTATTTCCTCCGTTATACCCTACACCTCCATAAAAATTTATTACAGGCAAATTTAGTGAGGCAATAGCTTGTATAGTATAAGAGTTCAATTTAAACTCTGCTTCTGCATTTGGTGAAGATACATTACCAGTTATATTACCTATTTCATAATCTACATTCATGTTGGTATATGCAGCTAATAAAGAAATATGCAAAGGAGTTTTGTCCATTGGCCCGAACCAATCAGTGATTTCTTTTTTAAGACCTAATCCAAATAAACCAGCTTTTACATCATCAGAACCTACTTTAGGAACAAAACGTAACATTGCTTCTAATTTAAAAGGTAATCCTAATCCAATTTGAACTGCTGGAGCTGGAGTTATGTTTAAACCTTCTCCACCTGGCATATCAAAAGTTACAGAAACAGGTTGATTAATACCTTCTACTTCTCCTGAGAAAGTTAAGTTAGCTCCATTGATATTGTCATCAGCTGCAATTGTTGGAGAAGTTGTATTTCCGTTAAGGTTGAAGTTTTCTAACCCTAGTTTAGTAAGATTGAAAATTTCATCTTTAGAAGGAACAAAAGATCCACTAGCTCCAATAGTAATATCAAACCCTAATTTTTTATGAACTTTAGCTGTATGGTACCATCCATTGTTCATACTAAAGACTAATCCTTTCATAACAGGATTCATATAAGCTGTCATAAGCTTGTTAGTGTCATTACCAGCTAAAAGTATTGTTTCTAATTCTTGTGCTTTTGAATTAAAAGTTAAAGCAAAAATGGTTAAAAGGGATAAAGTAATTTTTTTCATTTTACTGAGTTTGTTATTTGAGGCAAATGTATGAAAAACTGATAATTATCCTAATTAAAAAAGCTCAATCATAATCGATTGAGCTTTTATTTTTTAGTATTCTATAAGAGTTTTATGCATCAATATTTGCATATTTTGCATTGCGCTCGATAAAGTCTCTACGTGGAGGAACTTCATCTCCCATTAGCATTGAGAATACTCTATCTGCTTCTGTACCGCTATCAATTACAACTTGACGTAAAGTTCTGAATTCAGGATTCATAGTTGTATCCCATAATTGTTCAGCATTCATCTCTCCAAGACCCTTATAACGTTGAATATTTACAGAACCACCCATTTTTTGAGCGATTAAATCACGTTGATTATCATCCCAAGCATATTCACGTTTTTGACCTTTTTTAACTAAATATAAAGGAGGTGTAGCAATGTAGATATAACCTTGCTCTACCATATCACGCATATATCTAAAGAAGAATGTTAAAATTAAAGTGGCAATATGCGATCCATCTACATCGGCATCACACATAATAACTACTTTATGGTAACGTAGTTTAGATAAGTTTAAAGCACGTGGGTCTTCTTCTGTTCCGATTGAAACCCCTAAGGCAGTAAACATGTTTTTGATTTCTTCATTTTCAAAAACCTTGTGTTGCATTGCTTTTTCAACATTTAAGATTTTACCTCTTAAAGGAAGAATTGCTTGGAAGTTACGATCACGACCTTGTTTAGCAGTACCACCTGCCGAATCTCCCTCGACTAAGAAGATTTCACATTGAGCAGGATCAGTTTCAGAACAATCAGATAGTTTACCAGGTAAACCACCAATACTCATTACGGTTTTACGTTGCACCATTTCACGTGCTTTACGAGCTGCGTGACGTGCTTGTGCTGCTAAAATTACTTTTTGTACAATTGTTTTAGCGTCGTTAGGGTTTTCTTCTAAATAATTAGTTAACATTTCAGCTACAGCCTGAGATACAGCAGAGCTTACTTCACGGTTTCCTAATTTAGTTTTTGTTTGACCTTCAAATTGAGGTTCTGCAACTTTTACAGAAACAATAGCTGTTAATCCTTCACGAAAATCATCTCCAGCAATATCAAATTTTACATTTTTAAGTAAACCAGATTCATCAGCATACTTTTTTAAAGTGTGCGTTAATCCACGACGGAAACCAGATAAATGTGTTCCACCTTCGTGTGTATTAATGTTGTTTACATATGAGTGTAAGTTTTCTGAATATGAAGTGTTATAAACCATAGCAACTTCAACAGGAATTCCGTTTTTCTCGCCTTCCATTGCAATTACACCAGCGGTTAATTGCTCACGAGTAGAATCTAAATACTTAACAAATTCTGATAATCCTTCAGTAGAGTGGAATGTTTCAGAAATGTCATTTCCTTCATCATCTTTATTACGTTTATCAGTTAAAGTAATCGTAATTCCTTTATTCAAATAAGATAACTCACGCATACGTGCTGCTAACGTATCGTAGTTGTATTCTGTTGTTTGTTGAAAGATAGATTTATCTGGTAAAAAGGTTACAATTGTACCAGTAAAATCAGTTTCTCCAATTGTTTTAACTGGATATAAGGTTTTACCTCTTTCGTATTCTTGTTGCCAAATTTTACCTTCTTTATGTACTGTAGCTGTTAAGTGATCTGATAATGCATTCACACAAGAAACACCAACACCGTGTAAACCACCAGAAACTTTATAAGAGTCTTTATCGAATTTACCTCCAGCACCAATTTTAGTCATTACAACTTGAAGTGCAGAAACTCCTTCTTTTTTATGAATTCCAACAGGAATACCACGACCATTATCTTTTGTGGTAATAGAATTATCTTCATTGATTGTTACGTCAATTCTATCACAATGACCCGCTAAAGCTTCATCGATAGAGTTATCTACAACTTCATATACTAAGTGGTGTAACCCACGAACTCCAACATCTCCAATATACATTGATGGACGCATACGTACGTGCTCCATTCCTTCCAGTGCCTGAATACTGGAAGCGTCATAATTATGTTTTTTTTCTTCGCTCATTATAAAGTGAATTAAATTATAGTCATTAACATGAAAAAATCGCCCGAAAGCGACTTTTGTTGTCTTACAAATTTACAAAAAAATAAAAGGAATATAAAGTTTTTAAGCGGTTAGATAGTGAAATTATCAACATTTGTTAAAAAGATAAAAGTGTCTTAAATGAGCTTAAAATGCCTTTATGCCGAAAATGGTGAATCAATTAATGCTTTTGTTTATTGTGAATAACAGAAAGTTGCTTAGGGAAGAGATTTTGCTAATGTAGGAAAGTTTAATTGTTGATCATTTTTTATTTAAAAAGCTAGATTAGAGCTTAAAGCTAATTCTCTAGGAGAGATCCCAAACTTCTTTTTAAAGCAGTTTGAAAAGTATGAGCTACTACTAAAACCTGAGTTAATTGATATTTGAGAAATAGAACTATGATTTTTATTTAATGAGTTAAGTGAGCTTTTAAGTCTATATTCTTTTAGAAGTGCGTTAATAGACATTCCGGTGAGTGATTTACAGTTTCTGTATAATTTCGTTTTACTCATCATTATGCTTTTGCAAAAATCGGGGATGTTAAACTTAGAATTATGATAGTTTTTATCTAGCGTAGCTGCTAAAGAAAATAAAAAGTTTTCTTGCTGAATGTTCAGTTTTCTAGTTTTTAGACCATTGTTGGAATATGAATGGTTAATGTTAGAAGAAATTAAAAGTTCATTCTGATTGCATAGAAAAAACAAGAAATTTAATAATTTAGGTATTTTTTGAGATAAAATTTGCTCTTTATAGTTATTAGGTTCACTAAACAAAGCAATGCGAAAATTGATGTTACTATATTTTCTTAATAGTTTTTTTTGAATCAAATAAGCACAACGAATAGCTTTTTGGCATGATGTAAATTCAGCGATGTTGTTATTTTCCTCAGATGAATCTATTTTAATTCCATTATAACTGTTTATATAATTATTTAAATCCTTTTTTTTGTCTAATAGTAGTTTTGAGGATTTTTCTAGCCCAATTTTATATTCAAGTAAGCTTTTATTTAATGTTTTTACTATTAAAAAAACCGGATAGGTTTTAACTTCTAAAGATTCAGTTTGAACAGATTTTATTTTTTGTTGACTATTTAAAAATGCATTAACTAAATCATTATTTACGCTACTTATTTTATAAGGATATAATTTAAAAAAATTAAAATATAATTGGATTATTGCTTTTTTGTTAATAGCTCTTATAAGATAAAAGACGCTATTCTTTTTATTATCTACCCAATATTCTATGCACTTTCTATGAAATTTACTTTTTTGGTTTAAATAGTAAGTTACTGCTAAATTTATGGCAGTTTTATCATTTGTTATATGTTGTACCATATAAATGGGCATATGTAAAAATAACAACTAGTCATTTAATATTTTGTTAACTAGTTGTTAAAGGGGGATTTTAGAACTTAAAAGGGTGTTTTTACAAAAAAAACTAGAGCATAATTTAATATTAGCTCTAGTCTAGTTATATGAAATGATAGTTTTATGATTAGTATATATTTCCGTTGTAACCAAGTTTTAGGTTTTTTTTATTTCCGTCTTTTCTTATTTGTACCCTAAACAATTTTCTTGCATCTTTATTGTTTTTATAGCTTACTAAATATACATCCTTATGTATTACCCAATTTGGGTACTTCTCCCAAATAGCTTCTCTTACTGTTTTAGGTAATAAAATGTTTTTGTATTTTTCTACAGATTTTAATATTTTTCCTTCAGAATCATAAGTTGCGGTAATTAAACCTGTACTGCCACCTTCTGTTTTTGCTTTGAATACAACTTCATAAGCTTCGAATTCTCTATCGAAGATTGGGTCTTCAGTAATATCATATCTTGCAGCTTCATTTTCTAATGCCACAGCTACCTCAGGAGTGTTTTTGTCTTGCACATTTTTGAGGTAACTAAGATTTAGAGGTTTAATCGTTACAGCTTCAAGAGTAATGTTAGGAGTTCCATTCTCGACTTGAGAATGCGTAAGGCTGGTTAGACCTAAAAAAAGAAAACCGATTACTAATTTTTTCATTATATTAAGTTTTATGGTTAAAAAATAATTATGAGAGGTTAGTAATATCAACTACATTTCAAAATTAGAAAGTTAAACAGTTTAAGACTTGAAAAAATGGTCTTAATTTTATTAATAATAATCCATTTAACTCTTTTTGGGGTAGGTTTAAGATTTAATTAACTTAAAGTTAGTCAAAACAAAAAACCCTGCAAATGCAGGATTTTTAAGTCATTTTATTTTTTAGGATGTTACTTCTTTTTTATAAGCATCATCATGCACATTAGCGATAGCTCTTCCCGATGGTTCGTTCATATTTTTAAAAGCTTCATCCCACTCTAAAGCGGTTGCAGTACTACAAGCAACACTAGCTTCTTGTGGTACGCTTAAAGCAGCTGTATCACTAGGAAAATGTTCTTCGAAAATAGAGCGATAATAAAACTCTTCTTTATTTAAAGGTGTATTTATAGGGAACCTAAATTTAGCGTTTGCTAATTGTTCATCAGTAACTTCTTTTTCAACAATTTCTTTTAAGGTATCAATCCAACTATAACCAACACCATCGCTAAATTGTTCTTTTTGTCTCCATGCTACACTTTCTGGTAACATATCTTCAAAAGCTTTTCTGATTACCCATTTTTCCATACGCTCTCCATTAATCATTTTGTCTTTTGGATTGATGCGCATAGCAACATCCATAAATTCTTTATCTAAAAACGGAACACGACCTTCAATTCCCCAAGCCATTAAGCTTTTGTTTGCTCTTAAGCAATCGTACATATGCAGTTTATCTAATTTACGAACAGTTTCTTCGTGAAATTCTTGTGCGTTAGGTGCTTTATGAAAGTATAAATATCCTCCAAAAATTTCATCAGCTCCTTCACCAGATAGCACCATTTTAATTCCCATAGATTTAATTACACGAGCCATTAAATACATTGGTGTAGAAGAGCGGATTGTAGTAATGTCGTAAGTTTCGATATTGTAAATAACATCTTTAATAGCGTCTAAACCTTCTTGAATTGTAAATTTAATTTCATGATGAATCGTACCAATATAATCTGCAACTTTTTGTGCTGCTGCTAAATCAGGTGATCCCTCTAGACCAACTGAAAAAGAATGTAACTGTGGATACCAAGCTTCTTTTTTATCATCAGATTCAATTCTCATTTGAGAATATTTTTTAGCAATAGCTGAGGTTACTGAAGAGTCTAATCCACCAGAAAGTAACACTCCGTAAGGAACATCAGACATTAATTGTCTATGAACAGCAGCTTCTAAAGCTTCTTTCACTTCTTGTATGCTTGTTTCATTTTCTTTTACTGCTTCATAGTCAGACCAGTCTCTTTTATACCATTCTACAAACTCTCCGTCTTTACTAGACATATAATGTCCAGGAGGAAATAACTCTATTTTAGCACAAACTCCCTCTAAAGCTTTTAATTCTGAAGCTACATAAAAAGTTCCATTTTGATCCCAACCAATATATAATGGGATAATTCCCATATGATCGCGAGCGATGAAGTATTCGTCTTTTTCTGTATCGTACAGAGCAAAACCAAAGATTCCGTTTAAATCATCAACAAAATCAACTCCTTTTTCTTTATATAAAGCTAAGATTACTTCACAATCCGAAGCAGTTTGAAATTCATAGTCAAAACCAAACTCTTTCTTCAATTCTCTATGGTTGTAGATTTCTCCATTGGCAGCTAGAACTAATTTTTTATCAGCGCTAAATAAAGGTTGTTGCCCAGAAGCAGGATCAACAATGGCTAAACGTTCATGAGCCATAATTACTTTATCGTCGCTATAAATTCCGCTCCAGTCTGGACCACGATGTCTAATTTTTTTAGCCATCTCTAATACTTGAGGTCTTAAACTCTCAGAAGATTGTTTTAAATCAAACGCACATACAATTCCACACATAACTTTATATTTTTATACTTAGAGTAATTTTTTGTTTACTATTCTGGTACAAATAACTGAATGATGTTTGTATTTGAAAACTAAATATTAAATTATGGTTATATATTTTAACTAATAACATGTTATTTGTGTTGATGTGAAAGTTGTTTTGCTACAAACCGCTTATAAAGCTTATTGTTTTTTATTTTTAAAGAAATAATTGAAGTAAAAATTTGGATTCCAGAAAATCTATTTTACATTTGTACCATAATGGTGAAACAATTATTAAATAACTGGTGGTGGAAATCTCGTAACTTACGTTAGTGAGACCATCTTGTTATATCTATAATACAACGAAAAGGCTTATCTCATGATAAGCCTTTTTTGTTACAATAAATTTAAGAATGAATAAAATAAAGTTTACAACAATAGCTAAACAGCAATTAGCTGATACTGTTACTCCGGTGAGTTTATACTTACGTACGCGAGATAAATATGCGAATAGCTTATTGTTAGAAAGTTCAGATTATCATAGTAAAGAAAATAGTTATTCTTTTTTATGTATTGAGCCTTTAATAACTATCAAAGCTGATGAAAATGACATTTCGTTTTCATATAAAAAGGAAGTGTTAGGTAGAAAAACGATAGACCGTAATTTTTATAAACTGTTTGATAGCTACAGTAATTTAATAGATGTTGATTGTTCAGATGAAATTAAATCATTCAATGGGTTGTATGGATACACTACTTTTGATGCAGTTCAGTATTTTGAAACAATACAATTTGATTCAAAGAAATCACCATCGGCAATTCCAATGTTGCAATACAGTTTTTTTAGGTTTATAGTTGCAATCAATCATTTTAAGAATGAATTAATTTTAATTGAAAATATTCCTGAAGGTGAAGAGTCTCGATTGTCAGAAATATCTAATCTAGTAAACTCACAATCATTTGCTAAATATCAATTTAATTTTGAAGGAAGTGAAACTTCTAATATTACAGATGAGGAGTTTAAACAAAGCGTTACTAAAGCAAAAGAACACTGTAAAAGAGGAGATGTTTTTCAATTAGTGTTATCTCGTCAATTTCAACAAAAATTTAAAGGAGATGAATTTAATGTGTACAGAGCATTACGTTCTATAAATCCATCACCATATTTATTTTATTTCGATTACGGAAGTTTTAAATTAATGGGATCTTCACCCGAAGCACAGATAAAAATTGATGCTAAAGAGGCAATTATAAACCCTATTGCGGGTACTTTTAGAAGAACTGGAGATGATGAGAAAGATAGAGAATTAGCAAAAGAATTGGCTAATGATCCGAAGGAAAATGCAGAGCATGTAATGTTGGTAGATTTAGCACGTAATGATTTAAGTAAACATGCTACTAATGTAACCGTAGAAACCTATAAAGAAGTACAATATTTTAGTCATGTAATTCATTTGGTATCTACAGTTACGGGTAAAATTACAGGGAATCCAATTGAAATTGTTGGAGATACTTTTCCTGCTGGAACTTTAAGTGGAGCTCCAAAATATAAAGCGATGGAATTAATTGATAAATACGAAAATCAAACACGAGGATTCTACGGTGGATGTGTAGGCTTTATTGGGTTAAACGGAAACGTAAATCAAGCAATTGCAATACGTTCGTTTGTAAGTAAAAATAATACATTGTACTATCAAGCAGGAGCAGGGATTGTTATTAATTCGAAAGAGGAAAACGAATTACAAGAAGTTAATAATAAATTAGCAGCATTAAAGAAAGCTTTAGTGTTAGCAGAAGAGATATAAGATGAAGATATTACTATTAGATAATTACGATTCGTTTACCTATAATTTGGTACATTATGTAGAAGATATTACAGGGAAATTGCCAGATGTATATCGTAATGATGAAATTTTAGTTGATGAAATTAAAAACTACGATGCAATTATTTTATCACCAGGACCAGGGATTCCAGACGAAGCAGGAATTTTAAAAGAAGTGATTAAGGCGTATGCAGGTAAAATTCCAATTTTCGGAGTGTGTTTAGGTTTACAGGCAATCACTGAAGTTTTTGGTGGAGAACTTGAAAATTTAAATGATGTATTTCATGGAGTTGCCACTGAGATGAAAGTGCTTAAGAATGACACAATTACTTTTAAAAATATTCCAGAAACATTTGAGGCAGCTCGTTATCATTCTTGGATTGCTTCTCACAATAATTTTCCGTCAGAATTAGAAGTTACTGCAATTGATGATGCTGGAAGTGTAATGGCATTACGTCATAAAGAATATCATATCGAGGCAGTACAATTTCATCCAGAAAGTATCTTAACTCCAGATGGAAAAAAGATGATTCAGAATTTTATAGAAAGTATCTAATGAAAAAAATATTAAATACACTTTTCGAACAGAAAAGATTAACTAAAGACCAATCGAAAGAAGTCTTAATAAATATAGCGCAAGAAAAATATAACGCTTCTCAAATAGCAGCTTTTATAACGGTGTTTTTAATGCGTCCGGTTTCGGTTGATGAGTTATCTGGATTTAGAGAAGCATTATTGGAATTAGCTGTAAAAGTAGATTTGTCAGACTTTAATACGATTGATTTATGTGGAACAGGAGGAGATGGAAAAAACACCTTTAATATTTCAACACTAACGTCATTTATTGTTGCAGGAACTGGAAATAAAGTTGCTAAGCATGGTAATTACGGAGTGTCATCAGCTTCAGGATCTTCAAATATGTTGGAGTTTTTAGGTTATAAATTTACCAATGACGAAAGTGTTTTAAAGCATCAGTTAGAAGAAGCGAATATTTGTTTTTTACATGCGCCATTATTTCATCCAGCAATGAAAGTTGTTGCCCCTATTAGAAGAGAATTAGGTGTAAAAACATTTTTTAATATGTTAGGGCCTTTGGTAAACCCAAGTTCACCTCAAAACCAATTAGTAGGTGTTTTTAATTTAGAAGTAGCCAGAGTTTACAACTATATATTACAACAGTCGAAAGTGAATTATGGAGTGGTACACGCGTTAGATGGCTATGATGAAATTTCGTTAACAGGAGATTTTAAACTATTTACAAAAGAATCAGAACAACAAATCTCACCATCCGATTTAAATCAAAAACAAATTTTACAATCAGATATTTTTGGAGGTGATACTGTTGCAGAAGCTGCTAAAATTTTTGTAAATATTATCAATGGAAAAGGCACAGAACAGCAGAATAATGTAGTTTTGACAAATACTGCATTTGCATTAAAAACGTTTGATGAAAATAAGAGTTTTGAAACTGCTTTTGAAGAAGCAAAAGATTCTCTTTTTGGATTAAAAGCAAAAAAATCATTAGAAAAATTAGTAAGTTAAAATGACCATTTTAGATAAAATAATCGCGTTTAAAAAAACAGAAATAGCAAAGATAAAAGCTGAAGTTCCTGTTAAGAAATTAGTAGAAAGTCCTAATTTTAAAAATGCTCCTTTTTCATTAAAGAAATCGTTGTTACAAGTTGGTTCAACAGGTATTATAGCTGAATTTAAACGTCAATCTCCATCAAAAGGGGTTATTAACGATAAGTCTACCATTATTGAGGTTACAGAAGGTTATTTAGATGCCAATGTAGCAGGACAATCTATATTAACAGATACTTCGTTTTTTGGAGGTACAATGGCTGATTTATTAGAAGCTAGAACTGTAAATCAACTAAAACCAATTTTAAGAAAAGACTTTATTGTTGATGGTTTTCAAATTGTAGAAGCTAAGGCTATTGGAGCTGATGTAGTTTTGTTAATCGCTGCTTGTTTAACGGCACAAGAGTTGAAAAATTACGGACAATTAGCGAACGATTTAGGTTTAGAGGTTTTATATGAAGTGCACACCCAAGAAGATTTAGATAAGGTTAATGATTTAGATAATAAGATAATCGGAATTAATAACCGCAATCTTAAAACATTTGAGGTTGATTTAGAGCATTCGATGAAATTAGCAAGTCAAATTCCAGATTCGGCACTTAAAGTTTCTGAAAGTGGAATTTCAGATCCAAGAATTATTACAGGATTAAAAGAGCATGGTTTTCAAGGGTTTTTAATAGGTGAAACTTTTATGAAAACTGATAATCCAGGACAAGCTTGTAAAGAATTTATAGACCAAATTAGATAAAGATGAAACTGAAAGTTTGTGGAATGAAGTATATAGAAAATATTCAGCAAGTAGCTGAGTTGAATCCTGATTATTTGGGATTTATTTTCTATGATAGATCCCCAAGAAATTTTGAAGGAATCATTCCTGAACTACCAAAAGAAATAAAAAAAGCTGGTGTTTTTGTAAATGAGATTCCAGAAATTGTAGTTTCGTTAGTTGAGGAATATGGGTTAAAAATGGTGCAATTACATGGAGATGAATCTCCAGAATATGTAGCTAAATTAAAAACAATATTTACTGAAAGTATTGCAGAAAAGCATCAAAGATCAAAATATAAAATACCAGAAATTGTTAAGGTTTTTGGAGTTAAAGATGATTTTAATTTTGAAAAAATAAAGCCATACGAAGAGCTAGTAGATTACTTTTTATTTGATACGAAAGGAAAAGAAAGAGGAGGAAACGGTATAACTTTTAATTGGAAGCTCTTAGAGAATTATAATTCTACTAAACCATTTTTTTTAAGTGGAGGAATAGGGTTAAATGAGATAGCAACGATAAAAGAATTACAAAAAACTAGCTTACCTATTTACGCTTTAGATGTAAATAGTAAGTTTGAAACAGAGGCTGGTTTAAAATCAATAAAAAAAATAAAGAAATTTAAAAGTCTATTGGGATGAATTTTGAAGTAGTTCATGAAGGAAGAGGAGGGTGTGTCAAATGTTTAATAGACAATGAAAAGTATGAATTTAAAATATCATGTGAAAATCCTCATGGTTATTTTGGTATTTGGATAAGAGGGGTAGATAAAAACAAAAAAGATAAAATAAAAAAAGAACTAAGAAATTGGTTAAATAGTACAGGTAGAAATAACTGGTACTTTGAATAAAATAAAAAATGAAATTTCAACCAACTAAAGAAGGGTATTATGGGCAATTCGGAGGCGCATTTATTCCAGAGTTATTATATCCAAATGTAAAAGAATTAGAAGATAATTATTTAAATATTCTTGCATCAGAAGCGTTTCAAAAAGAATACAAAGATTTGTTACAACATTATGTTGGTCGCCCAAGTCCGTTGTATTTAGCAAAAAGATTGTCTGAAAAATATGGAGCAACTATTTATTTAAAACGTGAAGATTTAAACCATACAGGAGCACATAAAGTAAACAATACAATTGGTCAAATTTTAGTAGCAAAACACTTAGGTAAAACTAAAATTATTGCTGAAACAGGAGCGGGACAGCATGGAGTGGCTACTGCTACGGTTTGTGCTTTGATGGATTTGGAGTGTGTTGTTTTTATGGGAGAAACAGATATTAAACGACAAGCACCAAATGTTGCTCGTATGAAAATGTTAGGAGCAAAAGTGGTTCCTGCCACAAGCGGAAGCAAAACTTTAAAAGATGCAACTAACGAAGCAATTCGCTATTGGATTCAAAACCCTGAAACGTATTATTTAATTGGTTCTGTTGTTGGGCCGCATCCATATCCTGACATGGTTGCACGTTTGCAAGCGGTGATTTCTGAAGAGATGAAGACGCAATTAAAAACGCAAACTGGTAAAGAAAATCCAGATACGATTGTTGCTTGTGTTGGTGGGGGATCGAATGCTGCAGGTGCTTTTTATCATTACTTAGAGGATAAAGATGTTGAGTTAATAGCGGTTGAAGCTGCTGGTTTAGGAGTGAATTCCGGTGAAAGTGCAGCAACTTCTCAATTAGGTGAAGTTGGTGTAATTCATGGAAGTAAAACTATTTTAATGCAAGACGAATATGGACAAATTGTGGAACCATACTCTATTTCAGCAGGATTAGATTATCCCGGGGTTGGTCCTTTACATGCGTATTTACATGAAACAAAACGTGCGAAGTTTATGAATGCTACTGATAAAGAAGCGTTAAATGCTGCTTATGAATTAACGAAGATAGAAGGAATTATTCCAGCATTAGAAAGTGCGCATGCATTAGCAGTTTTACCAAAAATGGATTTGAAAAAAGACCAAGTTGTGGTGATTAATTTATCAGGTAGAGGAGATAAAGATTTAGAAACGTACATCAATCATTTAGAAGAATAAAAATGAATTCGATTAAAAAAATATTTAAAGAAAAGAGTCAAAATTTATTGTCTATATTTTTTACAGCTGGTTTTCCTAAATTAAACGACACTACGGCTATAATTAATAACTTAAGTTCAAATGGGGTTGATTTTATTGAAGTAGGATTGCCATATTCTGATCCTTTGGCAGACGGACCAACAATACAACATAGTAGTTCAGTAGCTCTTGATAATGGAATGAATTTAGAAGTTGTTTTTGAACAATTGTTTTCAATAAAAGAAAACAATAAGACTCCTTTAGTTTTAATGGGGTATTTAAATCAAATAATCAAATATGGAGAGCATGAGTTCTGTCAAAAAGTAAAAGAGTGTGGAATTGACACAGTTATTATTCCAGATTTACCAATGATTGAATTCGAAAATCATTACCAAGAATTATTTAAGAGTTATGGAATTGTAAATGTGTTTTTAATTACTCCTCATACATCTGAAGAACGTATTCGTAAAATAGATTCGTTAACAGAAGCATTTATTTATGTAGTAGCATCAGCATCAATTACAGGAGCAAAGGGAGAAATATCGGAGCAACAGATAGCTTATTTCAATAGAATAAACGAAATGAATTTACAAAGTAATTTAATTGTTGGTTTTGGTATTTCAGACAATAAAACATTCACAACAGCTTGTAAGTATATGAATGGAGCTATTATTGGTTCAGCTTTTATAAAAGAGTTAGACGAAAATGGAGTTAATAAAATTGATAGTTTTATTAAAAGTATAAAGAACTGTTAAGGTATTCCTAATTTTTCTTAAATGAAGTTTGAAAAAAGTATTTTAGTAGTTTAAACTACTATTTATAATGACTTCAAAAAAAATACTTATTGTAATTGCAATAATTACAAGTAATTTTCTGCTGGCTCAAAATAATTTAATTCGTAAACCAGCTATTAGTCCAGATGCTACTCAAATGGCATTTAGTTATCATGGAGATATTTGGACCTATAATTTTACTACACAACAAACAAGTCGATTAACAATTCATAAAGGATACGAGAGTAATCCAGTATGGAATGCAAACGGAACAGCTTTAGCGTTTTCATCTAATCGAAAGGGTAATGATAATGTGTTTACGACTTCTCTAAACGGAGGAGTTCCTAAACAGTTGACGTATTATCCTACTGCAAATACTCCAACAGATTGGACAAAGGATGGAGAGATAATTTTTACAACTAGAAGAGTATATCGCGGTCCTGAATGGGATGCACAAATGTATAGTGTTAATGATAACGGAGGTACACCTCAACGATTATTAACTGCTTATGGAGAGATGGCTTCGGTTTCACCAAACGGTAAACTAATTGCTTTTACAAAAGGAGCTTGTCGTATTGCGCGTGAAGATTATTCAGGTTCTGCACAGCGAGATATTTGGGTTTATAATACTCAAACAAAGCAGTATCATCAAATTACAACGAGTATTAAAAACGATCATTCGCCAATGTGGGATGCTTCAGGTAATTTATATTATGTAGGAGCTAAAAGCGGAAGGTATAATGTATATAAACAGTCAGTTTCTTCAAATGGAACTGCTAATGGAGCTGCTACTCAATTAACATCAGAGAAAAAAGATGGAGTGCGTTCTTATTCAGTAAGCAATAACGGAACTATTATTTATTTAACTGGAGTAAACTTATTTAAAGTTGAAAATGGATCAAAGCAAAAAATCAATCTAAATATTTCTTCTGATAATCGTTTCGAAGAAGAAGAAACAAAAACAGTTTCTAACGGAATTAGTAGTTATGCAGTTTCACCTGATGGAAAAAGTATCGCTTTAGAAATTAATGGAGAAATATTTGTTAAGCAAAATAATAAAGAGAAAAAGCGCTCTAATAATGTAAGTAAGCATTCGTTTAGAGATCGTAATCCACAATGGATTGATAACAAAACTGTTGTTTTTTCTTCAGATAGAGATGGGGTTTATCAATTATACAGTGCTGTATCTACAGATACATTAGTTGGTTTACATCGTAGCTTAAAAACAAAAGTTACGAAACTAACGAAGAGTAAAGAAGATGTTGAAGGTTCATTAGTGTCACCAAACGGAAAGAAAATTGCGTACCAAATAGGTAGAGGAATTTTAATGGTTGCTGATTTAAAAGATGGAAAAATAGTAAACCCTAAAGAGTATTCTAACTCTTGGGCAGCTGCCGAAGATGTATCTTGGAGTCCAGATAGTAAATACTTAGCCTACTCTCAAGAAGATTTAAATTTTGATAGTGAGATTTTTATTCAATCAATCAAAGATCCTTCAATAAAAATGAATGTATCAATGCATCCACGAAGCGATCGTAACCCTGTTTGGAGTGCAGATGGTAAAAAGTTAGCTTTTTTATCAAACAGAAGTGGAATTAATTATGATGTTTGGATGGTTTGGTTAGAAAAGCCTGATTGGGAAAAATCTAAAAGAGATCACGAAGAAGGCGCTTATTATCCAGAAAAGAAAGATGAGAAAAAATTAGATAAAAAGGATAAGAAGAAAAAGAAGAAGAAAAAAGTTGTTGTTAAAATAGATCAAGATAGAATTTACGACCGTTTAGTTCAAGTTACTTCTTTACAAGATAATGAGTATAGCCCTGTGTTTAGTGCAGATAGTAAGTTTATTTATTTCTCAGCAACAAATCCTGCTAGTAAAAAAAGAAGTACTTATAAGGTGAAGTGGGATGGAAGTAAACCTAAAGCTATTAAGGGAGTTAGTGGTGCAAGGGGTATTACAGAAAATAAAGGGAAAGTTTATTTTACTTCAAGAGGTAGTTTAAGTCAATTAGATACAAAGTCTGACAAAGTTACCAAGTTGCCACATTCGGCGACTTATACTAAGAATAGTAAAAAAGAATGCGAGCAAATTTTTAACGAAGGAATTAGGGCATTAACAGCTGGTTTTTACGATCCTGAATTCCATGGGTATGATTGGGATGCTTTAGTGAAAAAATATAAGCCTTGGGTACTTTCTGCAACTACGCATCAGGATTATTCATATATGTATAACTTATTGTTAGGGCAGTTAAATGCAAGTCATATGGGGTATCGAGGTAGAGCTCCAAGAAATGTGAATGAAAAGATCGGATTGTTAGGTTTAGATGTAACGAATGTAAACGGAGGAGTAAAAGTAAATTATGTTTTACCAAATACAGTTGCAGATAAATCGAAAAGTAAATTAAAAGTAGGGGATGTTATTGTTGCTGTTAATGGAAATAAGATTGATAAAAACACTAACTTCTATAAGCTGTTAAAGCAAACTCAAGGTAACGAAGTGTTGTTGAGTTTAAAGAACGGAAAAGATGTGGTTATTCGCCCACAAAGATCAATTAGAAGTCAGCAATATGAAGCTTGGATAGATTCTCGTAAGAAACTAGTAGATGAATATTCAAACGGACAATTGGGTTATATTCATATTCAAGGAATGAATCAACCAAGTTTTGAACGTTTTGAAAGAGAGTTAAAAGCAAGTGGATATGGTAAAAAAGGAATTGTTATTGATGTTCGTTATAATGGTGGTGGTTGGACAACCGATCGTTTAATGGCTGTTTTAAATGTAGATCAACATGCATATACAGTTCCTAGAGGAGCTGCTAAAACTTTAAAAAGTCATAAAAAATACAGTAAGAATTATCCGTTTAATGAGCGTGCTATTTTATCGGTAAATACAAAGCCAGTAGTTGCTTTGTGTAATGAAAATAGTTATTCGAATGCTGAAATTTTCTCACACGCATTTAAAAACTTAGGATTAGGTAAATTAGTTGGTCAGCCTACTTTTGGAGCGGTAATTTCTACAGGAGGAAAAGGTTTGCAAAACGGATATATTCGCATGCCATTTAGAGCCTGGTTTGTTAAGAAATCAGGAAAAAATATGGAAAATGATGCTCCAGCGGTACCAGATTATTTAGTGAAAAATGCCCCGGGTTGGAAAGATAGAGGAGAAGATACTCAATTAAAAAAAGCAGTTGAGGTATTATTACAAGACATCAAATAATAGTTTGGTTTATGTAATTAAAAAGCGAAGATTTTAAAATCTTCGCTTTTTTTATTTCTACTTTTGCCACATGATGCAGATTACTGAAAAAGACTTACTAGAAAAACTAAAAATTAACTTCGGATATGATAGTTTTCGACTAGAACAAAAATCAATTATCGAAAATATTTTAGCTAAAAAAGATACCTTGGTTATTATGCCAACTGGTGGCGGTAAATCTATTTGTTTTCAATTACCATCATTATTTTTTGAAGGAATCACTTTGGTTATTTCACCGTTAATAGCTTTAATGAAAGATCAGGTTGATAGTTTAAAAGCAAACGGAATACCGTCAACTTATTATAACAGTAGTCAATCATCCGAAGAACAGCAACAAGTGTTTGATGCGATTGCTAATAAGTCAATCAAATTATTATATGTTGCGCCTGAGAGTTTACCATTGCTTCAAAATGTTTTAAACCAGAATTATATAAGTTGTGTTGCGATTGATGAAGCACATTGTATTTCTTCTTGGGGTCATGATTTTCGCCCATCATATAAGCAATTAGCTTTCTTAAAAAAGACGTTGCCAGAAACACCTATAGTTGCTTTAACTGCTACAGCCGATAAAGCAACACAAGAAGATATATTAGAACAACTAGCAATACTCAATGCAACAAGATTTGTAAGCTCTTTTAATAGAGAAAATATTGCTTTAGAGGTTCGTCCTGCGAATGATAGAGTAAAGCAAATTATAAAATTTATTAACGAACGATCAGGAGATTCTGGAATTATATACTGTTTAAGTAGAAAAGCAACCGAGCAATTAGCTAGTAAATTAAAGCAAAACGGAATAGATGCAAAAGCATATCATGCAGGTTTAAATTTTGAAGAAAGAGCGAAAACGCAAGAAGATTTTATTAAGGATGATACTCAAATAATTTGTGCAACCATCGCTTTTGGTATGGGAATCGATAAATCGAATGTCCGTTGGGTGATTCATTATAATATGCCTAAAAATATTGAAGGTTATTATCAAGAAATAGGGCGTGCTGGTCGTGACGGATTGCCATCGCAAGCCTTATTGTTTCATAGTTATGCAGATGTAATTCAATTGCGTCAGTTTATTGCCAATACCGGTAATAGAGAAGTGCAAGAGGCGAAGTTAGATAGAATGAAACAATTTTCTGAAGCTACTGTTTGCAGGCGAAAAATATTGTTAAGTTATTTTGGTGAGTTGATTGAAGAAAATTGTGGTAACTGCGATGTTTGCAAAAATCCACCAAAGTTTTTTGAAGGAACTGTAATAGCTCAAAAAGCATTATCAGCTATTTATCGTTTACAACAAAAAGAAGCAATGGGTACTGTTATTGATGTGATAAGAGGGGCAAAAAATGCTGCGGTTTACGATAAGAATTATCAGACTTTAAAAACATACGGAGTAGGTAGTGACACTTCATGGCAACATTGGCAGCATTATATTATTCAATTAATAAACCAAGGATATTGCCAAATAGCGTTTCACTTAAATAATGTGTTGCAATTAACTGATTTCTCTAAAAAAGTATTGTTTGAAGGAGAAAAGGTTCAGTTAACAACTCCAGTTGAGGTTAAAAAAGAACTCAAAACAATACTGAAAGAAAAGAACTCAAAAAAATCAACATCAGATACCTTATTCGAACGTTTACGTAAATTACGTTACCGTATTGCGCAAGAAGAAGATATTGCAGCATATTTAGTGTTTAGTGACGCAACATTAAAGGCGTTAGAAAATGAACGTCCGCAAACAGATAATGAGTTTTTAGCAATTAGTGGAGTAGGACAGCGTAAGTTAGAAGTGTACGGAGGTGAGTTTATGGAGGAAATAAAAACCTTTATTAATGAAAAAAAACAAGGAAGAAAAGACACTACTTTAGAAACTTTTCAATTATATAAAGAAGGTTTTACAATTGATGAAATTGCTGATAAGCGTAATTTGAAAGCACAAACAATTTTTTCGCATTTATCTAAATTATATATAGAGGGAAAAGACGTGAGTTTAGATGAGTTTATTGAAGCTGATACTTTAAAGTTGATCGCAAACGCTAAAAAAGTATTAAAAAATGAGATTGCACTAAAACCCTATTTCGAATTTTTAGGAGAGAAAGTTCCTTATGAGCAGATTCGTGTTGGGTTAACTATTTTACAGAAGAAAAGATAATAAAAGGCTCCTTAAAAAGGAGCCTATTTCACAATTTATTTTTTTAATTCTTCCATTTCTTTAATAATGCTATCAAGTTTAGAAATAAGCGTTCCGTATAATATTTTAGTTGAAATTGTATAAACGATTACTCCAATTATAGAAACAACAAGAGCTACGATAAAACCGATTCCAATAACCTGAATAAATGAAGTGTCTGAAGAGATAAATTTAGATAGAAAACTTTTCTCTTTAATGCTAAAAGCAAGTGCAAAGATTGACAAAACAGCTAACGGTATTGCAAATACAAATAGCTTTTTAGTGGCTTTCATTATCACGTTTATAATGCTTTTGTATTTTTTTAAATAAGTTAAATTGTCTGATTTTACATCAATGCTTTTAAACTTATTCAATAAGTTGGTATTATAAAAATATAAGCACAAAATTAAAAAAGCGCCATAAATACCTATAATAGCTTCCGAGAATATTGTCATTCCAGCAGCAACCAAAATTGCCATAGGGATTAGACCTTTGTTATCAATCTCATAAGTTCTTTTAATTTTATTAATTACCGATTTAGATTTTTGATTGTATATATCGTTTATTCTCGGAGCAATTAAAGTGTCTTCACTAATAAAAGCTTCATTCCATATTTTTTCAATTGATTTTTCCATCTAATAATATTTTTAATTGTTTTTTAATTCTGTTAATGCGTACAGCAATATTGTTAGCGCTAGTTCCAATAATTGTGGCAATTTCTTTGTGTGGATTTTCTTCTAAATGCAGTAAAATTATCGCTCTGTCGACTTCAGATAATTTTTTAATGGCATCGTATAATAAGTTTAAACTCTCATCTTTAAAAGCAGTGTTTTTTTCTGATTGTTCATGAAGAATATCAAAATTATTGCCTCTCCTTTTTTTCTTTTTAGAAAGCGTTAAGCAAATGTTTAAGGTAATTCGGTAAATCCAAGTAGACCATTTTGATTTATTTTGAAAAGCATCTCTACTTTTCCAAATTTGTAAACAAGTCTCTTGATAAAAATCTTCAAAATCTTCTTGAGAATCAGTATATGCTCTGCATATTTTAATAATAATACCTGCATGCGGTAGTATTGATGATGTGTAAAAATCGTTACTCAAAATTGTTTTTTATTGATTAGTAATCGAAGAGTTAAATATATTACAAGGAAATTTAAAAAAAATGTATTATTTTATTTTCAATAATTATTGAAAGTTTAAAAAGATGTTGTATATTTGTTGCATGAAATTAGATGAGGCAAAGATAAAATACATTCAAACCTGGGGAAGTTTAGCAACAAGTTGGGGCATTAATAAAACGATGGCGCAAGTACATGCTTTGTTATTAGTTACCACAAAACCACTTTCTGCCGAAGATATTATGGAGACTTTACAAATTTCTCGTGGTAATGTTAATATGAATGTTAGAGCTTTAATTGATTGGGGAATTGTTAATAAAGAGTTTGTAATTGGAGAGCGTAAAGAATTTTTTTCTGCAGGAAAAGATATTTGGGAACTCTTTAAACAAATTACTAAAGAGCGTAAGAAGAGAGAGATAGAGCCAGTTATTAAAGTTTTGGATGAGTTACAATTAATAGATGATAATTCTGAAGAGGCACAACAATTTAAAAAGGTTTTGGGAGATTTATCTTCTGTTACAAATACTGTAAACGGAATTTTAGATAAAGCCATAAAAGCGGATGAACATTGGTTATTATCAAACTTTACAAAAGTTATTAAGAAGTAAAAAAATTTGAACACAAACTTTCAAAAATTATTGAAAGTTTTAAATTAATATATGAAACTGAATAAAATAGTAATTTATATAATCTCATTAGTCTGGTTTATCAACGGTTTTTTTTGTAAAATATTAAACCTTGTTCCAAGACATCAAGAAATAGTTTCTAGAATTTTAAATGAAGAATATTCTAGAGAAATTACATTAATAATTGGGGTTTTAGAAGTGTTTATGACAATTTGGATTTTATCAGGTTTTAAATCAAGACTGAATAGCATTACACAGATGTCAATTATAATTACAATGAATATTATTGAATTCTTTTTGGCAAAAGACTTATTAATGTGGGGAAAACTAAATATAATTTTCGCTTTTATTTTTGTAGCAATTATATATTATAATGAATTTGTAATTAAGAATAAAAGCTATGTTTAATAAAATAAAAAATCATCCATTTGCAGTTGAAGCTTTTTTTGAGAGTTCTATTGTATTCACATTTGCAGTTCCTAAAGAACAATTAGAATCGTTAATTCCTGAATGTTTAACATTAGATACTTTTCAAGATAAATGGGCTTTTATAGCAATTGCAATGGTGCAAACAAAAGATTTAAAACCAAAAGGATTTCCAAAATTTATGGGAAATGATTTCTTCTTAATTGGTTATAGAGTATTTGTTCGCTATACAAATAGTAAAGGTAAAAGATTAAGAGGATTGTATATTTTAAAGTCAGAAACTGATAGTAATAAAATGAATTTTAGAGGAAATATCTTCACACATTATAATTATACAACAACAGATATATCAATAAATAAGGAAGTTGGTACAATAGAAATATTCTCTAAAAAATCTAACTTTAGTATTAAGGTAAATAAAACAGATGAAGAAATAGAGTTACCAACAAATTCACCTTTTATAAATTGGAAAGAGGCGAGAAGATTTGCTGGTCCTTTACCATTTACGTTTACTTATAATAAAGAAACAAAAGAAGTTTTAATTATTGAAGGTGTTAGACAAAATTGGAAGCCAAAACCTTTAAATGTTGAAGGTTATCATTTTAGTTTCTTAAATGAATTACAATTGAAAAATTATGTTTTAGCAAACAGTTTTATAATTGAAAACATTCCGTATCAATGGAAAAAAGGGAAAATTGAGTTATGGAAATAGAAAGAAAAAAGTTTCAGGGAGTATTAAATATTTTAAGTTTTAATAGGCATTTTTATGTAGCAGGTTCAGTCGTTTTATTTTTAATTATTACCATTTGCTTATTTTTTAATGTGTCTAATTTTTTAATTTGGTTGATAGTTGGTGCATTTTTATATGGACTTTTAATGCCTTTAATTGTTTCTGCTTATGTTTATGATTTTTCAGGATATTATAATTTTAATTGGCTAAATCAATTTAAAATTTCTGATTCAATAAAAAACACTTTTGTAAATATAAATGCAGGTTTTGATGAAACAAGTTTTATTATAAAAGACAAGTTTCCGAAATCGGATTTAAAAGTTTTTGATTTCTACAATTCAGAAAAACATACTGAATCAGCAATTGTTAGAGCAAGAAAAGTAACTGTAGAATATCCTAAAACTAAACAGATAAAATACAATCAAGTTCCTTTAAAGGATAATTCTGTAGATATTATATTTTTATTATCGGCAGTACACGAAATAAGAAATAATGAAGAAAAAGTTGAGCTCTTAAGAGAGTGTAAAAGAATTTGCAAATTAAATGGTAAAATTATTATGGTTGAACATTTAAGAGATGCTCCTAATTTTCTTGCTTTTTCTGTAGGATTTACACATTTTTTTTCAAGTAAAACTTGGAGAAACGTTTTTAAAGAAGCTGGATTTTTATCTACTACAGAAATAAAATTCACACCTTTTATGTCAATTTTTAATACAATAAAAAATTAAAATTTAATGGAACTACACCTTAAAATTATAGGAACTCTTTTATCATTATTGGCTTTTATACATATTAGTTTTCCAAAATATTTTAACTGGAAAACAGAATTAAAATCTTTGAGTTTGATAAATAAACAAATGATGGCAGTTCATACATTTTTTATTGCATTGGTTGTTTTTTTAATTGGTTTACTATGTTTAACTTCTTCAAATGAATTGGTTCATACAAGTTTAGGAAAGAAAATTTCTTTGGGATTAGGTGTTTTTTGGATTTTAAGGTTAGTATTTCAACTCTTTGTGTATTCTCCAAAATTATGGAAAGGGAAAAAATTTGAAACAACGATGCATATAGTGTTCACTTTTTTTTGGATATACATGAGTACATTATTTTTCATGATTTATTTAAAATAAACAAGTATGAGTTTCTTAACAGCAGAATGGCGAAAATTAATAATGGTTAATTACGAGGTAGATCCATCAATTTTAAAACCGTATGTTCCTTACGGAACAGAACTAGATTTTTTCAAAGATAAATGCTATGTAAGTTTAGTTGGTTTTATGTTTTTAAACACAAAATTATTAGGTTTTAAAATTCCGTTTCATAGAAATTTTGAAGAAGTAAATCTTCGTTTTTATGTAAAACGAAAGACGGATAATGGCTATAAAAGAGGTGTCGTCTTTATAAAAGAAATTGTGCCAAAACCTGCAATTACATTTGTAGCTAATACTTTTTATAATGAGAATTACGAAACCTTACCAATGAAGCATTCTTGGAATGTAAATGAAGAAGGTTTAAAAGTAAAGTATCAATGGAAAAAGAATAAAAACTGGAATTTAATAGAAATTGATGTTGAAAATTCAACGAATGAAATACAAGAAAATTCAGTAATAGAATTTATATCAGAACATTATTGGGGTTATGCAAAAGAAACTAAAAGTAGAACTACAGAATATGAAGTAAAACACCCAAAATGGAAATATTATTCAATGAAAGATTATACTATTTTGGTAGATTTTAAGTCGAATTATGGTGCTGATTTTAGCTTTTTAAATTCAAGAAAACCAAATTCAGTAATGCTATTAGATGGCTCAGAAATTTCTGTAGAGAATAAAAAAAGTATAAAATAGATTTATGGGGAAATTGCTAAAAAAGAAAATCCGCACAAATTCTGTGCAGATTTTCTTTTTTATATGCAAACATTGTTTGTTACATATTTCTACGATACTGTCCGCCAACTTTAAATAAAGCTTCAGTAATTTGACCTAAAGAACAAAATTTTGTTGCTTCCATTAATTTGTCAAATAAGTTTTCATTCTGAACAGCAGCTTCTTGTAAAATAGCTAATTGTTCTTGAACTTTTCCGTCGTTGGCTTTGTTCAATAATTCTTTGGTTTGAATTTGGAATTGCTTTTCTTCTTCCGTTGCACGAATAACTTCTGCAGGTTGAACCGTTGGAGATCCTTTAGAACTTAAGAAAGTGTTTACTCCAATAATAGGGAACTCTCCGGTGTGCTTTAAAGTTTCATAATACAAACTTTCTTCTTGTATTTTAGAACGTTGGTACATGGTTTCCATTGCTCCTAAAACACCACCACGTTCGGTAATTCTATCAAATTCTAGTAAGACAGCTTCTTCTACTAATTCGGTTAATTCTTCAATAATAAAAGCTCCTTGAACTGGATTTTCGTTTTTAGCTAATCCAAGTTCTTTGTTGATAATTAACTGAATTGCCATTGCTCTACGAACCGATTCTTCTGTTGGTGTTGTAATAGCCTCATCATATGCATTTGTGTGCAAAGAATTACAGTTGTCATTGATTGCGTATAAGGCTTGAAGCGTTGTTCTAATATCGTTAAAATCAATTTCTTGAGCGTGTAACGAACGTCCAGAAGTTTGAATATGATATTTTAGCATTTGAGCTCTAGGATTTGCATTGTATTTGTATTTCAATGCTTTTGCCCAAATTTTACGAGCAACACGACCAATTACAGAATATTCTGGATCAATTCCGTTTGAGAAAAAGAAAGATAAGTTTGGACCAAACTTATTAATATCCATTCCTCTAGATAAATAGTATTCTACATAGGTAAAACCGTTAGCCAAAGTCAATGCTAGCTGTGTAATAGGGTTGGCACCAGCTTCTGCAATATGATACCCAGAAATAGAAACAGAATAAAAATTACGGACTTGTTTATTTATGAAGTACTCTTGTACATCTCCCATTAAACGTAAAGCAAATTCAGTAGAGAAAATACATGTATTTTGAGCTTGATCTTCCTTTAAAATATCTGCTTGTACAGTTCCTCTAACTTGTGCTAAAGTAGTTGCTTTAATTTCAGCGTATACATCCGCAGGTAAAACCATATCACCGGTTAAACCTAAAAGCATCAAGCCTAAACCATCGTTTCCTTCTGGTAAGTCTCCTTGATAGGTTGGTCTTTCTAACCCTTTTGAATCGTAAGCTTCTTTGAATTTTTTTTCTACTTGAGCTTCTAAACCATGTTCTTTAATATATTTCTCACAATTCTGATCGATAGCAGCATTCATAAAGAATCCTAACAACATAGGTGCTGGTCCATTAATGGTCATGGAAACTGAAGTCATGGCGTGACTTAAATCAAAACCAGAGTATAGTTTTTTAGCATCATCTAAACAACAAATAGAAACTCCAGCGTTACCAATTTTACCATAAATATCTGGTCTATGTCCAGGATCATTTCCATATAATGTTACAGAATCGAAAGCTGTTGATAAACGCTTAGCAGGCATACCTAAACTTACGTAGTGAAAACGTCTGTTGGTACGCTCTGGCCCACCTTCTCCAGCAAACATTCTTGTTGGATCTTCACCTGTACGTTTAAAAGGATATAAGCCTGATGTATATGGGAATTCTCCAGGAACATTTTCTTGTAAGTTCCAACGTAATAAATCTCCCCAAGCTTTATACTTTGGTAAGGCTACTTTAGGAATATCTGAGTGCGATAAAGATTTTGTATGTGTTTCAATCTTAATTTCTTTATCACGAACCTTAAAGGTATATATAGGATCTTTATATTTTTTAACTTTTGTTTCCCAGTTTAAAATGATTTCCCAGTTATGTGGGTCTAAATCCATTTTTACTCTGTCAAACTCAGCTATTAATAATTTTAAAAAGTCTTTATTGTCTTCAGTAGTATTAATAGAATTCTCTTCAATTCCCGATTTATCTAAACTAATAGTAGATTCAGATACACTTTCAATGGTTTTATAAATTCCATATAACTTTTGAGCTACTTTTTCTTGGGAATCTACTTTTTTATCATAAGCTCTATTGTTTTCTGAAATTTCAGATAAATAACGAGTTCTTGCTGGAGGAATTACAAATATCTTTTCAGACATTTCTTTTGTAATTTCAAAAGTAGACTCTAAATCAGCTCCAGTTTTTTCAACTAATTTATCCATAATCGCTTTGTAAAGCGAGTTCATTCCTGGATCGTTAAATTGAGAAGCAATGGTACCAAATACAGGCATGTCATCCATATGAACATCCCATAAATTATTGTTACGCATGTACTGTTTCTTTACATCACGCAATGCATCTAAAGCTCCTCTTTTATCAAATTTGTTAATGGCTACTAAATCGGCAAAGTCTAACATGTCGATTTTCTCTAACTGTGTAGCGGCACCAAATTCAGGAGTCATCACATATAAAGAAGTATCTGAATGTTCGATAATTTCAGTATCAGATTGACCAATACCAGAAGTTTCTAGAATAATTAAATCAAATTCAGCAGCTTTTAATACTTCAACAGCTTCATTTACATATTTAGATAAAGCTAAATTAGATTGACGAGTAGCTAATGAGCGCATATATACACGTTCATTATTAATAGCATTCATACGAATACGATCTCCTAATAAAGCACCTCCAGTTTTACGTTTTGATGGATCTACAGAAATTAATCCGATTGTTTTATTAGGAAAGTCAATTAAAAAGCGACGTACTAATTCGTCAACTAAACTTGATTTCCCTGCACCACCTGTACCTGTAATTCCTAAAACAGGAGTTTTAGAATCTTTATTTTTTTTATGAATAGTGTCTAAAGCTTCTTTTGCAACTTCAGGGAAGTTTTCTGCAGAAGAAATAACTCTAGCAATACTACCAATTTCTTTATCAGCTAATTTGTTAACTTCTCCATTTAGCGTATCACCAATAGCAAAGTCTGATTTTTGAACCAAATCATTAATCATTCCTTGCAATCCTAACTCACGACCATCATCTGGAGAGTAAATACGTGTAATACCGTAATCCATTAATTCCTTAATTTCTTCAGGAAGGATTACTCCACCACCTCCACCAAATATTTTAATATGTTCTGCACCTTTTTCTTTCAAAAGATCATACATGTATTTAAAATATTCGTTGTGTCCACCTTGGTATGATGTCATTGCAATAGCATTGGCATCTTCTTGAATTGCACAGTTTACTACTTCTTCAACACTTCTATCATGTCCTAAGTGAATAACTTCAACCCCAGTAGATTGTATAATTCTACGCATTATGTTAATGGCAGCATCGTGTCCATCAAAAAGAGATGCAGCAGTTACAATTCGTACTTTATGTTTTGGTTTATAAGGTGCTATTTGTTCCATTCGTAAATTTTAAAGAAAATTGGGTGTGCAATTTACGAATTTCTTAAAAGATATAAGAATTCTTTAGAGATTATAAATAGTTAAGAAAAGCCCAAAATTTTCTCTTTTCTAAATAATATAGATTGTTTTCATTCATATATGCTTCACGCTCAAAGCTTAAGTTTTTATATGCTAGAAAACCATTTTTATATTTAATAAGTTTAATAGACCATTCAAGTCCGTAAAAAAGATAAAAGAATATGATCAACAATTCTTGCTGTTGTTTTAAATGAATCTTTTCATGATTTATTAGTTCCGCATTGTGTTTTAAATCTTTTCGTTTTAAAAAGATAAAAGGGAATAAGGTTAAGCCTACAAAGCCTTTAGGAACAATATGTTTAGAAATTAAAATCATAAAAACTACGATGTAAAAATAATCATTTCTATTTAAGTGCTATTTATGGCGTGTTTTATGAATTGATTTTTTCTAAAAGAGAAGCTAATATCGGGTTTCTATTATTCTTATCCCAAACTACTGATAAGGTAGTTTTTTGTGGTATGTTGTTAAGCTCTATAAATTTTACATTCATGTCATATCCTTTTTGTAATGATTTAGGAACAATGGATAAGCCAAAGCCATTTTCAACAAGTTTGTAAATAGAAGCTGCATGTATCGTATTATGAGAAACTATAGGAGTAAAATTATGTTCATTAAAAATTTGCATTATTTTTTCATAATAAGATGGGCTATATGATGGGTCAAATAAGATAAAAGGTTCATCTTTTAATTGTTCTAAACTTTTAAAGGATGATGAGTTTATAAAATGATCTTTAGGTAAAACTAAACAGAATGATTCCTTTAAAATAGGTTTTATAGCTAACCCTCTTGGTACTTGATCTAGGCGAACAAATCCTACGTCAATATCATGAGATAATAAATTATTAATTTGTTTTTGATTGTCCATTTCTTTTAACCCAAACTGAGCATTTGGATGCTCTTTTTTAAATTGAATTAATAAATTAGGAATGATGTCTTGCATAGCGGAACCTACATAGCCAAACTCTAATCTTCCTTGTTTTCCTTCTTGTAATAATTTAGCGTAATCTAAAATATTATCTAACTTTTTTAAGTTTCGAGTAAGTTCGTTTTTAAGATATAAACCAGCAGGAGTTAATTCTACTTTTCGATTGTGTCTAACAAATAATTGAATACCTAAATCATCTTCCATTTGTTTGATTTGTCGGCTTAATCCTGGTTGAGAAATAAATAACCGTTCAGCAGCTTTTCTAAAGTGTAAATCTTCAGCTACTGCTAAAAAATATCGGAAATGACGCAATTCAATTTGATAACTCATGGTTATTAATTATTGATAATGATGATATTGTTAGTTATCAAAAATAAAAATAACTTTGTAAAAAATGAAATAATAGACATGTTTAAATACGGAATAGATCAATTAACGGTTGATAAGGTAATTGCGATTGCTGATGGAACTTTAAAAGGAGAAATAACTGCTGAAGCTCAAGAGAAAGTGAATGTATGTAGGGAGAAAGTAGAAGTAATGGCAAATTCAGATGCTGCTGTTTACGGAATCAATACAGGTTTTGGACCATTGTGTGACGTGCAAATTACACCTGAAGAGACAAGTAAATTACAAGAAAACTTGTTAATTACACATGCTGTTGGTGTAGGGAATCCTATTGATAAAAAGTTATCTAAAATTATGATGATTTGTAAAGTGCATGCACTTTGTCAAGGCTTTTCAGGAGTACGTTTAGAGTTAATAGAACGTATTATTTATTTTATTGAAAACGATTTGTTGCCAATAGTGCCAGAGCAAGGTTCTGTTGGAGCTTCTGGAGATTTAGCTCCATTATCCCATCTATTTTTACCTTTGTTAGGAGAAGGAGAGTTTTGGGTTGGAGATACTATAAAACCAGCAAAAGAAGTATTAGAAAAAAACAATTTAGAGCCTTTAGTTTTACAAGCAAAAGAAGGTTTAGGTTTAATAAACGGAACACAGTTTATTTTAGCTCATGCAATTTTAGGTTTAAAAAAGATGGAGTATCTGTTAGATTTAGCAGATGTTGCTGGAGCAATGACTTTAGAAGGCTATTCAGGAAATGTATCGCCATTTAAAGAAGAATTGCATAAAATTCGTCCGTTTAAAGGAAACTTAAAAGTAGCAGAGCGTATGCGAATGTTATTAAAAGATTCTCAAAATATAGAAGATAAAAGTTTCCCTAGAGTACAAGATCCATATTCTATCCGTTGTATGCCGCAAGTGCATGGAGCTTCAAGAAACGCCTACGCGCATTTAAAAGAGTTAGCAGAAATAGAAATGAATTCTGTTACCGATAACCCAATTGTATTAAGTGAAACGGAAGCAATATCTGGAGGGAACTTTCATGGACAACCTTTAGCAATGGCTTTAGATTATGCTTCAATTGCAGCATCAGAATTAGGAAATATTGCAGACAGACGTTGTTATTTATTGTTAGAAGGAAAGTTTGGGTTACCAAGATTGTTAACCGAAGCAGGTGGATTAAATTCAGGATTTATGATTCCTCAATACACTACAGCGGCATTAGTAACAGAAAATAAATCATTGTGCTTCCCGCCTTCAGCAGATAGTGTTCCAACATCTTTAGGTCAAGAAGATCATGTTTCTATGGGAAGTATTTCTGGGCGTAAATTCAATCAGATTTTAGGAAATATTGATAAAATATTAGCCATTGAGTTTATGTACGCTGCACAAGCAATGGATTTTAGAAGACCAAATACATTTTCTCCTATTATTGAAGAAAACTTTAAATTAATTAGAAGTAAAGTAGCTAAGTTAGAAGACGACCGTGTATTAAAAGATGATATTAATATATTGATAAATATGGTTAAAAATCAAAAGTTTAAAGTAGCTTAAAAAGGAAATTATGATGACATTTAAAGAGCAAATAAAACAAGGGATCCCAAGCGAATTACCAGAAATGCCAGTTTACGATTCGTCGATAAATAGAGCGCCAAAACGTAAAGAGATTTTAACTACAGAAGAGAAAAAACTAGCGTTAAAAAACGCCTTACGTTATTTTGATAAAAAACATCATGAAGTATTATTACCAGAATTTGCTAAAGAATTAGAAGATTATGGTAGAATTTATATGTACCGTTTTCGTCCTACATATAAAATGTACGCAAGAGATATTAAAGAATACCCAGGGAAGTCTGAGCAAGCAAAATCAATCATGTTGATGATTCAGAATAATTTAGATTATGCAGTAGCTCAACATCCACATGAGTTAATAACTTATGGAGGAAACGGAGCAGTATTCTCTAATTGGGCGCAGTATTTATTAACGATGAAATATTTGTCTGAAATGACGGATAAACAAACGTTAACCATGTATTCGGGACATCCTATGGGGTTATTTCCGTCGCATAAAGATGCTCCAAGAGTTGTGGTTACAAACGGAATGGTAATTCCGAATTATTCGCAACCAGACGATTGGGAAAGAATGAACGCTTTAGGAGTTTCTCAATACGGTCAAATGACTGCGGGTAGTTATATGTACATTGGTCCACAAGGAATTGTACACGGAACAACAATTACTGTTTTAAACGGATTCAGAAAAATTAAAAAAGAACCTAAAGGAAACTTATTTGTAACAGCTGGTTTAGGTGGTATGAGCGGTGCACAACCAAAAGCAGGTAACATTGCAGGTTGTATTACGGTTTGTGCTGAGGTAAATCCGAAGATTACACAAATTCGTTTAGAGCAAGGTTGGATAGATGAAAAAATTACTGACTTAGATGAATTAGTTGCTCGAGTAAAATCAGCGAAAGAAAATAAAGAAACTGTTTCAATCGCTTATTTAGGAAATATCGTTGAGGTTTGGGAGAAGTTTGATGAAGCTAATGTGCATATCGATTTAGGATCGGATCAAACATCATTACACAATCCATGGGCTGGAGGATATTATCCTGTAGATATTTCATTTGATGATGCCAATGAAATGATGGCAAATGAACCAGAACTGTTTAAAGAAAAGGTACAAGAAACTTTAAGGCGTCATGCAAAAGCTATAAATAAACACACAGCAAAAGGAACGTATTTCTTTGATTATGGAAATGCATTCTTATTAGAAGCAAGTAGAGCAGGTGCAGATGTTATGGCTGAAAATCCTACAATTGGTAGAGAATTTAAATACCCAAGTTATGTACAAGATATCATGGGGCCAATGTGTTTCGATTACGGCTTTGGACCATTCCGTTGGGTTTGTACTTCAGGAGATCCAAAAGATTTAGCAAAAACAGATGCCATAGCTTGTAAAGTATTAGAAAAAATAAAAAAGAATTCACCAGAAGAGATTCAACAACAAATGGCTGACAATATTCAGTGGATTAAAGGAGCGCAAGAAAATAAATTAGTAGTAGGTTCTCAAGCGCGTATTTTATATGCAGATGCTGAAGGACGTATGAAAATTGCAGAAGCATTTAATAAGGCCATTAAAAAAGGTAAGATTGGTAATGTGGTATTAGGTCGGGATCATCATGACGTATCTGGTACAGATTCTCCATACCGTGAGACTTCAAATATTTACGATGGTTCTCGTTATACGGCTGATATGGCTATTCACAATGTAATTGGCGATAGTTTTAGAGGAGCTACTTGGGTTTCAATCCACAACGGAGGTGGAGTAGGTTGGGGTGAAGTTATTAATGGAGGATTTGGCATGCTTCTTGATGGTTCTAAAGATGCATCAAGACGCTTAAAATCAATGCTTTTCTGGGATGTGAATAACGGAATTTCACGACGTAGTTGGGCAAGAAATGAAGGAGCTGTATTTGCTATTAAAAGAGCAATGAAAGCTGAAAAGAAATTAAAAGTTACAGTTCCTAATTTAGTGGATGATGCATTATTAGATAATGTATAAATCCTAAGAAAATGAAAATAACTAAATTACTTTTTTTACCAATTATTACTTTGTTAATGATTTCTTGTAGCTCGGTAAGAGTTGCAACAGATTATGATACAAAAGTAGATTTTAATCAATACAAAACATTTGCGTTTTACAAAACAGGAATTGATAAAGCGAATATTTCTGATTTAGATAAAAAACGAATAATGAGAGCAGTTGAAGCTGAGTTATTAGCGAAAGGAATGGCTAAGTCTTCTAACCCTGATGTTTTAGTAAGTCTTTTTACAAAGAGTAGAGAGCGTGTTAATATCACCGATAACAACTGGGGCTACGGTTATGGTTGGGGATGGAACCCTTGGATGTGGAACGGAGCCAATCGTTTAAATGTTAATCAATATACTGAAGGAACTTTATTCTTGGATATCATTGATGCTAAAAATAAAGAGTTGATATGGCAAGGTATTGGTACAGGAGCTTTAAAAATGAGTAATGTTGAGAAAAGAGAAGCTCGAATTAAGGAGTTTGTAGGAGAAATAATGGCAAAGTACCCTCCAGGAAGAGATAAAAAATAAGTGATTATTTATTTAGATAAGAAGATACGTTTATCAGAAATTAGAAAAATCTGATTAGCGTATCTTTTTTTATGATATTTGTAGTATGAGAAATAAAATTTTAAAACCTACTCCAGATGAGTATTATGTAAACGAAGATGGGTATAGGGTTTTTAAAGAAGCTTACCATTTAAGACGAGGTTATTGTTGTAAAAGTGGATGTAAACATTGTCCGTATGGATATGATAAAAACACAGATAGTTTTAAATAATGTGACAATTATTAATTAATTGTTTCTAAAAAGTATAAATCAAACAAAATGAAAAAAATTATAGCATTAGCATTTGTAGTTCTATTAACTGGATGTGCTGAATTACAAAAAGTAGTAAATCAATTACCAACAGGTGGAGTTTTAACACAAGATCAAATCGGAGGAGGTTTGCGTCAAGCATTAGATAATGGAATACAAAATCAGGTAACCAAATTAACTGCTAAAGACGGTTTTTATAAAAATGATTTGGTGAAGATATTGTTGCCAAAAGAGTTACAAACTGTAGATAACGCTTTGCGTAAAATAGGTTTAAGTAGTTTAGCTGACGAAGGTTTAAGAGCAATTAACAGAACTGCGGAAGATGCTGTAAAAACAGCGACTCCTATTTTTGTGGATGCTGTAAAAGGAATTACTTTTAACGATGCTAAAAACATTTTATTAGGCGAGCAAAACGCAGCGACTTCTTATTTGCAAGGAAAAACAAATGCCGCTTTATATGGCAAGTTTAATCCAGTAATAAAAAACTCATTTGCTAAAGTAGGAGCTGATCAAGTATGGTCTAACTTAATTAATAAATACAATAGTATTCCTTTTGTAAATAAAGTAAATCCAGATTTAACAGATTATGTAACTACAGAGGCGTTAAAGGGAGTTTTTACTATGATTGCTGTTGAAGAAAAAGGAATTCGTGAAAAAGTAGGTTTAAGAAATACTGATTTATTGCGTAGAGTTTTTGCTTTGCAAGACGGCAGATAAAAATAAATTATATTAACGAAAAAGGCTCGCTGTTTAGTGAGCCTTTTTTGTTATAGATAGGAAAAACACTTAAAATACAATTTGAGTTGATTTTATGTTTCTGAAAATCAAATAATTGTGTATATTTATAGTCCGTTTAACCAAAGTGAAAATGACACGAATTAATCAACTACATAGATATAAAAATCATCTAGAGGAGAGATATCGTAAGTTGGTTGAAAGAGCGAATGATTATAAGTATGTTGATGAATGTAAGAGTGATCGCTCAGCATTTAAAGCAATGAAAGTGTTAGAAAAAATTAACAGACTAAAATATTTAGATAAAGATATTTCAAATTCTATTGCGTAATTCTTTAAAATAATCAAAAGCTTTTAGCAATCTACTTCCGTACCAGGAAAACAATTCACCATCAACTAACAATATTTTAGAGTTAGGGTTGTGCTTTTGTATTTCTTGGATATGAATTTCTTTGAAAGGATAGGGTTCTGAAGAGAGTAAAATCAATTCAGGTTTACTTTCTTGTGTCATTATTTCAATATCAACTTCAGGATATCGCTCTTTGTTAGCATAAATATTTTTAAAATTATTTAACTGAAGTAAGTGATTTATAAAAGTACTATTAGCAGCAACCATCCATGGGCTTCTCCAAATAAAATAAGCAACTTTTATTGTTTTTTGATTCTTAATAAATTGTTTAAAATCGTTTATTTTATATTCTAATTCCTCATTGATTTTTAAAGCAGATGTTTCACAAGAAAGTATTTCTCCATATTGATTTATGAGTTCTTTAGCGTCTTTGAGATCATAAATATCTGAAACATGTGTTGGAGCAATTTGTTCGCAAGCTTTAACAATTTCTTTGGTGTTTTCTTCCTTGTTGCAAAGAATAATATCAGGATTTAAAGATTTTATCTTTTCGATATTAATTGTTTTTGTACCTCCAACAATAGTCTTTGTTTTTTTTAAACCTAATGGGTGAATACAAAACTTAGTAACTCCCACAATAGAATTTTCTAATCCTAAGTCAACTAATAATTCAGTTTGACTTGGAACTAATGAAATAATTCTTTTTGGAGTTTTAGGTAATTCAAAAACTCGATTTATTTGGTCTTTGAATTGCATATTTTAATTTAAGATTTCTGCCATCTGATTCTGTAATTCTTCTGCTTTTTTAGCAGCTGCAGCAGCAAAATCATTTTTGTTAGAAGCGTAGATAATTCCACGAGAAGAATTGATTAATAAACCGATGTTTTCAGATAAACCGTATTTACAAACCTCTTGTAAATTACCTCCTTGAGCTCCAACTCCAGGGACTAATAAAAAAGAGTTTGGAATTATTTTTCTGATTTCACTAAAATATTCGGCCTTGGTAGCTCCGACTACATACATTAGGTTTTCTGAGTTTTTCCAAGATTTAGAAGTTTCTAAAACTTGTTTATATAACTCTTTACCTTCAATAGTTTTTGTCTGGAAGTCAAAAGCACCTTGGTTAGAAGTTAAAGCTAACATAATGGTATGTTTATTTTCAAAAGCTAAAAAAGGCTCAACAGAATCCTTACCCATATACGGAGCAACAGTAACGCTATCAAAAGATAAATCTTCAAAAAAAGCTTTAGCATACATGGTTGAGGTATTTCCTATATCACCACGTTTAGCATCTGCAATTGTGAAAATTTCAGGATGTTTTTCGTTAATATAATTAATTGTTTTTTCAAGAGCTTTCCATCCTTTTAAACCGTAGGCTTCATAAAAAGCAGTATTCGGTTTATAAGCTACGCAAAGATGATGTGTTGCGTCAATAATTTCTTTGTTGAAAGCGAATATTGGATCTTCTTCTTTTAGTAAGTGTTGCGGTATTTTAGTTAAATCAACATCTAAGCCGATGCATAAAAACGATTTCTTTTTTCGAATTTCGTTAACTAATTGTTGTGTTGTCATGTGTTGTTGTAAAAGTTATACAAAAGTACACTTTTTTAACACTTTCTATTATCTTTGTTATCAATGTTTCAATATATAATCAACAAAATTTTCTACGGATTTTTAACCCTTTTC
Organism: Tenacibaculum pelagium; assembly: GCF_014062345.1. Taxonomy (GTDB): domain Bacteria; phylum Bacteroidota; class Bacteroidia; order Flavobacteriales; family Flavobacteriaceae; genus Polaribacter; species Polaribacter pelagius. The sequence goes on along the minus strand of NZ_JACGLS010000001.1, from coordinate 794,063 downwards.
GGAGTGGTTACAGTTATTTTCTTTTTATTTAATGTGCTGCCTGGAGATCCTGCAAGAATGATGTTAGATCAACGAGAAGATACTGAGCAGTTACAAAATATTAGAAAGAAGTATGGTTTTGATAAGCCAGTATTTACACAGTATTTATACTATTTAAATGATGTGTCTCCGGTATCATTTCATAGTGACAATAAAAACGATTACACGTATTTGTCTGATGAAAAATATCAATACCAAAAAAGATTTGATATTGGAAGCACTTCAGTAGTTTTTAAGTATCCATATTTGCGTGAATCCTTTCAGAAAAACGGAAAAAATGTATCAGAAGTTATAGCTGAAACATTACCCAATACAGCTGTTTTAGCAATTTTAGCTATTGTTATAGCGTTAGCATTGGGAATCGTTTTAGGAGTTTTATCAGCATTATATAAAGATACTTTTTTCGATAGAATTATAGCGGTGATAAGTACTTTAGGAATGAGTGTGCCGTCTTTCTTTTCAGCAATATTGTTTGCTTGGTTTTTTGGTTTTGTATTGCATGAGTACACGGGGTTAGAAATGACGGGAAGTTTATATGAAGTTCATGATTTTGGAGAAGGAATGCATATACAGTGGAAAAACTTATTACTACCAGCAATAGTCTTAGGTATCCGCCCTTTAGCAGTAGTAATTCAGTTAATGAGAAACTCGTTATTAGAAACCATGAGTCAAGATTATATTCGTACTGCAAAAGCAAAAGGATTAACCATGTATCAGGTAATTAAAAAGCACGCCTTAAAAAACTCTTTAAATCCAGTTGTAACGGCAATTTCAGGTTGGTTTGCTTCTATGTTAGCTGGTGCGGTTTTTGTGGAATATATTTTTAATTGGAACGGATTAGGTAAAGAGATTGTAAATTCATTAAATACGCTCGATTTACCTGTAATTATGGGTTCTGTATTAGTTGTAGCAACACTGTTTATTATAATTAATATTTTAGTTGATGTAATTTATAGTTGGTTAGACCCGAGAATAAGATTAAGTTAATATGAGATTTTTATTGTTTTTTGTTGGAGTAATATTGTTAAGTAGTTGTGCGGTTTTTCAGCCTAAGAATTTTAATTCTGAAGCTTTAAACGAAGAATTGTTAACGTTAAATAGAGAGCCTATTACTTTAAGTGAAATTTTAAAAAATAATAAAGGTAAGAAAACTTTTATTCAAATATTTGCTACCTACTGCCCGGTAAGTCAAGATAGTTTTGATGATGTAATTGCTTTTCAAAAAGAAAACTCAGAAATAAACTACATTTTTTTGTCAGTAGATCACTCTTATCACGACTGGAAAAGAGGACTTGAAGATATTAAAGTAAAAGGAAATCATTATTATATTCCAAAGAAAGGAAAAGGTCAGTTGGGAGAATTTTTAAAACTAAAAACAATCCCAAGGTTTTTGATTTTAGATAAAAACGGAAAAATTTTACTTTATAAATCATCAAGTGTTTCAGATAGGTTAAAAAACAAGATAGATTAAAAGATGAAAAAAAGTGTAATAGTATTATTTGTAGGATTGTTATTATTGAATTGTTCAGTTAAAAATGAAACTGAGTTTTCAAAAGAAGCATTAAATGATGTTTTTATTTCCATGAATAATGATGAAACTACATTCAGTGAAATTTTAAGTGAAAATAAGGGAAAGAAAATTTTAATTGATGTTTGGGCGTCTTGGTGTACCGATTGTTTACAAAGTTTACCAGATGTAAAAAAGATACAAGAAGAAAACCCAGAAATCAGTTATGTGTTTTTGTCGCTAGATAGAGATTTAGAATCATGGAAAGCTGGAGTTGAGCGATTAAAAATAAAAGGACAGCATTATTTTATGCAATCAGGATGGAAAGGTGCTTTTGGTAATTTTTTAGGCTTAAATTGGATTCCTCGTTATTTGGTTATAGATGAACAAGGAAAAATCGTTGTATTTAACGCAACAAAAGCAACCGATGAATCAATTATCAATAGCTTAGAAAAAAAATAACGTATTTTAGCTATAAAATTATTTAATCCCTTAAATAACATTTAGATGAAAAGAGTAATTTATGCATTAGTATTCGTTTTTTTAGTGTCTTGTAACACAGAAAAACCATCAGCTTTTCCATTAGAAGCTTTAAATGAACAGTTTTTAACCATTGATGAAAGCCCAACGACATTTAAAGGGATTCTTGAAAAGAATAAAGGGAAAAAGATGATGATTGAAGTTTGTGCTTCATGGTGTAGTGAATGTATTTCAGGAATACCAACAGTTAAAAAATTAAAAGCAGAGAATCCAGATGTGGTTTTTATCTTTTTATCAATAGATAAAACAATTCCACAATGGAAAAAAGGAATTGAAAGATTCTTTAATATAGAAGGACAACATTATTTCTTACCAACAGCTCTAAAAGGAGGTTTTGCTTCTAGCTTAGGAATTAAAGATATTCCAAGTTATATGGTAGTTAATGAATTGGGTATTGTTTCGTTGGCAAGTGCAACCGAACCAGGAGATCCAAGAATTGCTGCTGCATTAAAAGAATAATAAAATCAAAAATAAAATATAGTGAGACAAAAAATCGTTGCAGGTAACTGGAAGATGAATAAAAACCTTGATGAAGCTAAAAAGCTTATTAAAGGAATTAAGAAAGGAGTAAAAGATGGTTTAAATGATAATACTAGGGTGATTATAGCTCCTAGTTTTGTTAATTTAAATACTGCAATAAAAAGAACTAAAAAGTCGAGTATAGAAGTTGCGGCTCAGAATATGCATCAGTCAAAAAGCGGTGCATTTACAGGAGAGGTGTCGGCTGATATGTTAACTGATATAGGAGTGGATATTGTTATTCTAGGGCATTCTGAAAGGAGAGAATATTTTGGAGAGTCTGATGCATTATTAGCTGAAAAAGTTGATGCTGCGTTAGAGAATAATTTAGAAATTATTTTTTGTTTCGGAGAATTATTAGAAGATAGAAAGTCGGGTAATCATTTTAATGTTGTTGAAAGTCAGTTGAAAAAAGGACTGTTTCATCTTAAAAAAGAAGACTTTTCTAAAATTGTTTTAGCTTATGAACCAGTTTGGGCAATAGGAACAGGAGAAACCGCTTCTCCAGAGCAGGCGCAAGAAATGCATGCATTTGTTAGAGAAATCATGACTAAAGAGTATGGAGCTACTGTGGCTAATGAAATTTCAATTTTATACGGAGGTAGCGTAAAACCAGCAAACGCAAAAGAAATTTTTTCTAAGCAAGATGTTGATGGAGGTTTAATAGGTGGGGCAGCTTTAAAGGCTGAAGATTTTTTAGCGATTATTAAATCAATTTAATGGATAATATTTATATAGAATATAATTTCGAGGTAAGTCCAAAAGAACCAGCAACCGAAATTTTAATTGCAGAGTTAGGTATGGTAGGTTTTGAAAGCTTTGTGGAAAATGATAATGGAGTTACTGCTTATATTCAGAAACAAGATTGGAGTCAAGACGTTTTAGCAAATGTTTTTGCTTTAAAATCAGAAGAATTTAAAATTGATTTCACTCATAAAGAGATCGAGCAAACCAATTGGAATGCTGAATGGGAAAAGAATTTTAACCCAATTCAAGTTGATGATTTAGTAAGTATAAGAGCGCCTTTTCATGAAAACCCGAATTTAAAATACGATATCGTAATAGAGCCAAAAATGAGTTTTGGTACAGGTCATCACGAGACTACACATATGATGGTGCAGCATTTAATTAATTTAGATGTTGAGAATAAAAAGGTGTTAGATATGGGGTGTGGAACTGGAATTTTAGCAATTTTTGCTGAAATGAAAGGAGCAAATCCTATCGATGCTATTGATATTGATGCTTGGTGTTATGAAAATTCGGTAGAAAATGTTCAGAGAAATAATTGTAAAAATATATCAGTATACGAAGGTGAATCTTCACTTTTAAAAGATAAAAAATACGATATAATCATCGCAAATATTAATCGAAATATTTTGTTAGGTGATATGAGTATTTATACAAGTTGCTTAAATGAAAACGGAGTTTTATTATTAAGTGGATTTTATAGTGAAGACATTCCAATTATAGATGCAGAAGTGTCGAAATATGGTTTAACATTAAATAAAACCATCGAAAGAAATAATTGGGTAGCTTTGCAATATCAAAAATAGAGTAAATGAGTACGATTGAAAAAATACAGGAAGAGCTAGATGTTTTGATTCAAGAAACAAGAAAGTATGAAATTGTTTTACATAATGATGATGTAAATACGTTTGATTTTGTAATTGATAGTTTGGTAAGTGTTTGTGATCATACATTAGAACAAGCTGAGCAGTGTACTATTTTGGTGCATTATAAAGGTAAATGTGCTGTAAAAACAGGAGAGTATAAAGATTTAGAGCCTAAATGTTCTAAGTTATTACAATTAGGTTTATCTGCTGAGATCGTTTAATATGGAAAACGTTTTTAGATATTACGGTTTTTCTGAATTTAAAAAAGATGAATCGGGTGCTTTTTCAGGAGACCAAATTTGTTTTTCAGTTTTAAATGAGCAACATTTTTTAATTTTTGAAAAAAATAATGATGATTTTAATTTGTATGTTTCAAAATACAAGTCAAAAAAAGAAATAGGGGTGAACCCCCCAGAAATACTAGAGCTTTTGGTAGAGAGTTATGATAAGTCAATACCAGAACACCGAATTTTTTTAAGAAAATATTTATATTAAAAAACTCAAAAAATAACTTTTTTTGAGTTTTTTTTTGTTTTTATGTGACCGATTAAAAAAAATGGTGTCATAATAATGTAAGCGAACAATAAGAGTTTTAAATGTTTGCTAATTAAATAAGAGAATTACCCTTAAAGTGAATATATAAGCTTCTCCTAGTAAGTAGAATGTGATACGAAAAGAGGAGCTTTATTTTAAGAGATTAAAATAGTAGTAGTTAGTTTTTATACTAAGTTTGGTTAGACGGAAAGGCCTTGGATTAAGTTTCAAGGTCTTTTCTATTATATGAAACATGTATTGTTGTAGAAATAAAAAAAGCTCATCAATTAAGATGAGCTTTTTATTTCAATAAAATGATTTGAGGTTATTGTAATTCACCTACATATAGATAATTACTAGCCCCCCCACGATCACGACACCAACGATCACCACCAGTAACTACTGAGTCCATTGATTCTGCAGTTGCACTAAATGAAGAGCCATCAGCGCAAGTAACTTTACCGTATCCGCCACCATTAATGATTTCTTGTTCAGTTTTGCATAAAACTGTTCCTAAGCTTGAAATGTTTTCTAACATAATTTATAGTTTTTAAGTTTTTTCAATATTAAGTAGTTAATTGGTGAAGTAGGTTTAAAAAACCGTAAAATAAGTAAGTGAAAGCCGTAAAAATAACTTTAGATTTTTCAATTGTGTAAAAAGTAAAAGTCTGTTAAAGTGATTGGAAGAGGTTGTTTTTCTATATTTATATATGAAAAAAGATCATCAATTAAGATAAGCTTTTGTGACCTCGATAGTACTATTTTGATTGGATTAATCATCTGTTTATTAGTTGTTTAAGTTTTATTTCGGGAAGTGGTTGGGAAGCAGGGTTTGGTTTTTTTCAAAATAAGTGTAATCAATTTTTGCGTTTCTTCTTTTTTCTGGGTAAAGATTCAGGTGGCGAAAAAAAGAAGTCTAAAATATTATAAATAAAATCAAGAAGGTTATCCATGAGTTAAATATAAAAAAAAATGTAGTTAATAATTGTCTCTCTTCTTTTTTAGTAGATCGGTCAGTAAAAATGCAATAATAAAAACAACTATAGTTATGATAATAGATTTTATTTCTAGCATAGAGCAAAAAATTGAGTAGGTTTTAAATTTTACCTGCAAGTTTCTTGAATATAGTAAGAGTTAACAATAAGACTATAATTGCGCTTAATTCATTACTTAAATATTGCTTTATGAAAAGAAACAAAAAAGTAATGCTGGATAAAGTGATAATTAAGGCTAATAAAAATTTAATGGCTTTAGATGAATTCATGATTCAAGTATAGATAAATCGGTAGTTAAACAGCTTTATTCTTTTTTACAATTAATTTTCTTCCTTTTAGTAAATAAAGAATAGGACCAATAAAAGCAATCATGAGAATGAGAATCCAAGTTACTTTTTCACCTTTAAAATCATTTTTTAGAATTTTAATAATTCCAGTAATAGTGATAATCATAGATGAAAATCCTAAAACTAGTAGAGTTAATACGAATATTGGGTTTGCTGGTTCCATGAGTCAAAAATAGAGATTTTAAAATAACTGTAGTTTTTAATTTTTTTCAAAAAATATTATGATAAGAATATTGAAAAAAAAGTAAACTTTTTATTGGGAAGTTTTTGGGTAATAAATCGCTTTTTTATTGTTTGTTGAATCTTTAATTTGTTGAAAAACAGTTGATTGTGTTTTCGTGGTGTTGTAGCGCATGACCTCTATTTTGAGCAATAAAAAACCCTAAGTATCAGTTACTTAGGGTTTTTTTTGTAAAAAAGTTGTGACCTCGACAGGATTCAAACCTGTAACCTCTTGAGCCGTAATCAAGTGCGCTATTCAGTTGCGCCACGAGGCCGTTTTGCGGGTGCAAATATAGGAATGTTTTTTAGTTCTGAAAAATTATTCTGAAATTTCTTTTTTAAAATTTTCTAATATTGGTGTAGCTTTTTCAATATCAGATGTATAGATAAATAATTCAACTGAGTCCATTGATTGTCCAAATCCACTTAATATGGCAGATTTATGATGATTCTTTATTAAAGTAGGAATACTTACCTCTTTTAGTAGGTAATCTAGCCTATCAACAAAAATAGAAGTCCCAGTAAAAAACTTAGTGTAATCAGTCATAATAATAAAATTTTAATCCAACGAGTTTATTGTTACAAAAGCACGCCACCCAATAATTGCTAATTGAAATTTTGATGCTTTAGAGATATCCAATTCTTTTTTTGTAAAAGAAGGTAATAAGGTCTTGTTTAGTTTGGCTAAAACTTTAAATAATTGTTTTTTCATTATAAGTTGATTCTATATCAAAAATACTGAAAAATAATTTGTTAATAAGAGTGAAGCTCTTTTAAAGCTTCACTCTTTGTAGTTGGTTAGGGTTACTTTTTATTTTCCATCATTTTTTTTGCAAGCTCAGCACCAATTAAAGATTGCAGTAAATTTCCACTATTTCCGTTTTTACTTCCTTCAATATAGGTTGATGGTAATTGAAGGTCTTTAATTTGTTGCGCAACACCCACAGCAGTTTTGTATTCCCATTCAGCTTTTTCTTGAGGTGTTAAACCAGCGCTTACTAGTTTTGCATTTTCATAGTATTGAGCGTCAGCAGCAACTTTTTTACTTTTTGCTTTGTATTGCTCAACTTCAAATTGCTTTTTCTCTTTAATTAAATTGAATTCAGCAACTTTAGCTTCCGTTTCAGCAGCAATTGTTTGTTGTATTTGCGCTTTTTCTAAACGAGCACGTTCTTTTGCTTTTTCAGATTCACCCTTTGCAACTTCTTTCTTAGCTCTATAATATTCACGTTCAGCTTGTTGTTTTTCTAACTGAGTTTGTGCAACTTCATTCTTTTGTAAGTCTAATCTTTCATCAAAAGATTCTTCCCAATCGATTCCAGTAACTTGAGCTTGGTAAATCTTTAAGCCATATTGTTTTAAGGTGTTAGAATTGTCTCTAATAATACTTCCATCTGAGTTTCTTTTTATTCTAAATTTCTTTTGTTTGCTAGATTTTCCAACGTTAATTTTTCTAACTGTTGTGGTATCTCCAACAACTTCATTAATGTTTTCAGACTCATAGTATTGCTCAACTTGATACATTCCGTTTTCTAATTGATCTCTAAAGTATCTATCAAAATCAGATGCTTGTCCAGAGATATAATCTTGAGCATCCATTAGCTTACAGGTGTTTTTGATAGCAGCATCAATATTTGGTAAAACCCTGCCATAAATCAATTTAGATTCACTTCTGTTTCTGTCTGCCATGTTCAAGAAAATTTCTTCGTCATTAATGTTAACTCCAACAATTACAGAAGTACTGATTTCTGCTTTAATAGCGTCACTGAATTCCCATTTTTGAGATTTTCTATTGTACATTCCTTGTCCACTTTTAGGTAGTTCACTTTCATCATCAACAATAATATCTTTGATTGATATTTCATATGATAATGGAATGATTCGTCCCCACCATTTCAGCTTTAATCCTTGAGTGGTGATCATCTTATCTCCACCAGACACGTACTGTACGGCATAAGCGGTACCTGCATCTGCGTAAAAGAACATTCCTGTGATAATACTCATTAAAACTCCTAAGATGGTAAATTGGATACTTCTTTGCAGGGTGAACCAGTTTAAAACTTTATTGTTTTTAATAATTGAATTTAATACAATGGTTGTTAGTCCTATAACGACTAATAAAATTCCGATAAATGTTAGCATAGTGTAATTTTTTTAAATAGTTGATTAAAATAATTGTTGTGTAATAGTAATAGCAATTTTGGCTGCAATAATAATTAATTTTAGTGCGATAGCAATCATTAGTTTTTAGTGTTTTTAATTAGTGAATATTAGTTGATTCCGGAATTGTTTTTTCAATATATGAGGTTTCAAACCATCTCGCCAAATAGTTTATATCAATTTAATTTAATTGAATTTACATATGAAGTTAAAAAAGTATTTATTGTTTTAATATGAAATATAGACTTCTTTAAATAGATTTAAATATGTAATGATATTAATTATTTGGTGTTTAAATGTGTTATAAAATAAAGGAGTTTTTTTTGATTGTTTTAAAAAGTAAAGGAAATTGTGTGTTTTTGGTGGTGAAAAAAGGTAGTTTGATTTTTTGTAAAACTTGTTATGCTGATAATTATCATGTTTTTTCTAAACGTTTTTTAGTATCTTTTTTAGAAAAAATAAATATGTTAAAAAAGCTATCTTCGCAGCATAAAAATATTTTATGAGTATTCTGTATATCGTTTTAGGATTAGTGTTGTTGGTACTTGGAGGTAATTGGCTTTTAAAGGCAGCAGTTGGATTGTCGTTAAAATTAAATATTCCGAAAATTGTAATTGGAATGACGGTGGTGTCTTTTGCTACTTCGGCTCCAGAATTAATAGTGAGTGTAAAATCTGCTTTAGATGGGGCTACAGGTTTAGCAGTTGGTAACGTAATAGGTTCTAATATTGCTAATTTAGGATTGGTTTTAGGAATTACAGTTATTCTTTCAACTATTGAAGTTGAAAAAAGTTTTTATAAGACAGATTGGCCAGTTATGATGATTGCTTCTGTATTGCTGTATTTTTTTATAGTAAATGATAGAATGATTCAATTTTATGAAGGAGCGATAATGTTTACTATGTTAATAGCTTTTTTAGTTTATTTATTGCGCTTTCAAAAAACAGCAGTTGTGGATGAAATGCCTGAAGACGATGAAGAATTGCCATTGCATAAAATAGTATTGTTTTTAGCGATTGGAGGTTTTGGCTTATGGGCAGGATCTGAATTGTTGGTTGATGGGGCTAAAACAATGGCAGAGAATTTTGGAGTAAGTGATGCGGTTATAGGTGTAACCGTAGTTTCTGTTGGGACAAGTATTCCTGAGTTAGCGGCTTCAATTATTGCGGTAATGAAAAAAGAAAAAGCAATTTCGTTAGGAAATTTAATAGGTTCTAATGTGTTTAATATTTTGGCAGTTTTAGGAATTACTTCTATGATTACGCCTGTGACTGTTCAGGTTAAAGATATTAGTTTGATAAATAATGATATTTATTGGATGTTGGCAATTTCATTTATAGTACTTCCTTTAGTGTTCTTTCCAAAAAAATTACGTTTAAATTGGAAAGACGGAATAATTTTGTTGGGAGCTTATGTGGCTTTCATTTATCTAACAATTTCATAATTATCTATTGTTGATTTTAAAAATAAAAAAAGCCGCAGTTAAGCGGCTTTTTCAGTTGTGTTGTTGTGTGTATTAATCTATATTGGCGCTTTTAACGGTCTCAATAATTCGACCAGCAACCTTGTATGGATCCGCGTTTGATGCAGGACGACGGTCTTCTAACCAACCTTTCCATCCTTGTTCTACTGTGATAATAGGTATACGGATAGATGCTCCTCTATCAGAAACTCCGTAACTAAAATCGTTAATAGAAGCTGTTTCGTGTTTACCAGTTAAACGTTGATCGTTAAACTCTCCGTAAACAGCAATATGTTCTTTTACTACAGGTCTAAAAGACTCACATATTTTCTCGTAAGTTTCTTTAGAGCCACAAGTTCTTAAAGTTGTATTTGAGAAATTTGCGTGCATACCAGAACCGTTCCAGTCAGTGTCTCCTAATGGTTTTGGGTGGTATTCAATGTAGTATCCGTATTTTTCAGTTAATCTGTCTAATAAATAACGAGCTACCCAAATTTCATCTCCAGCTTTTTTTGCTCCTTTTGCAAATAATTGGAACTCCCATTGTCCAGAAGCAACTTCTTGATTGATTCCTTCAAAAATTAATCCAGCATCAATACATAAATCAGCGTGCTCTTCAACTAAATTTCTTCCGTGTGTATTTCTTCCTCCAACAGAACAGTAGTACATTCCTTGTGGAGCAGGATAACCACCTACAGGAAATCCTAAAGGTAATAAAGTTGATCTGTCCATAATAAAGTACTCTTGTTCAAAACCAAACCAAAAATCGTTATCATCATCATCAATACCAGCTCTTCCGTTTGATGCGTGTGGTGTTCCGTCTGCATTTAAAACTTCAGTCATTACTAAGTATCCATCTCTTCTTTCAGGATCTGGGTAAATAGCTACAGGTTTTAATAAGCAATCAGAATCTCCTCCTTCAGCTTGTCTAGTTGATGAACCATCAAATGACCAAACAGGGCAATCTTCTAGTTTTCCGCTAAAGTCAGCAACTACTTTAGTTTTACTTCTCATGTTTTGAGTTGGATAGTAACCATCTAACCAAATGTATTCTAATTTAGATCTACTCATGATTTTTAATTTGTTATTGTGTTTAGATTAAATACAGTGCAAAAATGGATATTTTATGTTTTGTGTCAAAATTTTTAGGGGTAAAAGTTTAAAATTTAACTTTAAGTTAATCTTACCCCTATTTTTTTAGGGGTATTTATGATTTAGTTAAAGTTTTGTATTTTTGACCTTGAATTTTTACCATATATATATAATGTCAACTTTAAGATTTAATGCATTACAAGAAACGTTACATAGAAATCCAGTTCTTATAGAGGAGAAAGGAAGACGTTCTGAGTTATTTGGAAATAACGTTTTTAACAAACAAGCGATGCGTCAGTATATGACAAAGGAAGCTTTTCAGAGTGTAATGGATGCAATTGAATTTGGAACTAAAATAGATCGAAAAATTGCAGATCAGATTGCTGTGAGTATGAAAGACTGGGCATTATCTAAAGGAGCAACACATTACACCCATTGGTTTCAACCGCTAACAGGAGCAACTGCAGAAAAACATGATGCTTTTTTTGAAACTATAGATGATGGAGGGGCAATGGAGCGTTTTGATGGTAGTCAATTAGTACAGCAAGAACCAGATGCTTCTAGCTTTCCACACGGAGGAATTAGAAATACATTCGAGGCAAGAGGTTATACAGCTTGGGATCCAACATCACCAGCATTTATATATGGTACTACTTTATGTATTCCAACTGTTTTTGTGGCATATACGGGTGAAGCTTTAGATAATAAAGCTCCGTTGTTAAGAGCTTTGCAGGCTGTAGATACTGCCGCAACTGCGGTTTGTAAATATTTTGATAAAAATGTTTCAAAGGTTAATGCAACCTTAGGCTGGGAACAAGAATATTTTTTAATTGATACAGCTTTGGTCTCTGCTCGTCCAGATTTAATGATGACTGGTAGAACTTTATTAGGACATTCTCCAGCAAAAGGACAACAATTAGATGATCATTATTTTGGGTCGATTCCTACAAGAGTAATGAGTTTTATGCGAGATTTAGAGCAAGAATGTATGTTGTTAGGGGTTCCTGTAAAAACGCGTCATAACGAAGTAGCTCCGAATCAGTTTGAATTAGCACCTATTTTCGAAGAGGCTAATTTAGCTGTAGATCATAATTCATTATTAATGGACGTGATGGAAAAAGTATCACAACGTCATCAATTTAAAGTGTTGTTTCACGAAAAACCGTTTGAAGGAATAAACGGATCAGGGAAGCATAATAATTGGAGCTTGTCTACTAATACAGGAGTTAATTTATTAAGTCCAGGAAAAACGCCAATGAAGAATTTACAATTCTTAACATTCTTTGTGAACACAATTAAAGCTGTTCACGATTATGAAGAGTTAATAAGGGCTTCTATTGCAAGTGCTAGTAATGATCATCGTTTAGGAGCTAACGAAGCTCCACCAGCAATTATTTCGGTTTTTATAGGTTCGCAATTATCAGCTGTTTTAGATGAGCTAGAAAATGTAACCAAAGGAAAACTATCTCCAAAAGAGAAAACAGATTTAAAATTAAACATAGTTGGAAAAATTCCAGAGATTTTATTAGATAATACAGATAGAAACAGAACATCACCTTTTGCATTTACAGGAAATAAATTTGAGTTACGTGCGGTAGGTTCTTGGTCTAATTGTGCAGGTCCAATGACAGTTTTAAATACCATTATAGCAAAGCAATTAAAAGAATTTAAAATTGAAGTTGATGAATTGGTTGATGCTAAAAATTTGAAGAAAGATGAAGCTGTTTTTAATGTGTTAAGAGAGTATATTAAAGCTTCAAAAAAAATACGATTTGAAGGTGATGGGTATGGAGAGGCTTGGGAGAAAGAAGCTGTAAAAAGAGGATTGAGTAATAATAAAACAACACCTGAAGCTTTGAAGGCTAAAATTTCTAAAAAATCGATTTCGCTTTTTGAAGAAATGAATGTGATGAATAAAGTTGAGGTAGAAGCACGTCATGAAATTGAGTTAGAAGAGTATTCTAAGCATATTCAGATTGAAAGTAGAGTTTTGGCTGATGTAGCGAGAAATCATGTGATACCAACAGCAATTCAATATCAGAATACATTAATTGAAAATGTAAAAGGATTAAAAGAAATTTTTGATAAAGGATTTGAGCAATATGCTAAAGAACAAATCGATTTAATTCAGAAAATATCTGGCCATATTGCTGAGATCAATTCTAAAGTTGAGAAAATGACTAATGAACGCAAAAAAGCTAATAAGTTGTCAGGACAAAAAAATGCTGATGCTTATTGCAATAAAGTAAAGCCATTTTTTGATGAAATCAGATATCATTGCGATAAGTTAGAATTAATGGTTGATGATAATTTATGGCCGCTAACTAAGTATAGAGAGCTTCTGTTTACTAGGTAACAAGCACTCTTTTTTACTAAAGATATTTCTTTAATAAAAAAGGGGAAAACCCCTTTTCTTGATGATTTTTAGAAGTGTAAATTATATTTAAAGGTACTAAAAACATTGACTTTCAGTGTTTTTTTTGCTTCTTTGTTTTCGTTAGTGAATTAATTTTTAACATAAATCAGATTTTTTTTTTTGTAATTTAGCTACGTTTAAACAAGCTAACTATATATAGTTCTACTACAATCTTTATATGATTGATGAAAATGGAAAAGATGACACTCCTTAGTCATTACATTTTACCCTAGTAATTTTATTTTACCCTTACATTTTATTGTGTGCCCTATTAATAAGCGTGAAAACGTTTATGTTTTTATGGTATGCTAGAAATTAATTAAACGTATTTTAAAATTATTTATCATGAAAAAATTAATAATACTATTAGCTTTTTTAGTTTCTGGGGCTATTTATGCTCAGGAACCAGCTAAAGCAAAAAAAGCTAAGCAAGCACCTAATGCAAGACCAGTTAAATGTTTAGACTGTAACGTTAAACCAACAGGGCCAGACTTAGATGATAGAGGTACAAAGGTTAACACAAACAAACTTAATCAAACTGGTACAGATAATTCAGGAGTAGTTTTACAGGTTGGTTTAGGAAACAAATCTACAGTTGATCAAGATGGAAAGAATTTTGCAGATGGCGGACATGAAAATAAAGCTTCTGTATACCAGAGAGGAACTAAAAATGAATCAAATATTGATCAAAACGGTGATAGAAATACCGGAGAGGTTACTCAGATGGGGTATAAAAATTATGCTCAACAAATTGTTGGGACTGGTTATGCTGAAGATAATGTAGCTACTGCTTCTCAAAGCGGTAAGCAAAATACTTCAATGCAAGAGCAATATTATGACAATAATGAAGCTCATGTAACTCAAGATGGTGAAGCGAATTATGCTAAGCAATATCAAAAATCTGGAGCAAACGGTGTGAATGGGTCAGATGCAAGCATTAACCAAGAGGGAATGCATAACAAAGCAGAGCAAACTCAAAATGGTAGTGATAATGATTCCGATATTGATCAAGATGGAGACTATAATATGGCTCATACAAGTCAGTCAAGCTCTACGGGTGGACAAAATGATGATGATATTGACCAAGAAGGGACTGCTAATAAAGCTTGTGTAGATCAAGTTGCTAGTTACGGTGGTGATAATGATTCTGATATTGATCAAGAGGGTACTAAAAACTTCGCTTCTGTAAAGCAAACTGCTTCTGGACGTAGTTCTGACAATGATTCAGATATTGACCAAGAAGGTAGTTATAACAGAGCTTGTGTAGATCAAGTAGCTACTAGAGCAGGAGATAATGATTCAGATGTTGATCAGGATGGTAGATTGAATAGAGCTTCAGTTAAGCAATATGCGACTGGACGTAGTTCAGATAATGATTCAGATATTGATCAAGAGAATGACAGAAATTATGCTGTTGTAGATCAAAGAGCTAGTTCAGGAGGTGATAATGATTCAGATATTGATCAAGAAGGTTGGCGTCGAAGAGGTAACTATGCTTCAGTAATTCAACGAGCATCTAGAGATGGTGACAATGATTCTGATATTGATCAAGAAGGTTATGGAAACAGAGGGGTAGTTTATCAAAGTGCTAGCGGTCGTTCAGCAGACAATGACTCTGATATTGACCAAGAAGGAAGGTATAATAGAGCATCTGTTAAACAATCTGCTCGTACTAGAGGAGATAATGATTCTGATATTGATCAAGACGGTTATAGAAATAATGCAGTTGTAGAACAATCTGGTTTTTTTGGTGATAATGATTCTGACATTGATCAAGATGGTTTAAGAAATTCAGCATCTGTATTACAAAGAGCTAGAGGTGGAGATAATGACTCTATGATTGATCAAGATGGTGTAGGAAACAAAGCTTGTGCAGATCAATATGCTAGAGGAGGATTTAATCAATCTGATATTATACAAAGTGGGGTTGGTAATTCAGCGTCTTTAGTGCAAACTTCTTTAAGAGGTTATAGCAACACTAGTTGTATTACGCAAAAAGGAAGAGGTAATGAAGCTTGTGTACAACAAACAGGTACTCCAGTAGGTGGAGGTATATAATAGAATTTAAATAATTATAAGGGGTGAGTGAAAATTCACCCCTTATTAAAAAAAACATTAGCCATGCGTGTTATAATTATCATATGTTTATTTTTTTTTAGATCTATAAGTATTGCTCAAGAAACCAATAACAAAGTGCCTTTTCATATTCAACAAGTGAACTTTGATTTGTATAAAAAAAGTAATGATGTTAAGGATAGAAATACACAAGTTAAAGAGAGTCAGATAATAGCGACTCAAATAGGTTATAAAAATGTATTAAGCATAAAGGCTAATCAAAACGATTATCAATCAATTAAACAAATAGGAAACAAAAACTACTATAATTTTACTGATTACTACAATTCAAGAGTTTCTAAAATGAAAATTTTACAAAAAGGAAACTCAAACTCATTGCTAATTTCTGGGACTAATTCTTTTTCTGATAATATTACTGTTCGTCAGAACTCTAATTACAAAAGCTTGATTATCAGGAATTTTTAAATTAAATTTATTGTATGAAACTCCTTTTTAAAAAAATAAGTTTACTGATTTGTGTTTTAATTTCAACAGTATTCTTCTCACAAGAAAAGAATGATATTGTTGGAAAAATTCAAATTATAAAAAACGATAATTTTTTTAATATCAAAGCAGAAGCTATAAATGATGGAGTTTTGTTTATTGATGAGTTAAACTATAACCTAGTTGCATTAAAAAAAGATAGAAAAGGAAACTATTCTAATAATAAACAGTCTGGTGAATTTTCAATAAAACCAAATGAGAAGAAAAAACTAGCACTTATAAGATTAAACATTAATAAAAATGAAGAATTAAATGTTTACTTATTTATAAAGCACAAAGATAAATTAATTTCAAGGGATACATTTTCAATAGGGAAAGCTGCAATAAAGAAAACTATAAAAAAAAAAATAAATGAAGATAGTTTTATAATAAAAGGGCTGGTGATTGATGAAGCAATAACTAAGATGGGGAAAGATTTTTATGATTTTTTTTATCAATCTTATTTATTATCAGGTATAAAATACCCTTTCATAATAAAAATAAAAGAAAAACCAGGGTTAACTAGAACAACAGTTATTAGTGTTGAAGTTGAAGATGTTATGATTCATGAATTTAGATCAAACCCTAGCGAAGACTATTTAAAAGAGACTGTGAAATATGCATTATCAAGATTAAGAGTGTATTCTAAACAAAGAGCATTGTTAAAAAGTCATAAAATATAAAAGAGTATGAAAAAAATCAAATCAATTTTATTCATAGGGTTATTGTTTTTTAGTGTTTCTATGTTGTCTCAAACGTTAACATATAAGCCTATTAGCCCTTTTTTTGGGGGAAATAATCCTTTTGCATATCAACAGGTGTTAGCTTCAGCTAATGCTCAAAATGATTTTCAAGAAAGCAATGGAGGTATAGAGCAGCAATCGGATTTAGAAAACTTTGCAGATAGCTTAAACAGACAATTACTTAATTCATTATCAAATGATCTATTTCAAGAACAGTTTGGTGATCAAGGACTCACAGAAGGAACTTACGTTTTTGGATCATTAGCTGTTGAGGTGACTCCTACTAGAGGGGGGTTACTAGTAAATATTTTAAACACTGAAACCGGAGAACAAACACAGATAATAATACCAGGAAACTAACCTCTTAACTTAAAAATGTATGAAAAAAATCTTACTACTACTGTATGTTATGGTATCTTTTGCTATTCTAACCAGTTGCGGAGCTTACTTTAACCAACCTTATCAACAAACAAAAGCTAGAATCGGAGAAAGTACTTCGTCTTTTAATAGTTTGATTAAAGAGTTTCAGCCTAAAGATAAAATCATTGTAGGTGTCTATAAATTCAGAGATCAAACAGGGCAGTATAAACCTGCTGAAAATGGTTCAACTTTTAGTACAGCTGTTACTCAAGGAGGTACATCAATTTTATTAAAATCATTAGAAGAGTCTAAATGGTTTAAGCCTATTGAAAGAGAAAACATAGCTAACTTACTTAATGAGCGACAAATTATTCGTTCAACTCGACAAGAATATGAGGGGAATAAATCAAAAAAAATGCCTCCATTATTATTCGCTGGGATAATTCTTGAAGGCGGGGTTATTTCTTATGATTCTAATATAATTACTGGTGGATCTGGATTACGTTATTTCGGTGTCGGAGCTTCCAATCAATATAGAGAAGACAGGATAACAGTATATCTAAGAGCTGTGTCAACTTCTAGTGGGGAAATTTTAAAAAATGTTTATGTTTCAAAAACAATACTCTCTCAAAGTATATCAGCAAACTTGTACAGATTTGTTTCTTTAAGAAGATTATTAGAAGCAGAAACAGGTGTAACAAAAACAGAACCAACACAATTAGCAGTTAAATCAGCAATTGATAAAGCTGTAGAACAATTAATTATTGAAGGAGTTGCGGATGGACTTTGGGTACCGCAAGGAGGAAAAAATATTGTAGACCTTTTCAAAAAAGAAAATGAAAAAGAAATAAAAGATGCTGAAAGCACTTTACTTCATAATCGAAAGCAAGAAAAAAGAAGAGATCGTTTTGCAGCTGGAGGAGGAATGGGAGTTTCTAGAATATTAGGTGATTACGCGAATTCAACTTATCAATTTGGTTTCGATTTTAAATTAAAATACATGTTTGACGACCCTAAATTTAGTTTTTGGGGAACAATTGGTCGATTTGAGTTGAACAATAAAGGGAGTTTTCATGAAGTCTTTCTAACTTCTGGATTGAATTTTGAGTATTTGATATTGCCTAAAGATAGGTTTTCTCCTTATGTATACACGGGTATTGGTTCGATTTCTAGAAAAAATTTAAGTCAATCCTTCTTTAAATTTCAGGGAGGAGTTGGTGTTGAATACTTAATAACAAATAAAATAGGAATATACGCAAATGCAGAAGGAAATATGTTGATGAGTGATGATTTAGATAGGCAAATAGTTGGAGAAAAGAATGATGTAGTTTGGCGATTTGGTGCTGGCGTTAATGTTTACTTTTAAAATAAATTCACATGAAAAATACAATTAGAATTATATGCTTATTATTTGTAATATCTACATTCTTTCAATGTGGAGAAGACGGAACTATTGGTTTAGTTGAATATGGTGATATTACAGGAAAAGTTGTTGAGAAAGACGGATTTGAGCCAATTAAAAATGTTAAAATAACATTATCACCATCTAATAACTCGGTTTTTACAAACGCTGATGGAGAATTTAAGTTTGAGGGTATAGAAGCTCAAGAGTATTCTGTTCAAGCAGAAAAAGAAGGGTTTTTAGATAAATTTGAAGCAGCTAAAGTAAGTAAAGAAGCAGCAGTTAATGTAATATTAGAAATGGAAATTTCTACAGCATTAAATAAACCTCCAACAAAACCTAACTTATTAACGCCTACAGACGGAGCTTCTAATTTAGAAAATAAAGTTACGTTAACTTGGGAAGCTACAGATCCTGATGAAGACTCGTTAAAATATTCAATTGAAATAAGAAATGATTTTAATAACGATATTATAAATGTTAATGATTTAACAGAAGCTTCTCACGAATTAAATAATTTAAAATTTGGAGGGAAATACTTTTGGCAAGTAAAGGTGTCAGACGGTATTAACCAAAGTGTTGTAAGTGATTTGTTTTCTTTTACAGTTAAAGAAGATCCTGAAAATAGATTTTTTTATGTTAAAAATATAAATGGTAATAATGTAATCTATTCTTCTACTTATAATTTTCAACAAAATAGTGTAGAAAACGAAATTGAATTAACTAAAGGGTCAAACTCGTGGAGGCCTAGAAAAAATAATACATCAAACTTAATTGCTTTTTTAAGAACGTATAATAATGAAGCGCATTTATATACTATGAAGCCTAACGGAGATGAGGTTAAAAGGGTTACGTCATCAATACCTGTGGCTGGCTTTAATTTAAATGAGTTGGACTTTTCTTGGTCACAAAATGGAGATAAATTATTGTATCCAAATTTCAGTAAGCTTTATTCAATTAATAAAGATGGTAGTGGGTTACAGAAAATATATGAAACTACAGACGGTAGTTTAATTTCAGAATGTGATTGGAGTTCAGATGGCACAAAAATAGCGATAAAAATAAACGATGCTGATGGCTATAACGGCAAGATATTTACTATTGATATGAGTGGTAATATTTTACATACAGTTATAACAGGAGTTCAGGGAGCATTAGGAGGAATTAATTTTTCTGCATCATCAAATAAACTATTGTATTCTAGAGATATTTCTGATTTTCAATCTGCAAATTACAGACAGCTAAATACCAATTTATTTATTTATGATTTTCAATCAATGAGTTCTACAGATATTTCTAGTGCTCAAAAAACAAATGGAACAAATGATCTTGATCCTCGTTTTTCACCTAATGAAGCCGAAGTAATATTTGTAAATACTTCTAATGATGGTGTTTCTCAAAAGAATATTTTAAAGATGAATATTTCTGGAAGTATTCAAAGAAAAGAACTATTCCAAAATGCAACGATGCCAGATTGGGAATAGAATAGCTAAACCAAACTTTATAAAAGCGAGCGTTAAAAAACGTTCGCTTTTTTGTTGATAAGAAATTAAGAAAAACTAAATTTGCAAGCAACAACAACACAACACACTGAATAAAATGAGTCAAGAAGTTTCTAAACGCTACGCACAACGTGGAGTTTCGGCATCTAAAGAAGATGTTCATAACGCTATTAAGAACATCGATAAAGGTTTATTTCCAAAAGCTTTCTGTAAAATTGTTCCAGATCATTTAACGAATGATAAAGATTATTGTTTAATAATGCATGCTGATGGCGCAGGAACAAAAAGTTCTTTAGCTTATATGTATTGGAAAGAAACAGGAGATGTTTCTGTTTGGAAAGGAATAGCGCAGGATGCTTTAATTATGAATATTGATGATTTATTATGTGTCGGAGTCACCGATAATATTATGTTATCGTCGACTATTGGACGTAATAAAAGTAAAATTCCAGGAGAAGTTTTATCAGCAATTATAAACGGAACTGAAGAATTAATTGAAGATTTAAAGAAATTTGGAGTAACTATTCATTCAACAGGAGGAGAAACTGCTGATGTTGGTGATTTAGTAAGAACTATTATTGTTGATTCTACAGTTACTGCAAGAATGAAGCGTTCTGATGTAATTGATAATGCAAAAATTAAAGCTGGTGATGTTATTGTTGGTTTAGAATCTTTTGGACAAGCAACTTATGAAACTGAATATAACGGAGGAATGGGGTCTAACGGACTTACTTCTGCAAGACATGATGTGTTTCATAAATATTTAGCAGAAAAATATCCAGAAAGTTTTGATGCTGCTGTTCCTTCTGATTTAGTGTATTCTGGAAATACCAAATTAACTGATTCGGTTGATAATTCTCCAATTGATGCAGGTAAATTAGTATTATCTCCAACAAGAACGTATGCGCCAATTATCAAAGAAATTTTATCGAAATATAATTCAGATACTGTTCACGGAATGATTCATTGTTCAGGAGGAGCACAAACTAAAATATTACATTTTGTAGATAATTTACATATTGTAAAAAATAATATGTTTCCAATTCCACCACTGTTTAAATTAATACAAGAGCAATCTAAAACAGATTGGAAAGAAATGTATCAGGTATTTAACTGTGGACACAGAATGGAATTGTATGTATCTCCAGAAATAGCTGAAGAAATTATTGCCATTTCTAAATCATATAATGTAAATGCACAAATTGTTGGTACAGTTGAAGTTTCATCAACAAAAAAACTCACTATTAAAAGTGAGTTTGGAGTTTTTGAGTATTGATTTTTAAATTTCTATCGCCTCGAAGCATAATGATTACCTCTGCTATGATTGCAGACAGAACATTTTTTAAATCTTGTCTTTGCGCATCTATTAGGGTCTCCATTCGCAGTACAGTTACTGCAACAAACTCTATTTCCAGTTCTACATTTTGTATCATAATTTGCTACAATTCCTTTTTTCTTTAATTCTGTATTGCTTTTTAGTGAATCATCTAAATCATCAATGATCATTTGTTTTTCGGAATGACTTAGAAGTTTAAACTCTGACGAGTTTTTTATGATTTCTATTTTTTCTTTTGTTAATTTTTTAGTTTCCCTTTTTTCTTGACAACTATGAGTCAATAATATTATCCCTAAAATAATAATTAAAATTTTTGAATTCATTTTTTAAGTTTTTTAATTTCCCCCAAATTAGAACCCTTATTGAATCATTAAAATACCTATAAATAGGTGTTTTAATAATTTATAAGAAGAAATACATTATTACACTTTAGATAAATTTATTTCTTTGGGTGTTTTAAATCCTTTAAAGATCAACCAAAAAGGTAAAAACAACTGTATAATAGCAATTGGGATCATTAAATCTGACGAACCTTTTATATTGAATATTGATAATACTACTGATATAAACATTAACAATACAGCAACCATTCCGAATATTGATATTGTTTTTGGAACCAATTTTCCGACAAATAAAGAGTAGTATAAAACAAAAACTGGTAAACAAGAAGTTAACAAGTACATAAAATGTGCTGATCTATGATTGTTATAAAAAACTCCCGATAAACTTTCTAAAGTTGTTTTATTGTCACTCTTACTAAATTCAGTACTAAAATCTAATAAAGAAATTGCACTGTAACTTTCAATAGCAATAGCAATAAAATTTAAAAGACAGAAAGCTACATATATATAACCTAGTTTACTGCTGAACTTTTTAAAAATAGGTAATAGTAATACAGAGATTAGAATAGTTAATATTCCTGCAAGAAAGCTAACTAATGTTGAGATAGTTACTTTATCAGAATTTAAAGCTGCGTTTGCAAGAATGTCATCTCCAAAAAGAAAAGGACCTCTTAACACTTGGTAGACTAAAATGCCTGAGACGAAAATGATTAAAAATAGAATTCCAATAGTTCTAGTAGTTGGTTTGGTTGGATTCATAGTATATTTATAATGATTGGTTATGTATCTAAGACGCAATATTATAAGAAATAGTTGTCTGAAATTTAGACTCTTATAGGGTTAGTTACATAAGTCTGAATATAGTTTTACTTTTTGTAGCATTTTCCAAGTATTATGATTAAATTCTTTAGGTGAAAATTTAAACAGAATATTGGTTTCCTTCTTTTTTTCACAATAATAACTTTCAATTAAAACATTTAGTGTTATCATTTTATTAGTTGCAAACCGATCGAATATATTTACATGCCCTTTAAAATATGCTGTAGTTTTATTTTGTTTGACTTTAGTGATTGTAGCAGAACTATAGCGTTTGTTTTCTATGTCACTCATATCAATGTGATTCAGGCTATTAAAGTATTTTACCAAATCGATTGCTAATTCTTTTTTAGGAATTTCTCTATTTACGTTGATACTCCAAGCGTAGGTATAAGACCAGAAATTATCATGCTTAGGTTTTATCCATCCTTTTGGAGGAAATCTTACTTCTCCAACTCCTTTATAATTCATGTTTCTTGCAGGAAAACGAATTACTTCTTGTCCCCAAGTAGTATCTAATTCTATTAAATTAAATTCGTTTTTTTGTCCGAAAGCATTAATCGAGCAAAGCATTAATAATAAGATTATTTTTTTCATCATTATAATTTTAAAGTTACTTCAAAACCAATAGCGTCGGAGATTGCACCATCTTTCATTTTACTTTTATAATTTACATTCCATGCTCTTCTATCAATCTTAAATTTTGTTGTTAAACTTTTATTTTTATAATTAGGGATTGCGTTAAATTTAATAGGTTTTGTAATTCCTTTTAAGGTAAGATTTGCTTTAATCCTCATAGATTCATCATCAAAATATTCAACATTAGTAATGTTAACTTTTGCTAATGGATATTTTTTAACATCAAAAAAGTCTGAATTTTTTAAATGATCAACTAAACTTTTGTTCCCTTTTTCATGTTTTATATCAGTGTTTGTAATAGAATTCATATCAATAATAAATGCTCCACCAGTAATTGAATCTCCACTTTTTATAAAATGACCTTCTTTGATTTTTATAAAACCATCGTGTCCACCAAAGTAAAATGTATACTCACCAATCCATTTTATAGAGCTTTTAGAAACATTAATAGGTAGTTTTTCTTGTGCGTTACTAATAGTTGATAAACAAGTAAGACAAATAAGTGCGATGATAATTTTTTTCATTTTGAAATGTTTTTAAGTTTTGAGTAAAACTATTTTAGTGACAGTAAAAAAGTGTCAAAAAAATGTAAAAGAAGTGTCAATAGTTGTAAAAATTAAAGAAATTGTATGTTCTTTGTTTTAGATTATGAATAAAAAGAAAGTTTACATATATATAAGTTTAGGAATAGTTCTTTTTTTAGGCTGGATTTTTTCTAGCGCAAACAAAATTGATGAAGATTTTTCTGAACGCGTAAAAGTTTCTCTCCGTAATGTTGGACATCAATTGTTGTTATCTAATCAAGATTCAACATCTTTGGTATTACCAATTACTGAATTAGAAGATTCAAAGTACAAGATCTCTTTTCAGAATAATTTATCTATCAATCCAGATAGTTTAACTTCAATTATTAAACAAAGTTTAAAGAAATCAAAACTACCAAAGTATTACCGCACGGAAGTTGTTCAATGCGACGATAACGAAGTGGCTTATAGTTATGAGATAAAAAATAAAAAAGAGAGTGATATTATTCCATGTAAAGGAAGATTGTTGCCGAATAATTGTTATGTGATTGAAGTGAAATTTACTGCTTTAAATACTACTTTTTTTAACAGGCATTTCTTTTTACTTGGATTGATAGTATTGTTGTTGCTTTTTGGAGTTGATTATGTTTTCTTAAAACCTAAAATAGAAGAGAGATTAGAAGAAAAAATAGACAATGCTACTTTTATAGGGATCTTTCAGTTTTATCCAGAGCAAAATAAATTGGTGAAACAAGCTACTGAAATTAGTTTGTCTAAAAAAGAATGTGAGCTTCTAGCTATTTTTGTAGAAAATCCCAACCAAATTATAAAACGTGATGAGTTAATGAAAAAAGTTTGGGAAGATAACGGTGTTTTTGTAGGTAGAAGTTTAGATACTTATATTTCTAAACTGCGTAAAAAATTAAAAGAAGATAGTTCTATTAAAATAACTAATATACACGGTGTTGGATATAAGTTAGAAGTAAATTAATGGTTGATTTCATTAAAAACAAAATCTATAGAAAGTTCATTATTAGAGATTTTACATTTTAACTGTCCGTTTTCTTTGTAATAATAAATCTTTTTAGGGAATTCATTTTCAGGGTTCTCAGATACAAATGAACTATCGGTTTGTTGGGTAAATTTAAATAGAGTAGGTGTTTTGTTAACTCTTTCAACTTTTAAATGCAACGTATCTTTTAATTCAACTATGCTCATCACTTCTTTAAAAATGGTATCGGCATCCTTTAAAGTAAATCCAATACCAGTTAAATATTTATCCCAAAAATCAAAAGTTCTTTTATTAGGTTTTTCATTAACACGTTCCCATTTACCAATTAACCATGTAGGTTTTTGTTTTTTCTTTTCTGTTTGACAAGATAAAACGATTAAACAAGTTAGTATTAATAGAAAATAGCGCATAATATTCATCTTTATAAGTTAAAGATATGGATTAAATTCGATAAAAATCGTAAATTCGCACCCCAAGAAAAGATACAATGCTAGATAAATTACAGATAGTTAAACAACGTTTTGATGAGGTTTCTGACTTAATCATTCAGCCAGATATTATTACTGATCAAAAGCGTTATGTTCAATTAAATAAAGAATATAAAGACTTAGGAAAGGTTGTTGATAAGGCAAATGAATACCAAAGTTTATTAAATACCATTGAAGAAGCTAAAGAAATTATTGCAGACGGAAGCGATGCAGAAATGGTTGATATGGCTAAAATGGAAATGGATGAAGCTAAGAATAGAATTCCTGTTTTAGAAGATGAAATTAAGTTTTTATTAATTCCTAAAGATCCAGAAGATTCTAAAAATGCAGTAGTTGAACTACGTGCTGGAACTGGTGGAGATGAAGCTAGTATTTTTGCAGGAGATTTATTTAGAATGTACACTAAGTATTGTGAAGGTAGAGGTTGGAAAGTTTCTACGGTAGATTTTTCTGAAGGTACTAACGGTGGATTTAAAGAAATTCAGTTTGAAGTTTCTGGAGATGATGTTTATGGAACTTTAAAGTTTGAAGCAGGTGTACATCGTGTACAACGTGTACCTCAAACCGAAACTCAAGGACGAGTGCATACATCAGCTGCAACTTGTATGGTTTTTCCAGAAGCAGAAGAGTTTGATATAGAGATTAACCCTAAAGATGTACGTATTGATTTTTTCTGTTCTTCAGGACCAGGAGGGCAATCTGTAAATACAACGTATTCTGCGGTGCGTTTAACGCATATTCCAACAGGATTAGTGGCGCAATGTCAAGATCAAAAATCTCAACATAAAAACAAAGAAAAAGCATTTAAGGTATTACGTTCTCGTTTATACGATTTAGAGCTAGCTAAAAAGCAAGCAGAAGACGCTTTAAAGCGCGGTTCGATGGTAACTTCAGGAGATCGTTCTGCTAAAATTAGAACCTATAATTATCCACAAGGTCGTGTAACAGACCATAGAATTGGACTTACGCTATATGATTTATCTAATATTGTAAATGGAGATATTCAAAAAATTATCGATGAGTTAATGCTTGCCGAAAATACTTCTAAATTAAAAGAGTTAGGAGAAACAATTTAAAAATAAAAAAGCAACCAAATTTGGTTGCTTTTTTTATTTGTGGAGACGCCGAGAATCGAACTCGGGTCCAAACAAGCAGCTCAAAGGCTTTCTACATACTTAGTTTTTGTTTGATTTTCGATTATAGCCTGACCAAAAACAGCCTAACTATAACTTATCTTCTTTAGTTTCGAAAACTTATCAAAGCATTAAGTTTTCTATGTTTACTTTTACGATGCCCAAAAGTGAAACGCCGTAAACCAAGGCTTTTCGTGGACATAAAGCTTGCGCACCTTGTGCGCCGAGGCTAATCCTACTGTTAATTCAGATTATGCAGCTAAAGCGTAGTTATCTTCGCCGTTTAAAAAGTTGAAATAAGTTTTACGAGTTGTCATCTCACTCCTCGGTATGCTTACATTATCACTGACCTTGCTGTCAAAACCAGTCGTCCCCAATATGTTAAAGAACACAAATAAATAATCAATAAATATACCAATGAAATAATACAGTATAGCCTTTTTATTTGTGGGCAACAAATATATAAAAATACTATTTGTGCGATACGTATAAAACAAGTATTTTCGCGAAGCTTGTTGTAATTTATAACAATTACAGGCAATTTGTTAAATTTTAATGTAAATAGATCATGAAATTTGGAATCATAAAAGAACGTAAGAATCCACCAGATAGAAGAGTTGTTTTTTCACCTGAAAAATTACAAGAGTTTAAGCAACAATTTCCAGAAGCTGAAATTGTGGTTGAAAGTTCTGATATCCGAGTTTTTTCTGATGATGCTTATAGGGATCTCGGAATAGAGGTGTCGAATGATGTATCTGATTGCGATGTATTGTTAGGAGTAAAAGAAGTTCCTGTTGATAATTTAATTCCGAATAAAAAATACTTTTATTTTTCACACACTATAAAGAAGCAACCTTATAATCGAAAGTTGTTAAAGGCAATGCTAGAGAGAAATATTGAAATGTATGATCATGAAACGATTGTAAAAGAAGGTGGAGCAAGGTTAATTGGCTTTGGTCGTTATGCTGGTTTAGTCGGTGCATATAACGGATTTAGAGCTTTAGGTATTAGAGAAGGACTTTTTAACTTACCTAAGGTAGAAACATTACCAGATTTAGAAGCTGTAAAAGCTGAACTTGATAAAATAACTTTACCAAATATTAAAATATTACTAACAGGTACTGGTAAGGTAGCTAAGGGAGCTAAAGAGATTTTAGATCACTTAAAAATTAAAGAAGTTTCAGATACTTTATATTTAACTTCCGATTTTTCTGAGCCAATATATTGTATGGCGGATGTTATGGAATATAATAAGCGTATTGATGGTAAAGCTGGGGATAAGTATGCTTTTTATAAAGATCCAAGTGGATATGAAAGTAACTTTATGCCATATGCTAAAGTAACAGATTTCTTTATTGCTGGGCATTTTTATGGGGATGGAGCTCCGTATTTATTTACAAGAGAGGATGCAAAGCATTCAGATTTCAAAATTAAATATGTAGCAGATGTTTCTTGTGATATTGATGGACCAGTAGCTTGTACAATTCGCCCTTCAACAATTGCAGATCCTATTTATGGGTATAACCCTGAAACGGAATCAGAAATTGATTTTATGGATGAAAAAGCAATTACGGTAATGGCAGTTGATAATTTGCCGTGTGAATTGCCAAAAGATGCAAGTGAAGGTTTTGGAGAAATGTTTTTAAAACACGTTATTCCATCATTTTATAATAATGATAAAGAAGGTGTTCTAGAAAGAGCTAAAATGACTACAAATGATGGGAAACTAACTGACCGTTATTTATATTTACAAGATTACGTAGACGGAAAAGAATAACAATTTAAGTCCTGCTTCGGCAGGATTTTTTATAACTATATGTTACCAGATAAAAAGTTTTTAATTGATACCGCAAATATGCGAATGCCTTTTGGAAAGTATAAAGGTGTATATTTGGTTGATATACCAGAGTATTATATTGTATGGTATAAAAACAAGGGATTTCCGCAAGGTAAATTAGGTAAGATGATGGGATTAGTCTACGAACTTCAATTAAACGGTTTAGAGGATGTTTTGCGAAAAATTAGAACATTGTAGTTAATGAAACCAGCTGAAGAATACATATTAAAACAACCAGAGTCACTACAGTCTATTTTACTGCACTTACAAATTTTGGTAGAAACTAATTTTGAGGAAGCAGAGTTATTATATAAATGGAAAATTCCGTTTTATTATTTAAACAATAAACCGCTATGTTATTTCAATGCAACAAAAAAGGGATATGTTGATGTAGGTTTTTATTGTAATACAGAACTTAAAATGTATAATGAGTTTCTAGTTTCTGAAAATAGAAAAGCAGTAAAGTCACTTCGTTACTTTCAACTAGAAGAAATAAATAGTGAAATTTTAGTATCGGTTTTAAGTGAAGCTTATGAATTGAGGAATAAATAACTATTTAATTAAAAATTCCAGCATTACCTCATTGTCAATAATTAAATACAATCCTCTTGTGTTTTGTGGAGGTGTTATTTTAATAGTACTAATATTATTTTGATAAGATATGTCGTCAGGTTTTTTTGCATATTGATAACCGCTAAATCCAAATAATACTTTTTGATGAGGTTTTAAATTTTTAATCTTAAGTTCGATAGCTTTTTTATTGTTCAAAACACCTTGTTTCGGTGAAATTAATTCTAAATCAGATTTTAAAAAAGAAGACTCGTAAATAGGTTGATTATAATAACCTTCTTTTGTAATTCTACCAACTCTTAATTGCCAAAGAGTGTTTTCAGGTAAGTGTGTTTTAAAATATTTTTCTTTAGGAATATCATAAAAATAGGGATTAAATCTTCTCTGCCATTTACCATTAAAAACAGCTCCAGCTGCCCAAGTAGCATCAATATAAATCCATTTGTCATTAATTTTTATTGCATTCCAAGCATGGTTTGTTATGTTTCTTACATTATTAATATCGTTTAAAGAATTTCTTACATAGCCTTTTATAACTTCGTTTTCGATATTTAGTAAGTTACATATTTTAGCAACAGTTTGAGCATAACCTTCACAAACAGCTTTTCTAGTAGTTAAAGTTTTATCTACAATCTCATTTTTAATTTCGTTAATTTTTTGTTGCTTTTCAGCTTCGTTTCTATAACGAAAACGTATCCTTTTTTGTTTAGGATTTCGAAAATTATCTAGATCATAACTAATATTCTTACTAACCCAATTAAAAATTGCTTTTACTTGTGATTCTTTAGATTTAAAATCAGAAGCTATTTTTTTAGCTAATGCTTCAGAACTTAAATGTTTAGGGTAGTCTTTTGTTATTTTTTCAATTGAAGAAAATTCTTGTGAAAACCCGAAGTATGAAGTAAATAATAAGAGTAATAGAAATTGTTTCATGTCGAAATTTAAAACAATTTTATTAATCAAAAATTGTGCCTATAAATTATCAAAGACAATTTTCAGTTATCAGATTAAAAACGAATATTCTTTTAAATATTTAATTGGCTATATTTAACCTTTTAAAATAAATAAGATGAAAAAAATAATATACGCTTCAATTATTGGAGCTTTGTCAATTGTATCCTGTAAAACAGTAAAGAATGAAGATCAAAATAAGGCAAAAAAAGCTGTTGAGGTTTCAAAAAAGACATCACAAAATTCTACTGTTATAGATTCTTCTTTAGTAAGAAAGCATTTATATACATTGGCTTCTGATGATATGAAAGGTCGTAAGCCTGGAACTGAAGGGATGGAGAAGGCAACTAAGTATATCGAAAGCGAGTATAAAAGAATAGGATTGAAACATTTTAAAGGTTTAGATTCTTACCGTCAAACTTTTACTCATAATGGTATTGAAATGAGTAATATTATAGGTGTATTAGAGGGAACTACAAAAAAAGACGAGTATGTAATTATTTCAGCGCATCACGATCATTTAGGAGAGAAGAAAGATGGAGAAGGAGATCGTATTTTTAATGGAGCTAATGACGATGCTTCTGGTGTTACAGGTGTTTTAGCTTTGGCTGATTATTATGCAAAAAAAGGAACAAATGAGCGTAGTATTTTATTTGTATGTTTTACCGCAGAAGAAATGGGGTTAGTAGGGTCTAAGTATTTTGGTAAAGATATTGATCCGTCTAAGTTTGTTGCTGGGATAAATTTAGAATTGATAGGTAAAGAGCCAAAAACAGGACCTAAAACAGCTTGGTTGACTGGTTTTGATAGGTCTGATTTTGGTAAAATAATTCAGAAAAATTTAGAAGGAACGGGTTATAAATTATTTCCAGATCCATATACAAAATTCAATTTATTTTTTAGGTCAGATAATGCGTCTTTAGCACGTTTAGGTGTTCCTTCTCATACTTTTTCAACCACTCCAATTGATATTGATGCAGATTACCATAAAGTATCGGATGAAGCAGAAACTTTAGATGTTGGTATTCTTACAGAAACTGTTAAAGCAGTAGCAAAAGGGACTGAAAGTATTATTAATGGAAAAGATACACCTACAAGAGTGGTAATAGAAGAATAAGAATAGAGATTTTAAAATTATAAGGGAGCTTTTAGCTCCCTTTTTTTATAACGTAGTTTTATTTGAATTGTCAAGTTTATATTTGTTTTATGGTTGATTTGTTGATAATGTTAAAGTTTTATTAATTTTTTGCTATATTCGCAATTGTTAAATTAAAATCCCTCAAAATTATGAAAAAACAATTATTAAGTTTAGCTATAGTTTTAGCTATGTTTTCTTGTTCTAACAACGAAACATTAGAGATAGCTGAACAGCAGAAAGAATTGCTAAGTAAAAAAGAAATCAACACAATTATTAAAACTTCATTAGAATCTACAGGAGATTTTAATTGGGGAGATCAAGAGGCTCATACTATTTGGAGTGCTGTTAAACAGGGTGAAGATATTTTAACTATTGGTTATGGTACTTCAAAAAATAACTTTGCAAGAAGTGCTGAAGCTGAAAATATTAAAAATGAAATAATTCAATTAGTACATAGCATAGAAAACGTTTCTGCTAAAGGGCAAACTGAATTATATATTAATGAAACAATTAATGTTATTGATATTAGAGTAACTAATAAAGAAACGATTAAAGCTTTATTAAAAGATACTAGAGTGCGATATATTGAACCAGGAGGATACAACTTCTTGGCAACTGATAATCAAGCACGTTCTTCTTCAGAAGGATCTTCTGGATGTGGTTATGGTACAGCTACTTTAAGTACGAATGATTACCGTACGGTAGCTCCAGGTGCAAGAGTACCTTGGTCTTTTGATGCTCACAATATTCCACAAGCATGGAGCCATAGTACTGGAGCAGGAGTTACAGTTGCTATTGTTGATTCTGGTTTGTCACCAGAGCAAAAATGGATGAACCAATACTTTAACGATGGGTATTCTTCTGGAAGAACCGTTCAGAAGTATGGAACTTTTGTAGATTCTTGGTGGGCTTGGTCTAATAATTATGATGGTGTAAATGATAAATGTGGTCATGGTACTAAAATGGCTGCTGTTGCAACTGCACCAAGAAATAATGATAACTTACCAGTAGGTGTTGCTTATAACGCAAACTTAGTTTCTTATCGTTCAGTTGAAAATGTTGTGATAGATGATTATCATGAAAAAAGAGGAATTGTAGAAGCATTAACAGCTTTAGCAAATAGAAGTGATGTAAAAGTAATTTCTATGTCGTTAGGATATCCGTTTAGTATTGGTAATGTTTCTGATGCAGTTAAGTATGCACATAGTAAAGGTAAAATGATTTTAGCAGCTGGTGGTACATCAACTTCAGTAACTACTTGGTATGGAGTTATTTTTCCAGCAAGTATGTCTGAAACCGTAGCTGTAACAGGAGTAAAAGAAAATCAGTATAATAAATGTGATGTTTGTCATTCAGGTTCTCAAATTGATTTTACTGTACAAATGCAAAGAACAAACGGAACAGATAATAAAATACCAGTATTAAGTTATTATAATGGTCAAGCGAACTATGTTGGTGGATCATCTGTAGCTACTGCAACTACTGCAGGTATTGCTGCCTTAGTATGGTCTAAACATCCGTCTTGGTCTCGTGAACAAGTATTACAAAAAATGAGAGAATCCGCTGATTTTTATCCAAATAAACATTCTGAATTTGGATACGGAAATATTGATGCTTTAAAGGCTGTTCAATAATAAAAATCAACTAACTAACCTTAAGAGCCTCGTTTACGCGAGGCTTTTTGTATTTTTATAGGGTATGATTCTTGATTGCTTATAAAAAAATTTAAAAAATGAAATATTTAAAGATTCTTTTCTTGTTTGTACTGATGAGTTGTTCTTCAACTAAAGTGGTATATGATTATGACAGTAAAATGGATTTTACTACTTATAAAACCTTTAATTATTTTGAAGATGTTGGGAAAGGTTTAAATGAGTTAGATGTAAAAAGAATAACAAATGAGTTATCAGAAGGATTACAACAAAAAGGAATGAGATTGTCAGATACTCCTGATTTTTACATAAATATTGTAGCTAAAGATAGAGAAGCCATTAGAAGAAATACTATTGGAGTTGGAATTGGTGGTGGAGGAAACGTAGGTTTTGGTATTTCTGGAGGAATTCCGATTGGAAGCCGAAAAATTAATCAGGAAATAACAGTTGATTTTGTTGAAAGTAAAACAAATAATCTTATTTGGAATGGAATTGCTAATAGTGAAATAAAAGAAAGAACGACACCCGAAGAAAGATTAGCACATTATAAGAAAGTAATAATAGAGATATTAAAAGGATTTCCACCTAATAAGAAGAAATAATGGCGTATAATGAGTTTTTATCAGATAGAATAGTGCAGTATTTTAAAGAGAAACATGTGGTGTTTTATGAAAAGAAAATGTTTGGAGGATTATGTTTTATGATAGATGATAAAATGTGTGTTGGAGTGAACAGAGATGAAATAATGGCAAGAATAAATCCAGATATTTATGAGGACTCATTATTAAAGAAAGGGTGCAAGAAAATGAATTTTACAGGAAGACCAATGAAAGGTTTTGTTTTTTTAACTGAAGAAGCAACCGATTTAGATGAAGATTTACACTATTGGTTACAATTAGCATTAGATTATAACCCTTTAGCAAAAGCTAGTAAAAAGAAAACCTCCAAATAATTGGAGGTTTTTACTTTATTATAGTTACAAGTTTTAGAATTGATAGCGAAGTCCTAAACCAAAATCAGATTGAAATCCGTCATAAAAACCACTAAATCCAATTTCTGGTCTATAGTCTAAAGAAATCATTAAAGGAATATCAAAATTATATTCAATACCAACTACACCAGCAGCAAAAAGTACAGTTTCAGAGTCTAAATTTAAAGAGTTGTCAAAGCTCCAGTGACCAACTCCACCACCAGCACCAGCGTACCAATTAAACCTATTTTCTAATTGCCATACCCATTGGTATAATCCTGTGGCTTTGAAACCGTCAAAATTCTTTCCATTTCTTAATCCTAAATCAATTTCTAATCTGTTATTATCACCTAAAGCATGTTGGTAAGATATTTCAGCTCCAAACCCATCATTGTCTCCTAAACGAAGTCCAATAGCATTTTTAGAAATGTCTTGAGCATTTGCCGAGAATACTCCAGCTATGATTAAACCGATAATTAAAAATGTTTTTTTCATAATTTTTGATTTTGTGTTTTTTGTTTGTACTAATATATAAATTTTATTCAACTTGTATTTTTGTTCCTTTACTATGGCTTGAGAATTCTGGAGCATACATACTTTGTATCGTTGTTATGCCATTACTAAAATCACCAGCATTGTTTGCTCTAACATCGTATTCGAAAACATATACTCCTTTAGGTAAACGATCGAAAAATAAATTTGTTGCTGCATCTTTAGTGCTTTCATAGTAACCTAAACCATCTTGCCATTTGTATTGAGATAGTACATTTATAGGTTCAACGCCACTAGCACGCATATCTTTCATATGGATAAATTCCATGTCTCTATCAGAACGTAATTCTATTCTAACAGTGATTAAATCACCTACTTTCAATATTGTGTTTTGTGTGATTTCTTTTAGTTGTTTACCAGTATCTGAATTTACTTTTAAAAATAGTTTCTTTTTAAGTTTTAGTGGAGTTTCAGCTGAGGTTATTTTATCTAAATCTTCAAAATATTGCCAATATAATCCGCCCCAAGCAATTCCTTTTCCTTTTTTAGAAATAGTCACTTCTGCCATTTCGTTAGCAATTTCATTGCTATTCCAAGAAGTTTTAAAATAACCGGTGCCGGCTTCAACTTTTACATCTTCCATTTTTGATGGGTTGATAGCTTTATTGCCAATAGTTACATCTACCATATCAGTTATAGAAATCCAATCACTCCCTTTTAACAGTAAAGCATAAACAGCTTCGGTAGTAGCTTTGGTTGTTTGCCAACGATTGGTTTGCTTATTTTTAAGTAACCATATTTTAAGGTTGTCAATTGTTTTAGTGTCATTTTCAATTTCTGAAAAAGCTTCAATTAATAAAGCCTGTGTTTCGATAGGAGATTGATACCAATACCAACTTGGTTTATTCGATTTCCAATACATTCCTAATTCTTCAGAACTGATACTATTCTCTTTTAAGGAAGCAAGTATTTTATTAGAAATAGTTTTATTACCTGCTCTAAAATGTATCAATGCGATTTGTGCTTTAGCAGATAGATTATAATCATTCCAATATTTAGAGGTTTGATTTGTGTAATATTCTACAATGTTTTTAATTTTAGGATCTATTGAAAAATCATTGTAAAAACTACGTGTATATAAATACTGAATTATAAAATAATTTAAATGATTCTGTTTTAAATAAGCTTCATACTTCTTATTACCATTTTTAGCTTTAATCTCGTCAGCTCTTTTTAATAAATTAAGGTATTGCTCTTCAATTTCAATATCTAAAAACTGGATAGCATCTAGTAGCATTCTTTTTGTATTGCTGTTAAAATCGCTTATGCCTAATTGTTTTAAATGCCCAAATCCACTAACAATATGTTGCGTAATATATCTATTCGGATAATCTCCTCCTTTAAACCAAGGAAAACCTCCGTTAGACATTTGCATGTTTTGTAGTTTATTAATAGATCTTTCTTGCTCATTCTTCATTTTATTTAAATCGAACAATAAAGCGATGCGTTTTTTTTGCTCAGTTTCTGATTGAGCATCACGTAACCAAGGAGTTTCTTGAATAATTAAGGATTTTAGGTCTTGATTTTTTTCTAAATTCGATAACAATGCATCACTCGATTTCCATTGATTAAATACTTCTTGAATTCTTGGATTTGAATTCGCAATATGACTTGCTAGTTTATTTGCATAATAACGAGCAAAGGTTTGCTCACTACATTCATACGGATACTCCATTAAATATGGTAAAGCTTGTACAGCGTACCAAGCAGGATTTGAGGTGAGCTCTAATGTTAACTTATGATTTTTTAAAGTAGATGAGGTATTGTTTTTCAGTTTATTTAAAGAAAATGTTTTAGTTTGATCTGAACGCACCCACATTGGTAAAGTTTCGGTAACCAACATTCTGTTAGATAAAACAGGTAATACATTTTGTTCTCCATCAGAAAAATCACCAGCCTTTGCTATGATTTTATATTGAACAGTTTGAACATTGTCATGAATTGATAAGTTCCAAGAAACATTTGTGTTTCCGTTTTTGTTAACAGTAAATGATTGGTTTTTTACTGAATTATCAAACAAGTTAACTTCTTTACCAGTAATAGCATCCGTTAAAATTAATTGAGTAATACCAGATAAATCTTTATCAGATAAGTTTGATATTTTAGAACTCAACGTGATTTTATCACCTTCTCTTAAAAATCGAGGAGCATTCGGTGTAACCATTAACTCTTTTTGAGTAACAGCTGTTAAAGTTTTAGTTGCCGATTGTAATTCTTTGGTATAGGCTAATAATTGCAATTTCCATTTAGTTAAAGCTTCTGGAGTTGTAAAGCTGAAAGTAACATTCTCATTTTTATCGGTTTTTAAATTTGGATAAAAGAAAGCGGTTTCTTGTAGGTTTTTACGAATTTGGATTCCATCTAAAGATATTTTTTCTAATTCTTTTTTAGATGAAGTATCAGATGAAAATCCTGTTACGACAACTTCATCTAATGAATTAGATTCTTCGTTAATAGATTCACTTTCTGTAGCTTCAACAGTTGTGTTACGAGGAGCACTCATAATTGCAACTCTACTTTTAAATCTAAGGTTTCTACTGTTACCAAAATGTAATCCAAACCAGTTTAATTGGTCATATTGTTGTTGTTGATAATTAAAGTCAATGTACTTATTGTTATAAAATCTGAAATTTTCATTCCCAAAACTTTGATGCGCATTAGCATTACTACCATAAGAATAATAGGTTGCCGTTGTAATTGGATTAAATTGCCAGTTATGAGGTTTAAATTCATCTAAAGAAGCATCATACATACTGGTTAAAACTTCAGCAGAAACTTTATTATTCTTGTCGTTTTTAATAGTGAAACTCCAAGTTTCATCGGCTCCTGGTTGTAATTTGTCTCTAAACGTATTAGTTTCAATAGAAATAAGTTCTTGAAGGTTCGGTACAGCAATGTTTATAATTCCACTGTTGTAGGAATTGTAATTAACAAAGTAATATTTGATAGCAAATCCACCAATATCTTCTTTAATTACTGGAATTTCTATCTCTTTTATTTTATTGTTTAAATGGATTAATTGTGTTTTTACAATTTTATGATTCTTTTCGGTTTGCAACACAATAGTTACATCTTTTGAAGCTGAACCTACTTGTAAACAAACATTTTCATCGACTCTATAAGTTGGTTTATTGGTTTTGTAAAAGAATAATTGGTTATCAGCAACTGTTTGATTTGAATCGTTGGTAACTGAAAATATAGCTTTATCAGTTACTTGTTGATTAAATCGATCTTCTGTGTCTAGGATAGCAATGTATTTTCCTGAATTCCATTTTTTGAAATCATTCAAAATGATTTCTTTAGACTTTTGCGTATCAAAAGACTTTTCAAAAACAAGTTTATCTTTTTTCCAATCGGTTATATTTTCTTGATCTTTTGTATAAGAATCATGAGGAAATAATTTTCTAAACTCAGCTTCAGAAATATCCTGATAATCGGGCGTACTCCAAGGTCTGTTTCGTAATGGGTTTTTAGGAGCTTGTAATTTGTAAATTTTAATAGTTCCTTTTGCAGACGCAAATTCACCATTTAAGTTTTTAGTAGTGATTTCAATTTTTTGTGAACTATCTTTTACATTTATAATATTAGGAATCTTTAAAGAAGCGATTAAAGCATGATATCCTATTTTTACGAGAGTTGTTGCACTACGAGTTTCTCCGTTAATATCGGTTACGTCTGCTGTAATTTCATAATTAAAAATAGGTGAACTATCCTTAGGTACACTTTTATCAGGAATTGCTTTAAATTTTATAGAAAAATTACCTGAGTCGCCTGTATTAGCTACTCCATGAATGATTTCTTGTGCTTCAGAAGAAGATCCTGGTCTACGCCAATACCACCAACTCGGATATTGTACTTTTCTATGAACACGGTAAACTACTTTAGCATCGGTAATATTAGTGCCCGAAAAAGCTTTTGCAAAACCGTTTATGTTAATACTATCGTTAAGTTTATAGGTTTTAGTAATAGGTTTAAACTCAGTTTTAAATTTAGGACGTTTATATTCTTCTACAGAAATAGAAGTGATATAATCATCACGTTCAAAATCCCAATTAGAAGTGGTATAGAATTTACTTGTTGATTTTTTACTTTCATCAATAGAGAAAGTGTACTCACCAGTTAAACCATTATTTGGTAAGATAAATTCTCCTGAAGCTGAGCCATAATCATTTAGTTTTAAATCAAGCTTTTTTACTTCTTGCCCGTTTACATCTTCTAATGAAACTTGAACATGTTCATCTGTAAAAGGTTTAGAATGTTCTCCTTTTTTCTGAATAAAAATCGCTTTAAAATAAACCGTTTGACCTGGGCGATAAATACTTCTATCAGTAAAAATAAAAGGTTTTATAATGGTTTCATCTTTATTCTCTTCAGCAATTTGTTTTTCATGTTTGTATAAATAATAATCACCAAAAATAGCTTTATCCTGTTTTGTAGTAACAGTTATAAATACGTTGTAATAGGTGTGATTACTTTTAAAAGTAGCAAAACCATTTGCATCAGTTATTAATTCTTTTCTGATGGTTTTACCATATCTACGTTGCCTATTTTCTATTAATAATTTTGCATTTTTAATAGGTTTACCATTGTTTCTACTAACAACTTGATATGTTTTGATATTGTTATTATTGCTTTCAATCAATGCAAGATTTGTTACCTGAATATTAGCAGTAGCATATAAACCTGTTGTATTTATATTATTGTTTTCGTGTGCTACTATTAGGTAGTTTCCTTGATTTAGTTTAGGAACTATAACCTCAGTGGTATGTGATTTGTAATCAAATTCGTTTCTTAGTTTATTTTTCCAAGTTGTTACTATTTCAAGTTGATTGATAAAACGGATACGCTCTTCTTCTGCTCTAAGTTTATTTAGTTCTTCTAGTTGTTCTCTATTTATTTTATAAGTGGTAAAAAATAATTCATCAATATTATTATAAGTTATTAGTAAACGAGACGAACTATCGATAGGGATAAATTTTT
Source organism: Tenacibaculum pelagium (assembly GCF_014062345.1). Lineage (GTDB taxonomy): Bacteria > Bacteroidota > Bacteroidia > Flavobacteriales > Flavobacteriaceae > Polaribacter > Polaribacter pelagius. The sequence goes on along the minus strand of NZ_JACGLS010000001.1, from coordinate 755,073 downwards.
CAGATACAACAGAAAGAGTTTTGTGAGTTATTTGTTGTTTAAGTAGCTCACACTTTTTAGCACCCAAGCTTTTTGGAAACTTTTCCGTTACTTGATTACAAATAGCAAGAGCATCTTTGTTTTTAAAACGATGTTCTATATTTTTATCTCGATAATTACTATTTGCTTGTTGATGATAAATTTTTGCAGTTTCATAAAGGTATAAACCAGAAACTTCATTGTTTTTATATTTCTTTTCAGAAGCTTTTAAAGTTTGAAGAAACAATTGTTCTTTGTCAGTGAAAGTTCCATGTTGATTTACAAAAAGTAATCGTTCTAAATCTACACTAGCTAAAGCATCAAAATTGTTGTTTTTCAGATGAAAATTGATTAATTCTTGATAAATTTTTAACGTGTTAAATTGTAATGAAAGATTATCTTTAGTTGATAAATTTAATCTTGAAAAAACTTTAGCAGTACTAATCAAATCTGGATTGTCAATCTTAAATTGATATGTAGGTTTTGTAATATTAGTTTCGGTAGTTTTATAAAATTTTAATGCATTATGTGCTAAAAAATCAAATAGAGTAGGGCGATACTTTTTAGAACCTTTTACTGTGTGTAAAATTTCTTCGAATTTATCAATATTAGTTCGTTGTAGTAATAATCCGTTTTCTAATGACTTTTGGTAGTGTTTATGAATTTCTGCAAATAGGGTGTCTAAATCCCAAGTTCTAAAATCATTTTCGTCAACTTTTTCAGCGGTATTTGTTCGCTGGTAAAATTTCCACCTATTTTGATTAAAATATTGCCAGTATAAATTGGCCAAAATATTTTCTAAGATATTTTTTGTTGGAAATGAATTTTTATCAATCTGTTCTTTAAATTGATTGATGATTTTAAGTTGCGCATTTTCCTCTAAAGTCAAAGAGAATTTACTCTTGTGAAGTAGTGATTTTATAATCTGAGGAGAATTGTTGCTTTTTTCAGCTTTCTCATAAATTGTGTTTACAACTTTTAAAGCTGATTTTGGGAGGTTCTCAGCTTCAAACTTTTGAACTTGACCCCACAAACCTTTATAGTTTTCTTGTGCGTTTAATAAGGTTGAAAATAATATCATTAGCAATATTGATGTCAGTTTTTTCATAACTATGTTCATTTTTCGATGTTCAAATCACTTAAATAACTTCACGAATAGCAATTAAAAGTTTGTAAAACTAGAATTTGAGTGAGTGAACATAACTTTTCAATGAGTTTCGATTTAAAGATACTTAAATTATAGCTTGGTTTTGTATTTTTGATTTTTATATCATAGATAATAAAACATGAAAATTCACTTTATAGCCATCGGCGGAAGCGCAATGCATAACCTAGCAATTGCCTTACAACAAAAAGGATACCAAATAACTGGAAGCGATGATACGATTCACGATCCGTCAAAATCTCGATTAGCTAAAAGAGGATTATTACCAGAAGAATTTGGATGGTTTTCTGAAAAAATCACAACTGATTTAGATGCTATAATTTTAGGAATGCATGCTAAGAAGGATAATCCAGAATTATTGAAGGCACAAGAGTTAGGGTTGAAAATATATTCCTATCCTGAGTTTTTGTACGAACAATCGAAAGATAAAACTCGTGTTGTTATTGGAGGTTCTCATGGAAAAACAACCATAACTTCAATGATATTACATGTGTTAAATTATCATGATAGAGAAGTAGATTATATGGTGGGAGCACAATTAGATGGTTTTGAAACTATGGTGCATTTAACCAACGAAAATGAATTTATTGTTTTAGAAGGAGATGAGTATTTAAGTTCACCTATAGATATGCGTCCGAAATTTCATTTATATAAACCTAATATTGCTTTATTAAGTGGAATTGCTTGGGATCATGTCAATGTATTTCCAACTTTTGAAAATTATGTAGAGCAGTTTAAAATATTTAATGATTCTTTGACTAACGGAGGGATTATGGTTTATAGTGAAGAAGATACTGTTTTAAAAGAGGTTGTTGAGAGTTCAAACCATCCGATAAAAAAATATCCATATAAAACACCAAGTTACACTATAGATAACGGAATAACTTACTTAGAAACTTCTGATGGAGATATGCCGTTAGAAATTTTTGGAGATCATAATCTACAAAACTTGGCAGGAGCAAAATGGATTTGTCAGCACATGGGAATTGATGAAGATGAGTTTTATGAAGCAATTGCTAGTTTTAAAGGAGCAAGTAAGCGTTTAGAAAAGATAGCTGAGAATAATTCTACTGTTGTTTTTAAAGATTTTGCGCATAGTCCAAGTAAAGTAAAAGCAACGACTACAGCAGTTAAAAAACAATACTCAAATAGAACTGTATTGGCTAGTTTAGAATTGCACACCTATTCTAGTTTAAATGCAGAATTTTTAGCTGAGTATAAAGGAGCTTTAGATAATGCCGATAAAGCAGTGGTTTTTTATTCTCCGCATGCTGTAAAAATAAAACAATTAGAAGAGGTTACTGAGCAACAAATAGCAAACGCTTTTGAAAGAGATGATTTAATTATTTTTACTAATCCGAATGAGTTTAAAGAGTTTCTGTTTAGTGAGAACTTAAAAGAAACAGCTCTGTTATTAATGAGTTCTGGTAATTATGGTGGCTTGGATTTTGATGAGGTTAAAGCTTTGATTTAATTCTGTTAAGAACATAATTAAAATAATCTTTATTATATAAAGCTTTTAGAAGTGTTTTGAACCTATGTGAGTATTTTAATTGATCTTTTGTAATTCTTTTTTTTAAAGATGATTTAGGATTGTCTAATAAGTGAATTTGTTTTTTGTAGAATAATTTAGCTGAATCATTGTTGTCAAAATTAATTGATTTAGGTTTATTGAATATGTTATAACAGCTATATATAAAACAGTTTAATTCTTTATGGTTTTTAAGTTTTTTAATAGATTCTATTGTGTTTTCTTTTTTTGATAATAAGAATAGATCATAAGAATTTCTTAAGTTAATGTTTTTTAAAAACTGCCCATTGTCATTAAATTGTTTATTTATAGAAGTCATAATAATGTTATCTTTATGAGATAAGAAACTTCCGTGTTTATTTTTTAAAATATTAGGAAAAATAAAATCATAATTAAAATCAATTATTTTTAGGTTGCTAACCATTTTATAATGAACTTCTATTGATGCAATTCTACCTTCTTTAGTCATTTTAGGGTAGTGCCTATTAGTAAGAGTTGTGTCAGGTTTGTTTTTGTGAAATTCAGAGTAATAAAATTTTTTAAGAATATAAATAGTTGACTTAAATTCAGAGTCAGATACTAAAAAATCAATATCACCAACCATACGTTCAGCTATATCTTCATATAATCCTTCAAGAAGATTTCCAGTACCTTTTAGGAAAATTGGAGTGATGTTATTTGATAATAGTAACTTATTAATCTCTTTGGCTTGTTCTATAATTTGCTGATTACGATCACGATTTAAATTAGTTATATGTTCCATGTATTCCACCAAATCTTTTGGTAAATAATGTAAAAACTTCATACGTTTTAAATTACAATATAAAGCAGGAAATACAAATTGACCTGTACTAACTTTTACAACTTGATCCCAATCAATTTTTCCTGACTGTAATTCTAACTCAACTTCTTCATAGTTTTTTTTTTCATGAGAGATTGTTAAGCATTTTCCAATAAAAAATAAGGTTTCTTTATAGGTCATCATTAAAAAAATTAGAAACTGATTCTATCATTTTTTCATTATTAGAATACGTCAGTTGATAACAAGGTAATTTAGTAAACCAATTTAAAAAAACTTGGGCACTTTCTTTTATGGGGGGTAGCCAAGAATCAGGCACTAATTGCTCAAAAGCATCAATATTAGAAATTTCTTTAATATTTATATCACTGCCTTTTTTATATTTAATAAATACTAAGGCTTTGCAAGGTAAATGATTTGTGTAATCAGAGTTGTTAGGTTTTAAATATCGTACAATTTTATTTAATCGCTTAAAATGATATTCAGCAGTAGAAGCTAATTCCGGATATATGGGTAACAAGGTTTCTAAACTGTTTTTTTTAATTGAGATTGCTGAAGGAAAGCTAAACACTTCTTGTTTTTCAACATCAATAGGGACAAAGTCGTCTGCTAAACAAGTAAACCCATTTGCTTGTAATAATGCCAGCGAAGTACTTTTTCCGTTGCCGGAATCTCCTAAAAACAATATTGAGCTTTTTCCGTTACTTATGGCAGAAGCATGAAAAACCCCCATCCAATCTTTTTCTTCTTTTTCATGCAGGTGTTCAACTAGTTTCATAGAAAATTTCCCTTGAAAAAAATGAACATCATTTATAGTCCAAGTATCAATTAATACATCATTAACAGAAAAACCAATGCACTCTTTATTACTATAAACTTTGTAGTGATAATTTATGTTATTTGGAGTTTTAACTTCTAAATGTGAAAATTTAGGATGTACAAGAAACATTTCATAATCAGATTGAAAATCAACTTGAAAAATTAAGTTGTTAATCTGATAAAATTTTGTAAAATTAAAGTTAGATGGAATCTCTATTTGTACTCTAATTGATTCTTTTTTGACGTTGGTTTTTAATAAAGCTTTAATGTCGGATACTAAACTCTCAGCTTGTTTATATGGAATGTTTAAACTGTTAAGTAGTTTGGTAATGATTTCTTTCTTTTCTACGTTGTTTTTTAATGACGAAAGAATTTCAGCGACTAAAGGTTCAACAACAATATATTCGTTATTGTCTTCGAACCAAACAATAGATTTATTTTCGATTTGTTTTACTAGCATACCGTGTAAAAATAACAAAACCTCGATATATATCGAGGTTTTGTTAGATTGAATATATTATTTTATGAACCTGGATCTTCAGGAGTACTTTGAGCTTGCGCTTTTTGAGGGTTTAAGATCATGTAAGTTCCTAAAGCTGTTAAGGCAGCATATTTACTATAACCTCCTATTTTCTTTAAAGCTTCTTTTCGAGAAATTTCTTTATTTTTTTTATCTGTATTTTTTTTCATGATGTATAGATTTAAAATTACTCTAAAGTTATTTTTCTACTGGTTTTTCCTAATTCAGAAGACAATTCAATAACATAGATTCCTGTTGCTAATGAAGGAATCGTAACAGTAGAAAACCCATTTGAATCAAAATTTTGATCAGCAACTTTCTGCCCCATTAAAGAGTATATTTTTAAAGAGGATTTTTCAGTTTGTAAACCAATTATAGATAATGTATTTGGTGCAGATTTATAAATACTTACTTCTTCAATCGATGTTGCAATAGTTGCATCTATTTTTTTAGAAGTTGCTCGTAAATAAAATTGTCCAATTCCATTAACATCATTTTTTAAAGTGATTGTATGAGCTGTATCTGTAATGTCAACAAGCTCGTTATTAAGTCTGTCTTCTAGGTATACTTTAGTATTATTAGGTAAATTATTAGAAGAAATATAAAATTGAATTTCTTTACCAGCTAAAGCATTTAATCCAATAGGAATAGCTATGTTTTCAATATCACTTAAAGGTAATGATTGAATTGCATAGTTTTTTCCTTGGTTATCAGTTACTAATTGAGAATACAGTGCGAACTTATTTGATGTACTAAATGCAGTTCCGTCATAACCATTATCAAACCCTTTTGTAGTACCTTCTATGAAATAGATTTTGGTAGATTTAGATTTTCCATTTTCATTAGCTATTAAATTAATTTCAGTTCTAGCAGATCTTTGAAAAGTATCAGTTTGATGACTCTGATCATTAGCATTGAAGTTTATAGTTGTGTTTGCATTTGCGCTAACAAAGAAACCTTGCCCAGGAGCAATTTCAAAAGCATCATCGGTACCAGACATTTTAAGGTCGTAGCTATTAGTTGCTTGATTCCACATCCATATTGTATCTTCAGTAAATTTTCCAGTGTTGTTTGAAAAGAATGTTCCTAGAGTAATATAGGATGTAAAAGGATTACCAACAAGATTAAAATTATTTGCGCCACCTTGAGTAATTGCAGGAGTTACGTTACTGGTGTTTAATGTTCCTGTGAAACTGAAATCTCCAGCAGATGCTAACTTAGCGGAAAGACCAGAACCAGAAGTTATATTTCCAGTAGAAGCGGCAGTATAATAATTCCAAGCAGTACCACCGTTATTATAAGGTGCCATTGTAATGTTAGAGCCTCCTTGTATAGCAAAAGTATGGTTGGTAATTAAATCTTGGATAGTTTCACCATTTACAGGTGAAGAAACCAAATGCCAGTTACCAGTTAATGTTCTTTTGTAAGTAACACTTCCAGTTACTGCTGCGTTAGCTACTAAAGAAGCACCAGATTGGATTGTAATACTGTTAGCGGTAGTTGCAGATGAAATTGTTGGGTAGTTAGTTAGACTATTTGGAATAGTTATATCTGCACCAGCTGCAGGAATAGAATTAGTACTCCAATTTGAAATTGAACTCCAATTATTATCAGTAGAACCATTCCATGTAACAGTACTGACTATATTTATATCAATATTATGAAATGCAAAATCATTAAATCCACCAGTAGTAAAAGCGCTATGAGAAATGATATTAAAACTGCTAATTCCAGTTCCATTAGTAGCATTGGTAATAGTTATAGGACCAGAACCTGTGGCGTATGTTTTTTGAGACGCTATAACATCGCCACTTTGATTTTGAAGTGACACATCACCAGTTTCTATAGTATCATAATCTAATGAGTTTAAAGTAAAGTTGATTAAAGCTCCATTTTTAGTAACTGAAATGATATAGTCACCTCCTGTACCTTGAGCACTTAAATAAAATTTCCCTGCATCATCTTGAATGTTACTACCAGCTCCCCCTTCATGAAAAACAGTTAAAACATAAGTATCACCACTATTCATTAAAGTTTCGGTAATTTCATTATCACCATGTCCTGTTGATGTATCTAATGTAAAGTTTAAATTTTGAGCAATAGTTGTTGCCGTGTAAAAGCAAAAAACTAAGACTAATATAAAGAACGAATGTTGTTTTTTATCATTTAGTTTTAAATGTAAATATCTCATAGTTACTGAGTTAAAAAGTTAATTGATATTTAGTTTCGACTAGGAAAAAGTCCTTGCGTACATATGATATAGTTTATAGCTATATAAGGTGGTCGATTTTCATGAGATAAATTTCCTCCAGTGTTTCCAATTGTTACTGCATCAGAAGCCATTTGAGTATTCTTGGTTGAAGCATAAGAACCACCATCTGCATTGTAATTTCCTGTCGGTGAAGTTGTTCCTTCTCCTCTTCCTACAGGAGCAGTTGCACTTAAAACAGCATTATGGCTGTGAGAAGGTATTTGGGTTATGTTTAGTATAACGTTTTCTATTCCTCCTTTTTGCCCTAATCTGTAATCGGTTAGGCCAGGACCTCTTCTTGGGCCAATAGATACCCTTCCACGTAAATCTGGTAAGGCAAAAGTTGTTCTTCCATCACCACCATAGGTAGTCCCTAAAATAGAAAATAAAGCTGTGTTTTGCGAGATTGCTAATAATTGTCCATCACAGAATGCCCAACCTCTTGGAGCAAAATTACCTGCAAACATCTTTACTTCACCGAGAAAGCCTTCTTGTTGTGCATAAATATCTGAAATTGATAAAAGAATTAATAATAATCCTCCTAATAGAGTAGTTTTTAATTTCATGATTTATAAGTTTAGTTAGTTAATGTTGAAGTTACTAAAAAATACCCTAAATAATTGTATTGTAGTTATTTAGGGTATTTTTCCTGTTGCTTTTTGAGTGTTTTAACTTCAATTACTCAAAATGATAATTTTATGATTTTAGCAACTGTTTGTATACAAAAATTAACTTCTAGATGGGAATATCCCTTGTAAAGCAATTATATAGTTTGTAACTAAAAATGGTTGTCTATTTTCATGAGATAAATTTCCTCCTGTATTTCCAATAGTCACAGTATTATTAGCCATTAAAACATTGTTTACAGAAGCATATGATCCTCCTTCAGCCGGATATGCTTCAACTGGAGATGTTGTTCCTTCTCCTCTTCCTACTGGAGCAGTCGCATGAGTTGAAGCAGTATGAGAGTGACTAGGAATTTGAGTTGTGTTTAAAGTAACTGACTCTACCCCTCCTTTTTGACCAGCTTTATAATTAGAAGGTAAACCTGGTCCATGACCTTCATGAATAGGAGCTCTACCTCTTAAATCGGGTAATGCAAAGGTTGTTCTTCCATCACCACCATAGGTAGTTCCCATAATTGAGAAGAGAGCGCTATATGATGCAATAGGTAGTAATTGTCCATCGCAAAAAGCCCATCCTCTAGGTGCAAAGTTGCCTCCGAACATTATTATTTGTGCTAAAAATGGTTCCATAATAGTAAGTTTTTATTTAATTAGTTTAAAAAATTGTTAATTCAGGCAGTGATATTGGTATCATTGTACCATTGGTAGTGTTTAAAGAAAAAGATCCATATTGATCGATAAGTGCGTGTAATTGTCCTCCGCCTTCGTAACGATAGTAAGCTTCCGTAGTATGGATTCTTACTAAAACACCCCATGTTTCTTTAGGTATTGGGTAGCCTTCTAGTTTTTTATCTCCTAAATCGATAAAACAAATTTCACCTATACCAGGAACGGTAAGATATAAAGAGCCTTGATTATTGAAAGTGTGTGAGCCACCTTGGTTTGGGATAGTTACTCCGTTAGAAGCACCTATGCTCCATTTAAAATCGTTTTGAACAACTAATGTGTACATGGTATAATTAAGTTTGGTTATTATAAACCAAATTTATTACCATTGCTTTTAAAAATTAGGGAGATAAACTACTTAAAAAAAAAGGTAAAACCCTTTTTAAAAAAAAGGTTAATTCTTACGCCAGAAGAAAGGGGTTAAAAGAATTAAGACAGTAAATAATTCTAAACGTCCTATTAACATTAAGAATGAACAAAACCATTTAGCGCCAGTTGAAAGGTGGTTGAAATTATCAACTGGGCTTACACTGCCAATTGCGGGACCAATATTCCCTAAAGAAGAAGCACATGCTCCTAAAGCCGATGTTAAATCTAAACCTAAAAACGCTAAGATTACTGTTCCCATGATAAATATTAACATGTATAAAACAAAAAAGGAGAGTATGTTAAATACAATGGTTTGTTTTACAGCTTTTCCATCATAACGAACAGGGATAATTGCATTTGGGTGTAATGATTTCTTAAATTCTAAAAAACTGTTTTTTAGCATTACAATATGTCGTACAATTTTTACCCCACCAGATGTTGATCCTGCTGATCCACCTAGGAAGAATAAAGAGAAAAATAAAGCCGTTAAGAAAAAGCTCCACATCGTAAAATCAGCAGTTACAAAACCTGTTGTAGTAACAACTGATATAACCGAAAATAATGAATGTCTAATCGCACTCTCTGTCTTACCCCATATCATTGGGTGATCTATTGAAGTATGCAGATTTGGATCTTGGTAAAAGATAATAGTAATAGCTACTATTGTAGATATAGCCAATGTTCCAAAAAGATAATATTTAAATTCTTCACTCTGAATTACTTTTTTAACTTTTCCTTTTAAAGCAAAATAGGTAAGTACGAAGTTTGTACCAGCAACAAACATAAAAAAGATGATTATGTATTGAATCACAGGGTTACCATTCCAATGAGCAACACTAGCATTTTTTGTTGAAAATCCACCAGTACTTACAGTTGCCATTGCATGATTTATAGCGTCAAACCATGTCATTCCAGCTATTTTTAAAAGTAAAAATTCAACTAAAGTCAATAATACGTAAATTAACCACAAACGTTTTGCTGTATCTGTAATACGTGGGTGTAATTTATCTGCAGAAGGACCTGGTGCTTCGGCCATAAATAACTGCATTCCCCCAATACCTAATAAAGGTAAAATAGCAATCGTTAATACAATGATTCCCATACCACCAATCCAGTGAGTTGCGCTTCTCCAAAATAAAATTCCTTTTGGCATGGATTCAATATCTGTTAATATTGAAGATCCTGTTGTAGAGTATCCAGAAATAGTTTCAAAAAAAGCATTGGTAATACTAGGTATACTTTCTGATAGTAAGTAAGGAAGCATTCCTGTAATAGATAGTGTTAGCCATCCGAAAGTAACTATAAGATATCCTTCTTTTTTTTGAATATTTTTGTTACCAGGTTTATTAAAAAGAAACAATAATAAGCCAATAGCAACTGTAACAATTCCTGCTGTTAAAATTCCCCATTTAGAAGGTTCATCATAATATAAACTAAAAGGAAGCGATAACCACATAAACAATCCGTTAAGGATTGCAGTTACCCCTAAAAAACGATAAATAAGTTTAAAATTAAGATTTTCCATTAGTTGAATAAATCTTCTACTGTTGTAATCGCTTCAGGTAAGCAGAATACAATTGCTTTGTCTCCACTTTGTAATTGAAAGTCACCAAAAGACATAAGAGGTTTTTCATCTCTAATTACTCCACCAAAAACTGCTTCTCTTGGAAAACGTAATTCTTTAATTGGTTTCTGGGTTACTTTAGCATTTGGTTGCACTTCAAATTCAAATACTTCAGCATCAATATTATGTAAGTTAGCTAACGCTAAAATTTCACCTTTACGGATGTGGCGGAAAATATTACTAGCGGCAATTAATTTTTTATTGATAAGTGTATCAATACCTATTGTTTGAGAGATGTTAATATAATCCATATTCTCAACCAAGGCTACTGTTTTTTTAACACCTTTAGATTTTGCCACTAAACACGACATAATGTTTGTTTCAGAATCGCCAGTAACAGCAACAAAAGCATCCATTTCACGAATGTTTTCTTGCTCTAATAATTCTAAATCTCGACCATCACCATGAATTACTAGCGTATTTCTTAGATCTTCAGCAAGATTTAAAGCTTTTTCTTTTTTTCGCTCAACAAGTTTAACCTTAAAATTATCGTTACAAAGACTTCTTGAAGTTTTTCGTCCAATACTACTTCCCCCAAGAATCATTACATTTTTAATGTCAACTTGTTTTTTTCCGATAATAGGATATAATTTGTCAATACTATAATTAGGTACTGAAAAGTATACTTGATCGTTCATTTTATAAACAGTATCACCACGAGGAATGACAGTTTGTACTGTTCCCTCTCTTTTTATAGCGATAGTTATAAAATCAACAAGGCTAAATTTATCTTTAGCTTCTTTAACAGTTAAATCTAAAATAGGGGATTTGTATCCTAGGGTTGTTCCCATGATATTAAACAAACCATTTTCGAAGGCAACGGTATCGTTAAAAGAAGATTGATTTAATAATGATTTAATTTCTTCAGCCGCTAATGCTTCTGGTGAAATCATGAAATCTACTCCGTAGTCTTCAAAATTTATGGAATCATTTTTTAAAAACTCAGGATTGTTAATTCTAGCAATTGTTTTTTTAACTCCTAAAGCTTTACCTACTACCGATATTGTAAAATTTGTATTCTGACTTTCAGTAACTGCCAAGAGTAAATCTGCATTGTCAATACCAATTTCTTTTAAAAGTTTAATAGAGGTAGCATCTCCTTTTTTGGTAATAACATCTAAATGATTATTGATGTAGTTTAGCTTTTCACCATCAAAGTCTACTACATAAGTATCTTGCGATTCGTAAGAAAGGAGTTTAGCCAAATGAAAACCTACGTCTCCAGCCCCGGCTATGATAATCTTCATATTGGAAATTAAAAATAGAATACAAAGATACTGTGCTTGTTTTGGTTGTGCAAAAAATGAGTTATATTTATAAGAGAATAAGAATTTTAAAAGGCATGAAAAAGTTTTCCATAAAATCATGGGCATTAGATGATAGACCTCGTGAAAAACTCATGCAAAAAGGAAAAACCATTCTTTCTGATGCTGAATTAGTAGCTATACTTATCGGTTCTGGTAATCGAGATGAAAGTGCTGTTGCCTTGTCTAAAAGAATTTTAGGTTCTGTAGATAATGATTTAAATGCATTGGCTAAATTATCGGTTGAAGAGTTAATGAAGTTTAAAGGAATAGGAGAGGCGAAAGCTATCTCGATAGTTACCGCTTTAGAGTTTGGAAAAAGAAGGCAGTTTGAGGATAAGAAAACGGTATCAAAAATTGATAGTTCTCGAGATGTTTCTTTAATAATGCATCCACTTATAGCTGATTTACAACACGAAGAGTTTTGGGTATTGTTTTTAAATAATTCAAATAAAGTACTAGCTAAGAGTCAGCTAAGTAAAGGTGGGTTAACTACAACATTAGTTGATGTTAGGTTGTTGTTTAAAAGAGCAATAGAGTTATCAAGTGTTGGCGTTATCGTTTGCCATAATCATCCTTCAGGAAAACTACAACCCAGTAATTCAGATATAGAATTAACTCAGAAAATTAAAGAAGCTGGAAAAACTCTCGATATAAAATTACTAGATCATTTAATAATTACTGAAAAAGCGTATTTTAGCTTTGCAGATGAAGGAATTTTATAGTCCTTATTATTTTACAAAAGAGATTTAGTGACTATGATACTTATTTATACGCATAAAGTTACTCCTAGAGTTCGTTATATTTTTAAGCATATTTTTACACGAATTCTACAAATACCAATAGATTTTACAGGAAAAGTAGAAGAGTTTGTAGCCTATAATGGATCTAAATTTTCATACACAAATGTAGCATTAGGTAAAGAGTTTTTTGTTAAGAGTAACGAACTGTTATTTCAACAAGGAATTAAAGATTTTGAGATCAATGTTCAAAAATGGGAAGATACTCCATGTTTCTTTTTAACCAACGAACAGTCAGAAGTTCCGTTTGATATTTTTGCAGCGAGTTTTTATTTAATTTCAAGATATGAGGAATATTTACCACATATAAAAGATGCTCACGGCAGATTTTCAGCAACTGAAAGTATTGCATTTAAAAACAATTTTTTAGAGAAGCCTTTAGTAGACATTTGGGCATATAAATTTTTAAAAACATTAAAAGCAAAATTTCCTAATTTCGAAAGTCCAACTAGAAAGTATCAATATATTTCTACGATAGATGTTGATAATGCTTTCGCTTATAAGCACAAGAGTTTTGCAAGAACTATAGGAGGCTTTTTAAAAGATATTTCTCAATTTAAAATTTTTACAGTTTGGGATCGTTTCGCTGTATTAACAAATATTAAAAAAGATCCTTTTGATACTTTTAAAACAATTATTGAATATAAAAAAACTCATAAGGTTAGAACTATCTTTTTCTTTTTGATAGGTGATTATACCACTTTTGACACCAATGTATCAGCATCAAAAACAAAATTTAAGTTATTGATTAAAGATATGGTTGATTATGCTCGAGTAGGTTTACACCCATCATATTATACGATGAATAATGGTGTTTTATTGAAAAAAGAAAAAGAAAGGTTAGAAAGCATAATTAATATGCCGATTAAAAGATCACGTCAACATTTTTTAAGAGTATCATTGCCTGAGACGTATCAAAAATTAATAGATTTAGAAATAGAAGAAGATTACTCTATGGGATATGCAAGTCATACAGGTTTTAGAGCAAGTACTTGTACTCCGTTTTATTTTTATGATTTAGATTTTGAAATTCAAACACCTTTAAAAATTTTTCCTTTTGCTTTGATTGACTCTACTTTGAATGATTATATGAAGTTAACAGCAAAACAATCACTAGGGAAAATTAGAGATTTAAAGAATGAAGTAAAATCGGTAAACGGAGTTTTTATTACCGTTTTTCATAATGAAAGTTTAAGTAACTATCAACGTTGGAAAGGATGGAAACGTGTTTATAATTCAATGTTGAAAATAGTAAAATAAAGAATGAATATAAAGCATATATTTTTTGATCTAGATCATACTCTTTGGGATTTTGATAGAAACTCAGAATTAACATTTAGCCAAATTTTTAAAGAACAAAATATTCAATTGAAAATTAAAGACTTTTTAGAAGTTTATATGCCTATTAATTTAAATTATTGGCGATTGTATAGGGAAGATAAAATTCCAAAATCTGATTTGCGATACAATAGATTAAAAGATAGTTTTGAATCTTTAAATTATACTATTTCTGATGATTTAATAAATAAAATTTCGGAAGATTATATAACATATTTACCAAGTCATAATTATTTATTTGAAGGGACTATTGAAATTCTAGAGTATTTAAGTAAAAAATACAAATTGAATATTATTACTAACGGATTTGAAGAAGTTCAAAATTTAAAATTGCAAAAATCAGGAATTGCTAAGTATTTTAAAGAAATTATTACTTCAGAGAGTGTTAGTGTTAAAAAACCAAACCCTAAAATATTCGAGTTTGCTTTAAAAAAAGCTAATGCTATTCCTCAAAATTCTATTATGATAGGAGATAGTTATGAAGCAGATATAAAAGGTGCATTAAATTTCGGAATGATAGCTATTTATTTTACTCACAATAAAAATAAAGAATCAGGAGTTTTAAGTGTGAATAATTTATTAGAACTGAAAAATTATTTATAGTATCATAAATTTAACGATATTGCTTAACGGAATAAATGATAAAAAAATGAAAAAAATATTTTTACTATTATTAATAGTAGTTACATCAACTTTTGCTCAAAAAAAGGTAAACAATTATAACTATGTAATTATACCTAATAAGTTTGATTTTGTTAATAACATTGATAAATATCAAACAAGCTCTTTAACAAAATTTTTATTTAATAAAAATGGTTTTAAAGCCTATTTGTCAAATGAAAAATTACCAAATGATGTTGCAATGAATAGATGCTTAGCTCTAACAGCAGTTGTTAAAGATGACTCAAGTATGTTTACAACTAAAAGTATTATTGAGTTAAGAGATTGTTATAATAATGTAATTTTCACCTCAAGTACTGGTAAAAGTAAGCAGAAGGAATATAAAAAAGCATATCACGAGTCTATCCGTAATGCTTTTAAATATGTTGCAGCTTTAAAATATAAGTATAATCCTAGTAAAAATGATTTAACTGTAAATAAAACAGAAAGTATTCCAGTTGTTTTAGAAACTCCAAAAATAATCAATACTAAGGCTATTGTAACTAAGAAAGTAAATAGTGATTTTCCAAAAACGTTATATGCTCAAGCTATTACGAATGGCTTTCAGCTGGTTAATACTAAGCCTGAAGTGGTTTTTCAAATTTTGAAAACGAATGTTAAAGATGTTTTTGTTATTAAAGATAAAAACGGATTAATGTATAAGAGTGGTAATAATTGGATTGCTGAATACTTCAATAATGATAAAAGGCTTGTAGAAAATTATCAAATAAAGTTTTAAACTATATCAAAAAAGAGAGCATTTCGCTCTCTTTTTTAGTAATTGTATTTATCCTTCCAACGCCGTTTTAACAATTCTCTAAATTGATTTTCACGAGTGTTATTACCTGGTTCATATAGCTTGGTGTTTTTTATTTCATCAGGTAAAAACTCTTGATTCACAAAATTACCAGTATAATTATGTGAATATTGATAATCTTTACCATAATCTAAGTCTTTCATCAATTTTGTTGGAGCATTTCTAAGATGCAATGGTACAGATAAGTCACCTGTAGTTTTAACTAAATTTTGAGCTTCACCAATTGCCATATAAGAAGCATTACTTTTAGCTGAATTAGCTAAATAAACAGCACATTGACTTAATATGATTCTTGATTCTGGATATCCAATTACTGAAACTGCTTGAAATGTATTATTAGCCATAATAAACGCAGTTGGATTGGCATTTCCAATATCTTCGGAAGCAGCGATTAACATTCTTCTAGCTATAAATTTTACATCTTCACCACCTTCTATCATTCTCGCTAGCCAATATACAGCAGCATTAGGGTCGCTACCTCTAATAGATTTTATAAAGGCTGATACAATATCATAATGTTGCTCACCTGTTTTATCATATCGAACCGTATTTTTTTGGATTTTTGATAAAACCAATTCATTGGTAATTTCAGTTTGATCATCTGCAGAAACTAGTAATTCAAAAATATTTAATAATTTACGAGCATCTCCGCCTGAAACTTGTAATAACGCATCAGTCTCTTTTAAACTGATTTTCTTTTTAGATATAAATTCATCTTTTTCCATTGCTCTATGTAATAAAGCAACCAAATCATTTTTATCAAAAGAATTTAAAATATAAACTTGGCAACGAGAGAGTAGGGCAGGTATTACTTCGAAACTAGGGTTTTCTGTAGTTGCTCCAACCAAAGTAACCCATCCTTTTTCTACTGCCCCTAATAAAGAATCTTGTTGAGATTTACTAAAACGATGAATCTCATCAATAAATAAAATTGGATTTTTTTGAGTAAATAAACCGCCGCTTCTTTTAGCTTTTTCAATTACTTCACGTACATCTTTTACACCTGAACTAATTGCGCTTAGTGTATAAAAAGGACGACCAGATTCAGTAGCAATGATATTAGCTAGCGTTGTTTTTCCAATTCCAGGAGGTCCCCATAAAATTAAAGAAGGAATAATTCCTTGTTTTATGTGATTGGTTAAAATTCCATTTTTGCCTACCAAATGTTGCTGACTAATATAGTCATTCAAATTTTTTGGACGTATTCTTTCTGCCAAAGGTTGATTCATAGTGTAAAAATAGAAAAGATTTATGACAGATATTCCGAAATTCGTATTTGGATTTATTTTTGTTACTTTCATTCTGATGAAAACAGAAGAGCAACTTAAATTTAGCAATAAGATATTTGTAATTCCTTCCTTACTAATTTTTTCAATTTGGTTTATTTATTGGATTGAAATTCGATTTGGTTTTAATTTTAACAAACTTGGAGTTTATCCAAGAAATTTGAGTGGTTTAAAAGGTGTTTTATGCTCTCATTTTATTCACGGCGACACTAATCACCTTTTCAACAACTCCGTGCCTTTATTTGTGCTCTCTCTGTCTCTTTTTTATTTTTATAAAGAAATAGCTGTAAAAGTTTTAATCTTTGGTGGCTTATTCACAGGATTGTTAACTTGGTTAATAGCAAGAGAATCTTACCACATAGGAGCGAGTGGAGTTGTTTACTTATTATTTAGTTTTGTTTTTTTTAGTGGTATTATTAGGAAACACTTCAGGTTAGTAGCTGTGTCTTTAATTACTATTTTCTTATACGGAAGTATGATTTGGTATGTGTTGCCAATTAAAGATGGTATGTCTTGGGAAGGACATTTGTCAGGGTTGATTATAGGTTTTCTTTTTGCTATAGTTTACAGAAAGAGTGGTATAGTAAAAGAAAAATTTGAATTTACTAAAACTGAATTTGATGAGATGTTTGATGAACAAGGGAATTATATTCCACCAGTTTTAGAAGAAAAAATTGAAATAGAAGAATTAAATTATAAATATTTTTATAAAGAAAGTGAATAAAAAAATCCTGCTAAATAAGCAGGATTTTTTTATTTTACATCTATTGTCTTTGTCTTACAGCTTCGTATAGAAAAACTCCACAGGCAACAGAAACATTTAATGACTCTATTTCACCAAGTAAAGGCAGTTTCGCTTTGTAGTCAACCATTTTTAATACTGAATTAGATACACCTTTGTGTTCTGATCCCATAATAATAGCCATAGATTGTTTAAAATCTATATCGAATGCATTGTCTTCTGTTTTCTCAGTAGCTGCAACCAACTTAATATCTGCAGCTTGAAGTTGAAACATTGCATCTTTAATATGATCTACCTTACAAATAGGCATTTTAAATGCAGCACCGGCAGAAGTTTTAATTGTTTCAGCATTTATGGGAGCACTACCACTCTTCTGTATGATAATTCCGTTTACACCTGTGCACTCAGCAGTTCTAATGATAGCGCCAAAGTTTCTTACATCAGAAACTTGATCTAATAACAAAAACAATGGTGTTTTACCAGATTCTAAAGTAGATTCTATTAAGGCTTCTAAATCATGAAAATCTACTGGAGAAATTTTAGCAACAGCTCCTTGGTGATTACTATGTTTAGATAGTCTATCTAATTTTTCAGTAGGTACAACACTTGTTGAGATTTTATTTTTCTTCAATAATTTATCTAGTTGAAAAAATAAATCACCTCTTAATCCTTTTTGTAAATATACTTTGTTAAGTGATGCATCACTTTCTATCGCTTCAATAATGGCTCTAATACCAAAAATTGTTGTGTTTTCTTCCATGCTGCAAATGTAGTTGAATTTATGGTATAAAAAAACCACCTCTTTTGAGGTGGTTTTAATTATTAAAGTCTAATACTATTTTTCAAACCACATTGGGTCAGCAAGATTAGAATTAATTACAGCATTAGGGTTAGATGACCCTTCACTTAGAGGGACAGTATATCTTCTGATTGTAGTAGATAATTCTGCTCCTACTGGAGTCTGTAATGCAGGTACTTTATTTCTTCTCCAGTTAGTCCAAGATTCAATTGGTCTTGTGAAATTTCCAATGTAAATTTCTTCGTGAATCATTTTTAAAGCAGCATCTTTTGCTAAGCCTGTTATAGTAGCACGTGAAGAACTCATAAATGTAGATTTATCTGAAGAACTAATAGCTCCAGGTTTACCATCGTAAAAGTCAAGAGAAGCTTGTATACCAGCTCTATAATAAGCATTAGCATCTCCAGAAGCCCAACCTTCAAGGACAGCTTCAGCTAAATAGAAATTAACTTCAGAAGCATTTAAATAAATATCTGGCATTTCTTTTCTTATAATATTAAGGCTGATTTGAGAAACACCAGCAGTTGAAAACCTTCCTTGATCAAGTCCAACATAGTTAGTTGTACCAGGAGCAAAATCAAAATAAGTAGCTCTTCTAGGATCATTTGAAGCATTCATTAAGTCAACTAAAGGTACACCAGCAGCCCAAAAACTATTTACACCCCCTCCAAATCTATCAATAGTTCTCCATACAGGGTTTTCATTTCCAACATTTGTAGAGTAATCTAACTTTGCTGTTTGGTTAGCATTAACTATTAATGGTTGGCTAGCAACTGCTGATATTTTTGCAATAACTTCAGTTGTAGGGTTTTTATTTGCCAATAACATTAAAGCTTTTAACTTTAGTGAGTTAGCAAATCTAATCCAATTATCTCTACTACCACCATAAATTAAATCTGATCCTTCTATTATTGTAGTAGTACTACTTAAATTATTAACAGCAGATTCAGCTCTTGTTACTATTTGATTTAAAACTTGCTCTTGAGTATCAAAAATTGGAGAAGGAAATTCAGCCTGAATAGCTTCACTCATAGGAATTTGTCCATAAATTTGGGTCAAATTAAGATAAGCAAAAGCTTCAAGAGTTTCAGCTTGTCCAATTATGTTAGTAGCAGTAGGGTTATTAGCTGCAACTAATTTTTTCATCTGACTTAATTCTTTCAAAGCAGAATTATAATGAGCAATCCAAACGTTATTAGGTGTGTTAGGCCCGATAACATATCTTTCAGGATTTACAAATACTCCAAATGCAGCAGAAGCTGACCATTGTTGAGCATGAAAATTCATTGCGTTTAATTCAACTGTTCTATTTGCAGACATTGAAACCAAAATACTTGGTAATAATAATGAAGGATTTACTTCATTAGCTGCAAAAGGGTCTGTATTTATATCTGTAATGTCTTCACAAGAAGTAAAAACAGTTGCTATAGCCATAAGGAAAATGGCAACTTTTTTAAATTGTTTTTTCATGTTTAAAATCTTTTAAAATTTAGCATTTAGGCTTAAACCAAAACTTCTAGTAGTAGGTATACCACCTCTTTCAATACCATCTAATTGACTACTAGATCCACCTAATCCAGCTTCAGGATCAATGTGATCTACTTTAGAATGTAATATAGCTAAGTTTCTAGCTTGTACAGCTATTAAAATTGATGAGAAAGGAGTTTTTTCTAAAGCACTTTTAGATAAAGTATAACTTAAACTTAATTCTCTCCATTTAATAAACGAACTATCAAAAATATTAGCCTCAGCGATAGAACTACTTGCTCTTCTACTCCAATATGCTTGTGGAGTACTAATAACTGTTGTATTAGGAACTAAGGCTGTACCATCTCCTCCAGGTTGTGTAAATGTATTAGGATCAATAAAATCACCAGATCTTTGATTTACAGTTTCTGCAGCTAAACCATTTCTTCTTAGACTTCCAATTGTGTTTGAAAAAAACTTACCACCTTGTCTATAGTCAAAAGTAGAAGAAAGTCTAAATCCTTTATAATTAAAAGAAGTAGATAATCCCATATTGAAATCTGGATCAATTTTACCTAACTCTCCCTGTTCACCTTCAAAACGTAATCCATCAGAATCAACTAAAATAGCATCTTCTATCTCATTACCGTCAGCATCTTTTGCTCTTGCAAATCTTCTACCAAATAATTGAAATGGTTTACCTTCTACAGCTCTAACTTCTAAACCATTAAATTCACTTGCTAATGTTAAGGATCCTCCAGGTAATCTATCTAAAGATTCTACTCTAGTTGTATTTTTTGTAAAGTTATAGTTAAAGTCCCAAGTAAAGTTATCATTCTTTATAATTTGACCATTTAAACTTAATTCAACACCTTTGTTCGATACTCCACCAACATTTGTTAATAGACCTGTAAAACCTGTTGTTTGTGGTACTGGAACACTGATTATATCGTCAGAGTTTAAATTACTGTAATAAGTAGCGTTTAAATTTAAGCGATTATTAAAAAAACCTAATTCAGCACCTACTTCAAAAGTTCTCTGGTTAGCAGGAACAAGATTTGGATCAACATTTAAGTCAGAAGATGAAAAAGCTAATTGACCATTAAACGGGTAAGTACCACCAGTTCCAAATTGACCAAAGAAAGTACTTAAAGGACTATATACGAAATTAAGTAAATAAGCACCTGTATCATCTCCTACATTGGCCCAAGAAGTTCTTAGCTTACCATAACTTAAAGTATTACTTTCGATGTTAAGAGCATCTGTAAAAACCCAACTTAAAGATACTGAAGGATAAAAGAAACTATTATTATTTGGGAATAAAGTAGAAGACCAATCATTACGAGCAGTAGCGTTTAATATTAACCAGTTTTTATAGTCTAAAGTTAAATCTCCGAATACACCAAAAACTCTAGTTTGTGAAAATGCTTTAGTTGGAGCATTACTCTCAGCATTACCATTGTCATATAAGTCTGGTACTGTTAAGTTTTGAGCTACATTTGTATTACGTTGAAATTTTCTATCATTAAATTGAACACCAGCTCTTGTTGTTAAGTTTAAATCTTCATTAATTGATAATCTATGAGTACCAATTGCATCAAGTGTCATTTCATCTCTTGAAAATACATCATCAGTAAAACCTCCATTAATACGTCCTATAGTACCTTTTGCGTTAGGTAAGAATCTTCTTTCAGTAAAGTTGTCATAACCTGCTCTTAAAAGTACATCAAAATTATCTGTAGGAGCATAAGTTAATGAGAAGTTCCCTAAAAAACGATTGTTTCTTGCTTCAGTCCTATTCTTATTTGCAATCCAATAAGGATTGTTAGATGTGTCTGAAGGATTATTTAATTGCTCACCAACATCATTAATATAATTTTTAAAAATGTCAAAATCTGTAGTTATTGGCTCTAAATTAATAATTCCAGTTAGTACATTAGGGTTGTTAGCACCTTGAGCAGCTGTACCAAAAAGATTTGTATTAGTGTAAGTTACAGAAAAATTAGATTTCAATTTTTCAGATAATTTTTTACCAGCATTTAAACCAATATTAAGTCTTCTAAGATTGGCTGTAGGAAGAATACCAGATTGTTCAGTGTGACCAATACTTAAACGATAGGTGTCATCGGGACTAGAAGCTCCTGAAAAAGCAATTGAATTTATTTTAGTAACACCCGTTCTATAAAACTTATCAAATCTATCATTAAAAGCTCTAAAAGGAACTGTTTGACCCGAGTAATTTTCATAAGTACTTCCATCTAATGAAGAAATTGAAGGTCCGAAACCAGGTGTAATTTGATCACCAATTGATTCTGCAAAATCATAAGCACCTTCATCACCAGGTGCAAACTCTGTTTGCAAATTTGGAGTAATTAAAGCATTATCAAATCTAAAAGAACTATTAAATGTAACACTAGATTTTGTACCTCCATTAGATTTACCTTTTTTAGTAGTGATTAAAACTACACCTCCAGAAGCTCTTGATCCATATAAAGCCGCTGCCGATGCACCTTTTAAAATTGTTACATTTTCAACATCATCAGGGTTAATATCTTGAGCTCTATTTCCAAAATCATAACCTCCTTGAATTCTACTTCCTGTAGCAACGTTTGCATTTGAAATTGGAATACCGTCTACAACAAATAAGGGTTGAACAGTACCACTTAAACTTGAGTTACCTCTAATAATAATTCTTTGAGAACCACCTAAGTTACCACTTTGGTTTTTAATAATAATACCCGAAGATTTAGCTTGTAAAGAATTAAAAACATTAGTTGATGCAACTTCAGTTAAATCTTTAGCTTTTACAGTTGTTACTCCATAACCAATCTCTCTAGAGTTACGTTTAATACCTAAAGCAGTAACAACTACTTCGTCAAGAATATTATCATCTTCTTCTAATTTAACATTGATACTATTAGAAGCTCCAACAGTTCTTACACTTGTTTTCATTCCTACAAAACTATAAACTAAAACGTCTCCTGTTTTAGCTTTGATAGAGTAGTTTCCGTCAAAATCAGTTTCAGCACCTTGAGTGGTACCTTTTTTTAATACTGTAACTCCAGGTAATGGCCCTGATTCATCTGAAACAGTACCTGAAATTGTTCTGTCTTGTGCAAAGGACATTTGCACAACCAACGCTAGTAACAGCGTTAAAATTCCATTAAACTTTGTTTTCATTGTATAATTATTTGAATTAATTAGGCGCTAAAGTCATAAAATTATCTTAAAGCAACAACTTTTTAACAAAAAAAAACTTAAAAAAGTTAATGTTTTGTGAATATTATAATTTGTTTTAAGTTAAATTAAGGATAGCTTAAGATTCAATACTCTATTATATACGTTGATGTTAAATATTCTTTTTTTGATTGTAAATGTTTATTAGGGTCGTGTAGTTGAGTAGGTTTATAGGGTGTAATTCGTTTCAAAGGTGTTAATATTTAAGGATTAAGAGAGTGGGGTTTGAATAATTAGAAATTTGTTGTACATTTGCGCACTCTTTTAAAAGAGAGTAATTTAAGTACAAATTAAAAACAAGGAATAATAGTATGCCAACTATTCAACAATTAGTTCGTAAAGGAAGAACCAAAATAACTAAGAAGAGTAAATCGGCTGCATTACAAGCTTGTCCTCAAAGACGTGGAGTTTGTACGCGTGTGTATACCACTACACCTAAGAAACCTAACTCAGCAATGCGTAAGGTAGCAAGGGTTCGTTTAACAAATGGTAACGAAATTAACGCGTATATCCCAGGTGAGGGTCACAACTTGCAAGAGCACTCGATAGTATTAGTTAGAGGTGGAAGGGTAAAAGATTTGCCAGGAGTAAAGTATCACGTAGTGCGTGGAGCTTTAGATACAGCGGGAGTTGAGGGTAGAACCCAGCGTAGATCAAAGTATGGTGCAAAACGCCCAAAGAAGTAAAGATTAATTAACTTTTTTAATGTAAAGACATGAGAAAAAGAAAAGCGAAAAAAAGAGAGCTTTTACCAGATCCAAGGTTTAATGACCAGTTGGTAACACGTTTTGTGAATAACTTAATGTGGGATGGTAAGAAATCTGTAGCTTTTAAAGTATTTTACGATGCAATGGATATCGTAGAAGAAAAAAAGACTGACGAGGAAAAGTCAGCACTAGAAATTTGGAAAGATGGTTTATCTAATGTTATGCCGCATGTAGAGGTTCGTTCTCGTCGTGTAGGTGGAGCAACATTTCAGATACCAATGCAAATTCGCCCAGACCGTAAAGTGTCTATGGCAATTAAATGGATGATTACTTATACGCGTAAGCGTAATGAGAAAACTATGGCGCAACGTTTAGCTGCTGAAATTTTAGCTGCTGCTAAAGAAGAAGGAGCTGCTGTTAAGAAAAGAGTTGATACTCATAAGATGGCAGAGGCAAACAAAGCATTCTCACACTTTAGATTCTAAGAAATGGCTAGAGATTTAAAATTTACAAGAAATATTGGTATTGCTGCGCATATTGATGCTGGTAAAACTACTACGACAGAGCGTGTATTATATTATACAGGTGTAAGTCATAAGATTGGTGAGGTGCACGATGGTGCTGCAACTATGGACTGGATGGAGCAAGAGCAAGAAAGAGGTATTACAATTACTTCTGCCGCTACCACTTGTGAGTGGAAGTTCCCTGTGGAAAATGGTCAGCCAACAAAAGATACTAAAGGATATCACTTTAATATTATTGATACTCCTGGTCACGTTGATTTTACAGTAGAGGTAAACCGTTCATTAAGAGTGCTTGATGGATTAGTTTTCTTATTTAGTGCTGTTGATGGTGTAGAGCCTCAATCAGAAACTAACTGGAGATTAGCTGATAACTATAAAGTTCCAAGAATTGGTTTCGTTAACAAAATGGACCGTCAAGGATCTAACTTTATGGCTGTTTGTCAACAAGTAAAAGATATGTTAAAGTCTAACGCAGTACCAATTGTAATGAATATTGGTGATGAGGCTGACTTTAAAGGTATTGTTGATTTAGTAAAGAACCGTGCTATTATATGGCATGATCATACACAAGGAGCTACTTTTGATATCGTTGATATTCCAGAAGAATTAAAAGAAGAGGCTGCAATGTTACGTGGTAAACTTATTGAAGAAGTTGCTGCTTACGATGAGAATCTTTTAGAAAAATATATGGAAGATGAAAACTCTATTACTGAAGATGAAGTGCATGCTGCTCTTCGTGCTGCTGTAATGGATATGTCTATCATTCCTATGATCTGTGGATCAGCATTTAAAAACAAAGGTGTACAGTTCTTATTAGATGCAGTATGTCGTTACTTACCTTCACCGGTAGATAAGGATGCTATTGTTGGAACTGATCCTAATACAGGTGATGAGATTTCTCGTAAGCCAGATGCAAAAGAGCCTTTCTCTGCATTAGCATTTAAAATTGCAACAGATCCTTTCGTAGGTCGTTTAGCATTTTTCCGTGCATATTCTGGGCGTTTAGATGCAGGTTCTTATGTGTTAAATAACCGTTCAGGTAAAAAAGAACGTATCTCACGTATCTATCAAATGCACTCTAATAAACAAAATGCTATCGATTATATCGAAGCAGGAGATATTGGGGCAGCAGTAGGATTTAAGTCTATTAAGACTGGAGATACTTTATCTGATGAAAAGAATCCAATCGTTTTAGAATCGATGGACTTCCCAGATCCAGTAATTGGTATCGCGGTAGAACCTAAGACTAAAGCTGATGTAGATAAGTTAGGTATGTCTTTAGCAAAATTAGCTGAAGAAGATCCAACGTTTACTGTAAGAACTGACGAAGCTTCAGGACAGACTATTATTTCTGGAATGGGTGAGTTACACTTAGATATTATTGTTGATCGTTTAAAGCGTGAATTCAAAGTAGAAGTGAACGAAGGTCAACCACAAGTTGAGTACAAAGAGGCTATTACACAAGCTGCAGATCACAGAGAGGTTTATAAAAAGCAATCTGGTGGACGTGGTAAGTTTGCTGATATCGTATTTACTATGGAGCCAGCTGATGAAGGTGTTCAAGGTTTACAATTTGAGTCTGTAATTAAAGGTGGTAATGTTCCTAAAGAATTTGTACCGTCTGTAGAAAAAGGATTCAAAGAAGCAATGAAGAATGGTCCTTTAGCAGGATACGAAATGGATTCAATGAAAGTTACTTTAAAAGATGGATCTTTCCACCCTGTGGATTCTGATCAATTATCTTTCGAATTAGCTGCGAAAATGGGTTATAAAGCTGCTGCAAAAGCTGCAAGAGCTAAGATCATGGAGCCATTGATGAAGTTAGAGGTGTTAACTCCTGAAGAAAACATGGGAGATATCGTAGGAGACTTAAATAGAAGAAGAGGACAGGTTAACGATATGAGTGATCGTGCTGGTTCTAAAGTTGTAAAAGCATTAGTTCCATTATCTGAAATGTTCGGATATGTAACTGCTTTAAGAACTATGTCTTCTGGTAGAGCTACTTCTACAATGGAATTTTCTCACTATGCAGAAACTCCATCTAACGTTTCTGAGGATGTAATTGCAAAAGCTAAAGGTTAATAAGATATTAAGATGAGCCAAAAAATTAGAATTAAATTAAAATCTTACGATTACAACTTAGTAGATAAGTCTGCTGAAAAAATCGTAAAGACAGTAAAGAGTACTGGAGCTGTAGTAAACGGTCCAATTCCTTTACCAACAAATAAAAAGATTTTTACAGTATTACGTTCACCACACGTAAACAAAAAATCTAGAGAGCAATTTCAATTATCTGCTTACAAAAGATTATTAGATATCTATAGTTCTTCTTCGAAAACTATTGATGCTTTAATGAAACTTGAGTTACCAAGTGGAGTTGAAGTTGAAATTAAAGTATAAGTAAACAACTAACTTTCGGTTTAATTTTGTTAAACCGAAAGTTTTTTTTACTTTTGCACACCGAAATTTAGGTTTCGTGGTGTAAAAATTCTGTTTTTTAATCAGAATTTAACATGTCCGGAGGGTTTCGCGAAGGAAAAATGGTAAAAACAAATTCAAGAGTGAAGGTGTTTTTCGCTCTTTTTTTATGTGAAAACTAAAGGAAAACAAACTGAAACATTTGTTTCAAAACAATTTTTTATTAATAGACGCGCTGGATAAAATAAATCTATCGTCTTAAAATTAACAAATATGTCTGGGTTAATAGGTAGAAAAGTAGGTATGACCAGCTTATTCGATGAGAACGGGAAAAATATTCCTTGTACTGTAATCGAAGCAGGTCCATGCGTGGTTACCCAAGTCAGAACCGAAGAGGTTGACGGCTATAACGCGTTACAACTTGGTTTCGATGACAAAAAAGCAAAAAGCTCTAATAAAGCTTTAGATGGTCACTTTAAAAAAGCTGGTACATCTGCTAAGAAAAAAGTTATTGAATTTCAAGGGTTTGAAGGAGAGTACAAATTAGGTGATTCAATTACTGTTGAGCACTTTATCGAAGGAGAATTCGTAGATGTTTCTGGAGTTTCTAAAGGTAAAGGTTTTCAAGGTGTTGTTAAACGTCATGGATTTGCCGGAGTTGGACAAGCAACTCACGGTCAACATAACCGTTTAAGAGCTCCTGGTTCGATTGGTGCTGCATCTTACCCTGCAAGAGTATTCAAAGGAATGCGTATGGCAGGTCGTATGGGTGGAGACAAAGTAAAAGTTCAAAATTTAAAAGTATTAAAAGTGGTTGCTGATAAGAATCTTATCGTAGTTAAAGGAGCAATTCCTGGTCACAAAAATGCTTTTGTAACTATCGAAAAATAATGAAAGTAGCAGTTTTAGATATTACAGGAAAAGATACTGGTAGAAAAGTTGAACTTTCTAACGAAGTATTCGGTATAGAGCCAAATGATCATGCTATTTACTTAGATGTAAAGCAGTATTTAGCAAATCAAAGACAAGGTACGCATAAGGCTAAAGAAAGAGCTGAGATTGCAGGAAGTACAAGAAAGATTAAAAAACAAAAGGGTACAGGTACTGCACGTGCAGGATCTATTAAGTCTGGAGTTTTTAGAGGTGGAGGTCGTATGTTCGGTCCAAGACCAAGAAATTACTCTTTCAAGTTAAATAAAAACTTAAAGCGTTTAGCACGTAAGTCTGCTTTAAGTGTACAAACAAAAGATAGTAACGTAGTTGTTGTTGAAGATTTCAATTTTGAAACTCCAAAAACAAAAGAGTTTATCAATGTTTTAAAAGCTTTCGAAATTGAGACAAAAAAGTCTTTATTTGTGTTAAGTGAAGAAAATAAAAATGTTTATTTATCTTCTCGTAACTTGAAAAAAGCTAAAGTAGTAAATGCTACAGGAATTAATACTTACAGTGTTTTAAACGCTAACAAAGTAGTAATTGCTGAGAGTACTTTAGAAGAAATTCAATCTAATTTAAGTAAATAGGGAAAGATATGAGTATTTTAATAAAACCTATTATTACGGAAAAAGCTACGAATGATAGCGAGGTTTATAACCGTTATGCATTTGTAGTAAACAGTAAAGCTAACAAATTAGAAATCAGAGGAGCTGTTGAGGCTGCTTATGGTGTAGCGATTAAGTCTGTTAAAACTATGAATTATCCTATTCAAAGAAATACTAAATACACTAAAAAAGGTTTAGTAACTGGGATAAAAAGTGGATATAAGAAGGCAATCGTTCAGTTAGCTGAAGGAGAAACTATTGATTTTTATAACAATCTTTAAGAAAAGACAGAATGTCAGTTAGAAAATTAAAACCAGTAACACCAGGTCAGCGTTTTAGAGTAGTGAATGGGTTCGACACCATAACTACTGATAAGCCGGAGAAATCTTTATTAGCTCCGAAAAAACGATCTGGAGGTCGAAACAATCAGGGAAGAATGACTACACGTAATATTGGTGGAGGTCATAAACAAAAATACCGTATTATCGATTTTAAAAGAGATAAGCAAGGTATTCCTGCAACAGTAAAAACTATCGAGTACGATCCAAATCGTACTGCATTTATTGCATTAGTTAGTTATGCTGATGGTGAAAAGCGTTATGTAATTGCACAAAACGGTTTAAAAGTAGGTCAAACTATTGTATCAGGAAAAGAAGTAGCACCAGAAGTTGGTAATGCTATGTACTTAAGCGAAATTCCTTTAGGTACAACTATTTCTTGTATTGAGTTACACCCAGGACAAGGAGCTGTTATGGCACGTTCTGCAGGTTCATTTGCTCAATTAATGGCAAGAGACGGTAAGTATGCAACAGTTAAGTTACCTTCAGGAGAAACAAGATTAATCTTGTTAACTTGTATGGCAACTATTGGAGTTGTTTCTAACTCAGACCACCAATTATTAGTATCTGGTAAAGCAGGTAGAAGTCGTTGGTTAGGTAGAAGACCTAGAACAAACCCAGTAAGAATGAATCCAGTTGATCACCCAATGGGTGGTGGTGAAGGACGTTCTTCAGGAGGGCATCCAAGATCTAGAAACGGTATTCCAGCTAAAGGATTTAAGACTAGATCTAAGACTAAAGCTAGTAACAAGTACATTATAGAACGTAGAAAGAAATAAGACATGGCAAGATCATTAAAAAAAGGACCTTTCGTTCACTATAAACTAGAGAAAAAAGTGTTAGCTAACGTTGAAACTGAGAGTAAATCAGTTATCAAAACTTGGTCAAGAGCAAGTATGATTACTCCAGACTTCGTAGGACAAACAATTGCAGTTCACAATGGAAAGCAATTTATTCCTGTGTACGTTACTGAAAACATGGTAGGTCATAAATTAGGAGAATTTTCACCAACACGTTCTTTTAGAGGGCACGCTGGTGCAAAAAATAAAGGAAAAAAATAGTAGGAAATTATGGGAAGTCGTAAACATAACATGGCAACACAGTTAAAAGAAGCTAGAAAGTCTAGAGCTTTCGCTAAAATAACTAATTGTCCTACATCACCAAGAAAAATGCGCTTGGTAGCAGATTTAGTAAGAGGAGTAGAGGTTGAGAAAGCTTTACAAATCTTAAAATTCAGTCCAAAAGAAGCATCAAGAAATTTAGAGAAGTTGTTAATGTCTGCAATTGCAAACTGGCAAGCTAAAAATGAAGATGCAAGTATCGAAGATGCTGGATTATTTGTTAAATCAATTTGTGTTGATAGCGCAGGTATGTTAAAAAGGTTAAGACCAGCTCCACAAGGTCGTGCACATAGAATTCGTAAGCGTTCTAATCACGTTACTTTAGAGTTAGGTGCTAAAAATAACAGTAATTAATCAAAGTAGAAATGGGACAAAAAACAAATCCAATAGGAAATCGTTTAGGAATTATCAGAGGATGGGAATCTAACTGGTATGGTGGAAATGACTACGGAGATAAATTAGCTGAAGATGACAAAATAAGAAAGTACATCCGTGCTAGATTATTTAAAGCAAGTGTATCTCGTGTAATTATTGAGCGTACTTTAAAACTTGTAACCGTTACTATCACTACTGCTAGACCTGGTATTATTATCGGTAAAGGCGGGCAAGAGGTAGACAAGTTAAAAGAAGAGCTTAAGAAAATTACAGGTAAAGAAGTTCAAATTAACATTTTCGAAATTAAACGTCCAGAAGTAGACGCAACTTTAGTTGCAGCTAGTGTTGCTCGTCAAATCGAAAACAGAATTTCTTACAAGCGTGCTACTAAAATGGCTATCGCTGCTGCAATGAGAATGAATGCTGAAGGAATTAAAGTGCAATTATCAGGTCGTTTAAACGGAGCTGAAATGGCACGTTCTGAGCATTATAAAGAAGGAAGAATTCCTCTTTCTACTTTTAGAGCAGATATCGACTATGCACTTGTTGAGGCACATACTCAATACGGAAGAATCGGTGTTAAAGTATGGATTATGAAAGGTGAGGTTTATGGAAAGCGTGAATTATCTCCATTAGTAGGATTATCTAAACAAAAAGGTAACTCTAATAAAGGTGGTAACAGTAAACGTCAACCTCGCAGAAGAAAATAATTTTTAAAATTAGAAATTAAAAATGTTACAGCCAAAAAGAGTAAAATACCGTAAGGTACAGAAGGCCAAAGGTAATATGAAGGGTAACTCTAATAGAGGAAACCAACTTTCTAACGGAATGTTTGGAATCAAATCATTAGATCAAAACCTATTAACCTCTCGTCAAATAGAGGCGGCTCGTATTGCGGCAACTCGTCATATGAAAAGAGAAGGTCAGCTTTGGATTAAAATATTTCCAGACAAGCCTATTACAAAGAAGCCATTAGAAGTACGTATGGGTAAAGGTAAAGGTGCACCTGATCATTTCGTAGCAGTAGTTAAACCAGGTAGAATTTTGTTTGAAGTTGGTGGAGTACCAATGGACGTAGCAAAAGAAGCATTACGTTTAGCAGCACAGAAACTTCCTGTAAAAACGAAGTTTGTTATCGCAAGAGATTTTGATTTTAACGCTTAATTCTAAAAGACATGAAACAATCAGAAATTAAAGAATTATCTATCGCAGACTTACAAGAAAAGTTAGGAGCGTTAAAGAAAAATTATACGGATCTTAAGATGGCTCACGCCATAACTCCATTGGAAAACCCATTAGAGTTACGTAGCTTAAGAAAATCTGTGGCAAGAATTGCTACAGAGTTAACTAAAAGAGAATTACAATAATTCTAGTCAGTTTTAAAGATGGAAAAAAGAAATCTTAGAAAAGAGAGAATCGGTGTAGTATCTAGCAGCAAAATGGAGAAATCTATTGTAGTTAGCGAGGTAAAAAGAGTAAAGCACCCAATGTACGGAAAGTTCGTATTAAAGACTAAGAAGTACGTTGCACATGACGAGAATAACGATTGCAACGAAGGTGATACAGTTAGGATTATGGAAACACGTCCTATGAGTAAATCTAAACGTTGGAGATTAGTAGAAATCCTAGAAAGAGCTAAATAATATGTTACAGACAGAATCAAGATTAAAAGTCGCAGATAATACTGGAGCAAAAGAAGTTTTAGTAATTAGAGTTTTAGGAGGAACAAAGAAGCGTTACGCTAGCGTTGGAGATAAAATTGTAGTAACTGTAAAGTCTGCAACTCCTAACGGAAGTGTAAAGAAAGGACAAGTTTCTAGAGCGGTAGTTGTTCGTACTAAGAAAGAAGTTAGACGTAAAGACGGATCTTATATTAGATTCGATGATAATGCTTGTGTACTTTTAAATCCTACAGAGGAAATGAGAGGAACTCGTGTATTCGGTCCAGTAGGACGTGAGTTACGTGATAAGCAATTTATGAAGATAGTATCATTAGCACCTGAAGTGCTTTAAATCGACATTAAGATGAAGAAGTTCAAAATTAAATCAGGAGATACTGTTAAAGTATTAGCAGGTGATCATAAAGGATCTGAAGGAAAGGTTTTACAAATTCTTAAAGATAAAGATAGAGTTTTAGTAGAAGGTGTTAACATGGTGTCTAAACACACTAAACCAAGCGCTACTAACCCTCAAGGAGGAATTGTAAAAAAAGAAGCTCCATTACACATATCAAACGTAGCTTTAGTTGAAAACGGTGAAGCTGTAAGAGTTGGATATAAAGTAGAAGGAGATAAGAAAGTTAGATTTTCAAAAAAATCAGATAAAGCAATATAACCATGAGTTACGTACCAAGATTAAAAGAAGAGTACAAGAGCAGAGTTATCAAAGCTCTTACTGATGAATTCGGTTATAGTAATGTAATGCAAGTGCCTAAATTACAAAAGATTGTTGTAAGTAAAGGTGTTGGTGCAGCTATAGCAGATAAGAAATTAATAGAATACGCTATTGACGAGTTAACTACAATTACAGGTCAAAAAGCAGTTTCTACGATGTCTAAGAAAGATGTTGCAAACTTCAAATTACGTAAAGGGATGCCAATTGGAGCAAAAGTTACGTTAAGAGGAGATAAAATGTACGAATTTTTAGATAGATTAGTTACAGCTTCTTTACCACGTGTAAGAGATTTTAACGGAATTAAAGCTAACGGTTTTGATGGTAGAGGTAATTACAACTTAGGAATTACTGAACAAATCATCTATCCAGAAATTAATATTGACCAAATCAAAAAAATCAGCGGAATGGATATTACTTTCGTAACATCTGCAGATACTGATAAAGAGGCGAAGTCATTATTAGGAGAATTAGGTTTACCATTTAAAAAGAATTAAGAGATGGCTAAAGAATCAATGAAAGCGCGTGAGCGTAAAAGAGCAAAAATGGTTGCTAAGTATGCTGAAAAGAGAAAAGCTTTAAAAGAAGCTGGAGACTATGAAGGTTTACAAAAGTTGCCAAAGAACGCTTCACCAATTAGAATGCACAATCGTTGTAAGCTAACTGGACGTCCAAAAGGATATATGCGTCAGTTCGGTATTTCACGTGTTACTTTCCGTGAAATGGCTAACCAAGGATTAATTCCAGGTGTAAAGAAAGCTAGCTGGTAAACAGCACGTTTTATACATAAACAAAAGGTGTACAATTATAAAATATTGTATGCCTTTTTGTGTTTATAAACTTTTTGTACCGCTTATTTTTTGTATGTAAATATT
Source organism: Tenacibaculum pelagium (assembly GCF_014062345.1). Classification (GTDB taxonomy): domain Bacteria; phylum Bacteroidota; class Bacteroidia; order Flavobacteriales; family Flavobacteriaceae; genus Polaribacter; species Polaribacter pelagius. Next base: position 721,888 of record NZ_JACGLS010000001.1, on the reverse strand, counting down.
ACATGTTTTTAGTTTTAAATAGAGCATTAAAAAGCCAATAAATTAATACTCAAAACGATAATCAATAAAAAGGTTTTATTTTCGAAAAGTTTATGTATATTTGCACTCTGTTTTTACAGGGTAAATTACGCCTTGTAAGTAAATACTAAATAAATAGTATAATACTTATGAGATTTATTCTGAAAAACGAAAAATAAATATTAACTGGTTTAAGGTTTAGTTGTAACCATTTATCCCAAAGGATTAATAAAAACTACTAAAAACCGAAACCACAAATTAATTAATTATGTATACAGATCCAATCGCGGATTTTCTTACTCGTGTTAGAAATGCTACGGCAGTAGGACACAGAGTAGTGGAGGTTCCTGCTTCGAACTTGAAGAAGGAAATGACGAAAATTTTGTTCGATCAAGGTTACATTTTAAGCTACCAGTTCAATGACGATAAAGTTCAAGGAACTATTAAGATAGCTTTAAAGTACGACCGTGACACGAAAGAATCAGTAATCAGAAAGATTCAAAGAATTTCAACACCAGGTTTACGTAAGTACGTTGGCGCTAAAGAGATGCCAAGGGTATTAAACGGTTTAGGTATTGCAATTGTTTCTACATCTAAAGGTGTAATGACAAACAAAAAAGCAAAACAAGAAAACGTTGGTGGAGAAGTATTATGTTACGTTTATTAATCACTTTGTACAATGAGTAGAATAGGAAACAATCCAATCGCATTACCACAAGGTGTTGAAGTTAAAGTAGACGGAAACGTGGTTACAGTAAAAGGTAAATTAGGTGAATTAACTCAAGAGTTAAAATCTGATATTACTGTAAAAATTGAAGATGGTACGCTAAAAGTAGCAAGACCATCAGATAGTAAAGACCATAGAGCAGCACACGGTTTATATCGTGCTTTAATCAATAATATGATTGAAGGTGTTACTAAAGGTTATACTAAAGAGTTAGAGTTAGTAGGTGTTGGTTACAGAGCATCTAACCAAGGGCAAAAGTTAGATTTAGCTTTAGGTTTCTCTCATAACATTGTATTAAATTTAGCTCCAGAAGTTAAGGTTGAGACAGTATCTGAAAAAGGTAAGAACCCAATCATTAAATTATCTTCACACGACAAACAATTAGTTGGTCAAGTTGCAGCAAAAATCCGTTCTATGCGTAAGCCAGAGCCTTACAAAGGAAAAGGAATTAAGTTTGTAGGAGAAGTATTAAGAAGAAAAGCAGGTAAATCTGCATAATAAATAAGAGAAATTATTATGGCATTATCAAAGCTTGAAAGAAGACAACGTATTAAGTATAGAATTAGAAAAGTTGTTACAGGTACAGCCACTAAACCAAGATTATCGGTTTTTAGAAGTAACAAAGAGATCTATGCTCAATTAATCGACGATGTAGCTGGTGTAACATTAACATCTGCGTCATCTAGAGATAAAGGAATTACAGCTAGTTCTAAATCAGAAGCTGCAACAGCAGTAGGAAAAGCTATCGCAGAAAAAGCTGTTAAGGCTGGAGTAGAAACTGTTTCTTTTGATAGAAATGGATTTTTATACCACGGTAGAATTAAAGTATTAGCAGACGCTGCTAGAGAAGCTGGTTTAAAATTTTAAGAAATTATATTATGTTAGGATATAAAAACGTAGAAAGAGTAAAACCAAGCGGATTAGAGCTTGTAGATAAATTAGTAGGTGTACAACGTGTTACCAAAGTAACTAAAGGGGGTAGAGCATTTGGTTTCTCTGCAATCGTAGTAGTTGGAGATGGTAACGGAGTTGTAGGTCACGGATTAGGAAAGTCTAAAGATGTTGCTTCTGCAATTGCTAAGGCAATAGAAGATGCAAAGAAAAATTTAGTGCGTATTCCTATTTTAGACGGAACTTTACCTCACGAACAAAAAGGTAAATTTGGTGGAGCGAAAGTATACATCAAGCCAGCATCACATGGTACGGGAGTTATCGCCGGTGGAGCAGTACGTTCGGTATTAGAATCTGTTGGTATTAAAGACGTATTATCAAAGTCTCAAGGATCATCAAACCCTCACAACGTAGTAAAAGCAACTTTCGATGCTTTATTACAATTACGTAGCGCAGCAACTATTGCTAAGCAAAGAGGAGTTTCTTTAGAGAAAGTTTTTAACGGTTAAAATTTAAGACGATGAGTAAAATTAGAGTTACACAAGTAAAAAGTCAAATCGGTCGCCTTAAAAATCAAAAATTGACGTTAGAGGCATTAGGTTTACGTAGAATGAACCAAACTGTAGAGCACGAGGCAACTCCTTCTATCGTTGGTATGGTAAATACAGTTAAACACTTAGTTTCCGTAGAGGAAGTTAAATAAGACAATAAATAATCATGAGTTTACACAACTTAAAACCAGCAGAGGGATCTGTTAAGAAAGTTAAGAGAATTGCACGTGGTGAAGGTTCTGGTAAAGGTGGTACCGCTACTAGAGGTCATAATGGTCAAAAATCTCGTTCAGGATATTCTCGTAAGATCGGTTTTGAAGGTGGTCAAATGCCTCTTCAAAGACGTGTTCCTAAATTTGGATTCACAAACATTAACCGTAAGGAATATGTAGGTGTTAATTTAGATAAATTACAAGGATTAGTAGATAACGGAACTATTACAGATACCGTTAATTTAGATGTTTTAATAGAAAACAGATTAGTTCGTAAAAACGACTTAGTAAAAATATTAGGTGGTGGAGAATTAAAAGCTAAATTAAACGTAACTGTACATAAATTTACTGCAACAGCAAAAGCGGCTATCGAAGCAGCAGGAGGTGAAGCAGTATCATTATAAGAATTGTAAATGATGAATTTTATAAATACTTTAAAAGACATTTGGAAGATAGAAGAGTTAAAAGAGAAATTACTTTTAACCTTGGGTTTAATTGCTGTTTACCGTTTTATGGCGGCAGTTCCATTACCTGGAATTGACCCTACTCAGTTATCAGCACTACAAGACAGTACTTCTAGTGGACTTTTAGGTTTATTAAACGCATTTACAGGTGGGGCATTTGCTAGAGCGTCAGTAATGGCACTTGGTATAATGCCTTATATTTCTGCATCGATTGTAGTTCAGTTAATGGGTATCGCGGTACCATATTTACAGAAATTACAAAAAGATGGAGAAAGTGGACGTAAGAAGATTACGCAAATAACAAGATGGCTTACGATTGCTATTACATTGTTTCAAGCACCAACCTATATTGGTATTATCCAAAACCAAATGGGATTAGGACCTGAAGCATTCTTAGTAACAGGAGCAACATTTTGGGTATCATCAATTATCCTATTAAGTGCAGGAACTATTTTTGCAATGTGGTTAGGAGAGCGTATTACTGATAAAGGAGTTGGTAACGGAATTTCGTTATTAATTACTGTAGGTATTATTGCAAACTTTCCAGCTGCTTTTATTCAAGAATTAGTTTCTAAGCAAACTGCAGGAGCAGGAGGTATAATGATGATTTTAATCGAATTAATAGTTTGGTTTGTGGTAATCTTGTTAACCGTATTATTAGTTACCGCAGTACGTAAAGTAGCAGTTCAATATGCTCGTCGTACAGCAGTTACAGACATTAAAGATGTTGATGGTGCACGTCAGTACATTCCGTTAAAACTGAATGCTGCTGGTGTAATGCCAATTATTTTTGCACAAGCTATTATGTTTTTACCAGTAGCTTTAGGTCAAAAATTTCCAGCATTAAACAGTTTAACTGATAATTTCGGGTTATGGTACAATGTTATATTTGCTATCTTAATTATTATCTTTAGTTACTTTTATACGGCGATTACAATCCCAACAAATAAAATGGCTGAAGACTTAAAGAGAAGTAATGGTTTTGTTCCAGGATATAAACCAGGTGAAGAAACTGCTAACTTTTTAGATTCAGTATTGTCGAAAATTACATTACCAGGATCAATATTTTTAGCAGCGTTATCTATTTTACCAGCAATTATTGTAAAGTTTGGAGTTACTCAAAACTGGGCAATGTTTTTTGGAGGAACATCTTTAATCATTATGGTTGGTGTTGCAATAGATACTATTCAGCAAATTAACTCGTATTTATTAAACTCTCGTTACGATGGTTTAATGAAAACAGGTAACAGTAACAGAAAATCGTTAAAATAATATGGCTAAGCAACCAGCAATTCAACAAGACGGAACAATTACAGAAGCATTATCAAATGCAATGTTTCGTGTAGAGTTAGAAAACGGACATATTGTTACGGCTCACATTTCAGGAAAAATGCGTATGCATTACATCAAATTATTACCAGGTGATAAAGTGAAGTTAGAAATGAGCCCATACGATTTAACAAAGGCAAGAATTACTTACAGATATTAAAAACACAGACTGATGAAAGTAAGAGCATCATTAAAGAAAAGAAGCGCCGACTGCAAGATAGTACGCAGAAAAGGCAGATTATATGTAATTAACAAAAAGAATCCTAGATTTAAACAAAGACAAGGGTAATGGCAAGAATAGCAGGTATTGATATTCCAAAGAATAAAAGAGGTGTTATCGCTTTAACTTACATCTTTGGTATAGGAAACAGCAGAGCTAAAGAGATTTTAGCAACAGCAAAAATAGACGAAAGCATTAAAGTTCAAGATTGGACTGATGATCAAATTGCAGCGATTCGTGAGCAAGTTGGAACTTTTACTATTGAAGGGGAATTACGTTCGGAAGTTCAATTAAACATTAAACGTTTAATGGACATCGGATGTCAAAGAGGTATTCGTCACAGATTAGGGCTTCCTTTAAGAGGACAAAGAACTAAGAATAACTCTCGTACAAGAAAGGGTAAGAGAAAAACTGTAGCTAACAAGAAAAAATAAGTTAGATAAGTAATAAAGATCTAATAGTAGTTATTAAAACTACAAGGTTAGAAAACTAAATTACTAAAACTATAATAATCATGGCAAAGTCTAAAGTAACAAAAAAACGTAAAGTTGTAATAGAGTCAGTTGGTGAAGCTCACGTAACTGCATCTTTCAACAATATTATTATTTCTTTAACAAATAAAAAAGGTGACGTTATATCTTGGTCATCTGCAGGTAAAATGGGTTTTAGAGGTTCTAAAAAGAACACTCCATACGCAGCTCAGTTAGCCGCAGAAGATTGTGCAAACGTTGCAAAAGAAGCAGGTTTACGTAAAGTAAAAGTGTATGTTAAAGGACCAGGTAACGGTAGAGAATCTGCAATCAGATCTATCCACAATGCTGGTATCGAAGTAACAGAAATCATTGATGTTACTCCTATTCCTCATAACGGATGTCGTCCACCAAAGAGAAGAAGAGTATAAGTTGAATTAATTTTCAACTTATATTTTTGTTTAGCGTACTTTTGTGCGCGAAAAAATAAATATTTTAAACTCAGTAGGATTTAGATTATCGAAGGAGAAAGCCTTAATTCATAATCCCTACTAAATTAATTAGAAATGGCAAGATATACAGGACCAAAAACAAAAATTGCTCGTAAGTTTGGCGAAGCAATCTTCGGAGATGATAAAAACTTCGAAAAAAGAAATTATCCTCCAGGACAACACGGTGTTGGAAAAAGAAGAGGTAAGAAATCTGAATATGCTATCCAGTTAATGGAAAAGCAAAAAGCTAAATATACTTACGGTATTTTAGAGCGTCAATTCAGTAACTTATTTAAAAAAGCTTCTGCATCTAAAGGAATTACTGGTGAGGTTTTATTACAATTATGTGAGTCTCGTTTAGATAACGTAGCATTCCGTTTAGGATTGTCTAAATCTAGAAGTGGAGCACGTCAATTAGTTTCTCACCGTCACATTACTGTAAACGGAGAGATTGTAAACATTCCATCTTATAGTGTACAAGAAGGTGATGTAATTGCAGTTAGAGAAAAGTCTAAATCATTAGTAGCTATCGAAGATGCATTAGCATCTAACAGTGCTGTTTACGAATGGTTAAGCTGGAACGCTGATCAAAAATCTGGAACTTTTATTAAAGCACCGGAAAGATTACAGATTCCTGAAAACATCAAAGAGCAATTAATCGTAGAATTATATTCTAAGTAATAAATTAATCATATTGAAGTTCAGCCAAAGGGTTTATTTGCACTTCTTCACGCTTATAAACCGCGCAACTGAATAACAATTAAAAAGAAGAAAAAATATGGCAATTTTAAATTTTCAGAAGCCTGATAAAGTAATAATGATTGAATCTACTGATTTTTCAGGAAGATTCGAATTCAGACCTCTTGAACCAGGTTTTGGATTAACAGTAGGAAACGCTTTAAGAAGAGTATTATTATCTTCATTAGAAGGTTTTGCTATCACATCATTACGTGTTGATGGAGTTGATCATGAATTCTCAACAATTCAAGGAGTTGTAGAAGATGTAACAGAAATCATCTTAAACTTAAAGCAAGTTCGTTTTAAGAAACAAATTGAAGAGACTGATAGAGAAACTGTTTCAATCGCAGTATCAGGACAAGAGCAATTAACTGCAGGAGATTTACAAAAATTTACTTCAGGTTTTCAAGTACTAAATCCAGATTTAGTTATTTGTAACATGGATAAATCTGTAAAGTTCAACGCAGAAATCACTATCGAAAAAGGTAGAGGTTTTGTTCCAGCTGAAGAAAACAAAAGAGCAGGTGCACCATTAGGAACGATTTTTACAGATTCTATTTACACTCCAATAAAGAATGTAAAATATGCAGTTGAAAATTTCCGTGTAGAGCAAAAGACCGATTACGAAAAATTAGTTTTCGATATCGATACTGATGGTTCTATCAATCCTAAGGATGCATTAACTGAAGCAGCAAAGATTTTAATCCACCACTTTATGTTATTCTCTGATGAGCGTATCACTTTAGAGGCAGATGAAATTGCACAAACTGAAACATATGATGAGGAATCATTACACATGCGTCAGTTATTAAAGACGAAATTAGTAGATATGGATTTATCTGTTCGTGCTTTAAACTGTTTAAAAGCTGCAGAAGTAGATACTTTAGGAGACTTAGTGTCATTTAACAAAAGCGATTTAATGAAATTTAGAAACTTTGGTAAAAAGTCGTTAACTGAATTAGATGAGTTAGTAGCGAACAAGAACCTTAATTTTGGAATGGACTTAAGTAAATACAAATTAGATAGAGATTAACCTTTCATATTTTGCTCCTCGAACAGAGTAGTAGCAAGATGAGAGCTAAAACCCAAATGTCATGAGACACGGAAAGAAATTTAATCATTTAGGAAGACAAACAGCGCACAGAAAAGCGATGTTAGCAAATATGGCTTGTTCTTTAATAGAACACAAGCGTATTAACACAACTGTAGCTAAAGCAAAAGCTTTACGTAAGTTTGTTGAACCTTTAATTACAAAGTCTAAAGAAGACACAACTCATAATCGTCGTGTAGTTTTTAGTTACTTACGTAATAAATTTACTGTAACAGAATTATTTAAAGAAGTTTCAGTAAAAGTTGCAGACAGACCAGGAGGATATGTTCGTATCATCAAATTAGGAAACCGTCAAGGAGATAACGCTTCTATGGCAATGGTAGAATTAGTTGATTACAACGAGTTATACAATCCAAAAGGAAACAAAGCTAAGAAAAATACTCGTCGTAGCCGTCGTGGTGGAGCGAAGAAAGTTGAAGCTGCTGTTGAAACTCAAACTTCACAAGAAGAAGAATAAAAATGAAAATTTTTATAAATTATATCAAAGGGATAAACATTTAATGTTTATCCCTTTTTTTATATATTTTTGCAATCAAAATACACACAACACACTAAATGAAATATCAACAACGTAAAAAAGCATTAGTTCTATTAGCAGACGGAACTATCTTTTATGGTAAATCTATCGGGATAGAGGGGACATCTACAGGAGAAATTTGTTTCAATACAGGAATGACAGGTTATCAAGAAGTATTTACAGATCCTTCATATTTTGGTCAATTAATGGTAACTACAAATGCACATATTGGTAATTACGGAATCAATAATGAAGAAGTAGAATCTGATGGAATTAAAATATCAGGTTTAATTTGTCGTAACTTTAGCTTTACACATTCTCGTGTAGATTCTGACGGAAACTTATTCGATTGGTTTAAAGAGCACAATCTAGTTGCTATATCAGATGTAGACACTAGAGCATTAGTAGCTTATATACGTGATAACGGAGCTATGAATGCAATTATTTCTACAGAAGTAGATAAGATTGATGAATTAAAGAAGCAATTAGCCCAAACACCAGATATGGTTGGTTTAGAATTAGCCTCTAAAGTTTCTACTAAAGAACCTTACTATGTCGGAGACGAAAATGCACCAATCAAGATATCTGCTTTAGACATTGGAATTAAAAAAAACATTTTAAGAAATTTTGTAAAAAGAGGAGCCTATATAAAAGTATACCCTTATAATGCTAGTTTTGAAGAAATGAGTGATTTTAACCCTGACGGATATTTTATATCTAACGGGCCTGGGGATCCAGAACCATTAGTTGATGCTCAAAATACAGCAAAAGAAATTATTAAAAGAGATTTACCTCTTTTTGGAATCTGTTTAGGACATCAAGTTATTGCATTAGCAAACGGAATTTCAACGTATAAAATGCATAATGGTCACAGAGGAATTAATCATCCAGTAAAAAACTTATTAACTGGTAAAGGTGAAATTACTTCTCAAAACCACGGTTTTGCTATTAATCGTGAAGAAACTGAAGCACATAATGATGTAGAAATTACTCACGTACATTTAAACGATCATACAGTGGCAGGAATTAGAATGAAATCTAAAAATGTATTTTCTGTACAGTATCACCCAGAAGCAAGTCCTGGACCACATGATGCAGAATATTTATTCGATCAGTTTATAGAAAATATTAAAAAAGCTAAAGTAGAAGCGTAAGCATTTTTGTAAATTAGCAAGCATAAAATATATTCCCGTGAGTTAATAGTTCACGGGAATCTACATTAAAATAAAACAACTATGAGTATTATAATTAACATTCACGCACGTCAAATTTTTGATTCAAGAGGTAACCCAACTGTTGAAGTAGATGTAACTACAGATAATGGTGTTATGGGTAGAGCAGCTGTTCCTTCAGGGGCTTCTACTGGAGAGCATGAAGCTGTTGAGCTACGTGACGGAGGTGATAAATATATGGGTAAAGGAGTGTTAAATGCGGTTAAAAACGTAAACACTTTAATAGCTCAAGAATTATTAGGAGTGTCTATTTTTGAGCAAAATATGATCGATCAATTAATGATTGATTTAGACGGAACTCCAAATAAATCTAAGTTAGGAGCCAATGCTATTTTAGGAGTTTCTTTAGCAGTAGCTAAAGCTGCAGCAAATGAATTAGGGTTACCATTATACAGATATGTTGGGGGAGTTTCTGCTAATACTTTACCAGTTCCAATGATGAATATAATCAACGGAGGTTCACATTCTGATGCGCCAATCGCATTTCAGGAGTTTATGGTAATGCCAATAAAAGCAAAGAATTTTACAGAAGCAATGCAAGTAGGTTCTGAGATTTTTCATCATTTAAAGAAAGTTTTACACGATCGTAATTTATCAACTGCAGTTGGTGATGAAGGTGGTTTTGCACCAACTTTAGATGGAACAGAAGATGCGATTGAAACGATTGCTTTAGCTACTAAAAATGCAGGATATAAATTCGGAGATGAAGTTATGATTGCTTTAGATTGTGCTGCTGCAGAATTTTTTGTGGATGGTAAATACGATTACACAAAATTTGAAGGGCCAAATGGTAAAGTTCGTACAAGTAAAGAGCAAGCAGATTATTTAGCAGAATTAGCAGATAAATATCCAATTATTTCTATCGAAGACGGAATGGATGAAAATGATTGGGATGGATGGAAGTATTTAACTGAAATCTGTGGAGATAAAGTTCAGTTAGTAGGAGATGATTTATTTGTAACTAATGTTGAGCGTTTATCAAAAGGTATCGAAAAAGGAATTGCAAATTCTATTTTAATTAAGGTAAATCAAATTGGTACATTAACTGAAACGATTGCAGCTGTAAATATGGCGCATAATGCAGGATTTACTTCTGTAATGAGTCACCGTTCTGGAGAAACTGAAGATAATACAATTGCAGATTTAGCAGTAGCATTAAATACTGGACAAATTAAAACAGGTTCAGCTTCTCGTTCAGATCGTATGGCGAAATACAATCAGTTATTACGTATCGAAGAAGAATTAGATGATGTTGCATTTTATCCGCAAGAAAAAGCGTTTAAAATTAAATAATCACATAAATAAAAGTATTTAAAACCTTGTTAGATATTCTAACAAGGTTTTTTGTTTTTTGAATGATTTTTGAATAAGAGATTTCTATTTTCTAATATCAAAAATCTATCAATGTCAATTTTTAAAATACTGCAAAAAATGGTATCTTCGCATTTCACTTCATTTATAAAAATTTAAGAGATAAAATGGCAGATATAGCAAAACTACAAATTGGCGAAAATACGTATGAGTTCCCTTTAATAGAAGGAACAGAAAATGAGACTGCAATTGATATTAAAACTTTGAGAGGAGCTACTGGAGGAGTTATTACAATCGATCCAGGTTATAAAAATACAGGTTCTTGTCAAAGTGCTATTACATTTTTAAATGGAGAAGAAGGGATTTTACGTTATAGAGGATACTCAATTGAAGATTTAGCCGAAAAAGCGGATTTTTTAGAAGTAGCTTACTTATTAATTTTCGGAGAATTACCTAACAAAGAGCAATTAGAGAAATTTCATAATGATATTCGTGAAAAAGCGATTGTAGATGAAGATATAAAGAAAATCATAGAAGCTTTTCCTAAGAATGCACACCCAATGGGAGTATTATCTTCTTTAACAAGTGCTTTAGTAGCTTTTAATCCATCATCTGTAAATGTTGACTCTGAAGAGGAAATGTATAGAGCTATCGTGAAGATTTTAGGGAAATTTCCAGTATTAGTAGCTTGGGCAATGCGTAAGAAGCAAGGTTTACCTTTAAACTACGGATCTAAAAAATTAGGATATGTAGAGAACGTTATGAAAATGATGTTTGAGCAACCTAATGAAGAATATGAGATTAATCCAATAATCAAGGATGCATTAGATAAATTATTAATCTTACATGCTGATCATGAACAAAACTGTTCTACATCTACAGTAAGAATTGTTGGTTCTTCTCATGCAGGATTATTTGCTTCTCTTTCTGCAGGAATATCTGCTTTATGGGGACCATTACATGGTGGAGCAAACCAAGCAGTATTAGAAATGTTAGAAGCTATTAAAGAAGATGGCGGAGACACAAAGAAATACATGGCGAAAGCTAAAGATAAAAACGATCCTTTCCGTTTAATGGGATTCGGACATCGTGTTTATAAAAACTTCGATCCAAGAGCAAAAATTATTAAAGTTGCTGCTGATGAAGTATTAGCTGATTTAGGAATAGATGATCCAATTTTAGAGATTGCTAAAGGTTTAGAACAAGAAGCTTTAAATGATGAGTATTTCGTAAAACGTAAATTATATCCAAACGTAGATTTCTATTCAGGAATTATTTATCGTGCAATGGGTATTCCTGTTGAAATGTTTACTGTAATGTTTGCATTAGGGCGTTTACCAGGTTGGATTGCTCAGTGGAAAGAAATGCGTTTACGTAAAGAACCAATTGGTCGTCCACGTCAAATTTACACAGGTGAAAACCTTAGAGAGTTTAAAAAAATAAGCAAAAGATAATAACAAAAAATGTCATCTAAAATTTAGGTGACATTTTTATTTAATATAATTGATAATGAAAGAAATTAAACTTATCAAAAACAGATCAGATATTGGAGCAGGAACTCGTGGTTCTGATATGGGAGTTGATGCTATTGAAATAGCAGCAATTAATAAACACAGTAATTATTTCGATTCTTATGAGTTTGAAGATGTAATTACTGAAAACGAATCAATTTATAACAAGAAAAATAATTCGTTTGCCAAAAGAATAGATAGTGTATTTAATCAATGTAAAAGATTAAGTAACCACGTAAAAGTAAATTTACAAGAAGGTAAGTTTCCTATTGTTCTTTCAGGAGATCATTCTTCAGCTTTAGGAACCATAAGTGGAGTTAAAGCTGCCTATCCAACTCAAAGAGTAGGAGTAGTTTGGATTGATGCTCATGGAGATTTACATTCACCATATACTTCTCCATCAGGAAATATTCATGGTATGCCTTTGTCAGCAGCAATTGCTGATGATAATTTAGATTGCCAGATAAATGATGTAGATAGAGAAACTGCAGAGTTGTGGGAGCGAATGAAAAATATAGGTTTACCTGGTCAAAAAGTTTTACCGGAAGATATCGTATTTTTTGGAGTTCGAGACACAGAAGAACCAGAAGATAAGCAGATGGAAAAGCACGGAATTAAAAACTATATGGTAGCAGAAGTACGTTACCGTGGTTTAGAACTTTGTGTAAAAGAAGCATTAGAAAAATTATCTAACTGTGATGTGATTTATATATCGTTTGATGTGGATGCTATGGATTGTGATATGATTTCTTATGGAACTGGAACCCCAGTTGCAAAAGGTTTCGATCAATATGAAATTATTTCAATCATTAATAATTTATTAGCAAGTAATAAAGTTGCTTGTGTAGAGTTTGTTGAAGTAAATCCGTTATTAGATTTAAAAGGAAATAAAATGGCAGAAACAGCTTTTGAAGTGCTTCAAGGAGTAACCAAAGCTGTTGAAAAATTATAAAATAGTAGAATTAATAAATTATAAGAACATCCATAATTTATGGATGTTTTTATGTTTATAGTATAATTTATAAATTAGGTTCATCCAATACATTAAGTAATGATAAGTAGATTACAATATATTTCGCAAGGAAAAACTTCAGAAGAGCATTTAGAAAATATTCAAAGAGCTTGTGCTTCTGGTATTGAATGGGTGCAGCTAAGAATAAAAAAAACGAATCCTAAAACGTTTTTAGAAACTGCTAAAAAAGCAAGAGAAATTACAAATCATTATCAAACAAGATTAATAATTAACGATAATTACAAAATAGTAAAAGAAATAAATGCAGATGGTGTTTATCTTGAGGAATCAAAAGATTCTCCATTAAAAATTAGGAAGCATTTGGGTAAGTTTTACAGTATTGGAGCTATAGCTAATACATTAGAAGATTGTAAAAGTCTTATAGATAAAAATGTTGATTACATAACTCTTGGACCTTTTACGCAAAATGAAAAGGGTTCAAAACAATCTTTAGAAGTTGTAGTTTATCAAGTTTTAATAGAAACATTGCAAACAGCTATACCGATTATTGCATTTGGAGGAGTAACATTAAATAATATTAATGAGCTTATAAATACAGGTATTTATGGAGCTGCTGTTTCAGAAGAAATTACGAGAGATTTTAGTACAATACCAGTTTATCATCAAATATTAAAGGCGCCAAGTACAAATGAGCAACGTTATAGTTTTGATAATAAGTAATCTATTATTTTAAATATTTATACACATCGTAAATGCTAACCAAAGAAGAACAAAAACAATACGACCGTCATTTAATTTTAAATGAAGTAGGAGTAGAGGGGCAGTTAAAATTAAAGCAAGCCAAGGTTTTAGTGATTGGCGCTGGTGGATTAGGTTGTCCCGTTTTACAATATCTTACGGCAGCAGGAGTAGGTACGATTGGTTTGATCGATGATGATGTAGTGAGCCAAAGTAATTTACAGCGTCAAATATTATACACTCAAAATGATATTGACACTCCAAAAGTTTTAGCAGTATCAAAGAGATTAGCTGCATTAAATCCTTTTATACAGTTTAATACATATCATGAAAAATTAACGAAAGAAAATGCTATTGAACTATTTAGTAAATATGATATTATAGTAGATGGTAGTGATAATTTTTCTACTCGTTATTTGGTAAATGATACAGCAGTGTTAACGAATAAAACATTGGTGTATGGAGCAATTTTTAAGTTTGAAGGCCAGGTAAGTGTGTTTAATTATAACGATGGACCTACCTATCGTTGTTTATATCCAACTCCTCCAAAAGCGAACGAAGTACCTAATTGTTCTCAGATAGGTGTTATAGGAGTTTTACCAGGTGTTATAGGTTGTTTACAGGCAAATGAGGTAATTAAAATTATTTGTGGATTAGGTGAAGTTTTATCAGGAAAAATGTTGACTTATAATTTATTAACCATGCAACAAATGGTTTTAAAATTTAAACGAACAGATAAAGCTGATATAAAAGAACTAGAAGAAAATTACGATGTTTTTTGTGGAATTAGATTAATTGAAAATGAAATTACTTTAACTGAATTAAACAAAAATAAAGAAGCCTATAACTTATTAGATGTACGAGAGGATTTGGAGCGAGAACGATATCATATTGGAGGACAACATATACCATTAGGAGAACTATCTCAGCGTTTTAAAGAGGTAGATATAGCAAAAGATATTATTGTGTATTGTAAGTCAGGAATGCGAAGTGCAAAAGCTATTGATTTTTTAAAAGAACAATTTAATGATACAAACTTTATTAACTTGAAAGGAGGAATCTTGTAAGGTTTGGGACTGTTGTAGCTATTACTATTCGTTTCCATTGGAATCAAGAACCTTAGTGTTAATCTTAAATATATCATACACTAATCTCGATTTACTTCGTGTTTTTTTGTCATTTGATATGAAGTAATCACATACGGAAGCTGAAACACAATGTTGTGAATCTTGTGCTCTAGCAAAATCTGATTTCGTTGTATAAATATCTTTCCAGAATCCTATTAAATCCAATAGTTCAAAGGTGGCAACAATTTTTGTTAATATGGTAGCTGACTTTCCCAATTTAATTCTTGTAGCAGTTTCGATAAGTTCAGGTAAACTCATATTCCCAAATTTATCTTTTTTAATTTCGAACTGCTCAATAACTTCTTTAACTGAGTAATTGTTTATTTCTTTTGGGCTAATTCCGAGCGATTCTCTGAAAGCGACTTTTTGCTCTTGAGAAACCGCACTTAATTCCGTTTTTTGAAGAGCTCCCGAAGTTGAATTGTTAGTCCAATATTTTTGTCTTTTAAGTATTTGTTCCGGCTTTACAATTTGCTTTTGTATTAAGTGAGTATTTGGGTCAATATTTATGTAATTGTTAGAAGTTATGTTTGAGATTGTTCGACACCTTCTTTCAATTTTTTGAGTTTTATCTTGTCCATTCATTTCATTGGCTTCAGTAATATGTACAGATGAATAAAATATTTTAGATTGTTGAATTCCAATTTTAGAAACAAGTTCTTCAAGTGAGTAATTTCCATCCTCGATGTCAATTACTATATTGTTATCTAAATAAATATTCATTGTTTGTGTTGAGTGGTTGGATACAATTGACGTTAACTAGTTTTAAAATATAAATCCGTTTTAATGATTTATATTCAACAATAGCTAAGTTATTTATAAATGAATTAAGAATCAAAACAAATTCTTTTTACTTTCGCAGTATGCAACAAACTACCAATACTATTTTAATGGTTCGTCCAGCTAGTTTTAGAATGAACGAACAAACGGCTGTAAATAACTATTATCAGCAAGAATTAACTAATATATTACCGGCTGCTGTTAATGCAAAAGCACAACAAGAATTTGATGATTTTGTTGAGGAGTTAAAAAGCAAAGGTGTAAGCCTAATTGTTGTAAATGATACCGAAAAACCGAATACTCCAGATGCATTGTTTCCGAATAACTGGATTTCTTTTCATGAAAATGGAGATGTAGCTATATATCCGATGTTTGCTGAAAATCGTCGTTTAGAAAAACGCGAGGATTTGTTAGAAGTTATAGAAGCAGAAGGTTTTGAAATAGCGAATGTAATCGATTATTCAGAGGCAGAAGAGGAAGGAGTTTTTTTAGAAGGTACTGGAAGTATGATTTTAGATCGTCAGAATAGAAAAGCTTACTGTGCATTATCACCAAGAGCAGACGAGGAATTGTTTATCGAGTTTTGTGAAGATTTTGAATTTACCCCTGTGATTTTTACAGCGAATCAAACAGTAGATGGAAGTAGAGAAGTTATTTATCACACGAATGTAATGATGTGTATTGCAGAAACTTTTGCAATAGTGTGTTTAAATGCTATAGATGATAAAAAGGAAAAGAAGAACTTACTTAAACACCTAAAATATGATGGTAAAGAAGTGATTTCCATCTCAGAAAAGCAAGTAACTCAATTTGCAGGAAACATGTTGCAAGTTAAAGGAGCTAGTAATAAACATTACTTGGTAATGAGTTCTTCAGCTTATGAATCTTTAACCCAAGAACAAGTAAAAAAAATAGAAAAGCACAACCCGATTATTCACTCGTCTCTTAAAACAATAGAAACTTGTGGAGGTGGAAGTGCTCGTTGCATGATGGCTGAGGTATTTTTACCTAAGCAATAGTTATAGCTGGTTTGTAATTTTTATAATATTGCATTAAAATAAAAGAACAAATTACTGAAGAAGCAATTCCTTCAATAGCAAAAGCAAAAATTACCAATCCTAAGCTTAAATTTTGTCCCCAAAAAGAAGAATCTTCTAGTACAGTCATAAATCCAGGATTTATAAAATCTACATAGATAATTAATCCTATAATAGTAAGAGCTACTGCTGCTATAGATGTTGCAGCTCCTATAGAAAAATTGGTAAAATATTGAGATTCTTGATTTCGATCCATATTTGTTTTTATAGCTCGATTTATACCCCAAAGTACAAAAGCAAAGTTTAAAAAACGAAGCTCAGAAACATTTTCTAAGCCTAAAATTTTCATTAAAAAAAAGAAAGCGACAATCCCTCCAAAGATTAACAAAGCATTGTTGACGATTATTTTTGTACTAGTCATAATTCGTGTTTTAAATTATAAGAATGTTTAAAAATACGAAATAACTGTTTGAAAATCAATACTTAGTATGGTTTTAACGTATGGCTTCTTTTAGAATAGTTATAGGGTGTTTAGCAATTCGCTTAGTTCCGTCATAAATTTGATGACGACAACTTGTTCCTGCAGCTACAATTTCTGTAGTTTCTGAACAGTTTCTAACTTTTGGAAACAAGGTGTCTTCACCAACTTGCATACTTACTTTATAATGTTCTTTTTCATATCCAAATGAACCAGCCATACCACAACAACCTGTGTTCATAATGGTAACTTTATAGTTATTAGGAATATTTAAAATAGAAAAAGAAGCATAGGTGCTAGACAATGCTTTTTGATGGCAGTGCCCATGAATTTTTAACTCTTTGTTTTCAGATGTAAATAACGAAGTGTCTATATTTCCTTTTTTATGTTCAGAGGCTAAGAATTCTTCTATGGTAAAGGTGTTTTTAGAAATATTTTCAGCACTCTTTTTATCATCTGCTAAACGAATATATTCATCTCTAAAAGTTAAGATAGCAGAAGGTTCAATTCCAACTAAAGGAGTTTGACCTGAAATTAAAGTTTTAAATGTAGCTACGTTTTTATTGGCAATTTCTTTGGCTTCTTTTAAAAACCCTTTAGAAATATAACTGCGTCCACTTTCTTCATGAGTCAACGTTTTCACTTCATACCCTAACTTTTCTAATACAATTACAGCATCTTTTCCAATTTCAGCATCATAATAATTGGTAAACTCATCGTTAAAAAGATAAACGGTCTTATTGCTAGCTTTTGTTTGATAATTTTTTAGCCAAGTTTCTAAAGGTTGTTTTGCTAACTTAGGAACTGTACGTTCGGTAGCAACACCCATTACTTTTTTAGCAATGATGGTATTGGTAAAGAAATTGATTAGGGTAGGGAATTTGCTTCCTAACTTATTATACTTTGCATTATTTGCAAATAATTTACTTCTAAAAGAATATCCGTTTGTTTCTTGATATTGATATAAGAATTCTGCTTTCATTGAAGCGATATCAACATTACTTGGACATTCTGTAGCACAGGCTTTACAACTTAAACAAAGGTCTAAGACCTTTTTTAGTTCCTTAGAATCGAACTTATTTTTTGCAGTGTTGTTGGTTAAAACTTCACGTAGTATATTTGCTCTTGCACGGGTGGTCTCAGACTCATTCTTTGTAGCTCTATAACTAGGACATAAAGTACCACTAGCTTCTGGGGATTTTCTACAATCACCAGAACCATTACATTTTTCAGCAAGTTTTAAAATACCTTCACTATCTGAAAAATCTTGAATGGTTTCTATTTCAGGCTCTTTTCTATCAATTTCATATCGTAAACTTTGATCCATTGGGAAAGCGTCTGTAATCTTTCCTTTATTAAATACATTATTAGGATCAAATGCTTTTTTAATTCGTCTTAGTAATTGATAATTTTTATCACCAATCATTAATGGAATAAACTCAGCGCGCACAATTCCGTCACCATGTTCACCGCTAAAAGATCCTTGATACTTTTTTACCAACTCAGCAGTCTCCGTAGTAATTTTTCTAAAGAGTACTACATCTTCTTGTTTCTTTAGATTTAAGATAGGGCGTAAGTGTAACTCTCCCGCACCAGCATGTGCATAATAAACAGCATCTTGCTGGTATTTATCCATTATTTGGGTGAATTCTTCAATATATTCTGGTAAATCTTCTAAGGCAACAGCGGTATCTTCAATACAAGCTACAGCTTTCATATCACCTACAATATTTCCTAATAAACCTAATCCAGCTTTTCTCAAATAATGTACTTTAGCAATGTCTTGTCCGTATACTTTAGGATAATGATATCCGAAGTTATTTGCTTTTAAATCTTCAATAAGTTTATCAGCTAAAATTTCGGCTTCTTCAATAGTTTCAGAAGAAACTTCTAACATTAAAACAGCTTCTGGATCTCCTTGTAAGAAAAAACGATTTTTGGCTTGTTCACGGTTATTTTTAGTACAGTCTAAAATTACTTTATCCATCAACTCACAAGCATATAACTTATGGTTCATGGCAGTAACAGTAGCTTTTAAACTTTCGTTTACACTAGTAAAATGCGGACAAACCATAATACTTTGCGTAGGAGGCAAGTCGTCTAATTGAATCGTAATAGCTGTTGAGAAAACTAAAGTACCTTCACTTCCTGATAAGAATTTAGCCGGGTTTATTCTTTCCTCGGTTCCTCCAAATAAATCAGAAATCAAGAACTCATCTACGGCATATCCTGTATTTCTTCTATGAATACTTTCTTTAGGGAACTCTTTTTTTATTTCATCTTGATTTTCTTTTGAGCTTAATTCAAAGAAAATAGACTTGTATATTTTTCCTTCAAGATTATCTTGTAAAGATTTTGTTCTAAATTCTTGAGAAGAGATTTCTTCAAAAGTAACCTCAGAACCATCACTTAATAAACCGTCAATAGTTAATACTTTATCACGTGTAACACCATATCGTATAGAGGTGCTACCAGAAGAATTATTTCCAACCATTCCTCCAATCATACATCGGTTAGATGTTGAGGTATTAGGACCAAAAAACAAACCAAATGGTTTTAAAAAACGATTTAAATCGTCTCTAATGATTCCTGGTTCAACAGTAATTGTTTTGGCTTGTTCGTCAAATGCTAAAACATTGGTAAAGTGTTTAGAAACGTCTACTACGATTCCGTCTCCAACACATTGTCCAGCCAATGAAGTTCCTGCTGTACGTGGAATTAAAGTCGTTTGATGTTTTGTGGCAAATTCAATTAATTGCTGAATATCCTTTTTGTTTTTTGGATAGGCAACAGCTAAAGGAATCTTACGATATACCGAAGCATCGGTAGCATATATGTTTTTATGTAAATCGTCAAAGAATAATTCGCCAGTTAACGATTTTTCTAAGCTTTGTAATTGTACTTTCTGTATCATGGTTTTCACCTTATGATGTTGTTAGTTGTTTGTTAAGGTAAAAATAGTGTTCATGTTCAGTAATGGTATATGAATCTATTTTTAATTCCTTTGAAAAATAAGGAGCATTTAATACCATCGTATGGTACTCTCCATTTTCACCACAAATATCAATATTTAATTTCTTTAATTCTTCAATAATTGTTGAATCTATTACTTTTCTTACCCAGTTTTGATCAAAAAAAGGTTTTTTAACTAGTGAAAAGATAATCTTGAAATTTTCATTTATTAATTGATGAAGCAATTCGTTTCTATCTTTTTTCCAGAGCGGATTATAAACCAACATTTCCGATTTTTGACAACATTTTTCAATCCAATTATCATGGTTTTGAACTTCATCAATATCACCAGTAATTAAAGTATCAATTTTATATTGCTTTTTTAAGGTAGCTATGTTGTTTTCATAACTCTCTTGCATAGGAGCTTTTACTGTTAACAGTAAATGAGGTAACCCAATAGCTGCTACTTGTTGCTGAATTAACGATAAGTTATGTGCTTTAAAATCTGGGTTTTCAGGAGTAAACGTTACTAGATGTGTGATGTTATATCCTTTTTTTTGAGCTTTGAAAAGAGCCAAAGCGCAATCTTTTCCTCCAGTCCATAAAACTGCTGCCGTTGTACTCATAATTATTAACCTATAGGAACGTTACGTTTAAAACCTGTATCAAAACAAATAAAAGTATCTGTTCCGGCTACTCCATTTATCAAATGAACTTTATCGTAGAGTATCTTTCGAAGATGTTCGTTATCTCTTGCATATATTAAAATGAATATTGCATAGTTACCAGAAACAAAATTGCACTCTACAATTTCATCAATTTTTTCTAATTCTTTTATAACATCTTTTGCAAAACGGGCTTCACGCAAACGAATTCCTGTATAGGATTTGGTTTTATAGCCTAATTTCTTTTCGTCTAAAATGAATTCAGCATTTTGAATAACGCCTTCAGTGTTTAACTTTTTAATACGTTGGTGAATTAAAGAGTTTGATACTTTTAGCTCCTCTGCTATTTGCGAATAAGCTTTACGAGCATCTTTTCGAAGCTTGAGAAGTATTTGTTGGTCTATATAATCAAATTGATCTTTCAAAATAATAATTTTGTGTTGCTAGAATACACTCAATGTAAGCTAGAAGATATAGAATCTCTTTAATGCAAAAAAGTGTAGCCGAAAATGTAAATATACGACTACACAGTTTTAAAATTTAGATATTATATAATTAAGCATTTATTTCGGCTAAACATTTTACGATGCTTTCATCCTGCATATCTTCATACCATTTGGTCAATTTATATACAGGTTCACCTAAATCATTTTCAAATAACTCTTGATTTGATGTACCCTGATATTCACGTTTTGCATCATCTGTACCTAAGTTTGAAGCAAAAATTCCTGCAGCACTTACAGGTAAAAAGTCCTCATAAACCATTGGTTCTATTGTTAAATAATCATTTTCTAATAATTGGTTTATATCTACTTTAGTATACTTTTTATCTTTAGCAATTTTTTTCGCTTTATCGGTAGTGAAGTAATGGAAATACGCCAATTCTTCCGATTGTAACTCGCTATAGTTATCAGGAAACACTTTAAAGTTTTCTGCTAATAATTGGTTGTATTCAGCTGCGTTTTCTGCGGTTGGTGATCCGCCAATAGCTTTACGAGTTTTATTTAGCAATTCATGATATAAATCAAGTCCTTTTTGAGTTAAGGCAGCACCACGTTGTTCAATTTCACCAAAACGAGCTTTGTGTTCTCCCATTTCTTCATTTTGAACATTGTTTTTAAAGGTAACCTTTTCAGTTAATGCTTTAAAACTTGTTTGACGTAATAAAATTGGGCATTTTCTTGCTGGTGGCCCTTCAATATTGTCTTTTGGTGGAATATTACGAGCTTCCATGCTTATTTGCACTTTGTCAATGTCTAAAGTTCTAGGAGTTAGGTGATTGATATGAGGTCCTTTAAACGCAACTACATCGGCAATTAATCTATGTTGATTTAATAAGGCTTCATACATTTCGTAATCTACCGTAGCAGTATCATGCCAACGAAAAGTTTCTAATGCTTCTTGAACAAAAGTTTCAGCATCTTCTTTAGTTAAACCACCTTCTTTTTCAGATTGATCAATTAATTGTAGCGCCTTTTCTGTAAATATTTGACGGTTTTCTAAAATAGTTTCAACATTGTTACGAAGTTGTTCATTGTCGATTAAATCAACACGTAATAGAGATGTGAAAACTCTAAATGGAGCTTGGTTAAGAGCGGTGCTCTCAATAGCTCTAAATGCTGTTGCATGCACTGGAACACCAGCTGTTGCTAAATCATAGTATCCAACTGAGTACATTCCCATAACTTTAAATAGACGTCTCATTGTAAATAACTCATATGGTTTACCTAAGCGAATTGCTCCATGTCGTTCCATATTTAAACGAGTTTTTTCTCCAGTACGATCTAAATGTTCTTTAAGCTCTTTAGATTCTGAAAGAACATCTTTATTAATGTCATGTACCAAGTCAAGTAGTTCACCGTAAAGAGGTACTTCTTCCTTGTACATGTTAGACATAATCTTAGAAAAGCGATTACGAATATATTCTGGAGACACAAATTCTTCAGTTGTATTGTTAAAACTTCCTTGTATATTTTTTGATGACATAACTTGTTAAATTTCACTGCAAAGTAAATGAATTTAGTTTTTTTTAACCTTAATAAAAGTGAAATTTGTTATAATTTAATTTGTTTTGAGTTTATTTAATTTTAAAGTAGTCTTTTAAAAGTCAAAAACACAATTTTCACCTCAAAAGAGATTTTAAAAAACCAATTTGACTTTGTTATAAAAAAGGCTAATCGATATTAATAGAAAGTATTTTGTATTTAAATGATATTTAAAAAGAAAGGATGCTTAATAAGCATCCTTTCTTTTATCTATTAATATTGTTATTCTTTTTGCGTTTAATGTTTCTACTTGCTTTGTTTTGAGCTTTTTGTAAACGTACTTTTTCTTTTTGAGTTACAACTCCATCTCTATTAGCTTTTCTTTCCATTTTACGGATGTTAGCTTGTTGTTGAGCCAGTTGTTTAGTTTCTCTAGCAGTTAACTCACCACTCTTTACGCCTTTAACAATCCTTGTTTTCTGGTTTTTCTGCCTTTTATCTACTTTAGGAGTACTTTGACTAAAAGCAATTCCGCTAAAGGCAAAACTTACAGCTACAAATAAAATTTTTACTTTCATAATACATCAATTTTAAGTTACATATATATAGACCTTAAAAATTGAAAAAAGTTTAAAAAAATAATTTATTTACAACACAATATCATTCTCCCACTCGTATGGTGCTGGTATATCAGTATCGTCAATTAATTGACGAATATCTATTTCTATTCCACGACTCATATTAGTAATAGGCACATCGTTTGGACCACCTTCGAATGGATTTTCTGAATTCTCTCCAATTGCTTCCATTGTGTTAAAAACCCAAGAAAGAATTACACTAAAAGGAATAGAAAACCAAACAAAATTATCTGCAATAAATCCTTGAATTCTGTGTCCCCAATCTGTTCTAGATTGATGATTAGATAATTCTTCAATAATATGCTCTCCAATACTTTCAAAGCCTTGCATAATTCCGTAAGGCAATAAAATAATAAACAACCATACAAAGTAAAAATTCATAGTTGCATACTGACGTGGATATGGGAAGTTTTTTATACGTTCACTTTTTCCTTGTAGCGTATAAAATTCAACTAACATATTTTCCATTTCCATATGACGGAAATCGTCTATATAACCACCTTCTTTTAATTCACGCAATCTGCGAGATTGAATCCCTAAAATTTGAGAAGCTTGATTTCCTTTAGCAAATAGCTCGTCATACTCTTCATCAGAAATATAATTCTTTATAAAGCCTTCAATAGGAATTTCATCTTCATGAACTAGAAACTGTTTTCTAAACTCTATATTAGATTTGTCTTTTTTTAAATGCATTTCCCAAGGTTTATCTTTACGTAACTGATAGCGTAAAGCGGTTAACCAAGCAACATGTCTATGTACTAATTCTTGATGTACTTTAAATAATTCTTCTTTAGAAAGTTTATTTTCAGCATGATCATTATTGATGAAATCCTTGACCATTATGGTCCAAGAGCGAGAAGAGTTTACGATACCTCCCCAAATTTTACGAGCTTCCCAAAGTCTATCATAAGAAGCATTGTTTTTAAAACTGACTAAAAATGAAATAGCAGTACCTAAAACTCCTAAAGGAAGCCAAGGTACATGCAACCATTTTAAACCAACAATTTCAAATAAAAATACAGGAATGGTCGCCAGAATAACAAATAAGTAAATGTTTCTACGAGTCCAGCGTAACATTCCTTTAAGCGGAAAGGTTCTTTTAATGTACATACGTTAATATTATGTTATAGTCTCAAAAATAGAAAAAAGGATTCAATATATTTGTTTGACTATCAAACGAATATTTAAATGAAGAAACTAACAGTATTATTTCTTTTACTGAGTGTATCAGTATTTGCACAGCAAAAAATAGATTTATCGTATTATTTACCAATAGATGTATCATATAATAAAAACATTCCTACACCAAAATCGGTTATAGGTCATGAAGTAGGAGAGTGGCATATAACTCACGATAAGTTGGTTGAATATATGAAAGCTTTAGCGAAAGCATCTGATAGAATTACTATTGAAGATAGAGGGAAAACCTATGAAGGAAGACCTTTGTTGTTATTGACAATTACCTCACCAGAGAATCAACAGCAAATTGAAGAAATAAGAAAAAATCACATAAAAGCGACTGATGATAATTCTGTTGATGTTTCTAATCAACCTATAGTTGTGTACCAAGGATTTTCTATTCACGGTAACGAAGCAAGTGGATCTAATGCTGCATTAGCTGCTGCCTACTATTTAGCTGCAGCTGAAGGTTCTAAAATAGATGAGTTATTAAAAAATACCGTTATTTTATTTGATCCATCATTAAATCCTGATGGATTGCAGCGTTTTGCTTATTGGGCAAATACAAACAAAGCAAACAATATTAATCCAGATCCGAATGATAGAGAGTATCATGAGGTTTGGCCAGGGGGAAGAACGAACCATTATTGGTTTGATATGAATCGCGATTGGTTACCAGTTCAGTTGCCAGAAAGTAAAGCAAGAATTGTATCGTTTCATAAATGGTTGCCAAATATTTTAACCGATCATCATGAAATGGGAACAAATTCCACTTTCTTTTTTCAACCAGGAATTCCTAGTAGAACAAACCCGTTAACTCCACAAATGAATCAGGATTTAACTAAAGAAATTGCAACCTATCACGCAAAAGCTTTTGATAAATTAGGTTCAACCTATTATTCAGAAGAAAGTTTTGATGATTTTTATTATGGGAAAGGATCAACCTTTCCTGACATTAATGGGAGTATTGGTATTTTGTTTGAACAAGGTAGTTCTCGTGGGCATGCTCAAGAAAGTGAAAATGGTGTATTGACCTTTCCGTTTACTATTCGCAATCAGTTTACAGCAACTTTATCAACCTTAGAAGCTGCAAAAAATATGCGAACTAAAATCTTGAAATACCAACAAGATTTTTATAAGAATTCAAGGAACTCAGGAGAAAACAGAGCTATTGTTTTTGGAGATGAAAAAGATGCTGCAAAAACGAATCATTTAGCTGAGGTTTTAAAAAGACATCAAATAAAAGTCCACGAATTAAAAGCTGATTTTTCATCGAACGGAAAGAAATTCAAAAAAGGATACAGCTATGTAGTGCCAATGAATCAGAAAAACCAACGTTTGGTAAAAGCGATGTTTGATGTACGAACAAGGTTTAAAGATAGCTTGTTTTACGATGTGTCTGCTTGGACATTTAATCACGCATTTGGTGTTGATTATGTTGATAATATTTCGTTATCAAAAGCAGGAAAAGAAGTTGTTGAGTTAAAACAGAAAGAAGGAAGTATTGAGAATAAAAGTTCGGTAGGATATTTATTTACTTGGAATGAATACAATACACCAAAAGCATTGAATTCAATTTTAGAAAAAGGATTGCGAGCAAAAGTTTCGATGAAACAATTTAAAAATGATGGAAACTCATATGATTATGGAACTATTTTTATTCCAGTTCAAAATCAAAAATTAAATGAAACGAAATTATTTCAGTTTATAGAAAAAGTTGCTAAAGAAAACTATATTGATATTAAAGGTGTTTCAACAGGTTTAAATGAAGGAATTGATTTGGGTAGTAGGAACTTTAGAGCAGTTAAAAAGCCTAAAGTAGCAATGTTGGTTGGGCGTGGAATTGCAAGTTACGATGCAGGCGAAGTGTGGCACTTGTTAGATCAGCGTTTTGATATGAGAATTACAAAGCTTGACATGTCGTATGTTTCTAGAGTTAATTTAGATAAATACACAACGATTATTGTTCCGAACAGTAATTCAATGGATAAGAATTTAGAAGCTAAGTTAAAATCGTGGGTGCGTAAAGGAGGAGTTTTAATTGGGTATAGAAATGCGGTAAATTGGTTGTCTAACAAAAAGTTTATCAATGTAAAGTTTAACAAAACGAAGATTGATACTGTAGAAAATGTGTCGTTTGAAAATCGTTCATTACAATCTGGAGCACAGGTGATTGGAGGATCAATTTTTGAAGCTAAAAATAGATCGTTCTCACCCAATTAATTTTGGATATAAGAACGATAAAATAGCCTTGTTTAGAAATACACGTCAATTTATTCAACCAAATAAAAAGAGTTATAATAATCCGATTCAATACACTAATAATCCGTTGTTAAGTGGTTATATATCAAAAGAAAATTTAAAAGAGTTGAAAAATACAGTGCCGTTTGTGGCGCAACGATTAGGTTCTGGTAGAGTTATTGTTTTTACAGATAATACAAACTTTAGAGCTTTTTGGTATGGAACGAATAAGTTATTAATGAATGCTATTTTCTTTGGAAAGTTGATGTAAGACATATATAATTAATAAAAAAAACACTAAAACCCCGCTATTAGCGGGGTTTTAGTGTAACAAAAAGTAAAGTTATGCGTCTTTATAATACATTAATCAATTAAAAATACTATGAGTTTATTAAGAGTTTTATTAGCAATTTTTTTTCCACCCTTGTCCGTTATCGGTTATGGATGTGGATCAATTATAATTGTTTTTTTACTAACTTTATGTGGTTGGGTTCCGGGAATTATTGGAGCTTTAGTGATTTTAAATAACACTAAATAAAAAAGTGACTTTTATATTAGTTCTGTGTCTAATTAATTAAATAACAAACTAATAAAGACATGATTTATATTTTATCTACACTACTTATTGTTTTCACCTTTAGTTATATGTTTAATATACAAACTAAGAAAACTAGTAAAGTTTATTGTAAAGTAAAGAAGAGAAAATAGAATATTCTATTAAGTATATTATTTGAAAAGAAAAAGCGCTCAATGAGCGCTTTTTTTATTCTAAAATTTCTTCAATAATTTTTCCTGTTGAACCATTTGGAAATTCAATTTGAAGTAAATTGGATAATGTCGGAGCTATATCGATAATTTCATATTTCTTTTTAGAAGATCCTTTTTTAATTCCATTACCATAAAAAATCATTGGAATATGAGTGTCGTAAGAATACCCAGAACCGTGAGATGTTCCACCATCTTTGTAATAAGTACTTAATGTTGATGGATCGGGAACTAATAAAACATCACCAGAAAACTTTTGATTATATCCGTTTTGTAACGAATTTAAAATTCCATGTGTAAAAGTTGTGGTTTGTAAAGTTCTTGCGGTTACCGATTTATAAATGTTTTTATAGTTAATTACTTCATCAGCTATTTTTTGAGCTACTGTATTTGCATCGAGCTTTAACGAAGCTATTTTTTCTTTGTCTAAGAATATTTGAAAATTAGAAATATTTTCAACTAGTGTGTCAGATTTAAAATGTTTTAAAGTGATGTTATTCACGTAGTCTTTAAATTTTTTATAGCTAAAATAGTTCGCAGGAATTTTAACAGACTTTAAATACTTAGGAACTTGTACCGCTGCATGGTCCGCTGTTAAAAACAAAGTATAATTATCATTTCCAACTTCTTTGTCAAGGAAAGAAAAGAAGTCTGCTAAATCTTTATCTAAACACAAATAAGTGTCTTCGATTTCTTTAGATGCAACTCCAAATTGATGTCCAACATAATCTGTAGAAGAAAAACTAATAGCTAAAAAGTCAGTGTGTTTTCCTTTTCCTAAGTTTTCATTAATAATTGCAGCTTTCGCAAAATCGGCAGTAAAAGTATTTCCAGAAGGTATTGCTTTTAAAATGCTATAATCATTGTTTTTACTTCTTAAAGTAGGGATGTCGTGAGGGAAAACAGGCTTTTCTTGACCATCAAAAGTTTGTTCAAAAGGATTGTCATCTATTATGCTTTCTGTATAAGTGTTGATGTCATATAAAGTTTCCCAAGGTTTACTTAAATATTCGTCAGCTTTTCCATTTTTATTAAACTCTTGTACCCAACTAGGTAGTTCTTTCATGTAATAATTAGAGGTAATCCATTCTCCTTTAGCTCCACCGTCAAACCAATAAGCGGCATTAGCAGTATGACCTGCGGGTAAAATTGCAGAACGATCTTTAATTGCTATTCCAATTGTTTTTCCATTCATATTTTGGGCTAGTCGCAATTGATCAGTAACGGTTGTTGTAAGCATTCTGTAAGGTGATTTTTTTCCTCCGTCACCATCATTTCCAACTGTTTTGTAGTTGTTGTCGTCTACGCAATAAATAGATTCTTTTAGATACTTATCATACCAATGATTACTTATTATCCCATGATTTGTAGGTGTAGTTCCTGTATAAATTGAAGTGTGACCAACTGCAGTATAGGTTGGTATATAATTATAATGAGCATTTTCTAATGAAAAACCATTGTTTAATAAACGTTTAAAACCTTCATCACCATATTTGCTAGCGAATCTAGTTAAGTAATCATATCGCATTTGATCAATAACTACACCTACAACTAGTTTTGGTTTTTGAGTATTCTTTTTTTTATTAGTAATACAGCTTGTTAAACAAATAATAACAACTAAAAATGCTATTTTTCTCATTGTAAATATTAAAAATTATAAATTCAAAGGTAAGTAAATACATACTAAAACATGTAAATAAAGTGAAGAGTTAATGGTTTTTTAATACATTAGCAAAAAGAAAAAAATAGATAAGTTTAATGAACTACGTTGAGCATATTGGTAAGTATTTCGTAATGCTAAAACAGGTTTTTACAAAACCTCAAAGAGCACGTGTTTTTCGCGAAGCTTTGTTTAGAGAAATAGATGAGTTAGGGCTTAAGTCTTTGGGAATTATAGCTTTTATTTCGTTTTTTATTGGTGGAGTAATTGCTTTACAAACAGCCTTAAATTTAGAGAGTCCGTTTATACCTAAGTCGTTGATTGGTTTCGCAGCAAAGCGATCAATAATATTAGAATTTGCACCTACATTCTGTTCTATTATTTTAGCAGGGAAAGTAGGATCTTATATAACTTCAAGTATAGGTACTATGCGTGTTACTGAACAGATTGATGCTTTAGAGGTTATGGGAATTAATTCATTAAATTATTTGGTATTGCCAAAAATAATAGCAACTGTTTTCTTTTATCCATTCCTAGTTGTTTTAGGAATGTTTTTAGGGATTTTTGGTGGATGGGTAGCAGGTGTACTTTCCGGATTGTTTTCAGGAATAGATTTTATTACTGGTGTACAAATGGATTTTGATCCTTTTTTATTGACATATGCAATTATTAAAACCTTAGTTTTTGCTTTTTTAATTGCAACAGTTCCATCATATCATGGCTATTATGTAAAAGGTGGTTCGTTAGAAGTTGGTAAGGCAAGTACACAATCGGTTGTTTGGACAATTGTTGTAATTGTTATCGCAAATTATTTCTTAACTCAAATGTTATTAACCTAATGATAGAAGTAAATAATTTACATAAAGGATTTAGTGGGGTTGAAATTTTAAAAGGAATTACAACTTCTTTTCAACCTGGAGAAACAAGTTTAATTATCGGACAAAGTGGTTCAGGAAAAACAGTTTTTTTAAAATCGTTAATTGGTTTGCATGCACCTGAGAAAGGATCAATAATATACGATGGGAGAGTTAATACAGAAATGACTATTGAAGATAAAAGACACTTTCGTCAAGAACTAGGTATGGTTTTTCAAGGAAGTGCCTTATTTGATTCTTTAACAGTTGAAGAAAACGTAATGTTTCCTTTAAAAATGTTTACCAAGCAACCAGTTGATGAAATGCTAGATAGAGTAAACTTTGTTTTAAAAAGAGTGAATCTAGAAAATTCAAACAAAAAATTTCCAGCAGAATTATCTGGAGGAATGCAAAAACGTGTGGCTATTGCTCGTGCAATAGTTATGAATCCGAAGTATTTATTTTGTGATGAGCCAAATTCAGGATTAGATCCACAAACATCTATTGTCATAGATAATTTAATCCAAGAAATTACTGACGAATATAAAATTACAACGGTTATTAATACGCATGATATGAACTCTGTTATGGAGATAGGAGATAAGATTGTTTTTTTAAAAAACGGAGTAAAAGCATGGGAAGGATCACATAAGGAAATCTTTAAAACAGATAATGAAGCAGTGGTGAATTTCGTGTATTCATCAAATTTATTTAAAAAAGTTAGGCAAGCTTACTTAAATGATGTTTAGGTAAGTTGTTGTGTATTAGTAGGTATAAAAAAAAGCTTTATTTTTTTTAAAATTAATTGAAAAAAAAGTTTGTCAAAACGAAAATAGCTTCTATATTTGCACCCGCTAACGCGAAAAAAACAATGACCGGGTAGCTCAGTTGGTAGAGCATCTCCCTTTTAAGGAGAGGGTCCTGGGTTCGAGCCCCAGCCCGGTCACTAGTTTTGAAAGCTTCTCGAGTTAGAGAAGCTTTTTTAAGCTCTGGGGAGATTCCAGAGCGGCCAAATGGGACGGACTGTAACTCCGTTGTCTTACGACTTCGCAGGTTCGAATCCTGCTCTCCCCACGAAACCTCAATCAATAAGATTGAGGTTTTTTTGTAGTGATAATATTTCTGTTTAATGTATTTTGATTTTCGTTAAACAAAATGTGTTATCTTTACATGGATTAAAAATATAACTATGAATAAGTTTACTTTTTTTATCATTTTACTTCAGTCGTTTTTGGTTATCGGTCAAAATGAAGGTTCTATTTCGGGTAAAGTTATTGATGCTAAAACAAGAAATACAATACCATTTGTAAATGTTTTGGTTTACGGTACTACTATTGGGGTGGCTTCAAAGGAAGATGGTACATTTAAAATAAATAATATTCCTTTAGGATATAATAAGCTAAAGGTTTCTTTTATTGGTTTTGAAACTATAGTTACTGAGGAGTATTTGGTAACTAAAGATAATACGCCGTTTGTAGTTATTGAATTAAAAGAGAATTCTACTCAACTAAAAGAGGTAGAAGTAAAATCAAGTTTGTTTAAAAAGTCTATTGAAAGTCCTTTGTCTTTGCAGTCATTAGGTATTGCTGAAATTGAGAAGAATCCAGGAGGAAATAGAGATGTTTTAAAGGTTATTCAATCGTTTCCTGGAGTAGCATCAAACCCAGGATTTAGAAATGATATAATTATTAGAGGAGGTGCTACA
Organism: Tenacibaculum pelagium; assembly: GCF_014062345.1. Lineage (GTDB taxonomy): Bacteria > Bacteroidota > Bacteroidia > Flavobacteriales > Flavobacteriaceae > Polaribacter > Polaribacter pelagius. The sequence goes on along the minus strand of NZ_JACGLS010000001.1, from coordinate 690,318 downwards.
TCAGAAAATAAATTTTATGTTGATGGTATAGAAGTGCCAGTAATTAATCACTTTCAAACACAAGGTGCTACAGGAGGACCAGTAGGAATTATGAATACAGATTTAATTCGTAAAGTTGATTTTTATTCAAGTGCTTTTCCCGCAAATAGAGGAAACACATTAAGTTCTGTAATAGAGTTTACACAAAAGAGAGGTAATCCTAATTCATTAAATACTAGAGCAACTTTAGGTACTTCGGATGCTGGGATAACTTTAGATGGACCTTTAGGTGATAAAACAACTTTTATGTTGTCTGTTCGTCAGTCGTATTTACAATTACTGTTTAAGTTAATTAAGCTTCCTTTTTTGCCTACATACAACGATTTACAATTAAATATTAAATCACAATTAACTAAAAATAGTGAGTTGTCTATAATTGCATTAGGAGCTATTGATGATTTTAAATTAAATGAATCGGTTAATGATGGGGAAACAGATGAAGAAACCTTAAAAAGAAATAAAGTAGTTTTAAATACAGTTCCAGTTAATAGTCAATGGAATTATACAATTGGTGCTAGTTATAAGTATTTTGGAGAAAGCGCTACACATTTGTTCGTAGTAAGTAGAAATGAACTAAAAAATGAAGCTGTAAAATATTTTATGAATGATGAGACTCCTAATAACTTATTGTTAGATTACGATTCTAAAGAAACAGAAACCAAGTTCAGGTATGAAAATGATTTTACTACTAATAGTAATTATAAAATCAATTTAGGAGTTAATCTTGAAACTGCAACATATTTAAACAATACTTATCGTAAGGTTGCAAATACTCAAGGAGTTTTTGAAGATAATTTTAATTCTGAAATAGATTTTTTGAAGTATGGTTTCTTTGGTCAAACTTCAAAACAATTTTTTAATAATAAGTTAGGAATTTCTTTAGGAATTAGGTTAGATGGTGTGGATTATAATAAAGAAATGAAAAATGTATTTAATCAGTTTTCTCCAAGATTATCTCTTAGTTACAGTTTAAATGATAAATGGTCATTAAATTCATCAATAGGACGCTATCATCAGTTACCATCTTATACAGTGCTAGGTTATAAAAATAACTTAAATGAATTTGTAAATAAAAAAGGGTTAAAATATATACAGTCAGATCATATTGTTAGCGGTTTAATGTATAAACCTAATTCAAGTTCAAAAATTACTTTCGAAGGATTTTATAAGCTCTATAAAAATTATCCTTTTTCAGTTCGAGATCAGATTAGTTTAGCAAATTTTGGGGCAGACTTTGATGTTGTTGGTAACGAAGAAGTTGTCTCTAATTCAAAAGGTAGAGCTTATGGGTTTGAGTTTTTAGCCCAAAAAAAGTCTTATGATGGCTTGTATGGAATCGCTACATATACATTTGTTAGAAGTGAATTTAAGAATGCTTTAGGAGAGTTTATTCCTTCAACTTGGGATAACCGTCATTTATTAACGATCACAGCAGGAAAGAAGTTGAAGCGAAATTGGGAAGTAGGCTCTAAGTTTAGATTAGTAGGAGGTAGACCATATACGCCTTATAATTATCAAGAATCTTCTTTAAAATCGAATTATGATGTAAAAAACGGAGGGGTTTTAGATTATTCAAACCTAAATGGAGAAAGGTTTGCTACTTATACTCAATTAGATTTTAGAGTAGATAAAACATGGTATTTAAAAAAGGCAGCAATTAACTTGTATATTGATATTCAAAATTTATATGCGAGTAGTTCTAAACAGCAGCCATTTTTACTTCCTATTGAAGATGAAAATGGTAGAGTGTCAGATCCAAATGATAATACGAGGTATTTATTAGAAGAAGTAGAAAGTACCACGGGTAGAGTTTTACCAAGAATAGGAGTAATAGTTGATTTCTAATCTTACTATAAAAACTGTAAATTGCTCAAAAATAAAATTCAACTTCATGAAAAAAATATTGATTGCAGCATTTAGCTTTTTTACAATTAGTTCTATTACTGCTCAAGAGTATAAGTTTACTACAATAAATGATATCGAAAATACCCAAGTAAAGAGTCAGGGAAGAACTGGTACATGTTGGAGTTTTTCTACAACTTCTTTTTTAGAATCTGAAATTATTCGTTTAACGGGTAAAAACATCGATTTATCTGAAATGTATACAGTGCGAAACACTTATTCAGATAAGGCTAGTAATTATTTATACCGTCAAGGAAAAGCGCAATTTAGCGAAGGTGGATTAGGGCATGATGTAATTAATTCTGTAGCTAAATATGGATTGGTTCCTGAGCAAGTTTTTACAGGTTTAGATTTAGAACAAGATAAGCATAATCATGCCGAGGTAGTAGCTATATTAAAATCGATGTTAGATGCTTACATTAAAAATCCAGCTAAAGAATTAAGTCCGAAGTGGAAAAAAGCCACTGAGGGGGTTTTAGATGTGTATTTAGGAGATAAAAAAGATAAGTTTGTTTTTGAAGGAAAAGAATACACACCAAAGAGTTTTGCTGAATTTGTAAAAATTGAGCCGTCAAATTATGTGACGTTGACTTCTTTTGAACACGCAAAAAAATATGATAAGTTTATTTTAAATATTCCAGATAATTTTTCAAATGGAGCTTTTTATAACGTATCATTAGACGAATTAGTAGAAGTAACTGAAGATGCAGTTAAAAAAGGGTTTACTGTTGAATTGGATTGTGATGTTTCTGAAAAAACATTTTCTTCAAAAAATGGAGTTGCTATTATACCAGCAATTAGTTCTGAAAGTAAAAAAGGGTTAAAAGAAATTGTAAAAGAAAAGAAAATTACTCCTAGTTTTCGTCAAGCAGAATTTGAAAATTTTAATACTACCGATGATCATTTAATGCATATTGTTGGTATGGTAAAAGATCAAAAAGGAAACAAGTATTTTAAAGTAAAAAACTCTTGGGGAACGAATCAAGGAAATAACGGATATGTATATATGTCAATTCCTTATTTTAAATTAAAAACAATTTCTGTTTTGGTTCATAAAGATGCTGTTTCTAAAGATTTACAAGAGAAATTAAATATAAAATAGTTGTATAATAATTATAGTTTAAATTAAAACTCGAAGATATTTCTTCGAGTTTTTTGTTTAGGCGTTTAAAAGTGGAATTTTGTATCTTTCCGCTAACAAAAAGTCAAAAAAATATGGAAGAAAATAATCAAGAAGAAAAAGTAGAGCAATCAAAACAAGCAGTTCAAGAAGATGCAAAAGGTTTGTGGGAGAGTTCAACAAAATTCCTGAAAGAGTTATTAGATTTTCGTCACGATACCGATCAAGAAGCTACGATTGAAGCGATAAAAAATGATATTCCGTTTAAAGGAGCTACCGCTTGGATTTTGATTTGCTCAATATTTGTAGCATCTATTGGACTGAATGCAAACTCAACAGCAGTAGTAATTGGAGCCATGTTAATTTCACCATTAATGGGACCAATTTTGGGTATCGGTATGTCGATTGCTATTAACGATATTGATACATTACGAAAGTCAATGATCAACTTAGCTACGATGATAGTGTTAAGTTTGTTAACCGCATTTTTATTCTTCTTTTTGTTTCCTTTAAAAGAAGAAACTTCAGAACTTTTAGGAAGGGTAAGACCAGATATTAGAGATGTGTTAATAGCATTCTTTGGAGGATTAGCCTTAATTATTGCTAGAACAAAAAAAGGAACAATAGCCTCAGTAATTTTTGGTGTTGCAATTGCAACTGCTTTAATGCCGCCTCTTTGTACAGCAGGTTATGGTTTGGCAATTGGTAATTTCGATTACTTTTTAGGAGCCATGTATTTGTTTACTATTAATACTATTTTTATTGCTTTAGCAACATTTTTAGTATTAAAGTTATTAGGGTTCACGATGATAAGATATGTGAATTCGGTTAAGAGAAAAAGAATTGCTCAGTTAGCTTCTTTTGTGGCAGTTTTAGTGATGATTCCAGCAATATATATATTTATAGGGGTATATCAAGAAAGTGTGGTTAAAGCGAGTTATGCTAAGTTTTTGAAGGATGAAATAGAGTCTAATAAAGATTTATGGTTACAACGACAAAAAATTCACACAGACACCAAAAAAATCAACTTATTTTTCAATGGTGATGTTTCTGATGCTACTGAAACTTTTTTAAGAAATGAATTAAAATCCTATCCACGAATAGATTCATATCAATTAGTAATTAATGAAAATAAAGCACGAAGTGTTGATAGGGTAGTTGATGCTTACGATAGAGCTATTGCTGATTTAGATCAAAAAGATAATATCATTAAAGGACTTCATAAAGAAATAGAAGATTTAAGAAGTACAATAACATCTTTGAATAAACGAGTGGAGCAAGAGGCTTTAAATAGAGATAAAAACGCCATACCTTTTAGCTCTATTGCTAAAGATGCTAAAATTAGATTTAATGATATTAAATCGATTAGTTTTTCAAACATTTTAACTTCAAAAGATTTTATTAAAATTGATACCATTCCAGAATTATCAGTAAAATGGAATGATAAAATTAAAGATTCAATTATTATAAAAAATGAAAAAGAATTAAGAGTTTGGGCTCAAAAAGAATTAGGCTTAGATACTTTATTTGTTCAGCGTATTAAGTAATTGTATTAAAGAAATATACTTTATTAAAACCTCGATAGAACTTACTATCGAGGTTTTATTTTTATATATGAAGTTAAATTTAAAGAGTATTTACTTATGGTAAAGACGTGTTTTTTAAATACCCATTTCAATCAATTATTGATCAACATTAACTGTTATAATTTAATAAGAGCATTGTGTGTTGGGGATTTCGTTAAGTAAGTATAATGATATAAAAAAAACCGAGCTAATTAGCTCGGTTTTCGTTTTGATTTACTTTGTTAGAAGTAATATAGTAGTGTTAGAATTACTTTTGGTTAATAACTCTAAATGTAGTTCTACGGTTTGCAGCATGCTCACGCTCTGTACAAGAAACACCGTCAGCACATCTGTTAGTTAATCTGTTTTCACCAAAACCGTTAGCAGTTAACTGACTTGGATTAATTCCTTTAGAAATTAAGTAGTTTACCACTGATTGTGCTCTCCTTTCAGATAAAGATTGGTTACTATCTTTAGAGCCTCTTGAATCTGTATGAGATTCAATAGCTACTGCAACACCATCTTTTAAGATTGGTAATAATCTTGAATCAATTAAACGTTTAGCACCAGATGTTAAAGTTGCACTACCTAAGTTCCAGTTAATTGGTAATGGAGTGTTCACAACTAATTCACATTCTACTTCTTTCCATGAAGTTAAACCTCCTTTAGATACTAATACCTCTTTAGTAATAGTTTTGTATTTAGCAGCCACAGGAATTTCTTCTTTCCAAGCATCTTTCACTAAAACAGTTTTCGTTAAAGTTTTATATACAGGATCTCCTTTAATTTCTCTTGTTGTAGGAGGTGCAGTCATTACAGTTTTTGTCATCGTAGAAGTTACTTCTGGAATAGCAATAACTTTAGTAGTGTTAACCGCAGGAATATCTCTTTTAACAGTAGTTGTAACTTCTGGTATTGCAATTGTTCTGGTTGTTGGAGGAGTTGTCATAACTCTCTTCTTAATAACTTTAGTTATTGCAGGTACATCAATTACTCTAGTTGTAGGTGGAGTAACCATTACTGTTTTTTTAACAATTTTAGTTACTTCAGGAATTTCAACAACTCTTGTCGTTTCTGGAGTGATAACTGTTCTTTTAACAGTAGTTGTAACTTCTGGTATTGCAATTGTTCTAGTTGTGGGAGGAGTTGTCATAACTCTCTTCTTAATAATTTTAGTTATTGCTGGAATATCTATAGTTCTTGTAGTAGGAGGAGTTGTCATAACTCTTTTCTTAATAACCTTAGTTACTTCTGGAATATCAATAACTCTTGTTGTAGGAGGAGTTTTTAAAACTCTTTTAGTATACGTAGCCATACCACATTTAGTAGGCGAAGTACTTTCGTTACATGTTGGATTAGAAACTGTACTCGCATCTCTATCTAAAATTGTTTTATTAACAGTTTGAAACTGAGCTGGAACTTCTTTAAAACACCAGTAGCGACAATCGTTAGGATCAGAAGACTCACAATCAGGAGCTTTTTCGCTCATTTGCCATCTTGCAGATTTTGCTTTCACCTCGATAGTTTCACTATCGTTGCTAAATGCAGCAGGAATGATGCTTAGTTTAGAACCATAATCTCTCTTTTTGTAAGAAATAGTTTCTGTAGCATATGTTGCAGGTACAACTTCTAAACGTTGAGATGCTTCTTTAACCATAACAGTTACATCACGCATTTCGTATTTTGCTGGTACTACTTCGATACGTTGTCCTGCTTCTTTAACAGTCACAACAACATCTCTCATTTCGTATTTAGCAGGTACAACCTCTAAACGTTGAGATGCTTCTTTAGTAACCACAACTTCATCAACAGTACTTGTTTTAGCAGGTACTTTAACTAAACGTTGCGAAGCTTCTCTTGTTACAACAACAACATCTCTAGTTTCGTATTTTGCTGGAACAATTTCTAAACGTTGAGTTGCTTCTTTTACAGTTACAACAACATCACGCATTTCATATTTAGCAGGGATAACCTCTAATTTTTGTGCAGCTTCTTTAGTTACAACAGTTTCATTTGCAGAAGAAGGTCTTCCTAAGGCTTTTTCGATACGTTGTGCTGCTTCTTTCGTAACAACAGAATAAGTTTCTTTTCCGTACTTAGCAGGTACAATAACTAATTTTTGACTCCCTTCGTCAACTAAAACACGTTCAGTTACGGTTTTGTATTCAGCAGGATGTGTTACAATTCTTTTGTATGCTGGAGCTACCTCGATAGTTACATCTTCGTTTTTCCAAACTTCTGGAGTTTTACAACGAACATAACATTTTCCTGGTTCAGCATTGGTAGGTAAATCTTGTGCAGATCCGGAAAAACCAATAGCAAAAAGTACCCCCGTTAATAGTAATTTTTTCATAATAAATAATAATTTGTTTGTGATTATTTAGCTTTATAATATGACACACAAGGGGGAGTGAAAGTCACATCTAAACAAATATATGAAAAAAAAACGAATGTTAAAGAGTTGTTAAATTGAGTTATAATTTATTGAGATATAAGCTTTTAATTATCCCGTCAGACAAGCCAATTTTAGGGACAAATATTTTTCTAGCACCACTCCATTTCATAGCCGAAAGATAGATTTTTGTTGCAGGAACAATAACATCTGCTCTATCTGGGTTTAAACTTAATTCAGAAATTCGCTCTTTATAACTCATCTTTTTCAAGAATTGATACTGCGCATTTAAATAGATATATGATATTGGTTTTCCAGCATCTCTACCAGACATTTTAAAAAGTTTATTAATGTTACCACCAGAACCAATTAAAGAAATACGTTTGTAGTTTTTAGTATTTTCTTGAATCCATTCTTGTACTTTTTTAAAGATAGCCTTGTTTTCAGATTTCTTATTGTTAATTAAACGAACAGTACCAATCTTAAAAGATTTTGAGTTGATAATTCTTCCTTGAGAGAATAGGGTAAATTCAGTACTGCCACCACCAACATCAACATATAAATAGGTCGCGTCAGATTCTATTAATTGATTTAAATCTGTAGATGATATAATTGCGGCTTCTTTTTTACCATCTATAATATCAATTTCTATTTGAGTCTTTTTTAAAATAGTATTAGCAACGTCAATTCCGTTTTCTGCTTCTCTCATTGCTGAGGTAGCACAAGCTTTATATTTTTCTACACCATGAACTTTCATTATTAATTTGAAAGCTTCCATGGCGTCAATCATTCTGTTAATATTTTCTTCAGAAATAGTTCCACTAACAAAAGCATCGGCTCCTAAACGGATAGGAACACGAACCAAAGATGATTTTTTAAACTGTGGTTCTTTGTTTTTTTCTTCTATAACGTTGGCTACTAATAATCGTACAGCATTAGATCCTATATCAATAGCGCCATATTTTTTAATTTTCAAAATATATAGATTTATCTATGATTTTTTGGGAATTCTACTAAAGTGGTAATTCCTTTTTTAATGTTTTTCCAATGTTTGTCTTTAAACTGAATTCCAATAACTCCACAAGTACTTACGTGGGCTATTGGCTTACTTCCAAACTTATTTACAAAGCTATTAATACCATGATCGTGACTAAAAATAATGGCACTGTCAAAACTATCGTCTAGCGCTTTTACTGTTTTTACTAAATAGCCATCGCTAAAGCTATATAGTTGGCGCTTTATTTGCAAGTTAGATAATGGATAGCTAAAGTTTTCGCAAAAAATAACGGCAGTATGCAAGGCTCTATTTGCACTACTAGAAATAAAAACATCTGGTCTTTTTATTTCTTTAGCTAAATATTTAGATAATAAATGCGCATCATTAATACCACGCTCTTTTAAAGGTCTGTCAATATCTGCAACGCTATCATATTTCCATGATGATTTTGCGTGACGAACGATATAAAGTGTTTTCATTTTAATTTTATAGCTATGTAAATATAAAAATTAAGGAGCTAATCGGTTAATTTTCCAAGAAAAATCTTCTTGTAAAGTATATCTAATGCGATCGTGCATTCTATTTGGGCGCCCTTGCCAAAACTCAATAGATACAGGTTTTACAATAAAACCTCCCCAGTGTGGTGGACGTGTAATTTCTTTTCCTTTGAATTGGTTTTCAAAGTTTTTTAACTGATTGTCAAGTTCTTCACGAGAGGCAACAACCTCACTTTGGTTAGAAGCCCAAGCACCTAATTTACTACCGTTTGGTCTAGATTCAAAATAACCATCTGATAAGTTTTCTGGGAGTTTTTCAGCTTTACCTTTTATGATTATTTGTTGTTCTAAACCAGCCCAAAAAAAAGACAAACAAACATGGTTGTTAGCTTGGATAGCTTTTCCTTTTTCAGAATTGTAATTGGTGTAAAAAATAAAACCTTCCCAAGTATATTTTTTTAGTAATACCACTCTACTTTTTGGGAATCCATCAATACCTATAGAAGCAATTGTCATCGCATTTGCTTCATCTACCATTTCAGATTCATCTGCAACAAAAAACCAATCTCTAAAAAGTTCCATCGGATTTTCAGGGCAATTACTTTTTAGTAATTCTTGTTTTTCGTATGATTTTCTGTAATCGCTTAAATCGTGTGCCATTGTGCGTTTTTATACTATGTAAAAATACAATTTTTAAATATTTAACGCTGCTAATTTAGCAAGAATTGTAGAGTGCAAAAGTGTATTGTTAATTAGTTTTACCTAAGCTACGGTTCATCACTTAAATTTTACAACTCGGTATTTCTTTTTATAAAAAGAAGAGTTCGAGTTGCACTTTTGTATCGTAAATAAACAATAACGATATAATCAACTATATAATGAGAGCAACGATATTTTTACTATTTGTGTTTTTACAATTGTCAGGGTTTTCGCAATCAATAATTCATGGAATTGTAACTGATAAAAAAGGAGTACCTATAGAAGGCGCAAATGTATATTTAGATGGGACTTACGATGGAGGTTCGTCGAATGAAAAAGGAAAGTTTACTTTTAAAACTTCTGAAAAAGGAGCCCAAACTTTAATAGTTTCTTTTATTTCTTTCGAAACATTTTCTTTAACTGCTGATGTTTTAAAAATGGAAAAACTGACTGTTAAATTGCGTGAAGATGTTAATACCTTAGATGCTGTAACTATTAATGCAGGAACTTTTGAGGCAGGAGACAATGCGAAAGTAACTGCTTTAAAACCTTTAGATGTGGTTACAACAGCTAGTGCTTTGGGTGATTTTGTTGGTGCATTACAAACTTTACCAGGAACATCAACTGTAGATGAAGACGGACGATTATTTGTTCGTGGAGGAGAGGCAGAAGAAACACAAATGTTTGTAGATGGAATTCGTGTGTTTACACCTTATGCTCCATCTGCAAGAAATATTCCCACTCGTGGACGTTTTTCACCTTTTTTGTTTAAAGGAATTACATTTTCAACAGGAGGTTATTCGGCAGAATACGGGCAAGCACTATCAAGTGTTTTACTATTAAATACTACCGATGAAGCTTTAGAAGAAAAAACAGATTTGTCTTTTATGACTGTTGGTTTGGGTGTTGGTAATACCCAGGTTTTTGGAAAGAATTCATTAAGTGTAAATGCTTCGTATATCAATTTGAAACCTTATCAAGAATTATTTCCAGATAGAAATAAATGGAACAAGCCTGTGCAGGCTTTAAGTGGAGAAGCGGTATATAGATTTAAGTTTAAAAATGAATCATTATTAAAAGTGTACGGAGCATTTAGTTACACTGATTTTGATTTGGTTCAGGAAGATATAAATTATACTGAAGGATTTCGTTTTGGGTTAACAAATAGAAACTTATATTTTAATACATCATATAAAAATAGTTTTGGTGATGGATGGAAAATTGCAACAGGGGTAAGTTTTACAAACGATTATTCTGATATGAATGTTCTTGATGATAAAATTATTGATGAAGAAAATTCAGCTCATTTTAAAGTAGCACTAAAAAAAGGCTTTTCTAATCGATTTAAATTAAACTTTGGAGCGGAGTATTTTGTTACCGATTTTAAAGAAAATTATAAAGGAGCTATAAACGGTAATTTCAATTACGGATTTGATAATAACATTTTCGGAAGTTATGTAGAGGCAGATATTTTCTTTTCTAAAAAGTTAGCCTCTAAAATTGGAATACGAGGCGAGTATTCAGAGTTATTGAATGAATTTACTGTTTCCCCAAGAGCATCACTTGCGTATAAATCGGGAGATAATTCTCAGTTTTCATTGGCTTACGGTCGTTTTTATCAAAATCCGAAGAATGAATATTTAAAGTTTAATACAGATTTTTCAGCAGAAAATACATCTCATTTTATTGCGAATTATCAATATGTAAAAAACAAACAGATTCTTAGGGTAGAAGGGTATTATAAAAAATATCAAGATTTAGTAAAGTATGATACGCAGTTTAGTTTGCCTACTTCAAACTATTCTAATTTAGGAGAAGGGTATGCAAAAGGAATTGATGTGTTTTGGAGAGATAACAAGAGTATAAAGAACTTAGATTATTGGATTTCATATTCACTTTTAGATACAGAAAGAGATTATAAAAACTATCCAACAAAAGCCACTCCTGGTTTTGCATCTACGCATAATTTATCCGTGGTAGGTAAACGTTGGATTAAAGATTGGAAAAGTCAAGTTGGGTTTAGTTACAATTTTGCTTCAGGTAGAAATTATACCAATCCAAACGAAGTAGGGTTTTTAAATAATAAAACTAAAAATTACAATTCGGTAAGTCTTAATTGGGCGTATTTAGTCAGCCAACAAAAGATTTTGTATTTCTCAGTAAATAACGTGTTGGGAACTCAAAATGTATTTGGATACAATTATAAAAACACTCCAGATGTTAACGGAACTTTTCAAAGACAAGCGATAATACCAAATGCAGATAGGTTCTTTTTTGTAGGATTTTTTTGGACAATTAGCGACAACAAAAAAGATAATCAATTAGATAATTTATAAGAAATACAATTCAGTAATAAAAATCAACAACTCAGAGATAATACTTTTTAAATTTCTTATTCAATTTGCAAATTTGAAGTATAAAACAAAAACATTATGAAAAATATAAAAACCTTAATTATACTTATAACTATAGTTGCCTGTCAATTTGTAAATGCACAATTTGAAGAGAAATTTTACTTTCCAAAAAAAGAATGGAGAGAAGTTAAAATACCATATTCAGAAGACTTTATTTCAGTTGAAGAAGATACCATTCATACTGCTTTTTTTCAACCAAAAGTAACTCCTAAAGCAAGCGTTCTATTTTTTCATGGAGCTGGAGGTAATATTTCAACATATATGTATATGATTGAACCTTTAGTAGAAAATGGTTATCAAGTGTATGCGGTAGATTTTAGAGGATATGGTAAATCTACAGGAAACCCGACTCACATAAATATAAAGAGTGATGTAGAGGTTATATATGCAAAAATGAAAAAGAATGAAGTAATAAAAAATACTAAGCTAATTGTAATGGGAGCTTCTTTGGGTTGTCAGATTGCAACTTATTTTACTAAAAACCATCAAGATGAAGTTAGTGCGTTGATTTTAGATGGTGGGTTTGCTTCATTTGCCGATGTAGCAAAGATATACGCACCTAAAGAAGCCCATATGTTTATAGAGGGAGCTTTAGGTAAAATGTACCCATCAAAAAATGAAATAAAAGGGATAGAGGATATGCCAAAATTGATTATCCATGGAAAAGTAGATAAATCAATTCCAATGAGTCAATCAGAGGTTGTGTTTAAAAATGCAAAAGAACCAAAAGCATTTTTTGTTTCTGAAAAAGGTCATTTAGAAGCATTAAAATTAGAAACAGAAAAAGTGTTTAAAGAGATTGATAAATTATTAACAACTCAGCAATAAAAAACAACAACTCGGTTTTGTTTTTTATTTATAAATCAATAGAACCGAGATATTTGTACCATCAAAAAACAAGAACTATGCAACGAATTATTTTAATCGGAATGCTTTTTTTAAGCGGAATTTTAACTTCTTTTTCACAAGAAAATCACACAATAACGATAGATTTTAAAGGAATGAAATCAGACAAAGGAGACATATATGTAGCTCTTTATAATAAAGCTGATGATTTTTTAAAGAAACCATTAAAAGGAGTTGTCGTGAAAGTAGTTAATAAAAAAGCTACGGTAACTTTAAAAGATATTTTAACAGGAATTTATGCAGTTTCTGCATTTCATGATGTAAATGATAATAAGAAAATGGATACTAACTTTTTTGGAATACCTAAAGAGCCAACAGGAATGTCTAATGAAGCAAAAGCTTTTATGGGACCGCCTAAATATGAAGACGCAAAATTTAAAGTAGACAAAAACACAACAATATCAATTAATATAAAATAAACTCAAAATGAAAAAAATAATCACATTAATAGCATTGGTAATTGCTGTAACAGTATCGGCACAATCTCAGTATGAAAAAGGAATGAATAAAGCTTTTGATTTATGGGAACAAAACAAAACTAAAGAAGCAGGTCAGTTATTTGAGCGAATTTCTAAAGCAGAAAAAGATAAATGGTTACCACCGTATTATGCTGCAACAATAGAAATTATAGGAAGTTTTGGTTTAAAAGATGAAGCAGTATTAAAAGCTAAATTAAATAAGGCTCAAGGTTTTTTAGATGCGGCTAAAACATTATCTCCAGACAACCCAGAGATTTTAACTAATCAAGCATTTTTAAATGTAGCCTATATGGTTTTTGATGGTCAAAAATATGGAATGACCATGTCTATGAAAAATAGTGCGCTATATGCTAAAGCTTTAAAGTTAGCTCCTAAAAACCCTAGAGTTATTATGAGTAAAGCGGAAGCAGATATGGGAGCTGCGCGTTTTTTTGGACAACCAATTACACCTTTTTGTAAAGATGTAAAAAAAGCAGTAGAATTCGCAAAAGAAGAAAAAATATCAGAAAAGTTTTATCCTAAGTTTATGTTTAAGCGAGCAGAACAAATCTTACAAAAATGTGAGAAATCTTAAAGCTTTTCTACTAGCTGAATTAATAAATTAAAAGAACCTTCATCGGTTACCCATTTACGATATTTTTTAAAGGGTAATTGTTGAAGGTTTTTTGTTGGATACAATTGATGAAAAATAGTTATCGCTGCTAAAAAACTACCAGTTTTAGAAGGATGAAAATTATCAAGGCTATACAGGTTTTCTTTTTCTTTATAAGTGTTATACTCTTTCCATACAGTACCAACAGGGAATAATATAGCGTTATTTTGTTTAGCCGCCAGCGTGTGATTTTCTATAACTTTATTAAAGGTATGATAATATCTTACAGATGGCCAAACTATATAATACCCCAATTTAATGTTGTATTTATTACAAAGCGCTTTCATTTTTGCACCATCTTCTAACAACATTTGTTTTCCTTGTTCTTGCGATGAAGGACCTTGTTGAATAATGATATAATCAAACGATTGTTTTTCTAATAGTTTTTGTAATACCCCTTGATTTAAATGATCTATGATTGCATAATTAGGAAAACACAGACTTTTAGTTTTTATACGAACTCCATTTTTCTTACCAATATATTCTAATATTTCAGGCATATTGTTAGTATAGGTTAAACTATTACCTACAAAAAGAATGTCTTGGGCTTGTAATGAAACTTGAATAAAGAGAAAGAATAGAACTAGTTTTTTCAAGGTTTAGTTTTTTAACGGTTTTGTATATGGTTTGTTGCGTGTTTCAAGCACCTAATTTAGCAAATACAAACCGAATAGAAAATACGCGAGGATTTTCGTAAGTAGACTAGAACTAGCAATAAATTATATACGGTGTTCTACGCAGTTTTTATTCAGATTGTTTAACGTTAAATTCAATATTCCAATTTTTTACATACTCTTTTAAACTTCCTAATCCAACTTCAGCTCTTCTTTTGTCTACTGTTTCAGGTTTTTCTAATTCATACAATTCCCATTTTTTAGTTTCACTATTTTGAGAAATTTGTGAGCCATAAATTTGAGGCTTTCCATCTATCATTAAAATTCTATCTTCCATTAAAGCAATGTTGCTTTTATTTAAATCTCCGTTTTCAGCTGATTTTTTTAGTAAAGGAAAATACTTTTTTCGATTTGTATTGTCAGCGTGTTGAAAAACTAACCAAATTGCACTCATCTGTTTTTTAGAAATTTCTTTTAGTGTTGGCATTCCACACTTTTCAATTAAGCTAACAACTTTAACTAAATTTTGTTTGTCAACTTTATGGTCAATATCGGTGTGATTACCACTTGTTCTCATATTTTGGTCAAGTGAATAAGTTTCTTCTAAAATTTCAGCTATTTTTTTACAATCAATATCAATTATTTCGATTGGTGGTTCATAATTATATGCTTGTCGTAATTTCACTAAAAATTCTTTGTCCTTTTTAGTAGCTTTTCTCAAAACCATTTCTTTAACAATTCCATTTTTGTCGACATATCTATCAGATGTCCAATTTTCTTGATTAGGAATTTTTTGAATAGAATCTAAAGTTAATATTTCTCCATTTTCATTTTTATAATTAATTTTTTCAAAATCGAGAATTTCTTTATTCCTGGCTCTATCAATTAATTCAATTTCTGTCAATTTTGTTAATCCGTTTGGAACATATTTTTTTTCGTTATTGCAAGAAATCAGAAATATGATAAGTAAGCTAAAAGTATAATTTTTAAAATTCATTTTGTTGGTTTTGTCAAATTGCGTAGAACTGGTTATATGTAAATAAAACATACTGTTATCCGGATTTAAAAAAGCGGATAATAGTATATGTATGTTGCCTTTAGAAAAAGAAATGTGTAATCAGAATTTAATCTAACGAGCTCAAATTAATATATAATACTGTGAGTTTTAGCAATCTTTTTCCTCACTCAAATATAGTGAAATCAATAAATTATTAGACAGAAAGTTTTTAATAAGTTATGCACAGATTTTGCTAATTTCGCCATTCAAAATTAACATGTATGATTACTGTAGATCAATTAACGGTTGAGTTTAGTGGAAAAACCTTATTTAAAGATGTTTCGTTTGTAATAAACGAAAATGATAAAATAGCTTTAATGGGTAAGAATGGAGCAGGAAAATCTACTATGATGAAAATTATAGCAGGCGTTTCTAAGGCTACTAAAGGTGGTGTTCGAAGTCCGAAAGATACAGTAATTGCCTATTTACCACAGCATTTATTAATGGAAGATAATTGCACGGTAAAAGAAGAAGCATCGAAGGCTTTTGAAGCTGTTTTTTCTATGAAAGAAGAAATGGATGCTTTAAACAAACAGCTTGAAACCCGTACCGATTACGAATCGGATGAGTACATGAAAATTATCGAACGTGTTTCTGATTTAGGAGAAAGTTATTACGCTTTAGAAGAAGTAAATTATGAAGCTGAGGTAGAAAAAGCATTAAAAGGTTTAGGTTTTAAACAAGATGATTTCGATCGGTTAACTTCTGAGTTTAGTGGAGGGTGGCGTATGCGTATAGAATTGGCTAAAATTTTATTACAAAAACCAGATTTAATTTTATTAGATGAGCCTACCAACCATGTAGATATCGAGTCGGTTATTTGGTTAGAAAATTTCTTGTTAAACAAAGCGAAGGCAGTAGTCGTAATTTCGCACGATAAAGCATTTATCGATAATATTACCAATAGAACTATTGAGGTTACTATGGGAACGATTCACGATTATAAAGCAAATTATTCTCATTATTTAGAATTGCGTAAAGAGCGTCGTTCGCATCAAATAAAAGCCTATCAAGAGCAGCAAAAAACTATTGCTGATATTAAGAGTTTTATCGAACGTTTTAAAGGAACGTATTCAAAAACAAATCAAGTAGCATCGCGTGAGCGAATGTTAGAAAAGATTGTTCCTATTGAAATTGATGAGGTAGATACTTCTTCATTAAAATTGCGTTTTCCTCCATCGCCAAGATCTGGGGATTATCCTGTAAAAGTAGATGGGTTAACAAAAAAGTATGGAGATTTAACGGTGTTTAAAGATGCTAGTTTTTCAATTGCTCGTGGAGAAAAAGTATCGTTTGTTGGTCGTAACGGAGAAGGGAAATCAACCATGATTAAAGCAATTATGGGAGAAATTAATTTTGAAGGCGAATGCGGATTAGGACACAATGCTAAAGTGGGATATTTTGCACAGAATCAAGCATCGTTATTAGATCCTGAGTTAACAGTGTTTCAAACAGTAGATGAGGTTGCAGAAGGAGATATTCGTACTCAGATAAAAAATATCTTAGGTCGTTTTATGTTTGCTGGCGATGATATTGATAAAAAAGTAAAAGTACTTTCAGGTGGAGAAAGAACACGTTTAGCGATGGTTAAGTTGTTATTAGAACCTGTTAATGTGTTGATTTTAGATGAGCCTACAAATCATTTAGATTTACGATCGAAAGATGTTATTAAAGAAGCCTTAATGCATTTTGATGGAACCTTAATCTTGGTGTCTCACGATCGTGATTTCTTACAAGGTTTATCGCAAAAAGTATTTGAGTTTAAAGACAAACGTGTAATCGAACATTTTGAGACGATTGATGCATTTTTAGAGCGTAATAATATCAATGCTTTAAAAGAGATCGATTTATAGTTTAACTAGCTCCACAGCATTTTTTATATTTAAGTCCACTATTACATAAGCAAGGATCGTTTCTAGAAATATCTATTTTCTTAAGATGTAGATTCATGTCATCCATATCTTGTTTAAATATTTTTTCTAGTAATTCATATAATTCAGGATGCTTTCTAGCTAATAGTTTTGGGCGTTCAAAAAAGTACTCGCTTGCAACCGAAAAGAATTCTGCTTTATTAGTGCCACCATACGGGTTAATATCTGAGGTTTTATCGTAGATGTCTTCAATTTTTTGATTTATTAAATCTATCCAAGGTATGGTGTATTGTTTTTCTAATAAAACGTGTGGTATTCCATCAATATTACCATCTAACTTATCTATCAAATGTACAAATTCATGTATGGCAGTATTCTTTTTATCAGACTCGTTACTAAAACCAAGATGTAAGGCAGGCTTAGAAAGCACCATTTTATTATCTAGATAACCATTGCCAACCATTCCTAATATTCTACGATTATCTCCCTCAGTTTCAAAATGCTGATTAAACATATCAGGATATAAAATAATCTCTTTAATATTTGGGTATTTCCAATTAGGGAAATTAAAAATTGGGATAACCGCACTTGAAGCAATTAAAAGTTTATCGGTAATATCTACTGAAGTTTTAACGCCAACAATATCACAGTTTAATAAGAACTCTTGAATTTTATATTCAAATAAGTTTTTCTCTTTGTTTGATAAGGCATTGTAAAAAGCGACTTTTTGTATTAAAATGTTTTTCCATTTTTTAGGAAAATCAATAGAAGGAACGATCCATGAAGAAGATGATTTAGTTTTAGAACTATTAGTTAGAAAAAAAAGAAGAGAAATAATAGTTATAATAAGTATAAAAGAGAATATCATTTAATTAGCAATTTATTTTAATACGAATATAAAAAAGCAATCATAAAAAAAAACTCGCCAAATGACGAGTTTTATTTTATATAAACGAAATAGTAATTTTTAATTACTTGCTAGTATCAGCTTTATCTACAACAATTCGGTTTTCACGATTTGCGATTTCCCAAGCAGTATGAAAAACTAAACGCGCTCTGTTTTCTAACATTTCGTAGTTAATCTTATCAGGTGTATCGGTTGGTCGGTGATAATCTGCATGTGTACCATTAAAATAAAAGATAATAGGAATGTTGTGCTTTGCAAAATTATAGTGGTCAGAACGATAGTAAAAACGATTTGGGTCGTTTTCGTCGTTGTATTTATAATCTAAATCGATGTTTGTATATTTTTCATTCATCGCTTCTGAAACATTATGTAATTCAGTACTTAATTTATCAGCTCCAATTAAATATACATAATTAGGGTTTCCTTTATGGCGATCATCAACTCGACCTACCATATCGATATTTAGGTTTGTAACCGTATTTGCTAATGGAAAAATAGGATTTTCGGTGTAGTATTTAGATCCTAATAAACCTTTTTCTTCACCAGTAACGTGTAAAAATAAAACGGAACGTTTAGGTCCTTTACCTGCATCGGCAGCTTTTTTAAATGCTTCAGCAATTTCTAATATCGCAACAGTACCAGAACCGTCATCGTCGGCTCCATTATAAATTTCTCCGTTTTTAACGCCTTCGTGATCTAAGTGAGCAGAAATTACTATTATCTCATCTGGTTTTTCTGATCCTTTAATAAACGCAACTACGTTTTCAGAATCTTTTAAAGTCATTCCACGACGGTTGTTACTTAGGTAAGCAGATGGCACTTCTTGAAAATAATCATCTCCACCTAAAGGAGATGCTATTCCTTGATCGATATAAAAATTTTTTAAGTATTTAACAGCTTTCTTTTGTCCAGGTTCACCAGTGTTACGACCTTCAAACTCATCTGAGGCGTAAACAAACAAGTGCTTCCCTAAATCTTTAGCGGTAATGGTCTTCGCAAATTTTTCAGAATAATCTACATTCGAATCATTATCGGTGCTTGTTGTTTCTTTGCTCGATCCACAAGCTACAAGTACCGCAGCACTTGCCATGTATAATAATTTTTTCATCAATATTTAGTTAAGGTTTTGGTTTGATTGATTCTCAAAAATAACAATTTGTTACAGAGGCTCAAATTTAATTTTTCTTTATTATGAATTGTTCTAATGTTTTGTTAAAACTTATAAGCTCTTTTGGGAACAATTTTTCAAAGGCATTTTGATTGATAAGCTCTTTAGAAGTACCGCTATGAATCTCTTTTTCAGTTAGTAAAATAAATTCATCTGCCAATTGAATAGCAAGGTTAATTTCGTGAGTTGAAATAATAATTGTTTTTCCTGTTTTTTCTACAAGTTTTTTTAACAGAGAAAATACTTTAAAAGTATGATGAATATCAAGATGTGCAGTAGGTTCATCAAGAATTATAATTTCGGTATCCTGAGCTAAAGCACGGGCAATTAAAACACGTTGTAATTGCCCATCACTTAATTCATAAAAACGTTTGTCTTTTAAATGAGTTATTTCGGTTTCTTCAATTGCCCAAAGTATTTTTTTTAAATCATTTGGCGATAATTTATCAATCCAATTAGTGTACGGTTGACGCCCTAAAGCAATCAATTCGAAAACGGTTAATTGACTTAATGGTAGGCGTTCGGTAAGTACCAAGCTTAAAGAAGTTGATAATTCTTGATTCGTATAGGTTGAAAGCTCTTTTTGATTAATTTTTATGCTTCCTTCTAAAGGTTTTTGAACTTTAGAAAGCGTACGTAATAAAGTAGATTTTCCAATTCCGTTTTTACCTAACAGCGCAATAAACTTTCCTTTTTCAACAGACAAGTTGATGCTGGAAGCAATAATAGTTTGTTGCTTTTTTGTTTGATAACCTATGGATAGATTTTCAGTTTTTAATACGATATGTTTTTCTGATTTGCTCAAAATTAAACGTAAATTTTCTTTTTTCTTATTAATAACCAAATTACTACTGGAGCTCCAAATAAAGAAGTTATCGCATTAATAGGTAAAGTAAATTCGCTCGTTGGTAATTGAGCGATACTATCACAGATTAATAAAACGATAGCTCCAATTAATGCTGTCGCAGGAATTAATATTTTATGATTTGATGTTGAGAACAACATTTTAGCAATATGTGGTATTGCTAGTCCAACAAAAGCAATCGGACCTGAAAAAGCTGTAATAACTCCAGTTAGCAAACTTGTGATTAAGAGAATTATGTTTCTACTTTTTTTAATGTTAATTCCAAGGCTTTTGGCATAGTTTTCACCTAGTAAAAAACTATTTAAAGGTTTTATAACTGCAAAAGTACTTAGTATTCCTATGATATATATTATTGCAAATACCGATAGTTCAGTCCAAGTTAAGTTACCTAAACTACCAAAGCTCCAAAACATATACTGTTGAATTTGTTCAGCTTCACTAAAATAAGCAAGTACAGATATTACGGCAGATGTTAAAGATCCAAACATCAATCCTATAATTAAAATCGACATGGTGTTTCTAACTCTATTTGCTGCGATAATTACAGCGGATAAAACTAAAAAAGCGCCAATACTGGCTGCAATTGCTAATGCCCAATTTGAAAATCCTGCCAATAGAAAAGCACCGCCAAAAACACTAGAACCAAGAATAAGTAAAGCAACACCTAAACTAGCACCAGAAGAAATTCCAAGTACAAAAGGGCCAGCAAGTGGATTGCGAAATAAAGTTTGCATTAATAATCCGCAGATAGATAAGCCAGAACCTACCATAATTGCTGTAATTGCTTTTGGTAAACGAAAATTTACAATAATGGTTTGCCAACTATCTTTTGAAGCAATACCTCCAGTTAAGCTTTTAAAAATATCTTTAAAGGGAATAGAAACAGAGCCTAAACTAATATTTAAAAATAAAAAGACAATCAGTAGCACTGAAAGTATAAGAAAGTGTTTAGTATATTTATTTGAAGAATTCAATTAGCTTAAAGATTTTAAAAATTCTACTAATTGTTGAATTGCTAACCCTCGGTGACTAATTGCATTTTTTTCTTCTGATGTCATTTCTGCAAACGACTTTGTATAACCTTCTGGTTGAAAAACAGGATCGTATCCAAAACCTTTTTCACCTTGTTTTTTGTTTAGAATTTCACCTTTACAAATCCCATCAAATAAAAACTGATTGCTATTTAAATTTAAGCAAACCGAAGTTCTAAATTGAGCTTTTCTATTTTCTTTATCTTGTAATTCAGTCAATAGTTTTTGCATATTATTTTCTGCATTGGCAGGTTCACCTGCATAGCGAGCTGAATATACACCAGGAGCTCCTTGCAAACTTTCAACTTCCAAGCCAGTATCATCAGCAAAACAATTGTAACCGAATTTTTGGGTAATATGATTTGCTTTAATTTTAGCATTTCCTTCTAAAGTACTGGCAGTTTCTTCAATATCATCAAAACAGTTAATATCTTTTAAGGAAAGTAATTCTATAGAATTGGGAAGCATTTTTTGTACTTCTGCAAGTTTGTTTAGGTTGTTAGTTGCAAAAACGAGTTTCATGTTGCTAAATTAATCAATTTAAAGTGAGAAAATATAATACTAAAAGTAGTTGCGCTACTCATGATGGTAAGGCTCATTACGTAAAATAGTATACCCTCTATAAATTTGCTCAACAATAAATAAGCGAATCATTTGATGAGAAAATGTCATTTTAGATAATGATATTTTTCCTTGCGATTTTTTATACACTGCATCAGAAAAACCATAGGGTCCACCAATAACTAAAACTAATTGCTTTAAACCAGAATTCATTTTCTTTTGAAGATATTGAGAAAACTCAATAGAAGTGAAATGCTTTCCTTTGTCATCTAACAAAACTAATTGATCGGTATTTTGAAGTTTGCTTAAAATCAATTCACCTTCTTTTTCTTTTTGCTGAGATTCGCTAAGATTTTTAACATTCTTGATATCTGGAATTATTTCTAATTCAAATTTTATATAATGTTTTAGCCTTTTTTGATAGTTGTCGATTAACTGAATTAAATTTTTATCATCAGTTTTACCAATAGCAAGTAGTTTTATCTTCATATTGCAAAATTAAGAATTCATAATTCATAATTGATTAGTATTTTAGCATATATAATTTTAGTGAACAAATGATTTCAAAAGAACAATTTAATAAAGAGTTAGATTTAATAATAACAAATGCAATTCGTGAAGATATAGGGGATGGTGATCATACATCATTATCATGTATTCCTAACGATGCTACGGGAAAGGCAAAATTATTAGTAAAGGATGAAGGAATTATTGCTGGTGTAGAATTTGCTAAAATGGTTTTTAATTATGTTGACGCCGATTTAGAAGTTGAAACATTAATTAACGACGGAGATGAAGTGAAGTATGGAGATATCGTTTTTTATGTTTCTGGTAAATCACAATCTATTTTAATGGCTGAACGTTTGGTGTTAAATGCAATGCAACGTATGAGTGCTATTGCTACCAAAACTAAGTTTTTCGCCAACTTATTAGACGGAACTAAAACCAAAGTATTAGATACTCGTAAAACTACTCCAGGTATTAGAGCTTTAGAAAAATGGGCAGTTAAAATTGGAGGAGGTGAGAATCACCGATTCGCTTTATACGATATGGTAATGATAAAAGACAATCATATCGATTTTGCAGGAGGAATTACTCCAGCAATAGCAAAAACCAAAAACTATTTAGCTGAAAAAGGGTTAGATATTAAGATTATAGTAGAAGCTCGTAGCCTAGAAGAGATTGAAGAGATTTTGAAAAACGAAGGCGTGTATAGAATTTTAATAGACAACTTTAATTACGAAAATACTCGTAAAGCAGTAGCTTTAATTGGAGATAAATGTTTAACAGAATCTTCGGGAGGAATTAACGAAAAAACAATTCGAGAGTATGCTGAATGTGGTGTAGATTTTATTTCATCAGGAGCCTTAACACATTCGGTGTATAATTTAGATTTAAGTTTAAAAGCAGTAGATTAATTTAATATTAGTAAAATGAAAAAACATATAATCATCGTTGCTACTTTAGTATTGGCTTTGTCATGTAAAACAAAAGAAGTGAAAAAAGAGAGTACATCAGATATGGCAAATAATCCTTTATTAATTGAAAGTACATTAGATTACGGAGCGCCAGATTTTACTAAAATAAAGAATGAGCACTTTATGCCAGCTATTTTAGAGGGAATGAAAGTGCAAAATGAAGCCATTCAGAAAATAGTTGATAATACAGAAGCACCAACATTTGAAAACACCATTATTGCTTTAGAAGAAAGTAGTAAAACTTTAGATAATGTTACGGCTGTTTTTTACGGATTAGCAGGAGCACATACAAACGATACTATCAAGGAAATTCAAAAAGAATTAGCGCCAAAATTTTCTAAGCATAGCGATGATATTTTGTTAAATACAGAGCTGTTTAATAGAATAAAAACGGTTTATAATAATTTAGAGAGTTTAAATTTAGATGCTGAATCAAAACATTTAGTTAACGAGTATTATAAAAACTTTGTAAAAGCTGGGGCTAACTTATCAGAAGATAAAAAAGAAAAGTTAAAAGAAATCAATTCTGAAATAGCGAGTTTGTCAAACGATTTTGGTAAAAAGTTGTTAGACGCGAGTAAAAAAGGTGGAGTTGTGGTTTTGGATAAAGAAAAACTGAAGGGATTTTCAGAAGATAAGATTAAATCAATAGAGAAAGATGGTTCTTATGAAATCCAACTAATAAATACAACCCAACAACCATCATTACAGTCATTAGAAAATAGAGAGCTACGTAAAGAATTATTTAATAAATCTGTTTGTAGAACAGAAGGAGGTGAGTTTGATACAACAGATCTGGTTAAGAAAATGGTAACCTTAAGAGCTAAAAAAGCTCAAATTTTAGGGTTTGATAACTATGCTAGTTGGAGTTTACAAGGAACCATGGCAAATACACCAGATAAGGTATTTGAAATGTTTAACGGATTAATTCCAGGTTCATTAGAAAAAGCAGCTTCAGAAGTAAAAGAAATTCAAGCAGAGATAGGCAAAAATGGAGGAGATTTTAAATTAGCTCCATATGACTGGAATCATTATGCTGAAAAAGTACGTAAGTCTAAATATAACTTAAACGAAGAAGAGGTAAAGCCGTATTTTGAAGTAACCAATGTATTAGAAAAAGGAGTGTTTTATGCAGCAACGAAATTGTATGGAATTACTTTTAAAAAGCGTACAGATATTCCAACATACCATCCAGATGTGGTCGTGTATGAGGTTTTTGAAGAAGACGGAAGTCCGTTAGGATTATATTACGGAGATTTTTTTGCTAGAGATAGTAAAAGAGGAGGAGCATGGATGAGTGCTTTTGTAAAACAATCGAAATTGCGTAATCAAAAGCCAGTTATTTACAATGTATGTAACTCGCCAAAACCAGCCGAAGGAGAACCTGCATTAATTAGTTTTGATGAGGTAGAAACGATGTTTCATGAGTTTGGACATGCTTTACACGGTTTGTTCGGAAATCAAAAATATGCTTCAATTTCAGGTACTAGTACTTCAAGAGATTTTGTAGAGTTTCCATCGCAGTTTAACGAAAACTGGGCTACGCATCCTGAGGTTTTAAATAATTATGCTTTGCATTATAAAACAGGAGAAGTAATTCCAGATTCTTTGTTGAAGAAAATTAAAGATGCAGGAACTTTTAATCAAGGGTATTCAATGATAGAAAACTTGTGTTCATCTAGTTTAGATATGATATGGCACACAATTTCTGCAGATGATAAAATTGAAGATGTGGCTAAGTTTGAAGAAGATGCTTTAAAGCAAATGAAATTGAATGTTGATGAGGTACCACCAAGATATCGTTCTACATACTTTGCACATATTTTTAGTGGAGGTTATGCAGCTGGATATTATTCGTATTTATGGACAGAAATGTTAAGTCACGATGCATACGATTGGTTTAAAAATAATGGATTGTTAACACGTGAGAACGGGCAAAAATTCCGTGAACAGGTTTTATCAAAAGGAAATACTATGGATTATGCAGAAATGTATAAAACCTTTGCAGGAAGAGATCCAAAAGCAGCTCCTATGTTAAAAGCACGTGGATTAAAGTAGTTTTTGTTGTAAAAAAAAGCTGAGGTACAAAGTTCTTAAAGTTAGGACTTTGTACCTTTGTTTTTTAACATTGTATGTAAAAAGAAATGACCAAACGAATAGAAAGCAAACTAGATAAAATACCAATACTAAATTTATTGGTAGCCTTCGGAAAGAAAATTAAGATTCCAGGGCTAGAAGGAATGTCTTTATACGATGTGCTAGAAATGTACATAATTGGTATTGTAAAAGGCGCTTTAACTACAAGAGCTGGTGGAATTGCATTCAGTTTCTTCATGGCAATTTTTCCGTTTATGCTGTTTATTTTATCGTTGATTCCTTACATACCTATTGAAGGATTTCAAGATAATTTGTTTGGATTAATTCAAGAAATGTTACCTCCTAAAACCTTTAATGCAGTTGATGGTGTTTTAAAAGATATTATTAACAATCAGTATGGAGGCCTACTGTCTTTTGGTTTTTTAGCCTCTATTTTTTTAATGACAAATGGTGTGAATGCTATTTTCGGTGGATTCGAATATTCGTATCATGTAAAAGAAATGAGAAATGTTTTTAGAGCTTATATTGTTTCTTTAGGGGTTTCGTTATTAATGTCTTTTTTCTTGATAGTAACAGTGGTGTTAATCATTTTTTATCAAGTAGCCTTAGGAAGAATAGACAAAGCAGGTTGGCTAGATACTGCTGATTTAGACTTGTTTTATTGGGGTAGAGGACTGTTGTTTTTACTCATGATTTTTACTATTGTATCACTTTTATTCCGTTTCGGAACAAAACAAGGAAAGGAAGTACGATTCTTTTCACCAGGAGCAATATTAACCACTATATCATCTTTATTTACTTTTTATCTTTTTGGTATTTATATAGAAAAATTTGCAACATATAATCAGTTATACGGTTCTATTGGTACTTTGTTAATATTAATGCTATTTGTTTGGTTAAATGCAATTATACTATTGTTAGGCTTCGAATTAAACGCATCTATTTATCGATTAAAACGAAGAAATAAAACTTCATAATCTATTTTTTAATTCAGATATTTGCGCTCTCAATGCATTTATTTGCTTGTATAATAATAAACATCATTTTTATAATTCATAAGTAACTATGAAAGTAGGAATTCCAAAAGGAACAAGAGATTTTTCGTCAGAAACAGTAGCCAAACGAAACTATATTTTTAATATAATTAAACATTCGTTTGAAAACTTCGGGTTTCAACCTATCGAAACTCCAAGTTTTGAAAACTCTTCTACTTTAATGGGAAAGTATGGAGAAGAAGGGGATCGTTTGATTTTTAAGATTTTAAATTCTGGAGATTATTTAAAGAAAGTAGATGATAATTTATTGACAGAAAAGAACAGTCAAAAATTAATTTCTAAAATCTCTGAAAAAGCATTGCGCTACGATTTAACAGTGCCATTTGCACGTTACGTTGTACAACACCAAAACGATATTACTTTTCCATTTAAACGTTACCAAATTCAACCAGTTTGGAGAGCAGATCGCCCGCAAAAAGGTCGTTTTAGAGAATTTTACCAGTGCGATGCTGATGTTGTAGGAAGTAAATCCTTATTACAAGAAGTAGAATTTGTACAATTATACGATACTGTTTTTAGTAAGTTAGGTTTAAATGGTACGACTATCAAAATCAACAATCGTAAAATATTATCTGGTATTGCTGAGGTAATCGGAGCGTCAGATAAATTAATCGATTTTACAGTAGCCTTAGATAAGTTAGATAAGATTAGTAAAGAAGGTGTTGTTAAAGAGATGCTTGAGAAAGGAATTTCTGAAGAAGCAATTAAAAAGGTAGATCCTTTATTTAATTTTTCTGGATCTAACCAAGATAAGTTAAGTTCTTTAAAAGAAATGTTAAGCGCTTCTGAAGAAGGTTTACAAGGAGTAGAAGATTTACGCACGGTTGTAAATATGATTGAAGAAGTAGGATTGTCGTCTGCTTCATTAGAATTAGATGTAACCTTAGCTCGTGGATTAAATTATTATACAGGTGCAATTTATGAAGTAGCTGCACCTGAAGGTGTAAAAATGGGTTCTATCGGAGGTGGAGGTCGTTACGATGATTTAACAGGGATTTTTGGATTGAAAGATGTTAGTGGAGTTGGAATTTCTTTTGGTTTAGATCGTATTTATTTAGTAATGGAAGAGTTAGGTTTATTTGAAACTGTTCAATTACCAAAACCAAAAGTATTATTCTTAAACTTTAATGAAGAAGAGAATATATTAAAGATAAAAGCAATTAAAAGTTTAAGAGAAAACAATATAAAATCAGAATTATATCCTGATACCGCTGCAAGTAACAAACAACAAAAAAAGCAGTGGAAATACGTTACCAACAGAGCAATAGAATTTGTAGTAACTGATGTTGATAATGGTGCGTTTGTTTTAAAAAATATGAATAATGGAGAACAAACTACTTGTTCTTTAGACGAATTGATAAATAAAGTACAGTAAATTAACAGCAATGTTGTAAATTTGCGCCCTAATAATAGAAAGAAATGTTTGAAGTGAACAGCAACAAAATGAATGACGAGAGAACTGAGGAAATAGGAGAGAACCACATCGGTACATCGGCTAAAACGCCATTACGTGCTGACGCGTTCGATATTTCTGACAAAGAAAAAATAGAAAGGATTCAAGATAGCGTAAAAGATATCTTAGAAACTTTAGGAATGGATTTAACAGACGATAGTATGCAAGGGACACCAAAGCGTGTTGCAAAAGCTTTTGTTAATGAAATTTTTATGGGGTTAGATCCTAAAAATATGCCAAAGGCATCAACATTCGATAATAATTACAATTATGGTGAAATGTTGGTTGAAAAGAATATTGTAGTGTATTCTACCTGCGAGCATCATTTATTGCCAATTATTGGTCGTGCACACGTAGCGTATATTTCTAACGGAAAAGTAATCGGTTTATCTAAAATGAATCGTATTGTAGAGTATTTTTCAAAAAGACCACAAGTACAAGAGCGTTTAACAATGCAAGTTGTACAAGCAATGCAAGAAGCATTAGGTACTGAAGATGTAGCGTGTGTTATCGATGCAAAGCATTTATGTGTTAATTCTCGTGGAATTAAAGATATTGAGAGTTCTACAGTAACAGCAGAGTTTGGTGGGAAATTTAAAAACAAAGAAACAAAGCGTGAGTTTTTAGATTACCTAAAAATGGATACGGATTTTGATTAATGATAGTCAATCATTTAAAATATCAAAAGTCGGTTTACTACAGTAAATCGACTTTTTTTATAAATTAATTGAAAGAAAATGAATGTTTTAACGATTATTAAAAAATTTGGCATTACATTTGCAACTCAATAAACGTTGTTGGCACTTAAGCAAGCAACATATAATTTTTTATAATGAATAAAGGTACTGTAAAATTCTTCAACGAATCAAAAGGATTTGGATTTATCACAGAAGAAGGATCAAACAAAGAACATTTCGTACATGTTTCAGGATTAATCGACGAAGTTCGTGAGAACGACGAAGTTGAATTCGAGTTACAAGAAGGAAGAAAAGGATTAAACGCTGTTAACGTAAGAGTATTATAATATATATTATTACCAGAGTAAACTTTTTAATGAGAAGCCTATCAAATTTTGATAGGCTTTCTTATTTTTAAGAATTAAATATTTTAGAATGAAAGACGGTAGAAATAGAAAAGATGTTACCATAGGTAGTGAGGTAGAAGTTGTTCAGAAAAATCATCAAAGAACAGGAGAGCTTACTTCTGGTGTTGTAAGTAGGTTGCTTACAAAATCATCAAACCACCCCCACGGAATTAAAGTGCAATTAGAGTCAGGAATTGTAGGAAGGGTTAAAAAGATAAAAGAGAATTAAAGTAAATTAATTCTCTTTATTTTGTTTTAGCTTGTTTATTCCATCTGCTAAAAACCATCCAGCAAATAACCCACGAACTATTAAAAAGATGTACTTGTTTTCAGTATTAAAATTAAAAAGTATTCGGTAGCTTTCATGATCTTTAAAAAACTGTAAAAAAGTACCAACGATAATTAAAGTACCAATAGTTATGTATATATAGGGTAGTGCTTTTTTCATTAATGAATAGGGATTTTAATAGTATATTCTTTCCTACTTTTATTATTTAATTTGGTTTCTCTTAACCATGGATTTACCAACTTTAAATCCTTATAAGTTATTCCGTAATGTTTTGCAAAGTTGGCTATGTTAGTAATTGCAGTGTCTAACTTAACATCGTAAGTTGTTGGATGAGTATACAGATCATCTTGATCATATACAAAACCATATTTTTTTGGGTTAGACATAACTTCTTTTAAAGCCAAAATTCTAAATACATACCTTCCGGTTTCAGTGTTTAAAAGTAAGTCGTAATAATCATCAACTTGTTGTTGTTTCATACGTTGAGATATTCTCCCATTACCTGCATTATAAGCAGCAGCAGCCAGAGTCCAAGACCCTAATTTTTCTTTAGCTTTTTTTAAATATTCTGCAGCAACTCTAGTTGATTTTTCTAAATTATAACGTTCGTCTACATTTCTGTTAACTTCTAATCCGTATTCACGACCAGTAGCGGGCATAAAATGCCAATAACCAGCCGCTCCTTTTGATGACGGTATATTTATTAGTGCACTTTCGGCAACACATAAATATTTAAAATCGTCCGGTAAACCATACTTTTCTAAAAGAGGTTCGATAATAGGGAAAAATTTGTTTGCTCTTTTTATTAATAGTAAACCATTTGATTGCCAATAGGTGTTTACTAATAATTCGCGGTCCATACGTTCTTTAATGTCTGCTCTTTCTAGCGGAACACGTTCTCCTGCTAATTCCATATAACTAGGAATTTTAACCGCTTTTATTTCGTAGCTCTCGGCAACGTTTTTAATTTGTGGTTCGTTAGATTGACTAATAGTATTGGTAAATAACACAGCAACAAAAACAATTGTTGTTAAAGATAAGAAGCGTATTGATTTATTCATTTTCTTTTATTTTTTTTGATGAGATTACGTAAAATGTTAATCATTCAAAAAGCATTCCTTTTCTAAAATTTTAGAAATAGTTTTTGCTTTATTTAAAATCATAACATGCGTTCCGTTTTTTACCTCAATATGTTTTTTAATATGTTTAACAGGAAAAACTTCATCTTTATTTCCATGTATATGAACTACATTTGGTAACGGTTCTTTTTGTTGCCAATGCAATACATTATAAATAGCCCATTGTAAATACTGTTTATCTCTTATAGATAAGTACAGTTTATAGAATTCAGCTCTTTTCTTTAAATAATCATTAAAGAAATAATGTTCATAGCTTTCTATATTCGCTATTATTTTTGAGGGGAAAAGCTTATAAACTCCAGTTAATTGAGCTATTTTTAAGCGTTTAGGTAATTCTTTATTGGTTTTTATACTTGAAATGATAATTACTTTTTTGCAATCAATAAGTTTACTCATTTCTTGTGCCATAACACCACCAAAAGAAACACCAACTAAGATAGGGTTTTTATGCTGAATATTAGCACACATTCTTTGTGCATATTTTTGAATATTTTCATTTATAGATGTTGGTAATAACCAATCTAAAAAATGAAGTTCAAAATGTTCTTCAGGTAAAGAGATGTACTCAAATATTTTTGTGTTAGCGGCTAAACCAGGAACAAAATACACATGAGTAGTTTTTTTCTTCATTACTCAAGGAATTTTTGATCTAATAAAATACCCTCTATATATTCATGTACATTAATTAACTCGTCTGGAATGTCTTTCCATAAACGAATTTTAATTTGTTTTCCGTTATGTGTTATAAATGTACTTGGTAAATCTGTAATTCTAGGATCGTCATATGCTTTTTTAAATTCTGAAAAATCTTTTTCAGATAGCATATCATTAATTTTTTTTAGTTGTTTTTCTGTAAGTTTAAACTTGTGCTTCCCTGTTTTTAAAACGTATTGTATTCCGTTGTAAATAACATTACCTTCTTTATCTATAGAAACATCATAAACATCACAATCACCAAAACAAGGTGTTTTTTTAATAGAAATCAACCTGTTTTCGTAGTCTTTTTTTATGTTGTTAATTGTAAGTATCTGATTTTTCTCTACTGATTTGAAAGTGCCAGATTCTCCAAGACGCTTAACCCAAAAATCAACTTTTTCTTTAGGTACTGTGATTAAAGCAATTTTTAAATCATCTTGATCAAAAATTAACTTGTTCCAGTCAAGACCACTATTTGTAATTAAAGCTTTAACATCTTCTACTTTTTCTGGATTATTTAAAACAAGAATTAACTCATTATTGATAACTACTTCTGGAGTTTTTTCTTCCACTTCAATAACAGTCTCTTTTTCTGTAGTTGTATTTTCTTTGTCCTTTTTTGGAGCTGCGCAAGCTAGTGTTAAAGCAAAAAAAGATAATAGTAAATATCTCATAGTATTTTTTTGATGGGTTTTATAGCTATGACAATTTAAGCAATAACTTCTGTATTAACAAAGTCAAAACGAACTAATCCATCTTCATCAATTTCAGTTAAAGTAACAGTATGTAAAGTGTTTACTAATTCAGGATTCCAAGGAGCTTTTACTTTTACATAGTTTTGAGTAAATCCATGGATATATCCTTCTTTGTTTTCACTTTCAAACAGCACCATTAAAGTATTTCCTATTTGAGTTTCGTAAAATGCTCTTCGTTTTTTTACTGATAATCCACGTAACATTTTGCTACGTTTTGCACGTGTTTTTTTAGGAACCACACCATCCATATGTACAGCTTCGGTGTTTGGTCTTTCAGAATAAGTGAAAACATGTAAATACGAAATGTCCATTTCGTTTAAGTAGTTGTAGGTTTCTAAGAAAAGTTCATCCGTTTCTCCTGGAAAACCAACAATAACATCTACACCAATACAAGCGTTTGGCATTACTTCTTTAATTTTTGTAACTCTATCAGTATATGTTTTTGTTAAATAACGACGCTTCATTTTCTTTAGTAATTCATCACTACCTGATTGCAGTGGAATATGAAAATGAGGCACAAAAGTTTCAGAATTAGAAACAAAATCTATAGTTTCATCTTTTAATAAATTCGGCTCGATAGACGAAATTCGTAAACGATGAATTCCTTCAACTTTATCAAGCTCTTTTACCAGCTCTAAAAAAGTATGTTCATGTTTTTTATTGCCAAATTCTCCTTTACCATAATCACCAATATTAACTCCGGTTAAAACAATTTCTTTAATTCCTTTTTCAGAAATTTCTTTAGCATTTTTTAATACATTTTCTAAAGTGTCAGAACGAGAAATTCCACGAGCTAAAGGAATAGTGCAATAGGTACATTTATAATCACAACCATCTTGTACTTTTAAGAAAGCACGGGTACGATCGCCAATAGAATAAGCGCCAACATAAGAATCTGCTTCTTCAATTTCACATGAATGCACTTCACCAACTTCATTTTTAGTTAAGTCGTTTATATAACTGGTAACATTAAATTTTTCGGTAGCACCTAATACCAAATCCACTCCATCAACAGCAGCTAGTTCTTCAGGTTTCAACTGTGCATAACAACCAACACCAATAACAAAAGCCTCTTCATTTTTCTTTAAAGCAGATTTTACAATAGATTTAAAACGCTTGTCGGCATTATCGGTCACCGAACATGTATTGATTACGTATACATCTGCTTTTTCTTCAAACTCAACACGGTCAAAACCTTCATTCACAAAATTCCTTGCAATGGTAGAAGTTTCAGAAAAATTTAATTTACATCCTAAAGTGTAAAAAGCTACTTTTTTATCTGCATTCATTCCTGTACATTTATAGTTTGCAAAAATACAATATTGAAAATGATTTTTGAAACGAAAAGATTACAAGTTAGAAAGCTTCAAATAGCTGATTTAAAATCTTTTTACGAATTAGAAAGTAACCCAAATGTATTGAAATATGCTACTGGCGAACCAAAGAACTTAAAAGAAAGTGAAGAGGATTTATTGCAGTTAATCAAACGTTATGATAATCCAGATAATGATTTTTGGATTTATACCATTGAACGTAAGAAAGATAATGTATTTGTAGGGACCGTAGCTTTGATAAAAGATGAAGAAGGAAATGATGAAATCGGTTACCGTTTTATAGAGCAATTTTGGGGAAACGGATACGCTACTGAAATATGTGAAGGGTTGATTGATTATTGTAAATCAATCGGAATGGAGAAAATTATAGGTTGTGTTGTAGACGTGAATGTAGCATCTGCTAAAATATTAAAGCGTTTTAATTTTGAAGAAATCGAAAAATTTGTGAGCGAAGACATTGGTTTACCAGAAACAAAATACGAATTAATTTTATGATAACAGATAAATTTAAACTGCCCTATTATGCTGTAATTTTCACATCTTTATTTACAGATGAAACTGAAGGCTATAATGAGTCAGCACAACAAATGGTTACTTTAGCCAAAGAGGAAGAAGGGTTTTTAGGAATAGAATCGGTAAGAGAAGAAATAGGAATAACTGTTTCTTATTGGAACAGTTTAGAAGCTATAATAAATTGGAAGAATAATGTAGAGCATACGGTGATTCGCGAAAAAGGGAGAGCTACATGGTATAAAAAATACCAAGTGAGAATCTGTAAAGTTGAACGTGAATATGGATTTGAGAAAAAGTAATAGGTAAATGTACGCAGCAATATCAAAAGTCTTATCTAAGTTTTTTAAACAGAGCACAATTTTTAAATACGGATTTAATATTTCACCGATGTATCGTAGGTCTACTGGACGAATTGTTGAAGTGTCAGAAGATTTGTTAAAAGCTAGAGTGAAGATTCCTATTAGTTATAAAAACAAGAACTATGTAGGTTCTATTTTTGGAGGCAGCTTGTTTTCAGCAACCGATCCTGTTTTTA
Organism: Tenacibaculum pelagium; assembly: GCF_014062345.1. Taxonomy (GTDB): domain Bacteria; phylum Bacteroidota; class Bacteroidia; order Flavobacteriales; family Flavobacteriaceae; genus Polaribacter; species Polaribacter pelagius. The sequence goes on along the minus strand of NZ_JACGLS010000001.1, from coordinate 656,154 downwards.
TGATTCAATTAATGAATATTTTAGGAAATGATTATGTTGTATGGGATAAAAGTGCTGAAATTAAATTTAAAAGGCCTGCTAAAGAAAACTCTTATGTAGATTTTGTTTTTTCTGAAAATGAGATTCAACAAATTAAAGAAAGAGTAGAAGAAGAAAAAGAAATCGATTTACAAAAGGAAATTAAAATTACCAATAAAGATGCTTCAACGGTATATGCAGAAGTGTCTAAAATCATATACATTGCAGATAAAAGCTATTATAAAAATAAGAGAAAGAAGAAATAAGTTTCTAATACTATTAATACTTTTAGTAAGTGTTTTTTCTTGTGCTAAAAAAGAAAGTAGGTTTTCTAAAACTGAAGTTTTTCGATATAATGAGCACTCTAATATTACATCATTAGATCCTGCTTTTGCTAAAGATCAACGTAATATTTGGGTAGTTAACCAATTATATAACGGTTTGGTTCAATTAGATGATAGTTTGAATGTACAACCTGATATTGCTAAAAGTTGGGATATTTCGGAAGATGGAAAAACGTATCAGTTTATTTTAAGAAATGATGTGCAGTTTCATAAGCATGGCTTATTTGGAAAGGATTCTACAAGAAAAGTAAGTGCAAATGATTTTGAATACTCTTTTAATAGATTATTAGACAAAAACGTAGCTTCTCCTGGAGGTTGGGTTTTGCAAAATGTAAAAGATTTTAAAGCAGAAAATGATTCAGTTTTTACAATTAATTTAAAACAACCGTTTCCACCTTTTTTAGGGTTACTTGCAATGAAGTATTGTTCAGTAGTTCCAAAAGAAGCAGTTGATTATTTCGGAAATACATTTAGAGCTAATCCAATTGGTACAGGACCTTTTCAATTCAAGTTATGGGTAGAAAATACGAAACTGGTATTGCGTAAAAATCCTTTTTTTTATGAGAAAGATATTAAAGGAAACCAATTGCCTTACTTGGAAGCAGTAGCAGTTACTTTTTTACCAGATAAGCAAAGTGAATTTTTGCAATTTATCCAAGGCAATCTTGATTTTATGAAAAGTTTAGATGCTTCTTATAAAGATGATATTTTAAATACCAATGGAACCTTAAAAGAAAAGTATGTAGATAAGATTACAATGCAAACAGGAGCTTATTTAAATACAGAATATTTAGGGATATATTTAGATGGAGAAGAGAAAACATCAACAAAATCTAAATTGATACGAGAAGCAATTAATTACGGGTTTGATCGTGAAAAGATGATTAAGTTTCTTAGAAACGGAATTGGTACACCAGCAACAAGTGGATTTATACCTAAAGGGTTACCATCGTTTAATAATCAAAAAGGGTATTCTTACCAGCCAGAAAAGGCTAAAAAACTTGTAGATCAGTATAAGAAAGAAACAGGAGATACTTCACCACAAATAACGATTACTACCAATAGTAATTATCTAGATTTATGCGAGTTTATTCAAAGGGAATTGCAAAATATAGGTTTAGAAACGAAGGTAGATGTTATTCCGCCATCAACATTACGTCAAGGAAAAGCAAGCGGAAAATTACCAATTTTTAGAGCAAGCTGGATTGCCGATTACCCAGATGCTGAAAATTATGTGTCACTTTTTTACAGTAAAAACTTTACTCCTAACGGACCGAACTACACTCATTTTAAGAATGATAAGTTTGATGAATTGTATGAATTATCTATTAAAGAAATAGACCTATTGAAACGTCAAAAACTATATCAACAAATGGATAGTATAATCATCAATGAAGCTCCTATTGTTCCTTTGTATTATGACGAAGTAATTCGTTTTTCTCAAAAAAACGTTCAAGGTTTGGGGATTAACCCAATTGATTTATTGAATTTGAAAAGAGTTAAAAAAGAAACAGCTTATTAATAAGCTATTTCTTTTCTTACTTTAATCGTCATCAATTATAGTTAGTGTATGTTTAGTATGCCCACTACCTATTATACCACCTCCAGTTATTTCAATTATTTCAAATATTAAGGCTTTATTACCATCCTTAGAATTATTATTTGGAGCATCTACTCTAATTTCCCCACCATTTTGACCTTTTTGAAAATCTAAAGATATTATGTTATTCGAATCAGGTTTAGGGTACATAGTGTAATGTGTTTCGTATACAGCATCAGTGGTTAGTTTTACTTTTATTGTTCCTGCATTTGGTGCTCCAAGGTCAGATCGAATGATAACACTGGTATTCCTTTCTTGTGGTAGTTCTTCTAAAGATTCGGCCTCATTTAGAAAATTCATTTCTACAGGACTTTCATTATCTCTTAGTGCTATTGTGAAATTGGATGAAGTTCCGTGTAAATCTGGATGTGGTCCAATTTTTAGCCCACCAGAAGCCGAAATTAAAGAGAATTTAATTTCTTTATGTCCATCAACTTCTTGATCATCTAGGATTTCAAAGTCTAGTTTAATAGTTTGTTGTCCAGGAGCTATGTTAAATGTAATTTTATTATCAATTATATTCTCATTTAATTTATAATCAATACCTTCTGTAGCATTTGTTTCAATTTTAACAACTAATTGAGAATCAATCAATGTTTGTTCATTGAAATTAATGATAACCTCAGGAGGAGATATACCAGTGTTCCTATAATTTTCATAGCCCATAGCATTTGAGTCTAAAAAAAAAGCATTTCTAGTTGTATTTATATTGTTCACTTTTATACTGTGAGAGGTTTTATTACCTAGTTTAATACCTCCTTTAGCTGAATTTAAAGTAGCAATAAGTGTTACATCATGATTTTTATTGTTGTTTACTATTGGTATTATCTTAAAATTATATCTTTCTGTAGCTTCTGGAAAAGCAACTTTAATCGTACCGTTTACAGCTTCTGGCTTAGTTTTATAATCAATTCCATACTCTGCATCTCCACTAAAACTAATATTAACACTTCCTAATGTTTTTACCCTAGCATTTGTTTTAATTTCTATTTCTTTACCTATGTGATTATCTTCATTAAGAGTTGTAGGGTTAGAAGAAGTGAATTCAACTGCAACAGCATTGTCTACAATTTCTGAACTATCTGAACTAGAACAGGAATTAAGAATTGAAAAAACTAATAATATAGGTAATACAAAAGTGCTTGATTTTTTCATGAATTTTATTGTAGATTAATTTAATATTATGATTTTAAAGGTGTGTTTTAATTAAAAAACTAACTCTTTAACTTTTTGTTTAATAGCAGCTTTAATATCTTTTGGGTAACTTCTTTTACCATGAAAAACATCAGCCATGGCTTCGCTAAAACGTTGACCGTATTTTTTTAATAAAATATTTCGTATTGTTTTTTGTTCATAAAACCATTTAGATAGCCATAAACCTGTTGTAATTTCAGGAATAAGGTTTTCTTCTAGTTTTTCAATATATAATTTTTTAGCTAACTCAGAGTTTTTATTACTTTCAATAATGGATTCAGCAGCAAATTTACCGCTATAAATTGCATTAGAAATACCTTCTGCGGTAATAGGGTCAGCAAAACCAGCAGCATCACCAATTAAAAACACATTGTTTTTTACAAAGCCATCTGTACGTGGTGCAACAGGTATTTGAAATCCGTGTTGAGATTCATTAACTACATTGGTAATACCCAATGTTTCCATGTATTCTTTGTAAAATTTTTTCAAATTAATTTTTGTTCTTCTGGCGGAAGCAACACCAATAGATAAGTGATTTTTCTTAGGAAAGCTCCAAGCATAACCATAAGGTATGGCATCAATATCAAAACGAACTTCTTTAGATAAGCGTTCAAAATCTTCTTCTGTCACTTCTACTTCATATTCTAAAGCAGGAATCAATTTTCGAGTATCTTCTTTCCATCCAGCCATTTTTGCTGTAGGGCTTAAAGCTCCATCTGCAGCAATTACAAAATCAGCACTAAGGCTTCCTTGAGAAGTTTCTAAGATGATTAAGTCATCATTAAAATCTAAACTTTTTAATTTGTGATTTTGTAATAGAGTAGCTCCAAAATCTTTAGCTTTTTCAGTAATTAAATTATCAAAAGAATCACGCATTATCATAGATATTGTTGGTTCTTCTCTAATAGTTTTAAAATGTAATTTATCTCCTAAATAAATATCTACAGTATGAAATTCTTTTTCTACAACATTAGTAATATCAAAAGGCAAATCTTTTCGTCCTCTATACACAAAGCCTCCACCGCAAGTTTTATAACGTGGTAAAGTTTCTTTTTCTATAATAACTGTTGAGATTCCTTTTTTAGCTAAATGAAATGCGGTAGAAGCTCCTGAAGGACCGCTACCTATTACCGCAACATCATAATGTTTCATAAATGATAAGTTTGATTATTGATAAAAATACATTTTTTATTAAACTAATTAATAAACCTACCAATTTAATCTTGTCATAATCGGGTAGTGATCAGATAACTTAATATTACTATAAGTTTTATATTGATTAACTATGGCGTTAGGGTCAGTTAAAATAAAATCAATACGCATCGGATACGGATATCTAAAAGATTTTCCTAAGCCAATTCCACTTTCAATAAAAGTATCTTTATTGTTGTTTGCTAATTTTTTATATACCCAAGAGTAAGCAGTGTTGTTAAAATCACCACAGATAATTTTTTTTCCTTTCCAAGAATATTGATGTTGTAATATCAATTCGGTTTGGTCTACTTGTTTAACAAAGCCATTTGCTAAACGCTTAAACAAACGTTCAGAATCTTTTTCACCAAAGTTTTCTTTTTTAGGATTTATTTTCAAAGATTCCAAATGCACATTATAAACGCGAATGGTGTCATTACCTTTAAGAACATCAACAAATATGGTGTTATTAGCACTGTTTTTAAAATTTAAAGAGCCTGAGTTTATAATTGGGTGTTTCGAATAAATAGCCAATCCAAATTGATTGGTTTTCGATTTTGTTTTAATGTACTTATACGGAAGTTTTATGTCTAGTAATTCAGATTGATAAAATTCCTGCATGGCAATTATATCTGGATTTTCATTATTAATGAATTCATATATTTTTTGTTCTGTAGTAATATCATCTTCATGTTTATAATGATTAAACAAACGAACATTGTAACTCATCACTTTTAAATCATTATTTAAAATAACTTCTTTTTTAGAGAATTTAATAAGAGGTGGAGCAACAAACCAACCGATGACTAATATAAATAAAGAGAGTAAGGCGTTTTTATGAAGTTTAATTAGCCAATACACAAAAAAGCCAATGTTTACTAACACTAATAGCGGAACGAATAAACTAAAAATAGCAAAGGCAGGTATTATTTTGGGTGATATATACGGAAGTACAAAAGACAATAACAAAACAGTTGCGAAAACTGAATTGATAAAAAATATAAGCTTTTGTACAATCGAATATTTCTTCATCTATTTTTTACCCTGTTTAAATAAAAACTCTTTTTCTTCTTTAGTTAGTGTGTCGTAACCAGATTTTCCAATCTTGTCTAAAATATGATCTATTTCTTGTTGGGTTTTACTTTTACTAACTGTTTTTTTTGAGGGTTTGTTACCTGATTTATAAACTGTTTTTAAAGGCTTTTCTTTTCTCTTGAACAAGTCTTTAATAGGTTCGAAAATTTCTAATTTTTTATTAATTGCACTTCTCACATACAAAAAACCAAATATTGCACCACCGATGTGAGCTAAATGTCCACCAGCATTTCCAGCAGGAATTTGAATAACATCAATTGCAATCCAAATGCAAGCTAATACCCAGAGTTTAACAAAACCTACTAAGGGGAATTTTAATTCGTAATTAGGAATATAAGTTGCAATACCAATAAAGATCGCAGAAATACCTGCGGATGCTCCTAATAATACACTATTGTCAGCAACGCGTTGTAATGCAGGAAAAAAATTGTAGCTAGCGATAAAAATAATTCCTCCAAAAAAAGTTCCGAGTAAATAAAAATTCAATAATTGTTTTGAGGTAAAATATTGTTTAAATAAATGACCTATATAAAATAAAGCTATTAAATTTAGTAGTATATGTAAAAAACTAGTGTGTAAAAAACCATAGGTTATGATAGTCCAAGGTTTCGATAAAAAGTCATTAAAATTCGCAGGTAAGGCAAACCATTCGACTAATAAATTGCTTTTTGATTGAAATAAAAAACCAAAAGTATTCGTAATAAAAACCAATAAAAACACTGCTAAATTTGCGTAGATAAGTTGCTCTACAATTCCAGCGTTTTTGAACCGATATTTTAAGTTTTGTAATACTTCCATAACTTTTCTTTTTCTAAAAAGGAATTACTATTTACTAAATTAACGAAATTTAAATTGATTTTTTTTCCAATACCATGCAATTATAAAACCTATAATAGCTCCACCGATATGTGCAAAATGTGCAATATTTCCGATTGAATATTTTGTAACTCCAAAGAAGAAATCTCCAGCAATCATTAAAGGAATAAAGTATTTTGCAGCAATAGGAACTGGGAAAAAGATTAAAGCTAATTTAGCATTCGGGAACATTAATCCAAATGCAACTAAAACACCATATATTGCACCAGAAGCACCTACAGCAGGGGTGTGATATAAGCTGTAAAACTCACTCATGGTTTGGTTAGACAAAGTAATTAAGCTTTCGTTGTACTGCCCTGAACTTAAAATGTTTTGTATTTCAGAAGAAGATACTCCCATTGAGATTAATTGCTCGTAAATCCCATTAAATTGGTAATAGTTTACCAATGTGTAAATTAACCCAGCGCCAATACCAGCAGAAAAATAGAAAAACAAGAATTTATTTCTACCCCACATTTGTTCTAAAGGTGTACCAAAAGCCCATAAAGCATACATGTTAAAAAGTAAATGTGCAGGTCCGCCATGCATAAACATATGCGTAATATATTGCCAAACACCAAAATGTTCGTTTGTAGGGTAATGTAAAGCAAAGATGTTTGTTAAATCTAAATTTAACAACTGAGGAGCAAAATACATAATCACGTTAATGATTATTAAATGCTTTATAGCGTCAGTTAATTTTGGCATAATTTACTTTTATTTGTTAAAAATGGAATCAATTTCGTTTAATGTCAATGTTTTAAACGTAGCTTTTCCAAATGGTGATGTGTTAGGTTCTTTACAAGAAAACAAATCATTTACTAAATTTTCTTGTTCTTTAACTGATAGTACGGTTCCGGTTTTTATTGCTAACGATTTAGCAAAAGACTTCGCCATTACATCAAAATGACTAAAGCTAGCGTCGGGTACCTCTAGTTTAATATCATCTAATAACTGCTCTAATACCAAAGTTATTTTACTCTCGGTTATAGAAGTTGGTATTCCGCCTATAATTACACTTTCTTTTGTAAACTGATCAAACATAAAACCAGCACTTTCTAAATCTGATTTTATGGTGTAAATCATCTCAATATCAGCAGAAGAGAAAGAAATACTTACTGGGAATAGTAACTGCTGGCTACTCGCTTCTTTTATTGTAATGTTCTCTAAAAACTCTTCATACAAAACACGTTGATGTGCTAATGATTGATTGATTAAAACAACACCCGATTTTATAGAACTTAACAAGTATTTTTTTTGAATTTGAAACGTTTTACCCGTTTCAGTTTCTTGTTGCGTTTCAAAAAGTTGCTCTTGTTGTATCGAAGGAGTGGTTTCTATATTTGTATATAAAGCTTCCCAATTACCAGTGCCTTTCTTAAAGTTAGATTGATAAGTGTTAGATCCGCTTTTTGGTGTTGAACTCGTTTCAGGTTTATAGTCTGTTTCTGTTTTAAAAGGATTAAATGTAGGATCTACAGTAATCGGCGGTACAGAAGATGAACCATTTTTTTTATTGTAATTGTATGGCGTATCTAACGTTGCGTCTCTATCAAAATCTAAAATAGGAGCGACATTGTATTGCCCTAAACTATGTTTAACAGTAGCTCTTAAAATGGCATATAAAGCTTTTTCGTTATCAAACTTTATTTCTGTTTTTGTAGGGTGAATGTTAATGTCGATACTATTCGGAGGCACTTCTAAATACAAAAAGTACGAAGGATGTGATCCGTGTTCTAATAAACCTTCAAAAGCATTTACAACAGCATGGTTTAAATAAGAGCTTTTAATAAAGCGGTTATTTACAAAGAAGAATTGTTCACCACGTTTCTTTTTTGCAAATTCTGGTTTAGCAACAAATCCGTTTACAGTAATAATATCAGTTTGTTCAGAAATAGGAACTAATTTCTCGTTCATTTTAGCTCCGAAAACAGCTACAATCCTTTTACGTAGATTGCTCTTTTTTAAATGATAAACTTCATTGTTGTTATGATGTAGTAAAAATGAAATATCTGGATGTGCTAAAGCCACACGTTGAAATTCATCAACGATATGACGTGTTTCAATTGTATCAGATTTTAAAAAATTACGACGCGCAGGAATGTTGTAAAATAAATTTTTAACAGCAATACTAGTCCCTTTAGCTGTCGAAACAGTTTCTTGAGAAACTACTTTACTTCCTTCTATTTTTATTTGAGAACCAAGTTCTTCGTTTTCTTGTTTGGTTTTTAATTCAACATGGGCAATCGCTGCTATCGATGCTAAAGCTTCACCACGAAAACCTTTGGTGTTTAAATTAAATAAATCTTGAGCATCTTTAATTTTAGAGGTAGCATGACGTTCAAAACTTAAACGAGCATCAGTTACACTCATTCCCTTACCATCGTCAATTACCTGGATTAAAGTTTTACCAGCATCTTTTAATAAAAGTTTGATAGAAGTAGCGCCAGCGTCAATCGAATTTTCAATTAATTCTTTAACTACTGAAGCAGGACGTTGTACAACTTCTCCTGCAGCAATTTGATTCGCAACATGATCAGGAAGTAACTGTATAATATCTGACATTAGTTGTTTTTTGATAAAAAGATTGAAAGGTCGAAATCGATAATGAATAAAAATAATAATACTAAAACAGCAATTATAATAAGGATTGTTTTATTAACCCCTCCATTTTCAGAATTTTTAAATTCATCAATAGCAGCTACAAATTTACCTTTTAAGCCTTTGTTTCTTCCTACTGTCGTACGATATTCATCGAATTTATGTTTTACTTCATACGGGTTTCCTTCGCCTTTATAATAGCGAGGTTTGTACTCGAACTTTTTTACTTCTTTCTTGAAAAATCCCATAAAATAGTGCTTCTTTTGAATGCTATAGTGCAACAAAAATCGCACCAAATTAAGATGAATTTCAAAGTTACTGAATTATCAAGAGGCGGTCAAAAATTATCGCTAAATTAAAGTTAAAAAAAGCGCCAAAACAGTCATTGTTTTGGCGCTTTTTTTAATAGTTGTATAATTAAAGTTTAAAACCCTAATGTATTTGAAGGCTTGTCTAAATTTTTAATAGCTGCCATTTTTATTGCCGCTACTGCACATTCAATACCTTTATTTCCTAATTTTCCACCAGAACGATCTATCGATTGTTGTTTAATATTATCTGTTAATACACAAAAAATTACAGGAACATCATACTTAATGTTTAAGTCTACAATACCTTGCGTAACACCATCACAAACAAAATCGAAATGTTTGGTTTCTCCTTGAATTACATTTCCTATGGCAATAACAGCATCTACTTTTTGAGTTTCAACCATTTTTTTGCAACCATATACTAGTTCGAAACTACCAGGAACATCCCAAGAAACAATATTACTTTCTTCGGCTCCACAATCTAAAAGTGTTTCAATAGCACCTTTGTGCATGTTACCTGTAATATCAGGATTCCATTCTGAAACAACAATCCCAAATCGAAAAGGTTTCGCATTTGGGATTGAAGCTTTATCGTAGTAAGATAAATTTGTTGTAGCCATTATTGAGCATATTTTGCGCTATTGATATATTTTTCAATATCTCTACCTTGATCGGTATTAGCGTATTTTTCTTTAATGGTAGTGTATAATTTTTCAGCAGTACTATACTTCTTTAATTCCATTGCAGTTTGTGCTGCTTTGAATAAAAATAAAGGAGATGTAAAGTCGTTATCTTTCTTGTTAGCTGCTTTTTCGTAGTACTCTAAAGCATCTTCTGGTTGGTTAATATCTGCGAAAGCATCACCAATAGCACCTAAAGCTGTAGGTCCTAATAATTCATCATCTGAATTAAAATCACTTAAATGCTCGATAGCTTGTTCGTACTTCTTCATTTTTAAATAAGAAATACCAGCGTAATAGTTTGCTAAGTTTCCTGCTTTAGTACCGCTAAATTGAGAAGCGATATCAACAAAACCGTATTTTCCATCACCACCTTCTAAACCTAAAGTATATAAAGAATCAGCAGCAACACCTGCAGATGTAGCAGCTTTATCGAAAAATGATCTTGGATATGCTAATTCGTTAGAAGCTTCTCTTTGAGTTGGCTCTGCAACGAATTTGTTGTAAGCTAAGTACGCTAAAATTAAAGCAGCGATAGTTACCAATCCGTAAAATAATGGTTTGCTGTTTTTCTCAATCCATTGTTCAGATTTGTTTGCAGTGTCGTCTAAAGTATTAAATACTTCAGCGGTAGTACTTTGAGTTTCGTCAAAAGTTTCTTCTACCTCTTTTGCAACCTTTTCTTTCTTAGGTTTGTAACCTCTTTTCTTGTATGTAGCCATAATTGCTTAAAAATTAGTGGCGACAAAAATAGTTTTTTTAATTGGATTTTAAAAGCCGATTATTAGTAAAATTTTCGATATTTTGCGCTTTCTTTTCCGAAATAATTTTCATTCATGTATTTGCAAAAAATATCACTGGTAAATTTTAAGAATATCGAAACACAATCTTTTGATTTTCAAAAGAAAATTAACTGTTTCGTAGGTAATAACGGAATTGGAAAAACCAATGTGTTAGATGCAATTTACTATTTGTCGTTTGCAAAAAGTTACTTTAATTCGATTGCTGGACAGAATATTCGTCATGGTCAGGAGTTTTTTATGATTGAAGGAGATTACCTTTTAAATGATAGAAATGAGAAAATTGTTTGTTCTTTAAAAAGAGGGCAAAAAAAGGTGTTAAAGCGCAATGGAAAAGCTTATGAGAAATTTTCTGAACATATAGGTCAGTTGCCTTTAGTAATTATATCTCCAGCGGATAGAGATTTAATTGTTGAAGGGAGTGATACAAGACGAAAGTTTATTGATGGAGTAATTTCTCAACAAGATAAAAAGTATTTACAAGGATTAATTTCGTATAATAAGATTGTAAGTCAGCGAAATGCATTGTTAAAATATTTTGCAGCGAATAGAACTTTTGATGCATTAAATTTAAAAGTGTATGACGAGCAATTAGTAGAATATGGTAGCGTTATTTATAATAAGCGTAAGGCTTTTTTAGAAGAGTTTGTGCCTATTTTTAATGAGAAGCATCAAATTATTTCTGGAGCTAAAGAAGAAGTTAATCTACGTTATAAAAGTCAACTTCATGATGTTTCTTTTGAAACTCTATTGGCGAATAGTATTGAGAAGGATAGAATGTTGCAATACACATCGTCTGGGGTTCATAAAGATGATTTGAATTTTGAAATAGGAGAATACCCTATTAAAAAGTTTGGATCTCAAGGGCAGCAGAAATCATATTTAATTGCATTGAAGTTGGCACAGTTTGAGTTTATTAAAAAGCAATCGAATGTAACTCCGATTTTATTATTAGATGATATTTTTGATAAACTAGACGAGAATCGTGTTTCGCAAATTGTAGATTTGGTGAATAATGATGAGTTTGGACAAATCTTCATCACTGATACTCATTTTGAGCGTACAGAAAATGTGATAAAAAAGAGTAACCAAGAATATCAAATTTTTAAGTTAGATTAAAAAATGGCAAAAAGAGAAAACGACAGTTTTTCAATTAAAGATTTATTAGGAAGCTACATAAAAGAAGGTGGTTTAAATAAAGGGTTTCAGAAAATTCATATAGAAGAGGCTTGGGAAAAAATGATGGGTCCAGGAGTCGTTTCTTACACACAAGAGGTTGAAATACAAAATAAAACACTAATTGTTCGTTTATCTTCTTCGGCCCTAAGAGAACAGTTAAGTTATGGTAAAGAAAAAATTATACGAATGATTAACGAAGAAATGGGTGAGGAGTTGGTGAAGAAGCTGATGTTGGTGTAGTTTTAAAAGTGGTTAATAATATTTCAATGAAGGTCTTGTATAGTCTTCATTTATAGGTTTTAAGTTTTTTTGATTAAGCACTGACGCTCGCAATTCCATGTGAATTCGGACGTAGTCGAATCCACCGTAATTGCGGTTATACATTGTTGCCTGTTGGCTTTTTGTTTCTATAGTTATTAATCTAGGTCTATTTTAAATTAGAATCAAAATCATTCCATTTGTCTATGTTTATTTCATAAAACATCCCAAATGGTTTTTCTTTTAGGGTTAATATGATATAACATTCATTTTTATTATAGCCGCAATTTTTATAATCTTGATAATAGTAATTTTTTGTTTGAAAAATTTCCCCTCTGAATTTGTACGATAGACTTGCGTTTTTTCCAGATGATACATGTGTTACGAGACATTTTTCTTTAATTATTATTTCGTTTTCAAAATCATAATATTTAATAAAAGCATTGAATAAAATTATCAAGCCAAAGGATAGAGGTATTGAAGAAATCATAATTGCGAGCAGATATAATAAAATTGATTTTATTTCTAAAAACCATTTTGTTCCTCTAAGATAATAAATCCAAGCAAAGTTTGATATTATAAATATAATAGAACCAGAGAAGTAATAAATGAAATCGGGTGTGTTCTTTAATTTTGAAACATCTATTAAAAATAAACAAATTATTATTAAAGGAATTGTACCCCAAATATTATTAGCTTTTGATTTTTTTTTCATGGAATAGCTTTAAGCTTAAAGGTAACTTATTTTAGGAATATGAATCCGTTTTAATGACTAATATTCAACGTTGGCGAAATTATTAGAAATAAGCTCAAGTATCAAATTAAATTTAAAAACAAAAAAAACTCATTACAGTTTACGTAATGAGTTTTATATTTATAATAGTCTAACTTCTTAAAGCGAAGCGGTCTAGTATCTAGTGTCTAAAAATTAAAACATTTCTCTACCAGAAAAATGGAAAGCACCTTCGATAGCAGCATTTTCATCAGAATCAGAACCGTGAACAGCATTTTCTCCGATTGAAGTAGCAAACATTTTACGAATAGTTCCTTCAGCAGCTTCAGCTGGGTTCGTAGCACCAATTAAAGTTCTAAAATCTTCAACAGCATTGTCTTTTTCTAAGATTGCAGAAATGATTGGTCCGCGAGTCATAAACTCAACTAATTCACCAAAGAAAGGACGCTCGCTGTGTACAGCATAAAAAGCTTCAGCATCACGCTTAGTCATTTGAGTTTTCTTCATTGCTACGATTCTAAAACCTGCAGCGTTAATTTTTTCTAAAATAGCACCAGTGTGTCCGTTTTCAACACCATCTGGTTTAATCATTGTAAAAGTTCTATTTGTTGCCATTATTAATGTAATTAATATCTGTAATAAATAATTTTAATTTTATTGTCTACACAGACTATGTGTAAATCGGCGCGAAATTACATAAAATTTTTAATTTAAATTGTATCTTCGCCACTTATGATTTTGAAACATTTTAAAGAACTACAAGAATTTTTATCGCAACCTAAAAATATTGTGATAATAGGTCATAGAAATCCTGATGGAGATGCAGTAGGTTCAACCTTAGGTTTAAAACATTATTTTGATAAAAAAGGACACACAACACAAGTGTTAATGCCAAATGAATATCCAGATTTTTTACATTGGATTCCTGGTTCAGATACTGTAAAACGTTTCGATCGTCAAAATACACAAAGTATAAAGGCTTTAGCTAAATCAGATATTGTTTTCTTATTAGACTTTAATGCTTTACATAGAGTAGGTACTGACGTTCAGAACACTTTAGAAAAGTATGAAAATGATTTTGCGTTGATTGATCATCATCAGCAGCCAGATGATTTTAAGTACATGTATTCAGATACTACTATGTCATCAACTTGCCAGATGGTATATAATTTCATCGTAATGATGGGAGATAATGATTTGATTGATAAAAATATTGCCACTTGTTTATATACGGGAATTATGACCGATACAGGTTCATTCCGTTTCAGATCAACAACTAGTACTACACACCGTATAATTGCAGACTTAATTGATAAAGGTGCAGAAAACGATAGAATTCACAGTAATGTACATGATGCGAATTCATATAGCAGATTATTATTGTTAGGACAAGCTTTAAGTAATATGAAGGTTTTGCCAGAATATAAAACTGCTTTTATAACTTTAACAGAAGAAGAAAAGAAACGGTTTAATTTCGAAAAAGGAGATACCGAAGGTGTTGTAAATTATGCATTGTCTTTAAAAGGAATTGTATTTGCAGCTATTTTTATTGAAGATGTAGAGCAAGGAATTATAAAAATGTCATTACGAAGTAAAGGAAAGTTTTCTGTAAATCAGTTTGCTAGAAATTACTTTAATGGGGGTGGACATGACAATGCCGCTGGTGGTAAAAGTTTAGAATCTATGGAAGATACGATTGCGACATTTAAATCGTTATTGCCTAAGTACCAAAAAGAATTAGAAGTGTCTTATGAAGCATAAATTTTTACTTTCTATTTTTTTAATGTCGATTGTTGTTTCATGTAAACAACCAGAAGCAAGAAGACCAAAGAAGCATGGTATAACTAACTTTTATAAAGAAGTTATAGAGAAGAATAAAAAGTTAAATGCTTTAGAGAAAAAAAGTTTAGAAAAATTAATATCGTTAGATACGATTCAGAAGTATCAATCTTCAACTAATGGCTTTTGGTATACTTATGTTAAAAAAGACACAGTAAATACTAACTTTCCTAAATTTGAAGACCTAGTTCAGATCGAATATAATATCTCGGATATTAATGGAAACATTATTTACGATAATCTAGAAAGAGTTTATAAAGTAGATAAAGAAGATTTTATTCCTGCACTACAAGACGGAATAAAGTTGATGAAAAAAGGAGAAACGATTACATTTGTCATTCCATCATACAGAGCTTTTGGAGTTGTAGGTGATGGAAATAAGATAACTGTTAATCAGCCCATAAAAAGTACAGTAACATTAATCGATATAAAATCAAATAATTAAAAATGAAATTAACTAAAATTTTAGCAATTGCAGTTGTAGGTTTATCAATTGTAGCGTGTGGTAATGGCGAGTTTAAAACAAAAAGTTCATTAGCTACTGAAGTGGATTCAGTAAGTTATGCTATTGGTTTAGATATGGCTAATAAAATAAAAATGAACTTTGATGAAATGGATGAGGATTTATTTGTTCAAGGATTTAAAAACGGAATGGATTCTACAAACCTTTTAGTTGAATCAAAAGACATCAATAATATTTTAAGAACATTTTTTCAGAAGAAGCAACAGGAAAAAATGAAGCAGCAGCAAGCTGAACAAGCTAAAAAAGCTGAAGCTAAGTTTGGAGATAATAAAAAAGCAGGAGAAGATTTTTTAGCTGCTAATAAAACTAAAGATGGTGTAATAACTACTGATAGTGGTTTACAGTACAAAGTTTTAAAAGAAGGTAACGGTACAGCTCCAACAGGAAGTCAAAAAGTTAAAGTTTTATACGAAGGAAAATTAATCGATGGAGAAACAGTTTTTGATAAGAACTTAAATAGAGAGCAGCCATCAGAGTTTGGAATAACTCAAGTTATTAAGGGGTGGACAGAAGGATTGAAGCTAATGAAGCCAGGAGCTAAGTATCAATTTTTCATCCCTCAAGAATTAGCATATGGTCCACAGCAAAGAGGTAAAGACATCAAACCTTTTTCAGCTTTAGTTTTTGAAGTTGAGTTGTTAGAGGTAGTTCAGCCTTTAGGTCAAGGGCATTCGAAAGGAGACGGACACGGGCATTAATTAAAAATTAATATAAAAAAACATCAACTTTTAAGAGTTGGTGTTTTTTGTTTAAAATAAAAAAGAATGAAGTATTTTAAGTATTTAATAGTTTTAGTAGTTGTTGCTGCATCATGTAAATCTGTAAAATATCCTGATTTAGAGAATGGCTTATACGCAGATATTCAAACGAATCGCGGAGATATTTTAATAAAATTACATCAGCAAGAAATGCCAATGACGGTAGCAAATTTTGTTTCGTTAGCTGAAGGTGATAATCCAAAGATGACAGACTCTTTAAAAGGGAAACCTTATTATGATAAAACAAAATTCCATAGAGTTATTAAAGATTTTATGGTTCAAGGAGGTGATATAACTGGAACTGGAAGTGGAAATGCAGGATATAGGTTTGCAGATGAGTTTCCGTTAAATGAAGAAGGTAAATTGATTTATCCTCACGATGGACCAGGAGTGCTTTCAATGGCAAATTCAGGACCTGAAACTAACTCTAGTCAGTTTTTTATTACACATAAAGAAACTCCTTGGTTAAACGGGAAACATTCGGTTTTTGGACGTGTACTAAAAGGTCAAAATGTAGTTGATACAATTCAACAAAATGACTATATAAAACACGTAGATATTATTAGAGTAGGAGAGGATGCAAAGAAATTTAATGCTTCAGCTATTTTTGAAGAAGAACTAGCTAATGTAGAAAAGAAAAGAGAGGAAAGAAAATTGGTGCTTGAGAATAAGAAGAGAAAATTCCAAGAGGAAATGGGGGTTAATAAATCTACTCCAACAGATTCTGGATTAAGGATTTTTAAGTTAAAAGAAAACCCTTCTGGTAAAAAAGTAGTTGCTCACAAACCAACATCAATTCACTATACTATTTATTTAGGTGATGGTAAGGAAATACAATCTTCGAAAGATAAAGGAGAGGTGTTTACTTTTCAGTTAGATGATGAATCAAAACCAATGATTGCTGGTGTAAAAGAAGGGGCGTTAGCATTAAGAGAAGGGGAAAGTGCTAGGTTATTTATTCCTTATTATTTAGCATATGGTGAAAGAGCAGTTGGCCCGTTTCCAGCAAAATCTGATGTTGTTTTCGAAATTGAAGTATTAAAAGTAGGTAAATAATTTTGATAGATACTATTATAAATAAAGATCAAGAGCTTCTTATATTTTTAAATAATTTAGGAAGTGAGCAATGGGATGGATTTTGGTTAACAATTACAAATCAATTTTCATGGACTCCTTTGTTTGTTTTTATTCTTTATTTAATTTTTAAAGAGTTTGGTTGGAAAAAAGGAATTTTCACAGTATTGTTTTTAGTGGTTTTAATTGCTTTTTCCGATCAGTTTACAAACTTTATTAAGAATGCAACTGAAAGAATAAGGCCGTGTAATTCAGAAGATTTGAAAGGTTATTTAAGAACCTTTTCTTACAGAGCAAGAGGCTATAGTTTTTGGTCTGGTCATGCATCATTGTCTACTTCAGTTACTGTTTTTTTAATTTTAATTTTAAAGAACAGTTATAAGAAGATATTTTTCTTGGTATTATTTCCACTTTTTTTTGGATATAGTCGTATGTATTTAGGAGTGCACTTTCCTATTGATGTATTTTCAGGCTATGTATCAGGGCTAGTGTTTGGTTTATTGTTTTATAAATTGTATCGTCTTTTAGAGTATAGGGTATTTACTAAGCTTTAAGATTAAATGGATAACAAAAAAAGAGGGACTACCGTTGAGTAGTTCCTCTTTTTTTTGTTTTAAATAGTGATTTGATTTTTTATAGGAGGTTTATAAAATCGAAAAAAGCTTACAACGTAAGCTTTTTCTTTAATCCCCTAAAAAAAATCCGAAGCCTGAACTTCGGATTTTGCGGAGAAAGAGGGATTCGAACCCCCGGTCCTGTTACAGACAACGGTTTTCAAGACCGCCGCATTCGACCACTCTGCCATTTCTCCTGACATGCTAATCAAGTATTCCCTGATTGCGGGTGCAAATATATGACCTTTTTTTAGTTCTCAAAATTTTTTTTTGCACTTTTTTAATAAAATTTAGTCTTCAAATTGTAACAATTTTACTATCAGTAAGTTTGTGTAAATATTTTTTTGTTTAAAATTTATGCAACTTTTATTTTATGAGTAAAAACAATGCTTTTAAACAGTTTTAATCAAATAAATAATATCTTCGTTTTATAATTTATATTGATATGTTTAATTCTTTTGGAAATATTTTAAGAGTAACCACTTATGGTGAGTCGCATGGTGTAGCAATTGGAGGTGTAATAGATGGTTGTCCAGCTGGTATGCAAGTGGATTTTAAGGCAATTCAAAATGAATTGGATAGACGTAAACCTGGGCAGTCTAAAATAGTAACACAACGTAAAGAACCAGATACTGTTGAGTTTTTATCTGGAATATTTGAAGGGAAAACTACTGGCGCTTCTATAGGTTTTGTTATTAAAAACACGAATCAAAAAAGTAAGGATTATAACCACAATACAAATGTATACAGACCTTCGCATGCCGATTATACTTATGATAAAAAGTATGGTATTCGAGATCATAGAGGAGGAGGACGTACTTCTGCTCGTGAAACAGCGAATTGGGTGGTAGCTGGTGCTTTAGCTAAGCAATTAATAAAACATATAAATATTAATGCATTTACTTCTTCGGTTGGCGATATATTTATTAATAAACCATATCAAGATTTAGATTTTACCAAAACAGAAGGCAATATGGTTCGTTGTCCTGACAATGCTTCAGCTGGTAAGATGATTGAGAAAATTAATCAGATTAGAAAAGCAGGAGACACTATTGGTGGTACAATTACTTGTGTTGCTCAAAATATGCCTATAGGTTTAGGTGAACCTATTTTTAATAAATTACATGCTGAGTTGGGTAAAGCAATGCTTTCAATTAATGCAGTAAAAGGTTTTGAATTTGGTAGCGGATTTTGCGGCGCTAAAATGCAAGGTTCTGAGCATAATGATATTTTTAATGAAGATGGAACTACGCAGTCTAATTTATCTGGCGGAATTCAAGGAGGAATTTCAAATGGAATGGATGTGTATTTTAGAGTAGCATTTAAACCAGTTGCTACCATTATGCAAAATCAACAAACTATAAATTCTGAAGGAGATCTAACTGAAATAATGGGTAAAGGTCGTCACGATCCTTGTGTTGTTCCTAGAGCAGTACCTGTTGTTGAAGCTTTAACAGCTTTGGTTTTAGCTGATTTTTGGTTGCTAAATAAAACTAGAAAAATATAATGTAGATGAATGTTCTAGAGAAACTTTTTTTAATTTTATCTGATCATTGGGAAGATGAAATTGAAATTAAGAGAAATGATTTTCTTGTTTCTCCAGGACAATCAAATACTAACTTATACTTTGTTAAAGAAGGGAGTTTACGGGTTTTTATAGAAGATGAAATAGAAGAGCACACCATTCGTTTTGGCTATAAAGATTCGTTAATTACTGCTTTAGATACTTTTTTAACAGATAAACCAACATCATTTTATATTCAAGCCCTAAAGAAGAGTAAACTTAAAGTAATATCAAAGGAGAAGTATTTTAGTTTGATGAATTCTAAATTAGAGTATAAAGAGGTTTGGGATAAATTATTACAAAGTTTTGTATGTCAACAAATAGAACGAGAGGTTGATTTAATTACCTATTCTCCACAAAAAAGATTTGAGCGTGTTTTTAAAAGAAGCCCGCAAGTATTTCAAGAGATACCTCAAAAATATATTGCTTCATATTTACGAATGACTCCAGAAACTTTATCTAGAATATTGAAAACTCTTGATTAGAATCAATTTTTAGAAAATAAGAACTCGATAACTTTGTGAAAAAACAAAATGGTTTACAATAGTAAAGAAGTAATAGAGAGTTTAATTAAAATGACTGGTTCTCATATTAGTTACGCAAATAGCTTGTTAAAAGTTTCTGAAGATAAACTACAATATAAAGAAACCCTAAAATCGTGGAGTGTTTTAGAGTGTTTAGAGCATTTAAATAGGTATGCATTGTTTTACAATAAAGAGATTCATAAAAGAATGATATCTTCGGTACTACCATTCTCAGAAACTTTTAAAAGTACTTTTTTAGGTAATAAGTTTGCAAACGATATGTTGCCAAAAGAGGGGATGAAAACCATGAATACATTTAAAAGTAAAAATCCTAATGCAAGTAAATTAAATAAAGAATCAGTATTGCTTTCGTTTATACAGTTGCAAGAAGAGCTTTTAAATCATTTAGAAATAGCTAAGTCAAAGAATTTAGATAAGATAAAAACGAAAACAACATTACCTATTATAAAGTTTAAGCTAGGTGACACTTTTCGTTTTGTTATTCATCATAATGAGCGACACATAGTACAATCTAAACGAGTTTTAGAAATTTAAAGAATTTATAACTTATTATAATTATATCATTTTATATTTTAGTCAAAATTTTTGATTAGATATAATGAATCTAGATAACCCATTAGTATTTTTTATTTGCTCTTTAGGAGTTTTTAATGGTTTCTTAGTAAGTACTTATTTTTTGTTTTTTAGTAAGCAGAAAAGAGTACAAAACTTATGGTTTGGTTTGTTAGTCTTGTTTTTAAGTTTAAGAATTGGTAAATCTGTTTACCGAATTTTTGTTCCGAAAGAAGAACTTAACTTATTGGTAATGCAGATAGGTTTATCTGCTTGTTTTTTAATTGGGGTTTCATTGTTTTTTTATATAAAAACTTCTATTGAAGATAGTCAGACTGTGTCAAAATCTTCAAAAATTCATTTTACAGCTCTGTTTCTTATTATTTCATCTGTAGGCTTATTAAAACCTTATGAAACTAATCTAGAATTTTGGGGTGTTTTTTTTAAGGTAATTTACTCGGTTTGGGCTATATATCTTTTAGCTTCAATATATCTTTTAAAAGATATTTTAGCGAAATTCTTATCTAAGACAAAAAAGTGTACTACTTCTGAAATCTGGTTGCTAATCGTTACTCTAGGAAATGTTTTAATTTATATAGCTTATTTAGTAGGATATTATTATTTGTATTTAATAGGTACGGTTACGTTTTCTATAGTATTTTATGTGTTACTCATTTTCTTTGTTTCAAAAAAGAATAGAGATTCTATTTTTCAAGCTGTTCCTCAAAAATACAATGCTAAAAAAATTGATAAACCAGAGGTAGATTTATTAGTTGAAAAGTTGGATATATTAATGAAGGAAAAAGAGTTGTATAAAAATACTAATGTAAAATTGTTAAGTGTTGCAAAAGAACTTAATATAACACAACATAAATTATCACAATTATTAAATGATAATATTGGTAAAAGCTTTTCATCTTTTTTAAATGATTACAGAGTAGAAGAATCTAAAAGGTTATTAAAAGAAAAGAGTAAATTCACATTAGAGAGTATAGGATTTGAAGCAGGTTTTTCTTCTAAATCAAGTTTTTATGCTACGTTTAAAAAAGTAGTTGGTAAAACACCAGCTCAATATCAAAAGGATTTATTGTAAACCATATTTATCCAATATTATAATTCTGGACACCTGAATTATAGCTTTTCACTTAATTAGAATGCTTTTTTAAGAGGTTTGTTTTAAATAAAAAATATTTAAAAATGAAATCTTTATATCTAATTGTAGCATCATTAATTTTTGTTTCTGGTTTTTCTCAAAATAAAAAAGAGAGGCAAGAATTACTCGCAAGTATTTATGGAAAAAATAAAAAAGTTATTAATTATGACAAAAGTTTTGTGTCTGATGATAAATTATATTACGAAAGTTTAGGAGGACATAAAGCTTTAAATGAAGATATTTCTAATGAGCTTATTATTAAAAAAACACTTCAGAAGTATATGAACGGAAGTTCGTATAATAAACAAGAATTAATTAAAAGTGCATTTACAAACAATGCAACTCTTTATCTTACTGGGAAAAATGGTTTTAAAGTTTATACGCCGGAAGAGTACGCGGGTTTCTTTAAAAATGGAAAAAAAGGGCAGTTTAATGGACGTTTAGCAAAAATATTATCTATTGAGATAGTTAAAGATATAGCAACTGCAAAAGTTGAAATTGCTGGACCTAATAGAAAATGGGTATATATTGATCTGTTTTTATTAAAGAAAACAAATAATGATTGGAAGATAATTAGTAAGACAGCGACACGAGTAGATAATCCTAAAAAGAAAGATATACTGTTTGTCGTATCGAATGCTCATTTTTATGGAAAGACAAAGTTACCTACAGGAAACAGTTTTTCAGAAATTGTTAATGCGTACGATGTTTTTAAGAAAGCAGGATATACTGTAGATTTTGTAAGTCCTAAAGGAGGAGCTATTTCATTAGCGTATATTAATACATCAGATAAAGAAATTAAAGGTTATTTATATGATGTTAGTTTTATGAACAAGCTTAAAAATACGCTAAAACCATCCGAGGTGGTTACATCTAATTATGGAGCTATTCAGTTTATTGGAGGAGGAGCTGCTATGTTTGGCGTTCCTGAAAACAAAGAAATTCAAAATATAGCGATGAGTATTTATGAAAAACAGAATGGAGTAATCTCTTCAGTTTGTCATGGTACTGCTGGAATTGTGAATTTAAAAATTAGTAAAGGGAAGTATTTAGTCGATGGAAAAAGAGTAAGTGGTTATCCTGATGATTATGAAAATCCAAACAAGCCATATTTTAAAACATTTCCATTCTTAATTAAAAAAACAATTGAAGAGCGTGGAGGGGATTTTAATTTCACGGAGCGAGGAAAGTTTATTGTAGAAACTGATGGTCGTTTAGTTACGGGGCAAAATTATCAATCATCAAAACCAGTGTCATTAAAAATTATTGAAATTTTAGAGAAGAAATAAAAAAAGATCAGCCTGAAAATATTTTCAGGCTAATCTTTTTCTTGAGTGTTATTTATTTTATATCTAAAAATATTCCTCCAGAAAAAGAAGGGTTGGCAGCTATTACTTTTCCAGAAAAGGCAGAATCAAAACTAGCAGAGACTCCTAGTTTTTTTGTTATATAATACGCTCCTTCAAATCCAAAGCTGGTGTATTCTACATTGTTTGCAAAAATACTTCCATTATTGTTTGTAGCTGATAATGATCCGTTTTTAAATGATTTTACAAGATTTAATCTACTTATTAACCAAAACTTATTATTAAATAAATTTATTCCAGCTTCTAAACCTCCTCTAAATTCATCAGAAAAACCTTTAGATCTATTGTTATACCCAATATGAGATTTAGTATAAAAAGGTAGGTCATTAATAGAAGTTGAATAGCCCAAAGAAGTAGATAAATATTGGTTGAATTCACCATCTCCAGTTTGAAAACTTCCATCACCTCCTCCATTAGCATCTCCAGTTGGTAATCCTAATAAAAGTTTTACGTCTGCTGCCCATTTTCCTTTTTTGTAAAAAGCGTAACGAGCTCCTAGATCAATGTCTCCAAATGAATTAAAAGATTCTCCTTCTTGTATAGTACTATTATTAGTGCCAGATATTTGGTTGTTTTGAGCTGTTCTAGCGAAGAATGGAGTATAAGCTATTATATCGAACTTATTAGAAATTCCATATTCAGCATATATGTTAGTGTTGAATTGAGTTCTTGTTACATTTGGATCTGTAGCTCCTGTATTTGTATAATGTTGGTCAGACTTTAAATACCAAGCAGATAATTTATAGTATCCTTTTCCTTTTCCTTTAGACCATTGAGCAAATAAACTATTAGAACAAGTTAAACCAATAATTAATATTATTATATATTTTTTCATTTCTATTTTAAGTATTTATTTAATTTCTCCTTCACCTACTTTAACACTAAATGGTTTACACCAGTACAAAAGGTATTTGAATTCATTTATACCAGTGTCTGTAATAATGTATTTATGAGCTCCGTTAAAAACAGCTACTTTTTGTATTTCTTTGGCTCCGCCATTTGTACTTGGGTTGTTGGTTAAGTATAAGTATAAACCAGGTAAAGCTGTTGAAGCATTGTAGTCGGCATTAATGCTTAGTTCCAGATCGTTAGTGTTTGGAATCTCTTTTAAAGTAAAAGTACCGTTTAAAGCGTAACTACTTGTTGTTCTTATTGTACCAGATTTTTCTAAAGGACCATTGTTGTCAACAATTTCTGTGGTTGTAATTACTTTATTTTCAACTTTTATTTCTTTACCTGTAGCAGATGTTGTTTTAGCAGTAATAATTGCTTCTCCAGTAGCGATTGCTTCTATTAAACCAGTATTGGTTACTGAAATAATATTTTGATTTGAACTTGACCAGATAATAGTAGGTGTTTGTGTTGTGCCTACATTGTCAGTGTATTTTGTTGTGTATTGATAAGTTTCATTTATGGTTAGTTTTTCGATAGGATTATTAATCGACAATGATTCATCTACAGTATCATTAATAATGTCATTTTCAACACAGCTTTGTAAAACACAAACAAAGAGTAGTAGTTTAAAGAAAGTAGTAATTTGTTTCATATTTTTAATTTATTGTTTGTTGGTCGAAAAGAAAATAAAACATTACTGTTTAAAACAAAAAAAAACTCACCAACGGTGAGTTTCTTATTTTATGATTTTATATTAAAACCTTATGCTAACATAGTAACAGGGTTTTCAATATAAGTTTTTAGAGTTTGTAAAAACTGAGCTCCTACAGCACCATCAACAGTTCTGTGGTCACACGCTAAAGTTAACTTCATTGTGTTGCCAACTACGATCTCTCCGTTTTTAACAACTGGTTTTTGTACAATTGCTCCAACAGATAAAATTGCTGAATTTGGTTGGTTGATAATTGAGGTAAAACTTTCAATACCAAACATCCCTAAGTTAGAAACCGTAAATGTACTTCCTTGCATTTCCGCAGGAGTAATTTTCTTATTTCTAGCTTTACCTGCTAAATCGCGAACAGAAGCTCCGATTTGTGTTAAGCTTAAGGCATCGGTATGTTTTACAACTGGTACAACTAAACCTTCATCAACAGCTACAGCAACTCCAACATGAATATGACTGTGGAATAATGTTGTATTATCTGTCCAGCTAGTATTTACGTTTGGATGCTTTTTTAAAGCCATAGCACAAGCCTTCACAACCATATCGTTAAAAGATATTTTAGTGTCAGGAATTGCGTTTATGGTTTTACGAGAAGCCATTGCATTGTCCATATCTACTTCGATATTTAAGTAGAAATGAGGAGCTGAGAATTTAGAGTTTCCTAATGCTTTAGCAATTGCTTTACGCATTTGAGAGTTCTTAACTTCTGATGTGTTTTCTTCTCCTGCAATTGCAAAGTTAGTTACTGCAGCTGGAGTAGAGCTTGTAGAAGTAGCTACTTCAACCTTAGCAGCTGGAGTATAGTTTTCTACATCTTTTTTAACAATACGTCCGTTTTCTCCAGACCCTTTAATATCTGCAAGATTAAAACCTTTGTCTTTTGCTATTTTTTTAGCTAATGGAGAAGCAAAAATTCTTCCTCCGTTAGATTTTGTTGTAGCTTCTGCAGTTGAAATTGTTTCAACTGTTTTTTCTTCAACTTTAGAAGTTTCTTTCTTTTCCTCTGTTTTTGGAGAAGAACTGGTATTTCCTGAAGCTTGTGCTGCAAGTACAGCAGCTACATCAGTTCCTTCTATACCAATAATCGCTAATAAGCTATCTACTGGTGCAGTTTTACCTTCTTCTACTCCTATATGTAATAAAGTACCTTCGTTAAAAGATTCAAATTCCATGGTAGCTTTATCTGTTTCAATTTCAGCTAAAATATCTCCTTCTTCAACTTTATCTCCTACATTTTTTAACCAAGATGCTACAGTACCTTCTTCCATTGTATCACTAAGTCTAGGCATAGTAACTACAATAGCACCTTCTGGCATTGCTACTTCTGAAGCTTGTTCGTTAGAAATAACTTCAGTTTTAGTTTCTTCTTTAACTTCTGTGCTAGCATTAGAAGTGTCGCCATTTAATAAAGCAGAAATATCTTCTCCTTCTTCACCAATAATAGCTAAAAGAGTATCAACAGGAGAAGTTTCTCCTTCTTGAACACCGATGTGTAATAAAACACCTTCATGAAAAGATTCAAACTCCATAGTAGCTTTATCTGTTTCAATTTCAGCTAAAATATCTCCTTCTTCAACTTTGTCTCCAACATTTTTTAACCAAGAAGCTACCACTCCTTCTTCCATCGTATCGCTTAAGCGAGGCATGTTTATAATTGTAGCCATTGTTACTTAGATTTTATAAATGGATAATCTTCTTGTTCGTATACCATATCGAATAACTGATTCGTTTCTGGATATGGAGAATCTTCAGCAAATTGCTCACATTCTTTTACAGAAGCTTTTACTTCTTTATTAATAGCTTCAATTTCTTCATCAGTAGCGTAGTTGTTTTCTTTGATGATATCTAAAACTTGCGTAATAGGGTCTATTTTTCTGTACTCTTCAACTTCATCTTTCGTACGGTAATGTTGTGCATCAGACATTGAGTGACCTCTATAACGATATGTTTTCATTTCTAAGAAAGTTGGTCCTTCACCACGACGTGCTCTTTGAATCGCTTCATCAACCGCTTCGGCAACTTTAATAGGGTTCATTCCATCAACTGGTCCACAAGGCATTTCATATCCTAATCCAAGCTTCCAAATATCTGTATGGTTTGCAGTTCTTTCAACAGAAGTACCCATAGCATATCCGTTATTTTCAACGATGAAAATTACAGGTAACTTCCAGTTCATAGCCATGTTAAAAGTTTCGTGTAATGAACCTTGACGTGCAGCTCCATCACCAAAATAACAAAGTGTAACTGCATCGTTACCTTTGTATTTATCACCAAAAGCTAATCCAGCACCTAAAGGAATTTGACCACCAACGATACCATGACCACCATAAAAACGGTGCTCTTTAGAAAAAATATGCATAGAACCACCCATACCATTAGAAGTACCGGTTACTTTACCATATAATTCAGCCATAACACGTTTAGGATCTTCACCCATACCAATTGGTTGTACGTGGTTACGGTAGGCAGTAATCATTTTATCTTTAGTCAAATCCATTGCGTGTAATGAACCCGCTAAAACAGCCTCTTGACCGTTATATAAGTGTAAAAAACCTCTTACTTTTTGTTGAATATAAACTGCTGCCAATTTATCTTCAAACTTTCTCCAAAATAGCATGTCTCTATACCAGTTGATATAGGTTTCTTTGGTGATTTTATTCATTATATACTAGTTGTTTATTTTTATTGTTTGTTGGTTTATAAAATACATATAAACGTAAACGCAAAAATAAGTAGTTTTTGGTAATTTAAAAAAGGTTCTTGATAAAAGTTACTATAACCTTTTTTTGAAAGAATAGAAGGTGAATTTTGTTATTACTTTTCTTTAATAACCATGGCTTTAACTTTGGCTCCCTTGGCAAGGTTCCACATGTCAGAAATTACAACATCATCGTTGTCGTCGAATAAAGTAAAAGAACCTGTATTAGGTCTGTAATATCCTTCGTTAACAGCTACTATTTCTATTTGGTTAAACCCTAAATCTAGCGGAACTGTTAATACTCTTGCGTTTCCAGACAACTTATAACCATCTATAACCAAAGTGCCATTTTTATAAACGCTTATAACATCACCATCTACAGTTCCGAAATCGAATGCTCTAATTTTTAAATTGTTTGATTTTGTTTTGAAGCTTCCAAGTTCTTTATCAATCATCGGTATACCGATATTGTATTGTTCTGCTTTCTTTTGCAAAGTCATTTTCCTTCTTAAAGCTGGGGTAATAATACCTTTGTTTTCTAGTTTTTTTTCAGCTAACTTCTTTTTGTATTCTTTTTGTTGTTTATCGTAAGCTTTTTTAAAACCGTCATTGTTTTTAAAATCAAGACTTTTAGGTTTTTTTACTTCAGTTGCTGGAGCTGAAATTTTACCTAAAGTAGAAGCTCCTTCTTTGTCTCCGCCCAATGAACCATCTAGCTGAGCAAAAGTAACAGAGCTTAAGAAGCATGTAAGAATTAATAAAAAGTGTCTTGTAGTTTTCTTCATTTCAAAATACATCTGAGCAAATATAATGCCGATATTCTTTGTTTGTCTAAACAAAGAGTTAAAACTTACCTTTTTAGTTATTTAACAGGGAAATCGAAATAAGTTTTAGGAAAAGGTTCGTTTCTTAAAGTAAAATGCCACCATTCGTTAGGGTAGGGTCTAAAGCCATGTTTTAGCATTGTGTTTTGTAATAGTTGTCTATTTTCTTTTTGTTGTTTGGTTATGTTTTGATAAGTAATATGAGAGGGTGTTCCGAAGAAATCGTAAGGACTTCCCATGTCTAATTCTTTGTTAGTTTTTAAATCGATAATCGTTAAATCTACAGTGCTACCTCTCGAATGTCCTGATTTAGAAGCAATATATCCTTCTTTAAATAGGTTTCGTTTATTTACATTAGGATAGTATTGTTGTTTCATTAAAGTGTCATTAATAACTCGTGCCCATTTTACAAAATGATTTACTGCTGTTTGCGGTCGGTAAGCATCAAATATCTTAAGACTGAATCCTTTTTTTAGTAACTCGTTTTGTACTTTTTTTAAAGCTTTTGCAGTTTGAGTAGTTGTAATAAGCTTACTTTCCTCGTAACCGTTTATTGAAGTACCAATAAAGTTATTATTTGTACAATAACGAAGCTCTTTTTGTATGGTTGGTTCAATAGCATTTACGTACGAAAAACCTTTAGGTAAGGTTTGAGATTGTATCGTAAAAGAAAAAAGTAAGAGTAAATAAAGAATCCATTTCATTGGGTAAAAATAATGAATTGGATTTTAATATTTCGCTAACGGTCTAGGTTATGAGTAGTTGCTTGGGTTAACACTTAACTTTATAAATACATGCTAAGCTGGAAATTCCGCAAGAACAGACAATTACTTATAGCCATTGTTGCGTGTAGTTTATTTATTCAGTTATTTAAAAGCGTTTTTCATCCATTCTTCCAATTCATTTTTATTTTCCAATATTAATTCTTTTTCGTTCACATTATCTAAATCTGAAATAATTAACGGATAGTTAGAATGATCTAGTTCTTCCAAAGATTTTATTATTTTATTCCAGATACTATTTGTCCATGGTTTGTCCCCTCCAAAATCCCACTTGGGTACGGTCTGGGTTTGTTCATTATCATTTCCATACTTAATGTTATATCCTTTCAAATACATTGATCTTTTAGGTCTTTTTGATTATACACAGCTTTTTTAAGGATATGAATTCGTTTTAGTAATTTATATCTAACGTAAGCGAAAGGTAGCAGAATTTAGGTTAAGAATAAAACTAAATTTTTATCAAAAGAAACAAGCCAAAGCATGTAGCTTTGGCTTGTAAACTAATAAAACCAAGTATTAGTGTCATTAGAGTTAGCTAACTAATGAACTAATGTTTTTAGTGTAAACTATATTTTAATGTAGGCTAATAACTTTTGTCATTTTCCATTGGTTGTTTTCTTGTTTCCAAATAGCTATAAATTTACTTGGAGTTGACTTCGCTTCGGGTTCTCGATTGTTATAAAATTTATGATAACCAATTTCAACAGCTCCATAATTTTTAATCGGATATACTTCAATACTCCCTTTTATTAAAGTACGGGTAACTTTACCACAAATATTTTTTTCTAAAGATTCTAACAACTCTTTTTTAGAAGTGGTTAAACCTCCTTTGTCGTGAAAAAACTCTATATCTTCGTGAAAGATATCTGCTTGAGTTTTCATATCGCAAGTGTTATATGCGGTAAAGTAAATACTATCCATTTTTACAATTTGATTGTATAAATCAATGTCAGCAGCTTTGTAATTAGGGATTTCTTGTACTTGTCCGTTCATAACCCATGATAGCAATAGGGTGTATAAAAATGTTAGTACTTTTATAAAGAAGTTTCCTTTAAAAAAGAAATCGAAAATTGAGTTCATAGTTTTTCTGTTTTAATTACCAGATTTTAAAAGCTAGTTTGTCATCTTCATTGTAAATTCTTCTAAACCCTTTAGATATGTTATTTAAGGTGTTGTTAGAAATTTTTAACTCGCCAGTATAACCGTCGTTACAATTTATTTTTAATAAGACTTTTTCGATTTCTTTATCTATATTGTATTTAGCATTCGAAATTTCAATATCAATATTCTTTTTGTTTTTAAACCACTTTACTAATTTTTCTAATTCGTTTTTTGTGGTTTTTTTACTAATAATAAACTCAGCTTTTAAATCATTAATAGTACTATCGAATAAAAAACTTACGTCTTCATCGTTATTAGAATTCCATTCATTCTCTTTGTTGTTATCTTCTTCATTTTCATCACAATCTGTACATTCAAAACCTTTTGATGTCATTTTAAAATGATGATTCGCCATATCACGATCGTAAATATCTTGAGTGTTTTTAACATCATTTAAAAATCTTCGTGTTGAACCTTCAAAATAAACAGTAGTACCTTCTGGAATAAATAAAGTAGCTTTAATTTCTTCATCTTTCCACATATTCTTGTATTCACTTAAAAAGAAAGCATCGAAAACTATGGTGTTATTAGCAGATTTGAAATTGTACTTTATAGCTTCAGCATTATCGTTAGCTCTTTTTCGACCTCTACCTTCTGATGTTTTTTTGATTTCGATGTATGCATTTTCTGTTTCGCTTTTACGAACATCAATATTTACATCATTAGAATACTTCATTTCAGTATCATCAATAGCTACATTTATCGAGTTGTTTCTGTTGCGTAAATTATGGTTGTAATAAATATTATCATCATTAATAACTCTAATTTTTAGAGGTTCTTCTTTAGCATATGTAATGCTGTGTTTACTTACATTTGCTCCGTTATAGGCATGAGATGTTGCATATTCAATCCCTGAAAAACCAATAGCCAATAATGAAACTAACCAAACTCCTAACAAGGTTAAAATAGCTGTAGTACCTAGTTTTTTTACATTAGGAGATAAAATTCTTAATCCTAAAATAAATAAGACTACAAATGGTATTCCGATTAAAATAAAAAGGAAAATAGATAATAACCATTTAGGTAGTGTAGCATCGTAGAAAAAAGGTGGATAATGTACAAGATCATTATCTACATTTAAAAACTCTAAACTTCCTATAGAAAATATTCCTAATAATAAGGATACAAGTGTAATACCGGCAATAAAAATTAAAAGTACGCCCATGAATTTACCGAATACCTTAAAAACGGTTAGTAAAATTTTTCCTAAAGTATCTGCAAAATCTTGTGCTCCAGATTTAGTTTGGTTACGTAATTTCTGGTAATCTGCACTAGATATTTTATCTGATAATTCATGGGCGCCTTCCTTTACCTTTGTTGAGATATTGTCAAACTCGTTACGAATTTTTTTTTCGATGTTGTCAATATTTACAGCTTCACCTTCCATCTGTAATTTTTCTGAGGTAGTTCTCGCTTCAGGAAGTAGAATCCACATGATAATATATCCTATAACTCCAAACCCGAATCCTGCTAAAGTCAAGATTAAGAAAGCTAATCGAACCCAGATTACATCTATATTAAAATAATGACCTAATCCTGAAGCGACACCTGCTAAAAAGCGATCATCACGATCTCTAAATAATTTTTTAGCGTTATTGTTTCTGTAGCTGGTGTGTGAGCCACTACTAGCATAACCTTCTTCAGCTTCTGCATAATCTTCTGGTTGCCCCATAATAGCAATTACCTCTTCAATGTCGTTTTCGTTTATTACTTGACGAGCATCTGTAATTCTTTCCGATAATAATTCGCTAATACGAGATTCTATATCAGAAATTATTTCGTTTTTTCCCTGCGGATCATCGCTTAAAGAACGCGATATGGCGTCTAAATAACGTTTTAGTTTTTGATAAGCAATTTCATCTATATGGAAGAAGAATCCGCCTAAGTTTATATTTATTGTCTTATTCATCTTTAGTTGATTTTGTGCTTGTTACTTGGTTTACTGCGTTTACTAAATTATTCCATGTTTTGTCTAATTCTTTCAAAAACATTCCACCGTTTTCAGTTAATACATAGTATTTTCTTGGTGGTCCAGAGGTTGATTCTTCCCATCTATACGTTAACAATCCTGCGTTTTTTAAACGGGTAAGTAACGGATAAATAGTTCCTTCAACCACAATCATTTCTGCACTTTTTAATGTTGAAAGTATTTCAGAAGTGTATGCATCACCATTTTGTAAAATTGATAAGATGCAATATTCTAAAACACCTTTACGCATCTGTGCTTTTGTGTTTTCTATCTTCATGTAATGCGGTTTATAAGGTTATTTTATAAAATTAATTGTAAAAGGATATTTATATACCTCTCCTTTATTGGCTTTCATTGCTGCTATAATAATTAAGGCAATTTTTATTAGTGATACGACACTTACAAATGAGGCGATTCCTAAGAATCCGAATAAGCCATTGAATGAGTGATGTTCACCAAAATCAATATTTACACCGTTAAAAACATCAATAAAATTCCCAAAGAAAAATGAAAAGAAAGATGCGCTTAGTATAAAAATATACAATCCAAAACTGATGTTAAAGTTTACAGCTTCTTTTCCGTGATCGTCTAAAAACAAACTTCTTTCTTTTAAAGTTTGCCATAATATTAATGGTGTAATAATACTTCCTAGTGGAAATAAATATCCTGCAAATGCTGATATGTGTATTAAAAAAGCATTGGTGTTTTCGTTGTTTTGTTGCATAATAATATGAATTATATAATACTTGACTATGCAAATATATGTCTTTAAAAAGGTATTATGCAATACATAGTACTAAATTTAACACTTTTTAACATTTGTAAATTGAAGTAATTATTCAATAAAAAGCTGTAAATTGCCTGTAAATACTGAATAAATGAAGTTTACACCTCGAAAAATTAATTTTTTCACCTTATTTAAATTACCATCTGCATATTTCTGTGGAATACGGGTAAAATCGATTTCTGATGAAAAATCCTTAGTAAAAGTGAAGCATAAATGGATAAATCAAAACCCCTTTAAAAGTATGTTTTGGGCAGTTCAGGGTATGGCAGCAGAATTGTCAACAGGAATTTTGGTAATGCAAGCTATAGATAAATCTGAAAGAAAGGTTTCGATGTTGGTTACAAACATGAATGCCACCTTTACTAAAAAGGCAACAGGAGGAATTCAATTTAAATGTAATGATGGATTGGCGATAAAAGACGCAATTCAAAAATCGGTTGTAACAGGAGAAGGGCAAACAGTTTTAGTTACTTCAGAAGGAATAAATGAAGAGGGTGTTTCGGTATCTAAATTTGAGTTTGAGTGGAGTTTGAAGGTGAAATTGTAACAAAACCTTGTTAATAGAGTCCAATAATAAAAACTAATTATTATGAATGCACACGAAATAGATTATCGCATTTTTGGCGAAGAAATGCAATATGTTGAGATTGAATTAGATCCACAAGAAGGAGTAGTAGCAGAGTCAGGGAGTTTTATGATGATGAACTCAGAAATAAAAATGAATACTATTTTCGGAGATGGCTCAAATCAAGAAAAAGGTTTGTTAGGAAAAATTTTCTCAGCTGGTAAAAGAATTCTTACAGGAGAGAGTTTGTTTATGACTGTTTTTACTAATGCAGGACAAGGAAAAAAGCAAGTATCGTTTGCTTCTCCATATCCAGGGAAAATTGTGCCAATAGATTTATCTGAGTTTGGAGGGAAATTTATTTGCCAGAAAGATGCTTTTTTATGTGCGGCTAAAGGAGTGTCTATTGGAATAGAGTTTTCTAAGCGATTAGGAAGAGGTTTATTTGGCGGAGAAGGTTTTATTATGCAGAAGATGGAAGGAGATGGTATTGGTTTTATTCATGCAGGTGGTACAATGGCAAAAAAAGTGTTGCAACCAGGTGAGGTTTTAAAGGTAGATACTGGGTGTATTGTTGGTTTTACTAAAGATGTTGATTACGATATTGAATTTGTTGGTGGAATTAAGAATACTGTTTTTGGTGGGGAAGGTTTGTTTTTTGCAAAATTACAAGGTCCGGGTACTGTGTATGTACAATCGTTACCATTTAGTAGATTAGCAGGTAGAGTATTAGCTATGGCTCCACAAACAGGAGGAGGGAGTAGAGGTGAAGGAAGTGTTTTAGGTGGTTTAGGTGATATCTTGGATGGAGATAATAGATTCTAATAAATCTTATATAAAATAAAAAAAACCGCTAATCAGCGGTTTTTTTTATTTTATATAGAATGTTTTTTAAACTCCTAATTCATCAAAAATACTAATTAATCTTTCTCCTTGAGATGGAGCAGGTGCATTAGGATTTACAATATTTCCTTGAGGATCGATAATGATAAACTTAGGTAATCCTTTTATTAAGAATTTCTGAGCCCATTCTAACTCAGCTTGCTTTTTACCACTAAATAATTGGATTCCGGTCATTTCTCTATCTATAATCGTTTGTTTCCATTTATCATGTTGATTTTTATCATCAACACTAATACTTACAAACTCAATGTTTTTTCCGTGATATTCCTCTTCTAATCTTTTTAATAAAGGAATTTCTTTTTTACAGAAACCACACCATGTAGCCCATACATCAATGTATAAGTACTTTCCTTTGTTTAATAAATCATCTAATGAAGTAGTACCTCCGTTATAATTTTCAAAATCAACAAACTTTGGTGCTGGTTGTCCTTTAGCTACTGTTTTTAAAACATTATAGCTTTTAGCAATTTCTTCTTTGTGCTCTTTATTGGTAGAGTATGCTTTGAATTTATTGTAGAACTCTTTTAAGTTATCCGTATAAGTAATACTCTTAACAGCGCTCTTGTGTAATAAATCATTTTTAGCCAAAGTATCGTTAACTTCTGTTTGGATAGTTTCTAAGTAAGTAAGATAAAAATCTTCCCCGTCTTTATTTTTTTCTCTAGCAATTCTATCTAATTGCTCATTTAGCATTGTACGGTAAGAAAAAGAATTTACATAATCTTCTCCGTTACTAAAATTGAAGTTTTCAAAAGCATCAGGAAAATCTTCAGATGTTTTAAAATCATTATTTCCAGTTAAGATACTGTGAAACTTTTCGTAGTTTGAAATATTTCTTAAGTATTCATAATCTATATTTTTAACTTCAGCTTTTAAAAAGTTAGTAGGTAAATTATTAGATATTGATAATTCAGTTAAATCATCTTTGTAAGCTTCTAATTTATCTAAAAACTCTTCTTCTTCGAAAGAGAAAAACTTGTTGGCACTTGTTATGTGCTTTTTCCAGCTTTTTTGCTTTTTAAGAAAATAACTATTGATGTTAGCATTTGTTCCTTCAAAATTGATAAGCTCTGGTTTTTTATAATCGAAAACTAAACCAGTGTTTACCGTATCAGAAAGGTATAGATTTATTTGTTTTTTATTTACTTTTAAGGTGTAATATCCACCACTACCATCTATTCTAATAGTGTCTTTGAATGATCCTGTTTTTCTATCGAATTTAATTTTTTTGTCAAAATTAAAACCAGTTAAAGTAATGTCTCTTTTTTTGAAGTTGTCAATTTTACCAGATAAGATTAAATAATCTTTTACAGGCTTTTCTTTATTACATGAAACTATAGTAACTCCTATGAGGGCTAAAAGTATTAGTCTTTTCATTCTTTCAAAAATTTAAGGTGTTTAAAGCGCCGAAGTTAGCTTTTTTAGCTTTTTTATCAAAGATTTTAACAGAAAAAATGATTATTGGTGTTTTTTAAATCACAATAACTGAAATAATTAACTGATTGAGATGTTTGAATAATTAATAAAATAAGTATGAGAAGAGAATAAAAAATCCTAAGCTACTCAGCTTAGGATTTTGTTTTATTGGTCATCTATTTCTGTTCTTGTTTCTTCAGGTTTTTCTCCTTTTTCAATCTTTATGAGAAGTTTTTTAGTTTTCTCATCTAAATCCATAAAGATAGTGTCTCCTTCGTCTAGCTTAGAGTTAACGATTTCTTCAGCTAAGGCATCTTCAATATATTTCTGAATAGCTCTTTTTAAAGGTCTAGCTCCGTACTGTTTATCAAAACCTTTGTCAGCAATATAATCCTTTGCTTTTTCGCTTAAATTTAGTTTATAGCCTAAGTCAGCAATACGATTTAACAGTTTATCTAGTTCAATATCGATAATTTTATGAATGTCCTCACGTTCTAATGAATTAAAGATAATCACATCGTCAATACGATTTAAAAACTCAGGAGCAAATGACTTTTTTAAGGCACCTTCAATAATACTCTTAGCATGTGCATCTTCTTGATCTTTCTTAGAAGAAGTTCCAAAACCAACACCAGCTCCAAATTCTTTTACTTTTCGAGCACCAATGTTTGATGTCATTATAATAATAGAATTTCTAAAATCAATTTTACGACCAAGACTATCAGTAATATGTCCGTCATCTAAAATTTGCAACATCATATTAAATACATCAGGATGTGCTTTTTCAATCTCATCTAAAAGTATTACAGAGTATGGTTTTCTTCTAACTTTTTCAGTTAATTGTCCACCTTCTTCGTATCCAACATATCCTGGAGGCGCACCAATCAAACGAGAGATGGCAAACTTCTCCATATACTCACTCATGTCAATTCTGATCAAAGAATCGTCAGAGTCAAATAATTCACGAGCCAGTACTTTTGCTAATTGCGTTTTTCCAACTCCTGTTGATCCTAAAAATATAAAGGAACCAATTGGTTTGTTAGGGTCTTTTAATCCTACACGATTACGTTGAATTGCTTTAACAACTTTAGTGACAGCTTCATCTTGACCAATAACTTTTCCTTTAATTAACTTAGGAAGATCAGCTAAACGATTACTTTCAGCTTCTGCAACTCTGTTTACAGGAATTCCTGTCATCATAGAAACGACTTCAGCTACATTGTCTTCGGTAACAATTTCTCTGTGTAATTTAGAATCTTCCTCCCATTGGTTTTGAGCTGATTCTAATGCTGTTTCAATGTTTTTTTCATCATCACGAAGCTTTGCAGCCTCCTCGTATTTTTGACCGCTTACAGCTCTTGTTTTGTGTTCGCGTATTTCTTCTAATTTAGCCTCTAATTCTAAAATTTGTTGAGGTACCACAATGTTTGTTATGTGTATACGTGAGCCAGCTTCATCTAAAGCGTCAATAGCTTTGTCTGGTAAAAAACGATCCGTCATATAGCGATTCGTTAGTTTTACACATGATTCAATAGCTTCATCGGTAAAAGTAACATGGTGGTGTGCTTCGTATTTACCTTTAATATTGTGTAAGATTTGAATTGTTTCTTCTACTGTTGTTGGGTCAACAATTACTTTCTGAAAACGACGTTCTAGTGCTCCATCTTTTTCGATATTTGTTCTGTACTCATCTAGTGTTGTGGCTCCAATGCATTGAATTTCTCCTCTAGCTAAAGCTGGTTTTAACATGTTTGATGCATCTAAAGAGCCTGTTGCTCCTCCGGCACCAACTATGGTATGAATTTCATCGATAAACAAAATGATATCTTCATTCTTTTCAAGTTCATTCATTAACGCCTTCATTCTTTCTTCGAATTGTCCACGGTATTTTGTTCCAGCAACTAAACTTGCCAAATCAAGAGAAACGATGCGTTTGTCAAATAAAATTCTTGAAACTTTTCTGTTAACAATTCGTAATGCTAAACCTTCTGCGATGGCAGATTTACCAACACCTGGTTCTCCAATTAACATTGGATTGTTTTTCTTTCTTCTACTTAGAATCTGAGAAACACGTTCAATCTCTTTAATTCGTCCAACAACTGGATCTAACTTTCCTGATTCTGCTAAAGCAGTTAAATCACGACCAAAATTATCTAAAACAGGTGTCTTAGATTTTTTAGCTTGTTTTCCTTTAGGGTTTTGTTGCCCGTAAGGATTTGACTTTTCTTCAGGAAATTCACCTTCTGATGGAGTTTCAGCAGTTGGAGAATTATAGTTGTCTTCTATATGAAGTTGTTTATACAATGCTTTAGCTTGCTCATAATCTACATCATATTTTTGGAGTAACTTAGTTGTAGGGTCATTTTCATTACGCAAAATGCATAATAGTAAATGAGCAGTATCTATCGAGTCACTCTGATATAGTTTAGCTTCTAAAAACGTTGTTTTTATAGCTTTCTCTGCTTGTCTTGTAAGGTGCAAGCTCTTTTTTTCTACGCTTGCTATTGAGGGAGTTGTCGGATTTAATTTTTCTAATTTATTGCGCACCAAATCTAAATCTACATCAAAAGTAGTTAATATCTCGATGGCTTTTCCGTCTCCTTTACGTATCAAACCTAACAGTAGATGTTCAGTTCCAATAAAGTCGTGACCTAAACGTAGGGCTTCTTCTTTACTAAAAGTGATTACATCTCTAACTTGTGGTGAAAAATTATCGTCCATAAAATAAATTTGTATATGTGTAAAGTTAGTAAGTTTTTTTCTTAAAAATTACAAAAAAGATGCCAATAGTTTTTAACTGACATTCTGACGATGAAATAATGTTTAAAAAAGCATTGAAATTGTTAATAAGTAGAGGTAAAAGAGTGTGGATATTTTTTGTGTATAAATAGGTATTATAGTATCTTGCAATGTTTTAGAAAATGCGGCTTTTTTAAGCGCATTTTAAAAGTGAGTTTTATCGTGTGTAAAATTCACTTTTTTGACGAAAATGAGTACTAATATTTTAAAAAAATATATATGGCAGATGGCGAAAAGTTGATTCCTATCAACATTGAAGAGCAAATGAAATCCGCGTACATCGATTATTCGATGTCGGTAATTGTATCAAGAGCATTACCAGATGTGAGAGATGGTTTAAAACCAGTACACAGAAGGGTTTTATTTGGAATGCATGAGTTAGGTATTAAAGCTACAGGAGCATATAAAAAGTCAGCAAGAATTGTTGGAGAAGTATTAGGTAAGTATCACCCACATGGAGATACTTCGGTTTATGACTCTATGGTTCGTATGGCTCAAGATTGGAGTGTGCGTTATATGATGGTAGATGGTCAAGGTAACTTTGGTTCTGTTGATGGTGATTCTCCAGCAGCAATGCGTTATACGGAGGTTAGAATGCAGAAGATATCAGAAGATATGTTAGCTGATATAGAAAAAGATACTGTAGATCATAAATTAAACTTTGATGATACTTTACAAGAGCCAACAGTTTTACCAACTCGTATTCCTAATTTATTAGTAAACGGAGCATCTGGTATTGCAGTAGGTATGGCAACAAATATGGCGCCTCACAACTTAACAGAAGTTGTAAATGGTACTATTGCTTATATCGAAAATAGAGATATTGAGATTGATGAGTTAATGCAACACATTAAAGCACCTGATTTCCCTACTGGAGGTACGATTTATGGATACGATGGTGTGCGTGACGCTTTCCATACGGGGCGTGGACGTATTGTGATGCGTGCTAAAGCTACTATTGAAGAAGTTAAGGGACGTGAATGTATTATCGTAACTGAAATTCCTTATCAGGTTAACAAAGCAGAAATGATTAAGAAAACTGCAGAGTTAGTAAATGATAAAAAGTTAGAAGGGATTGCGAATATTCGTGATGAGTCCGATAGAAAAGGAATGCGTATTGTATACGTTTTAAAGCGTGACGCTATTCCTAATATTGTTTTAAATAAGTTATTTAAGTATACACAGCTTCAAACGTCTTTTAGTGTAAATAATATTGCATTAGTAAATGGACGTCCAGAGCAATTAAACTTAAAGCAATTAATTCACTATTTCGTTGAGCATAGACATGAAGTTGTTGTTCGTAGAACAGAATTTGAATTAAAGAAAGCAGAAGCGAGAGCGCATATTTTAGAAGGGCTAATTATTGCATCAGATAATATTGATGAAGTAATTGCAATTATCCGTGGTTCAAATAATGCAGATGAGGCAAGAGAGAAATTAATTGAGCGTTTTGAATTAACTGAAATTCAAGCAAAAGCGATCGTTGAAATGCGTTTACGTCAGTTAACAGGATTAGAGCAAGATAAGTTACGTGCTGAGTTTGATGAGATAATGAAAACGATTGCTGATTTAAAAGATATTTTATCTAACGAATCAAGGCGTTATCAAATTATTACTGATGAGTTAATTCATATTAGAGATAGATATGGTGATGAGCGCCGTTCTGATATTGAATATGCAGGTGGAGATATGAGAATCGAAGATATGATTCCAAATCATAAAGTAGTAGTTACTATTTCTCATGCAGGATATGTAAAACGTACTAATTTAGATGAATATAAAGTTCAGAATAGAGGAGGACGTGGTCAAAAAGGAGCAACTACTCGTAACGAAGATTTCTTAGAGCATTTATTTATTGGTACAAACCACCAATATATGATGTTCTTTACACAAAAAGGAAAAGTATTTTGGATGCGTGTATATGAAATTCCAGAAGGAGGTAAGAATACGAAAGGTAGAGCAATGCAAAACTTAATCAATATCGAACCAGATGATAAAGTAAAAGCATTCTTAGTTACTCAAGATTTAAAAGACGAAGATTATATCAATAGTCATTATGTAATCATGGCTACTAAAAAAGGTCAGGTTAAAAAAACTTCTTTAGAACAATATTCTCGTCCAAGAACAAACGGAATTAACGCGATTACTATCAAAGAAGGGGATGAGCTTTTAGAGGCAAAATTAACTACTGGAGATAGCCAAGTGATGCTAGCATTAAAGTCTGGTAAATCTATTCGTTTTGAAGAAGCTAAAACTCGTCCTATGGGTAGAACTGCATCAGGAGTTAGAGGTATTACTCTTTCACATGACAAGGACGAAGTAGTTGGTATGGTTGCTGTTAATGATATGGATAGCAATATTTTAGTGGTGTCTGAGAAAGGATATGGTAAGCGTTCTAAATTAGAAGATTATCGTGTAACGAACCGTGGAGGAAAAGGGGTTAAGACTTTAAATATTTCAGAAAAAACAGGAAAGTTAGTAGCTATTAAAAATGTTGACGATTCAAATGATTTAATGATTATAAATAAATCAGGATTAACAATTCGTATGGCAGTTGAAGATTTGCGTGTAATGGGACGTGCTACACAAGGTGTTCGATTGATTAATATTAAGGATAGCGATAGTATTGCTGCTGTAGCAAAAGTAATGCATGAAGAAGAAGAAAATGAAAATGGCACGGAAATTGAAAATGGTACTAACGAAAATCAAGAACAACAATAAATAAAAATCATACTAAAAATGAAAAAACAAATATTAGCTCTTTCATTAGGATTTGTGTCATTAGGATTAATGGCTCAAAAATCGGAATTAAAAACAGCAGAAAAAGCAATAAAGAAGCAAGATTTTACTTCAGCTATTAACACTTTAAATTCTGTTGAAGGTGCTGTGATGATGGGTGATGATAAATACAAATCAAAATTTTACTTTTTAAAAGGAAAAGCTTTATCAGCTAAAAAAGACTATAAGAATGCAGCGGAAGCTTTGAATGCTTTATTGGCAATGAAAGAAAAGAAGTATTCAGGAGAGGCTGCTCCTATTTTGAATCAAATGATACAAGAAGTGTCAAATAAAGCAGTTGATTTATATAATAATAAAAAAGATTATAAAAATGCTGCTGATAACTTT
This sequence comes from Tenacibaculum pelagium, assembly GCF_014062345.1. GTDB lineage: Bacteria > Bacteroidota > Bacteroidia > Flavobacteriales > Flavobacteriaceae > Polaribacter > Polaribacter pelagius. Next base: position 614,658 of record NZ_JACGLS010000001.1, on the reverse strand, counting down.
TATTTGACATATATGTTAAGTCCTAAGGATACCTCTTTTGCATATAATGCTGCTATTGCTGCAACTCAAGCAAAAGAGTATGATGCTGCAATCAAATATTATAAAGAATTAAGAAGAATTGGTTATACAGGTGTTGAAACTCAATATGTGGCAACGAATAAAGCTACAGGTAAGGTTGAGAATCTTGGGTCAAAACAACAACGAGATTTAATGGTTAAAACTGGTAATTATTTAAAGCCTGAAACTAAATCATCAGAATCTAAGACAGCTACAATTGTTAAGAATATAGCTTTAATATTAAAAGAGCAGGGAAAAACTGATGAAGCTATTGCTGCTTTAGCTGAAGCAAGAAAAGCGAATCCTAAAGATTTAAATCTATTATTAAATGAAGCTGATATGTATATTAAGCTTGAGAAAATGGATAAATTTGGTGAGTTAATGAGTGAAGCAATCGCATTAGATCCAGAGAATCCTACTTTATACTATAATTTAGGAGTGGTTAACTTTAATCAAGGGAGAATGGAGGATGCTAAAAAATATTATCAAAAAGCAACTGAATTAAAACCAGATTATGGAGATGCTTATATGAATTTAGCAGTGGTTGTTTTAGATAAGGATAAAGCAATTGTAGAGGAAATGAATAAGAATTTATCTAACTTTAAAAAGTATGATGAATTGGCTTTAAAGCAAAAAGAAGTTTATAAAGAAGCTTTACCATTTTTAGAAAAAGCAGATGGTTTAAATAGGAATATTGATACTGTTAAAACTTTAATGAATCTATATGAAGTTTTAGAAATGGAAGATAAAGCTAAAGAATATAGAGATTTGTATAAGTCGATGAAATAGTCTTTAGTTTAGTTATAAAAAAACCGAAACATTTGTTTCGGTTTTTTTTATGCTTTGCGTTTATTTTAGTTAAATAAATCGTTTAATTACTCTAAGTTTATGAGAGTGTTGATTTGTGTCAACATTGTAAATACCGCTATGATCTAGTTTGTCTATACGAACTTTTCCATGTGCATGGATAATATTATAGTCATTCATAATAATACCTACATGGGTAATTACTCCTTCTTCATTATCAAAAAAAGCTAAATCACCAGGTTCACTTTCTTCAATAAAACTTAACACTTCACCTTGAGTAGCTTGTTCTTTTGCATCGCGTAAAAGATTGTAGCCACATAATTTATATACGGTTTGTGTAAATCCAGAACAATCAATGCCAAAAGGAGATTTACCTCCCCATAAATAAGGAACATTTAAAAATAGAAAAGCTGTTTCTACAATTGTTGATTTAGGTAATTGTTGATTACATACTTTTCCTTCATATAAATACGAAGTATTGTTAATCTGAATACTATTTCCTTTCAAAAAAGGAAGTTTAGCTCCTAAAGGAATTGTAGTTAAGTTGTTATTATTGTCAGTAATAAAATCAATTAACTCACCAGCATAATTTTTAGTTTCTAGTGATAAACCTTGATAATCTTTCTCAGAAATATCCTCGTACTGTTTATTGTCGATAAAACCTTCGTAGTTATCGAAAGCTAAACGAATTTTACTCCATTTTTTAGTCTTTTCTAAAACTTCAAAATGCTCACCAAAAACAACCTGATTGACCATCTCTGATGTATCAGTTGGTTCAAGTCGTAAAGGAACAATACTTAGATTACAAATTCCGAAAGGCATTGATAGATTTATTAAAGATTAAACTCTTTCAATTACCATTGCGCTAGCACCACCACCACCGTTACAAATACCAGCAGCTCCAATTTTAGCGTTATTTTGTTTTAATATTGATGTTAAAGCAATAATGATTCTTGCTCCAGAAACCCCTAATGGGTGTCCTAAAGAAACAGCACCCCCATTTACATTTACATTTTCAGGAGATAACCCTAATATTTTCATGTTTGCTAAACCTACAACAGAAAATGCTTCATTTAGTTCAAAATAGTCAACATCGTCAATTGATACTCCCGCTTTGGCTAATGCTTTAGGTAAAGCTTTAGCTGGCGCTGTAGTGAACCATTTTGGCTCATGAGCAGCATCAGCATATCCTTTGATTTTTGCTAATGGAGTAATTCCTAATTCAGCAGCTTTGTCAGCAGACATTAATACCAAAGCAGCTCCACCATCATTAATCGTTGAAGCATTTGCAGCGGTAACAGTTCCTTCTTTTGTAAAAGCAGCACGTAAAGCAGGAATCTTTTCCATTTTTACATTTTTATATTCTTCATCTTCAGAAAAAATAATTGGTTCTCCACGACGTTGAGGTATCTCAACAGGAACAACTTCATCTGCAAATTTACCTTCGCTCCAAGCTTTAGCAGAACGATTGTAAGATTCGATAGCAAAAGCATCTTGATCTTCTCTAGAAAACTCATATTCAGTGGCACATTCATCAGCACAAACACCCATAGCTACTTTTTCGTAAGCATCAACTAATCCATCTCTTTGCATTCCATCCTCCATTTTAACAGGACCAAACTTAGTCGCAGATCTCGCATGTTGATAATGAGGAATCATACTCATATTTTCCATACCTCCAGCTACAACAATTTCAGCATCTCCTAAAGCAATTGCCTGAGCAGCTAGCATGATAGATTTCATACCCGATGAACATACTTTATTTACAGTAGTGCAAGGTACAGTATCAGGAATTCCAGCGAAAATAGCTGCTTGACGAGCAGGTGCTTGACCTAAACCAGCAGAAACTACATTTCCCATATAAACTTCTTCAACCATTTCTGGTTTTAAGTTAATTTTATCTAAGGCTCCTTTAATTGCTACAGCACCTAATTTTGGTGCAGGTGTAGTTGATAAAGTTCCTAAAAAACTACCTATTGGAGTTCTTGCAACCGATACTATAACTACTTCTTTCATATATTGAGTGTATTGTATTAAAATTTGTATTGCGAAAATAACCATTTTATAACAAGTACTCAAATAATAGATAAAGGTTATATTTACATTTTTAAATGTGAAAAATGAACGATTTTATTAATAAATTGTATAAAAATAATGCAATAATCTACAAAGTATTATTGTTCCTAATAACTGTTGTTTCAATTGTGTACTTATTCCCTAAAGGAGGGCAGTTTAAATATGATTTTGGTCAAGGAAAACCATGGCAATATGATAATTTATATGCACCATTTGATTTTGCTGTTCAAAAAACTGAAGAAGAAGTAGCTGAAGAGAAAGCAGAAGTTGAAGCTAATATAAAAAAGTATTTTGTTGTAGATACAGCGATTAAAAATCAGGTGCTAACAGATTTTAATACTAAAATTGAAGCTTTAGATTCTTTATCAGCGACAAATATTAAATTTTTAAAAAGTCAAGGAGATAATATTATTAATGATATATATAGATTCGGATTTATTGATGATGCCAGTATCTTTAAAGCAAATAAAACTGATGTTGTAATCTTACGAAAAGGAAATTCGATTAATGATGTTTCTTTCTCAAGATTAATCCAATCTAATCAAATCTTAAATTTTGTAAATAAAAAAGTTGAAGATCTTACTTCTGATCAACAACGTATAGTTTTAAGTGGTTTGTCTGAAACTTTAAAACCAAATGTAACTTACGATATTAAATATAGCGAGAAAGAACTTAATGAGGTTTTAAAGGCTATTTCTTATGCAAAAGGTAAAGTTTCTAAAGGTGAATTAATCATTTCTAAAGGAGATATTGTTGAAGGGAAAAAATTAAATGTTTTAAAATCTTACGAAGTTGCATCTAGCTCTCAAACCTGGACAAAGTCAAATAGAAATTGGATTATTTTCGGGTACACTATTTTGGTAGCCTTGGCCTTATTAATGCTGCTGCTTTTCTTGGAGAAATATAGATTTGAAATCTTTAATGATAATAACAAGGTAACTTTTATATTTTTCAATATTTTCTTAATGATTTTTGTGCAAACAATGGTTGTTAAGTATAATTCTGAGTACTTATATGTTGTGCCATTAAGTATTTTGCCGATTGTTTTGAAAGCTTTTTTCGATGCTCGCTTAGGATTGTTTACGCATGTATTAACAGTTTTGTTATTAGGTTTTATTGTTCCAAATAGTTTTGAATTTATCTACTTAAATATTATTGCAGGAATAGTAACAATATTAACAGTGTCAGAATTATATAAACGAGCTAGTTTATTCATGTCAATTGGTCAAATTACGTTGATTTATATGATAACCTATTTTGCATTTTCTATTTTAAAAGAGGGGAATGCGGATAAAATTAACTGGTTATATTTTGGGCTATTCGCAGCTAACGGAATGTTATCTTTCTTATCGGTATTCTTTATTTATTTCTATGAGAAGATTTTCGGGTTAGTGTCTGATGTAACTTTGTTAGAATTGTCAAACACTAACTCTAAATTATTAAGAGATTTAAATGAAAAAGCACCAGGGACTTTTCAGCATTCCATGCAAGTAGCAAATTTAGCAGAGGCTGCAGCTAATGAGATAGGGGCAAACTCTATGTTGGTTCGTACAGGAGCGTTGTATCATGATATAGGTAAAATGGTGAATCCAATGTATTTTACCGAAAATCAATCTACAGGAGTAAACCCTCATAATGATTTATTACCTCAAGATAGCGCTCGAATAATTTTAGATCATGTAATTAATGGTATTGAAATAGCGAAGAAGCACAAGTTGCCAGATAGAATTATTGATTTTATTAGAACGCACCACGGAACAAGTGTAACGTATTATTTTTATAAAAAAGAAAAAGAGAATAGTGTAGAAGGGGAAGAAGTTGATAAAAAGAAGTTTCAATATCAAGGACCTATTCCTTTTTCAAAAGAAACAGCTATTTTAATGATGTGTGATGCCGCAGAAGCTGCTTCAAAGAGTTTAAAAAACCCAACAGCGCAATCAATTGATGAGTTGATAGATCGAATAGTAGAAAAGCAAAAAAGCGATAATCAGTTCCGAAATTCGGATATAACTTTTAGAGAAATAGAAAAAATTAAAAAAATTATTAAAAGTAAGTTGATGAATATCTATCACTTACGAGTAGAGTACCCAGATTAGCTAAAAATTTTATAAAAAAAGCTTGTGAAAACATATAAATAGTTATAGATTTGCACTCGCAATTTTTAATTCATTGTTTGATGAGTTTTTGTTTGCAAGGAGAGGTGCCAGAGTGGTAATGGAGCAGATTGCTAATCTGTCGACGGGTAACTGTCGCCAGGGTTCGAGTCCCTGTCTCTCCGCAATAAGATAACCATTCGGGGTGTAGCGTAGCCCGGTTATCGCGCCGCGTTTGGGACGCGGAGGTCGCAGGTTCGAATCCTGCCACCCCGACACTGTTTTCGTAGAAACATAAAAACTACGGGCTCTTAGCTCAGCTGGATAGAGCACCTCCCTTCTAAGGAGGCGGTCGGAGGTTCGAATCCTCCAGGGCTCACTTAAAGCTTCACTTTAATTAGTGAGGCTTTTTTGTTTTCTTATATTTCGTAAGGTTTATAACTTGTTTTAATTGCTCTTTATATTACAATTTGTCATTATGATTTAATAAAAATATGCCTTTTAGGAGTATTAAAAGGTATCACTTTTTACTTAGAGGTATCAATTTTTGAAATGTAAATTATATTCATTAAATATGTATTTCATTATTGGTGCTTATTGTAAAAATAAAATACTTTTATATTAATGAGAATTAAAATAGATAGAACAACTGTTATTTTATTAGTGTTAATTTTTTTAGCTATAACCTTTTTTTTTAATAGGTTTTTAATCAGAAAAGAAATTGAAGAAGATAAGGTCAAAAAAAAACTATATACAATAGGAAGAATACTAAGTTACCACAATGGCTTTAAGACTTCTAATAAACTTATGTATGAATATGTTAATAAAAAAGGAGAGATCAAAGAAGGTGGGCATAGTTTGTCTGGTTTTCTTGCTAAGAAAAATGAAGAATATTTTGAAAAAGAATTTTTTGGAAGGTGTTTTTTAGTTGAATTTAACACTGAATATTCTTGGTATAATAAATTGTTAATAAATAAACCTGTACCAGATAGTTTGTATAGTTGTACTAATTGTTATTGGGATAAAATACCTTGGTAGTGTATTTGTTTCACTGTTTCTGGTAGTTTTTATCTGGTGCTAAGTAAGTTTATAATGTACCTAAAAAGAGAATAATTAATATGGATATAGAAAAGAAAATAGAACAAGATTATTTGTTTGGTTGTATTAAATTTAATGATAAGCTCAATTTTTATTTAATGCCTATTGCTTATTGGATATTAAACCATAAAAAATATGATCCTATTTATGACCCAAATGAATGGGAATCTGTATTTAGAGATAATATTCTTAATGTAGATAAATCTAATATAGAAGATTTTTTAAATGCTATTAAAGTTGATTTGATAGAGTTAAAAAAGGGTGATATAGAGAAATACAATTTAGAAGATGTTTTCTTATTTTATATTGATTTTGATTCTAATCTTTTTGTTAGTTATTTTGATGAAATAGACCTTGAAGATTATGTACCTAATAAAAGATGGAAATATAAATTTGCTAACCCTAGTCATTGTGTACCTAGTGATTTAATAAAGCAGTATTTGTAAAATGAAAAAAATACTTCATTCAATAATTAATTATATTTATATTCTATTTTTACTTTATCTATGTATTTTTGCTTTAACTCTATTTTTAAAAGGGTGTTCAGAAGGTTTTTTAAATTTAGATATACGCTGGCATAAAACTCCTTTAATAGTAGGGATTCCAGTACTATTTACGATTATATTAAGTTTTTTAATTAAAAAATTAGAGTGAATAAATTAGGGGCACACTAAATTTATGTAATATTTCATTTCTGTTGATCCAGAATTAGAGAACAAAGGAGTGGGTATTAAATAAAAATAAAGTAGACTACTTTACATTAATTTGTGAGGTAGTTTTTTATTAGAATTAATTTAAAAATAATAATTATGAATAATCATAAAATACGTGTGTTATTTGTAATAGCACTTAACAGAATAAAAAAAACTCGACTAAAAAGCCGAGTTTAAATATGAATGAGGAATAAAAAGTTATTTCTTTCTATACCAATAAGCAGTTCTACCAAAGGCAGCAAAACCAATATATCCTCGAATTTTTAACTTGTTGCTATTGTCAAGTTTAATATAACACTTGTATTCTTTTCCGTTTTTGGGGTCTAAAATTTTTCCACCAGACCATTCATCACCATCTTTTTTTAATCCCGTTAAAATATTCATCCCTAAAATAGGGTTGTTTTTGCGTTTTCCGCTACACTTATCACATAAGGCATCTTGTCTGTTTTTATCAGTAATTTCAATAATTTTAGCGTAAGCTTTACCTTCTTTTTGGTAAACTTCAATTACAGAATCAACTTTATTGGTTTCTTCATCGCGGTTTTCCCATTTTCCAAAAATAGTTTGTGCATTGATAGAGGTTGATATGATAATTAATAAAAGGGTGTAAAATATTTTTTTCATTGTTTAGAGTTTAATAAAATTGAGGTTCAAAAATTATTCCAATTAATCTTATTGTGCATCAAAGTTGCTGTCCCATTTTCCTTGTACGCGCAATACTTGCTCTAAAATATCACGAGCGCAACCATTACCACCAGTTTTATCAGAAATATATATAGATACTTGTTGTATTTCTCTAGCAGCATCATTAGGGCAGCAAGGCATTCCAACTAGTTTCATTACAGGGTAGTCAGGAATATCATCACCCATATATGCGATATTTTCTGGATTAAGATTGTATTTTTCAACGAACTCGTTATATTGTTTAATTTTATCGTGAGCACCTAAATAAATGTCGTCAATACCGAGGTTGCTTAAACGCGTACGAACACCTTCGTTTTTACCACCAGATATAATACATATTCTAAACCCAGCTTTTACTGCAGCTCTTAAAGCATAGCTGTCCTTAATATTCATTTGACGTACCAGTTGACCATCAGGAAAAACGGTTACAATTCCGTTGGTTAAAACTCCGTCTACATCAAAAATAAAAGTATCTATTTGAGGTAGTATTTCTTTATAACTTTTCTCCATTGTTTTGGATTGATTTTGTAATAAGTAGGTAAATTTCTTGTTGCTTTTTGTTAAGCAGTTTTAAATGATTTTGGATTGTTTCTTGATCATTTCTTTTTGCAGGACCTGTTTGTGCAGCTTCTGGTGTGAGTTCTTTTATTTTTAATGCAGTTTCTTGAATTAAAGGTTGCAATACTTCAAAAGGAACTTGGTGTTCTTTGCAAATGTCAGCACCAATTTTATACATATGATTCGTGAAGTTGTTTACAAAAACAGCAGCTGCGTGTAAACTTTTTCGTTGTTTAGAATCGATATGGTATATTTTTGATCCAATTGATTTTGCTAAAGTTTCTAATAATTTAAGATCCTTTTTATTTTCAGCTTCTAAACAAAAAGGGATTTCGTTAAAATTTACAGTTTTACCTTTTGAGAAACTCTGGAGTAAATAAAATACTCCTTTTCGTCCTTTGTTTTGAAGAGATTCTAAAGAAGCACTCCCAGAAGTATGAACTACCAAATGGTTTCCATTAATTTTAGAGGAAACTTCAGGAATTGCATCATCAGAAACAGCCAAAATATATACATCAGCATCTATTAATAGTTCTAGACTATTGGTAATAGAAGTATGATGTTTTAAATGCTCAATCTGTGCAATGTTTCTAGCGTATACCTGCACTAATGAAACTTCTTTAGTTTCATGAAAAGTTTTAGTTAAATGGCTAGCTACATTGCCGCCTCCAATAATGGCAATCTTAATCATAGTACGAAGATATTGATTTTCTGTCATAGAAATTCATTAAAAATATTTTTTGCATATTTGTAATCTTATGATTGTTTAAGTCCACTTCCATATTAGTTGTACTCTTTGCAACTCCCAATTAGCCTGAGATTTTTCTCGGGTAATTTATTGTATTAAATAATTTATAATGACTGAAAATAATCAAACTTCAAAACAAAATATATTTTCCCTTTTTAAAGACGCCGTTTTAGGTAAACAACAAGATTTTACACAAGGTAGCATACATAAAGCTGTTTTTATGTTAGCAATTCCTATGATTTTAGAAATGTTAATGGAATCAATATTCGCTCTGGTGGATATTATTTATGTATCTAGAGTAAGTGTAAATGCTGTAGCTACTGTAGGTTTAACAGAATCTGTACTAACGTTAGTGTATGCTGTAGCTATCGGATTAAGTATGGCGGCAACTGCTTTAGTGGCTCGTAGAACAGGAGAAAAAGATGCAAAAGGAGCCAATGAAACTGCGGTACAAGTTATATTTCTAGGTGTATTTATTTCTATTTTAATAAGTATAGTGGGAATTTTATACCCGAAAGAAATATTGCAATTAATGGGTGGAGAGCCAGATTTAATTGCTGAGGGTTATGGATATACAAGAGTGTTATTGGGAGGGAATATAACTGTAATGTTATTATTCTTAATCAATGCAATTTTTAGAGGAGCAGGAAATGCTTCAATTGCTATGTGGACGTTGATTTTATCAAACGGTTTGAATATTGTTTTAGATCCAATTTTTATCTTCGGTTTAGGACCAATTCCTGCGTATGGAGTAGAAGGAGCTGCTATAGCAACTACAATTGGTAGAGGTACTGCAGTAGTATTGCAATTATTAGTGTTGTTTTTTGGCGCAGGAAAAATAAAAATAGCAGTTAAAGATTTAGTAATTAAAGTATCTGTAATGATTAATCTAATTAAAGTTTCTTTAGGTGGTATTGGTCAGTTTTTAATTGGTACATCCAGTTGGGTATTTTTAATGCGTATCATGTCAGAATTTGGTAGTGAAGTGTTAGCTGGGTATACCATTGCTATTCGTATTATGATGTTTACCTTAATGCCAGCATGGGGTATGAGTAATGCTGCAGCTACTTTAGTAGGGCAGAATTTAGGAGCAAATCAACCAGATAGAGCTGAAAAATCTGTATGGATTACAAGTAAGTATTGTGCTTATTTTATGGGGTTAGTTTCTGTAGTTTATCTTTTTTTAGCGCCAACATTTTTAAACTGGTTTTCAGAAAATACAGAAGTGGTTAAAAACGGAGCATTGTGTTTACAAATTATAGCAGCAGGTTATATTGCTTATGCATACGGAATGGTAGTAATACAATCGTTTAATGGTTCAGGAGACACCAAAACACCAACATATATTAATTTTATTTGTTTTTGGTTGTTTCAGTTGCCGTTTGCTTATATAATGGCAATAACTTTAGATTATGGTCCTGTAGGAGTATTTTCGGCTATTACATTAGCAGAAATATTAATTGCTGTTATTGGGATTTGGTTGTTTAAAAAAGGAAAATGGAAAACAGTTAAGGTCTAAATAGAATTAGTAAATTAGCTGTTATTATATACGATTTATGAAACTAGATATATTAGCTTTTGGTGCGCATCCAGATGATGTTGAATTAGGTTGTGCAGCTACCATTGCAAAAGAAATTTCCTTAGGAAAAAAAGTAGGTATTGTTGATTTAACTCGTGGAGAACTTGGTACGCGAGGTTCTGCTGAATTAAGAGATAAAGAAGCGGCAAAGGCTGCCGAAATTTTAGGAGTTTCGGTTCGAGAAAATTTAGGTTTTGCTGACGGGTTCTTTGTGAATGATAAAGAACATCAATTAGAAATCATAAAAATGATACGTAAATACCAACCAGAAATTGTGTTGTGTAATGCGATTGACGATCGACATATTGATCATCCAAAAGGGAGTAATGTGGTATCTAATGCTTGTTTTTTAAGTGGTTTAATGAAAATTGAGACTGAATTAGATGGAATTCAACAAGAAAAATGGAGACCTAAGCAAGTATATCATTATATTCAATGGAAAAATATTGAACCAGATTTTGTGGTTGATGTAACTGGTTTTATGGATAAAAAAATAGCTTCGGTTTTTGCATACTCTTCGCAGTTTTTTGATCCTAAGAGTAACGAGCCAGAAACACCAATTACAAGTAAAAATTTTACCGATAGCATAGAGTATAGAGCAAGAGACTTAGGAAGGTTAATAAATGTTGATTTTGCAGAAGGCTTTACCTCAGAACGTTATGTGGCAGTTGAAAATTTAAGTAAATTAATTTAAAAAAATATTTTGCAAATATTAAAATCTATCTTATATTTGCACTCGCAATTAAAATGGTGATTGTAGCTCAGTTGGTTAGAGCATCGGTTTGTGGTACCGAGGGTCGTGGGTTCGAATCCCATCATTCACCCAAAAGCAAAAAGCTTTCTCAATTTGAGAAAGCTTTTTTTGTATAAATAATTATCAATTTTATTTTCGAGAATTTTTTCTCATCTCCAACCATTGGTCGTATTTATTTCTATGCTTAAAGCGGTTATGAGTCCATAAATAACATTCAGGTTGTGCTTTAATATTTCTTTCTGTTATTTCTAGGTATTTATCAGTTATTAGATAATTATCAAATTCTTTAGGGCTGTCGGTTATTAATTCAAATTCAGTTTCAAAATAACCTCTTTTAATTTTCTTTACGGCATAGTTAACAACAGCTAAATCGTATTTTTTAGCTAACATTTCGGCTCCAGTGTGTATAGGGACTTTAACACCTAAAAATTTAGACCAATAATGTGTTTTTCCTAATCTTGGAGATTGGTCGCTTAATAAGATGTATAAGCCTTGTATTTTGTTTATGTAGTTTTTGTGAATACCTTTTACAGTTTCGGTAGTTTTATAGCCAATAACTCCAAATTTTGTTCTTGACTCTTTTACTTTCTTTTCAAAATACTTATTTTTTAGTTTAGTGTAAGCACCAAAAACCGGAATATCTAAAACAAGAGGTAGGGTGATTGACCATTCCCAGTTTGCTTGGTGTGCACCAACTAAAGCTATGCTTTTTCCTTGTTTAGAAAGATTGTTTATTAGTTCAGGGTTTTTATAGGTATAACGCTTAAGTATTTCTTTTTCTGAAATGGTAAAAGATTTAATACTTTCAAAAATTAAGTCAACAAAATGCTTGAAGAATTTTTTCTGTAATTTTTTAATTTCTTGACTGTTCTTTTCTGGAAAAACCATCGTCAAGTTTTTCTCAACTACTTTTTTTCTATAACCAACAATATAATAGAGGATAAAGAAGAAAAAATCAGAAAAAATATATAAAACTCTCATTGGTAATCTTGAGATTAACCAAATAATAGGATAAACAATTGCGAAAGTTAAAAACTTCATATTTTAAATTTAAAATGCAAATATCGTATTAAATTATCAATGATTTACTTTATTAACTTTTGTTTATGTTTGTGGATATTTAAAAAGTTATGAGTCAGATTATTTTAATAATTATAGTGGCCAATGTTTTAGTTTCTTACAAAGGTTTTAACGATGTTGTTTTTTTTGATCGCTATAAATTTCAGGTCCAAAGAATATTGAATGGAGATAAATTACGAATGTTAACTTCAGGTTTTTTGCATGTAGATTGGATTCATTTAGGGTTCAATATGTATGCATTGTATTTGTTTGGTAAAGTAGTAGTGTCAAGTTTTGGGACAGTCAATTTTATATTAATCTATTTCGGAAGTTTGATTGCAGGAAGTATGTATTCTCTATATCAGCATAAAAGAGAAGCGTATTATAGTGCTGTAGGTGCCTCAGGTGCGGTTTCTGGAATTGTTTTTTCGGCAATTATGTTATATCCAGATATGGAATTAATAATGTTACCGATTCCAATTCCTTTACCAGGATATATTTTCGGAATTGGGTATTTATTGTATTCTATTTATGGAATGAAAAAGCAGTTAGGTAATGTTGGTCATTCAGCTCATTTAGGTGGAGCAATTGGAGGGTATGTATTAACCTTGCTATTAAGACCAAGTGTTATTAGTAATAATTCTTTAATGATAGGAATTATAGGAGCGATAATTGTAGGTTTATTTTTCTTTGGAGATAAATTGAAACTTAATTAATAGAAATAAAAAAAACCGAAACAAATGTTTCGGTTTTTTTTGAGCGAGAGACCAGGTTCGAACTGGCGACATTCAGCTTGGAAGGCTGACGCTCTACCAACTGAGCTACTCTCGCATTGGTAAATAAAGATTTTAAAGTCTATCTTCTAAAGACTTGAGCGAGAGACCAGGTTCGAACTGGCGACATTCAGCTTGGAAGGCTGACGCTCTACCAACTGAGCTACTCTCGCATTGGTAAATAAAGATTTTTAAAGTCTATCTTCTAAAGACTTGAGCGAGAGACCAGGTTCGAACTGGCGACATTCAGCTTGGAAGGCTGACGCTCTACCAACTGAGCTACTCTCGCATGGTAAAGATTTTTGCTATAATTAAGGTGTTAACTCTTATTTAAAGCGGTTGCAAATATAAAATAGTTTATAGAATTTGCAATAGAATTTGCAATAAAATTAATAAAATTTTTGATCATCTCTTATAACTTTCACAAAATGAAAACCATAGATTTCAAATCCTTCATTATAATAAAATTTATGAGACTTTCTGTTGCCTGTATAAGTGTTTAATTCAATTGCTTCATAACCTTTAGATTTGGTGTATTCATAAATCCAGCTAAAAAACTGTTTTCCAATGTTTTTACCACGATATGCATCGTCAATAATTACATGATCTGGTTCTACGCTTCTTCCAGAATAATGCCGAACGCTATACCAAAGCCCTGAAATACCAATTAATTTATCATTATCAAATACGCCAACACATTCATAATTGTTATAAGTAGCCATTTCTAAAACTCTTTCTTTTAATATGTCATGAGGTGTTGTAGTGTTGGCTTTATGTAAGAGTGGAAGAATAGAGAGTATTTCGTCTTTATTTATTGCTCTAAAATTAATGCTCATTTAAAATATTTTAGCATAAAGATATAAAATTGAAATTGTAAAATAGTAACTTACAAAGTGTAATTTTATAGTGTGAAAATCGACGAACAAAACTTAAAACTAATATCATGAAAATTAAAATATTACTAACGATAAGTTTATTCTTTGTAACTAATTTAATTATGGAAGCTCAAAATAGAGAAGTTAAAATTAGATCTCAAAAAGTAGCGGATAATATATATATGCTTCAAGGTCAAGGAGGAAATATAGGGGTGTTTGTAGGTGATGATGGAGTTTTTATGATTGATGATCAATTTGCTCCATTAAGCAAAAAGATAATCGATAAGATTAAAGAGATTACAGATAAACCTTTAAGTTATTTGATTAATACACATTGGCACGGAGACCATACAGGAGGAAATGAGAATATGAAAAAAGAAGGTTTTTTAATTATATCTCATGAAAACGTTCGTAAAAGAATGAGTACAAATCAAGTTGTAAGAGGAAGAAAAAAGAAAGCTTCATCGAAAGAAGCTTTGCCAGTAATAACTTTTACAGACGATATGATGTTTCATATAAATAATGAAGATGTTTTAGTTTCACACGTTCATAATGCACATACTGATGGAGATTCACATATTTATTTTACAAAAAGTAATGTGATACATATGGGGGATACTTATTTTCAAGGAAAATTTCCATTTATTGATTTAGATAGTGGAGGTAGTATCGATGGGTATATAGCATCGATAGATAAAGTTTTAATGATTGCTGACAATGAAACTAAAATTATACCAGGGCATAGAAGTTTATCTAATAAAGAAGAGCTAAAGGTTTATAAAAAAATGTTAGTTACTTTACGAGATAGAGTTCAAAAAGCTATAGATGCTGGAAAAACTTTAGAAGAGGTTACTAACGATAGCAGTATAACAAAAGAGTATAAAAAAGAATATGGAGGTTGGTTTATTTCGGCAAAAGAAATGAGAACAACTATTTATAAGAGTTTAAAAAGTAAAGAGTGATAACAGTAAAAGAGATAACCGCAGCAGATACTTACAAAATAAGGCTAGAGGTATTGCGAAAGAATATTGATTTACCTTATAAATTTGATGGAGATTTTGATAAAGAAACTTTTCATTTAGGGGGTTATTATGAAGAAGAATTAGTTGGTATTGCAACATTTATGAAAAATGATATTGAATCTTTAAAGGGGAGCCAATATCAATTAAGGGGAATGGCTACTACAACAAAAGCAAGAGGAAAAGGATTAGGAAAACATATAATTAATAAGGCAGTTGCTATTTTAAAAGAAAAACAAATTGATTTTTTGTGGTGTAATGCACGAAAGGAAGCTGTTTTATTCTACGAAAAACTAAGTTTTGCTAAAATAGGAGCTGAATTTATTGTTGAAAAAGTTGGTCCACATTATAAAATGTATACTAAGATTTAAGCAAAAAAAAACTCAAACTTATTGAGTTTGAGTTTTGTAGCGAAGAGCAGATTTGAACTGCCGACCTCAGGGTTATGAATCCTGCGCTCTAACCAACTGAGCTACCTCGCCGAATGCGGGTGCAAATATAGAAACTTTTTGTTTTTTTACAATGAAATTTTTGAATTTTTTTTTGAAAAAATAAATATATATATTGCAACTCAACAAAAAATGAAATGACTAAAGTTAAGTACGAATTAGAGTTTCCGGTGCATGCTTCACCAAATATGTTATATCAGTATTTAGCAACTCCTTCTGGTTTACAAGAGTGGTTTGCAGATAAAGTTAATTCTCGTGGAAAAGTAATGACTTTTACTTGGGACGACTCTGATGAAGAAGCAAAAATAGTTGCTAAAAAAACAAACGAACGTATAAAGTTTAAATGGACTGAAAGCGAGGGAGATGAAAGCTATTTTGAATTTAGAATAGAAGTAGATTCATTAACCAAAGATGTATCTATAATGGTTACCGATTTTGCTGATGATGAAGATGAGGTAGAAGAAGCAAAAATGTTATGGGAAAACCAAATAGAACAGCTAAAGCATAATATAGGTGCTTAAGACTTATAAAGATAAAATAAAACTCGACATTTAGTCGAGTTTTTTTATGGCTACTAATTACCTAAATTGTAATTTTGCAATCAAATTTTTTGATAAATGATAAATTTTAACGGAGCAATAATTTCTAACCAAGAGTTACAATTGTCAAACGAAAATAGAGCATTCAAATACGGTGATGCTATTTTTGAAACCATAAAGGTTGTAAATGGAAAAGTGGTTTTTTTTGAAGACCATTATTTTAGATTAATGGCATCTATGAGAATGCTTCGTATGAAAATCCCGATGGAGTTTACATTGGAATTTTTACAAGAAGAAATTTTAAAAACTACCAAATCTATTTCTGATTCAGGAAGTTTTAGAGCTCGTTTAAATGTATACAGAAAAGATGGCGGATTATATAATCCAAAATCTAACGATATCGATTATTTAATTGAAGTTTCATCATTAGAGTATCAAGAAAAATCTACTTACAAGATTGATTTGTTTAAAGACTTTTATAATTACTCAGGATTATTGTCTACTGTAAAAACAAACAATAGAATGCTGAATACCTTGTCAGCAATTTTTGCAGAAGAGAACGATTTAGATAACTGTGTATTGTTAAATGAAAGAAAAGGAGTAGTGGAGGCTACAAATGGAAACATTTTTATTATTAAAGATAATGTAGTTAAAACTCCAGCTTTAACCGAAGGTTGTATTAAAGGAGTTGTTAGAAAAAAGGTAATAGAAATTTTAGAGAAGAATCCTGATTATACTATCGAAGAGACTGTTATTTCTCCTTTCGAAATTCAAAAAGCAGATGAGGTGTTTATTACCAATGCAATTATTGGAATTCAGTCAGTAACAAACTATCGTAAAAAAACGTTTACTTCTGAGATAACGAAAAAAATAAAAAGTAATTTGAATATCTTAATGGTAACAAGCTAATTCATTTGAATATCACTTGGAGCATTAGCCCAAATCTTGTACTTACCACCTTTTTGTAGCAGCTTATCTTTCCAGAAAGTTTCATCATTTGTTAAAAAGATATTCTCATAATCATTTTCAGAAACAAACCAAGAGCTAGTGTGTAATTCATCTTCTAGTTGATTGGTTTCCCATCCAGAATATCCTAAGAAAAACCGAATGTCAGTAGGTTTAAGTTTTCCGTTATTTAATAGGTTCTTTAGCAACTCAAAATTACCTCCCCAATAAATACCATTAGCAACTTCTATACTGTTAGGAATTAGATGTGGCACTTTATGAACAAAATACAAATTATCCTGTTCTACAGGCCCTCCTTGGTAAACTGTAAAGTCACAATCGATTTCAGGAATTAAATCGCTTAAAACATGTTTTAAAGGGCGATTCAATATAAATCCAACCGAACTTCTTTTAGAATGTTCAGTAAGCAAAATAATAGCTCTCTTAAATGAGTTGTCATTTAAAATTGCAGGTTCTGCGATTAATAATCTCCCTTTTTCAGGTTTTAGTGCAACCATAAAAATCTTGTTAGTAAATACTAAGGTAGTAAAAATTTTAGTAAATATTTAACAAAAGAAGTGTAATAATAAGATAAATAGGAAAAAACCTTTACTTTTTTCAGGAGTTTTTAATGAATTTAAAAGTGTGATTAAAATTTTTCTAATAATTGAAGAACTTCATTTTTTTTACGAACAGAAACAGGTATTGTTGTTTTATTTTTTAAAACTAAATAACCACCATCAGATTTAACAAATTCTTTAATGTATTGTAAATTAACTAAATGACTTTGATGAACTCTTGTGAATTCAAGCTCTTTTAACATGTCAGCAAAATATTTCAGCGTTTTACCTACTAATATTTTTTGTCCGTCATTCATGAAAAATTCAGTGTAATTATTATCTGATTTACACCTGACGATATCGTCTAAATTAACCACAACAATTTTATCAGAAGTATTTAAAGAAATCTTCTTTGGGCGCTGATTTGGGCTATTAATTGACTGTTGTAATACCGTTAATTGTTCTTTATCTGGTTTAATTTGACTTTTAGCTTTGTTTATAGCATTCGTTAAATCTTTGTTTGAATATGGTTTTAAAACATAATCGATAGCAGCAAACTTAAAAGCCTTTATTGCGAATTCGTCGCTAGCTGTTACAAAAATTACTTTCGATTGTAAATCTGGGTAGATTTCTAAAACATCAAAACCAGTACCATCTCCTAACATGATATCTAAAAATAAAATATCGGGCTGTTGTTTTCTTAAAAATTTGGAAGCTTCAACAACACTTTTAGCAGTACCTATAACTTCAATTTCTGAATGAAATGTAGTTAAGTCGTTATATAACATTTCTAAAGCAGAAGGCATATCCTCAACAATAATCGCTGTTAGTTTGTTCATGTTAAAAATCAGTTTTTAAAGGGATTCTAAAAAATACTTTTGTGCCAATTACAGTTTTGTTTTCAATGATTTCGTTTATTGTAAATAGATTTTTATTTGATAAGCTTTTAATACGCTCCTTAGTAACTTCTACAGCTATTGAATTATGATCGCTAGCTTTTTTATTGAGTTTAGATTGGTTTAACCCTATACCATTGTCTGTAATACTACATTGTAGAAAATCGTTTTTAATAGAAAAATTAATGACAATCTTTCCATCTTTAATCGATTTAATACCATGTTTAATACTGTTCTCAATAAAGGGTTGAATTAGCATTGGCGGAATTAAAATCTCGTCAGGATCAATATTTAAATCTGTGTTAACTTGATATTCAAACGGATTTGAATTCATTTGTTGTTCTAGCTCTAAATAATTTTTCAGCGTTGTTATTTCTTCAGTTAAACTAATTTCTTCTTGCCTAGAGTTATGAAGTATTCCTCGTAAAAGGGTTGCGAACTTGCTTATTGTTGAATTCAATTCTATTGAATTTCTAGAATTACCTAAAGCTTTTATTCCGTTTAATACATTAAAAATAAAATGCGGATTCATTTGTAATTGCAACGCTTTTTGTTCAAGCGATAACAAATGATTTTCTAATTGTAGTTTTTCAATTTTAGCTTTGTTTTTAGCTTTTACTTTTTTTATATATGAGTAGGTAACACCGCCAAGTAGAACAAGTAATCCACCAATAATACTCCATCTAAACCATTCTTTTTCATAAATAGGCTTATCAATAAAAAACTGAAAATGAATAGGGTCACTTTTCATTTTTCCTATTTTAGATTGTGCTGTAAAAGTATAGTTTCCAGAATTTAAATTGGCAAAGTTTACTGAGTTATTTTTAGTCCATGGACTAAATTCATTGTTTAATTTATAGCGATATTCTACTTCTTTTGGTTTGTTAATATTTATAGCCTTAAAACTAAAAGATAAATGATTTTTGTTTGGTTTAAGCTGTAATGTTTTAGGGTAGTTGTTAATATTAATACTATCAAGCGATTTGTATACAACGTCTATATTTTGAAAGGTGATAATAGGTTTTAAAGTAGCATTATTGTTTCCTCTAATTTTATACAAACCTTTATTATTTGTTGCAATCCAAATGTTTTTTTGAAGATCTTGAAAAACAGCGTTTATTTGATTTGTTTTTAGCGTATTGTATTTATTAATGCTTTTTATAAAGTTAAAATTGGTGTCTAAAATTTCTATACCATCTTCTTTAGAAGTAATCCAAAACTGATTGTTGATTAATTTAATACTAGTTACTTTTTTTGCGTTTATAAGGATGTCAGTTACAGTATTATTTTCAATTACTTTTAAACCGTTATTGTAAGTTGTTGTTAGGTGCTTTTTTTTGCTTAGTAAAATAGAAGTAAAGTTTCCTAAAGCGATTCTTTTTAAAGTTTTAGGATTCATTAATTCATCTAGTTTCCATAACCCTTTATTTGTAGCTATCCAGTAGAATTTACCATCAAATTTTAAATCGTTAATGGTATTTAAATCTATTTGAAAGTTTGTGCGAAGTGGCGATAGGAAATCTTCTCGAACTCGATAAATTCCTTTAGATGTTCCAAGAAAAGGATGATTGTTCGTATTTAAAATACAATTGATTTGTTTTCCGTCAAAGTTTGTGAAACTATTTTGCTTTTTTATACTTATACCTTTATTGGTTCCAACTAATAATTGATTTTTTTTATTAGAACTAACAAAAACATTATTAGAAATTAAACCATTTTTTGTAGAAAAATTTACAAACTCATTTCCATCAAAACGAGAAATACCTTTATTGGATGAAAACCATAAATACCCTGTTTTATCTTGTGTAATATTTGTTATTTTTAAACTAGGTAAACCATCTTTTAAAGTGTAATTTTTAAGACCTCCGTTTTGCGCAGTGCTATTTATTACTACTAGTAATAAGGGTATTAAAAAGAGATTTTTAAACAACTTCATATTAACAAACTTACAGTAAAAAAGTAACTGCTCAAATTAAACAGTTACTTTTTATAATTATCAAATAGCATTCCATTACTTCATTGCATATAAACGCTTATTATTGGTATCTGGTTTTATATGTTCTAGGTTGCCATAAGGTTTTGTAATGGGCTTTAATACGCATAAAACAGATGCTTTTCCTTTAATAATTAGCTTTTCATTCTTTATTCTATAAGACCATCTAAATTTTTCTACTGGAATATCCATTTTATCAATGTCTTTCATTAAATCAACATTAATTGCAATAAAATCCATGATTTCTTCTTGCATTGCAAACGTTGGAATTTCATTATCAGAATTCGTATAATCTAATTCCCATTTTACAGGAACGGTGAACTGTTTTGTGTATGGCTCACCAACATAACGCTCTTTCTCATTCGTTAAAGCATCAAACCAGCTTATCTCTTTTTCTTCTGGATATTTCTTAGCAATCTCTTTTGATAAATCTACTTTTCCAGGAGAATGTGCTGTAGGGTAGAATACATAATACGGTTTTGCTAAAAAGTGCTTTGTAAATTCACCACCAAAAACATTAAAATATGGAGAAGCTTTTATTTGCGGAACCTCATCAGTAGCAAAAATTTGTTTAAAACTGTTTAAAAGCTCTTTTTTATCACCTAATCCGTTTGCATGAAAAATGATTTTACTGTTGGCGTTTATTCCTTTTTTTACTTTAGGAAGATTAGCTTTTAGTAAATTTTCTGAACTTGTTTTTTCTCCATTAACAGTAGTTTCTAAATTCATTTCTTTCCACGGATTGTTATGATTTACAATATGTATTTCTCCGTAAGGGTTTTCGCTAGCGTTATTATTCATCCACGTAATAATTTCTTCGATAGAGTAGGTGTCATTTATTATTTGATAGTTTTTTTCTTTAAAATATACTCTAGCACTGTCGTAAAAATCGCTGTCCTTTTTATTGTATCCAGCAATAAACACAATTGGTTTTCTTGGTTTTAAATTTGTTTTTACTGTGATCTCTTCTTTTTTAGCAATGTTTCCCACTTCTAGTGTTTTGTTCGTTTTAGTTTCTTCACAACTAGTAAAGATTCCGATAAGTAGCAGTAATCCCATTACTGTTCCTACTTTTAAAATGTGTTGTTTCATAGGTTTTTTATTTTAAGGTTATTGTTTATAGTTATTGTTGTAAAATGATGGTTACATTTTTTTCAAGGTTAAAATCATTAGATAGTTTATTTAGGATGTTTGGTAGATTTCTATCGTTAACCCATAAACCATTTTCTTCTTTTTCTACAGAAGCGATTAACCCGTTGTTATTTACTTGTAGTTTTAAACTCGTGTACTTGTTTAAGTACATTTTTAATACTGATGAATAATTGTTATTTGACCACATAATTGTTTGTTCTTTTAGTTTTCTAATTACCTTTAAGAGGTTTTATATGGTCAAAATTAGAGGAGAAGTGAAGTGTAATTTGAAGTTAATTAGAATTCGTTGGGAATAAATTAGAATTCGTTGTAAAAAGAGAAAACCCTTTATTTTCTTATTATGAAAATAAAGGGTTTAGTAAACAACAAAAACTAACAATTAAGATTTTAAGAATTTATTTAGTACTTCATCAATTTCTTTTTTACTAGCATCTTTACCAAGTTTAAAAATGTGCATAAATAAAGGCTTATTATCTATTGATTTTTTCAATGAAATATCTTTATCCTTTTTAAAAGTATTTTCCCATCTATTTCTAACTCGTTTCCAGAAGCCTTTGTTTTCTTTCCAGTATTTAATTGCTGCCTCACATTTAGTGTCTTCAACTTTTTCATAAGTGTTAAATCCTTTTTCTTGTGCTAGTAAGAAATCTTCTTCGTTATCTTTTCTAATTACTTTGTCGTTATCTTGATTGTGAATCCAACCTTTAGAAGTGATTTCATGACGATTTCTTCTAACTAAAACATTATAATCTTTTCTTTGAGTATGTTCTCTTCTAGCTAAAGGGGCATCAGTTTTATTTTCCCAATAACTTTTTCCGTCAACATGAACCCAAGTAGCACTCCCTTCGTATCTCGGACTATCATCTACTTGATACACTTTCTGTGCCCATTGCCCTTTTACTTCGTTTTGAGGTAATTGTGTGAATTTCCAGTTTTTGTTTTTATTGAATTCATATAAATTTTGATTTTCATAAACCCAATCTTGTCTCCAGTGTTTTACAATATGTGGTTTATCTTTTTTACCAACAATTAATATGTGTTGTAACTGAATTTTATTCGATTTATCAGTTACAACTTCTACCCATTCTAAAGCTTTTTCATGTTTTGTTTTAGAAGGAGTATAGGTTGAGTCTTTTGAATAATTAAAGGTTTCGGTAAAATTAAAACCAACATTAAAACAACCACTCATTGCTTTTATAGCTTTAATATCTTGTTCCTTTTTTGTTTTTTGACTCCAACCATTTGATGCTAAGGTTAAAGCTGTAATTAGTAAGATTATTTTCTTCATTTTATGAATTTGTTTGAATTAAAAATTTTCGACAAATATATAAAGTTTATTTAGATTGAATAAAAATAAAATATATATTTGCATCAAAATTATTAAGAATGATTCTAAACAGAAAATGGCTTTTACCATTAATAATGATTTCTAATATTGTTTTTTCACAAAAAAAAGAACAAGTAAAAAAAGATGAAAAGTTAGATGAAGTAATAGTTACTGCTACTAGAACTAAGAGGCAGTTATCTCTAGTACCAATGCCAGTAACCTTAATAACAAAAAAGCAATTACAAAAATCAGGTTCGGTTAGGTTACGAGATATATTACTAGAACAAACAGGTATAGTAATGGTGACTGATTTTGGTAACTCAGAAGGGTTACAGCTTCAAGGTGTATCTGCAGATTATACGTTGATTATGATAGATGGAGTACCAATTGTAGGTAGAACTTCAGGTAATATTGATTTAAACCGACTAACAGTAAATAGCATTAAACAAATTGAAGTAGTAAAAGGTCCGTCTTCTTCGTTGTACGGATCTGAAGCGATTGGAGGAGTAGTTAATATTATAACAGAAACTCCAAAAGAAAACCAGCTTAAAGGTAATTTTCAATTGTTAACCAGATTTGGAGCTAAGAATGAATTAGACATTAATGCAGGAATTACTTCTAAAAAAGATAAATTAGGAGTTGTTGCCGATGTAAACTTAAACTCTAGTGGAGGTTTTGATTTATCTCCAGAAACAGAAAATATAACAACGTATCCACATCAGAATTTTACAGGAAATTTGAAGGTGTTATATGACTTCTCTGAAAACTTAAAAGGAAACATTTCTCAACGTTTATATACTCAAAATCAAAAAAGTGCTTTTGGAAATAATACTCAAAGAGATTGGAATTTTAGTACAAATTGGAATCATAGAATAAATAATTCTTGGTCTATAGATTATTCATTTTACGGTACACAGTATAAAGCCGAAAGTGTTTTTAATAATGAAGTAACAGTTTTCGATAGAAGTCTTAATCGACCAGAAATAAAGAGTAAACTTAAACTTAAGAATAGTAATTTAATAACAGGAGTAGGAGTAAATTTTGATGCACTGCTAAGAAGTGAGTTTGATGATAAAAAGAAGTTTATAGCTTATTATGCTTTTGCTCAATACGATTTTAATCCGCTTAATAGACTTAATGTAGTATTAGGTGCAAGGTTTGATAATCCTGATAAGTATAAATCTGCTTTTTCACCAAAATTATCAGCTCGATATAAAATAAATAATTGGTTAGCTGTTAAAACTTCTGTCGGAACAGGTTTTAAAGCTCCAGATTTTCGCCAGTTGTACTTAAACTTTAGAAATGGTGTAGGAGGATATATCGTTTTAGGTACGCAAGCAATTCATGATTTATATCCAAATGCAACCGGATTAGAACGTATTGAAAGAGAGTTAAAACCAGAAACATCTATTGGATATAATTTTGGTTTTCAAATTAAGCCGATAAACAACTTAAAATTAGATATTAATCTCTTTAGAAATGATATATCTGAATTGATAGATACGTTTGATACAGAACTGAATCCAAATGAACTTAATTTGCCAAATAATACCAGAGTGTTTTCTTACAGGAATATTTCTGAAGTATATACCCAAGGTGTCGAGTTAGATGTTAGTTATAAGCTAAACCATAATTTAAAAATTCTAGGTGGATATCAGTTTCTAGATACTGGTGATAAAGAGCAGGAATCAAAAATTAAAAACGGAGAGATATTTATTAGAAGAACATCTTCATCTTCTTCAGAAAAGTTAACCCTAAATAACTATTTCGGTTTAGCAAACAGATCTAAACACACAGCCAATCTAAAATTATTTTACGAAAATTTTGAGCATAATTTCTCAGCTAATATTAGAGGAATTTATAGAAGTAAATATGCATTGTTTGACACAAACAACAGCCAAGGAATTATAGATAATTACGACAAGTTTGTTTCAGATAATCTTCAAATCAATTTAACTATTGATAAGAGCTTTAAAGACTTTATTACACTTCAAGTTGGGGTAGAT
The DNA here is from genome assembly GCF_014062345.1 of Tenacibaculum pelagium. Lineage (GTDB taxonomy): Bacteria > Bacteroidota > Bacteroidia > Flavobacteriales > Flavobacteriaceae > Polaribacter > Polaribacter pelagius. Next base: position 589,898 of record NZ_JACGLS010000001.1, on the reverse strand, counting down.
AATTTATTCAACGAAGAAGGAGTAGAAAATTCAAATAATTTTCCGAATAATGACAGTGTACTTCGTTTAGGAAGAATAATTTACAGTAGAATTCAATTTAATTTTTAACTATAAATCAATCAATTATGACAATAGAAAAAATCATCAACCTAGTACTAAGTTTAGTTTTAGGTGGTATGTTAATCTATGGCGGGATAGGAAAATTTTCAAAAGAAAATCCGTCTCCAAATCAAGTGGTAGCGAAAGCTCAAAAATTTCAACAACCAGAAAAAACAGAAACCCTTCAAAAAATACTGTACATAAACGGAATGAAACAAACCGGTTATATGTGGCAGTTTTTAGGAGCAATGCAAATTTTATGTGGTGTATTATTAATTAGTCAAGTATTTACATTATTAGGAGCAATAATGGCTTTTCCAATAGTAGTAAACATCTTTTTCTTTCACCTGTTTTTAGAGTTTGATGAAACCAGTGAGTTACTTCAAACCTTAGGATTATTATTAATAAACGTATGGTTTTTAATCGTAGTAATTCGAAAGATGAAAGCAGTTTTATTTCAACCAGAACAATTACAATTTTTAAATAAATAATTATAAATCAACCAAAAATGAAAAACTTAAAATCAATTTTATTATTAGTAGTATTAACTTTTATCGTTATATCGTGTTCAGAAAACGATAGTCTTGTTATAGAGCCTATTGAAGCTAAAACAATATCAAATTTACATGCACCACAGGAACAAGCAGGTCATGGTCAACCAATTTCAGGAGAGTTTACGAAGTTTAGTTTTAAAGAAGGAAAACAAGTAACAGATGATAATTGGGATATTGCTTTTAGAGGACTTAGAGTTATTATTAATGGAGGTAATAAATATGGTTTAACAGATGAACCAGAAAGAACTGGTAATGCATCTTTAGCTGTAATAAAAAGTCCATTTAAAGATGTAAAAGAAACGCCGACTGAAGACAAATTTAAACAAGATGCAAACGGTGTATACGCAATTACATCTGATGGAGGAGATGATTGGTATACTTATGGAAATAGAATTGTAACTGCAAATGCAGGGACTATTTTAGTTGTTAAAACTATTGATGGGAATTACGCTAAAATGGAAATAAAAAGTTATTATAAAGATAACCCTAACACAATTACAACTTCAAGTGAACCACGTTATTATACTTTTGATTATGTGTACAACCCAAGAGTAGGAGATAAAAGTTTTCAGTAAGCTAAAAAAGGCTATTGAATTTTGTTAGTTTTTGTTACGTTAAGGCTGTCTATCCATAAAAGGTTGGGCAGTTTTATATTTTGTCTTTTAAATAACTAGCAGTGTAAGATTTTTTATTCTTAACCATTTCTTCTGGTGTACCAGTAAAAATTAGGTTTCCTCCATTTTTTCCTCCTTCAGTTCCTAAATCAATAATGTAGTCAGCACATTTTATAAGTTCAATATTGTGCTCAATAACCACAATAGAATGCCCTTTTTCTATTAAAGCATTAAAAGAAGCTAATAGCTTTTTAATATCATGAAAATGTAAGCCTGTAGTAGGTTCATCAAAAATAAATAAGGCTTTATCTTTTGTATTTCCTTTTACTAAAAATGAGGCAAGCTTTATACGTTGTGCTTCTCCACCAGATAGAGTAGATGATGATTGCCCTAATTGAACATATCCTAATCCAACATCTTGTAAAGGTTTTAGTTTTCTAGCAATTTTAGGTTGGTTGTTCTCTGTGAAAAAAGCTACAGCATCATCAATAGTAAGATTTAGAATATCATCAATTGTTTTTTCTTCAAAATTTACTTCTAAAACTTCTTTCTTAAAGCGTTTCCCGTTACAAGTATCGCATTGCAAATGTACATCTGCCATAAATTGCATTTCGATAGTAACTTCACCTTCACCTTTACAAACTTCGCAACGACCTCCTTCTACATTAAATGAAAAATGTTTTGGCTGATAGTTTCTTATTTTAGATAATTTTTGCTCAGATAATAATTTTCGAATATCATCATAAGCCTTTATATAAGTAACAGGGTTAGACCTTGAAGAACGACCTATAGGATTTTGATCGATAAACTCAACATGTTTTAAATTATCATAACTTCCTTTAATATCTGTGTATTGACCAATTTTGTTTCCATAACCAACTAGCTTTTTTTGCATTGCTGGATATAGAATTTTTTTAACCAAGGTACTTTTTCCACTTCCAGAAACCCCTGTAATAACCGTCAAGTTATTTAGCGGAAAAGAAACATCAATATTTTTTAAATTGTTTTCTCGTGCTCCAATAATATCAATTGAATTCTTAGAATTTCTACGAGAAGCAGGAACTTCAATTTTTAGCTCTTCAGATAAATATTTTGCTGTTAAAGATTCTGATTGTAAAATTTCATTAAAAGTTCCTTCAGCAACTACATGACCACCATAAGTTCCTGCTTCAGGACCGATATCTATAATATAATCAGCTTCTTTCATAATATCTTCATCATGTTCAACTACAATAACGGTGTTTCCTAAATCACGAAGATCTTTTAAAACTTTAATTAAACGTTCAGTATCTTTTGGATGCAAACCAATACTCGGTTCATCTAAAATATACATAGAGCCTACTAAAGAGCTACCCAATGAAGTTGCTAAGTTTATGCGTTGACTTTCTCCTCCTGATAAAGTGTTTGAAGTTCTATTTAAAGTTAAATAATTCAAACCAACATCGGTTAAAAATTGTAAGCGATTATTAATTTCTGTCAATAAACGTTTCCCAATTTTTTCTTCATACTTATTCAATTCAATATTGTTGAATAAAACAGCTAATTCATCTAGCGGAAGGGTAACTAATTCAGAAATAGTTTTCCCATAAACCTGAACGTAATTAGCTTCTTTTCGTAAACGCTTACCGCTACAATCTGTACAGGTAGTTTTTCCACGATAGCGAGAAAGCATCACGCGGTTTTGAATTTTGTAACTCTTCTCTTCTAAAGTTTTAAATAGATGATGTATTCCTTTAAATTTTTTAGTTCCATTCCAAACAAGCTCTTTTTGTTCATCAGAAAGTTCAAACCAGGGTCTGTGAATTGGAATGCCGAATGCTTCGGCACCCAGAATTAAATCTTCTTTATAATGTAAGTAGCTATCTGTTTTAAAAGGAAAAATTGCATTCTCGTAAATAGACAGTCCTGTATTTGGAATCACTAAATCTTCATCTATACCAATAACACTACCATAACCTTCGCATGTAGGACATGCTCCGTATGGATTATTAAAGCTGAATAGATGAGTGTTTGGTTCTAAAAAAGAAATTCCGTCTAGTTCAAATTTATTACTAAAAGGAGTAACTGTTGAAGTTGCTATATTTTCGATATAGCAAAAGCCTTTTCCTTCAAAAAAAGCAGTTTGAATGGCGTCTCCTAATCTATTATAAAAATCTTCGTCGTTTTTAATAACGATTCTATCAATAACTAAAAATATTTCGTCGTTTTTATAATCTTTAATATCAAATTCGTCAATTCGATAAACCTTATTGTTGTATTTTAAACGAGCGTAACCTTGCTGAGTTAAAACCTGTAAAACAGTTTTAATATCACGGTTTTCGTTAATAGTGATAGGGGCAAGTAATAATAATTTGGTTCTTTCTTCAAATGTTTTTACAAAGTTTAATACATCAGAAACGGTGTGTTTTTTCACTTCATTTCCAGAGATTGGGGAAATGGTTTTACCAATGCGAGCATATAAGAGTTTTATATAATCGTAAATTTCGGTTGAGGTACCTACTGTTGAACGTGGATTTGTTGAATTTACCTTTTGTTCGATAGCAATTGCAGGCGCAATCCCTTTAATATAATCAACTTTTGGTTTGTGTAACTTTCCAAGAAACTGACGTGCGTACGAAGATAAACTTTCAACATAGCGTCTTTGCCCTTCAGCATACAGCGTGTCAAATGCTAATGAAGATTTTCCTGAGCCAGAAAGCCCAGTAATAACTACTAATTTATTTCGAGGAATCACTACGTCAATGTCTTTTAAATTGTGCAGTTTGGCTCCTTTTATAATAATGTTTTCCTTAGGGTTAACGGTAGAAATATCTGTCTTCATTTACTCAAAAATATAAACGCTAAAAATACCACTTTTAGAAATCTTTTTAAAGATTATATAATTGTTTTTTTAGTTTTTTAAGATAAACTTTATTGATTGTTTGTAATTGTAAATAAAAAATTGAATATTTGTAACTAGTTACTAATCAATAATTAATAGCCTATAGCAAAATAATTACTTTTTAATAAATATACCCCTTAACGAAAGAGTCTTAACGGATTCTAAAAAAAAGTAATTATGATGCATAAAGATGTTATAAGCGATAGTGTTTTAGTAAAAGACTATCTGAATGGAAAAGAATTAGCAATAGAATTATTGATTAAACGTCACCAACAAAGATTGTACAGCTTTATCTACAGCAAAGTACAAAACAGAGATACTACAGAAGATATTTTTCAAGATACTTTTATAAAAGTAATTCGCACACTAAAAAAAGGAAGTTATAATGAAGAAGGTAAGTTTTTACCCTGGGTTATGAGAATTGCTCATAATTTAATTATTGATTTTTTTAGAAAGAGTAACAGAATGCCAAAATTTAATAATACTGATGATTTTGATATTTTTTCAGTTTTAAGTGATGGATCTTTAAACGCAGAAAATAAAATTATTAAAGAGCAAATTTTAGCTGATGTTAAAGAATTAGTAGAAGAATTGCCAGAAGAGCAAAAAGAAGTTTTAAAAATGCGTATTTATAACGACATGAGTTTTAATGAAATCTCTGAAAACACGGGGGTTAGTATTAACACAGCTTTAGGAAGAATGCGTTATGCTTTAATTAATTTGAGAAAAATAATTGAAAAAAATAAAATTATTTTAGTAAATTAGACAATATTAGTAAAATTGTATCGTTAAATACTTGAAAATAAACTAATAAAAGGGGATATATGATACAACTTTACTCTGAAAGATCTTCGGATTTTAAAATGAAACCTAAACAAGAAACAGTTCAATTTTTGATTAATTTTTCTAAATCGCTAAAAGTAGTTAAAACCAAATCAAACTATCTCATTGAATTGAATTTGAATTAAGAGTGGAAAAAGCTTCAACTAATGTTGGAGCTTTTTTTATGGACTTAATTTTTGTAATATTCGTTAAGAACAGATTTTCTACCAATAGTTTTAGTAATAATATCGTTTTCTAACTTCCATCCTCTAGCAGGAGAATATTCTCTACCATACCAAATAATTTGCAAGTGTAAATCATTCCACAATTCTCTTGGGAATAAACGTTTTGCATCTTTTTCTGTTTGATTCACACTTTTTCCGTTAGATAAATTCCAACGAAACATTAATCGATGGATGTGAGTATCTACAGGAAAGGCAGGGACATCGAAAGCTTGACTCATTACAACACTTGCAGTTTTATGTCCTACAGCAGGTAACTCTTCTAAGTATTCAAAGCTCTGAGGAACTTTTCCGTTATGTTTTTCAATTAAAATTTTAGATAAACCATAAATTCCTTTCGATTTCATTGGTGATAATCCACAAGGTCTGATAATTTCCTTAATTTCTTCTACGGTCATTTTTACCATATCATAAGGATTATCAGCTTTAGCAAATAACAAAGGTGTAATTTGGTTTACACGAACATCGGTACATTGCGCAGATAATAAAACAGCGATTAAAAGAGTGTATGGATCCTTATGGTCTAATGGGATAGGTATTTCCGGATATAATTCTCCTAATGTATTTATAACAAATTGTACTTTGTCTGCCTTAGTCATTTTCAATATCTTTATATCGACAAAAATACAAATTATGACTACATTAAAAATAGGAGATAAAGCACCCAATTTCGAATCTGTTGATGAAAAAGGAAATGTTATAAAACTTTCTGATTATAAAGGGAAAAAACTAGTGTTATTCTTTTACCCAAAAGCAAGCACACCAGGTTGTACGGCTGAAGCATGTGATTTAAGAGATAATTATCAAACTTTTTTAGCAAAGGGATACAACGTACTAGGATCGAGTGCAGATTCAGCTAAGCGTCAACAAAATTGGATTAATAAACACGAATTACCTTTTCCTTTGTTAGCGGATGAGAGTAAAGAAGTTATTAATGCTTTTGGGGTTTGGGGGCCTAAAAAATTTATGGGACGTGAGTATGACGGAATTCATCGTACTACTTTTGTAATTGATGAGAATGGTATTATTGAAAATGTAATTACTAAAGTGAAAACAAAAGCACATGCTGAGCAAATTTTAGGATAAAAAAAAGCCAAGTAAATTACTTGGCTTTTTTTATTAATTCTGTTTTTTTAACTCTTCTTGTAGTTGTTTACTCGTTTGTGAACTCCCATCGTGAGACCAACCAGGAGGCATAAAAATATATTTTAAACGTGTACCCAAAGGAAGATGTTTTTTTCTATCGAAAAAATCTTTAAATATTTCTTTCCATTCATGAAATAAAATATTGATTGGTCCCTTATCTTCTAAAGGCTTTGTTAAACCAAATTTCAGTTCTTCATATTCTTCGGTAGTTTCTTCAGCTTGAAAAGTACCAAACATTCTATCCCAAATAATTAAAAACATTCCCATGTTTTTATCTAAATATTTTGTGTTAGAAGCATGATGCACTCTGTGATGAGAAGGTGTTACAAAAATGTACTCCCAAATATTTAAAAAGAAACCAGCAACTCCTTTTTTAGTATTCTTTTTAATAAAATTAGTATGACATAATGTTCCGTAATTTTGATTCATTGCATATGCAAACATAATATGTAGCGGAGCTATTCCTATCAAAATTAAAGGAACTAAAAACATAAATCGATATAAAGGTTGAAATACAGGAGAACGGAAACCTGTAGAAATATTATAATATTCCGAATTGTGGTGAGTTACGTGTACTGCCCAGAAAAATCGTGAATGATGATCTACATAATGATGGATGTAATACAAGAAATCTTGACCAATAAATGCGATTAACCAATATAAAACCCCTGTGTGTTCCCAATTAATAAATCGATACTCGTAGAAGAAATCCATTACAATAAATGAAATTCCATACATTAACGTATCTAAAAGAATATTTGTTAAAGCAAAATACGCATTGGTAGAAAAATCTTTAAACTCATAATTTTTAGTTTTTCTTTTGTAGCTAAAATACATTTCAACACCAATAGCAAGAGCACAAACAGGAATGAACCATTTATATGCGTTTTGATGAGTAAAAATATCCATTAATTAATTTTTAGTCTGCAAAGATAACTGATATTTAGAACAGGTATTCGATGATTTAAGATTTTAACCTTTCAAGAATCCAGCTCTTAAAACTATAAAAATTTTGAGGCGCAACTCCGTGTCCTACAGGATATTCAGAGTATTTATTTACTAAATTATGCTTATCTAAAAAAGGAGAAGCTTTTCTAGCCCAATCAACGGGCAGTACTTGATCTACTGTTCCGTGAGAGATATAATAATCAGTAGTAATATTTTTTGAAATTTCTTTAGGTAATAATTCATCATTTATATATCCACTTAAAGCAACTACGTGATTCACTTTATTAGGATATAAAAAGCTTAAAGCGTAACTTAAAATAGCTCCTTGACTAAAACCAAGTAAAAATGTTCTATCAAGGTTTGTATTGTACTTAGTTTTTATTTCATCAATAAATAAAGCGATACTATTTATAGATTCTCTTGCTTGTACTAAATCAGAAAATTTTTCATTATTCGCATCAATATTAATAGCGTACCATGCATAACCACCATACCCTATATCGTAAGGTGCTTGTGCGCTAACTATTAATAATTCATCAGGTAATTCTTCAGCGAATGAAAATAAATCTTGTTCATTACTACCATATCCGTGTAGTAAAATTAACAAAGGTGGGTTGGTAATTCCTTTCTTCGGTTCTCTAACTATATAATGTAAACTCATGTACTTAAATTCCTTTAAACCAATCTTGAAATTGTTCTCCAAAAATTGGAACTAGTTTTTTTTCTCCTTTCAAAACAGCCATAAAACTAATAACCCAAAGAACAAATAAAATTACACCAACAATCCAGCCAGCAAAACTTCCTAGATATTTATAAACAACCCAAGTGTTTAAAAAAGAAAGAATATTTAAACCGATCATTTGTCTAATATAAAAATTTGCAAATGAGTTTTTCTTATTCATATTTAATACAAAAGCAATTATTAGTCCAATAACCCAAAAATGACAAATTATTGCATTTGTTTTTCCTTCATTTACTGTTTGATTCCCCATAATTAAGAGTTTAAAATAAGTTGATTGTTATTGTAAATTCCATACACTTTTCCTTTTAACTTTTTATTTAAAAAGATACTATTTTTCGATGTTGAAATAATATTTTCTTCCGAAAAAGTGTAATCCCCATCTGGAGAGAAAATTGACAAATCAGCTTTTTGATTTTCTTGAATTGATATTTTCTCTATTCCAAAACGCTCTTTAGGGTTATTGGATAAACAATTTACAATTGTTTCTATATCTAAAACAGAATTTAAAGCCCCAAAAGCGCTTTCTAAACCGATAGTACCGTCTTTTGCTGTAGAAAATTCTACTTTTTTATGTTCAATATCAATTGGGTTATGGTCAGATGTAATGATATCAATAGTTCCATCTTTTAAACCTTTCAGTAAAGCTTTAATGTCTTTCGATGTTCTTAAAGGAGGATTCACTTTTTTATTTCCATCAAAACCATGCAATTCATCATCTGTTAAAACTAAATTATGAACAGCAACGCTACAAGTAACATCTAAACCTTTCTTTTTAGCTTCTTTAATTAATTTAACTGATTTTTCGGTTGTAATTGTAGGGATGTGCAATTTACCGCCAGTATACTCTAGTAAAAATAAATCACGAGAAATTTGAATTTCCTCGGCTAAAGCAGGAATGCCTTTTAAGCCTAAAAGTGTACTGTTTTTTCCTTCGTTAGCAACACCATCACCAGCAATTGAATTATTTTTAGGAAAGCTTAACGCTAAGCCATCAAAATTCTGAGTATATAACAATGCAATTTTTAACAAATTATCATTTGCTATAGGTTTGTTATAGTCACCGAAAGCTATAGCGCCAGATTGTTGCATATCATACAATTCAGCCATTTCAATACCTTTATTTTGTTGTGTTAAAGTCCCGATAGGATATAGATTGGTTGCAAATCCGTTTGCTTTATTAATTAAAAATTCAACAGAAGATTTGTTATCAATTACAGGATTTGTATTCGGGTTTACAGCAACAGCTGTAAATCCACTTTTAGCTGCAACTTCTAAACCATGTTTAATTGTTTCTCTTTCTTCGTAACCTGGTTCACCAAAAGAAACACTAGAATCAAACCAACCAGTAGAAACGTGTAAGTTGTCAAGCTCTACAACTTGATAACCATCTTTTTTAGAGATATTATCATCAATTTTAGTAATTGATCCGTCGTTAATTAAAATGTCTTTGGTTTGTTGATGAAAAGGACTTGAAGCGTCTATGATTGTTGCTGATTTTATAAGCGTTATCATGGTTTAAAGAATTTTAAAATCAAAATTTCTAAAAGCAAAGATACAATGGCTAATGCTAAAAACCATTTCCAAAGCCATTGAATTTTATTTTCGTTATTTATACTTTCTAAAGTGTTTTTTACTGATGTTGAAATACTTGTGTTATCAAGGTTAGAAACATCTAAAAAGTTTAATGAGCTTTCATTCTTAGAATAATTAAAAGCGATGTTTTTTAAAATTTCATCATCTTGTTTTACTTGATAAAAACCAGCTTTTAAAGGTTGATTGGATGTTGTGATACTAACCTTATTTTGAAATGTTTGTTGTAAAGGAATAAAAGAGGTTTCGTTATTTGTAATAGTTAAAATTTCATCTTTTTGTATCTGGGTATCGATGTCAATTGTGTTTTGCTGACCAACAGTATAATAAAGTTTCGAAAGCTGTAAGCTTTGTTTTCCAATATTGTAAAATATAGGTACAATTAAAGGAGAGTTTGTAAAGTTGCTATTCTCTTTGTTTAGAGGAGCGGCTACCCAATAAAATGATGAATTTGCTAATTTTCTTTGTTTGATGAAACCTTGTTTATTTTCAAAAGAAACAATTGTACTCACATTATTAAAAGAAGTAATGAAAGAGCTTTTTACAAAAGGATATTGGAAATTACGAACCTTTTTATCAAAAACATTCTTTAATAATGGATGATTATAGTTAATCTCAGTAATTTTTAAACTGTCTTTTTTCTTAGAAAGTAAACGTCCAATAGTAGCTTTCTTAAAAAAACTATTGTAAGATTTAATAGCAGCATTTTTATGTGGAATAACAATAATGTTACCTCCTTTTTTAGCATAATCAACTAAACTATTAATTAAGGTTTCTGGAATGTCCTCAATTTCATTTAAAACAATTAAATTCTGTTTAGGAATTTGGTTGTAGTTAACATTTTTAGGAGTTGAATTAATAAAGTTAAATTCTTTTTTAGTGTAAATTCTTTCAAGAAAATTTAAAGATTCGCCAATACTTAAGACATTAATTTTTGTTGCTGTATTTATCGAAAAGTAAAACGAATTGTCGAAACTAAAAGTGTCGTTTATGTTGATGTCTACGCTTCCAAGAAATGTTGGAGTTTTCACTATTGAAAAAACAACAGTTTCAGTTTGATTTTGCTTGACAGAAAACGTTTGTTTATTTATTAATTTTTTTTGATTGTAAATAGCAATAGGAATGTTGTTTTTTGCAGCTCCTTGATTTTTGATTAAGATATTTACTTCATAATTAGAAGAACCATTCTCTTTAATAAAAACGCTATCTATCGAAATATTACTTTTCTGTTCTGGATTTAGTTTTACTAGTTGAGTATTTGAATCTAAATTATTTAAATCTTCTTTTTTTATGTTTTGAAAATCAGAAATTAAGATGTTTTTTGAAGAGGGTTGGTTAGTGTTGTTTTCGCTTGAAATCTTTAAAAGAATATCTTCGATGTTTGAATTCTTTGCTGTGATTGTAGTTTTTAGTAAAATGTCTTTTAAGTCAGAGGCAGTTTTGTTTTTATAAAAGTTATCATTAGTTAGTAAAGAATAATTTGCTTTGTCTGATAAGTTTTCAATAATTTCTTGAGAAGCTACTTGGAGTAGATTTCCTTTTTCTCCATTAGTATTTAGGCTTAATGAGTTATCTAAGTAAATAAAAAAATGTTGTCTTTCTTCAACTTTATGATTGCTAAAATATGGTTGAGAAAAGGCTAATATGATAGCTGTTAAAAGTAAAAGTCGAGTAGCTAAGATTAACCATTTTTTTATACGAGAACTTTTTCGGGTTTGTAAAACTAACTTTTGTAAAAAAGCAACATTGGTAAACGGAACTTTAACAAATCGTTGCAATTGAAATAAATGCACCAAAATTGGGATCAATAAAAATGCTAAGAAATATAAAATTTCAGGATGTTTAAATTGCATAGATTCGTTTTACTAAATGTAAAAATAGCCAATTTGATGGTTTAAAAAAGAATGAAGTTAAAAATCTGTTAGAATATTGTTTTGTTTTCGACAAAGCATCAAATTTTACTATTTTTGAGCTATGACTACAAAAGAGAGTGATTGTAAAATTCCAGATGAGAATAACTTAAAAACACACTGGAATACCGCTTATACCAAAAATACTACCGAGAAGTTAGGGTGGTATGAAGAAAGTTCAAAAGAAACATTAGACTTAATACATAAAACAGGAATAGATAAAAACGCTAAGATTTTAAATGTTGGTGTTGGCTCATCAATGTTAGTTGATGAATTGTTAGCAAAAGGATATTCTAATATAATAGCAAACGACTTTTCCGAGAAAGCATTAAGTGATTTGAGAGAACGGTTAGGAGAGGAGGCTTCTAAAGTGAGTTTTCTTATAGATGATTTAACCAGCTCAACCGAGTTAAAAAAACTAGATAATGTTGCAATTTGGAACGATAGAGCAGTATTGCATTTCTTTTTAAAGAAAGAAGAGCAAGATGCTTACTTTAATTTGGTTAAAAAAGTAGTGAGTCCAAATGGGTTTGTGATTATTGCAGTTTTTGCTTTAGATGGAGCTGAAAAATGTTGCGGTTTAGAATTACAACGTTATAATACCGATATGTTGCAAGAAAGATTAGGAGATGATTTTGTTTTAAAAGAAGATTTTAATCACACTTTTATAAACCCTTACGGAGGAGAAAGACCTTATGTTTATACATTGTTTCAAAGAAAAAGTAAGTAAATGAAAGTAACAAACATCCCTTTTAAAACAACAGGTTTTTTCTCTAAAACAATGATTGATTATTTAGAGAAAAATGAAAATACAATACCTTTTTATGGTAACTATCCATCTATAGAAGGGTTAAAGAAACAAATAGCAATTAAAAGAGATTCATTTAAAATTGAATCTAGAAAAACTTTGGTTGATGTTTTAAAAAAACAATACAATCAAGTTAAAACTTCAGAAGAAACTGAGAAAAATATAAACGATTTAAGTTTAGACAACACGTTTACAATTACCACAGGACATCAATTAAACTTGTTTACTGGTCCGTTATATTTTTTATATAAAATACTTTCGGTAATTAATTTGTGTGAAGAATTAAGAGTTCAGAATCCAACTGAGAATTTTGTTCCTATTTATTGGATGGCTACTGAAGATCACGATTTTGAAGAGATTAATTACTTTAATTTTAAAGGGAAGAAAGTTCAATGGAATTCTGACCAAACGGGTGGAGTAGGGCGTTTTTCTACTGAAGGTTTAAATGAAGTTTTAGAAGTGTTATCAAATCATTTAGGGACTTCTAAAAATGCACAGTATTTAAGTGAGCTTTTTAAAGACGGGTATTTAAAGCACGATACTTTAGCTGGTGCAACACGATATATTGCTAATGAATTATTTGGTGAGTATGGTCTGATAATTATTGATGCTGATGATACAGCGTTAAAGCAAGAGTTTGTTCCTTATGTTGAAAGAGAGTTAACTGAACAAATTTCTCATCAGAAGGTAACAGAAACAATTTCGGAGCTAGAAAAGAGTTATAAGGTTCAAGTAAATCCGAGAGAAATCAACTTATTTTACTTAACTGATGAAATTCGTGAACGTATAGTTTTTGAAGATGGACTGTATAAAGTTAACGAAACGAATATTACGTGGACTAAAGACGAGATTTTAAAACATTTGAAAGAAAAACCAGAATGTTTTTCACCAAATGTAATCATGCGTCCATTATATCAAGAAGTTATTTTACCAAACTTATGTTACATCGGTGGAGGTGGCGAATTAGCGTATTGGTTTGAATTAAAAAAGTATTTCGAAGCGGTAGAAATTCCATTTCCAATTCTATTATTACGAAATTCTGTTCAAGTAATTTCTGAAAAGCAGCAAAAAAAGTTAAACAGCTTGAATATTTCGATTGAAGAGTTGTTTAAGAAACAAAATAATTTGCTGGCTCAAAAAGTATTAGAAAGTTCAGAAGTAAAAGTAGATTTTACAAAGCAGAAACAATTTTTACAAGATCAATTTACTGAGTTGCGAACTGTTGCTGAAAAAACAGATGTTTCATTTGTAGGAGCTGTAAATGCTCAAGAGAAAAAGCAATTAAAAGGATTACAGAATCTTGAAAAGCGTTGGTTGAGAGCAGAAAAAAGAAAACAGAAAGAATTGGTTGATAGAATCGTATTATTGCAAAACGAAATATTACCAAATCAAAGTTTAGAAGAACGACAACGTAATTTTTCGGAATATTATTTAGAATACGGAGCTACTTTTATAAAAACATTAAAAGAGAATTTACATCCATTACAATTAGAATTTACAGTACTTACACTTTAATGGCAGCTAAAAAAGGATTACATAAAAAGAACAAACACAAAAACGGATACGATTTTAAATTATTAAAAGAAAAGTATCCGAAAATAACAGAGTTTGTTATTGAGAAGTTTGATAAAGAAACTATTGATTTCTCAGATCCTGTTGCGGTTAAAGAGTTCAATAAGGCATTATTAGCAGCTCATTACAATATTAAAGAATGGAATTTTTCTGATGATAATTTATGTCCTCCGATTCCTGGTAGAGTAGATTATATTCATCATTTAGCTGATTTAATTGGTGATGAAAAAGAGGTTACAGTTCTAGATATTGGTACAGGAGCCAGTTGTATTTACCCACTGTTAGGAATAGTTGAATACAATTGGAATTTTGTAGCTACTGATATCGATTTAGATTCGTTAGATTATGCTCAAGATATTATAGATGACAATGGTTTTACTGATAAAGTTGAACTAAGACAACAGTTTAAAGAAGAGCATATTTTAAAAGAAATTTTAAATGATGATGATTCTTTTACTGCAACCATGTGTAATCCTCCTTTTTATAAATCGGCAGAAGAGGCTAGAGGAGCAAACCGAAGAAAATCGAGAAATTTAGGAAATAACGCAGTGCGTAATTTTGCAGGAAATTCAAATGAACTTTGGTATGTTGGTGGTGAAAAAGCTTTTTTACACACTTATTTATATGAGAGTTCTTTAAGCCCAAAAGCAAGTAAGTGGTTTACTAGCTTAGTGTCTAAAAAAGAAAATGTTGAGAGTTTACAAGCTTCTGCTAAAAAATTAAAAGTACTAGAGTTTAAAGTAATTCCGATGAGCCAAGGGAATAAAGTAACTAGAATTGTTTGCTGGAGATTTTAGTCGCAGAGCGACAGTCAAAAACTCAATTTTTTAAAATTTAGCATAAAAAAATAACAAGGTTCATTCTTTTTTGAATGAACCTTGTTTTAATCATAGAATAAAGGGATTTAAACCCTTGGCTATCGCCCTGCGATTAAATACTTTTTACAAAATCTAAAAATACTTTTTTATGCAATTCAAGATCCATGTTTGGTGAAAGTGCTACACGAGCAATATAATCTTTATCACCTTCTTTGGTTGTTCCTTGAGTAGAGGTTGCAGGAATCGTCCAATAACATCCTTTTAACTGCCCATAACTTACACAATACTTACTTTCGTTTGGTATTTCAGTAATCATTAAGTTGATTAACTTTAAGTTTAAAGCTCTTTTATAAGTTTCTCTTTCTTCATCAGTATTTCCTTTAGTAGGTAGGTCTAATGAAAAAACAGATGGCGTAAAACCTTGTTGTGCTAATTCTTCAGAAACAAAATTGATTTTAGCTGCTGGTAACACTTCTTTAATATAATTTACAAAGGCACGAGTGTTTTTATAAGCATCAGTTACTCTTTGATTCATCGAAGGCATTTGCTTTGCTAAAATTTCATATTGAAGATTGGTCGCTTCATTATCACATAACAATAAATGCTTTTCTATTTTATCAATTAACTCGCCAGATTTTTTATTCCCGACACAATAACCTGCAGTACATTTTCCTCCGCTTGGAAACTTAGAACCACTCGCAAAAGAAATAGTTCTAACAGTTGATAAAATATCAGTATCACCTAAAAAATGAACATTAGGACAAAATGTTTGATCTAAAATAAAAACAGGATCGACAGCAATGTCTCCATTTGCAGTTACACGTTTTTTACTTAAAACATCTCTTAGGTTATTTAAGTTTGGAACTTCAACTCTTGGGTTGGTTGGTATCTCTGCAATGATATATGGAACAGCATCTGCTTTAGCGATTTCGGTTAAAACAGCATCAATACTTTCTACCATATCGTTATCACCATCTACTGCAAAATCGATTACCTCTACATTATCTATACAAGCAGCAACACGACGTGCTTGGTCGTTCGTACCACCATAACAGTTAGGAGGAACTACAATTTTAATGTCTTTTCCTTTGTGGTTTTGTATAGCATTGTCAACCAATCCCATTAAAATGGCATATTGTATCGATAATCCACTAGAACCCACCAATGCTTTTGTAGTTGTGTTGGTAACAGTGTTAATTGAATTTAAAACAGTTGCTTTGTTTGCATCTAAATTATTTGGTGAAGCTTCTGTAGATTGCTCTGTTAATGCTTGTAAGGCAATTAAACAATTAGCAGGTGTCATTGCAATAGTTTCCCTTCTTCTTACATGTTGAATTTCTGAAACGGATTTTTCATTTTGCTCACCATTTACAAATAAGATACTTCCTAGTTGAGGTTTTGTATTAATGAAAAAATCAACGTTTGAAGTAAGATTGAAATTACAAATGCCATCTTGATTAGAGATAAAAACAACACTCCCATCAAATTTTGAGATTTCTTCGATACTATCAACTTTCTTTAATTCAAAGTTGTATCCATAAACATTCTTTACTGTTTCCGTATCAAAAAAACTAGGTAGCTCATTCGTATATGCTACTTGTGTTTTTTTATTTAGGAATAAGTTTTTTCTTAAAACTGCTAAAACAGGAACTGTTTGTGAAGAAAAACTAATTATGTTCTCTGCTTTTGTATTGTTTAGTTTGGCAATAGTCCATTCTAATACCGAAGAAAGCGGGTGCCCTAAGCGTATATAATCATAAGCAGTAGGTAACTCATTTAAAGCATTGAAATCAGTATTGTTATTTTTATATAGGTTTTCAAACTGCTCTAAAAACTGAGTTTTTGCTAGTTTTTCAACATAAATATCTAGTCGGTGTGTAGTTAGATTTAACCAATCACTAGGCATGTTTTCTAATACACTTTTTATATAGTTAAGCGTTTTATTGTCTTGCATTCTATTTATCTTTTGATAAGCCTGCAAGATACGTTAATTAGAAATTTTTTGAAACGGTTTTGTGTTATGAAAAGTTGCGAATTTTAAGAACGGAAAATTTTCCGTAGGAAAAATTGACATTCGCAAAAATGTAGTAACTTTTGATTAAGCAATTTTTTATACACGTTGTTGTAAAAAGTTTTAATTATTTTCTATATCTAAAAAATCTAAATCTAAAAAATAATCATTTTTATCTTTTGGATTTATATATAATAAAGTAGATTTTTTAATAGCAAGTGTAATTTCAAGATTCTTTCTATCAATATAAAAAGGTTCTGTTATAATATTTATTTTTTGTCCTTCATAAGGAATTTCAAAATGTATTCTATTCAAAGTTAGCTCCTCCTCAATTTCTTCTTCATATTTCTTGTTTCCTATATGTTTAGTTACAGTTTTTTTATTAGTCCAATCATTACTTTTAATACCTACATTATTTAATTCTACAATTACACTGTTGGCTCTTTTTTTAAATTTCTCCAATTCAATTTCTCTTTTTTCTAGAAGATTTTTTTTCTTTTTTGAATTGATAATCTTATATGTTTTAGAAAAAATAAATAAGCTTAATATTAGTATTCCTAAAATAATATGTAATGTATCTAATTGATTTGTTGTAAAGATGTAGATATAATATAGCAATAAGATGAAATAATAATAAAATCCGTTGCTTTTATTATATAATATATCTGGAGTAGGTTTCATTAATTTTTACAACTAGTTTAGGAATATGAATCCGTTTTAATGATTTATATTCAATGTTAGCGAAAGGTAGTAGAAATTAGGTTAAGAATCAAGATAAACGATTATCCAATTCTAGTTCCGTTTTTAATGTTACGTTCAGGAGAAATAAGAGTTACTTCTTTGTTGTCATCAATACCACCCATAACTAAACACTCACTCATCATGGTCGCAACTTGTTTTTTAGGAAAATTTACTACGGCTACTACTTGTTTTCCTATTAAATCTTCAGGTTGGTATAACTTGGTTATTTGAGCTGAGGTTTTTTTAATTCCGTATTCGCCAAAATCTACCTGCATTTTATAAGCAGGATTTTTAACTTCTTTAAAAACTTCAGCAGTAAGTATGGTACCAATACGCATTTCAACTTTCATAAAGTCATTCCAACTTAATTTATTATTCTCTTCCATAGCTATTATTTTTTTAATAAACGATTTGCAGCAGCAAACGGAGTAGTTTTTCCACTCTCTAATTTTGAAAGCTCGTTACTTAATAATTCTTTTATGGCTGCGTTATTGTAAAAATTACTTTTTAACTGCTGATTAATGGTTTCTAACAACCAATATTTATTTTGTTCGTTTCTTTTATATTGAAAATAATCAGTGTTTTTGGCAGCTATTATATAATCATCAATCATTGTATAAACTTCATCAATACCTTTATGTTGCAGAGCACTAGCTAGTAAAACTTTAGGCTGCCAGCCACTATCTTTTGGTGGATATAAATGTAAGGCTCTATTAAATTCAACTTTAGCAATTTTCGCATTTTTTTCATTACCGCTATCAGCTTTATTAATAACGATAGCATCTGCCATTTCTATAATTCCACGTTTTATACCTTGCAATTCATCTCCAGCACCAGCTAATTTTAATAATAAGAAAAAGTCGGTCATAGAATGTACAGCAGTTTCAGATTGCCCCACACCAACAGTTTCGATAACAATCGTATCAAAACCGGCAGCTTCACATAAAATAATACTCTCACGTGTTTTTTGTGCAACACCACCTAATGAAGTGCCTGAAGGAGAAGGTCGGATAAAAGCATTTTTATCAGTTACCAATTCTTCCATACGTGTTTTATCACCTAAAATACTTCCTTTGTTTACAGAACTACTTGGGTCTACAGCTAATACAGCTACTTTTTTACCTAAAGAAGTTAGATGTTTTCCGAAAGATTCGATAAACGTACTTTTACCAACACCAGGAACACCGGTAATACCTATTCTCACAGATTTATTAGCATAGGGTAAGCAAGCTTCTAATATTTCATTGGCTTGTTGTTGGTGTTTTGTATTGGTGCTTTCAACCAAAGTAATAGCTCTACTTAAAAAAGGAATACTCCCTGCTAATATTTCAGTAACAAACTCTTTTGTAGAGGTTTTCTTTTTTCTACTAAATTTTATTTTTTCTGCGGATGATTTACTGGTTGTTTCTGGTTGAGAAACCCCATCTTTTTCGGTAAGTGCAGATTTTTTTTTATCGGTCATGTAAAGTGAAAACGAAATAATAACGTAAATTTAGAAATAAATATTCATCAAAATGCAACGCAGCATAAAAAGTATCGTCTTTAGTACAAGAAATCAAACATGAAGTCAACCAAACAGCTACATCAATCGGTTATAGATGCATGTAAAAACAATGATGCAAAGGCACAAATGCAATTGTATGATTTGTATTGCGATGCGATGTTTACAGTTGCAGTTCGTTATGTAAAAGACTCTTTTACGGCTGAAGATATTATGCAAGAGGCATTTATTAAGGCATTTAAAAAGATTAATTCGTATAAAGAAGAAGTGGCATTTGGTGCTTGGTTAAAACGAATTGTAATTAATCAGAGTATAGATTGGTTGAAAAAGAGAAAATTAGAATTGGTTTCAATAAACGAAGAAGTAACGACGATTGCAGATGAAGAAGAGCATTGGAATGTAGCTGCTACTATATCGTATCAAGAGATTGTAAACTGCATTCAAAAATTAAAAGAAAAATATAGAATTGTATTAACCTTGTTTTTGTTAGAAGGCTATGATCATGGAGAGATTTCGAAAATATTAGGAATCTCGGAAGTAACCTCAAGAACACATCTGTTAAGAGGAAAAAAGAAAGTACAAGAACAATTAAAAGCAGTACATCATGTCTAAAGATATTAGAGAAATATTAAAAGAGAATGTAGAGAACTCAGAAAGGTTGTCAACAAATCATAGACAACGTTTTCAACAAAAAATGATGGAAGAACTGCACGAGAAGCCATCTGTAAAGAAATCATATCAATGGTTGTACATAGCTGCATCAGTTGTATTGTTAGTTAGTTTGGGAATTCAGTTTTATCCAACAAATAACATAGAAACTCCTATTAATGTTATATCAAATCAACCAGCAAACGAAATTAGTTTAGGTAGTATTTCTCCAGAGTTAAAAACTGTAGAAGCCTACTATGTAAATACGATAAATTATGAATTAAGTCAGTTAGAATTAACTGATGATAATAAAGAACTATTTGATGGTTACTTAGCTAAAATAGGCGAGTTAACTAAAGAATATAAATCGTTAAACCACGAGCTCAATACAAAAGGGATTAACGACGATACTATCAATGCATTGATTGGAAACCTGCAATTACGTTTACAGCTGTTAAAGCGTATGCAAAAACAATTAAAAGAACTTAAAAATCCAAATCAAAATGACATTCAAACAATTTAAAATAACTACTCTTTCACTGTTGTTGACAAGTGCAGTATTTGCACAAAAATTTGACAAGAAGTTTAGTGAGAAATTCAATACAAATAAAGATGTATTGGTTAATATAAATGCAACTAATGCAGATATAGAAGTAACTACTTGGAATAAAAATGAGGTTTCTGTTGAAGCTGTTATTGAAGTAGAAGGACTTGATAAAAAAGAGGCTGAAAAGTTTTTAAAGAACTGGCAATTTGAAGCTTTAGGGAATAGGAGTAAGGTTCAAATAAAAACAGGCAGTAATAACTATCGTTCTTTAGGGAAAAATAATTTTGTGTATTTCAATACAAACGGAAATAACCCCGCTAGAATATATAGGCATAATAATGATGATAATATTATTGTAATTCCAGAAATGCCTGAGATGCCAGAAGTAATTGAAATACCTGAAATGCCTGAGATTGTAATTCCTGAAATTAATTTTGATGAGATTGTATACGGCTTAGAAGATATCGAATTTGATTTTGATAAATATGCAAAAGATGGTGGTAATTACTTTTTTCAATGGAAAGATGGTGTAAACGATATCACCATAAAATCTAAAAAAGAATGGGAAGCTTTTAAGAAAACGAAGAAGTATAAAAAGTTTAAAGAATCTCAAGAAAAAAGGAAAAAAGCACTTAAGAAACGTTTAAAAGAAGTAGAGGCTAAAAGAGTTAATAAAAAAGAGATGAGAAGAGCTATGGAAAAAGCCAGAGCTGAGGTAAGAAAAGTTAATAGAGAAGAAATTAGAAGAGAATTAGCGAATGCAAGAAAAGAGATTGAAAGAGCTAGAAGAGAAGTAAATAAAACTCGTTATAGCTATTCTTACTCAACTAATAGTAATGATTTTACGATAAATGATAAAAAAGTTAAGGTAACAAAGAAAATCATAGTCAAAGTTCCTAAAGATGCTACTTTCGATTTAAATACGCGTCACTGTAAAGTGAAACTGCCAAAAACAAAAGCTTCGGGGAAAGTAAGTTATGGTACTTTTAAAGCTGATGTATTAAATGGCGGAAAATTAAACGTTTCGTTTTCACCAGTAACTATAAATTCATTAAACGCTTGTACACTGTTTTTAAATAATGTAACCGATGCTCATGTAGCATCGGTTGCTAATACCACGTTAAATTCGAATTCATCAGGGTTAACTGTTGATGCTATTCTTAAAGATGTGGAGATTTCTAATAAGTTTGGTGAGTTAACAATTAACAAAATAGCACCGAATTGCAATAGTTTAAAAATACTTCTAAACTATTCTGATGCAGGTATTAATTCTTTAGGAATCAATAATAAATTGAATTTTGATTCTTCAGGAAATATGAAGACTTCTAAAAACGGAGATATTAAGTTTAATGGCGATTTTATAATTTTATCAAAAGACAATAAAATAGAAATAGATGGAAAATACAGCCAGTTAACATTAAAAAAACAATAATAATATAGCTTAAAAATTACTTTTCTTTTTTATAAAATTGCTAACAAATTCCATTTCATTATTCTTTATAAAGTGCCTATCTTTAGCATCTGTAAATAGTCACTTTTTCAATGGAATTATACAAAGAAAATCAACTAAAAATATATAACTCTTTAACAAAAACTAAAGAGCTTTTTAAACCAGTAACCGAAGGACGCGTAGGAATGTACGTTTGTGGTCCAACGGTATATAGCAACGCCCATTTAGGAAACGTACGTACGTTTATGTTTTTTGATGTGGTGTATCGTTATATGTTACACTTAGGTTATAAAGTGCGTTATGTGCGTAATATTACCGATGCTGGTCACTTAGAAAACGATGCTGATGCTGGTGAAGATAGAATTTCTAAAAGAGCTCGTTTAGAAGAAATTGAGCCGATGGAAGTAGTACAGCGTTACACGGTTGACTTTCATGATGTGTTAAAAAACTACAACTTTTTACCACCAAGTATAGAACCAACAGCTACAGGTCATATTGTTGAGCAGATAGAAATGATTAAAGAAATCATGGAAAAAGGTTTGGCTTATGAAGTAAACGGATCTGTTTATTTTGATGTCTTAAAATACAACGAAACTGGTAACTACGGAATTCTTTCTGGTAGAAAAATAGAAGACGCGATTCACAATACAAGAACTTTAGATGGGCAATCTGATAAGAAGAATCCACAAGATTTTGCACTTTGGAAAAAAGCTGATGAGCGCCATATTATGCGTTGGCCTTCACCTTGGAGTGATGGTTTTCCTGGTTGGCATTTAGAATGTTCTGTAATGAGCACTAAATATTTAGGTGAACAGTTTGATATTCACGGAGGAGGAATGGATTTAAAATTCCCTCACCACGAATGTGAAATCGCACAATCGCAAACTTGTAGTGGTGTTACTCCGGTAAATTATTGGATGCATACCAACATGTTATTGTTGAATAGTCAGAAAATGGCAAAATCAACAGGGAACTATATTTTGCCTAATGAAATTTTATCTGGAGAAAACGAAGTTTTACCAAAAGCATTTTCGGCAAGTGTAGTTCGTTTCTTTAATATGCAAGCGAACTATCGTAGTATTTTAGATTTTTCTGGAGAAGCACTAGAGGCGTCAGAAAAAGGGCACGCGAAATTAATGGAAGCTGTTAATTTCTTAGATAAAATTGAAGCAGGTAAAACATCAACTTTCAATGTAGAAAATTGGAAAAAAGATTGTTATGCTGCCATGAATGATGATTTTAATACTCCGGTTTTAATATCACATTTATTTGAAGCTGTTAAAACGATCAATCAAATTAAAGAAGATAAAGCAAGTTTATCAGCTGATGATTTAGCTGATTTTAAAACTACACTTAATGCTTTTGTTTTTGATGTTTTAGGATTAATGAATGAAAGTTCAGAAGGAAATAATTCTGATAAGTTAAGTGGAGTTGTAGAAATGCTAATTCAAATGCGTAAGCAAGCAAGAGAAGACAAAAATTGGGCATTATCTGATGAAATTCGCGACAAGTTATTGGCTTTAGGAATTCAGTTAAAAGATGGGAGAGAAGGAACTAGCTTTTCGATTAGTTAATTGAAAAAAATATTAACATACCCGTTTATATTATTGGTTCGTTTTTATCAAAACGCAATATCACCATTTACACCAGCTACGTGTAGATATTCACCTACATGTTCTAGCTATACCATAGAAGCTTTACAAAAGCACGGATTGTTTTATGGTGGTTGGTTGGCTACAAAAAGAATATTTAGCTGTCATCCATGGGGTGGAAGTGGATATGATCCTGTACCGGAAAAAAGAAATAAAAATTAGTCGTTTAACGACATTAAAATTAAATAAGAATAGATGAGTTTTTTATCGATAGTTTGGGATTTAGATCCAGAAATAATAAAAATATTTGGTTTTGGTATTCGTTGGTACAGCTTAATGTTTGTAGCAGCTTTTGTATTAGGATTACATTTAATGAAGAAGATTTATATAAATGATAAGATTCCAGTTGAAAAGCTAGACCCGTTATTTATGTATGTTTTTATATCGATGTTAATTGGTATGCGTTTAGGGGAAGTTTTCTTTTACAACTGGAGTTATTATCAAAATCATTTATTAGAAATTATTTTACCTATTAGAGAGAGTGCTAATGATTCTTTATTTGGAATTATTAAAGGATGGAAGTTTGAAGGTTTTAGAGGTTTTGCAAGTCACGGAGCTGCCATTGGTATTCCGATAGCGTTATATTTTTATGCTAAGAAGCACTTAAATAAACCTTGGTTATTTATTTTAGATAGATTAGGTATTATGGTTGCCTTAGCAGGTTTTTTTATCCGTTTAGGGAATTTCTTTAACTCTGAGATTTACGGAAAGCCAACCGGTACTAGCTTTGGAGTAATTTTTAAAAGAGCAGGAGAGACTGTACCATGTCATCCAACACAATTATACGAGGCATTTAGCTATTTAGGATTGTTTTTTGCTTTATGGTACTTCTATTGGAAAACTGATAAAAAGAATCAATCTGGATTCTTATTTGGGTTATTCATGGTGGTATTATGGTCGTTACGTTTCTTTATAGAGTTTTTAAAGCAAGCACAAGTAGAAGGAAGAGAAGATTGGGTGTTTAACTCATTAAACACAGGTCAAGTATTAAGTATTCCTTTAGTGTTAATCGGATTGTGGTTAATGTTTAGAAAAACGAAATAATAGTATTTAAGATAAAGAAAAACTCCAAGTGTGAACTTGGAGTTTTTTGTTTTTATAAGAGTTTTTCTAACGTGCTTGTATAAGATTAGTTGCGTGTTTTTAAGCACTAAAGTTAGCAAATAAATCTCAGATAAAAAGTCAGCAAGGACTTTAGTAAATTGGCTAAAACCAGCAATTAATTTTATACAGTGTTAGCAAAAGTTACTTTGGTTCAGTAATTACTATTTTTTTTACTCCTCCAATTTCTCCGTAGATATTTTTATCTAGGCTACTAGTTTTTTTGTAGATTTTATGATATTTAATTGGTGCTACTAGTTCACCTTCAAAATTTATTAGCCCATATTTATTTCCTTTTTGTACTGATAAATGTTGGATTGTATTAATAAATATTATTTTTTCAAAATTATTTTTACTAAGTAAAATACCGTTAAAATCGAGTAACTTGTATTTAGAATTTTCAGACACAATAATTCTATTATCTAGTATTATTTTTAGATAATCATATTTATTTTCTAAAATAGTTTTGCCATTTGAATCAATCAGCCCCCATTTTTTATCTTTTTTAGTTTTAAATATGCAATAATTTGTAGAATAAATTTTAGTATACTTAAATTCAGTTATGGCTGTTCCCTTATTATTAATTAATCCTGTCTTATTATTTTTAGTTCCAATTGTGTAACTACCACAATCTCTTGAACTGGTATTGTATAGGTCATCATATTCAAAGGGAAGAATTACATTATTTTGAATATTTACTGCGCCAAATTTATTTTCTTTTTTTACTAAAAAAAAACCTTGGTTAACTTGTGTAATGTGGTCGTAAATTAAAGGAAGTAATATCTCATTCTTCTGATTTAGTAATCCTTGTTTAAAATTCTCATTCTCGACAAAAATAATATCATTTTTCCAACTAAATATTTTTGAATAAGTAGCGGGAATACATATTTTACCATTTAGGTTAGCGAGTCCAAAAGAGTACTTTTTTTGAAAAATGAAATAAGTCAATTTATTTTTTTTCCAAATAGTGTTGATAATATTATCTGCTTCTAATGTAGGTTGTAATAGTGTTTCCCCTTTTTTATTAATGACTCCAATCTTTCCTTTGTTTTTTACTAAAAAAAAGTCGTTTTTATTCCACTCAATACTATCGAAATTATTTTTAATAATAGTTTCGCCACTTTTATTAATAATTCCATATTTCTTTTTCTTTTTATATTTTATAAATTCATAACTATATGGTTTTATAAACTCTAAATCCTCATATTGAAAAGGTATAATAACTTCGTTTTTTATATTAATCAGTCCAGTTTTTCTTCCTTTTACTGCTTTGATAAATCCTTTATGAATGTTTCCAGAAAGTTTTTCATACTTGAACGGGACTAAAATTGTTCCGTCTTTTTTTATTATTCCATATTTTTTATTAATTACTTTAAATTCACCTTCGTCCAATTCTTTATAATTATTTTCGGGAGCTCTTTCGGTAGATTCTGAAATCTGTGAAAAACACGATAACGAAAATATTAAAGAAAATAATATTACTATATTTAGTTTAATCATGTAATTTTAATTTTTGCTAACTAGTTATATCTAATCAAATATATTGTATTTCGGTTACCCAGTCCCGGATAACATAACTTTTTTAATGATTTACATTCAACGTTAGTCAAAGAGATTAGAAATTAGATTAAGAGTAAAAATAAATTTTAGATATAAAAAATCCGAAGCTTAAACTTCGGATTTAATTTTTTAATATTCAATTTTATCTTGCTTTTCTGTCCATTTTTCAAATGGCTCTAAAGCAATATCACGTCCAACTTGTTCAAAAGGAATACTACGTTTTTCGTATGGTAATGGAATTTCTTTGTAAATAAATTCATCATCAAAACCAATATTAGCGGCATCTACTTGATTACTTCCGTAATATACTTTATCTGGTCTTGCCCAGTAAATTGCTCCTAAACACATAGGGCATGGTTCGCAAGAAGTATATACAATACATCCATCTAATTGGAAAGAACCTAGGTTTTTACATGCATCTCTAATAGCTGTTACTTCTGCGTGTGCAGTTGGGTCGTTTGTTGAGGTAACTTTGTTATTACCACGTCCAACAATTTCACCATCTTTTACAACGATACAACCAAATGGTCCACCTTCGTTGTTACTCATTCCTTTTAAAGCTGCTTTTACAGCTTCGCTCATATATTCTTCGTGTTTGTTCATCTTCATTATCTTTAAATATGATTAATTCTATTCGCTAAAAAAAGCTGCATGTTTTGTGCAGCTTTTTATATGGTACAAAAATACAGTTTTACTCGATAATCGAGATTAAAAACCTAAAAAATCATTTTAAAACCTAAAAATCGATTTTTCAGAAGTTAATTTGTGTATTTCTACTTAAGTAGTTTACTTTAAACTACCAGTCATATCTTCTGGTTTTACCCATTCGTCATATTGTTCTGGTGTTACATAGCCTAAACGTACTGCTTCTTCTTTTAAAGTAGTTCCGTTAGCGTGAGCTGTATTTGCTATTTCAGCAGCTTTATAATATCCGATTTTAGTATTTAAAGCGGTAACTAACATTAATGAATTGTTTACCAATTCTGTAATTCTACCGTGGTTAGGCTCAATACCTGCTGCACAATTCACATCAAATGATACAGAAGCATCTCCAATTAACTGAGCAGATTGTAAAACATTGGCAGCCATCATTGGTTTAAATACGTTTAATTCGTAATGTCCTTGAGTTCCACCAACAGTTACGGCAACATCATTCCCCATAACTTGTGCACAAACCATTGTAATTGCTTCTGCTTGCGTAGGGTTTACTTTTCCAGGCATAATAGAAGAACCAGGTTCGTTTGCAGGAATGATAATTTCACCAATTCCAGAACGTGGTCCAGAAGCCATTAAACGAATATCGTTGGCTATTTTATTTAAGGATACTGCTAATTGTTTTAAAGCTCCGTGAGTTTCAACTAAAGCATCATGTGCTGCTAAAGCTTCAAACTTATTTTCAGCAGTTACAAATGGTAACCCTGTAAATTCAGCGATATATTTCGCTACTAATACATCATAACCAGCAGGAGTATTTAAACCAGTTCCAACTGCTGTTCCTCCTAAAGCTAATTGACTTAAGTGTGCTAATGAGTTATTTAAAGCTTTTAATCCGAAGTTTAATTGTGCTACATAACCAGAAAACTCTTGTCCTAATGTTAATGGAGTAGCATCCATTAAGTGTGTACGACCAATTTTAACTACACCTTTAAATGCTTCTGATTTTGCTTGTAACGTATCACGTAGCTGCTCAACTCCAGGAATTGTAGTTTCTACAATTTTCTTGTAAGCAGCAATATGCATCCCTGTAGGGAAGGTATCATTAGACGATTGCGATTTATTTACATCATCATTTGGTTGAATTGTTTTTTCGCCTTCACCAATTACTTTTCCTGCAATTTCATGAGCTCTATTAGCGATTACCTCGTTACAGTTCATGTTAGATTGCGTACCAGAACCTGTTTGCCAGATAACTAATGGAAACTGATCGTCATGCTTACCTGCTAAGATTTCATCACAAACCTGACCGATTAAATCACGTTTTTCTTCAGCTAAAACTCCTAATTCACAGTTTGTGAAAGCAGCAGCTTTTTTTAGGTAAGCAAATCCGTAAACTACTTCTAATGGCATAGAACCAGCAGGCCCAATTTTAAAGTTGTTACGAGAACGCTCTGTTTGTGCTCCCCAATATTTATCAGCAGGAACTTCAACATTTCCCATTGTATCTTTTTCGATTCTGTATTTTGTCATTTTAAAATGATTTAAAAGGCTATAAATTAACGAAGTCCAAAATTACAAATTCTAATAGTTTTTAGTAATGATTTTTATCAGATTTTATTGGTTGAAAAGAAAAATAGTTTTAATTTTGTCGCACAACAATTTTTAATAAGAAACAAATGTTAGATTTTTCAGAATTTTCAGGACTAGTATTATTCATGTTTATTTTTACAACAGGATTTTGGTTGTTAATTTTCTTATTAACATTTGTAGTTCCTTACTGGATTGGTGGAACAATCTGGGAAAACTGGAAATTAAAAAAGGAAGCTAAAAAAGCTGCTGAAGGTAAGTAATCTTTAGAGGATATATTTAAAAGGCTCGCAATTTTGCGAGCCTTTTTATTTTAAAAAGAGTTTCTTCGACCTCTTCTATTTCCGCTACCTTTTTTCCTAGATCGATCTTTTCGAACTTCTTTTTTTTGTTCTTTGATGATTTTTTTAAACTCAATCAGTTGTTCTTCATTTAAAAACTGACTTAATTCTTTTTCTTCATCTGGTATTTCCTGATTTCGTAGTACTATTTTTTCTTTTTGATATTTTACAACAACTTCTTTTATCATTAGTAGTTGAATGTTGTCTAATTTTAATTTCTCTTGAACTTTTTCTAGCTGTTTATTAATTATTTTTTCTGGATTTTTTAGCCTTTGTGCAGTTAAAGTTCCAATAAACAAGAGTAGTATTAGATTTGTAAGAATAATTTTTTTCATGAATAAACCTTAATTTTTGTTTTAGACTTATTTTAAGAAGGAAGGTTTATTTAAAAATTAATAAAGTAATGTTAAAAGAAAAAGAGGAAGTTTTTAAACCTCCTCTTTGTAAATAATTTTATCCGCCAAATTCACCTCTGCCGCCATCAAAGTTTCTTTGAGGTCGTTGACGTTTTTTCTTTTGATTAAATCGATACGTAAAACTTAGAGTTATTTGACGTTCTCTCCATTGAAACGTACCATTGCTTATAGTACTTAGGTTTCCTGCATCATTGTAAAAGTATGTAGTGCTTTCTCGTTTACGTGCGTTAAATAAATCACTTACATTTAAAACTAATGAAGCTTTATCTTTAAATAAATCTTTACTGAAAGCTAAATTAGTCACAAACATGTTTCCTCTGTCTGATTGTGCATTCGCTTGTGGAGCTCTATACATTAAACGTGTTTGCCATTGAATTTTTCCTGGTAATGTAATTCTCGAATTAAAACGTGCAAACCAACTACTTTCGTTTACTTCATTTAAATCAAGAGATTGATTTACTCCATTAGCGTCTATATAGCTATAAGTAAAGGCTTCTGTATTAAACTTAAAATAATTAAAAGTTGCTGATAAACGTACTTTTCTTGTCGGGTTGTAATTACTTGTAAATTCAAATCCATATCGACCTTCATTACCTAAATTTACAGGTGTTCTAACAAAAACATCGAAAGTTTTTCCATTCTGAGTTCTTTTTTCTGTTAATGATACACCTTGCATTATATCAGTCGAATGTTGATAATATATAGAAGAGTTTAAAGTTAATTTTTTAATCTTTGTGGTGTAACCTAAATCAAAAGAGCTTGTAAAAGTTGGATTGATATCTGGGTTACCTCTAAAAATATTGGTTGCTGAACTTCTACTTTCGAAAGGGTTTAAAAACCAGTGACGAGGTCTTCTTAATCTTCGACTATATCCTAAAGTAAAGTTATCAGTATCGTTTAATTCATAACCTAAGTTTACTGTAGGAAACCATTCAGTATAGTTTTTTTCTGATAATTGGTTTGTAGTTAATACGTTTAAATCGATATCAGTAATTTCTGTACGGAGTCCTAATAAGTATGATAACTTATTGGTTTTATTTCCATATTGAGCATAAAAAGCATAAATATTTTGCTTGAAATCTATGGCATTAGATGGGTCAAACTCAAAAGGATTACCATCAGCATCTCTAACTTTAAAATCTGAAAACAAATCTTGTAACATAGTTTTATGACCAAATTCAAATTGAGTATTTTCACCAATAGGTAATACATAATCTATTTGAAATAATTTGTCTTTAGAAGTTGTTACTTGAGAATTTTGTTCAGCTAAAACTCCATCAATAACTACAGGAGAGTTTTCAGTTTCATCGCTATCGCTATATTGTAAATCGATTGTTAGTTTTTTCCCTTTTCTATCAAAATTGTTGGTGTAATTTAAGGAGTATTGATTGTCAATGCCATCTTCTTTTTCTGTTTCTATTCTAATTTCTCTTGAGCCTATTTCTCTATTAATGTTAAGACTATCTGTGATATTAGTAGCAATATCATTTCCATTTGAATTTCTATAAAAATAAGATCCAGTAATAGAGCTATTTTTGTTGATATAGTATTCTAAACCTAATGATGCATTGAAGTTTTTATTTTTTCGATCAAAAACTCTATCTTCATTACGGTAATCTGTTATTGTTCCGTCATTATCAAAATTGGTAAAAAAACTTTGAGAGTTACCAGGTCCTTTTCTGTAAGAATATCCAAGGTTAGAAAATAGGTTAATTTTTTTAGTTCGATAGTTTAAATTGGGAGCAACTCTAACCATGTCAGGATTTCCAACAGTTAAATTAACTGATCCATTAAAACCAGTAATTTTACCTTTTCTAAGAATGATATTTAAAATACCAGTAGTTCCCTCTGCATCATAACGAGCAGATGGAGAAGTAATTACTTCAACTTTTTCAATTGCATCTGCAGGTAGGTTTCGTAAAGCATCTGTACCAGTTAAGCCAACTAAAGCAGAAGGTTTGCCATCAATAAGAATTCGAACATTTTCACTTCCACGTAAACTAACAGCACCTTCAGCATCTACATTTACTGACGGAACATTATCTAAAACATCAGAAGCATTACCTCCTTTAACTGTCATATCTTTTCCAACATTATAGATTTTTTTATCTAGCCGAATTTCTACTGTTGATTTTTCTGCAATTACTTCAACTTCATCTAAAGTTTCGGTATCTTCAGATAAAGTAATTACACCTAGGTTCGTATTTTCAGTTAACTGTTTATTTTGAAGACTTTTGGTTTTAAACCCTATAAACTCAACTTTTACACCATATTCTCCTTTAGGAACTTCGATTGAGAAACTTCCATTTTGATTTGTAACACCACCGGAAATTCGCTTGCTTTTTAAGTGTGTTAAAATTAAAGTAGCATATTCTAATGGTTGTTTAGAATTGGCTTCAATAATTTTACCAGTTAAAGTAATCTTGGGGATGTTGCCTCGATTGGGTCTTTGAGCAAAAGTTGTTATACTAAGTAGTAAAAATAATAGTGTAAAATTTCTCATTTGTTGTATGTAAATACCTTTTGACTGCGAAGGTCATTAATGGTTTAAAGAGGTTTAGTTAAAAGAATGTTAAATAAAAAAAGGTCGCATATAGCGACCTTTTCTATTTATAGTGAAAAAGTATTATTTCTTTTTAGCTTTTTGCTGTGCAGCTTGTTGCTCTTGCGCTTGTTTCATAGCAGCATCTAAACGTTGTCTGAACTTACTCTTTTTCTTTTCAGGACGTTTTTTGTTTTCTTCAATTTTTGCATGAATCTTATCTTCATCAATTACAAAGTTTTTAATAACTAACATAATTGCAATCGTTAATAAGTTCGAAATGAAATAGTATAAACTTAAACCACTTGCATAATTATTAAAGAAGAATAACATCATAATAGGAGAGAAGTAAATCATATACTTCATCATTTTGCTCATATCTGGCATTCCTTCTTGTGTAGGTGCTTGCATGTTAGCCTGCTGACTTTGGTTCATTCTCATATAAAAGAATATGGCAACAGATGCTAAAATCGGAAACAAACTAATATGATCTCCATAAAAAGGGATACTAAAAGGCAATTTATAAATCATATCATATGATGATAAATCGTTTGCCCATAAAAAGCTTTTTTGTCTAAAGTCAATATTTGTAGGGAAAAACTTAAATAAAGCAAAGAATACAGGCATTTGTAATAACGCTGGAATACAACCAGACATCATACTAACTCCAGCTTTTCGTTGAATAGCCATCGTTTCTTGCTGACGCTTCATAGCATTTTCTTTTCCTGGATACTTTTCGTTTAAAGCATTTAATTCAGGGCGAATAACTTTCATCTTAGCGCTAGATAAATAAGATTTATAAAGCACTGGAGACATAATAATACGAACTACAATCGTCATTAAAATGATGATTAATCCAAAATTACCAATAAACCCTTTTAACATATTAAATACAGGGTAGAATACAGTACGGTTTAAGAAACCGAAAATTCCCCAACCTAAATCAGCAATTTCGCTTAGGTTAGTTTCTTCATATGTTTTTAATAGATTATAATTTGTTGGTCCGTAAAACCATTCCATGTCATAATTTAATTCACCATTAGTTAACGCTAAAGGCGCTTTTAAACCATAAGTTTTCGTAAATACAGTATCTTTTTCTTCTCCTTCAAAATCTACTGATTTTAATGTAGCATTATTAAAAGGTGTCTTAGAAGATAAAATAGAAGAGAAGAAATGTTGTTTGTAAGCTACCCAATCTACATCACTTACAGCTTCATCATCATTCATTTGTAGGTAGTCAACTTCATCATCAGCTTTATAATAATAGTATGAATACATGTTTTCGGTTTTTAAACTTTTTTCATGTCTAAAACCTTTTAAGTTCCAATCTAAATTAATTGCTTGAGAGCTGTTAATCACATTATTTAAACCTTGCGAACGTACAGCGAAACCAATACGGTAATCACCTTCTTTCATTTCGTAGCGGTATTCTAAAAACTGAGTTTCAGAAACCTTTAACTTCATAGATAGTACTTGTGTATCTCCTTTTTTAGTTAATGTTGGAGCAAATAATAAATCTTTGGTATTTAAAATACGATTATCGTTTGTTCCGAAATTAATATTGAAAGAAGCATTTTTATCTTTAATTAAATACAACGGAAGTGAATCGTATGTTTTAAAGTTTTTAATTAAAGCTTCAGTAATTTGTCCACCTTTATTATCAATAGATAATTTTACTAAATCATTTTCTAGCGTAGTATTACCTTCTTTAGTCGTTAAAGCACCAAAAGCGAAAGCTCCTAATTTATTTTTTAAAGCAATTTGCTGTAAAGAATCGTTTAAAACTGTGTTTTCAACTAAGTTATTTTGTGTTGAAGCTTTTTGAGAAGTTTGTTCTGTTTGAGTAGTTGTTTCAGGAGTTACTTCTGGTTTACGGCTGTTCATCCACCAAAGCATTATTCCTCCTAATAAAAGCATTCCTATAAAGGAATTAAAATCAAATTTTTTTTGTTCCATTGATTGTATGTTATAATGTCAACTTGTCATTTTTTGTTTTTCTGATATTTGAAAAACCCGACAAATGTAGTAAAACTGTATGTGTTTTATGGAGTTTTACTATGATTAATTTTGATATGAGTTATAGTTCAAACAGTGTTCCAACTTTAAGAGAAATAAAAAATCCTGTAATTTTAAATTACAGGATTTAGAGTTTATTTTTTTGATTGTTCTAGAGCAGCTTTTATAAAGCTTACAAATAATGGATGTGGATTTAGGACTGTACTCTTGTATTCCGGATGATATTGTACTCCAACAAACCAAGGATGAGTTGGTATTTCAACAGTTTCTACCAATCCGGTTTTTGGGTTAATACCAGTAGATTTTAATCCAGCAGCTTCTAATTGTTCTTTATAATCGTTATTGTATTCGTATCTGTGGCGATGACGTTCACTAATTAATTCAGCATTGTAAGCTTCGTAAACTTTAGAATCTTTAGTTATCTCGCAATCCCAAGCACCTAAACGCATAGTTCCACCTTTTTCGGTAACGTCTTTTTGTTCTTCCATTAGGTTGATTACTGGGTGTTGTAATTCCTTAGCCATTTCAGTAGAATTGGCTTTTTCTAAACCTAATACATTTCTTGAATATTCAATAACTGCCATTTGCATACCTAAACAAATACCTAAAAAAGGAATGTTATTTTCACGTACATACTGAACGGCTGCTATTTTACCTTCAATTCCCCTGTCACCAAATCCAGGAGCCACTAAAAGTCCGTTTAATCCTTGTAATTTACTAGCTGCATTTTCTGGGGTTAAACTCTCAGAATGAATCCAACGTACTTTTACCTTAGCTTTATTTGCTGCACCTGCATGAATAAAAGCTTCAGTAATCGATTTATAAGAATCATGTAACTCAACATATTTACCAACTAAACCTATTTCGATAGTTGATTTTGGGTTTTTATGACGATTTAAAAACTCGTTCCAAGCTTTTAATTCAGGTTGCTTTTCTGATGATAATTCTAATTTTTCTAAAACAACACGATCTAAACCTTCTTTAAACATTAAGTTAGGAACATCGTAAATAGTTTCTGCATCTAACGATTGAATAACATCTTGCTTTTTTACATTACAGAAAAGAGCAAGCTTACGTTTAATACTATCGTTAATTTCATGTTCAGAACGACATACTAATATATTAGGGCTAACACCACTTTGCATTAAAGTTTTTACAGAGTGCTGTGTAGGCTTTGTTTTTAATTCACCAGCAGCAGCTAAATAAGGTACTAAGGTTAAGTGAATAACAATTGCATTATTATCCCCTAATTCCCACTGCATTTGTCTAACAGCTTCTACATAAGGTAATGATTCAATATCACCAACAGTTCCTCCAATTTCAGTAATTACGATATCATAATCGCCGGTATTCCCTAAAATTTGAATTCTGTTTTTTATTTCATCTGTAATATGTGGAATTATCTGAACCGTTTTTCCTAAAAATTCACCTTTACGCTCTTTATTAATTACCGATTGGTAAATTCTACCAGTAGTAACATTGTTTGCTTGAGAAGTAGGAATGTTTAAAAAACGCTCATAATGACCAAGGTCTAAGTCTGTTTCTGCTCCATCGTCAGTAACATAACATTCTCCGTGTTCATACGGATTTAAAGTTCCTGGGTCGATATTTATATAAGGATCTAACTTTTGTATCGTTACTGAATATCCTCTTTCTTGTAATAATTTAGCTAAAGAAGCGGCAATAATACCTTTTCCTAGTGATGAAGTTACGCCTCCTGTTACAAAAACGTATTTAGTGTTGTTCATGGTGTTGTTAGGTTTGGACAAAAGTAAGAAGTCTGGCGATTCGAACAAAGTAAAAAACAGAAAAAAGATTGATGAAGAATATGTATTTTTGCGGAACGAAATTTTTTTCAAAAAAATAAAAATAGGATTTGTCAGACAAAAAAACTGTTGTATATTTGCCCACGCTTTTAGCAGACGGAATTTCAAAAAAAGCAACAAAATTTAAAGACGATATTTAAAAATATAAGTAATGCCAAAAAGAACTTACCAACCATCAAATAGAAAGAGAAGAAACAAACACGGTTTCCGCGAAAGAATGGCTTCTGCTAACGGTCGTAAAGTTTTAGCAAGAAGAAGAGCTAAAGGAAGAAAGAGTTTAACTGTATCTTCAGCTCCAAGACATAAGAAATAATGATTAACTATTGTTAATTTATTGGGTGTTACTTTTTATAAGTAACACCCTTTTTTTATACCTACACAATTTATATTTTTGACAACAACACAACACAACTATTAAAATGCCAAAAAGACAAGACCTTAAATCTATTTTAATTATCGGATCTGGACCAATTGTAATTGGTCAAGCATGTGAATTTGATTATTCTGGATCACAATCCTTAAGATCTTTAAGAGAGGATGGAATAGAAACAATTCTAATCAACTCAAACCCAGCAACAATTATGACTGACCCATCGATGGCAGATCATATTTATTTGTTGCCATTAACAACGAAGTCAATTATTCAAATTTTAAAAGAACATCCACAAATTGATGCTGTTTTACCTACAATGGGAGGTCAAACTGCTTTAAATTTATGTATTGAAGCTGATGATAAAGGAATTTGGAAAGATTTTGATGTAAAATTAATTGGTGTTGATATTGATGCGATTAATATTACAGAAGATAGAGAGCAGTTTAGAGAATTGATGTTAAAGATTGATGTGCCAATGGCGCCTCAAGCGACAGCAACATCATTCTTAAAAGGAAAAGAAATTGCACAAGAATTTGGTTTTCCATTAGTAATTCGTTCTTCATATACTTTGGGTGGAGCAGGAGCTTCAATCGTTTATGATCCAGAGGATTTTGATAAATTATTGCGTAGAGGTTTAGAAGCATCACCAATTCATGAGGTGATGATTGATAAAGCGATGATGGGATGGAAAGAATATGAATTAGAATTATTACGTGATAAAAATGATAACGTAGTAATTATTTGTTCTATCGAAAATATGGACCCAATGGGAATTCATACTGGAGATTCTATTACAGTCGCACCAGCAATGACGCTTTCTGATAAAACATTTCAGAAAATGCGTGACATGGCCATTAAAATGATGCGTTCTATTGGAGATTTCGAAGGAGGATGTAATGTACAATTTGCTGTTTCTCCAGATGAAAAAGAAGATATTATAGCGATTGAAATTAATCCACGTGTATCACGTTCTTCAGCATTAGCATCAAAAGCAACTGGATATCCAATTGCTAAAATTGCAACAAAATTAGCAATTGGTTATACATTAGATGAATTAGATAA
Source organism: Tenacibaculum pelagium (assembly GCF_014062345.1). GTDB lineage: Bacteria > Bacteroidota > Bacteroidia > Flavobacteriales > Flavobacteriaceae > Polaribacter > Polaribacter pelagius. The sequence goes on along the minus strand of NZ_JACGLS010000001.1, from coordinate 553,121 downwards.
TCAAATTACAAAGTCAACATCGGCTTTATTTGAGCCAACATTAGATTATGTAATCGTAAAAATTCCACGTTGGAACTTTGATAAATTTGAAGGTTCAGATAGAACTTTAGGTTTACAAATGAAAGCAGTAGGAGAAGTAATGGGAATTGGACGTTCTTTCCAAGAAGCATTACATAAAGCAACACAGTCATTAGAAATTAAACGTAATGGTTTAGGAGCTGATGGTAAAGGATATAAAGACTACAATCTAATTATTGATAAATTAACCAATGCGAGTTGGGACCGTGTTTTTGCTATTTATGATGCAATAGCAATGGGAATTCCTTTAAGTAAAATTTACGATATCACTAAGATTGATATGTGGTATTTAAAGCAATACGAAGAGCTATATCATTTAGAAAAAGAAATTTCTAATTATACGATTGATACTTTAGATAGAGAGTTATTATTAGAAGCTAAGCAAAAAGGGTATGGAGATCGTCAGATTGCACATATGTTAGATTGTTTAGAAAGTCAAGTATATAGTAAAAGAGAAGAGCTAAATATTAATCGTGTTTATAAATTAGTTGATACTTGTGCAGCAGAATTTAAAGCACAAACACCATATTATTATTCAACTTTTGAAAATGAGGTTGAAACTGCTGATGGAAATAAATTAGCTGCAAACGAAAGTGTAGTTTCTGATAAAAAGAAAATAATTGTTTTAGGTTCTGGACCAAATAGAATTGGACAAGGAATTGAGTTCGATTACTGTTGTGTACACGGAGTTTTAGCAGCTTCTGAATGTGGTTACGAAACTATTATGATTAACTGTAACCCAGAAACTGTTTCTACAGACTTTGATACTGCCGATAAATTATATTTTGAGCCAGTTTTTTGGGAACATATCTATGATATCATCAAGCATGAAAAACCAGAAGGAGTAATTGTTCAGTTAGGTGGGCAAACTGCTTTAAAGTTAGCAGAGAAATTAACTAAATACGGAATTAAAATTTTAGGAACTTCTTTCGAAGCCTTAGATTTAGCGGAAGATAGAGGAAGTTTTTCGGATTTATTAAAAAGAAATAATATTCCTTATCCTGAATTCGGGATTGCTGAAACAGCAGATGAAGCATTAGCTTTAGCAGAACAATTAGACTTCCCAATTTTAGTAAGACCATCTTATGTATTAGGAGGACAAGGAATGAAAATTGTGATCAATAAAGATGAATTGGTAGAGCATGTTGTTGATTTATTAAAAGGAATGCCTGGTAATAAATTATTATTAGATCATTATTTAGATGGAGCAATAGAAGCAGAAGCAGATGCAATTTGTGATGCAGATGGTAATGTATATATCATTGGTATTATGGAGCATATTGAGCCTTGTGGAGTACACTCTGGAGATTCTAATGCTACTTTACCAGCCTTTAATTTAGGTGATTTGGTAATGCAACAAATTAAAGACCATACGCATACGATTGCAAGAGAGTTAAAAACAGTTGGTTTAATCAATGTGCAATTTGCTATCAAAGAAGATGTAGTATATATTATCGAAGCAAATCCTAGAGCATCTCGTACCGTTCCTTTTATAGCAAAAGCTTACAAAGAGCCGTATGTAAATTATGCAACGAAAGTAATGTTAGGAGAGAAGAAAGTAACAGACTTTAAATTCAATCCACAATTAGAAGGATACGCAATTAAGCAACCAGTTTTCTCATTTAACAAGTTTCCAAATGTAAATAAGAAACTAGGACCAGAAATGAAATCGACAGGAGAAAGTATCTTATTTATAGATGATTTAAAAGATGATCAATTTTACGATTTATATGCAAGACGTAAAATGTATTTGAGTAAGTAAAATAACAAGCTATAAATAAAAAAAACCGAAGTGAAATTCACTTCGGTTTTTTTATGGTTTTTATTTCTTTCGCTAACGGTTGGTGTATGGTTTGTTGTGTATTTCAGTAACTAATTTTACAAATACAAAACTAATAGAAAATCCGCTAGGATTTTCGTAGGTAGACGAGTAGTAGTAATTAATTATACACGTTGTTGTAAATAGTTATTTGTTCAATTGTTTTTTGAATTCTAATATTTCAGAAAGATAAATTTCGTTCAAAAATTCGTTATAAATATCATTCCTTTTATAAGCAATATTCTTTTCTGCATTTAAAATATTCTCATTTGCTTTCTCAATTTCTCCAAGTTTTTTATATGCTTTTGCAATTCCAAAATAGGATTCAGGTGTAAATTCAGATTGCTTTAAAGCTCGTTCAAATTCAGATATAGCTTTCTTGTAATTTCCAAGTTCATACTCACAAAGTCCTAAATAAACAAAAGTGTGGATATCTACCCAATCTTCTTTATTGTTTATAATATTTAGGTTAAAATTTCCAATTGCTTTTTTGTAGTCTTTTTTTCCGAAATAACACTCTCCTCGTAAAAAGTCAATGTTTTCTCCCCAAGCTGTATCTACAAAATTTGGTGTTAAGCTATCAAGTTGATTGAAATCTGATAAGGCGTTGTCATAATCACGTATTTTTCTTAATCTAATCCAACCTCTATAGCCTAAATGTGAAGAAGGATTTAATTCAACTGCTTTATTGAGATAGATAAAACCTGTATGAAAGTCTCCTGCTTTATTAAATTTTACAACTGAATATTCCATATAGTCTTTACTATTATTAGATTCGAAGTTTTCAATTCTTTGAGAATTCTCTTTGACTTTCTCAATCATTTTTTTTCCCTTGAAATAACCATAGATCGCAATTCCGATTACTAAAATCAAAATTATTCCAATTATGGCGCCAACTATTTTAAAAAATTTCTTCAATTCGTCCGTTTTTAATTGTTAGTCTAATTAGGTAATACGTTTTCGTTTCTGTATCATTTTTCCAACCACTTAAATTTCTTGAAACCTGTTCAAGTTCTTTAATTAACTTGCCATTATTAAATTCTATAGGTTTGTATTGTGTATTTATTTGAAAGTTTTCTTGATTGCAGTAATTACCATATTTGTCTATATTCAGCCGTAATGTTATAAATCCATTTCTCGGTTCAATTTCAGTATTTGATTTTTTAATATCTGAAAAGGCTTTTCGAATAGTAACGTTTTCTCCCTCAATTCTAGTATTGTGAGGTTTTCCAAACATTGTTGTTGTCCAATATGCAGAAGAGTATTCTTCACAATCTGTTTTATTTTCGGAACACGAAAGTAATAGGAATGTTATAATGCAGGTAAAAAGTTTTTTCATAACTGTTAATATTATAAGCCTTTTTTAATGACTTGTAACTGATAGTTGGCGAAGTTAATTTTTTAACATTGAATATCAAGAGCAGAAAGATTGTTTTTTTATTCAAAAATGGCAACTGCTCTTACAGGAGAACCAGTTCCTCCTCTTATTTTTAAAGGCAACCCTATAAAACGAAACCTTCCTCTGTTAATTAATTTATGGAGGTTTATCATGTTTTCATAATGGGTAAAATTTAGTTCACCACAGATATGATGCACTTCTTTATTTGAAACTTTGGGTACTCCAGGAGACATCGTTTCAACACCAAAAGCTGCAATTTTTTGTTCACCTAACCAAGTAGCACATTCAGCTGTAACACCTGGGCCTTTGCTCCAATTCTCAGTATTAAAATGTTTACGATAATGATTGGTGTATAAAAGAACCGTGTCGCCTTTCTTAATAGTTAAATTGTCTTTATTTAAAGCATTTTTAACATCATTTGATGTGATGAGCTCTTGTAAGTTTTTATGAGAAAAATCTAAACAAATACCTTCTGTATAAAACATAGAAAGAGGCATGGTGTCAATCGATTTTCCTTCATGCTTTGCTGCCATATGGTTTATGGCATCTACATGTGTACCTGTGTGTTCTCCTAATTCTAATTTATATACGGCTGGAGTTTGAGTAGCAGGGTTTTTAATATTATCCCATTCTTCATGTGTATTATGAACACTCATTTTTACTTGAGGAAGACTTTTGTAAACAGGCATTCCGTCATATATTTCCTGACTTAAATCAATAATTTCTGGCATGAATTAGAGTTCAATTTTTACATTATAATTCTCTAAGTCTTTAATGTAGTTATGCGGAACAAAATCGTCACTATCAAATTCATCTTGACGTTTCTTTTTCATTTCAATACGTTTAATAGCTTTTAAAAAACGACGAACTTCAAGCTCATCATTAACAATTAAACCAGGAACGGTAACACTATTTCCGTTTTTATCTTTAGCAACCATTGTGAAATAAGAAGAGTTACAATGTTTTTTTTCTCCAGTTCTTATGTTTTCTGACTCTACACGAACACCAACAACCATCGAGGTTTTACCAACATAATTTACCGATGCGCGCATGGTAACCAATTCGCCAACTTCAATAGGATTTAAAAAATCAACAGTATCTACAGATGCAGTAACACAATATTCACCAGAATGTTTAGAAGCACATGCAAAGGCTATTTGGTCGAGTAATGATAAAATATAACCACCATGAATTTTACCGCTAAAATTAGCGTGAGAAGGCAGCATCAATTCTGAAATAGTGATGCGAGTTTCGGTTACGTGTTTATAGGTTTTATTGCTCATTGCCATTATTTATACCTCTAAAATGTGGCGACTGTTCTTCTTCTACATTAGTAATAAAATACTTAGTATCTCCCAACCAAAAGAATGTTCCATAGCGCTCTTTATAAGTTACTTTTACATACCTCCCTTGAAACTTCTGTAAGTCTTTAATAACTTTCTCTTGGCTATCTTCAATTGAAAAAGCAAATATTTGTGCTCCAGAAATTCCTTGACTAATTTCACCCTCCCATGTTTTTACTAAAACACCTTTATGGCTAATTTTTATTAGTTCGCCAGAACGAACACCTTCACTATATGGTATATAATAAATAAAAGCGTAATAAAATGCAGCGATTAAGGCTATAATAATAAGAATTAAACCTAAAATTTTTTTCATAGTAAAAAGATATATGAGAATATGTTATTATAACAAAAGTAAGATTAATATTTTGACTTGTAAAATGAATTGAAAGTAGTAAGTTTGTGTTGCTTCAAAAAAATTATACAGATGAATTATATTTTATTTGATGGTGATGTGCGTACTGCATTATTACCTTTTACATATACAAGACCAGTTGCAGATATTAGAGTAGGTATTTTAACCATTAGAGAGAAGTGGGAAAAGCATTTAGGTTTAACTACTACAACAATTACCGAGGAATATTTAGAAGAAAAGTATCCTATGGTTGAAATGGAAGAAAACGTAATGTTAAACGCATCGTTTTTACCAACAAAACCTTTGGTTGAGATGGTTCAGAATTTAACTCAGAATCAAGCGATATTTAAAGACGAAGATGTAATTGCTTTTTATACAAGTGATACACAAGATGAAGTTGATTTTTCAAATTATGAGCAAATAGAATTTGATGATGAATTAATCCAGATTAAAAATACTTGGGACATTTTTTCATTAAACGATAAAGCTATTCGAGCTGATTTCGATTTAATTACGGAAGGTAGAACATCCGAACCAATTCCAGAAACGGTAAACTGTGTTAAAAGAGAAGATATTTTTCTAGAGGAAGGAGTGAAGTTAACTTTCGCGACTTTAAATGCTACAAACGGACCAATCTACATAGGTAAGAATGCAGAAGTAATGGAAGGTGTCGTAGTTAGAGGAGCTTTGGCAATGTGTGAGAGTTCAGTATTAAAATTAGGAGCTAAAATTTATGGAGCAACAACTTTAGGCCCGCATTGTAAAGTAGGAGGTGAGGTAAATAATTCTGTTTTAATGGGATATTCTAATAAAGGTCATGATGGCTTTTTAGGAAATTCAGTTTTAGGAGAGTGGTGTAATATAGGTGCAGATAGTAACAATTCTAACTTAAAAAATAACTATGCTGAAGTTAAATTATGGAATTATGAAATTGGACGTTTTGCAAAAACAGGATTACAATTTTGCGGGTTAATGATGGGAGACCATTCTAAGTGTGGAATTAACACTATGTTTAATACAGGAACAGTTGTTGGAGTTTCTGCTAATATTTTTGGTAGCGGTTTCCCAAGAAATTTTGTGCCATCTTATAGTTGGGGAGGAGCTTCTGGGTTTACAGAGTATAAAACAAATAAGGTTTTTGAAGTAGCAGAAGTTGTAATGAAAAGGCGTAGTATAGAATTTGACGATAAGGAAAAGAAAATTCTTGAACACGTGTTTGAAGAAACAAAAAAATACAGAAATTATTAAATAAAAAAAGCTTCACTAAAGGTGAAGTTTTTTTATTGTTAGAAACTAACCCTAAATACTAAATTAGGTGTTATTCCTAAAGATTTTCTATCAACTTGTTCTAATTGATAAGTTATTTGGTTATTTGAATTTATAGTAGGAACTGAGGTGTAAGTTCTACTCAATAGGTTCTTTTTATTAAAAATGTTTAATATTGAAAAGCCTAATTTCCCTTTCCAGTTTTCAGAAAAATTAAATGAATAAGTTACCGATCCGTCAACTCTTTGATAGTCTGGTAGACGTTTAGCATTAATATTATCTGTATCTAAAATTATTGAAGGAAAACCATCAGAATTTATTCTAAAATCATATATAGGAGTATATGGGTTGCCTGTTCTGTAATTCCACCCCAGAGAAAATTCGTAATTGTTTAACTTATAGGCATGGGACCATGCAAAATAATTTGTGATGTCATGATTCGCAGGAAAAAACTTATTTTCTAAATCAAGAAACTTAAAACGGTTTTTGGTGTGTGAATAGTTTACCCAAGTTCTATAGTTGTTAAAACGTTTATTAATAAGAACATCTAATCCAAAAACATATCCTTTACCTCTTGAAAAATCTGTTGTTTGGTCATTGTACCCATTAGTTTGAGAGGTCATTCCACTAACTGTCTTAACATAACGGTCAATATCTATTTTCCAATTGTTTTTGTTAAAAGAAAAACCATAAGAGATTTGAAAACTTTTTTGAAGAGGGATATTATCATTGTTAATTTGTGCCCATACTTGATTTTCTAAATCAAATCCTAAACTTGAAGTTTGAAACTCGATTATCTGACTGAGCGTTTGGTGTTTTTTTTCAAAAGACCCTTTAAATGAGAAGTGTTGATTTAGTTTTCGCTCTAAATAAAAACGAGGTTCTAAGACAGTTTTTTTAATTTTTGAAAAATAGTTTAATCGTAATCCAGAATTTACTCTCCAAGTATCGTTGTCATAAATATATTCTCCGAATAATGAATGGGTATTATTTGTTCCTTTATCTTTTTGAATTGTATTTAAAATATTTTCGTTGTTTAAGTCTGCTAAATAAGTTAAGTTATATGAGGTTTCATTAGACGTAAAATCATATCCGAAAAGTAAATTAGTTCTTTTATTGGTGTGGTAATTTAAGTTGTATGATAAGCCGAAATCTTTAACTTGGTTAGATTTAGTAGATTTTTGAACAAGAAAATTATTTATATAACTGTAGTTTGCTGCATAATCTAAATCAAAATTAGAAAAATAAGTTTTAAAATTATGAGTTAATTGTGGAGTTAATTTTTTCTCCCAAATAAAGCTAATACCTTTATTCTTTATGTTAAGATTATCGGTATATAAATCTTTGTAAAAAGGAATGTTAAACTTGTTAAATAACTTATTTCTTGTGTATAAGAAGTTAAGGGCTAAAGATTCATCTATAGATGGTTTGTAGACTAATTTTGAAGATACATCAGCAAAATAAAATTCATTATCTCTTTCAAATTTAATATTACGGCTAAGAATGTTTCTTTCTTGATTTGCATCAAACGTTTGAAATACTCTGGTTGATAATTTATCGAATGTAAATGTTTTTAAAATATCAGTAAAAGACCTTCTTCCGGAAACAGTGACTGCAATTTTATTTGAAATAGGGATTCTGAAAAAAGCATCAGCATGGGTCATGTTAAATCCAAAACCTCCAGAAGTTTTTTCGGGAATCTCGTCTTCTGTTGTAATGTCAATAACTCCTGAAACACGGTTTCCATAACGGGCTTCTGTTCCACTTTTAGATAGTACAACTTCTTTAGCAGTATATGGATTAAATGCAGATAATGTTCCGAAAAAATGACCCGAATAGTACATTTTTATACCATCCCAGTATACTAAATTCTGGTCTGGAGTTCCTCCTCTTATATATATACCGGAAGCTGTTTCGTTCGGGCTTTGAACACCAGGTATTATCTTTAAACTTTCTAATACATCTGGCTCTGTTAAGCCTGGTAAGACCCCTAATTTTTGAGGAGAAATAGAAATAGATCCGTTTTTTTTCTTATCAATTCCTGAAGTAACATAGTTGCTAATTTGAACTTCATTTAATAGATTGTAATTTTTATTCAGTTCGTCAACTGTTATGTAATAATATCTTTTTGTAACCTGGTTAAATTTAATAGAAGATTGACTTTCAATTTCGAATACAAGTTCTTCAAGCGAGCAGTTTTCTTTCTGAAAAGAAAAAAAAGCATTTTCTATAATTTTTGAATCAAAAGAAAACTTCACCTTAAAATTAGACTCTACGTTGTTAATAACGTCTAATAAAGGTGTGTTAAAAAAAGCGATGTCTACTTTTTCTTGTGAAAAAATAGACATCGATAAGCATATAAAAAGTATACTTAGTTTTTGCTTCATTAATTATATGTTAATATAACTGAACTATTTTTTGCTAATGTATAAGAAATTTTCATTGGAGCAAAAACTGTTTTCAATGCTATATTAACATTTTTATGTGTAAAAGTACCTGTGAATCTTTTTTTAGTATCTATTTTAGAGGTATCAAACTTTAAATCATATTGCTTTTGTAATGCAAGAATCACTTGGTTTAAGGGAGCGTTATTGAAGCTACTCTCACCATTTAACCAAGTCGGATTTTGTTCAGTAAAATCCCAATTTTCATTATTGTTATTGTAAGCTCTGAATGCTTTTCCTTGAGTTAAAATAGTTTCGTGATTATTTTTTGTTGAAAAAGTTTTTACTTTTCCTTCAAAACAATGTACTTCAAAAAAGTTGTTGGATGCGTTTACTGTAAACTTTGTTCCTAATACAGTAACATTACCTTCTGTAGTGTTTACAGTAAAAGTTTGTCCTTTTTCAACTTCAAAATAAGCTTCACCAGTTAAGTCTAAATTTCTGCTTTCTTTCCAATCTTTTTTATCATACTCTAAAACTGAATTAGGTGAAAGATGTACTAAAGAATTATCTGGTAACGTAACTGTTAATTGTTCACCATAACTAGTTGAAAAATTAGCAGTGTTGTTATTATTGAAGTAGAATAAACTAAATATTATTGCAATCGAAGCAACAGCACCGTATATCCAGCTTGGTAAAAGGTTAATTACTTTAGTGTTATTACTATTGTTTGAGGTTTTCTCATTAATAGTTTTAAAAACCTCAGATTGATCGTAATTTGGAGCTTTTAAATTTTGAGAAGCATCGTTTATAGCTTTAAATTTTTGATAATCTTCAGAGCTTTGAAATTGTTTCAACTCTTCAGGAGACAAATCATTGGCGACCCATCTTGCTAAAAAATTATCATCTTTATATTTATGTTTCATTTTCTTAATGATTCTTGCTATTTGTATTAATAACACTTAAAATATTAATTACCCTACTTTAATTAATGCTTTTTAAATATTCCCTATTTTATCTCTAAGAGTAAGCAAGGCTTTACTCATTCTTTTTTCAACAGCTTTTACCGAAATACCTGTGATTTCTGCTATTTCAGCATACTTTTTTTTGTCAATCCTACTTAAAAGAAAAACCTCTCGCTGTTTTTCTGGTAAATCAGCAATAGCTTTTTTAAGTTTAGTGTAAAACTCTTCTTCTTCTAAAATAAATTGAGGAGTTTCATTCGTTCTGTCAGGAGCGATACTTCTTTTTTGATGTTGAAGTACTACTTTTTTATGTGCAACTTCATTTAAAAAACGATTATTAGCCACGGTGTATAAAAAAGATTTAGCTTTTTCAAAAAACACCTTAGCACAATTGTCCCACAGTTTAATGTATGCTTCTTGAACAATATCTTCAGCTTGTTGAGTATCTCCACATTTGTAGTAAATGTAGTTTCTTAAAGTTTGTGAATGTTGATTAAAAAGGCTTTCAAAATTCTTTTGTTCACAAACAGATTTTATAGGGTCTTTACTCATCAGTAATTTTGTAATTGCTCAAAAATATAAATAAAAGGTTAAATCTAAACAGTTTATGTAATATTAGTGTTTTTTAAATGTTGGAAGCATCATATGTGCCTCTTCATAATGTGGTGTTTGTTTATAAACCCAATAAAGTTGTCTTTGCGGATTTGCAGCAAACTCTTTATCCGAAACTATCTTTTCTTTAAATTGTTTTTTAATTAAAGGATTTCTCTTAAGAAACTCTTCAGCAATATCTTCAAAAACATAAGCTGAATACCCTTCTTTTTGTTGAAGAATAGTGTCGAAAAAATTCCAATTAAAAAAAGAATCTTTTGCTTCAGGCTCCAATGTTTCTATAATATATCGTATTCCTTTTTGATTTGTTGGAATATAAATATCTCCTTTTTTAAAGTGAATTTCTTTTTTAGTTTTTTTAATATTAGTATTGTAATGAAGGTAATGACCTTCATAAGGGGTTTTTACAGTTTCATAATTATCAATATGATTTATTTCTACAGAAAAAGTTGTATCAGATTTAAAACGAATAAATTCTATATTATTGTTTTTAAGTCTGTCAATAATTTTATACCAACCTTGTTTTAGTATATATGCTTTTGGAATTATGATTTCTTTGGTAGGATTAAAGTTGTTGTTGTAGTTTATTTCTTTAGTATAAGGTTTGTTTTTATCATAAAATAAGCGATTACCATTGGTAACTTTACTTTGAATATTTGTTCCTTCGAAACCTTTAAAATTGATTTTAGTAGGATCGTCTTTATCTACATTGAATTTGATTGGGTATGTTTTTCTTGCTAAAATATTATCAAGAGCGTTTTTACGAAGTTCTTTAATAGTTGTAGAATTTTCTTGAGAAAAATCTATTACAGAAAGTAAAAGTTCGTAAGTCTGTTCCACTCTTGTTTTATAAGGTTTTAACATATGTGTTTCTACCATTAAACCTAAAGTGTTAAAAAGAGTAGTGTAACCGGTAGAGTATCTTGGGGAATCGAAAAATTGAGACCATCCTTTTTCAGGTGTTGTTCCCCAAATATTTACATAAGGAGTAATCTCGATTTGTTTTTTTGCTAACGATTTTTCTATTCCTGGACGCATTTTGTATTCTAAAAACTCACCTAGCTTTCCTCCGAGTTTATTATGCTGTGTAAATAAATGCGTGATTGCATATTGGTAATCTGCACCGTTACTTACGTGATTGTCAATAAAAATATCAGGATCGACTGTGTGAAATATTTCTGCAAATGCAGCAGCATTTTTAGTGTCTTGTTTTATGAAATCTCTATTTAAATCGTAATTACGAGCATTGCCTCTAAAGCCATATTCTTTTGGTCCGTTTTGATTTGCTCTTGTATGCGAATTTCTATTTAAAGCACCACCAATATTATAAACAGGAATAACTGCTAATAACGAATTAGTGTATAGTTTTTTTAAGGAATCATTCTGAACAATATTCCTTAGGAGTAGCATAGAAGCATCTATTCCATCAGATTCTCCAGGGTGAATTCCGTTGTTTATGAGTACTTTGTTTTTAGTTGAGTTTTTAATCGAATTTAAATCAGTTTTACCGTCCGAATTAAATACGATTAAATGTAAAGGCTTACCAGAATCTGTTTCACCGATTTCAAACAATGAAATTTCATCATATGATTGTGATAACTTCTCATAAAAGGTAATGACATCTTTATATTCAGGTGTTTCAGTACCGTTTGATTTTTCAAAAAGTGTTGTAAAATCTATATTTTTATCTTTCTTAGAATTGCAAGAAAATAAGATCGTGAAAATGAATAAAGAAATGATTTTTTTCATTATTGAACCCTATAAGTTATAGGTAACGTGTATTTAACATTAACTAATTGTCCTCTATGTTTTGCTGGCTTCCATTTTTTCATAAGTTTTACACATCTAATAGCTTCCTCATCACATGGTTTACAAAGGCTTTTTGATATCTTTATTTGATCAATACCTTCGTTTTTGTTTATACGAAAAGTGACTAACATTTTACCTCCAATTTTATTTTCTAAAGCAAAACTTGGTATTTTGAAGTTTTTCACTAAGTGTTTCTTTATGCTTTCTTGTCCTTTTTTATATCTTGGTTGTTCAAAAACTTGCTTGTATTTAAACTCTTGACCTTGGCTATTCCAACTTTTTCCAGCTTTTAATTTTCCTCTAAGGTAATGTTCTTCAAAATGTTTAATACCTTTTTTGTAACCTGAAAATTTACCATGTCTAACCCCTTTTTTATAAAAGCCCTTATTTATAATACTATCAATTTCGTATTCGTAACTACCATCGCCATTAACAATAGTTTGTTGATTATTTAAATTCCAAAAATTCTTAATTGTATATTGTTTGAAATTCTTTTTTAATGGTGTATTTTTAGGATATATCCTTTCTTCTCTTATTTGTCCATTTTCATACCAAAACTTCCATAAATCTATATATCTACCATTTTCTTTATATCCTTCACACATTTTTTTTCCATTTTTATGATATCCAATATATTTTCCGTCCGAAGAATTTAATACTTCCAAATAACGAGTAGAATAGTTAGAGTGTAAAATGAATTTAGAAGAGTCTTTTAAAAATTTATAGCCATCTAGATTATAAAATAATATGTCATTGTTTTTTTGTCTATTCTTTATAATAGTGTAATAATCAGAAGTCTTTTTGTTTTTTGTAATTATGCTTTTTTTGTAATGTATTGTGTCTCCGACCTTATAATTAATGTTTTGAGATTGAGTAAAATAAGAAATAAAGAAAATCGCTGTAAGTATGAATGTTTTTTTCATGAAAATTAAAAATCGAATTTATTCTCAACAGAATTAGGAATTAGTTCAGAAGCATCACCGCCATTTCGCATGATATCTCTAACAATAGATGAGCTTATAAAAGAAGTTTCTGCGCTTGTTAGTAAGAAAACGGTTTCTATTCCAGATAACTTTCTGTTGGTTTGAGCAATTGCTTTTTCAAACTCAAAATCAGCAGGATTACGTAAACCTCTTAAAATAAAATCTGCATCAATTTTTTTGCAATAATCAACAGTTAAACCAGTGTAAGTTTGTACTGAAATTTTATCATCTCCAAAAAAAGCATTTTCAATAAATTTTTTACGTTCTTCGATAGAGAACATGTAGTTTTTTTTAGCATTTACACCAATAGCAATGATAATTTCGTCAAAAAGTGGAATTGCTCTTTTTATAATGTCTACATGGCCTAAAGTTATAGGATCAAATGATCCTGGAAAAACTGCTCTTTTCATAAGTTTAATTGTTTAAAGCCATTTGTATTGCGTTGTCAAATAACTCGGTTAGTGTAATGCCTGCATAATTGGCTTGTTGAGGTAAAATGCTAGCTTCTGTTAAGCCGGGAACCGTATTCATTTCTAAAAAATGAGGCACATCATTCACAAAAATATATTCTGAGCGAGAAAACCCGCTCATATTTAAAATTTCGTATACCTGTTTTGAAACTTTGGTAACACTTTCTTCTTGTTTTTTTGTTAGTCTGGCTGGAGTGATTTCTTGTGATTTTCCTTCGTATTTAGCTTCATAATCAAAGAAGTCATTTTCTGAAACAATTTCGGTAATTGGTAAAACCTTGGTTTCTCCTTTGTATTGAATAACTCCAACAGAAACTTCAGTTCCGTCTAAAAAACTTTCAATTAATATTTCTGAATCTTCTGCGTAAGCAATGTCTAGTGCAGGAATTAATTCTTCCTTGGTATGCACTTTAGAAATACCGAAGCTAGATCCTGCGTTGTTAGGCTTTACAAAACAAGGTAGTCCAACTTTATTGATAATCTCATCCTCGTTAATTTGATCTCCTTGATTTATGTAAACGGAGGTTGCGGCAGGAATTCCGTATTGTTTTACAACACTAAGTGTATCTCGTTTATTAAAAGTCAATGCCATCTGATAGAATGGGGCAGAAGTATGCTTTATTCCAATCAAATCAAAGTAAGCTAAGATTTTTCCGTCTTCTCCAGGTGTGCCGTGAATTGCATTAAAAACGCAATCGAAAGTAATTTTTTTTCCAGCTATTTCGGCTGAAAAATCATGTTTGTTAATTGGGTATTCAGTGTTTTCGTTATCTACTAAAACCCACTTGTCTTTTAAAATATAAACTTTAAAAACATTGAATTTTTCTTTATTAAGATGTTTATAAACAACAGCACCACTTTTTAGAGATATTTCTACTTCAGAGGAATAACCTCCCATAATAATAGCTATGTTTTTCTTCACTTTAATCTGTTTGAATTACTTTTTAATAGTTGATTTGTAAAATACTTTACATCTGATTATACAAACTTACCAAAAAAACTCGTTTATGAGTTGATGAATTAAAAATAGTAATATTTTTACTGTAAATTTGTGCGACCTTACAAAAAATCAATATGAGTAATTTTTCAGAAAATCTTAAAGGATTATTTCAATTTATAAAGAGTAAAACATTCTTTATTCAAATAGGTATAGCGATTGTGTCGTTGTTAATATTTGTATTTGTCTTACAATGGTGGTTAGGTGTAACTACGAATCATAGTCAGAAAATACAAGTGCCTAATTTGCATAAAATGTCGTTGGCTGATGTTGAGAAAAAATTAGACGAACTTAATTTAGATTTTATTGTAATAGATAGTGCAAGTTTTAATCCTGATTACCCAAAGAAATCGGTAATTGAACAAAATCCAGAAACGGGAGATTTTGTAAAGGAAAATCGTAAAATATATTTAACCTTAAATCCGTCTAAATATCGCGATGTTGAAATTCCAGATTTAAACGGTAGAACGCGTAGACAAGCAACTACCCATTTACGTTCAATAGGTTTTCTTGTTGGAGATAATGTTACTTGGGTTTCAGATATCGGAAAAAATGTAGTGAGAGGATTAAAATACAAAGGGAATAAAATACAACCAGGTTCTAAACTACCTAAAAAAACAACGATCGACCTTATTTTAGGAGATGGTAATGGTAACTAATTTTTTATTATTGATTGATGCAGGAAGATACAACTCCACAAATAGAAAACGACGAATTATACGAACACCATAGGTTTGTTGCAACCGAAGGGCAAGAGCCTTTAAGAGTAGATAAGTTTTTAATGAATTTCATTGAAAATGCTACCCGTAATAAAATACAGCAAGCAGCTAAAGCAGGAAATGTTTTAGTAAATGATGCGGTTGTAAAACCAAATTATAAAGTAAAACCAAACGATGTAGTTCGTGTGGTTTTAGCATATCCACCAGCTGAGAATTTATTAGTAGCGGAAGATATTCCTTTAGATATTGTGTATGAGGATGACGAGGTTATTGTAGTAAATAAACCAGCTGGAATGGTAGTGCATCCTGGTCACGGAAATTATTCGGGAACTTTAGTAAACGGATTAATTCATCATATAGAAAATTTACCAACAAATTCTAACGAGCGTCCAGGATTGGTGCATCGTATTGATAAAGATACAAGTGGTTTATTAGTGGTTGCAAAGACTGAATTTGCGATGGCACATTTATCTAAACAATTTTTCGATCGTACAACCGAGCGACTATATTATGCTTTGGTTTGGGGAAATATTGAAGAAGATACTGGTACTATTGAAGGACATATAGGACGTAGTTTTAAAAACCGTTTACAAATGGATGTTTTTTCAGAAGGAGATTTTGGTAAACATGCTGTTACACACTTTAAGGTTTTAGAACGCTTAACTTATGTAACTTTAGTGCAATGTAAATTAGAAACTGGTAGAACGCACCAGATTAGAGCGCACTTTAAACATATTGGACATACACTTTTTAACGATGAACGTTACGGTGGTGATGGGATTCTAAAAGGAACCACTTTTACGAAGTACAAGCAATTTGTTCAGAATTGTTTTAAAACTTTGCCAAGACAAGCTTTACATGCAAAAACATTAGGGTTTACGCATCCTACAACAGGAGAGTTCATGCAGTTTAATACTGAGATTCCTGCTGATATTGAAGCTTGTTTAGCAAAATGGAGAACTTATTCTGAGAATTCTAAGCTAGAAGATTAAGAATAATACGATTTATATAAAAAACAAAAAAGCCAAACTTATTAAGTTTGGCTTTTTTGTTTTTATAAATCTATTAGTTATAGGCCTAATCTAGTATTTACTAAACTCATTATACGATCAAATTGTTCTTTTAATCCCATGTCAGAATTATCAAACTCAATAGCATCTTCTGCTTCTAGTAACGGAGAATCTTCTCGGGTAGAGTCTATTCTGTCGCGTTCTTGTACGTTATGTAAAATTTCTTCGAAGTTTACCTTGTCACCACGATCTAACAATTCTTTATAACGACGTGTAGCACGTTTATCGGCTGAGGCTGTCATAAATAACTTTAATTCAGCATCAGGGAAAACAACGGTGCCAATATCGCGACCATCCATTACAATACCTTTGTTTTTACCCATTTCTTGTTGTTCACTTACTAACTTTCTACGAACTTCAGAAATGGCTGCAACCTTACTTACTAATCTAGAAACTTCAATAGTTCTAATGGTTTTTTCAATATTGGTGTTGTTTAAATACATTTCGGCAAATCCTAAGCTTTCATTAAAAGAAAAAGATAAGGATATGTTGTTTAAATCAGTGATTAAATCATCAACATTAAAATGTGTGTCTGAAATGTAATTTTGTTGCATGGCGTATAAAGTAACAGCTCTATACATGGCACCAGTGTCAACATAAATATATCCTAGTTTTTTAGCTAATTGTTTGGCAATAGTACTTTTTCCTGTAGATGAAAAACCGTCGATTGCTATGGTTATTTTTTTTGTCATAAGTAGTGAAAAATGGAATACAAAGATACGTTAGATTTCTAATATTTTAAACTTGTTTAGAATAAACAGATGGGGTTTATATTTAATGTTATAGAGGTTGTTATTAAGTGTTTTTTAGGACTTTAGATTTGGCTATGATATTTTTATTGTGTATATGCTGTATATTTTATATATTTCCACGTTAATTAACGCAGTTTAAAGTTTGTTTTTTTAATAAAAAATGTAATTTTGAACACCCCTAAAAAAGACCTCTTGTTGAATGAAAAAAATAGCTAAAAGCATACCATTACTTTTAGGTGTATTCCTTTTTTGTATAACTACTTCTGTTTCTGCACAAGAATTGCTTAAGCCAGACTTAAAGTTTGATGAGGCATGTAATGATGCTGCTACAGTTAATTTTCTAATAGAATTTGGTTATAGAACAACAACTTTTAATGCTGATAATGTATTTACAATTGAGATGTCTGATGCAGATGGTGTATTTCAAGACCCTGCAACTAATTTAGGTACAGTTAGTACTGAGAATTCAAGTTTTACCTTTTCAAGAAGCATAACATTACCAGAAGGTACTTTTGGTAATGGTTACAAAATAAGATTAGTCTCAACTTCTCCTGCAATGATAAGCCCAGAGTCAGATGTTTTTGAAGCATATTATGATATGTTTACTGATAGTAGCTTTGGGATTAATAATGATGATGATTTGGTTTTATGTAACGGAAGCTCTGAAGAGGTTCAGTTAACAATAGATAGAACTGGTGAGTATTTATGGTATAAGTTAGGAACAGGTGGAGCTAGTGATACATTAATTGCTACAACTCAAGAGCCAAAACTTACGATTACTGAGACTGGAACTTATCAAGTCTTTATAGATTATGGTGCTTGTGGTTTTGCTAAGTCTAGGATACTTACTGTAATAGGTTTAGGTGTTTCAGATTCTCAAATTAGTGGACCTTCAACAGTTGAGATTTGTGGAGATGCTACGCATACATTTGAAGCTAATGTAAATGATGCTTCGTATGAATATCAATGGTTTAAAGACGGTGAAGCAATAGCAGGAGCTACTTCTGCTAGTTATACTACTCCTAATGTAGGGCAATTTGGTAAATATACATTGCAGATAACAGCGGGGTCTTGTGTAACAACTTCTAATGAAGTTGAGTTAAAACAAGAAACAACGGCAAGTTTTACAGTGAGTCCAGCAGGTACTACTCAAATATATTTACCAGGAGAAACCAAAGAGATTTGTATAAGTCACGATGCTGCATCTTCAGCTACTATTCAGTGGTATAAGGATGGGTTTCCATTAGCTGCAAGAACTCAGTTATGTATGAATGTGACTGAACCTGGTGAATATATAGCAAGAGTAACAGAAGTAAATGCATCTGGTTGTGATGTTATTGTAGATTCTGAACCTTATCGATTTATTGAAGCAACATCTTTTAATCCGACTATTAGAACTGATAATGTAGATTATCAGGATTGTGCATTCTCTAATGAGAAGTTAGTGATTGTTGGTGTTGAAGCTGTTGGTGCTGACGGTAATAATTATAATTTGTCAGCTGATCAAGTTACTTTGTTAAATTACCAATGGAATAAAGATAGTAGTACAGTTACTGGTGCTACCAATGAAGAATTAGATTTAAATTCTTATTTAGATAGCGGATTATACACATTAACAGTTAATGTAAGTACAGTGTCTGGAACCTCTAACGAATTGGATATTAAATTGATTGAGTTTCCAGAAGTTGTGTCAACTTCAGTATCAAATTCATTATGCCCAGGTGGAGATATAAGGTATACAATAAATAATGTAATAGCAGGTTATACGTACTTGTGGTTTAAAGATGGTGTTGATGTTACGCAAGCAAATCCAAATGAGTTGGTTGTTACAGAGGTAGGAGAATATGTTTTGCAGGTTTCAGGTTTTAGTTGTGTCGACATTCAGTTAGACCCTATTTCAGTTACCTTGTTCGATGATTCATCAATAATAATAACACCGTCTGAAAAAGTAGTAATGGATGCATCCGGTTCAGTAACTATTACAGCTTCTGGAGGAGATTCTTATGAGTGGTTTCAAGGTGAAGATGCTGTTGGTACAACATTATCAACAACAGAGCAGCTTACCGTAAGTTCGTTAGGGTTTTATTCTGTTTTGGTAAAAGTTGGTAATTGTTCATTAGCTAAAAAAGTTGAAGTTGTAGAGCAAGATGATTTAGTTTTGGTACCTAATGTGGTAACGCCTAATGGTGATGGTAAAAATGATACTTGGAAAATATCAAACAGATATGCTTTTCAGCCTTCAGTTACAATTATTATATATAATTCGGAAGGTAAAGAGCTTATAAATTCAACAGATTATAAAAACGATTGGCCTATAGAAGATGTGAATAATCAACGAGTATTTTATTATAAAATAATTCGTGATGATAAAACGTTAAAGGCAGGTACAATATCAGTATTACATTAATAAATGATGATGAAAAAAATTACTTTAATTTTTAGTTTACTATTATGTAGCTTAACAATGTTAGGGCAAACTTCTAGTAGCGGACAGAACTATAATTCGTTTAGTTCTAGAAACTTTATGAAGTTTAATCGTTTTTTAACGGTACCTACATTTTCTGCTTTAAGAGAAAATAAAACATCATTAACAGCAATAGTTCGTAATAGTAATGTTGATTTTGAAGATAACCCAAGACTGCATTTAATTTCTTATGCTGGTAAAACACGTGAAAATATAGGTGCTGGTTTTGCAATATATCAACAAGAAGTTGGCGCAATGAAAGATTTTGGAGCCATCGCAAATTATGCACAGAGATTGCAATTAAATGAAACCATGGACTTAACCTTTGGTTTTAACTTTTTATATAGTAGAAGTAGTATCGATTGGGCTAGAGTTTTAGTGCAAGATCAAGACGATTCTTTTTTAGGAAACTTTCAAGACATTCCTGTGGTTATGTTACAACCAGCGGTTACTTTATCGTTTGGTAAATTTGATGTAGGTGTGTTTTTTGAAAACTTGTTAGATTTCAACCTAAAAAAGAGTGAAATGATTACTTCTTTTGGTGAAAAAACATTTTCAGCACATGCGATGTATTCACATGAGTTCACTTATGCTTCAGGTATATTTGAAAGAGCAGATTTACGTTTCTTAGCGATTGCAAGAAAACCAGGTGAAGGAGATTTTAGTGCTGGAGGAAATGTGATTTTAGATTTACCAAAAGCAGGGTGGGTTAAAGCTGGTTACGATAAAACTTATGGAATTTCGGCAGGAGTAGGAGTTAATATTTCTGATAAATTGGCAATTGGCTTTAGTTATGAAAAGAGTGATTTTGCTGCAACGAACGAAGTTGGGTTAATTTATAATTTCGGAAAGAAATCGTTTAGAAGAGAACGACCAACAAGAAGAGGTGGTAATGTTAAGGTAACTTTACCAGAACGAGTTCCAGAAAAACAAGCAGAATACGAAAACCCTGAACATAACGATTTATCGGATGAAATTCAGAGAGCGCAAGATTCTATTGATATTTTAAATAAAAAGGTAGATGAGGTACTTCGCTTATTGAAGAATCAACCAGCACCAAAAACTGTAGAAGTTACAACTCCAGAAAATATAGAGGATGAAAAAGATACTTCTTTAAGAAGAAGATCTAATGCTCCTTGGCGTCAAAGTACAATTACAAGAACTGGCGGGGGTGGAACGATGTATTATTTGGTTGCAGATAGGTATAGAAATAAAGCAAATGTAGATCCGATAATAGAAAAATGGAAACGATTAGATTTCGATCCTAAATATATTTTTGAACCACAAGGTAAATGGTATTACATCTATTTAGATCGATTTGCGAAAGAAGAAGATGCTGAAGATAAGATGGAAGAACTTGGGCTTAGTAATAAAACCAGAGAGTTTGAAAATGATGATGAAAGCGATGATTCAGCTATAAAAGTTAAAAAGAACGGTAAAGACGGTGTTTATGTTCGAAAAATAACAATTGGTGCTAGTGGAAGTGCAGAGACTTATAAAGAACCTAAAACACAGCCACCTGCAAGAGTTCGTACAATGTCTGCAATGAATGGAGTAGAGTCGGGTTATTATATACAAACGGTTGTAAACTCTAAGAAATCATTAGCAGATAGAAATGTAGATGAGTTAAGAAATGATAATATTGATGCAGATTATTTTATAAACCCAACTACTGGGTATATGCATATTTATATTTTTAAAACAAACGATAGAGAAGAAGCTATTAAGATGTATAACAGTAACTTAAATGGCGCTTATTACGATAGAAAGTCGATTGTTTACGTAAAATAGATTAACTTTATAAATCGGTTATAAAAACTTTAATTCCCCCAAAGACGATGATGAAAAAAATACTATTCTATATATTATTACTCACCACAAGTTTTATTTCTTTATCACAAGAAAAGCAGAAAGATGAAGGTGCTTTACAGGTAGGTGAACGTAAAGCAGATACCCCATTTTCTTTAAGACAAGAACTGTCGTTAAGAGGTAATTTAACTTTTATAGCCAATAATACTTTAAACAGAGACGGTCAAGGAGCTGGAGCTGGAGCATCAAATAATGCCTTTAATGGAAATGGAAGGAATGATGACAACGGAAATAAGTATATGGATTATATCGATATTGACGATGATCTAGGTATTTCTGGTCATAATGATACTTTTTCTTCTTCTTCTGCAACTCTAACATTACCTAATTGTTCAAGAGTGGTATATGCAGGTTTATATTGGGCAGGTATTTATCCATACGAAAACTGGGATGATGAAGAAGATGGTATTAATACCAGAGATGATGATTTTAATGAAATGAAGTTTAGATTACCAGTAGGTGATTATATAGATATTGTAGCAGATAAATTTGATTCTACAGCAAGAGAGTTAATTTATGATGATGGTTTATCAGATCAAAAGCCATATGTATGTTATAAAGATGTTACTTCTTTATTACAAGGATTAACAGATCCTAATGGAGTTTATTATGGAGCGAATATAAAAGCAACCAAAGGTAAAGATGAATATGATTCAAGTTTAGGTTCATCTGCAGGTTGGGTTTTAGTTGTTATCTATGAAAATGAAACTGAGTCACAAAAAAAATTCTTTGTTTTCGATGGTTTTTCAACGATTAAAAGACAAGATGATGGTAGTGCAGGTGTGTATGATGTACCATTTTCAGGTTTTAAAACAATTCCTGTAGGTCAAGTTGAGGCTAATTTTATGATTGCAGCTCTTGAAGGAGATGTAAATATTGATGGCGATGAATTACAATTGGAAGATACTTCAGGTAATTTTCAAAGTTTAACTTCTGGTGATGAAAATGAAATTGATAACTTTTTTAATAGTACCATTACTATTAATAATAATTATTTAGGAGGTAGAACACCTGATAGTGAAAATACCTTAGGGTTAGACGTTGATATGTTTGAGTTAAATAACTCGGGAAACTCTTTAATTGGTAATGACCAAGAAGATGGAGTATTACGATTTTCATCTGAAGGAGATACTTATTGGCCGTTTTTAACAGCACTGTCTGTTGAGGTTATAGAACCTAAAGTACAATTAGTAAAAACTATTGATGATGGTACGGGTGTGCCTAATAATTTAGCAGGACAAGACGTAACTTTAGGTAGTTATTTATGGTATGATATAGCATTTCAAAACGTAGGTACAGATGATGCTGTATCTACAACTATAGTAGATATTTTACCTAAAAATGTAGATTTATTAGCTAGTGATTTAATAGTGCCAGCTGGGGTAACATATGTATATGAACCTCCAACAGCAGCTAACGACTTTAGAGGTAGATTAACATTTACGATACCTAATAACCTTGTAGAAGAAGATGATCCAGCATATTCAATAAGATTTAGAGTACAGGTAGCAGCTGATTGTAATTTATTGCGTGATGCATGTTCTAATATTATTCAAAATCAAGCATATGCAAATTATACAGGTGATGAATCTGGTATTGTAATCTCTAACGAAGAAAGCTTCGAAAGTTTAGATGCTTGTAATTTTGGAGTAGTAGGTACTTCTAACTTTTTGGTAGATATTGATAATTGTGCTTTCGAAAGAACTCAAGCTTTATGTGGAGCTGATGTAACTTTAACAGCTGGTGATGGTTTTGATACTTATTCTTGGACAGGACCAAATGGTTTTACAGCAAACACACAATCGGTTACAGTAACAGAACTTGGTACTTATGTAGTAACAAGAGGAACAACATCTGTTTGTAAAGAAGGTACAGAGACAATAACAGTTATTTCTTACGATACAGCACCAAATCCTTTAGTTGATGCAGCAGATAGAATATTAGATACTTGTCCTAATAACAGTTTTGAATTAGCCGAAATTTATTTATGTGGAGGTACGAGTTCAAGAGAAATTGATTTGTCTTCTTTTTCAGGAACAGCAACTACGGTTAGATGGTTTCAATTAGACGAATCTTCTTGTGCTGACGAGACTTTTACAGGTTGTGCTAATGTAGCCACCGATTGTACTTGGAACGAAGTTGGTAATGGTGAGCTATCAAGAGACTTTACTGATGCAGGTGAATTTAGATTAGATGTTTTATATGATGGGCAATGTCCTATAAGTTATTATTTTAATGTTTATAAAGCTACTTTAAATCCAGTAATTGATGTTGAAGATATTATTTGTGGTACTCCGGCAGAAATGACGATAAGTAATATTCCAGACGGATATCAGTATAGCTTAAGTGGAGTTGCTGGTACAGCAACTGCAGGCTATTTTGTAGACTTTCAAGACAGTAATATTTTTACAAACATAACTCAAGCAGGAGATTATAATTTAACGATAAGATTAGACGATGCCGTTGCTGCATCTTGTGAATACACTTTTCCTTTAATTGCTGTTCAAGCTGTAAATATTGAATTAGAATTAGATCCTACAGATATGCAATGTGCTGGAGAGCCAGCTACAATTGATGTTAGTATTAACAATGTTCCAGGGCCCTATACTTATGTTGTGTATGAAGGCGCAACTACAGGAGGTACTGTAGTAGGTACTCAAACTGCAATTGTTGATAATCATTTTGAGTTTCCGGTTAATAATGGAGGTTTATATACAGTTGAAGTGTCTACACCAGAATGTTCTGCCACAGATACGGTTTTAATTACCGAGCCATCTCAACTTACTTTAGATGCAATTGCTATTAAAGATATTACATGTTTAAATGGAGATAATCCTGGAACAATACAATTAACAGCTGGCGGAGGTACTATAGACGCTACCTCAGGTATTCCATATACATTTGCTGTTTGGTCAGAGCCAGATACAACTAACCCTAGTGGTTACAGTGATTTATATACAAGTATTTCTGAGATTCAAATTTCTGATAGATTAATATCAGGAACAAATACTTATACTTATTCTGTTCCTAACGGAAGTGAAGGAACTTATAGATTTGTAGTTATTGATAACAATGGTTGTTATACTATTTCTGAGCCAGTAGAAATAGAAGTTGAGCCAGTTTTAGCTTTTACAAATTCAGATACCGATATAACCTGTAATGGTTTAACAGATGGAATTATTAACGTAGCTGTTGATGGAGATAATTTAGGGTATAACATAGAGTATAGTATAAACGGAGGAGCTGATTGGTTTACTTCTGGAACTTTTGATAATTTACCAGCTAATACATATACAGTAAATATTAGAGCTACTAAAACAACACATCAATGTGATTATGTAATTCCTGATATTGAAATAACTGAGCCACCAGTTTTAGCAGGAGGTAACGCAGTAGCAACCGATTTAGAATGTAACCCAGCAGGAGGAACAGTTTTAGGAACCATAACCTTTACGGCTCCTACAGACGGAACACCAGGATATTCGTATTATTATAAACTTACTACGGATACTGATTATACTTTGGCTAATTTTGATAGCGGACTAACAGTTATAGATTTACCAGCAGGTACTTATGATACTAGAGTAGAAGACGCAAATGATTGCCCAAGAGATTTAAACCAAGTAACAATTAATGGTTTACCAAATGCACCAGTTTTAAATGATACAGTTGTTTATAACTGTAATGGTACAGGGAATATTACTGTTACAGCAACACCGGCTGGAACATACACTTATACTTTAGATGGTGATACTACAACATCAAATAATACAGGGGTTTTTAACAATGTAGATGTAGGTTCACATACCATTGCTGTAGGTTATGAAAGAAATTGCGTGATAGAGAGAATAGTTGATGTAAATGCAGGAAATGATTTTTCAGGAAGAGTTACAGCAACTTCAGATAGTGAGTGTTTTGGCTCAGATAATGGAAGCATAACAATTTTAGCAAATAACGTTATCGGCCCTAGTTTTGAATATTCAACTGATGGTGGAAGTACGTGGTCGATTACAGCTGATAATCCATATAGAGTTGTTGGTTTAGCTGCAGGAACTTATAATGTGTTTATTCGAGAAGTAGACGGTGGCGCAACATGTGAAGTAGATTTAGGAAATCATGATATTGCTCAACCAGACGAATTAATGTTAACTGCTTCGGTAACCGAGCAGGTTACATGTAATCAAGCAACAGGAACAATTACTGCTTCAGCAACAGGTGGAGTACCTCCGTATACTTTTAGTATAGATGGTGGAGCTACTTGGCAATCATCTCCAGTATTTCCAGGATTACCTTCTAGAGTAGCGGACTATATTGTTATGGTTAGAGATGATAGAAATTGTAATGAGTGTGGTTGTACAGCAAATTTATTTGAAAACGGAGGTTTTGAATTGCCTGCAGTATCTGGATCAACATTTAGACAAACAAATGAAGATAATATTCCTGGATGGGATTCTACTGCTTCAGACAACTTAATAGAGATTTGGTATAATGGCTTTAATGGAGTAACACCACATGAAGGGAATGCTTTTGCAGAATTAAATGCAAATACAGTATCTTCTTTATATCAAGAATATTGTACTCAGCCAGGAGATGTTATTTCTTGGTCTGTAGCACATAGAGGTAGAAGTGGTACTGATGTTGCAACTGTTAAGATCGGTGATGATTTAGCTACTGCCTCTGTAGTAGAAACAATGTCTGACGGTACTTCTGCTTGGGGAGTATATAGCGGAACTTATACTGTACCTGTAGGTCAATCTACAACAGTTATCGCTTTTGACGCTGTTTCAGCAGCTGGAGGTAATACAGTAGGGAATTTTATAGATGATGTGCAAATTACCATTGCTAGAAATAATTGTATTCCTGTTAGTGTTAATATTAGCGATCCAGCTACATTAGATTTTAATTTAGTTCCAGTAACTTGTTATACAGGATCAAACGGAACATTAACAGTTAACGTTACAAGTGGTAATGGAAATTATCAATTTAGTAGTGATAATGGTACTACGTGGCAAACACCAGATCCAGCAACACCTGATACATATACATTTACAAATCTAACAGATGGTGATTATGATATTACCGTTACCGATGGTTTAGGTTGTGATCTTACGAGAACAGGTACAATATTGCCTCAAGTTACAGCAACTATTACAACTGTAAATGAAACTTGTAATACGGGGCAAATTTTAATAACTCCAAGTGGAGGTGATGGAAACTTCCTTTTTGTTGTAGAGAATACAGGAACAGGAACGATTACAAATCATACTACAAGTCCAATAGATGTACCAGCGGGTACTTATAATATTTCGGTAAGAGATAAAAATGGAGTGGGAGATTATTGTGAGTATACTGAGACAAGAACAATAACAAGAATTACAGATCCAACGATAGATATATCAGCAGTTCAACCAGATTGTAGTACCGATTTAGGAGAAATTAATGTAACGGTTGGAGCAGGTACTCCGCCATATACGGTAACTGTAACAGGTCCTGGAGCGCCAGCACCTCAAGGACCATCAAATAATCTTAATTATTCATTTACTGGTTTAGCAGATGGAAATTATGTAATTTCAGTATCTGACGCTAATGATTGTTCACCAGCAAATGCAACTGAAACGATCTCAGTACCTACAGCTTTATCAGGAGGAAGTGCAGCTGCGACAGATTTAGCATGTAGTACATCAGGTACAATTTTAGGAACCATCAATTTTACAGCTCCAACGGGAGGTACACTAGGTTCAGGCTATATTTATTTTTATAGATTACAAGGAGCACCAGCACCAAATCCATATATACAAATCGCAGGAACTTCAGTTTCAAATTTAGCAGCAGGTACCTATGAAACGAAAGTTGAAGACGTTAACGGATGTGAACGACCTTTAGATACAGTAACGATTGCACCTTTACCAACAGAACCTACATTAACAGAAACTGTAGTGTATAACTGTAATGGTACAGGAAATATTACAATTGCAGCAGTTCCAGGACCAACAGCACCAGATACTTATACCTATATATTAGATGGTAATGCTGCTACATCAAATACTACAGGTGCTTTTAGTAATGTAGGAGTAGGAGGGCATACAGTTTCAGTAGACTATGGAAGTAACTGTACAGTTGATATTAATGTAACAATTGAACCAGATCAAGCTTTTAATGCAGTAATGACAGGAAATGAAAATCCAAGATGTATTGGAGACTCAAATGGAACAGTTACTGTTGAGGCTAGTTTCCCATCAGGTACAGTAACAGAATTTGAATATTCTACCGATGGAGGAACTACTTGGATAAATTCAGGAGCAAATCCATTTGCTATTCCTGGTTTTTCAGCGGGCGCAACACCAATTATTCAAATACGTCCAGTAGGTGTAACTACAGGTTGTAATATATCTTTAGCAAGTATTTCATTATCAGATCCTGATCCAATTACATTTAATGCAGACGTAACCAAAGAAATTACCTGTAATCCAGCTACTGGAGCAACAATTACGCTATCTAATATAACAGGAGGTAACGGAGCTACTTATACTTATGAATTATTTAATAGTTCTAATGTATCACAAGGAACAACCACGACTACAACTTTTACTAATGTACCAGCAGATAGTTATACTGTAATTGCAACCGATCGTTTAGGTTGTACTTCAGCGGCAGTTCCAGTTACAGTTAACCCAAGGGCAAATGTAACGTTTACTCCAGTAGCACAATGTTATGATGGTTCAAACGGACAGATTGTAGTAACTGTTAACACAGGAAATGGAGATTATTCATATAGTTTAGATGGAGGTACAAACTTTACTCCAGTAGCAACAAATCCGTTTACAATATCAAGTTTATCTCCGGGGCCACACAATATTAGAGTACAAGATGGTAGAGGTTGTTTTGCCGATGCTACAGTAACTATAAATCCTGAGTTATTTGCTACAGCGACCCCAACAAATGCTAGTTGTACACCAACTGGAGAAATATTAGTGAATCCAGTTGGAGGATCTGGAACAGGTTACACTTTCTCAGCTGTTCCTGATGGAAATAGTGCAGGAACTTTCTCTGGTACAAATCCAATAACAGGTCTTGCAGCAAATACTTATGATGTATATGTAAGAGACGATGCAGGTTGTGAATATATTATTCAAAATGTGGTAATAGGAACAACTCCACCTGTTGAAATAACAGGTACACCAAACGAACCAACCTGTAACGGTGATACAGGAAGTGTTGACGGTGTAATTACTGCCGGAACAGGACAAGCACCTTATAATATTGTAATAACAAATGCTGGAGGAACTTTTAACGATACAATTTCTGGTTTTACAGGGACTAATTTTAGCTTTAATAATTTAGCATCAGATAGTTATGTAATAACAGTAACTGATGATTTAAGTTGTTCAAATACATATAGCTTTACGTTAGCGAATCCACCAGCGATTCCTATGAATATTGAGCCAGTTTTACCTTCTGATTGTACAACAATAGTACCTGCTAATACAGGAATTGATTTTAATTTTGGAAGTTTAACTTTAGCCAGTTATAGCCCTTATACATTACAATATACAATTAATGGAACTGATTGGTTTAATATGAGTACACTTACACATTCTGTTAGTGTAGCTCCACATCCAACACCAGGAGATAATCTATATTCAGTTAGAGGATTAACACCAGGGCAAGTGTATTATCCAGCAATAAGAATTATGGATGGCGCTACTGTAAGATGTCAATTAAATAATGGAATATATGTAATGCCATTTCAAGTAAGTGGTATTGTTGTAAATGTTACACCATCTGGAGATTGTACTACAGGTTACAGTGTTACAGTAGTGGCTCAAAATGGTGTTGGTCCTTTCGAATTTGGAATTAGTACAGATGATCCAATAAACACAAATACTTGGCATGCTGCAATTCAAGCTGGACCTGTAGATTTAGATCCATTTAATCCAAATTCAGATTTTAGAAGACATATATTTAATGGTATTATTCCTGGTTTAAATTATCAGTTCTTTGTAAGAGATACAGATACTGGATGTATTGAAATGAATGATGACCCAATAGATTACTCGGCTATAGATTCTGTTTTTGATGTAAATATTACTTCTAGTGTTTCAAACCAATCATGTGATGGAGCGAATAATGGTCAAATAGAGTTTACTATTGAAGACACTGATGGAGTTTTAAGTGGAGAAACAATTAACTGGACGTTATATGATGGTATTACAGATTCAGCATTAGCAATAACAGGTTCAATGACACCAGGTAGCTACCCTCATACTTTTAATGTGCCAGCAACAGCTACATTAAATCCAGGTTTATATTTTGTAGTTATAGAAACTAATTCAGGAGGTTTATGTCAATGGGCAAGTGGTGATGTAGAAATTTTAGAAGGTACTCCTATTACTGGTAATTTAAATGTATTAAATAATATAACTTGTTCTGTAGATGGTTCAGTTAGAATAGAAAATGTTTCAGGAGGTTTTGGAGGTTATGTTTATACTGTTTCAACCTATGAAACAGGTACTCCTGCTAATACAGTACCTAATAACTTAACAGGAAATTTAATTACGATAGATGATGCTACTTTAGGAGGAGTAACTTCAGTTGATGTAGAAGTGTTAGTAACTGATTCGAATAACTGTACAACAAATTTAGGACCAGTAACATTAACATTAAGCCCATCACCAGTAATAGATTCTGCTATTCCAACAAGTTGTGATGTAAATAAAAGTATTGCTATTACAGTAAGTAGTGGTACAGCACCGTATAGATATTCTACTGATAATGGAGCAACATTTACAGCTCCAACAAATAGTACAACGTATACAGCCAATGGTTTAGCAGCAGGTTCTTACGATATTGTTGTAAGCGATGCAAACGGTTGTAGCGATACACAAGCAGGTGTTATTATTTATGATGATATAGCTTTCGATTTAACTCCAGTTCAAAACTTGAATTGTGTTCCAGGTGAAGGTGTTTTCAATATAGAAGTAACTTCGGGAGCTAATTTAGGTACTACAGGTAACTTTACTTATTCAGTTACTCCAATAGCTACAGCTACGCCAGATAATGGATCTATAACTGGAGCTGATGTCGATCAAGACATTACAGTGACAGCAAGTGGAGCATATAATGTTACAGTAACAGATGTTACTTCAGGCTGTTCAGATACAAAATCAATTACTATACAGGATACAGTAGTACCAAGTTTTACGCATGTAGCAGAAAATAGTTTATGTTTTGGAGATAACTCAGGAACGATTACTTTAACAGCTGTTGATAATGGTATTTTACCTTTGACTTATACAATTAGTCCGGTTGCAGGAACTATTACAGGAAATGTAATTTCAGATTTACCACCAAATACTTACTCAGTTACAGGTACTGGAACAAATGGATGTACATTTACTATTAATAATATTGTAATTGGTGAATACATTCAAATAGTTCCTAGTACTCCTGTTGTTACTGAATTTGAGTGTAATGTAGGTACGAACTTAGTTAATGTTGCAACTGTAACTATTCCAGCTGGAACAGTTGGAGGTTCAGGAAACTATGTTCGTTATGTGTTTACTTATGATCCAGCAGATGGAAGTCCAGATGAAATACAGGATTCAAGTAATGCAAGTTTTAGTACCACAAATACAGCAGGAGGCGCAGTTAATATTGTTGTTTATGATGATCAAGGATGTTCAGGGAATATTGCAACAAATATTGGCGCATTTGAAGCAATTACAGCTTTAAATGTAACTCAAGCAACACCAATTACTTGTAATACAGGAGAAGAAATTACTGTAAAAACAACTCCTGATATTAATAATATCACTTATCGTGTAACAGGACCAGCTAGTTATGATCAAACTATTATAGAACCAGTTGGAACTAACTCAGTTAATTTTACTGGCTTAATTGAAGGAACGTATACAATTACAGCTACACATCCAATAACAAACTGTGTTTTTGAAACTTTTTATACGGTTAATGAGGCACCACAATTCGACTTATTGATTACTGAAGTTAAAGATGAAAGTTGTAAAGATGCAGAGAATGGTAAAGTTGTTTTAGAGTTTAATTCTACTACACCTTACGGAGGTCAGTTTGATTTTGAATTATATGATGCTGCAACTAATACAGCATTAGATTTAAGTGCAGCAGGATTAAATATACCAAACACGGGTCTTGCAGCTCCTACATCTGTTTATAAACTTCCAGCTGGAACGTATTATATAATAGCAACTTTAACTTCGACAGGAGTTCCTTATTGTACTGCACAAACTGCAAACTTTACCATTGCAGAACCAGATGAGAATTTAGCTATAACAGCAGTTGTAGATCCTCAAACTAGTTGTAGTACAAGTACTGATGCTACTATTACAGCAACTGCAACAGGAGGTTGGGGCGATTATGTATACCAATTAGAAGACTCAGCGGGAACAATAGTTGGAACTTATGATTTTGCTACCAATGGAAACAATAATGTATTTACAAATATTGCACCAGGAGACTATCGAGTAATTGTTAGAGATAAAGACGGGCAAGGTGATTTAATAAATGCAGCTGAAGCAATTAGTTGTAGAAGATCAGAATTCCCTGTTACAGTTATTACACGTGCTCCAGTTAATTTTACTGTTAACGAAAATGACAATAGTTGTGATTTATCAGTAGCCGGAGGAAGTATTGAAGTTGTAAATGTTGTAGGTGGTACAGGTACTTATACTTATACATTATCTAATACGGGAGGAGTTGTTGAAACTCAAGTTGGATCAACAGCTACAACTTATACATTTAATAATGTACCAGCCGGAGATTATACGGTTAGTGTAGTAGATTCGAATGGATGTAGTAATACAGCTCCAATAGCCATAACAATTAATCCTAAATTAAATTTCTCTTTAACTGAAACAAAAAAGGTTGATTGTTCACCTTCTCCAGACGGACAAGTAGAGTTAGAATTAACTAACTGGCCATCAACAAGTACATATACTTATGATGTAGTTGGTAATGTAGATGGAAACGTAGTAACAGGAGTTAGTATTACAGCGAACCCTACTACGATTACAATTCCAGCAATTAATGGAACCCCACAAACATATACTATTACAGTAAATGACACTGGAGCAACACCAAATTGTTCTGTTCAAAAAGATATTATAATCCAACCAAGAATAGAGCCTAATTTTACTGCGTCTGCAACTACTGATGATATTTGTTTTGGTAGTTCTACAGGAGAGATTACAGTTTCGGTTACCGATAATGGAATTTTACCTTTAGACTATACAATTAGTCCTGATCCTGATGGTGTAGGTACAGTAAATTCTAATACAAATGTTGTGTTTAGTAATTTACCTCAAGGTACTTATACAATTACTGGAGTTGGTACAAATGGATGTTCTACTCAAACAGATGTAACAATAAATCAAAACAATATTATTGATTTATCTGCTGCAATAGCAACAACACAATTTAATTGTAATGCTGGTACAAATACAGTAAATACAGCGATGATTACTGTAGATCCTGCTGCTATTATTGGAGGTTCAGGTAATTATGTAAGAGTTGAATTTTTACAAGGAGCAACTTCTTTACAAAATGGATCTAGTTTTACATATATTTCAACAGACGAGGCTGGAGGAACATATACAGTTAATGTTTATGATGATAATGGAGATTGTTTTGGAACTGATACAGTAGATATTAACCCATTTGCTCGTTTAATTGATGCAACTGTTAGTGTTCAAAAGCCTATTGATTGTGCTCAAGGTGAAGATATTAATGTTACTTACAATTCATCACTACCAGTAACTAACGTTGAATTTAGATTAATAAATGATACTTCAAATGCTGTTCTTGAAACAAGAAATACTGATGGTGATTTTGTTACTTTATTGCCAACAGGAACATATAGAATAGAAATTGAAAATACAGATACAAATTGTGTATTAACTACTTATCATACAGTTGAAGATGAACCAGAATTTGAATTAGTTATAGACAATATTCAAGATGCATGTTTCGGAGATACTGGTAATGTAGATTTAAGCTTCAGTACCGCAACTCCATATGCAGATGATTATACTTATGAAGTATTTGCAGTAGGAAACCCTACAGCAGTTGCTAATGGAATAGGAAACGGAAGTGCTGCTATCACAATTAACAACTTACCAGCAGGTAATTATTATGTGGTAATTAATATGACTCCAAATTCTCCTTTCTGTGAAGTTACTTCAAGAGAGTTTGAAATTCGTCAACCAGCGGCAGATTTAGGTGTTAATTACACATTAACATACATTAGTTGTAATGTTTCTGATTCTGGTGGAGCTGTGTTAGAAGGTATTGGTGGTTGGGGTAATTACCAATATCAATTGGTAAATAATACTACAGCTACAACTGTACAAAGTTTTGATCCTAATACTAGAATTACAGGTTTAACAGCAGGTAATTATACAATTACTGTACAAGATGAAAATGATTGTACACAAACTGTAGATTTCGAATTACAAGATCCAACGCCATTAGCAGCAGTTATTACTGTTAATGAGAATGATTGTGAGGGGCAATTTACAGCAAGTATAGAAGTAACAAATGTAACTGGAGGTCAAACTCAAGATACTACAGTTAGAAGTTATACGTATATTTTAATTCTTCCTAACGGAACTCAAGTAGAGCAATCCTCTAATGTATTTAACAATTTACCAGCAGGTATTGGTTATCAAGTAATTGTTAGAGATAATAAATACAATTGTGAGTTTAGAGATACTAGAGACATTGTTGACCCTTCTGTAGTACAAGCTTCAGCTAATGTTACAGCAGCGATTACTTGTGATAGAAGTCAGGCAGAAGTTACACTTTCTGGTCAAGGAGGTACAGGTACGACTTATATGTTTAGTGAAGACGGAGTTAACTTCGTTCTAGGTAATACTTTTAATGTAAATGCTGGTCAGCATACTTTTTATGTACGAGATGAAAATAGTTGTGTTGATGATGTGATTGTAACTGTCGCGGCTTATGAAGCTTTAACGCCAACATTAAATGTTATAAATGTTGTTACTTGTAATAACGATGAAAATGGAACAGTATCAGCCGATGTAGTTGGAGGTTTAGGTAATTATGAATACCAATTATTAGACGAAAACGATGTTGAAATAAGAACATGGCAATCATCTAATTTATTTGGAGATTTACCAGTAGGTTTTTATAAAATTAGAGTAAGAAGTACCAATGCAGCTGGAGATGTATGTGAGGCTGAAACAGGAATTGAAGAGATTACACAGCCAACGCCATTGGTGATAGATGAGGAGCATACAGATGTTACTTGTTTTGGTGGTAGTAATGGTACTATTACAATATTTGCAAGCGGAGCTAACCAAGCTTTAGGTTATGAGTATAATATTAATACAGAACCAGCTGATAAGTTTGTAACAGATAACGTATTTAGAAACTTACCAGCAGGAACTTATATTATTACAGTTAAAGATAAAAAAGGTTGTCCAGACACAATAGAGGTTACAATAGAAGAACCTATAGAGTTCAGTGCAACATTAGTATCAGTAGATGAGCAGGATTGTATAAATGATCCTACTCCTGTAGTTACTTTAGATGTTCAAGGAGGCACGATGCCTTATTTTGTAAGAATTAATAACGGAACAGAATACGGTCCATATAACACTAATACAATTACAATTGGAGCAGCAGAAGGTATCGTTGGAGGTCAATCATACTTTTTCTCAGTAAGAGATAGTGGAGTAGGTTGTGATCCTGCAGCACCAATTACATTTCAAACTGCTGAACCAGTAGATTTACAATTAACGGTAGATTTTGAATATACTTGTCCATCAGGAAATATCATTAAAGCAATTGTCGATGACTTGTATAAGAATTCAATGTCTTATACGTTATATGATGGTGCTGGTAGTTCGGTAGAAACAAATAATACAGGTGAGTTTGTAGATGTAGCAGCTGGTAATGGGTACTATGTTATAGCAACACATACAGTAACCAATTGTGCAGAAGACTCTACAAGTAATCCTATAGATATAATAGACATTGATCCTTTAGTAATAGATATTGATAAATCTCAAAAGAATAAATTAATTGTTAATGTAACTGGAGGTTTAGAACCATATTTTTATAGTTTTGATGGAGGTGAAACATTTAGTTCAGATAACGAACATTTAATTTTACAAACTAGAGATTATCATATTGTTGTAAAAGATTCTAGAGGAGATGGATGTATTGTTGAAGAAATAACAGAAGGAGTATATGTAACTATTAAAATACCAAACATCTTTACACCAGATGGAGATGGAACTAATGATTACTGGTATCCAGAAGAAGTTGAAGATTATCATAACATAAGAGTATTTATTTACGATAGATATGCTCGTAAGATTCAAAACTTCGAAGGAGTGCAACAAGGATGGGATGGTTTATATGATGGTAAGCCTTTGCCTTCAGGAGATTATTGGTATACAGTTTATTATAACGAGTTATCAGGTGAGGAGAAGAAAGTTATGGGTCACTTTACACTATATAGATAAGATGAAAATGAGAAAGATAATTATAGCCTTAAGTATAGTATTTTGTAGCGTAAATTTATCAGCGCAAGAAATTGCCTTACCACAATATGTAAGTCATATGGCCGATAATCCTTTTTTAATATCGCCTACTTACGCTGGTATTGGTTCAGGTTTACAAATTAGGTTGAATGGTGTAAGCCAGTGGATTGGTGTTAAAGGAGCACCAGATACGCAATCGTTAACTGTAGAAGCTCGTTTAGCTGATCGTTTTGGAGGAGGTATTACTTTATTTAACGATAAAAACGGATTTACAACTCAAAAAGGAGCAAAGCTTTCTTTTGCAAGTCATTTAACATTGAGCGATTTTCACGATAGCTTTTTATCATTTGCATTAAGTTATAGTTTTGTACAGTTTGGTATCGACACTTCCGAGAATAATACGAGTCAGACTTTACCTAATAGAGCAATTAACAACTCCAATTTCGATGTAGGTTTACTCTACCGTTATGAGCGTTTTAGTTTTAGTGCTAATATTAATAACATTTTAAATAAAAAAGTAGATAATTTCTCACTTACTGAACCAGATATTTTAAGAAGGTATACCATGTTTACCTCTTATGTTTTTGCAAGAGTTAGTAGAGGTGTCGAAATAGAACCATCTATGCTTGTAGAGTATTATGAGGCAGATAAGAGATCTAGAACTGATATGAATGTTAAAGTGAGAAAAGGAATTAACGACGGTTATTTATGGGCAGGTTTAAGTTATACTTTCTTAAATGATCAGTTTTTTCAGCCTAATGCAATAGCGCCTTTAGTTGGTTTAAAAAAGAATGGTTTATATTTATCTTACGGGTTTAGCGTAAATATGAATAAAACACAAGATTTTAACTATGGTTCGCATATGATAACATTAGGTTTCGATTATGATAGAAGACCAAGTTTAGCACGTTGTACACAAAAAATGATGATTTTTTAAATTCAAAAACTAATAATAGTAAAATCCTCAAGCTAAAACTTGAGGATTTTCTTTTTCTTTGCACTGATGGAAAATAAAAATCAAAATTCAACGAATTTAAATAAGTTTATTAGCAGTACAGGAATTTGCTCTCGTAGAGATGCAGAGAAATTTATTGTAGCTGGAAGAGTTACTATAAATAAAAATGTAGCTCAATTAGGTAATAGAGTTTTTGAAGGAGATGAAGTTCGTGTTGATGGTAGATTGCTAAAGGCGAAGCCAAAAACGTTATATATAGCGCTAAATAAACCCGTAGGTGTTGTTTGTACGACTGATAGTAAAGAACGAAAGAATATTGTTAAGTTTATTGGACATCCTGAGCGATTATTCCCAATAGGAAGATTAGACAAGCCATCAGAAGGATTGATTTTTTTAACGAATGACGGAGATATCGTAAATAAAATTTTACGAGCTGGTAACAACCACGAAAAAGAGTATATTGTATCAGTTGATAAAAAAATTACCGATGATTTTATCGAGAAGATGAGTAACGGAATTCCAATTTTAGGAACTGTAACTCAAAATTGTAAAGTTGAAAAAATCACTGATTTTGTTTTTAAAATTATTTTAACTCAAGGATTAAATCGTCAAATACGTAGAATGTGCGAATATTTAGGTTACGAAGTAACTAAGCTAAAGCGCGAACGTATAATGAATGTTTCTTTAGGTAAACTTAAAACTGGAGATTGGCGTGAATTAACAGAGGAAGAGATGAAAGAAATCAATCAAATGATTTCTAGCTCTTCAAAAACAGAAGAAGCATCAACTATTATTGAAAAACAGAAGCCAAAACCAAAAAAAAAGAAGGAAACACCAAAATCGAATGATTTTAATAGAAAAAGTGCAGCTTTTAGAAAGAACTCTCCAAAATCGAAAAGGAATTCAAATGCGAATTCAAAATTTGGAAGAAAACGTAGATAAACTTTATAATTCTTTTAATTTTTCAATTCTTAAATAAGCGTATCTTTGCCAACTATGCAATTTGATTTAAAAACTACCGACCCAAAAAGTAAAGCTCGTGCAGGTGTAATTACAACCGATCACGGAACTATAGAAACTCCAATATTTATGCCTGTAGGTACTGTAGGTACAGTAAAAGGAGTGCATCAGTCTGAATTAAAAAACGAAATAAACCCTGATATAATTTTAGGGAATACCTACCATTTATATTTACGTCCAAAATTAGATACTTTAGAGAAAGCTGGAGGTTTACATAAGTTTATGAATTGGGATCGTAATATTTTAACTGATAGTGGTGGTTATCAAGTGTATTCACTTTCTGGTAGAAGAAAAATCAAAGAAGAAGGAGTAAAATTTAAAAGTCATATCGACGGTTCTACTCATTTTTTTAGTCCAGAAAATGTAATGGAAACACAACGTACCATTGGAGCAGATATTATCATGGCTTTTGATGAATGTACACCATATCCTTGTGATTATAATTATGCGAAACGTTCTATGCATATGACGCATAGATGGTTAAATCGTTGTATAAATCATTTAGAAAAGTTACCTTATAAATATGGGTATGAGCAAACGTTTATGCCAATTGTACAAGGAAGTACATATAAAGATTTACGTAAACAATCTGCCGAATATATTGCAAATACAAATCAACAAGCAAACGCAATTGGTGGGCTTTCTGTAGGTGAGCCAGCTGAAGAAATGTATGCAATGACTGAGGTTGTTACCGCAATTTTACCAGAAGACAAGCCACGTTATTTAATGGGAGTTGGTACCCCAATAAATATATTAGAAAATATTACTTTGGGTATCGATATGTTCGATTGTGTAATGCCAACGCGTAATGCACGTAACGGTATGTTGTTTACTGCACATGGATCAATCAACATAAAAAATAAAAAGTGGGAACAAGATTTTTCTCCTATTGATGAAATGGGAATTACTTGGGTAGATACTATGTATTCAAAAGCCTATTTACGTCATCTTTTTGCAGCAAAAGAAATGTTGGGTAAGCAAATTGCATCAATTCATAATCTAGGTTTTTATTTATGGCTTACCAGAGAAGCTAGAAAACATATTTTAGCAGGAGATTTTGCTGAGTGGAAAGATAAAATGGTAAAACAAATGGATAATCGTTTGTAAAAATTAGCTTTTTTGAAAAAACTAGATTGGTACATATTAAAGCGTTATTTGGTAACATTTTTGTTTACCTTATTAATATTGATTCCTATTGCGGTAGCAATTGATATTGCCGAGAAAATAGATAAGTTTTTACGCCACGAAAACTTAACCTTTGCAGAAGTGGCTATAGATTATTATAAAAACTTTATAATCTACTATGCAAATACTTTTATGCCTTTGGCATTATTTATAGCAGTAATTTTATTTACATCTCGATTAGCAAATAATACTGAGATTATAGCGATCAATAGTTCTCAAATATCTTTTACCCGTTTTTTATATCCTTATTTTATTGGAGCAACTATAGTTTGTGGTATAGCATTAAGTATGAACCATTTTTTTGTTCCTTCTAGTAGTAAAACTAGAAAAGCTTTTGAGAAAAAATACCTTTCTAAAAAGAAGTATACCGATCGTTCTATTCGAGAATTTAGCTTGCAGCTAAATGATAGCACCTATGTGTACCTTCAAAACTTTGATTTAAAAAGAAATTCTGGGTACAATTTTTCTACAGAAATTTATGATGGAATTCAATTAAAATATAAGTTTACTGCAGACAACATTAATTGGAATAAAAAAGATAGTACTTTTAAATTATACTCTTGGAAAGAACGTAGAATATTTAAAGATAGAGATAGTATTTTTTCAGGTAATAGTTTAGATACTACTTTTGCATTTACGCCTAAAGATTTAAACTATAAGAATGTTCAAGCTCAAGAGATGAGATCTCCTGAATTAATAGATTTTATTGAAATATCAAGAAAAAGAGGGGTTAAAAACTTAAATGTATATCTAGTAGAATTATATAAGCGTACTAGTTTACCAATAGCTTGTTATATATTAACTTTAATAGCAGTTGCTTTAGCACATAAGAAAAGAAGAGGAGGCGTCGGTTTAAACTTAGCATTGGGTATTTCTGTGATGTTTGTTTATGTTTTCTTTTTAAAAGTAGCTGAAGTTTTGGGTGGTGTTGCAGGAGCGAATCCATTGTTAAATGTATGGGTACCAAATATATTTTTTGGTATTTATGCCATCTATTTGTATATCAATGCAAGGAAATAAGCTTAAAAATTATCTCCATTTACATTTTATTGTTTTTATTTGGGGGTTCACAGCAATATTAGGAGCTTTAATATCTATTGATGCCGTTCCTCTTGTTTGGTATCGTATGCTATTAGCAGTTGGGTTTATCGCGTTGTATTTTTTGATTCGTAAAAAATCATTTAAAGTAGATAAAAAAGCACTCTTAAAATTTGCTGTTTCAGGAGTAATCATAGCGATACATTGGATTACATTTTTTAAAGCGATAAAAGTATCAAACGTATCTGTTGCTTTGGTAACGATGAGTACAGGTGCATTCTTCGCATCTCTTATTGAACCTTTATTTTTTAAAAGAAGAATAAAATCAATAGAAATAATATTAGGTTTATTAGTAATCGTTGGACTGTATATTATCTTTAATTTCGAAAGCCAATATTCTTTAGGAATTATTTATGCATTAATTTCAGCATTTTTATCAGCATTATTTGCAGTTTTAAACGGACTTTTTATAAAAACACATGATGCAAATACAATTTCTTTTTATCAATTATTATTTGGTGTTTTAGGAGTAACAATCTACATGTTATTTACACAACAGTTTACAATTGAGTTTTTTCAATTATCATCATCAGATTGGATGTATTTATTAATTTTAAGTAGCTTTTGTACAGCTTATGCTTTTATAGCATCTGTGCAAGTAATGAAATACTTAACGCCGTATACTGTGATGCTAACTATAAATTTAGAACCTATTTATGCGATTATATTAGCATTGATAATTTTTGGAGAAAAAGAACAAATGAATCCTGAGTTTTATTACGGAGCATTTATAGTCTTATTTGTAGTGTTATTAAACGGGTTACTTAAAAATGCATCTACATTAAAAAAGAAAATCAATAAAAAATAGTATTTTAAGAATTCATTGCAAGGTAAGCTGTGCAATTTTTTAGTATGTTTGCTATTACAAACGACTAACGATAAAATTAGAAAATCAAACTATACAAAATGGAATATTTAGATTTTGAAATGCCAATAAAAGAATTAGAAGATCAATTGGCAAAATGTTTTGAGATAGGAAAAGAAAGCGAAGTTGACGTAACTGCAACTTGTAATAAAATTGAAAAGAAGCTTGAAAAAGCGAAGAAAGATATATATAAAAACTTAACGCCTTGGCAGCGTGTACAATTGTCACGTCACCCAAATCGTCCGTATACGCTAGATTATATCAACGCAATCTGTGGGAATACTTTTATGGAGTTGCATGGAGATCGTAGTGTAAAGGATGATAAAGCGATGATTGGTGGTTTAGGTAAAATAGGCGATCAATCTTTTATGTTTATTGGTCAGCAAAAAGGTTACAATACTAAAACACGTCAGTACCGTAATTTTGGTATGGCAAATCCTGAAGGTTACCGTAAAGCATTACGTTTAATGCGTATGGCTGAGAAATTCGGAATTCCAGTAGTTACTTTATTAGATACTCCAGGTGCTTATCCAGGATTAGAAGCTGAAGAGCGTGGACAAGGGGAAGCAATTGCACGTAACATCTTTGAAATGACACGTTTAAAAACGCCTATTATTACTATAGTAATTGGTGAAGGAGCTTCAGGTGGAGCTTTAGGGATTGGTGTAGGAGATAAGGTATATATGATGGAAAATACTTGGTATACAGTTATTTCTCCAGAATCTTGTTCATCAATTTTATGGCGTAGCTGGGAGTATAAAGAGCAAGCTGCTGAAGCTTTAAAATTAACAGGTGAAGATATGAAGAAGTTAAAATTAATTGACGGAATCATCGAAGAACCAATTGGAGGAGCACATTCAGATAGACAAGGAGCTTTCGATGCTGTACAAGATCAAATTTTAAAAGCTTTTGATGAATTAAAAGATTTAAATGATACTGATTTAGTTGCCCAACGTATGGATAAATATGCTAATATGGGAGTTTATAAAGAATAGTATTATCACTTTATAAAAAGATAAATTAGAAACTCGTTACAATTTTTTGTAACGAGTTTTATTTTTTAACTTATTTTAGTGTTAAAAAGAAAGTTTAATGAAGAAGATTATATTTTTAATAGTTGTCATTTTAATCAATAACTTATATTCACAAGTAAATGTTTCAAAAGAGTATAGTTTAACTAAAGTTTCTCGTAATTATGAAAAATTAGAGGAAGGTACTAAACCAATATTTTTAGTCGATAACTTTGGAGTTAAACATCAAAAAATAGATATTTATTTAGAGACTTATGAAAATGATGGAGTTGTTAAAATAAAAACTAAATCATTATTAAAAAATGTATCAAAAATAATTGAAGTTGAAATATATCAATGTGCATGTTATTGTGATACATATACATATGTTTGGATTCTTACAAACAATGAGAAATGGGTTTCGTTGCCAGTAATTGAAGAAGAAGATTATGAATTGACTTTAATGTCGAGAGAATATGTTTTTGAAAAGAATAAGATTAAATTATTAGAATATAAAGATGAATTAAATAATTCTAAGGAGATTAAAAGGAAATCATCAAAAGTAATTAAAGAGTATATATGGGATGGAGAATCGATTAAATAAAAAGCAACCTAATTTGGTTGCTTTTTTATTTACGGGATATTTAAATACTTATGAGTTTGTAAAGAAATTCTCCATTTAGGATTTTTCATCACATAATCTATAATCATTGGTGTCATTTTTTCTTTTTTACTCCATTCCGGTTGTAAAAAGAGCTGACATTTCTTTCCTACTTTTTCTGCTTGTTCTTCAGCAAATTGAAAATCATTCTTATTATGAATAATCATTTTCAATTCATCTGCTTGTTTATAACATTCTTTTGTAGGTAATTTTGTTTTTTTAGGTGATAAACAAAACCAATCCCATACTCCAGAAAAATCATAAGCTCCAGAAGTTTCAATATGCGTTTTCATTCCTTTATCACGAAGTTCTTTCGTAATATAATCTAAACTCCACATTAAAGGCTCACCACCTGTAATAACCACTGTTTTAGCATATTTTTTGGCATTCTCAACAATAAGATCCGTTTTTGTTGGCGGGTGTAAATTTGCATCCCAACTTTCTTTCACATCACACCAGTGGCAACCAACATCGCAACCACCAATACGAATAAAATAAGCAGCGGTTCCTGTATGACTTCCTTCACCTTGTATTGTGTAAAACTCTTCCATTAAAGGAAGCATTTCACCTTTATCAATTAACTCTTGTACTTCTTTTTTCAACATAAGGATGCAAAGATAGTCAACATTAAAATTTAATGAATGATTTTTGTTACTTTTACGTGTTTTATCAATAAAAAGAATCGCGAAAATGAGTAAAACTGAAGAGTTTTTCAATTATATAAACGAAGGATATAAATCTAAAGGTGATTTTATTACACTAGGAGCAGGTATGTTAGGTGAAGAAACCGTAACGAATGCATTGGTAAATATTCCTTTAAAAACTTTAAATCGTCATGGATTGATAGCTGGGGCAACTGGTACGGGTAAAACTAAAACCTTGCAGGTGTTGGCTGAGAACATGTCAGAAAAAGGGATCCCGGTTTTATTGATGGATGTAAAAGGTGATTTAAGTGGATTAGCGCAACCAAGTCCTGGGCATCCAAAAATTGATGAACGTCACGAAAAAATTGGTATTCCTTTTAATGCTACAAAGTTTCCAATCGAAATTTTATCAATTTCAGAGCAAGACGGAGTTCGCTTACGAGCAACGGTTTCTGAATTTGGACCAGTATTATTATCTCGTATTTTAGATTTAACCGATACACAATCTGGTATTGTAGCGATTATTTTTAAATATTGTGACGATAATAAATTACCATTATTAGATTTAAAAGATTTTAAAAAGATTCTTCAATTTGTTACTAATGAAGGTAAAGAGGAAATTCAAGAAGAGTACGGACGAATTTCTACAGCAAGTACAGGAGCTATTCTTAGAAAGATAATTGAAATTGAACAGCAAGGAGGAGATTTGTTTTTTGGGGAAAAATCATTTGAAGTAGATGATTTAACTAGAATAGATGAAAACGGAAGAGGGTTGATATCTGTTTTGCGTTTAACAGATATTCAAGATAAGCCAAAGTTGTTTTCAACTTTTATGTTACAATTATTAGCAGAGGTATATGAAACTTTCCCTGAGCAAGGAGATAGTGGTCGCCCAGAATTAGTAATATTTATAGACGAAGCACATTTAGTATTTGATGAAGCATCAAAAGCATTGTTAAGTCAGATAGAAAGTATCGTAAAATTAATTCGTTCTAAAGGAATCGGATTGTACTTTGTAACTCAGAACCCGAAAGATGTTCCAGAAGATGTGTTAGCGCAATTAGGTATGAAAATACAGCATGCGTTACGTGCGTTTACGGCGAAAGACAGAAAGGCAATTAAATTAGCTGCTGAGAATTATCCAGATTCAGAATATTACGATACTAAAGAAGTATTAACGCAGTTAGGAATTG
Organism: Tenacibaculum pelagium; assembly: GCF_014062345.1. Classification (GTDB taxonomy): domain Bacteria; phylum Bacteroidota; class Bacteroidia; order Flavobacteriales; family Flavobacteriaceae; genus Polaribacter; species Polaribacter pelagius. The sequence continues at coordinate 508,593 of NZ_JACGLS010000001.1, read as the reverse complement.
GTGAAGCTTTAGTTTCGGTATTAAACGAAAAAGGAATTCCAACGCCATTAGCAAGAACAATGTTACGTGCACCGATGAGTAGAATGGATGTATTAACAGAAAAAGAGATTAAGCAAGTTTTAGATAATTCTAGATTGATTCCTAAGTACAACGAAACAGTTGATAGAGAAAGTGCTTACGAGATGCTGAGCGGCAAGATAGATAAGATTAATAAAGAGAAAACAGAAGAGGCACGTAAAAAAGAAGAAGAAAAAACGAGAAGAAAATCTTCGTCAACAAGAAGTAGAAGTACAAGACAAAACCCAATTATTAAAGTATTAACGAGTGCAACTTTTATAAGAGCAGCTTTCGGAATTTTAAAAAAGGTATTGAAATAAAACAAATAGTAAATTAAAGACGTTATAATAAAAAGTAAATCAATGAAAAATATAATGAAGCCCCTAGTAATTGCAATAATATCAATTTTATTTATTCAATGTGGTAAAAGTAAATTTGATGTAGCAAAAGGTAAAGTAGGAAGCTTAACGACTAAAACCACGATGCAAGAGATTGACGGAATTTTTAAAAATGATTCTGTTGTAAAAATATTAAGTGAAGGAATTAAAGGAGATAATCTTTTTCAAGAGGATGATAAATATAAAATCTATGAAAAAGGAGGGAAGCATTTATTAACTATTATTCCACAAGAGCAATTAGATTCTGTGTCAACTATTAAGAGTGTTGAGATTTTTGACGATCGTTATAAAACAAAATCAGGATTAAATATTAATTCTACATTCCAAGAAATTAACGCAAATAACACGATTAACAAGGTTGAGTCTACATTATCATCAGCAACTTTATTTATTGATGATTTAAATGCAACAATTGCGATAGATAAAGAAGATTTAGGATTAAAAGCGTTTAGCACTCAAAAAGTAACGAAAGAACAAATTCCTGATTTAGCTAAAATAAAATCATTAACCATTTGGTTTAATTAAAATTACATCAAAAGCCGAAACATTTGTTTCGGTTTTTTTATTTTTATAACATGAGTAAAAAATATATAATTCAGAATAGTCCGTTTGTAGTACCAACTACTGATGGGAAATTAATAGAAGAACATTTTGGTAATGCTACCGATAAGAATTCTAAAGTAAGTATTGCACATATGGTCGCTCCTGCTGGTTGGAGTGAGCCTTTTCAAACACCAGAATTTGAAGAGTACACTTACATAATTAAAGGTAAAAAACAATTTAATATTGATGGAGATATCGTTGTTCTAGAAGAAGGGCAATCTATTAAAATAGAGAAAAATGTACGTGTTCAATATTCAAATCCATTTACAGAGCCTTGTGAATATTTAGCAATTTGTTTACCAGCTTTTTCTATCGATTTAGTAAATAGAGAAGAGGTTTAAAATTTATATTTTTTATCAATAGCATATTTCATAAGTTCGTTACCACCTTTTAAATTGAGTTTTCGAATCATGTTTTTTCTATGAGTGTCAACAGTTGTTTTAGCAATAAATAAAGTTTCAGAAATTTCTTTTGAAGTATTTCCATTAGCAATAAGTTGTAAGATTTCTTTTTCCCTATTCGATAAAATTACTTTTTCAGATTTACCAATGGTAACGTTCTCATTGATGTAATCGTTCATAAAATTAAAAGCAACATTTGGATCAAAAAAAGTATCACCATTAGCTACAATAACAATTGCTTTTGATAACATTTTAATACCAGAGTTTTTCAATAAATATCCTGAAGCACCAGCATCTAACATTTGTTTAATGGCATCAGGTTGGTCGAACATAGTTAAAGCCAATATTTTAATATGTGAAAATTGAGATTTAATAAGCTTTGTAGCTTGGATACCATCCATTTTAGGCATGCGAATATCAGTAATTACTAATCTAGGTTGTTTTAAATTAACAAGCTTAACTAAATCTTCACCATTATTAACGGTACCAATAATATTGATATTCTCGTCATATTCAAAAAACGATTTTACACCATCTATTAACATTTGATGATCTTCTGCCATAGCAATACTTATCATATTCTATCTGTTTGTATCAAAGATAAGAAATGCATTCATTAAAAAATATACCTAAGCTTAAGTATTATGTTATAGGAATATTGATAATAATAGAAGTTCCTTTGCTTATAGTTGAATCTATAGTAAATGTACCATTTAAATGTTGAACCCTAGTTCCAATAGAGCTTAGTCCAATACCTTCCTTTAAAGTTGTTTTATCATAAATAAACCCTTTTCCATTGTCTTCAATAATAATGTTTAAGTTCTGGTCATAGAGTGCTATATTTATAGTTGCATCTGTAGCTTCAGCATGCTTAATAATATTTGTTATTAATTCTTGAATGATTCTAAATATTGAAATCTCTAAGTTATTATCTAGTCGTTTAACTAAGCCAAAATCTAAGACATGAATTGTAATTTTGTTAGCGTCTGATATTTTTTTAGCCATTAATTTTACGGCAACTAACAAACCTTTATTAGCGATAACACCGGCATTTTTTGCATGTGCTAAACTGCGTACTTTTAAATAGGTTTCATCAATGAGTTTTTCAGTTTTTTGGTACAACTCATCTTGATTAAATTGCTTTTTTTCTCTATTAAATTTTAGATTCTCAAAATGTAGTTTTAGAGTAGCTAAAACACTACCAATATTATCATGTAAATCTTCAGCAATTCGTATACGTTCTTTTTCTTGACCATCAATCATTGCGTTAATAGAAACAATTTCTTGTTCCTTTAATAGAGTTAAGTTTTTTTGCTTTTCTAACTCTTGTTGTTGTTCAGCAAGGAGTCTTTTTTTTCGAGAATTTGTTAAAGTTAATAAACCTATGCCACCACCAAGAACTAAAAAGCTTAAAGAACCTAAGAATAAATTACGATTTTGTTTTTTCTTTTGCTGCTCAATAAGTATTTGCTTTTCTTTTTCAGCAATTTCATATTTCTTATCTAGATCTGCAATTGCTATATTTTGTTGTGTATTGTTAAGACTATCTCTATAAGAGTTATATAAGGTGTAATTTTTATAAGCATTTTCATAATCATTTAATTCTTTATAACACCTGGCAAATTTTTCATATAATATTTTCTTATATTTTAATTTATATTTTAAAGGTTCTATTTTTTCAGCTTTTTTTAATTGTTGAATTGCACTGTCATAAAGTTTTCTTTGTTGAAAGAAGTTTGCATAATTTATATAAATGCCGAAACGTTGATCAATTAATTTATCAGGGAGTAATTCTAAAGTTTTTTTAAAAAATATACTAGCAGAGTCTGGTTTGTTTTTTGTGTATAAGTACGCTAAATTAGCATAAATAACAGGCTTATATTTTAAAAATTTTTCATTTTTAATTAATTTTAAAGATTTTTTGTAATATCTACTAGTAATTTCAATAGTGTCAATGTTCCAGTAATATTCGGCATATCTATTATTTGAAGTTATAAGCATACTTGTATCTGCTTTTTTTTGAGCTAAAGAATAATATTTATCTAGAAATGGTTTTGAATTATATTTTAAATTATTTTGAGATTCAATTAGGTCAAACAACTCTAAATTACAAATGACTACACTATCTTCAATTTTTAACTTTTGATAGCTTTTTAAAGCTTTAATGTAGTTTTCGTAAGCTTTAAAATGTTTGTTTTCTACATCAAATTGCTTAGCTTTATTAAAATAAAAATAAGCTGAATCTTTTTTAAAATTTTGAGCAAATGAAAAATTACAAATCATAAAAAACACGATTTGTAATTTTCTTTTAGATATTATCTTACTATTCAATTACGGGATTTTTATAATTATACCTCCACCATGATCATTTGGTTCAAATCCTTCCATTTCCTTAGGGTTTTTGAAATGGTTAGTAATTTTTTCAATAGTACCTCGTTTCCATTTACTATTTATTCTATTGTCATAATAAATAACACAATTAATTTCTTTACTCGTAGGAATCAAAATTTCTTCCTCTCCTTTTTCAGGAGTTAAAATGTCCTCTTTGTTAAAACTTAAAGTCATGACATAATCTTTTTTTTGATTATCTCTAGCTGAATCAGAGGTCGAATTTACATGAGAGATTAAGATCCAAATTGTATTCTTAACCAAAAAGATATCTTCAGGACGAAATAAATTATCAGGAATAGGAAAAACTAATTTAAATTCACCATTATTATGATTATAATAACTTGTACTTCCAGAATTTTTTTTCGCCAAATCTAAATTTTTTTTTGTGCTAAAATCATTTAATTGATTTGAAGTTGTTTGTCTTATACTATATGATTTATTACTCATATTATAAATTATTTGGTTAATACTTTTTCAAATTTCCATAAAAAAAATTTAGCATAGGTACCTACAAGTAGGTAATTTTTGCTTTTTAAATATAGAAAAAGAAATTATAATGTAAAAACTGTCAATAAAATTCCTAAAATAATAGCAGTAAACTTTTGAAAATTAAATTTGTGATTTTCTGAACTTTCAAAAAGTATGATTGTAGAAATATGTAAGAAAACACCAATAATTAAAGCGGTTATTTCTTCGTGATATACGTTAAATAAATTCACTTTATCAGAAATAAAAACTCCCAACGGACTCATTAATGAGAATATACCTAAAAATAGAATAATAGTTTGTTTACTGTAATTTGTTTTTAATAAAAAGGTTGTTAATACAATAGCAATCGGAATTTTATGGACGATAATTGCCCATAATAAATTGTCGTTAGCATGATGTATTGGTAAACCTTCAGAGAATGCATGAAAGCATAAGCTAACGAATAATAACCATGGAAACTCTGATTTGTCAGAATGTAAATGTATATGTCCGTGTTCTGCTCCTTTAGAGAAAGATTCTAAAACTGACTGAATAATAATTCCGACTAAAATTAAAATTCCAATTTTTTTAGCACCATGCTCATGACTATGAGTATACACTTCTGGTAATAAATGTAAAATGGTTACAGAAAGTAAATAAGCTCCACTAAAAGCTAATAATAAACGGACTATTTTATTATTGGGTTTTATAACCAAAACCAATAGCGAACCTATTAAAACAGAAAATATTAATAAAATGTAACTCATTTAGCAACTAAAATTAATCTATCAGATGTATTTGTGTTAAACTCATTTAAACTATAGTCTCCAAAAATATGTTTTATTCTTAATCCTGCTTTTTCAAAGTATGATTGCATTTTTTCTAAGGTTAAAAACTTTACTTGTTCGGTATACGAATGTTGTTTGTTATCAGCTATAAAAGAAATGTGCTTTAAGATAAAACCATCTTTAATTTCTCTTTCTATCTGAAATTCAATTCCATCTATCGTTTTAGTTTCCTGTTTAACTAAAGAGTTTTTTACTTTTTCAACATTTAAAAAATCCATCACAAAAACACCATTAGACTTTAATCCGTTTTTGATACTTTTTAAAATGGTAATATCTTCATTGTCATCATCAAAATAACCAAAACTAGTAAAAAGGTTAAAAATAGCATCATACTTGTTTTGTATTGGATTACGCATATCCCAAACTTCAAAATCAAGCGATTCATTTTCAAATTGTTTTGCGTAATCAATACTGTTTTTACTTAAATCTCCACCAGTAACTTTATAACCTAAAGAATTTAAGTATACCGAATGACGTCCTTTTCCACAAGGTAAATCTGCAATGTGATTTGATTCCGGCAAGTTTAAAAACGACGTAATATTTCGCATAAAAAACTGCGCATCTTCGTCATTTCTATGTTTATATAAAATATGATAGTAAGCGGTGTCAAACCAAGAAGTAAACCAATCTGTTGTTTTCATAACTATAAGGTCTGCAAAAATAAGGAAATCTTACGTTTTTTATATTGAAAGAAGAAAAGATTCACTTCAACACAAAATTAACTGTACTTTTGCAGTGAAATTTTACATTTACAATGGAGAGAGATTTTAAAATGACTGCTATAACTATGGCAGGTTTAGAAGAGGTTTTAGCAGATGAGCTAAGAAAACTGGGAGCGCAAAACGTTAAAGAAGGTATACGAAATGTTTCTTTTAAAGGAGACAAAGGTTTTATGTACAAAGCAAATATTGCGTTGCGTACAGCGATTCGTGTGTTAAAACCAATTAAGACAAGTAAAGTTTTTGATGAGGAAGATTTATATGAAGCTATTCAACGTATTAAATGGGAGCGTTATTTAGATGTTGAAGGTACTTTTGCTATAGGTGCAGTTGTAAACTCTAAGAATTTCACGACAAATTCACATTACATCAGTTTAAAATCGAAGGATGCTATTGCAGATTATTTTATGCATAAGTATAAAAAGCGTCCAAATGTAGATTTAAAATACCCAGATGTAAAAATCCATATTCACATTCATAAAGAATGGTTAACAATTTCGTTAGACTCTTCAGGTGACTCTTTGCATAAAAGAGGATATAGAAGCGCTACCAATATTGCGCCTATTAATGAAGTATTAGCAGCCGGTTTGGTAATGCTTTCTGGTTATAAAGGAGATGAGAATTTTATAGACCCAATGTGCGGTTCAGGTACTATTTTAATTGAAGCAGCTATGATTGCTAATAATATACCTGCCAATATTAATCGTAAACATTTTGCTTTTGAAAATTGGAAGGATTATGATGAAGATTTGTACTTCGTAATTCAAGATGCTTTATTGAAAAAGATTACGAGTTCTCACTTTAAAATTATGGGATTTGATAAAGCGCCATCGGCAATTAAAAAAGCGCAACAAAATATTATTAATGCAAATTTAGAAGAGTTTATTGGTGTACATCATGTAAACTTTTTTAATTCGAAAAAAGAAGTATTTGGTAAAACAACCATTTTATTTAATCCACCTTATGGAGAGCGTTTAAATATTAATGTTGAAGAGTTTTACAGAAAGATAGGTGATACTTTAAAGCATAATTACGAAAATTCTACAGCTTGGTTAATTACTTCTGATATACAGGCATTAAAATATGTTGGACTGAGAACTTCGAAAAGAGTACCTCTTAAAAATGCCGATTTAGATTGTCGTTTTGTAAAGTACGAGCTATACGAAGGAAGTAAGAAGATGAAAAAACAAATAGATATTGGAGAATAAAGGAATCCGCTGATAATTTCAGCGGATTTTTTTACTTTCAGAAGTTTTAAAACTCTTGAATTTTTGAGAATATGAATCCGTTTTAATGATTTATATTCAGCGTTAGTGAAAGGTGGTAGAATTTAGGTTAAGAATCGAGCTAAATTTAAACAGCTATTTAATAGCAATCATGCTAATCTCTACGTTTACAAATTTAGGTAAGTTGGCAACTTCAACTGTTTCTCTTGCTGGAGCTGTAGCTTCATTAAAATATGTAGCATATACAGTATTAATTTCGTTGAAATTATGCATGTCGGAAATAAAAATAGAAGTTTTAACTACGTTTTCGAAAGTCATTTCAGCTGCCGCTAAAACTTCTTTCATGTTTTCCATTACTTGTTTCGTTTCTGCATTAATAGAATCTAAAACTAAATTTCCAGTTTCAGGGTTGATAGCGATTTGACCAGAAGTATAAAGTGTGTTACCACTTAATACTGCTTGGTTGTATGGACCTATAGGAGCCGGAGCTTTATCGGTAGTTATTATTTTTTTCATTTTATTTTAAATAGTTTAAAAAAGTCTTCTATCTGGCGGTTTGTTTTTATCCCATTTTAAATCACTTAACACAGCAGACTTAACACCGATAAAAAAGTAATAAGAAGAATTGGTTCCAAAAGGAGTCCAGCTAAAATTAAATCGCCAACTGTCTAAATCTCTAGCAAAGTTTAAACGTGTATAGGTAAAATCATTATCTTTTATGTCGTAACCAGATGAAAAACCTACTTTCCATTTAGGAGATAATTCAACATCACCACTAAACATTAACGTATTACTTCCAATACTACTTGTAAGTCCGTTGTTAGTGTAATTCATGGCATAGGCTAAGTTTAATGTCCATGGAATTTTTAACTTATAAAGTTCTGTTTCTTTAGTTTCGTTTTGTTTATTTTGTTGATTATTGGGGTTATTAGCAAAACCATTTACAGGTGGTGTATTTTGACCAAATACATCTGGAGTGTCTTGTGCTCCATTACCATTACTTTCATCTGAATTATCTTCTCCTTCTTCTTCTTTCTTTTGAAAATCTTTACTTGAAAGAGAATAATTTGCTGTAATACCAAAGTTTGTTAATCTGAAAATATCTGAATTAAATTTATTAATTCTTTGCCCCTTGTCATTTACTTGATAAGGATCTAAAGTAGCATTTACGTTTAGGGCTAACTTGTCTTTAAAAAGACGGGTACCTGCATTTGCACTTACAGGACTCCAACGTAAACTATCTGCTGCAATATTGTAACTAGAGCTAAAGTTTAAATTGTTAAGTATGGTTACCTTCTTATCATCTTCATCACTATCGGGATCTTTAGGAGCAACTTTAGCTTCTAAAACGTTGTTCAGTGAAATTCCTATAGAATTAGATAATCCGCTCTCAGGTGTGCCGTAAATACCACCTTCAAAAGGTGAATACGTTAATAAATCGTTAGGGTCGTTACTTTGCTGTACTTGTAATTCATGACTTTGAGCAAAGTTAGGTCTGTAACCGTATGAAATAGAAGGTCTAAATGTGTGACGTATCGCTTTTAATCTTCCTTTTTTGAAAGGGAAAGTACCGTAAATATTTGTTGATAAAGAAACTCCGAAATTATATTCATGAAAGCGATTAAATCCGCTAATAGTATCATTAATAACAGCTCCAAGATTACCACTTGAATTTGTGGCAGTAGCATCATATCGTTTATTAATTTTATCAAAATACCAAACATCTTTGTAGCTAATACTAGGTGATAGTGTAAAATACTTAAAAGCTTTTAGGTTTGTATTTGTACTTAAATTATGTTGAATACCTTTTTTTGCTGTGTTAAACATTTTTTGAGTAAAAAACTCATCATCGGTAGTATTTATTCTAAATTCACCTTGCATACTATAAGTCAATCCCATTTTTTGAATAGGGTTCTTCTTAACCCCATCTTTACCAGTAAAAGGATAAATACGATCCATATTTAACTGTAATGAAGGAAGTGTCATGGTAATTTGCTCGGTATTTGTGTTTTGTGAATGTGTTGCAGTAACATTCATATTAAACGGTGTGCCTACAAAATTTTTATAATATGAAATAGAAGAGCTTAAAGTATTATTTAAGAATTGTGAACTATTAAATTCATTAAGGGATTGACGGTAATAGGTACTACTACCCAAATTAACAGAAGCAGAAAAACGAGAATTAGGACTTGATTTTTGATCTTGATTATGACTCCAGCGAAGATTAAAATTAGATGATTTACTAAAGTCACTTAAACCGCGAATACCTTGAATAATATTTTCAAAACGAATACTGAAGTTTCCACTAAATTTATAACGAACATAATAGTTTGAATCCCCTCTTAGCCCCCAGCTTCCATTGGTATATATATCACCCAAAACTGTTAAGTCAAAATAATCACTTAAAGCAAAGTAATACCCACCATTTTGCAAAAAGAAACCTTGTCTATTACTTTCACCATATGAAGGAATAATAAAACCAGAGGTTCTTTTATCAGTTAACGGAAAAAAAGCAAAAGGTAAATATACAGGTGTAGGTACATCAGCTAAAACTAAATTACTTCCACCTACAATAATTTTTTTTCCAGGGACTAGTTTTGCTTTGTTGGTTTGAATATAATAATCTGGATTTTCTTTTTGTGATGTTGTAAAGCGTAAACGACGCATATAAATGGTAGAGTCGTTCACTCTTTTTGTTTTTTCACCGTAAGTGATAATTCCTCCTTGAACAGTTTTTACACCATAAACTAAAGCTTTTTTAGTTTTAAAGTTAAAAAGTATTGAGTCTTGTTCAGATTCTTGACTGCCTTGTTTAAAAACTGGTCGTTGATGATAACCTAAGCTGTCTTTAATTCCTTTAGCATAAACAGTATTGTTTTTATAGTCAAGAATAATAATTCCTGCTTTTAGGTCAATATCAGTATAAGTTACTTGTGCTTTGTTGTATAATGTAACAGTTTTGTCTTTTGCGTTTTGAATGGTGTAATCTTCAGCATCGTGCGTGATAATTCCGTCAATAACTTCTTTAGGTTTAATAGAATCGTTAGCTATCGTGTCCTTTTTTAAATCTAATAAATCACCTTTCTTTAAAACGATTAAAGTATCTTTTTTAATATTTAAAACAGGTTTTTTAGCAGGCTTTTGAGGGGGTACATTTGTTTTGCCAAAATCTTGAGCATTACCTATTTGAAAACAAAAGAGGTAGAAAGCTAAAAGTATGTAAGTTAGATTTGTTCGCAATGTTATAAATACTATTTTTGTGTTATATTTAAAAACTTTGGCGTGCTATTTGAATGCCTTAAAATAAAAATCAAAAATAGTTAAATTTTATTGATGCAATTCTTAAAATCCTGTAAATATAATCTCTCGAAATTATCCTTTATTTTTTTTATAACATTTTGTGTTTTTTTTAGCTTTTCTGTTGAAGTATCAGCGCAAAAAAAGTATACTGTAGTTTTAGATGCTGGTCATGGCGGAAAAGATTCTGGTAATATTGGTAATGGCTATAGAGAAAAGAAAATAGCCTTACAAGTAGCCTTAGATGTAGGAAGAGAATTGTTAACTGCAAAAGATATTAATGTTGTTTACACTCGTAAGAAAGATGTTTTTGTAGAGTTACATAACAGAGCAAAAATTGCGAATAGTAAAAAAGCAGACTTATTTGTGTCGATTCATTGTGATGCTTTTACAAAAGAATCACCCCATGGAGCAAGCACTTTTGTTTTAGGGTTAAGCGGAAATAAAGAAAATTTAGAAATAGCGAGGAAAGAAAATGCTGCAATTTTATATGAAGATAATTATCAGCAAAACTATGATTATGACCCAAATTCTCCAGAATCAGTTATTGGATTATCGGTACTTCAAGATGAAAACCTTGATAATAGCTTGGGAATTGCTAGTATAGTTCAAGAAAATTTTGTTTCACTTAAAAGAAATAATAGAAGAGTTAAACAAGCTAATTTTTTAGTATTAAGAGAAACCGTAATGCCAAGTGTTTTAATAGAGTTAGGTTTTTTAACGAATAAAGCTGAAGGGCGGTTTTTAAATACTCGATCTGGTCAAATAAAAATGGCTAAAGCAATTGCAAAAGCTATTAAAAAATATATTCAAGGTGTAAAATTAAACGATGTAAATAATGCAGTTGCTGTTACTAAAAAGAAGCCAACTCCTAAAATAACAAAACCAATAGTTAAAAAAACTCCTCCAAAGAAGACGGAGACGAAGGAAGTTGTAGTAGCAAAAAAAGAAATTAAGAGAACTCCTAAGAAAATTGTTGTTAAGGCTCCTGTAAAAAAATCACCAAAGGTTAAAAAGAAGGCGATTTCAGTAGTTGAGTTTAAAGTACAGATAGCAGCATCAAAAAAATATTTAGATGAGAGTAATTTCAACTTTAAAGGATTAAAAAATGTAGAGTCTATGTTTATAGACGATTACTACAAATATTACTACGGTAATACTTCTGATTTTCTTGAAATTAAAAAGGTTTTAACCAAAGTTAGAAAAACTGGTTACAAAGATGCTTGGGTTGTTGCTTTTAAAGATGGGCAAAGAATAACTATAAAAGAAGCCTTGAAAAACCGTTAATTTAGAGAAGTTCTATATTTATACTCACAAAATTATTAGTATTTTCGCTGGTATAAATTATGTTTATGTCTAAAGAACTTAAAACAGGAATTGTTGCTGTAGTTATTATTGCTTTATTTATTTGGGGGTATAATTTCTTAAAGGGGCAAGACTTATTTAGCGCTGGTAGCCGACACTTTTTTGTAGAATACAACAATATTAATGGGCTTAATGAAGCTAGTCAGGTAACCATTAATGGACTAAAAGTAGGTAAGGTAGATCAAATAGTTTTTAATAATTCTCCAGAGAAAAAAGGAAATCTAATAGTTAAGATTTCTTTATCAACCGATTTTAACTTTTCAAAAAATAGTATTGCTAAAATTTACTCTGCAAGTTTAATGGGCGGGCAAAATTTAGCAATCGTTCCAAAATATGATGGAGAAAATGCTGTTTCAGGTGATTTCTTAAAAGGAGAAGTGGAGTCAGATATCTTTTCTTCGGTAGGAGAAAAATTAAATCCTATTCAAGCAAAACTTGAGAATGTATTAGTGGGAGCAGATTCTTTATTAATAGGATTAAATCAGGTTCTAGACGAAAAATCTCGTAAAAGTTTAAATAGAAGTATCTCTGGATTAGAAGGTACTATTACTGATGTTCGTAAAACATTGTCTTCAGTTAATGGTTTATTAGAAAATAATAAAAGTAATCTAGATTCTACATTAATAAATGCTAAAAAAATAACTGATAATTTCTCGAAAGTTTCAGAAGATTTAGCAAAATCAAATTTAGGGGAAACAGTTAAGAAATTAGAGTCAACTTTAGCAAACGTTAATGGTTTATTAGCGAATATGAAGTCTGGTAAAGGAACTTTAGGTAAGTTAATGACAGATGATAAGATGTATACTAATTTAACGAATGCATCTAAAGAAATGGAAGAATTATTACGTGAAATGAAATTAAACCCTAAACGCTTTGTACATTTTTCATTATTTGGTAAAAAAGCAAAACCATTTAACGAAGAGAATAACACTAAAAATGTAAGTAATAAATAGGCTTACATTAATAAACTAACAAAACTTAATAATTAAAGAACGATGGAGAAATACGTACCAAACATCTTTTTTGCACTTATTTTAATTGCAGGAATTGGATATTTTGTAATGAATGTTCGTAAGCTTATTAGAAACATTAAGCTAGGAAAAGATATTGATAGAACTGATAGGAAACCTGAACGTTGGAAAAACATGGCTAAAATTGCTTTAGGTCAGTACAAAATGGTGCGTAGACCAGTTTCAGGAATTTTACATATTGTAGTATATGTAGGATTTATTTTAATCAATATCGAAATGCTAGAAATCGTTATTGATGGTTTATTTGGTACACACCGTGTTTTTCAACCAATTTTAGGAGATACCATTTATGGTTTCTTAATTGGTAATTTCGAAGTATTAGCGGCTTTAGTTTTTGTAGCTGTAATAATATTTTGGCTACGTAGAAATATTCAAAGAGTAAAACGTTTTTGGAGTAAAGAAATGACTAGTTGGCCAAAGAATGATGGAAACATCATTTTATATTTTGAAATGGTATTAATGTCATTATTCTTAATAATGAATGCAACCGATGTTAATTTTCAAGAAGCTGGGGCAGGAAATGTAGTTTCACAATTTATAGCTCCTTGGTTTAGTAGTTTTTCACATGAAGAGTTACATACAATCGAAAAAACTGCTTGGTGGTTACATATTGTAGGAATCTTAATTTTCTTAAATTACTTATACTATTCTAAACACTTACATATTTTATTAGCTTTCCCTAATACCTTCTTTGCGAAGTTAGATCCTAAGGGGCAGTTAGATAATTTAGAGGCAGTAACTAACGAAGTAAAAATGATGATGGATCCAGATGCAGATCCGTATGCAATGCCAGAAGAAGGAGCAGAGGATGAAGTGCCAGCAAAGTTTGGTGCCTCTGATGTAACAGATTTAAACTGGGTACAGTTAATGAACGCATATACGTGTACCGAATGTGGACGTTGTACTTCTTCATGTCCTGCAAACTTAACAGGTAAAGAGTTGTCACCTCGTAAAATTATGATGGATACTCGTGATCGTTTAGAAGAAGTAGGTAAGAATATTGATGCTAACGGAGGAGAGTTTAAAGATGATGGTAAGCAGTTATTAAACGATTATATTTCTCCAGAAGAATTATGGGCATGTACAAGTTGTAATGCATGTGTACAAGAATGTCCAATCGGTATCGATCCGTTATCAATCATTATGGAAATGCGTCGTTATTTAGTAATGGAAGAGTCTGCAGCTCCTCAAGAGTTGAATATGATGATGACGAATATTGAAAATAACGGAGCACCTTGGCAATACAGCCAAATGGATAGATTAAACTGGAAAGACGAATAGTTTTATCTATCAATTAAAAAGTTAAATAAGAAGCATATCAACAATTAAACAATATAAGATTATGAACGTATCAACAATGGCAGATATGATGGCTCAAGGAAAACAACCAGAAGTGTTGTTTTGGGTAGGCGCAGCAGGAAGTTATGATGATAGAGCGAAAAAAATTACCAAAGCGTTTGTGAAAATATTAGATATGGCAGGAGTTGATTTTGCTGTATTAGGTACCGAAGAAAGTTCAACAGGTGATGCAGCTAAACGTGCAGGAAACGAGTTTTTGTTTCAAATGCAAGCAATGACCAATATTGAGGTTTTAAATGCATACGAAGTAAAAACAATAGTTACTTGCGATCCACATTCATTTAATACTATAAAAAATGAATACCCAGGATTAGGAGGAAAGTATAAAGTATATCACCATACACAATACATTAGTAAGTTAATTCAGGATGGTCGTTTATCTATTGATGATACTAACTTAAAAGGAAAACGAGTTACCTATCACGATCCTTGTTATTTAGGTAGAGCGAATGATGTATATGAAACTCCACGTCAGTTAATTAATCGTTTAGGCGTTAAAATGACGGAGATGAAACGTAATAAATCTACTGCTTTGTGTTGTGGAGCAGGAGGTGCACAAATGTTCAAAGAGCCAGAAAAAGGGGATATGGATATTAATGTATTACGTACAGAGGATGCTTTGGAGACAAACCCGCAAATTATTGCAACTGGATGCCCATATTGTAATACCATGATGACAGATGGTGTGAAATTCAAATTAAAAGAAGATCAAGTTGTTGTAAAAGATATTGCAGAGTTAATTGCTGAGGCAAATAATTTATAGGAGTATATAACTTAAAAATAAAAGGAAGAATTACTCTTCCTTTTTTTATGGAATAAAAATGATTAAAAACTTTATAAAAGCCGCTCGTTTAAGAACGCTTCCATTATCAGTTTCAGGGATTATTGTAGGTGGTGCTTTAGGGCTTGAAGACTTTATTAAAAATAATTATGAAGATTGTGTAGAGTATCCAATTTTGTTGACTTCTGATGTTTTCTGGCTAGCAATATTAACAACCATAGGTTTTCAAGTATTATCAAACTTTGCAAACGATTATGGAGATGGTATAAAGGGAACTGATGATAATCGAGAAGGAGAAGCACGTATGGTGTCTTCAGGAGCTATTACTCCAAAGCAAATGAAATCTACAATGATTATAACTGGAGTGATAACTTTAGTGGTAGCTTTATTACTGATTTATGTGGCTTTTGGAAAAGACGATTTCTTATATTCTGTAATCTTCTTTGGATTAGGAGTTGCATCAATTATAGCGGCTATTAAATATACTGTAGGTAAATCGGCTTATGGTTATAGCGGGTTTGGAGATGTGTTTGTTTTTGTATTCTTTGGTTTACTTGCAGTTGTAGGAACTTACTTTCTCTACACTAAACAGTTAAATCTCACTGTTTTTCTACCAGCTTTTACAATCGGGTTATTAAGTACAGCTGTGTTGAATTTAAACAATATGCGAGATAGAGTAAACGATGCTAAATCTGGTAAAAACACTTTAGTTGTAAAAATGGGGGCAGTATTTGGAAAAGTATACCAGTATAATTTAATTATAGCTTCATTTTTATTTGCGATGTTGTATGTTGTAATCAACTATAAAACACCGTATCAATTTTTATTTATAATTGCTTATTTACCTTTACTAAAGCATTTGATTTTTGTTTATAAAAACAAAGAAGAAGCCTTGTTAGATGGAGAATTAAAAAAGGTAGCCTTAAGTACATTTTTATTTTCAATTCTTTTCGGACTAGGTCAAGTTTTGTAAATTGCATAGAAACCAACTTTAAATAATATGAACATTACATTTTACGGTCATGCTTGTTTTGGTATCGAAATAAACGGAACACATTTATTGGTTGACCCATTTATTACAGGAAATCCATTAGCATCTCACATTAATATTAATGATGTTAAAGCTGATTATATTTTACTAACACACGCACATCAAGATCATGTGTTAGATGTTGAGGTAATTGCAGAACGTACAGGAGCAACCATAATTTCGAATTACGAGATTGTAATGTACTACGGTGCTAAAAACTTAAAAGGACATCCAGTTAACCATGGAGGAACTTATAAAACGGATACTTTTTCTGCTAAATACGTAAATGCAATTCATACTTCGTCTTTTGCAGATGGAAGTTATGGTGGGCAACCAGGAGGATTCGTAATATCTAGTGGAGAAAAATCTATTTATGTTGCTGGTGATACTGCTGTAACAATGGATATGAAATTGATATCAATGAATACAAAATTAACAGCATCTATTTTTCCTATTGGAGATAACTTTACTATGGGAATTGACGATGCAATTATTGCAGCTGATTTGGTTGAATGCAATAAAGTAATCGGATGTCATTTCAATACATTTCCTCCGATTGAAATAGATACAGAAGTCGCAAAAAGTCAATTTTCGAAAGCTAATAAAGAATTAACTATTTTAGAAATAGGAAAATCAATAACTATATGAGAAATATGAAAGCGGTAAAAATAGTTTTAGGAATTGTAACCGCATTAATTGTAATGTTCTTGCTAACGGGATTAATCGTTACAGATGTAAAATATACAGCCGAAGTTGAAATTAACAAGCCAATTGAAAAGGTTTTTGAAGATTTTCAAAATGATGAGTTGAGAAAAAAATGGTTGCCAGAAGTTAAATCTATCGATCCAATAGAGGAAAAAGAAGGGATTATTGGTAGCACTTATAAAATGGTAGTTACAAATCAAGGTCAAGAAATAGAGATGAAAGAAAAGATCATTGATTATATACCAAATAAAAAAATGACTTTTCAATTCGATTCTGATCAAATGATAAAAGTTGACGACTATAATTTTATTGCCAATGGTAATAGTACAAAAGTAGTGCAACATTGTTCGGTAAATAGTAAGTCTTTTTTAATGGGATGTTTACTTCCATATTTTAAAGGCTCGCTTAAAGATTTGAGCTTAAGCTATATGAATAAATTTAAAGAAGCTGTAGAGAAAAATTGATTAGAGCAACCTACCATAAATATATTTTAAATTTTAAGCAAGCAAGCGGAACATCTCGTGGAATTTTGCGAACCAAAGAAACTTGGTTTATAGTTCTTGAAAAAGATGGTAAACAAGGCTATGGAGAGTGCGGTTTGTTTAGAGGTTTAAGTGCTGATGATAGACCAGATTATGAAGAGAAACTAAAGTGGGTTTGTGAAAATATTAATTTAGGTTTAGAAAAGTTATTGTCAGAAGCGATTCGCTTCCCGTCTATTCAATTTGGATTAGAACAAGCTTTTTTATCATTAGAATCAGAGAATCCTTTCGAGTTATTTCCTTCTGATTTTACAAAAAGTAAAGAAAGTATTTTTATCAATGGATTAATTTGGATGGGAGATAAGGACTTCATGAAGAGCCAAATTAGAGAAAAATTATCAACAGGGTTTACTTGTATAAAAATGAAAATAGGCGCGATTGATTTTGATACAGAAATCAATTTGTTAAAATCTATAAGAAAAGAGTTTTCCCCTAAAGAAATAGAATTAAGAGTAGATGCTAACGGAGCGTTTACTCCGAATAAAGCCTTAGAAAAGCTTGAAAGGTTGTCGGAATTAGAAATGCATTCTATTGAGCAGCCAATAAAACAAGGGCAATGGCAAGAAATGGCAAGTTTATGTGAGAAAACCCCGTTGCCAATAGCTTTAGATGAAGAGTTGATAGGTGTGTTTTCATCAGAAGACAAAGAGAAATGTATCAATACCATTAAACCACAATATATTATCTTAAAGCCAAGTTTAGTAGGAGGCTTTAAAGGAAGTCAAGAATGGATTGAAATTGCCAAAAAACACAGAGCTGATAATTGGATAACTTCTGCCTTAGAAAGTAATATTGGTTTAAATGCTATTGCGCAATGGACCTACACTTTAGGTAATCCGTTGCCACAAGGACTAGGAACAGGTAGTTTATTTACCAATAATTTTGAGAGTCCATTAGAAGTATTAAACGGAAGCTTAGGTTATAACAATAATAAAAAGTGGGATTTTAAATTATAAGATATGAATTTTATAGAGCAAGCATATAAAGGTGAAAATCAATTTTGGAAATGGTTAATTACGATTCTTGTTGTAATGTCTCCGTTTATTTTTAACTTCATGTTTTATTTTTTAATGCCAGAAGCATATGATGAATTGATGAATGAAACGGAAGATTTTAAAGGAGATAAAAATATTTTTTTAATCGAGAATTTAATTCCTTTTGCTGTTTTATTGGTGTTGTTATTTCTCTTCGTTAAATTTTTACATCAACGTTCAATAAAATCATTGATAACGAGTAGGAATAAAGTAGATTGGAAACGATTTTTTTATGGTTTCTTTTCTTGGGGACTTATATCTATAGCATTTTTGTCTTTAGGATATTTTTTAACTCCAGAAGATTATGTTTGGAATTTTAAAGCAGGTCCTTTTTTCTTTTTACTTATAATTTCGTTGTTATTAATTCCTATACAAACATCATTAGAAGAATTATTGTTTAGGGGCTATTTAATGCAAGGAATCGGAATCTTAGCAAAAAACAGATGGGTTCCTTTAATTATTACTTCAGTACTTTTTGGAGTAATGCATATTTTAAATCCAGAAGTTACGAAATTAGGATCTAGTATCATGGTGTTTTACATAGGTACAGGT
The DNA here is from genome assembly GCF_014062345.1 of Tenacibaculum pelagium. Classification (GTDB taxonomy): domain Bacteria; phylum Bacteroidota; class Bacteroidia; order Flavobacteriales; family Flavobacteriaceae; genus Polaribacter; species Polaribacter pelagius. The sequence continues at coordinate 489,786 of NZ_JACGLS010000001.1, read as the reverse complement.
TTCTTATTCGGTATTATTACTTTAATGGATGAAGGAACGGAATTGGCTTTAGGAATTCATGCGATTAATAATATTGTTGCAGCAACATTGGTTGCTTCTAATTGGGCAGTTTTTCAAACAGATGCTTTATTTATCGATCATTCAGAACCTAGTTTGTTGTTGTTAATGATGCTTCCAGTTTTTGTTGTATATCCATTATATCTTTTACTATTATCAAAAAAATATGGTTGGAAAAACTGGAAAGAAAAACTATTTGGAAAAATAGAAAAACCGATTATTGTTGAAGAGTAATAGTTTTCATAAAAGTTTTAAATTAAACGATACTTCATTTACAACTAAAGAGGAGCTTTTAAGTTTTTCTAAAGAAATTAATGAATCCATATTTTCATTTCTATCTGATTGGTTTAAAGAAGATTATTATGTAATTGTACAAACTTCAGGGTCTACAGGTAAGCCAAAATTGATTCAATTGAAAAAAGAGTTTATGATAAACTCAGCATTAGCAACTGGCGAGTTTTTCAATTTGAAAGAAAACACCACCGCTTTATTGTGTTTGTCTACTGATTATATTGCAGGTAAAATGATGTTGGTGAGAGCTTTAACTTTAGGTTGGAGGCTTGATGTTGTTGGTGCTATTTCAAACCCGTTAAAAGATTTGGAAAAGCATTATGATTTTTCAGCAATGGTTCCGTTGCAGTTAAGTAATTCATTAAGCGAATTATATAAACTGAAGCAGTTAATTGTTGGTGGAGGAGTAGTTTCAAACGATTTGATAGATGCGATTCAAAATATTCCAACTAAAGTATATGCTACTTACGGAATGACAGAAACAATTACGCATATAGCAGTTAAAAAGTTGAACAATTTTTCGTCATTGCGAGGAACGAAGCAATCTAAATCTTTCTATAAATTATTACCAAACGTAGATATAAGTCAAGATACACGTAATTGTTTGGTAATCGAAGCTCCGAAAGTGTCAGGTGAAAGAGTTATAACCAACGATGTAGTTAAGATAGTTTCTAAAACAGCATTTGAATGGCTTGGGCGTTTTGATAATGTGATAAATTCAGGAGGTGTGAAATTACACCCAGAAAAGATTGAAGAGAAATTATCATCACTAATCTCAAATCGCTTTTTTGTAGCTGGTGTACAAGATGAGGTTTTAGGAGAGCGTTTGGTTTTAGTAGTTGAAGGAGAACAGAAATTGATTGATTTTAGTGCAATAAAAAACTTAACTAAATACGAAACACCAAAGCAAGTTTATTTTATAGATGAGTTTATAGAGACTGAAACAAAGAAAATTCAGCGAACAAAAACATTGAAAAAATGTTATGCTTCTTGATAATGCCTTTGCTGTTCTAACCATGTTTCAATGCTTCCAACTTCTCTAGCTTTATAAAAGTTATGCTCTTTAAAAACATAACTTCCTTTAGGTGCTTTTTCTTTAATACTTATAAACTTGTAAAGCACAAGTTTTATTAAAGACTCTTTTACTTGATTGTGAGCATCTTCAATATTCGAATGCTCTTCGGCTATTTCATTAATAAAATTATCTACTTCAATATATTTAGTTCTAAATACTAAAGCTTTAAAAACAGTTTCTATCATAATTCTATTTTTTCTACAACAAAATTATAATTGTATTTATTGATTTAAAAGGGGATATCCGCAGTTATTAATGTGGTTTACCGATAAAATTTAATTAATAAGGTTACTCAATAAAATAGTTGTTTTACTTGTTTAAAAGGTCACTTCACTCATTTATGGTTTTATATAAAAGAGGTTAACTATAGATTTACTCTAAACTTTAAAACGATAAGCTATGTTTAAAAAACTAACTTTTACAATTTTATTATTCAGTGTGTTAATATTGAATGGACAAACAAAAATGATTTCAGGTATTGTTTCTGATGAATCAGGACCTTTACCAGGAGTAACAGTCTTGGAAAAAGGAACTGCCAATGGAACTGAAACTGATTTTGATGGAAAATACTCATTAAAAGTATCTGAAAAAGCTACTTTGGTTTTTTCATTTGTAGGAATGAAAACCACTAAAGTTAAAATAAAAAACAAAACAATAGTTAATGTTCTAATGGAAGGTGATAACCTTTTAGAGGAAGTGGTTGTTGCTGCCTATGGAATCTCTAGTCGCTCTACAAGAAAGCCTAAACGGATAAATAAACTACATCAAAAAATAAGTAATCAGTTACAAAGAGGTTCTTCAGTAAATAAAAATATTAGAATAAGAGGAACAAACTGTTCTGGTTGTAATCTAAGTAAACCATTATACATTATTGATGGAGTTCCTATAAAGTCTAATTATAATTCTATTATTAAGAATATAGATAGTAAAGAAATAGAAAGTGTTAACGTTTATAAGTCATACAAAGCAAAAAGATTTTTTGGAGAATCAGCTAAAAATGGTTGCATTGTAATTACAACGAAAAAGGGTAATTATAGAATTGAGGATGAAGATGCTTATGCAAGAATTTACGAAAACCAATTTAAAAATGTAAATACTTCACCATTGTCAACTTTTTCTATTGATGTTGATAAGGCTTCTTATAGTAATATTAGAAGAATGATTAACAATGGACAAAAAATTCCATCAGATGCTGTTAAAATAGAAGAAATGATTAATTACTTCGATTATAATTATCCGCAGCCACAAGACGAACATCCTTTTTCTATTAATACTGAATTGGTAAAAACACCTTGGAATAGCAATACAAAATTGGTTAGAATTGGTTTGCAAGGAAAAGAGTATAAGCAAGAAAATCTGCCAGCATCTAATCTTACTTTTTTAATTGATGTTTCTGGATCAATGGGTTCCTCAAATAAATTACCATTATTAAAAAAGGCTTTTAAATTATTAACGAATCAATTAAGAGAAAAAGATAGAGTATCTATCGTTGTTTATGCTGGAGCCGCTGGAGTTGTATTAAAACCTACTAGTGGAAACAATAAAGACAGAATTTTAAAAGCCTTAGATAATTTAGAAGCAGGAGGTTCTACAGCTGGAGGTAGAGGTATAGAGTTAGCGTATAAATTAGCAAAAAAGAATTTTGTTAAAAACGGAAACAACCGCGTTATTTTGGCAACAGATGGAGATTTTAATGTTGGCGCTTCTAGCAATAAAGCAATGGAGGAGTTGATTGAAGAAAAAAGAAAATCCGGAGTGTTTTTATCAGTGTTAGGGTTTGGTTATGGAAATTATAAGGATGATAAATTAGAGGTTTTAGCAGATAAAGGTAACGGAAATCATGCTTATATAGATACTATGCAAGAAGCGCAAAAAGTGTTTGGTAAAGAATTCGGGGGAACGCTATTTATAATAGCGAAAGATGTTAAAATTCAAGTAGAGTTTAATCCTAAAAAAGTACAAGCATATCGATTAATAGGCTATGAAAACCGTTTGTTAAACGATGAGGATTTTGTTGATGATACTAAAGATGCAGGAGAGTTAGGTAGTGGGCATACTGTTACTGCACTATATGAAGTAGTTCCTGTAGGGGTAGAAAGTAAATATTTAAAAAACATTCCTAAATTAAAGTATACAAAAAATAATAATCAGGATAAGTATAACGAGGAATTGCTAACGGTAAAGTTTAGGTATAAAGAACCATCTAAAAGTGTAAGTAAAGAGATTGTAAAAGTAATGAAGGATGTAACTATAAATGCATCAGATGATATGAAATTTATAGCCTCAGTCGCTTTGTTCGGAATGCAATTAAAAAAATCAGCATTTACGAATAATGCAAAAAAGAAAGATGTTTTAAAACTTGCGAATTCTGGGAGCTTGAATGATGAAAATGGATATAGAAAAGAGTTTGTTAGGTTAGTAAAATCATTATAAAATAGAAAATCCAGCAATTGCTGGATTTTTTTTATTGGAGTTTATTTGTACTATAATTATGATAAACTGAATAATTAAATCAACTTAAAACGCTTACATGTAAAACAAAATACTACTTGGTTAACTAAATAATGTAATTCTGTATCTGTGATTGTAATTTCTTCTGCTATTCCAAATTATTTTTTTAGAATGTGCGGTTAAATCTTTTAATCTTCTAATTGTTCTGTTGCTTATCATAATAAATAGTTTTAGGTGGTTATGCTTAATAGACAGTATTTCATGTAGTTATGTTACATGTTTACACCTTGTTTAACTAAATATTATAACTTAATTAACTGATTTTAAGAATTTTGATTATGGAAACTCTCTATAGGTAGAAGGTTTTTGTGTTGGTTATTAATATTAAAAAAGAGAAAGATTTTCTTTTGAAATGAAAAGCCAAAGAGGAGTTTAAAATAGAGTAGCAGAGTAACTTTAAGTAGTTACAAAACTGTAGAATTATGAGTAGAAATAAAGAATTACAAAAATGTGAATGTTGTCAAAAGAATTTTGATATAGAAAAGATGAGGCAAGATCAAGAAGATGCAAATTGGTTTTGCAATGAATGTTGGGAAGCAACTGAAATATTAGATAAACATTTTTAAACAGTAGAATGAAGGATGAAAAAAAAGCGAACCGAAGCTCGCTTATAAATAAGTTAATAATTATCACAAGATTCAGGGATTTCAAACATCTCTGAAAAAGGTACGCATATGCCATATCTGTCATAACAACCATCGCAGTCATTATTATTACCCCCTTTAATTGATTGCTGTTCATTTTTGTTCAAAGTTGAACCTAATTTTAAAATGTTCTTTAACATAATATGAGTTTTAAATTTCTCAAATCTAAAAAGTAAAAAATAAGAATGATAAGAAAAAACCGTAATAAAAGTAAGGCAGAACCTTACTTAACTAAAATTAACAAATAACTGTAGTTATTTCTTTTTTATCAATCTAATTCCAAAACGAAATGACAAGAAACATAATAAAGAGAAAATGATTATAAAACTAATACCTACAACACCTTTAATGAAGTTTTCAGAAGGAAATGAACTAGTTAATAAAATGCAGTATCCAAAAAAATCAGGAATTGACAATAATAATATACCTAAAAGAAGTGTACCTAATAAAATTAAGAAAACACCAAATATTTTTTTTATCATTTGGTAAATATAATAATTCCAGAAAAAATTAAATTGTAGAATGAAGAATATAAGCAAAAGAAAAGCGAACCGAAGTCCGCTTAATTAGTTTATTAGAAATAAAAACTTTCTACATCTCTAAAGAGTGGTAAACATTATTCACATCATCGTCTTCTTCTAGTTTTTCTAAAAGCTTTTCAACATCAGCTTGTTGCTCTTCGGTAAGTTTTGTTGTTGTAGTAGGGATTCTTTCAAACTCAGAAGATAAAATTTCAATATTATTATCTTCTAAATATTTTTGAATAGAACCATTTTGCTCAAAAGGAGCATAGATTAAAATACCATCTTCATCTTTAAAAACTTCTTCAACTTCGAATTCAATCATTTCTAATTCGAACTCTTCTAAATCCATTTTTAAACTTTCTTCGCTAATTCTAAAGTTACATACATGGTCGAACATAAAAACTACCGAACCAGAAGTTCCTAAATTACCATCACACTTATTAAAAGCTGCACGAATATTGGCAACAGTTCTGTTATTGTTATCGGTTGCTGTTTCTACAACTACTGCAATTCCATGAGGTGCATATCCCTCAAATAAGGTTTCTTTATAGTTAGCAGTGTCTTTATCTGTTGCTTTTTTTATAGCACGCGCAACATTGTCTTTAGGCATGTTGGCAGCCTTAGCATTTTGTATTACAGCTCTTAAACGAGAGTTAGTTTCTGGATTAGGACCACCATCTTTAACCGCCATAACAATGTCTTTACCAATTCTGGTAAATGTTTTTGCCATCGCCGACCAACGCTTCATTTTTCTTGCTTTCCTAAATTCAAATGCTCTACCCATTTCTTGTTATTTTATTTCGTAATGGCAAATGTAAACAAAGCCATAAATATTTACAATTAAAATCTTTTCTTGAAAATTTGTTTTCCTTTATCGTCACTATAAGCACGCCAAGTGCCAGATTGTTTTCCGTTTTTAAACTGTCCTTTAAGTTTTAAATTACCGCTAGGATAATATAGTTTAAAATCACCATCTAAAGTTCCGTTATCTAACTCAACGTTAAATTTTAATTTTTTATTATCGTAATACTCTTTATACTCTTTTGCGCTTAAATCTGAAGGATGAATAGCTTGTATGTTAAAAATTGTTTCAGATGTTTCTTTAATGATTGAATCTTTTTCTGGAATCAATTTTTTATACAGTTCTTTTTTTAATGCGGTTTCTTTTTTCTGATGAATAGCTAATTCTTCAGGAGATTGGTAAGAAAGAGTAATGTTACTTTTAAATAAATCTCCAGTGGATATAAGTTGTATCCCTACTTGAGAAAAAGAATTGAAATAGTTTTTATTACTTCTTAGCTGTTGTTTTGTTTTAGTATCTAATAAGCTTAATAAATCATTATAAGAGTTGGCAGTTTCGGCATATGCAAAGACGCTAGATTTATTTTCGAAATGATAATTAAAGTCATCGAATCTTTCAGATTCTGATAAAGTGTAGTTTATTAAATTATTATTGATGATCTCTTTTAATGTATTTGGACTACTACTAAATATTACAAAATCATCAATAATTGTAAAATACGGTTTCTCCATTTTAGCAAACGTATTACCTGCTAACATTTTAAAAAATCCTTTTAAATCGAAATAATGTATTGGAAACCCTTTGTAGTTTATTTGCTTAAATTTCAAAGGAGTGTTTTCTTTTATTTTTGAAAGTATATGTTGAAGGTTTTCTTTTGCGTCATCAATGTCATCAGCCTTTATTACAGCAGCAATGTCTTTTTTATTTCTAGAAAGCTCAGAGTTAAAATGTAACAAACCAATCTCATTACCAATCCAACTATAAATATGTTTTTTAAAATCAATATTTAATTGTTTCTCTATTTCATTAATTTGATTGGTGTAGCTTTCAAATGTAGAAGGATTCTCTTTTTCTAATTCATCAAGATTATTGTGGAATTCTTCAAAACTCTCAAAAGCAAAACTAAGGTAAAGGGATGTGTTTCTAGGAGCAATTTTAGCGATAGATCGCTTTCCTTTTCCAGATTTCTGAATCGCTTTTAAAAAACTTTGAGGAGTTTGATTTACGTTTGTATAACCTACAGCTTGTAAAGTAACACCTTCTATAATAGAAATGTCGAAACCAGAATAAAATAAAGCGTCTTTTACGTTTTTAAAGTCTTTAAGATTATTTGGATTTGTAAAGCAAGATAAATATACATCTAAGTACTGATATTGTACATATACATTAAAAAAACCATCTGTATCGGTTTCTTTTTTTACTTCAATAAAATTAAGATCTCTACCAATAGTTGGCGTTTTGTATTGGTCTATAGATTGTTCAACTAACACATGCGTATAAGAAGCTATTAATTGGTTTTTTACAAAGCTTAAGTATAGCGTTTCTCTATCTTTTTTATTGTAGAGTTCTATAATTTCATGCTCTCTATATTTTCTTTGAGTAACTTTAAAATTATTGTCCGTAAGTTTTTGGATAGCACTCTTTAAAAAGCGAAGTTTTGATAATTTTTGAAGATCTACGACATATAATAAACCATATTTTTTTGGCTTGTAAGTATGTATTGAAATTAATAAATCTCTTTCGCCAATAAAATCTATAACTTCTTTTTGGTCTTTGAAAAGTTTATTAAATCCATCAAGATTTTTTGTGGCTTCTTTAAAGTAATGATTAGTTCTAAAATGATGCCATATTGGGCTGGAATTTACTTCATCCCAAGTATCAATTGGTCTTTCGGTTTGTAAAATAATTGCAGCATCTTTAGGTATAAGATATATAGGATTGATATTGTCTTCATCAGCTAATGTAAAAATATACGTTTGATAAAGAATAAATCCAAAAAGGAAGATAACTATCGCCCATATAATTTTTTTATTCATAGCTAAAGATGCTGTTGTTTTATTTATACTTGAATAACACCTAAGTTAAACTTCTTTTCTATCGGAGCATGGTCTGCAGCTTCAATTCCCATAGAAATCCAAGTTCTTGTATCTAACGGATTGATAACTCCATCTGTCCAAATTCTTGCAGCTGCGTAATAAGGAGAGATTTGATTATCGTAACGTGATTTTATTTTATCGAATAACTCAGCTTCTTTTTCAGGAGTAATTTCTTCGCCTTTCTTTTTTAATGATGCAGTTTCTATTTGTAATAAAACTTTAGCTGCTGAATTACCACTCATTACAGCTAACTCTGCACTTGGCCATGCAGCAATTAGCCTAGGGTCGTAAGCTTTACCGCACATAGCATAATTTCCTGCACCGTAAGAGTTTCCAATAACGATTGTGAATTTAGGTACCACAGAGTTACTAACAGCATTTACCATTTTAGCTCCGTCTTTTATAATTCCTCCGTGTTCAGATTTAGAACCTACCATAAACCCAGTAACATCTTGTAAGAATACTAACGGTATTTTTTTCTGATTACAATTCGCAATAAAACGAGTTGCTTTATCAGCAGAGTCATTATAGATAACTCCACCAAATTGCATTTCTCCTTTTTTAGTTTTCACCAATTTTCGTTGATTGGCAACAATACCAACTGCCCATCCATCTATACGTCCGTAACCAGTTATAATTGTTTGCCCGTAACCTTCTTTGTATTGTTCAAATTCAGAATTATCAACCAGACGATTAATAATCTCTAACATGTCGTATTGCGCATTTCTTTCTCTTGGAAGAATTCCAAAAATATCTTCTTCATTTTCTTTTGGAGGAAAAGACTCTTTTCTATTAAATCCAGCTTTGTCGTAACCTCCAATTTTATCCATTAAATTTTTAATGGTATCTAAAGCATCTTTATCATCTTTAGATTTATAATCGGTAACTCCAGAAATTTCACAATGTGTAGTTGCACCTCCAAGAGTTTCGTTATCTATACTTTCTCCAATAGCGGCTTTAACTAAATAACTACCAGCTAAGAAAATACTACCTGTTTTATCAACAATTAAAGCTTCGTCACTCATAATTGGTAAGTAAGCACCACCTGCAACGCAGCTTCCCATAACGGCAGAAATTTGCGTAATTCCCATACTACTCATTACTGCATTGTTTCTAAAAATTCTTCCAAAGTGTTCTTTGTCAGGGAAAATTTCATCTTGCATTGGTAAATAAACACCCGCAGAATCTACCAAGTAAATAATTGGAAGTTTATTTTCTATAGATATTTCTTGAGCTCTTAAATTCTTTTTTCCAGTAATTGGAAACCAAGCTCCAGCTTTTACGGTTGCATCATTGGCAACAACAATACATTGCTTTCCGCTAACATATCCTATTTTAACTACAACTCCACCAGAAGGGCATCCTCCGTGCTCTTTGTACATTTCATCTCCAGCAAAAGCTCCAATTTCTATAGATTTAGAGTCATTATCTAAAAGATAGTCTATTCGTTCTCTTGCAGTTAATTTTCCTTTTTCGTGATGTTTATCAATACGTTTTTGTCCGCCACCTAATTTTACTTTGGCAAAGCGTGTACGTAAATCTGATGCTAAAAGTTTATTGTGGTCTTCGTTTTTATTGAAGTTAAGATCCATTGTGAGTTATTTGTTTTTGCGATTGCTAAAATAAGAAAAACAGTGTAGAAAACAAGGTGTTTAGCTATAGGATTGTATGATGTTTTCTACTGCTTTTTCAATTTCCTTGTTTCTTAATTCTTTATTTAAAACCCTAGGTTCAGCAACACGTTCTTTACAGTTTTGAATGTTGCAAGATTCGCAGGTAACACCTACTGTTTTCTTTTTAAAAGTATCCTCTTTTAAAAACTGAAGTTTCTTTTTTAAGTGTGGTGATAGTAGCATACCTAAACTAACACTACGATTTATTTTTTCTTTAAAAGGATCGGAAGTAGCGGCAGAAAGAACTAAATATTCGTTCTTAGAGTTTTCGTAAGAAGATATTTGAATTCCGTATGCTGATTTTTTTTCAGAAACTTCCTCTAAGTTATTAATAGTTTTTAAAGAAACCCATCGTCTACAATAATGCTCATTATTTCTATTTGCGTGTGGAGCCTGTTGTTGTGTAATGTGTAGCTCTTTTGTTAGTTTAAAAATAGGGGAGTTTTCTTTATGTGTAAAACGTAAAAAGAACAAGTTTTTAATATTAAAAAACTTAGGTAATATGTTGGTTAAGCGTTGGTAAAAAGTTTCATCTGAGCAATTAAAGCTTTTTATAATTTTATGTAGTTGAATCGGTTGCCATTCTTGTTGCGAAAATAAATGAGTCAGTTTCTTCGTAATATTATCCTTTGGGATGATTAATGCTCCTGCAAAATAAGAAGCAATGAAATTATTTAAAACTTGGTCAAAACTTTCAAACTTAATCCAAGGAAAAGTATATAATCTATTCTCAATATTTAAATAGTTATAGGCTATTTCTTTTGCATAGATAAAGGTTTTTTGAGCTTCGTTGATATTATTATAAATAAGTAGCGTCTTATTTTTAGGAATAAAGATGTTTCTTAATTCTGATAACTTTTGATGTTTAGATAGCTCCTCTTTATTTATGGTATATCCATATTCTTCAATTAAAATATCTTCTAAATCTTTATATTTAATAGGGTTTTCAAGGTTGATGTGGTATGCTTTTGCAAAAGCAACGGCATTGTTTTCAATATCTTCAAAATAATTATTGTGGGCTTCTTGGTAAGATCGTAAAGAAGCTAAGAAGAAACTTTCTTTAGTTAAATTATAATTTTGAGAAATTTTTATAATCGTACTTATAAAGGCGTTTACTTTAGCTGGAGCATTGGCAACAATATCAATTAAGTTGTTTTCTTTAATGCCGAATAACTCTAAAGGAATTTCTTTTAAAATTTTAGATTGCAAAATTTCACCGATAGGGGCAAGGTTCTTATCAAGTTTTAAAGAAACTAAATGGTCGTAAGGAACCTCTAGTTTTTCAGAAAGAATTACAATTTTATCTGTTTTAGGGTATTTTTTTCCTTTTTCAATTTCATTTAAATACGATTTAGATAAGCCTGTTAGTTTGGCTAATCCAAAGAGTGATAGGTTTTTATCGGTTCGTATTTGTTTTAGTTTTAAACCAAAAACAAGTCTAATGTATTCTTCTTCCAAATTATTTTATTAAAAGATTCGCAATTCAAAGGTATAAAAATTAGCGAATTAATAAAAATTAGCTAAAATTATAAATTTAGCGAACGTTCGCTTTTTGTTTTGAGTTCTTTTTTATAATATTGAAGTGTCAATAATTAAAAATAAGTTATTATGAATCAGGATGTTTTAGTTAAAGGAATTCAATTTAATGGTTTTGATGAAGTTGAGTATAAAAGTGTTTTAACAGATGAGGCTAAAGCATTTTTAATTCGGCTTCATGAAAAATTTGATGCAGAGAGATATCAGTTATTAGAAGAAAGAGTAATTGAACAGGCTTATTTCGATGCAGGGTATTATCCAAGTTTTCCAGAAGAAACAAAAGCTGTTAGAGAAAGTGATTGGAAATGTGCAGCATTACCAAAAGATTTATTAGATCGTAGAGTGGAGATTACTGGACCTGTTGAGAGAAAAATGATTATCAACGCTTTGAATTCTGGGGCTAAAACATTTATGGCTGATTTTGAAGATAGTAATTCACCAACTCTAGCTAATGTTTTAGATGGACAAGTAAATTTAAGAGATGCAGTAAACAGAACCATTTCTTTTTATAACGAAAAGAAGGATAAAACATATCAATTAAATGAAGATATAGCAACTTTATTGGTGAGACCTAGAGGATTGCATTTAAATGAAAAACACTTTGTTATAGAAGGAAAAGAAATGTCAGCTTCTTTAGTAGATTTTGGATTGTATTTCTTTCACAATATTGAAGCATTGTTAAAAAAAGGAAGTGCAACTTACTTCTACTTACCAAAGTTAGAACATTATAAAGAAGCTCGTTGGTGGAATGATGTATTTGTATTTGCTCAAGATTATTTAGGAGTGTCTCAAAAAACAATAAAAGCTACTGTGCTTGTTGAAACAATTACTGCTAGTTTTCAGTTAGATGAAATTATTTATGAGTTAAGAAATCATATGGTTGGTTTAAACTGTGGTCGTTGGGATTATATCTTTTCATATATCAAAAAATTTAGAAATCATAAAAGTTTTATTGTACCAAACAGAGCTCAAGTTACAATGAGTAGTCCTTTTATGAAAGCCTATTCGCTACGCGTAATACAATCATGTCATAGAAGAGGTGTACATGCTATGGGAGGTATGGCAGCGCAAATTCCTGTGAGAAATAATGAAGAGGCAAATAAGTTGGCTTTCAAAAAAGTATATAATGATAAATTACAAGAAGCAAAAAATGGGCACGATGGTACATGGGTAGCGCACCCAGGATTGGTAAAAGTAGCTATGGATGTATTTAATGAAGCGATGCCAAATGCGAATCAGATAGATAAAAAATTAGAAGAATTATCAATTACTGAGCGTGAGTTAGTTGAATTGCCAAAAGGAACTATTACAGAAGAAGGAATTAGGGATAATATTAATGTTGGAATTTTATACATAGAATCTTGGTTAATGGGGCAAGGGGCAGCAGCTTTGTACAATTTAATGGAAGATGCAGCGACTGCAGAGATTTCAAGAACTCAAGTTTGGCAATGGTTGCATAAAGAAGTTTTGTTAGAAGATGGTAGAAGGTTTACAAAAGATATGTATGAGCAATACAAAAAAGAAGAAATCCAAAAAATTAAAAACTATGTAGGAGATGAAAGATATGCTAAAGGAAAGTTTGAAACTGCAATTGAATTATTTGATAATCTAATTCTTAATGAAGAGTTTGTAGAGTTTTTAACCTTGCCAGCATATCAATATTTATAAATAAAAAAGCCCCTAAAAATGCGGCAACATTTAAAGGGGTAAGCTATTAACAAAATCAATAACTTATTTAACAACACAAAATTATGAAAAATTTAGCTCAAGGAAGTTATAGTTCAGCCTTAGAAACTGTAAAAACTTTAAAGAAAAAGTATGGGAGCACATGGAATGCAATAAACCCAAAGAGTGCAGCAAGAATGGTTACTCAAAATCGTTTTAAAACGGGGTTAGATATTGCTAAATATACTGCAGCGATTATGAGAGAAGATATGGCGGCATATGATGCAGATAATTCACAATACACGCAGTCATTAGGTTGTTGGCATGGGTTTGTAGCCCAGCAAAAAATGATTTCAGTAAAGAAACATCATAAAACAACGAGTAAAAGATATTTATATCTTTCAGGCTGGATGGTAGCTGCATTGCGTTCAGAATTTGGACCATTACCAGATCAATCAATGCATGAAAAAACAGCGGTGTCTTCTCTTATTGAAGAGATTTATGATTTTTTACGTCAAGCAGATGCAATTGAGTTGAATGACTTATTTAGAAGACTAGAAGAAGGAGAAGATATGCAGGATGAAATAGATAATTTTGAATCTCATATTGTACCAATTATTGCGGATATTGATGCTGGTTTTGGTAATGAAGAAGCTACCTATTTATTGGCTAAAAAGATGATTCAGGCTGGGGCTTGTGCAATTCAAATTGAAAATCAGGTTTCTGATGCAAAACAATGTGGACATCAAGATGGAAAAGTAACAGTACCACATGAGGATTTTATAGCAAAACTAAATGCGATTCGTTACGCTTTTTTAGAGTTAGGTATAGAAGATGGAATTATAGTAGCTAGAACGGATTCTGAAGGAGCAGGACTTACACAAAAACTACCAGTAAGTCGAGAATCAGGAGATTTAGCATCTCAATATTTAGCTTTTGTTGAAGCAGAAGAAATTGCTATTGAAAATGCTAGAGAAGATGATGTGTTGTTAAAAAGAGACGGTAAACTGGTTCGTCCTGTAAGGTTATCAAATGGATTATATAAGTTTAAAGACGGATCTAATATTAATAGAGTAGTATTAGATTGTATTACAAGTCTTCAAAACGGAGCAGATTTACTATGGATAGAAACGCCAACGCCAAACGTAAAACAAATTGCGCATATGGTAAATCGAGTGAGAAAAGTAATTCCAAATGCGAAGTTGGTTTATAATAATTCTCCATCATTTAACTGGACATTGAATTTCCGTAATCAAGCTTATGATGAAATGTTAGAGGAGGGAGAAAATATGACTGCTTATGATAGAAATAATTTAATGGATGCTCAATATGACGGATCAGAATTATGCCATTTAGCAGATCAAAAAATCAGAACCTTCCAAATGGATGGAGCTAGAGAAGCTGGAATATTTCATCATTTAATTACTTTACCAACTTACCATACTACAGCATTACATATGAGTGATTTAACTGAAGGTTATTTTGGTGAAGAGGGTATGTTAGCTTATGTTAAGGGAGTACAACGTCAAGAAATAAGAAAAGGAGTGTCTTGTGTAAAACATCAAAGAATGGCAGGTTCTGATTTAGGTGATGACCATAAAACATTCTTTGCAGGAGACAAAGCCTTAAAAGCTGGTGGAGAAAAGAACACTTCTAATCAGTTTGAGACCACAGAGGTAAGAAAAATTGAATTAGAAGTAGTGTAAGTATAAAGTTGAAAATAAAAAACTCCAGCTGAATGCTGGAGTTTTTTCTAACTAGTCTTTAATTCCATTTTAATATCACTTCTAACATAAGGGGAATTTTCTTCAACAGGAATTTCTATAAAACCATATTTTCTATAGATGTAGATTGCATTTTCAAGTTTTGTACTAGAGTATAAAACGAGTTTATCAAAACTTTGTTCTTTGGCAAAATCAATACATTTTTGCATTAATTGCTGTCCAATTTTATAACCTCGATGTTTAGGAGAAACAGCCATTTTAGTTAGTTCGTAAACATTCTTTTCTTTCATAGGCATTAATGCTACTGTGCCTACAATTTCATTATTTAGTTTCGCGAAAAAAATATGTCCTCCTTTATCAATAATATATCTATCAGGGTTACTTAATACTTCTTCGTCATAAGGTTCAACGTAAAAGAAAGTTTTTAGCCATTCGATGTTTAAATCGTAAAAAGAAGAAGCATACTCTTTTTTAAATTCTTCAATTTCTAGGTTGTGTTTTTTTATAGTATTCATTTGTATGTGTTCTATGATAGCTTTGCTAAAAGCTTTGGTATTAAATTTTTCTTCTAATATATTTAAGTGCTCAACTAAAGAGTTTGATGTAATGTTGGTGTAGTTTTTTATAGTTTGTTCTATACTATCCCAAATCGGAGTTACATTTTGTATAAGCTCTCTTCCTTTTTTAGAAAGAACGATTACTTTTTTTCGTTTATCAATTTTATCTTCTTTTAAAAAAATTAATTCTTTTTTTAAAAGTTTATTGATCGCCTGTGTCGTAGCGGGTTGAGATATTTGAAGGCTAGCAGTAATTTCAGAGTTCGTAACTCCGTTTTTGTTTTTAATAATCTTAAAAGTTGGGAATAAGTAGGGGTCAAAATCAATATTATACTTATTGTATACAAGTTGAGTTTCTCTCATCATATATTCACTTACTCTCTTTAATCGAGAACCCATCCCGATTTCTCCAAACCCTTTTAAAGCATCCATAATATATTACTATAATTAATTATAT
The DNA here is from genome assembly GCF_014062345.1 of Tenacibaculum pelagium. Lineage (GTDB taxonomy): Bacteria > Bacteroidota > Bacteroidia > Flavobacteriales > Flavobacteriaceae > Polaribacter > Polaribacter pelagius. Next base: position 474,174 of record NZ_JACGLS010000001.1, on the reverse strand, counting down.
AAGCACTTATGCAAATATATATTTTTATCTGTATATTTAAAAGTGATAAAAAACAAATTTAAATACCTGGAAAATATATTCCATGGTAAATAAAAATATTTTTTATATCTTTGAATCGAATTTAAAACTAATTAAGAATGAAACGAGACAAAATTATTTATTACGCAGCAACTGGATTATTAACTTTATTAATGCTTTTTTCTGCAGGAATGTATTTTTTTAATAATGCTGAAGTTGCAAAAATGTTTGAAGGATTTGGATATCCTACTTATATAATTTATCCATACGGAATTGCTAAAATTTTAGGATTGGTTGCTATTTGGTTTTTAAAAGATAGTTTTTTGAAAGAATGGGCATACGCAGGTTTTTTCTTTGCTTTTATATTAGCATTCTTTGCACATTTTATGATTGGAGATGGAGAGCAAATGGGAGCTGTAATGGCAATGGTTTTGTTAGTAGTTTCTTACATTTATAGTAAAAAAATATAATGGCAGCTAAAACTTCTTCAAAAGTAACTTTAACAAATCGTAATTATTTAGCAGAAGCAAAAATGAGAAATCATTTTGCTGTTATAGATGAACCTTTAGATAAAGGAGGTGATGATAATGGACCAACTCCTGTAGAATATTTACTAACCGCTATTGGTAGTTGTGTATCAATTACATTAAGAATGTATGCGCAACGAAAAAAATGGGACGTTGGAGAAATCGTTGTTAATGTTACACAAAAAGAAGAGTTAACTAAAGAAGGAATAAAAAAATCATTAGTTGAAGAGATCTCTTTTGAAAAAGAAATTACTGAAGAACAAAGAGTAAAATTATTAGAAATTGCAGGTAAATGCCCTGTTGCAAAAATGGTAAAAGGAGAAACTCCAATAGCCACAAAAATAATATCATAGATGAAAAAAATAATAGCCTTTGCAGGTAGTAATAGCAAGAATTCAATCAATAAACAATTAGCAACTTATGCTGCTAATTTATTAGAAGATGTTAGTGTAACTGTTTTAGATTTAAACGATTACCCGTTGTCAGTTTATGGTATTGATGAAGAAGCTGAAAATGGAATTCCAGAAAATGCGACTAATTTTTTAAACGAGATTAAAGATTCAGACGGAGTTGTTTTATCGTTGGCAGAACATAATGGAAATTTTTCAGTAGCATTTAAAAATGTTTTCGATTGGATGTCTCGCATCGATCAGAAACTTTGGAGTCATAAGCCAATTTTAGTAATGGCAACTTCTCCAGGAGGAAGAGGGGGAGCTTCCGTTTTATCAATTGCAAAAGCAGGGTTTCCTCATATGGGAGGAAATGTAGTTACAGATTTTTCATTACCAAGTTTTTATGATAACTTTAAAGATGGAAGAATTGTAAACGAAGAACAAAATGAAAAACTAAAAGAAGCAGTTGTAACTTTTCAAAAATCAATTTAACCTTAAAATTAACTAATTATGGCAGAAAAAAGAGAGATTGTAAAAGAGTATAGTAATGATGATATTACTGTAGTTTGGAAACCCAATACTTGTATTCATGCCAAAAAATGTTGGAAAGAATTATTGCAAGTATTTAATCCTCAGAATAGACCTTGGGTAAATATGGAAGGAGCTACAACAGCTCGTATAAAAAAACAAGTAGAAGCTTGTCCTTCAGGTGCATTATCATACATTTCTAAAGGAGAAAGTCAAGAAACTATGCATACGGAAACAAAAGTTGAAGCTTTAGAGAATGGACCGTTATTAGTGTATGGTACGTTGCACATTACTAATTCTGATGGAATAACTGAAAAGAAAAATAAAACAACCGCTTTTTGTAGATGTGGTGCTTCACAAAATAAACCTTATTGTGATGGGGCTCATGTAAAAGCTGAATTTAAAGGATAAAAATGCTAGTTCAACAAGAAGACAACGAAAAAAAAAGGAGAATTTTACATAGAAGTAAATGGAAGTAGAGATGCGTTAATAATCTATACTTCGGTAGGAACCGATAAAATAATTATAGATCATACCGAAGTTGGAGATAATCTTCGTGGAAAAGGTGTTGGTTATAAATTAGTAGAAGCTTCCGTAAACTTTATGCGAGAAAAAGGTATAAAAGCTATTCCATTATGCCCGTTTGCAAAATCAATTTTTGATAAAAGCCAGAGTATTCAGATGTTTTAACATAATTAACACTTCTTAGTCTAATTATTTACTATTAAAATAGTTTCCTTGGAAAGTATGAGTTTTTTTCGTAATTTTGTACTCAGAAAGGAGGTAAGAAATGAAGATTACACTATACGGTAGAAAAGGGCATGCACATACTGTGGCTTTTAAAAATTTTTTAAGAATGGCAGAAGTACCATTTAATTACAAAGATGTTAGTGAAAATATTGAAGCTAAAGACCATAGTAAAGAGTTGTATGAAGGACAATTAAAATACCCAACACTATTTATTGATAAAAAAGTTTATTTAACACCTACATCTGATGATTTTAATAAAATCATGAAAGATTTAAATTTAAGAGGATAGTATTACGTCAATAACAAGTTTTAAGTGAATAAAAAATGGGGGATATTTCTAAAGATATAAAATCTAAATTTCCAAATAATAAGGTGAAAGCATTAATCAATATTAAGTATACAGCAAATTGGTTAAGTAGTAAAGAGAACGAGTTTTTTAAACCTTACGGAATATCTCCACAACAATTTAATATACTTAGAATTTTAAGAGGAGCAGGAGAACCAACAAAAGTTCAAATTATTAAAGATAGAATGATTGAACGCGCGCCAAATGCTACTCGTTTAATGGATAAGTTATGTGATAAAAATCTTATTGAAAGGATTAGATGTGAGCATGATAGGAGAGTAGTTTATATTAATATTTCTAAATCAGGATTAAAGTTACTCTCAGAAATAGATGCATCAATTGACTTAGATTTTTTAGAAAATCTTTCAGAAACAGAAGCAATTCAATTAAGTGATTTATTAGATAAAATAAGGTAAAAAAATTTCTTAAAATATTTTCCTTGGAAAATATTTTAAAAGTAACTAATCATGAAGCGAGTATATAAAAAACAAAAAATACCAAGCAGTTTTTCATTTTAATAAAGATAAAAGAAAGTAAAATCTAAAAAATATAAAAATGAAAAATTTAAAAACAATACAGCATAAAGTAGGAAGTCCTTTAGTAAATATGGGACCAATAAAATTACGTCAACCATTACCAACAGAAGGAGTAGAGAATGTAGATCCATTTTTACTATTACATCATTACGGACCCTATGCAATAAGCGAATTTAACAATCCTTTTGATTTAGGAGCACATCCTCATCGTGGATTTGAACCAATTACATTATTGTTTAAAGGAGAACAATTACATAGAGATTCGTTAGGAAATGAGATGTTAGTAAAAGCAGGAGATGTGCAATGGACAACAGCTGGTAGAGGAATAGTACATGCTGAGGGGCCGACAAAAGAGTTTGTAAAAAAAGGAGGAGAACTAGAAGGTATTCAACTTTGGTTAAACCTTCCAGCGGAGAAAAAGATGATGCCTGCAAATTATCAGCATTTAAAAAGCGAACAGATTCCAGTTGTAAAAAATAGTGATGATACTATAGCGTTAAAGATAATTGCTGGAGAACAAAAAGGTGAAAAAGGGTTAATTAAAACTCAGACAGAAGTAAATGTATTTACAGTTAAAACTGCTAAAAAAGGAAAGATGGAAATAGATTTGTCTAAAACACACGAATCTTTAGTATATCTATTAGATGGTGAAGTTTTAATTAATAACGAAGCAACATTAAAAAAGGGAGCTACGCAGATGGTAACTTTTCTTCAAGATGGTGATTCTATAGAAATTGAAGCTAAAAAAGAAAGTACGCTATTGGTATTATCTGGGGAGCCAATTAAAGAAAAAGTAGCTTCTTGGGGACCCTATGTAATGAATTCGCAGACTGAGATTATGGAAGCACTACGTGATTACCAAAAAGGCAAAATGGGATATTTATATTAATTATTAAACTCGAAGTATATGCTTCGAGTTTTTTGTTTTCTAAAAAATCGTATCTTGCAAAATGTTATGCATGCATAATAAATTAAAAAAAGATACAATGACAAAATACAAGCATATTTTTGAACCGTTAGATTTAGGATTTACAACCTTAAAAAATAGAATCTTAATGGGGTCTATGCATACTGGGTTAGAAGAAGAAAAAAGCGGTATAGAAAAAATAGCGGCATATTATGCAGAAAGAGCAAAAGGAGGAGTTGGGCTCATTGTAACTGGAGGAATAGCTCCAAATATTCAAGGTTGGACAGCACCATTTTCAGCAAGAATGAGCACTAAAAAACATGCTCGTGAGCATAGAAAAATTACAGAAGCTGTTCATAAAGAAGGAGGTAAGATATGTATGCAAATACTACATTCTGGTCGTTATGGATATCATCCATTTACAGTTGCTCCTTCAAAAATTCAAGCGCCAATAAACCCTTTTAAACCATTTGCTTTAAAGCAATCTGGTATTAGAAGAACACTTAAAGATTTTGTGAATTGTGCAGTTTTAGCCAAAGAAGCAAATTACGATGGAATTGAGATAATGGGATCAGAAGGATATTTGATCAATCAATTTATTGTAAACAGAACCAACCAAAGAAAAGATAATTATGGAGGTTCTTATGAAAATCGAATGCGATTGGCTGTTGAAATAGTTCGTAAAACTAGAGAAGCAGTTGGTGAAGATTTTATAATTATTTACCGTCTTTCAATGTTAGATTTAGTTGAAAAAGGAAGCTCATGGAAAGAAGTGGTTGAGTTAGGTAAAGAGATTGAAAAAGCAGGAGCAACTATTATCAATACTGGTATTGGTTGGCACGAAGCACGTATTCCTACTATTGCAACCTCGGTTCCAAGAGCTGCATTTACTTGGGTAACTAAAAAAATGAAAGAAGAATTATCAATTCCTTTAGTTACTTCTAATCGAATTAATATGCCAGAAACTGCTGAAAAAGTATTGGCAGAAGGAGATGCAGATATGATTTCTATGGCGCGACCATTTTTAGCAGATTCAGAATGGGTAAATAAGGCACAAGAAGATCGTGATGATGAAATAAATACCTGTATTGCTTGTAATCAAGCTTGTTTAGATCATGCTTTTCAAAAGAAGGTAGCAAGTTGTTTGGTGAATCCAAGAGCTTGTCATGAAACAGAATTAAATTATTTACCAACAAATAACAAAAAGAAAATAGCAGTTGTTGGTGCAGGACCTGCAGGTTTAGCAGCGGCTACAGTTGCAGCTCAAAGAGGTCATGAAGTAACTTTATTTGATGCTGATAAAGAAACTGGAGGCCAGTTTAATATTGCAAAACAAATTCCTGGGAAGGAAGAGTTTTATGAAACTATTCGTTATTTCAATAAGCAAATAGAGTTACATAATGTTAATCTAAAATTAAATACGAGAGTATCCGCAGATGATTTAGCAAGAGGTAATTTTGATGAGGTAATTTTGGCAACAGGAATTTCACCAAGAACACCTCGTATTGAAGGAGTTGAACATGAAAAAGTGTTGAATTATATTGATGTGGTTAAACTGAAAAAACCAGTAGGTAAGCGAGTGGCAGTAATTGGAGCTGGTGGTATTGGTTTTGATGTTTCTGAGTATTTAGCTCATGAAGGAGAAAGTACTTCTCAAAATATTGATGCTTGGTTACAAGAATGGGGTATCGATAAAACTTTAGAAGCCCGAGCTGGAATTGAAGGTGTAAAAGCAGAGATTCATCCTTCTCCTAGAGAAATTTTTATGTTTAAACGTAGTAAAGGAAAGTTTGGAGGTAAACTAGGAAAAACTACAGGATGGATTCATAGAGCTGTATTAAAAAAGAAAAAAGTAAATTTTATTAATGAAGTACAGTACACTAAGATTGATGATGAAGGTTTGCATTATGTTCAAAATGAAGAGCAAAAGGTGTTAGATGTTGATAATGTAATTATTTGTGCTGGTCAATTACCGTTTAAAGAATTATTAGAGCCACTTGAGGCAAAAGGAATTACTACACATGTAATTGGAGGAGCTGATGTTGCTGCTGAGTTAGATGCTAAAAGAGCGATAAACCAAGGTAGTAGATTAGCTGCTGAGCTATAGTTTATAAATTTAAAATCATGTTGTAAGAGGCTCGTCGTAATTGACGGGCTTTTTTCTTAACTAAGAATGAATTATATTTAAAAATAATCGAATCATTTATTATGAAACAAAAAAGCAATAAAGTATTCATAGCAACAAGTTTAGATGGGTTTATAGCAGATAAAAATGGAAATATAGATTGGTTACATGAAATTCCGAACCCAGAGAATATAGATATGGGGTATCAAGAATTTACTTCAAAGATAGACGCATTAGTGATGGGAAGAACTACTTATGAAACCGTTTTAGGTTTTGGTATCGAATGGCCTTATCAAAAATCAGTTTTTGTGTTAAGTACTACTCTTACTAAGGTACCGAAAAACTTAGAAGGAAAAGTCTTTTTTGTAAATGGAGCTTTAAAAGGTGTTTTAGAGCAAATACATAAAAAAGGATATAATAAACTCTATATAGATGGAGGAAAAGTCATTCAAAGTTTTCTAAAAGAGGATTTGATAGATGAAATTATTCTTACAAGAATTCCTGTTCTTTTAGGAGAAGGATCTTCCTTATTTTCTAGCCTTCCCAATAAACTTAGTTTTGAATGTGTTAAGACTCAAATATACCTAGATAAGGTAGTTCAAAATCATTTTAGAAGAATAGAAAACTAGTTTTACAATATTTATTATTGAGTATTTTATCAATAGAAATAGATGATTAATTTTTATGTCTGTTTTAACAGAGGTTTTATACTTTATTTCAATATGGTTAAGTCTAAATAAATACCGATATTTGTAGTTCATATTTTTTGTAAAAAGTATATTATGGCAATGAATAAAAATACAGTCCTAGGTTGGGCGACTCTTATAATGATTTTAATGGGAATCCTATTAGTTTTAATGGGAATATATAGATATCAAGATGTAGCAGGATGGGGGTTTGGAGCTGTTGGTGTTGGTTTCTTTGCAAACGCTTGGGTTTTTAACGCATTAAAAGGTAGAGTTTAATTAAAGAAAATATTAGAAAATGAGCGACGATAAAAAAGTCATTTTTTCAATGAATAAGGTCTCTAAGACCTATCAAAGTACAGGAAAACAAGTTTTAAAAGATATTTATTTAAGTTTCTTTTACGGAGCTAAAATTGGAATTTTAGGTTTAAACGGATCGGGTAAATCAACATTGCTAAAAATTATTGCTGGTGTTGAAAAAAACTATCAAGGAGATGTTACTTTTTCTCCAGGCTATAAAGTTGGTTATCTAGAGCAAGAGCCTAAATTAGACGATGAAAAAACAGTAATGGAAGTTGTAAAAGAAGGAGTTGCCGAAACGGTAGCTATTTTGGATGAATACAACAAAATTAACGACATGTTTGGTTTAGAAGAAGTGTATTCTGATCCAGATAAGATGGAGAAGTTAATGAACCAGCAAGCTGAATTACAAGATAAAATTGATGCTTCTAATGCTTGGGAATTAGATACTAAGTTAGAAATAGCGATGGATGCATTACGTACTCCAGATCCTGATAAAAAGATTGGAGTATTATCTGGAGGAGAGCGTCGTAGAGTTGCACTTTGTAGATTGTTATTACAAGAGCCAGAAATTTTATTACTAGATGAGCCTACCAACCACTTAGATGCAGAATCTGTACACTGGTTAGAGCATCATTTAGCACAATATAAAGGAACTGTTATTGCTGTAACGCACGATAGATATTTCTTAGATAATGTAGCAGGATGGATTTTAGAATTAGATAGAGGAGAAGGTATACCATGGAAAGGAAACTATTCTTCTTGGTTAGATCAAAAATCTACAAGAATGGCGCAAGAAAGCAAAACAGCTTCTAAGCGTCAAAAAACATTAGAACGAGAGTTGGACTGGGTTCGTCAAGGAGCAAAAGGTCGTCAAACAAAGCAAAAAGCGCGTTTGAAGAACTATGAGAAATTGATGAGTCAAGATCAAAAACAAACAGAGGAAAAATTAGAGATTTATATTCCTAATGGTCCTCGTTTAGGTACCAATGTAATTGAGGCTACTGGTGTTTCAAAAGCATTTGGAGATAAATTATTATACGAAAACTTAGAATTTAACTTGCCACAAGCTGGAATAGTTGGAATTATCGGACCTAACGGTGCTGGTAAAACCACTATTTTTAAAATGATAATGGGTGAAGAAACTCCTGATGCAGGAAGCTTTAAAGTAGGTGAAACTGCTAAGATTGCATATGTAGATCAAGCGCATTCTAATATTGATCCTGAAAAATCTATTTGGGAAAACTTCTCTGATGGTCAAGATTTAGTAATGATGGGAGGTAAACAAGTAAATTCTCGCGCTTATTTAAGTCGTTTTAACTTTGGAGGTAGTGAGCAAAATAAGAAAGTAAACACACTTTCTGGTGGTGAGCGTAATCGTTTACACCTTGCTATGACATTAAAAGAAGAAGGAAACGTATTACTTTTAGATGAGCCTACCAATGATTTAGATGTAAACACATTAAGAGCCTTAGAGGAAGGTTTAGAAAACTTTGCTGGTTGTGCTGTGGTAATTTCGCACGATAGATGGTTTTTAGATAGAATATGTACACATATTTTGGCTTTCGAAGGAGATAGTCAAGTATATTTCTTTGAAGGTTCTTTCTCAGATTATGAAGAGAATAAAAAGAAACGTTTAGGAGGAGATTTAATGCCAAAACGTATTAAGTATAAAAAACTGATTAGGTAAATTAGTTTTACATATCGTTATAAAAAACAAAAACTCGAAGCTAGCATACTTCGAGTTTTTTCTTTCTTTTTCATTAACAATTCTCCCACCAATTAAAACTGTTTAGTAGATAGTTTTTCATAGTTTGTGATTTGTGTTAAAGCTTTGTTAAATGCAATAAACGTGCCGAAAATGTAATGATTGGCGTTTTTTTTTATTAAAATGATAAATATTTAACTGTTTTGTTATTGAGTTCAGTATAAGTCATTGATGTATTGAGCTTTAACAAAATAAAACCTCACCAATTTTAATTGATGAGGTTTATATATGATATAAGTTTTTGTGTTTATTAATTGTGATAAGCAGCGTTGTGTGCTAAGTCTGAACTACAACTAGCACATTTACCTGCGGCGTCTCCACCTCCAGCACAACCATTTTTACAGGTATAATGATATATGCCTTTTGCATTTGGACCTGAAGCAGGTTTAGCTATAGGTGATGCTGCTGGAGTACTAGTAGTTGGAGTAGCTGTATTGTGAAAAGCTTGATTGTGAGCAAGTGCAGTTTTACATACAGGACAAGCTCCTTTAGCACTTGAAGTTCCTCCTTTACATTTTTTAGGGCATATATAATGTGCTCCGCCTACAACTCCTGTTGCAAGATTATTTGAGTTAGGAAGGGTAGGTATTGGACGTTCATTTAAAGGCATGTTTAAAGGGTGTACAGGCGTTTTTTTTTCTTCTTCCTTTTTACAAGAAGAGAAACATACAATTAAGAGTACGAATATTGGGATTAATTTCTTCATGCTCAAATATAAAAAAAACCGAAGTAGTAAACTCCGGTTTTTAGACTTCTTTTTCATAACAATTATCCCACTGAATGTAAACTGATGTTTAGTTCGTATTTCATAGTTAGTTTGTAAATGTTAATACAACCATTCAATTAGTTTCTCATTTACATTTGCTTTAAAGTTTCTTATAAAAACTCTATTTCCATTTTTAAAAGTGTATTTAATTTTAGCATTGTGAATATCATATCTGTCAGAATTAAAGATATTGTGATCAAGAATAATAAAATCTGCATTTTTGCCTTTTTCTAGAGAACCTAATTTATTTTGTAACTTTAATTGTTTTGCTCCATTTATTGTATAACCTTTAATTAAATCTTTTAAATCTAATCTTTCGGAAAGGGGTTCCATGATTGGTGCAGTTTTACCACCTTCAATATCTTGACGATTGTGTGCAACTTGCATCCCTAAAAAAGGATTTGAACGATTGTATTCTGCTGGAGAAGTTATATCGCTGGAAAAAGTAACTATTGTTTGATTATCTATTAAAGGTTGAGCTTTCATAATATGTTTGTTTCTTTCTCCTAAAACATCATCTAAAAAAGGAGCTGGGTCTCCATGCCAATGTGGAGTGAAATTAGCAACTACATTAAGCTTTTTCATTCTATCAATATCCTTTGGGTCCATTATTTCTAAATGACTTAATGTAAGTTTAGTGTTTAATTTCCCAAATTTTTCAGTTGCTCTTTCATAAGCGTTTAAAGCTGTTTTTATAGCAAAATCTCCAACAGTATGTACATGTAAATCAATCTTTTCTTTGTGTAGTTCTTCAATAAAATTTGTTAGAACGTCTTCAGCAACTAAAATATTTCCTTTATTATGTAAATCATCATTATAAACTTTAGAAACTGCTGCAGTTCTTATTTCTTTTATACCATCAAAATGAATTTTAATAGTGTTGAAATTTAAATTATCACTTTGATATTTTTTTTTAAGTTTTTTTAGTTCATCTATTGCTATATTTATGTGCTCTGGTAAAAATACATGATAACTGGCTTCATAAGTATGATGAAGTTTTCCTTCTTTGTCTAATTTATTTAGTGCTTCGTAAACATCGTTATCAAAATTAAAGTTGCCTCCATCGAATAATGTAGTTACACCATTTGAGCTTAGGTAGTTTAAGAAGAATTCTAATACAAACTCTAAATCTTCTTTATTTATTTTTAAAAGCTTTTTTAAAAATGGGAATGCAGCAAATTCTTTAATCCAACCAGTAGGCTCACCGTTTTTATCACGATAAAAAAAAGACAAATTTGCTACAGGATCTTTTGTACTCTTATTTACCCCCATCATTTCTAAAGCCTTACTATTTACCCAAATACTGTGTCCCCAGTCTTCAACTAAAATAACAGGTTTGTCATTTACAATAGCATCTAAATCTCTTTTATGAGGACCATTTTTATCAAAATCTTCCCAAAACCAAGTTCCTGCAATAATGTATGGTAAATCAGGATTCTCTTTATTAAAACTTTTTAACCATTCCAGTTTTTCTTTTATAGAACCTTCGGGTATAGGGTTTACATCAGCAAAAAGAGCAACTAAACCTGGATGCGTATGCGAATCAATAAGTCCAGGTAAAACTAATTTACCATTTAAATTTATTGTCTCAGATACATTATTACTAACTTTTAGAGCTTCTTTGCTACTTCCTATAAAGCTTATTTTTTCATCTTTAATTAACATAGCTTCAGCCCAAGGTTGTTTTGGATTTGAAGTATAAATTTTACCGTTTTTTATTAATAAAGTAGAATGTTTTTTTGATTGAAAAGGTTCATCAGAAAACCAATAAATAGAAAATACGGATAAAATAAGTACTAAAACTAAGTATAGGTAATGCTTTTTTTTCATTTGATAAAAGTTGATTTTCAAATATAAAAAAACCTCGCCAATATAGGCGAGGTCTTTTATTTTAGTTATTTAAAATAATCTTATAAATGAATTACTTCATCATAAGCATCAGCTACAGCTTCCATTACCGCTTCACTCATTGTTGGGTGAGGATGAATTGCTTTTAATACTTCGTGTCCAGTAGTTTCTAATTTACGACCTAAAACAGCCTCTGCAATCATATCGGTTACACCAGCGCCAATCATATGGCATCCTAACCATTCACCATATTTAGCATCAAAAATTACTTTTACAAATCCGTCAGGAGTTCCAGCAGCTTTGGCTTTACCAGAAGCAGAGAAAGGAAATTTTCCTACTTTTAATTCATATCCGGCTTCTTTAGCTTTTTCTTCAGTTAAACCAACAGAAGCAATTTCTGGAGTTGCATAGGTACATCCAGGAATATTTCCATAGTCGATAGCTTCAGTATGAACGCCTGCAATCTTTTCAACACAAGTAATTCCTTCAGCAGAAGCAACGTGTGCTAAAGCAGGACCAGGAGTAACATCACCAATTGCATAATATCCTGGGATATTTGTTTGGTACCAGTCGTTAACTAAGATTTTATCTCTATCAGTAATAATTCCAACATCTTCTAATCCGATGTTTTCAATATTTGTTTTAATTCCAACTGCAGATAAAACGATATCAGCTTCTAAAATTTCTTCTCCTTTTTTAGTTTTCACAGTAGCTTTTACGCCATCACCAGAAGTGTCAACAGATTCTACAGAAGAATTTGTCATCACTTTAATTCCAGTTTTTTTGAAAGAACGCTCCATTTGTTTAGAAACATCTTTGTCCTCTACAGGAACAATATTTGGCATAAACTCAACAACAGTCACATCAGTTCCCATTGAGTTGTAAAAATGAGCAAACTCAACACCAATTGCTCCAGAACCTACAACAATCATAGATTTTGGTTGCTTTGATAAGCTCATTGCCTCACGGTAACCAATTACTTTTTTACCATCTTGAGGTAAGTTTGGTAATTGACGAGAACGAGCACCAGTTGCGATAATAATATTATCAGCAGAATATTCAGTTACTTTTCCGTCAGCATCAGTTACATCAACTTTTTTCCCAGGTTTTACCTTACCAAAACCGTTGATAATATCAATTTTGTTTTTCTTCATTAAGAACTGAACACCTTTGCTCATTCCTTCTGCAACACCACGACTACGTTTAATAACAGCGTCGAAATCTTTATCGATTGCTTCCGCTTTTAATCCGTAAGCATCAACATGTTTTAAATAATCATAAACCTGTGCAGATTTTAATAATGCTTTGGTAGGAATACATCCCCAGTTTAAGCAAATTCCACCTAGTTCACTTTTCTCTACAATGGCAACTTTAAAACCTAATTGAGAAGCTCTAATTCCTGTTACATAACCTCCAGGACCACTTCCTATTATTAATACGTCGTATTTCATGTCGTTTATTTTTTACTTGTTGTTTGTTTATTTTTTACATTCTTTCAGGAACCTGAATTCCTAATAATGAGAATGCTGATTTTATAGTATCTGCTACCTTTTTAGATAACTGAACTCTAAATATTTTTTTATCTTGATTTTCTTCTCCTAAAATATGTACGTTTTGATAGAATGAGTTAAACTCTTTAACCAAGTCGTATGTGTAATTTGCAATTACAGCTGGTGAATAATTTTTAGCTGCTTGCTGAATTACTTCAGGATATAGCTCTAATTGTTTGATCAACTCCTTTTCTTTTGCGTGTAATTCAATCGAAACTGGGTTTGAATAATCAAAATCAGCCTTTCTTAAAATTGATTGAATTCTAGCATAGGTATATTGAATAAAAGGACCTGTGTTTCCTTGAAAATCTACAGATGCTTGCGGATCGAATAAAATTCTTTTCTTAGGATCTACTTTTAAAATGAAATATTTTAAAGCTCCTAAGCCGATAATTCTATATAATTCTTCTTTTTCTTGATCAGAATATCCTTCTAATTTCCCTAATTCTTCAGAAATTTCGCGAGCTGTATTCGTCATTTCATTCATTAAATCATCAGCATCTACAACAGTTCCTTCTCTTGATTTCATTTTTCCAGAAGGTAAATCTACCATTCCGTAACTTAAATGGTATAATTGCTCTGCCCAAGAATATCCTAATTTTTTAAGTATTAAGAATAATACTTTAAAATGATAATCTTGTTCGTTACCTACGGTATACACCATTCCGCCTAAATCTGTAAAATCTTTAGCACGTTGAATCGCAGTACCGATATCTTGCGTCATATAAACTGCTGTTCCGTCTGAACGTAACACTAGTTTTTCGTCTAAACCATCTTCAGTTAAATCGCACCAAACCGAACCGTCTTCTTTTTTATAGAAAACACCAGACTTTAATCCGTCTTCTATAACATCTTTTCCTAATAAATAGGTGTTGCTTTCGTAATATAATTTATCGAAATCAACTCCGATATTTTTATACGTTACATCGAAACCTTTGTACACCCATCCATTCATGGTTTCCCAAAGAGCAACTACTTTTTTATCTCCAGCTTCCCATTTACGCAACATTTCTTGTGCTTCAACAAATAAAGGAGCTTGCTTTTTAGCATCATCTTCAGAAATACCAGAAGCGACTAAATCGGCTATTTCTTTTTTATATTCTTGATCGAACTTTACATAGTAGTTACCAACTAATTTATCACCTTTTAAACCTGTTGATTCTGGAGTTTCTCCGTTTCCGAACTTCTCCCAAGCCAACATCGATTTACAAATATGGATTCCACGGTCGTTAATAATCTGTGTTTTATAAACTTTTTTACCAGAAGCTTTTAAAATTTCAGCAACCGAATATCCTAATAACACATTACGAACATGCCCTAAGTGTAAAGGTTTATTGGTATTAGGTGAAGAATACTCAACCATACGAGAAGAATTATCCGCCGAAGGCGAAACAAACCCGTACGTAGTATCCGTAGCTATTTGATTAAAGAAATTTGTGTAAAAAGCATCATCAATAACTAAGTTCAAAAAACCTTTTACCACATTGTAATTGGTAATTTCTTTAATGTTTTCAACTAAGTATTTACCTAAGTCTTCACCAATTTGTACTGGGTTTCCTTTCTTGTACCTTAAAAGTGGGAATACCACTACGGTGATATCTCCTTCAAAATCTTTACGGGTTGCTTGAAATTCTACCGAAGGAATTTCAGTTTCATATAAACTTAAAAATCCTTCTTTTACTTTGGTTTCGATTAGGTTTTGAATACTCATTCTGCTATTAAAAATTGAAGTGCAAAATTACATAAATTATTTGATTTTATTCAGTTGATATTTAAACTGATTCTTATGAATTATATAGGTATTTTTGTAAGATGGATAAAGACTTAGAGAACTTACAGAAGTTAGCAAAAGATGTTGAGAAAGAGAATAAGAAATATTTTTCGATGTTAAAAAGGCGCACACCTAAAAACTTAGATGTTGTAGTGCAACAAATACATGATGAAGAGTTTAAAAGAACTGATTGTTTAGATTGTGGAAACTGCTGTAAAACAACGAGTCCTATTTTTACAGATAAAGACACTGAGCGAATCGCTAAGTATTTAAAAATGAAAGTGCGCGATTTTACTGAACAATATTTAGAGCGAGATTCAGATGATTTTATGGTACTTAAAACTGCGCCTTGTTCTTTTTTAGATGAAAGTGACAATAGCTGCTTTATCTATGATGTGCGTCCGAAAGCATGTGCAGAATATCCACATACAAATAGAAGGAAATTCATCCAAATTGCCGATTTAACTATTAAGAATACAGAAATTTGTCCTGCAACTTATAGAATAGTTGAAGAGTTAAAAAAACGTTTGCCTGTTAGATATAATGAGAAGGTTAAAAGGTTTTAAGTATTAGATAGGGTAGAATTTTGTCTTGTATGAAAAGTCCAACTATTATAATTAAACAAATTACTTCTTCAGAAACTTTACCAATTCGACATAAAGTTATGTGGCCAGATAAACTATTAACTTATGTTAAGCTACCAAATGATCAGTTAGGTAAACATTATGGTTTATTTGTAAACGAAAAAATGACTGCTATCATATCTGTATTTATCACTAATAATGAAGCTCAATTCAGAAAGTTTGCAACATTAAATGAATTTCAAGGGTTAGGTTACGGAACTTTATTGTTACAAAATATTATTGATTTACTTAAAGAAGAAGGAGTAAAGAAATTATGGTGTAATGCTCGTATAGAAAAGACAAAATTTTATAAGAAATTCAATTTAAGAAGAACTAACAAAGTATATGAAAAAGGAGGCATTGAATTTGTAATTATGGAAAGGTATTTTAAATAAAGTAATATCAAAACCTATAAAGCACTCTTCACTTTAAATAGAAATTCAAAATCGTTATTTTACTAAGTTTTCTGTATTTTAGTCAAAAAATAAAATACATTGGAAACCCTTATTCATTATTTCGAAACCATTCCATCAGCACATAGAGCAGCTATTGTTGTTGGAGGAATCACTTTTTTTTGGCTACTAGAAAGCGCTGTTCCTTTATTTAGTTTTAAATATAATAAGTGGAAACACGCATGGCCAAACTTATTTTTTACAGGAACCACGATTGTTATCAATTTTATACTGGCTTTTTTGTTATTAAAAACAGCAGATTGGGTTCAAGCTAATGATTTCGGATTAATTAATTGGCTACCAGAAATGCCGTTATGGTTATACGTAGTTTTAGGTGTATTGTTTTTAGATTTCTTCGGAGCTTATTTAGCACATTATACAGAGCACAAAGTAAAACCGTTGTGGATGGTACATTTAGTACATCATACCGATCATAAAGTTGATACTACTACGGCAAATAGACATCATCCTTTAGAAAGTGTTATCCGTTTTACATTTACTTTATTAGGTGTATTTTTAGTAGGTACTCCGATTGCAATTGTAATGTTATATCAATCAATGTCATTAATCTTCACTCAGTTAACGCATGCAAATATTAAAATGCCTAGACAACTAGATAAAATATTAAGTTATATTATCGTTTCCCCAGATATGCATAAAGTACATCATCATAATTTATTGCCTTATACAGATTCTAATTACGGAAACATTTTTTCTGTTTGGGATCGACTATTAGGGACGTATATGGAACTTGATAGAGAAAAAATTGTTTACGGTGTTGATACTTTTCCTGATGAAGTAAAGAATTCTAGCTTAAAAGAATTATTAAAACAACCTTTTGCAGGATATCGTAAGCCTACTAATTTAGAGGAATTGAATTAATCTTTTTTTAGAAAAATATTTTCCAAAGACTTAATATAATTTCTCATTTTTACTCTAGATAAATTTGTAAGAATAGCAATTGTAATATCTTCTTTAGGATAAATTAAAAGCATTGATGAGGCTCCGATTCCACCTCCTGAATGACTAAGTTTTAAAGTGTTGTTTTTAGTTTTAGATATACTGATTCCAATTCCATAATTTGTTTTTTTATTATCACTAATTATGTTAGATGTAGTAATTTCAGATAAAGAATTATTACTAATTATTTGAGGCTTAATAAATTCATTTCCAAATAATACTAAGTCTTCAGTTGTAGATAAAAAACCACCTCCAGCAGCTTTGAATTCATTATTTACTTGAGGTCCAGTAGTGATTTTACCTTTTCTTATCATATAGAATTTTGTTCTATTTGCATTTTGTTCATCAGCTATATCTAGTTTAGTATGATTCATTTTTAAAGGACTAAAAACTTCATCATCCATAAACTCAAAAAAATCTTTATTAGCAGCGTTTTGAATAACTACACTTAGTAAGTTCCAGCCATATGTACTGTATTTAAATCTTGTTCCTGGTTTAAATAAAAGGTCAGAGTCTTTAAAAACATCTAGTCCTTTTACAATTGACATTTTATTATTGATTAAAAATTCACGTCCATTATAGTGTCTAATTCCAGCAGTATGTCCAGCAATTTGTCTAATAGTAAAATCATATTCTTTTTGAGGAAAATCAGGTACATATTTGTATAAGCTCTCATCAAACCCTAATTGTTTATTATCAACAAGTTTTGCTAAGCCCAATGCAGTTAAGGTTTTAGAGATACTAGCAATTCTAAATTGCGTTGAACTTGGTAATACCTCTTTTTTATTTTCAATATCTGAATATCCGAAACCTTCTGACCAAATATTATTTCCTTTATGAGATACCGTAACAGAAAGACCAGGTATGTTTTGTTCTTTAATAAAATTTTGAGTTGCTTTTATAGCTTCTTTCTTATTAAATTGAGCATGTACTAAAGCAGTAGAAAAAAGAACTAATACTATTAGTTTGTTATATAGTTTCATGGCTATTGTTTTTTTGTTTTTCAATCATTTCTAAAACATGTTTTCCTCGAGCTTTACAACCTTTACTTTCATGAATAATTTTAGTAGAAATTAAATGTTTTAGTTCTGGATGTATCCAATCTTTTTCTAAGCCAAACAGATATAAACTTGTCATTGTATAAGCTCTAACGGCAATTTTCTGATCACTAATTAACCAATCAAATCCAGTTTCAATAATCAAATCAATATGATCTTGGGTAAGCTTATGTTTAACTGCATTATCGCTTTTAGAAGTATAGGCTTTTGCAAGATGCTCACAGATTTTAGCGCAAGGTCTTATCACACTATCAAAATGGACTTTAGAAATGTTTTGAGTAAAGATATCTAAATAAGGTATAATATGAGAAATCCCTTGGTGTGTGCACATCCATTCCAATACCCAAGCGGCTTTTATAGAAAGCTTATTGTCTGTGTCAAAAGTTAAATCGACTAAATTTTTTACTAGTTCAGGTTGGTTTAATACAATATTTGCAGCTTTATCTCTGTTTACTCTAGCAGCATTGTCCATGTCGTTAAGTACAGAAGTTAAAAAAGAAATACTCATATTGGTATGGTTTATGTATTTTTGAAATTGTAAGTAATAAAATATTTATACATGTTAAATATAAAAAGGATATTTTCATTAACCATTGTATTGTCGGTAATTTTTGCTGGTTCATCAAGCGCACAAAAAATAAATAAATTTGATGCCAATGGAAAAAGAACTGGAGTGTGGAAAAAGTATTATGAAAATAATAAAATAAGATATTCAGGTCAGTTTAAAGATGGAAAAGAAGTTGGTGTTTTTAAATTTTACTCTCGAA
This sequence comes from Tenacibaculum pelagium, assembly GCF_014062345.1. Classification (GTDB taxonomy): domain Bacteria; phylum Bacteroidota; class Bacteroidia; order Flavobacteriales; family Flavobacteriaceae; genus Polaribacter; species Polaribacter pelagius. The sequence continues at coordinate 455,496 of NZ_JACGLS010000001.1, read as the reverse complement.
TTTCGTCTTCGCAACCAACAATTATTAAAACATATAAAGCAGATACCGCTTCAGTTAAGTTTTACAATGAGTTAGGTAAACTGAAGAGTGAAGGTAACATGTTAGGTAAAAATCGAGTGGGTAAATGGGTTTATTATTACACGAATGGAAAGATTTTCTCTGATGAAGAATATGTAGATGGGAAGTTAGATGGAGTGCTGAAAAATTATTATCCAAACGGAAAGATTACAATAGAATCTTTATATAAAAATGGTAAGAAAAACGGATTGTCTAAAACTTTTACTGATGCAGGGATTTTAATAGAAGAAGTCTATTATGTAAATGGAAAATTAGATGGAGAAGGTAAATACTACGATTTAAAAGGAGGTTTGAAAGAAAAAGGAATGTACAAGAATGGAAAGCGAGATGGAAAGTGGGAATTTTACATGGATGGAGAATTAGTTACTAAGAAAAAAAGAAAAAGACTTTCCGAACTTAAAAATAAATAATAGCGGTTTATTTGAGTAATCAATTTATTCAATAGTAGCATCAATTCTTTCCATATTAAAAACGTTTAATATTTCGTAAATTTGCAGCTTCAAAAGTAAAAAATGAAAAGAGTAGTAGTAGGACTTTCAGGAGGTGTAGATAGTAGTGTAACCGCACATTTGTTAAAAGAACAAGGTTATGAAGTAATCGGGCTGTTTATGAAAAATTGGCACGATGATTCCGTAACAATATCCGATGAATGCCCGTGGTTAGAAGATAGTAACGATGCTATGATTGTTGCTGATAAATTAGGAATCCCTTTTCAAACAGTAGATTTAAGCGAGCAATACAAAGAACGTATTGTAGATTATATGTTTAACGAGTACGAAAAAGGACGTACTCCGAATCCAGATGTTTTATGTAATCGTGAAATTAAATTTGATGTGTTTATGGATATCGCATTAAGTTTAGGAGCAGATTACGTAGCTACTGGTCATTATTGTAGAAAAGGAGAGGAGATTATTGATGGTAAGCCTGTATATAAATTATTGGCAGGTAAAGATAGTAATAAAGATCAATCGTATTTTTTATGTCAATTATCTCAGGAGCAACTTTCTAAAGCATTGTTTCCTATTGGTGAATTAACAAAACCAGAGGTAAGAGAAATTGCTAAAGAAGCCGATTTAATTACAGCTGATAAAAAAGATTCTCAAGGATTGTGTTTTATAGGTAAAGTTCGTTTACCAGATTTTTTACAACAAAAGTTACAGCCTAAAGAAGGTGTAATAGTTCAAATACCTTCTAGCTTTGAACAGTATAATCGTTCAACTCCAAAGTTTGAAAATAAAGAAGCGGAATTGAAATATTTTTCAACCAAGTATTTTTATAAAAAAGAAGACGGAAAGGTAGTAGCCAAACACCAAGGAGCACATTATTTTACGAAAGGACAACGAAAAGGACTAGCAGTTGGAGGAACTAAAGAGCCTCTATTTGTTATTGAAACCGATGTTGATGAAAACATAATCTATACAGGCGAAGGTAAAAACCACGCAGGTTTATACAGAAAAGTCTTATTTGTTTCTAACGAAGAGTTGCATTGGGTTCGTGAAGATTTAACTTTACAAACAGGAGAATCAATGGAAGTGGAAGCGCGTATTCGTTACCGTCAAAAATTAGAAAAAGCTAGTTTATATAAAGTAGAGAGTGGATTATACGTAGCGTTTGAAAATACGCAATCAGCCATACAAGAAGGACAATTTGTAGCTTGGTATACAAATGAAGAGTTGTTAGGTTCGGGAGTGATTTCTTAAAGCGATGATACAGTCTAAAAAGTTTTGGAAATTCATTTATACTATAATATCTCTTATTGGAATAGGAATGTTAGTATATGGGATAGTACTTTATGAATTAACTTTGATTAACGAGTATCTTTTATTACTTGGAATAATTATTTTTTCAATCCCTTTATATTTTTTTATTAGAAATCACTATGCTAATTTATATGATGTAAGTAAATATTTTTATCCTTTTTGTGTATCAATTACATCTGCTGGATTTATTTCAGTTACTATATTTTTAATGCTAAATTTTCATTTTGCCAATAAAGATATTATAAACGATTATGATTTAATAATAAGAGAAAAAGGGATATTAGGAGGTAGAGGAAGAACACCATATGCTGTAGTAAATATTGAGAATAAGAGGAAGAATATTTTATTTCCTAAAGGCGAAATTATTAGACTTAACAATAGAGTTTATCTGAAAACGATAAAAGGCTTATTTGGTTTTGAAGTGATTGTAGAAAAAAAAATTAAATAAATTACATATATAACATTAACCTCGATTTACTCGAGGTTTTTTTGTGCTTATTATTTAATGATTGTACATTTACCTTATGCAAAATAAAATAACCAAACTATTTAATATACAATATCCAATTGTTCAAGGAGGGATGATTTGGGTGAGTGGATGGAAATTAGCATCTGCAGTTTCTAATGCTGGCGGATTGGGTTTAATCGGTGCGGGATCTATGTACCCTGATGTGTTAAGAGAACATATTCAAAAATGTAAAAAAGCAACAGATAAACCTTTTGGAGTAAATGTACCAATGCTGTATCCTGATATTGAAAAAATCATGGATATAATTGTAGAAGAAGGCGTGAAGATTGTTTTTACATCGGCAGGAAATCCAAAAACTTGGACGAGCTTTTTAAAAGAAAAAGGAATCACAGTAGTTCATGTCGTAAGTTCTGTAAAGTTTGCATTAAAATCGGAAGCTGCTGGAGTAGATGCTGTAGTTTGCGAAGGTTTTGAAGCTGGTGGACATAACGGAAGAGAAGAAACAACAACGTTTACGTTGATTCCTATGGTGAAAGAACAGGTTAAGATTCCTGTAATTGCTGCAGGGGGAATAGGATCGGGTAGAGGTATGTTAGCAGCAATGGTTTTAGGTGCTGATGCAGTGCAAATTGGAAGTCGTTTTGCAGCTACTTTAGAATCTTCGGCGCATGATAATTTCAAACAAACTATTGTTGATGTTAAAGATGGCGGAACACATTTAACTTTAAAAGAGTTAGCTCCTGTGCGTTTGGTAAAGAATAAGTTTTATCAAGAGGTACAAGAGTTGTATCAACTAAACCCTACAATAGAACAAATAAAAGAGTTACTTGGTCGCGCAAGAGCTAAAAAAGGAATGTTTGAGGGGGATTTAGAAGAGGGAGAACTAGAGATAGGACAAGTAGCTGGATTGATACATGAAATTAAATCAGCAAAAGACGTTTTAAACGAGATTGTTGAAGAATATCAAAAAGTAAAAAAGGAGCAGCTGTTTTAAAATAGTTGAACAAATAAAAAAGAGAAGCAAATTGCTTCTCTTTTTTATTTAGTATTTATTGTTTTATATAGGTCTACTTTAATTTATTAAAATTAAGATTATCAATTTTTTTTGTTAAATCTAAAATTAATGGATGATCTTTCGAGTAATATTTCTTTCCCAAAATTAATGCCTTTTCATATTCTTTAATAGCTAATGTTTTCTTTTTATTCTCAAAATAGATATCTGCATTTAATACTGTGATATAAAAATTATATACTGATTGTTTTTTTCCAAAACTATTATTATTAACCTGAATAGCTTTTTTTAAATAAAAAGAGCTTAATGAAGTTTTTTTCTGTTTTAATTTGGATTCGGAAATATTTAAGTAGCTTATAATTTGATTGAAATTATTATTTTCTGGATAATAATTGTCAAATGTTTTTATAGATTTAGTAAATAGAGAATCAGCCTTTGTGTAATTTTTATTATTAAACTCAATTAAACCCAAGCCATTTAAAGCAATTCCTATATTAGGAGAGTTTTTAATATTATATTTTTTATGTATGTCTAGTGTTATAGAAAATAAAGAATCAGCTAAAGTTTGTTTAAAGTTAATGTTAAGATTAGCGATGTCATTATAAATATCCGTATTGCTAGGAAACATATAATCAAAACTAGAGATATAATTTATTCCTTCTTTATTTATATCTCTTCTATTAAAATCGATATTAAGTTCATTGTTTAATAAAGCTATTTTTAAATCAATAAAAAAGAGCTCATCACCTTTAGTTTCAATATTTTTAAATTCTTTTTTAGTTTTTGAATATAATTGTTTTGCATTATGATAATTCCCAATTATATCATTGTAGTTACTTTCTAAAAGAGTAGTATAAGGTAAGTTCAATTTATAATCTTTATTTTTTAAAAGCCATTTTTTTGTTACTTTAAGTTGTTTACTAAAATCTGAATAATTAGAGTTGGCAAGATATAATCTTGACAATAATAAGCTAGAATAAAAGGTGTTTAGGATGTTTAATTTTTCTTTTTTAGAAAAACAATCATAGCACTTTTTTGCACTAATTAAAGCTAAATTTATATTACTCTTTTCATTAATAAGAGAGTTGTATAATAAATAAGTACAATCTTTTTCTTTTGAAATTTTCAAATATTTTTTCAAATATTTTTTGGAGTTATCTATACTATCTGTTACTAAATAAGTTTTAACAAGACTTAAGTATCTACTTTTATAATAAGATATATTATTAAGACTATCTTTTCTTAATATCTTAAAAGAAGTTTTATTTAATTCTATTACATCTTTATGAAAATCTCTTTTAGAATAGTTGTCAATCATATTCTCTAATATATAGTAGTAATCTATACTAATAGAATCATTGTGCTTAGAATAGTTTTCTATTATATAGTTTATTTCAATATCATATGAAGTAAAGTCATTAATTTTATTATAAGATTTGAGAATATCGAACCTATTCCAATATTGATTAGTTTTCTTTTTTTTAAGAAAATCTGTTTTATATTCTTTTAAATTGAATATACTATCAACTAAAAAGTAATTTTTTAAAGCTTCATTGTATTTTTTGTTGTCATATAAATGCTGTGCTTTTTTTGTGTAAGACTTATATAACATATCATAAGTTCCTGAAAAATATTGATATTCATTTTTTTCATAATTTTTCCATTTTTTACCATAAGTAATTGCACTTTTAGCAGCTTGAATAGCGGTATCATAATTGTTGTTAGCTATGTTATCCTCATATTTACTAACTTCATCAAACATTTTAATATTGAAATATAAATAAGATTCATGATCAGTAAGGTTTTTGATTATATAGCGATAAATATCATTTTGAATTGAAGAAAACACGAAAAAAGAAGTGATAATTGATAGGGAACTAAGTCTAAATAGAATGATCTTTAATTCGTTAGGAAAAGAGTCTCTTTTTTTTAACCAAAAAACAAAAAGGGTAAAACTATAAATAAAACCAATAGTCGTAATTAGTTTAGAATAAGTAGATATAGATAAGTTAAATGAATATAAAAGAGTAATGATTAACATTGAAAGTGTAAAACCAGCAGTTATTCTTATTAGTTTATTATAATCGTTTTTATAGAAAAAATAATTCCCAAATAAAAAATAAGAAATAGCCAGTAAACCCATTTCGCAATAAAATAATATAGAAAATCCCCAAAAATCAAAAAACATTGATACTATAAAAGTACTTATTGTAAGTATGATTAAATTTCTTTCAAATTTATTCAATGTGATGTTTTATTTAATATTATTAGATTTTATAAAATCAGAAATTAAATAACTTATAAATTTACCTACTTGTCCGTTAGCAATATCATCTTTCATAACTGCAGGTGCACCTTCACAAATATGGATATATGAATTGTTTTTAAGCTTACTTAATTCATACACAAATCTACGTGCTTGTTGAGGTGAAAATCCACTTGGTGTCATTGCGCTACTAGGAAAATGTTGAATACAATCTAAATCTATTTCAATACCAAAAGGTTTTTCTTCTATAAACGTTTTAGCTCTTTGTAATTCGTTTTCAAAAGGAACAGATTTATAAACTTCTAACTCTTCATAGGTGTTATAATCGATATTGGTATTGCTATGAATAAAATCAAAAATATACTGAGGTGTATAATTTTCATGCAACCCAAACATAAAATACTTGTCTAGATAATTATGTTCTAAGGCGTATGAAAACCCGTTGCCACTATGACGCTCTTCTAATTTTCTTAAATCTGTATGCGCATCTAAATTGATAACATTTATCGATTGATTTTTTGCTTCGGATAATCCCTTTAAATTTCCGTATGCATTGTTATGCCCACCACCAATTACAATTGGAGTTTTACCAGCTTCTATAATTGTTTTTATAATAGAAGATAATTTCTGATCGATAGCTTTTACCAATAAATCACCTTTTTCTCTATCAAATCCATCAAACTTAGAAACTTCATCAGCATAGTCTAGGTAACCTAAAATAACAACATCTTGCCCGTTAATAAACTGATTTTGCTGGGTGTTTAAAAACGATTTTAATGCAGGGATAAAGGCAGTTTGAGCGCCTGCATTACCATAATTCATTTTTACACCAATATCTTCAGGAACTCCAAGGATGACATATTTAGCTGAAGAATTTTTAAGTTCTTCAATATTAGAAACAGATTGAACTAACTCTCCAATTTTAGTTTCTCCATCTCGTGGATTTACAAAATTATTAATGTCGTGTTTAGAGAAAATACGTAACATATTAAATGGCTTTTCCGTTAATAAAAACTGAATCTATTAAAACTGAACCAAAATTATACGGAATAGCTCCGTAGCTTAAAATTTCTTTCGTGACGATAAAATTGGCTTTTTTACCTTTGGTAATACTTCCTACTTCATCAGATAAATTCATAGCATAAGCTCCGTTAATAGTGGCTGCATTGATCGCTTCTTCTGGAGTCATTTTCATCTTAATACAAGCAGTTGCTACCACAAAATTCATGTTACCTGATGGAGTAGAACCTGGGTTAAAATCTGTTGCAAGAGCTAATGGTAAACCAGCATTCATAATTTCTCTTGCTGGTGTAAACGGAATACTTAAAAAGTATGAGCAAGATGGTAAAGCTACAGGCATGGTTTGAGTTCCTTTTAGAGCTTCAATATCCTCAGTATTCATCACTTCTAAATGATCTACAGACAAAGCATTGTGTTTAACACTTACTTGCACACCACCAATAGTTGTAAATTGATTCACGTGTACTTTTGGAGTTAGTTCATATTTTTTTCCTGCTTCTAAAATTCTGTCAGTATCTTCAACAGAAAAATAACCCGTTTCGCAAAAAGCATCGATAAATTCAGCAAGATTTTCTTCAGCTATTTTAGGCAACATTTCGTTAATAATTAAATTAATGTAACCTTCCTTATTGTTTTTATATTCAGCAGGAAATGCATGTGCACCTAAAAAAGTAGCTTTTATAGGTAGTTTATAATTTTCGCGTAGCTTCTTAATTACACGCAACATTTTTAGTTCAGCATCTACAGTTAAACCATAACCTGATTTAATTTCAACAGCACCGGTACCTAATTTCATTACTTCTTCTAAGCGAACAGCAGATTGTTTATACAATTCTTCTTCTGATGTTTCCTGTAGTTTCTTAGCAGAATTTAAAATTCCACCACCGTTATTCGCTATCTCTTCGTAAGTCAACCCATTAATTCTATCAACAAACTCTTGCTCTCTATTACCAGCATAAACAATATGCGTATGAGAATCGCACCAAGTAGGTAAAATCATTTTACCAGTGCAATCAATTATATTGTCTATTGATGAAGGAACATCATCCATAGAACCAAAATCAATAATTGTATCATTTTCTAAAAGTAAAAAAGCATTTTTTATAGTTGGTAAAATACTCATTTCTTTACCAGAAACTTTTTTTATAGATGCTTCTCGAACTTGAATTAATTCCTTGATATTTATCAATAAAGTTGTCATGTATTGTACTTAGTTTTGTAGAACAAACTTACATTAAAAACAACAATTATGATTTATTTTTTAGGATGGATAGCTATACTACAGTTAATTTTTATATCTGGAATCCATTTTTATTGGGCTTTTGGTGGAATTTGGGGTATGAAGGATGTTTCACCTACTAAAACAAAGGATGAAAAAATAATATGTCCCCCTTGGATTGCAACACTTATAGTAGCTGTAGTTATGGTTGGTTTTACTGCAATATATGCCGAAAAAATGAAGCTTGTTTCTTTATTGTTTTTGCCAAACTGGTTACTAGATTATGGTATGTATATAGTGGTAAGTATTTTTATTATTAGAGCTATTGGAGAGTTTAATTATGTTGGTTTTTTTAAAAGAATTAAGAATACAAGGTTTGCTAAGAATGACACGAAGTATTTTTCTCCTTTATGTTTGTTTTTAGGGGTAGTAGGAATGCTAATTGAGATCTATAAATAAGGTAATTTCACTAACGGTTTGGCTAAGCTGCGTTTTAATACAGTTTAGGTGTTGTTGTAAGTAGTTTTTCTTTTAATTCAATTATCGTATGTAGTAAAAGCACATCTCGCCCATTATTTGGCTCTATGTAGCCGATTCCAACAAAGTAATTAGTAGCACAATTTTCACATTCAATAATTTTGCAGATTGTACCTGTTCCCCCTAATTCAATAATTGAGTTCACATTAATTTTAATTTTTTCATAATCAAATGGATTACAGTTTGAATGATCAATACTAACACTACTGTTAGTGCAACCTTGACAATTAAAATGAAAGGGAGTTACTTTATTTGAATCCTTTATGCAATATTCAGTTGTAAACCCATCAGTGTTCAGTATATGTTGTCTAGCGACTTCGAAATGTTTATCCGATTTATTAAGTGATTTGAACCCCATTTTACTTGTTCATCAAATTTAATTCAATTCTTTTCCAATAATTATTGAACTCCAATCGCCACCATGAGCCATTCTTGGCATAATTCTGATGTAAAGTTCGTCTTGTATCCATTCTCTAAATTTTCCATAAGTATCATTAGAGGTGTCAGGTTCTCCTAATCTTTTTGTTAACTCATCTACTAATCTGTCAACGTCTTCAAGATTCAAATTTTGTCCTACATGGTTGAGTGCAGATTCATTATTATTAGATTTCATTGTGTCAAATGGCGTCACAAGTTTTAATTCAATTCCATCGAGAATTGAAACTGCCCCAAAGTTTAACCAAGGTAAATTATCCGTTTCTAAAGAATAGGATTCAGCATAAGACAGAAGTTCTGAAAGAGGTGTTCCCCATTTAAGGTTCCAACTTTGGTTCTCAATCAATAGACCTTCTTTTAGGTTTGTGAATATTTTATTCTTTTCTATCATTTAATTACTTACAACTAGTTATATGTAATCAAATATATTGCATTTTGATTACCTGATTCCGGATAAAAGATTTTTTTTAGGTGATTAACATTTAACCTTAGTGAAAGGCGTTAGAAATAAGATTAAGAATCAAACTAAATTTAAAACTGCATTCCAACTTTAAAATTTAAAACTCTTCCTGTCATAAAATTAGGAATTCCGTATTGTTGTTTACTATACGCATCACGAACCCAAGTATTGGTTATAGAGTTACGGATATCAAAAATATTAAAGAGTTCGAAACCAATTGTTAACTCTTTAAAACTTCGTAGGAATCCAGTTTTGTGTTGCTTATTTGCATCAGCAAAAACATAAGATAAACCTAAATCGGCACGTTTATAATCGTTTAATCTATTTTGAAACTGATATACATTAGCATATGCTGGTGCTCCACCAGGTAACCCTGTATTGTACACAATGTTTAAATACGCTTTTAAATCAGGTAAATTAGGTACATAATCTTGAAATAATACACCAAATTTAAAACGTTGATCAGTTGGTCTTGCAATATAACCTTGGTTATTAATATTTTCTTCAGTTTTTAAATAGCCAATACTAACCCAACTATCGTTTCCTGGTACAAACTCACCATTTAAGCGAACATCTAACCCGTAAGCATAGGCACTAGTTACATTATCGGCACGATAACGAATACGAACATTATCTACAGAATATGAATTAACATCAGTTAAGTTTTTATAATATAATTCAGTGGTTAATTTAAAAGGACGCTCCCACATGGTAAAACTATAATCGTTACCAGCTACTAAATGAATAGATTTTTGAGCTTTAACTTCTGGGTTTATGTTTCCGTCAAAATCACGTAATTCTTTATAAAAAGGAGGTTGAGAATACCATCCACCAGAAATTCTAAACAGCAAGTCTTTATCCCAATCTGGTTTTATTGCAAATTGAGCTCTCGGACTAAATGTAAGTTGATTTTTAGAACTAGCTGTAGCAGTTTTTACATTCCATTGATGTGCACGCACACCAAGATTCATCCATACCTGATGATTGTTCCAGTTTGTTTTTCTACTAAATTGAACAAAACCTGATAAACGATTAATGTCGACTTCATTTTCTGCTCTAACATTTCTAAAAGGCTCAATAGGTCCTGTAAAAGGTTCGTAAGGTTGATTGTTACCTATATGATGAGGCGGACGCACAGAAAAGCCTAAAGAATCGATAACTTCCCATTCACGAATACGATCTTTAATATTTTCTGTTTGGTATTTTATACCAGCTCTCCATTCGTTGTTACCATCTTTTAAAGTTGCTCTTAATTGAATATTGCTAATTAATGCATCTAAATCATTACGAGCATGGTTTATTTGTGAACCGATTCCTTGAGAAAAGGCAACTTCTCCAAAATTTTCTGAACCAATATTACTATCTACTTCACCTAAATTATAGGATGCAGCAATATCAAAATGTTCTTCCTCTTGGGTGTTAAAAGAAGAAATAGTTCCTGTAATTTTTAAATCATCATTTACTTGATAATCGGCAGAGAATGCTCCGAAAAGTGTTTGGAACTCATCTTGCTCTTGTCCTTGATAAAAAACAATTAATTCTAACGGGTTTGCAATTGTACCAAAACGAGTTTTTCTTGTCAATGGCTTGTAGTTATAATCGTTTAAAGAAAAGTTTCCTAGAAAGTTAAGTGTTAACTTTTTATTTGCTTTATATGATAAAAATGTTTGAACATCAGTAAATTTTGGTCTGAAGTTTACTTCAGTTTGTTTACTATTTACAAATAAACTATTGTCTCGATATCTAACACCAAGTATTGCGCTTAGCTTGTTGTTTAAAAAGGTGTCTTCTATTGTAAAACTACCACCTAATAAACTAGCGTCTATTTGAATTCCGAAATCAACAGGTTTACGATAGGTGATATCTAAAACAGAAGAAAGCTTATCACCATATTTGGCTTGAAATCCTCCGGCAGAGAAATTAATATTTTGTACTAAATGTGGATTGATGAAACTCAACCCTTCTTGTTGCCCTGAACGAATTAAAAACGGACGATAGACTTCAATTCCGTTAACATACACTAAGTTTTCATCAAAATTACCACCACGAACATTGTACTGTGTACTCAGTTCGTTGTTATTACTTACCCCAGGAAGTGTCATTAAAACATTTTCAACTCCAGCATTGGCTCCAACTAAATTTTTAACTTTCTTAGTTTCAATTTTTGTTATCCCTTGTACTTCCTTTTTTTGATTTTTAAGTACAACTTCTTCTAATTCTTGCGTTTTAAAATTTAAACTAGGAGAGAAGTTAAATGTTTTTCGTCCTCGAGAAGTAAATTTCTTAACCACTGTTTTATAAGAAACATGACTAAAAGTAACAGTAACTGTTTTACGCATGGGTATGGTAAAACTATAATTACCATTAGCATCAGTAGTAGTACCTTTTGATAAGTAAGAAATAGCTACGCCTTCTATAGGAGTATTGTATTTATTGATAATTCTTCCTTTTACTGTTGCTGTTTTTTGGGCAAAAATAAGTGAAGGGAACAGTAGTAAAATAAGTAGTTTTTTCAAGGGTTTTATTATTTACTTTTTGAAAAATGTAGCAGAAATAGTTTTTGTATTTCCTACATTATCAGAGACTACAAGTTTAAAAAGATGTTTGCTACCAACCAACTTTTTATCATTAAAATCGTAAGTAAGTATTCCTTTTTTATGATTGTATTCCATTAAAACCCATTTGCCATCAATTGTAGCACGGTAATTTTTAATACCAGATTCCCGATCTTTAATTTTAACTTTTAAAGTTTTATTTTTAGAGAGCCACTGTTTGTCTTTAAAATTATATAACTGAATTGTGGGATTAACAGCATCGAATTTTAAAGTATAGTCTCCTAAAAGTTTAGTGGTAGTATATACTTTATCAATCTTTTTCTTGGTAGATGTATATCTTGGGTATTTCTTGTTAGTTACATTCGCAATGTATACTTGCTGTTTCTGTTTGTCGTTTAAAAAAGAAGTATTGAATGTTAATGTATATCTTTTGTCTAAAGGAATGGTACGATTATGAACCTTAGCTATACCGTTTTCAACCGAGAAATCAATAAAGCAATCTTCATAAAAAGTATTTTTAGGAAACGCAATAGTTACATTGTTTTTACTGAATTTAACAAAGTCTTTAGCAACTATTTTATAAGCAGTAGTGTCTTTTTCTTGAAAAATTAAATTACTTGCTACACCACGAACAGGTATTTTAATTGATGAAGTATTGTTTTTAAAATCTTTGGCAATGATTTCAATATTATAACTGTTTCCATTTTCAATGAAGATTTTACCATTATTAACTAAATCCTCATACAAACTTAATCGATTAGCATTTACTTTATGAGTTTTTTGAACTCTATTTCGATAGGTTTTGTAATGTTTGTAATCAATTAATAAGTTGATGTACTTACTTTCAGCAAACGAAAATGTTTCAACATCATGATAATATACTCTGTTGCCATTTACTTTCATTTCTAGGCTGTAGATACCGTTTTTATTTAAAGCTCCGTTTAATCGATCGAAAACACTAATTCCAAAACCAATTTCTCCGCTAGCAGTTATTTTTTCACTAACGTATTTACCATTCTCTATATTTTTAAAAGAAAGAATTGTTTTTGAAGTTGAATTGTTAATTCGCGAACCGTTATTAAGAGGATAAGCGATTAACTTTTGAATTGTTGGCGATTTATCGTCATTGGGCACTAAACCAAAATGCATTGGATTAATAATATGTTCTGTTTTGGTATCTCTAATCTCGTAATGTAAATGTGGACCTCCAGAGCCTCCTGTATCTCCAGTATATCCAATTAATTTTCCTTTTTTAACAGGGAATTTTTCAGGTTTCGGAAAAAGATTACCTGTATAATAGTTTTCTTTTTTATACTGTACGCTTTTTACATATTTCTGAATAGCTGGAACAAACTTTTTTAGATGTGCATAAACGGTAGTATATCCATTAGGGTGTTTAATGTATATTGCTTTTCCAAATCCATATTGTTGAACTTTTATACGAGACACATAGCCATCTGCAGGAGCATAAATAGGAATTCCTTGCTTTCCTTGAGTTTTAATGTCTAAACCAGAATGAAAATGATTACTTCTTAGTTCACCAAACGTACCAGATAAAATAATTGGAATTTTTAAAGGAGGCGAAAAGTAATCTTTAGGATATTGCTTTTGAGCAGTTCCATAAAAAAAAGAGAACAGTAAAATAATAGAAAAATAAAATCTCAAATCGTAACAGTTTCTAACAAAAATACTAAAATTATGTCAAAGCTTTAAAGGCTAAACATCAGTGTTTTAGTAAAAAAGTAGAAAAGAGTTGCTATTTAAAATCTATATTGATAACTTTGTGGATATAGTTTTATTCTCAAAAATAAATGAGTGACCCTTTAGAAGCAATTCATTTACTGGAAGATAAGTTAAAAACCTTACTTTCTAATTATGATTTTTTAAAAGAAGAAAATCAAGTTTTGCTTCAAAACAATGCAAAGTTGCAAGTTTTATTACAAGAGAAAGAGCAAGAGTTAAGTAAAAAACAAGAAGAGTTTAAATTACTTAAAATTGCAAAAACTATTGAAGGTAGTAGCGAAAATACAAGAGAAACAAAACTCAAAATAAATACATTAGTTCGAGAGATTGATAAGTGCATTGCTCTTTTGAATTCATAAAAAGTTCTTTACATGGCGAAAATAAAAGTTAATGTTGTAATTGCTGGTAGAACGTATCCGTTAAGTGTTAATAGCACTGAAGAAGAAGAGGGGATGCGTAAAGCAGCAAAAGATATTAACGAATTAATCGCTAAATTTGAGCAAAATTATGCGGTGGCAGACAAGCAAGATGTATTAGCAATGAGTGCTTTACAGTTTGCTTCGAAAGCAAAAATAGTATCGATAAACAATACTATAGAAAACACCGAAGTATCAAATAAAATAAATGAATTATCTAATTTATTAGATAAGCATTTATAACGTTCTTTAAAATATATTATTAATATTACTACCTACATTAGTACATTGTTTGTTAAACTCAACACTATTTATTTAGAAAGGATGAGTCTTGGTTCGTAGAGCAAGCCGTATGTATCAATTTATTTGATGCCCAGAACGGATCCTTGATAAGCCAGTTAGTCCTAAACCTGTTTTTCGGAGTTTATAAGACCCTATTAATGTAGGTTTTTTTATACAATCAAATCAAAATTATGGAAGGAATATTATTTCCTGTGCTAGCAGGAATTATAGGGATAGCAATAGGTTTTTTTATTGCTAAAATGTTAGAGAAATCTAATGCTAATAAATTAATACAAGAAACAAAAAAAGAAGCTAGAAACATTGTAAAAGAAGCAAAGGTTGAAGCGGATGCGATAAAGAAAGATAAAATATTACAAGCTAAAGAAAAGTTTATTGAACTTAAAGCTGAGCATGAAAAGGTAATTTTATCAAGAGAAAAGAAAATGTCTGATGTTGAAAAAAGAATACGCGACAAAGAAAGTCAAGTTTCTTCTGAATTAGATAGAAATAAAAAGAAAAACATTTCTTTAGAGAAAAAAGAAGCGGATTTCGATTACAAGTTAGAATTTTTAGATAAGAAAGAATCAGAATTAGAAAAATTGCACAAGCGTCACGTTGATATGCTTGAACAAATTTCTGGTTTATCTGCTGATGAAGCTAAAACTGAATTGGTAGCGAATTTAAAAGATGAAGCTAAAGCTGATGCCATGTCTTTTATTCAAGATACGGTTGAAGAAGCTAAAATGACTGCACAACAAGAAGCACGTAAAGTTGTTTTAAATACCATTCAAAGAGTAGGGGTAGAGCAGGCTGTTGAAAATTGTGTTTCAGTTTTTAATTTAGAATCTGATGATGTAAAAGGTAGAATTATTGGTCGTGAAGGTCGTAATATTCGTGCTTTAGAAGCAGCTACTGGTGTTGAGATTATTGTTGATGATACTCCAGAAGCAATTATTTTATCTTGTTTCGATCCTGTACGTCGTGAAATTGCTCGTTTATCAATGCATAAATTAGTAACAGATGGAAGAATTCACCCAGCAAGAATTGAAGAGGTTGTTAAGAAAACCGAAAAGCAAATTACCCAAGAAATTATCGAAGTTGGTAAGCGTACAGTTATTGATTTAGGGATTCACGGATTACATCCTGAATTGATTAAAACAGTTGGACGAATGAAGTACCGTTCTTCTTATGGTCAAAACTTATTACAGCACTCTAGAGAAGTTGCGAATTTATGTGGTATTATGGCTGCAGAAATGGGCTTAAATGCTAAAGCTGCTAAAAGAGCTGGTTTATTGCATGATATTGGTAAAGTGCCAGAAACTGAAAGTGAATTACCACACGCATTATTAGGTATGCAATGGGCTGAGAAATATGGAGAAAAACCAGATGTATGTAATGCAATTGGAGCTCACCACGACGAGATAGAAATGAAGAGTTTATTATCACCTATAGTTCAGGTTTGTGATGCTATTTCAGGAGCAAGACCGGGAGCACGTCGTCAGGTATTAGATTCTTACATACAACGTTTAAAAGATTTAGAAGATATTGCTTTCGGATTTACAGGTGTACAAAAAGCCTATGCTATTCAAGCAGGACGTGAATTACGTGTAATGGTTGAGAGTGCTAAGGTAAACGACACTAAGGCAGCAGAATTATCATTTAATATCTCTCAAAAGATTCAAAATGATATGACATATCCAGGACAAGTAAAAGTAACTGTGATTCGTGAAACAAGAGCAGTGAATGTAGCAAAGTAATTTGTCACTTATCAAATAAAGAAAAAACCGTATCAATTTTGATACGGTTTTTTTATTTTATCTATTTCTTCTAGACCTTCCTTTTTGTTCAGCCTTTTCTTTTTTGTGATGAAATTTCTTAGAGTAACTTTTGTTTTTACGTCTCTTTAAAATTTTACTTCGTTTACCAATTTTAGCATTAGGTTTTGCTCTGTAGTAAAAGAAGTTGTTGTCTTCTTTAAATTGACGATAGTTGTTTCTAAAATCTCTTTTGTAAAAGTATCTATCATCATAATCGAATATACCAATGTTTACATCAATATCAATTCCTCCATTACCATAATAAACATCATCTTCATAATAATAATCGTCTTCGTAATGATGACCTGGTTTTACAAAGCCTCTATATTGAGGGTTTCCCCATCGATCATATTTTACACGTAAGCTTCCAACTTTAAATAATTGCCCGAATTTATATCTAATAAATACGTTACCAATACGAGTTACGTTTCCTCTTACATCATAATTTACAAATACATTACCTACACGTCTTATACGTCCTCTAAAGTCTCGCTCAATACGTACTCCACGGTTTGTTTTTACACGTCTTCCGTAATAATCTACATATCTTGTGTTTCTACTGTGAGTATTGAAATCAAAGTCTCCATTTAAAAATACATGGAATTGTACTCCTCTTTCAACAAAGGTAACTGCATCGTCAAAACGATTTGTAACCCCAATTTTGCTAGTTGATTTGTTTATGTTATCAGCGTTTACTGTTGCTAATGACATCATTGCTAATAATAAAAGTATCCCTGTTCTCATAATTGCTAATTTTAGGGTTATGCTTACTCTATATGCTTTTCGGCTTCCGCATTTGATGTTTAATTTTCAAAGAGCGTGCCATAAAAATATTTATGATAGATTTTATAAGGTTTTAATATTAGTTGTTTACTTGTAAGGCTTTGATTTTTAACGCATTGAAAAATGTTTATTTAAAAGCTTAGTACTATGTGTAAAAAGCTCTATATTTATACGACATACTTGAAAGATTTTACAGTTACTTATGATTGATGCCATTGAAAAAAACCTTGAGAGAGGAATAAAACTCCTTAATTCAATAACAGATGAACAGTATAGTGATAAAACTGTGCCTCCATATTATTCAAGCATAGGAGCTAATATGCGTCATATTCTAGATGTTTTTACCTGTATATTTAAAGGCTTAGAAAAAAGTTGTGTAGATTTTTCTGATAGAGAGCGTAATCAGCTAGCTGAAGAAAAAACAGAATTTGGTATTTTATATTTTAATGATGTAATTTCTCAACTTCACTGTTTAAATACTGAAGATTTTGATAGAGTTATTCCTGTAACTGACGATTTAGGTTTGGGTAAGTTAACAGCAAATTATACCGTTGGTAGTGCATTAATACAGGCACATAGTCATGCAATTCACCATTTTGCAAGTATTGGTTTTATTATAAATCAATTAGGAATTGAATTACCTGATGCCGATTTTGGCTATAACCCAACTACACCGAAGAAAGTTTTAGTAGGGTAGGTTGTTTATCTATGAATATACACCCAACCTTTTTGTAGTTTAACTAAGTTATTAGGGTCGTTACCAGATTCTAAATAATAAAAATAAGTAGCTTCAGGTAGCTTATCTTCTTTGTTTATAGTAGCTCTACCATTAGAAGTACCATCCCAATTATTAAAATAATTTTCTGTCTGATATACAATATTTCCCCAGCGATTATAGATCGTTAATTTGTTATTGGTGTATTCGCTAATTTCATCAAACTGTAAGAAATCGTTTAAATTATCTCCATTAGGTGAAATAATGATGTTATCACTATTGTTATCATCAGGTATTTCATCGTTTACAATTGAACCTATAGTAATTGCTTCATATTCATCTGGCACAAAAGTTTCGGATGTAATTTCTCCTGTGTCTAAATCTCCAGTAACATTTGTGCTACTTAAATTTACCCATCTGTTTTCAGAAATACTCCACCCAACAACTGTAAGTAAGTTAATGTCATTAGAAATGGTTGAAATATCACTACGAGTATTCCATGTTAAGGTAACTCTCGTTTCGTTTTTTCCATTTAAATCCCAAAATTCTACATTACTAATGTTTTCTAACAGAATTTGTTTTTGATCGGTTAAAAAATCAGAAGAAAAAGTTGTTGGGAAGTTAGGGTCTTCATAAAAGTAAGCTCCTTTAAATAAATAATATTTTTGATGATTAGGTATAATCATCGGGCGGATTTGTGATCCGTCACCAATAGGAAAAGAAAAATTATCGTTTCTACTACCTTCTTTTGTTGATGCATATCCGTTTGTATGTCTTAGGTTGTCTTCACCTGCATACATGTCGTATTCTATAAAATCAAGAGAGATATCTGGATTATCTCTAGGTGTAATTACTAAACCATTAATAAAATCGAGTTGATTACGGACTCCTAATGAATTTTGTAATTCTAAATTATTTAAGGCATCAATTTCAACATTAAAAAAAGTAATTCTGTTATTTCCTGAAATTGTTCTTAATTCGGTATCTGCATAAAAACCAGCAAAACCAATATAGTTATCTAAAACACCATCGTTAATTACATCGGTATGAAAACCAATTTTAGCTCCATCGTGTAATTGTACCACACCAGAATTATAAAATGCATTTTGCGACACACTAGCAACTGTTATACTAATGAAAAATAAAAATGATATGTATCGTTTAAATAGCATCATTTTTTAACTCTATAAGTTATACGGCGGTTGGTGATTACTTTTTTATTACAAGAAGTAACTTCTATAGTAACTGAGTTGGTATTTGTAATTCCAGAATTATTGGTTATTGTAACTTCATAGATATAAGATCCAAGTAATAAAGGGGTGTCTGTAGGGTTCTCTGTAGCTGTTATAGCGTAGTTAGCTCCTGAAGGAGGGATTACATTCCAGCTATAATTAATAGGAGTGTCATCTAATTCACTTCCTCCTGGGTTAGCAAATAGATTTAGTGTTTGGTTTATACAAGCTGGTGCTGTAAAACTTGGAGAAACATTTAAATTACCACCTGCATTATTTACTTGATCAAAAGTTAATAATGAACCTGCTCCTTGACAACTACTATACTTTGAAGTACCTATTTCTAAAGCTCTCGAATTACTACAGGGTGTAGTGTTAGCATGTAAACCATGGGTGTCATGTAAAGCAACGCCGCCAACTCCTTCATCTGGGTGAACAGGTTCTACAACAATGTTTGTATTAGCAGGAAACTTTAAAGACTTATTTACACTTGCTTGCCAAGTAACAAAACCATCGTAAGCTATAGTAAAGCTAGTAGTATTTAAACCAGCAGTGTTTGTTATAGTTAATGTTTCAATACTAGCCAAACCTGAGCCATTTCTATCACCTATGGTAACAGAATTAATTGTTCCACTTGTTGATAAGTCAACTCCTAATGAAATACTATGACTATTTCTAATAACAACATCGTTAGCTGTAGTTGCTATTTGTCCAGGGTAAGTTGTAGCAGGATTAACCCAAATAGTTCCATTATAATACTCCCAGCTATTAGGATCATTCCAATTACCATTTTGTCTTGATCTAAAATCTCCAGTGGTTTGTGCAGAAATTAATGTATAACTAAATACTAAAAAGAAAAAAATATATGTTTTTAAAAACTTCATAAGCTTTCTTTTAAGTATTATTTTACAACAAATACTACATTTATAATTGTATTGTCGTCTGTAGGTGTAGATATAATATCATAACTCATATTTCCGTCAGCATCAATAGAAACATTTTCAATTACAGATGGATCATAATAAGTAACATAATAATATAATTCATTCCTTTCATAGTATGGTACTATATTTGGAGATCCAGTACTTTGGGCAGATTTTCCAGGTGTTGGTAAAAGGTTTGCCTCTAATCTAAATTGTCTATAATAATCATTATACAGGTCAATAGATTCATCACCTGAACTTGGTATTGTTGGGTCAGCGGAAATAGAAGAAGCGTCAATAGCTATAGATGGTGGGTAAAATACCCTAGCAGCTTTTGTAGGTGCTATCATATTCCAATTTACTCCATCATAAACATAGTACACTTTTTCTCCATTAGCAGGAGTGTATATGTAAGTGTCGTTTTCAATAGGTGAGTAGGTGGCATCTACATTTGCTATATAATCAGCAGGTGTACTTTCAGTAATTGAGGTATTTACTGTATTACTTTTAACAGTTTGTATAGTTCCTTTGTTATCAATAACCCTAACTTCTTGTGCATTGGTACTTGTGTTTAACAGTACCAATGCAAAAGTTAGTATAAGTAATTTTATATGTTTAATGTTTTTAGGCATTAATGTTATTTAACATATTGTACTTCAATAATATCGCCAGAAAATAAACTCCAATCACTTGGGGCTGTAGCATTCTCAGCTAAAACAACCGTAGATCCAACAATTGTATAATCTAAATTAGCAATTAACTTTGCTCCATTTCTATATACCCAAACTTTACTGTAATCAGGTAATGGAAGCTGTGCTCCAGCTAAAGCAGGAGTTCCTGCAGTAACATCAAATGTTAGTTCTGCTGCGGTTGCACCAGCAACTGCATCAGCTACTGCGGCAGTGAAATATGTTTGACCACTAACCACTAAGTCTGAAGCTAATAATTTTTTTATTTCACCAGTACCTTCATCTCTTACTAATAATGTCCATCCAGTATTACCTTGCCCACTAGCAGTAGTTGTAGTTGTAGCAGCAATCCCATTTACAGCATCCGTACCATCAATCTGAACAACATTGTTAAAAGAAAAAACGTTACCATTAAAGTCTATATCTGTATCACTAACTATTTGACCTCCCAATTGCCAGGTTGTTGTAATACCTCCATCAGGTGCAGTATTAGTCATCTGAGTTAATCCATTTTGAACTTGTAGATATTTCATTGTTCCTTTGTTATCTATAACTCTAACTGACCCTCCTTGTACAGTTGCTCCTGATGTTGGAGCAACTATAGCACTTGCTCCTGGAGTAGCTGCTGTAGCTGTAGTTGAAGAACCTAATACAGTAGGTGCTTGTTTGGTTATGTCTGTTCCAGTTGTTTGTGCATTAACTGTACCAACGGCAAGTAAACCAACGGCGACTAATGCGATTTTAAATTTGTTTGTAATTGTTTTCATAATTAAATAATTGTTTTCGGTTTATAATTAGGGGTTTTTATTATTAATAAAATTGAACTATTCTTATTTGGTCACCTGCGTAGCAAATTGCTTCAGGCTCTATTTCTATAGTAGTGTTGTTTACTATAGTAAAATCTATACGTACTCCGTTTCTATATACATTTACTTTATCGGTAGATTGTAAGGTAAATCCGTTGTTGAAAATTAACTGACCGTCTATTGCTGTCAGTTCAGTAACTTCTTCAGTTAATAAATTAGCAGCGCTTACTTTTCTTAATTGTCCAGTAGTTCTGTTAACAGTTACAATGTCATCTTGAGTAGTATCTCCATCTTCTAAGCCAGTTATAGCTAACGTGCTGGTTGCGTCAGTTTGTATGGTAGTAGGATTAATTAATACTCCACCAAGTTGAATGGTGTTAGTAGCATCAATTAATAATCCATTATTGGCACTTACTGTAGTGTTAGAGTTTATCCAAGTTGTACCGTCGTAAGCGTAAATATTTCCATTAGCACTATCTACATATACATCACCTGCTGTTGGGTTAGGGGCTAAAGTAGCATTCGGAGCTCCATTTCCTCTTCTAGGATTATTATCTATAGATATCCAATTAAGACCATCCCAAATACTTGTGGCATTGTTTAGAGAGTCGTTAATCCAAAAATCTCCTAAGTTATTGCTAGTTGGTGCTGTTGCAGCTGTGGTTACATTTATCCCTGCGCCAGTATTGCATAAACTTCTCCATGCAGTTCCATCGTACATAAAAACACAGTTTTGATCAGTGTTGAAAACTAAGGCACCACGTAAAGGTGTTACCGAATTCATTTGCGTATTTGTCATACGACTAATCACTAAAGCTTTATCGATGCTTTCGAGTTCTAAAATTGAATTTGGATGTATTACAGCAGGATTATCCCCAATCTTTACCTGAGCGTAAAGAGAAATGTTAAGTAAAATAAGAAGTAAAAACGAGAGGTTAGTCTTCATACATGTTTGGGGGTTAACATTACAATAATAGTATTTTTTATTGTATTCAGCAAAAGTAAATTACAAATGGGTGATTATCCTATATTTTAGTTTAACTTAATGTTATCTATTTTGTAGTATATAAACTGAGTACATTAGCCTCTTGTTAATTTAGAAATGTATTTAGTGTAATTTCTTAAATTATTGACGTCTTTTAGTAAACCAAAAGTTGTTCTGTAAGGTATTTGTTTTTCGTCATGGTTAAATCTTGCTATTTTGTTTAATTGTTTCCAATGTTTTCTGATTTCTTTTAAAGCTTTAAAATAATTAGTGCATTCTGCATCGTAAATATGGGTAGGTTCTGCAAGAATTCCGTTCAATTCCAGTATTTTAAAACTTCCATTTAAAATATCATCAAAAGAGTCGTATTTAATATCCAATCTACCATAATACCAATCGTTTACTTGATTGTTTAGATTGTCTATAGAGTTTTCTAATTCTTTAGATATTAGATGATTTCCATTAATAAAACGCGTTCCTTTAGAATGATTTCCAATAGCAGAAAGTTTAAATTTTTCTCCTTTTGTAATGATTTTTTGTAAATCTAACGAAGCATCTTCTTTAATTAGATTCAAGTAGATTTTTACTCTTTTATCATTATTTATTAATTGCTCTAGTGTAGATTTCCCATCTCCAATAACGTGCAAAAACTCTTTTAAGGTAATTGACGTAATTTTGCCTTTTTCTTCATTTGGCAAGCGGTGGTAAAAAATACCACACTCATTCTCTTCAGTTAAAAACTCTTGAACAATAATATCGATTGGATATTTGTTTAAATAATTGACTAAATCATTTTTGTTTTCTATTTTTTTAACTAATAGCCCACGAAAACCAATATCTGGTTTTGCGATTAAAGGGTACGATATTTTTTTTTGTTCAATATTTAATAAAGTCGCTTCTATGCTTGAGTTAGCTTTATGAAATACTGTTTTAGGTAAATATTTTTCAGGAAATAATTGAAGTGTTTTATATTTAGACTCTGTTCCAATTCCTGAGTTTTCAATACTTGGGTTTGCAGCCGTATAAAAAACTAAACTTCTAGCTTTTACCGCATGATAAAAAGCAAAAGGGATGTTTGGAAGATAGAACATGTACGATGGCCAATGTTCCCAGTTTATAAGTTTTTCTATGGTGTTATTCGACTTCAATTTATTTTTGAAATAAGTTATCTAAAAAAGTTTTGATTGTTTTAAATCCGAAATAAACGGTAAATAAAATTAAAAAAATACCTAAGCCTAATAAAAAGTAGGCAATGAAGTTTTTTGGGCTCTCTGTAAAAACTCGTAGCGCTTTAAATCCAAAACTTAATACAATAGGAGAGAGGATTAATAATCCTAATAAAATAACGAATCGTTTTACTACTCTATCTGATGTGATTGGTTTACTCATGTTTAAAGTTTTTAATAACTGCGCGAACACTGCCATGCTTTTTTAGTAATTCACTAGCCTTTTTTTGGTCGATATTTAATTCTGATACTAACATTTTTTCACCTCTGTCTACCAATTTATTGTTAGATAGTTGCATATCAACCATTTTATTTCCTTTTACCTTTCCTAATTGAATCATCGTAGCAGTAGTTAGCATATTTAAAACAAGCTTTTGAGCCGTTCCTGCTTTCATTCTTGAACTTCCGGTTACAAACTCAGGCCCTACAATAACTTCAATAGGGAATTGTGCTGTTAGTGCTAACGGACTTCCTTGATTACAAGTAATGCATCCTGTAATAATTCCATTTTTATTGCATTTTTCTAAAGCTGAAATTACGTATGGTGTTGTGCCAGAAGCAGCAATACCAACTACCACATCTTTGTTAGAAATTTTATGTTCTTGCAAATCTGTCCAACCTTGTTCTTTAGAATCTTCTGCAAATTCAACAGCTTTTCTAATAGCAATATCGCCTCCAGCAATAAGTCCGACAACTAATTCGTGAGGAACACCAAAAGTAGGAGGGCACTCACTAGCATCAACAATACCTAATCGTCCGCTTGTACCTGCTCCTATATAAAAAAGTCTTCCGCCTTCTTTTAATTTTAAAACGATTTGTTCTGTTAATCGTTCTATTTGCGGCAAAGACTTCTCTACAGCTAATGGTACAGTTTTATCTTCGTTATTTATGTTAGTTAATAATTCAGAAACACTCATTTGTTCTAAATTATTATAGTTTGAATCTTGTTCTGTTGTTTTGGTAAAGTTCATAAATCAAATTTACTAATAATTCAGCTTTTGAAAATTATAAAGTGACAATATTAAAATTTAAGTGTCTTAAAAACTATAGCGATTGATTTAATAGCTGAAAATTATAGAGGACAACATATTGTTGCTACTGTTTATTAATTTGTTTGGTTATTTATTATTAGCAACAAAAAAGCAGGTGAGTTTTCTCACCTGCTTTTGAATTTATATTTACGTACTATTAAATACTTTCTAAGATAGCATTTAAAGTAGTGCTTGGCTTCATAATAGGATCAGCTAAACTATCAGTAGGTTCATAATATCCACCAATATTTACAGCTTGCCCTTGAACTGAATTTAATTCATTTACAATAGTATCTGTATTAGCAGCCATTTTTTCTGCAATAGGAGCGAACTGAGCTTTTAATTCAGTATTTGAATCTTGTGAAGCTAATGCTTCTGCCCAATACATTGCTAAATAAAAATGAGAACCTCTATTATCTAATTCACCAGTTCTTCTTGACGGACCTTTTTTATTGTCTAATAATTTATCAGTAGCATCGTCTAAAGCTTCTGCTAAAACTTTCGCTTTATCATTATTGTTAGTTTCTCCTAAGTGCTCTAAAGAAACCGCTAAAGCTAAAAATTCTCCTAAAGAATCCCAACGTAAGTGATTTTCTTCAACTAATTGCTGAACGTGCTTAGGAGCTGAACCTCCTGCACCAGTTTCAAATAAACCACCTCCGTTCATTAAAGGAACGATAGATAACATTTTTGCTGATGTACCTAATTCTAAAATTGGGAATAAATCAGTTAAATAATCACGTAAAACGTTTCCTGTAACAGAGATTGTATCTTTTCCTTCCTTAACTCTTTCTAAAGTATATTTAGTAGCTTCTTCTTGAGATAAAATTTTAATTTCTAAACCATTTGTATCATGGTTCTGTAAATATTTTTCTACTTTCTTGATGATTTCAGCATCGTGCGCTCTATTTTTTCCTAACCAGAAAACAGCAGGAGTTTTAGAAGCTCTAGCACGAGTAACGGCTAACTTCACCCAGTCTTGAATAGGAGCATCTTTTGTTTGACACATTCTCCAAATATCTCCTTCTTCTACAGTATGCTCTAATAAAATAGTTCCGTTTGCATCAATCACTTGAACTTTACCGTTAGCAGCAATTTCAAAAGTTTTGTCGTGTGAACCATATTCTTCAGCTTTTTGAGCCATTAAACCAACATTAGGAACAGTTCCCATTGTTGTTGGATCGAAAGCACCATTCTTTTTACAGAAATCGATAGTTTCTTGATATAACCCAGCATACGAACTATCTGGAATTACAGCTTTTGTGTCTTGCTGCTTTCCTTCTTTATTCCACATTTGACCTGAAGTACGAATCATTGCTGGCATAGAAGCATCAATAATTACATCGGAAGGAACGTGTAAATTGGTAATTCCTTTGTCTGAATTTACCATAGCTACATCAGGATTGTTAGCATAAATAGCTTCGATATCAGTTAAAATTTCTGCTTTTTTATCTGCTGATAATTCTTCTAGGTTGCTTAATAAGTTTCCGAATCCGTTATTCACATCAACTCCAATTTCTTCGAAAGTTTGAGCGTGTTTTACGAATAAGTCTTTAAAGAAAACACGTACAGCATGACCAAAAATGATAGGGTCAGAAACCTTCATCATTGTTGCTTTCATGTGTAAAGAAAATAATAATCCTTTTTCTTTGGTATCTGCTACTTGTTTTGCTAAAAAGGCTAATAAAGCTTTTTTATTCATAACTGAAGCATCAATAACTTCTCCGTCTAATAAAGAAACTTTTTCTTTTAAAGTAGTTGTGTTTCCGTTAGTATCAGTATGAACAATTTTTACGTCTGTAGCATTGTTTACCGTAACAGACTTTTCTGTGTGCGCAAAATCTCCATCTGCCATTGTAGCTACGTGAGTTTTAGAGTCAGCACTCCAAGCTCCCATAGAATGAGGATTCTTTTTTGCATAGTTTTTTACAGCTTTTGGAGCTCTACGATCAGAGTTACCTTCACGTAAAACAGGATTTACTGCAGATCCTTTTACTTTGTTGTAACGAGCTAAAATTGCTTTTTCTTCATCTGTGCTAGCTTCTTCCGGGAAATCAGGTAAAGCATACCCTAAAGCTTGTAATTCTTTAATAGCAGCTTTTAATTGTGGTACAGAAGCAGAGATATTAGGTAACTTGATAATGTTAGCTTCAGGTTTCTTAGCCAATTCACCTAAAAAAGCCAATGCATCTTCCACTTGTTGTTCTTTCGTTAAGTAATCTGAAAAGTTAGCAAGAATTCTACCAGCTAAAGAAATATCTTTAGTTTCAATTTCTATGTTTGAAGATTTTGTAAAAGCTTTTACTATTGGTAAAAACGAACGTGTAGCTAATGCTGGAGCTTCATCCGTTTTTGTGTACATTATTTTAGCAGTTTTGCTCATATATTTGTTGTTTTAAGGTGGCATTATTAATTAATGCACACAATAATCATTAAATTTTATTTTGAAGTGTTGCAAATTTAAGAATTCACAATGAATTTTTTGATGCTAAATTGTTATTAATTAGCTTGTTTCATTATGAATTTGATAAAATAATAAGTTAAATCTCTAAAAAGGTTGATAAAAACAAAAGCCATATCAAACAATTTCTTGTAATAATATGGCTTTCTTTGAAATAGTATTCGCACTGAGTTGTATTGCTACATAATCAAATAAAAACGATGTTTTATGTTTACATCCGTAGATAAAACTACTTTCCTATTTCATTTCGAAACATTGTTCTACAAACATTCTATCTGTATAATTAATGTTTCTTTTTGCTTTTAAACGAACTAATTAAAGCTAAACGCATCAATAATTACTTATAACTACTAATTATAAAACTAAAGAATAGTTTATAACTAGAACAAACTTATTTTGATTCACAAACTAATTAGTGTTTAAAAACTTTATATAAAGAACGTTACTTTACAATTTATCTTTCAGTAATCATTATAGTTAAACTTTAATGTGATATTACTTACTTAATAAAATCTATTGTAAATATAAGTAATTTTTATTCTCATTTGTTAATTTTAACTAATTAGTAATCAACAAATTATAAACCGTAGTTATTAACAATTGTGAATAAAAAAAACACCATGAATTTCATGGTGTTTTTTAAATTTCTTGAGAAAAAGAAAATCTTAGTTTCTTTTTTCTTTAATTCTTGCTTTTTTACCAGTAAGACCTCTAAAGTAATAAATACGAGCTCTACGAACTGTACCTCTTTTGTTTACTTCGATTTTTTGGATAGAAGGTAAGTTGATTGGGAAGATACGCTCTACACCAATAGTACCAGACATTTTTCTGATAGTAAAAGTTTCAGAAGATCCTGAACCTCTTCTTTGAATAACTACACCTCTAAAAAACTGAGTACGTACTTTTTCACCTTCTCTAATTTCGTAATACACTGTAATAGTGTCTCCAGCTGAAAATTCTGGTAATTCGTTTCTTGTTACAAATTCGTCTTGAACAAATTTTACTAAATCCATTTCTTTAATATTTATGGTTGTTTAAAAACAACATTCACGATTTTTTCGTCAGAGGTTGATTTTGTGGCTGCAAATTTAAAAAAAAGTTATCTAAATTTAAGTATAAAACTTAAATAATTATAGCTTTAAAGTTTAATTAGGTGTTAATTGACTTTAAATATTTGATTTTTTTTACTTTCCTCTAATAAAACAAAAGAATCGTTAATACTATCTACTTTTTTCTTTTTTGGTATTATAATAAAGAAAGTATTGGAATTATTTACAAGTTTTTCTAATTCTTCTTTAGTAATACTTTTCGATTTCCCTTTTGAGTAAAACTGACTAGAATAACTCTTTGTATTGTAATAGTATAAAGGGATTTGATTATCGTAGTTTTTTTCAATTAAATATTTATCGGTTTTTGATAAGTATTCAATTTTATTAGTAAATGTTCCTGCAATGAGTGCAAAGAATGCCAATACTGGTATTATTAAGGCGATACCGATAACTAGTTTCTTTTGTTGTAACTCTTTCCAAAAATGAGTAACCAACAATGCTATAGGTACGATTATTGGCATTATATATGGGTGAATTAAACTTTTAGAAATAGTGAAAAATAAAGGAGTCCATAGTAACCAGAATAATAAGAAAATTACCCAAGAATTTGTTTTTACAGTTTTTCTATGTTTCCATATTTTACCTATCACCACTTGTATCCATGGTAAGGCAAAGGCTAAAAGAAATAGCCATATAATACCTAATGGTTGTTGTTTAGGAAAACCGTATTTATCTCCGCTCCATGAACTGTCGAAAAAACGTTTAAAATGTTCACCAACAATAAAATAATCTATAAAACCTGGTGTTTTTTGTTCAGCAAAATAATACCAAGGCAGAGCGATGATAGCTACAATAGGTAATCCTATTAAAAGATTAAAATGTTTGAATATTTTAAAAAATGACTTTGTATATAATGACCAAAAGAAAATAGGAGGTAAGGTTAAAATAAATATAATGGGTCCTTTGGCTAAAAGTCCTAACCCAAATCCTAAGAAAATTAAGTATTTCCACATTTTATTAGCATACTCTTTCATGCCTTCCCAAAAAGAAAGCATAACTAATGTGGTACAAAACATTAAAGCAGTATCGGTTGATACTACACCTGCATGAATTAAAAATTGTGGAATAGTTAAAATGATGAATCCAGGTAAATAGAAAGGAAGTTTTTCTTTTGTTGCGTATTTACCAATTAAAAAAACAATTAAAATAGATAGTAATAAATAAGGTAAACGAGCAGCAAACTCATTGGCTCCGAAAATTTCAATACTCATTGCAGATAGCCAAGTAGAAAGTGGAGGTTTTGCCCAAAAAGGTATTCCATAATCTATCTGAGGAGTTATATAGTTATTAGTTTCTGCCATTACACGTGCAATCTCTGCATAACGAGCCTCAGTTTTATCCATTAAAGGAATAAAAGTATTTAAGATTACTCTTAATAAAACCAATAAGAAGACACCAATAGCGAAAAAGTGCTTTTTTATAAAACCAGTATTCATAGAAAAGTTATTTTTTATATTTTTTTCCAATAGCCAATAAATCGAACCAAAGTTTAAAGAAGTAGCTAAACTCTACACGAGAATCATCAGTGTCAACCCAAGCTTTTAAGGGGATTTCTCTAGCGATGTTTTTTATATTTTCTTTTTTATAAATAGCGATGATTCTATGGAAAATCTCAACGTCAAAAAGCCATTTTGAAATAAAATTATCTTTAAATATTTCAGAAACAATTTTTTGATTAAAAACTTTACAACCACATTGCGTGTCGTAAACGGCTATTTTTAATTGTCTTGAAATAAGAGTTGCGATAAACCTACCTATAAAAAAACGATAAAATTTACGATCAATATTATTATCTATTTTAGATATTCTAGAGCCAAAAGAAAAAATAATATCATCTTTTACAGATTCACTTACTCTAACACATTCTTCAAGAGATGTAGCTAAATCTGCATCTAAATATGCAATTTTGTTAAAATTGAATTTTTCAATACAATGTAAAAAACCTTGTCTAACAGCTCCTGCTTTTCCAGCATTTTTCATTAAAGAAAGTTGTGTTATAGTATTAGGGTGTTCTTCTTCTAGTTTAGATAAAACTTCTTCTGTGTTATCTTTAGATCCGTCATTCACAAAACAAATAAGTGTTTCAGGATTCGACTTAGCAAAAGTTTTAAATTGCGATACAGGTAGCCTGTCTTGTTCGTTGTAACAAGGAACAACAATGACTAAATTATAGGTAGAATTAGTTTTCATCTAATAAATCTGGTCTTATTTGTTGTGTGCGTTCAATTGCTTTTTCGCTTCTCCATTCCTCAATTTTCGGAAAGTTTCCCGAAAGTAAAATTTCTGGAACTTTCATTCCGTCGTATTCAGCAGGACGTGTATATACAGGAGGAGAGAGTAAATTATCTTGAAAAGAATCTGTTAAAGCAGATTGCTCATCTCCTAAAACTCCAGGAATTAATCTAATAACTGCATCACATAAAATAGCGGCTGCTAATTCACCTCCTGTTAAAACATAATCACCTATAGAAATTTCTTTAGTGATGAATTTATCACGAACACGTTGGTCCACACCTTTATAGTGCCCTGTTAGTATGATGATATTCTCTTTTAAAGAAAGGGTATTCGCTGTAACTTGATTCAAAGTTTTAGCATCAGGAGTCATATAAATGATTTCATCATAATCTCTTTCAGATTGTAGTTTTGAAATACATTTATCAATTGGTTCAATCATTAAAACCATACCAGCCCCACCTCCAAACTGTGTGTCGTCTAACTGACGGTAATTACCCAGTCCATACTCACGTAGATTATGAAAATGAATTTCGGCTAAACCTTTGTCAATAGCACGCTTCATCATTGAATGTTCAAACGGGCTTTTTAGTAGTTCTGGAGCTACAGTAATAATATCTATTCGCATAACTGCAAATGTACAAGAATTCTATATTTTTTATAGACGGTATTTAAAAGTAAAGTTAAATTTTGTTTTGTAAATATTTCTTTTCTTTTGGAAGATTCTTTTTTGTGTTGCCAGGAAAAGTGAGTGATGTGCTGGAAAATATGGTTCCGAAAGTGATATTGGCATTGTAAACTTGTAAAATAGCATCTTCTACTTGATGTACTGATAATTCTTTTAAAGGATGTATAAATACAGACCATAAAACGTCATCAGAAATTGCATATTTAACATCTAAAGCTGTGTGGAAATTAGCAATCAATGAGTTTAAAATTAGAGTGTCATCTAATTGTTCTTTCTTGGCTATAGGAGATATGATTCGCATTCTATTTGCATTTTTATCGGCGATACATATTAATAACCTATCATTTAATGTAAAATGCCACGAATTTCCTTTTACTTGTAAAGTATCAGACTTTTGTTTTATAATTTCATTTAATTTTTCAATACTCATTTCTTGAGAAAAGGCAGAAAATGAAACTAATAATAAAATAAGTAAGAAATTTTTCATCCAGAAATTATTTTTTATATGGTCGGATTATAAACTTATAACTGACAGATTATTAAGTAGAAAATATTTTTTGAAATTTTTTAGTTAGTTCTTTTGATATTGAAATTTCTTCTTTAGTAAAAGGATGTGTAAATTCTAAAGAAGAAGCATGAAGGTATAATCCTTTTCCGTTTAAAATCAGGTCTTTAATGTAGTATTCTTTATCTCCTAGAATAGGATTATTTATAGCTAATAAATGCTTTCTTAATTGATGCTTTCTTCCTGTTTTAGGTTTAAGTTCAACTAGGTTTAAAAACTTAAATCGCTCTGATTTTACGGTTTGTAAAACTTTAAATTGTGTAAGCGCTTTTTTAGAGTCTATGTTGATATCAATACCTCCACCTTGTTTCATACGGCCAATAGTAATGGCATGGTAAGTTTTTTGAATTTCTTTGTTTTCAAAAAGTTTATTCAAGGCAATAATTGATGCGTTTGTTTTACCTGTCAATAATAGTCCGCTTGTAGGGTAATCTAAACGGTGCACAGGTCTTGGACGAACAGCGTCTGATTGTGAGCTTTTTTGTAGGTTTTGAGATAATGCATTATCAATGGTAGCAAAAGAGTTTCCGTTGACTAAAATCCCAGCAGGTTTATAAATAATAGCTAAGTAATCGTCTTCAAATAAAACTTCTAATGGAAAATGAAATTCTCTCTTGTTATTTTCGATTTCAAAAAGTTCAATGGTCTCATCTCCTTTAATAAAAAGTGCAGTTGAAGCTAGCTTACCATCCACAAAAACCAATCCTTTTTTTATAGCTTTTTTAAGTCCTGATTTGGTTGGGTTTTTGCTAAATATTCCAACACCGTATTCTTGTAGTCGAGTATGGTCTTCTGATTTTGGAACTTTATGTGATTCGATTAAAATCAATTATTTATTAAAATAAAGGGTTTTGCTTGCGCAAAATGCTCTTAATTCTTGAAAAAAGGTACTAAAATCTTCTTCAAATAAATTGTAATGAATTAGTAAGTCTTCTGAGGCTAAATTCATCTGAGATTTACCTTGAGTACGCCTGTTCATTCCGTTTAAAACCTCTTGTATTCCTTTTGCGAACTGATAATTGTATAACCAATTATATTTTATCATATAAGGTAAAAGTTCTTGTGTTTTTTCTGGAAGAATATTGATGTTTTCTTGTAATAATTTATATACTGAATTCGCATAAACGTTTAGAGGGATTTCAGAATATTCTTTCCAGTTCTTGGCTAAAAAATGATCGAAAAAAATATCAATGATAACTCCATCATAATGACGGTACCTTTCGTGTAGTCTACGTTTACTTTTTCTTACAATGGGGTGCGCATCAGTAAAAGTGTCTATTTCACGATGTAAAATAATTCCTTTTTTAATGCCTTCTGGAAAGTGGGAAAATTTATTGCCCTTTATATGATCGGCAATGAAATTTCCAATCATAATTTCTGTATTGTTTTCAGAAAGGTATAAATGCGCTAAAAAATTCATTGGGTAAATGTAAATAAAAACAAGGACTTATAGTTTTGTTATTTAATTTACAGTAAATGTTTTTTTCTCTAAAATAAATTTTCCGTTCTTGCTAAATCCTTGTATGTCTATCTCAAATACTCCTTTTACATCTGAAGTATAAAAGCTAAACTGCTTTTTTGTTAAATTTAAATTAGGATTCCAATATAATTGTGTTCTGTAATCAGGCACTCTTTGATTATTCTTTTTATGTTGTTGAAAGAAATATTTTTTTTGAAATTGAATTGGTAAAACAGTAAAATCTCTAAAATCATTTATGTTGGATAAAAAATCTTTTTTAAAAGTTTTAACAATAACAACTCCTTGATAAATAGCATTTCCATAATAGTATTTATCGCGAACAACAGAAATAGATTTAATTTTTTTAGAATTGAAGTCAATTAAATCACTGTGATCATAAACGATGGATCCATCAACAATTAGTAAAGAAGGAAGATCACTTAAGGTTTCTAAAGCATGAGAATCTCTAATACTTATCTTGTAACTATCTTTTTGTTTAATAATTCCAGCTCCTTCAATAATTTCAACAAATGTTTCTTTTACTGTTTTAAATCGTTTGTATTCATCTAGAAGGTAAGTTTTTTTAATTTGATTAAATAAAGGAGCTTTTTTTAGTACTTTTATTATAGAGTCTTTTTTTACCGAAAAAAATGCATTTTCTATTTGTGAATAAATACTTCTATCCTTAATAATTTTAATAATGTTTTGATCAAGAGTTATTTCTGGAAAATTGTGAAATTTTGGTTTTCTAATTATATTCTTTTTCAAAAAGATATCATAGTCAGCTTTTTTATCATCTAATATTTGAATAAAAACTTTATCAGTGTATAAATCAAGTATGTTAAAGTAGAATTCTCCACGTTTATTAGTTAAAGCTGTTTTTGGTAGGTGGTTATACTCTCCTTTTATAGATAAAGATAATAACACATTTGGAACTTTATATTTTTCAGTTTTTGTAATTACTGTTCCTTGAATAAGAGTTCCTCTTAATTCGGGTAAATAAATATTAGATTTATTAGTTTGATTAGAAGAGATTACTTGATGACCTTTATTTATTATTAAAGGTAAGTTTAAGTTGTTTTTTTGTTTAACAGATATTGAAATATTACTGTTGAAATTTATTTTTTTTGTGAATTCTAAAGTGATTTTTTGTCGTGTCTTATATTCTGGCAGTAAGCCTTTAAATAAGCTGTTAGGAGAGTTTATTATTGATGGTTTAGATATAAGTAGGCTATTCTCATTCTTTATAATGTTATTTAATTTATTTGAAAAAGGGTTAACGATTAAAATATTTTTCTCAGAAAAGATTTGTTTATTTAACATCCATTGTGTGTAGGATATTAATTTATATGTACCAGTTTTAATATTAGTATTTATAAAAAAGTCGCCGTTACCGTTTCCTTTTTTTAAATTTACTTTTTGTTTCGATACAGAAATGTTATCTGAGTTTATAAGTTCAACATAAGCTACTTTACTATAATTTGAAAAATTTCCATTGGAGTCAAAGCAATATAATTTATAATAAAGAGTCTCTCCACTAAGTAAAAAATTATTATTAATGTGAGTATAAATATTTTCTTGTGGTAATTTGCTAAAATTATCAGTTAGAGATCTGTTTGATTGTGATATTCCTGTAATAGAAATACAAAAAGTAAATATTAATAGTATTCTTTTCATTTTTTCATTTTTTAATCTACCCAAAAACTTGGTTGTATTGGAGAACCTAAATGCGAACAATCTCCGCAAAATTTAGGGATTAATATGTATTGGGCATTAGGAGGTGTGGTTATATATGGTGCCTCAGCATAAAAAGTATAGTTGTTATTTAATAAATCTAGTAAAGGAGAAAAACCTGAGGTTTCTTTTTCAGGCCTTTTAAGTTCACCTTCGTTACATGTTTCTTGTATATCTACATAAGTTATAAAACTTTCACTTGTAATATCTTCTCTATTGAAAAAAAACCTTTTTGAAGTAATAGAAGAAACTTCGAAAAAACCAATAACTTTATCTTTCGTAGGGTTTATATTTGAAGTTATGTTACTAGGAATATTTCCTACTTGTGTTTGAGAGAAAATATCATCTGGATTAGAAAAAGTATTTAATAAAGAATAAAAATCATAAGTGTTTTTATTTAATGTGTATTGTTTTAGAAGAATACTATAACGAATTCCTACAAAATAGCTATCTTCTGGTATTTCTCTAATAGTGAAATTAGATATTTGATTAGAAGATAGTGTCTTAGTTTCTGTTAATAAAATATTTTTAGATTGTTTAGTAGGGTAGCAAAATCCAACTCCATAAATATTAGGGTCTTTAGTTACTAACTCGAATTGAAAAGGGCTAACTGACGATAAGACATTTATTCTTCTAGTCTTCCAAATAGGGGTTTTAATTTTATAAGTTTCGTCATATTCATAACGGTAAAAACTTCCTTCAGGGTCATTGCCATTACCACTAGTTTTAAAGGTAATCATAGGTATATCTTCCTTATTTTTCTTTATAACTGCTTTTAAGTCATGTATTTGAGATGATTGAGGTAATGTTTCTGGAGTAGAACTATAGGATTTTCCATCTTGAGTTTCGATATTTAATGTGTACATAGTATTTTGAGCTATAGCAAACTGCGTAGAAGAAGTATAAATTCCTTGCCCCGAGTCAGTGAAGTTATATGTATTACCTGTATTGTCAGTAACACTTACAATCGCATTTTCTTCTTTGCTAAGCTCTGTAGCGTCTATAGGTACTGTATTAGAAAGTTCTATTGTATGGTGTTTAACTTCGTCAGTAAGTATTGCTTTTACAACTAAATTTCTTTCAACTTCTATATTTGTAAAATTAAAAGGTTCAATACAACTATTTAAGATGAGAGTTATTAGTATATATGTGAATAATTTAAAGCGCTTCAAAATTTTTTCTTTTATGTTTTTATTTTTTTTAATCTCAAGTTTTTTCATACTATTTTAAAATTTTAAATTGTATGTGATGGTTGGAATTGGGGCTGAAAAAATTGAACTTTTATAGCCTTCTACATTTCCATTTGCATTTGTTTGAAAGAAAACAGAATATGGGTTATTTCTTCCTAATACATTATAGATAGAGATGTTCCAGAAACTATGTGATAGTTTTTCAATTTTATGGTTCCCTTCAACATTGATTCCTATATCTAAACGATAATAATCTGGTATTCTGAATTGATTTCGATTACTATAAGTTAAAAATTCAGCTCCTTGGAAGACGAATTTCCCAGTAGGGTAGGTGACAGGTCTACCTGTTTGATAGGTAAAGTTAGTAGAAAAACTATACCTTTCTGTGAATTTATAATTTAAAACAGCATTGAAATCATGAGGTTTGTCATAGTTGGTGGGAAAAAAATCACCATTATTTACGGTTTCTTCCTGGAAAATACTATTTAGTTGAATTAAAGATCTAGAATAACTATATCCCAGCCATCCATTTAATATTCCTTTATCCTTTTTTATTAGAAATTCAACTCCATAAGACTTTCCTTTACCTTGTAAAATTTCTGTTTCAATATTTTCATTTAATAATAAAGTTGCCCCAATTTTGTAATCTAACAGATTTTGGTATTGTTTATAATATCCTTCTAAACTAACCTCATAATCGTTTCCATTAATATTTTTAAAAGCACCAAAAGATATCTGTGTTCCTTCTTGAGGTTTTATATTGGAATTTGAAAGCCTCCATGTGTCTACAGGGGTAGCAGTGGTATTATTATTTAAACGATGTATGTATTGAAAAGATTTATTAAAGCTAGCCTTTAAAGATAAGGTGTTGTTTAATGAGTATCTGGTTGCAAAACGATAACTAAGTCCATAGTAAGTTTTAAAAACTTTATTATTACCATGTTCTGTCGTGTTTATTAAAGTAGTTTCGTTTTTTGGAGTGTCACTTTGATATTCTTTTTGATTAGAGGGGCCTAAAGCTAAATATTGATTCAATCGTAACCCGACATTAAAGTTTAATTTTTTGTTAACTATTATTTCATCCGATATGAATAGGCTATTTTCTAATGCTTTTTCTTTTGCAATTGAAATTGGAACCACTGTAGAGTTTTGATTACTTGGGTTAATATTTCCTGGATTAATATTGTATAATTTAGACTCTAAACCATAATCAAATTTATGCACATTAGAATAGTTGTAGTTCATTTTGATTTTTAAACCAGTTTCGTTAATTCTATATTTAAGATTGAACCCTTTATTTGTGTCATCGTTTTCAAAATCAATATCAAAAGAATATTTACTATTAGATAATGTTAAACTACCTCTATTTTTATCATTAAATTTATGCTTCCAATTTAAAGAAATCATTGCATTTCCATATCTATTTATGGTGTCAGAAGCAATTTGATATTTATCTTGACTAAAATATCCAGTAGTGCTTAAGCTATTTTTTTCATTAAATGTATGTTTGTATTTTCCGATTATATCAAAAAATGAAACACTACTGTTTTTAATATCTTTATTATCTACAAGCCTTAAAATCCAGTCAGAATATGTACTTCTCACACCTAAAATTAGTCCAGACTTATTTTTTACAATCGGAATATCAATGTTTACATTACCTGTAACAGGGCCTACAGAAGCTTCACCTGTAAATTTCTTTGTGTTAGGATCGTGTGTTTTAATATCAAAAACTGAAGATAGTCTTCCTCCATATTCAGAAGGTATATTACCGGTGTATACTTTTAAGCTATTTGTAGTAAATGGATTAATAGCAGAGAATAATCCTAAAAAATGACTGGGATTATAAATAACACCATTGTCTAGTAAAAACAAATTTTGGTCTACTTTACCACCTCTAACATTTACACCTTCAGAACCTTCACCTGCAGATTTAATAGAGGGTAAAGTAATAGCTACTTTTAAAATATCTCTTTCACCTAAAACTAAAGGAATTTTTTTGATTTCTTGCGCTTTAATCTGACTAATACCTGCTATAGTTTGACGAATATTCCTTGTTTTATTAGCGTTGATAACAACTTCGTTTAATTGTTCTGATTTTTCGCTAATAGAAAGGTTTAATTTACCATCATTGTAAATAATTAAATCTTTAGTTAGATTATTGAATCCTACAAAAGAGGTTTCTAATTTATTTGCTCCATAGGGTAATTTTAAACGATAAAAACCCTTATTGTTTGTAGTCGTGTAGATATTTTTGCTTCTTTCAAAAAAA
This sequence comes from Tenacibaculum pelagium, assembly GCF_014062345.1. Taxonomy (GTDB): domain Bacteria; phylum Bacteroidota; class Bacteroidia; order Flavobacteriales; family Flavobacteriaceae; genus Polaribacter; species Polaribacter pelagius. The sequence goes on along the minus strand of NZ_JACGLS010000001.1, from coordinate 417,327 downwards.
GTCACCCCTTCCATAGGCTCTCCATTTTTATCATTTGTAATTATACCTGTTAAAATGTATTGAGCTTGTTTGTTTTTTTGTTCTCTACCAATTTTTATAATTTCATTATCAAAACTTTTATTAGAATTAACTAATACTGGGGCATCATCTAAGTTGGTAGAGTTTATTTCTGATGTAGTATCATAAATACTACCTTTTATTAAATTACCATTAGTTAAGACAATGTTGTGATCATTTAAAATAAAGTAATTTATTTTACCATCATTAAGAACAGTATCTAATATCTGTTGAATTGTAGCGTTTTTAAAAGAAAAACTTATTGTGCTAGTGTCTAACCAATTTTCGAGAAAGTAGAAATGATAATTTGTTTGCTCTTCTAACAAATCTATAATTTGTTTTTTATTTAAATTGGAAATTTCTACTGAAATATTTTTACTTTTCTCTTGTGAAAAAACAGGAATAAGGTTTGTTATCAATAATAGTATTAATATTGCTTTTTTTATAGCTAATTTCATTCTCTTTATGTTAATTCTTGAAGTTGTTTCATTAATATTATTACAAAATGTTTAAAGTCTTTTTTTGCTAAAAGCTTATTTGATCTATAATGTTTTATTATATTTTTTTTCTTACTTGGAAAAATTTTTATAAAGTCTCTTTTAGATTTTATCGAATAGTATTCTCCTTTGTAAAAGAGTATGAATTGAGGTTCTTTTTCTTTGAAAGTATATTTTTTGTATAATTTATCAAGGTTTTCTTTACTGACTTTTTGATGCTTTTTATATATAGAAAAGTTTTTTAATACATAAAGTTCTTCAAGAAAGCCTAATTTTGTATTTACGAATTTGAAATTACCTATTTGAAATGTTTTTATAAGACTTTTGTTGGGTTTTATAGAAATATTTTGTTTTTGGTTTAATATTTTTAAAACAACAAAATCGTCAACAATATCGTATTTTAAATGTACATCAAAAAATGGTTCTCCTTTATAGTGAATATCTCCTTTGTTAAATTTGTTGTTTAAAAAGAAGTTATGATTATTTTTAAACCTTTTTATGTATTTTTCTTTAAAAAGAGTACCATAACTTAAAAGAGTGTTGCTTAATCCAACTGTATTGTCGAAAGAGCTATAAAAGAGTTTTTTGTTATGATTTTGACTATAAATATTAACATGAATGCTCCAAAAAAATACCAGTAATAATAACAATTTCTTCATTTAACTTTAATTTGAAGTGAGTTTTTATCAAATAAAAGTAATGTTTTTTTGTTAAAAATGATGTTGTATTCTTAAATATAAAAAAAACATATATATATGTTAATATATTTTCCTTTTTCGTGGATGGTAGGTATAAAAAAATCACTCGAAAAGAGTGATTTTTTTAAGTATTAAATTAAAGATGTAACTAATAAGTTAATTTTTAACAGGAGTATTCTTAAGAATCTCTAATAAAAACTTCCAGAATTTTTGAGTTGACGAAATTTGTGCGCGCTCATCTGGTGAATGTGCTCCTTTAATGTTTGGTCCAAAAGAAACCATGTCCATTTTTGGGTAGTTCTGACCAAGGATACCACATTCTAATCCAGCGTGACATGCAGCTACATTTGCTTTTTCTCCATGTAACTCTTCATATAAATCAGAAACTGTTTTTAAAATCTCAGAATTTACATTTGGTAACCACCCTGGATAAGAACCCGAAAACTCAACGTTGAAACCAGCTAATTCAAAAGCAGCACGTAATGAATTTGCTAAATCCCATTTGTTAGTTTCTGATGAAGAACGTGTTAAACATCCTATTTTGATTTTTCCTTCTTTTACGATAATACGAGCAATATTGTTTGAAGTCTCTACTAAACCTTCAATGTCCGGACTCATTCTGTAAACTCCGTTTAAGGCAGTGTACACAGATTTTATTAAACCTTCTTGCACACCTAAATCCATAACTGTTTTAGGAGTTTCAATTGATTTTAATTCAATTGTTAAGTTTGGCTCTAAAGCTAAAAATTCTGCTTTAATATTGTTGATAAGCTCATGAATTTCAAATAAGAAAGGTTCTTTGGAAACCGTATCTATAACAACTGAAGCAAAACTTTCACGAGGAATAGCATTACGTAAACTTCCTCCATTTATTTCAGAAACACGTAAACCAAAGTTTGTAAAACCGTCAAATAATAAGCGGTTCATTATTTTATTGGCATTTCCTAGCCCTTTAATAATATCCATTCCAGAATGTCCTCCGTTTAAACCTGTAACAGAGATTTCGAAAGCAGTTGTGTTTTCTGGTGTAGTTTCTTCATTATAAGTTCTTGTTGCGGTTACATCAACACCACCAGCGCATCCCATGCCGATTTCATCATCTTCTTCAGTATCTAGGTTTAATAGAATATCACCTTTTAAAATTCCACCTTCAAGTCCCATAGCACCAGTCATACCGGTTTCTTCATCAATAGTAAATAAAGCCTCGATTGCTGGATGAGCAATATCAGTAGATTCTAAAACTCCCATAATTGATGCAACACCTAAGCCATTATCAGCCCCAAGAGTTGTACCTTCTGCTTTTACCCAATCTCCATCAACAAACATTTTAATTCCTTCAGTATCAAAATCGAAAACAGTATCAGAGTTTTTTTGATGTACCATGTCTAAATGACTTTGCATCACTACCGTTTTTCTATCTTCCATTCCAGAAGATGCTGGTTTGCGAATAATTACATTGCCAACATTATCAACTATAGTTTCAAGATTTAGGTTTTTACCAAAATCAACCATAAATTGAATAACTCTTTCTTCTTTTTTAGATGGACGAGGTACTGCATTTAAATCTGCAAAATTCTTCCAAACTGCTTTAGGCTCTAAGTTTTTTATATCTGAATTCATTGTGAATGAAATGTTTAATTTTAAAGCACGAAGATACTTTTTTTAAGCGAATTATATGAAGGTTTGCTAATCGAAAAATTGTAAATTCGCAACATGGATTTTTCTTCAAAAATATTAGAAAATGCGGTAAATGAAGTAAGTCGATTACCTGGTATTGGTAAACGAACTGCGCTTCGTTTGGTGTTGCATTTATTAAAGCAACCTAAAGAGAATACGAAGTACTTAGCGGAGGCTTTGATACATTTAAGAAATGATGTAAAATCATGTAGTAAATGTCATAATATTTCAGATACTGTATTGTGCGATATTTGTAATAACCCTAGGAGAAATAATGAGATAGTTTGTGTGGTTGAAGATATTCGTGATGTAATGGCTATTGAAAGTACAGCACAATTTAAAGGGTTGTACCATGTATTGGGAGGTAAGATTTCACCTATCGAAGGTATTGGTCCTCAAAATTTACAAATAGAATCTTTGGTAGAAAAAGTAAAAACAGGAGAAATTAAAGAGTTGATTTTTGCTTTAAGCTCTACAATGGAAGGAGATACCACTAACTTTTATATTTATAAGCAAATAGAAAAATATAATATAACTACCTCTACGATTGCTAGAGGAATATCTGTAGGTGATGAGTTGGAATATGCCGATGAAATTACGTTGGGTAGGAGTATTGTGAATAGAATACCATTTGAACAATCAATTAAAGGATAAAAAAAAAAGCGAAGTTTAAACTTCGCTTTTTTTATCTTCTTTAATCAATTCTTTTTCAAATTTATCCCAAGATTTTTTAGCTCTTATTTTTTTGTAGAAACGAATACCAATCATTAGTAAAACTCCAAAAAGAATAATACCTACAACACCCCAAATCCAGTTAATGGTATCTTTTAGAACAACTAAAAACACTACAGCAAATAAAATTACTGTAGGAGCCTCGTTAAGAATTCTAAGTTTTGTAGATGAGTAGTTGATTTCATCACGCTGTAATTCTTTATAAATTTTATGACAAAACCCGTGGTAGAAATATAAAGCTAAAACAAAGGCTAGCTTTACATGCATCCATGGCATTTCTAAATAAGTTGGGTCTTTATAAAGAAGCCAAAAGGCAAAGAAACTAGCTAAAAATAAAGAAGGCCACGTGATAATGTACCACAAACGCTTAGACATTAACTTATATTGAGTTTGTAAAATAGATTTAGCAGGTTCTTCTTTTTTTTCAGCTTCAACATGGTAAATAAATAAGCGACCTATATAGAATAATCCAGCAAACCATGTTACTATAAAAATGATATGTAATGCTTTTACGTAGTAAAAATCCATAATTAGTTATTGTTAAATTCATTAATCCATTTGGCTAAAACATCAACCCATTCATCATTGTCATTAATACACGGAACTGTGTAAAATGCTTCACCCCCAGCTTCTAAAAACTCATGTTTACCTTCCATTGCTATTTCTTCTAAAGTTTCTAAACAATCAGAAACAAATGCAGGGGTAACAATGGCTAATTTTTTAATACCTTCTTTTTCAGCTTTGTTAACTATGGTTCTGTCTGTATAAGGTTGTAACCAAGGGTCAACACCTAAACGAGATTGAAAAGAGGTGGATACTTTATCTGCGTCCCAACCTAATTCTAAAATTACACTTTTGGTTGTTTGGTAGCATTGGTGTTTGTAACAAAATTCGTGTGCTTTAGATGGTGTGTTGCAGCAACTAGCTACACCAGCTATTTCTGGTCTACAATGTGATTTTGTTATGTCAGACTTTCTTATGTGTCTTTCAGGAACTCCATGGTAAGAGAATAATACATGGTCGTAATCTATATCTTCTAAATAATCTTTAATGCTATTTGATAAAGCTTTAATGTATTCTGGTTTATTGTAAAAAGCAGGAACATCTGTGATTTTCATGTTAGGGAAGAATTCTTTTCTTAATTCTTCTGCTAAAACAACAATGGTTTCAGTAGTAGCCATCGCGAATTGAGGATATAATGGTACTAACATAACTTCGGTAACTCCTTTATCGTATAATTCTTGTAATCCACTTTTTAAAGATGGATTTCCGTAACGCATTGCTAAAGCTACTGGTAGTTCTGTTTTTTGCTGAACTTTATTTTGTAATCTTTCAGAAAGTACAATTAAAGGTGAGCCATCTTTCCACCATATTTTTTTATAAGCTTCAGCTGATTGTTTTGGGCGTGTATTTAAAATAATCCCTTTTACAATAAAAGTTCGTAACCATAACGGAACGTCAATTACACGTTCATCCATTAAAAATTCGCCTAAATAATTTTTTACATCTTTTGGATCTGTACTTTTTGGTGATCCTAAGTTTACTAATAAAACTCCTTTCATTATTTGTTTTTTAGTTGATTGGTGGTTTCGTACAATGCAATTGCTAAACTATGAATAACATTCATAGATGAGTTTCTTCCAAACATTGGAATCGCTACAGTTGCATCAACTAAATTTATATTTTCAATTCCGTTGCGTTCGCTACCTAAAAGCAGCACTATTTTTTCTTTTGAGGCGAAATCAAAACCCTGAATATTTACACTTTTGTCGGTGATTTCGATTCCAATGATTGTGTTTCCTTCGCTTTTTAACTGTGTAATAGTTTGCTCAAAATCAGTATAGTATTCAAAAGGAATTTGTATTAATGTATTACGAGCAGTTTTTTTTACAATTCTGTTTTCATGAGAAGGAGAGGTTTCGTGCAGAAATATTTTAGAAACCCCAAAACTTTCAGAAATTCGGAAACACATTCCGATATTCTCAGGTGTTCTTATAGCATCACAAACTATGGTAATAGGAAATGTTTGCTGTTTGTTTTCTATATCGTAATGTGTTAGTTGTTTCACTTTAAATAAGTTTCAAGAATTGATTATTGATTGTTAAGACTCATTACATATTGCTTTGGTGTAGTTCCAAATTTCTTTTTAAAAGCTGCAATAAAATGACTAGAAGTACTGTAGCCTACTTGCGACCCAACCTCGTTTACGTTATGTAAGTTACTCTCTAAAAGCTTACGTGCATGTTCCATTTTATAATCAAACAAGAAACTATAAACAGTATCTCCATAAATTTGTTTAAAACCTTCTTTTAGTTTTTTAAGATTTAAGCCAACTTCTGTTGCTAGTTCTTGTAAACTTGGGGGTTCACTCATTCTTGCTATGATGATGTCTTTGGCTTGTCTTATTTTTAGTATTTCTCTATCGTCAACTAAAAAAGGACAGTATTCACTTTCTGTGTTTTCTCCACTATCAAAATGTAAACTCAAAAGCTCATATGTTTTACCTTTTATATAAAGGTCTCTCATAGAACTATGATTTTTTGCTGTTAATATTTGTTGAAGAGCTATTAAAGTGTTCGGTTTAATTTCAGCGTTATCGTAGTACTTCTTATTTTTATTATCGTCACTTAAAAAAGGAATATAGCTAGCCTCTCTTGAAAATAAAGCATGAAACTTTTCGATTGATATTAAAACCGATATTAATGATGTTTTTGGTAGAATTTCTAAGTTAATAGGTAATTCTTGTTGCGGATTGTATAAGAATATTGAATGCTTATCTAATACATTAAATGTATAATTATTATTGTTAAAATGAAACTTGCAATTACCTTTTACACAGTAATGTAATTGTATATAAGAGTTGTCTATATCTCTTTTATAATACTCAGTTTCGTTAGAGTTGTTCTGAAATTTTAGGACAAAAAAACCTTCTTCTAAGGTAACTTCTCTAAATGTACTTTCTGCGATGTTTTTTGACATAGATCAAAAGATAATTTAAAATCATTTTATTTGGAATGACTCTAAATAAAAATGTGTTTAATAGCCTATTCTACTGCAAAAATACACATTTGTATAACTTTTTAAGTTTTTTTATACTAAAAATCAAATAACGACATTTAAAGTTCTTTCAGCGATACTTTTTATTTGTGAATATTTATATTTTTGACCGACCTTTTTTGAAGAAGACTTTAATGACAGGAGATAAACATCATAACAATTTATACAACATAGGCGTTAGCTATAAAAAAGCAGATGCTAGTATTAGAGGGAAGTTTAGTATTTCTAAAGAAAACCAGATTGAACTTTTAAAAGAAGCTAAAAAAAATGGGATGGACGGTATTTTTGTATTGTCTACTTGTAACAGAACTGAAATATGTGGTTTTGCTGAGCATCCTTTTCAATTAATTAGTATGCTTTGTAAATTTTCTAATGGTTCTGTTGAAGAGTTTGCTAAAGTATCTAATGTATATAAAAATAAAGAAGCTATCAATCATTTGTTTAGAATGGGAACAGGGTTGGATAGTCAAATACTTGGAGATTACGAAATTGTAGGGCAGTTGCGTCAAGCATTTAAACAAGCAAAAGAAGTAGGAACAACGAATGCTTATTTTGAACGTTTGTTAAATCATGTGATGCAAGCGAGTAAGCGTGTAAAGAACGAAACTAAATTAAGCTCGGGCACAACTTCGGTTTCTTACGCAGCAGTACAATACATCATAAAAAACTTTACAGACTACAATTCAAAAAATATTTTAGTTTTTGGATTGGGTAAAATGGGAAAGCATACCTGTAAAAATTTAGCAGAGTACACTCAAAATAAATCGGTAAGTTTAATTAATAGAACTGAAGAGAAAGCTGAGGAGTTTGTAAAGGAGCATCCGATAATTAGAGGAGCTAAGTTTGAAAACCTAAACAAAGAGATTGCAAATGCTGATGTTTTAATTGTTTCAACAGGAGCATCAGAAGCTACTATTAAAAGAGATCATATCTTAACTAATAAAGAATTATTGATTTTAGATTTATCAATGCCAGCAAATGTATCGAAAGAAGTAGCTGATTTAGAGAATGTAACTTTAATAAATGTTGATGAGTTATCTAAAATTACTGATGAAACATTAGCAATCCGTCAACAAGAAGTACCCGTTGCTGAAGGAATTATTGAGGTCCATAATTTTGAGTTTCAAGAATGGTTAGATAATAGAAGGTTTGTGCCAGCAATTGCTGCGTTAAAGGAATCGTTGAAAACAATTCAACAAGACGAAATAGCATTTCACAAGAAAAAAATAAAAGATTTTGATGAATCTCAAGCTGAGGTAATCACATCAAGAATCATTCAAAAAATAACTACACAGTTTGTAAAACACTTAAAAGACGAAGAAACTTCTGTAAATAAAAGTATAGAAGTAATGGCTAAGGTGTTTGGAACAAATTTAGAAACTATCCATGCAGAAGATAATTAGAATAGGTACACGAGAAAGCCAATTGGCTTTGTGGCAAGCGAATAAAGTTCGTAAAGAGTTAGAAGAATTAGAATATAAATGCGAGATAGTTCCGATTAAATCTACAGGAGATATCATTTTAGATAAACCTTTGTATGAATTAGGTATTACTGGAATCTTTACTAAAAATCTAGATATCGCTATGTTAAATGGCGATATTGATATTGCAGTACATTCTATGAAAGATGTTCCTACAGTTTTACCTGAAGGTATTGTACAAGGAGCAGTTTTAAAACGTGCAAATTATAACGATGTTTTGGTATTGAAAGATAACGAAGAGTTTTTCGGTCAGCCAAACGGAGTCATTGCAACAGGTAGTTTACGTAGAAAAGCGCAATGGTTAAATCGTTATCCAACGCATAAGGTTGTTGATTTAAGAGGAAACGTAAATACACGTTTAGAAAAATTAAATAACAACGAATGGAACGGAGCTGTTTTCGCAGCTGCAGGATTAGAAAGAATAGGTAAGCGTCCAGCAGGAGCAATTAATCTTTCTTGGATGATTCCAGCACCAGCACAAGGAGCAATTATGATTACTGTTTTAGATAACGATGATTTTTCTAAAGATGCATGTGAACAATTAAACCATTACGAAACTCAAGTTTGTGTTGGTATAGAAAGAGATTTTTTAAATCGTTTAGAGGGTGGATGTACAGCGCCTATTGGTGCTTTGGCATACGTTGATGCTAAAACTGAAGAAATAAACTTTAAAGGTTTATTATTAAGTAGAGATGGTAAAAAGAAATTATCGGTAACTAAGAATGCTAAAGTCGGACGTCATAAGTTCTTAGCAAAAGATTGTGCTGATTACATAATAAATAGAGGTGGTAAGCAATTGATGGCTGAAGATGAAGGGATAGAAAAAGAATTTTCTATCTATTCAACAAAGAAGTTATCAGAAGTTCAAAAGAAATTATTACCAACTTCAGTAGCAGTTCAAGACAGTGACTTTATTAAAATACGTTTCAATCGTATTGCACCTAAGGTTGTAAAAAGCGAAATAGAAAATGTTGTTATTACAAGTCAGAATGGGGTAGAGGCTTTAGCGAATTCTTTTACTGCTGACGAGTTAAAATTTAAGAACATTTATTGTGTTGGCCGTAGAACGAAAAAGTTAATCGAGCAGAAAATAGGAAATGTTGTAAAGTCAGAAAGAAATGCTGAAAAATTAGCAAATTACCTTTCTAAAGAGATTAATGGAGGTGAAGTTACTTATTTCTGTAGTGATTTACGTTTAGATACTTTACCAACTATTTTAAAAGAAAACGGAATTACTGTCAACGAAGTTGAGGCGTACAAAACAATGTATAGTTCTGAAAAAGTTGAAGACAAAGTAAGTGGAGTTTTATTTTATAGTCCTTCAACAGTAGAAAGCTATATGCAGAAAAACGAAGCAAATAAAATCGCTTTTTGTATTGGAGAAAGTACTGCAAAAGAAGCTCGTAAATATTTCGATAATGTTCAAGTAGCAAACTTACCAACTGTAGAGAGTGTAATTGAAATGGTGAATTTACATTTTGTAAAAGCATAAACTATGTTCAGAACAAGAAGGCTTAGAAAAACAGAAGGAATTCGCAGATTGGTTAGAGAAACTAAATTATCTGTTGATGATTTAATCTATCCTTTATTTATTGAAGAAGGAGAAAACATAGAAAAAGAAATTGTTTCTATGCCAGGAATCAAGCGTTTTTCTTTAGATAGGATTTCAAAAGAATTAGATGAAGTGGTGGAATTAGATATTCCAGCAGTTTTGTTATTTGGTATTCCAGCTGAAAAAGATGATGCAGGAACAGAAACTTGGAATGATAATGGAATTATGCAACAAGCAATTCGTTTTATCAAAAAGAATTATCCAAGTTTATATGTAATTACTGATGTATGTTTTTGTGAATATACTTCACACGGACATTGCGGAATCATTCATGATAATGATGTGGATAACGATGCAACATTAATAAACATTGCAAAGCAAGTAATTTCTCATGCAAAAGCAGGAGTAGATATGGTGGCGCCATCAGGAATGATGGACGGAACTATAGATATGATTCGTCAGTCTCTAGATAATACAGGTTTCCCTAATTTACCAATTATGGGATATTCTGTAAAGTATTCATCAGCGTTTTACGGTCCGTTTAGAGATGCTGCAGACTCAGCGCCAACTTTTGGTGATAGAAGAACCTATCAAATGGATCCAGCAAATAGAGATGAGGGAATGCGAGAAGCAACTTTCGATGATCAAGAAGGAGCTGATATTTTAATGGTAAAACCAGCCTTATCGTATTTAGATATTATTAGAGATTTAAAAAATAGTTTCGATCGTCCGATTGCATGTTATAATGTAAGTGGTGAGTATGCAATGGTTAAAGCTGCTGCTGAAAAAGGTTGGATTGATGGCGAAAAAGTAATGATGGAAAGTTTACTTTCTATGAAAAGAGCCGGAGCAGATATTATTATTACTTATTTCGCAAAAGAAGCAGCTAGAATTTTACAAAAAAGATAATTATGGAATTTAAAAATTCACAAAAATTATATAACAAAGGGTTAGTAAACTTAGTAGGAGCGGTAAATTCACCAGTACGTGCATTTGCTTCTGTAGGAGGTAATCCTTTATTTATCAAGAAAGCAAAAGGATCTAAAATTACCGATGTTGATGGCAATTCGTACGTAGATTTAGTATTGTCGTACGGACCAATGATTTTAGGTCACCGTCATAAAAAAGTACAAAAAGCAATTACAAAAGCTTTAAAGAATGGTTATTCATTCGGAGCTTCAACAAAAAATGAAATCAAATTAGCGAAGATTGTTTGTGATGCTTTTCCTGGAATGGATAAAGTTCGTTTTGTAAACTCTGGTACCGAAGCTGTTTTAAGTGGAATTCGTTTAGCACGTGCATTTACAGGAAAAGACAAAATCATTAAGTTTTCTGGTTGTTATCACGGGCATCAAGATGCTTTATTAGTAGCAGCAGGTTCTGGTTTAGCAACTTTAAGTTTACCAGGTTCTAAAGGTGTACCTGAAGGAGCTGTAAAAAATACGTTGATTGCTAATTATAATGATTTAGATAGTGTAAAAGCACACTTCGAAGAGCATGATGATATTGCTGGTGTTATCTTAGAACCAGTTGCAGGAAACATGGGTGTAGTTACTCCTCAAAATAATTTCTTAAAAGAATTAAAAGCATATTTAGAATCTAAAGGAGCTTTATTGATTGTTGATGAAGTAATGACAGGTTTCCGTTCAAAATTTGGTGGAGCTCAAGAGTTATTTGATGTTGAAGCTGATATTACTTGTTTAGGTAAAGTTATCGGAGGAGGATTCCCAGTAGGAGCTTATGGTGCTAGTAATGAAATTATGGAAATGGTGGCGCCGTTAGGAGGAATGTACCAAGCAGGAACTTTATCTGGTAACCCAATTGCTATGGCAGGAGGAATTGCAACATTAACAGAGTTAAAGAGGCAAAATCCGTATGAGAGATTTAACGAGGTTGCTCAAATTATTGAAGTTTTCTTGTTAGAGTCTGCTAAAAAATACGGAGTAGAAATTACTGTAAATAGATTTGGTTCTATGATCAATCCATTTTTTACTAATGTTACAGTAACTAATTTCGAAGAAGCGCAAACTTCAGATACTAAAAAGTTTGCAACGTTCTTTTGGAGTATGATGCATAACGGGGTGTTTTTACCTCCATCACAGTTTGAAGCCTGGTTCTTATCATCAGCTTTATCTGAAAAAGATATTGAGAAAATTGCGAAGGCAATCGATAAATCAATGGAAGCAGTGTCAAAAATGTAAACCTGATTTAATATGAAATTTTTAGTGACTATTCTTTTTAGTGTTATGTTAACTTCTTGTCCGAATAATAACAATCAAAATTCTCAAGAAGACAATTCTTTTGTTTCTGTATATCAAGGGAGAATGAATGGTTCTGGAAATATTGAAAAGCAAAATAAAATTGTTGATTCTGATAATGAATGGCAGTCTATGCTTTCAAAATTAAATGTTTCTCAAAATAGTATTCCTACAATTGATTTTTCTAAAAGTACCATATTACTATTAATAGATTCAGTAAAAAATACAGGCGGTTACTCTGTAGGAGTAGACAGTATTAAAGTAGAAAAAAATAAAATGAAAGTTGTTGTTAAGTATTCCGGACCAAAACCGACAGATATGGTTACGATGGCAATAGAGCAACCTTTTCATGTAATAAAGATTAATAAAACAAACAAAGAGATAGTCTTTGTAACAAAATAAGATGATAAAAAACGATTTATTTTTAAGAGCATTAAAAGGTGAAACTGTAGATCGTCCACCAGTATGGATGATGCGTCAAGCAGGAAGATATTTACCAGAGTTTATGGAAATCAGAAAAAAGTACGATTTCTTTACGCGTTGTAGAACTCCAGAATTAGCTTCAGAAATAACTGTACAACCAATTCGTAGATACGGAATGGATGCAGCTATTTTATTTTCTGATATTTTAGTAATTCCACAAGCAATGAATATTGAAGTGGAAATGAAACCAGATTTTGGACCCTATTTACCAAATCCTGTTAGAGATAAAAAAGGTTTAGATAGCGTAATAATTCCTGATGTAAATGAAGAATTAGGTTACGTTATGGATGCTATTAAAGCAACCAAAGAAAAGTTGAATGATGAAATTCCTTTAATAGGATTTGCGGGGTCTCCTTGGACAATTTTATGTTATGTTGTACAAGGTCAGGGGTCTAAAAATTTCGACAAAGCAAAAGAATTTTGTTTTACTAAACCAATTTTGGCACACCAATTGCTACAGAAGATAACAGATACCACTATTGCTTATTTAAAAGCAAAAGTTAAGGCAGGTGTAAATGCTGTTCAGGTTTTTGATTCTTGGGGAGGAATGTTATCTCCAACAGATTATCAAGAATTTTCATGGCAATACATTAATCAAATAATTGAAGCATTAAAAGATGATGCTCCAGTAATTGCTTTTGGTAAAGGATGTTGGTTTGCTTTAGGAGATATGGCAAAATCTAACGCCTCTGCATTAGGAGTTGATTGGACGTGTTCAGCAAGAAATGCTCGTTATTTATCAGGAGGAAATATTACCTTACAAGGTAACTTTGACCCTTCTAGATTATTATCTCCGCCAGCTGAAATTAAAAAGATGGTACACCAAATGATAAATGAGTTTGGTAAAGACAAATATATTGTTAACTTGGGGCACGGAATTTTACCTAATATCCCGTTAAAAAATGCGAAGGCATTTATCGATGCGGTAAAAGAGTATAAGGCCGATATTTAAATCCCCTTAAATAATTAAAAATGAAGAATTTACTACTTGTGTTAATGCTGTTTTCAGCTTTGCAAAGTTTTTCACAAAAAAAGATTTATTACAAGGATATCGTAGATGATTGTATCTCGGTTGCAAGTAATGATGCAGCTGTTTTAGACGATATTGTGTACAATTGTATCAGAGATAAGTATATTTCTAATTATGATTTTACTTCTATCGACGGAAAAACGATTAGCACTAATCAAATTAAAAAACCAATAATGTTATTTGCTGCTTCGAGTAGATATGCACCTTTTAGAGGTGAAATACCAGCAATTAATAAAATAGTAGAAAAGTATAATGATAAAGTTGAATTTATTATGCTTTTTTGGGATGATGAAGCTGCTGTTAAAAAAGTTTCAGATAAATTAGATAAAAGAATAGCTTTAGTTGCTTCGAAAGAAAAAATGAAAGACAGATCTAGTTTAAATGTATCTGGTTTTATTCACAAGTTAGATTATCCATCAGCATATTTAATTTCAAGTAATAAAAGAATTTTAGATTTTAAAAGAGGTGCTTTAGCTCCATCTAAAAAAATGGGATGGGATGAAGTAAACAAAATAAATGAAGAAAAGTTAGAAGCTTTTATTCAACCAATTTTAAAATAAAATTATAATATATAATGCAAACCTCTTTCTTAACGGAAAGAGGTTTTTTAGTTTTAAAAAATGATTCAAAATATATTAAAAGGAATTCAAGCTTATTTCGGAGCTTTTCAATTAATATCTAAACTAAAACTTTGGAGATATTTTATTATTCCGATTTTTATAAGTTTAATTACTGCAGGTGTTATCGTAGGTTTAGCTTACGGACTATCAGATAATATAGGGCACTATATAGCAAACTTTTGGAAATGGGAATTTGGTAAACAAACATTCGAAATAATCAGCACTTTTTTTAGCGGATTATTAATAGTTATAATAGGACTAATACTTTATAAACATATTGTAATGGCATTATCCGCTCCTTTTATGAGTCCGGTATCAGAGAAAATAGAAGATTATTATAGAGGCGAAGATCATAAACATAGAGTTACAAGTTTTCAAGAACAATTAATTAGAGGTATTCGAATTAATTTTCGGAATTTAATTAGAGAGATTTTTTTAACGATTCCTATTCTGTTGTTGGGTTTAATTCCTGTGATAGGAATATTTTCAACTGTATTATTATTTTTAACCCAAGCATATTATGCAGGTTTTGGAAATATGGATTATACTTTAGAACGTCATTTTAAATATAAACAGAGTGTTGAGTTTGTAAAAAGAAATAAAGGATTGGCAATAGGAAACGGAATTGTATTTATGTTATTTTTATTAATACCAGTTGTTGGAGTTATTCTCGTTTTACCTTTATCAGTAACTGCAGCTACTACACAAACTATTAAGAAAATTCAATTAAAAGAATTACCAGAATAAGTATTTTTGCACTAGAAGAATTAAAGAAATGAAAGATCAATTTTACGCATATATACAAGAGTTACAAGATACTATTACCTCTAGGTTAGAAGCAGTAGATGGTAAAGCCAAATTTCAAGAAGATTTATGGAAACGTGCTGAAGGCGGAGGAGGTAGAACTCGTGTAATTGAAAACGGAAATATATTTGAAAAAGGAGGGGTAAATATTTCAAAAGTTTTTGGGGAGTTACCAGAAGCTTTAAGAAAACAATTTGGAGTTGAAAGTGGAGATTTTTTTGCCTGTGGACTAAGTTTAGTGTTGCATCCTAAAAATCCATTTATACCAACCGTACATGCTAACTGGCGTTATTTTGAAATGTATAATTCATCTGGTGACATCGTCACCCAATGGTTTGGTGGAGGTCAAGATTTAACACCTTATTATTTATTTGATGAAGATGCAATCCATTTTCATGCCGTATGTAAAGAAGCATGTGATAAACATCATCCTGATTTTCATCCGAAGTTTAAAGAAACTTGTGATAACTATTTCTGGAATGCGCATAGAGACGAAGCTCGTGGAGTAGGAGGTTTATTTTTTGACTATTTAAAAAAGACTGATGAGTTTTCAATGCAAGATCGTTACGATTTTGTTACTGAAGTAGGAAACAGTTTTTTAAACTCATATGTACCAATAGTAGAGAAAAGAAGAGGTGTAGAATACACTCAAACACATAAAGATTGGCAAGAGGTTCGTCGTGGTCGTTATGTAGAGTTTAATTTAGTGCACGATAGAGGAACTTTATTTGGATTAAAAACAAACGGACGCATAGAAAGTATTTTAATGTCTTTGCCTCCAGTAGTTCAATGGAAATACAATCATCATCCAGAAGAAGGAAGTCAAGAAGCTAAATTGTTAGAAGTTTTAGCGAAACCAAAAAATTGGGTGTAATACATGCTTTTTTAAGTATATAGCTTGATAATCAGTCTATTTGCTTTAAAATACGAAATATATAATATAAAGCATGTTTGATGCGTTATATTTTAATTAAAACTCTTTTTTTAGCTTATTTTTATGAATAATTCAATTTAAGATAAGGTTAAAGAGTTTTTTTATGCTTAAAAATTTAAAAAAATGCTAGGTTTTTAGTAACTTCGCAAACGTTTAAAAACACATACTATGGCTAGATACGAATTGAAGTTACCAAAAATGGGTGAAAGTGTTGCTGAAGCAACGATTACTTCTTGGGTTAAAGAGATTGGAGAAACTATTGATATCGATGATACAGTAGTTGAAGTTGCTACTGATAAAGTAGATAGTGAAGTACCTAGTGAAGTAGAAGGTAAACTTGTTGAAGTTTTATTCGAAAAGGATGCAGTTGTTCAAGTAGGAGAAACGATAGCGATTATTGAAACAGAAGGAGGAGATGACGCAGGAACTGGTAGTGCGCCAAAACAAGAAGAGCCTAAAGAGGTAGCTGAGATAGAAAAAACTGTAGCTGTAGCTAAAGAAACTGTATCAGCACAAGTAGATACTTCATCAAGCGATCGTTTTTATTCGCCATTAGTAAAAAGTATTGCGCAAACTGAAGGTATACAAGTTACTGAATTAGATACAATTCAAGGAACAGGTAAAGATGGAAGAGTAACAAAAAGCGATATTTTATCTTACTTAGAAAATAGAGGCAATCAACCAAAAGCAGCTCCTGCACCAGTAGCAGTTAAAGTTGAAGCTCCAAAAGCAAAAGTTCAATCTGCACCAGTAACTATGAGTGGTGAAGACCAGATTATTGAAATGAGTCGTATGGGGAAATTAATTTCTAAACATATGGTTGATTCTATTCAAACATCTGCTCACGTACAATCGTTTATTGAAATTGATGTAACGAACATTGTTAAGTGGAGAAATAAAGTAAAAGAAGCTTATTTAAAGAGAGAAGGAGAGAAGTTAACATTTACTCCAATCTTTATGCAAGCAGTGGCTCAAACTATAAAGAAACACCCAATGATTAATATTGCTGTAGATGGTGATAAAATCATTAAAAGAGGAAATGTTAATTTAGGTATGGCTGCAGCTTTACCAGATGGAAATTTAATTGTACCAGTAATTAAAAATGCTGATCAGTTGAATTTAATGGGAATGACTAAGCAAGTTAACGACTTAGCAAATAGAGCAAGGGCTAATAAATTAAAACCAGACGAAATTCAAGGTGGAACTTACACCGTTACAAACGTAGGTGGTTTTGGATCTATTATGGGAACACCGATTATAAATCAACCACAAGTTGCTATTTTAGCTTTAGGGGCTATTAGAAAGATGCCATCAGTAATCGAAACTCCTGAAGGTGATTTTATAGGAATAAGACAAAAAATGTTTGTTTCTCATTCTTATGACCATAGAGTTGTAAATGGTGCTCTTGGAGGTATGTTTATAAAAACATTAAAAGAGATTTTAGAATCTTGGGATGTAAATCAAGATTTTTAATTTCTGAAATATATAAAATAAAAAAGCTTAGCAATATTGCTAAGCTTTTTTATTTTATAAATCTATGCTTTTAGTACGCTAATAATTCTTTAAGCTCGTTTTCAAATCGATCTTTAGGTAAGTAGTCTTTTTCCAAGTTTCCAGCAAAAGGAATCGGTGTTTCGATACTTGCTACACGCTTAACTGGGGCATCCAAATATTCAAAGCAGTTTTCCATAATAAGTGAAGAAATTTCTCCAGACAAACTACCAAATAAAGAATCCTCTTGTAAGATGATTACTTTACCAGTCTTTTTAACCGAGTTAAATATTGCTTCAGTATCTAGCGGTTGTAATGATCTTAAATCAATTAAATCTGCTGAAATATCATTGTTTTTATTTAAGGTTTCTAAAGCCCAATGTACAGGAAGTCCGAAAGAAATTATAGTAACGTCATTCCCTTCTTTTAGTAAAGAAGCTTTACCTAATGGAAGCGTATAATAATCAGTTGGTACATCTTGATAAATTGTACGGTATAAATTCTTGTGCTCAAAAAACAACACAGGATTCGGATCGTTTATAGCAGATATTAATAAACCTTTCGCATCATAAGGAAATGCAGGATAAATAACTTTTAAACCTGGAGTTTTTGTAAACCAGGCTTCATTTGTTTGTGAGTGATAAGGACCAGCACCAACCCCAGCACCACAAGGCATTCTTATTACTACATCAGCTTCTTGATTCCAACGGTAATGAGATTTTGCTAATAAGTTTACAATTGGATTAAAACCAGTAGAAACAAAATCTGAAAATTGCATTTCCATCACGGCTTTCATCCCATTTACTGATAATCCATAGGCAGCAGAAACAATAGCAGATTCACAAATAGGCGTGTTGCGAACACGTTCTTTACCAAACGCATCAACAAAGCCTTCAGTAATTTTAAAAACACCTCCATACTCAGCCACATCTTGTCCCATAACAACAATAGAATCATCTTTTTCCATTGATTGTCTTAAACCTTTCGAAATGGCATCTATTAAACGAATATTTTCAGTTTCAGAGTTTTCTTTTACTTCTACATATTCGTATTCTTTATATACATCTTTAGATTCTTGTTCTATAGTAGAAGAAATAACCTCTTCATCAAATGTTCTTTTAAGGTTATTACTAATGTCTTCTTTTATGTCAATTTTTAGTTTATCATCTTCTTCAATAGATAATATTCCTTCAGAGATTAAATATTCTTTATAATTATTTAAAGGGTCTTTTTCTGCCCAGAAATCCATCAATTCTTGAGGTACATATTTTGTACCACTAGCTTCTTCATGACCTCTCATTCTAAAGGTTTTAAATTCTATTAGAATAGGCCTTGGGTTTTCTCTTATACTTTCTGCTAATTCCGAAACTTTGGTATAAACCTCTATGATGTTATTACCATCAATAATATGCGACTCCATACCATAACCAATACCTTTATCGGCAATATGTTCACAGTTATATTGTTCAGAAGTAGGAGTTGAAAGACCGTAGCCATTATTTTCTATACAAAATAATACAGGTAAGTTCCATACGGAAGCTACATTTAAAGCTTCATGAAAATCTCCTTCACTAGTACCTCCATCACCTGAAAATACTGCACAGGCTTTTTGATTATTTTTTAATTTATTGGCTAAGGCGATTCCATCTGCAACTCCTAATTGAGGGCCTAGGTGAGAAATCATTCCAATAATATTATATTCTTGAGTACCAAAATGAAAGCTTCGATCTCTACCTTTGGTAAAACCGTTAGCTTTTCCTTGCCACTGAGAAAATAATCGATGTAAAGGAATTTCTCTTGTGGTGAATACTCCTAAATTACGATGCATTGGAAGAATATATTCATCTTTAGTAAGTGCCGAAGTAACTCCTACCGAAATAGCTTCTTGTCCAATACCACTAAACCATTTAGAGATTTTACCTTGACGAAGAAGAATAAGCATTTTTTCTTCTATTAATCTAGGAACTAACATTTTTTTATAAAGATCAAGTAAAACTTTATTAGAAAGTTTCCCTTTATTATATAACATTGAAGTTTTTGTATTACTATCCATTTTAATTTACAGGGGTGTAGAAAATTAATTGTTTTCAAATGTGATTAAAAAAAATATAGAATCAAAGTATAAATTGATATTTTTTTAATTTTACTATCATTAAAATATGAAGTCGTTAAAAATTAGTTGTAAAAATTATGATATTGTTTGTTTTTAGGGTAGGTGTATTCATTTTTAATCAACGGGTTAAAGAGTAATAGTTATAGATTATTAACGATTAATGTACTGCCTGAGGTTTTTGTATATTCGCTTCTTAAATATTAAAAAATAAAGATGAAGAAATTTTTAGTTGTATTGTTGTTAAGCGTATCAGCAATAAGTATGTCGCAAGAAAAAGTATTATTGCGTTTAAATTATGAGGTAGGAGCTAACTATGAAATGTCAATGAAAATGAATAATGACATGGGAGTTGCTTTAATGGATATGGACATGAATATGAATATTGAAGTTACTGGTAAAGAAGAAGAAAGTTTTCTTACAAAAACTAGTTTCACTTATATGGCAATGAAAGTATTACAAGGAGCTGAAGAAAAGGTGAATTATAATTCTAATATGAAGGATGAAGAGTTAAGTGCAGAAGGAAAGAAATTTAAGAGTCAGATAGCACCGATGATGGAAGCAGTTATGTTTTCTAAAACAAGTAATTTAGGAGAGGCAAAAATTATAAAGGTTGAACCAAATACACCAGGAATTGAGCAGTATGTGAATCAATCTAATAGAACTGTTGTATATCCAAAAGAAGAAGTAACTGTTGGCTCAACATGGACAAATACTCAAAGTAATCAAGGTATAAGTATGGAATTAACTTATACAGTAAAAGAAATTACAAAAGATAAAGTATTTACAACTCTTTCTGGTAATATGTCAATGATGCCTGGTGCAAAAATTACCGGATCTACAAATATCGACAGAGCATCTGGTATCCCAATTAAATCAGTAATAAATATTGAGATAGATATGATGGGTAAAGTGGTTAAGAATACTGTAGTTGGCACTATGTCAAAGCTATAATAGCCAAACATTCATAAAATATAAAAGCTCAGATAATCAATGTCTGAGCTTTTTCTTTTTAATAAAATAGTTAAAACACTCTATTCTAGTGATTTATATTTTGTTAATTTTGTATGCCTCTTAATAATACTTCTCATTAAGAGGTTAGTTAATATACTTTTTAAAGCTAATTCTCTGCACAGCAAGCTTATATTAACTAAAACTATACTATCATGAAAACAGTAAAAATTAAACTATTAATAGTAGTCTTACTATTTTTAGTTTCTTCATCAACCAGTTATTCTCAAGATGAGAACAAAAGACCAAAGTATATTACCGTAACAACGGGACATTGGAATATGGACTATGAAAATTTCGATAAAGATAAATGGATTGCAGTTGAAAAAGAGTTTTTAGATAACGTTACCAAAAAGAATGAACACCTTTTAGGCTCATTTGTTTATTTGCATAGATATACACCTGATAATTCAGAGGTTATTTTTGTAAACGCTTATGATTCTTGGGAAGCTATTGATAAAGCAAATAAGCGTAACGGAGAACTAGTAAAAGCACATTGGCCGGATGAAGCAAAAAGAAAAGCTTACTTTAAAAAGAAAGACGCCTATTATTCTGTTAATCATTCCGATGAAATTTATGCTCCAATAGGGAAGGCAAAACAGTTAAAACCAGAAGATGCAAATAAAGAATTAATTTGGTTAGTGGTTAAAAGTCATTTTGCATTTCCAGAAGATGGATCTAAAGAAGAATTTGATAGTTTAACCAATGAGTATGTTGATAATGTGATTAAAAAGAATGATAAAGTTAAAGGTTACTTTCAACATGGGCATGCTTGGGGAAGTGATAAAACAGAGTTTTTAAGAGTTTTTGCTGTAGAATCGATGGAAGATTTAGATCAATTAGGAAAAACGAACGGTGACTTGTTTAAAGCATATAAGTCAGACGAAACAGAAAGAAAAGAATTTGGTAAAAAAATGGAAAAATATTTTACTCCAATTCATGGAGATTTTATTTATACTTCAGTTCCCGAGCTATCTAAATAAACTTAAAAGCTCAGACATTGTCTGAGCTTTTATTTTTTATGAAAATACCACCAATTCATATCTCGAATAATTTCATACCCAAGTTTTTCATATAGTTTAATTGCAGGATTCCCTTTGTCGGTATGTAAAATAGGATGCTTTTTATCTTTTAAAATGTCTTTAGTAACGTATTGTGTTAATTGTTTAGCATAACCTCTCTTTGTGTATTCAGGATGAGTTACTACCGCGCTAATCTCTATAAAATCATTAGTTTGCATCCTTTGCCCAGTAATACTCACTAATTGATTATTTTTAAAAATACCAAAGTACTTTCCCATATCAAAAGTTCGTTTTTTATAATATCCAGGCATCACAAGCCAAACGAGATTATAAATTTCATCAATATGATTTTCTGTTAATGGAATGATTTCTTCTGTAATATCAATCTCTTGTAGGTTTTGTAAAACCATTTGAACTCCATCAATTTTTTTATGAAGTATTATTTTCGATGTATCATAGATTGGAATTTCATTTTCAGAAACTAAAAAGAATTTATCAGTTAGTTTGGCATACTCATTTATAGCATCTTTAGTTTTTTCTGTATTTGTAAATGCTCCAAAAGGACAAATATTAGGGTCATAAAAATGAACTTCATCATATTGAATAGCAAAGTTTTTATGTGTTTCTTTTAAAGAATGCCAAACAGGATTTTTAAGTTTGTTATTCATGATAAATATTGTTTAAAGCTGTAACTAAGTCAGGGTAAACAAAATTATAAAATTGCTTTGTTTTTTCAGCAGAAACACGGCTTCCATTTAATAACATATATGCCATTTCGCCTAAGGCTGTTTTTAAAATAAAAGATGGCGCATTCATTGGTAAAACAGGTTTTTTAATGATGTTTCCTAATGTTTTGGAAAAGCTTTCATTGGTTTGATGTTCTGGCGCTACAGCATTATAAATACCCTTAAAATTATCGTTAAGAATTGCTTCAAGATATAAATTGCATAAATCATCAATATGAATCCAAGGAACGTATTGTTTTCCGGTTCCTAAAGCAGATAAAAATAAAGGAGAGTTCATTTTACTTAAAGCACCATTTTTTTTGGTAAGAACTACTCCTGTTCTTAAAATAGTAAGGGGAACATCTATATTTTTAAATTGATGAGCGGATTTTTCCCATTGTGAACAAATAGTAGAAATGAAATCGTTTTTAGGAGCATCTTCTTCAGTAAATATTTTATCAGAAGTTACAGCACCATAATAACCAATTCCAGAAGCAGAAATAAAACCTTGTAAAGGTACTTTGTGGTCTGTTATTTTTTTTAATAGAAGAGAAGTTGACTTTACTCTACTATTAATAAGTTCTTTTTTTCTTTTTAGAGTCCAACGCTTATCTGCAATACCAGCTCCAGCTAGGTGAATGATATGAGTAATATTATTAAAAGCATTTTTATCTATATAGTTTTCGTTAAGATTCCAACGAAACTCATTACTCTTTTTAGGGGTACGTGTAAGAACAGCTACTTCAATATTATTATTTATTAAAGTGTTTTGTAGATGCTGACCAATTAGACCAGTACCGCCAGTAATGAGAACTTTTACCATGTACCTCTTGTTTTTATATTCTTCTCACAAAGACTAATAATTTCTGTAACTCTTTTTTGACGAGTAGTTTCTCTTTTGGCTTGATTTAACCAATATAAATATCCTTTTCTATAAGATGGAGCAAAGTTTTGATAGTTTGTAAAAGCTGTTGAGTTTTTATCAAATTCCATTTGTAATTCTGGAGGAATTACTAAGTTTTCAACATCATCTAATGCAACCCAAGAACCATTTTCTTTTGCAATATTAATTGACTTCCATCCAGATTCATGGATTAAATTTTTAGAAGAAAGCTCTTTGATGTATTTTTTGTTTACTGCACTCCAAACACTTTTTGGTTTTCTTTTACAAAAGTATTGTTGACGCTTACCACCCCCTAAACTTTTTACAGTAGAATCTATCCAACCATAACATAAAGCAACTTTTACAGCTTCTTCCCAACGCATAGATGGAATTTTAGTTTCAACTTTATAGAGAATTAAATAAATTCCATTAGAGTTTTCATAATTGTCTTGCAACCAAGCTCTCCATTTAGTATCTGTTTTAAAATAAAGTTGTGGTTTTGCCTTAATCATTATCTAATTATTTTTGAAGGGAAGCTAACGATACTTTCATGTCCGTCTTTTCCAACAGCCGAAACTCCAAAGAAATAATTATCAATCACAATTCCTTCTAAAGTAAATTCGTTAATGTTTCCAACATATCTGTTATGATCCCATGTCGGAGAGGTTGTATCTCTCCAATATATTTTATAACCTTTAGCTCCTTCAACACTATCCCATTTTAATTTTGCTGAAGGTTCTACAATTCCACCAATAGAAACATTTTTAGGAGAAATAGGAGCAGTGGCAATAGAAGCTAGATTAATGGCATTAACAGCAGTAAGTTTTTTAGCATAATCAAAGTTTACAAATTTTAGCTTATCCCCATATTCAATTCCGTTTTCGTTTCGAATATCTTGGTGTTGTTGGGGGTAATTTTCATGAGCTTCCATAATTCGGATTCCTGGATAACCAGCATCATTAAACGGACGATGATGACCACCTCGACCAAATCGATCTAAACGATATACCATTTTCGGATTCATTTCTGGCATGTATGCATTGGTAGTTTTATATATATAACGCGCTAATTGACGTGAAATACCATCTACTTCACCACCATAAAAACGTCTTGCTCTTCGTTGATGCTCTGTTTCGGTTGGAGGGGTTGGTTCGCTAAAAATTCTAAATGTTCGATTATCGATAATACCATCTACTCCTTTTATGTTTCCAATCATATCGTTATTCAAGACACCTAAAATATTCCAACCTTTTTCTTTGGCATAGGCAGCTAAACCTTTACCGCCAAAAAGCCCTTGTTCTTCACCTGACAAACCAACGTAAATAATACTATTATCAAATTTATATTTACTGAGTACTCGAGCAGCTTCTATAGCTCCAGCCATTCCAGATGCGTTGTCGTTTGCTCCAGGAGCATCGTTTGTAAAATCATTCGGATCTGAAATTCGAGAATCTATATCACCACTCATAATAATATAATTATTCGGGTTTTTAGTTCCTTTTTGAATAGCGACAACATTAACTACCCAAACATCTTTTGTAATTCTTTTGTTAGTTCCTTTTTCTAGTAAGTCTTTTTGATAAAAAACGTCCAAGCAATTATTACAGTTTTTTGAAATGTTTTCAAATTCAGATTTAATCCATCTTCGTGCAGCTCCAATTCCACGTGTGTTAGAAATTGTATCGCTTAATGTATGGCGTGTTCCAAAGTTAGCTAAAGTTGTGATATCTGCTTTAATTCTATCAGTAGAAACAGCATTTATAATATCATAGATTTTGGTATTTGTTTGTGCTGATATAAAGACTGAAAGAACTAAGAAAAGAGTAGTTATAAATGTTTTCATTTAAATAAGTTTTAAGGTTAACCTATAGGTTAGACGTTTTAAATTGTATTCATATCAAACTAATCTTTAAAAAACCAAAAAGGAATTACCACATCTGTAATTGATATCGTATCCTTATTTCTTATTCTCTTTCTAAATAACTTTAATATATGTTTTCCTTCACTAAGTTTATTGGTTGGTATATACGTTTCAAATCCAGTTTGATTTTGTTTGTTTTTACTAATTAAAAAATCCGTTTTGTACTGAATAGTGTCAATTTTAATATGATACATTTCGTTAACAGTTTTTAAGTACGCTATAGCTAAGCTATCTCTTTTTTTGCGTGAAATAGATTTATTAATAGAAATCTTATTACCTATCTTAAACCCTCTATTGTCTTCTTCAGGTTTTAAAGAAGGGTTATAGTTATAGATTCTATTTTCAACATTTTCTTTAAATACATTAAAGAATTTTATATAAGGTTGGGTAATAACTTTTGATTGGATACTAGCGGTTTTAACAAAATCATTCTCTTTTATTCTTAAATCTTCATACTCTCTGTTATCAATGTGTAATTTAGAATTGAGTTTTGCACTAGATAAGTAGTTTGATTTTTGATAGTTTACCGAACTAAAAATAGATATAACTATATAAATAGGGATTAAAAATAAGATAAGTCGTTTAGTAAATTTATTGTCTAAGAAATTGTAAACCAATGGTCTATATAAAAATGAAAGCGTTAAAAAACTAAAGATCCAATAAAAAGGAAAATATATTTTTGAAAGCCACTTTTTCTTTTTAAGGTATCCTTGTGTAATAAAATCAATAAAAACTAAAAATGAACCTATGCTAATAATTAGCATTAAAATGATACCCAAAACAGTTCTGAATCCTTCAGGTAAGCTATCATTAGAAAGAATATAAGTAGCTACTAAAACAAAAGATACTATGATGATTGTAATAGATATTACATAAAAAATTAAAAGGAAAGAAGTTGCAAATAAAACACTACAATAATTTTCTAAAGAAGCTACATACCTGTCAAATGAAACAATTTTCTTTTTTAAGTAGTTGGTAAACTTATTTTGATAATTAAGTTCATCAAATTCGATATCTCCAGAAATATATCGTAATCCTAAGGCTCCAATCCACAAGCCTCTTAAAATTACATGTACAAGTAAGTTAAAGATGAGAATATAACAAGCAATATATGCAACAAGAAGTAGAACAAACGCGTAAATATGTTTATCGTTCTCGGCAACTTTTAAAGCTGCATCTATTTGAGGAAATGCAGTAAATAATCCAAAAATTGCGAAACCAGAAATAATAAGTTCTAACTGCCAGCTTTCTTGTTGAAGCTTATCTAATAATTGTTTAAAGTTTTTGTTTTTGTAATCGTTACTCATAGTTTGTTAGTCTTGAGTTAAAGATACTTTCTTTTTTAAAATAAAAAAACCACCTTATTATAAGGTGGTTTTAAAGATGTATAGAGTAAGGTTTATTCTGTGTCTAATTTCTTAGTAAGATTAAAACCTGCAAATAAACCTAAACCACCCGTAAAGAAAATACAAGCAGGGTAAATTGCGTCTTCATCCATTGCAGTATAAGTATCTAAAAGTAAAGCTAAGAAAACGCCTAATCCGATACCCATTAATAAAAGAGATAGATTTAAAATAAAAAATCTTCCGAAACTGCTACTTTTTTTACCACTCATAAAGATTGATGCATCAGCACCTTTTTCAATTAAAGCTAAACGTTCTTTATGTCTAGTAGTGAAATATAAATAAACGATTCCGAAGATTGCAGCAAACATGCTAATTGGGATAAAAATTTCTGCGTCCATTATAAATTGTTTTTAAATGATTATTTTTATGTGTTTGCAAGTAAGACAGTATGCTTTTTAAAAAGGTTACAAAAAATTAGAAAAAAAGTTTTTTGTAAAAAGTTGTAACCTTTTATAATATAGTAAAGTCTAAGATGTAAAATCAACCATTATTAACGACCAACTTTACATAGAAAAGATCTTAAAAGGAAACACTAATGCCTATGCTACTCTTGTAGATAAGTATAAAGTAATGGTGTATACTTTGGCTTTTAAAATGATGCAGAATAAAGAAGAGGCAGAAGAAGTCAGTCAAGATACTTTTATAAAAGTATATAAAAATTTAAGCAAGTTTAAAGGAGAATCTAAGTTTTCTACTTGGATTTATAAAATAGCGTACCGAACTTGCTTAGATGCTTTAAAAAAAAGAAAAAACAAGTATAATACTGATACAATTGATGAAGTAACGATTAATAAAATTAAAACTACTGAAGGAATTTTAGAATCGATTGAAAAGAAAGAACGCGCAGTAGTAATTAAACAATGTATGCAAGATTTACCTGAAGACGAACGTACTATTTTATGGATGTTTTATTTTGATGAATTAAGCTTAAAAGAAATTATTGATGTTACAGATTTTTCTGAAGCTAATGTAAAAGTAAAGTTACACAGAGCTAGAAAAAGATTATTAACGATAGTACAACGAAAAGTAGAACCCGAATTAATCAATCATTATGGGAGAAAATAAACATATTGAAGAATTAGATGCATTTGCAAAAAAGTATATAAAAGAAGTTGAAGTAGAAACACCTTCATTAGATTTTACAAATACAATTATGCAAAGTATTTTAAAAGTAGAAAATACAACACTATACAAGGCTACACCATTAATATCTAAAAAAGCATGGTTTGTTGTTTTAGGTACTTTGTTAGCATTGTTGTTTATTCCGTTTAAATCATCTGAAAGTACAGAAAGTATTTTAGATAAAGTAGGGTATTCTTATCTGCCAAGTTTAGAAATGCCAAGTCTTTTTACAGATGTTTCTTTATCGGTATCAACTACCACAATATATTCATTTGTTTTTCTTGCAATATTAGTTTTAGTACAAGTACACTTTTTAAAGAGTCATTTTACTAATAAATTAGGAAGTTAATTTACCTAACAAAACGAACCGAACTTATTTTACCATTGGTAATTTCATAAATGGCAACTGCTTTAAAAGTGTTACCATTTGCTGTTACTAACTCCTCATCTATAACAACATTGCCTTTAACAATTCTACTTGTAATTTTACAGTGTAAATCTTTTGTTTTCTCAAACATAGGAGCGTAACGTTTACGCATTTCTTCAATTCCTTCGTAGTTTAATTTATCAGGATAAGTATATACTTTTACGTTTTTAGCATAAGGTTTTAAGAAAGCTTCAATATCTCTTTTGTTATAGCCTTCTAATTGTTCTTGAGCTAACATTCTAGGAGAAACTTCAGCAACAAGAGCTAATTTAGTAGCACTTTTATTTACTGTAATTCTTGAAATATTATTAATATTTTCATCTTTAAATTTATGAAATACACTCCATTTTTTATTCGTTTTAGGATTATATTGTAAAATCATATTCTGATAAGCAACTAAAATGGTTCCGTTTGGTAACCAACACATATCTTGACTAGTACCTGTTGAAGTAACTTTTTTAGTTTCTTTTGAAATTGGATTGAGTGACCAAACTTCCCAATTCTCTTTATTTTGTTTCATAAAACTAACCAAGTTAGAATTTGGAATTTTATGAAAAGAACGACCAGTTTGTTTGGTAATAGTTGTATTTGTTTTCTTTTTTAAATTGCTTATAAAAACATGCAAACTATCATTTACAATAACTGATGATATAACTGTGTTTTTATCATACCACATTGGGTATGCAACTACTAAATCTCTGATTAGTTCAGTGTCTTTACCAGTTTTAAAGTCATATTGATAAAAACGTTGTAGTCCATCTTTATCTAGTCTAACAGCAGATATATTTTTTGAACCAGGAATTCGTTGCGGTGAATATTCGCTACCATTGATAGTATTATTAATAAAACTTTTTTCACCGCTATCAATCGAATATTTTAAAATATCAGTTTGCCCTTTTCTAGTAGTAGCAAATATGATTGTGTTTTCATCATAAAAATGTGGTTGACTATCATATCCATCATTATTTGAAATATTTTTTCCGTTCAAAACTTCCCATTTTCCATTTTCAGATTTAAGATCAAATAAATGAACTTCAGTATTGGTTTGAGCAAAAGAAAAAGAAGTAATAAATAGCGATAGTAATAGTTTTCTCATGAGTAGTAATAATAAGATTTCTAAAATACAAAATCCAGAGTTTTAAAACTCTGGATTTTGTAAAAAGAATATTTTAAATAAAGAAATTTATTCTTTTATTAACTTTCTGTAAATAGATTCGTTTTTATCAGAAACAATCCTTACTGAGTATATTCCTTTTTCTAATTTGGAAATATTTAAAGATTTCGATTTTGATTCAAAGACCTTATTACCATTTAAGGTATATACTTCTACTTTTTTAATTGTTTCTGTACTTTTAATAGATAATACATCACTAGTTGGGTTTGGATATATGTTAGTATCCTCTGTAGTTTTTAAAGGACCTCCTAATACTCCAATAGTTGGTGCATGCAGAGTTCTTATTGGATCTATAGTTAGCTTACAAGGAAATCCACTATAAACAGCTATAGCGTCTTTTACCCAAGAACTTGGTGGAGTAAAATATCTATCAACCTGAATACATTTTAAATTAGGATTATTTGAAGCATTAAAAATAGTTAATATACTATTGTTATTGTTCGAAACATTTAATCTTGTTAAGTTATTGTTATAACAGTACAAAAGAGTTAAACTAGTATTGTTATATAATGATAAGTTACCTATTTGGTTATTCATGCAAAATAACCTTTCTAATTTAGTATTCTGATTTAGATTTAAACTAGTTAAATTATTTCCACCACAGGCTAAAATGTCAATATTAATAAATGCTTCAATACCAGTAAGGTCAGAAATGTTTTTATTGGTAACATCAATAGGACTGTTCCATGCTTGTGCTTCTGAAACTTGAATTTCTCCGTCACCATTAGTGTCTATTCCTGTATTAGGAGCTGTTAATAAAGCAGCTTTAAAATTGGCATCTGGAATGTGTACATTTTGACTAATTCCTAAATTAATAGCTAAACAGATTGTTAAAAAGGTAATAGTTTTTTTCATTTTATTTTTGGTTAATTGATTACTAATTTTATTAGGTAATAAGAGGAAAAATGGAAAATACTATTTGAGTTACAAAACTAAAAAACCACCTTATTTTAATTAGGTGGTTTTTACATGTTTTATTTAAATGAAATTTCTTTTTTATAAAAGGGATTTTACCTTTGTTTTTGAGAAGAAATCCAGTTATCAATTTTATTTTCTAACAGAGCTAACGGAATACACCCAGTTTCTAAAACCTGATTATGGAATTCGCGAATATCAAATTTATCGCCTAATGCTGTTTTAGCTTTAGCTCGCAACTCTCTAATCTTTAATTGACCTATTTTATAAGACAATGCTTGTCCAGGATTAGCCATATAACGTTCAATTTCAGAAATAATACTCGCTTCACTTTCAGCTTCATTATCTAAAGAGTATTGAATAGCTTGTTCACGAGTCCAACCCATTGAGTGTAAGCCAGTATCAACTACTAAACGAATTGCTCTGTGCATTTCCATACCTAACATCCCAAAATATTGATAAGGATCTGTATATAATCCTAATTCTTTTCCTAAGTTTTCTGTATATAAAGCCCAACCTTCACCATAAGCGCTATACCAAAGTGTTTTTCTAAAGTCTGGTAAATCTTGATTTTCTTGCGTTAAAGAAATTTGATAATGATGCCCAGGAATCGCTTCATGTAAAAACAAGGCTTCGTCTGAAAACACATTGTATTTGCTTGCATCTGGAATTGGAGTATAAAAAACACCAGGACGCGTTCCGTCTAAAGATCCTGGATTATACTCTGCACTAGCAGAGGCTTCTCTAAATTTTTCTGTTTGCTTTACTACAAATGGAGTTTTAGGCTTGTTACCAAATAATTTTTCTAATTGCGGTTTCATTTTTTCATGAATCGCATTAAAATTATCGATAATTTCTTTTGGAGTAGTGTAAGGCATTAGTTTCTTATTCTCACGAACGTCATTAAAAAACTCTTTTAATGTTCCTTTAAAACCAACTTCCTCTTTAACTTTTTCCATTTCTGCTAAAATTCTTGCAACTTCTGTTAATCCAAGTTCATGAATTTCTTTAGCAGTCATGTTAGTTGTAGTATAGTTTTTTATAGCATGATCGTAATAAGCTTTTCCATTAGGAATTGCAGAGATTCCACTTTCTTTTAAACCAGCTTTTAAATAATCGGTTTTTAAGAAATTATACATTGATTTAAATGAAGGAATTAATTTTTCATTTAATAAACTAGCATATTCTTCAGTTAACTTCTTTTTATCTTCTTCAGAAAAATCTGATGGAAATTTTTTAATAGGAGAATAAAATAAGTGCTCATCTAATTTAGTGTTTGATAAACCTTCAAATTGTGGAATTACTTTTTTAATTAATGAAGCTGGTAATACGTAACCTTCTTTAATTCCTTGTTTCATTCTAGTTTCTGCAGATTGTAACCATGTGTTATATTGCTCTAGCCTGCTTAACCAATTTTTATAATCTGTAAGAGATTTAAAAGGTTGTGCACTGCTTCCGCTTGCTAATTGTCCCATTGTTAAATTAACCGTCCACATTTGGTTAATAGGCATTAATAGGTCATTTTTAAAACTAGATTGAGCTAGAGCTATATTACAATCCCAATCTAAAACAGCTTTACTCATTTGCTGACTTTCAGTTAAGTCTTCATTTTTAAACTGAGCTAATTTATTTTTATAGTCTTTAAAAAATTGATTGCTTTTTTGACCGTATTCATCAGATAAAAAATTAGGAAACCGATCATTAAAACGATTGTCTCCTGCAAAGGTTGCATTTAGTGGATTTAACTTTAGTTTTCCTTCATTATAGTCTTTTAATAACTGATTAAAAGCTGTATTCTCTTTAACAGGAGTATTAACAACTTCCTTTTTTTCTTCTTTACAAGAAACAAATAAAGTAGCAATAGCTACTATGGTTAAGAAGATTTTCTTCATGGTATTGTATTTTGATTGCAAACAAAGATACCAAAAAGAAAATCTAAGGAATTGTTAAAAACTAATTACTCTTGTAATACCAAAAAGGAATTTCTGCAACTCTTTCTATTTCTTCTTTTTGAGTTTCTGAGTTTAATACTTTTCTTTTGATAGATATTAAGTGCTTTCCTTCTTGAATGTCTTTTAAGGAGACTATACTTTCAAAACCAAGTTGTTTGTTAGTTTTGTTTATGATGAAGTCTGAAGAGAATTTGATTGTGTCAATTGCGATATTATAAGTATTATTGAAAGTAGCTAAATATTTACTATAAATACTGTCTCTTTTTTGTGAGTAACCTTTTTTCTTTGAGAAAGATTTAAAAAAACGATTGTTTAA
The DNA here is from genome assembly GCF_014062345.1 of Tenacibaculum pelagium. Taxonomy (GTDB): domain Bacteria; phylum Bacteroidota; class Bacteroidia; order Flavobacteriales; family Flavobacteriaceae; genus Polaribacter; species Polaribacter pelagius. The sequence goes on along the minus strand of NZ_JACGLS010000001.1, from coordinate 384,972 downwards.
ACCTCTTTCGTCTTTTTCTGGAACTAATTTTTTGTTGTTTTGTAAAATAATATCTTCTGTTTCTTTTTTAAAAGGAATAAAAACAGTTATATAAGGTTTGTTAACTATTTTAGTTGGTATTGCAACATTTTTTACAAACTCATTTTTTTCAAGTAAATCAAGGTAGTTGTTATTGTTAGAATAGTTTACTGAAGAATGTGAATTTATAGATAAATAATTAGATCTAACATTATCTAAAGTACTAATATATAAGATAGACATGTATAAAGGAAGTAATAAGAAGGCTATTCGTCGACCAAACTTATTGTCTAAAAGATTGTATACTAAAGGTCTATATAGAAACGATAAAGTTATTATACTAAACACTTTGTAAATAGGCATGTATAAAAAAGAAGACCATTCTTTTTTCTTTAAATAACCAAGTGTTATAAAGTCTATAAAAACAATAATACATAGAAATAAAAAGAAAATAGAGAAAAAACCAAAAATTGTAACTCCTACAAATTTTGAAAAAAAACCAGATTCTATAAAGAAATTAGCAGCTATCATTAACAAGAAAAAAACTAAGAAAAATGATATTAGATAGAATAGTGTTAAAAAAGTAACAGCAAATAGAATACTACAGTAATTTTCTAAACGAGCAATATATCCATCAAAAGAGCCTACTTTTTTCTTTAGATAATTTGTAAAACGTTTGCTGTAATTTAACTCATCATAATCAATGTCATTAGAAACATATCTTAGTCCAATGGCACCAATCCATAAACCTCTTAAAATAACATGAATTACAAGGTTAATGATTAATATATAACAAGCGGTTATAATAATTGGGTAGAAAAACCTTCCGTAGCTTTGGAGTGCTTTAGATTCATTTAAAGCAGCTTGAATAGGCTCAATTAAATTGATTAGTCCGAAAATGGCAAAACCAGTTATAAGTAACTCTAACTGCCAACTTTCTTGTTGAAGCTTGTCTAGAAGTTCCTTGAATTTTGAACTTTTGGGATCGTTATTCATAGTAATTTTTTTGTAGTTGATTGCTACAAAAAAACAAAAACCTCTTTGAATAAACAAAGAGGTTTTAAAATATTAAAGTAACTATGTTACTTATTTTATTAACTCATAACTACGTTTAATAAAGTTTGTTAACTCTTCACCATGTAATAAGTTTTGAGATAATTTTGCTAAATCAAATGCTTGTGTTGTTAAACGTTTTTGATCTTCTTCATTAGCGTTTAAAATTTCAGAAACTAATGGGTGATTTGTATTTACAACTAAATTGTACATTTCTGGTAAATTACCCATCCCCATCATTCCACCGCCACCTGAAGCTTGCATCTCTTTCATACGACGCATAAATTCTGGAACTGTAATTAAGAAAGGAGAACTAGAAGAATCCATAGATTCCAATTGAACTGTATAGCTTGAATTGTTTACAGCTCCTTCGATAACTGGTTTTAATTTCTCTTTTTCTTCATCAGTAAGTTTAGAAATAACCGTATCGTCTTTCTTGATTAAGTTATCAATATGATCTGCATCTACACGCGTAAACTGAACTTTAGTTTCACCAGAAGTTTCTAGTTTTTGCATTAAATGAGATACTATTGGAGAATCTAATAACAACACTTCATATCCTTTTGCCGTTGCCTCTTGAATATAACTATGTTGTGCATCTTTGTTAGAAGCATATAAAATTACGTGATTTCCATCTTTATCAGTTTGAGCATCTTTTGTTTTCTCAACTAATTCATCAAACGTAAAGTAAGAATCAGCTACTGTTGGATATAAAGCGAACTTTTTAGCTTTGTCAAAGAATTTATCTTCCGATAACATTCCGTATTCGATAATCACTTTTATATCATTCCATTTTTGCTCAAAATCAGCACGATCTTTCTTGAATAAAGAAGAAAGTTTATCAGCTACTTTTTTAGTAATATAACCAGAGATTTTCTTAACAGCTCCGTCTGCTTGTAAATACGAACGAGAAACGTTTAATGGAATATCTGGAGAATCGATAACTCCTTTCAACATTTGTAAAAAGTCAGGAACAATTCCTTCTACATTATCCGTTACAAATACTTGGTTTTGATATAACTGGATTTTATCCTTTTGCATATCTAAGTTTTGAGATAGCTTAGGGAAGAATAAAATTCCGGTTAAATTAAACGGATAATCTACGTTTAAGTGAATGTGGAATAAAGATTCTTCAAATTGCATTGGATACAATTCACGATAGAAGTTTGTATAATCTTCAGCTTCTAAATCTGCTGGTTTCTTAGTCCAAGCCGGATTTGTATTGTTGATGATGTTATCTACCTCAATTTGTCTGTGTGGTTCTTTTGTTTCTTTACCGTCAGCATCTTTAGTTGTTTGAGGTTCGTGCGAAGGATCGTTTACTTTTTTAGTTCCAAATTTAATTGGCACTTGGTTAAAACGATTGTATTTATTTAATAAACCATTGATTTTAGCCTCTTCTAAGAATTCTAAAGAATCTTCAGCGATATGTAAAACGATTTCTGTACCTCTGTCAGCTTTGTCGTGCGCTTCTAAAGTAAACTCAGGAGAACCATCACATGTCCAGTGTGCAGCTGGTTCGTCTTTAAATGATTTAGTAATTAATTCTACTTTATCAGCTACCATAAAAGCTGAATAAAAACCTAAACCGAAGTGACCAATAACTCCTGTTTCATTTTTATCATCTTTGTATTTATCTAAAAACTCTTCAGCACCAGAGAATGCAATCTGATTGATGTATTTTTCAACCTCATCAGCAGTCATACCTAAACCTTGATCTTTAATAGTTAAAGTCTTAGCGTCTTTATCAATGCTAATTTCAATTTTAGCATCTCCTAATTCAGTTTTTGCTTCACCTATAGAAATTAGGTGTTTTAATTTTGTAGTAGCGTCTGTTCCGTTAGAAATTAATTCACGTAAAAAGATTTCGTGATCAGAATACAAGAATTTTTTAATCAGTGGAAATATATTTTCTACCGATACATTAATGTTTCCTTTACTCATAATTATATATTTTGTTTGATATTATTTTCTGATAATATAGTAGTCAAAAAAAATACCAAAATAAATTTTGTGACAAGATGGCATTTTAGAGTTGTTTTTATAAGTATTATTTAGTGAAAGCCTCTATTGATTACAATTACCATTTAAAAGATCTTGTTTTGTAGGATTATAATTATTCTCTAATATTTCAAAATCAGAAATAGTATAAGTAATGTTACTAATTGGATCAGTAACTATTGTTTCTGTGTCATCAATATTTGAAATCATTTGAGTATTTAAACTACAAAAATTAATTAAACTCACATTGTCTGTAATTTCAATGGTTCCTAATTCAGAAAGATTCTCCAATCCATTTAAATTATTTAATAGTTTATTGTTTGATATAACTAAAGAACTAAGTTTCTTAAGAGATTCTAAACCAGATAAGTTTTGTAATATTGCATGATTAGCAATGATTAACGTTTGAAACTCTTCTAAATGGCTTAAAGCTGTTATATCTGTAAGTAAGTCAGAATTAGCTATAGTAAAGTTAAATTCTTTAGCATATTCGTCTGTAATTTTAATGTTTTCAATACCTTTTAAACTAGTTAAGTTAGTATTACTATCAATTAAAATATCCGTATCTGTAAGTTTCTCTATACCTTGTAAGTTTACTAAACTAGAGTTACTAGTAATAACTAAAAATGTATTAACTTTAATTAGGTTCTCTAAACCTTTAAGATTAATTAAATTATTATTATATCTTATATACAAATAATCTTCTACAATAGTTAAATTCTCTAAACCGGTTAAATCTGTAGCAGTAATATTTTCTATTTCTAAAGTACCAGTAATTTTAGTGTAATTTCCTGCAATAAATTCTTCAAGATCTTGATCAGAATTAATTTCATAATCGCCTTCATAAATGCGTTCGTTAACTATCTCTACAGCACCATTACAAACTATAATGTTTTTAATTAAATTATTTACATTAAAAATAAAATCATTCTCTTTTATAATATCATTTACCCCATTGATAACTCTAATTTTTCCTTTGTAAGTTGTAGTTGTATCATAATTACATAAAACTTTTGTTATACTATATTTTCCTTCAGTGTCGGCATAAGCTGTCACTAAATCTTGTTGATTACCGTTTTCTAATTCAATAGTAAAAACTTTATTAGCCCAAATTTCATTATTACATTTGTTTAATACTCCATTTAAAGTTAAGTATCTAGCGTTATTAAAGCTTACTAAAAATTCTTTTTGAGTAGTCTGATTTATAATACCAACAGGTAATGTAATTGTTTCACAGTCTGTAATTATGTTTAAATTATAATTAGCACCTTTAGGAGCTTTAATTACTGTAAACTCTCCTTTATTGTCTGTTTCTACTTCAATTTCGTAAGAACCATTACTATTAGTCGCTTTTAATATTGCTTTTTGATTAGCTAAAAGATTATTATTAGTATCTTTTAAAACAACAGTTAAATCAATAGTTTCTCCTGGAACATCTAAATTATATGTGGAGAAATGTTTAACACTAGCAATATATTGATTACCATTTTTAGTTGCGGTTCCTGTTTGTACCCAAAGTCCTTTTTCTTCGTTTAAATGCCAAAAAGGTATAGTTGTAGGATCATTATTACCAGCAGGTAATTTAATAGTAGCTTCTTTGCCTTCAAAAATTTCTAGTTCGTTCCCTGAATTATCAGTTAAATCAACTTTAATCATTCCTTTAGAAATTAAAGATTGCAGTGAATTACTATCATCTAACCCAACTAATGTTCCTGGCATAGACTGAACAAAAGTTTCTGAATTTGGGTTATAATAAGTAACGGTAGTTTTAACTTCACCTTCGTATAAATTTCCATTTTGATCAGCGATTGCATCTTTAGGAAATTCAATTGAAATATTATCATTTGATACTACTCCGCCTTCAGCAGCTGAAAATATTTTAATAAAGGTTGGTTTTAATAATGTAACAGTAACATTTGAAACTCCGTTAGTTGATGGAGTTATTGTTTTTATACTAGGAGTATATCCATTAGCATTAACATTAATTGCTTGAAAATCTTTATTTACTGTTATATTCTCTATTAGAGTAAAGCCATTATTGTTTGTATGGCTTTCTTTATTAGCTATTTTAACAGTGGCATTACTGATTGAATTATTATCTTCATCAATAACTGTAATACTGAAATTAGTAGTAATGCTTTCTGAAGTTAAAACTTTATCTAATCGAGAAGTTTCATTATTAATAGCTTCAATTCCAGTATTAACTCCTGTTGTTTGTTTTTGAGGAATATCATCTTTATCACAAGAAAGTATGAAAAATAAAGAAAGTAAAAGGAAGGTGATTTTTTTAAGAAAAGGGGTGTTTAGTTTCATGTTCAATTTTTTAAGGAGCAAATCTAACTTTTTTACTTATAACTTTTTAATTATCAAGTAAAATATCATGGATTGTAAGAAAACTTTAAAATCACTATTTTTACAAGCTACAAATTTGCAAACAAATAAAAAATCAACATAAAAATTATGTATAATTCAAAAATAACAGGTTTAGGTTATTATGTGCCAGATAATGTGGTGACTAATAATGACTTAAAAGAGTTTATGGATACCTCTGATGAGTGGATTCAAGAAAGAACTGGTATTAAAGAGCGTAGATGGATAGACCCAAAAACTGAAGATACTACTGCGGTTATGGGAGCTAAAGCGTCTAGAATTGCGATTGAGCGTGCTGGTTTAACTAAAGATGATATTGATTTTATCATTTTCGCTACGTTGAGTCCGGATATGTATTTTCCAGGAGGAGGAGTTCAAGTACAAGATATGTTAGATATGCCAACTATTGGTGCATTAGATGTTCGTAATCAGTGTTCTGGATTTATATATGCTATGTCTGTTGCAGATCAGTTTATTAAAACAGGAATGTATAAAAACATTCTAGTAATTGGTGCTGAGAATCATTCAGGAGGATTGGAAAAATCAACTAGAGGTAGAGGTGTAACAGTTATTTTTGGTGATGGAGCAGGAGCTGCCGTACTTTCTCGTACAGAAGAAGAAGGAAAAGGAATTTTATCTTCTCATTTGCATTCAGAAGGTAAGCATGCTAAAGAGTTAGTTTTAGAAGGACCATCTACAGGACGTTGGGTTCCTGAAATTTTAGAAAAGAACGATCCAGATGATGTTTCTTACTATCCTTATATGAATGGTCAGTTTGTATTTAAACATGCAATCGGACGTTTTTCTGAAGCCATTGTTGAAGGATTACAAGCAAACGGATTAGAAAAGGATGATATTGATATGTTAATTCCTCACCAAGCGAATTTACGTATTGCACAGTTTATCCAAAAGAAGTTCCAATTATCAGATGATAAGGTGTATAATAACATTATGAAGTATGGTAATACTACTGCAGCTTCTGTTATTATAGCTTTAACTGAAGCTTGGGAAAAAGGAAAAATAAAAGATAATGATTTAGTAGTTTTAGCTGCTTTTGGTAGTGGATTTACTTGGGGATCTGTAGTGATTCGTTGGTAATAAAAAATTACATAATTAATAGTATAAAAAAAAATCCGAAGCATTAGCTTCGGATTTTTTACTTAGAGCTTTAAGGTTTAAAAGAAACCTCCACCTCCTTGTTTTTCATTATTATCTCTTCTTCTGCGTTGTTTAGCTTTGTTTTTACCGCCACCAAATCTATAGTTGAATCCTAAGAAAGTAGTTCTACTTTCCCATTTAAAACGTCCGTTTTGTGGAAATAAGTTGTCAGAATTAAATTTGAATCTCATTGTATTGAAAATGTCATTTACTCTAAAAGTAATATTTCCTTTCCCTTTAAATACTGAATAATTAGCTCCAACGTTAACCATCTTCATAGCGTCTACATCCCATTGAATATCTTTTCTAGGTCCACGATACATAGCGAATAATTGTAAACGTAATCTTTTATTTACAGTAAAACTATTGCTAATACGAGCATTAAAAACTTCATTTTGTACTTCTAATCTTTCAGCATTTGGATTGTCTAATTCTGTTGTTCCGAATTGCTTTTGAGAGTAAAAATCCATACTAGCATTTGCACGCCACCATTTAGCGATTCTATAGTTTGCAGAAAGCTCTAAACCATACGAATCAGTATCATCAAAATTTCTAAAGGTTAATAATTGAGCTTCTGGGTTTACATTGTCTTTATCTAAAGTTGTTACTCTATTAATTACGTCTGTAATATTTCTGTAAAAACTTCCTAAAGTAATCGACCCTCCTTTAACTTTTCTTGTATAGTTAAATTCAATAGAGTTAGTAAATTGAGGTCTTAAAGTTTCTTCTCCTACAGAAGTAATTAAAGGTGTACTCCATTCTCTGATAGGATTTACTTGTTGTATGCTAGGTCTATCTACTCGTTTACTATAACTTAATTGAAATTGATCTTTGTCGTTAGGGTTATAAGTAAAGAATGCAGATGGATACACTGTGAAAATTTCATCAGTAACTTTTTCACTCCTTAATTGACCACTTTCATCTAAACCATTAAAAACACCTTCAATTTCAAATTGTTCTAAACGAGCACCTAATTGCATATTAACTTTTCCCAATTTGTGTGCATAATTTACGTATCCAGAGTAAATGTCTCTATCGTAAGTAAAATCTGAATTACCTAAATCAACAAAGCTAATAGGGTTAGTTGTAATATCAACTCGCTGTTGATTTGTTATATTAGTGTTTTCAGTACCATCAACTCTATATTCAAAACCTAATTCTAACTTTCCGTTTTTAGAAATAGGGTTTGTATAATCAATATTAATTAAAGTATTATTTCTTTCATTATTAATATCATTAAAATAGTTTAAAGTACCATTTGTTGTATTTAATAAATCGTTGTTTCTTAAAAATTGAGGACTTTTGTTAATAGAATAAGTAGCTTCGAATTCTATATTATGTCCTTTCTTTTTAAAATCTCTTTTATAATTTACATTATAAGTCTGATTATGACTATCAGAAGTTTGAGAGTTAGGCGCATTATTTGTTAAAACATCATTCTCATCAAAAATTAATGAACGACCGCTAGCATCGCTGTCAAACCAATTTTGAGTAGTATAGAAGGATAAAGTGTTTTTATCATCTAAATAAATATCAGCTCCTAATTTTAATAAATGAGATTGATTATCATTTGTAAAAATAAAATCTTGATAATTAGACTCGCTATTTACAAAACCGAAATTATACCTTTCTCCTCCTCTATAACCATAGTTACCAAAGAAGTTAACATTTCCAGTTTTATAATTCATATTAGTACCTGCATTATAACGTACAAAATGTCCTGCCTCTACACCAGTGTTAATAGAACCATTAAAGCCCATATTGGCATTTTTGTTAAGAACAATATTAATTATTCCACTCATACCTTCTGGATTGTATTTTGCAGATGGGTTTGTGATTAATTCCACACTTTTAATTGAAGTAGAAGGAATTTGTTTTAAAAGCTGACTAGCAGGAATGTTAGTTGGTCTTCCGTCTACTAAAACACGTACATTTTCGTTACCTCTTAAACTAATGTTACCAGATTGACTATCTACACTAACTGATTGTACATTATTTAATAATTCAGAAGCAGTAGCTCCTGCAGAAGTTAAATCCTTACCTACATTAATAACTTTTCTATCTACTTTTTGAGTTACTGTTGATGTTTCAGCACGAACTTCAACTTCATCTAATGTAGTGCTGTCTTCGGTAAGCGCAATAGTTCCTAAGTTAACTCTTCTTCTTTTGTTGTTAATAGCAATAGGTTTTGTGACTGTCTTGTAACCAATAAATTGAATTTCAACAAGATTATTACCTTCAGGAATATTTTTGATAGAAAATGTCCCATTATCATTGGTAATTCCACCAGTTAAAATTTTATTGGCAGTATCTTTGATTATAATATTTACATATGGTAGTGGCTCTTTAGTTGCTTGGTCGATTACTTTACCAGAAACTAAGCCGGGTTTGGGTAAATTACTTTTCGGCATTTGTGCCATTAAATTGACACTAAATGCTGTTAAAAGGATTAGTAGTATGTTTTTCATTTTGTTTATTTTAAATTGTTTTGATGCCTAATAGACTCGTTATTGATAACTTTTGTTACTATCTTTAACAGAGTTTAACGAATCATTAACAATTATGAAAAAAACTACTTTAGTTGTAGGAGCATCTTTAAATCCCACTAGATATTCTAATATTGCTATTAAAAGATTAATAGACAGAAATATAAATACCAAGGCAATTGGTTTAAGAAAAGGAAACATACATACGGTTACTGTTGAAACTGAAAAAATATTGTTTGAAGGTATTGATACAGTAACTTTATATTTAAATCCGAAAAGGCAAGAGGAGTACTACAATTATATATTAGAATTAAGCCCTAGAAGAGTGATTTTTAATCCAGGAACAGAAAATTTTGAATTTATAAAGCTTTTAAAAGAAAAAGGGGTAGAATCAGAAATTGCTTGTACGTTAGTGTTGCTGTCGACCAATCAATACTAATTTAGAACTTTTACAGGAAATGAATTTATAGAATGTAAATTACCAGCTTCAGCTAATTCTACATTTTTAAAAACGGCTTGTGCTTCTTTTTTAAAGCCTTTTAAGTTCGAATATCTACTAGAGTAATGTCCTATCACCAACTTTTCTACATTAGCATTATTTGCAATTGTAGCTGCTTGTTCAGCTGTTGAGTGTTTTGTTTTTTCGCATAAATCTTCTCTATCGTTTAAAAAAGTAGCTTCATGGTATAATAAATCTACATTTTTGATAATAGGAATTATAGAAGGTTTATATGCTGTATCACTACAAAAAGCATAACTTTTTGGTTTCGGAGGGTCAATAGTTAACTCATCATTCATAACAACTTCACCAGTAGATAGCACATAATCTTTACCAGCTTTAATATTATGATAATCGCAAGTTTCTATTTCATCATACTGCTGAATATTAGCGATATGCAATTTTCTGAGTTTAGGCTTCTCTTTAAACAAAAAACCATTAGTATATACTCTGTGATCTAAAGGGATTGTATAAATTGTTACTTTATCATCTTCAAAAATCAGCTCACTTTCTTTAGATTCTAATTCATGAAAAATTAATTGATACTTTGTCCAAGATTTAGATAACTTTAATTGAAGTACTGTGATTTCTTTGATTCCTTTAGGCCCATAAATATGTAAGTCTTTTTCTCTATTCAATATTCCGAATGTTGAAATTAAACCAATTAAACCAAAAAAATGATCGCCATGTAAATGAGAGATAAAGATGTGATTTATTTTAGAAAAACCAACTTTATACTTTCGCATTTGACGCTGGGTACCCTCACCACAATCAATTAAAAAATGACGATTGTTTATTTCTAAATATTGAGAAGTAGGATATGCATTAACCCTAGGAGTAGCAGAATGGCACCCTAAAATCGTTAAATTTAAACTCATTTATCTAATAACAAAGCGTTTAGAAATAATTTCATCTTTACTTTGAATAGCATAAATGTACATTCCTGTTTTTAAATTTTGACGCTCAAATGGAAATGAATTATGACCTTTATTAGTGGTAATTTCTTTACTAAAAACAGTTTTACCTAAAACATTTCTAACAGTAAATATAATAGATTGCTCTTTTTTAGCGTTAAAGTATATAGTAGTATTATTTATAAATGGATTAGGCGAAGCAACTAACTTATCGATAGACTTTTCTTGAGAAAAACTAGATAATGTTACTAAGAAAATAAATAAGAAAAGTATTTTTTTTACCATATGTTAATCATTTAGGGGGATTATGAAATAATAAGGTTAAAAACCTAATTCACGCTGAATATTTTCCATTTCAATAATATCTTGAGCTTCTAATAAAGTAGGCACGATATTTAATGTTTCAGGAAAATCATCAATATCCACATCATTTACAATAATTACAAAAGATGTGCCATTCTCTTGATGACCTACCGCGTAACTCAAAAATAGGAAAATATTTTCTTTAGAAACAGGGAATTTTTCTAAAATTTGAATAATAAGGTGTTTTTCCCCATAACTAGAATGTTCTTTTTCAAAGTTCGAAAAGAAGCTAGAGAAAGAATTCTCATCAGGATTTATTAAAATATATTCTTTTTTGTCTTCAACAATCATTATTATCTTTTTATTTGTTGTGCTAGTAAATATATAACAGCCATACGTACAGCAACCCCATTTTCTACTTGATTTAAAATAATTGATTGATTACTATCGGCAACATCACTTGTTAGTTCTACACCACGGTTTATAGGCCCTGGATGCATAATTACAATATCCTTGCCAAGGTTATCAAGTATTTGTTTATTAATTCCGAACAATTGAGTGTATTCTCTAGTTGATGGAAAGTATTTTATATCCATACGTTCATGCTGTACACGTAAAACGTTTGCAACATCACACCATTCAAGAGCTTTCTTTAGGTTAGTTTCAACTTCAACTCCTAAGCTCGAAATATATCTAGGAATTAAGGTAGTTGGTCCACAAACTTTAACTTTTGCACCTTGTAATTGTAAAGCAAAGATGTTTGATAATGCCACACGAGAATGTAAAACATCACCAACAATAACGATTTTCTTCCCTTTTAAATTGCTGTTTAAAGCTTCTCGCATCGAAAAGCTATCTAACAATGCTTGTGTAGGGTGCTCATGTGTACCATCACCAGCATTGATAATTTTTGCATCAACATGTTTTGATAAGAAAATACCAGCACCAACACTTGCATGACGCATCACAACAATATCAACTTTCATTGATAAAATATTGTTTACTGTGTCGATTAAAGTCTCTCCTTTTTTAACTGATGATTGCCCTGCAGAAAAATTAATAACATCTGCAGATAAACGTTTTTCAGCTAGTTCAAAAGATAACTTAGTACGTGTGCTGTTTTCAAAAAATAAATTAGCAATAGTTATATCGCGAAGTGAAGGAACCTTTTTTATTGGTCGGTTAATTACCTCTTTAAAATGAGCAGCAGTTTCAAAAATAAGCTCTAAATCGGTTTTGTTAAGGTATTTAATACCTAATAAATGTTCAACGCTTAACTGCTTCATTTTAGTTTAATTTTTTTATCATAACTAATCAAGCTTTGATAGCTTGGGTTCAAGGTAAATAGTATCTTCTTTATGAGTTTCTTGCCAATTAACTACTACTTTTTCTTCATTAATTGCATCAACTTGTCTTCCTCGGTAATTAGGTTGAATTGGTAGATGACGACTGAAACGACGATCAATTAGTACTAGTAACTCAATATTTTCTGGTCTACCGTAAGATTGAATAGCTGTTAAAGCACTTCGTACACTTCTTCCTGAAAATAAAACATCATCAATAATCACTACTTTTTTTCCTTCGATTAAAAAATCTATTTGAGTAGATGTAGCCTCTAAAGGTTCATCTCTTCTACGAAAATCATCACGATAAAACGTAATATCTAATAAACCTAATTGAAGGTTTTTAATGCCATAATCTGTAGTTAATAATTTAGCTAATCGATTTGCTAAATAGCTACCTCTTGGTTGAAGTCCTATTAATACGGTATTAGAAAAGTCGTTATGATTTTCGATTAACTGACAGGCTAATCGATGCAGAATGATTTCAATTTCTTTTGAAGTAAGTAGTGTTTTTCTGCTCATGTTTTGCTACCAAATTGGTTTGATAGTTCAACGTTCAAAAATAAAGCAAAAAATATCGTCAACAAAATTAAAGTTGATGAAAGATAAAACTAAATGAATAAAATTATCTTTACATTTGCCAACTTTTACAATAGTCGACAATATTATGATGAAATATATTAAGAGTAAGAAGATTAACATTAAAGATGATACGTTAGCAGGTATCACAGTTTCTCTTGCAATGATACCAGAAGTAGTTGCCTTTGCTTTTGTAGCTCAAATAGATCCTTTAGTAGCACTTTCAGGCGCTTTTATTATAGGTTTAATTACAGCAATATTTGGTGGGAGACCAGGTCTTATTTCAGGAGCAGCAGGTGCTGTAGCAGTAATTTTTGTTTATATGATTGCTGAAGGTCACAAGAAAGGAATGTTGATGGATACTCCTATAGATAATATGGGATATTACTACTTGTTAGGCGCAGTTATTTTAATGGGACTGATTCAGGTTTTAGCAGGGGTGTTAAAACTAGGACGTTTTGTGCGTTTAATTCCGCATCCTGTAATGATGGGGTTTGTAAACGGATTAGCGATTGTGATTTTTATTGCTCAAGTTAAAATGTTTTCTCATAAAGAGTTAAGTGTTTCTGCTGAGGGAGTTAAAGAATATAAAAATATATTTATGCAAGGGGCTGAGTTATATACCATGTTAGGATTGGTATTATTAACTATGGCAATTATTTGGGGATTACCAAAGTTAACAAAGAAAGTACCAGCAGCTTTAACAGCAATTATTGTAACTACAGCTATTGTGGTTATTTCTGGAATGGATGTAAGTACAGTTGGATCTTACATTAGAGAAGGTGGTGGAGATGGTTTATCAGGAAAATTTCCTACTCCAAATCTAGAGTTATGGCAAAACTTACCATTTAATTTAGATACGTTATTTTTTATACTTCCATATGCTTTCTTAGCAGCTTCGGTAGGTTTGATTGAATCATTAATGACGATGAATTTAGTAGATGAATTAACAGATTCTAGGGGTAACGGAAATAAAGAATGTGTGGCTCAAGGAGCAGGTAATATTGTAAGTGGATTGTTTGGTGGAACAGGTGGTTGTGGTATGATTGGTCAAACTGTAATTAATATTAATGCAGGTGGTAGAGGACGTTTATCAGGAGTAACAATGGCATTAACATTATTAACGTTTATTCTTTTTGCTGATAAATATATAGAACAAGTACCTATCGCTGCCTTAGTAGGGGTAATGTTTATGATGGTAATTGAAACATTTGCTTGGTCTAGTTTTAGAATTATGAATAAGATTCCAAAATCAGATGTATTTGTATTGATTATTGTGTCGGCAGTTACTGTAATTTTCGATTTAGCAATCGCGGTATTTGTTGGGGTAATTGTAAGTGCATTAGTATTTTCTTGGGAAAGTGCTAAAAAGATTAGAGCTAGAAAGCGTATGAAAGATGATGGAACTAAAATTTACGAAATTTGGGGACCTTTATTCTTTGGTAGTATTACAGCTTTTAATGAAAAGTTTGATATTAAAAATGATCCTGAAACTGTAGAAATTGATTTCGTAGAATCTAGAGTTGCAGACCATTCAGCCATTGAAGCTATTTTTGCTTTGGTAGAAAAATATCAAGCAGCAGGTAAAAAAGTAACATTAAAACATTTAAGTGAAGACTGTAAAGTGTTATTATATAAGGCAAGTCCTATTTTTACAGGAGTTATTGAAGAAGCAGTAGATGATCCTCGTTATCATTTAGCGGCTAACCCTGAAGATTTTCCAAAACCTTTATCAGAATATAAGTTTTAAATAAAAAATCCCGCTAGAGCGGGATTTTTTTATGATTTACATTTTGTTTAGCGGACTAATAATTTCAACATCACTAAAAGCAATTGCACCTCTAATAACTCCATCAATAGTGCTTTTAAGAGCTTCTATTAACTGCATTTTTAATTGTGATTTATGATAGATTAAACTCACTTCCCTTGCCGGTGGAGGTGTTTCAAATTCTCTTAAATGTTCTCTGTCTTTTTCATTTAAATCTAAAGTGTTTAAATAAGGCAATAAAGTCATTCCTAATCCATCTTTAGAAAGCTTAATTAAAGTATCAAAACTCCCACTTTCTAATTGAAAGTGATTGGTAGAGCTTCGTTTGTTTGTTCTACATAGATTGATAACACTATCTTTAAAACAATGACCATCTTCTAAAAGAAGAATATCATCAACTTCTAAATCTTCAACATTTATTTTTGTTTTTTCATATAAACGATGCTCATTAGGAATCAATCCTACAAAAGGTTCGTAATACAAAACACGTTCTTTTATTGCTTCATTTTCTAACGGGGTAGCAGCTAATGCAGCATCGATATGACCATCAGTTAATTTACGTACAATTTCTTCAGTAGTTAATTCTTCAATAATTAATTGAACCTTCGGATAGTTTTTACTAAATGTTTTTAAGAACATTGGAAGTAATGTCGGCATTATAGTAGGTATTATTCCTAGTTTAAATTCACCGCCAACATATCCTTTTTGTTGATGAACAATATCAATAATGCGATTACTTTCATCAACAATAACTTTTGCTTGCTCAACAATTCTCTTACCTACTTCTGTTAACTCTATAGGTTTTTTAGAACGATTAAATATTTTAGCATCCAATTCATCTTCTAATTTTTGAATTTGCATACTCAAAGTTGGCTGGGTAACAAAACAATGTTCAGCAGCAATGGTAAAGTTTTTATATTCGGCAACAGCAAGTGTATATTTTAGTTGTGTAATAGTCATCTATAAAAATTTTTGATAAAGATATTAAAACTATCAATGAAATTTATAGTTTTTGCAGTTAAAATTGAAATAATTTTGTGAGTGTAAAACAAGAACAATAAAAAAGAAAAACAATGAGCACAACAATTTTAGGGTTAGATAAAGAGAAAACTATAGGGTTAGTAAATGAGTTAAATACACTATTAGCAAACTTTCAAGTATATTATCAGAATGTAAGAGGATTACACTGGAATATTAAAGGAAAGAACTTTTTTGAATTACATGTAAAATTTGAAGAGTTTTATACTGATGCTCAGGAAAAAGTTGATATGATAGCAGAGCGTATTTTAACACTGCATGGAACACCATTACATACTTTTAACGATTATACAAAGTTAGCTTCAGTTCCTGTAGGTAAAAATATTTCTAATGATGAAGAAGCTGTGAAATTAGTAGTTACTTCATTAGCTGAATTATTAAAAATAGAACGATCTATATTAGAATTGTCTGATGAAGCAGATGATGAAGGAACAAATTCTATGATGAGTGATTTTATCTCAGAACAAGAAAAAACACTTTGGATGATGAATGCTTGGTTGGGTTAAAATAAATACTTAACTAAAATACGAATACTAACAAAGGCAATCAATATAGCGGTTGCCTTTTTTAGTTGAATAGGGGTAAATAATTTGTTACTCAATCTACTTCCAATTTGGCCTCCAATAAAAACAGTAATCAACAAAATAGAAGTCAAGTTCCAATCAATCATGAAATTAGGATTTGAGTATTGACCAATCAATCCAGCAATTGAGTTTACCAAAATAAAAAAACTAGCTGTTGCAGCGATTTTTTTAGGAGTATCCCAATTGGTTAAATGGAGTAGTGGAGCTAAGAAAATTCCTCCACCAATACCAACCATTCCTGAAATAAAACCAATTAATCCGCCGTAGCTAGCATTTTTAACAGGACTTATTTTATTATTTGACTCTTTATTAGAAGAAACAAATCTTTTTGATATCCACATAGAAATTGCAGCGAACAAAAGTGTAACTCCTAAAAGAATAAAGAAGAATGTTTGATTTATTTTTAAATAGCCACCAACAAAAGCTAACGGAATACTAAATAAAACTAACGGAATCACTTTTTTCCAATTAAATATTTTCTGTTGATAGAATAGCCAAACATTCCCAGAAACTACTACAATATTACACAATAATGCAGTTGCTCTAATTTGCGTAAAAGCTATACCTGTTAGTGCTAGAATTGCTAAATAGCTAGATCCACCACCAAAACCTACAGATGAATATAAAATAGCAACGGTAAAAAAGAGCAAAATAATATGCCAATTACAAGTAAGAGTTTCAAGCAAAATTTCCATTGAATCAAATATATTAGAATTTTAATTCTTATAAATGATTTTTGTAGATTAGTTGGCTAAAATTATTGACCAACACAGATGAGTAACTATCACGTTAAAACTTTAGAAGAATATTTTCAGGTATATAGAAAATCAGTAAGAAACCCAGAATTGTTTTGGGAAGAAATTGCTGAAGAGCATTTTGTTTGGAGAAAAAAATGGAATAATGTTTTAAGTTACGATTTCTCAAAACCAGAAATTAAATGGTTTGAAGGAGCAAAATTAAATATTACAGAGAATTGTATCGATCGTCATTTACAAATTAGAGGAGATAAAACAGCGATTTTATTAGAGCCTAATAACCCTGATGAACGAGCTGAACATATATCGTATAAAGAATTGCATAAAAGAGTATGTAAGTTTGCCAATGTTTTAAAAGAAAATGGAATTAAAAAAGGAGATAGGGTCTGTATTTATTTGCCTATGATTCCTGAATTAGCAATATCTGTTTTAGCTTGTGCTCGTATTGGAGCTGTACATTCGGTTGTATTTGCAGGGTTTTCTTCAACAGCATTGTCAACAAGAATAAACGATTGCGAAGCTAAAATGGTAATTACTTCTGATGGTTCTTATAGAGGAGCAAAAACAATCGATTTAAAAGGAATTGTTGATGAAGCTATAGAAAGTTGTGAGTGTATTGATACAGTTTTAGTTGCTAAACGAATCGACTCAGAAATTAATATGAAAGAAAATCGTGATAAATGGTTACAACCTTTGTTAGATGAAGCTTCAGAAAATTGTGAGCCAGAAATAATGGATGCAGAAGATCCACTATTTATTTTATATACTTCAGGTTCAACAGGTAGTCCGAAAGGAATGCTACACACTACTGCTGGGTACATGATTTATACGGCATATACTTTTAAAAATGTATTTAATTATAAAGAAAACGATGTGTATTGGTGTACAGCTGATATTGGTTGGATAACAGGGCATAGTTATATTGTATATGGACCTTTAGCTAATGGAGCTACTACTGTAATGTTTGAAGGTGTACCGAGTTACCCTGATTTTGGACGCTTCTGGGAAATTGTAGAAAAGCATAAAGTAAATCAGTTTTACACTGCACCAACTGCTATTAGGTCCTTAGCAAAAGAAAAATTAGACTTTGTAGACCAATATGATTTATCTTCTTTAAAAGTTTTAGGAACCGTTGGAGAACCTATAAATGAAGAAGCTTGGCATTGGTATAATGATAATGTAGGAAAAAAGAAAAGCCCAATAGTAGATACTTGGTGGCAAACAGAAACAGGAGGAATGATGATTTCTCCAATGCCTTATATAACTCCAACAAAACCAACGTATGCTACGCTACCATTACCGGGAGTACAATTAGCATTAATGGATGAAAATGGAGAAGAAATAAAAGGAAATCAAGTAGATGGTCGTTTATGTGTAAAGTATCCATGGCCATCGATGGCAAGAACAATTTGGGGCAATCATCAGCGATATAAGGATACTTACTTTTCAGCTTTTGAAAATAAGTATTTTACAGGAGATGGTGCTTTAAGAGATGAAGTAGGTTATTATCGAATTACAGGTAGAGTAGATGATGTAATTATCGTATCAGGTCATAATTTAGGAACAGCACCTATAGAAGATGCAATAAATGAACACCCTGCAGTAGCTGAAAGTGCCATTGTAGGCTTTCCGCATGATGTAAAAGGAAATGCCTTGTACGGTTACGTAATTTTAAAAGATGTAGGTGAAAGTAGAAATCATGATAACTTACGTAAAGAAATTAATCAAATTATTACTGAGCACATCGGACCAATAGCTAAGTTAAATAAAATTCAATTTACTGTTGGGCTTCCTAAAACACGATCAGGTAAAATTATGCGACGTATTTTACGTAAGATAGCACATAATGAACTAGATAATTTAGGAGATGTATCTACACTTCTAAACCCTGAAGTTGTACAAAGTATTATTGATGATAGGTTGTAACTACTTATGATTTCTTAACAAAGATATTAGTAAAGTACCATTTACCATCTGCACTTTTTTCAGCAGTAACATCAAAGTGAGTAAAATCACCCTCAATGTTCTTTTTATGACCTTCACTTTTTATCCACGCGTTAACTACAGATTCTGCAGAAGAATATCCGTAAGCTACATTTTCACCAACACCAATTGCGCTAGCATTTTTTGTTAAATATTCTTTGCGTTGGAAGAAAAAGTCATGAGATACCTCATTCTTATCAATCATATAGTTTGTATGATTATTAGTTTGAGTTTTAATCGTTTGTAGCTTGTCTAATGGAGAAAAACCATTACTAACTCTGTAATCATTAATACGACTTAAAATATCTGATTCTATTGCTTTTTCGCTGATTGTAGTAGTCACTTCTGGAGTGTTTTCAGCCAATTCGATTTCATTGCTCGATGAACATGATGTTAAAACTAGTGCACATAACACTACTAATAACCTTAGGGGATGGTTATTCATTATTTTGGGGGTTAGGGGTTTTAAAAAAATCTGGTCAAATATATAACGAATTATTGAATTGAAAAAAGTTAAAACGCTGATTTTTAGCAAAAAGGGTGTTTTTCCTGTGAGGTAAAAATAATGTAAAGTGTAACAAAATAAGAGAATATTCGTCATATAATAAACCAATACCACATTAACCATGAAGAAGAACAAGCAACTATTAGTAATAACTCATTTAAGTCAATTATTAGACTTTATAACTGGAATAGGAGGATTGATTGTACCATTACTATTATGGGCAGTAAAGAAGGATGAAGTTTTAGGAATGGATAAACATGGAAAAGCAATTATAAATTTTAGAATTTCAATGTTTTTATACGTATTATTATGTATTCCATTAGTTTTGCTTTTTGGTTTAGGACTATTAGGTTTTGTTGTAATTGGAATCTTCTATTTTATTTTTCCAATAATTAATGCTGTAAAAGCCAGTAATAACGAAGAACCTAGCTATCCTTTAAGCATACAATTTTTTAGTTAGTATATATTTTAAAAAAGAAAAACGCCTTTTAGAGGCGTTTTTTTATATAGCTTGTTTTATAAAGTCTTCATATTCATAATAAAATAACTCAAATTGTTCCATGGTTTCAACATAAAACTCATAACAATCTCTCCAAGTATTTTTATTATGAATGCTAAACTTTTTATCAAAAGGAACATAAATACGACGGATAATTTTTCGATTATCTAACTCAAAACTATCGTGATATATTACTTCAGGTAAATATTCAGTTTCTAAAATCTTTTTTAATGCTAATAACTGATCGTATAATAATTCATTAGCAACATCATCTGGGTTTTCGAAATCTAAACATACAGATGCGTTTTTACGATCTGCTTGAAATTTAAAAGCAAACCCTTTTATTTTAGTATTGTATAATAACCACTTTCTTGGAAAAGATTTTCCGAAACTAGTCCAAAATTCTTTTCGTAAGCGAGCTGATTCTTCTTTACTAAACATTATCCATGGATTTTAGCAACAGTTCCACGGTTTCTCATCATTTCAGCTTCAAAAGCAATTAAATCATTCCATTTCTTATCTACAATTTCTCTATCTTGATATTGACGAGCAAATCCTAAAAATATAGTATAATGATTCGCTTCAGAAATCATTAAGTCTTTATAGAATTTCGATAACTCTTCGTCTTCCATATTTTCAGAAAAAACTTTAAAACGCTCACAACTTCTAGCTTCTATTAAAGCGGCAATTAACAAACGTTGAATTAAAGCTTCAGTACGATCTTTAGTTTTAGTAAAGAACTTTTGTAACTGAATAGCATAATCGTTTTTTTGCTCTCTACCTAAAACCATTCCACGTTTAACCATAAAATCATGTACCATTTTAAAATGCTCCATTTCTTCAATAGCAATTGCACTCATGCTTTGCACTAATTCTGTTTCTTCAGAATAGTTGATAATTAAAGAAACAGCATTTGATGCCGCTTTTTGCTCTAAAAATGCATGATCTGTTAATATTTGTTGTAAGTTATCTTTGGCAATATCTGCCCAAGAAGTTTCAGTTTCGAATTTTAATCCTAACATAATTGTATTTGAAAGCGCAAAGTTATAAAAAAGGAGAAAGCTTTATGTTGTTTTTAAATGATAAAGTTTTTATTATTGCCATCGATTTTTTAACTCATTTGCTATGAAAAACAATAAACACATACTTATACTATTATTTATTACTTTATTTTTAAGTTCTTGTATGCCAACAAGGCATTATATAAATAATGTTGTTAAAACAGGGGAGATTGATAAATCTAGTACCAAACAAATTTTAATAGCAGGTAATGATAAAGTAGAATTAAACAACTTTAAAAAAACGTTCGAGAAAAATTTTAAAACTGATAAAGCATTTTTAGAATCATATTTAAATGAATTTCGAACATATATAAAACTTAACAATCAGTATTCAAAAGTAGAAATTGATGCTAATAAAAATTGGGATTTATTAGCAGAAGGATATAATGCAGGAAATCAGAATAGCATAAATTTATTATTTTTAAATACTAATCAGAATTATTTGTTTTATATAAAGGGTTTTAAAATAGATAATAGAATAGTAACTTCTTATTCTCCAGGATTTGGACCTGGAAGTTTTGGGCAGCATAATTCTACAGAATTTTGTGTTGTAACAACAAAATTTGCTGTTTATGATATTAAAAAACAAAAACAGTTATTAGAGTTTGACGCTATTGGAGAGAGTTCAGTTTTTATGTTTGATTTTACCAAAACATTGTTAAAAGCTAAAGCAAGGTCTATAGAAAATGCTGTAAAATATATTAAGACAGGAAAAACTTCCTAGTGTATTTATACTTAATAGTTCTTTTTATTAAAACCTTTGTATAGACTACCTATCTTTGCTATCGAAATAAATTTCATAGATATAAAAGGATTATGGCAAGTACGATAAAAACGCAAGAAGATATTTTAGTAAAACTAAATATCTATGAATTAAATGAAATGCAGCAGAATGCTATTTCAACAGTTGATAAAACAACAAATACAATTATTCTTTCTCCTACAGGAACTGGTAAAACGTTAAGTTTTTTATTACCAGTATTAAAATTAATTGATCCTGATAAAAAGGAAGTTCAAGTATTAATTTTAGTGCCATCAAGAGAATTAGCGATTCAAATAGAGCAAGTAATTCGTGAAATGGGAACAGGTTTAAAAGTAAATGCTGTTTACGGTGGACGCTCAATGACTAAAGATAAAACAGAGTTAAAACATATACCAAGTATTTTAATAGGAACACCTGGTAGAATTGCAGATCATTTTGCTAACGATCGTTTTTCTAAGGATCATATTAAAACGTTAATTTTAGACGAGTTCGATAAATCGTTAGAAGTAGGTTTTGAGTACGAAATGAGAGGAATTATCAACCAATTACCAAATATTAGTAAACGTATTTTAACATCAGCAACTCAAGAAGCTGAAATTCCAAATTTTGTAGGTTTAAACAATCCAACAGTATTAAATTACTTAACAGGTAAAACACCAAAAAAGTTAACCTTAAAAACAGTAGTTTCTCCAGCTAAAAATAAAAATCAAACTTTAGTTGATTTATTACAGCATATTGGTAACCAACAAGGAATAGTTTTTTGTAATTTGAAAGATAGTATACAACAGGTAAGTGAGTTTTTAACTAAGAATAAAATTGCTCATAGTTGTTTTTCTGGAGGAATGGAACAAAGAGATCGTGAACGTTCTTTGATTAAGTTTAGAAATGGAACAAGTCAAGTATTGTTAGCGACAGATTTAGCAGCAAGAGGAATTGACATTCCAGAAATGAATTATATTATTCATTATGAGTTACCACAACGAATAGAAGAGTTTACGCATAGAAATGGTAGAACTGCAAGAGTTAACGCAAAAGGAACCGCTTATATTTTAAAATGGCAAAAAGAAAGTTTGCCTGAGTTTATTAAAAATGCCCCGAATGTTGATATTTCTAATAAACAAAAAATGAAACCACGTTATTGGGAAACCTTATTTATTTCTGGAGGTAGAAAAGACAAAATCTCAAAAGGAGATATCGCTGGGTTGTTCTTTAAAAAAGGGAATTTAACCAAAGAGCAAGTAGGAGTTATCGAGTTAAAACAAGATTGCGCTTTTATTGCAGTACCAGTAACGGAAGCTAAACAACTCATAGAAAATTTAAATAACCGACGTTTAAAGAATAAGAAGGTTCGTATTAGTATTGTGTAATGAAAAAGAGTAGTGTTTTGTTTTTATTAATAAGTTTTTGAGTTATACGTTTATTTTCTGGTAAGTGAGATGGATTTAAGTAGAATGTTTGTTGCTATTATTATTTGAGAATAGTTTTAAATATTTATTATTCATTTACAAATAGTTCAATTTTGATATTTAAAGTGATTTATAACTAGCAGTTATTTTAAAAATTATCTAAAATGTTTTTTAATTTTTGAGAAAGTTCATACTCTTCGTTAACAATTGATGTATTTAAAAGAATTTCTAATTCTTTTTGAGTTCCTTTTCTTATAAGAGATAAACTAGATTCATGATATTTAAATTGTTCACCTAATTTTTCAGGATAGCCATCTACTAATACACAATGATATAAATATCTTCCTTTTGTATCAGGTTCGGTTTTTAATATATCATGTACTTGGAAATCTAAGTCTATAAAATTACTATGTGTTATTATATCTCCTAAAGTGTATTTGTTATATATCCACATGGTAATAATTGCTGTTAGAAATTAATAATCTTACTAAGATAGTGCTTTTATTATTAGGGTGTCTTGTTTAAGTTGTTGTAATTCATTTAATTAAGTATTAATTGAGTGGTTTTTCACTATCTTTAAGATTAATTCACTTCATTTAAGAAAGCTATATTTAGCTCTCTTAAACTTATCTTCTTAATCCTAAGAATATATAAAATAAAATGTAAGCTTTTACTTTAGTTTTCAGTAATAAAACAAGATGAAAAAATGAAATTATATATAAAATACATGGTAAGCATGCGTTGTAAAATGCAGGTAGAGAAAGAGCTAAAAAAAATAGGTTTAAATTATTTTGTAGTAGAACTTGGTATGGTTGAGGTTTTAGAAAATGTATCAGAGGAAAAACGGATTCAATTAAAAAAGAAATTATTAAAGTGGGGATTGGAACTATTGGACGATAAACGAAGTATTTTAATTGAAAAGATAAAAGTTGTAATTATTAATATGATTCATCATTCTGAAGAAATTCCAAAAATTAATTATTCAGGCTATATAAGTAATAAGTTAGGTTATGATTATACATATTTAGCGAATACTTTTTCTGAAGTAAAAGGTATTACTATACAACACTATATAATTAACCATAAAATAGAGAAGATAAAAGAGTTATTGTTATACGATGAGTTAAATATAAAAGAAATAGCAAATAAACTTCATTATAGTAGTGCAGCCCATTTATCTAATCAATTTAAAAAATCAACAGGACTTACTCCTTCTTTCTATAAAAAAATGAAATTGAAACGAAAAAGAAATTTAGAAAACCTATGATATATGTAATAATTAAATAAAGTTATGTAACAAACTTACCCTTGTTATTTAAGACCTTTATATACTACAATATTTTATATAATTATTTAGATAAATAATTTAACATGAATGAGATACCAAAAAATAGTAATCTTAGTAAAAGAACGCTTGAAAGATTAACCCTTTTTTATAAACAAAGAACTGAAAACTTAATATTAAAACATAAAAACAATCCAAATGTCCAAAGAGAAGCAAATAAAACAAAAATCAGGAAAAACACCGCCTTCACGAACGCCCAAAGAAAAGAAAGCAGCTAAAATTGCAAAAAGAAATTTAAAAAATAGATCAGAATAAAAGTTGATTTTTTATCAAAAAAATAATATGAAAAATAAATATAAAACAGGAGATTTAGTTTTTGCAATAGTAAAGCCAGAGATATTATTAGAAATAAGAATATATGCTCGAAAAATTTACTATTGTACAATTAAAAATGATCCATTAGGTAAAGAGTTAGTTTACTTTGAAAGAGAGCTAAAACCATATAAAGTAGTTTAATAATGAGTTAAAAACCAAAGTATAATGAAAGTAGATGCATTAGTTTATTGTGAGAATGAATTTGGAAAGGTAGATGGGAAAGTAGCTAATGGTTTAGTTCGTCAATCAGATAGGTATAATATTGTAGGAGTTATAGATAGTTCTAAAGTAGGACAAGATGCAGGAGAAATTCTCGATGGTGTAAGAAATGAAATTCCAATTTTTAAGAACACTGAGAGCGCACTAGATATATTAGGTAGTATTCCTAGATACTTTATTTATGGTATTGCACCTCTCACTTCTTTTCTAGATGCTTCTCAAAAAGAAATAATATTATCAGCTATTAAAAGAGGAATGAACATTGTTAATGGTTTGCCCGAATTTTTAAATGACAATGCTGTATTTGCAAATATGGCAATTAAACACAGAGTTACTATTCAAGATGTAAGGAAGCCACCAAGACGAGAAAAGCTTCATCATTTCACAGGTGAGGTAAAAGAAGTTAAGGTTCCAGTTGTTATTGTCATGGGAACTGATTGTGCAGTAGGAAAACGAACATCTGCCTTACTTTTGGTAAATGCTTTAAAGAAAGAGGGAATTAAAGTGTCTTTTATAACTACTGGACAAACAGGATTGTTACAAGGCTCAAAATATGGAATAGCGGTTGATGTTTTAACATCAGGTTACGCATCAGGAGAAGTAGAGAATGCTATTTTAAATGCGTATAGAAAAGAGAAACCTGATATTATTATTGTAGAAGGACAAGGAGCTTTAAGCCATCCAGCATTTACTTCTTCAAGTGCTATTATACGAGGAGCAATGCCAGATGCAATTATTATTCAACATCCACCAAGAAGAAAAAAATATTGCGATTACCCCAAAATACCCATGTTAGGATTAGAAGGTGAAATAGAAATGATAGAAACATTTTCTAAAACAGAAGTCATAGCTATTACTATTAATCATGAGTGTATGACAGCTATCGAGGTTAAAAATGTTATTAAAGAATATGAATTAGAATATAACCTTCCTACAACAGATGCTTTAATGTATGGATGTGATAAATTAGTTACTGCATTAACCAAAAAATTTCCAAACTTAAAAAAAGATTTAGCCTTGGTTTGAGAACTCCAAGGATAGATATTGATATTCGAAAAATTACTCATAATATCCAACAATTAAAAAAGTTATACAAAACTAAAGGAATTGAAATTACAGGCGTAACAAAACTTGTTGGAGGTAACCCAAAAATAGCAGCTGTTTTAGTAGCAAATGGTATTGAAATTCTTGCAGATTCGCGAATTGAAAATATTAAGAAAATGATTAAGAGTGGGATTAAAGCACAATATTTATTGCTTAGAACACCATCTTTAAGTCAAGTAGAAGAAGTTGTTACCTATGCAGATATTAGTTTAAATTCTGAATTAAAAATTCTAAAAGAGCTTTCAAAGTACGCCTTAATACATCAGACTATTCATAAAGTAATTCTTATGGTAGAATTGGGTGATTTACGAGAAGGAATTATGCCTGTTGACATTGATAATACAGTAAAAGAAGTATTAGAGTTAAAAGGAATTGATTTTATAGGAATAGGAAGTAATTTAGCTTGCTATGGTGGAGTAAATCCAGATGTAAATAAGATGAATGAACTTTCATCAATAGCTATTCATTTAGAGAACAAATTTAAAATTAGACTAACAATTGTTTCTGGAGGAAATTCTGCAAATTATAATTGGTTCAAATCTTCAAAGAATACAGGTAGAATTAATAATTTACGTATAGGAGAATCCATGTTTTTAGGTAGAGAAGCACTTTGTAGAAAAGTAATACCAAATCTTTTTACAGATGCTTTTACATTAGTAGTAGAAATTATTGAAACAAAAATCAAACCCTCTAAACCTTACGGGAAAATATATCAAAATGCCAACGGTAAAATCAGAAAAATTAAAGATAAAGGAGTAATGAATAGAGGTATTCTTGCTATAGGAAGGCAAGATGTTGCTATTTCAGGAATTATACCTAAACAAAACATATCAATTTTAGGAGCAAGTAGTGATCATATCATGATTGATAATACAAAATCTAACTTAAACGTAGCAGATACTGTTGAATTTTCTTTGAATTATAAAGCGCTGTTAAGAGTTTTAAATTCTTCGTATATAACTAAAAATATAATATATTAAATGAATGTAAAAACATATTGTGAAGTAGTAGAAGCAAAAGATAAAAGAAATAAACTTTTAACTCCTTCAATTTAGATTAGAGAAAACCATTCACCATCAACTTTTCTAACTATACATATTTAGTTAGGTAACAACTTCAATTTTAAGAAAAAACGTATTTTAGTCGGACACTAATGTAAATCTATCTCTCCCCACCCAAGATTTCCTTAACAGCCGCTTGATATTTCTTAGGGTTCGTAGCTTTTTTAATTTTTTTATAGGTTTTACGAGGATCGGAAAAAGATTGTGAGAAATACTCCCAAAAACCTAACATTTTCATTTTTATTGGTGTTGGTCCAGATAAATAGGCATCATATTGCTCATAAATTTCATCGTGAAATTCTTTGAATATTTTCCATCTGTCTTTAGGATATTCAGTGGTGTTGTCTTTTATCATTTGTGGTAAAAACGGATCTGCAATTAAACCACGACCAATCATAAAATGTGTAATACTCGGAAAACGTTCTTTCATAGTATTAAAGCCTGCTACAGTAGTGATATCACCATTATAATATAATTGATGTTTGGCAACATCGATACATTTTTGAAAAGCATCTAAATCAACACCTCCTTTGTATAATTGTTTACCAATACGAGCATGGATAGCTACATTTTTTAAAGGGTATTTATCTAGTGTAGCAAATGAGTTCAAAATCTCCTCACTATTTTCATAACCCAACCTCATTTTCATTGAAACCAAAATATCAGTTTCATTATGAGCTTTATGTAATATTTCATCAATTCGAGCAGGATTACAAATCAAGCCAGATCCCATACCTGATTTTGTAACCATTGGGTAGGGGCAACCTAAATTCCAGTTTAACTCTTTATATCCTAAACTTTGTACATATTTAGCAACAAACAAAAACTCATCAGCATCGTTGGTGATTACTTGCGGAATTACCGTTAAAGTGTTGTTGTTTTCAGGTAATAAATCACGTTCATAACTCGATTTTATTTTCATTTTACCATTCAACCGAATATAAGGAGCATAATAAGTATCTATGCCGCCAAAATACTTGTGTTGAGCATTTCTAAAACGAAAATCGGTAAATCCTTGTAAAGGAGAAGAAAGTAAGGTAAAACTCATATTGTTTAGTAAGCTGCAAATATAACTTACTTATCATTTATAAAGAGTAACTATTATTTATACTTTTTTTTAAACAACTTTCTTTAAACGAATACCAAAATCAGCTAAAGATTTAATTTCCTTTATACCAGCTAAACGCTCTCTACCAATTATTAAGAGACCTTTTTCGTTTCCTTCGATATGGTAGTATTTATTGCTTTCGAAAAATAGTACAAGCTCATCGCTAAAGAATTGTTTAATTTCAGTAGCCTCTTTTCCTGATAAATAAAAACGTTTAGAAAAATCTGGGTGATTGTCAATATTAATATCTTTAAACCCTGCAAAATGATAGATGTATTCAAAAATTCCTTCTTTGTCTAGCGTAAATTCAGGAACATTCTTATCAATATTAATAAACATCATGGTTGCTTTTACAACTTGTTTAGCGATTAACTCACCTTCAGAAAATTCAACATCAAAAAGCGTGCAGCTTTCGTTTGATAAAAGATTAGATATTTTGTTGATTTGACGTGTTTTAAAATACCCAAAATGAGGGATTATTGTAACAGGAACTTTAGGAAGTCTTTTATAATTCCAACCTAAATCATTACCTATAGATTGTATCGACTTCTGTCTTTTGGTTAAGTTGTTTTTACTTTCACTCTCTTCTGTTTGAAGCGGAATGTTTTTACGAAGCGCAAAAGGATGCTCACTTCCTGTTTTATATCCATCTAAACCAATTACTTCAAAATGACCACCTTTACGTTTAAATCCTTCTGCATAATTATTTAAGTTTTCCATTACCGAATGATCGATAAAATCACACATTGAAAAATCGATAATAGCATCCTCATTTTCTGGAATCTGATCTAGTTTAGCTTTTAATTTAGTGTAATTTAAAAAGCTTGAAAAGTTTTTAACTGAAACATAATATTTACCATCTTCTTTAAACATTAAAACATTAGGTTTAAAAATGTTTCTTGTAAACAAAGTAATACTTTTATTAATTACTAAATGAATAATAAAAGTAACTAAAATACCTACTAGAATACCGGTAATTAAGCTTGTAGTAATAGTAGTAAGTAAAGTTACTAGGAAAATAATTAGCTGTTCTTTTCCTATTTTAAATACTTTTCTAATATTTTCTGGAGAAGCTAATTTGAAACCGGTATACACTAAAATAGCTGCTAATGCAGAAAGCGGAATTTTACGTAATTCAGTTGCAAATAGTAGTATAAATAAGACTAAAAATATAGCGTGAAAAAAATTAGCTGAACGATTACTACCTTTTTGATTTACGTTTACAGAACTACGAGCAATAACGGTAACAACATTTAATCCTCCTAAAAAACCACTAATTACAGTAGCCAAACCAAGTGCTCTAATATCTTTATTTACATTAGATCTTCTTTTTAAAGGATCTAATTTGTCAACAGCCTTAATACTTAATAAACTTTCAATACTGGCAATTAATGTAATAGCGATTACTGCATTGATAAAATCCCATTGATATGCTTTGCTGAAATCAGGAAAAGCAAAGTTTGATAAAACATCATCTGGTAAGTTAATTAGTAAACTTTTATCAATAGGGTAGTTTGATGCTGAGAACATATCGTAATAATAGTACATACCAACACTTAAAACTACAATCCACATTGGAGCTGGAATCAATTGAAAGTACTTATTTCTAATTTTACTATAAAAAACCATAATAAGTAAACTTACAATACCAACAATTCCTGCAAATAAAACACTTTGGTTATCTGTATTTACTAAATCTATAATTCCATTCGGAACTTGTCCTATTAACTCAACAATACTACCTTTAGCAGAATTGTTACCAAACATAACATGTATTTGCTTAGCAAAAATACCTATTCCTATTGCAGCTAACATTCCTTGAATAGCAGATGAAGGAAAGAAATCTCCCAATGACCCTAGGCGTAGGAATCCTAGAATCACCATAATTATTCCTGAAATTACAATGGCTGCAAGTGTATATAAATACCCTTGTTGCATATCGCCGGCTCCTAAAGTAGTAATAGCAGCTAAAACAACAACAACTAATCCATTACCAGGTCCAGTAATTGTAACATTTGAGCCACCTAAAATAGCTACAACGGTACCACCTACAATTGCTGCAATAACACCAGAAATGGGAGGAGCTCCTGAAGCTAAAGCCAAACCAAAACCTAATGGAAGTGCTATTAAAGAAACTACAAAACCAGCAAAAATATTTTGTGGTAATTTGCCTAAAAACGCTTTAAATAAATTCTTTTTTTCCATTATTTAACAATTAAAACATCGGTTGGTAATTCAGCTAAAATATGTTCTATATCGTGAGGAAAAATCCTATCTAATATTCCCATTTTACTTGGAGCATTCATAACAAGTAAATCTGCTCTTTTAACTTTAGCATAATGTCCAATAGAATAACCTCTTTGTCCAAAAATACTTTGAGTTTTTACAATTATGTCTGTTGTATCTATATCTTTTAATAAGTGATTTACACGTAAATCTTCACGTGTTTTTAATCTTTCTTTAGCAATTGTACTTTTACGTAAAGTAGCATCATCACTAACTTTTACTTTTAATTCAGTTTGACTAATTTCTTCAACGATGGTAACTCGTTTACACCCTAAATCTTGCGATACTTTAAAAGCAGTTTTAAGTGTTTCTTGAGTTTTTTCGTCTTTTAAACCGTTAACAACAATGTGATTACATTGTATTCTGTCTGTTGATGGTTTAATCAATAATAGAACAGAACATTTGGCTTTTCTGGTAAGTTTTCTAGCAATAGAACCAACATAATATTTAAAAAGGTTTTCTTTTTGAATAGCACCTAAAATAAGTAAATCAACAGCTTGTTCGTTAGCAATGTTTAAAATTACATCAACAGGTTCTCCTTTTTGCCAAAATGTTTTAAAAGTATGATCTTTTACAGGACTTTCATTTAATAAACCTTGTAATTCTTTTTCCTTTTTCTCTGTTTTATCTCCAACATGAACCCCAATAACTTCGGCTCCAAACATATTACCTAATCGTAAAGCTTCAAATAAATTGGCTTTTAAATTAGGTGAAAAGGCAATACCAATTAAAATTTTTTTAATCAAAATATTGTTTATTTTTAAGCTTTCGAAGATAGAATAATTATTCTAATTTAAAGAAGAGTACTTTTTACTTAAAAAATTAACTATGGTAGAACTGGCAGGTATTATTATTTTAGGAATTTTAGCACAATGGTTTGCGTGGAAGTTTAAAATCCCCGCAATTTTGCCTTTAATATTAATAGGTTTGTTTGTTGGTCCGATTGCAGCAGAGTTTTTAAGTTCTGATGGAAGTAAATGGATTGAACCTATATGGAATGGTACAAAAGGATTGTTTCCTGGAGATGGATTATTTTATTTTGTGTCACTTGCAATTAGTATTATTCTTTTTGAAGGAGGGTTAACGTTGAAGAAAAGCGAAATAACTACAGTTGGGCCAGTAATTACTAAGCTTATTACACTTGGTTCGGCAGTAACTTTTGTTGTATCAGGAATAGTTACTCATTACTTATTAGGCTTAGGATGGGAAATTTCTTTGTTATTCTCTGCATTAATCATTGTAACGGGGCCTACAGTAATTTCTCCGATTCTAAGGAATATTCCTTTAAAGAAGGATGTAGCTGCTGTATTAAAATGGGAAGGTATTTTAATTGATCCTATTGGTGCATTAGCAGCTGTACTAGTTTTTGAATTTATTAGTGTTGGTGGGGGAAGTGGTTTTACAAAAACTGCGTTAATAGAGTTTGGTAAAATTTTACTTTTCGGATTAACCTTTGGATTCACCTTTGCACATGGATTGATTTTTATTATCAATAAAAAATTAGTTCCTCATTATTTACTAAATGTGGTTTCGTTATCGTTAGTGTTATTTGTATTTGTACTGTCAGATTTATTTGCTCACGAATCAGGATTATTATCAGTAGTAGTAATGGGTATGGTAATAGCGAATAGCAATTTAAAAAGCTTAGATGAGCTATTATATTTTAAAGAATCGTTATCGGTATTACTAATTTCAATTTTATTTATTTTACTTGCAGCTAATATGAATATTAGTGAGTTAATGCTAATTTTTAATTGGAAAGCATTAGCACTTTTTGCAATTGTAATTTTAGTAGTAAGGCCTTTATCCGTTTTTTTAAGTACTCATAATTCTACCTTAAAATTAAATGAAAAATTATTTATTAGTTGGGTAGGCCCTAGAGGTATTGTTGCAGCTGGTATAGCTTCATTATTTGGTACCAAATTGATGAAGCAAGGAGTAGCAGGAGCAGAGTATATTACGCCTTTAGTGTTTATGATTGTATTAGGTACTGTTTTATTGAACGCCACTACTGCAAGAATGTTTGCAAAAGTTGTAGGTGTATTTTTAAAGAGTTCAGAATCAATTGCAATTATAGGAGCTTCTGATGCGGCTAGAGTTATAGCAAAATACTTAATGAATAATGGTAGAAGAGTAGTATTACTAGATCAAAATAAGAGTTATATTGAAAAAGCTAGAAACAATGGTATAGAAGCTTTTGATATTGATATTTACAATGATTCTTTAGATGATAATGCAGAACTGAATGATGTAGGGTATTTAATAGCAATGACAGGAAGTGATGAAGTAAATAAATACGCAATCAATCAGTTTTCTGAAATCTATGGTGAAAAAGGAAACTATAGATTGGCAAGTTTAAATGAAGTGAAAAATAAAATCTCTGAGAATGAAGATGTATTGTTTACGCCTAATGATGATTATATTAATTTAAACGAGAGTGCTAGAGACTATCCTAATGTTAACGAGGTATTAGTAACTTCTAAAGAGGACTTTAAAAATAAACTTGATTTGATTAATAGTGAATTAAAATCGATTCCTTTATTTGTTAAGAACAACAACACTATCGAGGTAATTCCTGAGCTTAATGTAGCTTCAATTAATGGAGATAATAGTATTATTTATTTAGGTAAGAAAATAGAGTTTTAGAGGTCTAATCCAAACGTATTTTTTAGTTTCTCAATTAAAGGATTTTTCTCCTTTAATTTTTCATACTTTTCATTAGGTGTATAGGCAAACTTTTTTTCAACAGTTTCATTTACTACAACGTTAATTTGAAGACCATAATTATTAAATTGTTCTCTTAAAAAACGTAATAATTTAGGTTTTCCTTTTTCTAACTGAGCTTTCATGAAATCACTAGGAAGTGAAAATTGTATTTCAAAATTAGCACCTAAAAGTGGTGTGTTTGAAGCAATTACTGCTGCAATACTTTTCTCTCCTTCTTCTTGAAGTTTAAAAAAGTACTTTTTCCAAGAAGCCTCTAGTTGCTCCTGAGTAAAAGGAGTTCTTGGGTGATTGTCGTAATTTTCTTCTTCATCTAAAGTGCTTTTAATTTCTTTTTTTTGATGAATACTTTTTAATGACAGCGCAGAAGTACGACGTTTTATATTCTTTAAAATAGGTTTGGCAACTTCTGTTTTTATTTCAGCAATTTTTGGGGTAACCGAAACCTCTTTTGGAGTTTGAACAGTTTTATTTACTACTACTTGTTTTTTTACAGTAGGGGATAAAGAAGTAAAAAAAGTAGCAGGAATTATGTAGTTGCTAGATTTTTTTTTTGCTCCATCAAAAGTGATAGAGGCTATTTGCATTATGGTAAGTTCTACCAATAAACGTTGGTTTTTACTACCTCGGTACTTTAAATCACAATCATTAGCCTTATCAATAGCTTGTAATAAAAACTGCATGTTTGCTTTACTAGCTTGCTCTAAGTATTTTTTTTTGGTATTATCTCCAACTTCTAACAAGGCAACTGTAGCAGTATCTTTAGCCACTAATAAATCTCTAAAATGAGAAGCTAATCCGTTAATAAAGTGATGTCCTTCAAACCCTTTGCTCAAGACATCGTTAAAGGCCATTAATACTTCTGGTATTTTGTTTTCTAACAATAAATCAGTCATATTAAAATATACATCATAATCTAAAACATTTAGGTTTTGAGTAACGGCTTCACGAGTTAAATTATTACCAGAAAAACTAACCACTCTATCAAAAATTGATAAAGCATCACGCATTGCTCCATCAGCTTTTTGAGCTATAATATGTAAAGCATCATCATCAGCAGTAATCTGTTCTTTTTCAGCAATAGATTTTAAATAATTTTTAGCATCTAAAACACCTATTCGTTTAAAATCAAAAATTTGACAACGAGATAAAATCGTAGGAATTATTTTATGTTTCTCTGTTGTTGCTAAAATAAAAATCGCATGAGCAGGTGGTTCTTCTAAAGTCTTTAAAAAAGCATTAAAAGCTGCTTGCGAAAGCATGTGAACCTCATCAATAATATAAACTTTGTATTTACCAGTTTGAGGCGGAATACGAACCTGATCAGTTAAATTACGAATATCATCAACCGAGTTATTTGACGCGGCATCTAATTCAAAAATATTAAAAGCAAAATCTTCGTCAGCATTCGTTGCATCTTCTTGATTTATTCTCTTAGCTAAAATACGAGCACACGAAGTTTTACCAACTCCACGAGGCCCGGTAAATAATAAAGCTTGTGCTAAATGGTTATTTTTTATAGCATTTTCTAACGTATTGGTGATGGCTTGTTGGCCAACCACGTCTTCAAAATTTTGAGGACGATATTTACGCGCTGATACTATAAAATGCTCCATTAATTATTGTAGTTTACATGAACAAAAATAGAAAACCGAATTACAACACGCAAACAAATTTCTTAAGGAAAGATTAAAGTTGTAAACAATTGTATGTACATAGTTATTAGTACGACCAACTTAAAAAAGTATATAATATATGAGAATATTACGATCTGTTATTTTAATAACAATTGCTTTGCTAACTTTTTCATTTGTAAAAGTAAATAATAGTAATAAAGATAAAGAAAGGGCTATGAATATTGGTCAAGAAAAAGATTTGAAAGTAGCTTATTTTGCAAGTGGATGCTTTTGGTGTGTTGAAGCTATTTTTGAAAGTGTAAGAGGTGTAGAGGAAGCAATTTCTGGTTATGCAGGCGGACATACTAATAATCCAACCTATCAGAAAATAGGAACTGGTAGAACAGGGCACTCTGAAACGGTTGCGGTTTATTATAATCCGAAAATAGTAAGTTTTCAAACATTGGTAGATGTTTATTACGGATCGCATAATCCTACAACTAAAAACGGACAGCATCCAGATTATGGAAGTCAATATAGATCTATCGCATTTTATAATAATAACAATGAAAAAGAAATTATTGACAGAACCATTAAGAAGTTAAATAAAGAAATTTATAAAGGGAAAATAGCAACTGAAGTAACTAAGTTAACAAAGTTTTATCCTGCAGAGGATTATCATCAAAATTATGAGCGATTGCATCCTAATAATCCTTATGTAAGAAATGTATCGATTCCTAGATTAAATCGTTTTAAGAAAAAGTTTCCTGAATTGCTTAAAAAAGAAAAGCATTAAAACTTTATTAAGTTAAAGTTTGTTTATATAAAAAGAAAACTCCCCAATTTGGGGAGTTTCTTATAACTTAATTTTTCACAATATTATTTAAATTACTGTACAGTAATAGGGAAGCTAACTTGAATATCAGTTTCTCCACCAGCATTAGCAATGTTTCCTTCTTTTACACCACTTGCACTTTTATTAGGCTCATGTCTTAATGTAACAACATAAGCTCCAGTGCCAGCACTTCCTGTAGTAACAGTAAAATTAATACCTACTGGATTACCATTCGAATCGTTTGTCCCAGCATAAGTAAAGGTACCAGAAACTCCGTTTGAGCTATAAAAAAATTGATGTTCATCTGCTTCTTCAGCAACTTCCTCTGTAATGTTTTCAGCAGGGCTTTCTAACTCATTTAATAAGGTGATTACACCAGTATAAGTTGTATTAGCAGCTAAAGTACCACCAGTAACAACAGGAGCAGTTGGTCCTTCTCCGTCAGCATCTTTACTTTGTAAAGTTACTTTATCACCACCACCATTAGGTGTTAACTCAATAGTCATCGTAGTAATTACTTCTTCTTCATTTATTACTACTGGATCATCATCTGAACAAGAAGTAATAGTTAATGCTGAAATAAATAATACGGCTAATAATTTAATATGTTTCATTTTTGTGTTTTTTTAATAATTAATTTTTAATTGAATTTTAAAATTTCTTCCAAGGTCATCAGCAAAATATCTTAATCTATTTAAATAATTTCTATAGCTTTTATTTAAAACATTATCTATCGAAAAATTTAAATTAAAATTTGTTTTAGACATATTAAAATCAAATCCTGTAGAAAAATTTAATACATGATATGCTGATGGGGGAGTGCTAATATCTACAAGTACAAAACGATTTTCAAGTGGCAAAAAAGCCTCAAAATTATTGTTAGGATACTCATTTTGTTTAGCATTGTATTCGCTTTCTATAGAAGCGTAAAAATTGTTCCAGTTTTCTTTTTTAAAAACTAGAGAAGTTACTGTTTTAAAAGGAGGGATATCTATCAACGGTCTATTACCTGATAAATCTCTTCCTTTTAAAAGTGAACTTTTGTTAGTTAGTAGAAAGTTATCTGTTGGTTGATATGCTATATTAGTATCAAACCCAAATAACTGTGCATTAACTTGTTTATAAGTCCATACTGGGAAAGCACCTCTATTGGTATCTTCATCACCAGTTGGTTCTATATAAATAAAATCTTTAATATGATTATAAAATCCTTCAACAACAATATTCAACTTGTTATTATTGTAAGCATATGTGGCAGAAAATCTATTAGATGTTTCTGTTTTCATACGTAAATCTCCTATTTCTATTCTTGCAGCTGAATGATGTAAACCATCACTAAACAATTCAGAAGGATTAGGAGCTCTATTAGCCAAACCATAGTTAATAATAAATGAATTCGTATCATTAAGATTATAAGTCAACCCTAATGATGTAGAAATATTATTATATGTAAATTTTGGATTTGTTAAAAGTTGAGAACCTGGTGCATTAGGATCTATTATTATACTACTAAAATCATTTTGATAATTCAAATTATCCCATCTACTTTGTAGATAAAACTTCTTTGCATTAATATGCTCTAAATCGTATCGAATTCCTCCAGATAAGATCATATCGTCAAATTTTAAATTAGCAATTGCATAAGCACCAAAACTAAGTTTATCATAATCGGGTATTAATCTTCTAACTTCTGTAATAGGGTCTGGAAAATTATTTTGATATAACCCATTAATTCCGAATTTATAAACATGATCTGGATCTGCATCTAAATTAAAATCAGCTTTAAAGTTATGAGTAGTTAAATCTAAGTCTACTGCTTGTAAATTTTTTCTATCTCCAATTCTTCTATCAAACTCTAATCTGTTGTTAGATTGAAAATCGTATTGTAATGATAGTTTACCAAAACCTTTAAATCTTTTATAATAAGCAGCTTTTAATAAGTGATGTGTTACATCTTGCTTAGGATTATCAATATCATAGCTAAAGTTATTAATAAAAAGAGGTACTGGGCTTTCAATTGCATCAACTAAATCAGCTATATTACCAAAATGGGATGCTCTTAAAATACCTATTTCATTAGTTAGGTAGCTGTAAAATAATTCAAAACCTTTTTCGAATTCTTTTTTACCAGCATTAAAGGTAAAAGCTTTTGAATTGATTCCGGTATTTGTTAAATTATAGTTTGCAGCTTCAAAATCTCCAGCTCTTTTAAATGATGCTTGACCATTAATAAACCACCCACTTTTAAAACTTTTATTTAAATTTGAAGTTGCAGAAAATAAACGACCATTGGTTTGCTGAGAAATTATACTCTTTCCGTATAAAGTATCTTTATTAATAGTACTTTTAATAGGGTTTATAATTACAACGCCACCAATAGCATCACCACCATATTGTAATGCATTGGCTCCTTTAATAACTGAAATAGTTTTAGCAGCGTTAACATCTATATTAGGTGCGTGTTCAATTCCCCATTCTTGGTCTTGAAGTCTAACATTATTGAAAGAAACAAGAACTCTACTACCGTTTAAACCGTTAATTACTGGTTTAACAATACTATTACCGGTGTTTATAGATGAAACCCCAGTGATGTTTTTTAAAGCATCACCTAAAGAAGCGTCACTAAACTTTTCTAATGTTTGTGTTTTAATTAAAGTTTCTTGGGCTGTTTTAGTTTTTAAACCAATAGCTCCTTTTACATTAACTTCATTTAATTCTTCTTCATGGTGCTCTAAATCAATAATTTTATAAACATCTTTAGTAATGTTTAATTCAAAAATTAGAGGGTCGCAAGCAACGTGAGATATTTCGACTATAATTTTACCAGCACATGTTTTTGGTAATGAAAATTTTCCTTCAAAATTAGTTGTGGTGTATTTGTTTTGGTTCTTTATATAAACAGTAGCACCAACTATTGGAGATTTATCATGGAAATCTTCTACCAAACCAGAAAATGTGTAGTTACAATTCTGACTTTTTACTTTACTAAAACTTAGTAACAGTAAAAAAATCAAAATGATACGTTTTGATTTCATTTAAGATTTTATTTTTAATTTAATTTATGTGATAACTAAATTAAATTAAAAGGAGGTCCTCTAGGTAGGGTTTTTACAACATGATGAACCGGAATAAATTGCGGTTGTAAGTTAAATCGAGTTTTAAAATAAGCAATATGTATTAAATTGTATTCTGAATTAAAATCGAGTGAAAAAACTTCAAAATTAAAATTCAATATAGAACAATCTAATTCTTGCTCATGAAAGTGATGTTCATTTGTAGATGAACAAACAGTATGTTTATGGTTTTCAAAAGTATGCGCGAATAGTATTGCTGAAGGTAGCAGCAATATCAAAATACTTAGAAGGGCAATATGTCTTTTTATACTAAACATAAATTGTAGCACAAATGTATGAAAAAAACAAAGACCTAATAGTTATTAAGCTATCAAGTCTTTGTTTTTTAATTATTAAAGTTTTCTTAATGTTATTTTTTAGAATTTCCTCTCATTTTCATATTTAACATTTCTACTAATAAAGAGAAAGTAATTGCAAAGTATAAATACCCTTTAGGAATGGTTCCCATTTCTTCACCAAATAATACCGCATGCGATAAGTGAGCACTCTCAGCAATCAACATAAACCCGATTAATATTAAGAATGATAACCCTAACATTTGTATAGTTGGGTGTTTATTTACAAACTTGCCAACCGGATTAGCAAATAACATCATAATTATCATTGATAAAACTACAGAAGTAATCATAATAATCATAGCACCTTCAACACCATTTGTCATACCAACGGCAGTTAAAATAGAATCGAAAGAGAATACGATATTAATTAAAGTGATTTGAATAATAGCTTGCGT
Organism: Tenacibaculum pelagium; assembly: GCF_014062345.1. Lineage (GTDB taxonomy): Bacteria > Bacteroidota > Bacteroidia > Flavobacteriales > Flavobacteriaceae > Polaribacter > Polaribacter pelagius. Next base: position 345,406 of record NZ_JACGLS010000001.1, on the reverse strand, counting down.
AAGAGTATATCCTTTTTTAGGTTTTCCATCATTAGAGTCTTCCTCTTGACCTTCTACTTTATGGTGAATTTCTTTGGTGCTTTTATATAATAGAAAAAGTCCTCCAGCAAATAAAATTAAAGCCTGTCCAGTAATTCCAGCTTTAAACCAAGATAGGTCTATGTGAAATAAAGGAGCATTCATGGCAATAAGTAAAGAAATACCAAATAATAGCACAATACGTAGCAACATAGCTAGTACCAAACCAATATTAGTTGCTTTTTTTTGTTGATTTTCTGGTAACTTATTCGCAGCGATTGATATAAAAATAATGTTATCAATACCTAAAACGATTTCTAAAAATGTTAAGGTTACTAAAGCACCCCAAGTATCGGGTTGTAAGAAAATTTCCATAGTTTATTTTACTTTATATACAGTTCCTTTTTGTTTAAAATTTGAATAACCAATTCTTGCGGTAAAGCTATACGAAGTATCAGTTACTTTTGTAATTTGTACAAATATAGGATCTTTATCTAAATCTGTTTTTGGGTTTTTCATTCGCAAACTATATGCGAAATTGTTTTTCCATTTAATATAAAGCGTATCTATTTTTGTAGTTTCTTTTTCTGTAACTAAGCTATCAGTAGAAATGCTAACCTTTTTAGTGTATTGCTCTATTTGTAAACTGTCTTTTCTAATAATCACGGTTTTTCCGTAGTTATCGCTTGCAGGTATTTCAAAAGTTCCAAATTTAAATCGTAATGGATCTCCTTTTTTTTCTGGTGAGCATGAAAAAACTAAGAATAAGACTAAAAAAGCGTAAAAATATTTCATTAAATTCCTGTATAGTTTGATGGTGTAATTACTTTTAATTCATTTTTAATAGCATCAGAAACTTCTAATGTATCAATAAAATTAGCAATAGATTGTTGTGTTATTTTCTCGTTAGTACGAGTTAAACCTTTTAAAGCTTCATAAGGATTAGGATATGCTTCACGACGCAAAATTGTTTGAATTGCTTCTGCAACAACCGCCCAGTTATTTTCTAAATCTTCAGCAAATTTAGCTTCGTTTAATAATAATTTGTTTAATCCTTTTAACGTAGAAGCAAACCCTATTAAAGTATGACCGAAAGGAACACCAACGTTACGTAAAACAGTACTGTCAGTTAAATCACGTTGTAAACGAGAAACAGGTAATTTAGATGATAAGTGTTCGAAAATAGCATTTGCAATTCCTAAATTTCCTTCTGAATTTTCAAAATCAATTGGGTTTACTTTATGCGGCATTGCTGAAGAACCTACTTCACCTTTTTTAATTTTTTGCTTAAAATAATCGTTTGAAACATAAGTCCACACATCACGATCTAAATCGATTAAAATAGTGTTTACACGTTTTAAACCATCATATAAAGCAGCCATATGGTCGTAGTGCTCAATTTGTGTTGTAGGAAAAGAATGATGTAGTCCTAAAATATCTTCTACAAAATGAGTTCCGAAGTTTTTCCAGTCAATATCTGGATATGCAACCTTGTGAGCATTAAAGTTCCCTGTAGCCCCACCAAACTTTGCAGCATGTGGTGTATGCTGTATGTGAATAGCTTGATTGTTAATTCGCTCTACAAAAACAAAAAATTCTTTTCCTAAACGAGTTGGAGAAGCTGGTTGTCCATGTGTACGTGCTAACATTGGTATGTTTTCCCATTCTTCCGATAAATCAGCTAATTTACTAACTAAAGTATCTAAAGTTGGGTAATACACTTCGTTCATGGCATCTTTAATAGATAACGGAATGGCAGTGTTGTTAATATCTTGAGAAGTTAATCCGAAATGGATAAACTCTTTGTATTGTTGTAAGTTTAAAGCGTCAAACTTTTCTTTAATAAAGTATTCAACTGCTTTTACATCATGATTTGTAACGCTCTCAATATTTTTAATTTTTTGAGCATCATCTGATGAAAAATCTTCGTAAATTTTACGTAAATCAGCATACAAATCTTTATTAAAATCTGCCAACTGAGGTAGAGGGATTTCACATAGCGCAATAAAATACTCTATTTCAACTTTTACTCTGTATTTTATTAAAGCTTCTTCAGAAAAATACTTGGCTAAATCCGCAACTTTATTACGGTATCTACCATCAATAGGAGAGATGGCATTTAATTGTGTTAAGTTCATTTTTTGTTGTTGTGTTGTAAGGAACAAAAATAGAAAATACTTACTTTAATTAACTGATATAGTTGAGGAAATTTTAACGGTACACTTTTCGCTTTATGATTTTAAGTTCCCCTTCTTTTTCTAAAGATTTAATAACTCTAATAACAGTTTCTACACGCAAACCTAAAGTATCTGCAATTTGCTGGCGCGTATAGTCGACTCTAAAAGAAAAATCACCAACTATTTTATATACATCATTTTTTAGATAATCAATAAAACGAAGCACTCTATGTGAAGGTTCTTGACTTGATATTTCTGAAGCTATAATTGCTTTATAGTATAAACGTTTAGCTAAACTTTGTGTGATTTTTAAGTGAATTTCTGGATTTTCATGTAATAGTTTAAAAAGTTGCTCTTTAGAAATTACCAAAATTTTGCTTTCAGAAATAGTTTCAGCATTAGCAGGATATTTTACATCAATAAATAATGGAGGCTCTCCAAAGCTTTGTTCTTTGTAAAAAACACCTTGGATAAATTCTTTTCCGTCGTCGTTATAATTATTCATTTTTACTACACCACTATTAATTTGATAGTAATTATGGGCAGTTTGATTTTCAGAAAAAATAATTTCTCCTTTTTTATAGTTTTTATATTGTGCGTTATAGCTAAGTAAAAGTTGTTCAGGTATCATTATGATTAAAGTCATAAATTGCAATTGTATAAAGATATACTTTTGCTGCTTATTAATATTGGCTTTTAAGATGGATAAAAAAGAAATTGAAAATAGAGAGGACGTTTATAAATTAGTATCTACTTTTTATGATAAAATAAAAGCAGATGATTTTATTGGTCCAATATTTTTAAAAACGATTCCTGATGAAACCTGGGAAAGTCACTTGCAAAAGCTAACAGACTTTTGGGAAACCAATCTTTTCTTTGTTCGTAAGTTTAAAGGAAATCCGATGAAAGTACATAAGGATGTAGATCGTAATTTTAATCATGAAATTTCTCAAGAACACTTTGGTCGATGGCTCCAGTTATGGTTTGAAACTATTGATTCTTTTTTTTATGGTACAAAAGCTCATGAAGCTAAAGAAAGAGCACGAAATATTGCATCCATGCTCTTTTTTAAAATGTTTGATGCTAAACCTAAAGTGTAAGCAAATAAATAATCGATAGTATATTTCCTAGAATATTGATTATAAATGCCCAAACTATTGTTTTAAAAGAACGTTGACTTATTGCTATTGCATTTGCGCCCATTGCTGAAATGCAAGCAAACATTAAAAAGAACATATTAATTTCTCCATGAGCAGCTAATGCAGCTGTAACCGAAGCAATCATTGTTCCTGCCATTATTAAAATTACTGAAAGACCAATGGCGTTTTTTTCTTCTGCTTTAATTCTTTTATTTATAGCACTTATAAAGTTTAAATTTAAAGTTTTACTAGTTGTATTGTTTACTGTTAATTGTTGTACTGTGTTCATGCCTGTTGTATTTTACTACAAAGTTATCAGTCAAATACTTATTAATTTATGACTTAAATCATAAATGAAAAAGAAGTTATTGTTACTTTATTTCACAGCTTTTTTTATCTTCACAGAATAAAATATCTTATTTGGAAACATCAACTCTCATATATATAGTTTTAGCGGTTTTAGTTAGTGTTGCAATTGCTTTTTTTCAATATTTCTATAAGGTTAAAAGAAATCCGAAAATCAATATTTTACTTTTTGCTTTAAAAGCTTTGAGTTTGTTTTTATTGTGTTTGCTATTTATAAATCCAAAAGTTGAAACATTAGAGACAGAAAATATAAAGCCAGTAGTATCTGTTTTGGTTGATAATTCAATTTCTACTAAATTTTTTAATGAAGAGGAGCAAGTAACATCAATTTTAAAAGAGATTAAAAAGAATAGTAATATTCAAGAAAAATTTAATGTTGAATTATTTTCTTTTGGAAATACAACAAAAGTATTAGATAGTCTTTCTTTTTCTGAAACTCAAACTAATATTTCGCAAGCTATTGATGCTGTTGCAGAGCTGAATAAAGACCGAATTAACACAACTATTTTAATTAGTGATGGTAATCAAACAAAAGGAAATGACTATGAATATTTAACTACAAAAAATAAAGTTTATCCAATCGTTATTGGTGACACAACTCAGTATCAGGATATTCAAATATCACAGTTAAATATTAATAATTACAGTTATATAAAAAACAAGTTTCCTGTAGAAGCATTATTGTATTATCAAGGTAAATCAACTGTAAATGCCAATTTTTCTATTACGAAAGACGGGAGGAAGGTATTTTCTAAAACCCTACAGTTTTCTCCTTCAAATCCAACACAAACGGTTACGATAAGTTTAGTTTCTAATGAAAAAGGTTTACAATATTATAGAGCTTCAATAAGTAAAATTAGTAATGAAAAGAATACTAAGAATAACTCTAAAAGTTTTTCGGTAGAAGTAATTGATGAACAGACTAAAGTTTTATTGCTAAGCTCTTTTTTACACCCTGATTTGGGAGCTATTAAAAAGTCGATTGAATCAAACAAACAACGAAAGGTTGATATTACTTTGATTAATGATAAAGATATTAACTTTTCTGATTATCAGTTTTATGTTTTTTACCAGCCAAATAGTTATTTTAAAAAGGTTTTTGAAAAAATAAACTCTAATTATTTATTGGTTTCAGGAACAAAAACAGATTGGAGTTTTTTAAACTCTCAACAGCTAGGAGGAATCCAAAAACAGGCAATAAATCAACCAGAAGAGTATAGTGCTATATATAATTCAAGTTTTTTAACCTTTTTACAAGAAGATTTAGGTTTTAATCAATTTCCTCCACTACGTGATAAGTTTGGAGAAATACAGTTAAAAAAAGAAGGGCAAACCTTGTTGTTTCAAAAATATGCAGGTGTAGAAACACAGCAACCTTTGTTTACTTCAATTGAAAGTAACAATCAAAAATTTGCAGTTTTATTTGGTGAAGGTATTTGGAAATGGCGTGCAGCCAGTTATTCAAAGGAGCAATCTTTTGAGAGTTTTGATAAGTTTTTAGGAAATGTAACACAGTATTTGGCTTCAAACAAAAAACGAAAAAGGTTAGAGGTAAAGGCAGAACGCTTATATCCTGCAAATGCACCAATAACAGTTTCGGCATTCTATGTAGATAAGAACTACCAGTTTGACAATAGGGCTTCTTTACAATTAAAAATTACAAATACAGCTACTAAAGAACAAAAAACACTTCCGTTCTCCTTGGTTAATAACTCATATCAGGTTTCGGTAGAAGGGCTTTCTTCTGGTGATTATTCTTACCAAGTTTCTGTAGCGAATCAGAATATAAAAAGTTATGGTAAGTTTAAAATTACCGATTATCAAATAGAAGAACAATTTACCAATGCGAATGTTAAAAAGTTAAATTCATTGGCTTTAAAAACCAATGGAGAGTTGTTTTATAAAAATAACATCACAGAATTATTAAAAAAACTATCTGACGATACCTCTTTTTATACGGTTCAGAAGTCTATTATAAAAAAGCAAAACTTAATAGATTGGAAATGGATTTTATTTCTAGCGGTAGGTTTATTAGCACTAGAATGGTTTATTAGAAAATACTATGGTAAAATTTAAAAAAGTAATTACGATTAGTCTTTTTTAATGGAATAGTTGCCGAAATTTGTAGTAAAAGAAAGAAGTATGAAATTTCACACACGAAAATGGGTAAAACCAGAAGATTTAAATCCAAATGGAACTTTATTTGGAGGTCGTTTATTACAATGGATTGATGAAGAGGTAGCCTTATATGCCATTATTCAATTAGAAATACCAAAAACGGTAACCAAGTTTATGTCTGAAATAGATTTTGTGAGTTCAGCAAAACAAGGAGATATTATAGAAATTGGTATTGAAGTTGTAAAATTTGGTAGATCATCGATTACACTAAATTGTGAAGTTCGTAATAAGATTACTCAAAAGACTATTATCGCTATTGATAAGATTATTATGGTAAGTTTAGATGAAGATGGTAACCCTGTAGCACATGGAAAAACTAAGGTTGAATACGTTAAAGACAGGTTAAATAAAAATTAAATTTAACCTACTATCTTTGCACTGATTATGAGAAACCTTATTATCATTATATTAACATTATTAGTTCTTGCACCACCAATGCAAGCACATAATGATATTGTGGTATATGATAATGTTGAAAATCATTCTGACATTGATGAGTTACACGAAAATATTCATCATGAAAATGATTCTAATGAAGATAAAGATACCGACCATCATCATCACTGCACCGTAATTAGTTTATCCTTAGAGTTTCTTCCAGTTACTTATAATTTCGATTTATTGTCTTTTGTAGAAGGCAAAGAAGAAATCAATTTTTATCAAAATAAATACTACAATTCTTATTTAGGTGCTATTTTTCAGCCTCCTAAAGTTTAATTAATTATTAAATAATTATAACCTTAATAAAAGGTTATTTAAAGTGCATCTTTTTAAATTAAAAGATGTCTAATAACAAACATTTTATAATTAATTAAATCATTTAAAAATGATAAAGAATATAGTTTTAACCTTTGTTTTAGGGTTATTCACAATCAATTTATTAGCACAAAATTCAATTACTATAAAAGTAATTTCTGATGAAAAGGAACCATTGCCAGGGGCTTCAATATTTATAAAAAATACTACAATTGGTAGCGAAACAAATTTAGACGGATTAGCAACGATTAATAATATTCCTGACGGAATACAAACTTTCGTAATTTCATTTATAGGTTTTGAAACATTAGAAAAAACAATTGAATTCCCAACTCAAAAACCTCAAATTGTTATAGAGTTACATGAAGACGAAGAATCGTTAGAAGAAGTAGTAATTCAATCTACTAGAAGTAAACGAAGTATTGCAGAAATACCAACAAGAATAGAAGTAGTAGGAGCAGAGGAATTAGGTGAAAAAGCAGTTATGAATTCAGTCAATATTGCTATGCTACTGCGTGAAAGTACCGGAATTCAAATGCAGCAAACCTCTGCAAATTCAGCAAACCAATCTATTAGAATACAAGGATTAGATGGTCGATTTACTCAACTTTTAAAAGATGGTTTTCCATTATTCGGTGGTTTTTCTAGTGGATTAAGTATTATGCAAATTCCACCTTTAGATTTGCAACAAGTAGAAATTATTAAGGGAAGTTCATCTACTTTATATGGAGGTGGAGCTATAGCTGGTTTGGTAAATTTAGTATCAAAAAAACCGAAAGAAGAAAGAGACTTAAGTATTATGTTCGATCAAACATCAAGAAACGGATCAACATTAAATGCTTTTTATAGTCAACGTTTTAATAAGTTTGGACTTACATTATATGGTTCTGGTAATCTTCAAAAAGCAACGGATGTAAATGATGATCATTTTACTGATATTCCAAAAGTAAGGAGTATTAGTTTTAATCCGTCTTTTTTCTATTATCCGAATGAAAAAGAAGAAATAAGGTTGAGTTTAAATGCTTCTGTCGAAAAAAGAATAGGGGGAGACATTGATGTTATTAACGATAACATGTCGACAGAGCATAATTTCTTTGAAGAAAATAAATCACAACGTTATGCTTCTCAAATAACTTATAATAAAGAAATTTCTGAAAATAAATCATTGACTTTAAAAAACAGTGTAAGTTATTTTAAACGTGATTTAATTCTATCTAATTTTCAGTTTAAAGGAAATCAAATAGCAACTTTTACAGAAGGAACCTATAATTTATATAAGGATAACTCTGATTGGGTATTTGGTGGAAATATAATTACCGAAAATTTTGAAGAAGAAAAAACAACAAATTTAGATCGTAGTTATAATCAATTTACGGTTGGTGGTTTTGCTCAAAATAATTGGAAGTTTAGTGAAAACATGACTTTAGAAAGTGGACTTAGAACCGATTATAATAACAATTACGGAACTTTTGTATTACCAAGAGTATCATTGTTTATTAAATACAATGAAGCTGTTTCAAGTAGAGTTGGTGGTGGTTTAGGTTACAAATTACCAACTATTTTTACTGAAGATGCCGAACTTCGTTCTTATCAAAATGTATTACCAATAAATGTAAACAATTTTAAAGCGGAAACTTCTATAGGTTTTAATGCAGATGTGAATTATAAAACTAAAATATTTAATGATAATGTTTCAATGTCATTTAATCAATTAGTGTTTTATACACAGTTAAAAAACTCACTTTTATTAGAACAAAACGGAGTAAATTATGAGTTTGCAAATGCTACAAATGCTTTAAATAGTTACGGAGCGGAAACTAATTTAAAGTTTAAGTACAAAGATTTTGTATTATTTACGAATTACGCATATAATAATGTTGAATTGAATAACACACAAAAAGCATTAACGCCTAAACATAGTGTTGGAGGGGTGTTAATGTATGAAGTTCATGATAAATGGCGAATTGGTTACGAGGCATATTATAAGAGTTCTCAATTAAGAAATGACTTAACAACCACGCCTAATTATTGGATTATGGGCTTTATGGTAATGCGTACTTTTGGGAAGGTTAGTTTGTATGCTAACTTTGAGAATTTTACTGATACTAAGCAACAGAATTACCAATCTATGGTAATGCCACCACATAACAATCCTTCTTTTACTGATATATGGGCGCCAACTGATGGTTTTATTTTTAATACAGGAATATTAATTAAATTATAAAATAAAAGAGGAGCAATGCTCCTCTTTTTTGCATCTTTTTAGTAATTTAAAAGTCTTAATTCAAAAACATGGGGCATAATCATAATCACCATTCTCATCACAATACAACAAAAAACATTCGTACAGCGTTTTTTTTGAATTTAAGTTTTACTATTATCGAACTTATAGGTGGTTTTTTAACTAATAGTTTGGCAATTATGTCTGATGCATTGCATGATTTAGGTGATAGTTTAACGTTGGGCTTGTCATGGTATTTTCAAAAATTATCAGGAAAAGGTTCAACCCCTAAGTTTTCGTATGGTTATCGTCGGTTTTCATTAATGGGAGCTATAGTGAATTCAATTGTATTAATTATTGGTTCTATTTTTATCATTAAAGAGGCAATTCCAAGAATTATCAATCCAGAGCAAGCAGATGCTAGAGGAATGATGTGGATAGCAATTTTAGGAGTAATTGTAAATGGTGCGGCAGTTTTAAACTTAAAAAAGGGTAAAACAATAAACGAGCGAGTAGTAATGCTTCATTTGTTAGAAGATGTGTTAGGTTGGGTTGCAGTATTGGTAGCCAGTATAATAATGCAGTTTTGGGACGTGCCAGTCTTAGATCCAATTCTCTCTTTATTAATAGCTGGTTTTGTGTTGTTTAATGTGTATAAGAATGTAAGTGAAAGTTTACGAATCCTATTACAAGGAACGCCTAAAGAGGTAAATATAGAAGAAATTGAAAAAAGGTTGTTGTCGTTTAATGAAATTAGTAATGTTCACGATTGCCATTTATGGTCTATGGATGGAGAGTATAATATATTAACAGTACATGTAGTTTTAAGTGATGAAGAGTTGAATATGCTTTCCACTTTAGGTTTGAAGAAATCTATCAGAAAAATATTACATGATGAATTTCATTTAGAGCATGTTACCTTAGAGTTTGAACATATAGATGAAGATTGTGAGTATCTTGATTGTGATTAATTGTATATTTGAAAAGAAAAATTAAAATTAAAAATGAATAATAATAGACAACAATTAGATTTTCAATTACCTAAGGGTGGAATTTTACTAGGAATTATTGCAGTGTTAGTAATTATAATGTTTGCAAAATCAACAGTAACAATCAAATCTGGTGAAGCAGGTGTTTTATATAAAACATTTGGAGGAGGAGTTGTAACTGATGAACCGCCAATGGGAGAGGGGTTTCAAATAGTAGCACCTTGGAATAAAGTATTTGTATACGAAGTACGTCAGCAAGAGATATTTGAAAAAATGCAAGTATTATCTTCTAACGGATTAGAAATTCAATTAGAAGCTTCTGCATGGTTTCAACCTCAATCAGAAAATTTAGGATTATTACATCAAGAAAAAGGAGAAAATTATGTGTCAAGAGTTATTCAGCCAGCTATTCGTTCTGCAGCGCGTAGTGTCGTTGGTCGTTATACTCCTGAGCAATTATATTCTAGTAAAAGAGACGTAATTCAAACTGAAATTTTTGAGGAAACTAAAAAGATTTTAGATAAGCAACATATTCAATTAAATGAAGTATTAGTTAGAGATGTTACTTTGCCTGTAACTATTAAGTCGGCAATTGAGCGTAAATTAAAACAAGAGCAAGAGTCTTTAGAATATGAGTTTAGATTAGTAACTGCTCAAAAAGAAGCTGAAAAACAAATTATTGAAGCAAAAGGTAAAGCTGATGCAAACAAAATTTTAAGTGCTTCTTTAACTGATAAAATTTTACAAGACAAAGGTATTGAAGCTACTTTAAAACTATCTGAATCACCTAACAGTAAAGTAGTATTAATTGGTGCTGGAAAAAGCGGAATGCCAATTATTTTAGGTAATCAATAGATTACTAAAAGTTTAGGAAATAAAAAACCAGCTCATTTGAGCTGGTTTTTTATTATATAAGATTGATAATTTAATCTCTTCTACGTTTTCTGCCAAATCCAGCAGAAGCATTACTGTTACCACTGCTTCTTCTAGGAGAAGATCCACTATCACTACGTCTTCTAGAATCGCTTCTGTTAGAATCCCTAGATCCTCCTCTGTCGTTTCCACCACTTCTTCTTTTTCCGCTGAATCCGCCTCCGCCATTTCTACGAGGTTTTCTTCCGCCTCTACCGCCACCTCCGCCGCGGTTAGATTTGGTGATTTCAATATTTACAGATCTACCATTAAAATCAGGATCATTAGCGCTAAATGCATCTAATGTTTCTTTTTCAAAGTTCTTGTCAATTTCAAAGAAAGAAAAAGTATCTAAAATATCAATCGCTCCGATTTCAATCTTATCAGCAATTTTTTGATCGTTGATTAAACCAATTAATGAAGCAGGATTTAATTTGTCCTTTCTTCCTAAATTGATAAAGAAACGCGTCATGTTTTCATCGTTAGACCTTCCTCTTGAATTATCTCTAGATGATAAATCGTTTAAATCTGCTGATTTATTATAATATTCTAAGAATGAATTAAATTCTAAAGAAACGAATTTTTGTATTAGCTCTTCACGAGTTAACTCTTCTAACTTTTCGTAGATACTAGGTAAAAACTCTTCAATTTGTTCGTTGTTAACTTCAATGTTTTGAACTTTATCAATTAAGTGCATTAATTGATTTTGACAAATTTCTTTACCAGTAGGTACTTTGGTAGCTACAAACTTCTTTTTAATAATACGTTCTATAGCACGTAACCTACCTTTTTCTTTATTATTTACTAATACGGCAGAAATACCTTTGTTACCAGCTCTACCAGTTCTACCACTACGGTGATTGTAGTTTTCTATTTGATCTGGTAATTTATGATTGATAACATGTGTTAAATCAGTCACATCAATACCACGTGCAGCTACATCAGTTGCCACTAAAATTTGGATAGTTTTTTTACGGAATTTACCCATAACACTATCTCTTTGTGCTTGAGATAAATCTCCATGTAAAGCATCAGCACTATAACCATCTTTTATTAGGTTATTAGCTACTTCTTGAGTTTCTCTACGTGTTCTACAGAAAATAATAGCGTAAATATCTGTATTTACATCAGCTATTCTTTTTAAAGCAGGGTAACGAGTTCTTTCAGTAACTAAATAATATTCGTGAGTTACGTTATCTGACCCTTGGTTTTTTTCTCCTGATGTAATCTCAACAGGATTTGTCATATAGTTTCTCGCAATTGCTTCTACTTCTCTAGGAAAGGTTGCTGAGAATAATAAAGTTTGTTTAGTTTCTGGAGTAGCATCTAATACTTTATCAAGTTCTTCTTTGAACCCCATATTTAGCATTTCATCAGCCTCATCTAAAACTAACCATTGTACGTTTCCTAATTTTAAAGCTCTACGGTTTATTAAATCTACCGTTCTACCTGGAGTTCCAACTACTATTTGAGCGCCTCTTTTTAAGCCTCTAATTTGTTCTTCGATATTAGAACCTCCATATACAGTTACCACTTTTAAATCTGGTATGTATTTAGAAAATTCTTTGATGTTATTACCTATTTGAACAGCTAATTCACGAGTAGGAGATAAGATGATTGCTTGAACATTTTTATCAGAACTATTAATTTGTTCGATAATAGGTAAACTGAATGCTGCAGTTTTTCCTGTTCCTGTTTGTGCAAATGCTTTTAAATCTTCAGTAGAAGAAATAATTTGAGGAATTGCTTTTTCTTGAATTACAGTAGGTTTTTCATAACCTAAATCTGTTAATGCTTTGTTTATAGGCTCCTTTAAGCCTAAATCTAAAAATGTTGACATATTGCGTCTGTGTTCATTTAGATTCACAGACGCCAGTATCTGTAAACCTGATTCTTATTTTGGACAATAGATTATGTTACTAATAATCTGGTAGTTATAATCTATAATTTTATTTATTACGAAAATAAAATCGGGCAAAGATACATTAAAATAAATAAAGTGGGTTATTTATTTTTTAACTCGTTGATTTGTAGGTTTATATCCTTTGCGGATAAGCTGGTGTAACCATTTTGGATTATTCCGTTTTTGTCAACCAAAACCATTCTAGGAAATTTGCTTGAAGAGAAATCACAAACATTACTTTGTTTAGGTAATTTATATTGATATTTAATGTCAATATTTTTAGTGTATCTCTTAGATGAATCACATAAATTAACGATAACAAATTCTACTTGAGGATTGTTCTTTATCAAGAAATTGACACGAGAAGAAACCCATTCATCAGAAGCTTGTTTGTAATTCTTAAATAGAAGAACTGAATTTTTACCTTTTGTAATTTGAGAAATATTTTTCAGTTCACCAGTAGCATCAACTAAATTAAAAGAAGGTAATTCATCACCAGTTGATAATAACTTAAGATCGTTAATTAATCGTTGAACATTCTTTTTCTGGTCAATATCAGTATTCAACTTAAAAAAAGTATGAAAGGCTTTACTTTCAGTTGTGTTTTTAGGCTCTTTAAAGAAATGGCGAATAAGTGTGTTGTACAGTAATTTATTCTTTATTTCTTCTGAAGATATTTTAGAATCAATATTCTTTAATAAATCAATGGTAAAATTATCAGAATTTCCATTCTCAAGATTTTTTTGATATACATCATTATATAATTTTTCAATTATAAAACGGTAATAAGGTCCAAAAAACATTAAAGAATCTCTATTCGAATAGGTTGTTGTTCTATAATCAAAATAAGTATCTACTAATTTTTCTGATTCTTTTTTTGAGAAATTATGAGAAGCATACTCTTCTAGTTTACTATAAACAGGATAAAGCATTGCAATGTCTAATATCTTTAAAAACTCTTCAGATTCATCTTCAGTACTATTTCTATAATTATCAATAGCTTTTTGTTTCAGTTTTTTTATAGAATTTATTTTACTTAAAAACTCTTTTTGTGGAAGCTTATAGAAGCCAGCAATTTTTTTATCATCATATTCAGATTCTAAAAAAGCCTCAATTAATATATTATTACGAGCTGCATTGGTACCACTAAATACCAAAGATTCATCAAAATCCCAAGTATTTAAACGAAAAAGAAGACTGTCGTTAGGTTCAAGATATACATATTGATGTTCAGGACCATGTTCAAAAATGTATAATCCTTCTTTAAAATCTTTATAAGAACCAATAAAAGTATTGTCTTTATTTAAAAATATAGTATCGTTAAAATTATAGTTATCAGATAAGGTTACATAACTACATTTAGGATTAATAATTTTACCTCCAAAATGAGTAGACTTTGGCTTATCGGAATTATTGCATCCAATAAATAGTATAATAATAAGGGGTACTAAAAATCTAGTCATGTTCTTGTTGTTACCTTAATAAAGATATAGTGTTCAAAAATAACTATCTCTTTATAATATGCTTGTTAATTCGTTGTTAAAAGAATTAAAAGCGTCAAATGTAAGATGTTAAATATTTTCTTGCAAATTCTTTTTAAGCCAGTATATTTTATACTTTTGCACGAAATTTAAAAAATTATAAATGTTATCAGTTTCTAATTTATCAGTTCAGTTTGGTAAGCGTGTTTTGTTTGATGAAGTAAACACGAAGTTTACACAAGGAAATTGCTACGGTATTATCGGAGCAAACGGAGCAGGAAAATCTACTTTTTTAAAGATTTTATCTGGTGTGCAAGACCCAACTTCTGGTCAAGTTCATTTAGAGCCAGGAAAGAGAATGTCTGTTTTAACCCAAGATCATTACGCTTTTGATGAGTACACTGCTTTAGAGGCTGTATTAATGGGTAATAAAGAACTACATAAGATTAAATCAGAAATTGATGCTTTATATGCTGATTATACTGATGAAAATGCAGAGAAAATAGGGGAGTTACAAGTCCGTTTCGAAGAAATGGATGGTTGGAACGCCGATTCATCTGCAGCGACCATGTTGTCTAACTTAGGAATTAAAGAAGAAGACCATTATACTTTATTAGCAGATTTAGATTCTAAGAAAAAAGTACGTGTATTATTAGCACAGTGTTTATTTGGTAATCCTGATGTGTTAATCATGGATGAGCCTACGAACGACTTGGATTTTGAAACTATTGCTTGGTTAGAAAATTTCTTAGCGAATTATGATAATACAGTAATTGTTGTATCGCATGACCGTCACTTCTTAGATGCAGTTTGTACGCACATTTCTGATATCGATTTTGGAAAGATTAATCACTTTTCAGGAAACTATACATTCTGGTACGAATCTTCTCAGTTAGCTGCTAAACAAAGAGCACAACAAAACAAAAAAGCAGAAGATAAAAAGAAAGAATTAGAAGAGTTTATCCGTCGTTTTTCTGCCAACGTAGCAAAGTCTAAGCAAGCGACTTCTCGTAAAAAAATGATTGAGAAATTAAATGTTGATGAAATTAAGCCTTCATCACGTAGATATCCAGCCATTATTTTTGAAAGAGATAGAGAAGCAGGAGATCAAATTTTAAATGTAGAAGGTTTATCTAAGTCTTTCGAAGGAGAAGCATTATTTGCGAATGTTGATATTAATTTAAACAGAGGAGATAAAGTTGCTATTATTTCTAAAAGCTCTAAAGCAGTATCTGAGTTTTATCAAGTAATAACAGGAAATACAGAAGCAGATTCAGGAAAATATTCTTGGGGTGTAACTACAACACAATCATATTTGCCAGCAGACAACTCTTCATTTTTTCAAAATGGAGACTTAAATTTAGTAGATTGGTTACGTCAATACGCGCAAACTGAAGAGGAGCGTGAAGAAGTATTTTTAAGAGGTTTCTTAGGAAAGATGATTTTCTCAGGAGAAGAAGCATTAAAGAAAAGTAATGTGTTATCTGGAGGAGAGAAGGTTCGTTGTATGTTATCTCGTATGATGATGACTCGTGCTAATATTGTGTTATTAGATGAGCCAACAAATCACTTAGATTTAGAATCGATTCAGGCATTAAACAACTCGTTAATTAATTTTAAAGGTACTGTGTTATTCTCAACACATGATCACGAGTTTGCACAAACGGTTGCGAATAGAATTATAGAGATTACACCAAAAGGAGTAATTGATAAATATTCAACTTTTGATGATTACTTAAATGATCCTAAAATAAAAGAGTTGCGACAAAAAATGTACTCATAATATAAATAAAAAAAGGAAGCTAATTAGCTTCCTTTTTTTATTTATTCTTCGTTTTCTATTTCAAAAAAACTAAACACATTACCACCGTAGCGTTTATCGTAACTATGCTTAGGATGTTGCGTTAAATCGGTGTGTTTGGAATGTTCGATTATTAAAATACCGTCTTCGTTTAAAAGTTCTCTTTCAAAAATAAGGTCAGCAATTTTTAAAAACTGTTCCTCTTCGAAATCATAAGGTGGATCAGCAAAAATGATATCGCTTTTAAGCATTGTTTTTTCTAAAAACTTATATACGTCACTTTTATATGCGTTAATATCTAAATCAAGCTCATCAGAGGTTTGGTTGATGAATTTCACGCATCCAAAATGTCCATCTACAGCATGAATTGTTTTTGTACCACGAGATGCAAATTCATAACTAATGTTTCCGGTACCAGCAAATAAATCTAAAACAGCAATGTTTTCGAAATAATACAAGTTATTTATAATATTAAATAACGATTCTTTCGCCATATCTGTTGTTGGACGAACAGGTAATTTTTTAGGAGCAGAAATTCGTTTACTCTTATGTTTTCCAGAAATAATTCTCATTAGGATGCTAAGATAAAATTAGAATGGTTAGAAAAATCTTCACTGTTGGTAAAGAAGTTTGATTTAGTTTTTATGAAATCAATATTTCTAACATAGTTAAAAGTAATATCATATAATTCCGATTCCTTTTCAATAGCGCCAATAAAAGTTAAATAAAATTCATTAGGATCCATTTGGAGCTGTTCAGCAGTAAAAAGAATATAATAAATAAAGTCTTCTTTTGTGGTAAAAGAGAATGAATTGTGAAATATTAATTGTTCATTTTTACAAACAACAATATCTAGTTGATTTTCTAAAACATGCACAAAGAACTGACGTTCAGTATTTTCTTTTGAATACTCTAAAACTTTATCAATTAAAATAGTTGAATGGTGTTTATATTCAAACTCTCCAAAGTTTTGAAACAAATAATTGTTGATGTTTACATATGGAATGTAAACTGTATGAGTATTTATATTTGCTAAAGAATCGTAGGTAATAAAATCGGTAGCTAAAGTTTTAACCGAATATTTTAAATAGGGAGCTAAGTTATTACGATCAAAATATTCATCAGGTACTAACGTAGATAAGTTATTTTGATGTACAGCTGAAACAGAAGTAAAATCTTGTTGTAAATCTTTATCAATAGCAAAAATATGAATTATTTTTTCTAGTAATAACTCAGGTGAGTTTACAGATTTATCAAAAGAATACTTTGTGAATAATACTCTTTCGTTTGTCTCTGAATTAGAAATACAAAAAGAAAATCCATCCAAACTAAATTGGATGGATAGATTTTTATGCTGCGCAAAAGCGCTAGTTTTATTAGTCTTCTTTTGCAACTGTTTGACCTTTATCGTAATATGGAGGCCAGTTACCACCAGTAGTTACTTCTGTTAAAGAACCTACAGAAACAAATTGACCTTTAATCTGATCAGTTTCAATTGCTTCTAATTCTTGTTTTACTAAAGAGTTGTTCATTCCTTTTAAAATAGGAGTTTTTTCAACTTTAGCTTCAAAAACAGGAACTAATAATCCAGCTACTTTTTCTACTTTACTAGTAGCTAATTCAAATTGCTTATCTGTACCAGGTACGTTAAACATGTTTTCGAAATCTTTTCCTTCAAAGTATTTCATTACTGGTTCATAACCAATAGTGTCTACTTGTCTTTTAGAAATTGTAACAAAAATTCCACCACCTCTATCGACTTTTTCTTCAACGTTTGTAGTTTCAGTTAAAGCTAATTTACCAGTTTTAATAAAGTTTAATAAAGAATCTTTACTATTTGTATATGTTCCGTGTACATCTTTGTATTTTACTTCAGCATCACGAATTAATTTTAAATTCTTAATAACCTTAGCATAACGTACTTTTTTGTCTTTATCAAAATTGATTGGTTCCATAATACCGCCCCAAATTTTATAACCTAAAAATACTGTGGCAGCTAATAATAAAATAGAAATTAACCATCTCATTTTTAATGGTACAAATTTAACAATTAGTACTGCTAAAAGAATAGCAACAACAACTGCTGCTAAAATCATTAATAATAAATTCATTTTTTTATATTTTTAATATATGATATTCGCAAATCTACAATTTTTTTTGAATGATAAAAACAAATATCTATAAATAGATATATCTTTGAGCATTATTTGAAATATGATAGATTCTGCACCCCAATTTTATAAAGAAATATTACAAAAGTTTCCTTACGACCCTACACAAAAGCAAAATGAGTTATTAGATTCGTTAACTCATTTTATTTTCGATGACAATAATCGTGCATTATTTTTATTAAAAGGGTATGCAGGTACTGGTAAAACAACGATAGTAAGTACTGTAGTGCATAATTTATGGAAAGCAGGAAAAAAAGCTGTTTTATTAGCGCCTACAGGACGTGCAGCTAAAGTTATTTCAGGATATTCAAACAGACAAGCATTTACCATTCATAAAAAAATTTACTTTCCTAAAAAGCAAAGTAGTGGAGCAGTAAACTTTGTAATGCAACCAAATAAGCACTCAAATACACTGTTTATTGTTGATGAGGCTTCTATGATTTCTGACGAGAAGCAAAATGCAAAGTTGTTTGAAAATGGTTCTTTATTAGATGATTTAATCTCTTATGTATATTCTGGTAAGAATTGTAAAATTGTTTTTATTGGAGATACAGCACAGTTACCACCTGTTAAATTAACGATGAGCCCTGCTTTAGAAGCAGATAAACTTTCTTTTGATTTTAATAAAGAAGTAACAGAAATAGAGCTAGATGAAGTTGTACGTCAGCAACAAAATTCAGGAATCTTAGCTAATGCAACTGATTTACGTTTATTGATTCAGAATGATGCCACACATTTTAAGTTTGATGTTAGTTTTCCTGATATTATAAGACTAGAAGATGGTTATGATATTCAAGATGCAATTACAACAGCTTACGACGGTGAAATAGGTGTAGAGGATACTGCTATAATTGTTCGTTCTAATAAAAGAGCGAATCAATATAATCAGCAAATTAGAACTAAGATTCGTGGTCAAGAGAATGAAATTTCTACGGGTGATTATGTAATGGTGGTAAAAAACAATTATTACTGGTTAAAGGATTCTTCGTCAGCAGGCTTTATAGCAAATGGTGATATTTGTGAAGTGATGCGCATAAATAATATTAAAGATTTATACGGATTCAAATTTGCCGAAGTAGAAGTGAGGATGATTGATTACCCAGATATGAAACCTTTTGAAACCGTTTTATTATTAGACACACTCTCAAGTGAAAGTCCTTCTTTAACCTATGAAGAGTCTAATAAATTATATGAAACTGTAAAAGAAGATTTTGCTAATGAAACGAAGTATAAACAGTTTATGGGCGTAAAGAAAAATAAATACTTTAATGCTTTGCAAGTAAAGTTCTCTTACGCAATGACCTGTCATAAATCTCAAGGAGGACAATGGCAAACAGTATTTATTGAGCAACCTTATTTACCAGATGGACCTTCTATAGAATATTTACGTTGGTTATATACTGCAGTTACCCGTGCGCAAGAAAAATTATATTTAATAGGTTTTAAGGATGATTGTTTTTTAGAATAGTACCATGTTTCCTAATGTTAAAATAGTATTAATTGATAACTTAAAATATTAATTATGATTTTAAAAGAAATTGTTTACGCACCAACTGCTGTAAAACAACTAATTTATAAATTCAACAATGAGAATTTAACTAAAATTGAATTTATTGAAACAGAGATAATGGATGGAACTCCATTTGTTACGATGGATTTTAAAGATACACCTGCTGAATTAATTTATAAGTTTGCTTATAAACTTGGCTCTTTACAGAAATATTTAGCAATGAAAGGAGACAGTTGGTTACCATTAGATCAGTATCCTTTTCCTCCAGAAAGTTAATAAATAATAATATTAAAATTAAGTTTTGAACGATTTATACATTTTTGTTTTTCTTTTAGGAGCATTATCCACTTTTTTTATTTATAAAATAGTTAAAGGAGTTTTAAGTATTTATAATTATAAAAAAGGTTATAAAATGAAGGCTAAAGTAGTAGACTTATTATGGGTAAAAACACCACCTGCAAGATTTAGTTATTTATTTCTTAAAGAGCAGTTAAGAATTACTTTTAGGTTTGTTTTAGAAAATGATGCGTATGAGAAATCAGAAACAGATATCCATTTTAAATATAAAAAAATAGATTTTAAGTTTTTACCAAAATTAGGAGACGAAATAGAGGTATATGTAACTAAAAATGAGAACCCTAATAAGGTTACAATTAATAATATAAATAAGACTATTTTACCTATACTTGGTTTATTGCTAATGGTGATTTTTAGTGCAGGGATTTTATTTTTAGTTCTCAAAAATATTAATTAGTAACAGTAAATGTTAGCGTTTTGTTAATTTAAAAAAAGGCAACTCTAAAAAAAGTACATTTGTTTACCAATCAAAACACTCAAAATGTACAAAAAGACGCTTTTTTGCTTTTCTTTTTTATTGATTTCTGTATCAATAATTGCACAAAAACCTCAAAAATTAACTTCTAATCAGATTTACGAAAAAGTACAAAAGCTTAATTTTTTGGGTTCCGCTTTGTATATCGCAGCACATCCTGATGATGAAAATACTCGTTTAATCGCTTATTTATCAAATCATGAAAAAGCAAGAACAGGGTATTTATCATTAACTCGTGGTGATGGTGGTCAAAACTTAATTGGACCAGAAATCCGTGAGTTGTTAGGTGTAATCCGTACGCAAGAATTATTAGCAGCGCGTAGCGTAGATGGTGGTGTGCAGCGTTTTTCTAGAGCCAATGATTTTGGGTATTCAAAGCATCCAGATGAAACCTTAAAAATTTGGGATAAAGATAAAGTATTGGCCGATGTTGTTTGGGCAATTCGTACGTTTAAACCCGATGTAATTATCAATCGTTTTAACCATAGAACTCCAGGTACTACGCATGGACATCATACTTCTTCAGCAATGTTGAGTGTAGAGGCTTTTGATTTAGCAAATGACAAAACTAAATATCCATCTCAATTAAAAAATATAAGTACTTGGCAACCAAACAGATTATTTTTTAATACTTCATGGTGGTTTTACGGTAGTAGAGATAAGTTTGCAAAAGCTGATAAAAGCAAGATGTTGAGTTTTGATATTGGCACTTATTATCCATTAAAAGGATTGTCTAATAACGAATTAGCTTCTATTGCAAGTAGCCAACATTTATGTCAAGGGTTTGGTCGATTAACTACTCGTGGAAATCAGACAGAATGGGTAGAGTTTTTAAAAGGAGATTTTCCAAAAGATAAGAAAGATATTTTTTCAGGTATTAATACTACTTGGAATCGTGTAAAAGGAGGTGGTGAAATCGGAGATATTTTATATGAAGTAGAAAAGAATTTCGATTTTGTAAATCCGTCTAAACATTTACCTACTTTAATGAAAGCTTATGGTTTAATTGAAAAGATAGAAGATAAGCACTGGAGAAATATAAAAATTAAAGAGCTTAAAGAAATTATTAAAGCTTGTGCAGGATTGTATATAGAAGCTTCTGCGAATTCTTCAAGTACCACACCTAATTCTATTATCGATGTAAATTTTGAAGTATTAAATAGAAGTAATATTTCAATGGAGTTAACATCTATAAAGTTTAACTCTAACGGTAAATTGATTTCTAAGAATTTAGATTTAGCACCTAATTCAAAACAAAATTTTAAAGAGAATATTACTGTAGGGAATATGGAATATTCTTCTCCTTATTGGTTGACCAAACCTTGGGATTTAGGAATGTATAAAGTAGATGATAAAACAATTATTGGTAACCCAGAATCGGTAAGACCTATTCAAGTTGAATATAATTTGATGATTGAAAATAAACCAATATCATTTACAATTCCTGTAGTTCGTCGTTATTCTAAAAGAGATAAAGGAGAAATTTATGAGCCTTTCGAAATCTTACCTAAAGTAACTACAAAACTAAAGAGTAAGGTGATTATATTTTCTGATAATGCTTCTCAACAAGTATCATTAGAAGTGCGATCTGGAGCTAAAAATGTTTCAGGAACGGTTTCATTAAAAGTGCCTAATGGTTGGGAGGTTTCTCCTAATAATGCTGAATTTTCTATTGAGCAGAAAAATGATGTTCAAATAGTTGACTTTACAGTAACTCCATCAGAAAATCAATCGGAAGGCGTTTTAAAAGCTATAGCAACTGTTGATAATAAGCAATATGATAAAGAGTTAGTTGAAATTAATTACAATCATATTCCGAAGCAATCAGTTTTATTGCCATCACAAGCAAAAGTTGTTCGCTTAGATATTGAGAAAATAGGAAAAACGATTGGTTATATTCAAGGTTCTGGAGATGCTGTTTCAGAAAGTTTACGTCAAATTGGATATAATGTTATTGAGATTGACCCTAAAAATATTAATGAAGAAAATTTAAAGGATTTTGATGCTGTTGTTGTTGGAATAAGAGCATATAATACATTACCAGAATTACAATTTAAACAAAAGTATTTGTTAGAGTATGTAAAGAATGGAGGTAATATGATTGTACAATATAATACTAGTAGAAGAGTTGATGTAAAGGCTCCTTACGAATTACAATTGTCTAGAGATAGAGTAACTGATGAAAATGCTAAAGTTACGATGTTAGCAAAGAATCATTCGATATTAAACTACCCAAACAAAGTTTCAAATAGCGATTTTAATGGATGGGTTCAAGAACGTGGATTGTATTTTCCAAATAAATGGAGTAGTGAATACACTCCAGTTTTATCTATGAGTGATAAAGGTGAATCTGCTAAAGACGGAAGTTTACTAATCGCTAAATACGGAAAAGGAAATTATATGTACACCGGATTAAGTTTTTTTAGAGAATTACCAGCTGGAGTTTCTGGAGCATATAAATTGTTCGCAAATATGTTATCTGTAGGCAAAGAAAAAGAAGTTAAAAAGAAGAAAGTGAAGCTTTAGTATAACTAAACTTTTGAAAGGAAATAAAACTCAGTAAACAATTTGTTTACTGAGTTTTATTTTTAGGCTTAAAAAGATTTACAGAAACAGTTGCTAATTCTGAATTTGGAAATTTTTTAAACGTATTTTTATCTGAAACTAAACCAATTTCTCCCATGGTTTTCATGTATTCATCTAGCTCAATAATATATTGATCAGAATATCCATGAGTAGCATCGTAAGCAGTTGCAGCTGTTTTTCCTAGATTTTTTGCTACTAATTCAGGTATTGAAGTATGTAACTCTATTAATAACAACCCAAACTTACTAATGTAAGGGGTCCATTTATTAAAGTGTTGTTTTAAAGATTCGATAACTAAATTATTGTTCAAACGTTTTCCTTTATATGCATAAGCTCCAGTAGACGAAGTAACTTTAATATTTGTATGATTTTTTGGTTTCTGCCAGATTCTATTATGATCTAAAAACGTACGAACGTTTAATAAATCAGATAAGTTAATTCCATATTTTTGATGTAAGTCGTTAGACATTGCTTCTGGATTTCCAATATCTCCCCAGATAACCTTAGCCCAAATATCAGCTTGTACTAAGTTTTTTCTAGTAATTTTTAACGCAGATTCGTTATAATCTACTCCAATAAGTAATAACGGATAGTCTTCTAAAACCTTTCCGCGATTGGTTTGGTTTTCAATTACATTAAATAAATGCTTTAAAAAGGCACCGTTACCACAACCTACATCTAAAATTCCTTTAGGCTGCTCGTCAATAGGTTTATTAAATAAGTTGATAATAATTTCATCAATTACTCTAAAATAGGCTGCATGTGCACCTCCGCTTCCCCAAACATTCATTTCTCTATCCACATGAATTTCTTCGTTATGAATGCTAGCAGTATCAAACATTGTTGGATCTCCAAAAATAAGTTTATCTAACTTTCTAAGTGTAGGAATATAAGAAACGGTTACACCATAAGCACTAGCTCTTCTGGCGAAAAAGAGTCCTTTATCGGTAAATTCATAGGATTCATTGGTTTTAACAAACCAGTTTAAATCGGTAAGAATATTTAGTAAACGACTAAAATTTTCTGAATCTTTATGAAATTCATCAGCAGAAAATTTTGTTTGCATAAAATATTTATGAAACATCCCACTCATACCTAATAAAACAATGGTAGGTCCTACAATAATTCCTTCAATATGTATTAAAATTTGCTCTAAAATTTCTTTTTCTTTGGGGTTTGAAGGAACCGATAAGCCAAATTTGTTTTTAAAGTTATGATATAGCTTTTCAAGCTTTAAAAAAGGTTCGGATTCAAACTTTCTGATACTATATGCTTCTGTAAATTTAAGTAGTAAGAAAGCTTCTTTATATAAATGAAAATAAGAAAATGCTACAGTAGAATTTTCATTGATTTTAAAACGAACAGAGTTATTACTATTATCAACATGCTGAATCAGCCATCCTTGTGAACATAAAGTTCTTAAGGCAACATTTAAATAACCATCGTTGGCTTTAAATAGACTAGAAAGGTCAGTTAAACTAACAGATTTATTCTCTAATAAATAGTTAGTGATTCCTTTTTCATGTAAAACATGAGCAGCAGGACAGGTAACTATACCATCTAAGTGTCTAAACAACTTACTTCTAAGTATAGATTTTTCTTGTTTTGATAGCATCTCTTGGTAGTTATTCAATAAAGATAACTAATTGATTTTTAATCGCAGGGCGATAACCAAGGTTTTAATTACCTGAGGTAGTTGATTTTTAAAAATGAAGAAAAACTAGTTTGGAAGAATAGAGTTAAAATATTTAGTTTAATAGTTTAGATATCTCATTATAAACAAAACAATAATAATCATGAAACCTCGGTAGTAATATGTTTTCAAGATCTTTGGTGTTTTCAAGTATTTCCAATTCGAATAGTTTAAGAGAATCAACTTCTTCTTTTTGGACGGTCAATTCTTTAACGGAAACTGTTAATTGAGCAATATAAACATGATGGAATTCATTGTCTATAATTCCGTTAGCATGGTTTACTTGATGTTTTCTTGTTCCAATTTTATGAAGCTGATCTGGAGTAATATCAAAATTAATTTCTTCTTTAATCTCTCTTATGGCAGCAGTTTCTATTTTTTCACCAGCTGCTACATGTCCAGCAACAGAAATATCCCACAAACCAGGAAATACTTTTTTTGTGGCAGCACGTTTTTGGAGTAGTATTTTTTTATCAGAAGTATATAGCCAAATATGTACAGTAGGATGAAAGCGACCATACTTATGAGCTTCTGATTTTAAACAGGTTTTACCTGTGTAATTTCCGTTGTCGTCTAGAATATCTATTACTTCATCCATATAAAAAAGAATCCCGCACAAGGCGGGATTTGTATTATTTAAAATAAGAGAAATCTTCTCCGTCTTCTATTTTTAATAAACTCTCGTAAATCATTTTAATTACGTTTTCAACATCTTCTCTATGAACCATCTCTACAGTGGTGTGCATATAACGTAAAGGTAAAGAAATTAATGCAGAAGCAACACCACCGTTGCTATAAGCAAAAGCATCAGTATCTGTTCCAGTAGCTCTAGATAAAGCAGAACGTTGGAAAGGTATTTTCTTTTCTTCGGCAGTTTCTGTAATTAAATCACGTAATTTTTGTTGTACAGCAGGAGCGTAAGCTACTACAGGGCCTTTACCCATTTCTAAATGACCTTCTTTTTTCTTGTCGATCATTGGAGTGGTAGTATCATGAGTTACATCGGTAACAATAGCTACATTAGGTTTTATGGTTTGCGTAATCATTTCAGCACCTCGTAAACCAATTTCTTCTTGTACAGAGTTTGTTACGTATAAACCGAAAGGCAATTTTTTACCATTTTCTTTTAATAAACGAGCTACTTCGGCAATCATGAATCCACCCATACGATTATCTAACGCACGACATACAAATTTATCTCCGTTTAAAATATGAAACTCGTCTGGGTATGTAATTACACAACCTACATGAATTCCTAATTTTTCCACTTCTTCTTTAGTAGCACAACCTGTATCAATAAAAATATTATCAGGTTTAGGAGCTTCCTCTTTAGCTTTGTTACGAGTATGAATTGCTGGCCAACCAAAAACCCCTTTTACAATACCATTTTTAGTATGGATATTTACAATTTTACTAGGTGCGATTTGATGATCACTACCTCCATTACGGATTACATAGATTAATCCGTTATCTGAAATATAATTTACATACCAAGAAATTTCATCAGCATGCCCTTCGATAACGACTTTGTATTTCGCATCTGGATTGATAACCCCAACTGCAGAGCCATAGGTGTCGGTAATAAATTCATCAACATATGGTTTTAAATAGTCCATCCAAATTTTTTGCCCTTCCCATTCGTATCCAGTAGGAGCAGCGTTATTTAAATATTTCTCTAAAAAGTCAATTGACTTTTGGTTTAAGATTGATTTATTTTTAGCCATAATATTTTTATTAATTATTCTTCTTCGTCTGTTTTAGATTCTGGTCCCCAAAAACGTCGCTTTTCACGATATTCTTGTTCTTCTTTAATTTGTTCTGGAGTTAGTACTTTTAAAAATGAAGGATGTTGTTCTATAGCATACTCAATTTTTTCAACGATGCTAGCTACATCTTCATTTTCATAATCTATCTCTAAAGGCTCTTTTATCACCATAGATTGTAATACATTACGTTTTTTTATCATCAATCCTTTCTTGTCAAAAGAACGTCTAAAGCCATCAATAACGATAGGCACAACAATGGGTTTAAAGGTTTTTATAATATGCGCAGTTCCTCTTCGAATAGGTTTAAATGGAGTAGTGGTTCCTTGCGGAAAAGTAATTACCCAACCATCATCTAAAGCTTTACCAATATTAGAGATGTCAGACATTTTTACTTGTCTTTTTACATCTTTACCCGAGCTTCTCCAAGTTCTTTCTACAGAAACTGAACCTACATAGGCAAATATTTTTGGTAATAAACCAGCTCTCATGGTTTCGCCTGCAGCAACATAGTATAAGTTAAGCTTAGGGTTCCATAAATAACCAACGTTTCTAATATTATCATCACGTCCTTTTAAGGCGGCGTTAAATACATGAAACATAGAAGCTACATCAGCAAAATATGTTTGGTGGTTAGATATGAATAGTACATTTTCGTTAGGTAGGTTACGTAAAACTTCCATTCCTTCTATTTGAAGGTCATTAAACTTACGATAACGACCGTGAGAAATAATTCCTAAAACTTGAATAAGAAAACGTTTTACGAATAAAATATGTCCGAAAGGATTCCTTTTAAATAAAGGCATTTACTTGGTGTTTTTATTAGTGGAAAGGCTAAATTACGAAAGATATAGAAAATATTAAGACTTTAATAAGTCTTTAATTTCTGAAAGCATCATTGCTGTTGCTCCCCACACGATGTAATTATTTAGTTTAAAGCATGGTACATCGATATTTTTCATATAAGAAGTTTCCATTTCTACAGAGGTTAAACTATTTTCATTTAATAAGTCACTTATCAAAACTTCAATAATATTTGCAACTTCCTCGTTTGGTTTAAAATCTGGTTTCTTATTCGTTACGCCAATAAAAGGAGCTACTAAAAAATTACTAGGAGGAATATAAGAATCCGAAATCTGACGAATAATTTTAATGTCTTCAGATAGAATTCCAACCTCCTCAAAAGTTTCTCTAAGAGCTGTTGCTTCTATATTCTGATCAGTTTTATCTGTTTTTCCACCAGGAAAACTAACCTGTGCAGAATGTGTACCATTATAGCTTGCTCTTTCTGTAAGTAAAAAACGAGTTTGATTATTTTCGTCAGGATAAAATAAAGCCAGAACTGCAGCTTGTTTAGGATTTTTGCTTCGAATTAATTCCTCAGAAAATTGCATTCTTAATTTAGGAGCTAATTTAAATTGAGATGGTAATCCTCCTAAAGGTTTATTCTGTAGTTCTTCTATTTGATTTATAAAATCAGAAAAAATCATTTGGTTTTAGTATTTTTAAGCAAACTTATTAATTTACAGAGTTAAAACTCATATAATTTGGCTTGAATTTTGATTTGCAATTAACAGAATTAATATTATATAAATGAATACAGAAAATAAATACCAAAAATTAGCTTTAAGTCTATTATTTGATGCTGTTGGATACGTGTCTTATGTTGTTCCTGGTTTAGGAGAACTTTTTGACGTTGTATGGGCGCCAGCTTCTGCTTACTTAATGACAAAAATGTACAAAGGAAATAAAGGTAAAATAGCAGCAGCTGTTACTTTTATAGAGGAAGCTATGCCTGGGTTAGATATTATACCAACGTTTACATTAATGTGGTTATATACTCACGTTTTTAGTAGTTCTAATAAGCCTAAAAAAACGATTGAGGTTTAAAAAAATAAAAAGGGACTTATTAAGTCCCTTTTTTTATGAAATTATAATTTTCAGATAATCTATTAAGTGTTTATTGACCAGCTTCTTTTTTAGCGTCTTCAATCATTTTATCATTTGCTACAATGGCAAATTCAACACGTCTATTTTTACTTCTTCCTTCAACAGTTTCGTTTGAAGCAATAGGGTCATTTATTCCTAATCCTTTCGTTTCAAAACGAGTAGAGATTAAACCTTTATTTGCTAAATAGCTTTTAACAGAATTCGCTCTTTTTTCTGAAAGAGTTTGATTGTATTCGGCTTTACCAGTACTATCCGTGTATCCGTAAATAACAATATTTGTGTCGCTGTAGTCTTTAAAAACAGGAATTAATTTATCAAGATTAGCTTTTGCAGTAGATGTTAATGTTGATTTGTTTGTTGCAAATCTAACAGCATTTTCACCTAAAGTAAGTTTAATACCTTCTCCAACTCTTTCAACTTCAGCTCCAGGCACAGCTTCTTTAATTTCACGAGCTTGTTTATCCATTTTGTTACCAATAACACCACCAGCAACACCTCCAATAACACCACCTAAAACAGCACCAAGTTCAGAGTTTTTCCCATTTCCTACATTATTACCAATTACTGCTCCTAAAATTGCACCAGCTGTAGTACCAATTACTGCACCTTTTTGAGTATTGTTTGCATTTTTAACAGAACTACAAGAAGTAAAAATACTAGCAGTTAAAAATAAAATTGATAGACTATATATAATTGCTTTTTTCATGATATATTTTTTTATGATTATTTTCTTTGAAATGAGTATGTAATATTTTTAATGTCTCCAGCAACATTTATTTTATCAACTAAATCGAAACTATTTTCGGTTACATTTTTTACATCTAAAACAAAACCATTATTAACTTCTTTAGCTTTATGGTTATTTATTATTTTTAATACAAAGTTTCCATCTTTATTTACATACCAAGTAATAGGAGAGCTAAATTCTTTACAATTAGTACTTGGGTTATTTAAATTCATTTCTCCTTTGTTATTGTTTGAAATGAAACTCCAGTTACTACCAACAAAACATTTAGAGTCTTCTATATTAAAAGAATTTACATTAAAGTAATTAGATCCAGGAAAGTTTACTGAAGCAATTGTCCAGTTACCTTTTAGCATGCGCTCGGTTTTATTATCTAATTTAGTATTAACTGTTGAAGTAGACTTACATGCAACAATCGTAGCTAAAAAAAGAACAAAGAATAACGTTTTTTTCATAATTTATAGATTAGTTTTTATAAAGATAATAAAACTATAACGGTTAAATGTTTATAGCTTTTTGTTTATGACACAAGATGTTTAGATAAAGTCACATTTATTTAAATTGATTTATTTTAGATAAAAAATGAACCTTTTAACTTTTTCTACGTCTATGTGATGTAATCAATTATGAAAAAATTAGATAGTATAACTGATAAAGAATTGGTTCTTCAATTTCAATCAGGAAATAAGCAAATAATTTCTTTATTAGTTAAAAGATGGCATGTGCAATTCTGTAAGTTGGCTTATTGGTATGTAAAAGATACTGATATCGCAAAAGACATAGCACAAGAAAGTTGGCAAACGATATTATATAAATTACCAACGCTTGAAAACCCTGAACGATTTAAAAGTTGGTCAATTAGTATTGTTAACAGAAAAGCAATCGATTGGTTACGGGCTAATAAAAGAGTAGAAGGTAAGTATCAAAAATATTATAAAGAAAATAAAAGAAATATTCTTGAAGAAGAGCAGGATGAACAGCAGAAATTAAAAAATAAACTTTTAAAAGCTATTCAAAAATTATCTATAGAACAACAAGTAGTTATTAAATTATTTTATACAGAATCATATTCGTTAAAAGAAATTAGTAAACTATTAAATATATCAATAGGTACTGCCAAATCAAGACTCTTTCACGCAAGAGAAAAGTTAAAAACAATTTTAAAAAAGTAAATATTATGAATTCAACAGAAGAGATAGACAAGTTAATAAAAGAAACATTAACTGAAGAAGAAGTAAAATTTTATCAAGAATTGGAAGAGCAAAATGTTTGGCAAATGGTTGGTGGATTGTTTCAAGGAAAAAATAAATGGATAATGGTACTAATGAATATTATGACTTTAGTGTTTTTTGGATTATTTATTTACTGTATTGTTCAGTTTTTTGAAGCGACAACAACTAAAGAGTTTATTCAATGGTCTACCGGTACATTAATATTTTTACTAGGTGTAAGTATGTTAAAAATATTTGCATGGATGCAAATGGATAAAAAAGCATTAATTAGAGAAATTAAACGTTTAGAATTACAGGTTTCTTCATTATCAGGAAAAATGTCTGATTAAGATTTTAAAACACATGTAATATTTAGTAAATTGCAGCACTTTTTAGGGATGATTTCTTTCCCACGCTGAATTTTCGAAGACTCTTCGAAAGGATAAAGGTAAACAGGAATAGTTTTTTATGAATTAAAAATTATTTTAAAATGGCTGTTTTAGACCAATTAACTTCGCAACAAGCGATAGATTTAGAAAACAAGTATGGAGCACACAACTACCATCCATTACCAGTAGTATTAAGTAAAGGTGAAGGAGTATATGTGTGGGATGTTGAAGGAAAAAAGTATTATGACTTTTTATCTGCTTATTCAGCAGTAAACCAAGGACATTGTCATCCAAAAATTGTTGGTGCAATGGTAAACCAAGCGCAAACATTAACTTTAACTTCTCGTGCTTTTTATAACGACAGATTAGGTAACTACGAAAAATTTGCAGCAGAGCTTTTTGGTTTTGACAAATTATTACCTATGAATACAGGTGCAGAAGCAGTAGAAACTGCTTTGAAATTATGTAGAAAATGGGCATACGAAGTAAAAGGAATTAACGAAAATGATGCACAAATTGTGGTTTGTGAAAATAACTTTCATGGACGTACCACAACGATTATTTCTTTTTCTAACGATCCTGTAGCTCGTAAGAATTTTGGTCCTTACACAGACGGTTTCATCAAAATTGAATATAATAACTTAAAAACTTTAGAAGAAGCTTTAGAGAGTGATAAAAATATAGCAGGTTTCTTAGTAGAACCAATTCAAGGAGAAGCAGGAGTATATGTTCCTTCTGAAGGATATTTAGCAGCTGCAAAAGCATTATGTGAAAAGCATAATGTGTTATTTATTGCTGATGAAGTTCAAACAGGAATAGCACGTACAGGTAAAATGTTAGCAGTAGATCACGAAAATGTAAAACCAGATATTTTAATCTTAGGTAAAGCATTAAGTGGAGGTGCGTATCCAGTTTCTGGAGTATTAGCAAACGATAACATCATGAATGTTATTAAGCCAGGAAATCACGGTTCTACTTTTGGAGGTAACCCTGTAGCAGCAGCAGTTGCAGTTGCAGCATTAGAAGTTGTACAAGAAGAAAACTTAGCTGATAACGCAGAGCGTTTAGGTAAAATATTTAGAGCTGAATTAGCAGAGTTTGCTGAAACTACTGATTTGGTAAAATCTGTTAGAGGAAAAGGATTGTTAAATGCGGTTTTAATTAACGATACAGAAGAAAGCTCAACTGCTTGGGATATTTGTATCAAGTTACGTGATAACGGATTATTAGCAAAACCAACGCATGGTAACATTATTCGTTTTGCTCCGCCATTAGTAATGAACGAAGAGCAATTACGCGATTGTATTTCTATTATTAAGAAAACAATTTCTGAGTTTAAGAAATAAACTGTTTAAGTTTTTAATAAAAAAGGAGCGATTTAAAATCGCTCCTTTTTTATTTATGAGGTGTTTTAATTTACCATTTCATATACATTTAAGTGTCTTTTTAAAACACCCGATGGCGTGTTTTTATTTTCATCAAAAATGCGTGTATCACCAAATAATATAAAACTTTCTTTAGCTCTAGAAACAGCTACGTTAAGCATGTTTGGTTTGTTATCTTTTTCAAAAAACATAGTGCCTTCATCTTCATTAGAATACACAGAACTAAATAGAATAATATTGCGCTCAGCACCTTGTAAAGCGTGTACAGTACCTAATTTGATATCGTTTACGTTATAACCAGCATCTGTTAAAGCTTTAGATAGTTCTCCTTTTTGACTAGCAAACGGAGTAATAATGCCTAATTCACTTTCAATA
Organism: Tenacibaculum pelagium; assembly: GCF_014062345.1. Taxonomy (GTDB): domain Bacteria; phylum Bacteroidota; class Bacteroidia; order Flavobacteriales; family Flavobacteriaceae; genus Polaribacter; species Polaribacter pelagius. The sequence continues at coordinate 312,855 of NZ_JACGLS010000001.1, read as the reverse complement.
TTGTCAACTTTATAAGCTTCTTGGATAGTTTCTTTGTTTTGTTGTAGCCAAGATATAATCGCATTTACTTCTTTTATATTACAACGACTGTTAAACTTACGCTCGCTAAATCCTTCTATATGATATGCCATCATAGATGGAAAAGCTTGTGTGTCTTTTGCCTTTCCTTTCATTGGTTTTAAAATACCATTATAAGCAAGTTCATTACAAAAGTTAATAATTTCATCATTACATCTTCTGTGCTCTAATAAAACTAATCCTTGTTCTTTCTCTTTAGCCAAAGGAGTTTCGAACTCACAAGCATTTTGAGACATCTTCATAATGCTTCCACTAGAGGCTAAAAAACCTAATTTGTTTAGATACTCTTTATCATTTTCATTTTGAAGCATATTAAGATTGGATAAATTACCAACATCAATTTTTGGAGGAATCGACCAAATAGGTTCAATTTGCTTTAAATCTCCAATAACAAATGCTTTTTGAGTTAGGGAAAATACAGGAATACTAACTTCTGGAGTTACCTGACCAGCTTCATCTATAATTAATAAATCTAAGAAGTTATACAAAGGAAGATATTCGAAAATAGGTCTTCCATTTTCATCTTCCCCTTGATACTGACTGTATAAAAAATGACTCGGAGCCATATAAAAAGTAGCTACAAAACAAGGAGTTAACATTGCTCTACGTTTCCACTTGTTTTTTATAGCATTTTCGCCAGTTCCTTTTTCGGTATTATGTTCAATAGTTTCTTGGGTAGCTAGTAGCCAACGAGCTTCCCAATAGTGGGTTGCTAGTAAAAAAGCTTTGTGGCGTAGCTCCATATCTAACTCATCATAAAAGAAGCGTTGAGTGGTGTCGTTAGAGTTTATTTTTTCATACTCATACTTCCACATTTGTTCTTCTGATGCGAAAGGGAATCCTTTAATGTTATTTTCAAACTTCCAGTTTTTTAATTGTAAGTTTGATTGTAAGGCTAAGTTTAAATCAGCAAGACATTTTTTTATAAAAGAAGCGGTTTTTTCTTCGTTAGAAATGGCTTCTTCAGTAATTTTAAAAATCCAATTTGGATTATCAATATTTGTAAGAGAATTAACTTTAAAATATTTCTTTACTTGCTCTATAAAATCTATTTTTTTTATGGATGCTTTTAAGTTTGTAAGTATGGTTCTCCACTCTTTTAGATTACCAATTTTAAAAGCATCTTTTTTAATATAATCACTTTCTTTTAAAAGGATTTTATTAATAGAATTAATAGAATTAATATAATTGGTAGAATAATTTACTCCATCAATTAAAGTATTTTCTATCTCAATAATTTTTTCTTGTAAATCTTCACAAACACCTTCTAAAGAATTTGTTTCTGTATTGAAGTAGTTACAGTAGTTGGTTAGAAAATAATATTCTGCCTCTTGTACGTATTTTTCATCTTCTAAATCACATAAAGTACCTTCATGACCAAATAAATTTCCTTTTAAAAAATTAATGTCTTTTAATTTTTTAGTGTTTTTAGAATTTGAGGGGAGGTAAGTAGCGTATCCGTTAAAATCAGGAATCCATCGCTCTGATAAGCCTTCCATAGAACTTTTAGAATTGATAAAACTATCAATAATATTGGTAACCGCCTGATTGTTGTTTGAGCAAGCTAAAATTACTGGAGCATCTTCTCCTTTAATAGCTGCTTTTACAAATTCGGTAGCTACTAAACTTTGTAATAAGGTTGTTTTTCCGGTTCCTGGTGGTCCGTTTACAGCAGTTACTGCATTTTCTTCTGCAGTTAAGTATGATAGTAAAGTTTTACGTTGACTGATAGATAACGGGAACTCGTTAGACATCTGCCCTAAATGCAAATGATTATTTCTTAAAAAACCATTGTCAGTAATAGCATTTTTTCGTTCTCTTGTATGTGGATTAATAACTTTAGAAAGCACAGGTAGTTCCTCTTCGTTTTTTAATAGATTTTCATATAAGAAAAGAATACTTTTTGCGGTAGATATTTTAGAACTTATTGCAAAATAAGTTAATTGATGTTTTGTAGTGTATCGTTCTGCACGATAATGATAGATGCTATTATGGGTTATTGCAGAAAATATTTCGTTTATATAATTCCAATACACATCCCAAGAAATGGTTTCATCTTCATATTGAGCAAAAGGAGTTTCTAATTCTTTCGCGTTTAAAATGGTGTCGATAGATGAAAAAATAAAGTCGTTTTTAACATCAGCAATCGGAGTTAAGTAATTGCGAACAATAAGTGGGAATAAATCTTTCGGAGCAGATAATTGCCCAGAACGATTTACAACAGCTGTTAACCAAAAAGGATGAATAGTACGTTGTTTAAACTTAGTATTGTCTGTTTGATATTCTAAATAAAAAGGTGCAATTAGTATTTTGGTTTCTTCTACTTTATGCCACTTATTACTATCTTTTTTAGTAATTCCTTTTAAACGATTTATTCTTCGTTCTTCAACATCTAATAATTCATTAGCTTGTTTAGTGTTAATAAGTGCATTGCTTAAATCAGATGATTGTTGATAAAATAAGTTTTTAATTTTAGAAATATCGATAGCTAAATTTTCACTATCTGATAAACTATTTTTATAGTATTGCAACCAGTTTTTTTCGTTGTTCATGATTTATTCTTGTCCCCTAAATTTGAATAAAAAGAGGACTAAAATAGAGGATATAATAATTGAAGAGTTATTTTTTTTATCCTTTTTATTAACGATTTTTAAGCGGAAGATTCAGTAGGTTAATTTTCAGTAAAATAGCAGTTGTAAATAAATGTAAAACAGGTATTATCCAATAATTTATTATTGCATATCTTCTAATCGCTCGTTTAATAACTCTGGATTACTAATTACGTCCCATCCAAAATACATTCCAATAAAAATCACCATAGCAATAATAATAAGGCTCAAAATGATACCAATAATAGCTAAAATCTTACCTGTGTTTACATTACTTAATCCTTCGTAAAGCTCAGGGGTTTCATTATAAGTGTTTTTTGCCTTTTTAGCTAAAATTAAAGCTGTAATTCCCATAATTAAACCAAGAGCTCCACCAAAACAGCAAGAACCTAAAATAGATAGTACCCCTAAAATAATTATAATTGTTGAATTTGGTAATTGCTCTTTTTCCATAGTTTTTTAAATTAATTGATTCATTTTTATAACATAACTTATTACAATAATAAGTACGTTAATTATAGCTAAAATAGAAATTATTTTTTGAGCGAACTTTATTTTATAAAAGAAATTTATAATGATAATAAGAGCTAATAAAAGCAGTGTATATATAGCAGGATACATTTTAAAAGCGGCTATAAACTCACGATGTATTAGTAAATTTAAAGCTCTTTGCATACCACAACCTAAACAGTCAACTCCAAAGAGTTTCTTATTTAAACAAGGCAACATATAGTCTTCTAATTGTATATACATACTGGTTATTTAAACATATCCATTCCAGGAATATTTGGCATTCCAGCTTTGGCCGCTACTGCTAACTCTTGTTCGTTAATTTCACCAGCTCTTTGTAAAGCTTTGTTTAAAGTTAAAATTAAGTAGTCTTCTAATTCCTCTTTATCTTCTAATAAAGATTCATCTATGTTAATAGCTTTAATTTCTCTATTAGCGGTTACTGTAATTTTTATTTTTCCACCAGCTGATGATTCATCAATTAAAACAGTATTTAAACGTTTTTTTGTTTCTTCAACTTTTTGTTGGGCTTCTTGTAATTTCCCCATCATACCCGAAATATCTCCAAACATTTATCTTTTATTTATAGTTTATTTGAAAACAAAAATAGCATTTTCACAAAGAATTTAGTTATGGTTAATAAAATGAAAAAGAATATGCTTTTTGCTATGGCTTTTAGTCTTATTTTTGCATCCTGCAAAAAGTAAGAAATGAAGAAAGATATAAAAGCTCCAGTAGCTGAAAAGCAACCAATTACTTTAGAGAAACACGGTGATGTACGTACAGATAATTATTTTTGGATGCGTTTAACCGATAAGCAAAAAAACGCTAAAGAAAAAGATGAGCAAACGCAAAAAGTATACGATTACTTAAATGCCGAAAATACATTTTATGATGAAATGACTGCTGAAACGAAAGATTTTCAAGAGCAATTATTTCAAGAAATGAAAGGTCGTATTAAGGAAGATGATGAATCTGTACCTTATAAAAAGAATGGGTATTTCTATATTACTCGTTTCGAAAAAGGGCAACAGTATCCGATTTATAGCCGTAAAAAAGGAAGTTTAAGTGCTGAAGAGGAAATAATGTTTAACGTAAATGATGAGGCGAAAGGATATGAGTATTTTCAATTAGGAGGTTTAGGAATTTCACCAAATAATAAATTAACAACATTTGCTGTAGATACTGTTAGTCGTCGTCAATACACGATTCAAATTAAAAATTTAGAAAACGGTAAAGTTCACGCAGATAAAATTGAAAATACCACAGGAGGTTCTGTTTGGGCGAATGATAACAAAACAATTTATTATACAAAACAAGACCCGCAGACTCTGCGTAGTTCAAAAATTTACAAACATATCTTAGGTACCGATGCTTCTGAAGATATTTTAGTTTTTGAAGAAAAAGATGAAACGTTCGGAACTTTTGTTACTAAAACAAAGTCTAAAAAATATATAGTAATCGGTTCATATAACACTGTATCTACAGAATATCAAGTATTAGAAGCTGATAATTCTGAAGGTGAGTTTAGAATGATTCAACCACGTGAACGCAATTTGGAATATGATATAGCTCATTATGGAGATCATTTTTATATTAAAACCAATAAAGACGGAGCAACTAACTTTAAGTTGATGAAAACTCCTGAAAATAAAACTTCAAAAGAAAATTGGATAGATGTAATTCCACATAGAGAAGATACTTTATTTGAAGATTTTTCAATTTTTAAAGATTACTTAGTTTTAGAAGAAAGGAATGAAGGGTTGAATAAAATTAGAATTAAACGTTGGGATAATTCAGAAGATTATTATTTACCGTTTGATGAAGAAACATATTCAGCAGGAGTATATGCGAACCCAGAGTTTGATACTGATATAATTCGTTATTCATACAATTCTATGACTACTCCAAGTTCAGTGATTGATTTTAATATGAAAGATCAATCTAAAGAAATTAAAAAGGAACAAGAAGTTTTAGGAGGGAAGTTTAATAAAGAGAATTATGTAAGTGAACGTATTTGGGTTCCAACACGTGATGGTAAAAAAGTAGCCCTATCTATTGTACGTCATAAAGAAACCAAAGTAGATAATTCAACGCCAATTTTACAATATGCATATGGATCATATGGATATACAGTAAACGACGGATTTTCAACTACCCGTTTAAGTTTGTTAGATCGTGGATTTATTTTTGCTTTAGCGCATATTCGTGGAAGTCAATACTTAGGACGAGATTGGTACGAAGATGGGAAAATGTTGAACAAGAAAAATACTTTTAACGATTTTGTTGATTGTTCTAAATATCTAATTAAGAACAATTATACTTCACCAGAGCATTTATATGCTATGGGAGGTTCAGCAGGAGGATTATTAATGGGAGCAATTATTAACATGAACTCTGAATTATATAACGGAATTATTGCAGCTGTACCATTTGTAGATGTAATTTCTACCATGTTAGATGATAGTATTCCGTTAACTACTGGTGAATATGATGAATGGGGAAATCCGAATGACAAAGAGTATTATGATTATATTAAATCATATTCTCCTTACGATCAAGTTGAAGCGAAAGCATATCCAAATATGTTAATTACAACAGGTTTACATGATAGTCAAGTGCAATATTGGGAGCCTGCAAAATGGGTTGCAAAATTAAGAGATGTAAAAACAGATAATAATAAATTGTTTTTGCATACAAACATGGATGCAGGTCATGGAGGAGCTTCTGGTAGATTTGATGCCTTAAAAGAAACTGCAGAAGAGTATACTTTCTTATTAATGTTAGAAGACAAGTTAGATAAATAATTATATTTTTGCCCTAGATTGAGGGAGACGTCATTTTAAGATTGATGTAGTAATCCTTTTTTGAAATGATGCTTTTTATTAAAATAGAGAATGAGAAACCAGGATATAGCAAATAGTATATTAGATTTAGTAGGGCAAACACCAATTGTTAAACTACAAAGAATAACTAAAGATTTGCCAGGTGATTTTTATGCAAAAGTTGAAGCGTTTAATCCTGGGCATTCTGCTAAAGATAGAATTGCATTACATATTGTAGAAAATGCAGAGAAAAAAGGAATTCTTACTCCTGGAGATACTATTGTAGAAACGACTTCGGGTAATACTGGATTTAGTTTAGCTATGATCGCTTTAGTAAAAGGTTATAAATGTATTTTGGCTGTAAGTGATAAATCATCTCAAAATAAAATTGATGTTTTAAAAACAATGGGAGCTGAGGTACATGTATGTCCAGCAAATGTTGCGGCAGATGATCCTCGTTCGTATTACGAAACAGCAAAGAGAATTCATAAAGAAACTCCAAATTCTATTTATATTAATCAATATTTTAATGAGCTAAATATTGAAGCACATTACCATACAACAGGACCTGAAATTTGGAAGCAAACTCAAGGCAAGGTAACGCATATAATTGTTGCTAGTGGAACCGGAGGAACTATTTCTGGGACTGGAAGGTATTTAAAAGAACAAAATCCAGAGATACAAATTTTGGGAGTTGATGCTATTGGTTCGGTAATTAAAAAATACCATGAAACTCGTGAGCTTGATGAAAGCGAAATATCACCTTATAAAATAGAAGGTTTAGGTAAAAATTTAGTGCCAGGAGCAACAGATTTTGATGTTGTAGATGTATATGAAAAAGTTTCAGATAAAGAAGCCGCTTTAGCTTCAAGAGAGCTGGTACAAGAAGAAGGTTTATTCTGTGGTTATACTTCTGGAGCTGTAATTCAAGCAACAAAACAATATGCAGAAAAAGGTATTTTTAATGAAAATAGTTTTGTGGTAGTTATTTTACCAGACCACGGTATTCGTTATATGGATAAAATTTATTCAGACACTTGGATGAAAGAACAAGGCTTTTTAGAGTAATTTTTTTTGTAATTTAGTTTGATGTAAATACTGTATTTAAAAGAACTAAATGGCTATAGAAAATATTCCTGAATCGTATATGAAAAATCAAGAAAGCATTCCTGATTTATTTGTGTACGATTTTAAAATGACCGAAGATATTATTAAAACGAAGGTCAATTTAAATAGACATATATTTAGTTTTCTTCAAACAGGAAAAAAACAAGTTCATTTTGCTGATACTTCTGTTTTAGTAGATAATAGTCAATCATTACTTTTAAAAAAAGGAAACTGCCTTTGGAGTGAGCTGTTAGATACTGAAGAAACATATTACTGCAAACTTTTCTTTTTTTCAGAAAAACGCTTAAAAGAGTTTATTCAAAAGCATATAAAAGAGAATCAAGAACATAAAGAAGCAATTTCTTATTTTGTTATAGAAAACGATTCGTATTTCGATTCATACCTAAATTCATTATCAACTATAATGGATGCTCCTGTTGGTTTTATGGATACTTTATTAACTGTTAAGTTCGAAGAGCTTTTATTATATTTAATTAATAAATATGGAGTTAAGTTTGAAAACTATTTATTGTCCTTAATAACAGAAGAAAAATCTCCACTAAAAAAAGTAGTAGAGAAAAACGTTTATACTTCACTTACGTTAGAAGAAATTGCTTTTTTGTGTAATATGAGCCTTTCAACCTTTAAGAGACATTTTATAAAAGAATTTGAAGTTTCTCCCGGTAGATGGTTTCGTGATAAAAGATTGTTAAAAGCTAAAGAATTAATATTAAGAGAGGGTTTAAAATCGTCAGAGGTGTATTTTGATTTGGGCTACAATAATTTATCTAACTTTAGTAGTGCTTTTAAGAATAAATTTGGGGTAAATCCCTCAGAAATCTAAATAATAATATTTTATTTTTATTGAAAATCAGGTGATAAATTGAATGTTGAGTTAGTTTGACCTTTTTTCATAACTGATTGAGCTTTTCTAGTAACTCGTTATCTGAATCGTCAAACTAAATTTGCAGTATCATTAATAAATCAATAAAAATAAAATATTATGAATATTACATTAGAGCAAGCAGAAAAGATTATAGTAGCTGCAAAAGCTAAATCAATAGAAATTAATACGAAGATGAACATTGCTGTAGTTGATTCAGGAGCAAACTTAGTAGCCTTTGCACGTATGGATGGAGCGTGGTTAGGTTCGTTAGATATCTCTATTAAAAAAGCAAAAACTTCTCGCTTCTTTGATATGAATACGGGTGTTATTGGTGAGTTATCTCAACCAGGAGGAGCTTTATATAATATAGAACACTCTAATAATGGATTAATTACTTTTCCTGGAGGTGTACCATTAAAAGATGCTAACGGAAATGTAATTGGTGCTGTAGGGGTAAGTGGTAGTTCTGTAGAGAACGATCATACTGTAGCTGAAGCTGGTGCAAACGCAATCTAATTATATAACAAAATTTATAAGGGGTAGCAATTGCTGCCCCTTTTTTATGAAATAACCATCTAGTTTGGTATTGGCACCTAATATATTAGCTATTTCGCGAGCTACACTCGGCTTTTCGGCGATACAAACTTTCATTATATGGAGTCCATATGGACAATTATTAATTATCTAAATACTTATAAATTAAGTACAAATATTACATCTCTGTAATTATTAATTAAAGTATTTGTAATACAATTTAGAAATTCGAAATTAGTGAAATATTATAGAAGTTATAAATGTTAATTTGGAATAAAAATTAAGGGTTTTCGATAGCTATTGTTAGCAATAGTTATTTTTGATATACACATTTAGTGTCTTCTTCAAATCCTCCCATTGTATCACAAGTTTTTATTAGTTTTCCTTTATTATAATATTTTCTCTTAGTGAACTTTCCTTTTTCTATATAAGTTTCAGCTTTATCGAAACCGAAAAAATCATAAAAGACTCTTGCTAAACCAGAAATTTTCTCTCCATCTTTAAAATATAGTTTAGAAATTAGTTTTCCATCTTTTCTGTATTTAATATGTAATTTTTGTTTTAGTCCGTAAATATCAATTAAATTTATAGTGTCTCCTTTTACAATTTCAAATGTAGCTTTGTCTCTTTTAATTTTAAATTGATGTTCAGATTCTTCAATTATCTTACTATTTAAAGTCACAATAAATTTCTCTAATTCAATGTTTTTTATCAAATAGTTGAGTTTGTATACGCACTCACATTCTGTAATTTCTTCAATATGAGTGGCTTTTTCAATCACTTGAATAGAATCATTTTTTACAATAATTTTTGTAATTGGTTCTATGAAATCTCTTTTTGTATGATGAATTAGGTTTAAAGTATCGTTTTTAACTTCAATTTCTCCAATCTCAGTATTATCACAGCTAGTTGTTGTTAAAACACTAATATTTAAAATATCATTAATTAATTCTTTATTAATTATTCTGGAGTTAACTTTATTAATGTTTTCAAAGTATATCTCTTCACATTTACTTGAAGTGTATTCAACTAATTTTATTTTCTCTTGAGAATAAGAACTCGAAAAGGTAAAGATTAATAAAAGTGTAAATATTTTTTTCAATACGGCGGAGTTGTTTTAATGATTAATATTTAACGTTAGCGAAAGTTATTTGTTTTTGGTTAAGAATCAAACTAAACTTATTCTTTAGCTAATAGATTAACAAAAGCTTCAAACTCATTTTTAAAACCAATATATTTTTGTCCTGTTGCTGGTCCGTTAAAGCCTGTGTGTATTTTACGTACAATTCCTTTTTTATCAATAAATATAGTTGTTGGATAGGAAAGAATATGATTTAGCATTGGTAGCTTTTTAGCAGCTTCCTTTTTATCAGAACCTCCGTATTGTGCTAATAGTATTGGATAATTAATGCCTAATCTATCTTTTAATCTATTAATTTTTTCGAAAGCTTTTTTTTGGGTTTTATCTATTTCAAAAGCCAAAGCAACAAATTCAATATTCTTGTTAGGATTATTTTTCAAATACTCCACATAATATTTGCTTTCATCTAAACAATTTGGGCACCAAGTTCCCATAATTTGTACAATAGTTACTTTGTTTTTAAAACGTTCATCGCTATATGAAACTAGCTTACCAGATTCATCAGGAAATGAAAAATTAAAAGTTTTAAATCCTTCGTTTAAAGAAGTTAATTTATTTTCATCTGGTAACTCATAACTATTATTTAGTTTGGCTACAAATGGTTCTTTCCAATGATTACCAGAATAAAAATTACCCGTCATGGTAGAATCGGTAACTTTAGCAGTGAATAAGAATGCATGCGCACCATCAAAAGTTGAAAGCTTTAAAGAATCTCCATCAACAACACCTTCTAAATAACGGTAATCACCGGTAGTTGTTCTAAAAGTTCCTGTTACTTTATTTTCAATCTGTTTAAAAATACCTTTGGCTATATAGCGATCTTCTTTTGAATTTGGACTAAAAACAGTTTCCCAATTTCCATTAATGTTAACAGAAGCATCTTTATTCATTTTAAATCTGGTGTTGTCATGACCTTCAGCTTTAAAAGGAACTATTCTATTTAAACTAGGCTTTATAAAATATCCATTTAAAGATTCTTCGTTTGTAATTTTGGCTACTATATAGCCCTCGAAAACTGGAGTTTGAATATAAATAGAATCGTTTTTATAAGTGATTTCATCTACTTCGATAATCTCATCTGCATTATAAATTTCAATTAAAGTATCATTCTTAACATTAAAAATAAATGGTAATTCTTGATTGTCTTGAATTTTTAAAACAGCTCTATACGTTCCTAACTCTAAGGTTCGAGGTTGTTGTTTAGTACACGAAATAAAAATAGCAAGTACGATAAAAGTAATATAGTATCTCATAATAAATGTGTGATTTAAAAACCTCTTTGTCGTTTTGCTTCAAAGGTTAAAATAGCAGCAGCAACCGAAACATTCATAGAATCTATTTCTCCTTGCATAGGTATGTTGATGTTTTGAGTGGCTTTATCTCGCCAAATTTGAGTTATTCCAGTAGCTTCTGTACCAACTACTAAAGCGGTTGCTTGCGTGTAATCGTTTTTATGATATTGATTTGAGTTTTGCAGGGTAGCACTATAAATATTGATATTCTTAGCTTGTAAAAAATCAATCATTTCTTCTGATGAACCCACAGCGATTTGATTAGTGAAAACGCAGCCAACACTTGAACGGATAATATTAGGATTGAATAAATCGGATTTTGGGTCAGCAATAAAAACAGCATCTACATTAGCAGCATCGGCAGTACGAAGTATAGCACCAATATTTCCAGGCTTTTCAATTCCTTCTAATACCAAAATAAGTGGAGTAGAGGTGTTAAAATTAACAGTATCTAAACTAAATTTTTTAGATTTTACAACAGCAATAACACCTTCGGTAGTATCACGATATGCTAGTTTTTGATATACTTCTTTGGTAATTTCAATACATTGTGAAGTGTGTTGCTGAATTTGATTTAAATTTTCTTTAGAAAACATTTCAGGAACAAACAGCATAGTGTCTATCTGATAATTCCCTTTTATAGCTAAAGAAATTTCACGTTGACCTTCAATAATAAACAATCCTTTCTTTTTTCTTTCACGAGATTTATCTTGAAGCTTTAATAGGTCTTTTATATATGAATTCTGTGTACTACTAATTTGTTTCATAGCTACAAAAATACCCAATATTAGGTATTTTATTTTATAGTTTTTCGTTTAATATTTGCAATACAATATTGTATTAATAATTTAAACTTTGTGATTAAAAGTTAAGTAAGGGGATAATTTTTAACAGATTTGTTTGAATTAAAAAAGCTCGGTAGTTATACCGAGCTTTTTATTTATTTTTTATACTTGTTAGAATATCGCTTCCAAAGTTTTGTTTGATGCGTTTCTAAACTAATTTTTCTCCCTTGTATAAATGCATCGGTTAAAATATTAGTTCGCATATCTAAAGCATCACCTTTTGAGATAAATAGTGTTGCATCTTTACCAACTTCTAGAGTTCCTACTTTATCATCTATACCTAAGATTTTCGCGTTGTTTTGAGTGATTAACTGCAAAGCTTTTTCTTTACCTAAACCATAAGCAGCATAAGTACCTGCATAGAAAGGTAAATTACGAGTACTCATACGTTCCATATCGCCTTCCATACCTAAACCAATTAAGATACCAGCATCTGACAATATTTTTGCAGAACGGAATGGTAAATCATAATCTTCATCCTCGGTATTTGGTAAACGATGTGCACGTTCTAAAATTACAGGAATATTGTTCTTTTTTAATAAGTCAGCTACTTTTTCTGCTTCTTGACCATGAACAATAACAATGTTGTTAATTCCTAACTCTTTTAAAGTATTTACAGCATCAGTAATTCCTTTCTGTCCACCAACATGAACAAACATTTTTTGTGATCCGTTTAAAACTCCTTCTAAAGCATCATAAGGTAAAATCTTAGAAGATTTATTACCTTTTAAATAAGCTTTAGCATTATTAATGTATTCCTTAATTTTAGTAATACCTTTTTGATAATTTTTGTTAGGTTTTAATCCAGGGTCTTCTCCTAACCACCAGCGACCACGGCTAAAACTATTAGGCCAATTCATATGAACACCGTCATCAGTTTTTAAAGTAGCATCTTCCCAATTCCAAGCATCGAATTGTACTACTGATGAAGTACCAGAAATAACACCTCCTCTTGGAGTTATTTGTGCCATAAATACTCCGTTAGGACGCATACTTTCGATTACCTTACTCTCAGTATTATAAGCAATAATACTTCGAATATGAGGTAACATACTACCAACTTCATCAACATCTCTTGTTGCACGTACCGCATCAATTTCAGCTAAACCTAAAGAAGAGTTTGCTGCGATAAATCCTGGGTAGACATGTTTTTCTTTGGCATTGATAACAGTACCTTGACGTGCAATTTTCATATTAGCATTTCCTACGAAAGATATTTTTCCGTTAGAAAACATGATTAATGAGTTTTCTATTACTTGTCCGTTTCCTAAATGAGCAGTAGCACCTTCAATGCTATAATCTTGAGTTTGCTTAGGAGCTGGTGTTTGTTGTGCTACGATGTTTCCTAAAAATAAGAAACATAATAAACCATAAATTAAATTAATTTTCATGTTTGATATTTTTAAATTTTTATTCGGTATCACAGTGGAATAATTTTTTAGTTTTCTTTACAGGAGCTTGTGTTTTAGCACCTTTTAATTTTTCTTGTAACATCATATTAATCAGCTTAGAACGTTCTGATTTAATTGCTTTACGCTTTTCTTTATCTTTTTCGATATCGAAATAAACAGTACCATCAATAATTGTTTTTTCCGCTTTTGTATAGATTGATAAAGGATTACCACTCCATAAAACTACATCAGCATCTTTACCAACTTTAATGCTACCTGTACGATCATCTAGGTGCAATAATTTTGCAGGATTTATAGTTACGGTAGCCCAAGCATCTTGTTCAGACATGTCGCCATATTTTACCAACTTTGCAGCTTCTTGGTTTAAACGACGAGACATTTCTGCATCATCAGAGTTAATTGCAACGGTTACTCCTTGATTGTGCATAATTGCAGCGTTATAAGGAATTGCATCGTTAACCTCGTATTTATATGCCCACCAATCGGCAAATGTAGATCCACCAACTCCGTGTTTTTTCATTTTATCTGCTACTTTATATCCCTCTAAAATATGGGTAAATGTATTGATGTTAAAACCGAATTTTTCAGCAACTTTCATTAACATGTTTATTTCAGATTGCACGTAAGAGTGACAAGAAATAAAACGCTCTTTATTAATAATTTCAGCTAAAGTTTCTAACTCGATATCTTTACGATACGGTTGTCCACTTTTCTTTTTAGCATCGTATTCTTTTGCTCTTTGAAAGTAATCGATATAAACTTGTTCAACTCCCATACGAGTTTGTGGAAAACGTACTGTTTGCATATCTCCCCAGTTAGATTGCTTTACATTTTCACCTAAAGCAAACTTTATGAATTTAGGTGTGTTTTTATAAATTAACCCATCAGCATTTTCTCCCCACTTTAATTTTAAAATAGCAGAGCGACCACCAATAGGGTTCGCAGAACCGTGTAAAACTTGAATAGAAGTAACACCACCAGCAATGTTTCTATAAATATTAATATCGTCAGGATCTACAACATCTTCAATAGTAACCTCTGCAGTCGAGTTATGACCAGCTTCGTTTACTGCAGTTGTAGCAATATGTGAGTGTTCATCAATAATACCAGTAGTTAAGTACTTTCCTGTACCGTCTATAACCTTAGCTCCACGACTTGAAAGATTATTTCCGATTTGAGCAATTTTTCCATTTTTAATTAAAACATCAGTGTTGTTTAAAGTTTCTCCATTTTCTGAAGTCCAAACTGTAGCATTTTTAATTAAAATAGTTTCTTGTTGTGGTTTATTAAAGTTACCATAACCTATGTTTGGATACGAAACCGCAACTATTTCTGGAGTTTTTTCGCCTTTCTTTTTGTCATCTTTCTTTTTATCTTTTTTAGATTTAAAAACAGCTGACCAGTTAGATTCGTTTCCGTTATTATCAATAGCAGTACCTTTTAGCTGATTATTTTCGATAATACCAGATAAACGTGTAAAATCATCACCTTCTCTTAAAGTAATTGAAACCCAATTATCTTTAAAAGTAAACTTAGAATTTATTTTTTCTTCTCCTTTTTTTATTGATCCGGTTTGTTTTGCTCCTTTACCAGTAATAGCTAAATCATATGTTTTTCCGTTAATAGATAAAGTATAATCTCCTGTAATATCTTTAATATTCATTGGATTTATGATGTTTTTATCACCTTGTACCCAATTTTCATATAAAGTCGTTTTAGCATCAAAAATATCACCAGAAGTAATTAAGAAGTTAGCATAACTTCCTGCATTTAAATTACCAATTTTATTGTTTTTAAGAATATTTGCAGGAATGGTTGTTAAAGCTTCTAATGCTTTGGTTTTAGTTAAACCATACTTAATAGCTTTCTGTAAATTTCCTGTAAAGTCTTTTGCTTTTTTTAATTTATAAGTTGTTAAAGCAAAAGGAATATTGTTTTTTGCTAAAATTGAAGGATTTGCTGGCTCTTGGTTCCATTTACGCATATCGCTTAATGCTATCTTATCAGCTAAAAAAGCATCGCTAACATCGTATGCTTTTCTATAATTGATTGGGATGATAAAAGTTGCATTAGTGTTTTTAATGTCATTTATACGTTGGTATTCATCTCCGCCACCAACAATTGTATATTGAATTCCGAATTCGTCTCCAACTTTATCAGCACGTAAATCATCTAAGTAATTTCCGCCTCTAAAAATTTGAGGGAAATCTTTTTTATTATTTAAAGCTTCTAATGCTAAATCAGTATTCTTACTATTACCTTTAGCATACCAATCAGCATCCATATAAGCTTGTCTTAACAAAGCCATAGCTCCCATACGAGAAGTAGGGTAGGATTGGCGTGATTTTTTACTTTTACTAAAAGAAAGATAATTTCCTGATTGCTTATTTAATACTCTATAAGCATCTGTAGTATTCGGATTTAAAGCAACTAAAACTCCATTACCTTGCATAATTCCGTCTTCTAAATGTGTATTTACTGTTCCGAAACCAAGACTTAATAATTCTTTTGCTTTTTTTGCATCAAATTTAAAATCGTTGAAAGCATCAACATCTGGTCTTATATGATCGTTCCAGTAATATCCTTTTCTATTAGCATCGTATTGAGGACCTTTACCACGACCACTTTCTCTTTTAGGAGCAGTGATTCCGAAAGTTGAATAAGCATCAACAAAAGATGGATAAATAGTTTTTCCTTTTAGGTCGATAACTTCTGTACCATTGGGAATATTTACAGATTTACCTGAATTTACAACTTTACCATCTTTAATAAGTAAAGTTCCTTTTTTGATGATTTTACTAGGGCTAACATAAATTTTAGCGTTTGTAAAAGCATATAGTTTGTTTTTTGATGTTTTTACACCTGTATTACTCGGAAAGTATTCTTGCGAATAAATAGAGGATACACACAATAACAGTAGTATGAGTGTTTTTTTCATTTTAGGTTGGTTAATTATTTTTTTTAAAGGTATTTTAAAGGTATTTATTTGTGCTGAATTGACGTTTATTTTAACAAATAATTAAGAACTATTTAAGTGTCAGTTTTCCAATTTTTTGATGTCCAGATAACCAAGCAGAGTTACTATCTACAAACTGAATTGTATAATATGAGTCATTACTCACTTCGTTCCAAGTATGTCCTCCGTCATTAGAGAAAGAAACTCCTGTTTTGCCAACTGCAAAAACTTCTTTTCCGTTTGTATTTGGAACATACTGGACACAGCTTTTGTAATTAGGGTTTTGATTATCGGCTACAATAGTCCAAGTTTTACCACCATCTTTGGTAATAGCTTTGTTAGCACAATTGTCATTTGGTTTTGCGTAATTTCCTCCAATGGCAATTCCATTATTTTCATCATAAAAATCGATTGAGTATATTCCTTGCGGACCATCACCTTGGATTATAGGAGTATCATAAATCTCCCAAGTATTACCATAATCAGTAGATTTTAAAATTCTTGCTTTACTACCACCAGAAGCAATCCACACGGTTTTATTAATAATAGCAATGTTAGTATTACTAGCAGCAAAAAAAGCTTCTCCTTCTTCAAATAGAGGTAGTTTATCACATGATAGCTTTTTCCACGTGTTTCCTCCATCAGAAGTTAAAATAATTGAAGGACAATTTTCGGTAGGATCTCCAACAGCAATTCCGCGAACTCCATCAGGAAAGAATTTCATACTATCATAAAAAACTTTTTCGTGTTCTTCTTTGTAAACTAGTTTGGGACCATAAAAACCTATATTGTACAAAAGAGCTGGATTTGAAATAGATAAAATATAGGCACCATTTTTACTATAAGCAATGCTTCTAAAGTGAGGAAGTATAGAGTCTTGATATTTAATTGTAAAATTATCCCAAGTTTTACCTCCATTTAAAGTAGCTCCAAAATCTCCTTTAGATCCTGTATAATAAATAGAATCTGAGTTTATAACATGTATTGCTCTAATACTAGAACTATCTCTTTTAAATTCTATAATTTTAATGGAATCAATATTTCTAGGTTGGTATTCTTTTTTACAGGAATAAGAAATAATTACGACTAAAATTAAAAGTGAGAATCTCTTCATTTTTTTGATATTTTTACAGAACTAAAAATAGGTAAATCAAATTTAATTCATGAAAAAAGCGTTAGTAATTTCTGGAGGTGGAAGCAAAGGGGCATTTGCTGGTGGTGTTGCTCAATATTTAATGAAGCAAAAAGGAAAGAAATACGACATGTTTTTAGGAACTTCAACAGGTAGTTTAATGGTTTCTCATTTGGCATTAGGTATGGTGGATGAATTAAAAGAAATTTATACATCTGTAGATCAAAAAGCAATTTTTAGTAATAGTCCTTTTAAGATAAAAAAAGTAAATGGAGCTAAAGTAATTTCTATTCGACATAGAAATACTTTTTGGAATTTTTTAAATGGACGTAAGACTTTTGGTGAAAGTAAAAATCTAAGAAAACTCATAAAAAAGAGTGTTACTAAAAAAATGTATAACCGAATTAGAGAATCAAATAAAGATGTTGTAGTAACGGTATCTAATTTAACGGCAAATCAAATAGAATATAAATCTATTTTAGATTGTTCTTATGATGATTTTTGCGATTGGATTTGGGGTTCGTGTAATTATGTTCCTTTTATGAGTTTGTTAGAGAAAAATCATTGTCAATATGCCGATGGTGGTTTTGGAAGTTTAGTGCCAATTCGTGAAGCTATTTTGCGTGGAGCTAAAGAAGTAGATGCTATTATTTTAGCCACAGAGGTAACTCAAATTAATAGATTGCCAGCTAAGAACCCGTTTTCTTTAATGATGGATACGTTTGATTTTATGCTAGAAAATGTTGAGAAACATAATATTACTATTGGTAAGTTATCAGCAAAACAAAACGATGTTAAGTTAAATCTATATTATACACCAACAGTTTTAACCACAAATTCATTAGTTTTCGAAAAAGAGAAAATGAAAAAATGGTGGAAATCTGGTTATAAATATGCTAAAAAATTAAATGATGATAAGATGAGTGAGTTTAGACCAGAAATGATCGATAATCAAGAGATAGAAGAAGGTCTAGAAAATGCTTAGTATATGAAATTTGGAAAAGTAGATCATCCAGAATTAATAGATTTTTCGTTACCTAATACTCATCAAAGTACTGTTGATTTATTGAGTTCTTATGATAAAGTTGATGCTCCTAATGTATACGTTGGTTGTGCTAAATGGAATAAAGCAGATTTAAAAGGATTTTATCCTAGAGGAACAAAAGATGAATTAGAATATTATTCAAAACAATTTAACTCTATTGAGTTGAATGCTACTTTTTATCGTCAATTCCCGGCTGAACAATTTGAAAAATGGAAATTAAAGACTCCTGATAATTTTAAGTTTTTTCCAAAAATAGGGCAGGAAATAAGTCATTGGAAACGATTACAAGGAGTACAAGACACTGTAAATGTTTATTTAGATAATTCTGCACACTTACAAGAAAAACTAGGAACGATATTTTTACAAATGCATTCTAATTTTGGCCCTAAAAACTTTGATGCACTTCAAAATTTTGTAGTGAGTTGGCCTAAAGAAATTCCTTTAGCAATTGAACTTAGACATAAAGATTGGTATGAGGATAAAGCAATTTTTAACGACTATACTAAATTGTTTGAAGAGAATAATATAGCAAATGTTTTAGTGGATACAGCAGGAAGAAGAGATATGTTACATATGCGATTAACAAACAATGAAGCTTTTGTACGCTATGTTGGTGCTAATCATCCGTCAGATTATACTCGTTTAGATGATTGGGTTATGAGATTAAAAGAATGGAGAGATTTAGGTTTGCAAAACATTCATTTTTTTATCCATCAAAATTTAGAAGTAGAATCTCCTTTATTGGCAGCATACTTTATTAAAAAACTAAACAATGAGTTAGGAACTAAATTAAAAGTACCTAATGAAGAGAATAATCAACAAATGAGTTTACTTTAATGAGTATTAGGTAGTATTTGCTCAATAAAGACACCTCTATCGTTTTCTCTTTGAGGTCTTATTGAATTGTATAAATATTCAAAATTATTGACATTACATGTTGGATTTGCACCAACACTTCCTGTTGTAATGTAGTTTAATACTCTATTTAAAATAGGATCTGTATTATCTCCTAAAATACCAAGATTTAAAGCATCTTCATTTTGGCAAAGAGACATATTTACAGTAATACCATCATTATATGTTTGATTATCTTTATTAAAATATGTTAAGGCAACAGGTTGTAAAGCAAACGTATGGTTGTTGTTTTTATTTAAAAAGTTATAATCTTCCGAATTATATAGAGTAATTAATCCTTTGTTTTGTCCTGCTGTGTTATTTCCAATTACATGCACATTTATATGAGATTTTAAGCTATTAACAAGAAGTTCGATAGCAGAAGAGCCTCTAAAATTGTTTCCGTTTAAAATGATGTAAACATCAGTTAAATTAAGACTATTTATTAAAGTAGTAGGTGTTAATTTATCAGTAAATTTAGTTAATAGAGAGTCAGGTTGATTAGCTTCAAACCAAGGTTGTGCTTTTGAATTCCATTGTTCTCTTATAAAAACTTCATCTTTAAATTGACCTGTAATCATCGAACCAATTTTGGTGATGTTTTTAGCAAAACTACCTCCTCCGATATTATACCTTAAATCTAAAACTAATTGATTTACTGATTGATTTTTAAAATTTAAAAAAGTATTATTTAAATCATTTAAATAGTTAGTAGAAAAATCATTGTTATACATTAAATATGCGATATTGTTCGCTCCATTATTAATTACTGATTCCATAAAAATAGGAGAGTAATCATGATTTAATTTTTCTAAAGCTACATTTTTTGCATTTGGGGTAATTGTAACTCCATTAAAATCAGCCATATTTAGCGTAAAGTTATTTGAGCCATTTATTAATAAAGATTCAAAATTTCCTCTTGTTAATTGAGTGTTATCTACGGCATAGAAAAACTCACCTCTAGCTATATTTTTGGTTGAAGCATCAGAGTTTGGCAAAATATGAGTTACATAGCCAATTACATTGTCGACATTTCCTGGTTCGGCAATAATACCAAATTCAAGACCATTAGTTGTACTATTTCTTATAACTGGAGTTGTGATGGTATTAAGATCATCAACTAGTCTAGATAAAGTATCATTAGCAACCAATAAACTATTAAATAAATTATTTGGATCGTTAAAACCTGATAAGTAACTATATAATTCTTGATCATTATTAAAACGTCTATCAGATAAATCAGGAATTTGATCTTGCCACAAATAGTATGCATTTAATCCTTTCCAAACAAAATCCTGTACTTCAATATTAGCAGGTGTATCATCTTTACTACTGCAAGAAATAATTAATATTGAAAAAAATAAAATAAGAGTTGTTTTAAATAATTTCATAAGGAATATATTAGTAATAATACCAACGCAATTTAATCAATAATATTATTTTTTTTATAATTGATGTAACAAACTTGAAACTACTTCGTCGTAGTTATGTAAACCTGATAATTAAGACGTAGTTTTAAAATGAAGTTTACAAAATTAATCAACTAAACAATGAACCAATCAGACTTTTTAAAAGTTGTACTACCATTTAAAGACAAAGTCTTTCGTTTAGCAAAAAGACTTTTAGTTTCTACAGAAGAAGCTGAAGATGCTACGCAAGAATTGTTATTTAAATTATGGAGAAGTAAAGAGAAGTTATCTGACTATAGAAATGTAGAAGCGTTTGCTATGACCATGACAAAAAATTATTGTTATGATCGATTAAAATCAAAGCAAGCAAGTAATTTAACTTTAGTTCATAGTAATTATAAAGAAAAAGAAACGTCTTTAGATAAGAAAGTAGAACATAATGATACTGTAAATAAAGTACATGAATTAATTGAAAAATTACCAGAACAGCAAAAAATAATTATTCAATTAAGAGATATAGAACAATACGATTTTGATGAGATATGTAAAATGGTGGACATGAAACCAACCGCTGTTAGAGTAGCTTTATCGAGAGCAAGAAAAACAATAAGACAAGAATTAATAAAACAACATAACTATGGAGTTAGCTAACATAGAAAAATTAGTAGATAAATATCTAGACGCTGAAACTACGCTACAAGAAGAACAAATACTACAACAGTATTTTACTTCGAACAATGTGGCACCGCATTTGCAAGAGTACAGTATGATGTTTAACTATTTTAAACAAAGTAAGGATGAAACTTATACTAAAACCATTCAGTTAAAACCTGAGAAAACTAAGAAGAACTGGAAATGGTTATCAGTAGCAGCGTCAGTAGCCTTATTATTTAGTGTGTTTATAGGTAATGAACAATACAAAGAGTATCAGCAACGAAAACAATTTGCACAAATTAAAGAAGCATTGCAAATGGTTTCAATCAATTTAAACAAAGGAAACGAAGCATTATATGCAGTTTCAAACAACATTTCAAAAGGTAGCAACGCTGTACAACAATTAAACACATTACCAAATACATTTAGTAAAGCAAACGAAATTTTAAACGTAAACAAGTAAAACCAAAGTAAGATGAAAAAAGTAGTATTTATATTCGCATTAATGTTATCGACAATAGCAGCAAATGCACAAGGAATGTTTGATAAATTAGAAGATTTAGATGATGTATCTGCAGTAGTAGTAACTAAAGACGCCTTCGATTTATTAAGAAAATTCCCAGACGCACAGTCTAAAGACATGAAAGTGTTTAACACCGCAAAAGGCTTAAAAGAGTTAAAGGTTTTTTCAACAGAAAATATGTCTATTGCTTCTGATATGGAAAGAATGGTGAACTCAGCAATTAAGAGTGGTAAAATGACACAGTTAGTTCGTGTTAAAGACAAAGGAAATAGAGTGAAAATTTATATTAAAGCCTCTAAAAATAAAGATATCGTAAATGAAGTTTTAATGTTTGTAAAAAGCAATAAATCTATCAAGAATGATGATAAGCCATCATCAACAGTAATATCCTTATTAGGAGAGATTAATATGAACGAGTTAGCAGAAATCGCTAATGACTACGAAAAGAAAAAATAATTATTAAAGAGCATAAGTATAACCGAAGCAATTTGGTTATACTTTTTCTATGAATCAAACTATGATAAAAAAAGCATACATACTAACCGTTTTAATGGCAGTTGTTCTTTTTACATCTTGTAAAAAAGAACAAAGCTTACAAGGGTATTTAATAGAAACGCAAGAAAAAAAACAATTCTTCCGTTTAGATTTATCAGCAAGCTTATTAAGTTCTTATATACAAGACAATGTTTCTGTAGAAGAGAAAGAAGCATTTAATTCTATCAAGAAAATTAATATCGCTTTTTTACCTCAAAATAAAGCTTCAGAAACTGAAATGAAATCAGAAGCTAAAAAAATAAAGGAGGTAATGAAAAATACCGATTATAAGCCATTGATGAGAGTTAATGATAAGCGAGGTAAAGGAACAATTTATTACTCGGGTGAAGCAGATGCAATTAAAGAAGTAATTGCTGTGGTTTATATGAAAGAATTTGGAGTTGGAGTAGCAAGAGTTTTAGGTGATAAAATGAATCCTGGTAAAATGATGGAGATGTTACAGAAGGTGAAGACAGAAGAAACTGGAGAAGGATTAGTAAAAATTAAAGACTTTTTTAGAAAAGAAATGCAAACAGATACACTAATGATAGCTCCTAAGAGTTAAAAAGTGCAAACTTAGTATAATGTTAGGCCATCGCATATGCGATGGCTTTTCTTTTTAACGCCTCATTAACAAGCCTCCCGATAGATTTTCCTATTTTTGAAACCTAAAGAAAAGATTTTATGAAGTTTCAGAAAACCCTTACACTATTAGTTTGTCTTTTTGCACTAGCTCTTTTTTCTCAAAGTTATAAAGCAGAGAAAGATAAAATCCACGATATAATTCACACAAAACTTAAAGTTGATTTTAATTTTAAAGAAAAACAATTGAATGGTGAAGAGTGGATTACTCTTAGTCCTCATTTTTATGAAACTGATAAATTAACTTTAGATGCAAAAGCAATGATTATTCATAAAGTAACGATGAATAATCAGCCTTTAGATTATAATTATGACGATTTTCAATTAATTATTGATTTACCACGTAAGTATAAACGAACAGAAGATTTTACGGTTTATATTAAATATACAGCACGTCCAGAAAAAGTAAAACAAAAAGGAAGTGCTGCAATAACATCAGCTAAAGGATTGTATTTTATCAATCCAACAGGTTTAGATAAAAACAAACCAACACAGGTTTGGACACAAGGAGAAACAGAAGCAAGTAGTTGTTGGTTTCCAACAATAGATTCACCAAATCAGAAAACATCACAAGAAATTTATATTACTGTTCCAAATAAGTTTGTAACACTTTCTAATGGAAAATTAGAGAAGCAAACAGCAAATGCAAACGGAACAAGAACTGATTATTGGAATTTTACACAAAAACATGCTCCGTATTTGTTTTTTATGGGAGTAGGAGAGTATGAGATTGTAAAAGATACCTATAAGAATATTCCGGTTGATTATTATGTTGAGAAAAAGTATGCACCTTTTGCAAAACAGATTTTTGGTAATACACCAGAAATGCTTCAATTTTTCTCAAAAATAACAGGAATCGAATATCCATGGAATAAATATGCCCAAATTGTTGGTCGTGATTATATAAGTGGCGCGATGGAAAATACGACTGCGGTTATTCATGGTGAACAAGCATACCAAATGCCTGGTGAATTAATTGATGATAATGTACAAGAAAATACAATTGCGCATGAAATTTTCCATCATTGGTTTGGAGATTTAGTTACTGCAGAAAGCTGGAGTAACCTAACAGTAAACGAAAGTTTTGCTAACTACAGTGAGTATTTATGGAGAGAATATAAATACGGAAAAGATAATGCAGATGCTCATTTATTAGAAGATATAGAAGGTTACAAAAGTGGACAAAATTATGACAAGCACTTAGTACGTTTTAATTATGATGATAAAGAAGATATGTTCGATGCTGTTAGTTACAACAAAGGGGGAGCAATCTTACACATGTTGCGTAATTATTTAGGTGATGAAGCTTTTTATGCAGGCTTAAATAAATACTTAACCGACCATAAATATAGTACTGGAGAAGCACATCAATTGCGTTTGGCTTTTGAGGAAATAAGCGGAAAAGATTTAAACTGGTTTTTTAATCAATGGTATTTTAATAGCGGGCATCCTAAATTAGAGATTTCTTACGATTATAATAAGTTAAGAAAAACAGTAACGGTTAATGTTATTCAAAATCAAGCAAATGAATTTAAATTCCCTTTTGCTATTGATATTTTTGAAGATGGAAAACGTACACGTCATAATGTTTTTGTAGAAGGAAAAGATGCGTCATTTACCTTTCCATTTATAAAACAACCAAATTTAATTCAAGTAAATGCTGATGGTGTTTTACTATGTGATATTAAAGAGAATAAAGTTTTAAGCGATTATATTCATCAGTTAAAATATGCAGATAATTACGCGCATAGAAAAGAAGCTTTGTTAGAAGTTGCACAAAGACAAGATGATAAAAAAGCGTTTAATGCAATTGCAAATGCAATGAGTGATGATTTTTATAAAATCAGAATTTTAGCTTTAGAGAACATCAACTTAATAAATAAATATTCTAAGAAAAATGTAATTGCTAAGATTAAACAAATAGCAATGAATGATCTTAAAACATTAGTACAAGCTTCTGCTATTGAAACTTTAGGAAAATTAACTGATCCAGAGTTAAAACCAGTTTTCGAAAAAGGACTACAAAGTAAATCATATTCGGTTTTAGGTAAGTCGTTAGTGGGAATGTATTATGTAGATAAAGCATTAGCGATTCAAAAATCTAAAACATTACCAGTTGAGGTTAAAAAGATTATTGCTACACCTTTAACTCGTATTTATTTAGAAGAAAAAAATGATGATGAGCTAACATTTATTGCAGGTAACGTTATGTCGGGAATGTTTTTAAGTCAGAATAAAAAAATACAATCTTTGTACAAAAAAGCTTTCGATAAGATTGCAAAGAGTAATAATTCAGAAGCTATTCAAAATTTAGCAGATGATATTGTTTCTAAAGGAATTCAATACAAGCAATATAATTTCGATCAGGTAGGTGTAAATTTATTACGCCAAATTGTTTTAAAACAAAAAGAATTTAAGCCTATAAATAGAGCAAGAAATGTAGAAATTGTTAAGACTGCAATGGCTAAACTGCTTGAGTAAATTAAAAGTATAAAAGTTGATTTTTTAAGTGATAGAATTCTTAGTTTTGGCATAATACTTGTCTTTTCTATCGAAACCAAAATAACATGAGAAAAACTACTTTACTACTATTATTAACTGCTATTATAATTTCTTCATGTAGTAGCGTAAAATCTACCGAAAAAGCGATTAATTCAGGTAACTATGATAAGGCAATTTCTTTATCAGTAAAAAACTTAGCTAAAAATAAGTTTAAAGAAAAGAATCAGCCTTATGTGGTAATGCTTAGAGATGCATTTAAAAAAGCAACGGATAGAGATTTAGCCAAGGTTTCATTTTTAGAAAAAGAAAATCATCCTGATAATTTAGAAGCTATTTATACATTATATCAGCGTTTAAATAACCGACAAGAAAAGATAAAACCTTTATTACCTTTAAAAATTTTACGTTCTGGTAGAAATGCCGATTTTGATATTGTAAATTACGATGACAGAATTATAGAAGCTAAAGAAAATTATTCAGCAGCTTTATATGAAAATGCAGTTAGCTTGTTAAAAGAAGGAACTCGTAATAAAATGAATTATAGAAGAGCTTTCGATGAGTTTCAATATTTAAATAAAATCAATTCTAATTATAAAGACACAAGAGTTTTAATAGAAGAAGCACACCAAAAAGGAATCGATTTTGTTTTTGTATCTGTAAATAACGACACACATCAAGTTATTCCAAGAAGGTTAGAAGACGATTTATTAGCGATTGATACGTATGGTTTAAATGATTTATGGACACAGTATCATTCAAGAAGAGATAATCGAATTAGTTATGATTTTGATTTGGAGTTAAACTTTAGAAGAATTGATGTTTCGCCAGAACAGATTCATGAAAAAGAAATCATTAAAGAGAAACAAATTAAAGACGGTTATAAATACTTATTAGATGATAATGGCGGATTTGTAAAAGATAGTTTAGGTAACAAGATTAAGGTTGATAAGTTTAAGAAGATAAGATGTCAGTTCTATCGATTTACGCAGTTTAAAAGTAGTAAGGTCATTGGAGTCGTAAAATATATTAATAATGCAAATAATCAGTTGTTAGAACGTTTTCCAATAGAGAGTGAATTTGTTTTTGAACATG
Source organism: Tenacibaculum pelagium (assembly GCF_014062345.1). GTDB lineage: Bacteria > Bacteroidota > Bacteroidia > Flavobacteriales > Flavobacteriaceae > Polaribacter > Polaribacter pelagius. The sequence goes on along the minus strand of NZ_JACGLS010000001.1, from coordinate 286,233 downwards.
TTTACGCAAATTACGATGGCGATAGAAGAGCTCTAGAGGATTCGTTTTTTAATTTAACACAATTACGACGAGAACGTTTTCCATCGAACGAACAAATGATCTATGATACCGGACGAGATTTAAAAGAAAAACTCAAACGTATTATTACACGAAATAAGTTTAGAAATTAAAATTTAAATATTAAGTAAGAAAACTCCTGTAAATAGCAGGAGTTTTTTACTTTTATCATAATGGATTTATTCTCACAATTTTCTGAATCACCTGTAAATTTATTACCTAAAGATGGTACTGTAAATTATTATGGAATTGTTTTATCTAAGCAAAAAGCAAATAATTATTATGAGCATCTTTTAAATAATATCGAATGGAAAAATGATGAAGCAATTATTTTTGGAAAACTAATAATCACCAAACGTAAAGTAGCTTGGTATGCTGAAAAACCTTTTGAATACTCGTATTCTAACAGAACAAAAACAGCACTAGTTTTTACCAAAGAATTATTAGAGTTAAAAGCATTGGTAGAAAAAGAAACCAACGAAACTTATAACTCCTGTTTATTAAACTTATATCACGATGGTTCAGAAGGAATGGCGTGGCATTCGGATGGAGAAAAAGATTTAAAAGAAAATGGAGCAATAGCTTCATTAAGTTTCGGAGCAGAACGTAAATTCGGATTTAAGCATAAACAAACAAAAGAAACAGTTTATAAAGTTTTAGAACATGGTTCTTTACTGGTAATGAAAGATGAAACACAAACTCATTGGTTACATCGTTTACCGCCTACAAAAATGAAACACCAACCAAGAATTAATTTAACATTTAGAACTATTGAGGGATAGTTATTCTTTAATTATTTGACATAATTATGTGGCCAAGGTAAATGATTTAACAAAAGTATTTTATACCATAATTAGTCCAATTCCAATACCAATTATAATTAACAATAAAATATATATTACCAAGACAGCAAATGACATAAAAAATGTTTCTATTTTATCTTTTTTTGTCATAAATACTTGATAAACCAACCATAATATTGATAGATATACGAAAGGATTAATAGGTAAATCTATTCTTAGAATAAGGAAAGTAACTATTCCTATAATAGTAGCTTGTGCAATAATAAATGAGTTAATAGCTAGATGTTCTATAAAATTATATTTCCGAAAAATTAATTGAGTAGATATAGATAATGGTATAATAGATAATATCCAAAAGTATTTAAGGTATACATGTATATATTTACCCATAGCGTAAGCTATTTTTCCAATGTATAATTCAGGAAGATTATGAATTTCAGTGTTCTCTTTAGGTATATGTAATAAATCTTCTACAATTAAATAAATTGAAACAGAAAGAATTAAAAAAGAAATAGGGTTAAGTATTTCTTTTCTTTTCCCGAGAATATAATCGGTTGATATTTTTTTAGGATTTAAGAAAAGTGTCTTTAAATTATAAAGAAATCCTTTATCCATATTTGTAATAGAAGAAATAGCATCTTCAAAAATTGTTTTTAAGGTAATTTTTTTAATTTCAGATTTTTCTCCACAATTAGGGCAAAATTTTGTATTAAATTCAGTTTTACAAGAAATACAAGTCATTTAATTCAGTTTTAGTATTTCTAGTTTAGTCCAATGTTTCATTCTAGAATGTATTATTTTTTAATTACACACAACTTGTTTGAAAATGTAAATCCGTTTTTAATGATTAATGTTCAATTGTTAGCGAAAGATATTAGAAAATAGGCTAAGAATCAAATCAAAGAAAGTTAATTCATAATTAAGTAATAACTTAGGATGGGTAATTTTAATAATGTCTTTTTAAAAACTTCTAATATCCACAATATCTCCATTATTAAGCTTATTTTGAGTATCTATGGTATATATAGACTCAGCAACAAATTCAGGTGTGTATAATTCGTTATTCTTCTTTAAATCGATAAAACGTTGTAAGTTTTTAAAGTCTTTTTCATCTGTATTACGAATATTAGTTTGCATATTGGTGTCTACAACTCCAGGATAAATAGCATTGCATTTTATACCATTTTTAAGTTCATTTTGTTCAGCGGATATGGTTCTAGTCATCATGTCTATCGCTGCTTTAGAAGTGCAATATACAGACCAACCTTCGTAAGGATTCTTTGCGGCGCCAGAAGATATATTGATAATCTGTTTTTTACATGTTAAATGTTGTGTTTCTTTAATAAATAAGCTAGATAAAATTAGTGGAGTGGTGGTGTTTAGTTGAATGCTTTTGGTGATGTCTTCAGAAGAAATGTTTTCAATATTAGCAATAGTGCCTAATCTACCAGCATTATTAATCAATGTTATGGATGAAATATCGTTTTTTTTAACTTCATCTAGTAACATTTTAAATGTATTGTGAGTAGCTTTTGTATCTGATAAATCAACTGAAATTTGAGTGACGTTTTGTAAGTCTACAATACTTCTAGATAAAGAATATACTTTGTAGTTTTCTTGAGCATACTTTTCAGCTAATGCTTTGCCAATTCCTTTACTTCCTCCTGTAATTATTATAATATTCATAGAGTAAAGGTACTAAAAAGTGTTTTTGAAGCTAGTATCTACTTATAGAGTTTTTTTGATTCATTCCAAAAAACATCCATTTCTGTTAAAGACATATCAGAAAGATCTTTTCCTGCTTTTTTAGCAGCTTCTTCTAAGTATTGAAAACGATTGATAAATTTTTTATTCGTTTTTTCTAAAGCATTTTCAGGGTTTACGTTGATAAAACGTGCGTAGTTAATCATAGAGAAAAGTACATCACCAAACTCTTTTTCGATGTTTTCTTGATTTCCTTTCTCTATTTCTTCATTTAGTTCATCAAGTTCTTCTTGAACCTTTTCCCAAACTTGATGTGGCTCTTCCCAATCGAAGCCTACACCAGCCACCTTATCTTGAATACGATTGGCTTTTACAACCGCAGGCAAACTTTTAGGAACTCCTTCTAAAACAGAATTTTTACCTTCTTTTAGTTTTAATTTTTCCCAATTTTGTTTTACTTCTTCTTCGTTTTCAACTACAACATCTCCGTAAATATGTGGGTGACGATCAATTAATTTATCTGAAATAGAATTGGCAACATCGGCTATATCGAAAGCTTGTTTTTCGCTTCCTATTTTAGCATAAAAGACGATGTGCAAAAGCACATCGCCTAGTTCTTTTTTTATTTCTTCTAAATCATTGTCTAGAATAGCATCAGCTAATTCGTAAGTCTCTTCAATTGTTAAATGACGTAAGCTTTCTAAAGTTTGTTTTTTATCCCACGGACACTTCTCACGAAGTTCGTCCATAATATCTAACAAACGATTAAAAGCGTCTAATTGTTCCTTACGAGTATTCATATAACGAATTGTAATGTTTAAAACTATTGTTAAAGTTAGAAAACAAACTTTTTAAAACTTAAAGAAGTCAGTTTTAACTATAACAGGAACTGTTTTATTCTTCTTCTTCAGTAGTTGCTACTTGAGCTAATGTACTAAAATCAAAATTAGCTTTTACTAAAGTATTAAACCACTGTACTACTTTTTTAATGTTAGAAGTATATACTCTTTCGTTATCATAATCTGGTAAAACTTCAGCAAAAAAGCTTTCTAATTTTTTACCACTTTCTTTATGAGAAATAGCTTCTTTTCCTTCAGTTTTATCTGCCATAGCTTTAAAAACTTCAGCTAAAGGAACTTCTGTTTCGTACGTATAAATAGCAATGTTTTCTAATAAACTAACATTGTGTGTAGCTGTAATAGGAAAACGTTTACCATCTACGATAGATTTTACGATTACTCCTGTTTTTGTTTGAGATAAAATTTCAAATAAACCTGGTCTACCAGTTACGGCAATAATTTTGTTAAATTCCATATTATAATATTTTAATGTCTTAAAGACTTATTTTCTTTTGGCGTTAGGAAAACGCATTCTGTATCCTGCGTTTACTTTTCCTTTAGAAATATTTTCTAATTTCTTTTTAATTAATCTTTTCTTTAAAGAAGATAATTTATCGGTAAATAAAACCCCTTCGATATGATCGTATTCATGTTGAAAAACACGAGCTGCTAATCCACTTAAAGTTTGCGTATGCTTTTCGAAGTTTTCATCTTGATATTCAATCGTAATAGTTTCTTGACGAAATACATCTTCGCGAACATCAGGAATACTTAAACATCCTTCGTTAAAAGCCCATTCATCACCAGTTTCTTCAACAATTTTAGCGTTGATAAATACATGATTAAAGTTTTCTAAAGCTTTTCTATCTTCTTCCGATAAATCTTCATCATCAGCAAAAGGAGAGGCATCAATTAAAAATAAACGAATTGCTTTTCCAATTTGTGGAGCAGCCAAACCTACACCTTGTGCATTGTACATCGTTTCTTTCATATCAGCAATTAACTTTTCTAACTGCGGATAGTCTTTATCGATTTCTGTTCCTACTTTACGTAACACGGGATCTCCGTAAGCAACAATTGGTAAAATCATGTATTTTTAATTTTTTAAGAGTGCAAAAATACAAAGAATGGTTTTGCTAGAAAATTATTTGTTGTATAAATACGATTGTAAGATGATGGTAGCACTGATTTCATCAACCAAAGCTTTATTTTGGCGTTGCTTCTTATTTAAACCGCTATCAATCATTGTTTGAAAAGCCATTTTAGAAGTAAATCGTTCATCTTCTCTTTTTATAGGAATATTAGGAATTGATTTTTCTAATTTTTTTAAAAAAAGTAGTATTAATTCTTCGCTCTCACTATCAGTATTATCCATTTGTTTTGGTTTACCAATAATGAAAAGCTCTACGTTTTCTTTTTTAGCATAGTCTTTTAAAAAAGGAATTAACTCTTTAGTATTTACAGTAGTTAATCCTGATGCTATTATTTGTAATTCATCAGTAACCGCAATACCAGTTCTTTTTTTTCCAAAATCGATGGCTAAAATTCTTCCCACATGCTTTGTTTTTGGCAAAAATACGGATTTTAAACATGGTACAAGCATCTGTTTAAAAAATGTATCTTCGCGTTATATTGAAATAGAGATTTTATATTTGTAGAAAATTATTGAAATGACTGAATTACAATCAATTATAGAAAAAGCGTGGGATAATCGCGATTTATTAAAAGAAGAAACTACAATTAATGCTATTAGAAAAGTTGTTGATTTATTAGATGCAGGTGAGTTACGTGTAGCAGAACCAACAGCTGATGGATGGCAAGTAAACGAGTGGGTTAAGAAAGGAGTAGTTTTATATTTTCCTATTCAAAAAATGGAAACTCTAAAAGCTGGTATTTTCGAATATCACGATAAAATTCCATTAAAAAGAGATTACGAAGCTAAAGGAATTCGTGTGGTTCCTAACGCTGTAGCACGTCATGGAGCTTATATTTCTGCAGGTACTATTTTAATGCCAAGTTATGTGAATATTGGTGCTTATGTAGATAAAGGTACAATGGTTGATACTTGGGCTACAGTTGGTTCTTGTGCTCAAATAGGTAAGAATGTGCATTTGTCAGGAGGTGTTGGTATTGGTGGAGTTTTAGAGCCTTTACAAGCTGCTCCTGTGATTATAGAAGATGGAGCTTTTATTGGTTCTCGTTGTATTGTTGTGGAAGGGGTAAGAGTAGAGAAGGAAGCTGTATTAGGAGCTAATGTAGTATTAACAATGAGTACAAAAATTATTGATGTTACTGGAGACGAACCAGTAGAGATGAAAGGAAGAGTTCCTGCAAGATCAGTAGTTATTCCTGGAAGTTATACGAAGAAATTTGCTGCAGGTGAATACCAAGTTCCTTGTGCATTGATTATAGGTAAGCGTAAAGAAAGTACTAATAAGAAAACTTCGTTAAATGATGCTCTTAGAGAGTATGATGTAGCGGTATAGATTATTTTTAAACAATTCACTGAGATTATTACTTGGAGTAGTAGTTGAGATAAGATTTATATAAATAAGATTAGCCTAACATTTAAAAGGGAAACTATAATTCAAAAAATGAAATCTGTTTTTTTTATAAGAACGTCGCTTGAAATGTTAGGAGCAATTGAAGCACGAAAACAATTTAAAATAGCTGATACTTTACTAATTATTAAGTCTAATAAAAGAGAAGATGGCACTATAAATTTTTTGATTGAAAAATCAGGAGATTGGAATAATATTATAAGAACCAAAAAAAAGACTTCTTATGGTGTTTCTTGGCTAAAGTTGGTAAAGAAATTAAAAAAAGAAAAATATCAATATTTATTTACTCGTGCTTTTCCAATAGCGTCTTATTTTGTAAATAATCTTAATTATAAGAAACTATATATTTTAGACGATGGTGCTGCAACTATTGCTATCGCTAAGGAATATAAAGCTACAGGGAATTTAACTAAACGATTTTCATTATTTAAAGGAAAAAATAAAGTTGGATTTAAATATGATTTAATTCAAAAAATTTATGCTTCAAATAAAATAAAAATTGATGAGGATGTAACCGACGTTAATTTCTTCACGTTTTATAATTTACCCAATTATGAAAATCATGAATACATTCAAAATGATTTTACTTGGTTGCATTCGTTAAAAAAAGACTCTAAAAAAGAGGAAAGTAATAAGGTTTATCTTATTGGAACAGCTGTTGTAGATAGTAAAATTTTACTTTTTGAAGATTATTTTACGACTTTAAAAAGAATTTCAGAATTTTATAAAGATAAAGAGATCTTATATATTCCTCATAAAAGAGAAGATAATAAGGAATTGAAAATTTTAGAAAAAGAACTTAGTTTTAAAATCCGAAGAAATAAATTTAATATAGAGTTAGATTTCTTGTTAAATAATGAATACCCAACTCACATTACGGGTACTATTAGTACTGCCTTAATTACTTTAAAAGGTATATATAAAGAATCTATAATAGACTTTTTTAATTTTGATGATACTAAAATTATTGAAAATAAAAAGAAAGTGATAATAGATGTTTATAAATATCAAGAAAAATATATTAACTATAACAAGTTAGATTATTAGAAGTGATAAGATATTTTGAACAAAATTATTTTATCAACCAACATAAGCATAAAACCATCTTTCATTACTTTTAAAAATGAAAGATGGTTTTATAAATTATTAAGAACTAGCTTAATTTATTCGAAACATTCTTTGCTTAAAGCTGTTCCTTTTTCAAAATCGTTATTGAATTTTTTACCTAAAGCATCATTATAATATTTTGGATGCATTCCGAAACCTGGTCTAACTGAACGAATATTTTCTTCTGTAAGAATATCTCCTTTTTTAACATCAGCAGTAATGTATAATGATCGAGAAAATTCTCTACCACTTTTCATTTTATCTGTTAGTTGATAACTAATTTCTCCACTAGCTTTTTCAGCAGCTCTCACTGCATTTACCATTTGTGTAAATTCAGTTTCATCTAAAGAAAAAGAAGCATCAGGACCACCAATTTCTTTGTTTAAAATAAAATGTTTTTCAATTACTTTAGCTCCTAAAGTAACAGCTACTACAGGTGTTACAATTCCCATGGTATGATCTGAAAGACCAGGTTTTACTCCAAATTTTTCTTTTAAATCTTTTATCATTACCAAATTAGCTTCTTCAATTGGAGCAGGGTAAGATGATGTACATTTTAATAAAGTAATATCGTTATTTCCAACATTTCTACATGTATCTACTGCTAATTGAATATCTTCATCAGTAGCAATTCCTGTAGAAATTATAATAGGTTTCATTGTTTTAGCACAATATTCTATTAACGGAATATCCGTGATTTCAAAGGATGCAATTTTATAAATTGGATTATCTAAAGATTCTAATAAATCGACAGCAGTTTTATCAAAAGGAGAAGAGAAAACCTCTAAACCTTCTTCTCTAGCAATTCTATATAAATCTTTAAACCATTCCCAAGGCGTATATGCTTGTTTGTATAAATCGTGTAAATACATTCCATCCCAAATAGTACCCTGTTTTAGTTTAAAATCGTCTTTTTTTGAATCTAAAGTAATAGTATCAGCTGTATAAGTTTGAAATTTAATAGCATCAGCACCAGCTCTTTTAGCAGCTTTAATTGTTTCAATAGCTACCTTTTTACTTCCATTGTGATTTGCTGATAGCTCAGCAATAATAAAACATCTATTTGATGGCATCATGTTGTTCTAATTTATAAACGTAACTGTCTATTTGATTAATTTTTTCTTCTTTATAATAACAAAAACTCGCTTTTTCGAAAGATTTTACTGAAGCAATATTTTCCTTTTTAATATAAGCTAAAACAGGTTTTGTAAATTCTTTAAAATAGATTTTACTAGCCTCGATTAGTAATTTTGGAGCTAATTTTTTACCTCTAAAGTTTTTATTAATAGTTATACCTATAGTACTATTTTCATTTTTTATATCAAATCTAACCAACCCTACAGGTTTATTGTTAGTTATTCCGACTAGTAAAAGAGAGTTTTTATCATTGATTTTATTGTGAAACCATTTTTCATGATCATAAAAATTAATTTCTTCTGACTGATATGAGTTTTGACGTGTTAAAGGATCATTAGACCAATCAAATAATAAGCGAACATCTTCTTTTTTAGCTTTTCTAAAATTGATGTTGTAGTTTATTTTCGAATGAATAATAACGTCTTTAAACTCATTATTATAAAAACAATGCTCTTTTAAAATAGCTTCTCTTTTATAATTGCTTTCTTCTAAAGCAGTATATAAATGAGGTCTTAAATCAAATGCATAAGTAAATATTTTATGCAAGACTAATTCATTAAACGCAACTTGTTCTACTAAACTTAAATACGTTTTCCAATGAAAGTTAAAATGCTCTTTTTCTAGAGATGTATCCATGATAAAAGAGATTTCAGCATTTTTATCAATCCAATTAATGTGAACTAAACCACCATAACCAATACATTCATTTCCTTTTAAATAAGAGAATAAAATCTGATTAGGTTTTTCTTGCTCAAATAATTTTGAGACGATGTTTTTAAAATATGAATTTTGATCTTCCTCAGTAAGTATTTTAGCTTGACGTAGATGATACATTTGTTCATTGCGCCATTTCATTATTTGTAATCTATCCTCAAAACGAATAGGTACAATAGAGTAGTGGTCTTTTGAAAAAGATTGAGTATCTAAAACTTTATATGCGTTTTTTTTATTTTCCAAAAGCAAGTTGATATTTAAGTTCTGCTAATTTCCAATCGGTTTCTGTATCAATATCTTGAGCCAATAATTCATCAATTTCAATAATACCAGAATTATTGGTCCACAATTTTTTCTTTTTCAAAACTTCCTTTGGTTTAAAGAAGTAAAATTGTCCAGCATCTTGAAAAGCAGGCTCTAAATCTTGAGATCTACTGTTTAAATGTTCAGGTTGAAATAAATCCATTTTACCCGCATCGTTTGTTTTCTTAATAGCTCTTTGTATTGGGAAACCAAAGCGAATGACAGGAAAAACAGTGTCAAATTGATTAGTTGTTAAGTTTTGTTCTGCTTGTTTTAATAAATCACTAGTAATAAATGGCGCAGTTGCATAGATACAACTAGCTGTTTCTATATTTTTATCATTGGCTGAATACCATCCTAAAACTTCTTTGATTACATCAAAAGTGGTTGCGAAATCATCTGAGTTTTTTTCACTTCTTAAGAAAGGAGTTTTAGCTCCAAACTGTTTTGCTATTTCTGCTATCTCTTCGCTATCAGTAGAAACTATAACTTCATCAAAAAGATTACTTTTTATTGCAGCTTCAATAGAATAAGCAATAATTGGTTTTCCTAAAAAATCTTTAATGTTCTTTTTTAGAATTCGCTTGCTTCCGCCTCTAGCTGGTATAATGGCAATTTTAGTCATTAATAAATTCTAAAACTTTAGCTATTACAAATTCTTGTTCTTTATCAGTTAAACTAGGAAACATTGGTAAACTAATACATTTAGCATAGTAGTTTTCTGCATTAGATAAATCAGCATTTCCATAACCAATTTCTTTATAGTATGGTAATGTATGAACAGGGATATAATGTATTTGAGCGAAAATATTATGACTTCTTAAAAAGTCGTATAACTCTTTTCTATTTTCAACTTCAATAACAAATAAGTGATGCGCGTTATAACTTCCTTCAGGTAAACTTTGAAATTTTATTTTTCCTTGAAAAGCTTTTTTATAAGTATCAGAAATTTGATTTCTTCTAATAACTCCGTCATTATTCTTTGCTAATTGTGTTATTCCTAAAGCCGATTGAAAATCGGTTAACCTATAATTAAACCCAAGTTCTTGCATTTCATAAAACCAACCTCCGTGGTTTTCACTCATATTTTCTTTTGTAATTCCATGAGTTCTTAATAGAGATAATTTTTTATAAACTTCTTCGGAATTAGTAGTTAACATTCCACCTTCACCACAAGCAATATGTTTTACAGGGTGAAAAGAAAATACTCCAATATCTGCATAATTACCGTTTCCACAATATTGTTTTTGATTGTTAGAGTCTACAAAATATCCACCAGGAGCATGACAAGCATCTTCAATAATCCATAAATCATGCTCGTTGGCTAACTTTCTAAATTCTTCTAAGTTTACTGGTAAACCAGCAAAATCGACAGGAATAATTCCTTTAAAAAATCCTTTTGGCTTACTTTCAATAAGTTTTCGAGTACTTTCTATTGATAATAAATAAGTGTCAGGATCTATATCTGCAAACCAAACTTCACCACCAGCAAAACGAACACAGTTAGCAGAAGCAGCAAAAGTAATTGGTGTTGTAATTACACGTTCACCTTCTTTTAAGCCCATTGCTAAAACTGATAAATGTAAACCAGAAGTAGCATTATTTACTGCTAAAGCATATTTAGCACCAACATAAGCTGCGAACTTCTCTTCAAATTCTCTAACTTTTGGACCTTGAGTTAAAAAATCTGCTTGTAAAGTTTCAACAACAGCGTTTATATCATCTTGTTGAATATTTTGTCTTCCATATGGGATTTTAAAATCACTCATTAAGCTTCAAAATTTGGATCTACATGTTTCTTTACTAATTCTCTTAAACTATCAATAGTTTCCCAATCCTCGTTGTTACCCGAATCATATGAAAATCCTTTAGGTACATCCACAGCATTAAAAGCTTTTTTATACTCTTCTTTTGTGTAAGTAGAGTATGGAGATTGTTGTGGTAAAATTGCATAATATCTTCCTAAATCTACTGTATTGTATGAATCTGAAGAAGTTATCATTTCTTCATGTAACTTTTCACCTGGTCTTATTCCAATTGTTTTTTGTTCTAATTCAGGTGCAATTGCAGTTGCTACATCAGTAATTTTATACGAAGGAATTTTAGGAACAAAAACTTCTCCTCCCCATGCTTCTGCAATAGCATAAAAAACCATTTCACATCCATCTTCTAAAGAGATGTTGAATCGTGTCATTTCAGCATCCGTAATAGGTAAAAAATCTGCTCCAGATTTCTTTTTATTTAAAAAGAAAGGCATTACAGAACCATTAGATCCCATCACATTTCCATATCTAACAACAGAGAATTTAATGTCTCTTTTTCCTTTTATGTTATTGGCAGCAATAAACAATTTATCAGAAGCTAATTTTGTAGCACCATATAAATTAATAGGTGCAGCGGCTTTATCCGTAGACAAGGCAACCACATTTTTCACACCACATTTTAAAGCTGCATCTATAACATTTTCAGCTCCATTAATATTAGTTTTCACACACTCCATTGGATTGTATTCAGCCAAATGAACGTGCTTCATTGCAGCAGCATGAATTACAATATCGATATCTTCAAAAGCGCTCTCTAATCGTTTTAAATCTCTAACATCACCAATGAAATAACGAATTTGAGGATATTTAGACTCAGGAAACTCTTGAGCCATTTGAAAATGTTTTTGCTCGTCTCTAGATAAAATTACAAGACGTTTAACATCTGGAAATCTGCTTAAAATTAATTTGGTAAACATCTTACCAAATGAACCAGTACCACCAGTAATTAAAACAGATTGGTTATTTAAGTTTAACATAAATTTTTAATTCTAAATCTATTTAAAATAGATTGTAAAAATACATATTTTATAGCTTTTAAAAGTGTAGAACTTAAGAAACCCTAAAATCAATTTTTGAATGGTATAAATTATGGTAAATTTGTCAGTGAAAACTTATTGTTTATAACAGGCATAAATAAATGATAATGCATGAGTTTTTATAATTTATAATAATAAGATACTATGAGTTATCCTATAGATGCAGTAATTACTTGGGTTGATGGTAAAGATGAACAGCATCAGTTAAAAATGTTACCTTATTTAAATGATAAAAAAATTACTAAGAATAAAGAATTTAGAACTCGTTTAGATCAAGTAGAAGAGATAAAATATTCTGTTAATTCAATACTTAGATATGCTAAGTTTATTAGAAATATTTTTATTGTAACTGATAATCAAACTCCTAATTTTATTAAAAACAAAAATGCGGGAGAATATGAGAATGTTTTTATAATTGATCATAAAGATATTTTCAAAGAACATAGTAGCTATTTACCAGTGTTTTCTAATAGACCAGTAGAAACTAAATTATATAACATACCAGGATTAGCCGAACATTTTATCTATTTTAATGACGATTTCTTTTTATTAAATGAAGTTAAAGTTTCTGATTTCTTTATAGACAAAAAGCCATTAATAAGAGGTAAATGGTTAAAGTTTGAAGAAGAAAAACTTCGTAAGAAAATTTTTCCTCCATCAGAAGAAGATAAAATTAAACCTAAGCATAAGCGAGCACAACAAAAAGCTGCTGAAGTAGTAGGGTTTAAAAAGAAGTTTTATAAGTTTCAACATATTCCTGCTCCGCTAAGAAAATCAACATTTAAAACTTTTTTTGAAAATAATCCTGATATTGAAATAAACAATATTAAATATAAATTTAGAAGTGTTGATCAATTTACTCCACAAGGATTAGCAAACCATATAGAAATTAAAAACAAAACCTGCACTTTAAAAGACGATTATCAATTGATTTATATAAATAGAGATAAATTCTTTTTCTTATCTAAATATAAATTAAATACAATGGTAAATAAATCAAATAAGTTGTTTTTAAATTTACAAAGTTTAGATCAATGCCCGAAAGATAAACTTACATTCTTTTTGGATTGGCTTGATAAAAGATATATTTTATAACTTATGTTAAAGGAAATAGTAAATAAACTAAAAGAAGGTAAGACGATTTTATACCCAACAGATACTGTTTGGGGTTTAGGATGTGATGCTACTAATATAGAAGCTGTAAAAAAAATCTATGAGATTAAAAATAGAGAAGAGTCTAAGAGTTTAATCATTTTAGTTTCTTCTATTGAAATGTTGATAGAATATCTAAACGAAGTTTCTGACAAAGCTTTAGAGATATTAAAAGAGGCAACAAAACCTACAACAATCATATACAATGCTCCTAAAAATTTAGCAGATAATACTATTGCTAAGGATAATACTATAGCAATTAGAATTCCTAAAGATGAGTTTTGTGTTGATTTAATTGAAGAATTTGGAAAACCTATTGTTTCTACATCAGCTAATATTAGTGGAGAACCAACCCCTAAATCATTTTCAGAAATAAGTAAAGCTATTTTAAATAGTGTAGATTATGTGGTAGATTTGCACCAGGAAAAGAAATCAGAAAAATCATCTAGAATTTTGAAAATAGATGGCGATTCTGTGATTGTGATAAGAGAATAATCGATGCAACAACAATATTACAAAGAAGCGATTTCAGCTGAAATATTTCAATATATATCTAAAGCAACTGAAGAATTACAACTAGAAAGTTATGTAATAGGAGGTTTTGTTCGTGATTTTATTTTAAAAAGAGGAACAGCAAAAGATATTGATGTTGTAACAATTGGCAGTGGAATAGAATTAGCCCAAAAAGTAGCAGAATTACTTCCTCATAAACCCAAAGTTCAGGTTTTTAAAACCTACGGAACTGCAATGTTGCGTTTAAAAGATATTGAAGTGGAATTTGTTGGAGCTCGTAAAGAATCTTATACTGAAGATAGTAGAAATCCAGAAGTAACGGAAGGAACTTTACAAGACGACCAAAATAGACGTGATTTTACAATCAATGCGTTAGCACTAAGCTTGAATAAAGATACATTTGGATTATTGTTAGATCCTTTTGGAGGAATAGAAGATTTAGATAATAAAGTAATTAGAACTCCTTTAAACCCAGATATAACGTATTCTGATGACCCGTTGCGAATGATGAGAGCAATTCGTTTTGCTACTCAGTTAAATTTTAAAATAGAGCAAGAATCTTTAGAAGCAATTTCAAGAAATGCATCGAGACTTGATATTATTACCAAAGAGCGTATCATTGTTGAGTTAAATAAGATTTTAGAATCAAATACTCCTTCAATAGGGTTTTTGTTACTTGAAAAAACAAATTTGTTAAAAAGGATATTGCCAGAATTAACAGATTTAAAAGGAGTAGAGGATGTTGATGGACAAAAACACAAAGATAACTTTTATCATACCTTAGAAGTTGTTGATAATATTGCTAAAAACACAGATGATGTTTGGTTACGTTGGGCTGCATTATTGCATGATATAGGTAAAGCACCTACGAAACGTTATCACAAAAAAATAGGTTGGACTTTCCATGCGCATGAATTTGTAGGATCAAAAATGGTGTTTAAACTATTTAAACGTTTACGCATGCCTTTGAACAATAAAATGAAATTTGTTCAAAAAATGGTTTTATTAAGTTCTCGTCCTATTGTTTTAGCAAGCGAAGTTACCGATTCAGCTGTTCGTCGTTTAGTATTTGATGCTGGAGATGATGTAGAAAGTTTAATGACTTTATGTGAGGCGGATATTACAACTAAGAATCCAAAGAAATTTAAACGTTATCATAAGAATTTTGAACTTGTACGTTTAAAAATTAAAGAAGTTGAAGAGCGTGATAGAGTGCGTAATTTCCAGCCACCAATTACAGGTGAAGAAATTATGAAGGCATTTAACTTAAAACCATGTAGAGAAATTGGTCAGATAAAAGAGGCTATAAAAGAAGCTATTTTAGATGGTAAAATACCTAACGAGCATGAAGCTTCTTATCAATTTATGATTGAGAAGGGGAAGAAGTTAGGGTTAGAAATAGGATAAATAAAAAAAGAGAAGTTTTAAACTTCTCTTTTTTTATTTATCCTAAAGACTGCATTTCTACAAGCTTTTTATAAGTACCTTTTTTAGAAATTAATTCTTCATGTGTGCCTTGCTCTACAATTTGTCCTTTTTGCATTACAACTATAAGATCAGCTTTTTGAATAGTTGATAATCGATGTGCAATAACAATAGATGTTCTGTTCTGCATCATTTTCTCTAGAGCATCTTGCACTAATTTTTCAGATTCAGTATCTAAAGCAGATGTAGCTTCATCTAAAATCATTATTGGTGGATTTTTAAGTACAGCTCTTGCAATACTTAAACGTTGTTTTTGTCCTCCAGATAATTTATTTCCGCTATCACCAATATTAGTATCATATCCGTTAGGCAGGTCCTTAATGAATTCGTGAGCATTGGCTATTTTAGCAGCTTCAATAATTTCATCATCCGTTTTATTCTCAATACCTAAAGTGATGTTATTTTTTATAGAATCGTTAAATAAAATTGAATCTTGAGTAACTAAACCTTCTAACTGGCGTAAGGAATGTTTTTTAATGTTTTTAATATCAACTCCGTCAATTGAAATACTTCCTTTATTTATGTCGTAAAAACGAGTTAATAAATTAGCAATAGTAGATTTACCACTACCAGATTGACCAACTAAGGCTATCATTTTACCTTTAGGAATGGTTAATGAGAAGTCTTTTAAAACATAATCGTTTTCATATTTAAAAGAAATATTATCAACTTTAATTTCCGAGTCAAATGAAGTTTTATCAATAGCAGCATCAATATCTTTTAAAGGATTTTCTGTATCTAAAATCTCAAGTATTCTTTCTGCCGAAGCATTTCCTTTTTGAATAGCATAAAAAGCAGTTGAAATAGCTTTTGATGGATTTAAAATAAGATAAAATAAACCTATATAGGCGAAAAACTGTTGGGGTTGTAAATCGCTGTTATTTGTAAGAACTAAACGTCCACCAAACCATAAAATAGCAACAATAGTAATTGTCCCCAAAAACTCACTCAAAGGCGAAGCTAATAGTTTTCTCTGCCATACAGAGGTCGTGAGCCTGTATAGGTTATCTACTATTTTCTCATATTTTTTTATTATTAAATTTTCAGCAGTAAAACTTTTAATAATTTTTAAACTAGAAAGACTTTCTTCAATAATAGAAAGAAAACTACTATTTTCTCTTTGTAATAAAAGAGAAGACATTTTTAATTTTTTACTAATTGAAGAAATGATTAATCCTGAAACAGGTAGTAGAATAAATACAAATAGTGTAAGTTTTGCACTTATTAAAAACATAGAAATCAAGGTGAAAATAATAGTTAAGGGCTCTCTAACTAAAGTTTCTAAGGTTGATAAATAAGAGGCTTGTATTTCATTAATGTCAGCAGTGATTCTCGAAATAGCGTCACCTTTACGTTTTTCAGAAAAAAATGGTAAAGGTAGATTAATGTATTTTTGAAATAAGACGTTTCTTAAATCACGAATTGTCTCCATTTGTAAGAAGACAATAAAATAAGAAGCTAAGTATCTAAATAAATTTTTAAAAAAGAATAAAAATAATGTGAGCCCACTAACTAATAATAATGCATCTTCAGCTCCACCGCTTTCAATTAGTCGAGAAACTTTATAATTTAAACTTTCTTGTGTATAGTTTGATAAGCTTTCAAATCCATCATACTTTGGTGGTGTACTAACTTTTTCACTAGTGTTAAATAGTATTCCTAGTACAGGAATAAAAGCTAGAACAGATAAAACGTTAAATACGGCATAAAGTATATTAAAAAGTATGTTTAGAAAAGCATACTTTTTGTAAGGATATGTGTATATTAATATTCGCTTAAAATTTTGCATTATAAGTTTAATTCTTTAATAATTCGTTGGATTTTAGCATCTAAGTTATTTTCAACTTCAACAGCTTCGCTTATTTTATTTAAAGGAGCTTTCACGCTAAAATAGAATTTAATCTTAGGTTCAGTTCCACTTGGTCTAGCAGCTATTTTAGTTCCATCTTCAGTATGATAAATTAACACATTAGATTTTGGAATATCCATAACAAATTCTTCTCCAGTGATTAAATTCTTTTTTATCGAAGATTGATAATCACATAAAAATTCAACTTTAGAGCCATCAATTTCAGTAAATGGATTGTTACGTAAATCAACCATCATTTGTTTGATTTGTGCTGCGCCATCCATTCCTTTTTTAACTATAGAAATTAAATGTTCTTTGTAAAAGTAATTTTTGGTATATAAATTTAATAATTCTTTATAAAAAGAGCTATTATTTGCTTTTGCGTCTGCAGCAATTTCACAAGCTAGTAGGGCAGAGGTTACAGCATCTTTATCGCGAACAAAATCGCCAACCATATAACCAAAACTTTCTTCACCACCCCCTATGAAATTTAGTTCAGGATGGTCTTTAATCATTTTAGCAATCCATTTAAAACCGGTTAAACCTACTTTGGTTTCTACTCCGTATGAATCAGCTATTTCATTTACAAAATTAGAAGAAACAATAGTAGAACCTACAAATTGTTTTCCGTTTAATTTATCTTGTTTTTTCCAATCATTGATTAGAAAATCGGTCATCATACCCATGGTTTGATTTCCGTTTAACAATTTCATGTTTCCATCAGTATCACGAACAGCAATACCAATTCTATCTGAATCAGGATCGGTTCCTAAAACGATATCAGCATCTAATTCATTGGCTAAATCTACAGCCATTTTTAATGCAGCAGGTTCTTCAGGGTTTGGAGAAGCCACAGTTGGGAAATCTCCATCAGGAGTTGCTTGATCTTCTACAATATGTACTTGAGTATAACCAGCACGTTTTAAAACTTCAGGAATTAATTTGATAGAAGTTCCGTGTAAAGAAGTAAATACAATTTTTAAATCTTTTCTTCCTTTTATATCAAAAGTTCCGTTTTCTATAGATGCTTTCCAAAAAGCTTCATCAATTTCACTTCCTATTGAAGTAATTAAGTTTTCATTAGCATTGAAGTGAATATCTGTATACTCTAAAGAATTTACTTCGTTAATTATCTCTTGGTCTTGTGGAGGTACAATTTGCCCACCATCGTTCCAATACACTTTATAACCGTTGTATTCTGGCGGATTGTGAGAAGCAGTTAAAACGATACCAGCATCACAACCTAAATGGTTTACAGCAAAAGATAATTCTGGTGTAGGACGCATATCTTCGAAAAGATACACTTTAATATTATTTGCAGAGAATACATCAGCAACAACCTTTGCTAACCATTTACTGTCATGACGACAATCGTAACCAATAGCAACTTTTAATTCTTTATTTGGAAAGGATTGCAGTAAGTAGTTACTTAAGCCTTGTGTGGCTTTTCCTAAAGTGTATTTATTAATTCTATTAGTACCAGCACCTACTATACCACGCATACCACCAGTACCAAACTCTAAATTTTTATAAAAACGATCAGCTAAATCATCAGATTTAGTATCGATTAATTGTTGAATTTCATTTCTTGTTTCTGAATCAAATGTATCAGAAAGCCATAGTTTAGCCTTGTTTAAGATCTCTTTCATGTGTCAAATTAAAAACGTACAAAGATACGAGTTTTAAAAATTCAATTTCTCTTTAATACTATAATGTTTTTGTTGCGGATTACTTTTAATAATTAGCTCACCTAAAAAGCCTGCTAAAAATAATAAAGTACCTAAAACCATTGAAGTTAGTGCGATATAAAACCAAGGATTACTAGTCACTAAAATGGTTTTTATACCTGCAGATAAACGGTATAATTTCATTGCGCCAATAAAAAAAGCAGCGCAAAATCCAAAGATAAACATTAAGCTACCCCATAAACCAAAAAAGTGCATTGGGCGTTTCCCGAATTTTGAAAGGAATGAAATGGTAATTAAATCTAAAAAACCATTAACAAAACGATCCATTCCAAATTTGGTTACGCCGTATTTACGTGCTTGATGTTGCACAACTTTTTCATCAATACGATTAAACCCTTCATTTTTTGCTAAAACAGGAATGTAACGGTGCATTTCGCCACTAACCTTTACAGCTTTAACTACTTCATTTTTATAGGCTTTCAATCCACAATTAAAATCATGTAATTTTAAACCTGATGTTTTACGAGCTGCCCAATTAAAGAGTTTAGAAGGAATGTTTTTGGTAACAACATTATCGTAACGCTTCTTTTTCCATCCAGAAATTAAATCGAAATTATCGTTAACGATTAAGTTATATAATTCAGGAATTTCATCAGGGCTATCTTGTAAATCGGCATCCATGGTTATGACAACTCGTCCTTGAGCTAAACCAAAACCAGCATCTAAAGCTTGTGATTTTCCGTAGTTTTTTTGAAAACGAATTCCTTTTACGGCCTTGTTTTTTGAAGATAGCTGTTCGATAACTTCCCAAGAGGTATCTGTACTACCATCATCGATAAAAATAAGTTCGTATAAATAACGATTGGATTGCATAACTTTTGCAATCCAATCGTGTAATTCTTGTAAAGATTCTTCTTCGTTAAGAAGTGGTATTACTACCGATATATCCATAGTATATATTCCAAATGTTTAAAGTGTAAAGTTACGAAGTCTTTGGCAGATATTATAACCATTACTTTCTTAAACAATTCTTAATAATCGTTTTCTTCAGTTTTTTTCATAATTGCACCTGCTATTGCAGAAACTACAAAGCCTATAAAAGCAAAAAACAATAATGCCATAGAAGACGCTAAAAGAGGATTTGTATTTTGTTGTGCTTCCAATTGCTGTTCAATCATATCCTCATCTAAACCCCATTTTTCGAAGCCTTCTCTTAAAACGATCATTTTTTGTTCAATTAAATTCGGGTCGATAACATTTTCAAGTAAGTAACCAAAAATAACGGCTAATAACCCCCATATTAAAGCAATACCAACACCTATCTTAACAGCTTGCCCCCAAGCTAAATAGTCATTGTTATTCTGTTTGAATTTTTTAATTCCTAAAACGATTAAAACGATAGGGACTAAATAGGTTAAAATACTAAGTATAACACCTGGATTGTATGTATTCCCCATAGCATAAGCTACTAAACCTAATAAAATAGCAACTCCACCTGTTAATAGACCATAATTTAAAATAATGCTTTTACTGTTTGTTTGATTTTCCATTGTTTAATTTTAGTTAGTTTAACAAATATATAGTTTTTTGTTTTGTAGATTTTATAATAAAAAAATACCAAACAATACATTAGTATTCAAAGAGTTAAAAATGTTACAAAAAATACTATATTTTTTTCGTTGTTTTTTTCAAAAAAGGCTGTAAATTTGCAGCGGCAAGTCCTACACAACTAGCTCCCTTTGAATCCCCCAGGGCGGGAACGCAGCAAGGGTATTAGGTTGTAGCAGTGTGATGTAGGTAGCTTGCCTTTTTTTGTACCCGATAGTTTCGTAAATTATTCTTCTTCTTTTAAATTTAAACTACTTCTAGGGTGATGCATATCAACAACTTCTTGAAGATAACTAGTGTCTAAATGCACATAAATTTCTGTTGTTGTTATACTTTCATGACCTAACAATTGTTGAATTACACGTAAATCTGCTCCGTTTTTTAATAAATAGGTAGCAAAAGAATGACGTAATGTGTGTGGACCAATACTCTTTTTAAGGTTGGTTTTTATTGCTAACTCTTTTAAAATTATAAAAATCATTTGTCTAGTTAGTCGTTTTCCTCTTCTGTTTAAAAAAACAATATCTTCTTCATTTTCTTTAGGTGTAATTCGAGAACGAATTTCTCTGGTATAAAAATTTAATCGAAGAATGGTAGTTATATGTATAGGTACAAAACGGTATTTGTTTCCTTTCCCTAAAACACGGATATAACCTTCGTCAAAAAATAAATCTGATAGTTGTAAATTAATTAGTTCACTTACACGTAATCCACAACTGTAAATAGTTTCAATAATGGTTTTGTTGCGTTCTCCTTGGGGGTTGCTTAAATCGATAGCAGCTATTAAATTATCTACTTCTTCCTTTTCAAGTGTATCTGGTAATTTTCTAGTTATGTTAGGGCTTTCAATTAAATCTGTTGGGTTATCTTTTCGATAATCTTCAAAAACTAAATAATCAAAAAAACTACGCAATCCAGATATTAAACGAGCCTGACTTCTTGAATTAATACTTTTACTAGCGTTATAAATGAATTGCTGAATGTTTTCCGAATTGATATGAGTAGGGGATACATTATTATTTGTAGATTCTAAGAATAAAACTAGCTTTTTAATATCTCTTTGGTAACTAGAAATAGAGTTTTTAGAGAGTCCTCTTTCTAGTTTAAGAAAATTAGAGTAATCATATAGGGTTGATTTCCAGATCATTATTTTTTATATGCTTTTTTTTTAAAAAAAACTTATGCCGAAGTTAAAAATAAATTTATTTTAGCAAAACAAACTTATAATTATAAATTAAAAAAAATCATGAAAAAATTATTATTAGTAGTTGCTATGGTAGCAGGAGCTTTTACAGCAAATGCGCAAAAAAATGTAATTAAAGCTAACCCTTTAGCTTTAGCTTTTGGATCTTTTGAAGTAGGTTATGAAAGAGTTGTTTCTGATAACAGTTCGATTGAATTAGCTGTTGCTTATTCAAGTTTAAAAGTTAATACAACAGGAGGTCAGGTTGATGCTAAATCTAATGGTTTCGGAGCTGAAGGAAAGTATAAATTTTATTTTGCAGATAATACTCCAAGAGGATGGTATGCTGCACCAGTAGTATCTTACTCTACAACTTCTTTAGATTCTGCAGGTGAGTCTGGAGATTTTTCTTTCTTTGGTGCTGGAGCAGTTGCTGGATACCAATGGGTATTTGGTGGAGGAGATTCTGGTTTTGCATTAGATTTAAACTTTGGAGCTCAATATGCATCAATTTCTACAAGTGGTTCTATATCTTCAACTGGTATTGAAGGTTTCTTACCTAAATTAGGTTTATCTTTAGGTTACGCTTGGTAATTAAATCAAAATATAACTTAAAAAGGAAGCAAGAAATTGTTTCCTTTTTTTATTAAATAATATAACGACTTGGTAATTAGATGATTGTTTTTTTAGGAGAAATAAAGTATATAATTAACATTGTGTAATTGGGTTTTTAAATTATTTTCGTAGTAATAAAATAAAAAATTATGAAAAAAATATTATTAGTAATTGCTATGGTAGCATTTGGTTTTAGTGCAAATGCACAGGAGATTAATGGACAAACAGCAAAAGGAAAATGGGTGATTGAAGCAAATACAGGGTCAGCTACAAGAGGAAGCACAGCATTTTCTTTAGCATCTTCTGATGGAAATACAGCTTGGTCTTTAGGCTTAGACGGAGGTTATTTTATAGCAGAAAACTTCGCAATTAAAGGAGGTTTAGGGTATGGAGACTCTTCTTTTACTAAAGGAACTTTTACTTATAAAGTAGGAGCTGAGTATTATTTAGGAGGTCAGTTTCCAGTAGGGATTGATTTTACAGGAGCTTCATCTGATGGGAATAGTGTAAATTGGTTAGGTTTACAGGCTGGTTATGTTTATTTTTTAGGAGAAAATGTTAGTATTAAGCCAGCAGTAAGATATAATGTTGGTATTGAAGATGGTCAAGAAGGTTTATTTCAAGGATTAATCGGTTTTGCATTATACTTTTAAATTGATAAGGATAATAAGAGAAAAAGGAAGCAATTTATTGCTTCCTTTTTTTTATACTTAAAATTTAAAAACAGTATTTTTACTTTTCAGAAATAACTAGTATGAAGAAACTGATTATAATCAACGGACCTAACTTAAATTTATTAGGTAAGAGAGAACCCGAAATTTACGGAGCTAATTCTTTTGAAGACTTTTTTAAAGCATTAAAAGATAAGTACACTAATATTCAATTAGAATATTATCAATCTAATATTGAAGGAGAGTTGATTGATAAATTACACGAAATTGGTTTCGATTACGATGGTGTTATTTTAAATGCAGCTGCTTATACGCATACATCAGTAGGCATAGGAGATGCTGTTAAAGGTATTGAAACTCCTGTTATAGAAGTGCATATATCCAATGTACATTCTCGAGAAGAATTTCGTCATGTAAGTTATATTGCTCCAAATGCAAGAGGAGTAATAACTGGTTTTGGTTTGCAGAGCTATGAATTAGCGATTCAAAGTTTTTTGTAAAAACCAATAACGAATTCCTAAGAAAATAAAGAAAGGAATTAGTGTATAAGAGAATAACTGTATTTTAACAACCCAAATAAGAGGTATTAAAGAAAGTAAAATAAGAGTCATTTTAAAATATAAATTAACCCACTTTGGTAAATTACTCTTTAATAAAACAAAAGAAATAACTAGGTTAGGGGCAAATGCCCATAAGAAATTAAAATTATTTGGCGCTGTTGAGTGATTGGTGAAAAACCAAAGAAATAGAATTAAGACTCCAAATATCCCAGTAATAAATAGAATTAAAAAATCTAACCATTTACTTCTTTTATTCTTTGTGTAATCTTTATAAGTTATAAATATTCCTATTATTGATAATAATAGAATTACCCAGAAAGGTGATATTAAATCAGGGTTAGATTCTTTTTCTTTAAAATCTAATAAAGTATTCGTTTTTGAAATTAAGTTTTCTTCTTTATTATTCTTCTTAACTTTTGATTCTTGTAAAGCTTCAAAAACATAATCTGGGAGATATAAATATTCGGTAGGTGAAGCAATTTTATCTAATTTACTCCCTAAAGCAATGTTTATACCTAAACTTCCCCAAGTATTTGGGTGAATTTCTCTATTCATTAATTGTCTAATAGATAAGTCATTTTTAACAAAACTATCTTTAAAAACTAAGTTTTTGCCTAAAACTTTTTGAATAATATCACGAGGTTTAGTTGCACAATTATCAAAAAAAGGATCATAAAAATAACTCGCGTTTTTGGGAGCTGCATTTATTTCTAAAAATTGAAAAACTTTATTTTTTTGCTTCTCAGTTAGATTAAGTACTTGTTCTTTAACCCAACGTTTATCTTTTTGTGAGCTTTTTAAGGCTAAATAAAAAGGATATCGAGCTAACTTATATTTCATAAAACCTTTAGTAAAATCAATATAAAAATTAGGGTTTTCAAAATTGATAATCCCATAATTATAGATTAAATCTAATTGCAGCATAGGGTCTTTAACTCTAATAGCTGTATGACCAAATTTTTCATACAAAGCTTCACCAGGACCCGAAGTAATAATACTTATTTGTGAAAATTTAGATAAACTTAGCGTACTTGAAGTTTGAGAAAAAGATAAGATACTCCAAAGTACTAAAACTAATAAGGTAATGTGTTTTTTAATCATAATTGTTATCTAAATTAGATGCTTACAAATATCTAAATCTTAATTAAGAATTCATTAGTTTTATGAACTAATATTTTAAAATTGAATTCCAATTTGCTGTTTTATAAACTGACCAATTTTCTGTTCTAGCCAATAATTTTCTGTATTTGTAAATGAAGACATAAAACCAACATGTCCACCATAATCTGGAGTTAATAAATGGAATTTTGATAAGTTTTTAGCTTCCTCTATAGGGAAGCATTCTTTTGATAAAAAACTATCATCTAAAGCGTTTATGAGTAGTGTAGGAACTGTTATTTCTGGAATAAAAGGTTTGGCGCTAGCCTTTAACCAATAATCCTCTGAACTTTCAAAACCAAAAACAGGAACTGTATATTGTTTTTCTAAATGGCGGAATTTTGTAGCTTTAAATAATAAATCTTTATTTAGTTTGTAATCAGGAAATTTCTCAGCTTTTTCTAATAATTTAAGCTTCATAGTTCTTAGAAACTCATTAAGATATACTTTGTTTTTAAGTTTCGTTAACTCAGCTTGGGAAGTTGTTAAATCAATAGGGACTGAAACCGCTATTCCTCCTTTTATAACTGAAGGTGTATCGTATTCGCCTAAATATTTTAAAGTTAAGTTACCACCTAAACTAAATCCAAGCATGATAATATTATCATATTTATAATTTGAAATTAAATGATTTACGATAAAATAAACATCATCAGTTTTTCCACTATGATAGGTTTCTAACAATAAATTATCCTCACCGCTACAACCTCTTAAATTCATACAAACAGTATCAAATCCTAAGTTGTTTAAATGGTTAGCGTTGGTAATCATATAATTAGATTGTGAACTTCCTTCTAACCCATGAATCAATAATACAATAGAATTTGAGCCTATAAATGAAAAATCTAAATCAATAAAATCATGATCCCAAGTTGTAATTCTTTTTCGCTCATAATCAATCGTATCCTTCATAAATAAAGGACGATATACTGTATTAAAGTGAGCACTTTTAAAAGGCAAACTTGGATTAAAATCGCTAGTTAAAATAGGCATTATTTAATTTTTGTTTTAGGTAGATTTAATAAAATAGAAATTAAAAAAGCTATAAAAGAAAATAATAGCAGGAAAAACAAAATATTACCTACATTATCTGTACTAGCATCTGAAACTCCTTCAATTTTAGCGTAATACCTCCAAACCCAAGTTCTGTAATTTATACAAAAACTATATCCCCAAGCACCACAAATAATTCCTAAGTTATTATACTTTAAAGTCATAATCCCTCCAAAAAATAATAACAGTACAGCAATTAAGTCAGCTAATGTATGTAAATGAGGTTGTCCATATAGAAACATAAAATAACCTTCACCAATAATATATAAAATAGCGACTATAATTGTAAACCAAGAGAATTTTTTGATAAAAGAAGTTGAGAAAGTCATATTTAAAATTGAAATTTAGTATGATTAATAACAAATATGACAAAAAATACCTAAAATGTAAAACTCATAAAATGATTTCTTATTTTCGCTTCAAATATTGAATACTATGAATATTAAAAAACACATTCCTAATTTATTAACCTTAGGAAACTTATTGTGTGGTACAATTGCAATAATTTTTGCAATAAAAGGAGACTTTGTTACTACAGCAATTTTAGTAGCTACAGGTATAGGATTTGATTTTTTTGATGGTTTTGCTGCTCGAATATTAAATGTACAAGGAGAGCTTGGTAAACAGTTAGATAGTTTAGCAGATATGGTAACTAGTGGAGTAGTGCCTGGTATTGTTATGTTGCAGTTGTTAGTTAATGCTTTAAATATTGATGCAGCAGGTTATTTTGGAATTGATATGTACGAATCAACAGGGAGTTACTTACCATATATAGGCTTGTTGTTAACTCTAGGAGCCTGTTATCGATTAGCAAATTTTAATATTGATACCCGCCAATCAGATTCTTTTATAGGTATACCAACTCCAGCAATGACTCTATTTGTTATTTCGTTACCGTTAATTGCTGAGTTTTCAGCACAATCATTTTATTTAGATATTATTCATAATCAGTATTTTTTAATACTAATAACAGTGTTGTTAACTTTTTTAATGAATGCTGAAATTCCTTTATTTGCCTTAAAGTTTAAAACCTACGGATTTAAAGAGAATGTTTTAAAGTATGTGTTTTTATTAATATCAATTTTAATACTAGTTGTATTAAAATTTGTAGCGATTCCATTAATAATTATAATGTACGTGGCATTATCAATGATTAATAATTTAAAGAAAGTATAAACAGTTATTTACTTTAATTTTTTATCAAGAATAAGACCTTCTAGCTATTATTTATTTCTTGTTGTACAATTTTTACAGCATCTTGATTAGGTAAAATAGGTAGTTTCATTTTATCGCATAAAACTTTTAAAAAAGAAGCTCCTAAAAATATAATCTGTGAAAGGTAATACACCCAAAGCATTATTAATGCTAAAATACTTGCTGACCCAAAAGTTGTAGATAAATGACTTTTACCAATAACTATTGCTATCCCAATTTTCCCTAAGATAAATAGGAATGCTGTGAATAAACCACTTAAAATCGCAGGTTTCCAATTAACTTTAGCATCTCCTAAAAACTTAAACATAATTGCAAATAAAATAGCAATGACGATAAAAGAGGAAAAATGTTCATATAAAAAAGATATTCTATAATCACTATGTAAGCGATCGGAATGTTTCATTAAAAAAGCATTAACAGAAGTACTTACTATTAGCGTAAAAAACAAAAGCATTAAGAGTCCAAAAGAAGAAAGATGCTTAGTGAAATAACGAATAATGCTGTTTTTAGGTTTTGATTTAATATTCCAAATATTATTAAAAGCATTATGTATTTGACTAAACATACCAGAGGCACTTAATATTAAAGTAGCAAACCCTACAATTGTAGTTATGATAGAATTATGATTAACATGCTGTTGTTTTATAATATTTTGTATTTGAGTAGCTCCTTCTGTTCCTAGAATATCTTTAAGTTGATGAAAAACTTCTCCTGTTACTGCTTGTTTACCAAAAACAATTCCTAATATTGAAATAACTATAATAATGATTGGGAATATAGAAAACACTGCATAATACGCTAAAGCAGCTCCTTTTTGAAAAGTATTACTATTGAAAAAATGGTCAACTACTTTTTTGAAAAATGTTAGCATTATTCTGTTCTTGTAACAATGGGTTTATCAAAAATATTCACGCCTCCTTTTACACCAAAGTCTAACGTAGTAACTGCATAGGCTAAAGAAATATCTTCTTGTTCAAAACGCTTTTTAATACGCATAATAATTTCGTTCATGGCATTTAAATAATCTTTTTGATAATTGAATTTAATCCAAAAACGAACTTCAAAATTATAAGTAGAACTCGCTATTTCAGTAAAATAAAAATCAATTACTTCATTTTTTAACACAGCTTCAATTTTATCTACCTCTTCTAATGATGCCCGTCTTACTAAGTCTAGATCATCTCCATAAGACACTCCACTTTTAAAAATAACACGCCGTTTGCCAAAAGTGGAGTAGTTGGTAAAGGTATTATTATAAATAAGTTGATTAGGAACAAAGACTTCTTGTCCCGAAATAGTTTTCACCGATGTGGTAATCATACCAATTTCTAGAATAGTACCAAAGGTTTCATCAAGAGATACCCAATCACCAATTTTAAATGGACGCTGTACATTTAATAAAAATCCAGCAAAAGCATTAGAAGCTATGTCTTTAAAGGCAAAACCAGCTACTATACCAACAATTCCAGCACCAGCAAGTAATTTTGTAAGTACACTTTCTAAACCTAAAACTTCAAGCGTTAAAAAAGTGCCCATTAATAGGATGATAAAATAAATTATCGAAGATATAAGACCTACAGCTTCAGGTTTACTTTTAAATAATTTTTGATAAAATCGAATGCTAAATTTTCTAATAAACTTAGCAAGAAAGTAGAAAGTAAGAAAAACTACAATAGCCAATAATATCTTTGGTAAGTAATTAATAGCTTCATCTTTCCATTGTAAAAGTGTTTTGTTGATATTTTTAATTCCTTCGTTCATTTAAACTTTTTTTTCTTCAGTTTTTTTGTAAATAAATTCAACTAAAAAACTAAAAGCAATAATTCCAATAGCTATGAATACATCAGTTTTACTTGTCGAGTAATGTTGTATTAATAAGGCAATCATAGCTAAAAAACATAAAATCGCTCCAATAATAGGAATGCTATTTTTTCCGTTGATTTGTTTTGATAATTTAAATCCAGTAAAGTTTACAATAGAAAAAATTAGTAAAAATCCAACACTTCCTGCTGTTGAAATACTTTCCAACTCTAAAGTATTTACTAAAATTATTGTTGCTATCGTAGTAATTAATAAACCTATGGGCTGATTCCATAGTTGACAAGTAAATTGCTTTGGTAATTCGTCATCTTCGGCTATTTCATAATTAACTTTACTTCCTCCATAAAGCGAAGCATTAATCGCTGAGAATGTAGAAATTAATGCAGCAATGGTAATAATGGTAAACCCTGCTTTACCTAACATAGGTTTTGCTGCTTCTGCCAGTACATAGTCTTGAGCTGTAGCAATATCGCTAAATGCTAATGAGCCGACAGTGATTGCTGCTATTATTATGTATAAAAAGATTACAAAAATTACTGACCAATAATAGGCTCTCGGAATGTTCTTTTCAGGGTTTTCTATATCAGGAGCAGCATTGGCAATTAATTCAAAGCCTTCGTAAGCTACAAAAATCACCATTCCGGCGGTTAATAGTTTGAAGGGAGATTCCCAGTGTTCAGGAGATAATTGTTCTAAGTGTGGATTTCCAAATAAGCCATACAGTCCGAAACCAACAAAACCTAATAATATAATTAGTTTAATAATAACTGCGTAAGATTCTATTTTTCCAACAACAACAATGCTGTAATAATTAATAAACGCAGCAATAAGTACAATAGCAGTAGCATAAATATGAGAATCAATAACCTTATCACTCGTCAATTGAAATAAATTTGGAGCATAAGAACCAAAAGCAGAAGCGTATAGAGATAGCATGATAATATAACTAAACCATAGTAGGTTATTAATTCCTCCACTAAAAACAGTTATTCCAAATCCTTGATTTATAAACTTAACAGTCCCTCCGCTATCTGGATATTTTAAAGATAATTTTACATAGCTATATGAAGTAATTAAGGCAATTAAACCAGCAATTAAAAACGAAATAGGAGTTCCTCCCTTAGCTAATGCAGCTGCTAATCCAAGTACAGCGAAGATTCCACCACCAACCATTCCGCCAATACCGATAGACATTGCTTCTTTTAAACCAATTTTTTTAGGCATGATCTTAAGTTTAGTTAGAAAACTTAAATATAGGAATTAAGATTTTAAGAAAGTAATCTACGCTAGATAAGCATCTGAAAATAAATATAGACTATCGCCTTGCGATTAAAACTTCTTCTTTTTCAATTCAAAATCTTTACCAAGATATACTCTACGTACGGTTTCATCTTCAGCTAATTCTTCAGGAGTACCTTCTTTTAAAATTCCTCCATTATACATTAAATAAGTTCTATCTGTAATTGCTAGCGTAGCTTGCACATCATGATCGGTAATTAAAATACCAATGTTCTTGTTTTTAAGTTGCGCTACAATTCCTTGAATATCTTCGACAGCAATAGGGTCAACTCCAGCAAAAGGTTCGTCTAGCAAAATGAATTTAGGGTCAGAAGCCAAACAACGAGCAATTTCTGTTCTACGACGCTCTCCACCTGATAGTAAATCTCCTCGGTTTTTACGAACATGATCTAAACTAAACTCATCAATCAGCTCTTCTAAACGTTGTTTTCTTTCAGCTTTTGTTCTGTCTGTAAATTCTAGAACAGACATGATATTATCTTCAACTGATAATTTTCTAAAAACAGATGCTTCTTGGGCTAAATAACCAATACCTTTTTGAGCACGTTTATACATGGCATCATCGGTAATTTCTTCATCATCTAAAAAAATATGACCGTTATTAGGCTTTACCATGCCAACAATCATGTAGAAAGAAGTTGTTTTTCCGGCTCCGTTTGGTCCTAGTAAACCAATAATTTCTCCTTGTTCTACTTCTAAAGAAATTCCTTTTACAACTTTTCTACTACCGTAAACTTTTTGTATGTCTTCTGCTCTTAATTTCATTAATGTGGATTAAATTTTCAAGTTGATAGCAGTACGAAATTACTATAAATCTATGAATTGATAACTTAATTATCTGTTAACTGTTTTCTTCTTCTAAAGCTTCCCAAAATTCAACAGCTCTACGTAAATGAGGGATTACAATAGTACCACCAACTAAAGTAGCAATACTCATGGTTTCCATCATTTCTTCTTTGGTAACTCCATTTTTATGAGAGCTTTCTAAATGGTAAGCAATACAATCATCGCAACGTAATACAGCTGATGCTACTAAACCTAATAACTCTTTGGTTTTAACAGGTAAATGACCTTCTTTAAAGGCATTCGTGTCTAAGTTAAATATACGTTTAACAATTTTATTGTCAGAAGCTAAAATTTTATCATTCATTTTAGCTCTATAGTCGTTAAACTCTTGGACTTTTTGAGACATTCTTTTGTTGTTTTTTTAATACAAATTTTGATACATGAATACTTAATTCATACAAAATCATAATGGGTACTGATACAATTATTTGACTAGCCATGTCTGGAGGAGTTATAATTGCTGATAAAATTAAAACCACGACCAAAGCATGCTTTCTATATTTTTTTAAAAACTCAGGAGTAACCAATCCTATTTTAGTTAAGAAAAATATAACAACAGGTAGTTCGAAAAAAACAGCGACACCTAACAGTGTGTTTGTAATTAAATTTATATATGCTTCTAACTTAAAGTTATTTTCAATAGCATCAGAAATTTCAAAGTTATAAAAGAAATATACCGACATTGGTAAAATAACATAATAACTAAATAAAATACCTAGAAAGAACAATAAGGAAGAAGTGAAAATAAATCCTCTAGATTTTTTTCTTTCACTAGAATGTAGCCCAGGAGCAATAAAACGCCAAAACTCCCATAATACGTATGGAAAAGCAAGAACAAAGCCTAAAATTAGAGAAGACCAAATACCGGTCATTAATTGTTGTGTCGGGTTAAGCGCTTGTAGAGTTTGTTTAAATTTAATATTACAAAAACTACTATCAATTCCTATTGAAGAAAACACATTGCAAAAGAATTTATAAGTAGCAAAATCAGGTTTTAAATGTGCTAATAAGATATCATTAAAAACAAAGTTAATGTTTGCAAAAATGATAATTGCTAAAATAAATATTGCAGCAAAACTTCTAACTAAATGCCACCTTAACTCTTCAAGATGATCTAAAAAAGACATTTCTTTCTCTGCCATCTTAAAATATTTTTAGGTTAATTAAATTATTAAAATAAAGATAACCAGAATAATTAGTTATAACTTTTTTAATTAAGTTATAAATGATTTTTACAGTATCAATAAAAGAAGTGTTTAATAAATTTACTAAATTAGCAATAGCATTACTTTCTAAAAGTATAGTTTCTTTTGCTGTTGAGAGAATTGCGTTTGCGTCTTTCAATTTAATAAAAAGTTTTAAGTAATTTTTAAAGTGTAAAAATAGAAATAATTAAGAAGAAAATCTTTTTAATAAAAAGAAAGTTTGTTTCTATTTGTATTAGGTTTTTTTGTAATTTAGTTTGCATTTTTAATTTTTGATATTAGGAGATGAATATAGAGCAGTCGGATTTATATGGATCATTAAAAAAAATATTTGGTTTTAACCAATTTAAAGGTCTACAAGAAGATGTTGTTAACAGCATTTTAAACAATGAAAATACATTTGTAATTATGCCAACTGGTGGAGGTAAATCGTTATGTTACCAATTACCAGCCTTAATGAAAGAAGGAACAGCGATTGTTGTATCTCCTTTAATAGCCTTGATGAAGAATCAAGTAGATGCTATTAGAGGTATTTCTGAAGATCATGGAATTGCGCATGTTTTAAACTCATCTTTAAACAAGTCTGAGGTAGCACAAGTAAAGGCTGATATTGAGTCAGGAATCACCAAATTATTATATGTAGCCCCAGAATCTTTAATAAAAGAAGAGTACGTTGAGTTTTTAAGAAAGCAAAAAATATCATTTGTAGCTATTGATGAAGCACATTGTATTTCTGAATGGGGGCACGATTTTAGACCAGAATATAGAAACTTACGTAACATTATCAAGCAAATAGATAATGTGCCAATTATAGGTTTAACAGCTACAGCAACCGAAAAGGTTCAAGAAGATATCTTAAAAACTTTAGGAATGAGTGATGCTAATGTGTTCAAAGCATCCTTTAATAGAGCAAATTTATTTTACGAAGTTCGTCCGAAAACTAAAGATGTAGAGAAAGATATTATTCGCTTTATAAAAAAACGAATTGGAAAAACAGGAATTATTTACTGTTTAAGTCGTAAGAAAGTTGAAGAAATAGCGCAAGTACTACAAGTAAACGGAATTAACGCACTTCCTTATCATGCAGGATTGGATGCTAAAACAAGAGCCAAACATCAAGATATGTTTTTGATGGAAGATTGTGATGTTATTGTTGCAACTATTGCTTTTGGTATGGGAATCGATAAGCCAGATGTTCGCTATGTAATTCACCATGATATTCCTAAAAGTTTAGAAAGTTATTATCAAGAAACAGGTAGAGCAGGTCGTGATGGAGGTGAAGGATATTGCTTAACGTTCTATTCTTATAAAGATATTGAGAAGCTTGAAAAATTTATGGCTAACAAACCTGTAGCAGAGCAGGAGGTTGGCCATGCTTTATTACAAGAAGTTGTTGGTTATGCAGAAACGTCTATGAATAGGCGTAAGTATATATTACATTACTTCGGAGAAGAGTTTGATGCTGTTAATGGAGAAGGTGCTGATATGGACGACAATATGCGTAATCCTAAAAAGAAGCACGAAGCTACAAACGAAGTAGTTATTTTGTTATCGGTTATAAAAAATACTCTTGAGATGTATAAACCGAAAGAGGTGGTAAATACTATAATTGGTAAAGAAAATGCATTATTAAACTCTCATAAAACAAACGAGCAACCTTTTTTTGGAATTGGTAAAGAAAAGGATAATCACTACTGGATGGCGTTAATTCGTCAGGTGTTGGTGGTAGATTTGATAAAAAAAGAAATCGAGCAATACGGTGTTTTAAAGCTAACAGAGAAAGGAAAGAGATTCATTGAAAATCCTGAGCCGTTTATGATGACTGAAAATCATGTGTATGATACAGATGATGACGGAACAATAATTACTAATGAAAAATCATCGGGTGCAAGTGTTGATGATAAGCTAGTAGGAATGCTAAAAGATTTACGTAAAAGTGTAGGTAAACGTTTAGGCGTACCTCCGTTTGCGGTTTTTCAAGATCCTTCGTTAGATGATATGGCACTCAAATACCCTATAACTTTAGATGAATTAGCCAAGGTTCATGGAGTTGGTGAAGGTAAAGCAAGAAAGTACGGAAAAGACTTTGTAAAGTTGATTTCTAGATATGTTGATGAGAATGATATCATGCGTGCTGATGATTTAATTGTTAAAAGTACTGGTGTAAATTCAGGATTGAAACTGTTTATCATTCAAAATACGGATAGAAAATTACCTTTAGATGATATAGCAAAATCAAAAGGGCTAGAAATGCCAGAGTTAATTAAAGAAATGGAAGCTATTGTATTTTCTGGTACAAAATTGAATATAAATTATGCTGTGGATGATTTATTAGATGAAGATCAGCAAGAAGAAATTCACGAGTATTTTATGGAAGCTGAAACCGACAAAATTCAAGAAGCTTTAGATGAGTTTGACGGTGATTATGATGACGATGAATTACGTTTAATGCGTATTAAGTTTACAAGCGAAATAGCTAACTAAAGATTCATAATTAATGAACTCAGAAGTAACACAATATATTAACGATAAAAATACATGGACGCAAGAATTAAACCTCTTGCGTTCTGTTTTGTTAGAACTTCCTTTAAAAGAAACTATAAAATGGAGTGCTCCTGTATATGTTTATAAAGGGAAAAATATTTTAGGAATAGCAGCTTTTAAAAACTATTGTGGAATGTGGTTTTTTCAAGGGAGTTTTTTAAAGGATGATGAAAAGGTTTTAGAAAATGCTCAAGAAGGAAAAACTAATGCTATGCGTCAATGGAGGTTTTATAAATTAAGTGATATTAATCCTGATTTAGTAAAGAAATATGCGTTGGAAGCTATTAAAAATTCTGAGGAAGGAAAAGAATTAAAGCCAACAAGAAATACAAAACCTTTAATAATTCCACCAGAATTACAATCAGCATTTGATGATGAGAAATTAAAAATTTCTTTTGAAAAATTTACTTTAAGTAAAAAAAGAGAATTTGCTGATCATATTACTGAAGCAAAACGAGAAGCTACCAAATTAAAAAGATTAGAAAAAATTATCCCAATGATTTTAAATGGAGTTGGGTTACACGATAAATATAAAAACTGTTAGTTTATTGTAATTTTATCAATAGTTGCAGTAGAGTCACAACGTATTACATATAAATCAATATGATTTAAACTATCTTTTCCTGTAATAAAATACTCTGCGCAAGGTTTTATTCGAGGTTTACTTTTTCCAAAATCAACATCCCCAAACTTTAAAATAGTATTTATAGTAGTTGTATCTATCTGAGAATTTTCTATAATCTGTTTAGCATTATCAGAAAATAAGCGTTTTTTTATGCGAATAGTTTTTAGTGTACGTGCATCCATACCATAATCAAACGAAACTTTCTTTTTACTCCAAAAGAAGGCAACAATAAGCGTACCTAATGCTACACCAATAAAGTAAATACCAAAACGTTTTAACCACTGCATAATTTAAAATTTAGAGGAGCAAAAGTAAGTAAAAAAGAGTTTATAAAATCAATAAATTAATATCTCTGTAAGGTATGTCAAACCAATCAGCTACAGTTTTATTTGTCAATATACCATGATAAAAATACATACCGTTACGTAAACTTTTATCAAAACGAGCAGCATTTTCAAATCCACCTTCTTCTGCTATATTTAATAAATAAGGAGTGAAAATATTACTAATAGATACTGAAGCTGTACGTGCGTATCTAGACGGTATATTAGGAACACAATAATGAATTACACCATGTTCGGTAAAGGTAGGTTTACTATGTGTAGTAACTTTTGAAGTTTCGAAACATCCACCACGATCAATACTTACATCAACAATAACAGCACCATCTTTCATTTGTTCGATCATTCCTTCGGTAACAATTACAGGAGAACGATCTTTACCACGAATAGCACCAATAACAACATCACAACGCATTAAAGCTTTTGCTAATGTTTTTGGCTGTACAGTTGAAGTGTAAATAGGAGAATGTACACAGTGTTGCAATTTCCTTAACTTGGTAATCGAATTGTCAAAAACTTTAACACGAGCACCTAGGCCAATAGCAGAACGAGCTGCGAATTCACCAACAGTACCTGCGCCTAAAATAACTACATCACTAGGAGGAACACCACCGATATTACCTAATAATAATCCATTTCCACCATTAGAGGAAGTCATCAGTTCTGCTGCAATATGCATAGATGCAGTACCTGCTATTTCACTTAATGATTTTACAATTGGGTATACACCGTGTTCATCTTTTATATAATCAAAAGCAATAGCTGTAATTCGTTTTTTAGCTAGAGCTTCAAAGTATTTTTTATCCTGAGTTTTAAGCTGTAAAGCAGAAATTAAAATTGCTTGTGGGTTTATCATTTCAATCTCATCTAACGATGGTGGTTCAACTTTAAGCACAATATTACACGCAAAAGCTTCTTTTATATCATATGATATTTTTGCTCCTGCATCAGAATATTCCTTATCGCTATAATTTGCCCCGTCACCAGCACCAGTTTCAATAACAATTCTATGACCATGAGCTACTAAAGCTGAAACAGCATCTGGAGATAAACTAATACGTTTTTCTTCAAAATGAGTTTCTTTTGGAAGCCCTATAAATAATTCACCTTTTTGCTTTTGTATTTCAAGCATTTCAGGCTGTGGCATTAACTGTTCTTTGGTAAAAGGTGAGATAGACCCCATTTAATTAGTTGGTTTTTAGTTGGATATTACGTTGACCATCATCTAAAAGCATGATTTTTACTTCAACAGCATCTAAAGGTAGTAAATTTTTAACGTTTTCGGGCCATTCAATTAAACACCAATTATTGCTATAAAGATAGTCTTCAACTCCCATATCATAAGCTTCTTCTTCATCTTCAATTCTATAAAAATCAAAATGATAAACAGTCTCATTATCATTCGTTTTATATTCATTTACTAAAGAAAAAGTAGGAGAGTGGGCAACATCATCAACACCAAGAATTTTACAAATCTCTTTTATTAAAGTTGTTTTACCAACCCCCATATCACCATTAAAAAGTAATACTTTGTTTTGAGCTTTTTTTACAACTTCTTGAGCTATTGTAGTTAATTCGTTTAAAGAGTAATTTTTGTTCATAGAATGCAAAAATAATGAACTATAAAATGTTAAGAAAATTTAGTTTTTGTACCTGTAATGTCCAATGATTTTAAAATCGAAAAGACAATCCTCAATTACTTGACCTGCGCCGATATTGTGAACTATCATGTATCGTAACCCATCTTTAGACTTTTTATTGACTACAATACCGATATGAGTAATCCCACCTTGTAAATTCCAACAAACAATATCTCCAGGAATATAATCTTTGGTGTTTTGAGTTTTTGATTTTACAATACCTTTTCTACTGAAAAAAGTCATTAAATTAGGAACTCTTCTATGATCAATATTTTTATCAGTTCTTTTTAATCCCCAAATTTTAGGATATAAAGAGAAATTTTTCTTCATATCCTCATGAACTTCTTTTTGTAAATCAATTCCTAATTTTCGATAAGCGCGAATTACCACATCTGTACATACACCTTTGTTTTTTGGTACGTCTCCATTAGGATAGGGAATTGAAAAATAACTAGGATCATAAGTTACTTTTTGATGTGTTAATTCTAAACCAGCTAAACTTAACTTGTCCTCTTGAGTAAAGCTAAGTTGAGATACTAATAAAAAGAAAAGTAAAAACCTCATTACTTAGGATTATATACAGCACATGGAATAATCATTTCTTCTAAAGAAACACCCCCATGCTGATAAGTATTCTTATAATATTTAACAAAATGATTATAGTTGTTTGGATAGGCAAAAAACAAATCCTCTTTAGCAAAAATGAATGGACTATTTATAGCTATTGTTGGTAAAAATATGTCTTTAGGATTTTTAATAGCATACACATCTTTATCCTCATAACTTAAGCTTCTGCCAGTTTTATAACGAAGGTTAGAACTGATGTTTTTGTCACCAATTACTTTTGTAGGATTCTTAGAGTTAATGGTTCCATGATCGGTAGTTATAATTAATTTTTGACCTAGCTTTTGTGCCTTTTGAATAATATCGAATAAAGGAGAATTTTTAAACCAACTAACTGTTAATGATCTGTAAGCTTTATCGTCTCCAGCAAGTTCTTTAATTACCTCCATTTCGGTTTTAGCATGCGAAAGCATATCAACAAAATTATAAACAACAACAGTTAAATCATTTTGTTTTGTTCCGTTATAATTATCAGCTAAATCCTTTCCACTTTTTAATGAA
The DNA here is from genome assembly GCF_014062345.1 of Tenacibaculum pelagium. Classification (GTDB taxonomy): domain Bacteria; phylum Bacteroidota; class Bacteroidia; order Flavobacteriales; family Flavobacteriaceae; genus Polaribacter; species Polaribacter pelagius. The sequence continues at coordinate 247,952 of NZ_JACGLS010000001.1, read as the reverse complement.
GTTATTTTATAATATTCATGTTGAATATTTAAACTCAACCTTTTAATTTGAGCATCTAAAAAGTCAGCTTCAAATAAATTTTTACCTCCTTCATCAGTATCATTTTTCCAAAAATTAGAATGCCTTTTCTCCATTTCAGAAGGCATTAAACCTGAGAAAATAGCATTTCTTGCATATTGGGTTGCAGTTGGTAAAATACTGTAGTAAGAATATTCTTCTTCTTTTTTATAGTAGTTGTTAATAAAAGGTTCTAAAACTCTGTATTGATCAAATCTAAGGTTGTCAATAACAACCAATAAAACTCCTTTGTCTTTTGATAGATTGGGAACTACATAATCTTTAAATAGCGTATGAGAAAAAGTGGGTTTATCATCACTAGTTAAAAAATCTTGATAATTCTTTTTTATAAACTTGAAAAAAAGTGAATTTGCTTCTGCTTTTTGAGATTCTAAAATCTCTAACATTCCAGTGTCATTAATGTTTTCAAGTTCAAGCTCCCAGTGTACTAACTTTTTATATACGTCATTCCATTCTTCATAGGAGTTTACCATGGCTAAATCCATAGAGATTTTTCGAAACTCTTGTTGATAGTTTGAAGTAGTTTTCTCAGAAACTAAACGAGAATGATCTAAACTCTTTTTTAAGCTTAATAATATTTGATTTGGGTTTACAGGCTTTATTAAATAATCAGCAATTTTAGAACCAATTGCTTCCTCCATAATATACTCTTCTTCACTTTTGGTAATCATAACCACAGGAAGGTTAGTGTTTTTCTGTTTGATTTCAGAAAGTGTTTCTAAACCGGTAATACCTGGCATATTTTCATCTAAAAAAACAATATCAAAATTTTGTTCTTCAACCAAGTCAATAGCATCTGTTCCGTTTGTGCAAGTAGTAACGGAATAGTTTTTCTTTTCTAAAAATAAAATATGTGGTTTTAGTAAATCAATTTCATCATCTACCCAAAGTATTTCTATGTTTCTCATATAGCTTTCATGTATTTACACTAAAATAACGCTGAAAAGTGTTTTTGTTGTGTTTTAAAAGCTAAAAATACGTTAATAAAGCTTTTGTTAATTTGCTTTTGTAGATTAATTATGATTCTTTTGTTTAGAATAGTAGTATTTATAAATTTTGAAAAGCAGAAAAACGAATAAACAAAAGATAATTAATGATCCTATTTATGGATTTATAACCATACCAAATTCATTAATTTTTGATATAATCGAACATCGTTACTTTCAGCGATTAAGAAGGGTTACACAAATGGGATTGTCTAATTTAGTGTATCCAGGAGCAAATCATACACGTTTTCATCACGCTATAGGTTGTATGCATTTAATGCAGAAAGCAGTACGAGTGCTTAGAATGAAAAACGTTGAAATTTCTGATGATGAAGCTAACGCATTATACATTGCTATTTTATTACATGATATTGGTCACGGGGCATTTTCTCATGCTTTAGAGCACAGTATTGTTAATGGTATTACTCATGAAGAGATTTCGTTAAAGTTTATGAAGGCTTTAAATGATGAATTTGATGGAAAATTAAGTTTAGCAATCAAGATTTTTGAAGGGAATTACCATAGAGAGTTTTTATATCAACTAATTTCTAGTCAATTAGATATTGATCGGTTAGATTATTTAAAAAGAGATAGTTTCTACACAGGAGTAACAGAAGGAAATATATCTTCAGATCGTTTAATAGCCATGATGAATGTTGTAAACGATGAGTTAGTTATAGAGCAAAAAGGAATTTATTCTGTAGAAAAATTTATCATTGCACGTCGTTTAATGTATTGGCAAGTTTATTTGCACAAAACAGGATTAGTAGCCGAAAACATTTTGGTAAATGTTTTAAGAAGAGCGAAAGAATTAGCAATGAAAGGTATTGAATTACCAGCCAGTTCCGCTTTTAAATACTTTTTATATACGCCAATTTCAGAAAGTAATTTTTCGAATGATACATTAGATGTTTTTTCTCAGTTAGATGATTATGATGTATTGTCAGCGATAAAAGAATGGGTACATCACGATGATTTTATTTTGTCCTCATTAGCTAAAATGATTATTCATAGAAATCTTTTTAAAATTGAAATTCAAGAGAAGCCTTTTACAGAGAAATACTTAAAAGAAGTAAATGACTCTGTTAAAAGTCATTTAGAAATTAAAGAAGAGGATTTAAACTATTTTGTTTTTTCAAATAAAATTAAAAATCAGGCTTATAATACAGATAAGCCAATAAAAATTTACACAAAGAAAGGGAAATTAAAAGATATAGCAAAGGCTTCAGATCAGTTGAACTTAAAAGCTTTAACCAAACCTGTGGTAAAGTATTTCTTATGTTACCCTAAAAAAATGATTAATTAATCTTTAAAAATGATGTAATAATAAGTAATTAAACAAAAATAATTACTTTTGCAATTGATGAAATTTACAGCAAAACAAATAGCCGATATTTTAGAAGGAAACATTGTGGGTAATCCAGATGCTGAAGTATCTAAACTTTCAAAAATAGAAGAAGGAACGGTTGGTTCTTTAACCTTTCTTTCAAACCCAAAGTATAATTCTTTTATATATACTACAAAGGCTTCAGTTACCATAGTAAATAAAAGCTTTCAGCCAGAAAAAGAAATTGAATCGACTCTGATTAAAGTTGACGATGCATATAAAGCATTTTCAAAGCTTTTAGAGTTTTATAATGAAGTAAAGAATAATAAATCTGGTAGAGAAAATCCTCATTTTATTGCTTCTTCTGCTACAATAGGAGAAAACGAATATGTTGGAGCCTATGCTTATATTGGTGAAAATGTTGTTTTAGGTAAAAATGTAAAAATTTATCCTAATTCTTATATTGGAGATAATTCAGTAATTGGAGATAATTCAGTAATTTTTGCAGGTGTTAAGGTATATTCAGAATCTCAAATAGGAAAAAATTGTAAGATTCATTCAGGAACAGTAATTGGTTCTGATGGATTTGGTTTCGCACCCAATGAAGATGGAGAGTACAAGGCAATACCTCAAATTGGAAACGTTATTATCGAAGATAATGTTGATGTAGGGTCTAATTCAACAATAGACAGAGCTACGTTAGGTTCAACAATTATCAGAAAAGGAGTAAAGTTAGATAACCAAATTCAAGTAGCGCATAACGTTGAGATTGGTAAAAACACCGTAATAGCTTCACAAACAGGTATTGCAGGATCTACAAAAATTGGCGAGAATTGTATGATTGGCGGTCAAGTAGGTATTGTTGGCCATATAACAATAGGCAATAATGTTAGAATTCAAGCACAATCTGGTATTGGCAAGAGTTTAAAAGAAGGAGAAGTAGTACAAGGTACACCTGCTTTTGGGTATTCAGATTATAGTAAATCATATGTTTACTTTAAAAACTTACCTAAATTAGCATCAACAATACATAAAATTGAAAAAGAGTTAAATACTCAAAAAACAAACAATGAGTAAACAACAGAAAACAATACAAAATGAAATTACATTATCTGGTGTAGGTTTACATACTGGTAATGAGGTAACAATGGTTTTCAAACCAGCTCCAATAAATCATGGATTTGCGTTTGTACGTGTTGATTTAGAAGGAAAGCCAGTAATTGAAGCAAAAGCGGAGTATGTTACAAATACTCAAAGAGGAACAAATCTTGAGAAGAAAGGAGTACAAATTCAAACTTCTGAGCATGTTTTAGCAGCAGCAGTAGGTTTAGATATTGATAACTTAATTATTGAGATTGACGCATCAGAGCCTCCAATTATGGATGGTTCATCTAAATTTTTTATTGAAGCATTAGAGCAAGCAGGAATTGTAGAGCAAGAAGCTGAAATTGAAGAATATGTTGTTAAAGAAATAATTTCATATAAAGATGAAGCTACTGGAAGCGAAATTATTTTAATGCCTTCAGATGAGTATCAAGTAACAACAATGGTAGATTTTGGAACTAAAATTTTAGGAACACAAAATGCTACTTTAAATAAAATGTCTGATTTTAAAGAGCATATTTCTGCAGCAAGAACTTTTAGTTTTTTGCATGAAATAGAAATGCTACTTGAAAATGATTTAATTAAAGGTGGAGATTTAAACAATGCAATTGTTTATGTAGATAAAGAATTATCTACTTCTACTACAGAAAAATTAAAGAAGGCTTTTAATAAAGATGATATCAAAATTCAATCTAATGGAATTTTAGATAACCTGGAATTGCATTGGGCTAATGAAGCTGCAAGACATAAGTTATTAGATGTTATTGGGGATTTAGCATTAGTAGGTACTCGAATTAGAGGTAAAGTAATAGCAAACAAACCTGGGCATTTAGTTAATACTTTATTCGCTAAGAAATTAGCTAAAATTATAAAGCAAGAAAAACGTAACAACGTTCCTAAATATGATTTAAACTTACCTCCATTGATGGATATCCATCAAATAATGGATATTTTACCTCATAGACCTCCATTTTTATTGATTGATAGAATTTTAGAGTTGTCAGATAGGCATGTAGTGGGAATGAAAAATGTTACAATGAATGAAAATTTCTTTGTGGGACATTTTCCAGGAGCACCAGTAATGCCAGGTGTTTTACAAGTTGAAGCGATGGCGCAGTGTGGTGGAGTTTTAGTTTTAAATACAGTGCCAGATCCAGAAAACTATTTAACATATTTCATGAAAATGGATAATGTTAAGTTCAAACAAAAAGTATTACCAGGAGACACTTTAACTTTTAAAGCTGAATTAATAACACCAATAAGAAGAGGTATTTGTCATATGCAAGCTTATACATATGCTAATGGGAAATTAGTATGTGAAGCAGAATTAATGGCGCAAATTTCAAAAGTAAAATAAGACTATGAATCAACCACTTGCATACGTACATCCACAAGCAAAAATTGCACGAAATGTAGTTATCGAACCATTTACAACAATACATGCAAATGTTGAAATTGGCTCAGGAACTTGGATTGGTTCTAATGTAACTATAATGGAAGGAGCAAGGATTGGTAAAAACTGTCGAATTTTTCCAGGAGCTGTAATTTCAGCAATTCCTCAAGATTTAAAATATAATGATGAGGATACAACTGTAGAGATTGGTGATAACGTAACAATACGTGAATGTGTTACTATAAATAGAGGAACTACAGACCGAATGAAAACTGTAATTGGGGACAATTGTTTAATTATGGCGTATTGTCACGTAGCTCATGATTGTTTTGTTGGTAATAATTGTATTTTTTCAAATAATACAACTTTAGCGGGGCATGTAAATGTAGGTGATAATGTAGTTTTAGCGGGTATGGTAGCGGTACACCAATTTGCTTCAGTAGGTAATCATGCATTTGTTACCGGTGGTTCATTGGTTCGTAAAGATGTACCTCCTTATGTAAAAGCTGCACGTGAACCTTTATCATATGTAGGTATCAATTCTGTAGGTTTAAGAAGAAGAGGTTATACTACTGAGAAGATTAGAGAAATTCAAGATATATATAGAATTTTATTTCAAAAAAATTACAATAATTCCCAAGCGATAGATATTATTGAGGCTGAAATGGAAGCTACTTCAGAACGTGATGAAGTAATTCAGTTTATAAAAGATTCACATCGTGGAATTATGAAAGGATATTTTAAATCTAACTAATAAAATTACTAATAGATATATAGTAAATTTTAAAAAATAATAACAAATAAAAATGGCAACAACATCAGATATAAAAAATGGATTATGCATGAGATACAACAACGATATTTATAAAGTTGTTGAATTTTTACATGTTAAACCAGGAAAGGGACCTGCTTTTGTAAGAACAAAATTAAAAAGTGTTACCAGTGGTAAGGTTGTAGATAATACATTTCCTTCAGGAAGAAAAATTGATGCAGTTAGAGTTGAAACTCACAAATTTCAATACTTATATAGTGAAGGAGATACGTTTCACTTCATGAATCAAGTTGATTATTCTCAAATTACATTGGAAAAAAATGCATTAGATGCTCCAGAATTAATGAAAGAAGGAGAGATCGTTACTATAATCATCAATTCAGAGGATGAGATGCCTCTATCTGTAGAGATGCCAACAAGTGTAATATTAGAAGTTACGCACACAGAACCAGGAGTTAAAGGTAATACAGCTACAAATGCAACAAAACCAGCAACTGTAGAAACAGGAGCTCGTGTAAATGTTCCTTTATTTATTAATGAAGGTGATAAAATTAAAATTGAAACGACTAAAGGTACTTACCAAGAGCGTATAAAAGAATAAACATTATTCCCGCAGTAGCGGGAATTTCTTTTTTTAAATGAAATTTAAACAAGCACAAACTTTACAACAGATAGCTACATTATTGGATGTAGATTTTGTTGGTGATAAAAATTTTTCAATTACAGGTATTAACGAAATACATGTAGTTGAAGCAGGAGATATTGTTTTTGTTGATCATCCTAAGTATTACGATAAAGCCTTAAACTCTGCAGCAACAACAGTTTTAATTAATAAAAAAGTTGATTGTCCAGAAGGAAAAGCTTTATTGATTTCTGATGATCCTTTTCGTGATTTTAATAAAATAACAAAACATTTCAATCCATTTATAGCTTCAAAAGCAAGTATTTCTGAATCTGCTATTATTGGAGAAGGAACAATTATTCAACCCAATGTGTTTATTGGAGATAATGTTATTATAGGAAAGAATTGTGTTATCCACCCAAACGTTACAATTTATAGTAATTCAGTTATAGGTAATAATGTAACTATTCATGCAAATACTGTTTTAGGAGCTGATGCTTTTTACTATAAAAACAGACTAGAAGGATTTGATAAATTAATTTCTGGAGGAAGAGTTATTTTAGAAGATAATGTAGATTTAGGAGCATCTTGTACGATTGATAAAGGAGTAACTGGAGATACAACTATTGGAGCAGGAACAAAAATAGACAACCAAGTTCATGTAGGTCATGATACTGTTATTGGTAGAAAGTGTTTAATCGCTTCGCAGACAGGTATTGCAGGTTGTGTTATTATTGAAGATGAAGTAACTATTTGGGGGCAAGTAGGAACAAACAGCGGAATAACCATTGGGAAAAAAGCTGTTATACTTGGACAAACAGGAGTAACAAAGTCTGTAGAAGGTGGAAAAACCTACTTCGGAACTCCAATTTCAGAGTCGAGAGAAAAGCTAAAAGAAATAGCAGGAATCAAACGATTTTTAAAAGAGCAAAAAAACAAATAAAAATTTTCACAAATCAATATCAAACGATTACTTTTGTGATGCAAAAATTAAAATAAAAACCCATGAGTGTTTTAGTAAATAAAGATTCAAAAATTATTGTACAAGGTTTTACTGGTAGCGAAGGAACTTTCCACGCTGGTCAAATGATTGATTATGGTACCAACGTTGTTGGTGGTGTTACTCCAGGTAAAGGAGGGCAAGAGCATTTAGGTAAACCAGTTTTTAATACAGTTGATGAAGCTGTACAAAAAGTAGGAGCAGATACTTCTATTATTTTTGTACCACCAGCTTTTGCTGCTGATGCTATTATGGAATCTGCAGAAGCAGGAATCAAAGTAATTATTTGTATTACTGAAGGAATTCCTACTGCTGATATGGTAAAAGTAAAAGCTTATATCGATCAATTAGATTGTACTTTAGTAGGTCCTAACTGCCCAGGAGTTATTACTCCTGATGAAGCTAAAGTTGGTATTATGCCAGGATTTATCTTCAAAAAGGGAAAAGTAGGTATCGTTTCTAAATCAGGTACTTTAACTTATGAAGCTGCTGATCAAGTTGTAAAACAAGGATTTGGAGTTACTACAGCTATCGGTATTGGTGGAGATCCAATCATTGGAACAACTACTAAAGAAGCTGTTGAGTTATTAATGAATGATGAGGATACTGAAGCAATCGTTATGATTGGTGAAATCGGAGGTAACTTAGAAGCAGAAGCTGCTCAATGGATTAAAGCTGATGGTAACCGTAAGCCAGTTGTTGGTTTTATCGCAGGTCAAACTGCACCAGCTGGTCGTACAATGGGGCACGCCGGAGCAATTGTAGGTGGAGCAGATGATACAGCACAAGCAAAAATGAAAATTTTAGCAGAAAACGGAGTGCACGTAGTGAGTTCTCCAGCTAAAATTGGGGAAATGGTAGCAAAAGTTTTAGCTTAGTTTTTTTATGATAAAAAACTGTTAAAAGAATAAAATATATTTCTTTAGAATCCGTTGAATTTGTAAATTCAACGGATTTTTTAATTTAATCAAACCCAAAAAAGAATGAAAACATTTAAATTGCTATTACTTAGCTTGTTATTTATTTCTGTTGTTAGTTGTAAAAAAAGTACAACTTCAAATAATGAAGTAAAAACAGAAGAGCACACAAGTGCAAACGGTTTTAAATACGAAACTGTTACAAACGACCCAACAGGATTACGTTTGTATACTTTAGACAATGGTTTAAAAGTATACTTAAGTAAAAACACTGATGAACCTAAAATTCAAACTTATATTGCAGTTCGTGCAGGTTCAAACTATGACCCAAAAGAATCAACAGGATTAGCGCACTATTTAGAGCACATGGTTTTTAAAGGAACTCATAAAATTGGTACTGCTGATTGGGAGAAAGAAAAAGAATATTTAAAGAAAATTTCTGATTTATATGAACAGCATAGAACAGAAGAAGATGCAGATAAAAAATTAGCACTTTATAAAGAAATTGATAAAGTTTCTTTAGAAGCATCTAACTATTCTGTTGCGAATGAGTATGATAAAATGACTGCTTCTTTAGGAGCAACAGGTACAAATGCACATACTTGGTTTGAAGAAACAGTATATAAAAATAAAATACCTGCTAACGAATTAAACAAATGGTTAGATTTAGAATCTGAGCGTTTTAGTACGTTAGTTTTACGTTTATTTCATACAGAATTAGAAGCTGTTTTTGAAGAATTTAATAGAGGTCAGGATAATGATTGGCGTAAGCGTTATGCAGCAATGTTAGATGGTTTATTTCCTAAACATCCTTACGGACAGCAGTCTACTATTGGTACGGCACAGCATTTAAAGAATCCTTCAATGATTGATATCAATAATTATTTCGACAAATATTATGTGCCTAATAATATGGCAGTAGTTTTAGTTGGAGATTTAGATTTTGATGCTACCATTAAAAAAGTAAATGAAACTTTTGGAAAATTTGAAAAGAAAGAATTAGAACATCCAGTATTACCAAAAGAAGATCCAATAACTCAACCAATTATTAAAGAAGTTTTTGGACCAACTTCTGAATCAATCTCTATTGCATTCAGATCTGGAGGAGTAAATACTAAAGATGAAAAGTTAGTTACATTAGTTGATATGATTATGGCTAATGGTAATGCAGGTTTAATTGATTTAAATTTAAATCAAAAACAAGCAGTTCAGAGAGCTAGTTGTTCACCAACATTTTTAAATGATTATGGTTACCATTCATTTACTGGTAGTCCAAAATCAGGTCAAACTTTAGACGAAGTAAAAGCATTATTATTAGAGCAAATTGAAAAGTTAAAGAAAGGTGAGTTTGATGAGTGGATGATTGAGGCTGTAGTTAATGATTTAAAGTTAAGTCAAACACGTCAATATGAAAACAATACTGCTTTAGCTGGTGCTTACTTTAATGCATTTATTCACCATGAAAACTGGGCAGATAAAGTGAAATTTTTAGATGATCTAAAGAAAGTATCTAAGCAAGAATTAGTGGACTTTGCAAACAAGTTTTACCAAGATAATTACGTTGTTACTTATAAGCGTAAGGGAGAAGATAAGAATATTGTTAAAGTATCAAACCCAGGAATTACTCCAGTTAAGTTAAATAGAGATAAGAGTTCTGAATTTATTACAGCTTTTAATAAAGTAAAATCTGAGCCATTACAACCAAAATTTGTAGACTATAAAACTGCAATTAAAGAAACTAAAACAGATAATGATATTAAAGTTTCTTATGTTTTAAATGAAAATAATGATTTATTTGATTTGAACATTATTTTCGATATGGGTAAAGATAATGACAAGAAGTTAAGTTTAGCTGCTGGTTATCTTGAATATATTGGAACTGATAAATATTCTGCTGAAGAAATTAAAAAAGAGTTTTATAAGTTAGGAGTAGATTATTATGTTAGTGCTCAAGATGATAAAACATATGTAGGTTTAAGAGGTTTAAAAGAAAATTTACCTAAAGGACTTGAATTATTAGAAGATTTATGGGACAATGCAAAAGCAGACCAAGAAGCTTACGATAAGTATGTAGAAAAAATTTATAAAGGACGTCAAGATGGTAAAACTCAAAAAGGAAATATTCTTTGGGGAGGTTTAATGAACTATGGAAAGTATGGAGAGAATTCACCATTAAGAGATATTTTTCAAGTTGATGAATTAAAAGCAATAGATCCAACAGATTTAGTTAACGTAATTAAGGGACTTAAAAACTATAAGCAACGTATTTTTTACTACGGTAAAGATGTTGATGCGGCTGTAGCTGCTTTAAATAAATCTCATAAAGTTTATGGAGAGTTTAAAGATTATCCTGCTGCTAAAAAATATACAGAGTCTGAAACAGGAGGTAATGTTTTCTTTACTGATTACGATATGGTGCAAACTGAAATGTTATTTTTAGCAAAAGGAGAGCCTTTTAAACCAGAAAACTTAGCAGCTTCAACATTATTCAATACTTATTTTGGTAGCGGATTATCTTCAATTGTATTCCAAGAAATTAGAGAGAGTAAATCTTTAGCATATTCTGCATTTGCATCTTATAGTAATGCAAGAAAAAAAGACGATCCAAATTATGTTATGGCATATGTTGGTACTCAGGCTAATAAATTAGAGCAGGCTGTAGATGCTATGATGGAGTTAATGAATAACATGCCAGAAGCAGAAAAGCAATTTAATGCCGCTAAAAATGCAACATTAAAAAAGTTAGCTGCTCAAAGAATTACAAAATCTAATATCTTTTGGTCTTACGAAAGATTAAAGAAATTAGGAATTGATAATGACAATAGAGAAGCAATGTACAATACTATTAAAGATATGACTATCGAAGATTTAAAATCGTTTTTCGATAAAAACGTAAAAGGAGAGTCATATAACGTAATGGTTATTGGTAATAAGAAAGATTTAAATGTAAAATCTTTACAAAAGTTAGGTAAGATTAAAGAGCTAGATGTTGATTACTTATTTAACTATGTAGATAAAAAGAAGATTAAATCATAAGTTGATTTAATTATAAATCATATTAAAATCCTGCTAAAGATTAATTTTTAGCGGGATTTTCTTTTTATATTTGACCCATTAAAACAACTAATAAATGAAACTTTTAGAAAATAAAACAGCAATTATTACTGGAGCCACTCGTGGAATTGGTAGAGGAATTGCATTAGAGTTCGCAAATCAAGGATGTAATGTTGCATTTACTTTCAGTTCATCTGTAGATGCTGCAACGGCTTTAGAAAATGAATTGAAAGATTTAGGAGTAAAAGCAAAAGGATATCAATCTAACGCTGCTGATTTTGATGCAGCTCAAGAATTGGCAAAAAATGTTTTAACTGAATTCGGTACAATCGATGTATTAGTAAACAACGCAGGTATTACTAAAGATAATTTATTAATGCGTATTTCTGAAGATGATTTTGATAAAGTAATCGAAGTAAATTTAAAATCAGTTTTTAATTTAACAAAAGCTGTAATTCGTCCGATGATGAAACAAAGAGCAGGATCTATTATCAATATGAGTTCTGTTGTTGGATTAAAAGGTAATGCTGGTCAAGCAAATTACGCAGCATCAAAAGCTGGTATTTTAGGATTCTCAAAATCTGTTGCCTTAGAATTAGGTTCTCGAAATATCCGTAGTAACGTTGTTGCTCCAGGATTTATTGAAACTGAAATGACAGCTAAATTAGATGAAAAAGTTGTTGAAGGATGGAGAAACGAAATTCCTTTAAAAAGAGGAGGAACTCCTAAAGATATTGCAAATGCTTGTGTGTTTTTAGCATCTGATATGAGTGCTTATGTAACAGGACAAACTTTATCTGTAGACGGAGGAATGTTAACATAGTATTTCAAAACATAAATTATATAAAAAAGTCTGTATCAAAATTTTGATACAGACTTTTTTTACTTAAGAGGTTTTGTGCTTGTAAGGGCAAGCATGAGGGGTTTGTCTGGGGGACAATTACTAAACATAACTTTAGGGGAAAAGCTAGGGGAGTTTAGTTTTTTAATAAATTATAAAATTCAAATACTTGCCGGGGGAACAAATAATAAGGGGTTTTTGAATTTTATACCTTATTAAAGAGGGGTTAGGGGTTTTAGGGAATCATTTTTATTTATCTTTTATTATAATCTTGAAAGGTTCCATCTTCATAAAGAACCACAATATTTTTAATTTCTTTAAAATGAGCCGATTCTTCCTTTTTTTTAGGAGTCTCTGACAATCGCGTATTTGATTTTTTTTCGGGTATTTGTTCAAATGCGTTATTTTCAGAAAACAATGAAGGTTTGTCTTTTTTTATAGAATCTTCATTTATTTGAGGTAGGGCACTTTTAGGAAAACTTCCTTTACCATACACTAACCAATTCAATTCAATTTCATCAAAAGCTTTCTCAACTTTAATTATAAAATCTAAACTCGGTTTATTTCTTCCAGAGAGCAGGTGAGAAATACTTGATCTTGGTACATCAATTATATCAGCGAAACTTGAAGCAGATAAATTGTAATAATCTAATATTGTTTTTAAACGTTCAATCATTTGTTGTTTATATATGTAAACAGATAATTGCTGTTTACGATTGTAAAGATATGTGTTTTTATAATTGTAAACAAATAAAATTGCAATTATTTTCAAAAAAAGCCGAAATAACACCAATAAGAGCTAGAGATGATAACACTTAAATAACTAATAAACAATTGTTTAAGTGGTTTTAATAGAAAAAGCTTATTCTTTTAGGTTAGATTAAGAAACAATTGGTTTTTACAAATGTAACTGATTTTTTAAGTAATAAATAGTGTTTACATTTGTATTTATAGCTGATTTAGTAGTGTAAACAACTCTTTATAAGCTAAAAGTTTAATTATAAGGATATATTTTACCTTTTTATGTATAAATTAGATGTTTTATACGGCTAAAAACAATGTGTAGTTACAATTTAATGTATAATGTTAGTTTACTTTTGTAAACTTAACTAATAAATTTTCAGGAAATACGGTAAAAGCAAAATTTTCTTCAACCTTAGAAGGATTTACAGAAAGATTTAAATCAAACTGTTTACATATACTAGAAATTACAGTTGTCATTTCAATCATAGATAAATACATTCCAGGACAAAGTCTAGAACCTCCACCAAAAGCTTTGATAACTTTTGGATTGTGGTTTTTATATGGACACTCTGAAGTTATCCAACGATTAGGATTAAATTGTTTAGCATTAGAGAAATTATTGTCTTGCATTGATGCGTGGCTATTCTGTAAAATGATTCTAGTGTCTTTAGGGATAGATAAATTATTTATTACAGTATCTTCATTAGCTTGAAAAAATAATATTGGAGTAGTAGGTTTAAGTCTAATGGCTTCTTGAATTACAGCATTAGTATATTTTAAATTAACTAACTGATTATGTTCGTCAGCAACATTACCTGAATAACAATTAATAGACTCTTTTCTAATTTTATCAACTATTTTAGGATGTTGTGCTAAGTAGTAAAGAGTCCAAGATAAAGTATTTGAAGTAGTGTCTTCACCCGCTAAAAGCATTGCAATAACATTTCCGTATAATGTTTTCTCATCAAACACAGTATCCTCTTTTTCGCTTTCAACTAATAAAGCTTCTAAAAAGTTGGAAGGATTTTCTTTTAATTCGGGGTTTTCAATTAAACGTTGCTTAGCTTCTTTAATAAATTGATAAATAATAACTTCAATAGATTTAAGAGATTCTTTTAATTTTTTATCTCTTTTATTTGGTAGAATACGCCACATTGGTATCGGGGCTGTAATCCTTTCATTAATCATTGGAAAAATTAATTCTAAATGATTTTGAAAACTATCTTCCTTATTATGTATTGTATTTAATTTATAACCAAAAGCTATTTCGGTAGTAACATCAATTGTAAAAGCAATAAAGTCATTAATTATTTCAATTGAATCTTTATTAGAATTACTATAGCCGTTAATTTTTGAAATTAAATTTGAAGTTTTTTCTTTAATAATAGGGTAGTAGCCTTTAACTTTTCTAACATTTAAAGCTTCAGCAACGGGTTTACGTTGTTTTTTCCAATGTTCTCCTTCAGCATTAAAAACTGTATGAAAGCCCATTTCAATAAAGACTTCATTGATTTTAGAAAGTCGCCTGAATTTTTCAGGACGCTGTTTTAAAATAGTGTTGTTAATATCCGGATTTGCTGAAACTAAAGCTTTTATAGGACCTAATTTTATAGTAAAAAGTTCGCCATACTCCTTAACCCACTCTTCAAGAATACGATGTTTATTCTTCTTCTTAAAGTCATTTAAATTTCCTGAAAGAAAACTTCCTTTAGGAGTTTTTAAATCTTTTAATGAAATTAGAGTAGTATCGGGTGTATTCATATCCTTATATATAATAAGGTAACAATATAATGTAAAGTTTTTGACACTTATTTATATATAGCAAAAAAAGAAAGGACACATTAAAAATGTGTCCTTCTAACTTTAGTATTTTTAATATAGCCCTTCAATTCTATACTAAGAATAGTTATAATACTAAATTAATAAATATTCATATAATTGAATGTAACATTTGTTACACTTAGTAATTATTTAACGTTTTCTACCCATTTACGAGCATTTACAAAAGCTTCTAACCAAGGAGAAACTTCATCTTTTCTACCATCAGGATAATTAGCCCAGTTCCATTGGAAAGTAGAACGCTCTATATGTGGCATCGTTACTAAATGACGACCAGTTTTGTCACATAACATTGCTGTATTATAATCAGAACCATTTGGATTATTGGGGTAGCCTTCATATCCATATTTAGCAACTATATCATAATTTTCTTCAGCTTCAGGTAAATCAAATTTTCCTTCACCATGAGAAATCCAAACACCCAATTCTGTTCCTGCTAATGATGATAGCATTACAGAGTTGTTTTCTTGTACTTTGACAGAGGTAAATGAACTTTCATGCTTCTTAGAATCGTTATGAACTAACTTACCGTGTACTTTATGATCAGGGTTAATTAAATCTAATTCCATCCATAATTGAGCACCATTACAAATACCTACAGATAAAGTGTCTTTCCTATTAAAGAAATTCTTTAAAGCTGTATTGGCTTTTTCATTGTATAAAAATGCACCAGCCCATCCTTTAGCAGAACCTAATACATCAGAATTAGAGAAACCACCAACAGCACCAATAAACTGAATATCTTCTAGAGTTTCACGACCAGAAATTAAATCCGTCATATGAACATCTTTGACATGAAAACCTGCCAGATACATAGCGTTAGCCATTTCTCGTTCAGAATTTGAACCTTTTTCACGAATAATGGCTGCTTTAGGTCTTTTACTTACACTACCAACCGTATCTTTTAACTTACCAGTAAAGTTAGTAGGAAAGGTATATTTTAAAGGTTGAACTTTATAGTTATCGAATCTATCTTTAGCTAAACCGTTTGCTGTTTGTTTATTATCTAATAAATAGGAAGTTTTATACCATACATCTCTCATTTCAGCAACATCAAAAGAGAAATTGTCTTCATTGTTTTTGATAGTTATTTTTTCAGAATTATTAGCTGTACCAATAGTAAAGAATTGAATATTATTTTCTGATAAGATATTTTCTACGGAAGCATCAGCCTGGAATACAATTCCTGAATTCTCAGCAAATAATAATTTGATACTATCATTTTCATTGATTTGAGATAAATCAACATCAGCTCCTACATTTACATCAGCAAAACATAATTCTAATAAAGTCGTAATCAATCCTCCTGAAGCTACATCATGACCTGCAACAATCTTATCTTCCTTAATTAGATTTTGAATTACATTGAAAGCAGATTTAAAGAAGTCGTTATTAGTAATAGTAGGAGTAGTGTTTCCTATTTTATTTACAATTTGAGCAAAAGAACTTCCTCCTAACTTAAACTTATCTTGCGATAAATTGATATAGTAAATGCTTCCATTATTTGGTTTTAAAACCGGTTCTATTACTTTAGTTATATCATTGCAGTTGGCTGCTGCTGAGATTACTACAGTACCTGGGGAAATAACTTCTTCATTAGGGTACTTTTGCTTCATTGACAAAGAGTCTTTCCCAGTTGGAACATTGATTCCTAAATCAATTGCAAAGTCAGAAATAGCTTTAACAGCTTTATACAAACGAGCATCTTCTCCTTCATTTTTACAAGGCCACATCCAGTTTGCTGATAATGATACCGATTGTAAACCGTCTTTTAATGGTGCCCAAACAATATTAGTTAAAGCTTCAGCAATAGAGTTTTTACTTCCTGCTTCTGGATTTATTAAACCAGAAATAGGAGAGTGTCCAATAGAGGTCGCAACTCCTTCTTTACCTTTATAATCTAATGCCATAACCCCAACATTGTTCAGTGGAATTTGTAATGGACCAACACATTGTTGTTTTGCTACTTTACCACCAACACATCGGTCTACTTTATTAGTTAACCAATCTTTACAAGCAACAGCCTCTAGCTGTAAAACTTGTTCTAGGTAGTTGGTGAAATTTTCTTTTGAATAATTTACTTCTTCATAATTACGAACTACAATTTTGTCATTCATAATTGTTTTAGGTGAACTACCAAACATATCTTCTAAAGCTAAATCCATCGGTTTATTTCCGTTAGATTCAGATTCAAAAGTAAAACGATGATCGCCTGTTACATTACCAACAGTGTACATTGGAGAACGTTCACGGTCAGCAATTTTATTTAATGTTTCAATATGTTTTTCAGCAATAACCAATCCCATACGTTCTTGAGATTCGTTACCAATAATTTCTTTATTAGATAAGGTAGGGTCTCCAACAGGTAATTTGTCTAAATCAATTTTACCACCAGTATCTTCCACTAATTCAGATAAACAATTTAAATGTCCGCCTGCACCATGATCGTGTATAGAAACAATAAAGTTTTCTTTACTTTCTACCATACCACGAACTGCATTGGCAGCACGTTTTTGCATTTCTGGGTTAGAACGTTGTACAGCATTTAATTCAATTCCTGAAGCAAATTCACCGGTGTCAGCTGAAGAAACTGCTGCACCTCCCATACCAATACGATAGTTTTCTCCACCAAGAATTACAATTTTATCACCTTCTTTTGGAGTATCTTTTAAAGCTTGTTCATTTTTACCATAGCCAATACCTCCAGCTTGCATAATTACTTTATCAAAGCCTAATTTTCTAGCTTCCTCTTCATGCTCAAAAGTTAATACAGAGCCACAAATTAAAGGTTGTCCAAATTTATTTCCAAAATCAGAAGCTCCGTTAGAAGCTTTAATTAAAATATCCATTGGAGTTTGGTATAACCACTTGCGTTCATCCATTCCTTGTTCCCAAGGACGGTTTTCTTCTAATCGAGAATACGAAGTCATATAAACAGCTGTTCCAGCTAAAGGTAAAGAACCTTTTCCTCCAGCTAATCTATCTCTGATTTCTCCTCCTGACCCTGTTGCTGCTCCATTGAAAGGTTCTACCGTAGTAGGGAAGTTATGTGTTTCCGCTTTTAAAGAAATAACAGATTCGTAGTCTGTTGTTTCATAAAAATCTGGCTTATCTGCACTTTTAGGTGCAAACTGTTCCACTTTTGGTCCTTTTACAAAGGCAACATTATCTTTATATGCAGAAACAATATCGTTAGGATGTTGTTTTGACGTTTCTTTAATCAACTTGAATAAAGAAGTAGGCATTTCTTCTCCATCAATGATAAATGTACCGTTAAATATTTTATGACGACAATGTTCAGAATTTACTTGAGAGAATCCAAAAACCTCAGAATCCGTTAATTTTCTTCCTATTTTTACTGCTACACTTTCTAAATATTCAACTTCTTCAGTGTTTAATGCTAATCCTTCTTGTTGATTGTATGCATTAATATCATCAATCTCTATAATAGGTTCAGGTTGAATATCAATTGTAAAAGTATCTTGATTTAAACCATTAAATTTCTGAGAAATCATAGGGTCAAAATCAGAAAAATCAGCATTTACAGCTTCAAATTCTTCAATTCTGATAATATCAGAAATCCCCATGTTTTGTGTAATTTCTACTGCGTTCGTACTCCAAGGAGTTATCATAGCTGCTCTTGGGCCAATAAAAAAGGCGTCAAGAGACGCCGTGTTTATTTTAGATTGGTTGCCAAATAACCAAGATAACTTAGAAATTGTTTCAGTAGATAATTCTTTTGTTGCTTGAACAGCAAAAACTTTACTGTTTTGGTTTCCGAAGAAATGAATCATTATGTTGTTGTGTTTGTGTGTTGTTTTAAGAGCGTAAATTTAGTTTTTTAAAATGAAATAAAAGCATAAAAAAAGCAGCAAAATTTGCTACTTTTTATTTTAATTTCTATTCGCTGGAATTCTATCTCGTTCTATTTTCCCTTTTTGTAAAGCTTTATAATTTTCATAGCAGTTAAGTACTGCTTCAATTAGCTGTAAATCACTTGCTTTTTTGATAAAGTATTCAGAGTAATTACAGTCAGAAAGTAATTTGGTTAACTCCTGTTTATCCATCTCTAGATACTCCATCATTACTTCTCTATCAAATTTACCGGCTAGCATTTTACGCAAGTCATCTTCTTTTTTTAGTTTTTTTAGCTTCTTGAGCTGTTTTGGTTTGTTCCCAAAGAGATTATAAACTAAATCAACTGGATTTAAGAGTTTAGCTATAGGAGATGATATTTTTTGAGGTTTACCAATTTCATAGGTTTGTGGTAATCCATTAATATGAATTCTTGTAAAACGGTCTTTAGGTACTTGCTTAACATCTACTTCTAAAACACCAATTAACTTGGTAGATTTAATAACAACTTCTTTTACTTCTTCAGGTTTTTCCTCTAAAGAAATAACAACTTCATTTCCTTTTAAAAGATCGTTTGTAACTTTTAGCTTGATAGAAGAGAATCCAAGAAAGGATACTAAAACTGTATCATTAGCTTTTGAGGTTAATTCAAATAGCCCTTTTTCGTTAGTAATGGTACCAGTAACAGTATTTAAATTCAATATATGAGCAGCACTTAAAGGTTTTTTAGTTTCTGCGTGAATAATTTGACCTTTTAGTTTTTGATTTTGAGAAAAACCAATAAAAGATATAAATAAAAGTACTAGTAGGGGTAAGTATGTTTTCTGCATAATGCAATAATAAGAATTATTAGAACGAAACAAGTTAATAAACTGTGAAATTGCTTATGAAATGCAAATACTATTCCGTAAATATTTTATACAAAAAAAGCGCTCTAAAAGAATAGGCGCTTGATAATTAATGAGTGCACATAACAAGAGTCGAACTTGCACGTTCTTACGAACACAAGCCCCTCAAGCCTGCGCGTCTACCAATTCCGCCATATGTGCTAAAACTAAAAAAGTTAAGCAGAAGCTTAACTTTTTATAGTGACCGGGCTGGGGCTCGAACCCAGGACCCTCTCCTTAAAAGGGAGATGCTCTACCAACTGAGCTACCCGGTCATTGCTTCTTTGTGAAAGCGGTTGCAAATATACAACTGTTCTTTAAATGAGAAAAGGTTTTTTTATAAAATTTTTACTCATATTTGTAATTGCTTAATTATTAGTTTATGAAAATAGTTTTGGTGGGTTATATGGCCAGTGGAAAATCTACAATTGGGAGATTATTAGCAAAAAAAATGGAACTTCGTTTCATTGATTTAGATGATTATATTGAAAAGAAAGAAGGAAAATCAATTTCTGATATCTTTAAAATAAACGGAGAGATTTATTTCAGAAAAAAAGAGCATTTCTATTTAAAAGAGCTTTTAAATTTAGAAGATGATTTTATTTTGGCACTAGGAGGAGGGACACCTTGTTATGCAGGAAATATGCATCTAATTAACGAGAATAAATCAGTAAGATCTATTTATTTAAGGTTGAAAATTCCTACTTTGGTTGATCGATTGATAAATGAAAAATCTAAAAGACCGTTGGTAGCAGAGTTAAAAAATACTGATATACCAGAATATATAGCCAAACATTTATTTGAAAGAAGCTTTTATTACAATCAATCGGTTATAATTGTTGGTAGCGATAATAAAACTGTAGAAGAGACTATAACAGAAATATATGAACTACTATGTTAAGTAAGCAATAGTTTCTTTTTTATCAAAATGAACTGTAATATGTTCTTTGATAGATGTAGATAAAGAAATTCCTTTAAAGTCAGCTTTAACAGGATATTTTTTATGGTTTCTATTCACTAAAACAGCTGTTTTAAATCGTTTTAAAGGAACATTTAAAAAATGCTTTACTCCATATATTAATGTAGTTCCTGAATTTAATACATCATCAACTAATACTAATGACTTGTTTTCGTATTGTCCTACTTCTAAAGAAGTAGAGATAGAATTGATCGGATTCTTCTTATCTATAGAAACTTTACATAATTGTATTTGTAATGGAGATATTTGTGATAAAACTGTAGCGATTTTTTCAGCAAACAAATAACCGTTATCAGCAATACCAGCAATAATTATTTCTGATTCGTTACTATTGCTTTCGTATATTTGAAACGCTATTCGACGAGT
Source organism: Tenacibaculum pelagium (assembly GCF_014062345.1). Lineage (GTDB taxonomy): Bacteria > Bacteroidota > Bacteroidia > Flavobacteriales > Flavobacteriaceae > Polaribacter > Polaribacter pelagius. The sequence goes on along the minus strand of NZ_JACGLS010000001.1, from coordinate 227,188 downwards.
TTTTTGTTCAATTTCTGTGTTGTTAAGTATAATAGTATCAGAAGCAATCATATCTGTTATTATTTTTTTGAAAGATATTACAAATTAACATCATTTTTATCAGAATCCTCATAATAATCGTCTATATCACGTCGATCTTTTTTAGTAGGTCTTCCAGTTCCTTTTTTGCGATAATAATCTTTAGAATATTTTAATAATTCTGTTTTTTCAAATTCTTCTTTAGGAGTTAAATCTTTTCGGTATAAATCAACTAATTTAGCTCCAACTCGGTTAGGAGGAATGTCTAAAACTTTTATTTTATAGTTAATCTGGTTTTTACGAACAGTAATTTCTTCATTTCCAAAAATCTCTTTTGAAGGTTTTAAATTAGTACCATCTATCTTAATATGTCCTTTTTTACAAGCTTCTGTAGCTATACTTCGCGTTTTAAATAAACGAATGCACCATAAATATTTATCGATTCTCATATAAAAAGTTAAAATTTATCTTTTCGTTTTTTACAAAGGTATAAAAATGGTAAATTGCGCGTTAAAATTTCAAGATTAAATGATAAAAATTAAGCATATTTTTTATTTCGCTATAGTTAGTGTTTTATTATATTCATGTGGAAGTGATAATGGTTCTGTAGTTAATTTCGATCACGAAGCTCAAGCGGTGAAAGATAAAGATTCTTTAATTACTTTTTTAAAGAACAATTATTATAATGCTACTTTAGATTCTGTTAAAGTAATTGATAATGGTCAAACTTCATTATTTGATGATCCAAAGTTAGTGACTAAAGAAGTTAAAGAAAATGATATAGATTATACATTATATTATTATGTAAATAGAGTAGGTACTCCAGTAAGTCCTACACCAAACGGGAACCCTACTGTTATGGACTCTGTTTACTCTAAATATAGAGGACAAAGAATTATTAAAAAAGACAGTTTAAGTCCTGATTTTGATAATAATACAACTTGGTTTTCTTTAAGTGGAGTAATTAGAGGATGGACTCATAGTTTTGTTCATTTTAAAGGAGGTGAAAATGTTACAAATAATGGACCAATCACTTATGTTAATGGAGGGAAAGGAATTATTTTTATACCTTCTGGATTGGGTTATAGAAATTTAGGTAGTAGAGATGGTTCTATAGCACCTAATGAAAACTTATTATTTTATATTGAATTATGGGATTTTGTAGAAAATACAGATGACGACCAGGACGGGGTACCTTCAATATTTGAAGATGTTGATGAAGATGGTGATCCTAGAAATGATGATACAGATGAAGATAGAATTGCAAATTATAGGGATACAGATGATGATGGTGATGGTAAATTAACCAAAGATGAAGATGCAAACGGAGATGGAGATCCAAGAAATGATTTTAGCGATCCTAATAACCCAACATTACCAGATTACTTAAATAGAAATATTAGATAATTATATTTTCTAGATTTAAAAAAACCGAAGTTTATAAACTTCGGTTTTTTTAGGTTTAATATTTAGTTTAAAACCTATATGATAAACCTAATATAATTTGATTAACGCGAGTATCAAAGTTTACATTAGAAGAATTACTATCTACAAATTTCATTTCAGTATCAGATAGTGCTCTTTCCCAACGTACATCTAATCCTAATTTTCCTAATTCTACTCCAGCACCAAACTGCAGTCCTAGTGAAAAACCTTCAGAATCAACTTCTTTTAAATCATTAATATCAAAATCTGAATTTAAAATGTATTGAAATGACGGACCCGCAAAAATATGTGCAACTTTAAATACCTTTTTACCAAGTAAAACAGGAATATCAATTTTTTTAAAATCGAAAGTAGTTGTCGTTTTGTTTGCTACGTTTACACTTTTCCCTTCTGGATAAAATGTAGCACTATTACTTAATTGAGTATAAACTAATTCTGGTCTTAAGTATAAACCTATAACAGGAATTTTTATACGAGTCCAAACACCTGCATGAAAACCTGTTTTGCTTTTTGCACCCTCAAGAACATCAGTTTTTACGTCTTGAAAAGAATCTGAGTTATAGTTTATACCTCCTTTAATACCAAATTGAATTTGACTTTGTGCTAATTGCATTCCTCCTAAAAATAGAAATACTATTAAAATTACTTTTTTCATGTTTATTGATTTAAGTGTGTTATTAAAACTTATTTTTAATTAAATTATTGAGTAAAAATTAAAAAACATCATTTTAACTTGTAAAATGATGCTTCTTATAATATTGAAAAATAAAATTATTTTCTAGAAATTACTTTCTCTACAGCATTAATTATTGCTTTATCATTTAAACCATATTTTTCCATTAATTCAGCTGGAGTAGCAGATTCACCAAAACTATCGTTTACAGCAACAAACTCTTGTGGAGTAGGGTTGTTGGTAGCTAAACAACGAGCAACACTTTCTCCTAAACCTCCATATTTATTATGTTCTTCAGCAGTAACAATACAACCAGTTTTAGCTACAGATTTTAATATGATGTCTTCATCTAAAGGTTTAATTGTATGGATGTTTATAACTTCAGCAGAAATACCTTTAGCCTCAAGTTGTTCAGTAGCTTGTAAAGCTTCCCATACTAAATGACCAGTTGCTACAATAGTTACATCAGCTCCTTCGGTTAATTTAATTCCTTTACCTATTTCAAAAGGCTCATCAGTCATGAAAACAGGTACTTTTGGCCTACCAAAACGTAAATATACAGGTCCTTCATAATCAGCAATAGCAATAGTAGCTGCTTTTGTTTGACTATAATCACAAGTATTAATAACTGTCATACCAGGTAGCATTTTCATCAATCCAATATCTTCTAGTATTTGATGTGTAGCTCCATCTTCACCAAGCGTTAAACCAGCGTGAGATGCACATATTTTTACATTTTTATCAGAATAGGCAATAGATTGACGAATTTGATCGTAAACTCTACCAGTAGAAAAGTTAGCAAAAGTTCCTGTAAAAGGAATTTTACCTCCAATGGTTAAACCAGCAGCAATCCCCATCATGTTAGCTTCTGCAATTCCTATTTGAAAGAAACGCTCAGGGTGATTGTTTTTAAAATCTCCCATTTTTAACGACCCTGTTAAGTCAGCACATAATGCTACTACGTTAGGATTTATTTTACCTAGTTCAGTTAAACCGTCACCAAACCCAGATCGGGTATCTTTCTTTTCTGTATATGTATATTTTTTCATCAGTTATGTTGTGTAAATACGTGTCAAAAATAATCTTTTATAAAAATGTACAACTACAATTTTATTAATTCTTTATATAATTTATGAACAGGAAAGCCCATGACGTTAAAATAACTTCCTTCAATTTTAGTAATTGCTATTTTACCTATCCATTCTTGAATTCCATATGCCCCCGCTTTATCAAAAGGTTTATAGGTATTTATATAATAATCAATCTCATTATCGGTTAATTCTTTAAATGTAACAATTGTAGTATCGTTAATCACTTTTTTAAATTTTTCACCAGTAATACATATTGAAGTTATAACTTTATGAGTATTATCAGATAGTTCTTTAAGCATATTAAAGGCCTGTGTATAATCTTTAGGTTTTCCTAAAGCTTTATTGTTTGCCCAAACAATAGTGTCAGAAGTTATTAAAAGATCATTTTCAGATAAATCATTTATAAAAGGTTTAGATTTTAAATCTGCTAAAAAATCAGTTATTTCTGAACCTTCAAGTTCGTTTGGATAAATTTCTTCAACCTCTTTAGTTTTAACTTCAAAAGGGATATCTAAATCTGCTAAAAGTTGTTGTCGTCTAGGAGATTTAGAAGCAAGAATTATATTATAGTTTGATAGTTTATCCGATAACATATTTAAAGTAGTAAGCAATAATAGGAACACTTAATACTCCTATTAAATAGATAATGTTTGCAATTTTATATAAAGATTCATAATCTTTAGAAGAAGATGAATTTAATAAACGATATATAAGATATAGTTCAGGAACTGTTCCTAGAAAAATAATAGTATAGAAAATGTATTTATTATGACTAAAAATCAAAGCAACAGTAAATACAATAACACATAAAAATACTAATGATAAAAGAGTTATGTTTTTAGCTCTTTTTCTCCCTAATAAAATAGGTATAGTTTCATGCTTTTTAAAATTATCTTCATCAATATTTTTAACATCCATTAGTAAGTCTTTAGCTAGATTGCTTAAAAAAGAAATTATAGCATATATAATTACTGTTAACTCGAGCTGAAAGAATAAATCCCACTGAGAAGAATTTAAATTTATAGGAGAATCAAACCATAAAAGGCAAATTAAAGCAAACGGAATTAAAAAAGATTTGAATAGGTTATTGAAGAAGTTCTTTTTAAAAAAACTAAAAGAATACATGTATTCTATAAAGGCTAAAAAAACAAAAATTAAACTATAATAAGGTTTATTGATTTTAAATGATAATAATATACCAAAGCATAAACCTGTTGCCATTAAAGTGTAAGCTGCAATTTTAGAATTTTTTACAGAAAAAACTTTTTTAATATGTTTCCGGTAAGAGTAATTAATTAAATGCCCAGAAGCAAATAATGAAGAAAAAGAAAGAGTTAAAAGACTTAAATCGAAAAAAGAAAGAGCAGTTTTAAAACCGTAACCATGTAAAAAGCAGTACTTAAATAAAAATAAAACAAATGAAAAATATAAAAGTCTTTTCCATTTTATAATGTTAAAAAAAACAGCGAACATTAATTGAAAGATTTTTTAATTCGTGCTAAATCTTTTTTGTTATCTCTATCTTTCATTGTTTGACGCTTGTCATGCGTCTTTTTTCCTCTTGCTAAAGCTATATCTAATTTAGCCCATCCATTTTCGTTAAGAAATAAACGCAAAGGAACTATTGTATTTCCTTTAGCTTCAACTTCTCGATGTAACTTTTTTAATTCACGCTTATTTAATAGTAAACGACGTTCACTTTTTGGCTTATGATTGTAGTGATTTCCAAAAGCATATTCCTCAATATACATATTAACAACAAAAAGCTCTCCGCGATCGTTAAACTCACAAAAGCTCTCTGTAATTCTAGCTTTACTTTGACGAATAGATTTTATTTCTGTCCCAGTTAATTGAATTCCAGCCGTGTATTTGTCGAGTATTTCAAACTCGAAACGAGCTTTTTTATTTTGGATGTTAATGTTTTTCTGCATCTTCTGGGGGTTCACATAATATTAACAAATATAAAGCTTTAGTTTGTGTTGTGAAATGTAAATTTGAGAAATATTAAACGACTAAAACAAACAAATTTTATGCGATATTTTTCTCTACTAATAATAGTATTATTTATGGCTTGCAAGTCAGAATATACAGCTCAGCAAATCGTTGACAATTCAATAAATCATTCGAAATTAAATAAAGTCCTAAACTCAAAGATGTCTTTTGATTTTAGAAAAAATCATTATGAAGCTGAAAGGAGTCAAGGAAATTATGAGTTTACAAGATTTATTGATAGAGATTCAATAAAAATAAAAGATATTCTATCAAATAACGGATTTCAACGATTTATAAATGATAGTTTAGTAGAATTGTCTGAGAAAGACCAAAATAGGTATGGAAACTCAGTTAATTCGGTACATTATTTTTCTATTCTTCCTGTTGGGTTAAACGATAATGCAGTTTATAAAAAATTACTTGGAGAAGTAGTAATAAAAGGAAAAGAATATTTTAAAATTCAAATAACTTTTGCAGAAGAGGGTGGAGGAGATGATTTTGACGACGTGTTTATTTATTGGTTTGCTAAAGATAATTTTCAACTAGATTATTTAGCCTATAAATATCATACAAACGGAGGAGGAATTCGTTTTAGAGATGTTAAAAAGGAGAATTTTATTGATGGAATTCGATTTGTTGATTACAATAACTACAAGCCTTTAAACAAAGAGATAGATTTTTATACTATTGATAAGTTATACGAAGAAGGAAAGCTTAAAAAAGTTTCAGAAATTGTTTTAGAAAATATTAAGCTAGAGTAAATATTACTCTATTTTTAATAGAATATCGGTTTTTATACCATTTTGAACATTAACAATATATAAGTTAGCATTATTGCGATCATCTATTTGTTGATGTTTTTCTTTTTCTAAAATTTTATTGACAAAAAATGGAGTAGTGTTACTATGCCCAACTATTAAAACTGTTTTTCCTATAGTTTCTTTTTGAAACTTAAGATTATACATATCATTTGGATTATATGATAAAACTTCTAGGTTATTACTATCTGCAGTTGGTTTAGCCGTTTGTTGGGTTCTATTATAGTTAGTGGAATAAATCATATCAAATTCTACATTTTTTAATATTTCCGACCACTTTTTAGCTCTTTCTAATCCTTTATTATTTAAATCTGGATTTTTATTCGTTTTATCAGTCCTATCTTTTTCTGCATGACGAATTAAATAGTAAGTAGTTGTTTCAGTCTCTTTTTGAGTACATGAACTTACTAAGAATAATAGTATAAAAAGTTTAAAATATTTCATTTTCTAATCGTTAAAGTATCTGGTTTGTTTGATATATAAATCTCTATTGTCTCCATCAATTTTAAATTCTATATCTAAACCAAAATTAAGAAAGGATTTTCGTCTTTTGTATACTTTTTTATAAAAGTGCTTTTTTATAACATTCAATTGTTTTGCTAAACTTAAAATCTCTTGATCATTAAGTATTAATTTATTCTTACTTAAGCTCGAATAAGTTATTATTTCTATTGCTTTCTTTTTATTATAAAGCTCAACATCAGCACCTTCATAACACAAAATTTGCTCACTCGTAATATCTTTATTAGGATTCACAACAGGTTCTTCTCCTAGCTGCATATTAATTACATTTCCATAAAAATCTTTTCTATATAAATTTTTGGTTATAGCGACTCCGTTAGCAATTTCATTAGGAAAAGAACGATGTGCTAAAATACCCATTGCTACAGTTTTTTGATTTATATTAAATAATTCCCTTTCTAAAAATGCTTCTTTGTTCCATAAACTAGCCCATACTTTTTTAATGGCTTTTTCAAAAGTTTTTTTAGTGTCGTTTAAAATACCTGTTTTCGAAGTGTATAAGCCAGCACCACTAAAACCAATAATATCTTCTGCGTTAGTAGAACTTCTAAATCGGATTCTTTTATATGCACAATTTTTACTAATTCTATTATTTGTGTTGGTAATTAAGGAAGTATTTATGGGAGCTTTTTTAATTTTCTTTCGAATGTTTTTTAAATTGATAAAAAGAAGGCTATCATTTTTGTTGGTATTATAATCGTTGATGGTTTTGTCTATTAACTCGTAAATGTTTTGATTTTTAATGTGTTGTAAATAATAATGGAAAGGTATGGCAAATGAACATTCAGGAACTTTAAAATTATTTGTTTGAGCAAGTTTATATAATTCTCCAAAATTAGCTGCTTTACCACCAACGATATCAATCATTTTATAATTTAGGTATTTACCTGAAATTAATGAGTCAATATCTCCTCTTATTTTTAGGTTTTTCAACCTTTTCTTTTTGGGTTTAGTTTTTCTTTCAAATTTCTTTTCTGAAATAGGTTTAACGTAAAAAGTATCTAGTTTTACCTCAAATGAAACATATTGATTCTTTAACTTTTTAAGATGATTATTTGTGTATGCTTTTTTATAAGTAGCTACTGGAATTTTTCTGTTAATTCCTAAAACAGAAATATGGCTCAATGGAGTTTGCATTCTAGTTGTTATAATCCCATTTACAATAGGTAAGCTTAACACTGGTTTATTTACAACAACAATATCTGTTTTAATTATATTCTCATTTTTTAGATTATCAATATCGATAAAACGTAGTTTTCCATAAGATTTATTTAATGAAATAGGTTGATATATCTGATTTCCATAGATTTTATCTACAGTTATAAAGGGTATAGTTAAATTTTGTTTTTCTGCGACTAATCTTGAGGTGTTTAAAAAAAACTTAAATTTTTTAAAATAAGAAGTACTTTTAATTTCTTTATATAAAAATGAAATGTCTTTTATATTCATTTCATCAGCAGGTGAGAGCTCTAAGGTGTAAGTGTTTAGGTTATTGTAGTAATTTATATTAGCTAATAAATAGCGTTTATTTTTATGAGCCTCATTATAGTTATAGTTGTTGAAGTTTTGAAGCTCTTGAGTTATTCCTAAATAATTTATAACAAATTCATAATGATATTTATATTGTTCACTATTAGTGTAATAAAGCTTTTTGTTTTTTAAATCATAGACAACTTTTAAAGATTTAACAATACCGTATTTATTAGACAAAGGTTTATATGATAGTTTGTCAAAATCAGCTTTGGAGGCTAAACTACTTTTATAGCTTTGTGAGTTTACACCAAGCGAGCATAATAAAAAAGCTAATATTACAAGTTTATAGTTCATTAAGCTGTGGAATAGTGTATCGTTATATCCGTAGTGTTATTAAGGTAATCTATCTTCTTCACGTCAATTTTTTGAATAGTAACATTTAAATCATTCTCAATAGATTTTATTAATTCTCTTTGATTTTTTAAATTAAGTTGATTTGAATTAGGATATGTGATTGTAGTAGATTTTAGTTTTTTATGGGTGAAAATATTTTCTAAAACTCCAATAAAAACAATCACTATAATATTAGAAACTAAAAGCTCTTTATAATAAGACCATTCTGTTAATGAATTGATTATTGATAAGCCTATTATCGAAAAAAGATAAGTCATCTCTTTAATGCTAATAGCAGAAGTACGATAACGAAGAATCCCAAAAATAGCAAATAACCCTAATGCAAAACCTAATTGAAGTTCTATGCTTTTAAGTAAATAACACAGTAAAAAAACAATTAAACCAATAACAAAATACGTAAAGACATAATCACTGTTTTTTGTTGATTTGTAGTAGATAAAACGAATTATTATAACAGATATAATAATGTTAATAACCAATTTAAGTAAAAATTCGTTCATAGTTTGGTTGTGTTATTTCTACTAAAATAAGAAATATTTAGCATTTCTTTTAATGATAAAAGCCAAAACACTAAGGTTTTGGCTTTTGTTTAACTATAAAAACTTACTATTAATTCTCTACTAAATCCGATTGATTTCTAAACACGAGCTTATCATCAAAAGCATCTAGTAAAATGATACTATCAGTTGTTACTTTACCTGATAATATTTCTTTAGATAACTGATTCAATACTTCTTTTTGAATAACACGTTTAACAGGTCTCGCTCCAAACTCTGGTTGATATCCTTTTTTTGCTAAATAATCAACAGCTTCATCCGTTGCATCTAGTGTAATGTTTTGTTCTGCTATCATTTTCTTAACACTATTCAATTGTAATTTTACAATTTGTTTGATGTTATCTTGAGATAAAGGAGCGAACAAAGTAATATCATCAATTCTATTAATAAACTCAGGACGAACCGTTTGCTTTAATAAACCAAGAACTTCTGTTTTGGCTAAATCCATAGTTGTATAGATATCACCTTTCATATTTTCAAATTTTTCCTGAATTATATGACTTCCCATATTTGAAGTCATGATAATTATAGTGTTTTTAAAATCTGCAACACGCCCTTTATTATCTGTTAACCTACCTTCATCTAATACCTGCAATAAAATATTAAAAGTATCTGGATGTGCTTTTTCTATTTCATCTAACAATACTACTGAATATGGTTTTCTACGAACCGCTTCTGTTAATTGTCCACCTTCATCATAACCTACATATCCTGGAGGAGCTCCTACCAAACGACTTACTGAATGACGCTCTTGGTACTCGCTCATATCAATACGAGTCATTGCATTTTCATCATCAAATAAATAATCTGCTAATGCTTTTGCTAATTCTGTTTTACCAACACCAGTCGTTCCTAAGAATAAAAAAGAACCAATTGGTTTATTCGGATTTTGTAATCCAGCTCTTGATCTACGAACTGCATCAGATACCGCTTCAATAGCTTCTTCTTGTCCAACCACACGTTTGTGTAATTCGTCTTCTAGCTTTAATAATTTTTCACGTTCAGATTGTAACATTTTTGTTACAGGTACACCTGTCCATTTTGCAACTACTTCCGCAATATCATCATAAGTTACTTCTTCTTTTATTAAAGCATTTTCACTTTGATTGGCTAATACCTCTTGTTGCTTTTCAAGTACTTCTTGCGCTTCTTTTATTTTACCATAGCGTAACTCGGCTACTTTTCCATAATCACCTTGGCGCTCAGCTTTATCAGCTTCTAACTTATAGTTTTCAATATCAGTTTTTAATTTCTGAACAGTATCTACTACAGCTTTTTCTGATTGCCATTTAGCATTAATCTCGTTACGTTCTTCTTTTAAGTTGGCTAAATCTGCGTTTAGAGATTTTAGTTTGACTTCATCATTTTCACGTTTAATCGCTTCAATTTCAATTTCTAGTTGCATTATTTTACGGTCTAAAACGTCTAATTCTTCTGGTTTAGAATTGATTTCCATTCTAAGTTTAGAAGCCGCTTCATCCATTAAATCAATAGCTTTATCTGGTAAAAAACGATTGGTAATATAACGTTGCGATAATTCTACCGCGCCAATAATAGCTTCGTCTTTAATTCTAACTTTATGGTGTGTTTCATATTTATCTTTAATTCCACGAAGAATAGAAATAGCACTTTCTGTATCTGGTTCATCAACAATTACTTTTTGAAAACGTCGTTCTAAAGCTTTGTCCTTTTCAAAATACTTTTGATATTCATCTAGGGTAGTGGCACCAATTGCGCGTAATTCTCCACGAGCCAAAGCAGGTTTTAAAATATTTGCAGCATCCATAGCACCTTGACCGCCACCAGCACCAACTAAAGTGTGAATTTCATCGATAAATAATACAATGTCTCCATCAGAAGTTGTTACTTCTTTTACTACTGATTTTAATCGTTCTTCAAATTCTCCTTTAAATTTAGCTCCGGCAATTAAAGCACCCATATCTAAGGAGAAAATTACTTTATCTTTTAGATTTTCAGGAACATCACCACGGATGATTCTATGTGCTAAACCTTCTGCGATAGCGGTTTTACCTGTTCCAGGTTCACCAACTAAAATTGGATTGTTTTTAGTTCTACGAGATAAAATTTGTAATAATCTACGAATCTCCTCATCGCGACCAATAACTGGATCTAATTTTCCGTCTTGTGCTAGTTGGTTTAAATTGTTAGCGTATTTATTTAAAGAATTATAAGTTTCTTCTGCGCTTTGTGAAGTAACTCTTTCTCCTTTACGTAATTCGTCTATTGCTAATTTTAATGATTTCTCAGTTACACCTTGATCTTTTAAAACTTGAGCAATATTACTTTTTGATTTAAAAATTGCTAAAATTAAATGTTCGATAGAAACATATTCATCGTTCATTTTTTTAGCTATTATAGACGCTTCATTAAGCGTTTTACTTGCTTCACGAGAAAGCATTAATTCTGCACCAGAAACTTTAGAAAAACTTTCTAATTGTTTGTCTAAAATTTGTTGAACAACATCAATATTAATGTTGAGTTTCTTTAATATAAATGGTAACACATTTTCATCAACTGTAAATAAAGCTTTGAAAATATGCTCATTTTCTATTTGCTGATTTCCATTTGCTTGCACTAATTGTTGCGCTTGTTGAATGGTTTCTTGTGATTTTATTGTATAATTGTTAAAATTCATACTTGGCTAAAGTCAAAATTAATACCAACCAAATTTAAAGAACAGAAACAGTCAAAATGTCGCTAAGGAGTTGTTTTTGCTGACTTTTTGACTGATTGAAAGGTTTTGAATAATAAATCGACAGAGTAAAAAAACATTAAATGGGATTATTAAACTCAATATTTGGAAATAAAACAGTTAAAAAAGAAGAACAAGAATCATTTATTAAATGGATTCCATTAACTTCTTTAGAGCAAATAGCACAGATTAAAAGTCAATCTAAAAATGAACCTGTAGCTATTTTTAAACATTCTACGAGATGTGGAATTAGTAGTATGGTGATTAAGCGCTTTGTAAGTAGTTTTGATGAAGAACTAAAAGATTTTAAAGTCTATTATTTAGACTTGTTAAACTACAGAGAGATTTCTAATGAAATAGGGTATGAGTTTCAAGTTTTACACCAATCTCCTCAGTTATTGGTGATTAAAAACGGAGAAGCGATTGCGCATGCATCACATTATGATATTGCACAAATTGATTTGAGAAAATTCTAAAAAAGATGCTGTTTTCACTGGTTTTTCTAGAAATAGCTCGTATTTTTGCGTATTCCAAAATTTATAAGTAATTGAGTAACGAGACAACAACTTCACAAGAAACTAAAGGAAAAAATCTATACAATTATCAGAAAGAGGCATTGCACAGAATTTTTAAAAGTTTTGAGAATGCACCTGAAAATTACCATTTACTATACCAGTTACCAACTGGTGGTGGTAAAACGGTAATCTTTTCTGAAATTACTCGTCAGTATTTAAAGCATTATCAAAAGAAAGTATTGATAATGACCCACAGAATTGAGCTTTGTAAGCAAACGGCTAAAATGTTGGGAGAGTTTGGAGTTGATAATAAAATTATTGATTCTAAAGCAAGTTTAGATGATCAAAATCAATATGATTGTTTCGTTGCAATGGTTGAAACATTAAACAATCGTTTAAATGACGATATGCTTGATATTTCTGATGTTGGTTTAGTTATTATTGATGAGGCTCATTACAATTCATTTACTAAATTATTCAAGTTTTTCGATAAGTCATTTGTACTTGGTGTAACAGCTACACCATTAAGTTCAAATATTAAACTTCCGATGAGAGACAATTACAATGAGTTAATTGCAGGAGAAAGTATTGGGACTTTGATTGAGAATGAGTTTTTAGCTAAAGCAAATGTATTTTCATACAATGTTGGTTTAACATCTTTAGAAATTGGAGCGAATGGTGATTATACAGTTAAATCTTCTGAAGATTTATATACCAATACAGATATGCTTTCTAAGCTTTTACAAGCTTATGAAGAACGTGCTAAGGGAACTAAAACGTTGATATTTAATAACGGTATCAATACTTCATTGCACGTATTTGATACGTTTAAAAAGGCTGGATACCCAATTGCTCATTTAGATAATACAAACACTAAAAAGGAACGTGATTTTATTTTAAAATGGTTTCATAAAACTCCAAATGCAATTATAACATCAGTAAGTATTTTAACTACTGGTTTTGATGAACCTTCTGTAAAATCAATTATTTTGAATAGAGCAACAAAATCATTGACTTTATATTATCAAATGATTGGTAGAGGGTCTCGTATTTTACCTGGGAAATCAGAATTTAATGTTATTGATTTAGGTAATAATTTCCATCGTTTTGGTCCTTGGGGAGCTGATTTAGATTGGCAAAAAATGTTTAGAGCTCCGAATTTCTATTTAGACAACTTATTATCTGACGAAGAAATTGAGAGTGATTTTAGATATGAATTACCAGCAGAGGTAAAAGCTGAATTTTCAAATTCTAAAGATTTATATTTTGATGTTAAAAGAGTTTATATTGATACGATTCAAGCTGGACAATCATCAAAAAAAGTGTTAGAGAAGTCGATAGTTCATCATGCAAAAATGTGTATTGAAAATAGTGAGGATGTTTTTGATGCATTAATTTTAGCAAAAAAGCTGGGAGGAGAAATAGATGATAGAATTTTTAGATATTCTAAATGTATTTGTAAGAGTACGCATAACTTTATAGATTGGTTGCAAGATGATTATCGTAAAAAGTTAAATTCACACTTACGAAATAATTTTGATGAGATTTATGAAGAAATTCATGGTCATCCACCACCAGAGGAGGAATAAATAAAATAAAAAAGCTCATTTCTTAACGAAATGAGCTTTTTTATTTCCTAATTAAGTCCTTTTATTATTTTATTATTAAGTTTTATAAAATCATTGTTTTTTGCTTTTTTAGAAAGCAGTAACCCTCTTTTAGCTACTTTTACTGCTTCTTTATTTTCCCCTAAATCTTTTAGTATTAAAGCTTCTCTTGTAACTTGAAAAAATAAAGCTTTTTTAGATTTGGTTACTTTTTTAATATATTCTAAAGCTTTTGGAAGCATTGTTTTTGTTTCATGTAAATATAAAGCAGCTTGGTAATAATCGAAACTTGAGGCACCAGCTAAAGTTTTTTTAATTGAATTTAATATCTTTTCTTTTTCGTTAATTGTTAATGGAATCTTTAAAACAGTATGTTCCCATTGTAAAACTAAAGAAGCACTTTTTAAAGTTATATCTTGAAAACTTATTTCAAAAGTTTCTATTAATTGCGGTACTTTTTTAACATTAACATCGATAGTTAATAGAGGAGTTTTATCAACATAAGTATTCCAGTTCCCACTATCATAAGAATACCATCTTATTTCCCATGAATTTAATTTCGGAATACTTAAAATACTGTAATTTCCTTTTTTTAATGTATCACCTTGAATATTAATATCATTAGAAAAGCTTATTTTGGTGGCTGTATTTGCACCAGTTCTCCATATTTCATTGAATGGAAGTAATGCATTTTTTTCAAAAATAACACGATTTCTGACGCTTGGTCTCGAATAGTTTATTGTTACTTCAGTTAATCCTATATTTTGAGTAATTGTTGCAGTCGGGCTTAGTTGCGGAATTTTTAATTGTGCAGTAATTGCATTGGATAAAATTAAACTAAGAAGAATTATATATTTTTTCATTATTGTAAATTTTTATTAAAATATTCAGAAGGTGAACTTCCCATCAATTTTTTAAAAGATTTATTAAAAGTAGTTTTTGAATGAAAACCTGATTCTTGGGCTAAACCAAAAAAAGTAAATTGTTTAGCTTTTTCTGTTTGGGCTAAGGTTACAAACTCTTTAATACGATAATAATTAACATATTCAAAAAAGTTCATGCCAATATTTTCATTTAACAAACGTGCTAATTCAGGATTATTTACGCCTAATAATTGTGCTAACTCACTTTTTAAAAGCTTACTATTTAAATACGGTTTTTTTTCTATCATTATAAGTTCTAACTCATGCTTTAACGTATTTAGATCTTGATAACTTAGTTTAGATTTATTGTACTTTTTATTTTCTAATTCTTCAGGTATTATTTGTAAGACCTGTGGAGATATCATAGAGTAGTAAGTAATAAAAAGAATAATTAAAGTTAAAACAATCCATATGTATGGACGCGCTTTTCGTTCAATCATATCAATACCTAATAAGCTAGTTATATATAATACCGACCAAATGAATAGACAGCAACCAATAATGATTAAAAACCTAAAAAGAAACTGATTTTGTATTTCATAAGAAATTTCATTTTTCATTTTTTTAGAAAAATTTTTAAAAATACTCCAGCTTAAAAACCAATAGGTTAGGTTAACTATTAATCCTACTGCATGACACATATAAATTACACGCATTAATTCGCCTGTTTTAGAGCGCTCTATAATAATTGCATCTGATGGAATTATAAAATAGATCAGAATAAATACAGAGTACATAAAACCAGGTATATAATGTACAAGCCTTTTAAAAGTATAATATTTCTTTTCTAAAACACTACTCGTGAAAAGATAGATTGTAGGACCAAATAGTAAAGCTGAAAATTCAGAAAGCGCAATAAGTCTAAAATTTTTGCCAAAAACCTCAGTGTTATGAACTACTTTTCCTAATAGACCAATAAAAAGTATCGCTATTAAAAAAGCCATAAATCCATTTATTTTTGTCCTTTTTTTAGAAGAAAAAAGGTAAATTACTAGTAAAAAAAGGCTTTGAAAGAATCCAAAATAGACTAATTGATTTAAAATAGTTAGCATAAAAATAAGCTGATTTTTTAGGCAAGTTAATCAATGATAAATTGATGAACGTTTTTTAATTTAGAATAAAAACCTAGAGGATGTTTTTCTACAAACTTCTCATAATCAGATTTATTTTTCCATTCAATAATGGTAAATAAATCAGGATTATAATTATAACCGACTGGTGAAATTCCTTTAGGTAGTTTTAAAATAAATTTACCTCCAGTAGCAAAAACATCTTTTTCCCATTGTTTAGTAAAAGTATAAAAATCTGTATTATTTTTTTTCCAAAAAGAAGTTACCACATTATATGTATTTAAATTCACGGTAAATTTTAAATCTTTTGATAAAGTATAATAGCTTAATCCAAAATAAGCAAATGTGCTTCTACGTTGCTTATGAAAGTCAGGAACTCTATTTACGATATTTTCGAGAAAATTTTCTCGTTTTTCTTTATTTCCCCATTTACCTATAAGAAAACTTTTAGGTAAATAATTACCTAAAATTAATTTAGATGCTTTAAAACCTGGTTGGGGTTGATACCCATATTCAAATCCAACAGGTAATATAGTTTTCTTATATTTTTCAAATCCTTCTTTAAATTCTGGACTACCAGTTAGTAAAATTATATCTAGTACTTCTCCTTTTTTGAAATTAAAAGATTTGACATTTTGTTGACTATAGACATTAACCAAAATAAATGTGAATAGAAATAATACTGATTTTTTCATAAAATTAAATGTTTATTAATTACAAAAACAAATAAATGAGGAAATCAGTTTCGAATCAAAAATATAGAGGGTAGAAGCGTACAAATACGGTATATGCACAGTATTTATATAGGTTTTAGATATTTTTGTAAATAAAAAAAGATGCTCGAAACGAACATCTTTTTAAAAACTAATTTTATTATTTTACTACTCTTTAGCAGGTAATATTTTACCAGTACATTCTCCAAAACCAATACGAACTTGGTCGTTTTGAGAGTATCCTCTCATGATAACAGTATCGTTATCATTTATGAATTTACGCTCAGAACCATCATTCATTTTAATTGGGTTTTGACCTCTCCAAGTTAATTCTAACATAGAACCAAAACTATCTTTTGTAGGTCCAGAAATTGTACCAGATCCCATCATATCTCCAGCGTTTACAGGACAACCATTAACAGTATGATGCGCTAATTGTTGTGCCATTGTCCAATACATATATTTAAAGTTAGAATTACAAACAACGGTTTCTTCTTTACCTTCTGGTTTTATAGCCATTTGTAAATTAATATCTAAACTGTCTTTACCTTCTTTCTTTAAATATGGTAAAGGCTCGTGTACTTGCTTCGGGTTATCAACTCTAAAAGGCTCTAAAGCATCTAAAGTCACAATCCAAGGAGAAATAGTAGATGCAAAGTTCTTCCCTAAGAAAGGACCTAAAGGAACATATTCCCACGCTTGAATATCACGAGCAGACCAATCGTTAAATAATACTAATCCGAAGATGTATTCGTCAGCTTCTTCGATAGGGATTCTATCACCTAAATCATTCGCAACTGTAGTAATGAAAGCCATTTCTAATTCAAAATCTAATAATTTTGAAGGTCCGAAGTTTGGTGTAGTTTCACCTTCACTTGGTCTTTGTTGCCCAATTGGACGATGAATAGGCGTTCCAGAAGGTACAATAGAAGAACTTCTACCATGATAACCAATTGGAATGTGTAACCAGTTTGGTAATAAAGCATTTTCAGGATCTCTAAATAAAGAACCTACGTTGGTAGCATGCTCTTTACTTGCGTAGAAATCGGTATAATCTCCAACAGAAACCGGAAGTTGCATTTCAACATCTTCCATTCTGAAGATAATTTTATCTTTATGTTCTGCATTATCACGTAACTTCCCGTTAGTTACATCAAAAATTTCAGCAATTCTATTACGTACTAAACGCCATGTTTTACGACCATCTGCAATAAAATCGTTTAAAGTATCTTGTAAGAAAATATCATCAGTAAGTGGAATTCCTTCAAAATACCCTAATTGATGTAATGCCCCTAAATCTATAGCAAAATCACCAATTCTAGTACCAATAGTAATAATATCATCTTTAGTTATAAATACACCGAAAGGAATATTTTGAATAGGAAAATCTGAGTTACTATTTACTTGTAACCAAGATTTTCTTTTAGGATTATTAGCTGTTATCTCCATTGAAATTGTTTGTTGTTTTATATACCAAACCTACATATTTTTTTTCAATTTTAATCAATTTAAAGACTAGAAATTTTAAATGATTACTTAAAATTTACATAGTTAATAAATGAATTGTTTTGGTTAAAAATAATGCAGTTTTTGCATAAAGTTTGATTGATAAAATTAGTACATTTGGCTACTTATAAACAACACATACAGATGCAAAAAGATCATCAAATATTCGATTTAATTCAAGAAGAAAAAGAGCGTCAACTAAACGGTTTAGAATTGATTGCTTCTGAAAACTTTGTAAGCGAGCAAGTAATGCAAGCTCAGGGTTCTATTTTAACTAATAAATATGCCGAAGGATATCCAGGTAAACGTTATTATGGTGGATGTGAAGTGGTAGATATTGTAGAGCAAATCGCTATTGATAGAGCTAAGGAGTTGTTCGGAGTTGAATATGTTAATGTACAACCACATTCAGGTTCTCAAGCAAATACGGCTGTTTTTGCAGCTTGTTTAAATCCTGGTGATACTATTTTAGGATTCGATTTATCACATGGAGGGCATTTAACCCATGGTTCTTCGGTAAATTTTTCAGGAAAATTATACAATCCTGTTTTTTACGGAGTAGATAAAGAAACAGGAATCATTGATTATAATCATTTAGAGCAACAAGCTAAAGAGCACAAACCAAAGTTAATTATTGCAGGAGCTTCTGCTTATTCTAGAGATATAGATTTTAAAAAGTTTAGAGAAGTAGCTGATAGTGTTGGTGCAGTTTTAATGGCTGACATTTCACATCCAGCTGGTTTAATAGCAAAAGGAATTTTATCTGATCCATTACCTCATTGTCATATTGTAACTACAACTACACACAAAACCTTACGTGGACCTCGTGGAGGAATGATTATGATTGGTAAAGATTTTGAAAATCCGTTTGGATTAAAATTAAAATCTGGAAAATTAAAGAAAATGTCAACATTGATTAACTCAGCAGTTTTTCCAGGAAATCAAGGTGGACCATTAGAGCACGTTATTGCAGCAAAAGCAGTGGCTTTTGGTGAAGCATTAACTGATGAGTTTTTAGAGTATCAAATTCAAGTAAAAGAAAATGCACAAGCGATGGCAAAAGCATTTGTAGCTAAAGGATATGATATTATTTCTGGTGGAACAGACAACCACTGTATGTTAATTGATCTACGTAATAAAGATATTACTGGTAAAGAAGCTGAAGAAGCTTTAGGTAAAGCTGAAATTACGGTTAACAAGAACATGGTGCCATTTGATACTCAGAGTCCGTTTGTAACTTCAGGAATTAGAGTTGGTACTGCTGCAGTTACTACTCGTGGTTTAGTTGAAGAAGACATGCAAACAGTTGTAGATTTAATTGATGAAGTTTTAATGAATGCCTCTAATGATGAAAAATTAGAAGAAATAGGAGAGAAGGTATATGATTTAATGCATGATAAGAGATTATTTGTAATGTAAACTTCAAAAAGGTTTTTAAATAAAAAATGAGAAAGAGTATTTTATTGATTGCTCTTACATTACTAATTGGATGTAAGGATGAAGAAGAAGGCTCGTTAATTCCGATTATTGAAACATTACCAGCAGCAATTCCTTCAGGAGGGGGTGTTATTTTAACTGGTAATATTGTTGATATGGGTAAAGAGAGTGTTGTTAGCTATGGTTTTGAGCTATTTGCTAATTCAAACAACATATATTATAATGTAAATCACTTGGTTGACACCAAAATAAAGAATGGAAGATACACACTCAGGATTAATCATGGTTTATATCCTGACGTTGAATATTTTTACAATGCATATATAGAGACAGAAAATGAGACGTATCAAGGAGAGCGTTTCTCTTTTCTGTCTAAGGGTAGTGCTAAAATAAACTTAAACTCTTGTTTACCAAACGTAGCACATATTGGTGATACCGTAAAGCTTGTAGGGGAGAACTTTCCTGCTGAAGATATGAGAGCTTTAGAATTGAGATATGGATATTCTTATGCCAAAATATTATCGGTAACAGAAAATGAAATCGAGTTTATAGTTCCAAAACCGGAAAAAGAAAGATCAACTATTACTATAGAAGCCTATAGAAAAGAATATGCTAAAGATGGTATATTACAGCTCTATAAGCCAATTATTACAGGTGTAGAACCAAAGTCAGCGTTTTATTCAGATACCATTACTGTAGTTGGAAAACATTTTGATAATGTTTCATACAATTACCATAGCAAGGCTTATATTGGAACTGCTAGAGCAGAAATAGTAAAGGTTTATAGAGATAGCATGAGAATTATAGTTCCTAATGATGCCGTTTATAATAACACCAAAATTAGAGTATTTAGTCAAGATGATTATTCCTCTTATGATGGATTTTCTTTATATGAACCGAAATTCACCAATTTCCCTAGAGAAGTTTATTTTGCGGACAATCATGTAGTAAGTTTTGATAGGAAAATACCTGAATCTAAAGCTAGATCTTCTATTTACTTTGGTGGTGTGAAAATAGGTTATTTTGAAAATAATGGAGTAACTGAAATAGCTATTTATGGAGGAGAAGAAAGAGAGCATCCTTTAGTTTGGAAAGTTTCTCCAGATAAAGAGATTGTTTCAGACTTTACTATAAAAGTAATCAATCCTTTTTATAAAATTAAGCAAAAAGAGTTTCCTCCTTTTAGAGACGCATATTTAACCGCCTCAAAAGATAAAGTTTATATTTTAGCTACTGATAGAGCAACTGACGGTAGATACCTTTATAGTTATAACTTCAATGATCGTAAATGGAATGTTGAGCATAAAATCGTATTTAAGGATGATTTAGTAATTAATAGTTTTAGCCAAAAACTAGTATATTCTGAATATCAAAATCAAATTTATGGTGTTACATCAACCGCAACCCATGAAAATTTCTTTAAGTTAGATATAAATACAGGAAATGTTACTAAACTAAGTCATATCCCCTTAGAAAAGGATGATTATGCGAATTTTGGTGATGGTTTTACCTACAAAAATGATATTTATTTCGTCGCAGGAAAAGATTTTTCTCAACTGTGGAAATATAATGTTGATTTAGATAGTTGGTCTAAATTTACAGACATCCCTTTTAATAAAGAAAGATATAGAGGACGTTATGTATGTATGGATGTAAAAGACAATTTTGTATATTTTAATAATGGAGCTGATGGAAATCAATATTCAGATTTTTGGAGATTAAATATAGAAAATGGTATTTGGGAACGATTAGCAGATAATCCTAATCCAAAAGCTAAAACAGCCTCTTATGTTTTTAATAATGAAATTCATTATGTAAGTGATAAAGTTTATAAATACGACACTACTGCTAATAGCTGGACTGAAATGTATAAACCTGGTTTAAGAATTTCTTATAATGATCATAGAAGGGTTTTTTCTTTTAAACATAATAGTATACCCTACATTTATGAAACAAAAGTATTAAATTCTTATTATACAGATTACAATTTATATATAGGAGACCTCGTTGAATAACATTGATATAAAATAAAAAAAGCGACCATTTGGTCGCTTTTTTTTATTCTTCATCTTGAGCTCTTTCTATTATATTTTGGGGTAATGCCTTTTTTGCTTTAGCTCCCATTTTTTTTAACTTTTCTACACTTGTAATTAGATTACCTCGTCCGTCTACTAATTTATTCATGGCTAAATTATAATCAGCTTTAGAAGCATCTATTTTCTTACCAATTCCGATTAAATCTTTTAGTAAGCCATCAAATTTATCATATAAAGCCCCTGCTTGACGAGCTATTTCGATAGCATTTCGTTGTTGTTTTTCGTTATTCCACATAGTATCGATGGTACGTAATGTAGCTAATAGCGTAGTAGGAGTAACAATTACTATATTCTTTTCAAAAGCTTTATTGTATAAAGTATTATCTTGATTTAAAGCCACAGCAAAAGCAGGTTCAATAGGAACAAATAATAAAACAAAATCAGGAGATTCAATTTTATACAAATCTTCGTATTTCTTTTCTGACAATTGCTCTACATGGCGTTTTAAAGAATTTACATGCTCTTTTAAAAAACGCTCTTGTTCATTTTCATCTTCAGTATTTACAAACTGTTCATAAGCAGTTAATGATACTTTAGAATCGACAATCATTTTCTTATTGTCAGGTAGATGGATTACAACATCTGGCAATACACGAGCACCTTCATCATTAGTAAAGCTTTGTTGCACATAATATTCTCTGTCTTTTTCTAAACCTGACTTTTCTAAAACACGTTCTAATACCAACTCTCCCCAATTACCTTGTGTTTTGCTATCTCCTTTTAACGCTTTAGTTAAGTTGATAGCCTCTTTGCTCATTTGAGTATTTAGTTCCTTTAAACCTAATAATTGTTCTTTAAGGGCAGAGTGCATCGAAATACTTTCTTTTTGAGAATCATCCACTTTCTTTTCGAAAGTTTTGATTTTCTCTTGTAATGGATTTAAAATATTTTGGATATTTTCTTTATTCTGAGCTGTAAACTTTGTTGATTTTTCGTCTAAAATTTTATTAGCAAGATTTTCAAATTCTTTGGAGAATTTTTCTTGTAATTTTTCAACTTCATCTTTGTTTTCATTCAATTTTATTTGCAAATTCTTCAATTCTTCATTTTTCCTCGCAAGCTCTATTGATGAAAATTCTTTTTCTCTTCTAATCTCTTCTGTTTCTTTCGATTTTTCTTCTAATCTATTTTGAATATCCTTTTTCTGAATCTCGATATTTGAGTGATTATTTTTTAAAGAAGAAATTTCTTTTTCTAAATCGGTAATAAACTGTTTTAGCTTTAATTTAGATAATAAGTTGCCAATAATAAAACCTAAAATTAGGGTAGTTAAAGCAACTAATACAATTAAAAGAGTAGTATTCATTAGATTTTCAGTAAATTTATTAAGTAAACAAATATAAGACAAGATAGGGTAAAATTATTTGATTTTTATAAGGAAAACCGTATCATTGGCGTTTAATAAAAGTAAATGATTTCTAAATTTATATACACCAAAATTTTAGGATGGAAACTAGTAGGTGATTTTCCTAGAGATTTAAAAAAATATATAGTTATTGGTGCGCCACACACTAGCTGGAAGGATTTTCCTATTGCTGTATTAGCTAGAAATTCGTGGAATGTTAAAATTAACTTTATAGGAAAGAAATCGTTATTTAAGCCTCCATTTGGATTCATTTTTAGAGCTTTAGGTGGTGCGCCTGTAGATCGATCTAAAAGCAATAATAAAGTAGATGCTATTGTTGATGTGTTTAATAAGCATGATGAGTTTCGTTTAGCTTTATCGCCAGAAGGTACTCGTAAAAAGGTTACAGAATGGAAAACAGGATTCTACTATATTGCTAAAGGGGCTAATGTACCAATAGTAATGTTTACGTTTGATTTTGAAAACAAGCAAGTAAAATTATCTGAACCTTATTATACAACTGATGATATGAAAAAAGATTTTAATCACTTCTATGACTTTTATAGAGGGATTAAAGGAGCAAAACCAGAATTATTTCATGTTCCAGATAAAGCGTAGTTTTTTACGGATTAACAAAATTTCATCTAAAATATTTTATTAAGGTTTGTTTTGTAAACTTTTCCTATTGGAATAATAAAGTCGTTTATAAATATTCTATTTCCTTCAATAGAATTGATATGATTCTTAGAGATGATAAATGATTTGTGTACTTGAAAGAATTTATCAGTAGGTAATACATTGATAAAGTCAGAAATTTTTTCTCTTATTTGAATCTCATCATCTACTGTGATTATTTTGCAATAATTCCCAATAGCTTCTACAAACAAAATATCTTTAAGATTAATTTGAATCATTTTTTTGCTAGACTTCACAAAAATTCTTTCATCAGATTTAGAAGTTAGAGTAGAGGCTACACTAGCTTTTGTATTTGACACATCGATTTTATTAATTGCTTTTATAAAACGCTCAAAACTAAAAGGTTTTAGTAAATAATCTACAATATTAAGTTCGTATCCTTCTAATGCGTGCTCTTGATATGCAGTTGTAACAATTACTTTTGGTGGATTTTGTAATGCTTTTAAAAACTCAAAACCTTTTAATTTGGGCATATTTAAGTCTAAAAATATCAGATCAACATTGTTATTTCTCAAAGATTCCATCGCTTCTATAGCATCATAACAATGCTGTATAAAGCTTAAATTAGGTAAGGCATCACAATACCCTTTTATAATATCGTGTGCAATATGTTCGTCGTCAACAATTATATAGTTAATCATACTTTTAGCTTTAACTCTGTTGTATAAACATCATCTTTTATTGAACTTGTTAGTTGATGTTTTTTAGGATATACTAACTCTAATCTCCTTTTTAAATTTTCTAAACCAATTCCTTTTTTACTATTTTCTTCTTTGTCAAAATTGTTTTCAATTTTCAAAAAAATCTCATTTTGTTTTGAGGTAATTGAAAGGTTTATAAAAGCATTATTTCTTAAAACTTCAACTCCGTGTTTAAAAGCATTTTCTACTAAAATAATAAAGAGTAAGGGTAATACCTTTAAATTCTCATCATCAATCGTAGTATCAAATTTTATATTGATGTTTTTATGATAACGCATTTTATGTAACTCAATATAGTTACTAATAAAATCTACTTCTTCTTGTAAAGTTACATATTCTTTTTGCCCTTCATATATACTGTAGCGCATCATGTCTGATAGTTTTAAAATCAGCTTTTTTGCTTTCTCACTGTCTTTGTCAACCAACCCATATAAATTGTTTAGCATATTGAAGAAAAAATGAGGATTCACTTGCGATTGCAAATGCATTAATTCCGTTTTCTGTTTTTCATTTTTCAGGTTGATAATAGACCTTATACTTACAAATAACCAATGTAAAATTGTTATGATAACAATAATAAAATAGAAGGCAAGAAATTCTACAAAACCTTCAAGTTTACCAAAAATATCATTAAAAAAAACAATGATTAGCCCAATAACAGTAAGTACTATGCGGAAATTACGTATCGTAATTATTTTCTTTCTATTTAGAAATTTAAAATTCATGGGTCAATAATACTTAAATAAAGCTCCGTACACAAATTAGTTGATAAACGACCTAAAACAGTATATAAACGTTTTATAAACCGAAATAAACATACTTCATCACTTATTAAAATATGTATATCCCAGCTTTATTTCTATACAGCCCACTTTCTTTCAGGTATTTAATAGCATAAGTACGTTTGTCAGCATCAATCTTAAATAGAATATAATGAAACTAATTATTGATAACTTAAGTAAAACTTATGATAATGGTGTTAAAGCATTACAAAATGTGTCGTTAGAAATACCTACAGGAATGTTTGGTTTATTAGGGCCAAATGGAGCTGGGAAATCTACTTTAATGAGAATTATTTCAACATTACAAGAAGCCGATACAGGATCTATTACTCTTGGAGATATTGATGTGTTAAAGCAAAAAAATGAATTGCGACAGGTTTTAGGCTACTTACCACAACAGTTTGGATTATACCCAAAAATATCGGCAGAAGTTTTACTGAATCATTTTGCAATGCTTAAAGGAATTTCAAATAAAGGAGAACGTAAAGATTTAGTGAAAGCACTTTTGCATAAAACCAATTTATATGACGTAAGAAAGCAAAACCTTAAAGGATTTTCTGGAGGAATGAAGCAACGTTTTGGTATTGCACAAGCTTTACTTAATAATCCTAAACTACTTATTGTAGATGAACCAACTGCTGGCTTGGATCCATTAGAGCGTAATCGTTTTTACAATGTATTAAGTGAGCTAGGAGAGCATACCGTAGTTATTTTATCTACACATATTGTTGATGATGTTAAAGAGCTTTGTACTAACATGGCGATTATTAATCAAGGACAAGTTTGTTTAAAAGGAAATCCGTTACAAATTCTTGAAGGCTTAAAAGATAAAGTCTATAAAAAGACGATCGAAAAATCAGAATTAGATCTTTACAAGCAAAACTATCAAGTAATCAGTGAAAAGTTATTTCTTGGAAAACCTACGATACATATTTTAAGTGAAGTGAATCCCGGAAACGGATTTTCTTTAATTAATGCAGAGTTAGAAGACATGTATTTTTCTCAAATATTTAGTAATAACAACTTTAAATCTAACTAATTATGTGGTTTCAAATTTTTAAGTTCGAAATACAATATAGAATTAAACGTTCAGATACTTATGTATTCTTTTTATTCCTGTTTCTATTCTCAATTGTAGGGGTTGATTTTATTACTCAAGGTTCAGATATAGGGCTTATGAAAAAAAACTCTCCATTAGTAATTGCAAAAACAATGGGTGCCATTACAGGGATATTTATGATTCTTGCCTCAATGATTATGGGAGTTTCAGTGTTGAGAGATTTTGAGTATAATATTGAATCTCTTGTTTTTTCAACACCAATCCATAAAAAAGATTATTTATTAGGTCGATTTTTAGGATCCTTTACAGTTTTACTATTTGCATTTTCAGGTATTTTATTTGGTATGATGTTGGGAGAATTTATGCCATGGAATACTCCAGAGGATTTATTAGAATTTAATGCTTTTCTGTATGTAAAAACCTTTCTAATATTAACATTACCAACCTTATTTTTTGGAGCATCGCTATTTTTTGTTACTGGTGCTTTAACTCGAAATTTAGTGGTAGTATATACACAAGGTATCATTTTATTTGTTGTATTTATGTTAACCAAAGCCATTACTAATGATTTTTGGCAAGCCATTCTAGATCCATTTTCATTAACCACCACAACTTTTGCAACCAAATCTTGGTCAGCAATAGAGAAGAGCACAGAAGAACTTCCTTTTTTAGGAGCATTAATGTTAAATAAATTGTTTTGGATTTTTCTTGGAATTATAGCACTTATTTATGGTTATAAAAAGTTCAATTTTAATGTAGTTAAAGAAAAGCAAATTAAAAGAAAGAGAGTAAAGGTATTAGATATTGAGAAATCATATGAAGCTAGTAATATAACTATACCTGCTACTAAAAAACAATATGGATTATTATCAAAATGGACACAGTTAAAACAATTTTCTTGGTTTTATTTTATAAGTATTTGCAAACAAGCTTCATTTTGGGGTATTGTAATTTGTGGTATGATTATAATCTTATTCAATTCAGTAAATCTAGGTACTGTTTATGGTGTTGATAGCTATCCTGCAACCTATTTTATTGTTGAAGAGCTTCAAGAAACATCCATTTATTTCTTTCTTATCATTTTAGTTTTTTATTCAGGAGAATTGGTTTGGAAGGAGAGAGGAGCTAAGTTGAATTTAATTTATGATGCTACACCAATGTCAAGTTTTATCAAGCTGCTAGGTAAGTATATTGGATTAAATTTAATTTATATCGTCTTAATACTCGCCTTAATTTGTTCAGGAATTATATTTCAAACATTAAGTGGTTATTATAACTATGAACCTAAGGTTTATTTTTCAGGTTTCTTCCTAGAAATCTTACCGTTTTTGTCATTATATACGTGCATCGCATTTTTTATTCAATCGGTTGTTAATCATAAGTTTGTTGGTGTTATGTTAGTTGTTATCTTCTTTATAGCTAATATAACTCTAGGTGCATTCGGATTCAATCACGATTTATATATGTTTGGAGGGAACTCTTTAGGTACTTATTCAGACATGAATGGCTACGATCATTTTTTAAAACCTTATTTATTCATTAAATCGTATTGGTTTCTTTTCGGATTATTATTATTAATCATAGGATCTTTGGTTTCAGTTAGAGGAATTGAAACAAACTTATTAAAGCGTATTAAAATTGTTAAAGATAGATTGAGTAGTCCACTTTTAAAACTCACTTGTATAGTTTTACTTGGATTTATAGCTCTTGGAAGCTTTATATTTTATAATACGAATATTTTAAACACCTATTGGACTAGTTCAGAGACCACAGCATTTAGAGTAGATTATGAAAAAGAATTAAAGCAATTTGAATACATATCACAACCTAAATTAGTAGATGTAAACTTACAACTAGAATTATACCCTGAAACACGAGATTACACTGCTGAAGGATATTACATTTTAAAAAATACAACAGCTGATGACATAACATCTATTCATATTCAAAAACTTATTGAAGATAATGTTGCTTTAGATAGTATATCTTTTGAAAGTGGTTTTACAATTGATGATAGCTATAATAAATTTAGTTACTCAATTTTCAATCTAAATACAGCTTTAAAACCTGGTGACTCTGTAAAAATGTATTTTAAACAAAGTTTTACTACAAAAGGGTTTGAATTAGGAGACTCTAATGTAAATATAAGTAATAACGGAACATTTTTTAATAACTCAGATTTACCAACGATAGGATACAATAACAAGTATGAACTTAAAGATAATCGTGAACGAGAAGATTATAATTTACCTAAGCGATCTAATAAATTGAATAGAAATAATGCTAACGAATTAGTGAATGCTAGATCAGGAAGTGATTCAAACGGGATTAATTTTGAGATGGTTATTGGTACATCAAAAGATCAAACAGCTTTAGTACCAGGTAATTTATTAAAGCAATGGTCTGAAAACAATCGTAATTATTTTCACTATAAAACAGAAAAGCAAATAATTAATTTTTATTCTATAGTTTCAGCTGCATATGAAGTAAAGAAGGATACATGGAATACTATTCAAGATTCTATTGCAAAATCTGTTGATCTTGAAATCTATTATCATAAAGAACATACGTATAACATTGATCGAATGATGGCTTCTATGAAAGCATCTTTAAACTATTACAGTAAAAATTTCAGTCCTTATCAATACCAGCAATTACGAATTATGGAGTTTCCACGTTATGCACAATTTGCTCAATCATTTCCAGGAACGATTCCTTTTTCAGAATCTATAGGTTTTGTGTTAGATATTGATGATGAAAAAGAGGTTGATATGGCATTTTATGTAACTGCACATGAAATTGCACATCAATGGTTTGGCATGCAAGTAGAAGCAGCTAATGTAAAAGGTAGACATTTTATTTTAGAAACTTTGTCACAGTACGCTGCGATGATGGTTTTGAAGCAACATTATTCTGAAGAAAAAATACTTCAGTTTTTAGAGATTCAAAAAGATGATTATAAGAAGGGAAAAGAGAGAGTAGTTATTGATGAGCCTTCACTTGCGTTAGTAGAAAACCAAGATTATGTGTACTATGCTAAGGGTGCTATTAATATGTATGAATTGCAAAAAATGATAGGAGAGGAGAACGTAAATAAAGCATTAAGACGTTTTCTTGAAGATTGGAATACTGCAAATGGAAAACTAAAGATAGCGACAAATAGATACTCCACATCGCAAGATTTATTAGGATATTTTAGAGAGGTTACATTAGATTCACATCAGTATATTATTTCTGATTTGTTTGAAAATAATCACGAGATAAAACTCAATTAAATTTAGGAATATAGCTCAATATAAATTAGGGTAAACCTTCTGGGTTTTCATTTAAGAGTACTTTACCTTATAGAGAAATTAACTAACTAAATTTATGTATTATGAAAATTCAAAACTTTTCAACAACAAATGATGCCATTGCTTTTATAAAAGAATGGCTAGAAAGCGATGCTTCTCTTTCAGAATTATTAACAGAGTCCATTACCAAAGCAAAAAACTTTGCTGACGGAAGATTAAATGAAAAACTATTTAACTTACTATCTTGGCCAACGACTATTCCTGGGTGGATTAGTTTTATCACAGAGTTTAGTCGTTGGATTCCTCATCAAAGTGGTCACGAAGGATGGCAAGACCCAGAGACTGGATATGCGCAAGAGGTTTATGACCGATTGTGTCATTTTTATTTCTTGTTAGATCAAAAAGTTGGGGCAGATGAAAATATTATAGTTCAAAATATAGATGGCTTTAATGATTGGTTGGTTGCTTATGCTAATCTTTGGGGAGATTTTTTAAACACCCCTGAGTCTTTTAACGATACTATTTGGGAGTCTTTTAAACAGTATGCACCTTATTATAGAATTGAAGATTCTTTAGTAAATGGAAAACCTAATAGTCCTAGTGGTTGGCTAACGTTCAATCAGTTTTTTGCTAGAGAATTGAATCCAGGATTAAGACCAATAGATTTTCCAAGCGATAGCGCAGTAGTAACTGCTCCAGCAGATTGCACTTTTAGAAAAATGTATCAAATAGATGAAAATTCAAATATTTTAAGTTCAGACTCTAATATTACTCAAACAGTTTTAAAGAAAACTCATATTATAGGTAATATTGAAAAGTTGTTAGACGATAGTCCACATGCAGATAAGTTTGCAAATGGTACTTTTGTTCATTATTTTTTAGGACCATATTCTTATCATCGTTTTCATTCACCTGTAGCAGGTATGGTAGATGAATGTAGAGCTGTTAATGGATTAACGTATTTAGAAGTTAACATCAATGATAACAACCAATTTGACGCTCCAGACAATTCAGATTCGCCAGGAGAACCTGGTGAGGGGTATCAATTTAATCAAGCTAGAGGGATTCTTACCATAGATACTACTTCAAGTAGTGAAGGTGATATGGGAATAGTTGCTGTTGTTCCAGTGGGAATGTGTCAAGTCTCCGGTGTTCATATGAGTGCTACCCAAGGAAGAAACATAGCTAAAGGAGAAGAGTTTGGGTACTTTTTATTTGGAGGTTCAGATATTATATTACTATTCCAAGAAGGAAAAGCACCAAAAATAGATGACTGTAATAAATATCGCTACTATGGAACAAGTATTAGCGGTTGCCCAGATAGCCCAAAATAGTATTTAGTATAATATTGTTTATCTACTATACGACTAAGCAATTAGCTTAAACTAACTGTTTAGTCGTATTTTTTTTATGCAAAATGAATCAGATGTTGTAAACAAAACATATGAAAGTCTTATTGAAAAGAGATTTTAAAAGACTTATTTTTGTACCTCAATTAACTTCATTTGGATTCATTAACACAAATTGTACTTGGAGCAGCCGTAGGGGAAGCTATTTTAGGAAAAAAAGTTGGGAATAAAGCTTTATTATACGGAGTTATCGCTGGTACTATTCCTGATTTAGATGTTCTTTTGGGTAATTTTACCGATACTGTTACAGCTTTAGAGTGGCATAGAGGCTTTAGTCATTCCATACTTTTTTGTGTATTGGTAGCTCCAATTTTAGGCTGGATTGTAAATAAGGTAGAGAAACAATATAATCTTGGATGGAAACCTTGGACTAAATTGTTTTTTTTAGGACTATTTACACATCCACTTTTAGATACATTTACGTCTTGGGGAACCCAATTATTTTGGCCTTTTAAAATACGTTTAGCCTTAAATTCAATATTTGTAATTGATCCTTTTTACACTTTACCTTTTTTAATATTTACGATATCGGTACTTTTTTATAAGCGTACTTCTAAAAAAAGACACCGTTTAAATACTATTGGATTATTGATGTCGACTTCTTACTTAGTTTTAACATTAGTAATAAAAATTATTGTTGAAAAAAGATTTAAGGAGGCATTAGAAAATCAAAAGATAGATTATACGCAAATTAGCACAAGACCATCACCATTAAATATAATATTATGGAATGCTAATATTGATACTCCAAATGAATACCTAATAGCAGATTATTCTTTTTTTGATACCAAACCAATACGTTTTAAGCCATTCTTAAAACAACGTAAACAATCAGAACATTTACTTAAATATCCAAATACTAAAAGATTATTAGCTATTAGTAAAGGATGGTATATTATAGAAAAAAAGGACGAGAACTGGATTTTTAATGATTTACGTTTTGGATTAATTCCAAGAAAAGATGACAAGCATTTCTTTTCATTTTCTTATAAATTAGAAGAGAATAATGATAAGTTATTAGTTACTGAAGTTCCTAAAACTAAACGTGATGCTCAGTTTTTAATGAAAAAATTGTGGTTACGTATAAAAGGGAATTAATGTTTCTTATTTGTTCTATAATGTTTTGCGTTATGTTACTTTGCTTGGGTAAAGCAAAGTTTAACTAATGTAATTTTATTCAAAAACCTTCTCTAAAAGTTTCTTCTACAATGTTAATGGAACACTTTTTACATGACGACGTAGGAGGGAAGTGTAATATGTGTGGAATGGAAAGTATAGTTTTGATGTTTAAATTATACACTGTATATTTACATTTTTAATTCAAATAATATGGAAGATAAATATGCAAATGGTTACGTCTTTATGGCTTCAAGTTTAGATGGTTTTGTCGCGAGGCAAGACAACTCTTTAGATTGGTTAATGAAGTATGGTATAGATGAGAATGATAATAGTTTTGAGGAGTTTACAAAAAATATAGATGTATTAGTAATGGGAAGCGGTACGTTTAAAACTGTACTCGGTTTTGAACAATGGCCTTATAAAATACCTGTATATGTTTTGAGTAGAACATTAACTCAAGGTAATGTTCCAGAATCATTACAAGAACAAGTAACTATTAAGGCTTTAAACCCTAAAGATTTAATGCAACTGCTTTATAAGAAAGGTCTTAAAAAAGCTTATATAGATGGTGGAAAACTAGTGCAATCATTTATTAATGATAGTTTTATTAAAGAAATTACGCTTACACAAATTCCTATTCTAATTGGTAAAGGAAAACGATTATTTGGAACATTGGATAAGGATATTGATTTAGAATTAATTAATTCAAAACCTATGAAATTTGGCTTTATACAAAATCACTATAAAGTATTAAATACATAGAATATGACAAGTAAATCATTAGGTAGGCCAACAAATGATAAATTAATATTGTCAAAAGATGACATTCTAAAAGGAGCGCTTAAAATTCTTGATGAACAAGGAGAAACTGGGCTTTCGTTTAGAAAATTAGCGAGTGTATTTGGAGTTACTGCTATGGCTTTAAAACATCATGTAGGTTCACGTCAAGATATTATAAAAAGCCTTGTCGAAATTGTTTATAAGAACGTAAATAATATTCCTAAAACTAAAGATTCTAAAGATGTAATTAGAAAACTATTAGGAAGCTATTGCGAATGTGTTTTTAAACACCCTAATGTATCAAGATTACTATTAGGAGACCACTCATTAATTAATCAGGAGTTAATTAGTCTTACAAATTCTATTAGAGAACATGCCATTTTGTTAGTTAATGATGAAACTGAAGGTATTCTGTTTGCAGATGTGATTGTTGATTACACACATGGTTTTGCATTAGCTGCTGCCTCTCAAAATGAAAAAACAGATATAGGAGTATTAACTATCCATGATTTTTATAAAGGTATTGATTGGATACTTGGAAGAATATAACACAACAAAATGAAGCATATAAAGATAAAAGGTGCGAGGCAAAATAATTTAAAGAATATCAATGTTGAAATCCCAAGAAATCAAATAGTAGTTTTTACAGGATTATCAGGATCCGGAAAATCTTCTTTAGTATTTGAAACTATAACTGCTGAAGCTCAAAGACAGCTATATGATACTTTTAGCACGTTTGCAAGAAGTCGTTTGCCAAAATACGACCAAGCGGACTACGATTCAATTGAAAACCTTTCTCCAGTAATTCTATTAGAACAGAAACGAATTGTAGGTAATTCACGTTCAAATGTTGGAACATTATCTGAAATTTCTGCATTTTTAAGATTGTTATTCTCAAGAATTGGTTTTCCAACAGTTGGTATGTCAAATCATTTTTCTCCAAATTCACCAGAAGGGATGTGTCACAAATGTGGAGGAGCAGGTTCGATAAATGATTTAGATATTAACGGAATCATTGATTGGAACAAATCATTAAAGCAAGGAGCAATTCTCTTCCCAGATTTTAAAGTCAATTCTTTAGCTTGGAAATTGATAGTCAACTCTGGCTTTTTTGATATTGATAAACCATTAAAAGCGTATACTGCCAAAGAAAAGGAAACCTTGTTTTATGCAGATGGTCTAAAGTTTAAATTAAGTGAAGGAGAACAAGGATTTGATGCTAACTTTAATGGTATAGTTACAAAAATAAATAGAGGTTTTTTAAAGAAAGATTTCAATAGTCTTTCTAAATCAAGACAAAAAATTATAACACATTTTGTAAAAACTACAATCTGTACAGATTGTCATGGAGCACGATTAAAGAAAGAAGCTTTAGAGTGTAGAATTAATGATAAAAACATCTATGAATTAGGGACTTTGCAACTTACAGAATTACATAGTTTTTTAAAGTCTATTAAAAGTCAAGAAGCAGAAACAGTTTTAGAACAACTTATAAAACGAACAGACAACCTTATAAGAATTGGTGTTGGATATTTAAATCTCTCAAGAGCAACTGGAACATTGTCAGGTGGTGAGGCACAGCGTATTCAATTAGCAAAGCAGTTAGGGAATAGTTTAACTGAAATGTTATACGTTTTAGACGAACCAAGTGTTGGTTTGCACCCAAGAGATGTAGATTTAGTTGCAGATTTGTTAAAAGCGTTACGTAGCCAAGGAAATACAATTTTAATGGTTGAACATGACCCAGATTTAATAAAAATTGCCGACTACATTGTCGATATGGGACCACACGCAGGTAGTAGAGGAGGAGAAGTCGTATTTCAAGGAAATTTTGATGAATTATTAAAAGCAAAAACACTAACTGGTAAATATATAAATCAAAAAATCCCAGTAAAAAAGAACTTTAGAAATTGGTCTAATTTTTTTGAGATTAAGAATGCCACAGCTAATAATTTAAAGAATATAAATGTTAAGATTCCTAAAGGTGTATTTGTTTGTGTCACTGGTGTTGCAGGTTCTGGTAAGAGTTCATTAATTCATAAGGAGTTTTTAAAAGCACACCCAGATGCAATAGTTATCGACCAATCTCCTGTAGGTAAATCTATTCGATCAAATCCAGCAACATATACAGGAGTATTCGATCAAATTCGTGATTTATTCGAAAAAGAAAATCCAACAACCATGGCTTCATTGTATAGTTTTAATGCAGATGGAGCATGTGAAAATTGTAAAGGTTTAGGATATATTTTAATGGATTTAGCATTTATGGATCCAATAAAAACTAATTGTGAAAAGTGTAACGGAAATCGCTATAAGCGTGACGTTTTATATCACAAATTGAATACAAAAACAATTGTAGATGTTTTAGAATTAACAGTAAATCAAGCAATCGATTTTTTTAACGACAGGAAAATTCTAAAAAAACTAAATGTCCTTCAAGAAGTAGGATTGGGTTATTTGCAATTAGGGCAACCATTATCAACTTTATCTGGTGGTGAATGTCAACGTGTAAAATTGGCAAGTGAGCTGCATAAAGAAGGAAACATTTATATTCTTGATGAACCAACAACAGGTTTGCATTTATCTGATATCACCAAGATTATTGAACTATTAGAAAAATTAGTGAATAAGGGAAATTCGGTAATTGTTATTGAGCATAGTTTAGATATTATGAATAATGCAGATTGGATTATAGATATTGGTCCTGAAGGCGGTAAAAATGGAGGAGAATTGATTTTTGAAGGAACACCAATAGAACTTCAGATGAAAAGCGAAAGTTATACTTCGAAATTTTTAAATCTTTATAATAGTTCGAATTTGCCGACCTCATAAAACTTTGGCTAAAACAATAGGTGAGTGGAGCGACCATATTTTAGGGGTTTAGTTACTATTATTCTTAGTATTTCTATACACCAAAACAAGTTCTTTACAGTCTTGGTTTGTTACAATGTTTCCTAAAATATAGCGTAGCTAACCGTTAATTGTTTCCAAAGTTTTGTGCAGTCTTGATTTTTTTGTTTCTTTTTTTATCAAGAAAAAAAGATAAAAATTAAACAATTAGAACTTCAAAATATTGAATTCTACTTTACATAATATTAA
This sequence comes from Tenacibaculum pelagium, assembly GCF_014062345.1. Classification (GTDB taxonomy): domain Bacteria; phylum Bacteroidota; class Bacteroidia; order Flavobacteriales; family Flavobacteriaceae; genus Polaribacter; species Polaribacter pelagius. Next base: position 191,320 of record NZ_JACGLS010000001.1, on the reverse strand, counting down.
AAGTTACTATTAAAAAAAGTTCAATTGAAAGACTAAACGAGCAAGTGTATAGAAATTTTAAGGCGTGGATAATGCGGTTGGAAAATTTTATACTGTTGCGTGAAGCTTACTAAATGTTTATGAGATTTTTTTACAACGAGAACTTCAATGCAATTTCTGAATTTAATTAGAAGCTAAAAGGTTTTGCTTTTTTTGGCGTTGGCAAGCGTTGGATAATTGTGTTTAAAAATAAAAGCTTTTTAGCTTTAAGTTTTAAAAAGCAATCGAGCATTTGCAAGAGGCAATTTTACATAACGGCTAATTATAGATACAAATGTTTTAACAACTCTGCGAAGCAAACCGCTTATCAGTTTAATGACCCAAGTTCTACAGTTTATTAGAGAGTACAGAACTTTCTGGGATATTTTACATAATAGAGAATTATAGCTATCAAATAAACCTACAAGTTAAATAGCCGTAATTTCTTTTAACATAATTGTTGACGATATAGACCTAAAGGCACTATATCTACAATTATGTGTAAATAGCCTGAAATACGACTATACAGAAATTACTCTATATTTGTACTATAATTAATATTATGTTAAATAGAAGTTTTAACAAGAACGCTAGTTATAGAATTTTATTGTAAAATAAATCAATGAATATGCAGAAATATTTTTTGAGGGTAATCTTAACTTTCACTGTTTAAGTAATATAGCCGCGCGGAACTATTTAACTATTTAAAACTTAAACATTATGAAAAAAATCAAAAGATTAATTATACCTCTTTTCATTGTTTTATCAATATTAGTGGTTAGTTCGTGTAGTAAAGACGAAATTGTTTTATCTCCAACTGATGCTGTCGGAAATTCAGGAGATTCTGGCTCTGGAAATTCAAATTCTGGGGACTCCTCTAACTCAGGAAACCAAGAACAAGGAAGTGAAGGAGAAATAACGTTATACAAAGTTGAAGGTGATAACATTTCTAAAATTAAAGACTATAAAGTTTCTGGACAAGATTTAGAATATCAAAAAGATGTTGCTAAGCACAATCAAATTTGGGATTTGGTAAAAAAGATTGTCCCTTTAAATCAAAGATCTAAAATGGGCGAATTCCTTATATACAATGGTGATATAACAGGAAGTGCTGGTTTTGTAGTTGAAATTAAGCAAGATTTATCTAGCTGGAAAATGGGAATTGCAATTAATTATGCCTTCGAAGGAAGCTTTAATGCTAATGGAGAATTAGCGTATACAATTATTCATGAATTTGGTCATGTATTAACGCTAGATAATACTCAATTAGACTCTTCTATTAGTTCTGGAGATTGTAAAAATTATTATCCTGGCGAAGGTTGCGCTAAAGAGAATTCTTATATAAATGAATTGCATAGTAAGCATTGGAAAGACATTTGGTCTGAATATGAAGAAGCTAAAAAAGATCAGAGTTCACAGCAAAAATTTTATGATAAGTATAAGGACAGATATGTAACACAGTATGCTTCTACAAATCCTGGAGAAGATGTAGCTGAAGTATTTGCCACATTTGTAACTAAAAAAGAAAAACCTGCAGGAAATACAGGTGCTGAGAAGAAAATTTTACTAATGTATAATAGAAGTGAATTAGTAGAGTTTAGAGATCATATTCGTAAAAACTTGCAACTTAGAGGAAAAGGAAATTCAACTTCTTTTGAGTTACCTGAGGCAGGTAAATGGAAACAAGCTAATACGTTTGGAAATCCATTAAAAACTAAATGTAGACATAGACATTAAAAAATAAACGCTGTTGAGAGTGAGTATAGAACCCCTCTACCCTTCAACTTAACTAAAAAGCTCTCGATGGCGTTAATCTAAAAAAGAAATATGAAATATTCATTTATAATATTAGTCACTTTTTTTATAGTAAGCTGCTCTTCTTCAAAGCACTTAAAAGAAGACGCATTACTATATTATGGTAAAACAGCGTGTTTAGGAAAATGCCCTGTGTTTGATATGTACATTTTTGAGGATGGAAAAGTAATGTATGAAGGTCTTAAAAATGTTGATTTAAAAGGTAAACATGAGTTTAAACTAACATCAAAAGAAATTGAAGAAATAAAACAAGAGCTCGAAACAATTGCTTTTTCATCTGAAGAGAAAATTAAAAGAGATGTACCTAATGTAGTTTTAAAAATAAAAGGAAACAAGTTAGTTACTCAGCACAAAGAAAAGATTAAAAATTTAATGATATTGCTTGAAAAAATAAAGTCATAATTTTTGTTTGTTTTAAAAGACCATGTAAAAGTGGTCTTTTTTATGCGAATAACTTTCTAGTCGCAATAAAGGCAGTACATTTGCTGAATGCAAAAACAAAAAGAGCAATCAAAGCTTGAATTTATTGCCTTAATGGCATCTTTAATGTCGTTAGTAGCCTTGTCTATCGATGCGTTATTACCTGCTTTAGAACAAATAGGAATTAGTCTTAGTGTTCAACAAAACTCTAATGATAATCAGCTATTAGTAACCATGATTTTTTTAGGATTAGGGTTTGGTCAATTAATATCTGGCCCTGTTTCTGATAGTTTAGGAAGAAAACCCGTTATCTATGGAGGTTTTTTACTTTTTGTCATCGCTAGTTTTATATGTGTAAGTGCTACTAGTTTAGAAATGATGGTTTTTGGACGTATTTTACAAGGTATCGGACTTTCTGCTCCAAGAACCATAAGTATCGCTATGGTTAGAGATAGTTTTAGTGGTGATTATATGGCGAAAATCATGTCGTTTATTGTTGTTATTTTTATTTTGGTTCCGGTAATAGCACCAGCTTTAGGTAAATTAATGTTAGATGCTTATGGATGGAAATCAATATTTTATAGTCAATTAATTTTTGGAGTTTTAGTAATGTTTTGGTTATGGAAACGTCAGCCGGAAACTTTAAAAGAAGAGAATAAAATAAAACTATCGTTAAATCTTTTTGTTGATGGAACAAAAGAGTTTGTAAAACATAAACAGGCAATAGTTTTTACATTGATTTCTGGTTTTATTACAGGGTCGTTTATGGTGTACTTAAGCGCTTCACAACAAATTTTTCAAGAGCAATATAATCTAGTTGATGAATTTCCATACATATTTGCTGGTTTAGCAATTTCAGTTGGATTTGCTACTTTTTTAAACGGAACACTTGTAATGAAACTAGGAATGCAAAAGTTAGTTTCTATTTTTTTAATTGTATTTACCTTAATTCCTGTTGCTTATATTTTTCTTTTTTATCAGAAAGAAAACCCTAGTATAACAATATTATTAACCTTTTTTGGATTGCAATTTTTTGCCATCGGTTTCCTTTTTGGAAATCTAAGAGCTTTAGCAATGCAACCAGTTGGTCATATTGCTGGAATTGGTGCAGCAATCAATGGATTTGTATCTACAATTATGGCAGTACCCATTGCGACATATATAGGTAAATTTGTTGTAACCACTACTCTACCTCTATTTGTAGGGTTTTTAATTTGTGGTACTTTATCATTAATTTTATTTAATCTAGTTTATTTAAAATCATTTACTAAGTAGTTATGACTGTTGATATTTTATATGAAGATGAGTATATCATCTGTGTATCTAAACCTAACAATGTAGTTGTACATCACGCTCACCATTCTAGAAATGTTGCTGATGAAGAATCGCTATTACAATTGCTCTTTAAAAATTTTGAAAAGAAGTTTTATCCTATTCACCGTTTAGATAGAAAAACTTCAGGGATAATATTGCTAGCAAAAGAAACTAAATATGTTTCTAAATTTCAAGAGTTGTTTACAAATAATGAAATTCAGAAAACTTATTATGGGGTTGTTAGAGGACATTCACCAGAATCGGTAGTTATAGATTCACCTGTTAAAGGTAGAGATGCTAATGTGTATAAAGATGCAGAAACTCATTTTAAAACAATTGATAAAACAATCGTAGATATTCCTGTAAAACCTTATGATACTTCAAGATATAGTTTAGTAGAAATGAAGCCCAAAACTGGGAGATTACATCAGTTACGTATTCATACAAATAAAATTAGCCACCCGCTAATAGGAGATCCTAAATACGGAGATAAAAATCACAATGTAATGTTTATTGATAATTTTGATTGTAAAAACCTTTTTTTACATGCCTATTCTCTTGAATTTAAACATCCGTTTTCAGAAGAAAATCAGTTAATAAAAGCTGAATTTCCTATGGATTGGTCTATTATTTTTGATCGTTTTAAATGGTCTATTTAAGAAAATAAAACTAAAAAAAGTATTGGAAAAAGCATGCCAACTATAGCTAACTTCCACCCTCTTTTAGAAAATCCATTTTTTCCTACTGGAATTAGAATTCCGGTGATTGCTATTAATAACATTGCCAAACCGAAAATATCAGAATACCAAATCCAAAAACTATTTGTTGATTTATGTAAATACATAGAATGACCAATAATTGGTACTTTTCGTTTAAACTCTAAACTACCTTTTCCTGTTTTTAAATCAGCGTCTAAAACTGCATTATCTTTAAAGTAAATTCTAAGTTTTTCATTACGAACTCTATGACCATCGTATTTTACATTAAGACCTTTGGTTTGTTCAATTAAAAACTCTTTTGTAATATTTTTAGCGTCTTCTGGTAGACTCAATTCAACATCTTGGTTTTCATAAGTATAATCCATAGGATACCAATCTTGCCTATGATTTAAAATAATTCCAGAAAAAGAGAAAGCTATAATTAAACCTACATAAAAGTAAGCGAAATCTCTGTGTAAGCTACGGTTTGTGATTTTCATTTAAAATAGTTTATCAGCTTTCAAATATATTAGAATTAATCTAAATAAGTAAAGTTAAGAGTAAATTAAATGCAAAAAAAAGAGCTACATTTCTGTAACTCTTTTCTAAAATCTATAAAAAGATTATATCTCTTTAAAAATAGCGTGCATTAAACGTTTTTTATCGTTAATACTTTCTTCTAAAGAAATCATAGTTTCTGTTCTGTTAACACCATGAATATCATCTATTTGATAAATAATATCTTTTGCATCGTTAGTACTTTTTGCTCTTACTTTACAAAAAATATTATACTTACCAGCAGTAACATAGGCTACGGTAACATTTGGTATTAATCGTAAATTATCTAAAACATGTTGTGTCATAGATGTTTTTTCTAAGAATACACCCACATGAGCAATAAAAGAATATCCCATTTTTTCATAATTCAACGTAAGTGTTGAACCTTGAATAATACCTTCATCTTCCATCTTTTTTACACGTACGTGAATGGTACCAGCTGAAACTAGTAACTTTTTTGCAATGTCTGTAAATGGTGTACGAGCATTCTCGATTAAAATGTCTAAAATTTGATGATCAATTTCATCTAATACGAACTTCTTCATTTTTTTGTTTTCTTCAAGTAGTATTGCTAAAATATATATTTTTTCTAATTATAAGAAGCTTTTGTTGAGAAAAATTTAAAGATTATTGTTTTTTATTGAATTCTTTATGAGCAAGATATGAAGATAAATTGCCTTCTTTTTCTTTAGTTAAAGCCAGTGCAAATTTACCATTTTCTACTTTCTCTGCATACTGATAAGCGACATCTTTTTCATTATTTTTCGAACGATAAATTACATCGTAGAAGTTCTTGATATTGTTTGGAATAGCTAAATAACTTGTATGGTTTTTAAAATTATCAGCTATTGAAATATGATGAATTCCTTGTAATAAAGCATAAAAGTTATACTTTCTTACGATTTCTCTTTCGTAATCATCCGGAAAGTGACCAGCTTCTATTAAGATTGTATTGTGTCCTAATTTTTGGAAATTATCTCCTGTAGCTGTCGGATAAAACTCATCCGTATAACGACCAATATGATTAGGAATTAATTGTTGTAATAAAGAATTCATAGCTACAATTACATTCATTGTCTCTTTTCTTCCTTTTGTAATTTCTCTGGTCTCTTCTTCAGATGGAGCTAAAAAAGATATTGTTGCAGGGTTATTGGTTCCTTCTACCCCAAATATTGTTCGTTGATCATGCAAATTGAAGCAAAAATCGGGATTAAAGCCGTCTAAAATTTTACGTAAAACTTTACTTTCTTTAGCTTTTAAGTCAACTGCATCTCTATTTAAATCAATGTTATTGCTATTAACTCTTGTATAGACCTCTGCCCCATCAGGATTTAATAATGGAACAATAATAAGTTCACAGTTATCTAAAACAGATTTTACAATTTCTGAATCAGGATATAGTTTTATAAAATTTAAAAAGTCAAATACAGCTTTAGTACCTGTACTTTCATTTCCATGCATTTGACTCCAAATAAGTATTCTTCTTTCACCAGAGCCAAATTTTAATTTATAAATATCTCTATCTTCCTCAGATTTACCAGCTATATTAAAATTAATAGATATATGTAAATCATCAAATAAAGGTTTAATATCTTTTAGGGTAATCCACCTACCAGAAATCTTAGTTTCTTTAATTTTTGAGTAATTATCTTCTAAAAAAGTGGTAGTTACTTTTGTCATATTATAAAGAAAACCAATCTGCTACTAATTCCTTTTCAACAGGTTCAACAGAAGTATGTATATAATCGTTTTTAATCATATCATATTTATAATCTTTAGACCATTCTTCTATATTGTTAGCAAGAGTCTTTAAAGAATTACAAATAAATTTTACTTCTTCATTAGTTATTGTAGGGTGAATCGATAAACGAACCCAACCAGGTTTTTCTGTGTTACAACCTTCTAAAATCTGATCTTTAATTTTGTGAGAAGTATCTTGATCTACATTTAGTAAAAAATGACCATAAGTACCAGCACATGAGCAACCTCCACGCGTTTGAATACCAAAACGATCGTTTAATAATTTAACCACTAAATTAAAATGGTATTTTTCAAAATAGAAAGAAAAAATACTCAATCTATCTTTATGATTTGGTGCTAATATTTTAACGCCATCAATATTTTCTAAACAATCAAAAAGTAAGGGATTAATTTCATCTTCACGTTTTTTCATGTTATCAGTTCCCATTTGATCTTTTAACTGAATACACAATGCTATTTTTATCGTTTGTAAAAAAGCTGGTGTACCACCGTCTTCACGAGTTTCTACATCATCAAAATAATCATGACCTCCCCAAGGGTTAGTATAACTAACTGTGCCTCCTCCTGGGTTATCAGGAACCATGTTTTTATATAACTTTTTATTAAAAATTAAAACGCCAGAACTACCAGGACCTCCTAAGAATTTATGAGGAGAAAAGAAAATAGCATCTAGATACTCATCTTCTTTTTCTGGATGCATATCAATATCTACATAAGGTGCAGAACATGCAAAATCAACGAAACAAAGCCCGCCATATTTATGGATTAATGCAGCTACTTTATGGTAATCAGTTTTAATACCTGTTACATTCGATCCAGCAACTATTGAAGCTATTTTTATAGGTCGGTCTTTATATTGTTGAATCGTTTCTTCAAACTTATGTAAACATACTAAACCAGCATCGTTACAAGGAACTACTACTACATCAGCAATCGTTTCGATCCAAGAAGTTTGGTTTGAATGATGCTCCATATGAGATACAAAAACGATTGGCTTTAATTCCTCAGGAACTTCGGTATGATCTTTTAAACTCTCCGTAATTTTTAAACCTAAAATACGTTGAAACTTATTTACAACTCCTGTCATACCAGATCCTTCCGTGATTAAAACATCATCTTTTGATGCATTCACATGGTTCTTAATAATATTTCTAGCTTCATGATATGCTAATGTCATAGCAGCACCTGAAGTAGAAGTTTCGGTATGTGTATTGGCTACAAATGGACCAAATTTATTTAATAAGCTCTCTTCGATAGGTCTATACAATCTACCGCTAGCAGTCCAATCAGAATAAATCATTTTTTGCTCACCATAAGGTGATTTATAAGTCTGGTTGATACCTACAATGTTTTTTCTAAAAGTATCAAAAAACTGTTCTAAATTCATAATCTGATTCGTATTGGGGTTTAAAATTAAGGCTCTTAAATGACCTTTTCTAAAACATTTATAATATTAACTAAATACTATCTTTTGTTTAAATAGAGTATTATTTTATTACTTCTTTTATTTCATCAATAACTCTAACAGCTAATGCATCAGCAGCTTCTTGACTTGTACTTTCTGTATAAATTCTAATAATTGGCTCAGTATTCGATTTACGTAAATGTACCCACTCGTTTTCAAAATCGATTTTAACACCATCAATCGTATTAACATCTTCGTTTTTATACTTATTAGCCATGGTTTCTAAAATCTTATCAACATCAATTTGTGGTGTTAATTGGATTTTATTTTTACTCATAAAATAGCTTGGATAAGAATCTCTTAGTTCTTTACAAGACATTTTTTTATGAGCTAAATGCGATAAGAATAAAGCCACACCAACTAAAGAGTCGCGTCCATAATGAGATTCTGGATAAATAATACCCCCATTACCTTCACCACCAATAACAGTATTAGTATCTTTCATCATTTGTACAACATTAACCTCTCCTACTGCAGAAGCAGTATAGGTTCCGCCATGTTTTTCTGTTACATCGCGTAAAGCTCTTGATGATGATAAGTTAGAAACTGTATTTCCTCCACCTAATCTTCCTAAAACATAATCAGCACAAGCAACTAATGTATATTCTTCTCCAAACATAGAACCGTCTTCAGAAATTAAAGCTAAACGATCAACATCTGGATCAACTACAATACCTAAATCAGCTTTTTTCTTAACGACTAATTCAGAAATATCCGTTAAGTGTTCTTTTAAAGGTTCCGGGTTGTGTGGAAACTCTCCGTTTGGTTCACAATATAACTCAATACATTTTACGCCTAATTCTTTTAACAAAGCAGGAATAAAGATTCCTCCTGTAGAATTAACTCCATCAACAACAACCTTAAACTTTGCTTTTTTAATAGCTTTTACATCTACTAAATCTAGTTTTAAAACTTCTTTAATATGCTTTTTTAAATACTTTTTATTCTTTCTGTACTTACCTAAATCGTCAACTTCAGCAAAAGAAAAATCTTCACTTTCAGCTAGCTTTAAAATTTCTTCACCATCTTCACCATTTAAAAATTCTCCTTTTTCATTTAATAATTTTAAAGCATTCCATTGTTTTGGATTGTGCGAAGCGGTTAAAATTATTCCTCCTTCAGCTTTTTCTAACGGAACAGCAACTTCTACTGTTGGTGTGGTAGATAAACCTAAATCAACTACATCTATACCTAAACCAACTAAAGTATTTGCTACTAAATTACTTATCATTTTACCCGATATACGAGCATCTCTACCTAAAACTACTTTGATTTTTTTAGCATCTGGATTTCTCTTTTTTATAAAAGCTCCGTAAGCAGAAGCGAATTTTACAGCATCAATAGGAGTTAAATTATCACCAGTGTTTCCACCGATTGTACCTCTGATTCCTGATATAGATTTGATAAGTGTCATATTAATTTTTATTTGAACACAAATATAACGGTATTTAAGAAAATATGATAAAACTTAGAAGGCTTTAACTGTAACAAATGTTACAATTAAGTGCATAAAAAAACCGCTACATATGTAGCGGTTTTATAAAGTTTATAATATCAGAGATTTATTTCCCTTCCATTTTCTTCTTTAATTCAGCTAATCCACCGATATCACCTAATGTAGTTTTTTCAGCATCATTGGCTTTTTTAGCAGCAGCTTTGATATTTCTCTTTTCTTCTTCTTTAAAGATAGAAGTATGAGAAACAACAATTCTACGGTACTCTTTACTAAATTCAGTAACGATGAACTGTACAGTATCACCTTTAGCTAATTTAGATCCGTCTTCTTTTTCTAAGAAACGAGTTGGAGCAAATGCTTCGATACCATCAGCAAAAGTTACTGTTGCACCTTTATCATTTTTCTCTTTGATTGTACCTTCGTGAGTTGATCCGATAGCATACGTAGCTTCGTGAGCATCCCAAGGGTTATCTTGAGTTTGCTTATGTCCTAAGTTTAACTTACGGTTTTCAACATCTAATTCTAATACTTGAACTTCTAATTTATCACCAACAGTTACGAAATCTGATGGGTGCTTAATTTTCTTAGTCCAAGATAAATCAGAGATATAAACTAATCCGTCGATACCTTCTTCTAATTCTACGAATACACCGAAGTTAGTATAGTTACGTACAGTACCAGTATGCGTTGAACCTACAGGGTACTTAGTAGTAATATCAGTCCATGGATCTGGGTGTAATTGCTTCATACCTAAAGACATCTTACGCTCTTCGCGGTCTAATGTTAAGATTTGAGCTTCTACTGTATCTCCAACTTTTACGAAGTCTCCTGCAGAACGTAAGTGTGTAGACCAAGACATTTCAGAAACGTGAATTAATCCTTCAACACCTTCTTCAACTTCTACGAATGCACCGTAATCAGCTAAAACAACTACTTTACCGTTTACTTTATCTCCAACTTTTAATTCAGAGTTTAAAGCTTCCCAAGGGTGAGCAGATAATTGTTTTAATCCTAATTGGATTCTAGACTTGTTATCATCAAAGTCTAAGATTACAACGTTTAATTTTTGATCTAATTCAACAACCTCGTTCGGGTGGTTGATACGAGACCAAGATAAATCAGTAATATGTACTAATCCGTCAACACCACCTAAATCAACAAAGACACCATAAGAAGTAATGTTTTTAACAACACCTTCTAATACTTGTCCTTTTTCTAATTGACCGATGATTTCTTTCTTTTGATCTTCTAAATCAGCTTCGATTAACGCTTTATGAGAAACTACTACGTTCTTAAATTCGTGGTTGATTTTAACAACTTTGAACTCCATAGTTTTTTCTACATACTGATCGTAATCTCTAATAGGCTTCACATCAATTTGAGAACCTGGTAAGAAAGCTTCAATACCAAATACATCAACGATCATACCTCCACGAGTTCTACACTTAACAAAACCGTTAACGATTTCACCAGTTTCGTGAGCGTTATTTACTCTATCCCATGCTTTAATTACACGAGCTTTTTTATGAGATAATACTAATTGACCAGAAGAATCTTCTCTTTTGTCAACTAATACTTCTACTGTATCTCCAACAGCTAAGTTAGGGTTGTAACGGAATTCGTTTAAAGAAATAACTCCTTCTGACTTAGAATTGATATCGATAATTGCATCTCTATCAGTAATTCTTGTTACTTTACCTTCGATTACATCACGCTCGTTTACGAAACCTACTGTTCCTTCTAACGCTTGTTCGAATTCTTTTAATTTAGCTTCATCAACTTCATCAATACCTTCTTCGTATTTGTGCCAGTTAAAAGTTGCTAAAAATTCTGCTGGGTTCACTGCCTCAGCAGCTACTGTTTTTGTTTCTTCAGACATCCTGAAAATTACTTTGTATCTTTTTGTTAGTCAGATTTTTAACAATACTAACGCCAAGAGAAATTAAACTTATATAAATATGTTTTACACCTTTTATAAATCTGTTCTTGTAAAAAGGCGTGCAAATTTACGAAGTTTTATTGAGATAACCTACAAAGGTTTAGGTTTTTAAATGGGTGACAAGATAATTTTAATTAAAAAAATTATATTATAACAGAAGCAATTAATAGTATTAGAAATAAAAGAGAAAAAAGAATCATAAGAATCATAAAAAACTTTGATTGAATATTCATGTCTGACCACTTATTCGTATCATTTGTAGATAGTGATTCTAAAGATATTGCTCCTATAATCATAGTACTAAAAAGCAAAGCAAATAAGATTACTGTAAAATATTTAAATAAAAAGATGTTATTAATTGAAGTGATTAAGTCTTCTAATTTTGACGTTTTTTTAATATCTGAATACAAAATAGGAGATTTTATCATGCCTCCTTTTATTTTTCCATTATAATCTAAATTAATTTTTGTGTCTAATGGAATGTAAACTTCAAGAATTACTCTATCTCCTTTATTCAATAAAGAAGGCAGATATTCAATAACTCCATTTTTTTCGTTACTTGAAAAACTTAATTCAGAACCTCTTTGCTTGGCATTTTCACTGCAAGTAACATCCATCAAATAAGGTAATGTATTATTTTTATTTTTTTTTACATTAGGCGTTACTATTAATTCAAACCCCTCTTTTTCAAAATCTAACTTAGTTAAAGGTGTATTTCCAGAGTTCTCAATTATAATTTCCGCTATAGAAATATTTTCAACATTTATAGAATCATAGGATAATGCTATATTATTATTAATTGTAGTCTTTTTTATTAAAACTTTTTCAGTTTGCTTAAAATAAATACTAAGTTCTTTATTTTCATTTTCTATAAGTTTAATGAAAAATGTAACTAAAATCGGGACTATAATTGAAACTATTGCTATCCATGTTTGAATATTATTCTTTTTCTTTACCATTATAATAATATTTTTTTAACTCATTTTAAAAATCAATAAATATATAAATTTTCATTTGTGTAGTATATTAAAGAGCTTACTAAACTTACTATACGATTTCTATAATCTCAACTTTAAATAGATTATCAAAAATATCGAAAATCATTTGCGCTTCTTTTTTACGAACTGAAATCGTGTATTCACAATCCATTTCTAATTTTTGACCAATAATATTAAGGTTTCGCTCTTTTACAATACGTTGTACTTTATTCATCATATCGTATCCAAAAGAAAGTTTATATCGAATATCAATCGTTTTTTCAATAATTTCTGAAGCTTCTAAAGCGAGTTGTGCTGAATTTCGATATGCATTAATTAATCCCCCTACTCCTAGTTTAGTTCCTCCAAAATAACGAACAGATACGATTAAAATATTAGTCACATCAAAAGCTTGTATTTGACCATAAATTGGCATTCCAGCAGAGTTACTTGGTTCACCATCGTCATTAGCTCTAAATCGAATAGTCTCTGTGCCAAATTGCCATGCATAGCAGAAATGACGTGCAGTATGATGCTTCTTTTTTAAGCCTTCAATAGCTTCTTTTACATCTCTCTCATTAAAAACAGGAAAAGCATATCCGAAAAATTTACTATTACGGTCTTTAAATAATGTTTCTTCTGAAGGAACATCAATTGTTTTATAAGTGTCTTTAATCTCGCTCATTATGCCGAAGCTACTAATAAAATACTAATTACTGCCAACCCAATACCAATCCAATTTTTCTTAATCAGCTTTTCTTTAAAGAAAGCCAATGCAAAAACTGTGGTTAATATTACAATAGATACATTATTAATGGTAAATAATGTTGAACTTTCTAAACCTTTTGTTTGTAAAGCTTTTATTAAAAATTCCATTGAATAATAATTAGGGATTCCTAAAGCAATTCCTCCTACTAAATTTTTCCAATGAAACTTAAATTTACCATTAATCATTTGAGTGATTACAACAAAAGTTCCTAATATAAATGCACAACCAAAAATAGTGGCTAAAAACATTGGTACAGCTCCGTCTGAAACATAAGTAGATTCTACATATTTTAATCCAGCATCAATACAACCTGAGCCTACGAAAAGTAATAAAGGAAATAGTAGGTTTTTAAATTTTACAGGAGAGGTATCGCTTTTTGCTGATGATAAATAAACAGCAATCAAAGCCATTAAGATTCCAATAATTTTTACTAAACCAACACTCTCTTTATAAACAAATATTCCAACAATAATTGGAATTACTACAGACATTTTACCTGCAACTGACGCTACTGACAATCCGTTTCTTTGTGCGGTTATCCCCATCACATTAAATACCGATATGAATAAGAAACCTAAACAGAAAGCACCGGTAAACCAAGGTTGTTGTGTAATTTCTGAAATAGATAAAGGTGTACTTGATGTAAACAATCCAAACGATAAAGCAATTGCGTAGTTAACAACAATGGCTTGAAGCGTATTGATTTTAAAAACATCAAAGAGTTTGAAAATAACAAATAATAAACTCGAAATTAGAATACTTAAAACTAAATAAATCACGCTATAAACTCTTTTCTTTTTAATAAATCAACTACATCATCATCTCCAGGGATTAAGTGCCAAACATGCATTCCTAATTCTTTAGCTGCATCTGTATTTTCTTTAGTGTCATCAATAAAAATAGTTTCCGAAGCTTCTAATTTATTTTCATTTAAAACAAACTCATAAATATTAGCATTTGGTTTTCTAAAATTGATTTCGTGAGACAAATAAAATTGTTCGAAACAGTTTTTAAACTCATTGTATAATTTCATTCCCCAATCGTTTTGGATCCAAGAAATATGTAAGTCGTTTGTATTACTTAATAAGAAAATGCGGTATTTATTAGTGACTACTAACTTCTTTAAAAAGGCTAATCTATGCTTAGGGAAATCTAATAAAATCGCATTCCAAGCAAAAACTAAATCTTTCTTAGGGATTGAAAATTTTTCATAAAAAAAGTTGATAAACTCTTCAGTTGAAATAAGTCCCATCTCATACTGATAATATTGTTGTAACATTTCATCAGTAATCTCAGTAACTCCTAATTTTGCTAACTCTTTATAAGTAGCTTCTTTATCTAAATTGATGAATATATCACCAAAATCAAAAATGATATTTTTAATCATTTATATATATCTTTAATACATCGCTTCCGATGCTTTCTTCTTTTTTTAATTTTCCTTTTAAAACAGGTGCTTCTACCCCACTCTTAAATTCATTTAGACCAGTAAAAACTCTAGCCTCATCCCATAAATTAGCATCAATAAAAGTTTGTAAAGTTTTAGCACCTCCTTCTATAATTATTGATTGAATATTTTCTTCTTGAAGAACAGTACAAACTTGCTCAGCTAGATTAGGAGAAAAATCTATTTGTTTAAAAAGTAGATCTTCTTGGGGTTCAATTTTGTTTTTTGAACCTGTTAAAACAATTGTTTTTACGTTATTGTCAAAAACATTTACATCTGTAGGAATTCGTAAATTTTTATCTAAAACAATTCTAATAGGGTTGTTTCCTGTCCAACTACGAACATTTAATGATGGATTATCAGCAATAACCGTATTCGTACCAACTAGGATAGCATGCTCTTCACTTCTCCATTTATGCACTAACTGTTGTGAGTATTGATTGGAAATCCAAACAGGTTTTTGTGCATTTTTAGTTAGCGGAGCTATAAATCCATTAGTTGTTTCTGCCCATTTTAAAATAATATAAGGGCGTTTTTTATTTTGAACTGTAAAAAATCGTTTGTGATGTTCTTTACATTCTTTCTCTAAAATTCCAACAACTACATTGCAACCAGAATTTTCGAGTCGTTCGATTCCTTTACCTGCTACTAGACTATTTGTATCTAAACATCCTATAACAACATTAGGAATCTTACTTTTTACAATTAAATCAGCGCAAGGCGGTGTTTTTCCATAATGTGAACACGGTTCTAACGTAACGTAAATAGTAGCTTCTTTTAAAAGTTCTGTATTTGTTACAGAATTTATAGCGTTTACTTCAGCATGATTTCCTCCATAAGGAGATGTATAACCTTCTCCTATAATTTTATTATTATGAACTACAACTGCACCTACAGATGGATTAGGTCTTGTGGTTCCAATTCCGTTTTTAGCAAGTTGTAAACAGCGTTGTATGTATTTTTCGTGATTCAAAAAATTATAGCTTTATTTTAACGTCCTCAGTTTTGTCTATTGGATACGTATGAGAAATACCAAAAACTTTATAGTTTAAATCACCTTTAAACTGCACTTTTAAACTTTGATTTAATAATGATGTTAGTATACCTCCTAAAATTCCGTTTTTATTGTTATCAAATACTTTTTTAGCAGGAATAACTACTTTTAAGGGAATTGTGAAATCTTCACGAGCTGGAACTTTAAATTCATCAGATGAAACTTGCGCTACTTCAACTCCGTTTATGATAACTTTAATTTCATCAGTTGAAATCTTGCCTCCAATATCATTTGGGTTTTTAAAGAAAGCATTTGCACCAATTCTAACAGTATCAGAAACAAAAGAAATTATTTTAATGTCATCTACCTTTAAGAAAACAGGTTTCTCTTTTATAGAACAACTAATAATTAATACGATTAATGCTAAAAAATAAACAAATTTCTTCATGTGTATTCGTGTTTTTTTTTGGTACTTTGCTCTTGCAAAAGTACTATATTCCTATGATTACTTCTGATTTTATTATAAGAGAAATTAAACCTGAAGATAACGCACAAATAGCACAAGTCATTCGTGATGTTTTAATTGAGTTTGGAGCTCCAAAAACAGGAACAGCTTATGAAGATAAGGCTACTGATGAAATGTTTGAAACATATCAAAAAGAGAAATCTTCTTACTTTGTAATAGAGCAAGATGATAAAATTATTGGAGGCGCAGGTTTTGCTTCTCTTGATAATTTTGAAGGAAATGTTTGTGAACTACAGAAAATGTATTTTTTGCCTATTGCGAGAGGAAAAGGATTAGGAAGTAAATTAATAAACCATTGCTTATCTAATGCTAAATCAAAAGGTTTTGAGCAATGTTACTTAGAAACTATGCCTTATATGGAAGCAGCTAGAGTTTTATATAGAAAAAACGGATTTGTAAGTTTAGAAAAGCCTTTGGGAAATACAGGGCATTATTCTTGTAGTGTATGGATGCTAAAAGAATTATAAAATGAGACTTAAGAATATTAGAACTTTTTTTAATAAAGAGCTTGAGGGTTTATATCCTCAAACAGAAATAGATACTTTTTTCTTTTTTTTAATCGAAGAATATTTAGGTTTTCAACGAATTGATTTAACAATGAAACCAGGTTTTGAAATTACTAAAGAAAAGAAAGAATTATTTCATGAAGCTATTATTCGATTAAAAAATGAAGAACCTATACAGTATATTTTAGGTTATACTGAGTTTTATGGATTACCTTTTAAAGTTAATACCAATACTCTAATACCTAGACCAGAAACTGAAGAGTTAGTAGAATGGATTTTATCTGAGGCTGATAAGGATTCAAATGTTACTATTTTAGATATTGGTACCGGTACGGGATGCATACCTATTACACTTGCAGAATATTTACCTGAAGCAACGGTTAGTGCAATTGATGTTTCTGAAGAAGCTTTAAAAATTGCAAATAAGAATGCTACTTTAAATAATGTTTCGGTTGATTTTATTAAAAAGGATATTCTAAAAACTGATGAGCTTAAAGAATACGATATTATTGTTTCAAATCCACCCTATGTAAGAAACCTTGAGAAAATAGAGATAAAAAACAATGTTTTAGAAAATGAACCTCATTTAGCATTGTTTGTAGAAGATGACAATCCGTTGATTTTTTATAATAAGATCGCTGATTTAGCTAAAAAATCGCTTACTAAAAAGGGATTATTGTTTTTTGAAATCAATCAATATTTAGGAAAAGAAACCGTTGATATGCTAAAAGAAAAGGGCTTTAAAAACATAGAACTTCGTAAAGATTTATTTGGTAATGATAGAATGATTAAAGCTAGTTTGTAATAGCAATCATTGTTATTTTTAAAGCAGAAATCAGTTTATGAATTTCTTCTTCATTGTAAGAGGCAAACCCAATTCTTATTGCATTATGTTTTGTGTTTGCTAAATCATAGCGTTGCCACTCGCCTATTTCCAATTGATGCTTTCTTGCTTCAATTTCTACTTGTTTCCAAGAGTATTTCTTATTTAGTTTTACCCAAACAGCCATTCCTCCTTTTGGGATTTTAAACTCAAAATAATTACTTAATTTGTCTTTTAATAATTGACAAAATAAATCTCTACGTTGCTTATAAATTTTCATCACCTTTCTTATATGACGATCTAAATCACCAGATTTAATAAAATCAGCAAACGTTAATTCTAAAAGTGCATCTCCTTGTCTATCTACAAATCCACGGAGTTTTGCTGCTTCATTTACAAACTCTTTAGAAGCTATTAAATAACCGATTCTAAAAACTGGTGCCACAGTTTTACAAATAGAACCAATGTAAATAACATTTCCGTTATTATCATGACTTGCTAACGGCAAAATAGGTGCATGATTGTAATTAAAGTCGTAATCATAATCATCCTCAATAATCGCAAAATTATACTCTTTAGCTAAGTTTAATAAATGAATTCTTCGTTCGGCTGATAAGGTTACTGTTGTTGGGTGATGATGGTGTGAAGTAACGTAAACAGCTTTTATCTGTTGTTTTTTACAGAGCTCTTCAATCTGATCTATTACAAGCCCATTCTCATCTACAGCAACTCTTTTTAAAGTAGCTTTTTGATCTAAAAAATTATAATCTGCAGAAGCGTAGTTAGTTTCACCTACAACAATTACATCTTTACTTTTTAGTAATAACTGAGAAGATAACCAGATTCCCATTTGACTTCCTCGAGTTATTAGAATATTATCTTTTGTAATTTGTAAACCTCTAGTAGTGTTTAAGTATTCTACTAAAGTTAATCGTAATTTATCATTACCAAAAGTAGAGCCATAGCCCATTTCTTTATAGATGTTCTTTTTAGATGCAATTCTTCGGTATGTTCTTGCAATTTCTTCAGTAGGAATCAATCTTCCATCTGATGTTCCGTCATTTATGTAGATTGTGTTTTCTTTTTTTACACTTACTTTATGAGGAAAAATTTCATTAGCATAAAATGTAAATCCTGATTTGTTTTTCTCATTCTTTGATTGAGCTTCTATCAATTTAGACTGATCTAATAAGGGCAAGTTGTTATGTACAAAAGTTCCTTTTTTAGAAATGCTTTCTACCCAACCTTGTAAACTCAATTCCTCATAACACGAAACCACCGTTTTTCTGTGTATATTTAGTAATTCTGCTAAACTTCTTGAGCCAATTAATTTAGTTCCAGAAGTCAACTTCCCTTCTTTAATTAAATTAATAAATTGATTAGATAGTTGTAAATACAAAGGTTCTTTACTTTTTCTATTTAATATTAAGCTGGTTTTATACGGAAACATCTGGACTATTTATTATTTTTATTCTGGACGAATATTGTAGTCCATAAAAGTAGTATTTTTGGATAACAAAACAACTAAAGAATGATTAAACAAGATTTAAAATCAACAGAATACAACGAGTACTATAAAAGATATATTAATAAAGTATCTGATAATACAGAATTAGCAACTGGTTTTGAAGATGACAAAAAAATGGTAATTGATTTCTTTTCTTCAATTCCAAATGAAAAATTAGAATATAAATATCAGCCAGAAAAATGGAGTATTAAAGAAGTTTTACAACATATTATTGATACAGAGCGAATATTTATGTACCGTTTTTTTCGAATTGCAAGAAAAGACACAACTCCTTTAATAGGATTTGATCAAGATGTTTATATAGAACCTTCAGGAGCTAATGAAAAAACTATCGAAGCTTTACTTCATGAATTTACTGTAACTCGTTTAAACTCTATAAATCTCATCAATAGTATTTCTGAAGAAAATTTAAGTAACATGGGAGCAGCAAGTAATTCACCAGTTTCTGCAAGAGCTTGTGCTTTTATTTTATTAGGTCATAGTGTTTGGCATATAGAAGTTATTAAAGAACGCTATTTATAATGTTAGATATTAGACCAAACTGCGAGCATTGTGGTAAAGATTTACCCAACACATCAACAGAAGCAATGATTTGTTCTTTTGAGTGCACTTATTGTAAAACTTGTGCTTTAGAAATATTTGAGAATGTGTGCCCAAGTTGTTCAGGTAATTTTGTGAATAGACCGATCCGACCTTCAAAAATGATTGAGAAATATCCAGCATCTACAGATAAAGTTTTTAAACCAAAAGATTTGGATAAGACTAAAATAAATTCAGAAAAATTTAAAAATATTTCACCGGAAAAAAGATGATTGAAATAAAAAAAGCAAAAGAATCTGACGCTGAGATTTTAGCGTTGCTAGGGCGTGTTACTTATGTAGAATCTCATGGGAATTTTATTGAAGATAAAACAGATTTGTTAAAATACTTGACTAAATCTTTTTCAGTAGTAAAAACTAGAGAGGATATTAAAAACAATAATAATTTATTTCTTATTCTCTATGTAGATGAATTGCCTGTTGGCTACGTAAAACTTGTATTAAAAGCCACTCACGAAAATGTGGAGTCAAAAAACAGTTGTCGATTAGAAAGAATTTATATTCTTGCTGATTTTTTACAGATGAAATTAGGGAAGCATTTTTTAGATTTCACTGAGCAAAAAGCAAAGAAATTGCAATTTGACACGATGTGGCTTTCAGTTTATGTTAAGAATAATAGAGCGATTCGATTTTACGAAAAAAATGAATTTAAAAATGTAGGTGAATTAAGCTTTTTAGTAAATGGTAAAGGGTACGATAATATCGTTTTCTCTAAAAAAATATAATTATGAAAGAATACGAAAAAACTAAACTGAATCGTGTAAAGCGAGGTCAGAATAGAGCTATTTATGATGTAGAAAAAATTAATACCATTTTAGATGCAGGTTTTCTATGTTATGTAGGCTACATATATGACGGTAAACCAATTACTATTCCGATGGCATATGCACGTAGAGATGATAAAATATATATTCACGGCTCTACAGCAAACAGAATGCTGCTATCTATTTTAAAAAGTGAAGAAACATCAATAACCGTAATGCATTTAGACGGATTAGTTTTAGCACGATCTGGATTACATCACTCTGTTAACTATCGTTCTGCTACACTTTTTGGAAGCTTAAAAAAGATAGAAAAAGACAGCGATAAATCGCAAATTTTAGGGTGGATTGTTAATCAAATGATGCCTAATCATTGGGGTTCACTTCGCCCAATGCATCAAAAAGAATTAGATAGAACTTTAGTCGTAGAGTTTACCATAGAAACTGCTTCTGCAAAAATTAGAGATGTAGGGGTTAATGATGAACCAGAAGATTACAGTTTGCCGATATGGGCTGGTGTTGTTCCTATAAAACAAGTTGCAGAATATCCTGTTTCTGATGAAAAATTAATAGAAGGTGTTTCAATACCAGAACATGTTTTAGCCTATTATCAACAAAACAAATAATCATTTTATTGCATCGTAAATTATCGTAAATTTCGCCTATGAAAATTTATGATGTAATTATTCTTACCGACCCTAGGTATATTAATCCTAAAGAAATTGATATTTATATTCAAAATGTTTTAGATGAAGACAATTATGTAAAAATTGCTTTAGAAAAACAAGGTTTAAAAGTTGGGAGACTTGCTTGGGATGACGCAACTTTTGATTGGTCGTCAACTAAATATATTTTATTCAGAACTACTTGGGATTATTTTGATCGTTTTTCTGAATTTTCTGTTTGGTTAAATAAAGTAAGTCAACAAACAATTTTATTAAATTCTGAAAATATTATTCGTTGGAATATTGACAAACACTATTTGTTAGATTTACAAAAAAACGGAGTTCATATCTGTGAATCTTATTTTGTTGAACTTGCTGAGAAAAGAAATTTACAAGAATTAGCAAATCTGTATAAGTTAACTGAGTTTGTATTAAAACCATGTATTTCTGGTGGAGGAAGACATACATATAAGATTAACCCAGAAAATATTGTAGAGCATGAAGAAGTTTTTTCTAAATTAATTTCAGAAGAAGCTATGATTCTACAGCCCTTTCAAAAAAACATCGTTGATAAAGGAGAAATATCTTTAATGGTAATGAACGGTAAGTATACCCACGCTGTTTTAAAAATAGCAAAACACGGAGATTTTAGAGTGCAAGATGATTTTGGAGGAACGGTACACGACTACTCTCCTACTCAGTCTGAAATAGAATTTGCTGAAAATGCTGTAAAAGCTTGTAAAGAACTGCCTATTTATGCGCGTGTAGATGTTTTTATGGATAATGATAATAAACTAGCGATTGCTGAATTAGAATTAATTGAACCTGAATTATGGTTTAGAAATTATCCAAAAGCTGCTGATGAACTTGCTAAAGGTATCAAACAATTAATAACTGCCTAATCATGAAAAAAGTCTTTAAAATAATTGGAGTAATACTGTTATTTGTTACAGTAGGGCTAGGAGTTTTATATTATACTAGTAATGAAAGTTTACCTAAAGGTGAAGAAGGTATTGAGGCAGATGCTTTAGCTTCGAAAATGTTAAATATATTGAATTATGAAGCGTATAAAAACACTCGCTTTTTAGAATGGTCATTTAGAGGTAAACATTTTTATAAATGGGATAAACAAGAAAATACAGTGGATGTATCTTGGGATAATAATAAAATTATTCTAGACACAAAATCACCTGAAAAAAGTAAAGTTTTCGTTGATGCTAAATTGGTTGATAATCCAGAAATACTAAAAAAAGCAACTGATTATTTTAACAATGATAGTTTTTGGTTAGTTGCTCCTTATAAGGTTTTTGAAGATGGAATTAAACGTAAAGTTGTTTCATATAATGATAAAAAAGCATTAATGATAACTTACACTAGTGGAGGTTCGACTCCTGGAGATTCATATTTATGGATCTTAGACGAATCAGGAAAACCTACTTCATTCAAAATGTGGGTATCTATTATACCTACTGGAGGTATGAAAGCCACTTGGAATGATTGGGCAACAACCCAGTCGGGTGCAATTTTACCAACGAAACATCAGTTGCCTATCGGTACTTTAGATATGGGTGATGTAAAAGGTTATAATTAATTTTGAATAAAGATATTTTACATAAAGATGTTCAGCTTTTTATAAACGAAAATTTAAAAGCAAACATTAATGAGTTAATTTTAAAAGGAAGTCCTTTTAAAAATGTAACTATACAAGAGTTAGCGAACCAAATAATAGCTAAACAAAAATCTCAAAAAAAGCTACCAACTTGGTTTAATTGTAGTAATATCTACTATCCTCCTAAGCTAAGTATTGAACAAACTTCGTCTGAAATTACTGCTAATTATAAGTCTAAAATTATTGAAGGAAAATCAATTATTGATATAACAGGTGGTTTTGGTGTTGATTGTTTTGCTTTTTCAAAACATTTTGATGAAGTTATTCATTGTGAAATTAATCAGAAACTATCTGAAATAGTCAACTATAACTACCAAGAATTTGGAGTAGATAACATTAAAACAATTGCACAAGACGGATTAGAATATTTAAAAAGAACTACTCAAAAATTCGATTGTATTTATATTGACCCTTCAAGAAGAAATGATTTAAAAGGAAAGGTCTTTTTATTGAAAGATTGTTTACCTAATGTTCCTGAAAATATTGATTTTTTGTTTGAAAAATCAGATACACTTTTAATAAAAAACTCTCCAATATTAGATATCACTTCTACTATAAATGAATTGAAATTTGTCAAAGAAATTCATATAGTATCGGTAAATAACGAAGTAAAAGAGTTGCTTTTTTTACTCGAACAAAGTTTTAAAGGGGTTATTGAGGTAAAAACATCTAACATATTGAAAAACAGTATTCAATATTTTTATCTTAAATTAAGTTTAGATGCTGACTCAACTTACTCGTTACCTGAAAATTACTTATACGAACCTAATGCTGCTATATTAAAATCTGGTGGATTTTCTGAAGTAAGTCATCAGTTAAAAGTAAATAAGCTTCATCAACATTCTCATTTATATACCTCAAAAGAAGTATTAGAAGATTTTCCAGGTAGAATTTTTAAAATTCAAAATGTATTTCCCTACAATAAAAAGAAATTAAAAAAGCATATTACCGCGAAAAAGGCAAATATTACTACAAGAAATTTCCCTAAAACCGTTGCTCAAATCAGAAAAGAAACAAAGTTAAAAGATGGTGGAGATGTTTATTTGTTTTTTTCTACAGATATGAACAATGAATTAATTGTTATTGATTGTGTAAAAATTAATTAGGCCCTTACTGCAATAAATCTAGTTTTTTACCGTTTGTTAAGCAAATGAGTCCCTATCTCAGGCGTGTTTTGTTCGTTAAGGGGTAATAAAACATGCCGAAAAGCCTTGACTCAAACAAGGCTTTTCAATTCCCTTACTTTTAAGTACATTTGTTTATAACATGAAACAAGCAAGTGTTTACCAATCTATAAAGCTTTCAAAAAAATCTTCATCAAAAATAGAAGACAACTTAGTTATTGAAGCTCCATTACAAATTAATATAAATAAAGAAGCCTATACCGTTGTTATGAGAACTCCGGGCAATGACGTAGAGCTTGTAAGAGGCTTATTATATGCTGAAGACATATATAAAAAAGAGGAAAATTTAAACATTAGTTTTATTGAAAACAATGATGATTTTTCAGCTGTTTTAAATGTGGATATCTCTAAAGAAAGTTTAGGTAAAGGTTATTTAAATAAACGAACTCTTTTGTCGGTTTCCTCTTGCGGAATTTGTGGTAAAAAAGAATTAGGTGATTTAAAAACAAATGGTAATTCATTAAAAAACAATATTAAAGAATCAGTTAATATAAGTATTGATATGTTTTTAAAAATGAGTGATTTGCAGTTTTTATTTAAGAAAACTGGCGGAAGCCATGCATGTGCAGTTTTTAATTCAAAAAAAGAGCTATTAACTATAAAAGAAGATATTGGACGTCATAACGCAGTTGATAAATGTGTTGGTGATTTACTTAATAATAATAAGCTTAAAAATGCCAATTATATGTTGGTTAGCGGACGTGTTTCTTACGAGATTGTATCGAAAGCTTTTCTAGCAAAAATTCCAATAATAATTGCAGTATCTGCATGTTCATCTTTAGCTGTTGATTTTGCTAAAGAATTCGGAATTTGTTTGATTGGTTTTAGCAGAGACGAGAAAATGACTATTTATTCAAATCCTCAATATATTAATTATGAGCGATAAAAAAATACAGGCACAACCGCCTGAAAAATTAACAGGAATTGAGCTTATAGATATTCCTGAAAAAGCAGTAGGAACAAAAGCAATTAAATCAGCTTTAAATCATGTTTTTACTGAAACTGGTGTTGCTAAAGGAATCAGTTTACTAAAAAACATCAATCAAATAAATGGTTTTGATTGCCCTGGTTGTGCATGGCCCGATCCAGATGAAAAAAGAGCTTTTTTAGCTGAATACTGTGAAAACGGAGCAAAAGCAATAGCTGAAGAAGCTACTAAAAATAGAGTTTCTCCCCTATTTTTTGCTACGCATTCTGTTGAAGAAATGTCTGAATGGTCTGATTATGAAATCGGAAAAAGTGGAAGAATCACACATCCAATGGTTTTAAAAGAAGGAAGTTCTCATTATGAAGAAATATCTTGGGATGATGCTTTTAAGCTGATAGGGAAAGAATTAAACGATTTAGACTCACCAGACGAAGCTATTTTTTACACTTCTGGTAGAACGAGTAATGAAGCCGCTTATTTATATCAACTTTTTGTGCGTCAGTTTGGTACTAACAACTTACCAGATTGTTCTAATATGTGTCATGAAAGTAGTGGTAGTGCACTTTCAGAGACCTTAGGCATTGGTAAAGGATCGGTTACTTTAGACGATTTTAATCATGCTGATTTGGTGATTGTTATGGGGCAAAATCCTGGAACAAATCATCCAAGAATGTTAACAGCATTATCAGAAACTAAAAAGAATGGAGGTAAAATAATGACTATTAATCCACTTCCAGAAGTTGGATTAATGAATTATGTTGATCCTCAAAATCCTTTAAAATGGTTAGGTTCAGGTCAAAAATTAACCGATTTATTTCTTCAAGTTAAAATCAATGGTGATGTAGCATTATTAAAAATCATCTTAAAATTGATGAAAGAAAGAGAAAATGAGAAACCAAATTCAGTTTTCAATCATCAGTTTATCAAAGAAAAAACATATGGAATAGATGAGTTTTTAGAAGATTTAGACAATTATAGTATTGAAAGTTTGCTCCCTCAAACTGGTTTAAGTTTAAAAGAAATAAAAGAGGCTACTGAGCTTATAATAAATAACGATAAGATAATTATTTGTTGGGCCATGGGGTTAACACAGCATAAAAATGCTGTTGATAATATTCGTGAAGTTGTAAATCTATTACTTTTAAAAGGGAGTATTGGTAAAAAAGGAGCTGGTACTTGTCCTGTTCGTGGTCATTCTAATGTACAAGGAGATCGTACTATGGGTATTTGGGAAAAACCTAAAGACGTTTTTTTAGATAGTCTAGAGAGAGAATTTAAATTTAAAACTCCACGAAAACATGGTTATGATGTAGTAGCTGCTATTGAAGCTATGCATGCTAATAAAGCAAAAGTATTTATTGGTATGGGAGGTAATTTTATTTCTGCTACTCCCGATACAGAATACACAGCTGATGCTTTAAGAAATTGTGATTTAACAGTACACGTTTCTACCAAGTTAAACAGAAGTCATTTAATACATGGTAAACAAGCTTTAATTTTACCTTGTCTAGGACGTTCAGAAAAAGACGTTCAAAGTTCTGGTGAACAATTTGTTTCAGTAGAAAACTCAATGGGTGTTGTGCATCAATCTAAGGGGCATTTAGATCCTTTATCAGAATACTTGTTAAGCGAACCTACTATTGTTGCTAAAATGGCTGAAGCTACTTTAAAAAACAGTATTGTAAAATGGAGTGATTTAGCTTCAAATTACGATTTAATTCGCGATAAAATTGAAGCAACGATATCTGGTTTTGATAACTATAATAGTAGGGTGCGCAAAAAAGGAGGATTTTATTTACCTAATAATGCTAGAGATAATAACTTCTCTCCTACACTAACAGGTAAAGCAAATTTTACAAATAATTTACCTACAGATATTGTTTTAGAAAATAATCAGTTTATGCTGATGACTATTCGTACGCACGATCAATATAATACCACTATTTACGGATTAGATGATCGTTATAGAGGAGTTTTAAACGAACGTAGAATTGTGTTTATGAATCCTGATGACATGAAAGAACAAGGTTTATCTAAACTCAATAAAGTAGATTTAATAAGTCATTTTAAAGGAGAAAAAAGATATGCTAAAGGGTTTTTAGTAATTCCTTACAGCATACCAAAACAATGTACAGCAACGTATTTTCCAGAAGCGAATGTGCTAGTTCCTATTCAAAGTAAAGCGAGAATAAGTCATACGCCAGCTTCAAAAACAATAATAATAACTGTTGAAAAAAACGTTAATTAAAAAAGATTTGTATTTTAGTCGTTGAATTTAACAAAATCAAGCCCAAATTATGCCTTTTATTGAAGAAGACAAGTTTAAGTTAATACAAGAAGATTTAGATAACTCAAAATTAAAACGAGAAGAAGCTGAAACTGAATTAACCAAAGTTCAAGAAGATTTTTCTAGTTTTAAAAAGAAATCTAAAATTACTCCTATTCTATTAGGATTATTATTGGGTGCAGCATTAGGTGCAACGTATTATTTTTATACCAAGGGAGGTGCTTCAATGTCTTCGTCTGATATAGCTGAAATTAAAAAAGAAGAATCAATAAGAGTTATTGATAGTATTAGCAGAGCTCAAGCTAGAGCAAAAAGAAACGGTAAATCTTTTGATTCTGAAGATGGTTTTAACGCAGGTAATAACGGTCTTTCTGTAGCAGATGCTAAAGCTGATATATCTTCTGGAGAAACAATTTACTCTGTGCAAATAGGGATTTTCTCAAGTAAAAACTACCCATTATTATCGTCTTCAACCATACCTTCAACAGTTACTAAAGACAATGGATTCTTCAAATATTCTATAGGATTGTTTGAAACTTTAAATGAAGCTAAATATCTAAAAAGAGAACTTATTAAGATAGGTTTTAAAGATGCCTTTATTGCTTCTTATGTTGATGGTGAACGTCAAAAAATACACAATTAATTAAATTTTAATGAAATATAAAATTTTCAAACGAACACTCATACTAAGTTTTTTTATGAGTGTTCATTTTTTTTATGCTCAAACTGAAGCCCCAGAAAAAAAGACCCAAATAGGTTTTGGACAAGTAGACTTTCTATCTATTAAAATGCCAGACAATGAAGCTAATATGGATTTCACAGGGCTTCATTATAATTTAAAACTCAATGATTGGAGTTATGCTGGTGTTGGACTTTATGGTGCTGTAGGTGGTATTAGAGGTGGTTTTTTTACCTTAGGTGTTAACGCAGGTATTCAACAAAAATTAACAGATAAATTATTTATCGATGCTGGCTTCCATTTTGGAGGAGGTGGTGGAGCTGCTGCACCTGATGGTGGAGGCGCATTCATATTACCTCACTTTAATTTAGGATACGATTTTAAACATTTTTCTGCTACAGCAGGATATAGCTATGTTAACTTTTTTGATGGTGGAGATATTAATAGCAATCAGTTTAATGTTGCTGTTCAAATTCCATTATCATTCGAAGCATCTAACTTTAAGGATAGAGAAAATAGTTTTTCAATTGAAAATCTAAAAGAGTCTTCATGGAAGTCTCAAGCAAATAGACTTTCTCTTTTAGTGCATTTAAATAATTTATCAGTTAAGGGTGAATCTCAGTTTACTGGAGGAGAAATGATTAAAGGGCGTACAATTCGCTTAGCAGGATTTGAATTGAATTCTTATGTAAATGATAATGTTTTCTTTTTTGTAAAAGCTGACGGTGCTTATCATGGTATTCAAGCTGGTTATATGGATGTTTTCTTAGGAGGAGGTTATCATTTATCAATGAATAAAAACCGAACGAATATCTTAGCGAAATTTGGAGTCGGTGCCGGAGGTGGCGGTGGCGTTGATACTAAAGGAGGTTTTTTAATTTACCCAGACTTATCGATAGAACAAAAGTTATTTGATAATGTTTACGCTTCTATTAATAAAGGGTACATGATGAGTCCAGATTCTCACTTTATTTCCTCTACTCTAGGATTTGGTTTAAAATATTATGTAGATAAAGATGGAACTATTTCTGATCAAAGAGAATTTGATAACGGAAAACTTAAAGGTTTTGAAGCAATAATAAAACAAGATTTATATCTTGATGCTGCTAGAAATGGTGGATTTAATCAAAACATGCATCAAATATCGTTGCAGATCAACTTTTTCTTAAACAAATACATCTACGGAGCAGGACAAACATCTTTTGCTAATTTTGGTGATGCTGGTGCTTATGCTGAAGGTATTGTTGGTTTAGGTGTACAATCAAATACATTTTTTAACAATACGACATCTATTTTTGCTCAAGTGTTAGGAGGAGCTGCTGGAGGTGGTGGAATTAGTACAGGGCAAGGTTTAATTGTAAAGCCAAGTATGGGAATAAATTATAAACTTACAGATAAATTAAATATAAGAGGAGGTCTTGGATATGTTAAAGCTCGTGGCGGTAGTTTAAGTAGCACTTATTTAAATTTCGGGATGAGTTATAACTTTTCTTTTTTAAGTATGAAGTAATTATATAATTGATTCAATAAAAAAGCAGCTAATAAATATTTATTAGCTGCTTTTTTATTATAAATTGAAATTATTTTTGAAATAACTTATTTACTTCATCTACACTAATAAATTTAGAAACCGTAGTTACATCAGGATCTCTACTTATATATTGTTTTATTTGAACTTTTACTTCATTATCATCTTGACGTTCGTATCTAAAATAAACAGCGTCTCCATTTGCTTTAACCTTATATACTTGTCCCGGATTTTCAAAACCACTTACCAAAAACTGATGTAATTTATTAAAGTCATCATTCTCGTTTTTAAATGTAAATGATACATATTCATTTATTGGGTCATTCATATTCTTATAAAATATACTATAAGATTCGTCTCCAACTTTTTCTATGTATACAAATTCTACATGTGCTACTACTTCTGTTCTGGCAGTATCAATAAACTCTATTTGAGAGTAACCAACTGCAGAGATAAATAAAGTTGCTAAAAGGATTATTTTTTTCATAAGGGTTAAAGATTTGGAATTATTGATTTTTAATTAGTTAATAGAACGTCCTTAAAAGTAAAAAATTATAATTTAATGTTTTTTGTTTTCTAAAACATTTTATACAGAGTAGTAATAATAACTCCTTTTTTGTTTTTTAAAGGAATTCTCAATAATTGTCTTTTCTTTTTAATTTTTAAATTAAATGGAGAAACTAACAAGTCTATACCACTTTGTTTTTTTAATCGAATACCTTGTCCTGAAATAATATCTTTATTAGGAATAAATTCTCCTTCAGGAACATGTTCAGTTAAAATAATGTATTTAAAAACGGATAGTTTTTCTACTACATTTTTCACTTCTTTATTTGATAAATGCTGTAACACTTGCCTTATTATGGCACAATCTCCCATAGGTAAATCATCCTTTGCTATATCTAAACAATGAAACTCTAAGTTGTCCTTTTGAAAAACAGATTTATTATACTCTATAAGATTTCGAACAATATCAACTGCTATATATTTTTTCGAATACTGAACTAACTCTTTCCCTACATTAAAGTCACCACAGCCTAAATCACACACTGTAAGTGGTTCTTTAAATGATTTTAAAAATGACCTTATCACAGCTAAATATGGTTCAATAATATTTGCTTTGTGAGAGCCTTCTCCAGAATAAAACTCTGATGTGTTACCTCCCCAAAGATTCATTTCATAAACTTGTTCCATTGCCTTTTTTGTTGGCCATGGCTTTTTTACTTTTTCAACCATAATTAACTGTAATGCAGATTATTGTAAGATCTAAATTCATAACTTTAATTTATTTTTAGTAGCTTTATAGGTAATCATCACATAATCAAAAACTTAATTAAAATGAAGAAAATAATAATTTTATTGATTTTAGCGACATGTGGAGTTTCTTATGCTCAAAAAACAAATATAAAAACGAATAAGATAAAAGAGAAATACAAAAATCTATTTTATAAAAACCCTAAAAAGTATAACAATCAAGAACAGATATTTAAAGTAGATAAAATTGTTTTTTCTACTAGTTACAAAGGTTCAAAACTAAAAAGTATTTATCAGATTTCCATTCATGGTAAGGTTAACAATAATGATGAACGAGTTTTACACAATGCAAAATCAATTGATGAATTGAAATACTATAAATCTATTTTAAAAGGAAAATATAAAAAGATTTTATTTATCGAATACGATTATTTTGTTAGTAATAAAAAATATCATGATACTTCAATTACTGTTGAATTTTAAAAAATTAACTAATATTGCTCCAAAGACCACTTGTTTTCTGAATTTGAGTAAAAACTTTTAATAAACTAGCATTTTCTGACTTAGATAAAGCAGGATCATCCTGTAATACATTTATTGCTGTTTGACGGGCAGCATATAATATTGAGGTATCTTTCACTACATCAGCAATTTTAAGATTTAAAACTCCACTTTGCTGAGTTCCCATAATATTACCGGGTCCACGTAATTTTAAATCAACTTCAGCAATTTTAAAACCATCAGTAGTTTCGACCATGGTTTGTAAACGAGTTTTACCATCAGAAGAAAGTTTATAACTAGATAACAGAATACAGTAGCTCTGTTCAGCTCCACGCCCTACTCTACCTCTTAATTGATGTAGTTGACTCAATCCGAAACGTTCAGCACTTTCTATAACCATAACAGAAGCATTAGGTACATTAACTCCTACTTCAATAACCGTTGTAGCTACCATTATTTGCGTTTCGCCTTTTACAAAACGATTCATTTCATAATCTTTATCCGCAGGTTTCATTTTACCATGAACAATACTTATTTGATATTCTGGAGCAGGAAAATCGCGAACAATACTTTCATAACCATCCATTAAATCTTTATAATCCATTGCTTCCGATTCTTGAATTAATGGATATACAACATAAGCTTGACGGCCTTTGGCTATTTCATCTTTTAAAAATTTAAATACCCCTAAACGATTACTGTCATAGCGATGTACAGTTTTAATTTCTTTACGCCCTGGAGGTAATTCATCAATTACTGAAATATCTAAATCACCGTAAACAGACATTGCTAATGTTCTAGGAATTGGGGTTGCTGTCATTACTAAAACATGCGGTGGTAATTCGTTTTTTTGCCACATTTTAGAGCGTTGTGCTACTCCAAAACGATGTTGTTCATCAATAATTGAAATTCCTAAATTCTTAAATTTTACTTTATCTTCTAAAATTGCATGAGTACCTATTAAAATATGTAAAGTTCCATCTTCTAATCCTGCATGAATCTCTCTTCTTTTTTTAGTTTTACTCGACCCAGTTAGTAAATCAACTTTTATATCAGTTTCAGCGAGTAATTCAACTATTCCGTTGTAATGTTGTGTGGCTAAAATTTCTGTTGGCGCCATTATAGTTGCTTGATATCCGTTATCAATCGCTATTAGCATAGACAATAAAGCTACAATCGTTTTACCAGAGCCAACATCACCTTGTAACAATCTATTCATATGTGCACCAGAGCCAATATCTTTTCGTATTTCTTTTAAAACTCTTTTCTGAGCGCTTGTTAAATCAAAAGGTAAATGGTTTTTATAAAAGTTATTAAACTCCTCTCCTACCTGTTCAAAAACATATCCTTTAATTTTTGATTTTCTGATGAGTTTCTTTTGCAATAATTGCATCTGAATAAAAAATAACTCTTCAAACTTTAATCGATACTGAGCTTTGGCTAATAATTCTTGATTTTTAGGAAAATGTATATTTAACAATGAATCTCGCTTTCCTAATAACTGATGTTCGTTTAATAAACTGTTAGGAAGTGTTTCTTCAATATTACTAAAAACTTGTTGTAATAAATTTTGGAGCATGCTGCGCATCACCTTATTACTAATCCCTTTATTGCTTAGCTTTTCAGTTGATGGATATACTGGCTGCATTGCCATTTGCAATTTACTCTTATACTCTTTAACCGTTTCCATTTCTGGATGCGGCATATTGGCTGTGTTATTATACCAGTTTAACTTACCGTAAATTACATAAGGTGTATCAATTTTTAAACTATCTTTAATCCATTTAGCTCCTTTAAACCAAACTAAATCGATAGAACCTGTAGCGTCAGCAAAAGTAGCCACCAGCCTACTTCCTCTTTTTTGCTTTACTTCTTTTACCCCAGTAATTTTACCAACTATCTGAACTTCAGAAGAATTTTGTTGTAATTGATTAATCGTATAAAACTGAGTTTTATCGATATATCTAAACGGAAAAAGGTGCAATAAATCGTTACAAGTTTTAATACCTAATTCGGTATATAATAGCTCTGCTCTAGCAACACTAACACCTTTTATATATGTTACAGGGTGATTTAAATTCATTAAGAACGAAAATACAAAAAGCCATTAAAATCAACTATCTTTGCACTCTTAAATTCATCAAATGAGATTACATAGAAATTTAACGTATGCTGTGATTGATAGTTTACGTGACGTATTTAATGACGGAGTATATGCTGATAAGGCTGTAGAAAAAGCTTTAAAAAGAGATAAACGTTGGGGAGCACGCGATAGAAAGTTTGTTGCAGAAACCATATATGATATTGTTAGATGGCAACGTTTATATGCTGAAATTGCAAATGTAAAAGTACCTTATGCACGTCCTGATTTATGGCGTTTATTTGTTGTTTGGTGTGTTTTAAGAGGAATTAAATTACCGGATTGGAATCAAATTGAAGATACGCCTACAAGAAGAATAAAAGGACGCTTTGATGAGCTATCTAAAATCAGAAAATTTAGAGAGTCTATTCCTGATTGGATTGATGAATTAGGTGTTGAAGAATTAGGAGAAGTAATTTGGACGAAAGAAATTGCTGCTTTAAATAAAAAAGCGGAAGTTATTTTACGTACAAACACTTTAAATGTAACGAAAGAACACTTACAAAAAGACTTAAAAGCAGAAGGAATTGATACTGAATTTATAGCAGGTCATGATGATGCCTTACGTTTAGTAGAGCGTGCTAATGTTTTTAAAACAGAGGCTTTTCATAAAGGTTACTTTGAAGTACAGGATGCTTCTTCACAATTAGTAGCTTCTTACTTAGATGTTGAACCTGGTATGAAAGTAATTGATACTTGTGCAGGTGCAGGTGGTAAAACACTGCATATTGCTTCTTTAATGGAAAATAAAGGGCAAATTATAGCAATGGATATTTACGAGAGCAAATTAAAAAAATTAAAAGTTAGAGCTCGTAGAAACAAAGTACATAATATAGATTGTAAAGTTATCGACTCTACAAAAGTGATTAAAAAATTACATGGAAAAGCGGATAGAGTTTTAATTGATGCACCATGTTCTGGTTTAGGAGTTATTCGTAGAAACCCAGATAGTAAATGGAAATTGCAACCAGAATTTTTAGAAAATATTAAAGGAGTACAACAAGAAGTTCTACAAAAATATTCTAAAATGGTTAAACCTGGTGGTAAATTAGTATATGCCACTTGTTCTGTATTACCATCAGAAAATCAACAGCAAGTTGAATTTTTCTTAGCTTCAGACGAAGGAAAAGACTTTACTTTTGTTAAAGACCATAAAGTGTTATCTCATCAATCTGGTTATGATGGATTTTATATGGCTCAATTAGTTAGAAAGTAAACAATACAATTCAATAAAATTAAAAAGGCTCGAGATTATAATATCTCGAGCCTTTTTTCAATCAACTATTAAAAACTAACTAATCACTAAACTAACTCGTTAAGTAATTACACTTATATGACGATGGTTTTCTTAATTCGTTACGATAAATCATTCAGTTTAACAGTATTTTAAGATTGATTATTTAATTCTTAGCTTTTGACCCACAAAAATGGCGTTGTTCTTTAAGTTATTTAAAGCTTTTAATTTATTTACTGATATTTTATTGTTTGTGGCAATTCTATATAATGTTTCACCAGAAGCAACAACATGGTGATTATTATTCTTAACTTCATCTATACTCTCAGGTACATTATCTGAAGAATTTATATTCCCTTTAAAAAAAGCTTCTTTCTCTTTTTCATTTTTAACATAACCTATCACTATTTCATCACCAATTTCTACATTGTCAAAATTGGTCATATTATTTAACTGATACAATTTTGCCAAATTAAAACCATACTTCCTGGCAATACTACTTAGTGTCTCGCCTTTTTTAACTATGTGTGTTATTGTTGGATCAAATTCTTTCTTTTTAATTGGCTTAGTGGCTGGCTTAGTAGGTCTTTTTTTAGAAACATCACCAGTAATTAAATTCATATAAGCAGGTTTACCTTCTAATAAAATCTGATCCCATCCTTCAGGAAGTTTATTGCTTTGCGAAAAAATATTTATACCAAAAAAAAGAGTGATAATTAAAGCTAATTTTACTTTCATAACAGTAATGTTAAATAGTCATTCTCAAATATATAAATCTTTACGTAAAATTCAAGTTTTGATTTAGTTCAGTTAATTACTTATTTTTAACATCAACTAACTTAAAAATTTTCTTATGACAAATTCAAACAAACCCAATACCGTATTTTGGGTAACAGGTATTATTGCTTTAATATGGAACGCTATGGGTGTAATGGCATATGTGGCTCAAGCCTATATGACTGATGAGATGAAGGCTGCATTACCAGAAGCAGAAAGAGCTTTATACGATGATATTCCTGCTTGGTATACAGCCGCTTTTGCTATTGCAGTTTTTGCAGGACTACTTGGATGTGTTTTACTTTTGATGAAAAAGAAACTAGCAAAACCAGTTTTTTTAATTTCATTAATTGGTATTGTAATTCAAATGTTTTATAATTTTTTTATGAGTAGAGCTGCCGAAGTATATGGACCTGGTGGAATGGTTATGCCAATAATGGTAATTATTATTGGAGTTTTCTTATACTACTATGCTAAAAAATCTGAAGCAAAAGGTTGGCTTTCTTAAAGAAAACTAAATTTTAAATATTCTATTTGCTGTCTATGTTTTTAGGCAGCGTTTTTTTATTCAAACAAAACAAAAATAAATTCGGCTACACAAGCTGGTTTTTCTTGCCCCTTAATTTCTATTTTACAATCGAAAGTTAGTTTTTTTCCGTTATGCATATCTTCAATATGTTTTATTGAACTAACTAACCGTAATTTACTATTTACTGGTACTGAATTAGGAAAACGAACTTTATTTAATCCATAGTTCAATCCCTTTTTTACACTTTTAATTTCTATTAAATCTGAAATTAACTCTGATAGCATAGAAACCGACATAAATCCGTGAGCTATGGTTGTTCCTGTTGGCGAATATTTAGCTGCTTTTTCTTCATCAACATGAATCCATTGTTTATCTAAAGTAGCATTGGCAAAATCATTAATCATTTGCTGAGTTACGGTAAACCACTCACCTACTGGTAATGATTTTCCATGTAAACTTTCTAATTCATTTAAATTTGAAAGAACTAATTTACTCATGTTATTAATTTTTGTTTCCTAATATATCTTTCTTAATTCTAGGTAATTCTAATTCATATTTAACGACAACGGTTCTAATCAAAATAATTGCTGATGCTGCAATTATAAATCGAACATCTTCATTAATATTAAATTTTAATAGAACTAAATAGATTACCCCACCAGCTAAACATGCTGAAGCGTAAATTTCTTTTTTAAATATTAGTGGAACTTTTCTAGTAAGTACATCTCTTATTACACCACCAAAAACAGCTGAAACCATTCCCATAACTAAAGCAACAAATGGATGCAAATTATAGGCTAGTCCTTTTTGCAAACCAAGTAAGGTAAATACACTTATACCAATGGTATCAAACAAAAACATTGTTTTTCTAAGTGGAGCTATTTTACTTTTAAATAGAAAAGTTATAGCTACAGCGGTTAAGATTGTCCAGATATAATTAATATCTCCAATCCAATTTATTGGATGTGCATTAATTAAAACATCACGAATCATACCTCCACCAACTGCAGTAACAAAGGCAATAATAATTACTCCAAAAACATCAAAGTCTTTTTTTATCGCAACCAATGCTCCACTTATAGCAAATGCAAAAGTACCAGCAATGTCTATGGCGTAAATAATATTCATTAGATATTTATTTCAGAAATTTGAATTTGTAGTGTTCTTTCAACCTCTTTAATTTTACTTCTTTCATTGTTTAGAACTAAAACTAAAGAAACTCCTTTTTTCCCTGCTCTTGCAGTTCTCCCACTTCTGTGTGTATAATATTCTAATTTTTCTGGTAATTGATGATGAACTACAAATCCTAAGTTTTGCACATCGATACCTCTTGCTGCAACATCTGTAGCAACTAAAACCTGAAGGCTCTCATTTTTAAAAGCACGCATTACTTTATCACGCTCTTTCTGTTGCATATCACCTTCTAAAGCTTCAACCGAAAAACCTTCCTCTTTTAACTGCTTAGTTATTTTTTGAGTTCCTGCTTTGGTTCTAGCAAAGATGATACCTCTTTCAGCATGTCTTTTTTCTAAAAACTTAATAATAACATTTACTTTTTCAGGAATTGTAGTTTGTACAAACTGATGTGTAATATTGGCATTTACCAATGTGTTTTTATTAATTTCAATTTGCTTTGCTGAAGCATTCATGTATTTTTTTACAATACTTCTAATCTCTTCTGGCATTGTTGCAGAAAACAACCAGGTTTTTCTAGTTCCTGAGGTATATTTTAAAATACGATTCAACTCTAGTTTGAATCCCATGCTTAGCATTTCATCGGCTTCATCTAAAACTAAAGTTTGAATATTTTTTAAATCAACGTCACCACGTTCTATTAAATCAATTAAACGACCAGGAGTTGCTACGATTATATGGGTAGTTCTTTTTAAGTTTTTTATTTGACGTTCAATCTTCTCTCCACCATAAACAGCTTCAACAAAAATTCTATCATCTACATACTTAGTAAACTTAAATAGTTGTTTTTTTATTTGCTGCACTAACTCTCTTGTTGGAGATAGAATTAACGCTTGTGTAGTATTCTTAGAAGCATCTATCTTATGAAGAATTGGCAAACCATAAGCTGCTGTTTTTCCTGTTCCAGTCTGAGCTAACCCAATAAAATCAGCGTTATTTTCTAATAAATAAGGTATTGCTTCTCTTTGCACATCCGTCGGAGTTGTTATTCCTAACTCTTTTAATCCTTTAACATATTCGTTTCTTACTCCTAATGCTTTAAATGTTGTCATTTTCTATATTTATAAGTGCAAAGATATTGCTTATTTTACAGGTAATAATAGGTTTTTAATTTCTTGTGTAATTCTTTTAGGTCTTTGTGTTTTAGCATCTAACAAACAAAAAGTAGTTTGCGATTTTACTAAAAGAGTTTCTCCTTTATAAATTTCATAATGGCGGATAGATTTTATTCCTTCTGTTTTCCCTACCCAAGTATTAATTCTCACTTCATCACCTAAAATTGCTTGACTTTTATAATCAACTTCATGACGGATTACAAACCAAACATAATCAGGTTTTGGAATATCTTTGATTAATAAATGCCAATGATCGTTAGATACATCTTGCATCCACTGTACATAAACTACATTATTTACGTGGTTATATTCATCTATTTCAAGAGGAGATACTATGTGTTTCTTTTCAAAAAAGTTCATTTAACAAACTTACAACGATTGGTGTTAATTATTACTTAAATGTTAGTGTGATTTGGTTTCGGTATTAGAATATTTTAGATATTCGAGTGCTAGAAATTAAATATGAACAAAATAACCAGCAAATTTGGCTCAGAAAAAATAAGCAAACTCTTGTTAAAGCAAGCTATTCCTGCTTCAATTGGAATTTTAGTGATGTCTTTAAACATGATTGTTGACACCATTTTTGTTGGAAGATGGATTAGCGTTATGGCAATTGCGGCAATAACAGTTGTTTTACCTATAGCTTTTTTAATTTCATCTATTGGTATGGGAATTGGTATTGGAGGAAGTTCAATAATTTCTAGGGCCTTAGGAAAACAAAACATACCGAAAGCTTTTGAAGTTTTTGGTAATCAAATTAGTTTAACAGTTGCGTTATCTTTCTTATTTGTTTTTATAGGTACTTTTTTTTGCTTCCCTATTCTACAATTATTTGGTGCAAATGGAGATATTGTATTTCCTGCAACCGAATATTTTCATGTAATTATTTGGGGAGTTCCTTTTTTAGCATTTGCCATGATGGGAAATCCAGTAATAAGAGCTGTAGGTAAACCTAATTATGCAATGTTTACCATGATTTTCCCAGCAATTTCTAATATCATACTAGATATAGTTTTTATAAAAATTATGGATTTAGGAATGTTTGGAGCCGGTTTAGCAACTTCCATTTCTTACGCTGTAAGCGGTTTGTTTGTGCTATGGTTTTTCTTATCAAAAAATACGGAGCTTAAAATTGTTCCTAAATATTTTAAAATTAACATATCAATTTTAAAAGAAATTGTAGCATTGGGGGGTATAACTGTTATAAGGCAAGGTACCATAAGCTTATTAATTATCATCTTAAATTATACTTTATTCAAATACGGAGGAGAAATATCAATCGCTATTTATGGAATTATTAATAGAGTTATGATGTTTGCTTTATTTCCTGTTTTAGGAGTAACACAAGGCTTTTTACCTATTGCTGGTTATAATTACGGAGCTAATGATTCTAAACGTGTAAAAGAAACGATTAAAACATCTATTCTTTATGGAACTGGAATAGCTACGCTAGTTTTTATTGGAATTATGCTATTTCCAGATCAATTAGTAAGTGTTTTTACAGATGATAAAGAACTATTAAGTTTAACACCAAATGCTTTAATCATTGCTTTTTTGGCAACACCAGTTATTACTACGCAATTAATAGGTTCTGCATATTTTCAGGCAGCAGGAAAGGCTTTTCCTGCATTAATACTTACGTTATTAAAGCAAGGAATCTTTTTAATACCACTAGTTTATATATTACCTAAATTTTATGGTGTAAATGGTGTATGGATGTCTTTTCCAATAGCTGATATTTTATCAACGTTGGTTACCTATTTATACTTGAAAAAGGAAATAAGATTGAATTTAAATTAAACTCTCCCCGTTTAAATTGGTTGTTAAAATATCACTCATTAAATTAAAATAAGGACGTAAAGCTTTAAATGAATTATCTATTTCGGTGATGAAATTTGGAGAAAGAACTTCTTTATCTGTAAACTTACGAACAGCTATAAATCCTTTTTTACGAATTAAATCGATGGATTTATGTTCTTTGTCAAATCCTTTTGGAGCTGTTTTTAACTCCTCGCCTTCTAATTTACCTCCAAAATATTTTACAAATTTTTCTTCAGCTAAAATATCCCTAATCTCTGAATCATCTAATTCAAATTCTTTACGGATACGAAATAAATCATCCTTTTCAGGCTGCCAAAATCCACCCCCTAAAACAGTATCACCAGGTTTAATTTGTAAAAAATAACCACCTCGTAATTGTTTCCCACTTCTAGAGTAAGAAACAGCAAATCTTGGGTTATAAGGCGTTTTATCTTTAGAAAAACGAACATCTCTATAAATACGATATATTTTTTGCTTTTCAATATCATCATGCTTTTCTAAATTTTGATGTATGTTAGAAAAGACATCTTTTGTGTTTGCTAAAGAAGCATCATATAGCTTTTTATTGTCAGCAAACCAATCTCTATTATTATTGTTATTTAACTCCTTTAAAAATTGAAAAGCGGTTTTATCTAATTGCATAAAAAATTCGAATTTTAAAAATCTAAGATACAAAAAAACGCTACTGAATTACATCAATAGCGTTTATGATTTTTATAAATAATTTTAGATTATACATTAAATCTAAAATGCATAACATCTCCGTCTTGCACAACATAATCTTTTCCTTCTACACGCATTCTACCAGCTTCTTTTACTTTTGATTCGCTACCATATTTTTCATAATCGCTATAACTAATTGTCTCAGCTCTAATGAATCCTTTTTCAAAATCAGTATGAATAACCCCTGCTGCTTGTGGTGCAGTTGCTCCAATAAAAACAGTCCAAGCTCTTACTTCTTTTACACCAGCTGTAAAATATGTTTGTAGATTTAATAATTTATAAGCTGAACGAATTAAACGAGAAACACCTGGTTCTTCTAAACCGATATCAGCTAAAAACATTTGACGCTCTTCATAATCTTCTAACTCAGTAATATCTGCTTCTGTACCAACTGCTAAAACAATTACTTCAGCATTTTCATGTGCGACAGCTTCTTTTACTTTATCAACATATGCATTTCCTGAAACAGCCGAGTTTTCATCAACATTACAAACATATAATACTGGTTTCGCAGTAATAAACTGTAAAGGTTGAACAAACTCTAGTTCTTTTTCAGAAAATTCTAACGAACGAACCGATTTACTTTCTAATAAAGTAGCTTCAACTTTTAATAAAATTTCTAATTCTACCTGAGCTTCTTTATTACCAGTTTTAGCTGTTCTTTTTACACGTTCTAAACGTTTTTGAACAGTTTCTAAATCTTTTAATTGCAATTCAATATCAATCGTTTCTTTATCTCTTACAGGATCTATCGAATTATCTACGTGAATAATATTATCGTTATCAAAACAACGTAAAACATGTAAAATGGCATCAGTTTCACGAATATTTGCTAAAAATTGATTTCCTAAACCTTCTCCTTTACTTGCTCCTTTTACTAAACCAGCAATATCAACAATTTCTACTGTAGCAGGAATTACTTTTTCAGGATTTACTAACTCTTCTAATTTTTCTAAACGAGTATCAGGAACATTAACTACTCCAATATTAGGTTCTATAGTACAAAAAGGAAAGTTTGCACTTTGTGCTTTTGCATTAGATAAACAGTTAAATAAAGTTGATTTTCCTACGTTTGGTAATCCTACAATTCCAGCTTTCATTCTATTGTTTTATTGAAAATTTGCGAGTGCAAATATAGTTGTTTTCTTCTCAAATCTAGATATAAAAAAATCCCAAATAAATAATTTGGGATTTTTTATTTTTAAATTTATATACTATTCGTTATGCATAAAACTTTGCTTAGCTAATAATTCTTCTTCTGTTTCTACATTATCGTCATCAGGTACACAACAATCAACAGGACATACAGCTGCACATTGAGGTTCTTCATGAAACCCTTTACATTCTGTACATTTATCTGCTACGATATAATATATTTCATCAGAAATTGGTTCTTGATCTTCATCTGCATTTGCTTTTTTACCATTTGGTAAAATAACATCACCTTCTAAATCAGTACCATCAGCATACTTCCAATCATCTGCTCCTTCATAAATTGCTGTATTCGGGCATTCAGGTTCACAAGCCCCACAATTTATACATTCATCTGTTATAATAATTGCCATAATAAATCTCTTTCAGTTTTGTAACTTTGCATGCGCAAAAATAGTTCCAAATTAATTTATAAACAAAATAAATGGATACAATCCAAAATAGAATCTCTGCTTTTGTAAAATTAGGTGTTTTTTTAAGTCAATTCTCTCAAAAAAAAATTGCTAAAAAAGAAAACATTGAGCATAACGATTTGTTTTTTGATGGATTTAAACATCAATTAAAAGTTGCTGGAGAAAATAACACTTGGTTTACCAAAGAAAACTTATTGTTTGCAACTGAAAGTTGGTCGAAAGCACTAACACAAGAGAATATTAATAAGTGGATTATTGATGAAAGTTTAGGGAATAATAAAAGCCAAAAAGTTGCTGTTATTATGGCAGGAAACATTCCTTTAGTTGGATTTCATGATTTTCTTTCTGTTTTAATTTCTGGGCATTCAGTTTTGGTTAAGCAATCTTCAAATGATAAGCATTTACTACCTTTCTTAGCAAAATATCTAGAATACGTTGAACCTGAATTAAAAGGTAGAATTGAGTTTACGGAACAAAAACTAACCGGATTTGATGCTGTAATTGCAACAGGAAGCAATAATACCGCTCGTTATTTTGAATATTATTTTAAAGATAAACCGAGTATTATTAGAAAAAGCAGAAATTCACTTGCAGTAATTACTGGTAATGAGTCTGAAAAAGATTTTGAAAACCTGAGTGAAGATATTTTTCGTTATTTCGGTTTAGGCTGTCGTTCGGTTTCTAAATTATTTATTCCGAAAGGATATGATTTTGATAATTTCTTTAAAGGAATGTTCAATCAGCAAGAAATAATCAATAACGCTAAATACGCTAATAATTATGATTATAATAAAGCAGTGTATTTAATGAGTGAGTTCGATATTTTAGAAAATGGTTTTTTAATGATTAAAGAAGATGCAAGCTACGCCTCTCCTATTGCTTCTGTTTTTTATGAATATTATGATAATGTAGATGATTTAAAAATAAAGCTTTGGGAAGAACGTGAACAAATTCAATGTATAGTAGCAAAAGATTTTATTGAAAATGAAATTGCTTTCGGACAAACGCAAAATCCACAATTATGGGATTATGCTGATGGAGTGAATACTTTAGAATTTTTATCAAAAATTTAAAGAATAACTCTTTATAAATTTTGCACCTTTGTGGTAACAAAACACAACTTACTAATGAAAAAGCATAACTTTAGCGCAGGACCATGTATTTTACCTGAAGAAGTGTTACAAAAAGCTTCTGAAGCTATTATCAATTTTAATGATGATAATCTTTCTTTAATCGAAATATCTCACAGGAGTAAACCTTTTGTTGATGTCATAGAAAATGCTCGTAGTTTAGTTCTAGAATTATTAGGATTAGAAAACAAAGGATATAAAGCGTTGTTTTTACAAGGTGGAGCAAGTGCTCAGTTTTTAATGACAGCTTATAATTTATTAAATAATAAAGCAGCATATTTAAACACAGGTACTTGGAGCTCTAAAGCAATTAAAGAAGCTAAATTGTTTGGAGAGTTAATAGAAGTAGCTTCATCTAAAGATAAAAATTTCAACTATATTCCTAAAGGATATGAAATACCAACTGATGTAGATTATTTTCATTGCACCAGTAATAATACAATCTACGGAACGCAAATGAAAAGTTTTCCTAAAGCTTCAGTTCCTATGATTTGTGATATGAGTTCAGATATTTTTTCTCGTCAGTTAGATTTTTCAAAATTTGATTTAATCTATGCAGGGGCTCAAAAAAATATGGGACCAGCAGGAACTACATTAGTGGTTGTAAAAGAAGATATTTTAGGAAAAGTAGAACGTACCATTCCTTCAATGTTAAACTATCAAGTTTTTATTGATAAAGATAGTATGTTTAATACTCCGCCTGTATTTGCAGTTTATACTTCAATGTTAACTTTAAAATGGTTAAAAGAATTAGGAGGAATAGAGTTTATTGAAAAAGTAAATGAACAGAAATCAGCTCTTTTATATAGCGAAATAGATAGAAATCCTTTATTTAAAGGAATTGTAGTTAATGAAGATCGTAGTCACATGAATGCTACTTTTAATTTAACTGATGAAAAATTAAAAGAAAAGTTCGATGCCATGTGGAAAGAAGCCGATATTAATGGTTTAAATGGTCACAGAAGCGTTGGCGGATATAGAGCAAGTATGTATAACGCATTGCCATTATACAGCGTACAAGCATTAGTAAATGTAATGCAAGAATTAGAACGAAAAGCATAGAATGAAAATATTAGCAAACGATGGAATTTCTAACAGCGGTAAAGAAGCTTTAGAAAAAGGAGGATTTGAAGTAATTACAACCAAGGTTGCTCAAAATCAATTAGAAAATTATATTAACGAACACAATATAGATGCAATTATAGTACGAAGTGCAACGCAAGTGCGTCAAGAGTTGATTGAAGCTTGTCCTAGTATAAAATTAATTGGTCGTGCAGGTGTTGGTATGGATAATATT
Source organism: Tenacibaculum pelagium (assembly GCF_014062345.1). Classification (GTDB taxonomy): domain Bacteria; phylum Bacteroidota; class Bacteroidia; order Flavobacteriales; family Flavobacteriaceae; genus Polaribacter; species Polaribacter pelagius. Next base: position 146,666 of record NZ_JACGLS010000001.1, on the reverse strand, counting down.
GATGCTGAATACGCTACAGATAATGGTGTACATGTTATTAACACGCCATCTGCCTCATCGAATGCTGTTGCCGAATTAGTATTTGCTCATTTATTCGGAATAACGCGCTTTTTACACCAATCTAATCGTGATATGCCTTTAGAAGGAGATTCTCGTTTTAAAGCATTAAAAAAACAATTTTCTAATGGAGTTGAATTAAAAGGTAAAACATTAGGAATTATTGGATTAGGAAATATTGGACAGGAAGTAGCTAAAATAGCTTTAGGTATTGGAATGAATGTAATTGCTGCAGACTCTTTAATCGAGCAGCAAACCATAAACATTTCTTTCTTTAATGGTCAATCAATTGATATCGATATAATCACGCAACCTGTTAATGAGGTATTAAAAACTGCTGATTTTATAACGTTGCATGTTCCTTCTCAAGAAGAATATATCTTAAAAGAAGATCAATTTAATTCAATGAAAGATGGTGTTGGTATTATTAACACATCACGAGGAGGCACTATTGATGAAGTAGCTTTAGTAAATGCTATTGAAAGCGGTAAAGTAAAATACGCAGGATTAGATGTTTTTGAAAATGAACCAACTCCAGAAATTCAGTTATTAATGAATCCTGAGATTTCTTTTACACCACATATTGGTGCTTCAACTATTGAAGCTCAAGATAGAATAGGCATAGAGTTAGCAAAACAAATTATCGAATTACTTTCTGAATAATTTATGGCAATTGTAAAACCTTTTAAAGCAGTTAGAGCTACACGAGATAAAATAGCTTTAGTTTCCTCTAAATCTTACGAGATTTATACTCCTGAAATGTTAGATGCTAAATTAGCATTTAACCCATATACATTTTTGCATGTTATTAACCCAGGTTATAAATATCATAAACAAGATATTAGTGGAGAGCAACGTTTTAAATTGGTGCACAATCGCTATTTAGAATTTAAAGAAGATGATATCTTTACTCAAGATGAAACACCAGGTTTTTATATTTATCAAAAGATAACTCCTACCAATTCTTTTTGCGGTATTATTGCGGCAACTTCTGTTGACGATTATCATAATAATGTTATTAAAAAACATGAAGGTACTTTAAGAGAACGTGAATTATTATTTGAAAATTATTTGAAGAATACAGGCTTCAATGCAGAACCAGTGCTCCTCACCTACCCAGATAACAATTCTATTGATGGAGTTATTCAAAAATATAAAAACAAAAGACCAGAATATCAATTTGCAACAACTGATAAAGACACACATTTGTTATGGGTAGTAAATGATAAAAGCGATATTCAGCAAATTGCAAATGCGTTTGCAAATATTGATACATTATATATTGCAGATGGCCATCATCGCTCAACATCTTCTTGTTTATTAGCACAACGTTTAGAAAAAGAAAATCCAAATCATACTGGTGATGAAGATTATAACTTTTTTATGAGTTATTTACTTCCAGAAAACCAATTAAGCATTTATGAATTCAATCGATTTATAAAAGATTTAAATGGTTTAACTCCAGATGAGTTCTTGATTGAATTAGACACTTTTTTTAGAATTGAAAACCGAGGTCAAGAATTATATAAACCTAAAGAGAAGCATCATTTTAGTATGTATTTAAATGGGGAGTTTTACGCTTTATATTTACGTAAATCAGCCTATAATTTTACAGATTCTTTGAGTCAATTAGATGCACAAATTTTATACACCACGGTACTAAAACCTATTTTAGGAATTAATGATATTAGAAATGCTTCTAAGATTTTATATTCTCAAGATAAATCGGATGGTTTAGAATTAAAGACAAAGGTAGATAGTGGAGATTTTAAAGTGTCATTTGGTATGCTGCCTACAGATATTAATGAATTAAAAACAATCGTTGATGCAGGTTTATTAATGCCTCCAAAAACTACTTATATAGAACCTAAATTAAGAAGTGCTTTAACTATTTATGAGTTTTGATATGATAACTGGAATTAAAGAAAATCTCCAAAAAATAAAATCTAATTTACCTGAGAATGTAACACTAGTTGCAGTTTCTAAAACAAAACCCATTGCAGACATACAAGAAGCATATGATGCTGGTCAACGAGTTTTTGGAGAGAATAAAATTCAAGAAATGGTTACTAAATTCGATGTTTTACCAAAAGACATCGAATGGCACATGATTGGACATTTACAGCGTAATAAGGTAAAATACATGGCGCATTTTGTTAATTTGATTCATGGTGTAGATAGTTTTAAAACGCTTAAAGAAATTAATAAGCAAGCAAAAAAACACGATAGAATAATTAATTGTTTGCTACAAGCAAGAATCGCTAAAGAAGACACTAAATTTGGATTATCATTTACTGATATCGAAGATATATTAACTTCAGAAGAATTATCAGAATTAGAAAATGTTAAGGTGGTAGGTTTAATGGGGATGGCAACTTTTACTGATAATCAAGAACAATTAACAGAAGAATTTTTATCGTTAAAGACCTTCTTTTCTAAAAATCAGGAAAAATACCCGAATTTATCAACGCTTTCAATGGGAATGAGTGGTGATTATCAATTGGCTATAGAAAAAGGAAGTAATATGGTACGTATTGGTAGTTCTATTTTTGGAGTTAGAAATTATATTGTTTAGTTTTACATTAATTAGCTAAAAAGAAAAAGGATTGTACGCAATTTTAGATATTGAAACTACAGGAGGAAAATTTAATGAAGAAGGCATTACCGAAATTGCTATTCATAAATTTGATGGTCATCAAATCATAGATCAATTTATTAGTTTAGTAAATCCTGAAAAGGAAATTCAAGAGTTTGTTGTTAAACTTACTGGTATTAACAATAAGATGTTACGTAATGCTCCTAAATTTCATGAGGTAGCAAAACGAATAGTTGAAATCACTAAAGATTGTACAATTATCGCTCATAACGCTGCTTTTGATTATCGAATATTAGGAACGGAATACAGACGCTTAGGCTATGATTATAAGCGAAATACGATCTGTACTGTAGTCGTAAGTAAGAAGTTAATTCCTGAAGCTCCCTCACATAGTTTAGGTAAGTTATGTAGGTTTGTTGGAATACCAATGTCTGATCGTCATAGAGCAAACGGAGATGCATTAGCAACGGTACAGTTGTTTAAGTTATTATTAGAAAAAGATGTGGATAAAGAGATTGTTCAACAATCAATTAAATACCACGACAACAGACAAGAAAAACAACGTTATGTAAAGATTCTTGAAAAATTACCTGAAACACAAGGTGTGTTTTATGTTCATAATCAAGAAGGGAATATTATTTTTATTGGTAGAGGTAAAAACTTAAAACAAGAAGTAAATAAATTGTTTTTAAAAGATACTAGTAAAGCTCAAAAAATAATAAAAAGAATTAATGATGTTAGCTATGAAGAAACTGGTAATTTGCTATTTACTCGTTTAAAATATCATGAAGAATTAGAGAAGTTAAATCCTAAGTTTAATATTATCCGTAAGAAGAAAATTACTGATAAAAACTTTAATCATGATAATCTATTAATTATTGATAAAGGTCGTATACCTGAAGAACATGCAGTTATTTTAGTTGAGAACAATGAGGTTATTGGTTACACCTATACCAATTTAGCATTTCAAGAAAATCAAATGGCTATTTTAAAGTCGATGATTACTCCTATTGAAAATAAGGAACTCGCTAAAACAATTATAAAAAACTATTTGCTTAAAAATAAGGTTTCAAAAATAGTAAGATTGCAAGTTGAAAATAATTTGTAATATTGTTTTAAACCATTCATTTTAATCAAACTTTTTCTTTTGAAAAAAAACAATAAAAATTGGAAAGAAAAACTTCATGAAGTAATTTATGAAGCAGACACTCCGGCTGGAAAGCTATTTGATGTTGTATTATTAATAGCAATTATAGCGAGTATTGTCTTAGTAATGCTAGAAAGTGTTCCGTCAATAGGAAAAGAACATGGAGAACTTTTAAATATTTCGGAATGGATAATTACCATCCTTTTTACCATAGAATATATTGTTCGAATTATCTCAATTAAAAAGCCTAGTAAATACATTTTTAGTTTTTATGGAGTTATTGATTTATTATCTACGCTTCCAAAATATTTAGCAATTTTCTTTACAGGAACTCATAGTTTAGTTGCTTTAAGAGCACTACGATTATTACGAGTTTTTAGAATCTTAAAATTAGCTCGATTTATTGGAGAATCTAATAATTTCATGAAAGCGTTAAGAGCTAGTAAAGCTAAAATAGCAGTATTCTTATTCTTTGTATTAATTCTATGTGTCATTTTAGGAACGGTAATGTATTTGATTGAAGGTGGAGAAAATGGATTTACAAGCATTCCTAGAAGTGTTTATTGGGCAATAGTTACACTAACAACTGTTGGTTATGGAGATATTGCTCCTCATACACCATTGGGACAATTTGTAGCTAGTATTATTATGATTTTAGGTTACGGTATTATAGCTGTACCTACAGGAATTGTAAGCTCCGAAATGGTAAAGGTTAATGATATTGATTTAAATACACAATCTTGTCCTAGTTGCTCTTACGAAGGACATAATGATAGTGCTGTTTTTTGTAATCAATGTGGTGGTAAATTACATGAATAAATGAAAAACACATTAATTACCATTGTTGGCGCAACTGCTATCGGAAAAACAGCTTTAAGTATTAAATTGGCGAAACATTTTGGTTGTGATATTATTTCTTGCGATTCTCGTCAGTTTTATAAAGAAATGAGTATTGGAACTGCTGTTCCTGATCCAGAAGAAATGGATGCTGCACCACATCATTTTATTCAAAATAGAAGTATTTTCGATGATTATTCAGTTGGTCAATTTGAAAAAAATGCTCTATCTAAATTAGATGAATTATTTAAGAAAAACCCAATTCAAATAATGGTTGGCGGTAGCGGATTATATGTTGATGCTGTTTTAAAAGGCTTAGATTATTTTCCTGAGGTAGATGCTAGTATCAGAGAAAACCTAAATATAGAACTACAAGAAAAAGGAATAAAACATTTACAAGAAAAATTAAAAGAATTAGATATTGAAACCTATAATTCAATAGCTATTGATAACCCTCATCGATTAATTAGAGCAATAGAGATTTGTATCGGTACTGGTAATACTTATGCTTCCTATAAAAATAAACCAAAAACCCCACGTAATTTCAATTCTATAAAAATAGGATTAACTGCTGATAGAGAAATTATGTACGATCGTATAAATCGTCGTGTAGATATTATGATTAACAATGGGTTATTAGACGAAGCTAAGAATATGTATCCTAATAAAGCACTTAATGCACTACAAACTGTTGGTTATAGAGAGTTATTCGAGTATTTTGATGGAAATTTCACTAAAGAATTTGCTATTGAAGAAATTAAAAAGAATACTCGTCGATTCGCAAAACGACAAGGCACTTGGTTTCGAAAAGATAAAAACATTATTTGGTTTGATTTTCAAGACGATGTTCAAAACATCATTAAAATACTTGAAACTAAAATTTAACGAATTTTAAAGAACTTAGGGCATTCACTTTTATATATTTGCGACAAAACAATCAAAAAAACATGAAATCAAAAATTTTATTTTTAGCTGTAACGCTTTTATCAACGATTACTTTTTCTCAAACTAAATTAGGTACTGTAAATAGTGACTTAATTATTGGTAAAATGCCACAAATGAAAAATGTTTTACGAAGAGTTGAAAACTATGGCAAAAAATTAGATTCAACATTTCAAATAAAAGCTAAAGAATATAAAGCGAAAGTTGACTCTTTTAAAGCTGAAGAAGATATAATGACAGAAACTGATAAAAATAATAGAATCCAAGAGTTACAAAATATGGAACAAGAAATAGGAAAATTTCGTAAAAATGGGTCTACTATGTTACAAGTTCAACGAGATAATAATATGCGTCCTCTATACAAAAAGCTAAGTGAAACTATTGCTGAAGTTGCCAAAGCAAACGGATATACTCAGATTTTAACTACAAACGGAAATCAGTTCGGTTATATTGATGAAAAGTTTGACATCACTCAATTAGTATTAGATAAATTAGGCATTAAAGAATAATTATCATTAATGGATAAAAATTCTAAAGATATACAACTTCAATACGAAGGATTTTTAAAAACACCTTTTCTATGGCATGGAAAAGGTGTTTTAGATTTACAACAATTTGAAAATAAATCAATAAAAACAACTTCCTTTTCTAGTACAATTACGCAAAAATTACGTTTGGGTAAATTAGTAGAACGATTTGTATCTTCTGAATTGCAACAAGATTCATCTATAAAAATGCTTTCTGAAAACATTCAAATTCAAGAAGGAAAAAGGACTCTTGGTGAATTAGATTGCCTTTTACTAAAAGATAAAAAGCCAATTCACTTAGAAATTATCTACAAATTTTACTTGCATGATAAAACTGTAGGGAATTCAGAAATTGAGCATTGGATTGGACCAAATAGACGAGATTCTTTTATTCAAAAGTTAAATAAGTTAAAGAATAAACAGCTTCCTCTACTCTATTCTAACCAGTGTAAACCATATTTAGAAAAATTAAATTTAACCGCTAAAGAAATTGAACAGCGGGTATATTTTAAAGCACAATTATTTGTTCCTTTTAATGATTTTGAAAATGAATTTACCTTAATAAACAACGATTGTATTCGTGGATTTTATATTAACTCAAAAGAGCTTCAACAATTCAGTGAATGTAAATTTTATATGCCCAATAAACATAATTGGCTAATTGAACCTCATGCAAATGTTACTTGGTTGAATTTTACAGAATACACAAATAGATTAGATATCTATATAAAAGAAGAAAACGCTCCTCTTTGTTGGATTAAAAAACCGAATGGAGAACTTTTTAAATTTTTTGTGACTTGGTGGTAACTTTAATCTTTGCTATTCTTTTTCTTGAAGTAATAAAATAAACCCCAGTTAATAGAATAATTGAAGCAATTACCGATTGTTCTGTAAGCTGTTCATCTAACAAGTACCATCCCAATAATAAAGCAATTACAGGGTTTACATATGCAGATGTGGCTACTTTTTCTGGAGACACTACTTTTAGTAAATAGTTAAATGCGGTAAAGGCAACAATACTTCCAAAAATTATCAAAACTGTTACTGAAACTTGTGCTTTATTTGACCAACTTAATGGAGAAATCCATGTTTCTTTAAATATTAAACTAGATACTCCAAGTAAAAAACCAGCAATTAACATTTGATAACCTGTACTTACTAAGTAGTTTTTAGGCAAATCAGCTTTTGAAACAAAAACACTACCATAACTCCAACTTAGTACACAGCTTAAAATCATAAAAATACCTAAAACACTACCTTCTGAAGTAGAAATTTCTTTCTGACTTACCAATAAATACATTCCAAAAACACCAAGTAATACACCAATTACCGATTTTCGCTGCATTTTTTGTCCGTCTATTAAGCGTAATAAAAAAAGTACAAACAAGGGTTGCGTTGAAGCTAAAAGTGCTGCAAAACCACTATCAACGTATTTTAGCGCCCAAACAAAAACACCATTACCATATACTAAGAATAGAAAAGCAGCAATTACTGAATTGATGAATTGACTTTTTGATAATTTTAAGGAGATTTTCATAAATCTAGCGATCAACATAATTAATACACCCGCAGTAAAAAAACGAATACCGCCTAAAAACAATGGAGGAATTTCGGTAACAGCAATTTTATTAAATAAATAAGTTGATCCCCATATAAAATATATTGAGAAAAAAGCAGCTATAATTAATAGCTTAGAATTTTTCATAAATCTGATTTTTTAGCAATTTTCTTTCTAATTCTACTTAAACTTTGAGTAGCAATACCTAAATAAGAAGCAATATGATAGTTCTTTACATGCTGCTCAATATTTGGATAGGTTTTAGAAAAATTAAGATAACGTTGTTTTGCTGATTGAGACAAGGCTTGTAAAGTTCTCTTTTGAGACTTCGCTAAAAAGCGCTCTACCTTTTTCCTAATAAAACGCTCTATTTGTGGAATTCTAGCTAAGGCTTCTTCAAAATCTTTTTTTTCTACTCTTAATAGAACTGATTTTTCAATAGCTTCTATAGTTAATGTTGATTCTTCTTCTAAAAAATAACTAATATAATCGGTAATCCACCAATCATTAACCGCAAATTGAATTGTATGCTCTTTACCTGCTTCATCAATAAAAAAAGTTCTTAAACAGCCATTTAAGACATAATATTGATGTTTTATTTGTTCATTGGTGTTTAGAATATAACTCCCTTTTTCAAAAACTTCCTCTTTAAAAATACTGAACAAGAAATTAAGATCTTTATCAGATAAATTTAAATCTTTAAAAGCTATGGAGATATCTCTTTTCATTAATCTAAAATAAGTATAAAAAATAACTTAATTAAACTTTATAAAAGAGTTTCTAAATAATGATTGTCAATTGAATATACTTCTTTTAAACTAGCTATTTTATTATCAATTCTAACTTCATCATTTTTTTTAGATGATTTAGTACCAACTAACATCACATTTTTACGTGTATGTTCGTTACTAATAAACTCGAAAACTTTAGTGTTATAATTGTTCTTTTCAAGAATTAAAGCTCTTATAGTATCGGTTACCATTTCAAACTGACGCTCTTTAAAAATACCATATTTTAATAACGGGCTCTCCTGCTCTTTTCCTTTTACTTGCTGACGAATTTGTTTATGGCAACAAGGTGCACAAATAATTAATTCTGCTTTTGCTGATAAACCTTTATAAATAGCGTCATCGGTTGCTGTATCACAGGCATGTAAAGCAATTAGTATATCAATTTTATTATTGTCGTATTCTTGAATAGGTTTTGCTACAAACGATAAGTTTTTAAACTCAGATTTTTGTGCAACACCATTACAATAGTTTACCAACTCTGTACGCAATTCAATTCCGGTTACTGTAGCGTTGTATTTCTTTTGATTTACTAAATAATCATACAAAGCAAATGTTAAATAACCTTTACCAGAACCCATATCAACAATATTAATCTTCTTAGGCAACTTGGTAGATTTTAGTAAACCTTCAATAATCTCTAGATACTTATTTATTTGACGGTATTTATCCGCCATTTTATGAATTACCTTTCCGTTTTTATCAGTAATTCCTAGATGTTGTAAATAACTTCCTGCTTCTGCTAAACGCTCTTTAGGTTTATCGTGTGTTTCTGGTAACTTGTTTTTAAAACTGGCTGCGTTTAGTTTATAGGATACTTTTTTCTTTTTAGAAATAAATACCAACAGGTCGTTTTTTAAAGTAAATAAGGTAGCTGCTCTAAAATTATCCATCAATAAGATTTCTAATTCAGATATTGCTTCAGAAAGCGTATAATTTTTCACTTTATCATTCGTAGTATAATGATAGGTAAACTGAAACATTTCAGCTCCTTTAATTTTTATTAAACGTACATACACATTAGGTAAACCATCACTCTTACGAGTTGGTTTACTTAAAGTAAGTTTAACAAAATTGTTATCTAAAACACTTTGATTAAGTGTATCTCTTAATTGTTGGAATTCATTCATACTGCAAATGTAAATAAGATTATGATTTAATAAATTATTATTCAAATACATTTTACACTTCTTACATCAAAATAGTAATTTTGTACTATGGAAAATACAAAGCAAATAACAAAGAAGTTACAACGTTCGGTTGCAGAAGCAATCAACCAATACACAATGATTGATGATGGAGATAGAATTATGGTTTGTTTATCGGGTGGTAAAGACAGCTATACTTTATTAAATATGTTAATGTATTTTCAAAAAGTAGCGCCAATTTCTTTTGACCTTATTGCGGTAAATCTTGATCAAAAGCAACCAGGATTTCCAGAAGAAGTTTTGCCTAATTATTTAGAAAATTTAAAAGTTGAATATAAAATTATAGAAAAGAATACGTATAAAGTAGTTATGGATAAAACCCCTGAAGGAAAAACTACTTGTAGCTTGTGTTCTAGACTAAGAAGAGGAACTTTATATGAAGCTGCCAAAGATTTAAAATGTAATAAATTGGCTTTAGGACATCATAGAAACGATATTTTAGAAACCTTTTTCTTAAACCTTTTCTTTTCTGGAAAGTTAGAAACAATGCCGCCTAAATTTAAAAATGATGCAGGCGATTTAGTTATTTTAAGACCATTGGCTTTTTGTAAGGAATGTGATATTGAACAGTATTCTGATATCATGAACTTTCCTATAATTCCTTGTAATTTATGCGGTTCTCAAGAAAATTTACAGCGTAAAAAAGTAAAACAAATGATTGCTGATTGGGAAAATGATTTTCCTAATAGAAATGCGATTATGATGAATGCCCTACAAAATGTATTTCCTTCTCACTTATTAGATAAAAACTTATATGACTTTGAGAATTTGAATGATAGAATAACTGTAGAAACTCTTTATTAAAAGCAGTTTTTCTACTCTTGATATTCTAATATTAAAAACATAACTTCGCTAACGTTGGATATAAATTATTAAAACGAATTCATATTCCTAAAAAAGTACCAAACAGTTGAAAACCGAACAATGAAACAACTTTTAATTTTAACATTAACACTTTTGATTCTATCAAGTTGTAACCAAAAAAAATCGAAGAAAACACAATCTGAATTTAAGTCAAAAACGGAAATAAAAGTAGAAACGAAATCTGAACTAAAAAAAGAAATAGAAACTATCCAATCGAAAAAGAAAAATGATACAATTAATAATTATTGGGCTATAATTCTTGATACCATTTCCAGTAAAAAAGAATTTAAAATTTCTGATTTAAAACATACTCTTGAATTAAAAACTTATAGTTTAAACGATAGTTCAATTGTTCGGAATTTAGCTCAAAACGGAGAACAAGCTTATTTAGACCATTCTCACAAAATGGTAACTGATTTTAAACTTTTGACCGACTCTATTGTTTACAAAAAACAAATCGATAGAACTAATTTTGAAAAATCACTTATTCCAGAATTCTACGAAAAATGTAATCTTTTGACAACCGAAATAGACAGTACTAAAGGGAACACAGTTTATTTGAATTCAAATTTAGGAGTTCCTGACACAAGTAACATTTGGAGAGTTTGGTACTCTATAAAAATTAAAAACGACCGAATTGGGAATTTAGAAATTAATAAAACTGATTATGTTGGAATGTAAAAACTATTTGGTAACAATGTATAACCGCAATTACGGCGAATTCGACTAAGTCCGAATCCTCTCGGAATTGCTAAAGTTAGTGCAAAAAATTCGCTACTTTTCATATACAAAACCGTTAGCGAAGAAAATTCAATTTCTTCGCTTTAATACATTTTCAATATCCTCTATTTTATAACCCTTTGCTTTTAAAAGAATAATGTAGTGGTATAATAAATCAGCAGCTTCATTTTTAAATAGTTCTTCATTATCATCTTTAGCCTCTATAACTAATTCTATAGCCTCTTCACCTACCTTTTGAGCAACCTTGTTAATTCCTCTTTTGAATAATTTATTGGTATACGAATCTTCTATATTATTGTCTATTCTATTGTGTATTGTACTTTCTAAACTATATAAAAAACCTTTAGATGTTTCTTCTGCAAAACATGATGTAAAACCTTTGTGACATGTTGGTCCGACCGGATCAGCTTTTATTAAAAGAGTGTCATTATCACAATCCAATAAAATATCTTTTACAAACAAATAGTTCCCTGAGGTTTCCCCTTTTGTCCATAATCTATTTTTACTTCTACTATAAAAAGTAACTTTTCCTTCTTTTTTAGTCTTTATAAAAGCTTCTTCATTCATGTACCCTAGCATTAACACTTGTAGAGTATTATTGTTTTGTATAATTATTGGGACTAATCCGTCTTTATTTTTATTGAAATTTATATTCATCTTACTAGTATGTTGTTTGTTTTTAATGCTTCTTTCAATCTTGGTATTGGAATCTCTCCAAAGTGAAAAATACTCGCTGCTAATCCTGCACTGGCTTGAGTTTTTGTAAAAACCTCTTCAAAGTGTTTTACTTTCCCTGCACCACCAGAGGCTATCACTGGTATATTTACTAGTTCACTAACTTTCTTTGTTATGTCAATATCAAACCCACCCTTAGTTCCGTCACTATTCATCGAGGTTAATAGTATTTCACCAGCACCTAATTCCTCAACCTCTTTTGCCCATTGTAGGGTTTCCCATCTGGTTTCATAAGTACCTCCTTTGGTAAATACCTTACCCCTTCCATCTACACTTTTTGTATCTATTGCCACCACCACAAATTGACTTCCGAAACGTTCTTTTAAATCAACTATTAGTTGTGGATTTTTTACCGCCGAAGAGTTAATACTAACTTTATCAGCGCCAGCCTTAATCAGAGCTAATGCATCTTCCACAGAACTAATTCCACCACCAACAGTAAACGGAATATTTATTTCTTCAGCTATTTTTTCAACTAAACTTATTAAGGTTTTTCTATCTTCTAGTGTAGCAGTAATATCTAAAAAAATCAATTCATCTGCTCCATCTTTTACATATTTCTTTGCTAATTCAATGGGATCACCAGCATCTTTGATATCAACAAAGTTTACTCCTTTAACGGTTCTTCCGTTTTTTATATCTAAACAAGGTATGATTCTTTTCTTTAGCATAATTCCTGTAATTCTTTTAGCGTTATTCTACCTTCGTAAATCGCCTTTCCTATAATGACTCCTTCGCACCCAATCTCTTTAACTTTGTATAAGTCTTCTATATTAGAAACTCCTCCACTTGCTATTAAATTCACCTTGGAATTCTTAAGAATTTCTTTGTATAAATTATTAGAAGTCCCCTGTAACATTCCATCTTTAGCAACATCAGTACAAATAACATTTTGCACCCCTATCTCTTCATAATCCTTAATAAAATCTACTACATCTATTTCCGATGTTTGCATCCATCCATGGGTTGCTATTTTTCTATTTTTACAATCTGCCCCCAGTATAATTTTACTACTTCCATATTTTGATAACCAATTGATAAAAGTATCTGGTTTTTTTACAGCAATACTTCCTCCTGTTATTTGACTTGCTCCTGATTCAAAAGCTATATTCAAATCTTCATCAGACTTCAAACCTCCTCCAAAATCTATTTTTAAACTAGTTTTAGAAGCTATTTCCTCTAACACTTTATAGTTGATTATTTTACTCGATTTGGCTCCATCTAGGTCTACTAAATGTAAGTATTGAATTCCGTTGGCTTCAAACTCTTTGGCAACCTCTACTGGGTTTTCATTATATATTTTCTTTGTATTATAATCTCCTTTTGTAAGACGAACACATTTTCCTTCAATAATATCTATAGCTGGTATAATTCTCATTTTTCTAATTCTAAAAAATTCCTTAATAATTGTTCTCCCACACTTGCCGACTTTTCTGGATGAAACTGCATCGCGTAAAAATTATTTTTTTGCATTACTGAACTAAACTCTTTGATATAATTACAAGTAGCAATAGTTTCGTTGCAGGTTTCTGCATAATAGCCATGTACATAATATACATCATCAGTTGAGTTTATTCCTTTTAGCAAGGTAGTGTCTTCTTTTTTTGAAAAACTATTCCACCCCATATGCGGTACCTTATCTTCGGGTAGAAACTGTTTTGTTTCCGTATCAAAAATTCCTAAACAAATAGTATTTCCTTCTTCTGAAGATTTACACATTAATTGTAATCCTAAACAAATACCTAACGTAGGTTGTTTTAAAGACAAAATAACTTCATCTAGCTTTCTTTCCCTTAGATAACTCATAGCTGAACTGGCTTCTCCAACTCCTGGAAAAATTACTTTAGTAGCTTCTCTAATCTCTTTTGGGTTGTCGGTTATGATACTTTCATATCCCAAACGAGCAACTGCGTTTTGTACAGATCGAATGTTTCCAGCGTTATATTTTATAATGACTATCATTTTATAATGTTCCTTTGGTTGATGGTAAAATCATCTTAGAGGTATCTCTTTTAACAGCCACTTTAATAGCCTTTGCAAATGCTTTAAATATTGCTTCTATCTTGTGGTGTTCATTGGTGCCTTCTGCTTTTATATTCAAATTACATTTTGCTCCATCGGTAAATGATTTAAAAAAGTGATAGAACATTTCCGTTGGCATTTTACCAATCATTTCACGTTTAAATTCAGCATCCCAAACCAACCAGTTTCGTCCACCAAAATCTATAGCAACCTGAGACAAACAATCGTCCATAGGTAAACAAAACCCATAACGCTCTATACCTAACTTATTACCTAAAGCTTTTGCAAAAACCTCTCCTAAAGCTATTGCTGTATCTTCTATTGTGTGGTGCTCATCAACATCTAAATCTCCATTTACCTTAATCGTTAAATCCATTTGCCCGTGTCTTGCGATTTGATCTAACATATGATCAAAAAAAGCAATTCCTGTATTGATATCACTCTTTCCTGTTCCGTCTAAATTAACGGCTATTTTTATCTTGGTTTCATTCGTATTCCTTTCTATAGTAGCAAACCTGTCCTTTAGTTTAAGAAACTCGTATATTGTATTCCAGTCATTACTTTCTAATGCTATGAACTCATCTAGCTCGCTTCTTTTAACAGTTATTTCATCAGCACCAAAATAAGTTTCATCATTAATATAAATTCCTTTTGAACCTAGGTTCTTGGCAAGTTCAACATCCGTTAATCGATCTCCAATTACAAATGAATTGGCTAAATCATATTCTTCAGAAAAATACTTATTCAATAAACCTGTATTCGGTTTTCTAGTAGGTTGATTATCTTTTGCAAAGGTTCTATCTATGATTTCTTCGGAAAATTCTATTCCTTCTTCTTTCAACGTTTTCATTACAAAATTGTGCACTGGCCAAAATGTATTTTCTGGATATACTTCTGTTCCCAGTCCATCTTGATTGGTTACCAATACCAATTCAAATTCTAATTCTTTGGCTATTTTACTCAATCCTTGGAATACTTTCGGATAAAATTCAAGCTTTTCAAAAGAATCTGTTTGTTCGTCTGCTGGTTCTTTAATTAAAGTTCCGTCTCTATCTATAAATAATACTTTTTTCATTTTTTATAGTTCTTCTAGTGTGTTGATTAGTTTTTGATTTTCTTCTGGACTACCAATTGTGATACGTAAACAATTGTTTATAACTGTATTCCTATTTCTTGTAATTATTTTCTTTTCCACTAAGTCTTTGTATAATTTATCAGCATCTTCAACTTCAATCAATACAAAATTGGCTTCTGTAGGATATATCTTTTTCACCATTGGGATTTTATATAATTGATCAATTACCTTTGCTCTTTCTATTAAGATGATGTTCTTTTCAATTCCGAATTTTGATTGATTATTTAAGCTCACTAAAACGGCTTTCTGATTCAAAGAACTCACATTATACGGTGGCTTTACTTTGTTATATAGGTCTATAATATTTGAATTTGCATATGCTGTACCCACTCTTGCTCCAGCCAATCCCCATGCTTTGCTAAAAGTTTGGCTCACGATTAAATTTGGATAATTCTTAATTTCACTGATAAAAGATTCTTTTGTGCTAAAATCAATATAAGCCTCATCAATGATAACAACTCCATTAAAATTTTTGAGGATATATATGATATCGTCTTTGTTAATAATGTTGCCCGTCGGGTTGTTTGGTGAGCATATAAAAATCAGTTTTACATCATCCATTTCTAAATATGGTTGTAACTGATTTAAATTAATTTGAAAATCGGCTAAAAGTCGCTGTTTGATTAACTCAATGTTATTTATTCCAGCAGATACGTCATACATACCATATGTAGGAGAAAAAGTTAAAGCTTTGTCTTTCCCCGGTTCACAAAAAATTCGAAAAGCTAAGTCAATTACTTCATCACTTCCATTACCAACAAAAATCTGATCTAAATTGGCTTTTTTAATTTCTGAAAGTTTTTCTTTAATACGAATTTGTTGTGGGTCTGGATAACGATTTAAAGTTCCAAACGGATTTTCATTGGCATCTAAATATACATCAGCAACGCCTTTAAATTCATCTCTCGCAGACGAATAAGCTTTTAACTGTTGAATATTTGAACGAACTATTTTCTCTAAATTAAACATTGTTAATCTCTTTTAATCTTATGGTAACTGCATTTTTGTGTGCTTGTAAGCCTTCAGCTTCTGCCATTAACTCTATGGCATTTCCTATATTTAATATTCCTTGCTGAGTTACTTCCTGAAATGTAATTTTCTTTACAAAACTGTCTAAAGAAACTCCGCTATAATTTTTAGCACATCCGTTAGTTGGTAATGTGTGATTAGTTCCACTGGCATAATCTCCTGCACTTTCACAACTATAATTCCCTAAGAAAACAGATCCTGCATTCGTGATTCCTTCGATATAATTGAAAGGCTCTAAAGATGCTATGATTAAATGTTCTGGAGCGTATACATTACTAAACTCAATACATTGTTCTTTAGAGTTTAATACAACTGAAAAACTATTTCCAAGAGCTTTTTCTGCTATTTCTTTTCTGTCTAAAAGATTAAGCTGAAGCTTTAACTCATTATTAACTTGTTCAATAACGGACTCATCTGTTCCTACTAACACAACCTGACTGTCTTCTCCATGTTCTGCTTGAGAGAGTAAATCTGCCGCTATAAATCCTGGATTGGAAGTTTCATCGGCAATCACCAATACCTCACTTGGTCCGGCTGGCATATCAATGGCAACACCATCTTGTTGCACCAATTCTTTTGCTTTAGTTACATACTGATTTCCTGGACCTAAAATCTTATACACTTTTGGAACTGTTTCTGTTCCATATGCCATTGCAGCTATTGCTTGAGCCCCTCCAACTTTAAATATTTTAGTTACTCCAACTAAAGATGCGGTATACAAAATAGCTGGATCAATTTCTCCTTTTACATTCGGCGGAGTACACAAAACTATTTCTTTACATCCCGCTATTTTTGCCGGAATACCTAGCATTAAAATGGTTGAAAACAAAGGTGCTGTTCCTCCAGGAATATATAATCCTACTTTATCAATAGCCACACTTTTCCTCCAACAAGTAATTCCCCTAGTTGTTTCTACTTTTGTTTCTTGTTCTTTTTGAGAAGCATGAAACATTCCAATATTACTTTTTGCTAGTTGAATTGCTTCTTGCAATTCTTCCGAAACTAAAGTTTTTGCCAATGCTATTTCTTCATTGGTTACTTCTACAGAAGAAAGCTCAACTCTATCAAATAATTCAGTATATCGAATCAATGCTTCGTTTTTATTTTGCTTAACATCTTCTAAAATTGTAATTACTTTTTTCTCTAGATTACCTTGATCAAAAGTGGCTCTTTTACAAATAGAAGTCCATTCTTTTATTGGTGGATTTTTAATTGTTTTCATACTATTTACACAACCATTTTTTCTATTGGACAAACTAAAATTCCTTCAGCTCCATTATTTTTTAATTCATCTATTATTTCCCAAAACTCATTTCTGTTTAATACGGAATGAACAGAACTCCAACCTTCTTCAGCTAAAGGCAATACAGTTGGGCTTCTCATTCCTGGTAAAATACTGATGATCTTTTCAAGCTTGTCATTGGGTGCATTTAACAATACATATTTTGATTTCCTTCCCTTTAAAACAGATTGAATTCGAAACTGAAGCTTATCTAATATTTCTTTTTGCACTTGTTCAATTTTCGGTGATACTGCCAAAACTGCTTCTGATTTTAATAACACCTCTACCTCTTTCAAATTATTCTTAAACAATGTAGAACCACTCGATACAATATCACAGATACCATCTGCTAATCCAATATTTGGTGCTATTTCAACAGAACCATTTATAATATGTAACTGAGCTTCAATTTTATTCTGTTGAAGAAATTTTTTAACGGTTTCAGGGTAAGACGTAGCTATTTTTTTGTTTTGAAAGAAGTTTACTCCTCTATAATTTTCATTTTTAGGAATTGCAAGAGAAACCTTACATTTTGAAAATCCTAGCTTTTCAACAAATTGAATTCCTTCTCCTTTTTCTATTAATAGGTTCTCACCTATGATAGCAACATCAACCACACCGTCGTTTAAATATTGCGGAATATCTCCATTTCTTAGATAGAATACTTCGATAGGAAAATTACTTGCGGAAGCTTTTAACTGATCCTTACCATTGTCTATAGAAACTCCGCATTCTTTTAGTATTTGAAGAGAATCCTGATTTAATCTTCCCGATTTTTGTATGGCTATTTTTAATTTACTCATTTTTAATTGAATGTGTTTGAGTAAATCGTTTGGTGAAGTTTTATTTCTTGGCGCCTGTAGAAACAAAAAACCCGTTTGATTTACTCAAACGGGTTTTAAAATATATGTTGTTTTTAATCAATACATTTTCAGCTCGCTTGAGTACAAGTATGAAAATGATGATGTAATTGATTAAAAATCATGTCTTATTTTTTGTTGCTACAAATATTTAGAAAATAAATTGATTTATGCAAACTTATTTTACTTTTTCATAAAAGGTTGTGTTTTCTCCTATATGAGAAACAAGTACTGCCTTACCATTAATACTCATTTCTCCACAAGAAGTTCTTAAAAATTTAAAATCTTCAGTTAATGAAAATCTCCATATCTGATTATTAGAAAAAACTAAATTGGTACAATCACTCCAATAATTTAATGAAATATCTATAAAATTAATTTTCTCTTTTCTTTGGTATAATTTTTTTTGGGTTTTTAGATTTAATAAATATTTAAAAATACTATCGTTAGTGATTTCAAGTAATGATTCATGTGGATTAGTATAATATGTAACTTCCTTTCTGTATATATAAGGGTCAGTCTTTATATCTCTCAAAATCCATTTACCTTTCAACCTCTTTATAAGATTTTCTTTATTCTTTTTTAATGAAGCATCAAATGCTTCTTTATAATCAGAGTCTTTAAAATTCTTCTGTCTTATCTCATAATACTCTAGCCTTTCTTTTATACTTCCATAAGGATGATACTCTTTCTCTTTAATGCTTTGTGAATTACTAACTGAAGTAAATATTAAAAAAAGTATTATAAGTAATTTTTTCATATCATTTTTTTTCAAATATAAGAATCTGTATAATTAGAAAATAAAAAACCACCTAAATAGGTGGTTTTTAAATATAGTATATTTTGTATAATAAATTACTTCACAAAGTTAATTTTACGCATACGTAAACTCTCTGGAGTAACCTCTAAATACTCATCATTTCTAATGTATTCCATACATTCTTCTAAAGAGAAATCAATTTTCGGAGCAATCTTAACAGAATCGTCATTTCCTGAAGAACGAACGTTTGTTAACTTCTTTCCTTTAATTAAGTTTACAGCCATATCGTCAACTTTACTGTTTTCTCCTACAACCTGACCTGCATAGATCTCTTGGTTAGGATCAATAAAGAAACGTCCTCTATCTTGTAATCTATCGATAGCATAAGCAGTTGCTTTACCTGTAATAGAAGAAACGATAGCTCCCTTTAAATCTTCAGAGAAATCACCTTTATAAGGTCCGTATTCGCTAAATCTATGGTTAATAATTGCTTGACCTGCTGTTGCAGTTAATATTTTATTACGTAAACCAATTAAACCTCTTGATGGAATTGTAAACTCTAAATGTTGTAAATCTCCTTTTGGCTCCATAACTAATAAATCTCCTTTTCTAAGAGAAACTAAGTTAATCGCTCTAGAAGCAACATCTTCAGGAACATCGATAGATAATGTTTCCATTGGTTCGTGTTTCTTTCCGTCAATCTCTTTAATGATTACTTGTGGACGACCTACTTGTAATTCGTATCCTTCACGACGCATTGTTTCGATTAATACAGATAAGTGTAATACTCCACGTCCGAAAACGTTGAATTTATCTTCTGAATCTGTTTCGTCAACACGTAACGCTAAGTTCTTCTCCATCTCTTTAAATAAACGATCACGTAAGTGACGAGATGTTACAAACTTACCTTCTTTACCAAAGAAAGGAGAATTGTTAATGGTAAACAACATACTCATTGTTGGCTTATCAATCTCTGTTCTTGGTAATTCTTCTGGGTTTTCTAAATCTGCAATTGTATCACCAATTTCAAATCCTTCAATACCTGTAATAGCACAGATATCTCCACAAGGTACTTTATCTACTTGAACTTTACCCATTCCTTCGAATACGTGCAATTCTTTAATTCTTACTTTTTTCTTAGAACCATCAGCTTTACATAACATGTAATCTTTACCAGCTTCTAAGTCTCCACGGAAAATACGTCCGATTGCAATTCTTCCTGTAAAAGATGAAAAGTCTAAAGAAGTAATTTGCATTTGTGGTGTACCAGCATTGTATTTAGTTTCTGGAATAGATTCTAATACAGCGTCTAATAAAGGTACGATGTTATCAGTTTCGTTTTGCCAATCAGTACTCATCCAATTGTTTTTTGCAGAACCATAAATGGTAGTAAAGTCTAATTGCTCTTCAGTTGCTTCTAAAGCAAACATTAAATCGAAAACTTTTTCGTGAACTAAATCAGGAGTACAGTTTTCTTTATCTACTTTATTTACAACTACTATTGGCGTTAATCCTAATTCTAAAGCTTTACCTAATACAAAACGAGTTTGTGGCATAGGTCCTTCAAATGCATCAACTAATAATAAAACACCATCAGCCATTTTTAATACACGTTCTACTTCTCCTCCGAAATCGGCGTGACCAGGTGTATCAATTACATTAATTTTAGTGTTCTTATAGTTTACAGATACGTTTTTAGAAAGAATCGTAATTCCTCTTTCACGCTCTAAATCGTTATTATCTAACAATAAATCTGTACGTTCTTTACGATCGTCTAAAATTTTAGCTTGATCTATAATTTTATCTACCAAAGTTGTTTTACCGTGGTCAACGTGGGCTATAATAGCGATGTTTCTAATTGATTGCATTCTTGCTTATTTTGAAGCTGCAAAATTAGTGTTTTAAAAATGAATACGATAATGAAATGAAATTATTTTTTTTCTTCTAATTCTTCATCATTTTCTCTAAAGGCGCTAGGTAAAATATCAGGAATTAATTTTATTAATAATGGGAGTAATAATGCGCCTCCTGGCAACATAAAAACTGTAAATGCTGGTACGGCTTTACAAATATCTAATAACTGCTCTTTAATTTTATCTTTTTCTTCGGATGAAAGCGAAGTAGTCATTGACTTTTTTATTAAAAAGACTAGCTCCTTACTTTCGGTAAGTTCTTTAGCTAGCCTTTTCTTATTTTTTTGAATGGCTTCTTTTATTTCGTCAACCGTATTCATTATACTTTACGACGTTTTCTTTCTGTTTTCAATAAATTTAACTCTCTTGATGTTTGTCCTGCAACAGAAGTATTTTCTTCTGCTCTACGAATTAAATAAGGCATTACATCTCTAACTGGACCAAAAGGAACATATTTAGCTACGTTATAACCTCCTTTGGCTAAATTAAAACTAATATGATCGCTCATACCGTATAACTGACCAAACCACATACGATTATCGTTTGATTCAATTTTGTATTCCTTTGCTAAATCCATTAATAAATAAGAACTCTCTTCGTTATGAGTTCCTGCAAAAATAGCCATGTTTTTATGTTCCATCATAAAACGAATTGCTTCGTTATAATTATCATCAGTAGCTTGTTTATCTTTACAAATTGGAGAAGCATATCCTTTTTCTTCAGCTCTTTCTCGCTCCTTTTCCATATAAGCTCCGCGAACAACTTTCATTCCTATATGATATCCTTTTTGATGCGCTTTTTGGTATAAACCTCGTAAATACTCCATACGATCATGACGATACATTTGTAAGGTGTTGAATACAATCGCTTTTTCTTTGTTGTATTCTTCCATTAACTCTTCAATCAAATCATCAGCTGCATCTTGCATCCAGCTTTCTTCAGCATCAATTAATAAAGGAACATCCTTTTTTACCGCTGCTTTACATACTGTATGAAAACGCTCTACTACCCTGTTCCATTCTATCTTTTCTTCTTCAGTATGTTCTTCTCCTTCTGTTAATTTTTGATACAAAGCAAAACGTCCAAAACCTGTTGGTTTAAAAACAGCATAAGGAATAGATTTTTTCTCTTCAGCAAAATCAATTGTTTTTAAAGTCATTGCTAAAGCATCGTCGAACTGAGCTTCGTCTTCTTTTCCTTCTACCGAATAATCTAAAACGCTATGAACATTACCTTTTTCATACATTTTTTCAATATTAGGTAAACAATCGTCTTCTGTTACTCCACCACAAAAATGATCGAAAACAGTAGAACGAATTAAACCCTCAACTGGTAAATGTGCTTTTAAAGCAAAATTTGTTACAGCAGTACCGATACGAACCATTGGTTGGTTTTGTATCATTTTAAATAAAAAATAAGCACGCTCTAATTCAGAATCTGACTTTAATTTAAAAGCTATCTCAGTATTATCAAAAAGTTTCATTTTACCTTGAATAAATATTAGTTGTTGTATCGCAAATATAAAAGAGAACTATGAAATAAATTAACTTTTTCTCTTTAATTTCGCTTTAAACTTATTAAAGAAATGACGTCAATTCAAGCAGTAACATATCCAATTCATTTTAATGAGAAAGCTTATGCTGAATTAGCAGGTTTAATCGCTGCTAAAAACTACTCTTCTATTTTTATTCTGGTAGATGACAATACGTTAACACATTGTTATCCTAGATTTATGCAATTATTGGCGACAGATAAAAATATTGAAGTGATTCAGATTGATGCTGGTGAAATTCATAAAAATATAGAAACTTGTGTTGGTGTTTGGAATGTGATGACAGAATTAGGTGCAGATCGTAAAAGTTTACTAATAACTTTAGGTGGTGGGGTGATTACTGATTTAGGTGGATTTGTAGCTTCAACTTTTAAGCGCGGAATTGATTTTGTAAACATTCCTACTACCTTATTAAGTATGGTTGATGCATCAGTTGGTGGAAAAACTGGAATAGATTTAGGGGTTTTAAAAAATCAAATTGGCTTGTTTGCAAATCCAGAAATGATCGTATTAGATCCTGAATATTTACACACACTTGACGCTAGAGAAATTAGATCTGGTACCGCTGAGATTATTAAATATGGTATGACTCACGACATTCGGTTATTTAATGATATAAAAGATAATGCTGAATTAAATATTATCGATTTAATTCATCGCTCGATAGAAATTAAAAACGACGTTGTTTTAAAAGACCCGAAAGAACAAAATGTTCGTAAAGTTTTAAATTGGGGGCATACTATTGGTCACGGAGTTGAATCTTACTTTTTAGATAGTGAACATAAAGAAAACCTTACGCATGGTGAAGCCATTGCTATTGGTATGATTTGCGAAGCATATATATCATCAGAGCTCTTAGGTTTTCCAAAGGATAAATTAAAAGAAATTAAAGAATCCATAATTGCTATTTATGGCAAAGTTGAAATTTTAGATGAAGATTTTTCTTCTATTATGGAATTAATGAAACACGATAAGAAAAATGTAGGAGGAGAAATCAATTTTGTACTCTTAAATAATTACGAAAATTTTAAAATAGATTGTAAAGTGTCTAGCCAATTAATTAAAGAAAGTTTACAGTTTTATACAAATTAAAAAAGGCGACCAAGTTTGGCCGCCTTTTTTTAATAAATTACTTCGGCTCAAGAACAAAAGAATTAAATCCTAGGCTATAGCCCTGTGATTAAACTGTTACAGAACAACTTTTATATATTTCTTCGTAAACTGGTAATATGTTTTGTAAAGAAAATAATTTAATATGTTCTTTTGCATTCTTTTTAAATCTCTCTAAAACTGCCTCATCTTTTAAAATAGCAATTGCATTTTTAGCCATATCGTCAACATCACCAAACTCACTTAAATATCCAGTTTTTCCATGAATATTAACTTCTGGTAAACCTCCTCTATTTGTAGAAATAACAGCAGTACTGGCTGCCATAGCTTCTAAAGCAGCTAGTCCAAAACTTTCCGTTTCTGACGGTAATAAAAACACATCAGAATAACATAATATTTTCTCTACTTCGTTACTATTTCCTAAAAACAAAACTCTGTCTTCTAAACCAAACTCTTTTACTAGGTTTTCAGCATTTAATCTTTCAGGTCCATCGCCTACCATTAATAATTTAGAAGGAATTTCTTTTTGAACTTTATTAAAAATTCTAATTACATCATTAGTACGTTTTACTGGGCGAAAATTACTAACGTGTGTTAGTATCTTTTCTTCTGGTTTTGCTAAAGCGATACGCTTACATTCTGTTTGGTGTGCTTTTGCATATTTTTCACCATCGATAAAATTATAAACGACTTTAATATCTTTTTCAATATTAAATAAACGAAGAGTATCTTCTTTTAAACTATTAGAAACCGTAGTTACTTCATCTGATTTGTTAATACTAAACTCTACTGCTGTTTTATAGGTTGGGTGACTACCAACTAAAGTAATATCGGTACCATGTAGAGTAGTAACTACTTTTACGTTAATGCCTTTATCTTCCAGCATCTTTTTAGCCATATAAGCAGCGTAAGCATGTGGAATCGCATAATGCACATGTAAAACTTCTAAATTATATTTCTCTACGACTTCAACCATTTTACTTGATAAAGCCAATTCATAAGGTTGATATTGAAATAGTGGATATTCTTCTAAAACTACTTCGTGAAAATGTAAGCGGTGAGAGAAAAAATCAAGTCGAACAGGTTGATTATAGGTTATAAAATGAACTTCATGACCTTTATTTGCTAATGCCATTCCTAATTCTGTAGCTACTACTCCACTTCCTCCAAATGTAGGATAACATACAATTCCTATTCTCATATTTATGCTTGGTTATTTATCTGTAATTAATGACGTAAATTTAAGCTATTACTTACGCTTATTTGTGAAGAAAAACATAAAAAAATCCCACTGTAAAAAGCGGGATTTAATTTTTATGATAAAAAGAAACTATTAATAATCTCCTAATGTTTCTGGGTTTTGCGCTAAAGACTCAGCTAATTGCTCATCGTTAGGTGCTTTACCATGCCACGCATGTGTATGCATCATAAAATCAATACCATTCCCCATTTCTGTGTATAATAACACACAAACTGGTTTTCCTTTACCTGTACGAGTTTTTGCGTCTGCCATTCCACTTAAAATAGCTTCTACATTATTTCCTTCTTTTATTTCTAAAACATCCCATCCAAAAGCCTCAAACTTTGCTTTTAAACTTCCCATTGCTAATACTTGATCTGTAGTGCCATCAATTTGTTTTTCATTTACATCAACAGTTGCGATTAAATTGTCAACTTTTTTACCAGCAGCGTACATTGCAGCTTCCCAAATTTGACCTTCTTGTAACTCACCATCACCATGTAAAGTATACACAGTTTTATCGTCTCCGTTTAGCTTCTTAGCTTGAGCTGCACCAATAGCAACACTCATTCCTTGACCTAAAGAACCTGAAGCAATACGAATACCTGGTAGATGCTCATGCGTTGTTGGGTGTCCTTGTAAACGTGTATCTAATTTTCTAAAAGTAGCCAACTCAGCAACAGGAAAAAATCCACTACGAGCTAATACACTATAGTAAACTGGTGATATATGTCCGTTGGATAAAAAGAATAAATCTTCGTTTTCACCATCCATTTTAAAATCAGTAGAATAATCCATGATTTCTTGATATAAGCAAGTAAAAAACTCTGCGCACCCTAAAGAACCTCCTGGATGTCCTGAGCTAACTGCATGTACCATACGAACGATATCTCTACGAACCTGTTGTGTAAAATCTTGAAGCTGTTGTGTTGTTGACATTATTGTTTTTGTTTTATACGGACAAAAGTAACAGTTTAAAATACAATTGCCAATTACTTTTTTTAGGTTTTCTGCTTTTTCTTTTTAGCAGCTGGAAATAACACATTATTTAAGATTAAGCGATAACCTGGCGAAGTTGGATGCAAGTCTAATTCGGTCTTAGGATCTCCTACTCTATGCTGATAATCTTCAGGATCATGCCCACCATAAAACGTAAACATTCCTTTTCCCTTGGTTCCATGAATATAGCGTCCTTCTCCGTTGGTTTTATTTTCTCCTAAAACCATGATCGTTGATTTTATAGTATTACGATCAAAAGAAGTTGTTTGTCCCATAAACGCTTTTACTAATTGCGTATGATTTTGCGTTAACATCGTAGGAACTTGATCCCATTTTGCAGAGTATTCATTCAATGTAAAATAATCTACTTCTTTTTTTATTCTTCGCTTACGAGTCATATCAATAGAAGAAAATTCATAAGTAGTTGGATTACGAATCAGTTCGAAGTCTTTGAAAGCAAAGGTTTTATTAAAATCTATCTTCGATTGATAATTAGGTTCGGATGCATCACCATCAAACATTCCTTCACAAATATCTACTCCATCGGCTGCTAAAGCAATATCGAAACTATCGGTTGCAGAACACATGGCAAACATAAATCCACCTCCAATAACATAGTCTCGGATTTTCTTAGCCACTGCTCCTTTTTCATCTGAAACTTTTGCGTATCCTAATTTTGTAGCTAATGCTTCTGCATCTTTCTTTTGCTGTATATACCATGGCGCTGTTCTAAAAGCTCCATAAAAACGACCGTATTGCCCTGTAAAATCTTCGTGATGTAAGTGTAACCACTCATATAATAACAGTTTATCATTTAAAACTTCTTCGTCATAAATTACATCAAACGGAATCTCTGCATAGGTTAGCACCATTGTAACCGCATCATCCCACGGCATTTTACTTTTTGGTGAGTACACCGCTATTTTCGGTGCTTTTTCTAAAGTTACTGCTTCTTGATTTTTAGATGGGGAAGATATTTCTTCTAAGATTAAAGCCGACTTCGCATCAGAAATTAACTGGTATGAAACTCCTCTAATTTTACACTCTTTTTCTACTGATTCGTTATTCTCAATTAAAAAAGCGCCTCCATCGTAATTTAATAACCATTTTGCCTTTAAACCATTTTGCAACGCATAATAAACAATGCCATACGCTTTTAAATGATTTTTCTGACTATCATGACTCATTGGTACATAAATAAATGATGCCCAAATTGAGTTTGAGAATAGTAGCAATACTAATGTGTAAAGAAGTTTTTTCATCTATAAATTAAATTTAGTGTAAAAACTTTTGTTTTTTTTATCTTTTGGATAATGATAAATATCTATAAAATAGTTGTAATTACTTTCTAATTTTACTGAATCTCTATCTTTTAAAAGCTCCCAAGTAGTATTAGTTAAGATTCTTTTCACTCTTTTATCAATACTTTTTTCTGTGAAACCATCTACAGTTTTTATATCTTTTAGTTTTAATTTTTTAGAAAATTTTAATTTATAAACTCCATATTTCTTTTTTGAATCAACGCCTTTTAAAGTAGCTAATGAATCACTTAATTCAGAAGAATATAACTTAACTTTGTTTATATCTTTTTCTTTCAACTTAGATAAAGATTTTAACATCTTTAACTCTCTTGTCTTTTTCTCTTTACTATAATAAGTTTTTCTATTTAGATAAAGTAGTCCCGAACACATACCTATTATCAGCCTATTAAATTTATCTTTGTGAGCGTAAAGAATTAATTCTGTTCCTTCTGGTATAAAAATATCACAGGATGTCCCTATTTTATTATCACTTCTACCATAAACAAAAACAGACTTTACTTTGCTCCCTTTATAAAGGTCTTTTATTTCAATATCCGCTTTGTATATATTTTCTCCTTTTAAATTATTATAATTTTTTATTATTTTCCCTTTAGCTACAAAAGTTGAATGTGCAAATTTATTCACTACTGTCTCAACCCCACAATCACAAGAATAAATACTATTTGACAATAGTATTGACAAACAAAATAAAAAGTTCTTCATAAAAATTCTTTTAAAAACTAAAATACACAATTACTAATTAGCAATTGTGTATTCTTATATATTTTATAATTTATTTAAGTTTAAAACGGAACTCCATCATCACTTGGACCAAAAGCATCTTCTGCCGAAGGGAAATTATTCGATGAAATTTCATCGTTAAAACTAGAGTTCATACTCGATTGGAATTCACTACTAAAACCTTCTTCTAAATCTGAGAATTTTGCTAAATGCCCTGTAAATTTTAAACGAATATTATCTAATCCACCATTACGATGCTTTGCAACAATAAACTCTCCTTGTCCTTCACATGGAGAATGATCATCATCATCCCATTCTGTCATTCCATAATACTCTGGTCTAAATATAAACGATACAATATCGGCATCTTGCTCAATCGCTCCAGATTCACGAAGATCGGATAGTAACGGACGCTTAGATCCTCCACGGGTTTCAACCGCACGCGATAATTGTGATAATGCAATTACAGGTACACTTAATTCTTTTGCTAATGCTTTAAGGTTACGCGAAATTGTTGAAATTTCTTGTTCACGATTTCCTCCAGATCCACCAGCTGTCATTAACTGTAAATAATCAATAATTAAAATACGAACGTTATGTTGCGATACTAAACGACGTGCTTTTGCACGTAAATCGAAAATTGAAAGGGCTGGCGTGTCATCAATAAAAATAGGTGCATCAGAAAGCTTTTTAACTTTCACATTTAACTGCTCCCATTCGTGTGGTTCTAAATTACCTTTACGTAACTTCTCTGATGTTAATCCAGTCTCAGAAGAAATCATACGCGTAATTAACTGTACCGACGACATCTCTAATGAGAATACCGCAACTGCATGGTTAAAATCAATTGCCATATTTTTAGCCATCGAAATTACAAATGCTGTTTTACCCATACCTGGACGCGCAGCGATAATAATTAAGTCGGAAGGTTGCCAACCAGAAGTTAACGCATCTAATTTGGTAAAACCAGTGGCTAAACCACTCATACCTTCCTTGGTAGAAATCTCTTGAATTTTATTAATCGATTGTTGTACTAACGAATCGGCTTTCTCCGCTCCTTTTTTAAGATTACCTTGTGTTACCTCAAACAATTTTCCTTCTGCATCGTCTAATAAATCAAAAACATCAACTGTTTCATCGTAAGCATTTTCAATGATTTCAGAAGAAATACTAATTAGCTTACGCTGAATATATTTTTCTAATATGATACGAGAGTGAAACTCAATGTGTGCAGATGACGCAACTTTTTGGGTTAAACCGATCAAATAAAAGTCTCCTCCAGCTAAATCTAACTTTCCATCTTTTTTCAATTGATTTGAAACCGTACGTAAGTCAATCGGCTCCGAGTTTTGGAATAATGCATAAATCGCCGCATATACTTCTTGATGGCGTTTGTCATAAAAAGCATCAGGGTGTAAAATATCAATTACTTCATCTATCCCCTTCTTATCTATCATCATTGCCCCTAACACAGCTTCTTCTAATTCTAAAGCTTGCGGAGGGAGTTTTCCTTTTTCTAAACTAATTATTTTTGACTTGTCAATTTTTGTTCCCCTAACGGATTGAGTTCTTTCCATAACAGCAAATGTAAATTTTTAAGATGATATTTGTAGGAGCGATGTTCAACTTTCTTTATACACAAATTTTGTAAACAAAATTGTTATTAACTTGTTGATAACGTATCAACTTTCTTATTTTTGATGTCATGCATCACAAAAAAAAATATTTTTTCCTTGCAATAGCATTACCAATTCAGATCTTTTTAGTGCAATTTTTAAGCCAAAGGTCATCAATAATTGAACAATATTATAGTAATGGAATTTACAAATACATCTCAAAATTCTTTCGTTTCATTTTAGGATGGGTTCCATTTTCTTTTGGTGATGTTTTAGGCTTTATATTAATTTTCTTTTTTGCAAGAGGACTATATCAATTAATTAAAAACAGATTTAAAAACCTTTTACATCATACTTTAAAGTTTATAGCAATTTTATCAATCGTTTATTTTTGTTTTTATGCTTTTTGGGGCTTAAATTATTTTAGAGAGCCATTAGCTGAAAATTTAGGCTTACAACAATCAAAATATTCTACTGAAGAGTTAGTAAAAACAACAAAACAAATTGTTTCTGAACTAAATAAAGTTCATTTACAAATTACAAAAAATGATACTTTAAAAATTGAAACTCCATATTCTCAAAAAGAAATTTACAAACTAGCTCCTAATGGATATGATAATTTATCGAAGACTTACCCTCAATTAATTTATAAAATTCCCTCTATAAAAAGCTCCTTAGTGAGCTTGTTTCAATCTTATAACGGAACTGCAGGTTATATCAATCCTATTACTGGTGAAGCTCAAATAAACGATATGATTCCAAAAACAGGATATCCCTCAACTACCTGCCATGAAATGGCACATCAAATAGGTTGGGCAGCAGAAAATGATGCTAATTTTGTTGGTTTTCTATCATCAATTGCAAATGATGATTTGTACTTTAAATATTCGGGGTATCGAATGGCTTATAATTATTGCATTGGTCAAGTTTATAAGCACGATAAAGAAATCGCTAAGGAAATTAAAAAGTCAGTAAACAAAGGTATTTACAAAGATTATAGAGATAGCTATTTACACTGGAAACAGTTTGATAACCCTATTGAGCCTTATTTAAAAAAAGGCTATAACTCTTATTTAAAAGCAAATAATCAAACCAAAGGAATTAAGTCTTACAGTTATGTGGTAGATTTATTAATTGCTTATTATAAACAGGATAATTAAAACTTAAATAAACTGAGGCTATTTAGTGTATAAATGTATTTGTAAAGTCATAAAATTAATTGATAAAATACAACTGAAATAACTATTTTTGAACTTCTTAAAAATATACCAATGAACAAACAACATATCATCGATCGATTTATAAAATACGTAACTATTGATACTGAAAGTGATCCAAACAATCCAGCTTTTCCTAGTACAGAGAAACAATGGGATTTAGCTCGTGTTCTTGAAAAAGAATTGAAAGAGATTGGAATGGAAGATGTTGATTTAGATGAGAACTGTTATTTAATGGCAACACTACCTAGTAATTTAGATTACGAAGTACCAACAATTGGTTTTGTAGCGCATATTGATACTAGTCCTGATTTTACTGGAGCTAATGTTAAGCCTCAAATCCATGAGAATTATAATGGTAAAGACATTGTTTTAAATGAAGAACAAAACATAGTTTTATCTCCAGATTATTTTGAGGATTTATTACAGTACAAAGGACAAACTATTATTACTACTGACGGTACAACATTATTAGGTGCAGATGATAAAGCTGGTGTTACTGAAATTGTTTCAGCAATGGAATATTTAATTCAGCATCCAGAAATTAAACATGGTAAAATTAGAGTATGCTTCCCTCCTGATGAAGAAGTTGGTAAAGGAGCTCACATGTTTGATGTAGAAAAATTTGGAGCTCAATGGGCTTATACGATGGATGGTAGTCAGATTGGTGAATTAGAATATGAAAACTTTAATGCAGCCGGAGCAAAGGTTACTATTAATGGTAAAATTGTACACCCAGGATATGCAAAAGGAAAAATGATTAACTCTATGACCATCGCTAGTGAGTTCATCAACGCTTTACCAGAAGATGAAGTTCCTGAAAGAACATCTGGTTACGAAGGTTTTTTCCATTTACATAATATGGAAGGAAAAGTAGAACAAACTACATTACAGTACATTATTAGAGATCATGATATGGATTTGTTTAATAAACGTAAGCAAGCTGTATTAGATTTAGCTGAAGTTTTAAACGCTAAACGTGGTCAAAAACTAATTACTGTTGATATTAAAGATCAGTATTATAATATGAAAGAAAAGGTTACTCCTGTAATGCATATTGTTGATATCGCTGAAGAAGTAATGAAAGATATGGGAATTACTCCATTAATTAAACCAATTCGTGGTGGTACCGATGGTTCTCAATTATCATATAAAGGATTACCATGTCCTAATATTTTCGCAGGAGGTCATAATTTTCATGGACGCTATGAATATGTTCCTGTTGAAAGCATTTTAAAAGCTACTGAAGTAATTGTTGGTATTGCTCAGAAAGTAGCTGAAAAGAATAGTTAATCAAAATAACATTTCAGTTATAAAAATCAAAAACTCTAGCCGAAGCTAGAGTTTTTTTATGATATTTTTCTACCCCTTAAAGAAAATATCAATCATGTGAAATAAATCCCCTTATATTTATTTCATTGCAAATATGTTTTTTTTTAGAATATCAGACGATAGGAAAACCCCCTATTTCTCAATAGTAATTTCCTGTATTTTACAAAAAACAACAATTTGTATGATTTTTATATTTTATTTTCTGTACATATTTACTTAAATATTTTTGCTTCATTAAAAGCAAATAATATGGATGAAAATAGCTTATTAAATTTAGCAAGAAAGTATGAAACACCTTTGTATGTTTACGATACTGAAAAAATAATTAGTCAGTATACTAAATTCGTTAGCGCTTTTTCTAAGGTAAAAAAATTAAAAATAAACTATGCAGTAAAAGCACTTTCAAACATTAATATATTAAAAGTATTTAACAATTTAAAAAGTGGTTTAGATACAGTTTC
The DNA here is from genome assembly GCF_014062345.1 of Tenacibaculum pelagium. GTDB lineage: Bacteria > Bacteroidota > Bacteroidia > Flavobacteriales > Flavobacteriaceae > Polaribacter > Polaribacter pelagius. The sequence continues at coordinate 114,096 of NZ_JACGLS010000001.1, read as the reverse complement.
TATTCAAGAAGTAAAATTAGGATTACTAGCTGGCTTTAACCCTAAAGATATTATTTATACACCCAACTGCGTATCGTTAAAAGAAATTGAAGATGTTGCTAAATTAGGAGTTCAAATAAATATCGATAATCTTTCTATATTAGAATTATTCGGACAAAAACATCCTAAAACACCAGTATGTATTCGTATTAACCCACATATTATGGCTGGTGGAAATAGTAAAATCTCGGTAGGTCATATCGATTCTAAATTCGGAATTTCTATTCATCAAATCCCACATATAAAAAGAGTGATTCAAAACACTGGTATGCACATTAATGGAATTCATATGCATACTGGGTCTGATATATTAGATATTGATACTTTTTTAAGAGCTGCAGAAATTTTATTTAATGTTACTAAGGAATTTAAAAATATAGATTTTATTGATTTTGGTAGTGGCTTTAAAGTACCTTATAAAGAAGGTGATATTTCTACGAATATTGAAGAGTTAGGAAAAAAACTATCACTTCGATTCAATCAGTTTTGTAAAGAATATGGTAAAGATATTACCTTAATGTTTGAACCTGGAAAGTATTTAGTTAGTGATGCTGGTCATTTTTTAACAAAAGTAAATGTGGTAAAACAAACAACGTCTACTGTTTTTGCAGGTATCGATAGCGGTTTTAATCATCTTATTAGACCTATGCTATACGATTCTTACCATCATATAAAAAACATTTCAAACCCAACTGGTAGAGAGCGCTTTTATAGTGTTGTAGGTTATATATGCGAAACTGATACTTTTGCAATTAATAGAAGGATTAATGAAATATCTGAAGATGATATTTTAGCATTCTCTAATGCTGGAGCTTATTGTTTTTCAATGGCTTCAAATTACAATTCAAGATACAAACCCGCAGAAGTAATGATTTATAAAGGAAAAGATTTTTTAATACGAAAAAGAGAAACTATAAACGATATTTTAAATAATCAAGAAGAACATATTATATAAAATAAAAACTCTGATCTACTAAGATCAGAGTTTTTTTAAAATATAATCAACCCCTCAAAAGACTATATCTTAAAACGTTGTAATAAAGTCCCCTATCTTTAATTACATTACAAATATCACGAATTAATTCAATTAAACTAATAGGAAAATCCCCCTTTATTATAGTTTAATCACTTTTCTCTCTTAAAAAGACGTTCTTAAAATAGAAAAAGCCTACTCAAATGAGTAGGCTTTATAGGTGTTATATGTTATTTAAAGATTACTTTTCAGCAACTACTTCAAATACAATATCAGCAACTACTGCTCTGTGTAAACGTACAGCAGCGTTGTATTTTCCTAATCTTTTTACGTTACCTCCAGTAACTTTGATAAATTTCTTATCAATTTCAGTTCCAGCTTTAGCTATGGCAGCAGCAACATCAATGTTGTTTACTGAACCAAATAACTTATCTCCAAATCCTACTTTAGAAGCAATCTTTAATTCGTAACCTTTAACAGTTTCAGCTATTTTAGTAGCATCTTCTACTAATTTAGCTTCTTTAAAAGCACGTTGCTTTAAATTTTCAGCTAATACTTTTTTAGCTGAAGAAGTAGCTAAAGTTGCATATCCTTGAGGTATTAGGTAGTTACGACCATAACCATTCTTAACAGTTACAACATCGTCTTTAAAACCTAAGTTTTCTACGTCTTGTTTTAATATCAATTCCATGTTTCTACTTCTTTATTATTTTAACAAATCACCAACGTATGGCATTAATGCTAAGTGACGTGCTCTTTTAATAGCTTGTGCCACTTTACGTTGATACTTTAATGATGTTCCTGTTAAACGTCTTGGTAAAATTTTACCTTGCTCGTTTACTAAATACATTAAGAAGTCTGCATCTTTATAATCGATGTATTTAATACCATTCTTTTTAAAACGACAGTATTTAGCTTCTTTCTTTGTCTCAATATCAAGCGGAGTTAAGTAACGTACTTCTCCTTGCTTGTTTCCTTTTGCTTGTTGATCTATTGATGCCATTTCTTACTTTTTTGCAGATTTAACACGATTTCTTCTTTTTTCAGCCCAAGCTGCAGCATGCTTGTCTAACTTTACAGTTAAATAACGCATAACGCTATCATCTCTTCTGAACTCTAATTCAAAAGCAGTAATAGCTTCTCCTGCTACTTTGTACTCTAATAAGTGGTAAAATCCACTTTTCTTCTTTTCGATTGGATAAGCTAATTTTTTTAAGCCCCAATCTTCTTTAGAAATCATTTCAGCACCTTTAGAAAGTAAATAGTCCTCAAACTTCTTTACTGTCTCCTTTATCTGAGTTTCAGATAAAACGGGATTCAAAATGAAAACAGTTTCGTAATGATTCATAATTAAAATGTTTAAAATTTTATTTTTAAGCCTGCAAATATAGTTATATTATATCCTATTAACAAGTATTTAGTACTTATTTATTTTATTGATTTTATGTAAGTTTGTTTCCTTTTATAATTAGAATGTCTTTATGCAAGTTCCTGAGCTACCAAATATAATACACTATGCTATTCCTTTTTTTATTGCTACAGTTATAATTGAAGTTATTTTAACTGTTAAAGTAAAACTAGCTGATTATGAATTTAAAGATGCGATAACATCAATAACTATGGGATTAGGTAATGTTTTTATAGGACTATTTACCAAAGCTTTAGTTCTTGCTTTTTTTACTTTTTTATATCAATATCGTTTTTTTACAATTCCGTTTGTTTGGTGGTCATGGATACTTCTGCTATTTGCTGAAGATTTAGTGTATTATTGGAATCATAGAATTGCGCATGAAAGTAGATTGTTTTGGGCAAGCCATGTTGTACACCATTCGTCTCAAAAATATAATTTGAGTACTGCTTTACGACAAACTTGGTCTGGTAGTTTTTATACTTTTATTTTTTGGGCTCCGTTAGCTCTTTTAGGATTTCATCCAATAATGATATTAATGCAAATGAGTGTTAGTTTATTATATCAATACTGGATTCATACCGAATTAATAACCAAATTGCCTAATTGGTTTGAAGCTATATTTAACACGCCTAGTCATCATAGAGTACACCATGCTACAAATCCGCAATATTTAGACAGAAATCATGCTGGTATTTTTATTATTTGGGATAAACTGTTTGGTACCTTTGAACCTGAAGTAGAAAAACCTGTTTATGGTTTAGTGTCAAATATCAACACTTACAATCCTATTAAAATTGCCTTTATAGAATGGTATAATATGTTTAAAGATTCTTTTACTTCTAAAACCTCCTTTAATAAACGTATTTTATATTTTTTAAAACCTCCGGGATGGAGGCATGATGGAAGCGGTAAATTATCTGGAGATTTACGCAAAGAATGGGAAGAAAATAAAAAAGGAGAAGTTTAATGCTTCTCCTTTTTTGTTAATTAATATCAAATCGTAATCCTAATGAAATATTTCTAGTATCTGTGTTTTTAAATAATGGATTCAAATCATACTTAGCATATAGTCCACAACCTTTGTAAGCTATATAGGCACTTAAACCATAGTTTATGGTATTGGTGTTAAATCCATCTTTCTGAACTTCTTCAATATTTACACCTTCAGCATTTTTATATTCAAGATATTGACGTGTTCCTAGTTTAAATCCGAAGAACCCTCCTACTCCTAATCGAACTGACTTATGTGTTCTATCTACAATCTTATCATCTGAATATTTTTTGTTTTTAGAAAAATCAAACTCTAAATACATTGGAAAAGTCATTTGTACGTGTCTTAATCTACTTTCACTAAGATTATTTGCATTTACGTTTAATAATGTTTCGTCTCCATTAACTACGTGATACTGATTATTCTCTGCTCTTAAATTATTCCAAAGAAATGAAAGTCCGTATTTAAAATAGGTTTTTGATGGTTCTTTTGATATACGCGTTTTCCAAGTAAATCCTAATTCATAAAAATGTGATTGCCAAAATTTATAATTAGAATCGTTTAAAGAACTAAAACTATTATCGGTTAACACATTATTTACCCCTAAGGCAAAAACAAGTTGTGTTGTAGTTCGTTTATCTTTTCTTCTTTTCTTTTTCTCTTTATCCTTGTTAGAGAAGTCTAGTTTAAATTTTGCTCCTCCAATGCTAAATGAATTATCTTCAAAATCTTCATCGCTACTAGCAATATTTCCATCAATTTTATCTTGAACTAACTGTTGTAAGTTTTGTTCTTGAACACTTACTCTTTTTTCTATTTGTGCAGCATGGTATGCGGCTGCTTCTTTTTTTAACGCTGTAGCTTCTGCAGAAGTAATCTTATTTTTTTCAAGATCTAAATTAATCTCTTTAACTTTTTGTTTTAACGAATCTTTTTGTTGCTTCGTTATTTTATCAATTTTTCTAGAGATTCTTTGAACTTCATTCTCAAATGTTTTCTCTTGAGATTGGGCAATAGTTGTTACAAACAACACTAATAATAGTATTCTTTTCATTTCTTAAATTTTAAATTAAACGGATAATAATTAGGTTAGTTTAATTATCGATAATTGGTAAGCGCTTTATTTATTTCTATCTGCAAATGCAACAATTACATCTGATAGTTTTACTTTTAATTTATTCATAAAGTTTTGTTGAAAATCAGTTTCTTCAATATCTAATTCAACTTCTGCTAAAATAGTTTCTGGATCAATTTTTAAATTAGATTTTATCAACTCTTCTTGAATGGTATTTAAAACTTCTTTTCTGTTTATTTTGTACTTAGCATAATACTCTTGTACTTCTTGAGGTGAATGCGTAACTGCAAATAATAAATCATCTCCATTCACTTTTACTCTTGATTTAATACCTTCTTTTTTTATTACACTTGTTTCTTTAATTACTTTTTTATCAGCAATCGCAATCATAACCTGATTAGGAACATCTTCTTTTTTAATCTCCTCTACTCTGTTTAAACTTTTATTTACGCTTGCAATGCTATAACTTTTCTTTTGTTGGTAGTTAATTACCTTATCTTCTATTTTCTTTTCTGTAACTTTATCTTCTACCTCTTTTTCTTCTTTCGTTGCAAGAGCATTTTCTACATTAATAATTTCTTTAACGTCAACTTTATCATCATTAAGTTGCAAAGTATCTATAGTAACGTTTGATATAATTTCTTTTCTATTCTCAACTGTACTTTCAGAAAAAAATGAAAATCCTAAACTAATTAACAACAAAATACTTGCAGCATAACCAGCATATTTATACCAAATACTTTTTTTAGAAGCCTGTTGTTCATCTAACTGATTGCTTAAACGCTCCCAAGCTGATACTGATGGCTTAAGCTCTCTATTTTTAAGCTTATTAGCAATTTGTTTATCTATTTTATTTGTCTGCATTTTTAACCTCATTAACTTTAATATAACTCTCTTGCAACCATTTTCTAGCTTTAAATAATTGCGACTTTGATGTACCTTCTGAAATATTTAACTTATTAGCAATTTCAGAATGCTTATAACCTTCAATAGCGTACATGTTAAAAACTAACTTATATCCATCTGGTAATTGATCTATTAGCTTTTGAATATCTTCTACTGAAGTATTTTCAATATTATCGATAGAAGCGTCATTAAAAACATAATCTTCATCTGTTAATTGAATCGGATTCTTTTTACGCAAATAACTTATACAAGTATTTACCATTATTCTTCGAATCCATCCCTCAAAACTTCCATCACCTTTAAATTTCTTCAGATTATTAAAAACCTTCAAAAAACCCTGTAGCATTAAATCTTCTGCATGATGAATATCTTTTACATATTGTCTACAAACTCCTAACATTTTAGGTGAAAACTGATCAAATAAAACTTGTTGAGCTTCTCTATTTTGCTCACTTGCTTTTTTAATTAGTGTAGATTGTTTGTTATGTAGTTGAATAATTTTCAATTCAAATAATTAAGTTTTCATTGCTTACAAATATATAGACTCCACAATTTAAAAAAGGGTTGCTTGAAGAACAAAAAAAATCTCCGACTTTAAAATAAAGTTGGAGATTTAAATATCATAATAGAATGATATTTCAGGGGGACTTATAAGTTTCAAGTCTTTACCACTGAATTATACTGCAAATATATTGTTATTTAACGTATTGACTTACAGGAAAAACACTCTATATCTAAAGCCTTAGTGTTTTTTTACACTTTTTTAACTCTTCCTTAAAAAACTTTTCATTTAGCTTCTTTTTATAAAAAGGAATTATATTTTCAAGTTTCCTTTTTCCTTCTATAGAAGTTATTAATTCTGGAAATGCTTTTTCTAAAACCTCTAACATAATTGCTGTTGCAGTTGATGCTCCTGGAGAAGCACCTAATAAACAAGTTATACTACCATCTTTACTACTTATAACCTCAGTGCCAAATTGCAACTTTCCGCCTTCAAAATCATCTTTCTTAATAATTTGAACTCTTTGACCTGCAACCATTAATTCCCAATCTTCATCTTTAGCGTCTTTTACAAACTTTCTTAAAGATTCCATTCTGTCTTTATGAGACATGGTAACTTGCTCTAGCAAATATTTTGTTAAAGGTAAATTATGCCAAAAAGCCCCTAGCATTGGTGAAATATTATCAAATTGAATTGATTTTAATAAATCTAAATTCGATCCTTCTTTTAAAAACTTAGGGCTAAAACCTGCAAAAGGTCCAAACATTAATTGACGTTTACCATCAATATAACGAGTATCTAAATGAGGTGTAGACATTGGCGGATCTCCTATTCCTGCTTTACTATATACTTTTGCGTTATGCTGTTTAATAATCTCTTCATTCTTACAAACCAACCACTCACCACTTACTGGAAAACCTCCATAACCTTCTTTTTCCTCAATCTCAACTTTTTGAAGTAATAATAAACTTCCTCCACCAGCACCAATAAATACATGTTTTGCATCTACTTGATAAACTTCTTTAGTTATTGTATTCTTTACTTCAACAGTCCAATCCAAATCTGTATCTGGATCTACATCTAACACTTCCATATTACAATGCACCGGAGTATCAAATTCATTCTCTAAAATTGAAAAAAGTGATTTTGTTAAAACACCATAATTTACTTCAGTTCCTCTATCAATTCTTGAAGCAGCCATTACTTCATCATCTTTCCTATTATTCATAATTAAAGGAAACCAAGTCTTCATTTTATCAAAATCACGAGTAAATTTGATAGAGTCGAACATAAAATGCTCTTTTAAGGTTTCATACCTTTTTTCAAGATAATCACTATTCATCTTTCCTAAAACCCAACTATGATGCTTTACTGATGAAACAAAATCAGTAGGATTTTCAATCAAATTTTCATTTGCCAAGTACGACCAAAACTGTTTTGAAATTTCAAACTGTTTACAAATTTTAACTGCTTTATCAATAGAAATTTTTCCATCTTTATCCTCAGGACAATAATTTAATTCACATAAAGCAGAATGCCCTGTTCCTGCATTATTCCAGGCAGCAGAGCTTTCTTTAGCAACTTCATCTAAGCGCTCTAAGATTAAAATCTTCATTTTTGGATTCAGTAACTTAGATAACAATGCCAAATTAGCACTCATTATGCCTCCTCCAACACAAATTAAATCGTACTCCTTTTCTAAATTCATATTTTTTTGATTGATTGAACGTAAAAATAATAAGATTTTATCATTCCAAAATTACCGTAGAACATTTCTTAAGAAAACTTGCTCAATCAGTTTCTTTACATTACTTTTATTTTGATTGGAAACTAACAAAAGAGTTTTAATGTATGAGTTATAATGCAACGATAGAAGAGGAAAATAAAGAAATAGCAAATAGGTATAAAGATTTATTAAAAGGAACCTACCAAACATTATCTGATGAAGATAAAAAACTGATACGTAAAGCATTTGATATTGCTGTAGAAGCGCACTCTGAACAGCGTAGAAAAACTGGGGAACCTTATATTTTTCATCCCATTGCAGTGGCTAAAATTGTTGCTGATGAAATTGGTTTAGGAGCTACATCGATTGCTGCTGCTTTACTTCACGATGTTGTTGAAGACACACATTATACTATTGACGACATGGAGCGTTTGTTTGGAGAAAACATTGCTCGAATTGTTAGTGGTCTTACCAAAATTTCTAACTTAAAAAAAGAGCAAGATTACTCTATTCAAGCAGAAAATTTCAGGAAAATGCTGCTTACATTACACGATGATGTAAGAGTGATTTTAATTAAAATTGCTGACAGATTGCATAACATGCAAACTATGGATGCGATGCCTGCTCATAAGCAAGTAAAAATAGCTTCTGAAACCTTATATATCTATGCTCCATTAGCTCACAGATTAGGTTTGTACAATATTAAAACTGAACTTGAAGACTTAGGGTTAAAATATACAGAGCCTGATGTTTATAACGATATCTTAACCAAAATAAAAGATAGTAAAGAAGAGCAACAAAAATATATTGATAGTTTTACTTCTATTTTAAAAGAGGCTTTAGACAAAGAAAGTTTTAAGTACGAAATTAAAGGTCGTTTTAAATCCATTTTTTCTATTCGTAGAAAAATGCGAAAGCAAAATGTAACCTTTGATGAAGTGTATGATAAGTTCGCAATACGAATTATTTACGAACCAACTTCTCTAGATGAAAAGTTTGATGCTTGGAAAATTTATTCCATCGTAACAGATTTTTTCAAACCTAATCCAGCACGTTTAAGAGATTGGATTTCTCAACCTAAATCAACTGGTTACGAAGCCTTACATATTACAGTAATCGGACCTAAAGCTAAATGGGTTGAAGTACAAGTTCGTTCGGAAAGAATGGATGAAATTGCAGAAAAAGGATATGCAGCTCATTTTAAATATAAGCAAGGACAAGTAAAAGAAAACGGTCTTGAAGGTTGGTTAAATCGTTTAAAAGAAACCTTAGAAAATCAAAGTTTAGATGCTGTTGATTTCGTTGAGGATTTTAAACTAAACCTATATGCTAAAGAGATTTACGTATTCACACCTAAAGGAGATTTAAAGTCGCTTCCAAAAGGAGCATCTGCTTTAGATTTTGCTTTTTCTGTACACACAGATGTTGGACTAAAATGTCGTGGTGCAAAAGTAAATGGAAAATTAGTTCCTTTAAGTTACGAGTTAAAAAGTGGTGATCAAGTAGAGGTCCTAACAGCTAACAACAACAAACCAAATGTTCGTTGGTTAGATTTTGTTATGACGGCACGTGCAAGAACCAAAATTAAGTCAGCCTTAAAAGCTGAGGAGAAAGTAATTGCTGAAGAAGGTAAAGCTATATTGTTACGTAAACTACGTCATTTAAAAATAAATACAAATGATAAAATTATACATGAGATTGCTTCTTATTTCGGATTAAAAACCAGTTTTGACTTATTTTTTAGAGTTGGTAATGGAGCTATTGATAACACAAAATTAAAAGAATACGTAGCTCAACGAAATAGTGGCTTAATGGGCTTCTTTAAAAATACATTTAGAAGAAATCCTTCTAAAGAGATTGTAGATAAAGAAGAAGTTACAAGTAACTATGACGCTTTAGTTTTTGGTAAAGATGAGCAAACTTTAGATTACACATTAGCCAAATGTTGTAAACCAATTCCGGGAGATAAAGTTTTCGGTTTCGTTACGATAAACGAAGGTATCAAAGTTCATAAAAAAGATTGCCCGAATGCAATTTCTATGCAATCAAATTATGCCTATAGAATAATGCCTGCAAAATGGATCGATTCTACTAAACAAGAGTTTACAGCTATTTTGCATTTATCTGGAATTGACAATAAAGGGATTGTTAACAATATTACTCGTATAATTTCTAACAGTATGGATGTGTTTATTCATAGTATTAATATTTCTGGAGACGATGGTATATTTGACGGTAAGCTATCATTAAGTGTAAAAAACAAAGCGCAACTTAACAAGTTGATTGAAAGCATGAAAAAGGTTGAAGGTGTACAAAAAGTTGATCGTGTTAATACTTTGTAAATATCATTTTAAATTACTTGTTTTATTATCAATAAATAACAGTAAATTTGTTCTTTCGTAAATTTAAATTAAATGAGTAACTCAGCCGAAAATCAAGAAATTGTAAAAAAAGTTTTCACTTCTTTTTTAGAAGAAAACAAGCATCGTAAAACGCCTGAGCGTTATGCTATTTTACAAGAAATATATGATGCTGAAGAGCATTTTGATATTGAATCATTATATATCAAAATGAAGAATAAAAACTATCGTGTTAGTAGAGCGACGCTTTATAATACAATGGATTTACTATTAGATTGTGGTCTGGTACGTAAGCATCAATTCGACGGACAGTCTATGGCGCGTTATGAAAAAAGTTACTTCGATAAAAATCATGATCACGTAATACTTACTGATTCTGGTGAAGTAAAAGAATTTTGCGATCCGAGAATTCAAATTATCAAAAAAACGATTGAAGACGTTTTTGATATAGACATCCACAACCACTCTCTTTATTTCTACGGAACAAAACGAAACACAAAATAACAACAACAAACACACACTTAACAACACACTAAAATGGCAGTAGATTTATTACTCGGACTTCAATGGGGAGACGAGGGAAAAGGTAAGATTGTAGACGTTCTTACAGGAAACTATGATATTATTGCACGTTTTCAAGGAGGACCCAATGCAGGTCATACTTTAATTTTTGATGGATACAAGCATGTTTTACATACAATTCCATCTGGTATTTTTCATAAAACAGCTTTAAATGTAGTTGGTAATGGAGTCGTAATTGATCCTGTTATCTTTAAAAAAGAATTAGAAAATTTAGATGTTCATAATATCGATTATACTTCTAAATTATTAATTTCAAGAAAGGCACATTTAATCTTACCAACACACCGCTTACTAGATGCTGCTTCTGAAACTTCGAAAGGAAAAGCTAAAATCGGTTCTACATTAAAAGGAATTGGCCCTACATATATGGACAAAACTGGTAGAAACGGTATGCGTGTTGGAGATTTAGAATTAGATAACTGGAAAGAAAAATACAAAGCTTTAACTGCTAAGCATATTAAAATGCTAGATTTTTTCAATGTTCAGATAGATTATGATTTAGATGAATTAGAAGCTGAATTTTCTAAAGGAATTGAAAAATTAAAAACATTACAGTTTATCGATTCTGAAGAGTTTTTAAACAATGCAATTAAAGAAGGAAAATCAATCTTAGCTGAAGGAGCACAAGGTTCTTTATTAGATATTGACTTCGGAACCTATCCATTTGTTACCTCTTCTAACACTACAGCTGCAGGTGCTTGTACTGGTTTAGGAGTGGCACCAAACAGAATTGGAGATGTATTCGGTATTTTTAAAGCATATACTACTCGTGTTGGTTCTGGTCCTTTTCCTACTGAATTATTTGATGAGGATGGAGCAACTATGGCTAAAGTTGGTCATGAATTTGGAGCAACTACTGGTCGCCCGCGTCGTTGTGGATGGTTAGATTTAGTTGCCTTAAAATATGCTGTAGATGTAAACGGTGTTACACAATTAATGATGATGAAAGGAGATGTACTTTCTGGTTTCGACACCTTAAAAGTATGTACTTCATATAATTATAAAGGAAAAGAGATTACACATTTACCATACAATATCGAACCAGAAAACGTATCGGTAAACTATTCTGAATTTAAAGGATGGGATGAGGATTTAACAAAAATGACTTCTGCTGATCAATTACCTAAAAACTTACTAGACTATGTTGCTTTTATTGAAAAAGAAACGGGAGTTCCGGTTAAAATAGTTTCAGTTGGTCCTGATAGAAAACAAACAATTAATAGATAAAAATTGAAGGAGCTCTTAGGAGCTCCTTTTTTTATTATGATAAAAGATTATTTAGATAATATTATAAAGCAATTTCTTTCTTATAAAGAAGTCGCAGACAAAACAATTGCACAATTAGAAGAAAAAGATTTCCATTGGAGATACAACGAAGAAAGTAATAGCATTGCTTCTATTATCATTCATCTCTCTGAAAACATGTTATCTCGTTGGACAGACTTTTTTACTTCCGACGGAGAAAAAAATACTCGAAACAGAGACCAAGAATTTGAACCTCAAAACCTATCAAAAGAAGAATTAAAAGAAAAATGGGAGCTTGGTTGGGATTGCTTATTTACTGCTTTAAACTCAATAAATGAATCTAATTTTGAGCAGCCAATTTATATAAGAAATAAACAGCATAAATTAATCGATAGTATTACAAGACAAATAGCACATTATCCATATCATATCGGACAAATTGCTTATGTTGGTAAAATGATTTTGAATGATAAATGGCAAACAGCCTCTATCGCTAAAGGAAAATCTAAAGAGTTTATGCAAGCTCAATTTGAACAAAATAAAAAAGGAACTCATTAATTAGAGTTCCTCTTTTATTTTATTTCTTTTCTGCTAAAACCTCTTCAGCAAATTTATTACATAAAAGAAATGTTTCCTTTACATGGTCTATTGTTGTTTTCGGATTAATTAAACACATTCGCAACACAACTTGTTTATTTAAAATAGTTGTTACTAAGAGAGCTTCTTTAGACTCCATCATTCTTTTTGAAATCTGTTGATTTAAGGCATCTATTTCTGGTTCAGATAAATTCAATCCAATAGGATTGTATCTAAAATTAATCACGGCTAAAGTTGCTGGAGAAATTATTTCCCAATTTCTACTTTTTCGCAATATCTTTTCAACTTCATCTGCTAACTGAATGTTATAAGTTACCGCTTCTTTAAAAGTATCTAATCCATACGTTTTAATAGACATATAGAATTTTAACGCTCTAAAACGACGCGTTAATTGAATACCGTAATCATAAAAATTAATCTCAGACTCATTACCTTCAATATCACGTAAGTATTCAGGTTTTTCGCTAAAAGTATTACTTAACCATGAAGCATCTTTTACTAATAAACATCCTATTTCATAAGGTTGAAAAAACCATTTATGTGGATCTACAGTTAAAGAATCTGCTCTATCTATTCCTCTTAAAGCCTTTGCCCCTTTTTTAGATAATATTGCTGCACCACCATAAGCTCCATCAATATGAAACCATAAATTTTCTTCTTCACAAATATCAGCAATATCATGTAACGGATCAACGGTACCTGTATTTGTAGTTCCTGCGGATGCTATAAAACAAAATGGTTGTAAACCTTCTAACCTGTCTTTGGCAATTGCGTTTTTTAATTTATTAATACTAATTCTAAACTCAATATCTGTAGGTAAAATTCGTATTTGCTCTTTTTTAAATCCTAAAACACGAATCGCTTTTATATTTGATGAATGCGCTTGATCTGACAAATAAATTACCGCTTTCGAAAAATCATCTCCACATTTAATTCTACGAGCAGTAACTAAAGCTGTTAAATTTGCCATAGAACCACCACTAGTAAAAATCCCTCCTCCTTTTTCTACAGGAAAATTAAACATTTTTAATAGCCAGTTCATGGTTACTATTTCTAGTTCAGCTGCAGCAGGTGAAGCTACCCATCCGCCAGAAAAAATATTAAAACCTGTAGCCAAACTATCTGCCATAGTACTTATAAAATTACTTGGACCAGGCACAAAAGAATATGCTTTTGGATGCGAAATAACAGTACTGTTTGGTATTACATTATCCATCACAAAATCCAACACTTCATTTGCTTTCATTCCAGTATTTGGTGCCTCTTGTAAAAATAGATTGTCCATTTCTTTACGAGTTGCAGAAGTAACTGGCTTTTTATCATTTAAGGTATCCCAATGTTCAGCAATTAGGTCAACAATTTTATAACCATAAGATTTCATTTCTTCTAAAGACAAATCAAAATGGGCGCTCATAAAAACAAGTTTTTAAATTAAGTAACAAAATTAGTCAATTACAAAACCTCTACTCTATTTTAATTGAATAATTTTATTTGTTTATTAAGAAATATGGCACGTTCTTTTCATTATTTTTGTGCATCAAATTATTTTATTTTGAAAAGACTATTTCTTTTAACATTTTTATTATTCGCCTTTGGAAGTTTTTCTCAAACGAAAAAAATTAAAATACTTTCTACTGAATTAAGTACTGCCGACGAAGATCAATTTCCTGGAGCAACTATATTAATTGGTAAGGTTAAAATGGAGCATGAAGGCGCTACCTTAGATTGTAAAAGAGCGTTGTTTTTTCAAAAAAAGAACTTATTTAAAGCCATAGGAGAAGTTGTAATTGAACAAGGAGATAGTATTATTCAATATAGTGACTTTTCAATTTATGACGGAAATAGTAAAAAAGCTAAATCTTGGGGAAATGTAGAGATTAATGATAAAGAGATGAAGATGAATACAGATACCCTTCATTTCGATAGAATTAATCAACTTTTATATTATCCAAACGGCGGTACAATTCGTGATAAAAAAAACACGTTAAAAAGTATTAGAGGTACTTATTTCTTAAAAGATAAAAAGTTCACCGCAAAATCGAAAGTAACAGTTGTAAATCCAGAAAACAATCTTGAATCTGATCATTTAGATTATTACACAAACTCAAACTTAGCTTATTTGTATGGACCAAGTACGATTACTAATTTAAAAGATAGTACTAGAATATATTCTGAAAAAGGCTTTTTTGATACCAATACTGACATTTCATACTTTGTGAAAAACGCAAAGCTCTTTTTAAAAGAAAGAACCATTTTAGCTGATAGTTTATATTATGATAAAAGAAAAGGATTTGCATCTGCAACCAATAACATAAAAGTTATAGATACTGTTCAGAAAATGGTAACCAAAGGTAATTATGCTGAATTATTCGAACATAAAGATTCTTTATTTATTATTAACAGAGCTGTAGCTATATCAGAGATTGATAAAGATTCTATGTATGTATCTGGTGATAAAATATTATTGACTGGTAAACCTGAAAATAGAATTGTACGAATTTTTAACAATGCTAAAATATTTAAATCAGATTTACAAGGAAAATGCGATTCTATATATACAAGTCAAGTTACCGGAGTAACCCGAATGTTTAACAACCCAATTCTTTGGTCGGGTAAAAGCCAGATTACGGGTGATAGTATTCAAATACTTACCAATAAAGAAACTAATAAACTAGACTCTTTAAAAGTGCTAAAAAATGCCTTTATGATTCAGAAAGATTCTATTGCTGAAGACGATTACAATCAAATTAAAGGACGTAACATTTATGGTAAATTTGAAGGTAATGATCTTAGAACTATGTTGGTAAAAGGTAACGCAGAATCTTTATATTATAATAGAAATGAAGAGTCTCAAAAACTAGAAACCATTACTAAAGAGATAGCCAGTGATATTGAATTTACCCTGAAGGATAGTGAGATAACGCAAACTAAATATTTCAAAAACACTGAAGGTAAAACATTTCCTCCTTCTGAATTTCCTGCAGAAGAGAAAAAATTTAAAGGATTTATTTGGAGAGGAGATGAACAACCAAAAACAGTTGAAGATATTTTTGTGAAAGATAATTCAAAAATACCTTCTAAAGTTAAAAGCTCGAAAGAAGCTATAAAAAAAGCTAAAAAACAGTTTATTGAAGAAAGTGTAAAAAAAGAAAAATCTAAGAAAATAAATTTCAATGATATTAAAATTAAATAATTGAAATGAAAGAAGATTTTTTAAAATTCCAAGGTCAAACAACTCCATATCCTTTAGCTATAGAGATTTCTCATGCAAATGGAAGCTATATTTATGATAGTAATGGTAAAAAGATGTTAGACTTTGTTGCTGGGGTTTCCGCTAATAGTTTAGGTCACAATCATCCAAAAATAAATGAAGCTATAAAAAGCCAGTTAGATACTTACACTCATGTGATGGTCTATGGGGAATTCATTCAAAAACCTCAATTAGAATTGTGCAAAGCTTTAGCCAATACACTACCTAAAAACTTATCTTCTGTTTATTTAGTAAATTCAGGTACCGAAGCTACTGAAGGAGCTTTAAAATTAGCCAAACGTTTTACTAATAGAAGTGAAATTATTGCTGCTAAAAACGCATATCATGGTAATACACAAGGTGCCATGAGTGTTTGTGGAGCTGAACAACAAAATCGTGCTTTTAGACCTTTAATTCCTGGAACTAAATTTATCGAGTTTAATAATGAATTAGATATAGAAAAAATTACTACAAATACAGCAGGAGTAATTTTAGAAACCATTCAAGGTGGTGCTGGTTTTATTGAGCCTAAAAACGATTTTTTAACTAAAGTTAAGCAACGCTGTGAAGAAGTTGGAGCTTTATTAATCTTAGATGAAATCCAAACTGGAATTGGACGCACTGGAAAGTTTTGGGGATTTGAAAATTACAACGTAACACCTGATATAATTATTACAGGAAAAGGATTAGGAGGTGGTATGCCTATTGGTGCTTTTATTTCTTCTTTTGATATAATGAATTGCCTTAAAGAAAACCCTAAACTAGGACATATCACTACCTTTGGTGGGCATCCTGTTATTGCAAGTGCTGGATTAGCTACTGTAGAAGAAGTCACTTCTACTAACCTCGTCGAAGAAACTTTAAGAAAAGAAGAGTTGATTAGAAGTAAGTTCGAAAATCATAAAGCTGTTAAAGAAATTAGAGGCAAAGGGTTAATGTTAGCTCTTTTAGTTGATTCTCCTGAAATAGCTTCAAAAGTTATTTTAAATTGTTTAGAAGAAGGAGTTATTCTTTTTTGGTTGCTTTTTGAAGGTTCTGCAATAAGAATCACTCCTCCATTAACTATTTCAGACGAAGAAATTAATGAAGGATGTGATATTATTTTAAAAGAATTAAATAGACTCTAAACCAAAAACTCAAATAAGTTAGGTTTATCATTTAAATACTCTCCATAAAAATTACGCTGCTTCATTCGTCTAATTAAAGGAGTTAAATCTTCTCGTCTAATTAGTTCTATCCCAACTACAGCGGGCCCGTTTTCTCTACTTGTTTTTTTGGAATATTCAAAGTATGTAATATCATCATTTTTCCCTAAAACGTCTATTACAAACTCTTTTAAAGCTCCTGCTCTTTGTGGAAATCGAATAATAAAATAATGTTTTAATTGATTATACAATAAAGCTCTTTCTTTTATTTCTGCTGTTCTTGTAATATCGTTATTGCTACCACTAATTACACAAACAACGTTTTTATCTCTAATTTCTTCAGCATAAAAATCTAATGCAGCAATAGTTAAAGCACCTGCTGGTTCTACTACAATAGCTTCTTTATTATATAAGTCTAAAATAGTTTGACAAACTTTCCCTTCAGGAACCGTTATCATGTCATCTAAATTTTCTTTACAAATATTCAATGTTAAATTCCCTACTTGTTGTACAGCAGCACCATCAATAAATTTATCAATTTTATCTAGTTTCACATTTTTATTTTCTGAAATAGATGTTTTCATGGAAGGAGCTCCTTCAGGCTCTACTCCTATAATTTTTGTACGAGGTGATAACTGTTTAAACACACTTGATAATCCAGAAGCTAACCCTCCTCCTCCTACAGGTACAAATACATAATCTATAGGGGTTTCAAATTGTTTAATAATCTCTAAACCAACTGTTGCTTGTCCTTCAATAATTTTTTCATCATCAAATGGATGTACAAAAGTTTTTCCAAGTGTATCACATACATGTTTTGCAAGTTTATATGCATCATCAAAAGTATCTCCTGTCAATTCAATATCAACATAATCACCACCAAACATCTTAACTTGTTCTACTTTTTGTTTTGGAGTTGGTGATGGCATTACAATTGTACCATGAATCTTCAATTTTTTGCAAGCAAAGGCTACTCCTTGAGCGTGATTTCCTGCACTTGCGCAAATGATTCCATTTCGCCGTTCTTCATCAGATATTGAATTTATTTTATTATAGGCTCCTCTAATTTTATAAGATCTAACCTGTTGTAAGTCCTCACGTTTTAAAAAAATATTTGCTTTAAATTTCTCTGAATAAATATAATTTTTTAACAGAGGAGTTTCTGCAGCCACACCTTTCAATGTAGCTACAGCTTCCTCAACTGCTTTTATAGTTGGTGTATATGTTGTTTGGATTTGCATATTTTTAATGGAAAACTACTGCTTCTTTTTTCTCTTCTTGACTTATTGTTTTCATTGCTGTCATTGACGCCCTTAAGGTTTTTCCTATTTTTTCAATTGGATGGCCTTGCACAGCTTCGTTTACCTTAATTAAATTTAAATTATCTACTTCATTAGAAGATGCATATGATTTACCTATGACAGAAGTATTCACTTTTTTCATAAAATCAACTAATAACGGTTTTGCTGCGTGATCAAACAAATAACACCCATATTCTGCTGTATCTGAAATAATACGATTCATTTCATATAATTTCTTTCTTGCTACTGTATTTGCTATTAATGGTAATTCATGTAAAGACTCGTAGTACGCTGATTCTTCTTTAATTCCAGATGCTACCATTGTATCAAATGCTAGCTCAACTCCTGCTCTTACAAAAGCTACCATTAAAGTTCCATGATCAAAATATTCTTGTTCACTCACTTCTACTTCTGTTGCTTCAGTTTTTTCAAAAGCTGTTTCTCCAGTTGCTGCTCTCCATGATAATAAATTTACATCATCGTTTGCCCAATCTTCCATCATTGTTTTAGAAAAATGACCAGACATAATATCATCCATATGTTTAACAAACAATGGTTCTAATATTGTTTTTAACTCTTCCGATATTTCAAATGCTTTTATTTTTGCTGGATTTGATAAGCGATCCATCATATTAGTAATTCCTCCATGTTTTAAAGCTTCTGTAATTGTTTCCCAACCATATTGAATTAACTTAGCAGCATATGTAGGTTCAATTCCTTCCTCCAACATTCTATCAAAAGATAAAATAGATGCTGTTTGTAATACGCCACATAAAATGGTTTGTTCACCCATTAAATCACTTTTTACCTCAGCTACAAAAGACGATTCTAAAACTCCTGCTTTATGTCCTCCTGTAGCCACTGCATAAGCTTTTGCTTGTGCCCATCCTTTATTTTCTGGGTCATTCTCTGGGTGAACCGCTATTAATGTTGGTACTCCAAAACCTCTTTTATACTCTTCTCTTACTTCTGTTCCTGGGCATTTAGGTGCTACCATTATTACTGTTAAATCTTCACGAATTTTCATTCCTTCTTCAACAATATTAAACCCATGAGAATACGATAATGTTGCTCCTTTTTTCATTAAAGGTATTACTGTTTTTACAACTCGTGTATGTTGCTTATCTGGTGTTAAGTTTAATACTAAATCTGCAGTAGGTATTAACTCTTCAAATGTTGCAACATTAAAATTGTTTTCAGTAGCATTTTTATAAGAAGCTCTCTTTTCTTCAATTGCAGCAGGTCGTAATGCATAAGATACATCTAAACCTGAATCTCTCATATTTAAACCTTGATTTAAACCTTGAGCACCACAACCAATAATAACGACTTTTTTATTTTCTAATGCTTTAACTCCTTCTGAAAATTCCGAAGAATCCAT
Source organism: Tenacibaculum pelagium (assembly GCF_014062345.1). Lineage (GTDB taxonomy): Bacteria > Bacteroidota > Bacteroidia > Flavobacteriales > Flavobacteriaceae > Polaribacter > Polaribacter pelagius. The sequence continues at coordinate 94,612 of NZ_JACGLS010000001.1, read as the reverse complement.
AAACCTACATTTTGCAAGTTGTTCTAATTTTCCTGCTAACGATAGCGTGTTGAAATAATTTGTTGTCATTTTTTTAGTTGTTTGTTGATAATAAAGTGGATATTCTCATTTCATCTTTGGTTATTGCAATACGTCCTGAACGAATAAACTGCATAATTCCATGTTTATCTAATGTGCGATATAATTCTTCTATTTCTTCTTTTGTTCCTGATTTTTCAAGCACAAAAAATTCCTTATTAATATTAATTACTCTAGATTTACTATTATTAATAATAGTTTGTATTTCATCATTTTCCATCAGTAAATCTGAGCTTAGTTTAAACATACAAGACTCTTGATATATTGTATCTTTATCTGTATGATAATAAGCTTTGATTACCTCTACTTGTTTTTCTATTTGTCCAATAATCTTTTTAATCTGTTCTTCAGTTACTTTTACTAACAATGTGATTCTTGAAACACTTTTTATTTCCGATTTAGAAATATTCATGCTTTCAATATTAATATGTCTTCTTAAAAAGATTCCTGAAATTCTATTCAACAATCCCACATTATTTTCTGTATAAACCGAAACTGTATATGTTTGTCTATTTTCCATAATTATTCTAATCTTATATCTGAAACTGATGCTCCTGTTGGTATCATTGGAAATACATTGTTTTCTTTTTCAACACAAACTTCTAAAAAGTATGCGTCTTTAGATTCCATCATTTCTTGAATTGAACTTTCTAAATCTTCTCTTTTTGTAACTCTTTTTGCTTCTATACTATACCCTTTCGCAATAGCTATAAAATCAGGATTCGTCATCTCTGTTGATGCATATCTTTTATCAAAAAACAATTGTTGCCACTGACGTACCATTCCTAAATACTCATTGTTTAAAACAACAATTTTAACAGCTGCTTTCGTTTGTAAAATAGTTCCTAACTCTTGAATTGTCATTTGATAACCTCCATCTCCAGCTATCATAACCACTTCTCTATTTGGCACTCCCATTTTTGCTCCAATTGCTGCTGGTAGTGCAAATCCCATCGTACCTAATCCTCCTGAAGTTATATTACTTTTAGTTTGATTAAATTTAGCATAGCGACAAGCAAACATTTGATGTTGCCCTACATCAGATACAATTACTGCATCTCCACCTGAAGCATTATTAATTTCCTTCAACACCTCTCCCATAGTAAGTCCTTCTTTAGTAGGGTATAAATCATCTTTTTGAACTTTATCAAACTCAATAGCATCTAATTTTCTAAATTCTTGAAGCCAGTTTTCATGCGAGTTTTTATTCACAAACGGTAAAATTTCTGCTAAACTCTCTTTTACATCTCCTAAAACTGCTACATCTGTTTTTACATTTTTATCTACTTCTGCTGGATCTATTTCAAAATGAATTACTTTTGCTTGTTTAGCATAGGTATTTAAATTTCCAGTAACACGATCATCAAAACGCATTCCTACAGCAATTAATAAATCACATTCATTGGTTAATTTATTAGGTGCATAATTACCATGCATTCCTACCATACCTACATTCAATTCATGATCTGTTGGTAATGCTGATAAACCTAAAATTGTCCATGCTGATGGAATTCCTGTTTTTTCTATAAACTTTTTAAACCCCTCTTCTGCTTCTCCTAAAATAACTCCTTGCCCAAAAACTACCATAGGCTTTTTAGCACTATTGATTAGTGCTGCTGCTTCTTTTACTTCTTCTATATTGACTTTAGATTTTGCTTTATAACTACGTATTGAAGTACATTTTTCATATTCAAAATCAAAAGTTTCAAATTGTGCATTTTTAGTGATATCAATTAGTACCGGTCCTGGTCTTCCTGATTTAGCTATATAAAATGCTTTTGCAAATACTTCTGGTATTTCTGACGCTTTTGTTATTTGATAATTCCATTTAGTAACTGGTGTAGAAATTCCTACAATGTCTGTTTCTTGAAATGCATCAGACCCTAATAAATGTTCTGTCACTTGCCCTGTAATACATACCATTGGTGTAGAATCTATTTGTGCATCTGCAATACCAGTAATTAAGTTCGTAGCACCAGGCCCTGAAGTTGCAATGGCGACCCCTACTTTACCTGTTGCTCTTGCAAATCCTTGTGCTGCATGTGTTGCTCCTTGCTCATGACGAGTTAATACATGATTAATCTTGTCTTGATATTTATATAATTCGTCATATACAGGCATAATTGCCCCACCAGGATATCCATAAATTAAATCGGCTCCTTCTTCTAATAAACATTTTACAACAGCTTCTGCACCTGAAACATGTACTTTCTGTTTTGAATCTGTTTTAGATTGTGTTTGGGTCTTTGTATTCATATTTATGATGTTAAAATGCGTCCGTTACACATCCTTTAGATGCTGATGCAACAGTTTTTGCATATTTATATAGTATTCCTTTTTTATGTTTTAATGCTGGAGCTATCCACTTTGATTTTCTTTCTGCTAATTCTTTATCAGAAATCAAAACATTTATAGAGTTATCTTCCGCACTAATTCTTATTTTATCTCCAGTTTCTAGTAAACCTATAGTTCCTCCAGATTGTGCTTCGGGTGTAATATGTCCTACTACAAATCCATGAGTTCCTCCAGAAAAACGACCATCTGTAATTAAAGCGACTGATTTTCCTAAACCTGCTCCCATTATTAATGAAGTTGGTTTTAGCATTTCTGGCATTCCTGGACCTCCTTTTGGACCAACGTATCTAATAACTACTACATCTCCTTTTTCTACTTCACCATTTGATATTCCTTCATTGGCAGCTTGTTCTCCATCATATACCACAGCCTTTCCTTCAAAAAGTAAACCTTCATTTCCAGATATTTTTGCTACAGCTCCTTCAGCGGCTAGATTTCCGTAAATTATCTGAATATTTCCTGATGACTTTAGAGCTTTATCTTTTGGATATATTACATCTTGCTCATCTTCAAAAGAAAGAGGTTCAACATCTGCTAAATTTTCGGCTAAAGTTTTTCCTGTTACCGTTAAACAATCTCCATGTAAATATTCATTATCTAATAAGTATTTCATTACTGCTGGCGTTCCTCCAACTCCATGTACATCTTCCATTAAATATTTTCCTGATGGTTTTAAATCAGCTATTAAAGGAGTTCTATCAGTGACTTTTTGAATATCATCTAAAGTAAATTCAATATCAGCAGCATGTGCAATTGCTAAAAAGTGTAGTACTGCATTGGTAGAACCTCCAAGGGCGTTTACTAATGCAATTGCATTTTCTAATGATTTTTTAGAAATAATATCTAATGGTTTTAAATCTAATTCTAATAAGTTTTTAATGGCTAAAGCTGTTCTTTCAGCTTCCGATAATTTATTAGGGTTTTCTGCAGGAATTGATGAATTATATGGTAATGAAAAACCCATACACTCTATAGCAGAAGCCATTGTATTTGCGGTATACATACCTCCACAAGCTCCAGCTCCAGGAATGGCTCTTTTTATAATTTCCATATATTCATCTTCATCAATCTCTCCTGCAACTTTTTGACCTAAAGCTTCAAAAGCAGAAACAATATTTAATTTCCTTCCTTTGTAATTTCCAGAGGCAATGGTTCCGCCGTACATTATAATTGATGGACGGTTTAACCGCAACATTGCTATTACTGCTCCTGGCATATTTTTATCACAACCAACTACAGAAACTAATGCATCGTAACTTTGTGCATTCATAACTGTTTCAATTGAATCAGCTATAATATCTCTAGATGCTAACGAATAATTCATACCCGATGTTCCCATAGAAATCCCATCTGAGACTCCAATAGTATTGAAACCTAATCCAACCATATCGGTAATTTTACACTCAACTTTAACTTCTGCTGCTAAATTGTTTAAATGCATGTTACACGGATTACCATCATAACCTGTACTCGCAATACCAACTTGAGCTTTACTCATGTCTTCATCAGTTAACCCAACCGCATATAACATTGCCTGTGATGCTGGTTGAGATTCGTCTTGCGTTAATCTACTACTGTGCTTGTTTAATTTCATTACTTAACTCGCTTTTCTTTTTTGACATAAGGCCTAATACTTCGTCTTTATATAATTTCATTAATTGATACCCGTATGACTTCTCCCAATCTAAAGGAAACTTGTAGTCATCTAATGATTGTAGTCCTACTACTTCAGCAGCTGTACCTGTAAAAAAACAAGCATCTGCATTTTTAAGCTCTTCCAATGTGAAATGTTTTTCTTCAATAGATATACCTGTCTCTTTACATAAATCAATTACTGTTGCTCTTGTAATTCCTGCCATAATATGACCTCTTGGTGGTGTATATAATTTCCCTCCTTTTTGCATAAAAATATTTGCTCCCGAACACTCTGCTACGTTCCCGTTCATATCTAACAATAAAGCTTCATCATAGCCATTATTCTTTGCTTCATTTGTTGATAAAATTGAATTGATGTAATGCCCAGTTACTTTAGCTTCTACAAAACAAGACTTAGGGTTTGGACGTTGAAACGAAGATGTTTTCACTCGGAGTAACTTATCTCCCATATACTTTCCCCATTCCCAACACTGAATAATTAAGTTGGTTTCATTAGAAGTTAACAAACTCATATTAGCTCCTGTAGTAATTAATGGACGGATGTAGGCATCTTTTAATCCATTGCGCTCTAATAACTCATAGGTTAGCTTTGTTAATTCATCTGCTGTATAATTAAATTGGATACCCATTACTTCGGCACCATATTTTAATCTTTTATAATGCTCTTCTGATTTAAAAATTCTTGTTCCATTTGGTGTGTTGTAAGCTCTTATGCCTTCAAAAACACCATTTCCATAGTGTAAGCTTTGACTATATGGATTTTCTGATGCTTCTTTTGCTTTGATAAATTTTCCGTTATAATAAATTACACTTTCTTCGTTGTAATACATTGTTGCTTGTTGTTTTGCTATTCGAAATTATTTTATTGTCTTTTTATAAATGATTTTTTTTGTTCTTATTGATGATATCTACTTGACGGATTCAAAACAAATATCTTTGATTTTCAGTTAGTTATGATTTTAATTCTCTCATATTCAATGCATAAAAAAAGCCTGTATCAAAATTGACACAGGCTTTATTGTATAGCAATAATTATCTGTATCAACTCGGTGGTGAGTTAATAATGACAATAATTAAGATTACTACGTTATGTATGCTTAAATTCATATTTGTTCTAACTAAAAAAGGCTTCCTACATGTAGGAAGCCTTTTTATAATTTATAGTTATCTAAATGCATTCCCTATCCTTGTGAAATAATCACAATGACAATAATAGAAATGATATTTAAAATTTGTTTTTTCATTTGATGCCACAAATATTTAGAATAAAATTTTAATTATCCTAATTAATTTTTAAAAATTAATTAAATAATAGTGATTTGTCCCATATGAATATTCTGGAAATTTAAATTACTATCTTCTTGATGCTGAATATAATCTGCAATAAAATCTCCTACTTTACTTGTTGAAAATGCCTTTTCTGAATTAATATCTTCTGTAGTAATTCCTAGTTCTAAAGATTTTTCAACAGCCTTTTCAATTGTTTGAGCCTCTTCATGTAGACCTAAATGCTCTAATAACATCGCTGCTGATAAAATTGAAGCCAACGGATTTGCAATATCTTTCCCTTTTGCTTGTGGAAACGATCCGTGAATTGGCTCAAATAAAGCATTTTCTTTTCCTATGGATGCTGAAGCTAACAAACCAATAGAACCTCCTATAACACTTGCTTCATCTGAAATAATATCTCCAAACAAGTTTTCAGTTAAAATTACATCAAACTGTTTTGGATTTAAAATTAGTTGCATTGCAGCGTTATCTACAAATAAAAATTCAAGCTTAACATCTGGATATTGAGTTGCTAAATTAGTCACAGTTTTACGCCACAATCTTGAAGTTTCTAAAACATTTGCTTTATCAACTAAGGTTAATTTTTTACGTCTGGTTTGTGATGCTTTAAATGCCAAATGGGCAACTCTTTCAATCTCTTCCTCTGAATATGAACATCCATCAAAAGCTATTTTTCCATCATCACTTAACTCTTTAATTCCAAAATAAACACCACCTGTTAACTCTCTATAAATAGCAATATCAGTTCCTTTTATAACTTCCTCTTTCAAGGGTGAATTTTTAATCAACTTATCATAAGCTTTTACAGGTCGTAGATTAGAAAATAAACCTAACTCTTTTCGTAAACGTAACAACCCTTGTTCAGGGCGCACTTTAGCTGTTGGGTCATTATCATATTTAGGATCTCCAATAGCTCCAAATAAAATAGCGTCCGATTGCTTACACAAAGTCAATGTTTTATCAGGTAAAGGGTTTCCTGTTTTATCAATAGCACAAGCTCCCATTAAAGCTTCTTTATATAAAAATGTATGATCATAAACATCTGCTACAGCATTTAATGCTTTTTTAGCTTGTTCTATTACTTCTGGTCCTATTCCGTCACCTGGAATTACTGCTATATTAAATTTCATATACTTTTAAATTGCTTCTTCAAAATTTTTAATTTTATCTTTTTTACTGATTAAAAAATCAATGTCATCATATCCATTTAATAAGCACAATTTCTTGTATGAATTAATTTCAAATTCAGTATTACCTACTGGTGTTTTCAATATTTGATTTTCTAAATTTACAATTAGAATTGCTTCAGGGTCATTGCTTGTTTTTCGCAATAGCTTCTTCAAATAATCTTGTGATACTTGTATCGGTAAGATTCCATTATTTAATGCATTTCCTTTAAAAATATCTGCAAAAAAGCTACTAATTACTACTTTAAAACCATAGCCTGCTAATGCCCAAGCAGCATGTTCTCTGCTAGAACCACAACCAAAATTATCGCCCGCAACTAATATGCTTCCTCTATATTTTTCATTATTTAAAACAAAATCTTCATTAGTTGTTCCATCTTTATGAAATCTCCAATCTCTAAATACATTATCTCCAAAACCTTTTTTATCAGTTGCTTTTAAAAAGCGTGCTGGAATTATTTGATCTGTATCTATATTCTCTGTTGATAACGGAATCGCCGTGTCAATCAATTTTACAAACTTTTCCATCTTAATTTAAGTGTTTTGTGATGTCTATAATTCTACCTTCTATTGCAGTTGCAGCTGCCATTAAAGGACTTGCTAAAATAGTTCTTGCACCTTGTCCTTGACGCCCTTCAAAATTTCTGTTTGAAGTTGAAACACAATACTCTCCTTCCGGAATTTTATCATCATTCATCGCTAAACAAGCTGAACATCCAGGTTGTCTTAACTCAAAACCAGCGCTTTCGAAAATAGTTTGTAAACCTTCTTCTTGAATTTGTCTAGCGATTTGTTGTGATCCTGGTACCAACCAAGCATTCACATTTTGTGCTTTTTGTTTTCCATTTACGTATGAAGCTGCAACTCTAAAATCTTCAATTCTAGAGTTTGTACAGCTACCTATAAAAACATAATTAATTTTCTTATCAACTAAACTTTCTCCTTTTTGAAAGTTCATATATGATAAAGATTTCTCAAAAGAAGCATCATTTTCCTGTGGAATAGTCTCAGTAATCTTAATTCCCATTCCTGGATTTGTTCCGTAAGTAAGCATTGGTTCAATATCTTCTGCTTTGAAAGTGTATTCTTTATCAAAAACTGCATTTTCATCAGTCTTTAACATTTTCCACTTCGCTACTTTCTTATCAAACTTTGAACCTTTAGGAGCAAACTCTCTTCCTTTCACATATTTAAAAGTAGTTTCATCAGGAGCTATCATTCCTCCTCTTGCTCCCATTTCAATACTCATATTACAAACCGTCATTCTGCCTTCCATAGACATTTCTTCAAAAACATTTCCTGCATATTCACAGAAATATCCTGTTCCTGAATTCGTTCCTAATTGAGAAATAATGTATAGAATTACGTCTTTGGGTAGTACACCTTTTTTAAGTTTTCCGTTAACAGATACTCGTAAACTTTTTGGCTTTTCTAACAATAAACATTGACTAGCAAATACCTGTGCTACTTGACTCGTGCCTATACCAAAAGCAATAGTTCCAAACGCTCCATGAGTAGATGTATGGCTATCTCCACAAACCATCGTCATACCTGGTTGTGTAATTCCTAACTCCGGAGCCATTACATGTACAATTCCGTTGTATTTATGACCTAGACCATACAAAGTAATACCATTCTCCTTACAATTTTTTGTTAACTGTTCTAATTGATTTCTAGAAAGCTCATCTTTAATAGGTAAATGTTGATTTACTGTAGGCGTATTATGATCAGCTGTAGCCACAATTTTATCAGGTCTCGCTATTGGTATGTTTCGTTCTTTAAGTTCGTTAAACGCTTGTGGACTTGTTACTTCATGAATTAAATGCTTGTCTATGTATAAAATTTGTGGTCCATCTTTGATTGAATCTACCACATGGGCATCCCAAACTTTATCAAATAATGTTTTTCCCATTAGGCAATAGCTATTTTAGAGATTTTATTGACTTGTTTCATTATTAGATGAATATCTTCATCTATTACTTCTTTTTGCTTATCTGCAAATTTTAAAAAGGTCTTATAAGCCGTGTCTAACTGAATTTTGGTAAGCTCATATCCTACTCTCTTAGCTCTATAAGCCAAAGCTGCTCTACCACTTCTAGCTGTTAATACAATAGCACTTTCTGTAACTCCTACATCTGCAGGATCAATAATCTCATAGGTTTCACGATTTTTAATCACTCCGTCTTGATGTATTCCTGAACTATGTGCAAAAGCATTTGCTCCAACAATTGCTTTATTAGGCTGAACAGGCATTCCCATGCTTTCACGAACCATCATACTTGTATCGTATAATAATTTAGTATTAATGTCGGTTTGTAAATTCAAATAAGGGTGTTGTTTTAAAATCATCACCACCTCTTCTAAAGCAGTATTTCCAGCACGCTCTCCAATTCCATTTACCGTACATTCTATTTGTCGAGCTCCATTGATTGCTCCAGCAATTGAATTTGCAGTTGCCAAACCTAAATCGTTATGACAATGGCAAGAAATAGTTACATTATCAATACCCTTTACATTATCCTTTAAATACTTGATTTTTGCTCCATATTCGTCTGGTAAACAATATCCCGTAGTATCTGGAATGTTTAATACTGTAGCTCCAGCCTTAATCATTTCTTCACAAACTTTAGCTAAAAATGCATTGTCAGTCCTACCAGCATCTTCTGCATAAAACTCTACATCATCTACAAAGTTTCTAGCATATGAAACTGCTTCTCTTCCTCTTCTTATTACTTCCTCTTGAGAAGAATTAAATTTGTATTTAATATGAGATTCACTAGTTCCTATTCCTGTATGAATTCTGGGTTTCACAGCTACTTTTAATGCCTCCACTGCTATTTCAATATCCTTTTTAACGGCTCTGGTTAATCCACAAACTGTTGCGTTCTTAACAATCTTTGCTATTTCATTAACAGAAGTAAAATCACCTGGGCTCGAAACAGGAAAACCAGCTTCTATAATATCAACTCCCAAAAAATCTAGTCGTTCCGCTATTACTAATTTTTGTTTAGTATCCAGTTTACAACCAGGAACCTGTTCTCCATCTCTTAAAGTAGTATCGAAAATTTGGATTTTATCGTTATTCATTCTATTTAAATAATTGTCATTATATCAATCAAATGTATATATTGGCTTTTCAGAAGTGCTATTTTTTCAAATATCATTTACGACATCAAAAAACAATAACAAAAAGCTAATAAACTGACCAATAACATCTTAAAATGAATTATTTTACAAGAGCTAACCAACAAAATGATTCTTTATTTATTCTGATTCAATCTTTAACAAAATCAGAAAAGCGTCAATTCCACCTGTATATTGGTCGTTTAGATGGTAATATGGAAGCTAAATTTTTCACTCTTTTTAAATTTTTAGAAAAGCAAAAAAAATATGATGAGAAATCTATTATTAATAGTGGTATTGTTAGCAAACAACAACTTTCTAATTTAAAAGCTCATTTGTATAAACAAATATTGATTAGTTTACGAATGAACCCTGTTCATAAAAACATAAGGGTGCAAATACGTGAACAAATAGATTTTGCTACAGTATTGTATCAAAAAGGATTATATAAACAAAGCTTAAAATTGCTAGACAAAGCAAAAATAATGGCTATTGAAAATGAGGAAAAAAATGTTGCTTATGAAATTGTAGAGTTCGAAAAGGTAATTGAAAGTCAATACATAACTAGAAGCATAGATACTAGAGCTGACGAATTAACAATACAAGCAAAAAAATTAAGTCAGCAAAATGTTATTACAAGTAAGTTGTCTAATTTATCACTTCAACTCTATGGTATTTTACTAAAAACAGGGTATGCTCGTAACGACAAAGAACTAATAAAAATCAACACTTATTTTGAGTCACACTTGCCTTCTTTTGATTTCAACTTATTAGGTTTTAGAGAACGTTTATGGTTATACAAAGCACATTTATGGCGAAGTTTTTTAACTCAGAATTTCTTACATGGTTATAAGTATTCCTCTAATTGGATGAACCTTTTTAGAGAGTATCCAAAAATGATACAGCTCAATCCTATTTTTTATTTAAAAGGAATGAATTACTTACTAGAATCTTTGTTTTTCATTCAGCATGAAAAAGAGTTTAACAAAGAGCTTTCCTATTTTGAATCTGCTATAGATGAAAAGAGAATTCCAATAAATGGTAATACTGAAATTTTAATTTTTCAATATTTCTACACAAATCAATTACATAAACATTTCTTAAAAGGAACATTTAAAGATGGTGAGTATTTAGTTAATACTATTAACTCTAAAATTAAAGAGTACTATAATCGTTTAGACAGACATCATATTATAACATTATACTACAAAATTGCTTGTTTATATTTTGGAATGGGAGAAAATAAAAAGTGTATTGAATATCTCTCTAAAATTATTAATGCAAAAAAATTGTATGTAGGGGAAGATTTACAATGTTTTGCCAGAATTTTAAATTTAATTGCTCATTACGAATGTGGTTTGGACTATCATTTAGAAATACAGTTTAAAGAAACCTATAAGTTTTTATTAAAAATGGAAAACTTGCAGGAAGTTCAAAAAGAATTTATTATTTCTATTAAATCTCTAGGCGATGTTTTTCCACATCAAATAAAAAATGAATTTAAAAAGATTCATAGTCGATTAAAAATATACGAAAATCATCCATATGAAAAAAGAGCTTTTTTGTACCTAGATATCCTTTCATGGTTAGAAAGTAAAATAGAAAACAAATCTGTTTCTGAAATTATTCAAGAGAAAGCTAAAAAGCGTCTGAGAAAATAATTTATAAAAAATAAGCTTTATTAAAAAAAAAGTATAACTTTGGATTGATGTTAAACAACAAAGAAAATATTAATTCTTTATCAGTCGTGAATCTTACGACCTCTTTTGTTGGCACAACATTTTCTACAATTATTACGGGTACCCTTTAGGGGTTCTACATTTACATATCATCTTAGGCTATAGTTATATTTTTGAAAGATTCAAAAAAGATAACTCACACAAAATCAGTTTATAATTTTACATATTTTATTATGAAAGTTTTAAAATTTGGTGGATCATCAGTTGCCAATCATCAAAACATTAAAAAAGTTTTACACATTGTAAAACAAGTTTCTAATCAAGAAAAAACAGTTATTGTAGTATCTGCTTTTGGAAAAACTACCGATAAACTACTTACCACCGCACAATTAGCATTAAAAGATAACAATCTAATCGCTAAACCTATTAGCGAATTAGAAGAATTGCACTTTTCTATAATTAAAGAACTTATTATTTCTAAAAATCAATCAGAAGTAATTCAAGAAGTTCAACAATTGTTTAATCGATTAAAGGCGATATATGAAGGTGTTTTTTTATTACAAGAACTCTCTTCTAAAACACTTGCAAAAGTTGCTAGTTTCGGAGAAAGGTTATCTTCTTACATTATTGCAAATGCTGCCAAAGAATTATTAAATGCAACTCATAAAGACAGTAGAGAACTTATAATTACAAATAATGACTCTTTAAACGCACAAGTAAACTTTAATCTTACTTACAAAAATTGCATCAATTATTTTGAAGATAATTCGTTTGACATAACTATTTTAGGTGGTTTTATAGCTGCTGATGAAAAAGGCGAAACAACTACTTTAGGCCGTGGAGGTTCTGATTATTCTGCAGCTATTTATGCAGCTGTTTTAGGAGCCAATGAATTACAAATTTGGACAGATGTTAGCGGTATGTACTCTGCGAATCCAAGAGTGGTAAAACAAGCATTTCCAATTACTCAGATTTCGTATGAAGAAGCTATGGAATTATCTCATTTTGGTGCAAAAGTCTTGTACCCTCCTACTATTCAGCCTGTTTTAGAAAAAGAAATTCCTATTCGAATAAAAAATACTTTCGACCCAGAAAACCAAGGAACTCTTATTTCAAAAGAATCAACAAATAACAAGCCTGTAAAAGGAATTACACATATTGAAAATATTAATTTGCTTACCCTAGAAGGTAGTGGTATGGTGGGCATTCCTGGTTTTTCTAAACGCATGTTTGAAACGTTGTCACAACAAAATATTAATGTAGTATTGATAACACAGGCTTCATCAGAACATTCTATATGTATTGGTATTTATGAAGAAGATGCCTTGCTTGCTGAAAAGTCTTTAAACGAAGTATTTTCTTTTGAAATTCAACAACATAAACTAAATCCAGTTTTAGTAGAAAATAACTTAGCAATTATTGCATTGGTAGGTGACAACATGAAAAACCACCAAGGTTTAAGTGGTCAAATGTTTAGTGCTTTGGGTAAAAATAATGTAAATGTTAGAGCCATTGCACAAGGAGCTTCAGAAAAAAATATCTCAGCTGTTATTAATAGTTCTGATGCTAAAAAAGCCTTGAATACTTTACATGAGCAGTTTTTTGAAGAAAAAATAAAGCAATTAAACCTATTTGTTACTGGAGTTGGAAATGTAGGAGAACGCTTTTTAGCACAAATACATCAACAAAGAGAATTCTTAAAAGAAAATTTGAAATTAAATATTCGAGTAATTGGAATTTCAAATTCACGAAAAATGTATTTTAATGAAGAGGGTATTGATTTATCTATTTGGAAAGATAGCTTAGCAAATGGAAAAGAAAGTTCTTTACAATCATTTTTTGAAGAAGTAAAATCCTATAACTTTCGTAACTCTGTTTTTGTTGACAATACAGCCAATCAGAAAGTTTCTGAAGTTTATGAAAACTATTTACGTAATAATATAGCTGTAGTTACTTGTAATAAAATTGCTTGTGCATCTGATTTAGATAATTATAAAAAACTGAAGAGAGTTTCTAGTAAATATAACGCGCCGTTTTTATTTGAGACTAATGTTGGTGCTGGATTACCAGTTATAGATACTTTAAAAAACCTTGTTGCTTCTGGTGATAGAATTCATAAAATTCAAGCAGTTTTATCAGGTACATTAAATTTTGTTTTCAATAATTTTAATAATCAAAACACTTTTCATGATGTAGTTAAAGTTGCACAAGAGCAAGGATTTACTGAACCTGATCCAAAAATTGATTTAAGTGGAGTTGATGTTGCTAGAAAAATTCTAATTCTGGCTCGTGAAAGTGGTTATAAACTTGAGTTATCTGACATAGACAACAACTCTTTTTTACCTGAAAAAAGCTTAAACACAAGTGATAATGATGCCTTTTACAAAAGTTTAACTGAATTTGAAGCACATTTTCAAAAAATGTTTAAAGAAGCTAATGATAAAAATTGTCGATTAAAATATGTTGCTGAATTTGAAAATGGTAAAGCTAATGTTGGTTTACAACATATTCCAGCTGATCATCCTTTTTATAATTTAGAAGGTAGTGATAATATTGTTTTATTTTTTACAGATAGATACTCTATAAACCCTTTGCAAATAAAAGGTGCTGGAGCAGGTGCTGATGTAACTGCTTCTGGAATTTTTGCTGATGTAATTAGAATAGGCAACAATTAAATTATGGTAGTGGATAAGTATAAAAATATCATTGAAACTTATAATAAGATATCACAGCAATATCATGATAAATTCATGGATGCTACGGTGTACCATCATAGCTATAATAAACTTTTAAAACACACTAAAAAAGCTCATCAAACGGTTTTAGATGTGGCTTCTGGCCCTGTTAATATTACAAAGTATTTACTTTCTAGCAGGAATGATTTTAAAATTTTGGGTATTGATGCTACTGAAAACATGATTCAATTAGCAAAAGAGAATGTGCCTAATGCAAATTTTAAACTCTTAGATTGCAGGAATATTAAAAATTTACATCAGAAGTTTGATATTATAGTTTTTGGTTTTTGTTTCCCTTATATTTCAAAGGAAGAAAGTGTTCAATTAATTAATGAGGCATATAGCTGCTTAAACAAAAATGGGATACTTTACATAAGTACAATGATCGGAGATTATGATACTGATTCAGTATTTAAAACAAGTTTTGATGGAAAAAATCGCATGTTTATTCATTACCATAATCCAGAATATTTAATTGAAGCTATACAGGATAATAAATTTCAGTTACTAGAAAATTATACAAAAGAATATCAAGAAGGTACTATCAAAGGTGATACTGACTTGTTTTTAATTGCAAAAAAATGAATTATATAAAAATATTTGCTCCAGCAACTGTTGCTAACGTTTCTTGTGGTTTTGACTCTATGGGTTTTGCCGTAGATACCATTGGAGACGAAATGACTTTTACAAAAACAGTAAAAAAAGGAGTAAAAATAACACAAATAACCGGTGCTAATGGTTTGTCTTCAGGCCCTACTAAAAATGTAGCAGGTGTAGTTGCATTGGCTATGCTAAAACAACATCCAGTTGATTTTGGTATTGAAATTACCATGCACAAAGGATATTCTCCAGGTAGTGGTTTAGGAAGTAGCGCTGCAAGTTCTGGTGGAGCTGCTTTTGGGGTTAATGAATTATTAGGTAAACCATTTTCTACTTTAGAACTAACAAAATTCGCTATGCTAGGCGAAGAAGCTGCTTGCGGTACTCCTATTGCTGATAATGTTGCAGCCGCAATATTTGGTGGGTTTGTTTTAATAAGAAGTTATGAACCTTTAGACATTGTAAAACTTCCCGTACCTGATGAACTACAATTGGTTGCCATCCATCCTCAAATTGAAGTAAAGACAAAAGATGCTAGAGAAGTTTTACCTGAAAACGTTCCTTTAAAAGATGCCATTACACAATGGGCTAATGTAGGCGGATTAGTAAGTGGGTTGCATACCAATGATTATCAACTAATCGCTAATTCGTTAACAGATGTTATTGTAGAACCTGCGAGAAAACATTTAATTCCTCATTTTGATTTAGTAAAGAATGAAGCTATCAAAGCTGGGGCTTTAGGAGCAGGAATATCTGGTTCTGGCCCTACAATTTTTGCCTTATGTAAAGGTAAAAAATCAGCAACTAATGTATACAAAGCTATACAAAATGCTTACAGTGACAAAAACATTGATTTTAATCTTTTTACGTCAAAAATAAATACGCTAGGAGTTAAAGTTTTAGAAACAAAATAAATACAACAATGAACTATTATAGTCTTAATAAAAAATCACCAAAGGTTAGCTTTCAAGAAGCTGTTGTTAATGGATTAGCTCCTGATCGTGGATTGTACTTTCCTGAGAATATTACTCCTTTAGATAACGATTTCATTCAAAATATTGAAGATTATTCCAATGAGGAAATTGCCTATCAAGCGATCAAACAATTTGTAGGTGATGAAATACCTACTGAAACCTTGCAGCAAATTATCAAAGAAACATTATCCTTTGATTTTCCTATTGTTCAAGTTGAAGAAAATATTGGAATCTTAGAGCTTTTTCACGGTCCTACCATGGCATTTAAAGATGTAGGTGCTCGTTTTATGGCGCGTTGCTTGGGCTATTTTAATAGAAATAACAACAATAAAGTTACTGTATTAGTAGCTACTTCTGGTGATACAGGTGGTGCTGTTGCCGATGGTTTTTTAGGAGTAAAAGGTGTAGACGTGGTAATACTCTATCCAAGTGGAAAAGTAAGTGACATTCAAGAAAAACAACTGACTACTTTAGGCCAAAACATTACTGCTTTGGAAGTAAATGGTGTTTTTGATGATTGCCAAGATATGGTAAAAACTGCTTTTTTAGATAGCGAAATAGAACGTACCTTAACCTCAGCTAATTCTATAAATATTGCACGTTGGTTACCACAATTGTTTTATTTTTTCTTTGCGTACAAACAAGTACACAAACAGCAAAAGGAAGTAGTATTTTCGGTTCCTAGTGGAAATTTCGGAAATATTTGTGCAGGTATCATGGCTCAAAAATTAGGATTACCTATTAAGCATTTTGTAGCAGCTACTAATGTAAATGACACCGTTCCTAATTATTTAAAAGATGGTGTTTATAACCCTAAGCCATCTAAAGCTACAATTTCTAATGCTATGGATGTTGGAAACCCAAGTAACTTTATACGTATTCAAGAATTGTTTAATAACGATTTAGACTCACTAAAAAATACTTTTTCATCTTACTCATTTACTGATAAAGAAACGCGAGAAGCAATGAAGGCTATTTACAAAAGCAGCAAATACATCGCCGATCCTCATGGAGCTGTAGGTTATTTAGGTGCTAAAGAGTATTTAAAGAACAATTCAAACACATTATGTCTGTTTTTAGAAACAGCACATCCTGTAAAGTTTTTAGAAGTGGTTGAAGAGACTTTGGACTTACAAGTAGCTATTCCGAAGCAAATTCAATCAATTATGAATAAGAAAAAGAGTTCTTTACAAATAAGTTCTTATAAAAATTTAAAAACTTTTTTAAATTCTTAATCATATAGTGAAAGGAGGTTTTTAGAAACCTCCTTTCACTTTTTTTTCATAGATTTATGCCAAATCAACTTTCCCTTATGCATAAATCTACTGAGATTACGCGTCTTTTCGATTTTCCTTATCATCAATTAAAAACCTATCCACAGCAAAAATGCTTAGTGTATAAAGAAAATGAAACTTGGAAAAATATTTCAACGCAAGAGTACATACAACAAGCTAATCAAGTAAGTAGAGCTTTATTAAGTTTAGGCATAAAAAAAGGAGATAAAATAGCTGTAATTACAACTAACAATCAACCCAAATGGCATGTTTTAGATATTGGAACGATGCAAATTGGAGCGATAAATGTACCGTTATATCCAACGTTTTCTGAAAAAGATTATGCCTATATTTTAAACCATTCTGATAGTGTTTATTGTTTTGTTTCTGATGATGATTTGTATCAAAAAGTAATGGCTGTAAAAGATCAAACTCAGTTAAAAAATGTATTTACTTTTGAAGAGATTAAGACTGACTATGATTGGAATTCATTTTTAGAATTAGGAGAAAATAATGATATACAACCTGAAGTTGAACAGAGAAAAAAGTCAATACAAGCATCTGATTTAGCAACTATAATATATACTTCTGGAACTACTGGAACACCTAAAGGTGTTATGCTTTCTCATCATAATGTAGTGAGTAATATTTTCTCTACAGCAAAGGCAATAAATTTAAACGATAATAAAAAAATAGCTATCAGTTACTTACCTATTTGTCATATTTTCGAAAGAGCATCTTCATATTATTGTCAATACATGGGCTTTGAAATACATTTTGCAGAGAGTATTGAAAAAATAGGTGATAATCTTCGAGAAATAAAACCTAACTTTATGGCAGTAGTACCTCGCTTATTAGAAAAAGTATTTGATAAAATAGTAGATAAAGGAAGTGATTTATCTGGTTTAAAAAAACGTTTATTCTTTTGGGCTTTAAAATTAGGAGAAAACTATAAACCTTATAAAGAAAATGGCTGGTGGTATGAATTTCAATTAAAAATAGCTCGTAAACTTATCTTTTCAAAATGGCAACAAGCTTTGGGTGGAAATTTAGACTTTATGCTTGCTGGTAGTGCACCAATGCAACCTAGATTAATTAGAGTTTTTACAGCAGCTGGAATTCCGGTTTTTGAAGGTTATGGTATGACCGAAACTTCTCCTGCAGTATCGGTAACAGATATGCGTAGTAAAGGATTTAAAATAGGAACCGTTGGCAGAGTTATTCAAGATGTAACGGTTAAAATTGCTGATGATGGAGAGATTTTGGTTAAAGGGCCAAATGTAATGATGGGCTATTATAAAACCCCTGAACAAACCAATGAAACTATTAAAGACGGGTATATTCACACAGGAGATATTGGAGAAATTGATGAGGATGGATTTTTAAAAATCACAGATAGAAAAAAAGAAATTTTTAAAACTTCAGGTGGTAAATACATTGCTCCTGCTGTTTTAGAAAGTGAATTAAAAAAGTCTCGCTTTATAGAGCAAGTAATGGTTATTGGAGAAAGTGAAAAAATGCCAGCAGCATTAATTCAAGTATCTTTCGATTTTGTAAATGAATGGGCTAAAAGACACAATCATAAAATTAATGGTATTTCTACCGATCAAAAACTAGTAGATCGTATTCAGAAAGAAATAGATTATTACAATAAGAGATTTGGTAAATGGGAACAAATTAAAAAGTTTGAAATTACACCTGACGAATGGACAACAGATGCTGGACATTTAACTCCAACATTAAAAATGAGAAGGAAAATTATCTTAGAAAAATATAACGATTTATATAAAAAAATATATAATTCACAATAAATCAACCCTTAAGGTTTAACTTGTGCAATCGGGGTATTTTTCATAATTTGCATGGCGCAAAAAAAATGAATTTATGTCGATTGAAATTACACGTCTTTTTGACTTTCCCTATTATCAACAAGAAACTTATAACTTAGAAAAAGCTTTTACTACCAAGTACAATGGTAAGTGGCAATCTATATCTACCAAAGAATATATTGACAAAGCTAATACAATTAGTAGAGGTTTACTTAGATTAGGGGTTCAACCAGATGATAAAATTGCAGTAATTTCAACAAATAACCGCACAGAGTGGAATATTTGTGATATAGGTATTTTACAAACAGGAGCTCAAAATGTTCCTATTTATCCTACAATCTCTAAAGAAGATTATGAATATGTTTTAAATCACTCAGAGGCTACTTATTGTTTTGTTTCTGACGAAACTATTTTAGAGAAGTTAAACCAAATTAAAGGAAATACTAAGCTTAAAGAAGTTTTTACTTTTGATGACATTGCTAACGAGAAAAGTTGGAATGAAATTTTAGAGTTAGGAAAAGATGATAGCAATCAAAATGAAGTTGAAGAACGTAAAAACGCTGTAACTTCAGATACTTTAGCTACTTTAATTTATACTTCTGGAACTACAGGTAGACCAAAAGGTGTAATGCTTTCTCATGGTAACATCGTATCGAATGTTTTAGCAAGTGAAAAAAGAGTTCCTCTTACTTATGGTCAAGAACGTGGTTTAAGCTTCTTACCAATTTGTCATATTTTCGAGCGCATGATCTTGTATTTATATCAGTATTGTGGAGTCTCAATTTATTTTGCTGAAGCTATTGATAAATTAAGTGAAAATGCTCAAGAGATCAAGCCTCACGTAATGACTGCAGTACCTCGATTATACGAGAAAATTTACGATAAAATTTATGCCAAAGGAACTGATTTAACTGGTGTTAAAAAGAAGTTATTCTTTTGGGCTATCGATTTAGGGTTAAAATACGAACCATACGGAGCTAATGGATGGTGGTATGAAAAGCAATTAGGTGTTGCTCGTAAACTTATCTTTTCAAAATGGCAAGCTGCTTTAGGGGGAGAATTAAAACTAATGGTTTCTGGTTCTGCTGCCTTACAACCTCGTTTAACTAGAGTTTTTGCTGCTGCAGGAATGCCTGTTATGGAAGGTTATGGACTTACCGAAACATCTCCAGTAATTACAGTAAACGATGTACGTAATGGTGGATTTAGAGTTGGTACTGTAGGTAAAATTATTGAAGGAGTTGAAATAAAATTAGCTGAAACCGGTGAAATTTTAGTGAAAGGACCTAATGTAATGCAAGGATATTACAAAGACCCTGAAAAAACTGCTGAGGTTATTAAAAACGGTTATTTTCATACTGGTGATAAAGGAGATATCTGTAAAGATGGCTTCTTAAAAATAACAGGACGTACCAAAGAAATGTTTAAAACATCAGGAGGTAAATATGTTATTCCGCCGTTATTAGAAGGAGAATTAAAACAGTCACGTTTTATCGAACAAGTAATGGTAATTGGTGAAGGAGAAAAAATGCCAGCTGCTTTTATTCAACCAAATTTTGAATTTGTAAGAGAATGGGCACAAAGACATGACTTAAATTTAAAAGACAATGCTGATTTAATTCAAAATCCAAAAGTAATTGAACGTATTCAAGAAGAAGTTACCATATGTAACTCTAAGTTTGGAAACTGGGAAATGATTAAACGTTTTGAACTTACACCAGAAGAGTGGTCTATAGATGGTGGACACCTTACTCCTACCATGAAAATGAAACGTAAAATTATTAAAGAGATTTATAAAGATTTATACGATAAAATTTATAAATAATAATATTTAAAGTGTTGTGAAAGCAACACTTTTTCTTTTTTCATTATGACTAAGTTTATTCATTTCAATTCAGATATTAATTCTATTTCATTACCAGATGCGTTTGATTACCCTTACAATTACACTCCCCATACGCTAGCTAAAATAGCTTCTGATGAATTACAAGAATATTTAAAAACACAATCAGACTTCTCTCATGACTTTGGAATTAAAAATCCTTATAGCAATGATGCTTTAGGTAAAATGTTTGGAGTTTTGGTTGTTAAAAATACTGAAGGAAGTATTGGCTATCTAGCAGCTTTTTCTGGTAAAATTGCTAATAGTACACAGCACAAACATTTTGTACCCCCAGTTTATGATGTTTTAGAAAAAAATGGTTTTTATTTAAAAACTGAAGAGAATCTTAATCGGATAAACAAACAAATTTTAGAACTAGAAAACAGTATTGATTATCAAGATATCAAAAGTAGATACTTAACTACAAAGGCTTCTCATGAAAGTTTACTAACTGAAGAACAAACTAAGGTTAAAGAAAGAAGAAAACTTAGAAAATTAGAACATCAACAAGACAATCAATTAAATATAAATGAAGAATTCTATTTACGAGAATATGAAGTATATTTAAAACATAAAATTGCTCCTGTCAAAAAAGAGTATTTAGGTTTTCAAAATAAAATTGAACAATTAAAAAATCAACGAAAAGAACTATCTGCTTGGGTGCAACAAGAAATTTTTAAGCACTATATTTTTTTAAATAATTCAAATGAAAAACAAAATTCATTAGACATTTTTAAAGATTCTACACAAAATATACCTGCTGGTTCTGGAGATTGTTGTGCACCTAAACTATTACAATATGCTTTTTTAAATAACCTCACTCCTATTTGTATGGCAGAATTTTGGTGGGGCAAACCTTCAAAAACTTACGTTAGAAAGCATTTAAACTACTATCCAGCTTGCACTGGTAAATGCAAACCTATTTTAACTCACATGTTAAAAGGGATTACTGTAAATGAGAACCCTTTATATGTTCAATTAAAAATAAAGAAAGAGATCTCAATTATTTATGAAGATGAGTTTATATCAGTTATTAATAAACCTCATGATTTATTAACTGTTTCTGGAAAAGAAATTGAAGATTCTGTCCATTCTCGGATGAAAAAAAAATACCCTGAAGCTACAGGTCCATTAGTTGTACATCGACTTGATATGTCTACTTCTGGAATTTTATTGATAGCTAAAAATGAAGACACGTACAAAGCTCTTCAAGCCCAATTTATCAATAGAACTATTCATAAACGCTATGTTGCCTTGTTAAATGGAAAACTTTCTAAAAACAATGGAGAAATCGATTTACCGTTACGAGTAGACCTTGAAGATAGACCGAAGCAATTGGTTTGTTATACGCATGGTAAAAATGCTGTGACAAAATGGGAAACTATTGAGGTAAAAAACAACAAAACAAAAGTTTACTTCTACCCTATTACAGGTCGTACACACCAATTACGTATACATGCTGCTCATTCTTTAGGTCTAAATACTTCGATTATTGGAGACGATTTATATGGACAAAAAGAGGATAGATTATACTTACATGCTGAGAGCATAACATTTGTGCATCCAAAAACTAAAGAGAGTATGAATATTACTTCACCTGTTTCTTTCTAAGATTATTCTACGTATTTAGTTTTCTTAAGCGTACTTAAAATAATAAATGATATTAGAAAGAAAACCGCTAAACAAAGTACACTCCACTGCATTGAGTTTGTAATTGCATATAAAGCTCCGTACACTGCTGTTCCTAGTACAATTGCTATTTTCTCAGTAACATCATAAAAACTAAAATAAGTAGCATGATCTTCTGTTTCTGGTAATAATTTTGAATAAGTAGAACGAGTTAATGATTGTATTGCTCCTTGTACTAAACCTAATAATCCACCTAATCCATAAAAATATAAAGCAACATTTTCTTGATTTTTATCTAACATAAAAGCTGCAAAACAAACTAACATCCATATGCCTATGGTAACTTTAAGTGCAGTAAAATTTCCATACCTATCAGAAAATCTAGAAAAGAAAAAAGCACCAAAAATTGCAACAATTTGAACTAGTAAAATAGTAATAATCATATTTACAGATGGTAATCCTAATTCTGATGAACCAAAAATAGCTGCCATTAAAATAATTGTTTGTACTCCGATACTTAAAAAGAAAAAGGCTAATAAGAATCGTTTTAAAGTTGTATAATTCAACACCTCTTTAAATACAATTTGTAACTCTTTATATCCTTTCCATATATAATCATTATCTGGTTGTTTATTATAGATATCGTCAGGTAATTTACGAAAAGTAATTTGTGCAAAACCAATCCACCAAATACCAACCATTACAAAAGAAAGCCTAGAAGCCATTCCTGTAGTAATGCCTAAAGTATCAGGGAACATAATCATTCCTAAATTGATCAATAATAAAATTACCGACCCTATATATCCATAAATAAATCCTTTGGCACTTGCTCTATCTTGCTGTTCTGGCAATGCTATTTCTGGTAAATATGCATTATAAAACACCCAACTAGCCCAAAAACCAATACTTGCTAAAATAGTAAACCAAATACCTATCCATACAGTATCTACTCCATCGAAAAAATATAATGCTGCTACCGATAAACCACCCAGCCAGCAAAAGAACTTCATAAACTTCTTCTTACTTCCCGTATAATCTGCAATACCTGATAATATAGGAGAAATTAAAGCTACTACTAAAAAAGAAAAAGATAAAGCATAACTATACAAACTATCAGGATGTTCCCAATCCATTCCTAAAAAACGAACAGTTTTACCTTTAGTAACTGCACTATAATATAACGGAAAAACCGCTGTACTAATTACTAATGAATATACTGAGTTTGCCCAGTCGTAAAATGCCCAAGCGTTAATTAATTTCTTATCTCCTATTTTGTACATATATATTGAATAAAAAAACCGTTCATTAAAAATGAACGGTTTGCAATATACTATAAATTTATTGTACTACTTAATTCCTTGTTGCATTGTATTTAGCAGCTAACCTTTTAGCTTCAGGTAAGAAAGCTCTTAATGTTTGAATTCTTGTTTGGTTAGATGGGTGTGTACTTAAAAATTCTGGTGGAGCATTTTTAGATCCTGCTCTTTGACTCATACGAACCCATACTTCAGCAGCTTCATTTCCGTCATAACCAGCCATTACCATAAATACTAAACCCAATTTATCTGCTTCGGTTTCATGAGTTCTACTAAATGCTAGCATTCCTACTTGCGAACCAATACCGTAAGCCATATTCCATAACTGCGATTTTTTGCTATTTTGGGTACCTAAAGCTACAGCCAACCCTCCTATTTGTTGCATTTGTGCTGAAGACATACGCTCTTGACCATGCTTAGCAAAAGCATGCGCAATTTCGTGCCCCATAACAGCTGCTACACCATTCTGATTCGCACAAATAGGCATAATACCTGTATAAAAAACTACTTTACCTCCAGGTAAACACCAAGCATTTACTGTATTATCTTCTACTAAATTAAATTCCCACTTATAAGAATTTGCTTCAGCTTGCATACCATTGGCTCTCATAAATCTATCTACAGCGGATGCAATTCTTTTACCAACGCTTTTTACTTCATTTGTTTCTGTAACATTAGTTGATAATTTATTTTCTTTTAAAAAACCTTGATATTGAGCAAAACTTGCTGGTAATATTTGGGCATCACTAACAAAGTTTACTCTTTTCCTACCCGTAATAGGTACTGTACTACAGTCTACTAAAAATACTGCTAGAAATGCTAAAGCTATAATTCTTTTCATTTTTTATGTTTTTATTAATTTCAGTTATGTTATTATGACACAGATTTAAAAAAATGTCACATTTTAACAAACATATTGTGTCTTTAAAATTACAAATTCTATCTTTATCTTAAAAATCTATTTTTATGAATTTTAAAAATTCAAAAATATTACCTCCTAGCTTAACTATACCAAAATCAGTTATTGCAATTGCTAAAGCCTTACAGTTTTTTTCCACTTCATTAGCTGCTAAATTTGGCACAAAACTTTTTATTACTCCTGTAAAATTTTCAATGCCTAAAAGAGAAAAGGTAATGTTAGAGAGTGCACAAAAGAAAACAATAACCGTACCAGCTATATCAAAAGAAATACAAGTTTTATCTTACGGATATTCTCAAAAGAAAGTTTTATTAGTTCATGGATGGGCAGGAAGAAGTACACAATTATTTATGATTGCCGATAAATTACTCGAAAAAGGATATATGGTTATTTCTTTCGATGGTCCTTCTCATGGAGAATCAACAGGAAAAACTACCATGATGCCTGAATTTTTAGATACAATTGAAGAAATTAACAAGCAATTTGGTCCTTTTGATGCTGCAGTTGGACATTCATTTGGAGGCATGTGCCTACTAAATGCTATAGCAGAAGACTTTGAAATTAAAAAGTTAGTTACTGTAGGTTCAGCAGATAAAATTTCTGAAGTTATTTTAAATTTCATAAACAACTTAAAGGTTAAACCAATTGTAGCAAAAAAAATAAAGAACGGATTTGATAATCAATGGAAAACAGATATTGATTTACATTCTTCTAGTGTAGTTGCTAAAAAGGTCACGATACCTACGCTAGTTGTTCATGACTCAAATGATGGAGATGTTCCTGTAAGTAGTGCTATACAAATACGTCAAAATCTACAAAATGGAAAACTTTTAATTACTAACGGATTAGGACATACCAAAATCTTACGTAATCAAAAGGTAACTTCCAGTATTGTGGATTTTATTACTCAGTAAGCATGAAAAGACTTTTATCAATATTTATTTTAACTTTTTTATTTAATTTTTCAGGAAACGCTCAAAGCAAAAAAACGTACAAGGTTTCAAAAACCAATAAAGAATGGAAAAAACTATTAACTCCTAAACAATATTATATTCTTAGAGAAGCTGGCACTGAACATAGAAATTCTAGCTCTTTAAATAAAAACTATAAAAAAGGAATTTACGTGTGTGCTGCATGTAGAACACCTTTGTATAAATCAGATCATAAATATGATTCTCGTTCTGGGTGGCCTTCTTTTGATAGAGCCATAAAAAACAATGTTGAATTAGATGTTGATTATAAAATTGGATATGCTCGTACTGAATTAAAATGTAATACTTGTGGCGGTCATTTAGGGCATTCTTTTAACGACGGTCCTAGAGAAACTACAGGAGAACGACATTGTATAAATGGAGCCGCATTAGAGTTTATTCCAAAGAAATAATTTATTAAAATATTGTAACTTAGAGCTGATTTAAATATCAGCTTTTTTTTATGGATGCATCTTACTTACCAAGTGTAAAAAAACAATTTGAATATTATAAACTATTAGGTGATAAAACCTTTGCTCAATTAACAGATGATCAGTTTTTCTGGTTATCAAATATTGATGATAATTCTATTGCTATTATTGTAAAACATATCGCTGGAAATATGAAATCTCGTTGGACCAATTTTTTAACTGAAGATGGAGAAAAAGAATGGCGTAATAGAGATGATGAATTTATCAATTCATTTACATCTAAAGAAGAAGTTATTGCTTACTGGGAAATGGGATGGGAATGTTTATTTAAAGCTATAAACTCTATTGATGAAGAGAATAAAGATACCATTGTTTATATCAGAAATCATGGACATACAGTAACAGAAGCCATTAACAGACAACTATGCCATTATTCATATCACATAGGTCAAATTGTTTTTTTAGGTAAGCTTTTATTGGGTGATAAATGGAAAACATTATCGGTAGCAAAAGGCACCTCAAAAGAATATAATTCCGATAAATTTTCTAAAGAAAAAAAAAGAGTTCATTTTACTGATGACTTATAAATTAGGTAACATTTTTATGTGTCTATCGTCTTCAGAATAACTAAACTACTAAAACTTATTCTGATGAAACAAAATACTTGGGCACAGTTATTTATCATTTACACTCGCTATTTAATCGGATTTGCATTTATTTTTGCTAGTATTGTTAAACTACAAGGGTTGCGTTTCACTGCTGAAAGCGGAGCTGAAAGTCCAATTAACAGCGCATGGCATTTTTTTGAAACTTTATATCTGTCTGGTATATACTGGAAATTTCTAGGTTTCGTTCAATTAGTTGCTGGTTCATTATTAATCACCCAACGTTATCCAAAATTAGGAGCTGTGATGTTTTTACCAATCATAGCTAACGTTTTTATAATTACTATTTCGTATGATTTTAATGGAACACCAATTATTACAGGACTTATGCTATTGGCAACTATTCTATTATTATTCTGGGATTGGGATTCGTTAAAAGTATTAGTAAACAAGAAACCAACTGCTTCAGATAAAAAAAGGTTAGAACATGATTCTATTTGGATCATCTTAGGAATAATTTTCTTTATAGCTACAATCAGTGTTAAGTTTATAATTAGTACAACAGCTCTAATGCCTTTATTTATTAGTTTTCCGATTATTGGATTAATTGGGTTGATTATTGGTTATAAAAGAAGAAAACTATACTAATTATTCTTTGTATATTTAACTTTTAACTTATAGAGAATGAACAAAGAAGCTATAATCGATTTATTAGAAGAAAAACACCAAAAGTTATTTAACTGGCTAGAAGATCAACCTGAGGATAGTTTTAATAAAGGACCTCAAGGTAAATGGACAACGGGACAGCATATAGATCATTTAGTAGATTCGATTAAACAAGTAAATCATGCTTTAAGTTTTCCTAAATTCATATTAAAATATAAATTCGGAAACTCAAATAGAGAAGTTAGAGCTTATAATGATGTCGTAAATCGTTATCAAGAAAAGTTGTCTAAAAATCAAGATAAAGCAAGAGAGTTTAATATTGGGGTAAAAACTCCAGATCAAAAGAAGTATCAACAACTACTTAATACACTACAAATACAAAATAAAAAATTGCAACATAAAACGAATAAATGGAAAGATAAATATCTAGATAACTTGATTTTACCACATCCTTTAATTGGTAAAATGCCTGTGCGTGAAATTATTATGTGGACAGCTTATCATACAGAGCATCATGCTACAATTTTAAAAGAGAAACACTAACCTTATTAAAGTTAACAACCTCATAAAGAGCTTAAAAAAAAGCCAGAATCTATCAACAAAATTCTTATATTTGTGCCTCTAAAAATGAAGCCGATACATGTTTAATAATTTAAGCGAAAAGTTAGATAAAGCGTTACATACGCTAAAAGGACACGGGAAAATTACCGAAGTTAACGTTGCAGAAACTCTAAAAGAAGTTCGTAGAGCTTTATTAGATGCCGATGTTAACTTTAAGATAGCTAAACAATTTACTAAAACAGTACAACAAAAAGCTCTTGGTCAAGATGTATTAACTACATTAAATCCAGGGCAATTAATGGTTAAATTGGTTAAAGACGAATTAACCGAATTAATGGGTGGTGATACTGTTGGTATTAATTTAGGGGGATCTCCAACTGTAATTTTAATGTCTGGTTTACAGGGTTCTGGTAAAACTACTTTTTCTGGTAAGCTTGCTAACTTCTTAAAAACTAAAAAATCTAAGAATGTTTTATTAGTTGGTTGTGATATTTATCGTCCTGCCGCTATTAATCAGTTACGTGTAGTTGGCGAACAAATTGGTGTAGAGGTTTATGCGGAAGAAGGAAACCAAAATCCTGTTGAAATTTCATTAAACGCAATTAAACATGCAAAAGCGAATAGCAAAAATGTGGTAATTATTGATACCGCTGGTCGTTTAGCTGTTGATGAAGAAATGATGAATGAAATTTCTAACATTCACAAAGCTGTTACGCCGCAAGAAACATTATTTGTTGTAGATTCTATGACAGGGCAAGATGCCGTAAACACAGCTAAAGCCTTTAATGATGTTTTAAATTTTGATGGGGTTATACTTACTAAATTAGATGGTGATACTCGTGGTGGGGCTGCATTATCTATTAAAACAGTAGTAGACAAGCCTATTAAATTTATCGGTACAGGTGAAAAGATGGATGCTATTGATGTATTCCACCCTGATCGTATGGCTGATCGTATTTTAGGAATGGGAGATGTTATCTCGTTAGTAGAACGTGCTCAAGAACAATACGACGAAGACGAAGCTAGAAAATTACAAAAGAAGATTGCTAAAAATCAGTTTGGTTTTGATGATTTCTTAAATCAGATTCAACAAATCAAAAAGATGGGTAGCATGAAAGATTTAGTTGGAATGATTCCTGGTGCTGGTAAAGCCATGAAAGATGTAGATATTGATGACGATGCTTTTAAAGGAATTGAAGCAATCATTCAATCGATGACTCCAGTAGAAAGAAGCACACCGACTACGATAAATGCAAGCCGTAAAAAAAGAATTGCAAAAGGTTCTGGTACATCAGTGCAAGAAGTAAATCAATTAATGAAGCAATTTGACCAAATGAGCAAGATGATGAAGATGATGCAAGGTGGCGGCGGAAGAAAAATGATGCAAATGATGAAAGGCATGAGATAATGCAAAAGAGAGGCTTCGGCTTCTCTTTTTTTATATACACAACTCAACAAACACACAACAACACAACAACAATGATTTTACTAGACGGTAAAAAAACATCCGCAGATATTAAAGAAGAAATTGCTCTTGAAGTATCAGAATTAAAAAGTAACGAGAAAAAGACACCTCATTTAGCAGCCATTATAGTTGGTAACGACGGAGCAAGTTTAACCTATGTTAATGCAAAAGTAAAAGCTTGCGAACGCGTTGGATTTGAATCAACTTTAATAAGACTTTCTGAAGATACAACCGAAGAAGAATTGTTAAACGAAATTGCTATTTTAAATGTAGATAAAGAGATTGACGGATTTATAGTTCAGTTACCTCTACCCGATCATATTGATGAACAAAAGATTTTAATGGCGATAGATCCTGATAAGGATGTAGATGGATTTCATCCAACAAATGTGGGTAAAATGGCTTTAAATCTACCTACTTTTATCTCTGCTACTCCTTTCGGAATTTTAGAATTATTAGATCGTTACAATGTAGAAACTAGCGGAAAGAATGTTGTCGTTATTGGACGTAGTCATATTGTAGGTAGCCCAATGAGTATTTTACTTGCTCAAAAAAGAAAAGTTGGTAACGCTACTGTTACCTTAACACATAGTAGAACTAAAAACTTAAAAGAAATAACTTTAAAAGCAGATATAATCATTGCTGCTTTAGGAATACCAGAATTCTTAAAAGCTGATATGGTTAAAGAAGACGTAACTATTATTGATGTTGGAATAACTCGTGTAGCAGATGCTTCTAAAAAAAGAGGTTTCCGTTTGGTTGGTGACGTTGCTTTTAAAGAAGTGTCCGAAAAAGCAAGTTTCATTACACCTGTTCCTGGTGGTGTTGGACCAATGACAATTGCTATGCTTTTAAAAAATACATTACTCGCTTGTAATAGGAGAAACTCATAAAATAAAAAAACTCCAAACATTAGTTTGGAGTTTTTTTATTAAAACCAATTATTGATTTCTTTATTCGCTTCTAATTCAACTGGAGTTTTATCTTTTTTAAACAATCTTGCTGTTAGGTTACCTTTTAGTACTATTGACTCTCCTTTAACCTCTAGCCAACTTCCTTCTCTTAATCCTAAAACAGCTGTTTCATTAAAAACATGATACTCTTTTATTCTTGTTTCACGAGTTTCTCCCATATGTGTAGATCCTTTTATTGGATCTAAATAATGTGCATTGATATTAAACGGAATTAAACCTAACGTTTTAAAACTTGGTGGATATACAATTGGCATGTCATTAGTATTCATCATCGTTACGCCACAAATATTACTTCCGGCACTTGTGCCTAAATATGGGGTTCCACTATCAACAGTTTCTTTTAAAGTATCAACTATATCATTCTTATACAATTGATTTACCAATTCAAAAGTATTACCACCTCCAGTAAAAATACCTTCAGCTTGTTTTATAGCTTCTTTAGGGTTTTCAAACTCATGAATTCCAATTACTCTTTTATCAATTTTATTAAATGCCTTTTTAGCTATTTCAGTGTAATCATCATAACTAATACCTCCAGGACGAGCATACGGAATAAACAAAATCGTTTTTACTTCTTTAAAAAAAGTAGAAAGTGGTGGTAAAATATATTCTAAATATCCACTACCGTGAACTGTTGATGTGCTTGCGATTATTAATTTCTTCATACTTCAAATTAACAAAAAATTACCACTCTATTAAAACATTTTTAAGACTGTTAGGTAGTTTATTTGTTAGATGAAAAAAATTGCATTCATATTATTTACAATTATAACCTCTACAATTCTATCTCAGAATAATCAGAAAATTATTTCTGGGCATATTTATTTGGACAGTATTCCTGTGCAAGATGTTCACATCATCAATAAAAAATTAGACATTGGTACAGTTTCAAACGAGAATGGAAAGTTTGAAATTCTTGCTTCAAAAAATGATATCCTGATTATATCTCATTTAAATATTGAATTTAAAGAGCAAGCAATAACTGATAAAAATATTAGTACTAAAAAAATCAATATTTTTCTTGATAGTAAAAACTATATGCTAGATGAAGTTGTTCTTGAAAGGAAAAAAGGAATTTTTGAAATAGATAAAGATATACTTCCGCATAATGGGCCAATTGTAAATGCAAAAACATTAAAACTACCATACGCAAATTCTAAAAAACCAGATAAAGATAATACCGTAGAAATAGAATCTGGTTTATCTTTTAGTGTTGTTGGATTAATAAATGCTTTAAACGGAAAAACAAAACAGAAAAAATTACTCCGAAAGTTAAAAGCTGAAGATAAAAACATAAAAAAAATACGACAATATTTTACTGATGGTTTCTTTGTTCAACAGTTAAAAATTAAAAGAGAAAGCATCAATCCATTCATTGAACACTGTATTTCTAAAGGCATTATGAATTTATTTTATAAAGAGAAACTTTTAGAGTTAACTTCAGTTTTAATTGATAACAGTAAAAACTCTCCTTACTTAATAGAAAAAGAAAATACCAGAGTAACTCAAAAATAATTGCATGAAAAAACAACTACTCGTAACTTTTATTTTATCATTTATAATTTCAAAATCTTTAGCACAAGAAAAAAGAAAATTCTTATACGCTAAAATTACAGATAACATCGCTGAAATTAGTAATGCGCACATTATTAACACTAACACAAATCAAGGTACTTATACAAATGAAGGTGGAGAGTTCAGAATTTTAGCGAAACCGAATGACAGTTTAAAAATTTCATTTGTAGGTTATAAAACCAAGATCATTATTGTAAATTCTAATCATTTTTGGATGCAAGTGAACTCTTTTATTCTTGAAAGAAATATAATTGAATTGGATGAAGTAGCTCTAAAAAAACACAATCTATTCGGAATACTTTCTAGAGATATGAAACAAACTCCCGAAGATGTTGCGATAGTAAAATCTAAAGGAGCCTTAGATTTTTCTATGATTGATTTTGAAAAAGCTGTTATTAATACTATTGATGAAATTGATAGATCAAAAGCTCCTGACATGAGAAAAGAAACTGACCCTACAACCAAGTTTGCTGGTGTAGGTGGTTCATTTGGGTCTGGACCAGATGCGCATGCTGCCGAAAAAAGAAGAGTCAGAAAAGAAATTGCATTCAAAGAAAATTTTCCTAAAATGTTAATCTCTGAATTTGGTGCTAGTTTCTTTTTTAATGAATTAAAAATTCCAAAAGAAAATTATTTGCATTTTTTAGAGTATTGTAATACTCTAAATATTGAACAATTATATAAGGATGATAAAAAAATTGATGTAATAAAAATACTACAAGAAGAAAGCAAAGGTTATTTAAAAATTATAAATTTACGAGAATGAAACTTAAGTTACTACTCTTCTCTTTATTAATAATTTTTACAAAAGCCACAGCTCAAGAAAGTAGAAAGTTTTTGTATGCAGAAATTAAAGATAAAATAGGGCCTATTGTAAATGCTCATATCATTAATAAAAACACCAATCAAGG
Organism: Tenacibaculum pelagium; assembly: GCF_014062345.1. Lineage (GTDB taxonomy): Bacteria > Bacteroidota > Bacteroidia > Flavobacteriales > Flavobacteriaceae > Polaribacter > Polaribacter pelagius. Next base: position 61,927 of record NZ_JACGLS010000001.1, on the reverse strand, counting down.
AACATTCTCTAATGAATCTGGAGAATTCAGAATTTTAGCCAAATCAAACGATAGTTTAAAAATTTCATCTATAGGTTATAAAACTAAAACCTATAAAGTAAAAATCACTCATTTCGGGATACAGCAGAATAATATTTTTCTAGAAAAAATAAATTATGAATTAGATGAAGTTAAAATTAGAAATCATGATTTATTGGGCTATTTAAGTTCAGACAGTAAAAAAATAAAAACGGAAAAAACTATTGATGCTAAATCTTTAAAGTTGCCATATGCAGGCTCAAGAATTCTTACTCCAGCTGAAAGAAAATTATACACAGCTTTAGGAGGCGGTAATTTACTTTCTATCGATCACATAATTAATAGAATTTCTGGTAGAATTAAAAAACTTCGTAAGCTAAAGGCTATCGAAGAAGAAGAAAAGAGAATTACATTCATACATGCTAACTATAAAGATTATATTAAACATCACTTAAACCTTAAAAATGAAGATGTTTTACGATTTGTACATTATTGCGAATCTGATAATGATTTTAGTACAATTAATTACCGTGAAAAAATTGCTATGTTCAAATTTTTAGAACAAAAAGCCATTGATTTTAAAAAATTGAACCCAAAAACATATCAATAAATTAAGTTTACCTTTCATTTCCCGCAAATTTAAGCACTTTAATTTTTACTAAATTTTTCGTATCTTTAGAAGTACACTAATCATAGATTATCATGAAAAAAGTACTGCTTCTCTTTATCTTTCTATCCCAAGTTGTTTTTTCTCAAGAAGAACGTAAAACATTATTTGGAATTATTTACAACGAAAGCGGCGTTTTAGAAAATGCACACGTTGTAAACTTCACAACAAGTCAAGCAACATTTTCAAACGAGAAAGGAGAATATCGAATTTTTGCTAAACCAGGTGATTCCATTCGTTTCTCATCAATAGGATATAAAATTATATTCGAAAAACTTTCTCCAAACGATTTTAATGTTTATAGAAAAAGAACAACTTTAGAAAAAGAAGTTTATGAGCTAGAAGAAGTTTCTCTTCAAAACAATAACCTTTCCGGTTCACTTAGTAGTGATTTAAAAAAAGTAAAACGCAATCCTAAATTAGAGGTTGCTAAAAAAGCCAGTGATTTTACTGAAATAAAGTATACAAATAACTCAAAAGATCATATAAATACTAGCGTAAAACCTATTATAGCTAGAACTGACCCTACAAAAGCTTTTGAAGGATTCGGTACAACAAATGTTATTCCTTTTAAACAAGTAAGAGAATTAAAAAAACTTAGAAGTGAACTAGCTTTTAAAGAAAATTTACCCGCTAAACTTTTAAATGAGTTAGGTGAAGATTTCTTTTTTATAGAATTAAAAATTCCAGTTGATAGATATTATCATTTTCTTGAATATTGCAATCCATTAGGTATTGAGAACTTGTACAAAAAAAATGAAACTTTAAAAGTTATTAATATCCTAAGAAAAGAACACACAAATTATCTTAAACTTATCGAAAAACACTAATTTGGCGCAATAATTGATTTTTAACGAAGTATGAAAAAATTATTCGTTGTTTTATTAATAGTGCCACTATTATCTTTTTCGGTTCACAAATACTACATAGCTTTAACAGAAATTGAGTATAAAGAAGAAACACATTCTGTTCAAATGATTATGAATGTTTTTATGGATGATATAGAAACTGCCATCAATCAAGATTATAATGTAGACCTACAGTTATCCACTAAAAAAGAACTAAAAAATTCTGATGAATATTTCTTCAAGTATTTAAAAGAGCATTTTAAAGTTCTTATTAATAATCAAAAAATTGAATATAATTTTATTGGAAAAGAATACGATGGAAACATTGTTTATTTTTATCTTGAAATAGAAAATGTTTTATCTATAGAATCTATCGAAATTCAAAATGATGTTTTAATAAAATACTTTCCAGACCAACAAAACCTAATAAAAGCATCAATTAAAAAAGAGCGTAAAAGTTTATTTTTAACAAAAAAAAACGATAAAGGTTTGTTAAATTTTTAACATTTTATGAGTTTATCTTTTACTAATTATTAAATTCAACCACAATTAAACAAACAACAAACTCATGAAGAAAATAACTTCGTTTGTACTTGCTTTTTTATTTGTTACAACCGCTTTAGTTGCACAAACAAAACAAGGACATACCAATAAGAATAAGTTTAGACAATTAAAACAAGAGTTACCGACTCCTAACAATCAACATACAGCTTCTGGTGCTCCAGGAAAAGAGTACACACAACAGAAGGTTGATTATACGATGGATATTGTTTTAAACGATGATAAACAACGAATTACTGGTAACGAAACAATAACCTATCATAATAATTCGGTAGATGAATTACCATATTTATGGGTTCAGTTAGATCAAAATATGCGTGCTGCTGATTCTAAAACACCAGATATCAGTTCTGGTAAAGTTCGAAAAAAGCTAAGTAAAAGAAGATTTGATAGAGCTTTTCCTGAAAAGCCTTTCGATGGTGGATTTAAAATTACAAGTGTAACAAATACAGATGGAAGTAATTTATCACATACGATCAATCAAACTATGATGCGTATTAATTTAACGAAACCATTAGCATCTGGAGAAACGTTTAAATTTAATATCTCTTGGTGGTATAACATCAATAATCATAGAACTCAAGGAGGAAGATCAGGTTTTGAGCATTTTGAAAAAGACGGAAATAACAATTACGTTATTGCACAGTTCTACCCAAGAATGTGTGTTTATGATAATGTAGAAGGTTGGCAAAACGATCAATTTTGGGGACGTAGTGAATTTGCTCTAGAATTTGGAGATTTTGATGTAAATATTACTGTTCCTGCTGATCACATGTTAGGTGCAACAGGAGTACTACAAAACAGAAAAGAAGTTTTTTCTAAAACAGAATTAAAACGTTTTGAAAAAGCGAGGAAAACCTTTGATAATCCTGTTATTGTAAGAACTCAAGAAGAGGCTACAAAAATTGAACAAGGTCGTTCTAACAAAACTAAAACTTGGAAATTTAAAGCTAAAAATGTTAGAGATTACGCGTTTGCTACTTCACGTAAATTTATTTTCGATGCTATGGCGGTTGATATAAATGGTAAAACTGTAATGGCAGAATCTTTATATTCTAAAGAAGCTAATCCGCTTTATGGTGAGCACTCTACTAGAGCCGTTGCACAAACATTAAAAACATATTCTAGATATACATTTGACTATCCTTATCACAAAGCAATATCTGTTGATGGACAAATGGGAATGGAATACCCACAAATTTGTTTCAATCCTGGAAGACCAAATCCAGACGGAACGTATTCTGATAGAACCAAATATAGAATGATTAAAGTTACCATTCATGAAGTTGGACACAACTTCTTCCCTATGATTGTAAATTCTGATGAAAGACAATGGACTTGGATGGATGAAGGCTTAAACTCTTACATGGAAATGTTAGCAGAGTTAGATTATGACAAGAACTTCCCTATCACTAGAGGTTACCCTAAAAACATTGTAAAATACATGGCTGGTGATCAATCTAAAATCGCACCTATCATGTCTAAAGGAGATCATGTATATGAGTTTGGAAACAATGCTTATGGTAAACCTGCAACTGCCTTATGGATATTAAGAGAAACCATTATGGGGCACGAGTTATTCGACCATGCTTTTAAAACCTATGCAAAAAGATGGAAGTTTAAACACCCTACTCCTGCAGATTTCTTTAGAACAATGGAAGATGCTTCTGCAATGGATTTAGATTGGTTCTGGAGAGGTTGGTTTTATACAACTGATGTAACTGATATTGGAATTAAAGGAGTTAAAAAGTTTTATACTTCTAAAAACAACGATGGTTCTGTTAATTTTAATGAAGATACTTCTGCTGGTTTAGGGTTTTCAAAAAAACAAAATAAGTATCATTATGAAATAACTTACAACAAACCTGGTGGATTAGTAATGCCTATTATAGTTGAATTTACATATAAAGACGGAACAAAAGAGAAAAAAACATACCCTGCTGAAATTTGGAGATTAAATGATAAAGAAATTAGTAAAGTTTTTTCATCAGATAAAGAACTAAAAAGTATTACTATAGATCCTGATTTGGAAACTGCTGATGTTGATACTACAAATAATAGTTGGCCAAAGAAAACTATGAATAAGTTTGATAAGTTTAAGAATAAAATAAAAAGCTAGAAACCATAAATTTAAAAAGGCGATATAATTAATTATATCGCCTTTTTTTATTGAAGTCACTACAAAGTTAAAGGTCTGTTAAAGTTTTAACAAAATTCCTTTTATACCAATCAAAAATCAGTAACTTCCCGCTTATTTTTTTAACTCAATCAAAAATAGAAATGAGAAAATACTCTTCGCTATTGTTATCAGCTCTTTTCGTTTCGGCATCTTTATTTGCTCAAGAAACTAAAAAAGAAAAAGAACCTCAAAAAGGTCATATAGACCAAAACAAATTTCGTCAATTAAAAGACGTATTACCAACACCTAATGATCAAAGAACTGCCTCTGGTGCTCCTGGTCATCAGTATACTCAACAGAAGGTTGATTATGTAATGGATTTACGTTTAGATGAAGCTAATAATAAATTATATGGTGATGAGGCTATTACTTATCATAATAACTCTAAAGATAATTTAGAATATTTATGGGTGCAGTTAGATCAAAATATGCGTGCTCCAGATTCTAAAACTCCTTTGGCGGAATCTAAAGGTGCAAGTGGTTTTCAAACTCCTGAAAAGTTTGTTAACGATAATATGGGGAAAGCAAAAGATTTTGGTTTTAAAATAGAAGCTGTAAAATATGCTGATGGTAGAGATTTACCTTATACTATTAATAGAACTATGATGCGTATTAACTTACCAAAAGCATTAGCTCCTGGTGAGGTTTTCAAATTCAGTATTAAATGGAACTATTTAATAAACAATTCTGTTAAAGATGGTGGTCGTTCTGGTTTTGAGTTATTTCCTGACGGAAACAAAAACTATACTATCGCTCAATTTTTTCCTCGTTTAGCTGTTTATAACAACGTAGAAGGATGGCAAAACATGCAATTTTGGGGTCGTAGTGAATGGGCTTTAGAATTTGGTGATTACGATGTTAAATTAACAGTTCCTGCAGATCATATTGTAGATGCTTCTGGTGAATTACAAAACGAGAAAGAAGTATTAACTAAAGAACAACGTAAGCGTTGGGCAAAAGCTAGAAAATCATATAAAGATCCAGTTTTTATTGTAACGCAAGAAGAAGCAGAAAAAGCTGAAAAAGGTCGTTCTACAAAAACAAAGACTTGGCATTTCAAGGCAAATAACGTACGTGATTACGCATTTGCTTCATCAAGAAAATATATTTGGGATGCAATGGCAGTAAATATTAACGGTAAAGACGTTATGGCTGTTTCATTATATCCTAAAGAAGGAAATCCTTTATGGGAAGAGCATTCAACAAGAGTAGTTGCAAATACTTTAGAAGAGTATTCTAAAATGACTTTTGACTATCCGTATTCTAAAGCTATTTCTGTACACGCAAAGAATCAAGGAATGGAATATCCTATGATTTGTTTTAACTATGGTCGTCCAAATCCTGATGGAACATATTCAGATAGAGTTAAAAATGGAATGATTGGAGTAATTACGCATGAGGTTGGTCACAACTTCTTCCCAATGATTGTAAATTCTGATGAGCGTCAATGGACTTGGATGGATGAAGGTTTAAACTCTTTTGTTGAAATTTTAGCTGAATTAGATTACGACCCTAAGTTTAATACTGGAAACTTACCTAAAGATATTGTTCGTTATATGAGCTTAGATCAAAAACGTTTATCTCCTATCATGTCTCAAGGTGACTATGTTAAAAACTTTGGACCTAATGCATATACAAAACCAGCAGCTGGTTTATACATGTTGCGCCAAACTATTATGGGGCCAGAATTATTTGATTATGCTTTTAGAACATACTCTAAAAGATGGATGTTTAAACACCCTACCCCAGCAGATTTCTTTAGAACAATGGAAGATGCTTCTGGAATGGATTTAGATTGGTTCTGGAGAGGATGGTTCTATACTACTGACTATTCTGATATTGGAATTAAAGAAGTTAAACCTTTATTTTTAACTAATAAACCAAACGAAAGAACTAAGAAATTACAAGAACAATACCCTTCTTACTTTGCTCGTTTAGGAAAATTAGTTTTCTTAACAACTAATAAAGAAGATGCAGATGCTACAGAAGTTGAAACTTATATCAACGGGTTATCTGCTGAAAAAAAGGCAAACTTAAAAAAGTTACCTAAATATATGTATCAAGTAGAGTTTGAAAAACCAGGAGGTTTACCAATGCCTATTATAGTAGAGCTAACCTATGCAGATGGAACTAAGAAGCGTGAAACTTTCCCAGCTCAAATTTGGATGAAAAATGATGCGAAAGCATATAGAGTATTTTCATCTGATCAAGAAATCAAAAGCATTGTAGTAGATCCTGATTTAGAAACTGCTGATATTGATACTTCAAACAATAGCTGGCCTAAGAAAACAGCTAACAAGTTTGATAAGTTTAAAAATAAAGTAAAAGGATAAGAATATTTATCATCGTTTGTATAAAAAAACCGCAGCTAATTAGCTGCGGTTTTTTTATACAAATAACATCACTTAAACTATTAAGTATAAACTCAAATAAATTATCATTAAACAATTAATAATATAAACACTGTAAGTTTTTTTTTATTTTGCAGTATTAACTAACTATTGATCCTTCAGAAATTATGAGTAAGCATTGCTTTTTTATCTTTTATCTTTTTTTTTCACTTACTGTAAGCTACTCTCAATCACATAATAAGTACAATCAAGAACAATTAGATAAAATTAAAGAGAAGTTCTATTTGAATAGAACAATAGGAATTGACAGCTCTTTATATTACATGAATGAAATGTTAAGTACTGATAATGTTTCATATAAAACTTTTGCTTATGCAGCTATTGAGTATTTAAAAACTAGAGAAAAACAAGCTGTTGATATTCAATTTTATAAAGATAGTATTAATAAATACCTTCCTAAGGTATTAAAAACAAAAAAGAACTATACAATACTTTTTGATATACATATATTACTAGGGAATACCAATAAAAGAAGAGGACTTATAAAACCTGCTTTAGAGAACTATATAAAAGCTGAAAATTATGCCAGATCTGCAAATGATATTGAACGAATTATTAAAATAAAAGGTAATGTTGCACTAATCTACCAAAACATGGAAGAACTTAGTAAAGCCTTGAATGAAGCTAAAAACACTCTTAAACTTATAGAGAATAATAAAGATGCTTTAGCTGACAAATACCAACTTAGAAAATATAAGACCAGATTAAATTTAGGAGCAATATACACTACATTATATAGAGATAGTATAACTAATAATGAATATGCAGATTCAGCTTTATTTCATTACAACTCATTACTCAAAAATAAATATTATAAGCTTAGTTCTTATAGATACGCAAGAATAAATTATAATTTAGGAACTATTTATACTTTAAAAAAAGAATATTCAAAAGCTAATCATTTTCTAGAAAAAAGTATAAAACTTTTTAAAAAAAACAACTCATTTTCTTTTTTATACAAGAGTCATTTTAATAACGGTTATAACTACTATATGGCTAATAATCTTGAAAAAGCTAAGAAAAGTTTTTTTTCTGTATTTCAAATAAAAAAGGACACCCTTTTAGATTCTAAATACGTAAACACCCATAAATATTTGTTTCAAATATATTTGAAACAAAAAAATAATGATTCTGCTAGTTATTATTCAAATCGTTATCATAAACTACTTAATCTAGCTTCAATAAAAGAGAATAAACAAATTATAGGAGCCGTTAAACTAGATGCTGAAAATAATTATAATAAGAAGATTGATACATTAACAAAAAGCATTATCAAAAAAAATTATTATTATACTGCAATTATTATTGGTTTAATACTAATCTTATTGGTTAGTATTTATTTAATTGTTAAAAATATTAAAGAAAAAAAAGAGGCAAAAAAAAGATTGAGTGAATTACTATTAAAGGTTTCTAAAAAAGAAAAGGTAAAAGATAAAAACTTTTCATCTTCTAAAAACTTAAATATAAAAGATGAACAACATCAACAAATCATTAATGGATTATTAAAAATTGAAGAAAAATTATATTTTTTAAAAGAAGAATTTAATTTATACAATGCCGCTAAAAAGATAGGAACTAACACTACTTATCTATCAAAGGTTATAAGAGAATATAAAAAAATGAGTTTTAGTGAGTACACTAATGAGTTGCGGATAAATTATATTGTAAATACAATGAGTAATGACAAAAAAGTTAGAGCATATACTACGCAAGCAATTGGAGAAATTGGAGGCTATAAAAATGCTAAATCGTTTACTCGAATTTTTAAAAATTATACAGGGATAACTCCTTACCAATTTATAGAAAAAATTGATAAGGAATCATAGTTATATCTAATTATTTATTACAGATTACAAACATGTAACAGGTTCACCCTTTTTATTAATGTATGTAGATCCCGACGGTAAATTAAAACAATTCTCTTCTCCATCTGTATCAGGCCCACCTTTTGTTAAACTTGGGCCTTCAGCTTTAACATTGTATTGTTCTTCTCTTGTTAACATATAAGCCTTTAAAGTATCAATCGATAATAGTTTCATAATGTATTTGTTTTGTTTAGGTAAAGTTATATTATTTAATAAATGATTACTCAACTTTATATCCCTCATCACTAAACAAAAACACAAAGCCTTAAAAAACAACAAGTTAAAGATGCTTTTAAAGGTCATAATTTTTAAATTATGTATCCTTTTTTTATAAATTACACCTATATCTACTTCTTTTATCTCGTTAAACTATCAATATTTGTAAATGAGTTAACTTAAATAATGCGTAACCTGAAAAGCATAAAATAGAGTAAGGAAACTAAAAAAAATATAATGTTAAAATCTATTTCAAATCTAGGTAAAGTTTTAAATAAAACTGAACAAAGAACTATTAATGGAGGAATAATAAAATGTCCTGACGGTACTAGGTACGTATGTATCGGTTTACCTCCTATGAGATCTTGTTGGTGTCAAGCAATTGCACTACCAGGAGAAGATATTAGATAATACGGAACCTGAAAAGTATAAAATAGAGTAAGGAAAACTAAAAACATGAAATTATGTTAAAAACAATAACAAACTTAGGTGAAGTTTTAAATAAAGCTGAACAAAAAACTATTAATGGAGGACAAATACAATGTCCAAGAGGAACTGTATTAAGATGTAATTGGCTAGGTTGCTGGTGCGAAGCTGAAATAGATGATAGACCAGACGAAAGATAAAATCTATTAAAAATACTACTAACTAATTTTAAAATTAGTTAGTAGTATTTTTATCAATTAAATTAATTTCTTAGCATTCTTAACTTTTTGTTTAGTAAGTGCTATATCAATTACTTCACTCATTTCAGTTACATAATGAAATTTCATTCCTTTTAAATAACTTTCTTTAATCTCAAGAATATCTTTTCTGTTTTCATCACATAAAATGATTTCTTTGATATTAGCTCGTTTTGCAGCTAATATTTTTTCTTTAATTCCTCCAACTGGTAATACTTTACCTCTTAAAGTGATCTCTCCAGTCATGGCTAATTTATTCTTAACCTTACGTTGTGTAAATACCGATACTAACGACGTTAACATGGTAATACCTGCACTAGGTCCATCTTTTGGCGTAGCTCCTTCTGGTACGTGAATATGAACATCATAATTTTCTATTACTTCCGGATTAATTCCAAATTCTTCAGCATTAGATTTAATATACTTCATTGCTATAGTAGATGATTCTTTCATCACCTTACCTAAGTTACCAGTTATAGAAAGTGCACCTTTTCCTTTCGACAAGATAGATTCTATAAATAAAATATCTCCTCCAACACTTGTCCAAGCTAAACCTGTAACAACACCAGCCACATCATTATTCTCATACTTGTCACGCTCTAAACGTGCAGGTCCTAAAATGGCTTCAATATCTTCATTTGTTAAAACGATATTGTATTCCTCTTCCATCGCAATCGACTTCGCTGCAAAACGAACAACCTTAGCCACTTGCTTTTCTAAACCACGAACTCCAGATTCACGAGTATAACCTTCAACAATTTTTTCTATTTGCTTTTTAGCAACAGTTAAATGTTCTGTGGTAAGTCCATGTTCTTTTAATTGCTTTGGAAATAAATATTTCTTAGCAATTTCAACTTTCTCTTCTATTGTATAACCAGTAACATTTATAAGTTCCATACGATCACGAAGTGCCCAAGGAATTTGTCCTAAATTATTTGCAGTAGCTATAAACAATACTTTAGAAAGGTCGTAACCAACTTCTAAATAATTATCATAGAACTCTGTATTTTGCTCAGGGTCTAATACTTCTAGCATTGCTGAAGAAGGGTCTCCTTGATGACTTTGACTTAACTTATCAATCTCATCTAAAACAAATACAGGATTTGACGTTCCTGATTTTTTAATGTTCTGAATTAAACGCCCTGGCATTGCACCAATATACGTTTTACGATGTCCTCTAATTTCAGCTTCATCACGTAAACCACCTAACGACATACGTACATATTTACGCCCTAATGCTTCCGCAACCGACTTTCCTAATGAAGTTTTACCTACTCCTGGAGGTCCATATAAACAGATAATTGGAGATTTCATATCACCACGTAATTTTAAAACAGCTAAATGTTCTATAATACGTTCCTTTACTTTTTCAAGTCCGAAATGATCTCTGTCTAATATTTTTTGAGCCTTTTTCAAGTCGAATTTATCCTCAGAATATTCTCCCCAAGGTAATTCTAACATTAACTCTAAATAATTACGTTGCACACCATATTCAGCCATTTGAGGATTCATACGCTTTAAACGATTTATCTCCTTTTCAAATGTTTCTGCTACATTCTTATTCCATTTTTTTGATTTAGATTTTTTTCTCATCTCATCTAACTCTTGATCATGAGAAACTCCACCTAATTCATCTTGAATAGTTTTTAGTTGCTGATTTAAATAATACTCACGCTGTTGTTGATCTAAATCAGATCTTGTTTTCGATTGAATATCATTACGAAGTTGTAATTTTTGAAGCTCTTTATCTAAGTTTTTTAAAGTTAAAAGTGCACGTTCCTTTAAATTGTCTTTTTCTAATAAAACTTGTTTTTGCGCTACACTTAACTCCATATTTGATGAAATAAAATTCACCAAGAAAGAACTAGATTGTATGTTTTTAATAGCAAAAGAAGCCTCAGAAGGTAGCATTGGGTTTTCTTTAATAACCTCTAATGCTAGCTCTTTAATAGATTCGATAATTGCATCAAATTCTTTTTTATTATCAATATCTCTATCATCAACAGCTTCTTGAACATTAGCCTTTAAATAAGGATTTTCTTGTGTGATTTCATTTATTTCAAAACGCTTTTTACCTTGAATAATAACCGTTGTGTTACCATCAGGCATTTTTAAAACTCTTAAAATTTGTGCAACTACACCTGTTTTATGAATATCATCTAAACCAGGATCTTCAATTTCACTATTTTTTTGAGAAACAACTCCAATTACCTTATCTCCTTTATTCGCATCTTTTATTAACTGAATCGATTTATCTCTACCTGCTGTAATAGGAATTACAACACCTGGAAATAACACCGTATTTCTTAAAGGTAAAATTGATAATTCTGAAGGAATCTCTTCCTTATTCATATTTTCTTCATCCTCTGGTGTTAATAATGGAATTAACTCTGAATTCTCATTAAAAGCATCTTGAAGCGACAAATTGTCTAAATGTATTATTTTTGATTTACTCATATCTTATGTATCTGTCATAGTGACATTTCTCCATTTTATAATTAAATAGAAAAACCACTCTTAAATCTGTAAATATTTGATAAACAGAGATGTATAAATAGAACATCTTTTTATCCACATATATAAGTCAATTCTTATGCCAAGTAAAACTTTACAATTTACTTGTAACTATTTATTCGTTCAGTCGTCATATTATTATATTTTTACAAAAAGCTAACTAACAATGAAAACTAAACTATTCTTTATCTCAATTCTGTTATTAATTACAAGTTGTACCTCAAAGAAAAACTCTGAAGACTTTATACAAAAAGCCTCTGGACGCTATTTTTTTAATGCTGATGAAGTAATAGAAATAAAATTTGATGAAGGCAAGCTATTACTAAACTGGAGAAAACAAAACCTAGAGCCTTTAAAAATTAACGATAGTACATTTTACGCTCGTGAATTAAATGAAAAACTAGTTTTTAACACTTCTGAAAACTATATAAAACTTGCTGAAAAACGTGAGCATGAAGGAAAAAAATATGTTTTCAATAAATTAAAACAAGGTGAAAAAACCCCAAGTGAATATTTAGCTGCTAACAATTTTGAAGCTGCTTTAAATGGATACAAAAACATTAAAGCAAAAGATAGTTTAAATCCAGTAATTAGAGAACGAAACTTAAATAGATTAGGTTATCGTTATTTATCAAAAGATAGATTTGAAGAAGCTATAAATGTTTTTAAAATTAATATTGAATTATACCCAAAAAGTTCTAACACATATGACAGTACGGGTGATGCTTACTTAAAAATGAAAGATACTGTTAATGCTATCGCATATTACAAAAAGTCGTTGAGTATAAACCCTGAAAATAGAAGTTCTAAAAGAGCATTAAAAAAGTTAACTAAAAAAGAAAACGACTAATAATGTACGAATTAAAATATCCGATTGGGAAACCAACAATTCCTGAAAAAATTTCAACTAAAGATATATCTGAATGGATAACCATTTTAGAGGATTTTCCAAATCGATTAGAGCTTTTAGTTAACAATTTATCTGAAAAACAATTAGATACTCCATATAGAGATGGTGGTTGGACTATACGACAGGTTGTACATCATTGTGCCGATAGCCATCATAATTCATATACTCGTTTTAAATGGGCATTAACAGAAGATAAACCTGTAATTAAAGCATATTATGAAGATCGATGGGCTGAATTATTTGATTCTAAGTCTGCTCCTATTGAACTATCACTAAATTCATTAAAAGCCTTACATGCTAAATGGGTATATTTTTTAAAAGGCTTAACCGTAGATGATTTAAACAAAAACTTCATTCATCCAGATGGATTTGAAGATGTTGGTTTAAAAGAAAACATTGGTATTTATGCATGGCATTGCAACCATCATTATGCGCATATAGAAAACCTTTTAAAAAGAAAAGGCTGGTAATTAATGTTCGTGTTTAAGTACACTAATATCACCTTTTAAAAAAGCTTTCTTCTCTTCCATATTATGAGCATATCCAATAATAATATCTTTACCAACTACTAGTTCTTTAATTACTTTTGAATTATTTAATTGAAATAAGTCATCAGTGGTTAAATCATATTTTTGAGCTATCGATTCAACTGTTTCTCCTTTTTTTATTTTATGTGTAATTGTTGGATCAAAGATTTCATCGTCATCATCCTCTTCTTCAATAATAAAGTCAAGATTCTCTTTTACTTTTTTAGGGAATTCTCTAGTAACTTTACCTGTAACTAAATTAATATAAGCTGGTTTTCCTTTTAAAGAAATTAGATTCCATCCTTTAGGTAATTTTAGTTTTTGAGAAAAGATGAACACGCTATTAAATAGCAAAAAAATAAATACAATTTTTTTCATAGTATAAGCTTGGTTGTCCAAATATAAATTATAATAATATTAAAATTGCTATACCTATAAAAACAATTATTTGAGCCCACTTTAAGAACACACCTATCTTTTCATTCTTCTTTATTGATTCTGAGATAGTTCCGGCTAAAACTGCTATTGTTGAAAAAATTATAAAAGAAGTTAAAATAAATAAACCTCCTAAAACATAAAACTGTATTACTGTAGAAATCGTGTCTGAAAATAAAAATTGAGGAAAAAAAGCTAAAAAGAAAATAGTTACTTTCGGATTTAAGACATTCATCCAAAAGCCTTTTTTAAATAACTCTAATGTGGACTTTTTCTCTACATTATCGGTTGAAAATGCAATTTTAGAATCACTCTTGTATACTTGATATGCTAAATACAATAAATAAGCAGCACCAAATAGTTTAATAACGAAAAACAAATTTGGATTCTGCTTTATAACTTCTGAAACTCCAAAAGCCACTAAAGTGGTGTGAATAATACAACCCGTCATTAAACCAGTAACAGTTGCTAATCCATACTTTCTTCCATTTACAATACTTTGTGTTAGTACAAAAATATTATCCGGTCCTGGTGAAAAAGCTAAGGTTGCAGTTGCTAATACAAAAGAAATAAGGGTTTCTAGCATTTAGTCATTAATTATTTTAAGCTTTAACCACATTTTTTTGGCTGAAATTAATTTGAAATAATTATCATCTATTATTTCTATCTTTAATTCAAACTCTTTATTCTCAGTTTTAGTTATTAAAGTATTTCTTTTTAAATTATTATCTCTCTTTACATGTAAAGTATCTCTTCCTTGCACCATTGATTCTTTTGAAATACTAATAATTTGTTTATTCATATTTCTACAGGATAATTTTAACTTCTCCCTTAGACTTAAACTATCTATTTTATTTTTTTTCAATTGATTTAAAAAAGATTCTTCAAATTTTTCGCAATCAACTTCAAAATTTTCAACACTCATACTAACAACTTTCCATTGACCGTTTAATTCATTAAATAAACTTTTAGGGTTAGTATATACAATTCCATTTCTATCTACTTTCTGGGAAAAAGTAATTGATACAATAAATAAAAAGACAAATAATATATAAGCTTTCATAACTCTTTCTAGTTTTCAGCTAAAATAGCCTTATTGATTCTTTTTATCAAGCTTGGACCTTCATAAATAAAACCTGTATAAATCTGAACTAAATCTGCTCCAGCATTTAGCTTATCTAAAGCATCTTTTTCAGAATGTATACCTCCTACTCCAATTATCGGAAATGCTTTGTTAGAATTATCTGCTAAGTATTTAATAACTCGTGTACTTCTGTCTTTAACTGGTTGACCACTTAAACCTCCATTACCTATCTCTTTTAAACGCTCTTCAGATGCTTTAAGACCTTCTCTGTTTACTGATGTATTCGAAGCTATTACTCCATCTATTTTAGTTTCAGCAACCAAATCAATAATTTCATCCAACTGTTGATTGTTTAAATCTGGAGCAATTTTTAATAATATTGGTTTTTGCTTACTTTCCTTATTATTTAACTGCTGAACTTCAGTAATTAATTCTTTTAAATACTCAACATCATCTAACTTTGCGTGACTACCAACATTCGGGCAACTTACATTCAGCACAAAATAATCTACATACGGATGTAAACCTTTAAAGCATTCCACATAATCTTCAGTGTAATTTTCAGGGGCTGTATTGGTGTTTTTACCAATATTACCCCCAATAATTATCTTGCCTTTATTCTTTTTTAATTGCTCTATCGCAGTATTTAAGCCTTCATTATTAAAACCCATTCGGTTAATGATTCCTTTATCATCTTTTAAACGGAACAATCGCTTCTTAGGATTCCCTACTTGTCCTTTAGGAGTAACAGTTCCTATTTCTACAAAACCAAATCCGAAGTTAGCTAATTCATTATATAACACTGCGTTCTTATCAAAACCTGCTGCTAAACCTACAGGGTTTTTAAAAGTCAATCCTAATAAATTACGTTCTAGTTTTTTATCATTTACCTGATACATTCCTCTAAAAATTGATGGAACAAAAGGAATTTTAGATAAAAACTTTACCAATGAAAAAGTAAAATGGTGAATCTTCTCTGGATCGAAAAGAAAGAAGATTGGACGAATGATTAGTTTGTACATAATTATCAAATATAAAAAAAGCCCCAATATTATTGGAGCTTCTGAATTATCTTAAAACAGCGTTTAAATTCTTTTCGAACGATTGCTGTAGCTTTTGCATTATTTTATCAATTTGTTTGTCTGCCAACGTTTTGTTTTCATCTTGAATAACAAAACTTACAGCATATGATTTTTTACCTTCTGGTAGTTTATCACCTTCGTAAACATCAAACAAATCTACTTCTTTTAATAACTTTCTTTCTGATTGAAAAGCTAAATTGTAGATCTCTTTAAATTCAACTTTGTTATCTAACAATAGAGCTAAATCACGTTTTACAGCAGGGAATTTAGGTAAAGCGGTCACTTTCATTTTCTTGTTACCTACTAACTTTAAAATGCTATCCCAATTAAAATCTGCAAATAAAACTTCTTGTTTAATTGAGAATCCTTTTAAAATAGCTCTTTTTACCACTCCGAATTCAACTAGCTTCGTTTTTCCTAAACTTAATGAAACTCCTTCTGAGAAAATATCAGATTTTACAGGAGTAGTTTTTAAGCTATTCAATCCTAAACGGCTTAACATTGCTGTTATTATCCCTTTTAAATAAAAGAAGTCAGAAGTTTGAGTTTCTGTATTCCAACTATCTTGTGTTTTATTACCAGTAACAAATAAGGTTAAATGCTTATCTTCTTGGTAACCGCTTTCGTATTTATGATAGGTCTTACCAAATTCATAAAACTTAAGCGCATTATTCTTACGATTAATATTATATGAAACAGATTCTAATCCACTAAACAATAATGATTGACGCATTACCTTTAAATCATTACTTAAAGGATTTAACATCTCTACATTATGTTCAGGGCTTAAATTCTCTGATAACTCAATATAGTCAGCTTTTGTTAACGAATTTGCCATCGTTTCGTTGAAACCTAAAGCTGTTAACTGATTTGCAACAATGTTTTCAATCTTAACTTCTTTATCACTATCAAAAGAAATAGAAGTATTTAACTTATGAGAAAACTCGATATTATTATATCCGTAAACCCTTAAAATTTCTTCAATAATATCAGCTTCACGCTGCACATCTACTCTATAAGATGGTACTACCAACCCTAAACCAGCTTCAGTAACACTATTAATTTTAATATCTAAAGAGGCTAAAATCTTTTTGATTGTTTCTTGCGGAATCTCTTGACCAATCAACTTATATGCGTTTTCAAAAGATAAAAACACTTCGAAATCTTCAATTTTCTCAGGATAGAAATCTAAAACATCTGAAGACATTTTACCTCCTGCATATTCTTCAATTAATAAAGCTGCTCTTTTTAAAGCATACTTTGTTAAGTTAACATCAATACCTCTTTCAAAACGGAAAGATGCATCTGTATTTAATGCATGACGCTTTGCTGTTTTACGAACCGATACTGGGTTAAAATAGGCACTTTCTAAGAAAATAGTTGTGGTATGTTCAGTAACTCCAGATTTAATTCCTCCGAATACACCACCAATACATAATGGGTTGTTATCTGCATCACAAATCATAATATCTTCTGATGATAACTCTCTTTCTAGTTCATCTAAAGTTGTAAATTTTGTTCCCTCATCTAAAGTTTTTACAACTACTCTTCCTCCTCTAATTTTTGCAGCGTCAAAAGCGTGTAATGGTTGCCCTAATTCATGTAAAACATAATTTGTTATATCTACAATATTGTTTTTAGGAGCAATACCAATAGCTTTTAATCTATTTTGAATCCATTCTGGAGAGTCTTTAACTTCAACATCAGTCATTGTAATTCCACAATAACGCGGAACTAAATCTTTGTTTTCAACTTCAATATCAATCTTTAAAGTACGCTCGTCAACATGAAAATCAGAAACAGAAGGAGAAATTAATTCGATATTTGTTCCTTGTTGAATTAATCCAGCACGTAAATCACGAGCCACACCGAAATGACTCATACCGTCTGCACGGTTAGGTGTTAATCCGATTTCGAAAACATAATCAGTCTCGATATTAAAAACCTCAGAACAAGGAGTACCAGGAGTTAAACTTTCGTCTAAAACCATAATACCGTCATGACCTTTACCTAAACCTAATTCGTCTTCGGCACAAATCATTCCATGACTCTCCTCTCCTCTTATCTTTCCTTTTTTAATTTTAAAGCTCTCACCTTTCTCATCATACAATAAAGTACCTACAGTAGCAACTGGTACTTTTTGTCCAGCATCAACATTTGGTGCTCCACAAACAATTTGTACAGGATTTCCATCACCTAAATCGACAGTAGTTACTTTTAACTTATCTGCATTAGGGTGTTTTTCGCATGTTTTTACCTCACCTACAACTACGCCATTTAAACTACCTTTAATACTTTCTACCTTCTCAATTCCTTCTACTTCAAGACCTAAGTCTGTCAATAATTCACCTGTTTTTTCAGCTTCCCAGTCGGTTTGTAAAAATTGTCGTAACCAATTGTATGATATCTTCATAATCAATCTCTAATTTTAGCCCGCAAATTTACGGAAAATAAAGGAAAAAAACGCATTCTCTTTTAATAGCGTTTAGTTTACTGACTGTTAACGATTTGATAACATTACTTGGTTTCTATTTTTGTTTTTTTGCAGTCCCTTTAATTTTCACATAACACAACTTTCATTTATATGAAAAAACTTTTACCCTTCGTATTACTGATAACTTCTTTATCAGTATTTTCTCAAATTCCATCTTATTATAACGATGTAAATTTAAATCAAACAAGTACAGCTTTAAAAGATGCTTTAGCTACAAAAATTATTAGTACGCATGCTACTAATTTATCATACACTCCTGGTGTATGGGATGCTTTAAAGCAGTCAGACCTTGACCCTACTGACAACTCTAAAGTTATTTTAATTTACGGTTATAGTGATTCTGATGGTAACTATGTAACTGATAGAACTCGTAGCAAAGATGCAAGTGGTGGTACTGCCGGCACTCAATGGAATAGAGAACATGTATATCCTAAATCATTAGGGAATCCTAATTTAGGAACTTCGGGTCCTGGTGCCGATGTGCATCATCTTAGACCTGCAGACATTTCTTTTAACGGACAAAGAAGTAGTAAAAAATTTGCTGCTGGTTCTGGAAATGCAGGAGATTCTAACGGAGGATGGTACCCTGGAGATGAGTGGAAAGGAGATGTTGCTCGTATGATGATGTATGTATATTTACGTTATGGTAACCAATGTTTGCCTAGTAATGTTACTATCGGAACAGCAAACTCTTCTGACAGTAATATGATTGATTTGTTATTGCAATGGAATGCAGAAGACCCTGTTTCTGATTTTGAAAAACAACGTAACCCTATTTTGCAAGGTATACAAGGTAACCGTAATCCTTTTATTGACAACCCTGCATTTGCTACTCAAATTTGGGGAGGTCCTCAGGCTGAAGATTTATTTGGTAATGGTGGTGGCGGTAACAACGATACGCAAGCACCAACTGCACCAACAAACTTAGTTGCTTCAAGCATTACTGAAAACTCAGTAAACTTAAACTGGTCTGCTTCTACAGATAACACAGGAGTAACTGGTTATGATGTTTATAACGGAGCTAATAAAATAACTACGATTAACGCAACTTCTTATTCTGTAACTGGATTAACAGCTTCTACTGCTTATACATTTTCAGTAAAAGCTAAAGATGCTGCTAATAATATATCTACTTCTAGTAATACTGTTAATGTAACTACCACTGCTGCTCCTACTTCAGGTACAGCTACAGATTTATTAATTTCTGAATATGTAGAAGGTTCTTCAAATAACAAAGCTTTAGAGATTGCTAACTTTACAGGAGGTACAATTAATTTATCAGGATATTCATTAAAAAAAGCTTCTAACGGAGGTGGATGGTCTAACACATTAACTTTAAGTGGTTCTTTAGAAAATGGGAAAACTTATGTTGTTGCTAATAGTAGTGCTTCAACTACTATAAAAAATAAAGCTCAAAAAACTGAAACTAGCGTTACTTCATTTAATGGTAATGATGCAATTGGATTATTTAAAGGTAGTACTCTTATCGATTTAATTGGAAACCCAAATAGTTCTTCAACATTTGCACAAGACAAAACTTTACAAAGAAAGTCTTCTGTTAAATCGCCTAATTCGTCATACACAACTTCTGAATGGAATGTGCTTTCTAAAGATACATTTAGTGGTTTAGGAAGTCATGTTATTGATGGATCTACTCCAGATACTCAAGCTCCTACTGCTCCAACAAACTTAGCTGGATCAAACGTAACACAAACTTCTGTTGATTTAGCATGGACTGCTGCTACTGACAATGTTGCTGTAACAGGATATGATCTATTTAATGGTAATACAAAAATAGCAACTGTTACTTCAACAAGTTATTCAGTAACAGGGTTAACAGCTGCAACTAATTATACTTTTTCAGTAAAAGCTAAAGATGCTGCAGGAAACATTTCTTCAGCTAGTAATACTTTAGGAATTACTACAAAATCTAATGCAGATACTACAGCTCCAAGTGCACCTACAAACTTAGCTGTTTCAAACGTAACACAAACTTCGGCTAATTTAGCGTGGACTGCTGCTACTGATAATGTTGCTGTTACAGGATATGATGTATTTAATGGTAGCACAAAAATAGCAACAGTTACTTCAACAAGTTATTCAGTAACAGGTTTAACTGCTTCAACAAACTATACTTTCTCTGTTAAGGCGAAAGATGCTGCTAATAACATTTCTACTTCTAGCAATACTGTTGGAGTAACTACAAAATCTGTAGTTGTAACTTATTGTTCTTCTAAAGGAAATAACTCTAGTTATGAATATATTGATAATGTTGTTATAGGTGGAATTTCAAATAGCACATCTGCAAATGGTGGTTATGGTGATTTCACTACTCAAACAGGTAACCTTTCTTATGGAAATAACACTATTATTGTAAGCGCTGGTTTCTCTGGTTCATCTTATACAGAAAACTGGAGAGTTTGGATTGACTTTAACAAAAACGGAACTTTTGATAGTAACGAAGAAGTTGTTAGCGGGTCATCATCAAGCTCAGGAAACTTATCTTATACATTCTCTGTTCCTTCTTCCGCTTTATCAGGAAAAACTAGAATGCGTGTTTCTATGAAGTGGAATGGAGCTCCAACTGCTTGTGAAACGTTTTCTTATGGAGAAGTTGAAGATTATTCAGTTAACATAGGTGCAAGTTCAAGAAGTAACAATAGTAGCTCAGTAGTTATAAACGGTAAATTAGGAAATGAAGCGCCAGTATTTAGTGCTAACATCTTTCCTAACCCAACTGCCAATTTTATAAAAATTCAAATGGCTGACGATAGAGAAGCTTATTTTAATATAACGAACACTATCGGTCAGAAAATAGCATCAGGTAAAGTTGATCATGCAAACATCAATGTTTCTAATTTAACTAACGGAATTTATATTCTTGAAGTTACTGATGGTCAACGTTCATTTACTAAAAAGTTTATTAAAAAGTAAAATTTACTTTTCTTTAATCCCAAAGCCTCATTATCTCATAATGAGGCTTACTTATGAGATTCAATTTGTTGATAACTTACTGACTAACACGACACATACAACTACATAAAATCTTATTTTGCAACGATTTTATAAAATTTAACCCTTTTTTTATGAAAAAACTACTACCCTTTATTTTATTGATAGCTTCACTATCAATTTTTTCACAGCAAATTCCTACATACTATAATGATGTAAATATGAACCTAACAGGTTCAGCATTAAAAGATGAACTTGCTGTTAAAATTATAGGTTCTCACACATCAATATTAACATATACTCCAGATGTATGGAATGCCTTAAAACAAACTGATATTGATCCTAACAACAGTGCTAATGTTGTTTTAATTTATGGATGGGATGATTCAGATAGTGATATAACAAACGATCGTACTCGTGGAAAAGACAACCATGGAAGTGGTTCTGGAGTATGGAATCGCGAACATGTATATTCAAAATCATTAGCAAATCCAAATTTAGGAACCACTGGTCCTGGTGCTGATGCACACAACCTACGTCCTTGTGATGCTCAAAGAAATTCTTCTCGAAGCAATAGAAAATTTGCTGCTGGTAGCGGTACTCCTTCATATATTACACCTGAAGGATATTGGTATCCTGGTGATGAATGGAAAGGTGATGTTGCACGTATGATGATGTATATGTATTTACGTTACGGAAATCAATCTTTACCAACTGGTGTTGGTGTTGGTAATACAGTTCCAACAGATATTAACATGATTGATTTATTTTTACAATGGAATGCTGAGGATCCAATTTCTGATATAGAAAAACAGCGTAACCCTGTATTAGAACAAATGCAAGGAAACCGTAATCCTTTTGTTGATAACCCTGCTTTTGCTACTCAAATTTGGGGAGGGCCACAAGCGGAAAACTTATTTGGTAATGGTAATGGTTCATCGGATACTGAAGCACCTACAACTCCAACTGATTTAATAGCTTCTAATACAACTCAAACTACTGTTGACTTAAACTGGACAGCAGCTACAGACAATGTTGCTGTATATCGTTATAGTATTTTTAATGGTAGTACTCAAATAGGCAACACTTCAAATACTAACTTTTCAGTGACAAATTTAACAGCAGGTACTTCTTATACTTTTTCGGTAAAAGCTTACGATCTTGCAGGTAATATATCACAATCTAGCAATAGTGTTAATATAACTACACTTCCTGGTGGATCTGGAGGAAATACTTCTGACTTATTAATTTCTGAATATGTTGAAGGTTCTTCTTATAACAAAGCTATTGAAATCGCAAACTTTACAGGAACACCTGTTAACTTAGCTGACTACTCAATTCAAAAAGCAACGAATGGTGGTGGTTCTTGGTCAAGCACTTTAGCTTTAACAGGTACATTAAATCATGGTGATGTTTATGTAATTGTTAATAATAGCGCTTCAACAGAATTAAAAAATAAAGCAAATTTAAACACGACAAGTAGCGTAATGTCATTCAACGGTAATGATGCTGTCGCTATTTTCAAAGGAAGTACTTTAGTTGATGTTATTGGTGACCCTAATAGTAGTACTGCATTTGCTCAAGATAAAACGTTACAAAGAAAATCATCAATAACAGCTCCAAACACTACTTATTTAGCTGCTGAATGGGATGTTCTTTCAAAAGATACTTTTTCTGGTTTAGGTACGCATTCTGTTGATGGAGGAAACTCTGATACTGAGGCTCCAACAGCACCAAGTAATTTAATTAGTTCTAACCTTACGCAAACAAGTGTAGATTTAGCTTGGACAGCTTCAACCGATAACGTGGGAGTTACTGGTTATGAGGTCTATCAAAATGATGTAAAAGTAACAACAGTTACTACAACTAGTCATAACGTAACTGGTTTAGATGTTGAAACAGCTTATAATTATTCAATTAAAGCAATTGATGCTGCTGGAAATATTTCAGCTTTAAGTAATAAAGTATTCATTACTACTTTGGCTGCTCCAGATACTGAAGCGCCAACTGCTCCAACTAGTTTAGCAGTTTCGAATGTAACGCAAACCACTGCTGATTTAGCATGGACTGCTTCTACTGATAATGTTGCTGTTACAGGATATGATGTATATCAAGGAAATACTGTAATTGCTACGGTTACTTCTACGAATTATAATGTTACTGGATTAACTGCTGCTACTAATTATACATTCTCTGTAAAGGCAAAAGACGAAGCTGGAAATGTTTCTGCTGCAAGTAATACTATCGGTGTTACTACAACTACTGCTCCTGATACTGAAGCTCCAACTGCTCCAACTAGTTTAACTGTTTCGAATGTAACGCAAACTACGGCTGATTTAGCTTGGACTGCTTCTACTGATAATGTTGCTGTTACTGGATATGATGTATATCAAGGAAGTACTGTAATTGCTACTGTTACTGCTACGAATTATAATGTTACTGGATTAACTGCTGCTACAAACTATACTTTCTCTGTTAAAGCAAAAGATGAAGCTGGAAATGTTTCTGCTACAAGTAATACTATTGGAGTAACTACAACTACTGCTCCTGATACTGAAGCTCCAACTGCTCCGGCTAGCTTAGCGGTTTCGAATGTAACACAAACTACGGCTGATTTAGCTTGGAGTGCTTCGACAGATAATGTTGCTGTTACTGGATATGATGTATACCAAGGAAATACTGTAATTGCTACGGTTACTTCTACTAACTATAATGTTACTGGGTTAACTGCTGCGACTAATTATACATTCTCTCTTAAAGCAAAAGACGAAGCTGGAAATGTTTCTGCTGCAAGTAATACTATTGGTGTTACCACAACTTCCGCTCCAACAAATACTAGTACTATTTTATCAACTTCATATTTTGAAAGTGGATGGGATAATTGGACTGATGGAGGAAATGATTGTCACCGTTACTCAGGTTCTCTTTCTTATGAAGGAAACTATTCAATTCGTATTAGAGATAATTCAGGTGTGAGTTCATCTATGACTTCGCAACCATATGATTTATCTTCTTACGATACTGTAGAAGTAGAGTTTTACTTTTATTCTTATAGTATGGAAACCGGAGAAGATTTCTGGTTACGCTATTATGACGGAAACTCATGGCAGACAGTTGAAACTTATGTAAGCGGAACTGATTTCGAAAATACAAGTTTCTATGTAGCTACTGTAACTTTAAATAAAGCTGATTATAATTTTGTTAATAATGCGCAATTCCGTTTCCAAAATGATGCTTCGGCTAATGCGGATCAAATTTTTATAGATCAAGTAACTATTACTGGTAAAACAGGTAATTCTGTTGCTAGAAATACTGTTGCAAGTAATAAAACTACTCATGTACGTTATTTCGATTCTGGATTAGAATTATTTGAAACTGACTTTAAAGCATACCCTAACCCTGTCGCAGGCGATATTTTAAATATTCAATTGAATGATTCTGAGGCAGAAAATGTAACTTATACAATCACTTCTATGTTAGGGAAAGTTATTACTAGAGGTTATTTAACTAATGATTATATCAACGTTAACAACCTTAACACTGGAATCTATTTATTAGAAATTAATGATGGTGAAGAAAAGATGGTTCAGAAATTTATTAAAAAGTAATTTCTTTATCCATTTATCAAATAAAAAGACAGTCAATATAATTTGACTGTCTTTTTTGATTATATAAAGATTTTTAATTGGTAACTTTATCTTTTAAAATTTCAACTTTAATGAAACACATCTTCTCACACTCTATTATATTTTCACTTTTTATTTGTTTTCAGTTTACATCTTGTGCGCAACAGCAAAAATCTACAATTAAAAAGGTTGAAAAAACTGATTCGAAACTAAAAACAGGAGCAGATAGAACTGATTTATATCTTTCAAAATTAAAAGGAAAAAACATTGCAATTGTTGCTAATCAAACTTCTGTCTTAAACGTTTTACAGAGAGCAGAAGTAAGTCCGAATGTTATGGGATCTAAATTGGTGAGTCATCATTTGGTAGATTATCTACATAATTATAACGGAATTAATGTGAAAAAAGTTTTTGCTCCTGAGCATGGTTTTCGAGGAAAAGAAGATGCTGGTGCTCATGTAAACGATGGGGTTGATACCAAAACCGGCTTACCAATTCTATCGCTTCACGGAAAAAGTAAAAAACCTTCTACCGAACAACTAAAAGACATAGACATTGTTGTTTTTGATATTCAAGATGTTGGGGCCCGTTTTTACACTTATATTTCTTCATTGCATTATGTAATGGAAGCCTGTGCAGAAGCTAATATTCCGGTAATGGTTTTAGATCGCCCAAACCCTAATGGGCATTATATAGACGGACCTATATTAGAACCTAAACACAAAAGTTTTGTGGGTATGCACCCAGTTCCTGTTGTTTATGGGATGACCATTGGTGAGTATGGACAAATGATTAATGGCGAAAAATGGTTAAAAGATGGTGTACAATGTGATTTAACTGTAATTCCTTTAGAAAACTACACACACGATTATCAATATAGTTTACCTATTAAACCGTCCCCTAACTTACCTAACGACAAATCAATTAACTTATACCCTAGTTTAGGCTTCTTCGAAGGAACTACTATTAATGCTGGTAGAGGAACTCATATTCAATTTCAGATTTATGGTGCTCCTTTTTTTAAAGAATCAGATTTTAGTTATACTCCAAAATCTAACGAAGGAGCTAAATATCCAAAGCACAAAGGCAAATTATGCTACGGAAAAGACCTTAGAGAAACAGACCATTTAAATACTATTAATTTAACATGGTTAATTGATGCTTATAAACAAACCCCAAAAAAGGAATCTTTTTTTGGTAAAACATTTACCATTCATGCGGGTACCGAAAAGCTACAACAACAACTTGAACAAGGTTTAACTGAACAAGAAATTAAAAACTCTTGGAAAGAAGGTATAGAAGATTTCAAAACAATTAGAAATAAATACCTTATTTATAAATAGTTTATTTTTATTTTCAACCTAATTTCTAATACACTTCTAGCATTAATATAAACCATTTAAACGGATTCATATTCTCAAATGAGTTGGCATCAATAATGAAAACAGGAATAATATACAGGTACGATATTTCAAGTGTTGTTTTTCCCAGAATTTCTGAGATGATTGTTTCTGAACAAAATCTGAATTTAATAGACGGACAAAGACTGAGACAAGAATTTTTAAATGGTAAATCTGAGTTAGCTAAGGAAATCAATAAATTCGTGGACAATGGCGATTTGATTCCAATTGAATATTGGGTTCCATTTTTCACCGCTTTATGGGACTCAAATAGAACAAATGTATTCTGTGGCTTAATCACTCATATAGATCAATTTAAGGAATTTGAAAAACACTTCATTGACAATGATATTTCAATTGATTTTATCAAATACTTTAAGATTAATGACTTAGAATCAGTCGTTGAACTAGCTGTTGAAAAATATGCTAAAGTATTCAAAGATAATGAAGAACATTTGATTAAAAGGATAAAGCAATTTGAAGAAAGAATTGAACCGATTTGCGAGTACGTTGACGGGAAATATAATCTTGAAGTATTAGATTATATGACATCTGAAATAGAAATATAAAGATACTAACACGGTATATAGCAAATAGGGCATTCGGTGGTTTACTGAAGTTCATAGCTATTTACAAACACCGCTAAATAGTTGATTTGGCTTTTAAAATGATTAAGATAAAAACAAAATACAACGCTTTGGTTGTCAGCAAAATTGAAAGGTTATCTCTTTCTTCTGCCCTAATTGCCATATACTAACCGCTAGCGAAACCCCTAATAAGCATCCACATCAATAATAAACCGAATAGGTCTAAAATCTTTTACCGCTTCAAATGTATTTCTAATTTTAGCAATTTGTTCTTTAGTTTTTCCTAGTGATTGTTTTGGCGGAATCTTAATCACCAAATTTTTAATATATAAGTTTCTAATACGTGAAACCGCTGGTGCAGATGGGCCTAAAACATTTTCTCCAAAAACATTTTGTAAAGCTTTTACCAACCAATTTATTCCATTATCAACTCTTGTATAATCTTTATGCTTTAAAGTAATTTTAATTACTCTATAATACGGCGGATAGTGAAATTGCCAACGATCTTGCAATTGTTCTTTATACATTTCAGTATAATTTGTGGTGGAAACCTGCTGTAATATTTGATGGTACGGATTATAAGTTTGTATGGCTACATTACCTTGTTTTTTGGTGCGTCCTGCCCTACCCGATACTTGTACCATTAATTGATACGCGCGTTCGTGTGCTCTAAAATCAGGGAAATTCAACATCGAATCGGCATTTAAAACTCCAACTAACGATACGTTTTCAAAATCCAATCCTTTCGATAACATTTGTGTTCCTACTAAAATATCAATTTCTTGTGCTTCGAAAGCACCAATTATTTTCTGATATCCGTATTTACCACGTGTGGTATCTAAATCCATACGTCCAATATTATGGTTCGGAAATAGTTCTTTTAACTCTAATTCTATTTGTTCGGTTCCAAAACCTTTGGTATCAAGAGTTGCAGTACCACAAGCGCCACAACTATTTGGCATTGATCGTTGATAATTACAATAATGGCATTTTAATTCTTTTCGGAATTTATGATAGGTTAAACTCACATCGCAATTAGGACATTGTGGTGAAACACCACAAGTAGTACATTCTACCACCGGAGAAAATCCACGTCGATTTTGAAATAGAATTACTTGTTCTTTTTCGTCTAAAGCTTCATTAATCATTTTTAACAAACGGTCAGAAAAATGACCAGTCATTTCCTTTTTTCGATGTTTCTCTTTTACATCAATCAATTCAATTTTTGGTAATTGAATATTCCCAAAACGGCGTGTTAATTCAACAAAACCATATTTATTTTGCTTTGCATTGTAATAACTTTCTAACGATGGTGTTGCTGAGCCTAATAAAACTTTTGCTTTATGTAAATGACCTAAAACCACTGCAGCATCACGTGCATTATATCTTGGTGAAGGTTCAAATTGTTTATAAGAAGATTCGTGCTCTTCATCAACCACAATTAATCCTAAATTAGAAAAAGGTAAAAATCCTGATGAACGCGCTCCTAAAATTATTTGTGCTTTCGGTTTATTTTCTAATACATTGTTCCACACTTCTACTCGCTCATTCATGGAATATTTTGAATGGAATACCGATATAAAATTCCCAAAATAGTTTTGTAAACGCATAATTATCTGTGTTGTTAAAGCAATTTCAGGTAGTAAAAACAATACTTGTTTACCCTCACCAATAACTTCTTTAATCAGTTTTACGTAAATTTCTGTTTTACCAGAACCAGTAACTCCGTGTAATAGAGTTACGTTTTGAGTTTCGAAAGATGCTTTAACTTCTGTATACGCTTGTTGTTGAAACTCATTTAATTGTTTAATTTGATTTGTTTCCCCTTGGTAACTTATTCTATCGGTTTTAATCTGATAAAAATCAAATATTTCTTTATCAACCAAAGCTTTTAAAACTGCTGAAGAAACTCCTGATTTTTCAATTAAATCTTTTGCTTTTATTGGCTTTTTAGCAGCTGCTAATTGAAAATAAGTTAATACTAACTCTTTTTGTTTTTTAGCTCTTGATAATTGTTCTAATAATTCTTGAAGTCCGTTATCTAAAGTATAATTAGAATTTAACCGAACATACTTAACCAATTTAGGTTTATACGTTTCGTAGATTTCTTCTTTAATAAAAGCGGCTTCTTTACTTATTAATCCATCAATAATTGGTAATACTGTTTTCTTACCTAAAATATCTGCTACTTGATGAATTGTTAATTGCGAATGATGCTCTAAAGCTTCAAAAATTAAAAACTCTTCATCTGTTAAAACAGATTCATCTTTTAAAGCTTCGTTTTTATAAATACTTGTTTCACTTTCTAATAAAAAAGCAGACGGTAATGCTGCTCTATATACATCTCCTAACGAACACATATAATAATTAGAAATCCATTGCCAGTGGTTTAATTGACGCTCATTTACAATAGGCTGTTCATCTAAAATTTGATGAATGTCTTTTGCTTCGTATAATTCTGGAGCTTTTTGATGAATGTTATACACCAACGCTGTATAAATTTTACTTTTTCCAAACGGAACCGCAACTCGCATTCCTTTTTTTAAGA
Organism: Tenacibaculum pelagium; assembly: GCF_014062345.1. Taxonomy (GTDB): domain Bacteria; phylum Bacteroidota; class Bacteroidia; order Flavobacteriales; family Flavobacteriaceae; genus Polaribacter; species Polaribacter pelagius. Next base: position 32,320 of record NZ_JACGLS010000001.1, on the reverse strand, counting down.
ATGTAGCTTCCGCTTCGGTTACCGAATAAGTAAACGTTTTTTTTAACGGAATGGGTAATATGACGTCGATGAAATGTGTCATTATTCTACTATTTCTATTGGTGTTGGTGGCGGTGGTGGATTATAAAAATTTGTGACATTACCATTATCATCTATAAATGGAATTCCTTCTTTTAATATAAGTTTTAATGGATATTGTTTTTTAAGAGAATCTATATTTTGCTTATTAAAACTTATTATAAAATTATAATATGATTTAGAAATAGTATCTATTTTATTTTTTAAACTCGTTTTAGAGCTATTTATCTCTCCTGAAAACTCTAAAAAAATCAAACTTGTATATGGACTACTTGCAAATTCAGGGTTTTTTCCATTATTAAAAAATTGTTTTTTCAACATTTTTTCAACATTAACCTTATTGAAATTATATTTTATTCGATTATGATAAAACAAACTATCTGTGAAATAATCGATAAATAGTACATTTTTAAATTTTATTAATCCACAAGCTGCATTAGTACAAACGATAATACTTCTTATTGAAAAAGGAATGTCATTATTTTTTCCTCTTATAAAATATCTTACTTTTTTATTGTAGTAGTTTTTACAAAAAACGGAAGTTAATGATTCAAAATTCTTAACTGTATCTAAATCAAAAACAAAAGTTGAATCAGTATTTTTTTGAGTTGGAAAAACATCTCTCATTGTTAAAACTCTTTCTTTTGGAGTTTTAGAACAAGAAACTATAACTATTAATAAAGCGGGAATTATATATACTAAAAGCTTTTTCATCTAATATCAAAACTACACAAAAATCACTACATTGTAATCAGAAACACAAAGGTATTTATGACTTCATTAGAATGGAAATACAAAGGAGAGTTTTTAACAATTAACAACCGAAAAATCTTTGTTATTGATGAAGGGAATTCTGATAAAACCTTAGTTATTTTACATGGCTACCCAACTTCTTCTTTCGATTATTACAAAGTTCTACCCTATTTAACAAAACAGTATCGTGTAATTATTCACGATCATTTAGGCTTTGGTTTTTCTGATAAACCTTTAGACTATTCCTATTCTTTAATAGAACAGGCTGATATTGCTTTGTTACTTTGGGAAAAGTTGAATTTGAAAAATGTTACTCTTTTAGCGCATGATTACGGCACCAGTGTAGCTACCGAAATTATTACCAGAAATAATCAAAGTCAGTTAACCATCAATATCGAAAAACTGATTTTATGCAACGGAAGTATGCATATTGAGTTGGCAAAATTAAGAACGATTCAAAAATTATTAAAGAATAAAATCACAGGAAAATGGGTTGCTAAACTGGCGAATCAAGCAATTTTTAATAGAAATATTCGTAAAATCTATTTTAATAAATCAAAGGTTTCAAAAGAAGAATTAAATGAAATGTGGTTTCAAATTAATTATAACAACGGAAGAAATATAATTCATTTGTTAAGTAATTATATAAACGAACGCTATTTTTTCTGGAACCGTTGGATTGGTGCCTTAAAACAAACTAAAATACCTTCTAAAATAGTTTGGGCAACTCACGACCCAATTGCTGTAAAAGCAATTGCAGAACAGTTACATAAAGAGATTCCTAACAATAAATTGCTTTGGTTAGAAAACACAGGCCATTTTCCTATGTTAGAAAACCCTAAAGAATGGAGTGATGTGGTTTTAAAGTAATAAGTTTTTAACTTATCATTTTTAAATATAAGTTTTCCACTTTTGTTCTTGCCCACGGTGTGGTTCTTAAAAACTTTAAACTTGATTTATACGTAGGATTCTTTTTAAAAGCATTAATGTTTAAAATTTCTCCCATTTCTTCCCAACCATATTCTAAGTATAACTCTTCTAACATGGTAGCTAATTTAATTCCGTGAAGCGGATTATTTGGTTGTTCTTGACTCATATCGGCAAAAATAATGATTCTACTTTAGTAATTCGTCTAGTAGCTTTCTTGTTTTTTCACTATTCCAATCAGCTGGTCCTTTTTTATCTACAACAATGTTTCCTTTCCTATCAAGAATAAAAGTAGCAGGTATTGTTTTACTTTTAAATTGCTCTGGGATATTACTTAAAATATTAAACGTTGGTAAAACGTAATTGTACTCTTCATAAAAACCAGCTATTGTTTTCCAATCCTCATTACTTACAAACACAAACTCAACCTTATCTTTATAATCGTTGTATAATTCTTGAATACTCGGCATTTCTGCTCTACAAGGTGGGCACCAAGTAGCCCAAAAGTTTACAAAAACTACTTTATTTCTAGTTGAATTAAAATCAATATTTGAAGTATTCAACCCTTTTAATTTCCAATTATAATTTTTTAACTGTTTACGCTCATCAATACTAATTTCTGAAGGTGAAAAAGAAATTAACTTTATAAAATATTCTTTTGTTGGCGGGTATAATAACAAGCCAATAATTACAACAAATACAATATTAGAGATTCCTTTTTTAGTAAACTTCATTAATCTAAATTAGGCAGAACAAAATCATCTAACACACTTTTCTTAGCCATCATTTTTTCAATAGCTTCAACAGTTCTTGGCGCTTCATTTGATAAGTTTACAGGAGCTCCATCAGTAATTAAAATATCATCTTCAATACGCACTGCGATTCCCCACCATTTCTTATCACAATTACTACCTTCTGGAATATAAATCCCTGGCTCTACAGTAATCACCATATCTTTTTGAAACTTCCCATAAGTACCTGGATCATGCACATCTAGACCAATATGATGCGACGTACCGTGAGGAAAATACATATGCTTTTCATCTAAAGATTTTATAATTCCTAAATCTAATAATCCTTGATTGATTACTTTTTTTGCTTCTTGACCCGGTTGCCAAAACTGATTCCCTGCTTTTGATACAGCTATACCCGCATCTTGCGCTTTTAAAACAATATTATAAATCGCTTTTTGCTCTGGAGAAAATTTACCGTTTGCAGGAATAGTTCGTGTAACATCTGCGGTATATCCGCGATATTCAGCACCTAAATCCATTAGCACTAATTCATCGTTAACTTTGGTTTTATTGTTTTCTATGTAGTGTAAAATACATCCGTTATTTCCTGCCCCAACAATACTAGGATACCCTTCATACTCTGCTCCGTATTTTTTATATACAAATTCATGAATACCTTGAATCTCCGTTTCAGACATATGTGGTTTCATTGCTTTCATTACTTCAATTTGCCCTACTGCCGAAATACGAATAGCTTTAGTTAACAATTTTAATTCTTCAGAAGTTTTTACTTCTCGCATTTCAGCTAATCGTGTTTGTAAAAACTGAAGATCTATATTAGATTTAGCTTCCAATTTTAACGCTGCTTTTTGCTGAAACTCCTTTTTTAGTTTGTCGTTAGTAGCATTTTTATAACCCATTAATAATTTATCTTTTCTTAAATTTGGATAATATGTAACTGCTTTTCCTATAACTTGAGCAACGTTAGCACTATTTTCAATAGGTGTAGATTTTATTAACTCGTACACGTACTTCTTTTCTTTTGATAAAAATGATGAGGGGCTGTATCCTGACTTATTTTTAAACTCACTTACCAAATCATAAACCTCACCTTTATTTCTATCAGAATTACGATAATCGTCTTTAAATTTTTCTACAAAAACTTGATCGAACTTTTTAAAATCTATTTTATCAGAAATAAATTCTTCTGCATTTTTAGCAATTTTAAAACCAAGTTCTTTTTTTGTTCCATTTATACCCAAACGCTTACCATTCCACATTTCTGCTCTGGGATCGTTTTTTTGCACGTATAAAACTTCATTATAAGTATTCCCTTTACCATCAGTTTGATTATCAGAAAACAATACTAAAACAGCATTAGGCTCTCGATAACCAGTTAAATAATAAAAATTAGGATCTTGATGAAAAACATAATCTACATCATTTGCTCTATTACGTATTGGATTTGCAAATACAACAGCTACAGAATTTTTAGGCATTTTTGAACGTAAAACTTCTCTTCTATCTTTATGAAAATCAGCTGACAAATAATCTGCTGGTGTTTGCGCTATGACAACATTCAACATTCCTAACAAACAAATAAATAGTAAATTTTTAAGTTTCATTTTAATAAAGCTTTATAGTCTATCAAATGTAAGATTCTTACACCAATTCAAGAAAACATTAACAAAGTTTTTGGTAATAATTCATTGAAAGATTAAACAAAATCTGACTATTTGTTTCTTAATTTTTCAATACTTTTGAAACATTAAACAAACAATTAAATGAAAAATACTGCATTAACACATATTCATGAAGCATTAGGTGCAAAATTAGTTCCTTTTGCTGGTTATAACATGCCTGTACAATACGAAGGTGTAAATATCGAACACGAAACAGTAAGAAATGGCGTTGGTGTTTTTGATGTAAGCCATATGGGTGAATTTTTCTTAAAAGGGGAAAATGCGTTGGCTTTAATTCAGAAAATATCGTCTAATGATGCTTCAAAATTAGCTCCTGGAAAGGCACAATATAGCTGTATGCCAAATGCAGATGGAGGTATTGTAGATGATTTAATTATTTACATGATTGCTGAGAATGAATATATGTTAGTAGTAAATGCATCTAATATTGAAAAAGATTGGAACTGGATTTCTCAACACAACGACTTAAAAGTTGAAATGGAAGATCGCTCAGAAGAATGGTCTTTATTAGCAATTCAAGGACCAAAAGCTGCTGAGGCAATGCAATCATTAACATCAGTAGATTTATCTGCAATTAAATTTTACACTTTCGAAATTACCGATTTTGCTGGCTTACCGAATGTTGTTGTTTCTGCAACTGGTTATACTGGTTCTGGTGGATTTGAAGTTTATGTTAAAAATGAAGATGTTGAACAACTTTGGAAAAAAGTTTTTGAAGCTGGTGCAGATTGGGGAATTAAACCTATCGGATTAGCTGCTCGTGATACTTTACGTTTAGAAATGGGTTATTGTTTATATGGTAATGATATTGATGATACTACTTCTCCTTTAGAAGCTGGTTTAGGATGGATTACTAAATTCACCAAAGACTTTGTAAATGCAGAAGCTTTAAAAGCACAAAAAGAAGCTGGTGTTACTAAAAAATTAGTAGCTTTTGAATTAACAGAGCGTGGTATTCCTCGCCAAGGTTATGATATTGTAAATGCTAATGGTGAAAAAATTGGTAGAGTTACTTCTGGTACTATGAGTCCTTCTTTAAGTAAAGGTATTGGTTTAGGGTATGTACCTAAAGAATTATCGAAAGTAGATTCTGAAATTTTTATCCAAGTACGTAAAAAGCAAATTCCTGCTAAGGTTGTAAAATTACCTTTTTACAAAGGATAATTTAAATTACTTATAAAATAAAAAACCAGCTCAAAGAGCTGGTTTTTTGTTTTGATTTAACTAATATTTATTAATCATCTTTCTTTTTATCTTTTTTATTTTCTTTATTCCAAACTTTAATTTCATCATCTTTAGTTATACCAGAAATTATTTCAACGTTAATTCCGTCTGAAACTCCAAGCTCAACATCTTTATTTTCAAACTTTCCCTCTTCTTTATTAACTAATATTTCAACATAAGGCTTTTTACTTTCTTTGTCGTATTGTAATAAAGCTTCTCTTATTGATAAAATGCTATCTTTCTTTTCAATAATAATAGATGCATTAGCACTATACCCTGCACGTACCATTTGCTTAACGCTATCAATTCTTATATCTCCTTTAACTTTAAATTGAATAGCTCCACTCTCTTCTACACCTTTAGGAGCAATAAAATTTAATTTAGCTGGAAACTTTTCTTCTTCGATAGCACCTACAGTAATATCTAAATCCATTCCCATTTTTAATTTACCTACTTCTGCTTCATCAACTTTTCCTTCGAAAATCATTTTTTTCATATCCGCAATAGTAGCAATGGTAGTTCCTGCATTAAAATTATTCGCTTGAATAACTTGATATCCTTTTTTCACAGGAATTTCTACAACCATACCAGATGCTGTTGCGCGAATATTTGTATTCGCTCCGCCTGAACCTGCAGAACCTCGTTTAATAATCTGATAATCATTATTAGCATTTCTTAAATCATTTTTTGCCTGATTATATGATAATTGAGAGGCTTCAAATTGTTGACTAGAAATTACACCTTTATCAAATAATGCTTTATTACGATCATATTGAGTTTTTGCATTTGATAACTGAATTTGTACAGAGTTAATTCTTCCTCTAGCACTTTGTAAAGATTGCTCATTTGGCACAACTTTTACCGTAGCAATTAAGTCCCCTGTCTTAACAATTGCTCCTTCTTCTAAATATACTTTATCTATAATCCCAGAAATTTGAGGTTTAATTTCTACCTCTTCTAATGGAATTACTTTTCCTGTAGCAACAACTTTATTAACAATATTCATCTTTTTAAGCTGCTCTGTCTTATATTTTTTTACAGGTTTACTATTAGATTTATTTACCTTAACAACAGCTATTATAACTGCCATAGCTAAAACAGCTAATCCTACGTAAATTAATGTTTTTTTCATTTTTGTTTGATTGTGGTGTATAATTTATTCTTCTCTTAACGCTTCTATAGGTTTTATTTTAGTTGCTCTATTTGCAGGAATTAATCCTACCAATAAACTTAAAACTAACATTAAAATAAACGAACCTATTAATTGCGGAAAACTTACTGTTGGATTAACAAACGGAAAGTCTGACCCGCTAAATTTTATATCTAAAATATGTAAAATCCCAATAGAAATTACAAAACCGAGTAAACCTGAAAATACAGTTAAAGCTATCGCTTCAAAAATAATTTGAGTTTTTATAATCTTGGGTGTTGCACCTAGTGCTCTTCGAATACCAATTTCTTTGGTACGTTCTTTTACTGTAATTAATAAAATATTACTAATTGCAATTACCCCAGCTAACAATGTAAATATTCCAATAAAAAATGAAAAACTTTGCAGCACAGTTGTAAATGCTGATATACCTTTAAATACATCTGATAAATTAAAAGAACCTATTGCACGTGTGTCTTTAGGGTGAATATTATGTTTTTCTTTTAATAATTTTTTAATCTTTTTTAATGCAGCTGCAACAGTATGATTTGACTTTATATTTATTGCCATCCAACCAACTCTGTTACCACTGTTAAATGCTTTTTGAAAAGTTGTAAACGGAATAAATACTGAGTTTTGACCATCAAAATTTACCCCTTTAGTTTTTCTATAAACACCTACTACTTGAAAATAGACTCCATTAACTCGAATATACTCTCCTATTGGATCTTCATCCTTTTTAAATAATAGTTTATAAGTTTCATCTCCAATTACAGCTACTTTACGACGATTCTCAATATCATCTTGATTTAAAAATCGTCCCTCTTCTAAATTCTTTTTTGATATTTTATCTATCGAAGGAAAATCTCCAAATACCGATGAACCGCTTGATTGTCCATTTCGAGTAACAGAACTTACACCTCTAAAGTCTCCTAATTGAATTCGAGGAGAAAGCACATCTATTTCTTTCACTTGACTTTCAATTAACTTTACATCATCGAAAGTATAACTAATTCGTCTTCCTCTTTCAAAACCTTTGTATGGTTTTCCTGTACGCTGTCCCCAAACAAACATACTATTAGTAGCAGTTCCTGTAAATAGTTTATCAAAACCATTTTTCATTCCATTAGTAGCACCTAACAATAGTATTAAAATTACCATTGCAAATAATACTCCAAGTGTTGTTAATGCAGTACGTAATAAATTTTTGGTTAACGTACTATATACCTCTGCCCATAAATCTCTATCGAATAATCTCTTCATAATTAATCGGCTCTTAAAGCTACAATTGGTTTTACACTTGCAGCACGTATTGCAGGAACTAAACCTGCAAGAACTCCTGCTATTACTAATATTACACCTGCAATAATTACGGTTGTTACATTTACAGATGGATCAGCAAATGCTGGTGATTTCGGTATTACTTTTGCTATTAAACTAACTAATCCCATAGCAAACAACATTCCTCCTGCTCCTGAAATCGATGTAATAAAAACGCTTTCTAACAAAACCAAATTAATTACTTGAGATGGTCTTGCTCCAAGTGCTTTTCTAATCCCAATTTCTTTTGTTCTTTCTTTTATAATAAATACTAAAATATTTCCTATACCAACAATACCTGCTAGTAAAATTAACAACCCAACGCCAACACTAACAAATGTTAACATCGTTGTAAAATTAGAAACATCTGAAAAACCTTCAGCGTTATTATTTACATAAATAGCTCCTTGATCATCTGGCGAAACTTTATGTCTTCGTTTTAAAACTACTTCTAGTATATCGCTAAAATTTATAGCTTCAGCATAAGAATATTTTGGATTGTATGTTAATACTATCTGACTAATTTCATCTGTGTTTTTATACAATCGCTGCATTGTTGTAACAGGAACATAAATAATTCGTTCTTCCCGTTCATTACCTTTGTCAGAAAAAACTCCTACGATTTGATATGTTGAGTTATTCATAACAAATGTTTTTCCGATAGGATCTTCATCAGGAAATAAATCAGCTTTAATCATTTTACCAATTACAGCAACTTTTAGTTTTTTATCTACATCATTACTATTAATATACCTACCGGCATTCATAATAGTTTTCTCGATATGTTTATGATCTGGATAAACAGCTCTAACTTGATAACTTCCTGTTTCTTTTTTATACTTAGCAGTAACTCCTTTTCTAAATCTAGGTGTAATATACTCTACTTCTTCATCAAAATTCCCTTGAATATATTTTAAGTCATTATTAGTAAATTTTATCCTTCTACCAGCTTCAAAACCTTCGTAAGGTTTGGTGGTTACAGAAGGAGATATAAAAATAGAATTCGTCGCATCATCATTAAATTGCTGTGTAAATCCATTTTTCATCCCATTAACTGATGCTAATAGTAATACTAAAATAAAAATACCCCAAGCCACAGAAAAACCAGTTAAGAAAGTTCTTAACTTATTCTTTTTTATACTGTGAAATATTTCTGCCCAAAGATCTCTATCGAACATTCTGTAATGTTTTTGATTTACCAGATTCAGTTAATTCATCACTAATTATTACTCCATCTTTTAGACGTACAATTCTATCAGTTTGTTCTGCTACTTCTTCTTCGTGTGTAATTACAAAAACGGTCATACCTTCATCATTAATTCCTTTTAACAAATCCATTACAGAATCTGTAGTTGTAGAATCTAATGCTCCTGTTGGTTCATCTGCTAAAATTACCTTGGGGCTAGTTGCTAAAGCACGAGCTATAGCCACACGTTGTTTTTGACCTCCTGAAAGTTCATTAGGCAAGTGATTTTCCCATGGTTTCAAGCCTACTTTATCTAAGTATTCCGAAGCAATTTTTAAACGTTCTTTTCTTCCCACTCCTTTATAATAAAGAGGAAGTGCAACATTTTCTTGTGCAGTTTTATATGATATCAAATTAAATGACTGAAAAACAAATCCTAGAAACTTATTTCTTAAAATTGCTGCTTTCTTTTCGTTTAAATTTTCAATTAATTGACCATTTAAAAAATAATTTCCTTCATCATGACCATCTAATAAACCAACAATGTTTAATAAAGTCGATTTTCCAGAACCGGAAGATCCCATAATAGATACAAATTCACCTTCTTTAATATGTAAGTCTAATCCTTTTAGTACGTGAAGTGAGTCTTTACCAATAGGGTAAGATTTGTGTAAATTTTCTATTCGAATCATAGTGTTAGTTAATTTTTAAACTAAAATAAATATTGATACATCGTTTGATTACTAATTTTATGTTAAATCATTATTTACTTTTCTACTAGACGCTTAATTTTGATTTATGTTACAACATATTGATGTATTTTTAATTTTATCTTATTTAATATTCAATAAATGATTGATTTACCTACTAATAAAAAAATAATTTTGTTTGATGGAGTTTGCAATTTTTGCAATGATGCAGTGTTAAAAATTATTCATTATGATAAAAAAAATCAATTTGTGTTTACCTCTTTACAATCTGAAATAGGAATTAAAATAACAAACTATTTAGGGATTGACACCTCTAAAATTGACTCTATTATTTTATACGAATCATCTGTTTCTTATGATATAAAATCTTCAGCTGCTTTAAAAATAATGAAAGAATTTGGCGGTTTCTGGAGTACTTCACAGATATTTTGGGTATTCCCTGAAATCTTAAGAAACATTATATATGATTTTATAGCTAAAAACCGTTACAAATGGTTTGGTAAAAAAGAAGCCTGTATGATTCCTACTAAAGAAATTCAAGAAAAATTTTTATAACAAAAAGCCCACTCTAAAGTGGGCTTTTTAAAATATTTAGGTAATACTTAAAACTGAACTTTTAATCCTAAATTATAGTTTCTACCTCTAGTAGTGTAATTAGGAATTTCCTGATAATTCTCATTTAAAAGGTTAGTTACATTACCAAATAATGTTATTTTGTCTTTTAACACTTTATGATTTACAAAAAAATCTAACAAACCATAAGATTCTAATGCTGAACTCCCTCCTTCTCTTTCTCCAGTGAATCTATAATTAGCACTAATATAAGTTGTTGGTAGTACATGATAATTTACTCTACCACCAAACTTATGTTTTGGTAATTTTAAAGTTTCTAAAAGACCTGCATAATTCGTATAAACATAATCAAAAGATAGATTTAACTTATTTAAAGGAGAATAATTAACTTGAGTCTCAAATCCTTTTGAGTTAAACGTTCCGTTATTTGTAAAGTACTTAAAAGTTGTATTATCATATGCTACTTTATCTGTTTCTTCTCTATAAAAGTAAACTGTATTAATATTTAAATTATCTAAAACTTCAAACTCTAAACCTCCTTCTATTGTATAATTACTTTCAGGATCTAAAATTTCCACATCTGCTCTTTTATTAAATATTTGATATAAAGATGGAGCAATAAAAGCTGTACTATACGAAGCAAATAATTTTAAATTTTTATCTTCTAAAACTTCAAAATTATATGAAGGATTCACATTATATATAAGATTTGTTCCATATTCGTTATGGATATTAGCTCTAACTCCTGCATTAACATTTAAACCAAAATCTGAATTGTAATTTACAGATACATAAGGGTCATATGAATGTTGAGATACGCTTCCGAATTTAATCCCTCCCGACTCCATATCCTGATATTGAGCAGCTAAACCTACGATAAAAGAGAATTGATCTAAAACCTTATAATTATTAAAAACATCAAACCCATATTCTTTACCTTCTGATTGGTATACTCCATATGCTGTATCAAAAGCTCCGTCAATTTTAGTATAAAAAGCATCAACCCTTAATTTACCTTTGTTATACTTGAAATCTGTGAAAAATAATGCTCTTTTTTGTTGTCCGTCGAAAAAGTCATCTGCGTCTGCTACAGAAAAAGAATCATCGTATTCATAGAAAAATTTATTAAAACTTCCTTGAACTCCAAATTTTAAATTATTATCAACTTTATAACCCACTCTCAATAAAGCATTTTGACGATAAAACTTATCTTCTTTATTAGGACTATTGATATTGCTACTTTCTATAGCTGATAAACCAGAAGAACTATTTGAATTTAAGCCAATTAGATAATCAACTTGCCCTACAGTTCCATTAAAATTAAAATTAGCTTGTAATTCATCACCAGAAAATTTTGTACCCTCAGCTGATCTGTTACTTCCTAAAGAAGTTGTAAATGTTCCTGAAAACTCTTTTCTAGATGCTTTTTTTAATCTAATATTAATTACACCTGTTGCCGCACCAGAACCATATAATACAGAAGAAGCTCCTTTCAAAACCTCAATAGATTCAATTTGATTTAGATCTAATTGTCTTAAATCAAAATTGTTAGATATTGTAGATCCATTATTAACATTAACTCCATCAATCAATATAGCTGCTTGATGAGATCGACCTCCTCTAATATAAACTTCGTTATTTTGCCCTCTATTACTCTGAGAACCATTAATTTCAATACCGGGAATTTCATTTAAAATTTCAGTTAGTGTTTTTCCTTGCCTCTCTTCAATTTCTTTTGAAGTTAATTTGTAAACTACTTTACCAATATTTTTTTTACTCATTTTAGTTTTAGTTGCAGTTACTACAACTTCATCTAACTCTTCATTTTTTTCCTGCTCTTGCGCAGTAATTTTTGTGCTCGCAAAAGACATCGCGATAGCACCAACAATTAGTAATTGTTTTTTCATTTTTAATGATTTAATTTTTACAATTAATCAGGTTAAATTTTTGTACGAAACAGTATTAAGTACAGTAACTTTTATCCCGAAAGTTTTTACTCGTTTGTGATGTTGGCAGGTCTCCTGACTTGCGTCTTGTAACTTACCTTCCCATTTTATAAAAACAGTGGCAAAAGTTGTAGTTACAAGCTTAATAGCTTACAGTTGCGGGAACAGTTTTGGATTTACACCAAATTCCCTTTTAATTTCTTTAGATAGAATACCTATAGAAAACCAAAATCGCCGCAAATGTAGCTCAAAAATTGTTATTACAAAATAGTTTTGTAATCTTGCTGAAGAAAATTAACAACTATGACTACTTCTTTATTTAGAGCTACACTTATACTTTTTGTAATTCTTTTAATTTCATCCTGTAAAACTGATAAAAAAGATACTGTAAAAGCCAATAATGATAAATCATTTAGCATTGAACACGCTACAGGTTTTGATATCGTAAAAGAAGAAAATCAAACCAAATTAATTATTAAAACTCCATACCCTAATTCTAAGGAAACATTTACTTATACCTTAGGAAATGAAAATTCAGATATAAAAACTCCTATTAATAAAATAGTTGTAACCTCAACTACGCATATTCCTGTATTAGAATTGTTAGGAAAAGAGCAAACTTTAATTGGTTTTCCGCACACAAAGTATATTTCATCTGAAAAAACAAGAGGTTTAATAGACAACGGATTTGTAAGAGAATTAGGAAAAGAGCAATCGTTAAACACTGAAGTTTTATTAGATATTCAACCAGAATTAGTCGTTGGTTTCTCTATGGGTAAAACTAACAAAACATTTACTACTATTGAAAAAGCAGGAATTCCTGTGATTATTAACGGAGATTGGCTTGAAGAAACACCGTTAGGAAGAGCTGAATGGATTAAAGTTTTTGGAGCTATTTACAATGAAAACAAAAAGGCAGATAGTATTTTTAATACTATAAAAACAAACTACTTAGAAGCTATTAAAATTGCTGAAAGAGCTACGAATAAACCTACAATTCTTTCTGGAGCCATTATGAGTAAAGATATTTGGAATTTACCTGCTGGTGAAAGTTTTGTTGCACAATATTTAAAAGATGCAAATCTTGATTATTTATGGAAAGATTCCAAAGGTAAAGGAAGTTTATCGTTAAGCTTTGAATCTATTTTAGATAAAGGAAAAAATGCTGATTTTTGGATTGCTCCTGGTTATTTTTCTTCAAAAGAACAAATGCTGAATAGTAATAATCACTATGCTGAATTTAAAGCTTTTAAAAACGATAAGATTTATTCTCCTAGTTTAAAAAAAGGAAAAACAGGAGGTGTTTTGTATTTTGAATTAGCACCTACCCGACCAGATTTAGTTTTAAAAGATATTATTAAAATTACACACCCTGAATTATTATCTAATTACGAATTGACTTTCTTTGAAAAGATGGAATAAATTTGGTTGTTAAATTATTTTCAATATAATATACTTAAACAAGCAATAAATCATTTAGCAAAAACTATATCATTTTATTCAAAAATTACCATTAATAGATTCCATAATATTTTATTACTTTCGAGTTTCTAAACTAGAATAATGAAAGTTTGTATCGCCGAAAAGCCGAGTGTAGCTCGCGAAATTGCTAATATATTAGGTGCCAATACCAAGCGAGATGGTTATTTCGAAGGTAATGGATACGCGGTAACCTATACTTTCGGTCATTTATGTACGCTTTTAGAACCTAAAGACTACAAACCGCATTGGAAAAGTTGGGATTTAAACAACTTACCCATGCTTCCAGAACGTTTTAATACCAAAGTAACAGACGATGCTGGTATTAAAAAACAGTTTAATATTGTAAAAGGTTTATTCGAAAAAGCTGATGAAATTATAAACTGTGGGGATGCGGGTACAGAAGGAGAATTAATACAACGCTGGGTAATAAACCAAGCGAATTATAAAGGAGAAGTAAAACGTTTATGGATTTCTTCCTTAACCGAAGAAGCCATTAAAGAAGGTTTTAATAATCTAAAACCTGCTGAACAATACGATAACCTATATTACGCAGGATTTTCTCGTGCTATTGGCGATTGGTTATTAGGCTTAAACGCAACTCGTTTATATACCGTAAAATTTGGTGGCTATAAACAAATATTATCCATCGGTAGAGTGCAAACTCCTACCCTAGCCATGTTGGTAAATCGCTATAAAGAAATTGAAAATTTTAAGCCTCAACCTTATTGGGAATTGCAAACCTTATATCGCGATACACTGTTCAGTTGTGAAGAAGGTCGGTTTTTAAAAAAGGAAGAAGGTCAAGCCTTTGCTGATAAGGTAAAACAAAGTGATTTTGAAATTACTTCAGTCACCAAAAAGAAAGGAAAAGAATACGCGCCTAAGTTATTTGATTTAACAGGATTACAAGTATATTGTAATAATAAATTCGGATTTTCTGCGGATGAAACCTTAAAAATAGTTCAGAAGTTATACGAAATGAAAGTAGTTACATATCCTAGAGTTGATACTACTTTTTTACCAAATGATATTTACCCAAAAGTACCTGGTATTTTAAGTAAACTGACTAATTATAGTGAATTAACACAACCTTTATTAGGAAAAAAAATAAAGAAATCTAAAAAGGTTTTTGATGATAAAAAAGTAACCGATCACCACGCGATTATTCCAACTGGAATTCAAAATAATTTACAGTATAATCAACAGCAAGTGTATGATATTATTGCACGACGCTTTATTGCTGTTTTTTATCCAGATAGTGAGGTTTCTAAGACTGAAGTTAAAGGAGAAGCCGATAAAGTTCCATTTAGAACTTCTGGTAAAGAAATTTTAACCAAAGGATGGCGAGAAGTTTTTGAATACGGAAGTGAATCAAAAAAATCAGAAGAAAAAGACATCCTTCCCACTTTTGAAAAAGGTGAAAAAGGACCGCATGAACCAAGTTTCTTAGAAAAAGAAACCAAACCACCTCGTAATTATACCGAAGCAAGTTTATTACGTGCTATGGAAACCGCAGGTAAACAAGTTGATGATGATGAAATGCGAGAATTGATGAAAGAAAACGGAATTGGTCGTCCGTCAACGCGTGCAAGTATTATCGAAACCTTGTTTCGACGTAAATATATCGAGCGTCAGAAAAAACTAGTAGTTCCTACACAAACAGGAATCGATTTAATTGATTTAATTGATAATAAACTACTTAAATCTGCTGAATTAACGGGACGTTGGGAAAAACGGTTAAAAGAAATTGAACGTGGTGAATTTAATGCAGGAACTTTCATCAATAACATGAAAAAAATGGTAGACGAATTAGTATACGAAGTTCGTTCTAGCAATAAAATAAAACGTCTTTCTTCAGAAAAAAAGACAAGAAAAATTCCTGCAAAAAAATCTACTTCTAAGAAAAAAACTATTATTGGTAAAGAGTGTCCAAAGTGTAAAAACGGACAATTACTAAAAGGTAGCACTGCTTACGGATGTTCTGCTTACAAAAGTGGATGCGACTTTAAATTGCCTTTTGAATTTATGGCTAAAAAAGTATCCGAAAATCAGTTAATTAGATTATTAGATAAAGGGTGTACAACTAACTTAAAAGGTTTTAAACACAACGAAAATAAAGTTGAAGGTTTAATTCGTTTTGATGATAATTTTAATTTAAAATTTGAACCTAAAAAAGTAGCTACTACAAATAAAATTCCAGAAATTATAAGTTGCCCAAAATGTAAAAAAGGAACTGTTTTAAAAGGAAAATCGGCCTATGGTTGTTCTGAATACAAGAACGGTTGTGATTTTGTATTTACCTTCGATAACATCAAAAAAATAGCCAACGGAAAACCATTGACTAAAGAATTTGTTCTTGAAATATTAAGTTCTAATAATTAGGTTACACCAACTCCATTATAGCTTGTTCTAACTCCTGCCCTCTTTCTAGTCCCATTTTTTTTCGAATACGGTGACGAGAAGCTTTTACAGATCCCATACTAACATTTCTAATGATCATAATTTCCTTGATACTTAAATTCATTCGCATCAAAGCGCAAATCTCTCTTTCAGACTTAGTTAAATCTGGGTATTGAATTCTAAGTTTTTCATTAAACTCTTTGTCTAGTTGTTCAATATTATCTCCAATAGAATCAAATTTACTTTCAGTTTGTATTTGTGAGGTCAAGTCTACGATTAACGATTGAAAGCCAGAAGCATCTACATCATCTCCATGCTTTTTTACCTTCTTTAGCTTAGTCAAAAACTCTTGCTTAAACTGCAAACGCATTTTATTATCTGCCACCAATTGTTTTGCTTGATAAGTAGTATGTTTTAATTGCTCATCTAACAATTCTTTTGCAAACTGTTCCTTTTTAAAACGTTCTCTGTTGAGTCTTCTTCTATTATTCACAATAATCAAAAGTGTAATACCGAGTATAGAAATTGATAATAATACAACAATGTAAAGTCTATTTCTTGCTTGCTTTACCTCAGTCATTAATTCCAACGCTTGTTTTTCATTTGCGAATTGCAAACTATCAGCTTGTTTTTCTTTTTGAAATTTATAATTCAACTCTAATTCAGTAATCTTCTTTGCATTTTTAACATTGAAAATAGAATCGTAGTAATATTTATGGGTTTTGTAATAACCAAGGGCATACCTATAATTGCCCATTTTTTCGAAAATATGGCTTCTTAATTGGTATATAAGTGGCAATTTCGAAGTATTTCCATATTTTTTAGCATAGAATAATGTTTTATCAATATAATGTATTGCTTGTTGATGTCTACCTAAATCAGAATGAATTTTAGCAAGATGCATTTGAACATTAATGATAAAATCGTTGTTTTCTTCTGATTTATACAATGCTAAGTTTTTTTTATATATTTCAATGGCTCTCTCATAATTACCTGTAGTGTAATAGATTGCAGCTATGTTTTCATTAGGTCTTGTTTTTCCAAAAGCTGTAGGGTAATAATTTCTAGAAAGTTTATAGCAGTACATTGCCGAGTCATTTTGCTTGTTATAATAATAACTTACTCCTAACATGTTATAAGTTCTAGCAAATTGGGCACTATCTATATTTTTCTTTTGTATCTCAAGAGACTTTAGGAAATAGAATTTTGACTTATCATATTCCTTTTGATATCGAAATAACATCCCCATACTATGATAACTTTTGGCTATTTCAATTGAGTCTTTTAACGCTTCTCTAATCTTTAAAGCTTGTAGCCTAAAATTAAGAGAATTTTGATAATTAATTTGTCGGGATTCGTATTTACCTAAGGCATCTAATATAGATGCTTTTTGCTTTAAAAAATAGTCATTTGGAATTTCTATATCATTTATAATTCCCAAAGTCTCCATTATTAATTCTCTTCCTTGACCTATATTAGATTTTTCTACCTTTTTTGTAAGCTTAATCAAATAATGAACCTTTACAGAGTCGTTCTGAGCATTTTCAACTTTCCCCCTTAATTCAATAACCAAAGAATCTTGAGGTACTTGTCCAAAAACTGTACCTATAACCGTATAAAAAACAACTAATAAAAATAGCCTCATAAACTGTGGGAGTGTTAAAAAAGTAACACAAATATAAATAGATAAAGATAAACACTTTACAATTCCAAAATAAACAAAATTCTCCAAACCCCCTAAGAACAAAGGGATGAAACTTTTTGTAACCATAAAAAAGCTTGGTAATAAGAACAGTTTTGTACCATTGTGTCACAAAACAAACTATAAGTTTAATAAAGTCTACCAAACTTCTCTCTTATGAAAAAAACGGCCCTACTAATACTCACATTGCTGTATGCAATAACATGTATCTTTCTTTCAGAAAGTATCCATGCAAACAAACGAACAGATCCTGCAAAAACTTTTGCTGGTCAAATTAAAGTAAAAGGATTTGATCCTATGGGAAGTCCGTTTACCAATGGACAAACCAATGTATCAGAACCAGATGGCACTCTTTTTATGAATACTGCAGCTGGGGAAACAAATCTTTCAACTTTCACAATTGAAAACATGAGCCTAATGGATATTCTCAATATTTCTAGTATTACTATTACTGGGGCTAACGCAAGCGATTTTGAAATTGAAGGAACATCTCCTACAATGGTAGCACCTGGAGCAAGTGAAGAATTAAATATCAAGTTCACCCCCCAAACCGTTGGTACTAAAAATGCTACTGTAACCATTACCAGTGACGATGCCACCAACGGTACTTTTACGTTTGCTATTCAAGGAACCGCTTACGAACAAGGAAGTGGGTTACACTTTGATGGTGTGAATGATAATATTACATTTAATAGTGGTAATTATAATATAAATGGTGGGAATTTCACTTTAGAATTTTGGATAAAACCTGAAATTTCTGGTACTAATGAACATTTCATTTTTGATAATATGAGTGGGAGTTCTGGGTATAATTTACGAATAGACACTTCTTTACAGCTAAATTTTACATTTTTTACTTCAAGTGGTCCTAAAACCTTTATGACTCCTCCTATTGTAAACAATCAATGGCAGCACGTAGCTATTATTTATAATGGAAGTAATTATCAAATTTTTATTGATGGAACTCTTGAAAATACACTTACTCTTTCTGAAGCACTTATAGATAATAGCAATAATTTAACCATCGGTAGTGCTATTGGTGGTGTACAATACTATGCAGGAGCAATTGATGATTTTCGTGTATGGGATATGGATTTATCTAGTTGTAGAATTTCTAATCAGTTTAAATGTCAACTTACAGGAAGTGAAGATAATTTAATTGCGTACTATACATTTAACAATGGTGTAGAAAACGGAAATAACTTTCCTATGTTTTCAACACTTGATCCAAAACATACCATTAGTTCAGGTATTCCTCCTCAAGGTACTTTGAATAATTTTGGATTAACAGGAACAAGTTCAAATTGGATTGATGCTAGCTCAAATGGGCTTACTGGAACTTGCAGTACCTACACAGAACCAATTATTAAAATTTCTTCAAATAATAAGGATATTAATAACGGAGATACCGATGTAGTCGTAACTAATAATACTTCCTTTGGTAACGTACAATTAGGACAAGCAGAACCTGCAGATTATACAATCAATAATTCAGGAAGTGCAAGTTTGAACATTTCAAATATTACTATTAATGGTTCTACAGATTTCTCTATTATTGAATCGCCTACAACCATAGCCGCAGGAGCGTCAGGAAACTTACGTATCCTTTTTACTCCTTCAGCAAATGCACATAGAACAGCAACTGTTGAAATTTCAAATAATGATTGTGACAATGGAACTTTCACTTTTGCAATCGAAGGAACAGGATATACTCCTGCAACGGGACTTGATTTTGACGGAACGGATGACCATATAAGTATTAGTCATAATAGTTCTTTTAACACCAACACATTCACTGTGGAAGGCTATTTTAAAACATCTTCAACGACAGATAATAACCCAATAATTAGTAAATATGATGCTACCAATGAAAACGGTTTTTCTATTCAATTATCAGATACAGGGAGGTTACGTTTTTACTATAAAAGTTCCAATATAACCACTACAGTAAATTCGAGTATTTCTGGTTTAAATGATGGTAATTGGCATCGCTTTTCTATTGTTTTTGGAGATAATACTGTTCAGTTTTATGTTGATGGAACTGCAAATTCAAGTAATTCTTATGCTACAACTCCCAATGCACCTACCAATACAGAAAGTACTTTTATTGGATATTCTAGCTATTCTAATCAATACTTTTCAGGTGAATTAGATGAAATTCGTTTTTGGAGTCGTGCATTATGCTCAGATGAACTAAGTGCTCAGGAAACTTGTGAGTTAACAGGAAATGAATCTGGATTAGTTGCTTATTATAAACTGAATGAAGGAAATGTAAATGCTAATAATTCATCTAAATCCACTGCAAATGACGAAACTTCCAATAATTTAGATGGTACGCTAACAAACTTTTCTTTAACAGGTCCTAGCTCTAATTGGGTAGATACTACAGCCAATAATATTTCAGGAAATTGTTCAGTGGCTATTCCTGAAATCAATGTACAAGGTAATGGTAATGATATCTTAACTGGAGACACTACTCCTATTTCTGGTGATAATACTGATGCTGATAGTGTTAATGTAGGTAGCTCTAAAGAAATGAGCTTTTTTATTCGTAATTCTGATGGTTCAGCTTCATTAAATGTTAGTGGAATAGTACTTACCGGTGATACTAGTGATTTTTCAATTACTCGAAATCCAAGTAATAATCCAATACCCGCTACAGAATCTGCTTCATTAATTATAACTTTTACTCCTACCTCTGGTGGAATAAAAACGGCTACGGTAGTTATTAGTAGTGATGATTGTGATGAACCTACTTATAGTTTTACTATCCAAGGAACTGGTATTCCTCCGGGAACAGGTTTAGATTTTGATGGTTCTGATGATTTGGTAACTATTTCACACAATACTTCTCAAAACAATCTAAATTTCTCTGTTGATTTTTGGATTAAAACTACAGACGGTCTTGGTGGTGTTATTAATAAATTTACACCAAATGGCAATAACGGATGGAGAGTTAATCTTGATGGAGGAAGAATAGAATTTTACTACTATGCAAGTACTTCAAATTATGTTACTCGTTTATTAAGTCCAGCAACTAAAGTAGATGATGATGAGTGGCATCACGTGGCAATTACCTTAGATTCAGGAAATGCTCGATGTTATATTGATGGTACGCTAGCAAGATCAACAGGTTGGGTTGGAACTCCTACAGTAACATCTACCACGGCAAATATTCAATTAGGATATACAGCCGCCGATAGTCCAAGTGGAGATACGGGTGGTTATTTTGATGGTCAATTAGATGAATTACGTATCTGGACAAAAACATTAAGTGCATTTGAAGTTGGTCAATTAAATGGTTGTACAGCTGATATGTCACAAAACAACTTAATAGCTAGTTATAATTTTAATTCGGGGATTTCTGGTGCAGACAATAGCGGATTAACAACTTTAACTGATAGCTCTTCTAACAATTTTAATGGAACTTTAAGCAATTTTGCTTTATCAGGTGTTACTAGTAACTGGATTGATGCTTCTGCTAATAATGTTTCTAATAGTTGCGACTGTATAGTAATAGGAGATGTAACATTAACCTCACAAACCGAAGTAGATACTTTTACAGCAACTTTAGGAGATTGCGGAATTATTGAAGGAGATGTAACTATTAACGGTACTATTACTGATTTATCAGGTTTTTCTAAGATTCATACTATTTCTGGTAACCTACATTTAGAAGGAAATATTTCTAATGATTTATCAGGATTTTCAAACTTAACTACTATTGGAGGTAATATCACATTTAAAGACATGTCTAACATCACATCAATAGTAAGTTTTTCAAACATTACAAGTTTGGGGGGAAGTTTTGAGGTTAACAATCTAGACCAACTAACAGATATTTCAATTCTTAATCAACTTACTTCTATTTCAAGTATAGCTATCACAAATAATTCAATATTATCAACGATTGCTTTTGATGAAATACAAACTATAAGTTCAAATTTTTCTATTACATTCAATAGCTCATTAAGTTCTATTTCAATTCCAAAATTGACCCAAGTAAGTGGAGAATTTAGAATGAATAATAATGTAGGTGGAATGACCAATCTTAATTTAGCTCTTCTAGAAAGTACAGGGAATTTTCTAATTGCTGATATGCATAGTTTACAATCTATCACCGCTCCAGAATTACAAACAGTTACAGGTCGTCTAGCCATTGGTAGTTGTAGTGGTTTAACTACATTAAGTATTTCTAAGCTAACAAGTATTAGTAACAATGCTTCTATTGATCATTGTCAACAACTAACTACCATTACAACACCAGCGCTATCAACCATAGGTGGTAATTTCAGTTTAGACAACTTAGGAATAACCAATTTGAGTTTCCTTCAAAATCTAACAAGTATTAGCGGTCAACTTTTATTAAGAGATCTTGTTAGTTTAAATAATCTTCAGGGACTTGATGAATTAACTACTTTAGGAAGTTTTAATTTATCTAATTGTGATTTAGTTAGTAGTTTAGAAGGTTTTCCTAAATTAACTATTACATCTATAAATACCTTAAGTATTTCTGAAAATGAATTAATTACAACATTCGATAATTCTTTCTTAGCATCATTAACATCTATTGGTATTTTAGGTATTAGCTTTAATGGAAATCTGGCAGATATAAGCGCTTTACAAAACGTTACGGAATTAACTAGTACAGATTCTACTATTAGAAATAACAATGCTTTACTAACAATTGATTTATTTGGGTTACAAAATGTAACCAATACATTAGTAATCCAGAACCAAGAAAATACTACAAGCTTATGTGGTTTATTCAATTATATCCATAATGGTAACGGCTCTTCTACCCTATCATTTGTTGGAACCCATCCAACCGCTTGGGATAGCGTGCAAGATATTACTGACAGTTGTAGTACCCCAGTTATTACATTAACAGGAGACAATCCACAAAACATTGCATTAGGCAGTGGTTATACAGAGTTGGGAGCTAGTGTAAATGACGGTTCTAATGTTACCATAGATGCAAGTGCATTTGTTGATGCCATTGGAAGTTATAGTATTACTTATAACGCTACGGGGGTTTCAGGAAACGCAGCAGTTGAAGTTATTAGAACAGTAAATGTAGTACATCCATCACAAGTTACTTGGAATGGAAGTGTAAATACCAGTTGGACAACCAATGGAAATTGGTCTACCAATCTAGAACCACTTACTACTCAAAGTGTAATTGTTCCGAATGTAACCAATACACCAGAAGTAACTAGTGCCATTCAAATAAATGATTTAACCGTTGAATCACTTTCTTCTTTTGATATCAATGCTAACGGAGGAATAATGGTGGATGGAAACTTTGTTAATAATGGAACTTTCGCAATGGTATCAACGGCTTCTAATAGTGCTAGTTTAGTAGTAAAAGGAACTTCAAACGGCCAAGTAACCTATGCACGTGGAGGTTTATTGGCAAATCAATGGAGTATTGTAGCTGCGCCAGTATCTGGTCAGAGTGTAAAAGATTTTGTTGAAGATTCTTCTAATGCTATTCGAGTAAATACTACGGTTACACCAAATAGATATGCAGTGGGATATTATGATGATAGTAGATCAGCAGGTGATAAATGGGTGTATTATACTGTAGATGATTTAGCATCGAACAGCATTACCTTTCAAAAAGGACAAAGTTATGCTATCTCTAGAGCAAGTAATGGTTCAATTAGCTTTACTGGATCTTTAGAAACTACTGATGTAAATAAATCAGTTGTAGTTTCAGAATGGAATGCTATTGGAAATCCATATACAGCGTTTTTACCAATCAATGAAAACTCAGGAACCAACTTTATCAATGATAACTTGGCTAGTTTTGATCCTACCTATGTAGGAGTATATGTATGGGATAATACACAAAGTAAATACATTCCTAAAACTTTAGTAAGTGGAGAGAGTTCATTGGCTCCAGGACAAGGATTTTTTGTAAAAACAACGAATAGTGCAAGTTCCATGGCTTTTAAACAAGCACAACGAATGGTACAACCAGCTACAGGAGGAACTTTTGGTAAAGGATCAAATATTCCGACAATTAAATTATCAATAGCTTCTAAAGGTGTTCAAGTAAATACCACAATTAGTTATAGAAACAATGCCACTAAAGGATTAGATGCAGGGTATGATTTAGGAAACTTTGATGGAGCTGGATTAGATATTTATACCCGATTATTAGATGGTTCTTCAGGAAAAAACTTTACGTATCAGTCCTTACCAAGTGAATCGAAAGAATCATTTATTATTCCAATAGGAGTTAAAGTAAAAGAAGGAACATCAATAACTATCTCTGGTAAAGGAATTTCATTACCAAGAGGAATAGAAATGTACTTAGAAGATAGAGAATTAGGAAAGTTTATCAACTTAAATAAAGAAGAATACTCATTAACAATAGCAAAAACTACAAACGGAATAGGAAGATTTTATTTACACACCAAAGCACAAGTAGAAACTCTAGAAACTACACTAGCAGATATTATGCTTTACAATCTAAACAGTAAATTATTTGTAAAAGGGATATCTGGAGACTCCTTTAAGCTTACGATCTTCAATACTTTAGGTGCTGTCGTATATACAAATCATTTTAATGGAACTGGTAATAATATTATTGATTTACCTTCTGTAGAAACTGGACTGTATGTAATAAGTCTGGAAACCAATATTGGAATAAAAACCAAGAAAGTCATCCTTAAAAAATAAAACAATGAACAACAAAAATATAGATAAAAAAGATAACAAAATCTCCAGAAAAGAAGCTTTAAAAAAGCTAGGTACATATGGAAAATATAGCGCTTTAACAGCTTTAGGAACTTACATGATTTTAAATCCGCAGAAAGCACAAGCACAGAGTCCTGAAACTCCAGGAGGAAATTTTTAACAATAAAAAACGAGGCTATTCAGCCTCGTTTTCTTTTTGATAATACTCGATTAACTTATCAGGGTTCTTAATTGTATTTTTAATCCATTCAAAATACAAAACTCTTTTTTCTTCATCAGTTAATTGCCAATCAACATTAGTCTTACGTAAGCGTGAAGTTACATCGTTTAAAGTGATTGCAGCTGCTACCGATATGTTTAAACTCTCGGTAAAGCCAACCATTGGTATTTTTAAAAATCCATCAGCCTCTTGTTTAATATAATCTGAAATCCCTTCTTTCTCAGCTCCAAATACAAAAGCAGACTTCTTTGTTACATCAAAATCAGATAGCACACAAGAATCAGTATGTGGTGTTGTTCCTATAATCTGATATCCTTTTGCTCGTAAGTCTTTTAAACAAGCTTTTGTGTTATCTCCATCTTCCTTAAAACGATTAATATTTAACCATTTCTGACTTCCTTTCGCAACATGTCTGGAAACTTTATTTGTAAATCTATTTTCAATCGCATATACATCTTGTACCCCGAAAATATCACAACTTCTTACCACTGCACTTGCATTATGCGGTTGATATATGTCTTCTAACACAACAGTAAAATGACGGGTACGCTCATTTAAAACCTTTTCGAAAGTTGCTTTTCTTTTTTCAGTAATATAACCTTCTAAATAGGCTAATAATCCTTCATCTATCATATAGCAAACATACTAAAATTTACTATTTTTAAGCTTTATTATTTAGAGATGAAAAAGAAATTAGTTGTTTTAACAGGCGCTGGTATCAGTGCAGAAAGTGGCATTAATACTTTTAGAGATGCTAATGGTTTATGGGAAGGACATGATATTTATGAAGTAGCTTCTCCTCAAGGGTTTCATTCTAATCCAGAATTAGTCCTTGATTTTTACAATCAACGTAGAAGACAATTACTTACTGTAAGTCCGAATAAAGCACATACCAATCTTGTTGATTTAGAGAAGTATTTTGATGTGGTTATTATTACACAGAATGTTGATGATTTACATGAACGTGCTGGTAGTACCAACGTCTTACACTTACATGGGGAACTATTAAAAGCTAGGAGCACTGCTTACGAATATTTAGTTTACGATAGGAAGTCTGATATTATTATAGGAGATACCTGCGAACAGAATTCTCAATTACGCCCACATATTGTATGGTTTGGTGAAGATGTTCCTATGCTTGAAAAAGCTATTGAAATTACATTGAGAGCAGATATTTTAGTAATTATTGGTACTTCCATGCAAGTATATCCAGCAGCTAGTTTAATTGATTATGTTTCTGAAAATGTGCCTATTTATTTTATAGACCCAAAACCTGCTGTAAATAAAAACGCCTTTAACAATTTAACAATTATTAAAGACATTGCTAGTTTAGGAACCGATGAATTACTTAAGAAGTTAATCGATTAAAATATTCGAATATTTCTCCTTTAGAAATGGCACTTCCTTTTTCTATTAAGTCAAATATTTCGGAATTTCTTTCTTCTGCATATTTTTTTGTTCCTGTAAAAAATTCAATTTTCTCATCATTCGGATTTTTCATTAACCATTCAAAACCTTCTTGAGTTAATAAATCAATCTCTTTATCCACATTAATTACAATACGATGCATTTCTTTTTCATCACATTTAAATAGGTTTACCACCTTTTTCGAAAAATGTTCTAAATAAGAAGTCTTGGTAAGCACATCATCCCAAACTACATCACTAAACACATTCATTTCCTCCTCTGCTACATGAGGCTTTTCTTCTTTTAACTCTTTCCACTCTTTAGCATCAATACTTTGTGAAGCTAAAAAACGAGCAAACTCTTCGTGTAATCCTTCAAATTGTTCTTTAGTAAGTTGTCTATATTTCATAAAAAACCGCCTTTTTTTAGGCGGTTCAAATATCTGAATTTCTAAACGAATTAGAAAATTCATATAAAATTTATCTCGTTACAGTTCCTGAAATTACTTTGTTAGCATAACCATTATCCATAGTTACTGCAACAGAAACTGTTTGATTATCTAATTGTTTTGTAAATGGTTTTAAACCAAATGGCGCTGGATCATCTCCTACAGTTGGTTCTATAGAAATTACCACATTCGCACTAGTTAAATCGATAGGAAAAGTAACATTAGGATATTTATTATTAGGATCCATAATAAAGTCTTCACCTGGAAATGGTGGTACCATTCCTGCACCTTTAAATTCATTATTATTATCATCAGCCATATTTGGATCTGAAAATTTACCTGTAGAAATTGGCACTGGACTTCCTGAATTATCATTTACAACAACCCAACCTTCATAAATCCAACCGCTTCCCAAAGTTGGTAAATTCGTAAATCCACCTGTTGTTGGAGGTAAAGCATTAATCCACCAGATACCATTAGCATCCGTTCCATCCATTCCTGCAGATGGAGCCTTTAAGAAAAATTGACTAGTCGCAGTTTCTAAATTAGAGCCTGCTTCATATATCGCACCATCTGTTGATGGATTCGCTGTTGTATTTGTAAATGTTCCTTTTGAAAATATCCACCCACTCGGGCTTGATAAATCTGCTCCTGTTTCATTCGTAGGCTCAATCGTTAATACATATTCTGTAGCTGCATTTACTTTTGTTATATCTAACGCTGCGCTTGTATGACTAGCTCCTTCTGTATTTGTAAACCTTCCTGTTGATATTTTTTCTGCTCCTACAATTAACCAACCTTCATAAACATAGTTACTACCTACATCTGGTAAATTTTGAAATGATTGACTTACTGTTTTTGTTGTTGCAATATCATCGTCATCACTACAAGAAGTAAATGAAATTGCTGCAATGGCCAATAGGCTTAAAAATGCTCTTTTCATAATTATGTAAATTTTTGATTATACTTTTATTGAGTCGATCAATAAATAAAAACTTACATACTTGATTAAAAAACAAGAAAAACCCTAACTTATTTTATAAAGCTAGGGTTTAGGAAAATTAAAAATTCGGGAAACAATATTTTTAATTATAATCGTTTAGTATGATAAACTTAGAACGTCTGTTTTCTTGATGCTCCTCTTCGGTACATTTTACTCTATCTTTACATTTATTAACCAACTGCTTTTCTCCATATCCTATCGCACTTTGTATTCTTGAAGCATCTAATCCTCTTGATAAAATATAATCTCTAGTTGATTTTGCTCTTCGGTCTGATAATCTTTCATTATACCTAGCTGTACCCCTACTATCGGTATGTGCTTCTATCTTAATAATCATATCTGGATGATTCTTTAATACCTTTACAACAAACTCTAATTCGTAAGCTGCATCTGGTCGAATATTCCACTTGTTAAAATCAAAGAATATTGGATTAATCACAATCTCTTTTCCTACAATTAATGGTGTTAGATACAAATCTTGTTTTATTTCTGCATCTCGCTCTTCTGTGGTTTCTACACTTCCTAAATCATCTTTATAATCTAACTTTGTGCCTCGTAAAGTATACTTGTTCTTCTTACATTTTCTTTCAAATCTATAAGTAGCATCTTCTGCTGTTACAAACCTTTCGATAACTTTTCCGTTTACATCGATTAATTCTACTAAGGTTTCTGGTAATGATTCTTGGGTTCGTTTATCAAAAGTTTTACCCGTAATATATTGTAAACATTCATGGGTACTAAAACTATAAATATCATCACGCCCTTTACCTTCTGGTCTGTTAGAAGAAAAATAGCCTGTTTTATTGTCGTTATTTATAAAAAAAGCAAAGTCGTCATAACCACTATTAAATGGCGCTCCTATATTTTTTACTTCTGATGATGAAGCATTATTTAATATATCTGATTTATAAATATCTAACAGACCTAAGTTTTGATATCCATCTGAAGAAAAATACAAGGTATTGTCATTCGCTACAAATGGAAACATTTCTTTTCCTTTCGTATTGATATTGGCTCCTAAGTTTTTTGGAGTACCATAAGATCCATCTTCTAATATTGCTACTTTGTATATATCTGTCTGTCCAAAGCCATCGGATCTGTCTGAAACAAAGTATAATGTCTTTTCATCTGGACTTAAAGCTGGATGTCCATTGGAATATAATTCACTATTAAATGGTAGTTCTTCTAAATCATTCCATGTACCATTTTCTAAAAATGTAGCTTTAAATATTTTTAAATGTGCGGTTCCTTCTTTGTTGTGGTCTAATTTATTTTTATCATCTAGGTTATTTCTTGTAAAGTACATTGTTTTACCATCTTTCGTAATGGCTATACTTGATTCATGAAATCCTGTATTTACTTTTGTAGAGATTACTGGAACAATATCTTCTATTGATTTCTCTGTACCGTCTTCTTTAATTTTTGCTTGATATAAATCTAAATATGGTTCATGGTTCCATTCATAAACTTCTCCATTCTTATTTTTTGCTGATGCGAAATAGAACTTTCCGTTATGTACGTACGGACCAAAATCTGAGTTCTCTGTGTTGATATTTAAATTCGCAATTCTTATAGAGTCTCTATTCAGTTCCTTTAATTTAGTATAATCTACATTTCTTAATTTTAAATCTGCATCTGGTAGTTTTTTAAGCCAAGTCTCGGCTTTCTCATACTCGCCTACACTTCTTAACGATTGCGCTAATCTGTATATACGTTCGTTATCTAATCCTACCTTTCTATGATCGGCTAAAGTATACCAGTAAACTGCTTGTTCTGAGTTAGAATTGTTGTAATAACAGTCTGCTAACTTTGCAAATAAATCTACTCCATTATCTCCTTCTATCTTTATTGCTTTTTTATAGAACTCAGCCGCTTTTATATATGCATATTCCTTATAGAATTTATCAGCAAGTTTTCTTTGTGAAAAAATACTAAGTGATAAAAAAAGTAATACTAAAAATGTTATTCTTGTCTTCATATCTATTTCTTTAAAAATATCTAGGGGACTTTGCTCTATACGACTTCGGCTTATTCAATTCAAACATTAATAATACTTCGTGAGTACCACTTGAGAATTGATTGATATCTGATAATGGATATTCATACGCATATCCTACTCTAAATTGCTTTGTTACTTGAAAATCAACTAAAGCGCCTAAGGCTCCAGTAAACTCATTAAACCTGTAAGAACCTCCTAACCAAAACTTTTCATTGAATAAAAAATTAGCAGTTATATCATATGATAAAGGGGCTCCTCTTGTTGCTTTAATTAAAGTAGCTGGTTTGAATTTAACATTATCGCTTACATCAAAAACATACCCTCCGGTTAAATAATAACTTACCCGATCTATAATTCCGTAATCTACTCCACCAATGGTTAAATCATTATGGTCTATATTTAATAATCTTGGTGCCGAGAAACCTACATACCATCTATCTGTATGCATAAAAACTCCACTACCAATATTAGGCTCCCATCGGTTTCTTACACCGCTTACTCCAGGATCTGAAGCTTCTGCTGCGATTAAATCATCATCTAAATTATATTGTGTAAATCCTGCTTTTAATCCAAAAGCTAATTTTATCTCATCATTTAACTGAATTGTATATGAAAAATCTCCATACAAATAAGTAAACTTCTCATATCCTAACTTGTCATTAATGAATGACAACCCTACTCCTATCTTATCATTTCGTAACGGTGTATGCAACGATAATGTTTGGGTTTCTGGCCCTCTATCTATTCCTGCCCATTGACTTCTATGAAGTCCTACTGCACTAAATACTTGTCTACTTCCTGCATATGCCGGATTTATCGATATTGTATTGTACATGTATTGCGTAAATTGAGGTAATTGCTGCCCCTCTACATTAAATACTGTAGTAATTAATAGTACTAAAACTGTATATAGTTTGTAATTGTGCTTCATAGCGTTACATTATTTGGTTCCTAAATAAATTGCTCCTGTAAATGGTTTTAAACCACTGTTTTCTAATACTACGATGTAATAATAAGTTCCCGCTGGTAACCTTTTTGCGCTACCAAAAGTGGTTCCTTCTGATACTCCGTTCCAATTATTCGCATAATTGTCTGATTCATATACTCGTGCTCCCCAACGGTTAAATATTTTAACATTGGTGATAAATCCACATGATTCTACTCCGGTTACTTCGAAAAACTCATTCCATGAATCTCCGTTTGGTGTTACTGCTTTTGATATTCTTACATCTTCTTGACCACATGGTAATACAATACAGTCGTCATGAATATTAATTGTTACTGCTATTGATGATAAACATCCTTCGTTAGAAACTGTATAAGTAAATACATAATCTCCTAGTGTTAAATCTAATGGATCGAAAGTAGCATCACTAGATAATGATACATCTCCTGTTGTTACTTCCCATGTTCCTTCAGTACTTAATCCATCTGTTATATAATCGTTTAAATCTATGGTACCGTCATCTGTACATTTTGAATCTGCAATGGTTGTAACTGATGTTTTTACCGTAACATTAATTGTTTGAACAAAATCGGCGGTATTACCACAATCATCACTTACTGTCCAAGTTCTTATAATTTGATAATCGCTATCAGTTCCATCAAATGTACTCTCCTCTTCAAAGTTCGTTTGAGTTACATTCTCTGAACAATTATCAACAAACTCTAATGTTGGAACTTCTGGAACTGAATCACATTCTACATTAATATCTTCTAAAGAAGAAACTAATTCTGGTGCTTCGTTATCCTCTACTGTAATTGTTTGTGTATGACTTACACTATTACCAGCACAGTCGGATACTTCCCAAGTTCTGGTTATCGTATATTCTGATGCACATCCTTCATCTTGTCCTGATAACTCTTCCGTATAATTAACTACCAAGTCTCCTGATGATGTACAATTATCCGTCGCTGTTAATACCGCTGCATCTGGAATCGAATCACAACTTACTGTTACATTTGCTGGTAGATCTCCTACCAACTCTGGAGCAGCGTTATCCTCTACATTAATTGTTTGTGTATGACTTACGTTATTGCCTGCACAATCGGATACTTCCCAAGTTCTAGTAATCGTATAAACCGTTGCACAATCATCATCTTGTCCTGTAAACTCTTCCGTGTAATTAACTACTAAATCTGTTGATGCACTACAATTATCAGTTGCTGTTAATACCACTGCCTCTGGTATATCATCACAATTTACTGTCACATTCTCTGGTAAATCCTCTACAAATACTGGTGCTACTGTATCTTGAACTGTTACTAATTGGATATACTCTGTTCTGTTTCCGGCACAGTCTGATACTGACCATTTTCTTGTGATTAAGTACTCTACACCACACTCATCTTGATCGCCGCTAATTACTTCGCTCTTGATTACTTCTATATTACTATCACAATTATCTGTCGCTGTTAAATCAACCATTGTTGGTACATCGTCACAACTCGCTACAATTTCCTGAGCTGGTAAATCTCCTTCGAATTCTGGTGCTGCCGTGTCTTGTACGGTTACTAATTGGATATATTCCGTTGTGTTTCCAGCACAATCCGATACTGACCATTTTCTTGTGATTAAATACTCTACACCACACTCATCTTGATCTCCGCTAATTACTTCACTCTTGATTACTACTAAGTTACTATC